>NZ_JBMDLB010000011.1:0-2300000 GCF_049310065.1 Streptomyces tatrensis | reverse complement strand
GTATCTGAGGGTACGGCCGAAAGGCTTTATCTTCGTGATGCCGGCCCCAGTGAACTTCGTCTGCGGATGAGGGTGATGGGTGACTGGTCGTTGCTTGAGAACTACACAGTGGACGCGAGCATCTGTAGGCCAAGTTTTTAAGGGCGCACGGTGGATGCCTTGGCACCAGGAACCGATGAAGGACGTGAGAGGCCGCGATAGGCCCCGGGGAGCTGCCAACTGAGCTTTGATCCGGGGGTGTCCGAATGGGGAAACCCGGCAGTCGTCATGGGCTGTCACCCACTGCTGAACACATAGGCAGTGTGGAGGGAACGCGGGGAAGTGAAACATCTCAGTACCCGCAGGAAGAGAAAACAACCGTGATTCCGGGAGTAGTGGCGAGCGAAACCGGATGAGGCCAAACCGTATGCGTGTGATACCCGGCAGGGGTTGCGCATGCGGGGTTGTGGGAATTCTTTTGATCGGTCTGCCGGCCGGTCGGCGAGTCAGAAACCGTTGATGTAGTCGAAGGACATGCGAAAGGTCCGGCGTAGAGGGTAAGACCCCCGTAGACGAAACATCAGCGGCTTGCTTAAGAATCTCCCAAGTAGCACGGGGCCCGAGAAATCCCGTGTGAATCTGGCGGGACCACCCGCTAAGCCTAAATATTCCCTGGTGACCGATAGCGGATAGTACCGTGAGGGAATGGTGAAAAGTACCGCGGGAGCGGAGTGAAATAGTACCTGAAACCGTGTGCCTACAAGCCGTGGGAGCGTCGCCGTTATTCTTCGGAATAACGGTCGTGACTGCGTGCCTTTTGAAGAATGAGCCTGCGAGTTAGCGGTGTGTAGCGAGGTTAACCCGTGTGGGGAAGCCGTAGCGAAAGCGAGTCCGAATAGGGCGATTGAGTTGCACGCTCTAGACCCGAAGCGGAGTGATCTAGCCATGGGCAGGTTGAAGCGGAGGTAAGACTTCGTGGAGGACCGAACCCACCAGGGTTGAAAACCTGGGGGATGACCTGTGGTTAGGGGTGAAAGGCCAATCAAACTCCGTGATAGCTGGTTCTCCCCGAAATGCATTTAGGTGCAGCGTCACGTGTTTCTTGCCGGAGGTAGAGCACTGGATAGGCGATGGGCCCTACCGGGTTACTGACCTTAGCCAAACTCCGAATGCCGGTAAGTGAGAGCGTGGCAGTGAGACTGTGGGGGATAAGCTCCATGGTCGAGAGGGAAACAGCCCAGAGCATCGACTAAGGCCCCTAAGCGTACGCTAAGTGGGAAAGGATGTGGAGTCGCAGAGACAACCAGGAGGTTGGCTTAGAAGCAGCCACCCTTGAAAGAGTGCGTAATAGCTCACTGGTCAAGTGATTCCGCGCCGACAATGTAGCGGGGCTCAAGCGTACCGCCGAAGTCGTGTCATTGCAGCAATAGGGCCAACGCCCGCTGTGATGGGTAGGGGAGCGTCGTGTGCCGGGTGAAGCAGCAGCGGAAGCTAGTTGTGGACGGTTCACGAGTGAGAATGCAGGCATGAGTAGCGATACACACGTGAGAAACGTGTGCGCCGATTGACTAAGGGTTCCTGGGTCAAGCTGATCTGCCCAGGGTAAGTCGGGACCTAAGGCGAGGCCGACAGGCGTAGTCGATGGACAACCGGTTGATATTCCGGTACCCGCTTTGAAACGCCCAATATCGAATCAGGCGATGCTAAGCCCGTGAAGCCGTTCCGGACCCTTCGGGGAAAGGAAAGTGGTGGAGCCGGTGACCCAGACTTGTAGTAGGTAAGCGATGGGGTGACGCAGGAAGGTAGTCCAGCCCGGGCGGTGGTAGTCCCGGGGTAAGGGTGTAGGCCGAGGGGTAGGCAAATCCGTCCCTCATATAAGGCTGAGACCTGATGCCGAGCCGATTGTGGTGAAGTGGATGATCCTATGCTGTCGAGAAAAGCCTCTAGCGAGTTTCATGGCGGCCCGTACCCTAAACCGACTCAGGTGGTCAGGTAGAGAATACCGAGGCGTTCGGGTGAACTATGGTTAAGGAACTCGGCAAAATGCCCCCGTAACTTCGGGAGAAGGGGGGCCATCACTGGTGATCGGATTTACTCCGTGAGCTGGGGGTGGCCGCAGAGACCAGCGAGAAGCGACTGTTTACTAAAAACACAGGTCCGTGCGAAGCCGTAAGGCGATGTATACGGACTGACGCCTGCCCGGTGCTGGAACGTTAAGGGGACCGGTTAGTCACATTTCGGTGTGGCGAAGCTGAGAACTTAAGCGCCAGTAAACGGCGGTGGTAACTATAACCATCCTAAGGTAGCGAAATTCCTTGTCGGGTAAGTTCCGACCTGCACGAATGGCGTAACGACTTCTCGACTGTCTCAACCATAGGCCCGGTGAAATTGCACTACGAGTAAAGATGCTCGTTTCGCGCAGCAGGACGGAAAGACCCCGGGACCTTTACTATAGTTTGATATTGGTGTTCGGTTCGGCTTGTGTAGGATAGGTGGGAGACTTTGAAGCGGCCACGCCAGTGGTTGTGGAGTCGTCGTTGAAATACCACTCTGGTCGTGCTGGATGTCTAACCTCGGTCCGTGATCCGGATCAGGGACAGTGTCTGATGGGTAGTTTAACTGGGGCGGTTGCCTCCCAAAAAGTAACGGAGGCGCCCAAAGGTTCCCTCAGCCTGGTTGGCAATCAGGTGTTGAGTGTAAGTGCACAAGGGAGCTTGACTGTGAGACCGACGGGTCGAGCAGGGACGAAAGTCGGGACTAGTGATCCGGCGGTGGCTTGTGGAAGCGCCGTCGCTCAACGGATAAAAGGTACCCCGGGGATAACAGGCTGATCTTCCCCAAGAGTCCATATCGACGGGATGGTTTGGCACCTCGATGTCGGCTCGTCGCATCCTGGGGCTGGAGTCGGTCCCAAGGGTTGGGCTGTTCGCCCATTAAAGCGGTACGCGAGCTGGGTTTAGAACGTCGTGAGACAGTTCGGTCCCTATCCGCTGTGCGCGTAGGAATATTGAGAAGGGCTGTCCCTAGTACGAGAGGACCGGGACGGACGAACCTCTGGTGTGCCAGTTGTCCTGCCAAGGGCATGGCTGGTTGGCTACGTTCGGGAGGGATAACCGCTGAAAGCATCTAAGCGGGAAGCCTGCTTCAAGATGAGTATTCCCACCTCCTTGAGAGGGTAAGGCTCCCAGTAGACGACTGGGTTGATAGGCCAGATGTGGAAGCCCGGTAACGGGTGGAGCTGACTGGTACTAATAGGCCGAGGGCTTGTCCTCAGTTGCTCGCGTCCACTGTGTTAGTTCTGAAGCAACGAACGGTTGCTGGTTTCTAGAGCTAGAACATAACTATAAAGTGTGCTTGTTCGCTCGAAACCGATTAGGGTTTCGGTGGTCATAGCGTTAGGGAAACGCCCGGTTACATTCCGAACCCGGAAGCTAAGCCTTTCAGCGCCGATGGTACTGCAGGGGGGACCCTGTGGGAGAGTAGGACACCGCCGAACAATTTTTCAAAGGACCCCTGGTCCAGCGTTCAACGCTGGAGCAGGGGTCTTTTTTTGTTTTCCGGAGCTTTAGGTAGCTTCACGCAGCTTTACGCCGAAGCGCGGCCATGGGTTGGTTGCGCGAGAATGACTAGCGGTACCCCGACGACAGGAGTCACACCCATGTCCAACTCTCCCGACGATCGTCCGGAGCGCGAGCCTCGGCGCAACGACGGCGGTGACAGGGGCGGCTACCGCGGGGGCCGTGACGACCGTGGCGGCGAGCGTCCTCCGTTCCGTCGCGATGACCGCCCCACCGGTGGCGGCGACCGTCCCACCGGCGGTGGCTTCCGCCGTGACGACCGTGGTGGCCGTCCGGCCGGCGGTGGCGACCGTCCGTCGTACCCGCGTCGCGATGACCGTCCCTCCGGTGGCGGCGACCGTCCCACTGGTGGCGGTTTCCGTCGTGACGACCGTGGTGGCCGTCCGGCCGGCGGCGGCGACCGTCCCTCCTACCCCCGTCGTGACGACCGTGGTGGCGACCGTCCGACCGGTGGTGGCTTCCGCGGCAACGACCGTGGTGACCGTCCCTCCGGCGGCGGCTTCCGTGGCAACGACCGCGGCGACCGTCCCTCTTTCCCCCGTCGTGACGATGACCGCGGTGGGTTCCGTGGCGGCCGTGACGACCGTGGCGGTGACCGCCCGTCGTACCCGCGTCGCGATGACCGTCCCTCCGGTGGCGGCGACCGTCCCACTGGTGGTGGCGACCGTCCGTCGTACCCCCGTCGTGACGACCGTGGTGGCGACCGTCCCACCGGTGGTGGCTTCCGCGGCAACGACCGGGGCGACCGTCCCTCGTCCCCGCGCCGTGACGACCGTCCCTCCGGTGGCGACCGTCCCTCGTACCCGCGTCGCGATGACGACCGTGGTGGGTTCCGCGGCGGTCGTGACGACCGTGGCGGCGACCGCCCCTCCTTCCCGCGTCGCGATGACCGTGGTGGCGACCGTCCGACCGGCGGTGGCTTCCGCGGCAACGACCGTGGTGACCGTCCCTCCGGTGGCGGCTTCCGTGGGAACGACCGTGGTGACCGTCCGTCGTACCCGCGTCGTGACGACCGCCCCTCCGGTGGCGACCGTCCCTCCTTCCCCCGTCGTGACGATGACCGCGGTGGGTTCCGTGGCGGCCGTGACGACCGCGGTGGCGACCGCCCGTCGTACCCGCGTCGCGATGACCGCCCCTCCGGTGGCGGCGACCGCCCGTCCTACCCCCGTCGTGACGACCGTGGTGGCGACCGTCCCACCGGTGGTGGCTTCCGCGGCAACGACCGGGGCGACCGTCCCTCCGGTGGCGGCTTCCGTGGGAACGACCGCGGCGACCGTCCCTCGTATCCGCGTCGTGATGACGACCGCGGTGGGTTCCGCGGCGGTCGTGACGACCGCGGTGGCGACCGCCCGTCGTACCCGCGTCGCGATGACCGTCCCACCGGTGGCGGCGACCGTCCCACCAGTGGTGGCTTCCGCCGCGACGACCGTGGTGACCGTCCCTCCGGTGGCGGCTTCCGTGGGAACGACCGTGGTGACCGTCCGTCGTACCCGCGTCGTGACGACCGTCCCTCCGGTGGCGACCGTCCCTCGTACCCCCGTCGTGATGACGACCGCGGTGGGTTCCGTGGCAACGACCGCGGCGACCGTCCCTCGTACCCGCGTCGCGACGACCGGGGCGGCGACCGCGGTGGGTTCCGCGGGCGTGACGACCGTGGTGGCGACCGTGACTTCCGTGCCGACCGGGACCCGGTCAAGCGGCTTCCGATCGACGACGACGTCACCGGTTTCGAGATCGACTCCGACGTTCGCCAGGAGCTGCTGAGCCTGCCCAAGGGTCTGGCCGAGGAAGTCTCGAAGAACCTGGTCATGGTGGCCCGGCTGATCGACGAGGACCCGGAGCAGGCGTACGCGTACTCGCGCATCGCCCTGCGTCTGGCCTCCCGCGTCGCCGCCGTGCGCGAGGCCGCCGGCTTCGCCGCGTACGCCAACCAGAAGTACGCCGAGGCGATCGCGGAGTTCCGCGCCGCCAAGCGGATGACCGGTTCGGTCGAGCTGTGGCCCGTCATCGCCGACTGCGAGCGCGGCCTCGGCCGTCCGGAGCGGGCGCTGGCCATGGCCGGCGAGCCCGAGGTGCAGAAGCTGGACAAGGCCGGTCAGGTCGAGATGCGTCTGGTCGCGGCCGGTGCCCGCCGGGACATGGACCAGCTCGACGCTGCCATCGTGACCCTGCAGAGCCCGGAGCTGGCCTCCAGCTCCGTGCAGCCGTGGACCGCGCGTCTGCGGTACGCCTACGCCGACGCCCTGCTGGCGGCCGGCCGTGAGGACGAGGCGCGCGAGTGGTTCGCCAAGACCCTTGAGGCCGACAAGGACGGGGCCACGGACGCCTCCGACCGTCTCGCCGAGCTGGACGGTGTCGAGTTCGTCGACGCCTCCGCCGACGACTCGGACGAGGACGAGGACGAGGACGTCGAGGTCGAGGTCGACGACGAGTTCGACGACGAGGACGAAGACGAAGACGAGGACGACGACGACCCGGAGGTCGTGGCGGCCGAGCGTGCCTCCGACCAGGCCGAGTACTACGACGAGGACGACGACGAGTACGAGGGGGACGTCGAGGGTGACGTCGATGTCGACGTCACCGACGAGGTCGTCGTGCTCGACGAGGACGAGGACGAGGACGACGACCGTCGTGACGCCGGAGTCCGCGACGACGGCTGAGTGAGCTGAAAAGGGCGGTACCCCCGATGGGGGTACCGCCCTTTTTTGTTGGTCCGGGGAGCCGTCAGTCCACGCTGCGCAGGACCAGGCCGGTGGCGGGCTTCGGGCCGAAGGAGGTGGACTTGCGGGGCATCGTCACGCCCTGGCGGGCCAGTTCCCGTACGACCGCCTCGCGGACGGGGTGCAGCAGGACGGCCGTGCCGCCGAGGCGCTCCGCCATCTCGACGGTGGCCTCGGTGTCGTGGATGTACGAGATCTGGTCGGGGGCGTCGGGAACGGCCCAGAGCGTGTCCAGCAGGGTCGCGTGGAGGACCGTGGCGTCCAGGCGGCGCCAGGCCTCGGGGCGGTCTCCGCGGACCGTGGCCTCGATGAGGGCCGGCTCGGGGTCGGTGACCAGGTGGAAGGTGCCGTCTCCGGTGAGCAGGAAGGCGTTGCCGAGCTCCGCGGCCTCGGCCAGGGCCGACATGGCGGCCGGCAGCGGGCCGTCGACGGTGCGGACCCGGAAGCGGCCGTCGAGGGCGGCCAGGGCGTCGGCGGGGGACAGGCGCCGGAGCAGCCGGTGGATCGCGCGGACCTGGAGCGGGTAGCGGGCGGTGTCGACGAGGAGCACCAGGCCGAAGTCCCACGGGGTGGGGGAGCCGTGCTCCTCCTGGAGGCGCAGGTACGTCGCCCAGCGGTGGTGGCCGTCGGCGATGAGGGCCTGGCGGTCGCCCAGGTCGGCGGTGATCGCCGCCAGGTCGGCGGGGGCCGTGATCGCCCACAGCCGGTGCTGGAAGCCGTCCTCCGTGGTGGTGGAGAACAGCGGGGTGGAACGGGCGGTGCGCTCGACGACGGCCGCCGCGCCCGCCGCCGGATCGTCGCCCAGGTAGGTCAGGAGGAGCGGTTCGAGGTTGGCCGAAGTGGCGCGCATCAGGCCGGCGCGATCGGTGACCACGTGGGGCATGACGTCCTCGTGGGGGAGGACGATCCCCTCCTCGGCCGCGGAGAGGGCGAGGGCCCCGATGACCCCGCGCTGGAGGAGCTCGCCCCTGCGCTGCTCGTAGACGTAGAGCGCGGGCACCGGGTCGGCGCTGAGGATGCCCTCCGCGAGCCAGTCGCGCAGGGTGTGCGCCGCCTGCTGGTTGCGGGCGGCGGGGGTGTCGGCCTGAGGGAGGATCAGGCGGACGATGTTGTGGGGGTCGGCGGACTCCAGGTGGTTGAGTCCGTCGGGGCGCACGACCACGTCGTACGGCGGCGAGGTCACGGCGGCGAGACTGCCGACGCGCTCGGGGACATAGCGCAGGCCATGGAACGGGATCAGGCGCAGTCCGTGGTCCGCGGTGCCAGATGTGGTCATTGACGAATCCTAAGACCCGTCTCGGCATGCGGGATGATCGGGGGAGTACGGAAACCGGACAAGATCGATCTCCCCCAGCTACCGCTGGGAGGTGCCCCAGGAGGAGCAGACACCATGACGCGGCAGAGCAGGACCCTTCCCGCAGGCAGTGAGCGGAGTCTGCACCAGGCGTACGACACGGCCCTGCTGGACCTCGACGGTGTCGTGTACGCGGGCGGGGAGGCCATCGCGCACGCCGTGGACTCGCTCGCCGCGGCGCGGGCCGACGGGATGCACCTGGCGTACGTGACGAACAACGCGCTGCGCACTCCGGACGCGGTCGCCGGGCACCTGAGCGAGCTGGGCATCCCGACGGAGGCCGGCGAGGTGATCACCTCCGCGCAGGCGGTGGCCCGCCTCATCGCCGAGCAGGTGGCGCCCGGCTCGAAGGTGCTGGTGATCGGCGGCGAGGGACTGCGGGTCGCGCTGCGCGAACGCGGGCTGGTGCCGGTGGACTCCGCCGAGGAGGAGGGGCTCGCCGCGGTGGTCCAGGGGTACGGGGGGCCCGATCTGCCGTGGGGGCGGTTCGCGGAGGCCTCGTACGCGATCAACCTCGGGGTGCCGTGGTACGCCTCGAACACCGACCTGACGATCCCGGGGGCGCGGGGGATCGCGCCGGGCAACGGGGCCGCCGTGGAGGTCGTACGGATCGCCACGGGCGCCGAACCCCAGGTGGCGGGCAAGCCGCTGCCCCCGATGCACCGCGAGACCGTGCTGCGGACCGGGGCGAAGCGGCCGCTGGTGGTCGGTGACCGGCTGGACACCGACATCGAGGGCGCCTTCAACGGGGACGTGGACTCGCTGCTGGTGCTGACCGGGGTGACGGACGGGGCGCAGCTGCTGCGGGCCGAGCCGAAGTACCGGCCGACGTACGTGGACCGGGACCTGCGCGGGCTGCTGACCGGGCAGCCGGAGGTGGCGCCGGCCGACGGGGGCGGGTTCCGCTGCGGGGACTGGACCGCGGTGGCGCTGGACGGCGTACTGGAGCTGCGCGGCGAAGGTGAGAGCGACGGGAGCGGTGCGATGGACGGGCTGCGGGCGCTGTGCGCGGCGGCCTGGACCCAGGCGGGGGACGGCTCCTGCGGGCTGGACGCGGGCAAGGCGCTGGCCAGGCTGGGGCTGTAAGGGGCTGTAAGCCGCAGTGATCTGTACGGGCTGCCCGCGTCGGCGGAGCCGGGCTGCCGGTGGGGTGGTGCCGGGTCCTGGCAGGTCAGGGCCGGTGGGGACCGGGTCCGAGGACCCGGCGGGAGGGCCGTTCGGGGGACCCGAGCAGGGCGGAAGGTAGGTTAGCCTAACTTTCGTGTTGGTCGAGAGTCCCCCCGAACCGAGCGCGGCGCCGGCCGCCGCCACCCGCTCGCGCCACGGCGCGCGAGCCGCCGGTCTGCTCGCCGCCTTCGGCGTGCTCGCGCTGATCGTGGTGGCGAGCATCGCCGTCGGCGCCAAGCAGATGCCCCTCCACGAGGTCTGGCACGGCCTGTTCCACTACTCGGGGACGACCTCCGACGTCGTCGTGCGGGACCTGCGGGTCCCGCGCACCCTCCTCGGCGTGCTCGTCGGCCTCGGACTCGGGCTGTCCGGTGCCGTGATGCAGGCCCTGACCCGCAACCCGCTCGCAGAGCCGGGCATCCTCGGGGTCAACGCGGGAGCGGCGGCGGCCGTCGTATCGGCCATCAGCTTCTTCGGGGCGTCCTCGCTGAGCGAGTTCGTGTGGTGGGCCTTCCTCGGCGCCGCCGTCGTCTCCGTGGCCGTGTACGTGCTCGGCGGCAGCCGCAGCGCCACGCCCGTGCGCCTGGCCCTCGCCGGTACGGCGGCCACCGCGGCCCTCGTCGGGTACATCAACGCCGTGCAGCTGATGGACAGCAAGGCGCTGGACAAGCTCCGCTTCTGGACCGTGGGCTCGCTGGCCTCCGCGAACATGGAGACCGTCCGGCAGGTGGCGCCCTTCCTGCTGGTCGGCGCCGTCCTCGCGCTCAGCCTGGGACGGCCGCTCAACGCCATGGCCATGGGCGACGACACCGCGCGGGCGCTCGGCGCGCACCTGACGCGGACCCGGGTCGGCGCGATGATCGCCATCACCCTGCTGTGCGGGGCCGCGACCGCCGCCTGCGGGCCGATCGTCTTCGTCGGCCTGATGATCCCGCACCTCGTACGGTTCTTCACCGGCCCGGACATGCGCTGGGTGCTCGCGTACTCGGCGGTGCTCTCACCCGTCCTGCTGCTCGGCGCCGACGTCATCGGCCGGGTCGTCACCCGGCCCGCCGAACTCCAGGTCGGCATCGTCACCGCCCTCATCGGCGGACCCGTCTTCATCTACCTCGTCCGGCGCAAGAGGATGGCCCAGCTGTGACAGTGACCGACGCACCCTTCAAGGCGCGCGGGGGCCGCACCGGGCCCCGGCCGGTGCGCCTGCCCGGCGGGATGTCCCTGCGGGTGGAGCGGCGCGCGCTCGGGGTGGGGGCGCTGCTCCTGGTGCTCACGCTGGCGGTGGCCGTCCTGCTCATCGGCACCGGCGACTTCGACATCGCCCCCTGGGACGTCGTACAGACCCTGCTCGGCAACGGCACGCCCGCGCACGAGTTCATCGTCAACGACCTGCGGCTGCCGCGGGTCCTGGTCGGCGTCCTGGTGGGCGCCGCCCTCGGGATGGCCGGCGCCGTCTTCCAGTCCGTCTCGCGCAACCCGCTCGGCTCGCCGGACGTGCTCGGCTTCGGCTACGGATCGGCCGTCGGAGCGCTGCTGGTCATCGTGCTGTTCCACGGCAGCGCCGGCGAGGTGGCCGCCGGGGCCCTCGTGGGCGGGCTGGTGGCCGGAGTCGCCGTGTACCTGCTCGCGTACAAGCAGGGTGTCCACGGGTACCGGCTGGTCCTGGTCGGCATCGGCGCCTCCGCGATGCTCGTCGCCGTCATCCAGTACTTGCTGACGAAGGCACAGCTCGTCGAGGCCACCCGCGCGATGGTCTGGCTGACCGGCTCGCTGGCCGGCCGGGACTGGGCGCAGGTCTGGCCGCTGCTCGCGACCTGCGCGGTGCTGTTCCCGCTGGTCCTCGGCCAGAGCCGGGCCCTGCGGATGATCGAGATGGGCGACGACGCGGCGTACGCCGTCGGGGTGCGGGTGGAGCGGACGCGGCTGCTGCTGATGGTGGCGGCGATCCTGCTCACCACCGCGGCCAGCGCCGCGGCCGGGCCGATCAGCTTCGTCGCGCTGGCCGCGCCGCAGCTCGCGCGCCGGCTGACCCGATCGCCCGGGGCGAGCCTGCTGACCGGCGCGCTGATGGGCGCCCTCCTGCTGCTGGTGTCCGACTGGGCATCGCAGCGGGCCTTCGGCGCCGACCAGTTGCCGGTGGGGGTGGTGACCGGCCTGGTGGGCGGCTGCTACCTGCTCTGGCTGCTCGTCACCGAGCGCAAGGCGGGGCGCATATGAGGAACCAGAGGGGCCAGAAGGGCATGAGCGACCAGAGGAGCAGGCAAGTGCAGCGGCTGACCGCGGAGAACGTGACCCTCGGCTACGACCAGCGGGTCATCGCCGAGAACCTGTCGGTGGAGATCCCCGACAACTCCTTCACCGTGATCGTCGGCCCGAACGCCTGCGGCAAGTCCACCCTGCTGCGCGCCCTCTCGCGGATGCTGAAGCCGACGGTGGGGCGGGTGCTGCTGGACGGTCAGGCCATCGGGTCGATGCCGGCGAAGAAGGTGGCCAAGACGCTGGGGCTGCTCCCGCAGTCCTCGATCGCCCCGGACGGGATCACGGTGGCGGACCTGGTCTCCCGGGGCCGCTATCCGCACCAGGGGCTGCTGCGGCAGTGGTCGGGCGAGGACGAGCGGATCGTGGAGGAGTCGATGGCCTCCACCGGGGTCGCCGAGCTCGCGGACCGGGCGGTGGACGAGCTGTCGGGCGGGCAGCGCCAGCGGGTGTGGATCGCGATGGCGCTGGCGCAGCAGACGCCGCTGCTGCTGCTGGACGAGCCGACGACCTACCTGGACATCCAGCACCAGATCGAGGTGCTGAACCTCTGCGCGGAGCTCCACGAGGAGCAGGGGCGGACGCTGGTCGCGGTGCTCCACGATCTGAACCACGCGGCGCGCTACGCCACCCACCTGATCGCGATGCGGGACGGGAAGGTCGTGGCGGAGGGGCCGCCTGGCGAAGTGGTGACCGCGGAGCTGGTGGAGCGGGTGTTCGGGCTGCGGTGCCAAGTCATTTCGGACCCGGAGACGGGGACGCCGCTGGTTGTCCCCGCGGCGCGGGTGGCCCGTCGCGTGGTGGTGGCTCACGCCGAGTAGGTGTGTGCGGCGCCGCTTCCCGGGGCTCCGCGGGCTGTTGCTCGCGCGGGGTGGGTCGGCGGGTGCGGCGCCGTTTCCGGGGCTCCGCCCCGGACCCCGCGCCTCAAACGCCGGCGGGGCTGGATTTGGCGGGGCTGGGTCTGCCCGGTGCGGCCAAAGGCACGGGGCTCGGCCCTGGACCCCGCGCCTCAAACGCCGGCGGGGCTGGAATTGGCGGGGCTGGATTTGGCGAGGGTGATTTAGAGCAGGCTCTTGAGGCGCAGGAGGTCGCGGAAGCCTGCTTCCAGGCGGATGCGGCCCGAGGCCCAGGCCTTGGGGAACTTCAGGGCGCCGGCGACCAGGGAGACCAGGTCGTCGCCGGTCATCGCGAGCCGGATCTCGGCCTTGGCGGGCGGCGGGCCGGGGGCCACCGCGTCCACGCGGATGCGGCCTCCGTCCAGGCGGCCCGTGAAGGTCCGGTCCAGGTCGGTGATGTGGCAGCTCAGCGAGCGGTCGAGCGCGGTCGCACCGCGCACGTCGCCTTCGGCCCGCGCCAGGTTGTCGGAGAGTTGGTCGAGTGCCGCACGGCACTCCTCGATCGTAGCCATCGTGATCCCGACCGTACCGCAGAGCCGTGCGTGGTCGCGGACGCCCTACGCGGTAGCGTCGGGGGCATGAGCGAAGAAGGGTCCGCCGCGGCCCAGGAGCCGGACGAAGCCCCGGCCGCGCCCGCCGGGCCGGTCGCGCTGGGCGTGGTACGCACCCCCACCGGGCACGCCGGGACGGACGCCGCGCTGGAGCGGCTGGCGGACGTGGACCACCTCCCGGCGGACGGACACGTCGAGGTGTACGAGGATGTGCACAGGGGGCTTCGCTCCGCGCTGACCGCGCTGGACGCGACCGAAGGCCCCCGTCGTTACGAAAACAGGAGCTGAACCGATCGTGGCAGGAGTGGCACGCCGCCGCCTGGACGCCGAACTGGTACGCCGCAGCATGGCCCGCTCGCGCGAGCACGCCGCGCAGCTGATCGCCGCCGGCCGGGTGACCGTGGGCGGCAACACGGCGACGAAGCCGGCCACCCAGGTCGAGACCAGCGCGGCCCTCGTCGTCCTCAAGGACGACAGCGACCCCGACTACGTCTCCCGGGGCGGCCACAAGCTGGCGGGGGCCCTCGCGGCCTTCCAGCCCCGGGGGCTGCTCGTGGAGGGCCGCCGGGCGCTGGACGCGGGCGCCTCGACCGGCGGGTTCACCGACGTGCTGCTGCGCGCCGGGGTGGACCATGTGATGGCCGTCGACGTCGGCTACGGGCAGCTCGCGTGGTCCCTGCAGAGCGACGACCGGGTCACCGTGAAGGACCGCACCAACGTGCGCGAGCTGACGGTGGAGCTGATCGACGGGGTGCCCGTGGACCTGGTCGTCGGTGATCTTTCCTTCATCTCCATCGGGCTGGTGCTGCCCGCGCTCGTACGCTGCTGCGCGCCAGGCGCGGATCTGGTGCTGATGGTCAAGCCGCAGTTCGAGGTCGGCAAGGACCGGCTCGGCAGCGGTGGCGTGGTGCGCAGTGCGGAGCTGCGCGCCGAGGCCGTGCGCGACGTCGCGGCGCAGGCGTGGAAGCTGGGCCTGGGCGTGCTCGGGGTGACCGCGAGCCCGCTCCCGGGCCCCTCGGGCAATGTCGAGTATTTTCTGTGGCTGCGGGCGGGGGCACCGGTACTCGACCCGGCGGATGTCGATCGTGCAGTGGCGGAGGGGCCGCAGTGAGTGATCTTTCGGGGGACCCGGTACAGCCGGGGGAGTCAGGGAAGTCGAAGGGGCCGGGGCGGCGGACCGTCTTCCTGCTCGCGCACACCGGGCGGCCGGCGGCCATCCGCAGCGCCGAGCTGGTGGTGCAGGGTCTGCTGCGCAGCGGGCTGGGCGTACGGGTGCTGCGGCACGAGGCGGTGGACCTGCCGCTGCCGCCCGAGGTGGAGCTGGTGGCCGAGTCCGAGTGCACCCCGGAGGTGCTCGCGGGGTGCGAGCTGCTGATCGTGCTGGGCGGCGACGGGACGCTGCTGCGCGGCGCGGAGTTCGCGCGCGGCTCGGGGGTGCCGATGCTGGGCGTCAACCTGGGCCGGGTGGGCTTCCTCGCGGAGGCGGAACGGGACGACCTGGACAAGGTCGTGGACCGGGTCGTGACGCGGGAGTACGAGGTCGAGGAGCGGATGACCCTCGACGTGATCGTGCGGACCAACGGGGACGTGGTGCACCGGGACTGGGCGCTGAACGAGGCGGCCGTCCAGAAGGTGTCCCCGGAGCGGATGCTGGAGGTGGTCCTGGAGATCGACGGGCGCCCGGTGTCCGGCTTCGGCTGCGACGGGATCGTCTGCGCGACGCCGACGGGCTCGACGGCGTACGCCTTCTCTGCGGGCGGGCCGGTGGTCTGGCCGGAGGTGGAGGCGCTGCTCATGGTGCCGATCAGCGCGCACGCGCTGTTCGCGAAGCCGCTGGTGACCTCGCCCGACTCGGTGCTGGCCGTGGAGGTGCAGACCGGGACCCCGCACGGGGTGCTGTGGTGCGACGGGCGGCGGACGGTGGAGCTGCCGGCCGGGGCCCGTGTGGAGGTCCGGCGGGGGGCGGTGCCGGTGCGGCTCGCCCGGCTGCACCACGCCTCGTTCACGGACCGGCTCGTCGCGAAGTTCGCGCTGCCGGTGTCGGGATGGCGCGGGGCCCCGCACTAGGGGCGGGTGCGGGCGCCTACCGGCTCCGTACCGGCCCCGTACGGGTTCTCTGCACCGCGCGTACGTAAATAGCATGATTGTTCGAGCGGGTTCGGGCGGGTGACGTCACATGGCACCCATGAAACCTCGGTATCGTCGTCCCGTGCTTGAGGAGATGCGGATACGGTCGCTCGGAGTCATCGACGACGCTGTGGTCGAGCTGTCACCCGGTTTCACCGCGGTGACCGGCGAGACCGGCGCGGGCAAGACCATGGTCGTCACCAGCCTCGGGCTGTTGCTCGGCGGACGCGCCGACCCCGCCCTGGTGCGGATCGGTGCCAAGGCGGCGGTCGTCGAAGGGCGCATCGTCATGCGCCCGGACGCCCCCGCGGCGCTGCGCGCCGAGGAGGCCGGTGCCGAGCTCGACGACGGCGCGCTGCTGATCAGCCGGACCGTCTCCGCCGAGGGCCGCTCGCGCGCCCACGTCGGCGGCCGCTCCGTGCCCGTCGGACTGCTCGCCGAACTCGCCGACGACCTCGTCGCCGTCCACGGCCAGACCGACCAGCAAGGACTGCTCCGGCCCGCCCGGCAGCGCCAGGCCCTCGACCGGTACGCCGGCGACGCCGTCGCCGTCCCGCTGGAGAAGTACGCCGCCGCCCACCGCAGGCTGCGCGCCGTCTCCGGAGAGCTGGAGGAGATCACCACCCGGGCCCGGGAACGCGCCCAGGAGGCCGATCTGCTGCGCTTCGGGCTCGACGAGATCGCCGGTGTGGAACCGCTCTCGGGCGAGGACACCGAGCTGGCGGCGGAAGCGGAGCGCCTCGGGCACGCCGAATCCCTGTCCTCGGCCGCCCAGGTGGCGCACGCGGCCCTCGCCGGCAACGTCGAGGACCCGGAGGGCGTCGACGCGGGCGCGCTCGTCGCGGGGGCGCACCGCGCACTGGAATCCGTACGCTCCCACGACCCGGCGCTCGGCGCGCTCGCCGAGCGGATCGGCGAACTGGGCATCCTGCTCGGGGACGTGGCCGGGGAACTCGCCGGGTACGCGGACGACCTGGACGCCGATCCGCTGCGGCTGGCGGCCGTGGAGGGGCGGCGGGCGGCGCTGACCCAGCTGATCCGCAAGTACGGATCCGCCGAGGGGGGCGTGGACTCCGTCCTGGAGTGGGCCGAACGCGGGTCCGTACGGCTGCTGGAGCTGGACGGCGACGACGAGCGCATCGGCGAGCTGACCGCCGAGCGCGATGGCCTGCGGCTGGAACTCTCCGCACTGGCGCAGGCGTTGACCGACGCGCGGAACGAGGCGGCGACCCGCTTCGCGTCCGCCGTCACCGAGGAGCTGGCCTCCCTGGCGATGCCGCACGCACGGGTCACCATCGACGTCCGGCAGACCGAGGACCCCGAGGGGGTCGAGGTCGGCGGCCGGCTCGTCGCGTACGGGCCCTCGGGCGTCGACGAGGTCGAACTGCTGCTGGCCCCGCACCCCGGCGCCCAGCCGCGCCCGATCGCCAAGGGCGCCTCGGGCGGTGAGCTGTCCCGGGTGATGCTCGCCGTCGAGGTCGTCTTCGCGGGCTCCGACCCGGTGCCCACGTACCTCTTCGACGAGGTCGACGCGGGCGTCGGCGGCAAGGCGGCCGTGGAGGTCGGACGGCGGCTCGCGAAGCTGGCCAAGTCGGCGCAGGTGGTGGTCGTCACGCACCTGCCGCAGGTGGCGGCCTTCGCGGACCGGCAACTGCTGGTCGAGAAGACCAACGACGGGTCCGTGACCCGCAGCGGTGTCACCGTCCTGGAGGGCGAGGCCCGGATCCGCGAACTGTCGCGGATGCTGGCCGGCCACGAGGACTCGGCGTCGGCGCGGGCGCACGCGGAGGAACTGCTCGCGGCGGCCCGGAGCCCGGAGTAGGGCTTCTCGTCGTCATCCGGGTCGTCAGAGTCGGCGGGCTGACGCCCGGCTAGCCCGTGTGGGTGAGGATCGGGGGGTCCCGACGGTAACTCACACGGGATCCGCACCCGTATGGTCCCGGAACGCGCGTGCGGACTGGCATCCTGGGCGACGTCCCTGCCTTCCTCCCTCCCTCACCCTGGAGCTTCGGCCCGTGAGCAGCTCCCCGGTCCCGGTCCCCGTCCTTCGCACCGTCCAGGTACTCGGCGGCGCGAGCGGTGGTGCGCACGTGCGGTCGCTGGTCACCGGGCTCGCCGCGCGCGGCGTACGGGTCACCGTGTGCGCGCCCGTCGAGGCCGAGGGGGAGTACGACTTCAGCGGCGCCGGCGCGCGGTTCACCCCCGACGCGGTGAGCGCGCTGCGGGCCGCCTGCGTCGAGGCCGACGTGGTGCACGCGCACGGCGTACGGGCCGGCATGCGCGCGGCGCTCGCCCTGCGCGGGCGCCGGATCCCGCTGGTGGTGAGCTGGCACGGCGGCGGCCCCGGCAGCGGCCGCCTGAGCCTGCTGCTCGAGAGGCACGTCGCGCGGGCCGCGGCGATCGTCCTCGGCGCCTCCTCGGCGCAGGTGGACCTGGCCCGGCTGCGGGGAGCGCGGGACGCGCGGCTGGCGGCGGTGGCGGTGCCTGCGGGGGCCTCCGGGCCGTCCGGTGCGGAGGCTTCGGACCCCGGGAAGGTGCGGGCGGAACTCGGCGCGGTCGAGCGGCCGTTGCTGATCGCGGTCGGGAGTCTGGTGCCGCGCCGCGGGTACTCCGTACTGCTGGACGCGGCCCGGGAGTGGCGGACGCTGGACCCGGTGCCGCTGCTGGTGATCGCGGGCGAGGGCCCGATGCGGGCGGAGCTCGCGCGGCGCATCCAGGCGGAGCGGCTGCCCGTACGGCTGCTCGGGCGGCGGCGGGACGCGGCGCGGCTGCTGGCGGCGGCCGATGTCGCGGTGCTGCCGAGCCGGTGGGAGGCGCGGTCGCCGCTCGCGCAGGAGGCTCTGCGGATGGGCGTGCCGTTGGTGGCGACGGCGGTGGGTGGTGTGCCGGAGCTGGTGGGTGCGGCGGGTGTGCTGGTGCCCTACGGGGAGGCGGGGGCGCTGGCCGGTGCTGTGGCCGGGCTGTTGGCGGATCCCGCGCGGCGGGGGGCGTTGGCGGAGGCCGGGCGGGCCCAGGCCCTGACGTGGCCGTCGGAGGACGACACGGTGGCCCAGGTCCTCTCGGTGTACGACGAACTGACCTCGCGCCGACGGTAGCCCTCCGGGCGGAGCCCTGTCCCTGCGTCGCAGGCCGCCCGGCTGCGGGTGTGCCGCTGCGCGGCGCCGGGTCCCCTACCCGCCCTTCGCCCGTTCCCCGGAGCTCCGCCCCGGACCCGTTCCCGCGCGCGGCGCCGTCCCCGGGGGCCGGCCCCGACCCCCGCTCCTCAAACGCCGGAGGGGCTGGGTTTTGTCTGGCGTCAGCTTGTACGTGCACACAGTGAGCCCCGCCGGCGTTTGAGCCCCAGGGGGTCCGGGCGCAGCCCGGGGCCCTCTTCAGCCCGTCCGGCGTTTGAGGACCGGGGTCCGGGCAGAGCCCGGGGAACGGCGGAAGGGCGGGTAGGGGACTTCGCCCCGCAGGGCAGACCCAGCCGCACCCGCCCACCGGGCCCCGCGCCGGGACGGCGGTGGCGGGCACGCCGACCGGCCACCGACGGACGGAGTCCGGCGCAGCGAGGCGAAGCCGGTAAGGCCCGCGAGGGCCGCACCGTGCGAGCATCGCGTTAAGAAGGCGAAGGAATCGTGTGGCGGCGGGCGCGGAGGGCCAGGCTCAGGGAGAGGACCGTTTCCGGGTCGTCCAGGTCCGCGCCCAGGAGCTCCGAGATGCGGGCCAGGCGGTTGTACAGGGTCTGGCGGTTCAGGTGGAGCTCGCGCGCGGTCTCCGCCTTGCGGCCCGCGTGGGCCAGGTAGGTCTCCAGGGTGGGCAGGAGCGGCGGGCGGGACTGGGTGTCGTGCACGCGCAGGGCGCCGATCGCGCGGTCCACGAAGGCCGCCAGGTCGGGCTGTTCGCGAAGCCGCCACAGCAGCAGGTCGATGTCGAGGCGACGGGCGTCGTACCAGGGACGGGACGGCAGCCCGGCCGCGGCGGTCGCCGTCTCCGCGGCGTGGCGCAGGCCCGCCGAGGCCGCCGCCCAGCTTCCGCAGACGCCGACGACCACCGCCGGCGCGGCCCCCGCCCGGTCCAGGCCGGCCCGCTCCACACCGGCGCGCAGTGCCGCCGCGACCCGGTCCGCCACCGTCGTGCGCTCGGCGTCGGAGCGGAGGGAGACGAGGAGGGGGACGCGGCCTTCGACCGGGCGGACGCCGAGGAGCACCGGGACGCCGACGGAGGCGAGCTCCTCCAGGACGGCCCGGGCCAGGACCGCCCAGTTCCCGGACGGGGCCAGGTCCGAGGACAGCCGCATGACGATGGGCAGGAGCGGGCCGGCACCCGGTTTGAAGCCCAGGACGCGGGCCTGGGCGGGGGCGTCCTCCGCCGAGATCCGTCCCTCCGCCAGGTCGGTGAGGAAGTCGCCGCGGCCGCGCGCCGCCAGCTCGTCCTCCTGCCGGGCCTGCATCAGTACGACGGCCAGTACCCCGGCCGTCCGCTCCGCCGCCATCCGGTGCACGGGCAGCAGCGGGGCGGACACCCCGAGCAGGACCAGCCGGGCCCGCACCGAGCCCGTGCCGCGGCCGCCGCCCGGGACGTCGACCACCACGGCGTTGCCGGAGGGCTCCGCCGGGCGCTGGCCCCGTAGGCCCTCCCAGACCTGGAGCGGGTCCGCCGCGGCCTCCCCGGCGACCGGGCCGGCCGCGTACAGCAACTGGCCGTCGGGGGTTTCCAGGAAGACCGGGTTCGCCGTGAAGTCCGCCAGGATGTGGAGCACTTGGGGGATCCCGCCGCCGTCGAGCAGGGCTTCGGTGCAGCGCCGGTGGACTTCCTCGGCCCGCTGGAGCAGTGCGTAGTGCCCGTTGACGATCTCGGTGTGGACCTCCTCCGTGACGGTCACGAAGGGGACCTCCCGGTGCAGCTGGACCAGGGGGAGGCCGACGGCCCGCGCCGTCTCCACCAGGGTCGCCGGGAGCCGGGTGAAGCGGGGTCCCAGCTCGACGACCAGTGCGGCGATGCCGCGGTCCGCGAGGCGGCGTACGAAGGCGCGCTGCTCGGCGGGGCGGGTGCCGAGGCCGAGGCCGGTGGTCAGCAGCAGTTCGCCGCCCTTGAGCAGGGAAGCGATGTTGGGGACCTCGCCGGCGTGCACCCAGCGCACGGTCCGGCCGAGCCGGTCGGCGCAGGCCACGACCTCCGGGAGCCCGCTGCGCAGCCCCGGCAGCTCAAGTGCCCGCTGAACCGTGATCCCGCCCTGATTGTCCATATGGCGGACGCTACCGGGGCTCTTGTTCCGTGCACATCACCGAGCGGTTACGGGGTTTCATCTACCCCCGTCCGGCCCGACAACTCGTCGCCCCGACAAGGTGATTATCGGACTGCATGCCGATTGTGGCGTACGTCACGCGGGGCAAGAGTGAGCGCCCTCACGACAGGAACGAGGAGCCATGAGCACGGATAGCAGCACCGGCGGCGGCGCACCCCAGGTCCACAGGCTGAAAGCCAATTCGGTGGGCCTGGTCGGTGTCGTCTTCATGGCCGTCGCCACCGCGGCCCCCATTACCGCGATGACCGGCAACCTTCCCATCGCCGTCGGCTTCGGAAACGGCATCGGCGCCCCGGCCGGATACCTCTTCGCGACCGTCGTCCTGACCGTCTTCGCCGTCGGCTACGTCGCCATGGCCAAGCGGATCACCGCCGCCGGGGCCTTCTACGGGTACATCTCGCACGGCCTCGGCCGGATCGCCGGCATGGCCTCCGGCATGCTCGCGGTCCTTGCCTACATCGTCTTCGAGGCCTCGATCGTCGGCGTCTTCTCCTACTTCACCAAGACCACCGTGCAGGATCAGCTCGGCATAGACCTGCCCTGGATCGTGTACGCGGCCGCCATGATCGCGATCACCGCGGCCCTCGCGCACTTCGACATCAACCTCACGGCCAAGGCCCTGGGCGTGATGCTCATCGCCGAGATCGCCGTGCTCTTCGCCGTCGCCACCGCCGTACTGATCGCGGGCGGCGGCCCCGACGGCATCCCGGTCGAACCCCTCAACCCCAAGAACGCCTTCACCGGCGCCTCCGCCGGGCTCGGCCTCTTCTTCGCCTTCTGGTCCTGGGTCGGCTTCGAGTCCACGGCCATGTACGGGGAGGAGTCCAAGAACCCGAAGAAGGTCATCCCCAAGGCCACCCTGATCTCCGTCGTCGGCGTCGGCCTCTTCTACATCTACGTCTCCTGGATGACCATCGCGGGCAACGGCCTCACCAAGTCCGTGGAGCTCTCCGCCTCCGCCAGCCCGCTCGACCTGTTCTTCGCCCCCACCCAGACCTTCATCGGCGCCTGGGCCGTCGACGCCTTCCAGTGGCTGCTGCTCACCGGCTCCTTCGCCTGCGGCATGGCCTTCCACCAGTGCGCCGCCCGCTACCTCTACGCCATCGGCCGCGAGGGCTTCCTCCACCCGGGCCTGGGCCGCACGCACGCCAAGCACGGCTCCCCGTACATCGCCTCCATGGTGCAGACGGCCATCGCCACCGGCCTGGTCGCGCTGTTCTGGCTGACCGGGCAGGACCCGTACATCCACCTGTACACGCTGCTCGCGATCCTCGGCACCATGGCGATCCTGATCGTCCAGACCCTGTGCTCCTTCGCGGTGATCGGCTACTTCCGCAAGAACCACCCCGAGGACCGGCACTGGTTCCGCACCTTCACCGCCCCGCTGATCGGCGGCATCGCGATGGCCGCCGTGGTCGTCCTGCTGCTGGTCAACATGAAGACGGCGGCCGGGCTGGCCGCCGACTCGTTCTTCTTCACGCTGATCCCGTGGATCGTCGGGGTCGTCTTCTTCGGCGGGCTGGGACTGGGCCTGTGGCTGAAGTTCAAGGCCCCCGAGCGCTACGAGATCATCGGCCGCGTCGTCCTGGAGGACGCCGCCGAACGCACCGACGAGCCCGCAGACCAGTCCGCCCCCTCCGCCGCGAACGTCTAGAAGGAGCCACCGCCATGGCCCGTACGCCACTGATGCAAGCGCTCCGTCAGCTCGCCGCCGAACACTCCGCCGCCCGGCAGCTGGGCCTGCCCGTCGCCGAGGTCCGCGGCTCCACCCGCCGCCAGCTCCTGGGACGCGCCGCCGCACTCGGCCTCGGCACCGCCGTCGCCTCGGCGGCGGCCGCCCCCGGGCTCGCCCACGCCGTGGAGGCCACGCCCGACAAGAAGCCCGTCACCCCCGCCCGCGTCGCCATCGTCGGCGCCGGCATCTCGGGACTGACCGCGGCCCTCACCCTCAAGGACGCGGGCGTCCCCTTCACGCTCTACGAGGCCAACCCGACCCGCGTCGGCGGCCGGATGTGGACCCAGCGCTCCCTGTGGGCCTACGGGCAGACCTCCGAGATCGGCGGCGAGCTGATCGACACCAGCCACAAGAAGATCCTCGAGCTCTGCCGCCGCTTCAACCTCCCCACCGAGGACTTCCTCGGCGGCGGCCCCAACGGGGCGGAGGAGGTCCTCTGGTTCAACGGGACGTACTACCCGCGCGAGCACGCCGACGAGGACTTCAACGCCGTCTACCAGGCCCTGCGCCGCGACCTCCAGGAGGCCGGCGAGGTCTCCTGGAACTCGACGACCCCCGCGGGCACCGCCCTCGACAACATGACGATCCACCAGTGGATCGAGACCCGGATCCCCGGCGGACACGGCTCGCAGCTCGGCCGCTTCATCGACGTGGCGTACAACGTCGAGTACGGGGCCGACACCGACCAGCAGTCCGCCCTCGCGCTGGTCCTGCTGATGGGCTACCAGCCCAACCCGGGCAACTTCAACGTCTGGGGCCTGTCCAACGAGCGCTACCACATCACGGGCGGCAACGACCAGCTGCCGAACGCCATCGCCCAGGCGCTGCCCGCCGGTTCGATCGTCATGGGCCGCGAGCTGGTGGCCGTAGGCGTCTCCGCCGACGGCACCCAGACGCTGACCTTCAACGACTCGGGCACCACCCGGACGGTCGTCGCCGACCACACCATCCTGTGTCTGCCGCTGCCGATCCTCCAGCGGATCGACATCACCGGCGCCGGCTTCGACCCGCTCATGAAGAACCTGCTGCGCGACGCCCGCATGGGCTACTGCACCAAGCTCAACATGCAGTTCACCAGCCGCCCCTGGCGCGGCACCGGCCCCTGGCCGGGGGTCTCCGCCGGGGACTGCTTCACCGACAGCGAGGTCCAGCAGACCTGGGACACCACCAAGGTCCAGCCGGGCAACGGCGGCATCCTGCTCCAGTACGGCGGCGGCACCCTGGCCGGCGCGATCACCCCGGCGACCCCCTTCGCCACCGACTCCGACCCCTACGTACGCGCCCTCGCGGGCCGGATGCTCACCGGGATCGACGCCTTCTTCCCCGGCACCAAGGCGGCCTGGAACGGCAAGGCGCAGGTGTCGGCCTGGCATCGCAATCCGTACGCGCTCGGCGCGTACTCGTACTGGCCGACCGGCTACCTGCACAAGTACGCCAAGTACGAGGGCACCGCGCAGGGCCGGATCCACATCGGCGGCGAGCACTGCAGCTACGACTTCCAGGGGTTCATGGAAGGCGGGGCGACCGAGGGGGAGCGGGCGGCGAAGGAGGTCGTCACCGCCCTCACGTAGCCGCCCTCACGTGGCCGCCCTCACATAGGGCCCGGGCGGGCGGTCAGGCGGGCTGGATGTTGTGGTTGAAGCGGAAGACGTTGTCCGGGTCGTACTCCCGCTTCAACCGGCCCAGCCGCCGGATGTTCTCCGCGCCGAGGCCGGCGACCACCCGGTCTCCGCCCTCGTCCCCGGTGAAGTTGAGGTAGACCGCGCCGGTGCTCCAGGGCTGGACGTCGGCGCGGACGTCCTTGACCCACTGGCGGCAGCGGTCGTCGTCGGCCGGGTCCTCCCAGGCGCCGAACGGGTGCACCGCCCAGGGCGCGTCGCGGAACGGCACCGGGTAGTCGGCCGGCCCCTCGGCGATCGCGCCGCCCTGGGGCCACACCACGTGCTGCGTGCCGCTCGGCACCGGCATGGAGTCCGCGCGGGCGCAGAACACGTCCACGAACGCGTCGGGGACCCCGGTCAGGTACTCCGCCGACCAGTAGTTCCGCATGCCCGGCGGATCGTCGAGCATGCACTGGAGGTCCGGGTAGGGCAGGACCGTCACCAGCTCCGCCTCGTGCGGGATCGCCAGCAGCGGCGCGGCCAGCCGGCGCAGCTCCTCCACGGGGCCCGCGTACGTGATCAGCGCACCCGCCAGCAGTCGGCCGACCAGGTGCGAGGGGACGAACTCCTCGGGCGGGCCGGTCATGTAGATGGCGCCGCCGCCGGCTTCGCGGGGCCCGTCCTCCATGACGTCCCGGTACGTACGGACCATCTCGGGCCCGTGCTCCGGCAGGTACAGCAGGAACGCGAGGGACATGACCGGCAGTTCGTGCAGCCGCAGGGTCAGCGAGGTCGCGATGCCGAAGTTGCCGCCGCCGCCGTGCAGCCCCCAGAACAGCTCGGGGTGGTCCTCCGCGGTCGCCGTCACCATCTCCCCGTCGGCCGTCACCAGGTCCACGGCGAGCAGGTTGTCCACCGCCAGGCCGAACTTGCGGTCCAGCCACCCGGTGCCGCCGCCGAGCACGAAGCCGCCCACCCCGGTGGTGGAGACGCGGCCGCCGGTGGTGGCCAGTCCGTACCGCTCGCAGGCCCGGTCCAGATGGCTCATCGTGGCGCCGCCCTCGACGCGGACGGCCGAGGCCCCGGGATGGACCGTCACCTCCTGCATGCGGCGCAGGTCCACGACCACGCCGCCGTCGTTGAGGGACATGCCGGCCACGCTGTGGCCGCCGCCGCGCACCGCGATCGGCAGGTCGAGCCGCCGTGCGAAACGCACGGCGGTCACCACGTCCACCGGACTCTCGCACTGCGCGATGACGGCCGGCCTGCGGTCGATCATCCCGTTGTAGAGGATCCGGGCCTCGTCGTACCCCGGATCGTCCGGAACCAGTACGGCGCCGGACAGATCCTCGCGGAGCTCGGCAAGTGCCGTGCCCGCCTTCGAGAGGGGAGCCATGGCTACCCCCTTCCGGGAGAGGCGGAAAGGCGAACGACCCCTCCAGGGTAGTCAGCCCCCGTACGCTCCGCTCGCCGTCAGCCGCAGGGCCGTGTCGATCAGGGGGACGTGGCTGAAGGCCTGGGGGAAGTTGCCGACCTGGCGCTGGAGCTTCGGATCCCATTCCTCCGCCAGCAGCCCCAGGTCGTTGCGGAGCGCCAGCAGCTTCTCGAAGAGGCGGCGGGCCTCGTCGACCCGGCCGATCATCGCCAGGTCGTCCGCCATCCAGAACGAGCACGCCAGGAAGGCCCCCTCGTCGCCCGCCAGACCGTCCACGCCCGCCTCCTCACCCGACGTCGGGTAGCGCAGGATGAAGCCGTCCGGGGTCGACAGCTCGCGCTGGATCGCCTCGATCGTGCCGATCACCCGCTTGTCGTCCGGCGGCAGGAAGCCCATCTGCGGGATCAGCAGGAGGGACGCGTCCAGCTCCTTGGACCCGTAGGACTGCGTGAAGGTGTTGCGTTCCTTGTCGTAGCCCTTCTCGCAGACGTCCTGGTGGATCTCGTCGCGCATCTCGCGCCACCGCTCCAGCGGGCCGTCCGCGTCGCCGCTCTCGATCAGCCTGATCGTGCGGTCCACGGCCACCCACGCCATCACCTTCGAGTGCACGAAGTGCCGGCGCGGACCGCGCACCTCCCAGATGCCCTCGTCGGGCTGGTCCCAGTTGGTCTCCAGGTAGCGGATCAGCTTGAGCTGGAGCAGGGAGGCGTAGTCGTTGCGCGCCAGGCCCGTCATGTGGCCCAGGTGCAGGGCCTCGGTGACCTCGCCGTACACGTCGAGCTGGAGCTGGCCGGCGGCGCCGTTGCCGACCCGGACCGGGCCGGAGTTCTCGTAGCCCGGCAGCCAGTCGAGCTCGGTCTCGCCGAGCTCGCGCTCACCGGCGATCCCGTACATGATCTGCAGGTTCTCCGGGTCGCCGGCCACCGCGCGCAGCAGCCAGTCCCGCCAGGCGGAGGCCTCCTCGCGGTAGCCGGTGCGCAGCAGCGAGGACAGGGTGATGGCGGCGTCGCGCAGCCACGTGTAGCGGTAGTCCCAGTTGCGGCTGCCGCCGATCTCCTCCGGGAGGGAGGTGGTGGGCGCGGCGACGATCCCGCCCGTGGGGGCGTACGTGAGCGCCTTGAGGGTGATCAGGGAGCGGATCACCGCCTCCCGGTAGGGGCCGTGGTACGTGCACTGCTCGACCCAGTCCCGCCAGAACTCGGTGGTCGTCGCGAGCGCCTCCTCGGGCTCGGGCGGCTGCGGAGGCTTCTTGTGCGAGGGCTGCCAGCTGATGCAGAAGGCCTTCCGGTCGCCCGGCCCGACGGTGAAGTCGGAGTACGTGGTCAGGTCCTTGCCGTAGGTCTGCACCTCGGTGTCCAGCCAGACCGAGTCGGGGCCCGCCACGGCCACGGTGCGGTCGTCGACCCGGTGCACCCAGGGAACGACCCGGCCGTAGCTGAAGCGCATGCGCAGCGCGGAGCGCATGGGGACGCGCCCGCTGATGCCCTCCACGATGCGGATGATCTGCGGGGCGTGGTCCTCGCGGGGCGGCATGAAGTCGATCACGCGGACCGTGCCGCGCGGGGTGTCCCACTCCGACTCCAGGACCAGCGAGTCACCGCGGTAGCGGCGCCGGGTGGCACGCGGGGCCTCGGCGCCGGCCGGGAACGCCGGGCCGATCCGCCAGAACCCGTGTTCCTCGGTGCCGAGAATGCTCGCGAAGACGGCATGGGAGTCGAACCGTGGCAGGCACAGCCAGTCCACCGCCCCGTCCCGGCAGACCAATGCCGCGGTCTGCATGTCGCCGATCAGTGCGTAATCCTCGATGCGCCCGGACACGTTGCATCTCCAGTCGAACAGCACGTCCGCCCCGAGGGGCGCTTGCATTGCGCGGTTGCGCGGTCTCCTGTGGGTGGTGGATCGCCGCGTTGAGCCCATGATTCCGGAACCGGCGGGATTACGCCGTTCGCCGGACTGCTCGGCGGTGAGTGTGATCGATATCCGAGCAGGATATGACGGCACCCTAGTGATCCCCTTTAGCCCCGGAACAATGCCACTCGGCTGAACGGGTGAGCAGGGCGTCGTCGCGGTGACGGGGCCCGCGGAAGGTGCCCCGGCGCGTGGCCGGAGGCGGACCGGCCCGGGCGCTGATAGGCTGGTATCCCGTGGACCGGTGGTCTGCCTGTGCGAATCAGGAGCCCCGAAACCGCAGCTTCGGCGCCCCCTGAGACCCTCCGGTTCGACGGTGGCCGGCGCCGGACGCACCTCACCTTCGCGACCACGGGAGCCCCCTCTTGGCGATGCCGCCCAAATCCATGACGACCAAGCACATCTTCGTCACCGGGGGTGTCGCTTCCTCCCTCGGCAAGGGCCTGACGGCCTCCAGCCTGGGTGCGCTGCTGAAGGCGCGCGGTCTTCGGGTCACGATGCAGAAGCTCGACCCGTACCTGAACGTCGACCCCGGCACGATGAACCCGTTCCAGCACGGTGAGGTGTTCGTCACCAACGACGGCGCCGAGACCGACCTGGACATCGGTCACTACGAGCGCTTCCTCGACGTCGACCTCGACGGCTCGGCCAACGTCACCACCGGCCAGGTCTACTCGCAGGTCATCGCCAAGGAGCGGCGCGGCGAGTACCTCGGTGACACCGTGCAGGTCATCCCGCACATCACCAACGAGATCAAGCACCGCATCCGGCGCATGGCGACCGACGATGTGGACGTGGTGATCACCGAGGTCGGCGGCACCGTCGGCGACATCGAGTCGCTGCCGTTCCTGGAGACCGTCCGCCAGGTCCGCCACGAGGTCGGCCGCGACAACGTCTTCGTCGTGCACATCTCGCTGCTGCCCTACATCGGCCCCTCCGGCGAGCTGAAGACCAAGCCGACCCAGCACTCGGTCGCGGCGTTGCGCAACATCGGCATCCAGCCCGACGCCATCGTGCTGCGCGCCGACCGCGAGGTCCCGACCTCCATCAAGCGCAAGATCTCGCTGATGTGCGACGTCGACGAGGAGGCCGTGGTCGCCGCGATCGACGCCAAGTCGATCTACGACATCCCCAAGGTGCTGCACACCGAGGGCCTGGACGCGTACGTCGTGCGCAAGCTCGACC
The DNA here is from genome assembly GCF_049310065.1 of Streptomyces tatrensis. Classification (NCBI taxonomy): domain Bacteria; kingdom Bacillati; phylum Actinomycetota; class Actinomycetes; order Kitasatosporales; family Streptomycetaceae; genus Streptomyces; species Streptomyces tatrensis. The sequence goes on along the minus strand of NZ_JBMDLB010000011.1, from coordinate 2,272,224 downwards.
TGCCGTTCCGCGACGTCAACTGGACCGTCTGGGAGGACCTGCTGGACCGGGTCCACAACCCCGACCACGAGGTCAAGGTCGCGCTCGTCGGCAAGTACATCGACCTGCCGGACGCCTACCTGTCGGTGACCGAGGCGCTGCGCGCCGGCGGCTTCGCCAACAAGGCCCGCGTCCAGATCAAGTGGGTCACCTCGGACGACTGCAAGACCCCGGCGGGCGCCGCGGAGGTGCTCGGCGACGTGGACGCGATCTGCGTGCCCGGCGGCTTCGGCGACCGCGGTGTCAACGGCAAGGTCGGCGCGATCACCTACGCCCGCGAGAACAAGATCCCGCTGCTCGGCCTGTGCCTGGGTCTGCAGTGCGTGGTCATCGAGGCCGCGCGCAACCTGGCGGGCATCGAGGACGCGAACTCCACCGAGTTCGACGCCTCGACCCCGCACCCGGTGATCTCCACGATGGAGGAGCAGCTGGCCTTCGTCGAGGGCGCGGGTGACCTGGGCGGCACCATGCGTCTGGGCCTGTACCCGGCGAAGCTCGCCGAGGGTTCCATCGTGCGCGAGGTCTACGGGGACCAGGCGTACGTGGACGAGCGCCACCGCCACCGCTACGAGGTCAACAACGCCTACCGCGGTGAGCTGGAGAAGAAGGCCGGTCTGGTCTTCTCCGGCACCTCCCCGGACAACAAGCTCGTCGAGTACGTCGAGTACCCGCGCGAGGTCCACCCCTACCTGGTGGCCACCCAGGCCCACCCGGAGCTGCGCTCGCGCCCGACGCGCCCGCACCCGCTGTTCGCGGGTCTGGTCAAGGCGGCCGTGGAGCGGCAGCAGGCCGCGAAGTAGCCGCACGACCGCATAACGTTGGCAGCCGGGGTACGGAGATCCGTACCCCGGCTGTCGCGCGTTGTGGAGGGCTTCGGGGCATGGAGATCAAGGACACTGCGGAATCCTGGGAGACGGTGTCGACGCAGCGGCCGTTCCAGGGCGCGAAGACGGCGGTCGCCTCCGACGAGGTGCGGATGCCGGACGGGTCCGCGGCCCGCCGCGACTACCAGGTGCACCCCGGGTCGGTGTGCGTGCTCGCACTGGACGACGCGGGGCGGGTGCTCGTGCTGAGCCAGTACCGGCACCCGGTGCGGCGGCGGCTGTGGGAGCTGCCGGCGGGCCTGCTGGACGTCGTGGGGGAGAACCCGCTGCACGGGGCGCAGCGCGAGCTGCAGGAAGAGGCGCACGTCAAGGCCGAGGACTGGCGGGTGCTGGCCGACTTCTACGCGTCCCCCGGGGGCTCCGACGAGGCCATCCGGATCTTCCTCGCGCGGGGTGTCGCCGAGGCGGACGGCGAGCGCTACGCGGAGTCCGGCTCGGAGGAGGCGGACATGGAGCTGGCGTGGGTGCCGCTGCCGGAGCTGGTACGGGGCGTCCTGGCGGGCGAGCTGGGCAACCCCGGGCTCGTGACGGGAGTCCTGGCCCTGTCGGCCGCCCTCGCCGCCGACCCTTCCCTGTCCTCCCTCCGCCCGGCGGACACCCCCTGGCCGGCCCGACCGTACGAGGCGTAGCCCCGGCGGGGCCGTTCCGGGGGCCGGCCCCCGCGCCCCTGCGCCTCAAACGCCGGCGGGGCTGGGGTGGCCTTGGTCGGCGCCTGCTGCGGGTGGGGCCGGTGCCGGGGGCGGGGTGGGGTGTCGGCCTGGACTGCATGATTTAGGCGCCCTGTGTTCGGCTTTGAGGGTGGCGGGTTTCTTTTGCGCCACAAATCACGCTTTACGTCCAGGCCGACGCCCCACCCCGCCCCCGTCCCCGACCCGGCGAGCCTTCGACCCCGGCCGGGGGGAACGTCCAGTCCCGGCCGGGGGCTGAGTGTTTCGTCCCGGCCGGGGTTTGTCTTTTCAGCCGTCCGGCGTTTGAGGACCGGGGTCTGGGGCGGAGCCCCAGGGGTCCGGGCGCAGCCCGGTGCCCCGTTCCCTTCAGCCTGTCCGGCGTTTGAGGACCGGGTCAGGGCCGGCCCTGGGAACGGTGGAAGGGCGGGTAGGGGACCCAGCCCCGCAGGGCAGTCCGGCCGGCACCCGCCCACCGGGCCCCGCGCCGGGACGGCGGTGGCGGCAGCCCCGCCCGGCCACCGCCGGACGGAGTCCGGCGCAGCGCGGCGAAGCCCGGGAAGCGCGCCAGCGCTGAGCGGTGCGAGGGGCGCGTGAAGAAGGAGGTAAATGTGCCCATCCGCTGATCCGATCGGGCGATTTGTCCGCCGCGCTCCACCCGGTCCGTCGCTCTGTGTGAACTACGCTCGCAATCCGAAGGCAGCGAGAGGAGCGGATCCGTGACGGATTTCGTCGGGCGGCGGCGTGAGCTCAAGGAGCTCCGCGAGGACATCGCGCGAACCGGGCTCGACACCCTCTCCGGCCGCAAGGCCAAGTCCCCGCGGGCCCGCGTGCTGCTCGTCGCGGGGCGACCTGGCTCCGGCCGGACCGCCCTGGCCGAAGCGCTGGTCCGGGAGATCGCCGAGGACTATCCCGACGGGGTGCTGAAGGTCCGCCTCACCGCCCCCACGGGGGAGACGGTCGCCACGGAGCGTGCCGTCCGCACCCTCCTGGAGGGGCTCGGGCAGCCCACCCCGCCCGGCGCCGCCGAGGACGATCTCAGCTCGGCCCTGCGCACGGCCCTGGCCGGCCGCCGCATGGTCCTGCTCGTCGACGACGCCTCCGATCCGCACCAGGTCGACGCCCTGCTGCCGGACACCCCCGAGTGCCTGGTCGTCGTCACCGCCGAGGGCCCCCTGACCGGGATTCCGGATGTCCGCCCCTGCACGCTCGGCGGCCTGGACACCCCCTCGGCCGTCCGCATGCTCGTCCAGCGCATCGGCGACATCCGCGTCGCCAACGACCCCCGCGCCGCCGAAGCCCTCGCCGAGGAGTGCGGCGGCCAGCCCGCCGCGCTCGCCCTGGCCGGCGGCTGGCTCGCCGCGCGCCCCAAGGCCTCCGTGGCGGACGTGGGCAAGCAGCTGCACGACATGCCCGCCGGTGTCGGCGGCCCGCTGGCCAAGGCCTTCAGGCTCGTCTACGAATCCCTCCCGCAGCCCGCCCAGCGGACCCTGCGGCTGCTTCCGCTTGCCCCCGCGGGTCTCATCGACTCCCACGTCGCCTCCGCCCTCGCCGGCTGCTCCGTGGCCGCCGCGCAGTCGACCCTGGAGGACTTCGCCGCGCTGGGCCTGCTCAGGCCCGCCCACGACGGGCTGTACCTGCTGCCCGGCTGCCTCGCGCCGCTGCTCCAGGCCCTGCTGGAGGCCAAGGAGCGGCCCGCCGAGGTCCAGCTCGCGCGGGCCCGGATGCTGGAGCGCACCGTACGGCTGCTGCTCTCCTGCCGGGCCATGGCGGAGCCGGACGCGGACGGATCCGAGGGATACGACGGACCCGTCGGGGCGCCGGAGAAGCTCGACGGGGTGCCGCGCGCGCTGCGCTTCGCCGACCGGCGGGCGGCGGAGACCTGGCTGGACACCCGGCTGCCCGCGCTGCTGGCGGCCGCCTCGCTGGCCGTGGCCGACGGGGAGCTGGACACCCTGGCGCGCAGGTTCGTGGCGGCGCTGGCGGGGGCCCTGTCCGAGCACCGCGGCACCGCCGGGGCCGCGCCCGAGCTGTACGGGCTGCACCGGCTCGTGCTGGACGTGGCCGAGCGGCGCGATCTGCACCGGGAACAGGCCGCAGCGCTGCTGAACCTGGCCGATCTGGACGCCGAGACGGGCCGGACCCGGGAGGCGCTGGACCGGTACCGGGCCGCGCTGGCCGCGGGAAAGGCGGCGAAGGACCCGTACGCGTCGGGCCGCGCGATGGAATCCGTAGGTGGCGCGCACCAGGAGCTGGGCGACTGGCACCGGGCCTCCGACTGGTTCGGCCGGGCCCTGTCCCACGCCCTCGCCCGGGGGGAGCGCGCGGACGAGGCGCGGCTGTACGGACGGCTGGGGAACGTGCACACGTACGCGGGCCGGTACGGGGACGCGCTGCGGAGCTGGCGGGCGGCCTCGGCCGGCTACCGGAAGCTGGCCGATGTCCCGGGCCAGGCAAAGGCGTTGAGCGAGATGGCGCGGATCCAGGAGTACGCGGGGCGGCCCGAGGAGTCGCTGCACACCTGCCGCGAGGCGGTGGAGCTCGCGCGGAAGGCCGGGGACCTGCGGCTTCAGGCCGCGCTCCAGGTGCGACTGGCGGACACGCTGGACCGGCTCGGGGATCCCGCGGCTGCCAGGCTGCACAGGTCCGCAGCCGACAGATTGCTGGGAGATGACCCCGCAGCCTGCGAAATCCGCAGCGTTTCCGACTGAGATTATTACTTTGCAAGGCTAGACAGCCGCTCATCCTTCATTAGACTGGCTTCACCAGGTCATCCTCTGGTGCATCCCGTTGCGCGTTCTTGTGGACGGGTTTGTATTGAAGTAGCCCGAAACATCCCCTGAGCCAAGGACCGTGAGCCACGATGAAGGTCGGCATCCCCCGCGAGGTCAAGAACAACGAGTTCCGGGTCGCCATCACGCCTGCCGGCGTGCATGAGCTGGTCCGGGGCGGCCACCAGGTCTTCATCGAGCAGAACGCCGGTGTGGGCTCCTCGATCACGGACGCGGAGTACGTGTCCGCCGGCGCCGAGATCCTCGGCACCGCCGACGAGGTCTGGGCGACCGCCGACCTGCTGCTGAAGGTCAAGGAGCCCATCGCGGAGGAGTACCACCGCCTCCGCAAGGACCAGACCCTCTTCACCTACCTGCACCTCGCGGCCTCCCGCGAGTGCACGGACGCCCTGCTGGAGTCCGGCACCACCGCCATCGCGTACGAGACGGTCGAGACGGCGAACCGCGCCCTCCCGCTGCTCGCCCCGATGTCCGAGGTCGCGGGCCGCCTGGCCCCGCAGGTCGGCGCCTACCACCTGATGCGCTCGGTCGGCGGCCGCGGCGTGCTCCCCGGCGGCGTCCCCGGCACCCACGCCGGCGAGTGCGTGGTCATCGGCGGTGGCGTCTCCGGCTGGAACGCCGTGCAGATCGCCGTCGGCATGGGCTTCCACGTGACCCTGCTGGACCGCGACATCAACAAGCTCCGCGAGGCCGACAAGATCTTCGGTACGAAGATCAAGACGATCGTCTCCAACGCCTTCGAGCTGGAGAAGGCCGTCGTCGAGGCCGACCTCGTCATCGGCGCGGTGCTGATCCCGGGTGCGAAGGCCCCGAAGCTGGTCACCAACGAGCTCGTCGCCAAGATGAAGCCCGGAAGTGTCCTTGTCGACATTGCGATCGACCAGGGCGGCTGCTTCGAGGACTCCCGCGCGACCACTCACGCCGAGCCGACCTTCCAGGTCCACAACTCGGTCTTCTACTGCGTCGCCAACATGCCGGGCGCGGTGCCGAACACCTCCACGTACGCGCTGACCAACGCCACGCTGCCCTACATCGTGCAGCTCGCGAACCTCGGCTGGGTCGAGGCGCTGCGTCGTGACCCGGCGCTCGCGCTGGGCCTCAACACCCATGATGGCCAGGTCGTTTACCGTGAGGTCGCCGAGGCCCACGGTCTCGAGACCCTCGAGCTGAGCACGCTTCTCGGCTGAGTCGTCAACGACTGACGTCAATCTCACGTATCCGGCCGGACCTTGCTCGCGAGGTCCGGCCGGAGGCGTTCCCGGGGTCCCCGGCGAGGCCGCTCAACTCGCCTCGAACGTAACCCTTTAACCCTTTCGCACACCCGCGAAACTTCCCGGCGACAGCTCGTGCGCCCTTGACAGAGTGGTGTTCGGTTGCCGACACATCGCGGTGGGTCCGGCGGATTGTGTTGCCGCTGAGTGGTGACACGCCATAGAGTCGCCAACCGTCGGCATGGTGCCACGCTGACCTATCGATAAGTGTCCTGGTCACGTCCGAGGAGGTAAGACGACTTGTGAATGAGTCGACATTTGCTCCTGGAGGTGGTCGAGCAGGAGGGCCTGCGCGGGGCCAGGGTCCTGCCGGAATCGAAGCCGTGGGATCCGTAGCGGTCCGCACCTTCGCAAACCACCAGCACATGACGACGCCCCAAAAGAGCATGGACGGCCTAGACGTGAACTCCAGGGCCGGCGACCTGAGCGGCGACAAGCCCGTGGGTCTCGCCGACTACGAACAGGTGCCCGAGGGGCATTTCTACGACCCGGACGCGGAGTACGAGCCCGACCCCGAGTACGCGGCCACTCTCGCCCCCGACGCTGCACGCCAGCGCCGCGAGCGGATCGGCCCGACCGGACGGCCGCTGCCGTACTTCCCGATCCCGGGTCCGCTGACCGATCACGGTCCGGCGACCATCATCGCGATGTGCAACCAGAAGGGCGGCGTGGGCAAGACCACGTCGACCATCAACCTGGGTGCCGCGCTCGCGGAGTACGGACGACGGGTGCTCCTCGTCGACTTCGACCCGCAGGGCGCGCTGTCGGTCGGCCTCGGGGTCAACCCGATGGAACTCGACCTGACGGTCTACAACCTGCTCATGGAGCGGGGCATGTCGGCCGACGAGGTGCTGCTGAAGACGGCGGTCCCCAACATGGACCTGCTGCCGAGCAACATCGACCTGTCGGCCGCCGAAGTGCAGTTGGTCAGCGAGGTCGCGCGCGAGTCGACGCTGCAGCGGGCCCTGAAGCCCCTGCTGCCCGACTACGACTACATCGTGATCGACTGTCAGCCTTCGCTCGGTCTGCTGACCGTGAACGCCCTGACGGCGGCTCACAAGGTCATCGTGCCGCTGGAGTGCGAGTTCTTCGCGCTGCGCGGTGTGGCGCTGCTGACCGAGACCATCGAGAAGGTGCAGGAGCGGCTCAACCCGGAGCTGGAGCTCGACGGCATCCTCGCCACGATGTACGACTCCCGTACGGTGCACAGCCGTGAGGTGCTGGCGCGCGTCGTCGAGGCCTTCGACGACCACGTCTACCACACGGTCATCGGCCGTACGGTGCGGTTCCCGGAGACCACGGTCGCCGGCGAGCCGATCACCACGTACGCCTCCAACTCCGTCGGTGCCGCCGCCTATCGCCAGCTGGCCAGGGAGGTGCTCGCCCGGTGTCCCGCCGAGTGAGTCTGCCCGGAGCCGACGAACTGTTCCGTACGACCGGGGGGATGGCGCTGACGTCGTCCTCGCCGTCGTCGCGGGGAGTCGAGCACGCCGCGTCGGCGGCGGAGGGCACGGCGGGGGAGGGTCGCAGCCGGGAGGCTGAGGCCGGTACGGAGCCGGGCGTCGGTCCGCAGCGGCGCCCGCAGGAAGGTTCCGGTAACGCCGTCCCCGCCCCCACCCCCGGTCGGGTCAAGGGGCAGGGCCGGGGTGCGAACCGGCGGCCCAGCGGGCGCGAACGGCACGACGAGAAGATCACGGTCTACGTCTCCGCCGAGGAGCTCATGGACCTGGAACACGCGCGGCTGGTGCTGCGCGGGGAGCACGGTCTGGCGGTCGACCGCGGGCGGATCGTGCGGGAGGCCGTCGCGGTGGTTCTGGCGGACCTGGAGTCCCGCGGCGACGCGAGCATCCTGGTTCGGCGGCTGCGGGGGCGCTGAGCCCTCCGGGGGTGCGGGCGGGTCGATCCGTCGGCCCCCTGCGGTGCGGGTCCCGAGGGCGGGGCCGGAGGCCGGAAGTCGTCGGTGCCGCCCGCTGTGCGGGGGTGAGGTTCCCCTACCCGCCCTTCGCCCGTTCCCCGGGCTCTGCCCGGACCCGGTCCTCGAGCGCCGGACGGGCTGGATGATCCCGGGGCTCCGCCCCAGACCCCGGTACTCAGGCGCCGGACGGGCTGGATGATCTCGGGGCTCCGCCCCGGAGCCCGGTCCTCGAGCGCCGGACGGGCTGGATGATCCCGGAGCTCCGCCCCGGAGCCCGGTCCTCGAGCGCCGGACGGCTGAGGTGTCCTGGGGCTCCGCCCCGGACCGCGGTCCTCGAGTGTCGGACGGGCTTGGCTGGCCCTGGGGGATTTGCCCGGGTCCCCGCTGCTTCCGTGGCGTAGCGCGTGGGAGCCTTGGGTACTGGGCCACGGCCCGATCAGCCGCTCCTTCCGTACCACCCTGGACCGCGATGCCCCCTCCCGCCGAACCCGGCCTCCCGCCCCGCCGCTCGCTGGGCCGCGGGCCCGGTGCCTCCGTGCCGGAGGAGGAGTTCTCCGTACCCGCCCCGCTCGGCCCGTCTGCCGCGCCCGTACCCGCCCCGGAGGCCCCCTGGGGGCCCGTGGGCGGCTCTGAGGGCCCCGAGGGCCCCGAGAGGGTCTCCGAGGACCCCGGGACGGTCGGGGAGGCCGAGGAGGTCGTGCCGGGTCCCGTGGGGCCTCCTGCGGCTCCTCCCGGGTCCTCGGTCGGAGGCGCCGAAGGTGCGGCCGCGGCGGACCCGGTCGGGGACGGGCGGTTCACGGTGCACCTCGGGAACTTCGAGGGGCCCTTCGATCTGCTGCTGCAGTTGATCTCCCGGCACAAGATGGACGTGACCGAGGTCGCGCTGTCCGAGGTCACCAATGAGTTCATGGCGTACATCCGTGCGATGGGGCCCGACTGGGATCTCGACCAGACGACAGAGTTCCTCGTCGTCGCCGCCACCCTGCTGGACCTGAAGGCGGCCCGGCTGCTGCCCGTCGCCGAGGTCGAGGACGAGGCGGACCTCGCGCTGCTGGAGGCCCGGGACCTGCTGTTCGCGCGGCTGCTGCAGTACCGGGCGTACAAGCGGATCGCCGAGATCTTCCAGGACCGGGCCGAGACCGAGGGCAAGCGCTACCCGCGCACCGTGGGGCTGGAGCCCCACCTCGCCGAGCTGCTCCCCGAGGTGGTCATCGGCATCGGCGGCGAGGGGCTGGCGCGGCTCGCGGTCAAGGCCATGCAGCCCCGGGCGAAGCCCCAGGTGTACGTGGACCACATCCACGCGCCCCTCGTGAGCGTCCGGGAGCAGGCCGGGCTGGTCGTGGCGCTGCTCAAGGCGCGCGGCGTGGCCACCTTCCAGGAGCTCACCGAGGACGCCGCCGACACCCTGACGGTGGTGGCGCGCTTCCTGGCCCTCCTGGAGCTCTACCGGGAGAAGGCGGTGGTCCTGGACCAGGAGGAGGCCCTGCAGACGCTCACCGTGCGCTGGAGCGGCGGGGACGGGGACGGCATGCCGACGGTGACGGACGAGTTCGACCAGATCGTGGAGGTCAAGGAATGAACGACGCGGCGACCCCCGTCGCCGGGCTGGCGCTCAAGCCCGCCCTGGAGGCCGTCCTCATGGTCGTGGACGAGCCGGCGACCGAGGCGCACCTGGCCAAGGTGCTGGAGCGGACCCCCCGCGAGGTCGCGCGGGCGCTGCGCGAGCTGGTGGACGAGTACGAGGTCCAGGGCCGCGGATTCGAATTGCGGCTCGTCGCCGGGGGCTGGCGGTTCTACAGCCGGGCGGACTACGCGCCGGCGGTGGAGGCCTTCGTCCTGGACGGCCAGCAGGCCCGCCTCACCCAGGCGGCGCTGGAGACGATGGCCGTCGTCGCGTACCGCCAGCCGGTCAGCCGGTCGCGGGTCTCGGCGGTCCGCGGAGTCAACTGCGACGGGGTCATGCGCACCCTCCTCCAGCGGGGTCTGGTGGAGGAGGCGGGGACGGAACCCGAAACAGGTGCGATCCTGTACAGGACGACGAACTACTTTCTGGAGCGGATGGGCCTGCGTGGCCTGGACGAGCTCCCGGAGCTCGCGCCCTTCCTCCCCGAGGCGGACGCGATCGAAGCCGAGACGCAAGAGGGTGTTCCGTCGTTCGATCCGGACTCTCCGGATACCGATGAAGACGACAAGACGACGGAACTTTGATGCGAAGCAGCGGCAACGGCAACTCTGGCGGCAACAGGAACAGCGGCGGCGGTGGTGGCGGGCGCGGTAGCTCCCCCCGCGGCGGCTCCTCCAGCGGCGGCGGCGGTGGCTACCGCGGTGGCGGCTCCGGCGGCGGCAGCGGCTCGGGCGGCGGCTCCCGCGGAGGCAGCTCGGGCGGTGGCTACCAGGGTGGCGGCGCCCGTGGCGGCTCCTCCGGTGGCGGCTACCAGGGTGGCGGCAGCTCGGGCGGTGCCTCCCGTGGAGGCTCCTCGGGCGGTGGCTACCAGGGTGGCGGCGCCCGCGGCGGCTCCTCCGGTGGCGGCTACCAGGGTGGCGGCAGCTCGGGCGGCGGCTCCCGTGGAGGCTCCTCGGGCGGCGGTTACCAGGGCGGTGGCTCCCGTGGCGGCTCCTCCGGCGGCGGTTACCAGGGTGGCGGCTCCCGTGGCGGCAGCTCGGGCGGTGGCTCGGGCGGTGGCTACCAGGGCGGTGGCTCCCGCGGCGGCTCCTCCGGCGGTGGCTACCAGGGTGGCGGCTCCTCCGGCGGCTACCAGGGCGGCTCCTCCGACCGTGACCGCGAGGAGGCCCCCCGCATCCGCAACCCGCGCCCCGAGGAGCGTCGCTACGACGTGGGCCCCGAGGGTGAGCGCAACGGCCGCGGCGGTGCCAAGGCGGGCGGCGGCGGTGCCCGCGGCGCGGCCGACGGCAACCGCGGTGGCGGCGCACGCGGTGCTGCGGCCCGCGGTGGCGCCAAGGGCGGCCCGAAGGTCTCCCGTACCCCGGGCATCGGCGGCGCCGGCGGCCCGCGCATCGGCCCCGGCTCCCGCAGCGGCCAGTCCAAGCCGCGCGAGCTGGAGGCGCGGATCGAGGAGCGCGTGCGCGACCGGTACGCCGACAAGCCCGTGATCAAGACCCCGAAGACCTTCCCGGGCGCCGAGGAGGAGGGTGAGCGTCTGCAGAAGGTGCTCGCCCGTGCCGGCATGGGCTCGCGCCGTGCGTGCGAGGAGCTCGTCGAGCAGGCGCGCGTCGAGGTCAACGGCGAGATCGTCCTGGAGCAGGGCAAGCGCGTGAAGCCCTCGGACGAGATCAAGGTCGACGGCCTGACCGTCGCCACCCAGTCGTACCTGTTCTTCGCGCTGAACAAGCCGGCCGGCGTCGTCTCCACCATGGAGGACCCGGACGGCCGCCAGTGCCTCGGTGACTACGTCACCAACCGTGAGACGCGTCTCTTCCACGTCGGCCGGCTCGACACCGAGACCGAGGGCATCATCCTGCTCACCAACCACGGTGAGCTGGCCCACCGCCTCACGCACCCGAAGTACGGCGTGAAGAAGACCTACGTCGCCGCCATCACCGGCCCGCTGCCGCGCGACATCGGCAAGCGCCTCAAGGACGGCATCGAGCTGGAGGACGGCTACGCCCGCGCCGACCACTTCCGCGTCGTCGACCAGCTCGGCAAGAACTACCTGGTCGAGGTGACCCTCCACGAGGGCCGCAAGCACATCGTCCGCCGCATGCTCGCCGAGGCCGGTTTCCCGGTCGAGAAGCTGGTGCGGACCTCCTTCGGCCCGATCGAGCTCGGCGACCAGAAGTCCGGCTGGCTGCGCCGCCTGACCAACACCGAGGTCGGCATGCTCATGCGCGAGGTCGGTCTGTAGGACCCCCGGCCCACACGGGCCTCCAGAACCCGCGGTGCCTTCGGGCGCCGCGGGTTTTTTTGGTTGTGCGACGCCCCCAATCCTTTTATAGTCAACCTGACTATAAAAGGATTGGGGGGCGTCATGGGATGGCAGACGAGCTGGACCGAGATCCTCGGGTTCGTCACGGGGGCCGTGTGCGTCTGGCTGGTCGCCCGGCAGCACATCGCCAACTGGCCGATCGGCATCGCCAACAACGTCTTCTTCATCGTGCTCTTCGCCCAGGCGGGCCTCTACGCCGGCGCCGGGCTGCAGATCGTCTTCATCGCCCTCGCCGCGTACGGCTGGTGGTCCTGGACCCACGGGGGTGGACCTGGCACCACCACGGCCCTGCCGGTGCGCCGCACCACGGCCGCCGAGTGGACCGTGCTGGCCGCGGCGGGGGCGGTGGCGGTGCTCGGCCTGACGCTGCTGCTGGGCCGGGTCACCGACTCCACCGTCCCGTTCTGGGACGCGGCCACGACCGGGCTCTCGCTCATGGCCACGTACGGCCAGTGCCGCAAGCTCGTCGAGTCCTGGTGGCTGTGGATCGCCGCCGACCTCGTGTACATCCCGCTGTACGCCTACCAGGGGCTGTACCTGACCTCCCTGCTCTACGCCGGCTTCCTCGCCCTGTGCGTGGCCGGACTGCTCGGCTGGCGCCGGGCGCTCCCGGCCCGCGACGCGCTGGCGGCGGCGGCATGAAGCGCCACGGACACGGCCTGGTCCTCGGCAAGTTCTATCCGCCGCACGCCGGCCACCACCACCTGGTGCGCACCGCGCAGGACCAGTGCGAGCGGCTGACCGTACTGGTCTGCGCGGCCTCGGTGGAGTCCGTACCGCTCGCCGACCGGGTCGCCTGGATGCGCGAGGCGCACCCGGGCGCCGAGGTCGTCGGCGCGGTCGACGACATCCCGGTCGACCTCCACGACCCGGCCGTCTGGGAGGCGCACATGGCGATCTTCCGGGGCGCGGTGCGCCGCCCGGTCGACGCGGTCTTCACGTCCGAGGCCTACGGGACCGAGCTCGCGCGGCGGTTCGGCGCCGAGGAGGTCTGCGTGGACCTGGACCGCACCCTCTTCCCGGTGTCCGGTACGGCCGTACGGGCCGACCCCGTCGGGAACTGGGAGTTCCTCGGGCCCGCCGTACGGGCGGCGCTGACCCGGCGGATCGTCGTACTCGGCGCCGAGTCCACCGGCACCACCACGCTGTCGCGGGCCCTGGCCGAGCACTGGCGGGGGCGCGGCGGCGTGTGGGCGAAGACGGGCTGGGTCGCCGAATACGGCCGGCGCTACAGCGAGGAGCGGCTCGCGGCCGCGCGCGCCGCGGACCCGGCGGCGACCTGGGCCGACGTGAGCTTCACCTCGGCGGAGTTCCCGGTGATCGCGCGTCGGCAGGACGCGGAGGAGGAGCGGGCGGCCCGGCTGGGATCTCCGGTGCTCTTCTGCGATACGGACTCCTTCGCCACCGGGATCTGGCACGAGCGGTACATGGGCGGGCGCAGCGCGGAGGCCGAGCGGATCGCCGCCGGGACGCGGCGGGACCTGTACCTGCTCACCGACCACGCGGACGTGCCCTTCGAGGACGACGGGCTGCGCGACGGCGCGGAGCTCCGGCCGTGGATGACGGGGCGGTTCCTGGAGGAGCTGGAACGGACCGGCAAGCGCTACCTGGTGGTCCGCGGGGACCGCCGGGCGCGGCTGGCGGCGGCGGTGGCCGCCGTCGACGGACTCCTCGCGGAGGGCTGGCAGTTCGCGGATCCGCTGCCGGAGCGCGTCGCGGAGCGAGTGGCCGGGCAGACGGGGGAGCGGAGCCGATGAGTGACACCGGACCTGGACCTGGACCCGGGCGCAGCCCCGGGTACGACCCGCACGCCTTCGCACCCTTCGCGGTGACCGTCGACCTCGCCGTCTTCACCGTGCGCGGCGGGACCCTGCACGTGCTGCTGATCCGGCGCGGGCAGGAACCGTACGCGGGGGCCTGGGCGCTGCCCGGCGGCTTCCTGCTGCCGCGGGAGTCGGCGGAGACGGCCGCCCGGCGCGAACTGGCCGAGGAGACCGGCCTGTCGGCGCAGGTGATCGACGCCCTCCACCTGGACCAGCTGCGCACCTACAGCGAACCGGACCGGGACCCCCGCATGCGGGTGGTCTCCGTGGCCTTCACCGCGCTCGTCCCCGACCTGCCGGAACCGGTGGCCGGGGGCGGCGGAGACGCGGACCGGGCCCGCTGGGTGCCGGTGGGGGAGGCCTGCGCCCCGGCCTTCGGACTGGCCTTCGACCACGAGGAGATCCTCGCGGACGCCCGGTCCCGCGTCGGCTCGAAGCTGGAGTACAGCTGCCTGGCCACCGCCTTCTGCCCGCCCGAGTTCACCCTCGGCGAGCTCCAGGCCGTCTACGAGACCGTCTGGGACACCGCCTTGGACCGCCCCAACTTCCGCCGCAAGGTCCTGGCCACGCCCGGCTTCGTCGAGGCCGTGCCCGGAGCGGCCCGGCTCACCGGCGGCCGCGGCAAACCGGCCGCGCTCTACCGGCCCGGCCCCGCCAACACCCTGCACCCGCCCCTGCTGCGCCCTTCGGAAGGACACACGCGATGACGAACCCGCCCATGAAGCCGACGAAGCCTATGAAGCCGACGAACACGAAGCGGGCCGCGACGGGATCCCTGATCGGACTGGCCCTGGGAGACGCCCTCGGCTTCCCGACGGAGTTCAACGACGTCCCCGGGATCCTCGCGAAGACCGGCCCGTGGCGGCAGATGGACCTGCCCAGGCCGGCGATCGTCACGGACGACACCCAGATGACGCTGGCCCTCGCCCGGGGGATGCGGACCGCCGGGGAGCGGGGCCGGGTGGGCCCGCTGCGCCTCGCCCGCCCGGTCCGGGAGGAGTTCGTCGACTGGTACCACTCCCCGGAGAACAACCGGGCCCCGGGCCGCACGTGCCTGAAGGCCTGCAGCCTCCTCAACCACCCCGAGCGGGACTGGCGCGACGCGAGCCAGCTCGGGTCCAAGGGCTGCGGGGCGAACATGAGGGTGGCTCCCATCGGGCTGGTGCCGGGCTGGACGGAGGAGGAGCGGGCCGGCGCGGCCCAGCTCCAGTCGGCCCTGACCCACGGCCACCCCACGGCACTGGCCGCCTCCGACCTCACGGCGCGGGCGGTGTTCCTGCTGGCGCAGGGCACGGAGGTGACCGGCCTGGTCGGGCAACTGCGCTCGTACGCCCTGGAGAACCGCACCCGCTACCACGAGCGCTGGCTCGGAGACCTCTGGACGCGGACGGCCTCCGATGCCTCGGCCGAGTCCTTCATGGCGCGCGGCTGGGACGAGTGCCTGGAGGTCCTGGACCGCCTCGCGGCGGCCCTGCGCACCCCGTCCCCGGAGACCGACCCCTGCCTCACGACCGGCGAGGGCTGGATCGCCGAGGAGGCCCTGGCCACCGCCCTCCAGTGCTTCCTGCTCTTCCCGGAGGAACCCCTCCTGGCCCTGCGCCGCGCGGCCTGCACGGCCGGCGACTCCGACTCCATCGCCTGCCTGGCCGGCGCCTTCGCGGGCGCCCACCTCGGCGCGGACGCCTGGCCCGGCGACTGGGAGGGCCGCATCGAATACCGCGCCGAACTCCTGTCCTTCGGCGCCCTCTGGGACGCGTGAGCGGTGCTCGACGTGATGAACGCCCTGGACACCGACCTGACCGCCGTCGTCGCGGAGCAGCCGGACCCGCTGCTCTTCGCAACGGTCTCGGGCGCCCACCTGTACGGATTCCCCTCCAAGGACTCCGACGTCGACCTGCGCGGGGCGCACCTGCTGCCGGCGGCGGAGCTGCTCTCGCTCCGCGACCCGCAGGAGACGCGCAGCCGGATGTGGTTCCGGGACGGCACGGAGATGGACCTGGTCACGCACGACCTGTGCAAGTTCGTCCGGCTGATGCTGAACCGCAACGGCTACGTCCTGGAACAGCTGCTGTCCCCCCTGGTGGTGCACACGACGCCGGCGCACGAGGAGCTGGTCTCCCTGGCGCCCGCAGTGCTGACCTCGCACCACGCCCACCACTACCGGGGGTTCGCGAACACGCAGTGGCGGCTCTTCGGGAAGACGGCCGAGCTCAAGCCGCTGCTCTACACGTTCCGGGCGCTGCTCACGGGCATCCACCTGATGCGCACGGCGCAGGTGCAGGCACACCTGCCCACGCTGCTGGACGAGGTGCCGGAGGCACCGGCCTATCTGGCCGGGCTGATCGAGGCCAAGGCCGAGGCCGAGCACGGCGCGGCCGCAGGCATCGACATCGCGCGGGTGGAACGGGACTTCGGGGCCCTGCACGGGGTTCTGGAGGCGGCCCGGGAGGCTTCGTCGTTGCCGGAGCAGCCGGCGGCCTTCGACGCGCTCGACGAGTTCGTCGTGCGGCGGCGGCTGGGTTAGGCCGTTGCCGATGCGCGGCGGGTGCGCAGGAGGAAGTCCTCCACCCGGGGGAGGTCCGGGGTTTCGGGGAGGGGGGTCGTCGGGAGGGCGGCCTCGGTCTCCTCGGTCAGGAGGGTCATCCAGGCGTCGACCTCCTCCCAGGTCAGCTCGCCGCGGCGGACAGCGAGGAGGCGGTCGCGGTACGGGGTCGCGTCGATCACCAGGCGGCCCGTGCGCAGCAGGTCGCGGCAGGACAGGAGCAGGCGCAGCAGGTGCATGGCGTGCTTCCAGCGCGGGGCGCCGTGGTTGCGGAGGTCGCCGAGGAGTTTGCCGCGCTGGGAGACGGCGTACCGGCTGAAGCTGATGTGGGCCCGGCGGGAGAGGAACGCCCCGCGGAGCGAGAGGAGTTCCTCGCCGACCGGGGTGAGGTCCTCCACCAGGGGGGAGTGGAGGACCTCGAGGACGTTCGGGTTGGCGCGCAGCGCGAGTTCGCAGAAGCGCTCCAGCTCCCAGGAGAACTCCTCGTCCCGGGGTCCGTCCACGTGCGTCGGCGGCTTCTCGAAGCGCCAGAACAGCGGTGTCGGGGCGAGGTAGACACCGCGCCGGTCGGTGTCGCTCGCCTCCGTCGCCAGGCCGAACGCCCTCGAACCGATCACGCACGAGTAGACCGTGTGGTCCCTGACCAGCGTGAGTTCGAGCGGGTCGGGCGTGGGTTTGTGCTGGTTGGCCTCGTTCATCCCGTGAGGCTAGTGCTGCGGACCCGGACTAGGCGAGCGAGATTTCGCCCGCCGTGGAGACGGTGATCTTCTTCTCCGCCAGTGGCTTGGTGGCCGGGCCCTTGGCCACCGCGCCGTCCGTGTCCTTGAACTTGCTGCCGTGGCACGGGCAGTCGATCGTGCCGGCCTCCACCTTGTTCACCAGGCAGCCCGAGTGCGTGCACACCGCGGTGAAGCAGCGGAAGTCGCCCGCCGTCGGCTGGGTGACGACCAGCTTCTCGTCCTTGAGGACCGTGCCGCCGCCGACCGGCACCTCCGAGGACTTGAGCAGGGCCTTGGTGTTGCCGGCCGCAGCGGGTGTGGGGCTCTGCCCCGTGGGCGCGCTGCCGCCCTCGGACGACGGCTTCGTCTCGTCGGCTCCGCCGCAGGCGGTCAGCACGCCGCCTGCCAGGACGCTCGCTCCGGCCGCAAGTACCGTGCGCCGGGCGGCGCGGGTGGGGTCGCTCATGACTTCTCCTCGGGTGATCGCCGGGATGGCGAGAGGCATCCTGGCGCGTGACGGGTCTCAGCAACACCCCGCCACGCGTCGACTCAGCCCTCCGGAGGCCAGGGAACGAGTCCCGCCGGCGCACCGGGGGCGCGTACCACCTCCCACACGCGCACCACGGCGTCCCGGTTCAGCGGTCCGTGGACGTGCGGGTAGCGGATGCCCGGTTCACCCTCCCGGCGGACCTCGGAGGTGAGGGCGCGCTCGTCGAGCTCCACGGCGAGCAGGGTCCCCGGTACGCCGCCGTAGTGCGAGGCGGCGATCGCCAGCGCCGTCTCCGGATCCGCCGAACAGTGCACGAAACCCTCGGAGTCGAGGGAGGGCGGCGCGTACGGGCGCCCGGGATCGGCGGTCCAGTCGGCGAGCGGTACGAGGTGGAAGATCATGCCGCTCGTTCTACCGCAGTCGGTGCACGGCTCTGCGTCAAGTGGCAGACGCGCCCGAGTTGGGTGACATTGTCCGTATCTCGAAGCCGGGTCCGCAGATTTCCGCGTGCCCGGTCCCTCTTCGAAAGGCATCACCATGGCGGGCAACGACCTCGGCTCCCTTCTCGGCGGCCTTCTCGGCGGCAGCGGCGGGCAGGGCGGCAGTGGCGGCGGCAACATCCTCGGCTCCCTCCTCGGCGCCCTCATGGGCGGCGGCGGTGCCGGCGGCGCCCAGGCCGCAGGCGCGGGCAGCAACCCGCTCGGCGGGCTGCTGGACATGCTGACCAAGTCGGGTCTGACCGACCAGGCCCAGTCCTGGGTCGGTACCGGCGAGAACCAGCCGGTCAGCGGCCCGGAGATCGCCAAGGCCCTGCCGGACGAGACCCTGGCCAAGGTCGCCGAGCAGGCGGGCGTCACCCCGGAGGCCGCCGCCGACCAGATCGCGCAGGCGCTCCCGCAGGCCGTGGACAAGCTGACCCCCGGCGGGTCGATCCCGAGCGGCTCGCTGGAGGACATCATCAAGCAGCAGGGCCTCTGAGCGACCGCGAGCGACTCCGAGCGACCCCGGTCCGTCCGGGGGCCGTTCCCGAGGACCCGGCGTCCCGTCCCAGCGGACGGGACGCCGGGTCCTCGCGCCGTTCCCGCTGGCTACCCTGAGGCTGGCACCGCACCGCCGCCACACCCCTGTACCCCTGGAGCACACCCCGTGAGAACCGCCGTCGTCATCGGAACCGGACTGATCGGCACCTCCGCGGCGCTCGCCCTGGCCGCCCGCGGCATCGCCGTCCACCTGTCCGACCGCGACCAGGGCCAGGCCCGTACGGCCGCCGCGCTGGGCGCCGGCACCGAGGAGCCCTACCAGGGCAAGGCAGACCTCGCGGTCATCGCCGTACCGCCCGCCCATGTGGCCGCCGCCCTCGCCGACGCCATAGGGCGTGACCTGGCCCGCGCCTACGTGGACGTGGCCAGCGTCAAGGGCGGACCGCGCCGGGAGCTGGACGCGCTCGGCGTGGACACCAGGGCGTACATCGGCACCCACCCGATGGCGGGCAAGGAGCAGTCCGGACCGCTCGCGGCCTCCGCCGACCTCTTCGAGGGCCGGCCCTGGGTGCTCACGCCGACCCGGGAGACCGACCACGAGGTGCTGAACCTGGCGCTGGAGCTGGTGGCCCTGTGCCGGGCCGTCCCGGTGGTCATGGACGCCGACGCGCACGACCGGGCCGTCGCGCTCGTCTCCCACACCCCGCAGCTCGTCTCCAGCATGGTCGCGGCCCGGCTGGAGGAGGCCGACGAGACCGCGGTGCGGCTGTGCGGACAGGGCATCCGCGACGTGACCCGGATCGCCGCCTCCGACCCCCGGATGTGGGTGGAGATCCTCTCCGCCAACCCGGGACCCGTGGCGGACGTCCTCTCCGGGATCGCCGCCGACCTGGAGGAGACCGTGGAAGCCCTGCGGGGCCTCCAGTCGGCCGACGAGGCCAAGCGCCGGGACGGGGCGGCAGGCATCGAGGACGTACTGCGCCGCGGCAACGCGGGCCGGGTCCGGGTCCCCGGCAAGCACGGGGCCGCGCCGACGGTCTACGAGACGGTGGCCGTCCTCATCTCCGACCAGCCGGGCGAGCTCGCCCGGATCTTCGCCGACGCCGGCCGGGCCGGGGTCAACATCGAGGACGTGCGGATCGAGCACGCGACCGGGCAGCAGGCGGGCCTGGTCCAGCTGATGGTCGAACCCCGGGCCGTCCCCGGCCTCCAGGCCGAGCTGCGCGAACGCGGCTGGGCGCTGCGCCAGCCGTAGGGCCTCGGCCTCCCGGGGCGGGCCCGCGCCCGCACCGGGCCCGTCCCGCGCCCCCTCCGCACCCGCCCCGGGCCCGCCCGCCGACGCCCCGGCGGGCGGCGGCGAAAAGCCCGGTAACCTGGAGGAGGGGCGCTATTGGCGCGCCCGGACACGTACGCGCAACCAGGAAGGTGCCCGCACCGTGGAAACCGCAGCTCCGACCGCCGTGATCGTCGCCATCGACGGTCCCTCCGGCACGGGCAAGTCCAGCACTTCCAAGGCCGTGGCCGCCAAGCTCGGGCTGCGCTACCTGGACACCGGTGCCCAGTACCGGGCCATCACCTGGTGGATGATCACCAACGGCATCGACATCGAGGACCCGCAGGCGATCGCCCTCGCGGCGGGCAAGCCCGTCATCGTGTCCGGCACCGATCCGTCCGCCCCCACCATCACCGTCGACGGCCAGGACGCCTCCGGCCCGATCCGGACCCAGGAGGTCACCTCGAAGGTCAGCGCCGTGAGCGCGGTCCCCGAGGTGCGCACCCTGATCACCGAGCTCCAGCGCTCCATCGCCGCCGAGGCGGCCGACGAGGCCGAGGGCATCGTCGTGGAGGGCCGCGACATCGGCACCACCGTGCTGCCCGACGCCGACCTGAAGATCTTCCTCACCGCCTCCGCCGAGGCCCGCGCGGCCCGCCGCAGCGGCGAGCTGCGGGGCAAGGAGGCCGTGGACCTCGCGGCCACCAAGGAGGCGCTGATCAAGCGCGACGCCGCCGACTCCGGCCGCAAGACCTCTCCGCTGGCCAAGGCCGGCGACGCGGTCGAGGTGGACACCACCGAGCTCACGCTCGACCGGGTCATCGAGTGCGTGGTCACCCTCGTGGAAGAGAAGCGGGGCCGCGCGTGAGCGATACGCCCTCCCTCAAGGGTGCGGCGGTCGGCCGGAGGATCGGCATCGGGCTCATGTACGGCCTCTGGAAGCCGCGCGTGCTGGGAGCCTGGAAGGTCCCCGCCACCGGCCCCGTCATCCTGGCCGTGAACCACTCGCACATCATCGACGGACCCATGCTCATGGGCACCGCGCCCCGGCCGCTGCACTTCCTGATCAAGAAGGAGGCGTACGTCGGTCCGCTCGGCCCCTTCCTCGAAGGGATCGGGCAGGTCAAGGTGGACCGCTCCGGCACCGACCGGACCGCCGTCAGCCGTGCGCTGGGCGTACTGGAGAACGGCGGGGCCCTGGGGATCTTCCCCGAGGGCACCCGGGGCGAAGGCGACTTCGCCTCGCTGCGCGCGGGCCTCGCGTACTTCGCGGTCCGGGCCGGCGCACCCATCGTGCCGGTCGCCGTCTTCGCGAGCACCGAGCGGCGCAGCAGGGTCGTCAAGGCCCTGCCGCCGCTGAAGAGCAGGGTCGACATCGTCTTCGGCGATGCCTTCGACGCCGGGGACGGCAGTGGCCGCCGTACCCGTACCGCGCTGGACCAGGCCACCGTACGCATCCAGGACCGGCTGACCGCCCACCTGGCCGACGCCAAGCGCCTCACCGGGCGCTGAGCGAGACTTGACCTAGTAGTGGAACCGCGCTGCGCGGGCCCCACCGATCACCACGAACGACGAGGAACGGACTTCATGAACGACCAGCAAGACCACGGAGCACTTGGCGATGCCGAGTACGCGGAGTTCATGGAGCTCGCCGCGGAAGAGGGCTTCGACATCGAGGACGTCGAGGGCGCTCTCCAGGAAGCCGGCCACGGCCCGCTCCCGGTCCTCGCCGTCGTCGGCCGCCCGAACGTCGGCAAGTCGACCCTGGTGAACCGGATCATCGGCCGCCGCGAGGCGGTCGTCGAGGACAAGCCCGGCGTCACCCGCGACCGCGTCACCTACGAGGCCGAGTGGGCCGGCCGCCGCTTCAAGGTCGTCGACACCGGCGGCTGGGAGCAGGACGTCCTCGGCATCGACGCCTCCGTCGCCGCCCAGGCCGAGTACGCCATCGACGCCTGCGACGCCGTCGTCTTCGTCGTCGACGCCAAGGTCGGCGCCACCGACACCGACGAGGCCGTCGTGCGCCTGCTGCGCAAGGCCGGCAAGCCCGTCGTCCTGTGCGCCAACAAGGTCGACGGCCAGAGCGGCGAGTCCGACGCGGCCTCGCTGTGGTCGCTGGGCCTCGGCTACCCGCACCCGGTCTCCTCCCTGCACGGCCGCGGCACCGGCGACATGCTCGACGCCGTTCTGGAGGCCCTGCCCGAGGCGCCCGAGCAGACCTTCGGCACCGCCGTCGGCGGTCCGCGCCGGATCGCGCTCATCGGCCGCCCGAACGTCGGCAAGTCCTCCCTCCTGAACAAGGTCGCCAAGGAGGACCGCGTCGTCGTCAACGAGATGGCCGGCACCACCCGCGACCCGGTCGACGAGCTGATCCAGCTCGGCGGGGTCACCTGGAAGTTCATCGACACCGCGGGCATCCGCAAGAAGGTCCACCTCCAGCAGGGCGCGGACTACTACGCCTCGCTGCGCACGGCCGCCGCCGTGGAGAAGGCGGAGGTCGCGGTCATCCTGATCGACACGACCGAGCAGATCTCCGTCCAGGACCAGCGCATCATCACCATGGCCGTCGAGGCGGGCCGCGCGATCGTGATCGCGTACAACAAGTGGGACGACCTCGACGAGGAGCGCCGCTACTACCTCGAGCGCGAGATCGAGACCGAGATGCAGCAGGTCGCCTGGGCGCCCCGGGTGAACGTCTCGGCGCTCACCGGCCGCCACATGGAGAAGCTGGTCCCGGCCATCGAGACCGCGCTCGCCGGCTGGGAGACGCGCATCCCGACCGGCCGTCTGAACGCCTTCCTCGGCGAGGTCGTCGCCGCCCACCCGCACCCGATCCGTGGCGGCAAGCAGCCGCGCATCCTGTTCGGTACGCAGGCGGGCAGCAAGCCGCCGCGGTTCGTCCTCTTCGCCTCGGGCTTCCTGGAGCACGGCTACCGCCGCTTCATCGAGCGCCGCCTGCGCGAGGAGTTCGGCTTCGAGGGGACCCCGATCCACATCTCGGTCCGCGTCCGCGAGAAGCGCGGTGCGCAGCACAAGCGCAAGATGTAGTGCGACGCCAGTAGGGCCCGGGGCTAGTAGCCCCGGCGCGGAGCGGGCGGCAGGGCCGCCGGGATGTGCTGCATCCCGGTCTGGTGCTGTCGCCCGTTCGCGTATCCGGCGCCGGCGTACGAGTACTGCGGCTGCGGAGCGGGCGAGGGCTGCCAGGCGTCCGCCGGCTGCCCGGCGTGCTGTCCCGTCGGCTGCCATGAGGAACCGTTCCAGCCGCTTCCGTAGGAGATCGGGGAGCCCGCGGCGCCGCTGCCGTACGTGCCCGCTCCGCTGCCGTACGCGCCGCTGTAGGAGCCCCCGTACGAGAACGCCGTGAAGCCGAGGTCCTCCTCGCCCGTGCGGTCGCCGGGCAGGGCCCGGAAGGCGCGCAGGTACTCCGAGTACAGCGTGTCGTAGATGGGCGTGTGCGAGGCGGCCGGAGAGCTCCCCAGCTCCCGTACGGGGCGCATCGGGGGGACGCTGCTCGGATAGGACGGGGCGCGGGAGACATCGTAGGAATGCACGTATCAGCCAACGAACCCGGCGGCCCTCGGATGCGGGGTGGCGGGGCGGAAAACGCAGATCGCCGGGGGTGCGCGGGACGGACCGCGCACCCCCGGCGCACGCCGTCCGGCCCCCTGGGCGGGGGTCGGACGGCCGTCTCGGGGACGGAAGGCAGAGCGGGGACGGGAGCCCGGGGAAGGTCCCGGGAGCCGGGGCCTCAGGCGCCCGGGGTACCCGCCAGGGGCATCGAGGCGGCGACGAGCTTGCCGTTGCGGGCGGCCTTGTCCAGGGCGTCGCGGAGCAGGTCCTCGCGGGGCTGCTGGCCGATGGTGCCGACGGGGGCGGCGTACACCAGGACGCGCTGCGTCTTGTTGACGGCGGCCCGCCAGCCGTCGGTGACCGACAGCGGCCGGTGCGCCTGCCACCAGGCGATCTGGCCGGGCTGGAGCACCGAGTGCAGCTGGCCCGCGGCGAGCAGGATCGACCAGCCGGTCAGGGCCTGCGGGACCTCTTCGGTGTCGGTCATGGGGATGAAGCCCTGCTCGATGAGGAGCGGGAGGAAGTCGTCGCCGGGTCCGGTGGTGCCGGGGCGCGCGATGGGCGCGGTCGGCTCCACCACGAGGGCGGGGTGCAGTTCCCCGTTGATCAGGATCAGGCCGCTGGTGATCCCGAGGACGGCCTGGCCGCCGGGCACGGACTGCGGTACGTCACCGGCGGAGCCGGCCGCCGGGGCGGGGCTGTCGCCCGTGATGGAGCGGACGGCGCCCTGGAGGTCCGCCTCGGGCACGGAGACGACCTGCGAGGGGATGCAGCCGGCGTGGGCGAAGGCCAGGACGGCCGTCTCGTCGCCGACGAACAGCACGGTGCTGGTCTGCTCGCGCTCGGAGTCGCCGGGGGTGCGGCAGGAAGTGCAGTCGTAGCTGCCCGGGGATCCGTCACCTGCGAGCAGCCGCTCGGCCTCCTCGTCGCCGATCTCGGCACGTACCTCATCACTGACTTCGAGCATGCGCGGCACGGGGTGGCTCCTCGGACTAGGCGTGCGGGGCCGGGGGGTTCCGGCTCGCCGGGCTCAACGGGGGAGTGGCGGCCGGGGTCACGCCATTTGAGGGAACGGAATCGAACCGGACCCCCGAAGGAGTGAACGGTCCGACCGGGCCGTTGTTTTCGTGCCAACTCTTTTTTGGTTGTGCGCAGTTGATGGCCGGTGCTGGTCGTTTGGCCGGTGGGCCGAGCGGGTGGGGGCGCGCGGGGCGCGGTGTGGCGAGCGCGGGGGGTGGTACGGGGCTGCGTAGCGTGACGCGATGCGCAACTTCGGGGTTCCGGGTGGGGCGGGCGCGGCGGCGCTGGTGCTGGTGGTGGCCGTACTGGCGTCGCCCGCTGCGGCGGTCGCGGAGGCGGTCGCGGCGCCGCCTCCGCCGAGGCCGGGGGCGCCCGGCCGGTCGGTGGACTGCGGGCCCGGCGGTCAGTGGCCCTGGGACTGCGTGGCCGACTGCGAGAGCGGGGGCCGCTGGGCGGTGAACACGGGCAACGGCTTCTACGGCGGACTGCAGTTCTGGCAGCCGACGTGGGAGGAGCACGGGGGGCTTGTCTTCGCGCCGAGGGCGGACCTCGCCACGCGGGAGCAGCAGATCCGGGTGGGGGAGGAGCTGCTCGGGAGCCAGGGCTGGGAGGCGTGGCCCGTGTGCGCGAAGCGGTACGGGCTGGCGGGGCGGATGCACGTGGTGCGGAAGGGGGACACGCTGGTGGCGATTGCGCGGCGGCACCGGGTGCGGGGGGGATGGCCGGAGCTCTACGCGGCGAACCGGGGGGTGATCGGGCCTCGGCCGGAGGTGCTGCGGATCGGGACGATGCTGGTGCTGCCGGCGGCGCGGCAGGATGCGCCTGGACCCGCGGCACCCCCGGTCTCGCCGACGGTGCCGGCCGTGCCGGCCGTGCCGGCCCCGGGGCCGTCGGCTGTGCCGCCCCGGCCGGAGCCGTCCGCGAGTCGCGGTCCGGTGGGGGCGCGGGCGTAGCGGTCCCGTGCCGGTGCGGGGCCCTGCGGGGGCGAAGTCCCCTACCCGCCCTTCCTCCGTTCCCAGGGCTCTGCCCTGACCCGCGCCTCAAACGCCGGCGGGGCTGGGAAGGGGTACCGGGCTGTGCCCGGACCCCCTGGGGCTCCGCCCCAGACCCCGGTCCTCAAACGCCGGACGGCTGAAAGGCCCCGGACGGCTCGAAAGGCCCCGGACGGCTGAAGGCGCAGACCGGACGGCTGAAGGTCAGGCCGGGTGGCTGAAGGTCAGGCCGGGTGGCCGAGGGCCGGGTCGTGGTCGGGGGTGGGCTGGGCCGGGATGCGGGGGCCGGGGGAGGTGGCCGGGGGCTCGGCGCCCTGTTGTGCGGGGATCCGGACCGGCTCCGCTTCGGGGTCCGCGCACTCCATCGTGCGGGGGAGCTTCAGGGCCATCGCCGCGCCCGCCAGGAGCAGCGCCGCGCTCACCAGCAGGGTGACGTGCAGCCCGTGGACGAAGGAGTGCCGGGCGGCCGAGAACAGGGCCTCGCCCGCCGGTCCGCCGAGCCGCGACGCGATCTGGTAGGCCTCGCCCAGCGAGTGGGAGGCGCCTGCGGAGTCGGCCGCCGAGACACCCGGAACCGAGGTCAGGCCGGGCGCGTAGGCCGCGTTCATCACGCTGCCCAGCAGGGCGATGCCCATGCCCGCACCGAGCTGGTAGGAGGTCTCCCCGATGGAGGCGGCGCCGCCGGCCGTCGCGGCCGGAGCCTCGCTCAGCATGGACTCGTAGGCCGCGAAGAGGGTGGTCTGGAGGCCGAAGCCGAGCAGGATGAAGCCGACTGTCAGGAGGACCGGTCGGTCCTGCTGACCCATGAAGGTCAGCAGGAGCACCGCGCCGGCGGTCAGTACGAAGCCCAGCGAGACCATCCTGCGCGGCCCGGTCCGGGCCAGCGTGTAGGAGCCGGTCGCGCCGGCCGCCATCGCGGCGAAGGTGAGCGGCAGCAGGCGCAGCCCCGTCTCCAGCGGGCTCAGGTGCAGCACGAGCTGGAGGTACTGGACGGCGATCAGTTCCAGTCCGACCAGCGCCAGCATGGCCAGCACGATGCAGCCCACGGAGGTGGTGAAGGCCGGCCGGGAGAACATCCGCATGTCGATCAGCGGGTGCGCGCGGCGCTTCTGGCGCCTGACGAAGAGGACGAGGAGTGCCGCGCCGATCAGCAAGGGGACCAGTGCCTGCGGGTCGGCGAGATGGCGCTCCGCGCCCAGCCGCTTGACCCCGAGGACCGCGCCGAGCACGCCGCCGGCGGCCATGAGCGCGCCGAACACGTCCCAGGGCCCCTCGGAGGTGCCCTTGGACTCGGGCAGCAGCCACCGTCCCAGCGGCAGGATCATGATCATGAGCGGGATGTTGATGAGGAAGACGGAGCCCCACCAGAAGTGCTGGACCAGGAAGCCGCCGAGGACGGGGCCACTGGCCGCGCCCACGGCGGCGACGGCGGTCCAGATGCCGACGGCGAGGGCCCGCTCGCGCCGGTCGGGGAAGACCTGGCGCAGGATCGACAGGGTGGCGGGCATGATCATCGCGCCGCCGACGCCCAGCAGGGCGCGGGCCGCGATCAGGACCTGGGCGTTGTCGGCCAGGGCGGCCATGGCCGAGGCCGCGCCGAAGAGGCCGTAGCCGAGGAGCAGGACGCGGCGGCGGCCGATGCGGTCACCGAGGGTGCCGAAGAGGATGAGGAGGGCGGCGCAGACCAGCGGGTAGGCGTCGACGATCCAGAGGAGTTCCATCGGGCCGGGACGGAGGTCTTCGGTGACGGAGGGGATGGCCACGTGCAGGATCGTCGCGTCGAGCGCGACGAGCACCAGGCTCACGCAGAGGACCGCAAGGACGGCCCAGCGGTTGGCCCCGCCGGAGGCCGCGCCGAGTCGCCGCAGTCGCTGCCAGGGGGAAGGGTTCCTGTCGCCGGTCACGTTCGTCCCCGACATGCATGTACCTCCCAGGTGATCCCTCGCACTCGGCGGACCAGCGTTTTTCGGGGCCACGGATGGGGAGGGTGGCGTCCTACGGGGTCCGGCGTCGACACGCGAGTGAAGAGTCAGCGTACGCGAGTTCGGCTGTCCGACACGTGGTCAAGCTCTCATCACGCCGCCGACTGCGCTGTGGTGTGCGCCACTCGTTCCACCCCGGCCCCTCCTGCCCAGGCACCACTGCCCCCGACCTCGATAATCATGCCCGTGAAGGATCTTGGATTTCGCCGGGCCGCGCCCGCTCTGGCCGTGTTCGTGGCGCTGCGGCTGCTCGGGCTGACCGTGCTCGCGGTGTGGGGGGCGGTGGCCGGCAGCAGTGCGCACACCCTGCTCTCGGCCCGCTGGGATTCCCTCTGGTACGCCCGGATCGCCGCCGAGGGGTACGGGTACGAGGTGGCGCTCCCGAACGGCGACGTCCACTCCAACCTGGCCTTCTTCCCGCTGCTGCCCTGGCTGGAGCGGCTGGTCTCGGCCGTCACCGGGCTCGGATACGGATCCGCGGGACTGGTGGTGTCGGCGCTCGCCGGGCTCGCCGCGGCCTGGGGGATCTTCGCGGTCGCGGAATTCCTCCACGGCCGCCGGGCCGGGGTGTTCGCCGTCGCGGTCTGGGCCGCGCTGCCCGTTGGGATCGTCCAGTCGATGGCGTACAGCGAATCGCTGTTCACCGCGCTGGCCGCCTGGAGCCTGTACGGGGTCCTGCGCGGGCACTGGCTCACCGCCGGCCTGCTCGCGGCCGGGGCGGGGCTGACCCGCCCGGTCGGAGCCGCCGTGGTCGCGGCGGTGTGGGTGGCCGCCGCCCTGGCCCTGCGCGGCGGGGAGCGCTCCTGGCGGCCGGTGGCCGGAGCGCTGCTGGCCCCGCTCGGCGCGGCGGCGTACGTGCTGTGGGTGGGCGCGCGCACGGGAGGCGGCCTGACCGGGTACCTCGACGTACAGGGCGGCTGGGGCAACGGGTTCGACGGCGGCTGGGCGTTCGCCCGGTTCATCGGTGACCGGCTGGCCTCGCCGGCCTTTCCCGCCGGGATCGGACTGATCGCCGGGGTCGCGCTGGTGCTGTGGCTGTACGCGCTCTGCGTGCGGCGGCGCCAGCCGGCGCCGCTGCTGGTGTACGCAGGGATCGTGGTGGCGCTGGCCCTGTGCGCCTCCGGGTACTTCGGCTCCAAGCCCCGGTTGCTGCTCCCCGCCTTCCCGCTGGTGTTCCCGCCGGCACTGGCGCTGGCCCGGTGGCGGACGGGCCGGGCGGCCGCGGTGCTGGGCGCGGCGGCCGCCGTCTCGGCCGCGTACGGGGCCTTCTGGCTGAACGGTTCGGGGCCCCCGTAGGTCAGAGATCACGGAATGGGTCGTTCCGTTCCACCTTCTGGCAAAGCAATTGACCAGGACCGATAAATGCGGCCTAAGTGTGCGAGGAAAAGACCGGAGGAAGGGACCTCCACCGCTCCGGCCAAAGACCGAATACCGGGAATTAAGTCCCGCGTGAGACCAACTCCACATCACATGGTCATCACAAAGCGTGTGATTCGACCGGGCCGCCCATCGGCGCGCGGTAACGTCGATTGAGTGCGTACCGACCAAATCCTGCCCAGACTGGAGCGGGTGTTCGCCCGGCTGGACCGGGAACCAGAGCGACCGGCTCATCTGCAAACGCCGCGGATGAGCCGGCACCGCGTCGTGCTCCTCGGAGCGACCCTCGCCTTCTACCTGGCAATCGTCGTCGCGGTGCTGACCACTTCCTGGCTCGTCCGCCTCGACTGGCAGATCATGTTCTTCCGGCCGTACGAGCAGTGGCCGCAGCTCCACGCCTTCCTGGACTACCTCGTCGTGCTGGGCCAGCGCGGCCCCACCGCGGTCATGGTCGCCGCCTGGCTCGGCTGGCGCTCCTGGCGGCAGCACACCCTCCGCCCGCTGATCACCCTCGGCGTGGCCCTGCTGCTGCTCAACGTCACCGTGGGGGCCGTCAAGCTGGGCCTCGGCCGGCTCGGTCCGCACTACGCCACCGAGATCGGCTCCGCCGAGCTCTTCGCGGGCGGCGATATATTTCCTTCCGGCCACACCGCCAACGCCGTGGTGACCTGGGGAATCCTGGCCTACCTGGCCTCCACCGTGGTCACCCGCCGGGTGCTCTCCCTGGTCTCCGCCGTGGTCTCCCTGAGCGTCGGCGCCACCACCGTCTACCTCGGCACCCACTGGGTCAGCGACGTCCTGCTCGGCTGGCTCGCGGGCCTGCTCGTGCTGCTGGCCCTGCCGTGGTTCGAGCCGCTCATCGCCATGGCCGAGGCCTACGTCTTCGACCTGCGCGCACGGCTGCGCAGCCTCGTGGAGGCCGGGCAGGTGCCCGAGGCCCTCACCGGGCTGCTCGTCCCGCTGCTCTCGGCCGGAGGCAAGTGGCAGCTCCAGCGGGTCGCCGCCGAGCCGTCCGGGCAGCCGTCGGCGCAGCCCGTGCCCTCCCTGCCGTCCGTGCCCTCCCTGCCGTCCGTGCAGCCCGTGCCGTCCGTGCAGCCGGTGGTCGTCCTGCGGCACCCCGAGCCGGCCGAGCCCGCGCAGGTCCCGGTCCCGGCGTCGGCTTCCGCTTCCGGTTCCGTCCCGGCCGCGGGGCACCAGCCGGGCGCCCGGCCCGCCGCCCACCTCGCGGGCCGTCCGCACCTGATCCGTTCCGAGCGGACCCCGCTCACCCCGGCCGGCAGTCGCCGCCCGGCCCACGCCGACCGCGCCCCGGTGCGCGGCGCGGCGCCCCGTCCGGCCACCGGCGGCTGAGCCGGACGGTACGCACCCCTTCCGCTCGCACCTCCACGGCGGGCCCCGGTCGACGACCGGGGCCCGCCGTGGCGCGTTCGGGGCGGGGGTGGCCGCGAAAGGCCCGGAACGTCAGCGATGCGCCCGGACGTTCCTCCATACCGGGTCACGCTTGTGTCACGGATTGTCGACAGTCTCCCACTGGGGAGTTTGTCTGGACCTTTTATTTCCCGTCCCGCGACACGCCCGGGGTGAATTCTGTTTCGAATTCCCCCGGAACTCCCCGGAATTGTGGTCGGATCGGGCCCCGGCCCCCTCCGCTTCCTTACAAATCCTTCACTTCTCCGGCCGCTTCGCGCGGTTCCAGAGACCTGCCGAGCCGATCTCGAGCGGCTCGGATCCGGTCCGTCAGTTCGGCCGGTTCGACGACCTCGAACTCACACCCGATCAGCATGATGTGAATGACGAGGACATCGAGGTTGACCGCCCCGGTGCGCAGGATGCAGCTCTGCTCGTCGAGCGGCTCCAGGGTCCCGTCGGCCGGTCCGACGATCCGCGCCGCCTCCTGCTCGGACACCCGCAGCCGGATGACCGCGCGGGTCGCGTACACCCGCTGGGAGATGCCCCGGGAGACGTACGCGGCGAGGTCCTCGGCGGGCGGCGGGCGCGGGGTGAAGCGCGGTCCGTGCGGGGGCCTGGGCTCGATGCGGTCCACCCGGAAGGTCCGCCAGTCCTCCCGCTCCAGGTCCCAGGCGACGAGGTACCAGCGGCGCTCGCTGCACACCAGCCGGTGCGGTTCGACGGTCCTGCGGGTGACGGTGCCCCCGTGGTCCCGGTATCCGAAGCGCAGCCGCTCCGCGTCGCGGCAGACTCCGGCGAGCTCGGTGAGCACGGAGGAGTCGACCGCGGACGCGCCCGCCCTGCGGAACATGGGCACGGTGAACTCGTTCAGCGCGGACACCCGGGCCCGCAGCCGCGACGGCAGCACCTGCTCCAGCTTCGCCAGCGCCCGTACGGAGGCCTCGCCGATGCCCTCCACGCCGTTCCCGGCGGCCGTCCGCAGCCCCACGGCCACGGCGACGGCCTCGTCGTCGTCGAGCAGCAGCGGCGGCAGCTCGGCCCCGGCCCCCAACTGGTACCCGCCGCCGGTGCCCGGACTGGCGTTCACGGGGTAACCGAGCTCCCGCAGCCGGTCCACGTCCCGGCGCACGGTCCGCGGCGTCACGCCGAGCCGGCCGGCCAGGTCGGCCCCGGTCCATTCCCGGTGGGCCTGCAACAGGGACAACAGGCGCAGCAGTCGCGCGGAAGTATCAAGCATGTCCGCAGTCTGCCCGCAGGGCCGGGGGCAGCAGGACCGGGCCACGGGGCAGGGTCGCAGAGCAGGGCCACAAGACAGGGCCACAAAACAGGGCCACAGGCCAGGGCCACAGGACGGGGGTCACATCCGAAGCGGGTGGACCGCGGACCGGCGGGGCGACAAACTTGCGGCGCTAGGTTTTGTGATCCCGGTCTGCCAGGAGGCGCAGTGTCCTTCGTTCCCACCGACCCGCTCGGGCTCGACGAACTCCTCACGCCCGAGGACCTCGCGATCCGTGACACGGTCCGCGGCTGGGCCGCCGACCGGGTCCTGCCGCACATCGCCGAGTGGTACGAGAACGGCGAGCTGCCCGGGATCCGGGAGATCGCCAAGGAGCTCGGCGCCCTCGGGGCGCTCGGCATGTCGCTCGAGGGATACGGCTGCGCGGGCGCGAGCGCCGTCCAGTACGGGCTCGCCTGCCTGGAGCTGGAGGCCGCCGACTCCGGGATCCGCTCCCTGGTCTCCGTACAGGGCTCCCTCGCGATGTACGCGATCTGGAAGTACGGCTCCGAGGACCAGAAGCAGCGGTGGCTGCCCGGCATGGCCGCCGGAGAGCTCATCGGCTGCTTCGGGCTGACCGAGCCGGACGTCGGTTCGGATCCCGGTGCGATGCGCACCCACGCCAAGCGGGACGGCTCGGACTGGGTGCTGAACGGCCGCAAGATGTGGATCACCAACGGCTCGGTGGCCGCCGTCGCCGTCGTTTGGGCGCAGACCGAGGAGGGGATCCGCGGGTTCGCCGTCCCCACGGACAGCGCCGGCTTCTCCGCCCCGGAGATCAAGCACAAGTGGTCCCTGCGCGCCTCGGTGACCAGCGAGCTGATCCTGGACGACGTACGGCTGCCCGCCGACGCGGTGCTTCCGGGCGTCACCGGACTCAAGGGGCCGCTCGGCTGTCTCAGCCACGCGCGGTACGGGATCGTCTGGGGATCCATGGGCGCGGCGCGCGCCAGCTTCGAGTCGGCGCTGGACTACGCGAAGACGCGCGAGCAGTTCGGCAGGCCCATCGGAGGCTTCCAGCTCACGCAGGCCAAGCTCGCGGACATGGCGCTGGAACTCCACAAGGGGATCCTGCTCGCCCACCACCTGGGCCGGCGGATGGACGCGGGAACCCTGAGGCCGGAGCAGATCAGCTTCGGCAAGCTCAACAACGTCCGCGAGGCCATCGAGATCTGTCGCACCGCGCGGACGATCCTCGGTGCCAACGGGATCTCCCTCGAATACCCCGTCATGCGGCACGCCACCAACCTCGAATCGGTCCTCACCTACGAGGGCACCGTCGAGATGCACCAGCTCGTGCTGGGCAAGGCGCTCACCGGGCTCGACGCCTTCCGCTAGGCCGGAGTACGGCCACTGGATGCCGGGAGGGCCGGAAGGAACCGGGGGCGGCCGGTGAGGTCCCCCAGCTAACGCTGGGAGGTGCCCCCGGGCTCAGCTCTGGTTGAAGAAGTCGCGCGAGCGGCCGCCGGGCTCGCCGCTCACGATCTGGGTGTCGGCCGGGGTCAGCAGGAAGACCCTGGTCGCCACCCGCTCGATCGAACCGCGCAGGCCGAAGGTCAGACCGGCCGCGAAGTCGACCACGCGCTTCGCGTCGCCCGGGTCCATCGAGGAGAGGTTCACGATGACCGGGACACCGTCGCGGAACAGCTCGCCGATGCCGCGGGCGTCGCGGAAACCGTCCGGGGTGACCGTCGCGATGCGGCGGCCCTGATCGACGGCGGACTCCGACGCCACCTTGACGCGCGGGTCCGTGACCCACTGCTCGCCGGGGCCGACCACCGAACCCCCCTGCGGGGCCTCCGCGTAGTCGTCGTCGTAGTAACGCTCGTCGTCGCTGTCCTCTACGAGACCCAGCCAGGCACTCGCCTTGCGCACCGAACCCATGGACGCCTCCTTTCATCGCGGTCAGTTCTGTCTTCTCTTCCGCGTCCCTATCGTCGTCCATGATGCTGACAACGCGCCAAGTGGATAGTCGCCGCGCAGGGGTTTCGTGACGGTACTGGTGCAGAACATCCGTTGCACGGTCAAGGATCCCGGCGGGTACCGCTGCTGACTGAGTGAAAATACGACCAGTGCGGCCGTACGGGTGAGCGATGGGGACGTACGGGTGACGCGCGGTCTCGCTACGATGCCCGTCGAGCACGCGCAAGCACACGGGGGAATCGTTTTGTTCGGCATCGTCAGACCATGCACGCACCGCCTCGGGGAACGGCTCAAGACGGAGTGGATGGCCCATCTCTGCGGGCTGTGCCTGGCACTTCGGGGTGACCACGGCCAGTTCGCGAGGATCGTGACCAACTACGACGGGCTGCTCGTCTCTGTTCTGACGGAGGCTCAGTCCGGACCCGCCCCGGGCTCCCGGCGCACCGCCGGGCCCTGTCCACTGCGCGGGATGCGCACCGCCGCGGTGGCCAACGGCGAGGGTGCGCGGCTCGCCGCCGCCGTCTCGCTCGTCCTGGCCTCCGCGAAGGTGCGCGACCACGTGGCCGACCGGGACGGCCTGTTGGCCCGCGCCCCGATCGCCCTCGCGGCACGCCGCGTGGCCCGGGGCTGGGACCGGGCGGGGGCCCGTACCGGAGCCTCGCTCGGCTTCGACACGGCCGTGCTCGTCGACGCCGTGGACCGGCAGACGGGCATCGAGACCCTGGCCGGAGCGGGCACGCCGGTGCTCGTGGTGACCGAGCCGACCGAGACCGCCACGGCCGCCGCCTTCGCCCATACCGCGACCCTCGCCGGGCGGCCAGGCAACGCCCCCGCCCTCGCCGAGGCCGGACGCTATTTCGGGCGGCTCGCGCACCTGCTCGACGCCGTCGAGGACCAGGCGGCGGACGCGGCGGCGGGCGCGTGGAACCCGCTGACCGCCACCGGGACCCCCCGCGCCGAGGCCCGCAGGCTGTGCGACGACGCCCTGCGGGGCATCCGGCTGGCGCTCGGGGAGGTGGAGTTCGCCGACGCGGGGCTGGCCCACCGGCTGCTCGTGCACGAGCTGCGCACCTCGGTGGACCGGGCCTTCGGGACCGCGGGCTGCTCCCACACGTCCCCCACGGCGGCGGACCCGGCGCCCGGGGGCTCCTTCCAGGTCCCCGAGGGCTCTTTCGGCCCGCCCCCCGTGGGCTTCGGCCCGCCGCCGGCGCCCCCGCGCAAGCCGCGCCGCGACCTGCTGCCGGGCTGCGCGGTGGCCCTGGGGCTGTTCTGCACCTGCCAGCTGTGCTGCACGGACCACGAGGGTCCGTGGTCCCGCAAGAAGAGGGACGCGTGGTGCAACAACTGCGACTGCGGTCCGAACTGCAACGGTGACTGCGGATGCGGCGACTGCTGCTGCTGTCCCTGTGACGGCTGCTGAGGACGTTCGGGCTCCGCTTCTGCTCCGTTTCTGCTTCGGTTTGTCTCCGGTTCTGCTGCGGTTCGGCTACAGGTTTGGCACGGGCTTGGTTCGACTCTGCGTACCGACGATCCGGCAGGGCGATTTCCGGCCGTTCGAGGAGTCGGTGTGCAGGGGACGGCGAAACGATCTGGCCTGCGGCAAGGGTGTGTGTCGGTCGAGGCTGTCGACCGGGAACGAACAGTGGCGCAAAGTCGCCCTTGCCCCGCGGGTCCAGTGCCAGAAAACCTTCGATAGCATTTACGGGGTTTGTCAGGGGCACGGCGAAAGATGATCTATCGGCCGTGGTTCCTGCTGCCCGCACAAGCTCGGGCACCGCACCTGCCCTGGGCTTCGATTCCCTTCGGGAGGACAATAAGTGACGATCAAGCGCATCTTCCGTTCCAGGCTCTTCGCAGCGGCCGTCGGCCTGACCGCCGTGGCCACCCTCGCGGGTCCCGCGTCGGCGTCCGAGACCGCGAACGGCGGCAGCGTCAATGCCGAGACCCTCGCCGCGGTGGAGGCCTCGCTCCTGCGGGCCGACGTCGTCGGCACCGCGTGGGGTACCGACCCCAACACGGGTGCCTTCGTGGTCACCGCGGACTCCACGGTCTCGGCCGCGAGCATAGAGAAGATCAAGAAGGAGGCCGGGGCGAACGCCTCGGCGCTGCGCATCGAGCGCACCCACGGCAAGCTGTCGAAGCTGGTGTCCGGTGGCTCCGGCATCTGGACCTCGGGCTGGCGCTGCTCCGCGGGCTTCAACGTCCGCAAGGGCACCACGTACTACATCCTGACCGCGGGCCACTGCACCGAGGGCACCACCAACTGGTACGCCAACTCGACGGGGACCACCTGGATCGGCACGAAGCGGGGCTCCAGCTTCCCGGTCAACGACTACGGTCTGGTCCGCTACGACAACAAGTCGCTCTCGCACCCGGGCAAGGTGGGCAGCCAGGACATCACCAGCGCGGCCAGCGCCACCGTCGGCATGTCCGTCAAGCGGCGCGGCTACACCACCGGTACCCACAGCGGCAAGGTGACCGGCCTGGGCTGGACCGTGAACTACGAAGAAGGCTCCGTCTCCGGGATGATCAAGACCAACGTCTGCGCCGAGGGCGGCGACAGCGGCGGTCCGCTCTACTCGGGCACCCGCGCCATCGGCCTCACCTCCGGCGGTAGCGGCGACTGCACCATGGGCGGCACCACCTTCTTCCAGCCCGTCAAGGAAGCGCTCAGCCGCTACGGCGTGAGCGTCTACTAAACGCACGCGCACACGCACCCCGCTTCATCCCTGGACCTCCTCCCGCTCGCCGGGGGGAGGTCCTGTGCGTTCGGGGATGCGTGCGTTCGTGGCGCTTTGCGGCCCTTCCGGTTTCGGGCCGGGCCGGTGTGGAAGGGTAGATCGGCATGAGCGCTGACGCATCCGACACCGGCGAAACCGATGCCACCGACGACCCGGAGGATCCGGCCGCGGCCTGGAAGCGGTGGCACGAGCACCGGGTGGCCACCGTGTCCGCCCCCTACGGGCCGCTCGCACCGACCGGCACGCTCCCCCAGACTCCGTCCGGGGGGACCCCCGGGCTCGCCGACTACCCGGAAGGTCGAATTCCGGCCGTTCCGGGGCACTGGCGGGCCACCCCCGGCGGCGTGACCCTGACCGCCGGGCCCGAGGACGGGATCACCCTGGACGGCGAACCCCTCGCCGGCGCCGCCGTCCTCGCCGCCGACGGGTCCCCGCCCTCGCACTCCCGGCTCGGCGCCGGGGAGGCGCGGCTCGTCGTGATCCGGCGCGAAGGGGAATGGGTGGCACGGGTGTTCGACCCGGCGGCACCGGGCCGCGCGGCCTTCACCGGGATCGAGGCCACCCCGTACGACCCGGCGCGTACGCGGTGCCCGGGCGGTCCTCCCCGTACGGGGAGGACCGGACGGTCCAGGTCGAGAACGTCGACGGGCGCACGCGCGGGCTCGGCCTGGGCGGTGAGCTGGGCTTCGACTTCGCGGGGGCCCGGCACGCGCTGCGGGTCGCGGTGGACGAGGAGGACGGCAGTCTCTGGGCGGTCGTCGGCGATGCCACCGGCGGCCGTTCCAGCTACCGCTTCCGCTTCCTCAGGCCCGGAATCCCGGCCGCCGACGGCTCGATCACCGTGGACCTCAACCGGGTCCAGCTGCCTCCCTGTGCCTTCGCGGACCACTTCGTGTGCCCCTTCCCCCCGCCCGGCAACACCCTGCCCTTCGAGATCGCGGCGGGGGAGCGGCGGCTGAAAGGCGCCCTTGCTAGCGGTATCTGACACCAGGAGACTCCCGTCAGCGTCTCTCGGGGCTTGTCAGGGGCACGTCGAACGGCATCCCGTCCGCCGTGCCCCCGGCCGCCCTCCACGGGCTCCGGCACCACCCCACCCCGCCGGGCCTCCGACCCCCACTCGGGAGGACGACAAGTGACGATCAAGCGCATCATCCGCTCCAGGCTCTTCGCCGTGGCCACCGGCATGGCCGCCGTGGCCGCCCTCGCGGCCCCCACGGCCGCGCACGCCGACGGCGGGTTCAGCGCCGACCGGCTCGCCTCCGCCGGCGCCTCGGTCCTGCGCGCCGACGTGGCCGGCACCGCCTGGCACACCGACCCCGCCACCGGCACCCTCGTGGTCACCGCCGACTCCACCGTCTCGGCGGCCTCCATCGCCAAGATCCGCAGCGCGGCCGGAGCGGACGCGGCCGCCCTGCGCATCGAGCGCACCCCCGGCAAGCTGACGAAGCTGCTCAGCGGCGGCGACGCCAAGTACGCGACCAGCTGGCGCTGTTCGGTCGGCTTCAACGTCCGCAGCGGAAGCACCTACTACGTCCTCACCGCCGGCCACTGCACCGACGGCGCGGGCACCTGGTGGACCAACTCCGCCCGGACCACCGTCATCGGCGCGACGGTGGGCTCCAGCTTCCCGAACAACGACTACGGACTCATCCGCTACGACAACGCCTCCCTCGCCCACCCCGGCACCGTCGGCAGCCAGGACATCACCAGCGCCGTCAACGCCACCACCGGCATGTCCGTCACCCGGCGCGGCTCCACCACCGGCACCCACAGCGGCTCGGTGACCGGGCTCAACGCCACCGTCAACTACGGCGGCGGCGACGTCGTCTACGGGATGATCCGGACCAACGTCTGCGCCGAGCCCGGCGACAGCGGCGGCCCGCTCTACTCGGGCACCCGCGCGGTCGGCCTCACCTCCGGCGGCAGCGGCAACTGCTCCTCGGGCGGCACCACGTTCTTCCAGCCCGTCGTCGAGGCGCTCAACGCGTACGGCGTGAGCGTGTACTAGGCCCTGCCCGGGCCCGCGGCACGGACCCGTGCGCCCCCTCCGGACCCCTGGACGTCCTCCCGCCTTCTGGGAGGATGTCCAGGGCGTTCGTGTTCACGGGGGGAGCGGGTTTCTGCATGAAGCGAATCGGCGTGACCGGGCACCGGTCGATTCCGGACGAGCTGCTCGGCCATGTGGAGGAGGGCCTGCGGGCCGTCCTGGGGGGCCACGAGGGGCCGTTGGAGGCCCTCTCCAGCCTCGCCGAGGGGGCGGACCAGCTGTTCGCCGCCATCGCGCTGGAATACGGCGCCGACCTCACCGTGGTCATCCCCAGCGGGGACTACGAGGAGGGCTTCGGGGACACCGGATCGCTGGACCGGTACCTGGGGCTCAAGCGCCGGGCCGCCCAGGAGGTCCGGATGGACTTCGCCCGCTCCACCGACGAGGCCTACTACGCGGCCGGCACCTACATCGCCGATTCCTGCGACCGCCTCGTCGCCGTCTGGGACGGCCTGCCCGCCCGCGGACACGGCGGGACCGCCGAGATCGTCGCCTACGCCCGCGCGCTCGGGAAGCCCGTCACCGTGATCTGGCGGGAGGGCGTGACCCGGGACTGAGGCCACGCCCGCCCGGCTGCTCAACCGCTGTGTGGTCTGAACTGCTGCGCGGTCTCAACTACTGCGCGGTCTCAACTACTGTGCCGGGCCAGCCAGTCCGTGTGCTGCGGGGACACGTACCGCTCGGTCTCGTAGACCGCGGTCGGCCACTGCGTCTCGGTGATCGTCGTCTGCATCACGACCATCATCGCGGAGAGGTCCTGCTCGATCAGGGTGTGCGCCTCGATCAGCGGGTGGTGGCGCCGCACCTCGTTCCAGGCGATCCCGGCCGTCGCCGCCGCGCTCAGCAGCCCGGTCAGCGCCGGCCCCGGACCCGAACCGAAGGCCCCGAAGAGGGCGAACAACAGCGCCAGCAGGGTCAGCAGCACGATCGACCACGACCACAGGGCCGTCGCCCGCCGGGACACCTCCGTCTTGCGCTGGTACCAGTTGCGCTGCTCGATCAGCCGGTCACGGACGTACGTCTCCCTGCGGACCTGGTAGTCCAGACCCCGCAGCCGGAACATCGCGCCGGTGATCTCCCCGCCCTGCGGCACCAGCCCGGCGGTCCGCGGATCCTCCCAGCCCATCTTCCGCAGCTCGTTCAGGCCCGCCTCCAGCCGGGTCCGGTACGTCTCCTCGACGCCCGGGACCTCACTGCCGAAGGGCGCGCCGTGGACGGCGTACCGCCAGGCCAGCGATTTGATGAACTCCGCGGCGCTGCGGTTGAGCTGCCACTGCGGGCGGGCCCGGCGCCGGGTGGCCCGTACGCCCACGCCCAGCACCCCGGCGTAGGCGAGCACGCTGAGGAGCCCGGACACGTAAGCGGAGCCGAGCCTCGGCCCCGCGGGGAGCGCGGCGATCACGGCGGCCACGACGAGCAGCATCAGCTGGGCGCGGGTGGCCTGGGTGGACTCCCGCTGCCGGGAGATCGCCGCCTGGTCGGTGTGGTGGAAGAGGGCCGGCAGGTCCTCGTTGCGAAAGGTCATGCTGTCACTCACAGCGAACCCCCCAGTCTGCTGGTTCTGCGTCTGTCGGGAGGGGAGGTGCGGGGGCGGCTCCCGGCGGGAGCCGCCCCCGCGGATCACACCGCCAGCGGCTCCAGGTCCCGGTGGACCCGGCGCTCGTCGCGGGCGTACCGCGTCAGCCCGTGGTCCTCGCCGAGCAGCCGCGTCAGCTCGGCCACCGTCTCGGCGCGGACCCGGTTCGCCTCCTCCTTGCGGCCCATCATGTCCAGGCTGACCGCCATGTTGGAGGCGCTCGCCAGGGTCTCCGGGTGGTGTACGCCCAGCGCCTCGCGCAGCCGCATCACCGCGAGCCGCTCCAGCTCCAGGGCGCCCTCCGGATCGCCCAGGTCGGCCCGGGCGTTGGCCAGGTTGAGGTTGGCGAAGATGGTGTGCGGGTGGTTGTCGCCCAGCACCTCGCGCATGTGGTGGATGGTCTGGCGCAGCATCGAGTCGGCCGTCTCCGCCGCCCCCGTGCCCCAGTGGAACACCGCGAGGTTGTTGACCGCGGCCAGGGTGTACGGGTGCCGCTCGCCCGGCACTTTGACGTACTCGTCCACCACCTCCTGGGCCAGGTCCCGCGCCCCGCCCGGGTCCCCGGTCGCGAACAGGTCCGCGGCCAGGTTGAGTTCGCAGGCCAGGAGGTCGGGGTTGACCGAGGTGTACTTGGCCCGGTACCGGTTGCGGGTCGCGGTCGTCAGCCGCAGCGCGTCCTCCACGTCGCCCGCCCTGCGCAGCGAGACGGCCAGGTTCTTGGCCGCCGACAGGGTGCCGGGGAAGGCCCGCCCCAGGGTCCGCTTGTAGATCTCGTACGTCCGGCTCAGCAACTGCACCGAGTCGTCGTACCGGCCGACCTCGCGCAGGTCGCGCGCCAGGTTCTGCGCCGAGGACAGGGTGTACGGGTGGTCCGTGCCCAGCACCTCGGTGCGCCGGTCGAAGACCTCCTGGTCGATCTCCCTGGCCCGCGCGTACTGCCCGATCATGCGCAGGTTCAGCGCCAGGTTGTTCGCGGCGGCCAGGGTGCGCGGGTGGGCCTCGTGGAAGATCTGCCCGAAGCCCTCGTGCGCGGCGTTGGCCAGTTCCATCGCCTCGCCGTACCGGCCCAGCGCCCCCAGGTCCATCGCCAGACCGCTGGTGGTCATGTACGTGTGCGGGTGCGAGACGCCCAGCGCCGCCTGCTGGCGCTCCAGCGTGCCCTCGTCCAGCTCCATCGCCTCCACGAACCGGCCCTGCGAGCGCAGGATGTTGGAGAGGTGGAAGCGCAGGTACAGGTACTGGAGGTCGTCGCCGCCCAGGGTCTCGCGCCAGGTCTCGCGCAGCTCCTCGCCCAGCGCGTACGCCGCCTTGAAGTCGCCGCGCTTCCAGAGGTACCGCACGCGGTCGATCAGCAGCCGGCGGGTCTCCGGCTCCTTGCAGAACCGGGCCTCCGACGGAGTCAGGTGCGGCCAGATGGTGTTGAACCGCGGCCAGGTCTCCGGGTTGTCTATCGGCTCGTCGTCGTCCGGCCGGGCACCCGCCAGGATCCGGTGCACCGCGTGCCGGGCCTCGCGCTGCTCCTCCTCGGAGAGCTGCGCCCGGATCACGGCCTGCACCAGGCGGTGCACCTGGATGCTGTTGCTCACCTGGTCGACCTTGGCGAGCGCGAACCGGCCGATCTCCCGGATGACCCGGCCCAGGACGAGCTTCTCCTGGAGGGAGGAGTCGTACGGCTTGAGGGCGTCGATCATCTCCTTGCTGTAGAGCAGGTTCGCCGAGATCGGCTCGGGCGCGAAGAAGGCGCACAGCTGGAGCAGCCGCACGGCCGCGGGGGAGCGGGACTGCAGCCGCTCTATGGAGACGTTCCAGGTGGCGGCCACCGGCTCCGGGTAGCCGGGCGGCTGGTTCAGCGCCAGCACGCGGGCGGCCTGCTGGGCCAGCTGCTCGATGTACGCGGACACCGGGGTCGCGGTCTCCGCGATCCAGGCGCCCGCCTGCTCGACGGCCAGCGGCAGGTCACCGACGGCGACGGCCACTTGCTCGGCGTCGTCCTTGCTCAGCCCGGGGGCCCGGCGCTGGAGGTGCTCGATGGACTCCTCGCGCAGGAACACGTCCACCGGGAGGGCGTCGCCGTACTGGGACCAGGACTGGTTGCGGGAGGTGACCAGCACGTGTCCCGGGCCGCCCGGCGGGAAGTACCGCTTGAGCGTTTCGGGGTCGTCGGCGTTGTCGAAGACCAGCAGCCAGCGCGAGGAGGGAACTCCGCGCCGCAGCAGGTCGATCGCCTCCTGGGAGGCGGCCGACATGTCCTCGCCGGTCTGCGCGCCGAGGCGTACGGCCAGTTCCGCGAGGGCCGCGACCACGTCGTCGGTCTGCTCGGCGGAGATCCACCAGACCAGGTCGTAGTCGGCCATGAAGCGGTGGACGTACTCCAGCGCCACCTGGGTCTTGCCGACGCCGCCGAGCCCGAACAGGGTCTGCGGCTGCGGCAGCACCACGGATATGCCGCCGCCGAGCTGGTCGCGCATCCGCTCCAGCACGATGGAGCGGCCGGTGAAACCGGGGTTGCGGGGCGGCGCGTTCCAGATCTTCGGGACCGTCCCCGGGAAGCGGGGGCCGGGCGCGGAGGCGCTGGCGACCGTGTCGGGCAGCGCCATCGGCCGCTCCACCGCGCGCAGCAGCGCGGTCGTGGCGTGCACCTCGTCGAGGCGGAACAGGTCCACCGGATTGCGGTCGATGTACGGGGTGGACAGGCGTACGTCGCCCACCCGCAGCGGCACCAGCTGGCGCCGGCCCCCGGTCGGGTCCTCGGCTGCGGCCCGCTCCCACACGTCCACCGCGCGGGCGGACTTGAGGTAGGCGCTGGAGAGCAGCACCACGGTCCGCGCGGCGGTGTCGACGCTGATCCCGGTACCGCCCAGGGTGTCCCCGCCGGCGGTGGCCGGGACCCGTTCGGCGGAGACGTCCCGGGGGACGACCCGGAAGCCGGCCCGGGTGAGCACCGATTCGATCCAGTCGGCCCACATGCGGTTCTCGGCGACGTAGGAGAGGAAGAGGTCCGCGGGCAGGGCGGGGCGGCGCCGGGTGAAGGCGTCCCGGATGCGCAGGCGCACCTCCTCGCCGATGGCCGGCATCGAGGTGACGTCGCCCTCGGTGACGACGGCGGTGAGCCGTTCGAAGGCGGAGAGCAGGGAGTTGGTGAGCCCGGCCTCGTCCCCGAAGGTGGCCAGGGTCTCCTCGTAGGCGTAGTAGGGGCGGTACGGGATCTCCACCGCTCCCCAGTAGGAGGTGAGGTCGTCCCCGATCAGGCCGTTGGGGAAGCGGTCGAACTTGATCCGGGCCAGGGCGCGCCCGGCGTCGGCCTTCTCCTTCTCGCCCTCGTCGATGCGCATCGGGACCGGGTAGATCTTGATGCCGCGGTCGTTGAACCGCTCGTCGATCTGCCGGGCCACGGAGGCCGCGCCGTCGATGGACTGGTCGGACAGGGTGAAGCAGTCGACCAGGACGTCGGGCAGGTGGACCGTGCAGATGTCGGCTATGTCGGAGAGGCCGGTGCGGCTGT
Source organism: Streptomyces tatrensis (assembly GCF_049310065.1). NCBI lineage: Bacteria > Bacillati > Actinomycetota > Actinomycetes > Kitasatosporales > Streptomycetaceae > Streptomyces > Streptomyces tatrensis. The sequence continues at coordinate 2,229,471 of NZ_JBMDLB010000011.1, read as the reverse complement.
CGATCAGGACGTAGTCGTAGTTCCGCTTCATGTCCGCCCGTAAGGCGTCGAAGAAGAGCCCGCCGCCGAGCCGGTCGTAGAAGTTGTCCCAGTCGAAGGTCGAGACGGTCGCCGAGTACTCGCGGTTCTGCCGGCCCGCCGAGACGAAGTCGAGGGTCCCGCCGTCGGGGAATTCCCAGCCGAGGGTCTCGGGGGTGAGCGAGACGGCGTGCGGCTGGATCCGCGCGTAGTCCTTGTGCCAGTCGTCGGCGCGCTGCACCGGGCTGGTGGCCGCCCACGCGTACTCGCTGATCAGGTCGATGACACCGGTGGTGGCGCCGAGGGTGGAGGGGTCCAGGAACGGGTGGAAGAAGCGGTGCAGGCCGGGAGCCTCCAGGTCCCAGTCCACGGCGAGGACCCGCTTGCCGTTGGCGGCGAGGATCCAGGCGGTGTTGGCCAGCGCCATCGTGCGGCCCGTGCCGCCCTTGTACGAGTAGAAGGTGACGATGCGTCCCTCGCGGTGCTCGTCACCGCCGCTGTGCCGGCTGTCATGGCTCTGGCTGTCACGACTCGATGTCATCCGCGTCCCCCCGGTCGTTGTCGTTGTTGTCATCCGGCCTGCCGGACCGGCTGAGCCCGCCGCCGAGCCCGCCGCCGGGCCCGCCGTGCCCGTCGCCCGTATCGCCCAGGGTGGGCGGGAAGGGGGCGGGCGGTGGGGCAGGAGGCCCGTTCATCCCCATCGGACCGAGCAGCCGGGGCCGTTCGGTGCCGGCCGCGGGGCTGCCGGCCGGCGGATAGACCTGGGCGTGTCTGAGGAACTGCTGGGCGGCGGCCTCCACCACCTGCGGCAGGATCTGCCCGAGCGTCTCCATGTTGGCCACCCCGTTGGCGGCGGCCCGGCAGGCGGCCCGGCCCTGGCTCATCTTGACGGGCATGGTGTCCTCGAGCCGGTGGGCCAACTCGCTCTCCTTCGCGCGGCTCTGGTGGTCGTACCGGTTCCACGGCACGACCACGTTGATCCACGGCCGGGACTCCTGGTCGAAGGCGGCCAGGCGCTGGCGGCGCTGCTCGTCCTCCACTGCCCAGCGGTCCACGATGAGGATCTCGGGCCGGGTCGGCGGCTGTTTGGAGTCGAAGTGGCCGGCCTCGTCGTCGAACGACCCCACCGTCGTCTGGTAGTTCAGGTTGCGGACCAGGTCCTCGGCCACGTAGGCGATGGGCCGCTGGGAGACCGGGTGGTACGGGTTCCAGTCCAGCGCGCTGTCCCCGTAGTACTCGGGGCTGCGGCCCTCGGGCAGATCGTGCCGGGAGGAGGCGGCCACGGTGACGTGCAGGGTGCGGGCGGTGCTGCTGGGGGCGCCGCTCGCGGAGCCGAAGGCGCTGGGCACCAGCCGGTAGTCGAGGGGCCGGATCGGATCGAGCCGGACGGTCTCGGCGACCCGGACGATCCGTTTGGCGAGTTCGTACACCGCGCTCTCGTACTGCTCGGCGTAACCCCGCAGTTTGATCAGTCCGTAGAGCCCGTCGGTGACGTACCGCTCGCCGAAGGTGTTGTGGTTGAACTGCAAGCGCTCTGCGGGAAGCGGCAGTTGGGAGGGCGGCACCGGCACCCATAACGCGGGCACGATGGCCTCGGCCGGCCGGTTGCTGAGCGCCACGTGGTGGATGGTGCGCTGCGCGAAGGCGAACCACTCCCTGCCGCACATTTCGCTGGCGAAGTAGCGCGGCGAGAAAAGGGGGACGAAGACCCGGCAGGTGGCGAGCGCCGCCCCGAGCCGTTCCGACCAGCCCTCACCGCTGCGTATCTCCCGGTCCATGAAGCCGGCCTCGGCTCCCGCGGGCAGATTCGTCAGCGCCATGACATGGCTGCAGAGATCGCGGAAAAGCCGCTCCACCCACATGTCCGGGTCCGGTCCTCCCGCCCCGAACCTCGGTGTATGCGCATAACTGAGAAAAAAGTACGGCTGCACTGATGCGGGCACACGACCCCCGTCCCGAAGATGCGAGCGAAGAAACATCATTCCGGAGCTGCTCCGCCACATCCCCTCATCGTTCAGTCAATCAGCGTCTATTTTCGGTCATCCATTCAAGCGCGTGATCGACGGCATGCGGAAGGGCGAAGAGCATGGTCGATGCTCCGCCGATCCGCCCCCGGCGAATCCCTTCTTCCGGGAACGCCCTGCCGATCTCGGCGAAATCGCTGTCATCCAGCGCGATGTCCTCGTACGCGGTCCACCCTTCCCCCTCGGACCCTTCGGGCTGCCGCCCCGGAAGGCCCGGTTGGTTCACCTTCACCACACACTCGTACATGCGCAAGGGGGGCTTCGGAATTCGATACTCCGCGAGATGGAAAGCGGTACAGACGGAAAATCCCACATTGATCATGAGTACCTCCCATCCCTTCCCGCACATCTTTCCCAGGGGTGATTCCTCACCCAAATGGCTGGTCAGCGGATGCCCCGCACACAGTTCCCGGGCCCCTTCCCCGACCGCGGCGAAAGAGGTCTGCGGATGCCCGCTGCGCACCGCTCCCGGGGCGGTGCGCACCGCCTCGGCGAGGACCCCCATGCCGTGGCTCGGGGTGCGCGCCGGGTCGAAGGCGGGCATCCGTGCGCGGAAGTCCCGTACGCCCTCCTCGGAGAGGCCCGCGATCCGGGCCCGGTGCGCGGTGGAGGTCTTGGAGTTCTGCGGGGTGAAGGCCGGCGCCGCGAGGGTGCCGCGCGGGCCCACGGCGGCGAGGAGGGCGCCCAGCAGCTCCTCGGCGCGCAGGCCGGTCCCGCCGAGCGAGGCGTGCACCAGGAGGCGCGTGCCGGGGCGGACGCCGAGCGCGTGGAGGGGCCCGTCGGCCCCGGAGTTCGAGGGGAGGGTCAAGCGTCCACCGCCTTCCGCAGGTTCTCGCGAGGAACCCCGGACGTCTTTGCCGGGGGAAGAAGCGCATCCATGACCCCGACGCGCCGCTGTATGGCTACACTTCTTCAAGGGCTGCGAGCGCGAAGGCACGAACCACACGCCGGTGGGGACACGGTTTTGCCGCCAGGACCAGCTCAACACAGATGTGGCTCGCCCATAGGCGAGTCTCGGCAACTCCCACCCCTCCGGGCGTGGGTAGCGGGGCGCAGTCAACCGCCCCAGAAACGGCGCAAGCCGGTTCCGGACGCGGGAGTCCACGCGGCAGCCTGTCGCGCGCCCTACCTGCAAGGCTGGGCCTTTAGGGCCGGGTCAAGTTGACTTCCCAGCGGAGCTGCTCCACGAGCCGCTTTCCGGTGCTCGTCAGCTCCGCCGCCCCCGACAGCCGGTCCAGCGCCCGGTTGATCCGGTCCAGCCCGCCCGGCTCCGCGGCGGCCGTCGCCCGCCGGTAGGCCTCCACGGCCACCCGCTCGTGGACGTCGGCCAGCAGCCGGGACACCGGGACCGGGCGCTCCCGCCACGGCGAGGGGTGCTGCCACTCCCCGTCCAGCGCGTACAGGTCGGCCACCTCGGTCAGTGCCTGGAGCCCGGCCCGCCGGCGCCCGGTCAGCAGCGCGAGCGCGGTCTCCGCCGTCCCGGCCGCGTACGGCACTCCGAGCGCGCCCGGACCGTGCCGCCCGGCCTCGCCCCAGCCGCCCGCCCGGGGGCCGCCCGCGAGCGGGGTCAGGGTGGTCAGCCCGGTGGCGGCCGCCCGCGCGAACTCGGGCACCGAGGCGTGCAGCAGCGCCCACGCCGCGTCGAGGCGCTCCCGCCACTCCGCGGCCTCCGCGGCGCCGAGCCGCAGCCGGGGCGGGCGGGCGAAGCAGTTGCGGTGCGGATCCAGGTCCTCCAGCGCCACCGGGGCCGCGTCCGGCCCCGGCGACCAGGTGCGTACGGGCTGCCAGCGCGCGTCACCCGCCGCCGGCCCGAAACGGTGCTCGGGGCGGCCCTCCTCGCGGACGGCGTACCCCCCGTCGGCGGCGGCGTGCAGCGTGGCCCGGCCCTCGGTGCCGGGCTCGCCCAGGCGCAGCAGGCCGAGCGTCGGCAGGTACACCTCGCCGTCCCGGTAGACGACCTCGGCGGGCAGGTCTAGCCCGCCGCGCAGGACGGCGGCGGCGGCCAGGGCGGTCAGCAGGCGGGCCGCCCGCGGGGCATCGGGGCGGCCCTGCGCGGCGGGGTCGAGGCAGGCCATCACCCAGGTCCGGGTGAAGGGGTGGGCCAGTACGGCGTCCAGCGCGTCCGCACCGGCCTCCCCGGCCCGCTCCACGGCGCCCAGCACCCGCCAGGCCCGCTCCCAGTCGGAATCACCCGTGCGGCGGTCGTTCAGGAGGGCGAGCAGGTCCCTGGTGAGCTGCTCCTGGGAGCCGGCCAGCTCGGCCGGGTCGGACAGTTCCGGCGCGCTCGCGCGGGCACTCGTACGGCCCTCCACACCGTCGACGAGCTCGCGCAGGTCGGTGCAGTAGACGGAGGGGTTGTCGAAGTCCCCGGCGGCTTCCGTGGCGGCCTCCCCGGCGGCTTCCGCGTCCGGGGCGGCCTTGTAGCGGTGCGTGTAGAGCCCGCCTCCGCACGAACGTACGACGGGGCACCGGCGGCACGTATCGCTGACGCCGGCCAGGCCCAGCTGCCGGGCGCGGACCCCGGGATGGGCCGCGACCAGGTCGAAGGCGTGGTCGAAGACGTTGAACCCGGTGGCGGCGGCTCCCTCGAAGGCGCTCTTCAGGGAGTCGACCTGTTCCAGGTTCCCGTCGGTTTCCACGACCACGAGGTCCGTGGGCGCGAGGCCGAGGGACTCGGTGAGGCTGGGGCCGCCGGCCAGGGTGGAGAACAGCGAGTCGAAGAGCCGCACGGGGACCGGGCGCCCGCGCTGCTCCCAGTGGTCGAAGATCCGCAGCAGCCAGCGCGCGTAGGCGTCGGGGGCCTCGTCGGGGCGGACCGGGGGCGTCTGCCAGGTGGCGTGCGGGAGGAGGAAGTCCACGCGCGGCGGGGCCAGTTCGACCAGGGCGTCGAGGACGGCCACGGGGTCGTTGGCCACGTCGATGGTGCAGAGCAGGCCCTGGTAGAGGTGGCGGTAGGGCTCGGTGCGCAGCAGGTCCACGGCGGCCAGGACCAGGGGGTGGCTGGTGCGTCCGTCGGCGAAGCGCCGGTGGCGGTCGTTGGCCGCGCGGTCCCCGTCGAGGGAGACGCTGACGCTGACGCCGAACTCCGCGAAGAGGTCCAGGTAACGGGGGCTGAGCTGCAGGCCGTTGGTGTGCATGCGCAGGTCGAGGGCGGCGACGCCGTCGAGGGCGCGGGTGAATTCCTCGCACACGAGCCGGAGGCGGGCGGGGCCCGCGAGAAGCGGTTCCCCTCCGTGAAGGATGACCGTGACGGAGGGGAGTGCGTGTGTCCTTGCGTGTTCTGCGAGACGCGACGCGGTCTGCGCGATCACCTCGGGGGAGATCACCTTGGGCCGGGCGCGCCAGCTCTGATCTGCGTGTTCGTAGACATAGCAATGGTCACAAGCGAGATCGCATCTGCTGTGAACTTTCAGGACGATCTCGCGAAAAGCGATCAGGCCGGTCATTCCACCAGTCTAGAGCGCTGATTTGGTCGTCAGAGTGCAGAGTTGAAGATGGGCGTCTGAACCTTTCGGCCGGATTCAGTCGGAAGGACGCGGCCCAGGGTCGCGGCGGCGCGCGCGCCGCGGACATCGATCCGGTCGAGCGGGACGCGGGTGGCCGTGACGGTGCTGGCCGGGTGGGTTGCGGAGGTGTTCATGACGCCGTCCTCGGGGAGGTCATGGGGAATGGGAGGGGTTGACATTGGCGAGGAGCCAGTGTCTGGCGCGGACTTTACCTCCCCCGCCACTGATCGGCGTGCCGAACTGCCCAGGTCGTTGTTACAGAGTGATGTCCTGTGCAGGGCCGATCGGGGGTCGGTGGTAAACATGATCGAATTCGCTCGGGGCAGGTATTCGCCCGTTTGCCTTACGGCAAGATCCTTTCCATTTGACGGCCTGTCGCGGCCCGTCGCCGCCCACCGCGGGCCGCCGGTCGTCACCCCGGACCGGCGCCGGCGGCGGGGCGGCGCTCCCGGCGCCGATCGGGCTGGTCAACTTCGCCGCGCGCGTGCGGAGTTGGGGATCCGGGGATGGCAAGTCGGCCTGAGGAAATGCCGAGTTGGCGTCGCCGCAGGCCCGACCCCGACGGCCGGACCCGCGGGGGCCGGCCCGCGCGCCTACGCCGGCTGCTGCTCGTTCAAGGGGGGCGCCGGCAGCTCCCTGAGCAGCCACGTCAGTACGTCGGGCAGCGCGTGCAGCGCACCGAAGTGCGCGGCGGCCGGGTCGATGGTGGTGGTGGCTCCGGGGATGCGCCGGCCCAGCCAGCGGGAGTGGCCCACGGGGGAGAACTCGTCCAGCCCGCCGTGCCAGATCATCACCGGACAGCGGATGTCGGCGGGGTCGAACCCCCAGGGGGTGCTGAAGGCGAGGATGTCGTCGATCCAGCCGTAGGCGGAGGTGCGGACCCCCTCGCGGTAGTTCCGCAGCAGCATTGCGCGCAGTCCCGCGTCCGAGACGACCAGGCGGTCGCTCTCGGTGAGCTCGCGGCGCAGTTCGTCGAGCAGCTGCCCGGGATCGGCCGCGATGCCCGCCGCGCGGGGGATGAGCCGGGCGGCCAGTTCCTCCGGGTCCCGGCCGGCGGTGGAGTACGCGATGACGTTCGAGGCGGTCATCCCCTCGAACCAGTCGAGGTCCTCCGCGTCCCGGGGGGCGAGGGGGACCAGGGCCGCGGTCCGGGTGACCCGGTCGGGGAGCAGGGCGGCGCAGGCCAGCGCGCCGGGGGCACCGCCGGAGCGGCCGGCCACGGCGAAGCTGTCCAGGCCCAGGGAGTCGGCGACCGCGGCCACCTCGGCGGCCACGTCGGCGACGGTGCGGCCCGGGTGGCGGTCGGAGCCCCCGTAGCCGGGCCGGTCGTAGGCGATGAGCTGCATGCGGCGCTGGTAGAGGACCATGCCCCGGGGGGCGGGGCCCAGTCGGCTGCCGGGCATGCCGTGGAGCAGGAAAACGGGCTTGCCGTCCGGGTCGCCCCAGCGCTCCACCGTCAGATTCCGTCCGTCCGCGACGCGCACCTGACTGCGCACGCGCTCCCTCCCTCACGGTCGACGCGACTCGTCACGGTGATTGTGCTCGCTGGGGGAGGAGCGCGGTAGGGCGCACTTCCCGCGAAATTCTTGTGAAAGTTTTCACAAGCGCACAGGGGTCTAAGGTCCCGAGGTGTTTGCGCAGGTCAGGCTGGTGATGGAGAGGGGGTGAACGGGTGTGAACGGACCTTCGGCCCGTCGGGAAAGGGCTTTTTCGGCAGCGCGGCTTCCGCTTTTGGGTGTCGAATTGAGTCATCAGGAAAGCGGTTCAGGTTGAGTCGAAATGAAGGAGTTCCTGCCATGCAGGCGAACGAGATGGTGGATGGACTGGTCCAGGGGGCGCTCACGGCGCTCGACCAGTTCTCGTCGTTCAACCAGGAGCAGGTCGACCACATCGTCAAGAAGGCCTCGCTGGCCGCGCTGAGCCAGCACGGCGAGCTCGCCCAGCTGGCGGTCGAGGAGACCGGCCGCGGCCTCTTCGAGGACAAGGCCGTCAAGAACCTCTTCGCCTGCGAGCACGTCGTGAACTCGATGCGCGGGCTCAAGACCGCCGGCGTCATCCGCCGCGACGAGCTGAACGGCATCACGGAGATCGCCGAGCCGGTCGGCGTCGTCTGCGCGATGACCCCGGTCACCAACCCGACCTCCACCACGATCTTCAAGGCCCTGATCGCCCTGAAGACCCGCAACCCGATCATCTTCGCCTTCCACCCCTCCGCGCAGAACTGCTCGGCCGAGGCCGCCCGCATCGTCCGCGACGCCGCCGTCGCCGCCGGCGCCCCCGCCGACTGCGTCCAGTGGGTCACCGCCCCTTCCATGGAGGCCACCGGCGCCCTCATGAACCACCCGGGCGTCTCCACCATCCTCGCGACCGGCGGAAACGCCATGGTCAAGGCCGCCTACTCGTGCGGCAAGCCGGCCCTGGGCGTCGGCGCGGGCAACGTCCCGGCGTACGTCCACAAGAGCGCCAAGCTCGGCCGCGCGATCCACGACATCGTGCTCTCCAAGGCCTTCGACAACGGCATGATCTGCGCCTCCGAGCAGGCCGTCATCCTCGACACCGAGATCTACGAAGCGGGCCTCGCCGAGTTCAAGCGGCTCGGCGCCCACGTGGTCTCCGCCGCGGAGAAGACCAAGCTGGAGCAGTTCGTCTTCGGCACCACCGCCTACGCGGCCGACTCCAACGGCGCCAAGCTGAACCCGGCGGTCGTCGGCAAGTCCCCGCAGTGGATCGCCGAGCAGGCCGGCTTCACCGTCCCCGCCGACGCCTCGATCCTCCTCGCGGAGTGCAACGAGGTCGGCGAGAACGAGCCGCTGACCCGCGAGAAGCTGTCCCCGATCCTGGCCGCCCTGAAGGCCTCGGACACCGAGCACGGCCTCGAACTGGCCGCCGCGATGGTCGAGTTCCACGGTCTGGGCCACAGCGCCGCCATCCACGCCGAGGACGAGGAGCTCGTCGAGGAGTTCGGCAAGAAGGTCAAGGCGATCCGCGTCATCGCCAACTCGCCCTCCACCTTCGGCGGCATCGGCGACGTCTACAACGCCTTCCTCCCCTCGCTCACCCTGGGCTGCGGCTCGTACGGACACAACTCGGTGTCGAACAACGTCACCGCGGTCAACCTGATCAACGTCAAGCGGATCGGACGGCGCAACACCAACATGCAGTGGTTCAAGGTCCCGCCGAAGATCTACTTCGAGCGCAACTCCATCCGCTACCTCGGTGAGATGGACGGCATCAGCCGGGTCTCGATCGTCACCGACAAGACGATGGTCTCCATCGGCTTCGTGCAGAAGGTCGTCGACATCCTGCAGGCCCGCGAGGGCGCCGTGTCGATCCAGGTCATCGACAACGTCGAGCCGAACCCGGAGCTCTCCACCGTCCAGGCCGGCGCCGCGATGATGCGCGACTTCAAGCCCGACACGATCATCGGCCTCGGCGGCGGCTCGCCGATGGACGCCGCGAAGATCATGTGGCTGATGTACGAGCGCCCGGAGGTGGAGTTCGCCGACACGAAGGAGAAGTTCTTCGACGTCCGCAAGCGCGCCTACAAGTTCCCCTCGCTGGGCGAGAAGGCCAAGATGGTCGCCATCCCGACCACCTCGGGCACCGGCTCCGAGGTCACCCCGTTCGCCGTCATCTCCGACCCGGCCGCGGCCCAGAAGTACCCGCTCGCCGACTACGCCCTGACCCCGAACGTCGCCATCGTCGACCCGATGCTGCCGATGGGCCTCCCGCCCAAGGTGACCGCCGACTCCGGCTTCGACGCCCTGACGCACGCCACCGAGGCCTACGTCTCCGCGTACTCCAACGACTACACCGACGGTCTGTGCCTCCAGGCCATCAAGCTCATCTTCGAAAACCTGCAGCGCTGCGTGGTCGACGGTCCGAACGACCCCGAGGCCCGCGAGAAGATGCACAACGCCTCCACGGTGGCGGGCATGGCCTTCGCCAACGCCTTCCTGGGCATGGTCCACGCCATGGCGCACACCCTGGGCAACACCTTCCACGTCGCCCACGGCCGCACCAACGCGCTGCTCCTGCCGCACGTGATCCGTCACAACGGCACGGTCACCCACAAGGCCACCCCGTGGCCCAAGGCCGAGGTCTACCGGGCGCCGGAGCGCTTCCAGGAGATCGCGAAGATGCTGGGCCTGCCGGCCGCCACGGCCGCCGAGGGCGTCGAGTCCTACGCCAAGGCCGTCGAGGAGCTCCGCAGCAAGTGCGGGATCACCTCCTCCTTCGCCGAGGAGGGCGTGGACGAGCAGGCCTTCATCGAGGCCCTGCCGACCCAGGCCATGAACGCCTACGCCGACCAGTGCGCCCCCGCCAACCCGCGGATGCCGATGATCGACGACCTGAAGCAGCTCATGCGCCAGGCGTACTACGGCAACGCCGAGGGCGCCCCGGCCAAGAAGGCCGCCGCCAAGAAGAAGTGACCCTGAGAAGGGGCGACCTTCCTCTTCCTGAGAACCTCCGCTAAGGAGCGGAAAAGCCCGTCCGGGGCGCTAAGGCCCGGGCGGGCTTTCCACATGTCCGGACGGCCCCGGGCGCGGGGCTCAGGTGTGCGGGATCAGCAGGGCCGCCGCCGAGCGGGCGCGCTCCAGGGAGGTGGCCCGGTCCGCGCCGCGCTCGCCCAGCACCACCCGGGTGCTCAGCCCGTCCAGCAGCGCCAGCAGCTCCGAGGCGCGGGCGGGGACGTCCAGGCCGGCGGCGAAGCGGCCCTGTTCCACCCCCCTGGCGAGCAGGGCCTCCAGGTCCCGCTGCCAGCCGTCGTCGATCTCCTGCTGGGCGGCGCGCAGCGGCTCGTTCGAGGGGATGCGGGCCCACAGCTCGATCCAGAGCGTCCAGCGCGGATCGCGGGGGCCGCGGGGCAGGTAGAGCTCTAGGAAGAGCGCGAGCTTGCGGTGGGCGGTGACCCGGCGGCCCAGCAATCCGGTGCGTTCTTCGGCCAGTTGCTGCTCGCTCCAGTTCAGGGCGGCCAGCAGCAGCCGGTCCTTGCTGCCGAAGTAGTACAGGATGTGGCCGCCGCTGGTGCCGAGCCGTTCGGCGAGCGCGGACATGGTGAGCGTCGCCAGCCCGTCCTCGGCGATCGCCGTCATGGCCTCTTCCAGCATCCGCTCCTGGGCGATCTGCCCGTCGCGCCGCCGTGCCGCTCCCGCCGCTCCTGCCACCCGTGCCGCCTTCCCGATCTTCGTGGGCCGACCTTATCCCGGACAGGGTCTTGACGGGGTCCGGGTCGGGAGCGCATCTTGAATGCCATTCAAGAACTTAGAACGCCGTTCAAGGTCTGTTCACGGTTCGTGGTTCACGGTTCACGGTTCACCGCCGAAGGTCAGGGGCAGACGCATGGCACACCAGGAGACGACGGCCGCCGTCGACGAGGTCTTCAGAGTCGAGACGCACGGCATCGACCCCATCCCCGACGCCGAGCGCCACGGCGGGGCCAAGGACCTCTTCTGGCTCTGGTTCGGTTCCAACCTGACCTTCACCTACGTGATCAACGGAGCCCTCGCCGTCGCCTTCGGCCTCAGCTTCTGGCAGGCCACCGCCGTGGTCGTGATCAGCGGGCTGGCCTTCTTCGCGATCAGCGCCGCCGGCCTCAGCGGCATCCGCACCGGCACCGCCACCCTGGTCATCTCCCGGGCCGCCTTCGGCGTACGGGGGAACTGGCCGGCGGGCGTCCTGAACTGGGTGGTGAGCATCGGCTACACCATCGTCAACACCGTCGTCGGCACCCTGGCCCTGGAGGTCTTCTTCGCCGAGGTCGGCCTGGGCGAAGGCACCCTGGTCCGGGCCGTCGCGCTCGGCATCACCCTCGCGCTGACCTTCGCCGTCGCGATGTGGGGCCACGCCACCGTGCAGTTCGCCGAGCGCTGGATGGCCTACGTCCTGGCCGTCGGCTTCGGCGCCCTGCTGGTCTTCGTCCTGCCCGGTGCCGAGACCACCGCCCCGGCCGACGCGCTGGCTCCAGGCCTGTCCGGCTGGAGCCTGGCCTTCGTCGTGATGCTCGCCGGGCCCTTCTCGTACCTGCCGATGCCCTCCGACTACACCCGCTACCTGCCCCGCACCACCTCGCTGAAGTCGATCACCTGGATGGGCGCGCTCGGCGGGTTCCTCTCCTCCGTCGCCCTCGGCATCGCCGGTGTGGCCGCCGCCACCCAGACCGACATGACCGACGCCGTCGCCGGGGCCGAGAGCCTGCTGCCCGGCTGGTTCCAGCCGCTGTTCCTGGCCCTGGTCCTGGGCGGCTCCGTCACCAACTCGATCATCACGCTCTACTCCTCCAGCCTGAACCTCCAGGTCCTCGGGATCCCGTGGAGCCGCGCCCGCGCCATCGTGGTCAGCGCCGCCGTGACCGCCGCCGGATCGCTCGCCGCCCTCTTCCTCACCGACTTCACCACCTCGCTGCTGTCCTTCCTCTCGCTCCTGATCATCGTGTTCGCACCCTGGGGCGGCGTCTTCCTCGCCGACATGCTGCTGCGCCGCTGCCGCTACGACTCCGACGCGCTGCACGCCGGGAGCCGGGGTGCCTACTGGTACCGCTCCGGATACCACCCCGCCGGCATGACCGCCCTGCTCGCCGGCATGGCCTTCGCCGCCCTGACCTGCGATTCCGAGCTGTGGACCGGGCCGCTCGTGGCCCCGCTCGGGGGCGCCGACCTCACCCTGCTCGGCTCGGTGGTCTCCGGGCTCACGTACTGGGCCCTCGTCCGCCGGGTGCCCGCCTACGCCCCGGCCGCCTGAGGGCCCCTCCGGCACCTCCCCGCTCGTCCGTACCCCCTCTGCACAGGAGCACCACCCCATGTCACACTCCGCCCCCGCCGACCTGCTCCTCACCGGAGCCCGCATCCACACCGTCGACCCCGAGCTGCCCGAGGCCGAAGCCCTCGCCGTGCGGGGCGGGCGGATCGTCTGGGTGGGCCCGGACGCGGAGGCCGCCGACTGGGCGGGCCCGGACACCGAGCGGATCGACGCGGGCGGCCGGCTCGTGCTGCCGGGCTTCATCGACGCCCACAACCACGTCCGGCTCGGCTCCGACGACGCGTGCGTGCAGCTCGCCGGGGTACGGACGCTCGAAGCGATCCTCGACCGGATCGGCGCGTGGCGGGAGGCCAACCCCGGCGCCGAGTGGATCGAGGCCGAGGCCTTCGACTACTCCGCGATCCCCGGCGGGCGCATGCCGACCGCCGCCGACCTGGACCCCGTCACCGGGGACACCCCCGCGATCGTGCTCTCGTACGACGTCCACACGGCCTGGCTGAACACGGCCGCGATGGACCGGCTCGGAGTCGCGAAGGACCGTACGGACCTGCCCTTCGGCACGGCCGCCGTGGACCCGGAGACCGGCGAGCCCACCGGCTTCGTCAAGGACTTCGCCATCAAGGGGCTGTCCCGCGACGGCCACCGCGCCCTGCGCGACCTGGGCGTGCCGTGGGCCTCCCCGGACCGCCAGTACGGGCGCCTGGCCAAGAGCCTCGACGACGCGATCGGCTTCGGCATCACCACCGTCGTGGAGCCGCAGAACTCCCTCGACGACCTGGAGCTCTACGAACGGGCCCGCGCCGAGGGCCGGCTGCGCTCGCGGATCGTCGCCGCGCTGTTCCACCCGCGCGGCACGACCGAGGACGACCTCGACCTCTTCGAGGCGGCGGCCAAGGCCCACGCGGGGGACCGCTTCCGGGTGGGCCCCCTCAAGCTCTACATCGACGACGTGGTGGAGCCGCGCACGGCCGCGCTGCTGGAGCCGTACACCGGCTGCGGGTCGCACCGGGGCGAGACCTTCTACCCGGCGGAGGAGTTCGCCGAGCTCCTCGCCCGGCTGGACGCGCGCGGGTTCCAGTGCTTCGTCCACGCCACGGGTGACCGGGGCATCCGTACGGTCCTCGACGCCGTCGAGCACGCACGGGCGGTGAACGGCCCGCGCGACGCCCGCCACCAGGTGGTGCACGTGGAATGCCTGGATCCCGAGGACGTACCGCGCTTCGAGCAGCTCGGCGTGGTGGCCTGCATGCAGCCCCGGCACTGCGCGCCGGAGATCGCAGGTCCCGGCCAGGACTGGGCGGAGAACGTGGGGGAGGGCCGCTGGCACAAGGCGTGGCCCATGCGGAGCCTCGCCGAGGCGGGAGCGGTCCTGGCCTTCTCCAGCGACTGGAACGTCGCCGAGATGGACCCGATGGTCGGCATCTACACGGCGCTGACCCGGCGCCCGCTGGCCGGCGGCGAACCGTGGCAGGAGCAGGAGACGGTGGACGCCCGGACGGCGGTGTACGGCTACACGATGGGCTCCGCGTACGCCAACTTCCTCGAGGAGGACCGGGGTTCCCTCACGGTCGGCAAGGCGGCCGACTTCGTGATCCTGTCCCGGGACATCCTCGCGGTGGCCCCGGAGCAGATCCCCGGGACGGTGGCCGAAACCGTGGTGGTCGCGGGCGAGGTGGTCCACCGGGCCGGGTAGGTTGGCGGAACTTTTGCCGTGGACCCCGGGGGACCGTAGGGAAGCGCTGCTCGGAACGCTGGTCGAAATCGTCCTGCTGGGTCTGGTCGTGGTGCCGGTCGGCTGGTTCACGCGGAGGACCGTGAGGCGCGCGGCGGAGAGGCGGACGGCGCAGGCGGTCGCCGGCGCCGCGGTCGCCGTCCCCTGTCAGGCGCGCTGGCGGCAGGGCGGGCGTCGGAGGTTCTTCGGCTACGGGAAGCTCGCCGCCGGCGCGGACGGTGTCGGCGCGAGCTTCAAGGCGCCCCTGCGACCGGTGGTCACGCTGCCCGTCGGCGGCCGGGGATGCGGGTGCTGGAGTACCGGGCCCCGGACGGGCAGCGGATCGACTTCCAGGTGTACGAAGCCGAGGCCGGCCGGGCAGCGAAGGTCCTCGGGATCCCCGACCCGGCGCACTGGGCCTGACGCCTCGGCCCCCGCCCGCTCCGCCCGGAGCCGCGCGTCGCCCGGAGCCCCGCGCCGACCGTCCCCGGTGGAGAAATGCCTGGCGGCCGCCGGGGCGGGGCGTTAATCTCGCCGCGATGACGACTTTCCGTACACACAGATCGGGGGTCCCGTCCGCGCAAGGTGAGTGCTGATGCTCACTCGGACCGCGAACGGGACTTCTTCCCACCCTTCCTTCTGGCTGCGCGTGCGCGAGTTCGCCGTGCCGCCGTCCATGATCGAGACCGCGACCGCCCGCCGCTCCGCCGGTGACTGGGCGGGGGCGTGCGCCGCCGCGGCCGTCGACGTGGACTTCGACCTGCGCGCCTTGGCGCGCACCCACGGCCGCGAACTCGCGGCCCGGATCCGGGCCGACCTGCGCCACCTGGCACCGGACCTGCTGCGCTGGCACCTGCCGAGGATCGCCCCGGACGGACTGCTGCGCCCCGGGCTGACCGTCGCCCTGGCCCGGTACGGGGACGCGGGGCCCGGCGGTGCACGCCCGCTGCACCTCGTGGTCCGTACTCCGCCCGCCTGGGCGGAGTACGGACAGCGGATCAGCCTCGCCCTGTGGGACGGATCCCGCTCCGAGGACGCCGCCCGCCGCCCTCCGGGGGCCGGGCCGCATCCCCATCCGCACCCCCATCCACGCTTCCGCCTTGACCTGCACCGCCACCTGTGGGACGCCCGCCGCAGCGACGAGCTCCGCTCCAGGTCCGGGGCCGACCGGCAGCCCGGCGACACCGGCCCCGCGGTGGATCCCGGCCTGCCGGGGCCGCTGCCCGCGCTGCCCCGCTGCGCCGTCGACCGGTGGGCGGCCGAGGCGCAGACCGTGCTCCGCGCCGAGGGGCGATCCGGCGGCCCGGTCGCCGTGCGGCTCGGAGCCCGGCGCCGGCTGTACGTGCACCCGCGCGGGGACGGCGACGGAGGCGGCTGGATCTCCGCAGCCGCGTCCACGGAGGCGGGCGCTCCCGCCCCGCCCGTGCTGCCCGACGCGGCGACCTGGGTACTGCCCGACCTGGAGCTGCTCCGCACCGGGGCGATCGACGCCGGCCGGCTGCACCCGCTGGTCGCGCGGGCCCTCGTACCGGACCGGCCGCCGTTCGGGCCGGCCGGGACCGGGGCCGAAGCCGCTGACCGGGCGGGGGGAGCCCGCCTGGTGGACTGCCGGGGTGCCCGGCACCGGATCGGCCTCGTCGACGGGGTACTGGTCCCGCTGGACCACGACCCGGTGGAGATCCGCCGCGAGGAGCTGCTGGTCGCGCTGACCGGTACGCCGCTGCCCTGCCTGCGGGCCATCGACGAGGCGCACCGCCGCCCCGACTCCCTCTCCGGCGTCCGCGAACGCCTCGACCACGGGGACACCGCCGGCGCCCTGGCCGTCGTGGAGGGGCTGCTCGGTCCCGGTGCGCTGCTGCGCGACGGGCCGCTGCGGGACGAGCTGGAGGCGGCCGCGCTCCGGCGCGTCACCTACGGGCTGTTCCGGGCGGGCCTGTCCGAACCGGCCGCCCTCCGCGCCCACGCCGGCTACCGCTCTCCCGGTCCGCGCCGCACCGGGCGCTCGCACCCGCGGCACGCGACCCACCGCTGACCGGGGCTCCTGCCCTGCCCCGCCCTGCCCTTTCCCACCACACACCCAAAGGTGATTCCGCATGCGTTCCTACGCCCCGTCCGCCCAGGCCGGTACCGCCCAACTCGACGTCGCCGCAGGGCTGCTGGCCCTGCTGCGCGATACGACGACCGAACCGCGCCCCGACATCCAGCTGGAGGCCCTGACCCTGGCCGTGGCCGCCGACCTGCCCGTCCTCCTGTGGGGCGAGCCGGGCATCGGCAAGACCGCGGCCCTGACCCAGCTCGCCGCATCGCTGGACCTCCCGCTGACCACCGTCATCGCCAGCGTGCACGAGCCCTCCGACTTCTCCGGCCTGCCCATCGTCGGGGACGACCCCGCCGAGCAGGGAGTCCCGATGGCCCCGCCGGACTGGGCCGTGCGCCTGGTACGGGCCGGCCGGGGGCTGCTGTTCCTCGACGAGCTGTCCACCGCGCCGCCGGCCGTGCAGGCGGCCCTGCTCCGCCTCGTACTGGAGCGGCGGATCGGCGCGCTGCGGCTGCCGCCCGAGGTCCGGATCGTGGCCGCCGCCAATCCGCGGGCCTCCGCCGCCGACGGCTGGGAGCTGAGCCCGCCCCTGGCCAACCGCTTCGTCCACCTCCAGTGGACGCACGACCACGAGGTGGTGGTGCGCGGTCTCGGCGGGACCTGGCCCCGCGCCACCCTGCCCCGGCTCGACCCCGAACGGCTCCCGGAAGCAGTGGACTTCGCCCGACGCGCGGTGTGCGGGCTGCTCGCCGCCCGGCCCAAGCTCGTCCACCAGCTGCCCTCCGGCGAAACCCGCCGGGGCGGCCCCTGGCCCTCTCCCCGGAGCTGGGAGATGACCCTCTGCCTGATCGCCTTCGCGACCGCGGCCGGCTCCTCCCGGGAAGTGCTCTCCCTGCTGGTCAGGGGGACCGTCGGAGACGGTCCCGGGCTGGAACTCCTGGCGAGCCTGGACCGGATGGACCTCCCGGACCCGGAGACGCTGCTCGCCGACCCGGCGGCCGCCGTCCTGCCCGAGCGCGGGGACCTGCGCCAAGCCGTCCTCGACGGGGTGGTCGAGGCGGTGCGGGGGCGCCCGGAGAAGTCCCGCTGGGACGCGGCGTGGGCGCTCCTGGCCCGGGCGCTGGAGAGCGGCGCACCGGACCTGGTGGTCGTCCCCGCGAGCACGCTGGCCGCGCTGCGCCGCGAGGACTGGGAGGTCCCGGCCGCGATCGACCGGCTCGCCGGGGCCGTGGCCCTGTCCCGGCGTGCCGACCGGGCGGCCGCCCGGTCGGGGGTGCCCGTCAAGGCGGGCCGGTGACGGCCGTGACGCCCGTAACGCTGGACCTGGACAAGCTCTACGCCGCCCGGCTGCACGCCGTCCGCGTGCGGCCGTACCTGGCCACGGCGCTGTTCGCCCTGCACGTCGTGGAATCGCGCCGGGTCCCGACGATGGCCGTCGACCGCCACTGGCGGTGCTACGTCTCGCCCGGCTTCGTGGACCGCACCTCCGAGGAGGAACTGGCCGCGGTCTGGGTGCACGAGGTCTCCCACCTGCTGCGCGACCACCACGGACGCGGGGACCGGGTCGCTCGGGAGCACGGCCTGACCGGCCCGGGGGAGCGGCTGCGGATGAACATCGCGGCCGACTTCGAGATCAACGACGACGCGTACGGGGACGGGCTGGTCCGGCCCGAGAGGGCTGTCCAGCCGAAGGCCGTGGGGCTGCCGGAGGGCGAGCTCATGGAGGAGTACCTGACGCAGTTCGGGCTCGGGCCGCACACGCAGCACATGGCCTGGCTGGACTGCGGCAGCGGCGCCGACGGCCTGGAACGGGAGTGGGACCTCGGCGCGGACGGAGCCGACGGCCTCAGCGAACAGGAGCGGGACGCCGTTCGCTTCCGGGTGGCGCAGGGCATCACCGGCCGGCCGGGACGCGCGTCGAGGGGCTGGAAGCGCTGGGCGGAGGAGGTGTTCCACCCGCCGCAGCCGTGGCGGGAGTTGCTGGGCGCGGCCGTCCGATCGGCCACCTCCGGATCCGGCGCGGGCGACGACTACACCTACAGCCGGCCGTCGCGGCGTTCGGCCGGGGTGCCGGGCGCCGTGCTGCCGAGCCTGCGGCGCCGGCCGCCCCGGGTCGGCGTGGTCATCGACACCTCCGGGTCCGTCAGCGACGCCGAACTGGGCAGCGCGCTCCTCGAGGTCACCGCCATCTCCCGCGCGGTGGGCGGCCGCCGGGACCTGGTGACCGTGGTGCCGTGCGACGCCTCGGCCCGGATCGCCCATCCGCTGTGCCGCGCCGAGGGGATCCCGCTGCTGGGCGGCGGCGGTACGGATCTGCGCACGGGCTTCGCCACGGCGCTGCGCTCGGCGCCCCGGCCGGACGTGATCGTGGTCCTGACCGACGGGCAGACGCCCTGGCCGAGCACGCGGCCCCCGTGCCGGACGGTGGTGGGGCTGTTCCCCCGGGGCCCCTCCGACGGATCGTGGGACGAGGACGATCCCGACCACGTGCCGATCCGGCCGCCCGAATGGGCCCGTGTGGTGGAGATCGGCTAGGCCGTCTCTTTCGGATCTTGCCGGGCGGCGCGGGCCCGGCAAGATCCGAAAGAGACGGCCTAGAGAACCCGGCCGTGCGGCGGACCGGCCGGCGGCTACCGCTTCGGCCAGTACCAGAGCGGTTCGTCCAGGGGGCCCTCGCGGCCGGCCACCTCGGTCTGCCCGAAGTCCTTGAGCAGGGTGATGGTTCGCAGGTCCACGCGGTGGCGGCGGACGCCCGCAGCGAGGGCGTCCGCCAGCGGGGCGGCGTGCGTGACCACCACCGTCTGGGTGTCCCGGGCCACCGTCAGGATCAGGTCCGCGAGGGGGCCCAGCAGGTCCGGGTGGAGGCTGGTCTCCGGCTCGTTGAGCACCATCAGCGCGGGCGGGCGCGGGGTCAGCAGGGCGGCCGTCCACAGCAGGTAGCGCAGCGTCCCGTCGGAGAGTTCCGCCGCGCCCAGCGGGCGCAGCAGGCCGTGCTGGTGCAGCTCCAGCTCGAAGCGGCCGTCCCGTTCGGAGACCGCCACGCTGCTGCCCGGGAAGGCCGCCTCGACGGCGGCGTCCAGCGCCGCGTGGTCGCCGGTCTCCCGGATCGTCTGGAGCGCGGCCGGCAGGTCGGAGCCGTCCGCGGCGAGCACCGGCGTACGGGTTCCGACGCGCGGGGTGCGGGCCGGCGCGTCGGCGTCGGTGCGGACGTGGTCGTAGAACCGCCAGGATCGGATCAGTTCGCGCAGGGCCAGCAGGTCGGGGGCGAGCTGCGGGTCCGCGAGTTCGCTGAGCATGGAGTCGTACGGGCGCAGGGCGCCCTGGGTGCGGTGCCAGCCGCCGTCCGCGGTCCGGGTGCGCACGGCGGGCCCGGCGCGGTCGGAGAGCAGGGCGGCGGGGCGCAGGACCGGCCCGGCCCAGGTGCACTCGCGTTTGATCTCGGGGTCGAGGCCGAAGAGCGACCCGCTGACCGGCTGGGGATGGCCGAAGTCCACCGCGTAGCCGAACTCGTCCCCGGCGAAGCCGAGCCGCAGGCTCACCGGTTCGGAGCGGACGGTCGGCTCGACCGCGTACCGGCCCTCGCGCACCGCCCGCCCCGTCTTTTCCGGGCCGGCCCACAGGGTGGAGGGCAGCCCGCCCTCCCGGGCCAGCGCGGCGATGGCGCCGCCCCGCGCGGAGTCGGCCAGCAGCCGCAGCGACCGGTACAGGCTGGACTTGCCCGTGCCGTTGGCGCCCGTCACCACGGTGAGCCGGCCGAGGGGGACGACGAGCCTGCGCAGGGAGCGGTAGTTCTCCACCGCGAGGGTCGTGATCACGTCGTGGCCGTGCGGTGGCCGTGCCGGGCGGCGCTCACGTCTCCGGGTGCTCCTCGGGGGCGAGGAAACGGCCCATCGGCAGCACCTGGCGGCCCCAGGTGCTCGCCATGATCTGCCCGGCGAGCAGGTACGTGGCTCCGAGCGCGGCCAGCAGCCCGCTCCAGCCGGTGATCCGCTCCCAGATCACCGAGCCGGTGAACCCGCTGATCGTCATCCCGACGAAGACCACCAGCACGCACGTGAAGGTGGACAGCAGCACCAGGTGGATCCGCCAGCTGCCGATCCACAGCACGAACACCACGAACACCCACGGCAGGGCGAACAGCCCGCTCACGTCCCCGCGCAGCGCCGGATCGGTGGCCGGCAGCACCCATTGGAGCAGCAGGGCCTTCGACATCCAGAACAGCCCGAAGCCGCCGAAGACGGTGGCGTGCCAGGTGTCGCCGCGCTGCGCCTGGAAGAGCCCGGCCAGCAGCTGGGCGAGTCCGCCGATGAAGAAGCCGACCAGCGGCAGCACGGAATGGCTGAGCTTCTCGGGGAAGATGCCCGCGTCGATGCCGGTGGCGATGGTGGTGACGACGATGAAGCCGGTGAGGCCGAGGGGGCCCAGCTGCGCCTGGGCGCTGGGCTCCATCCGCTTGACGGAGACGGCCTGTTCGGCCGGGCCCATGCGGTTGCGGAGGTGGACGGGGTTGTTCATCGCACGGCTTCCCTCTCCGGCAGGGCGTCCGGCCCCTCGGGGAGCCCGCTGCCGACCGCCGATCCCGCCTTGCCCCTGCGGCCCGCCGCGCAGGCCAGTGTGATCGCCGAGCCGAGCACCGCCCAGCCGCTCAGGACCAGTAGCGGCCCGGTGATGTCATTGCCTTTGAAGTACGCGATCGAGCGCGCGGCGTACGTGCCCGCGCCCGGCGGCAGCCACGGGCCGATGGCCTTCCAGAACGGCGGCAGCAGCGGGTACGGGTAGGCGCCGCCGGCGCTCGGGTTGCCGAGCACCACCACCAGCAGGATCGCCAGGCCGATGCCGACCACGCCCGCGAGGCCCTGGAAGGCCAGGGTGATCGCGCCGACGGCGAAGACGACGAGGGAGCCGAGGCCCCACAGGCCCCAGATGCTGCCGGGCAGCGCGCCCAGGATCGGGTCCGCGATGACCGCGCCGAGGAGTCCGGCCGCGACCGCGTACGCGAACAGGGCGCCGAGCCGGATGACGGCGCGGTGGACGTTCGCGGGCCGGGCGCCGGCACTGATCGCGAGGATCGCGGCACACAGGTAGCCGCCCACGCACCAGCCCACGACCAGGTAGAACGAGCTCAGCCCGCGCCCGTCGCCGGCGGCCGCCGGGGCCACGTCCACGACGGTCACGGTACGGCCCTGGGTCTTCTCGACGAGGCCGACGACCTCTTCCAGGGCCTGCGACAGGGAGGCCCCGGCGCCGCTCGCGACCAGCAGCTTGTCCGTCGTACCGGCCGGGTCGACGATCAGCGCGCCGTCCACGTCCCGGTTCTGGATCTGCCGGAGCGCCGTCGCCTCGTCCTGCACGGCACGGGGATCGAGCGGCTTGCCCGGCAGCGCGGAGAGCTGTTTCGCCGTCTGCTCGGCGATCGGCTGTGCGGGCGCGGCCACCGCGATCGGGATCTCGCTGGGCTTGGGGTGATGGAAGGCCCCGACGTACGAGGTGATGAAGGCGAGCTGGAGCGCCAGTACGCCCAGGACCAGGAGAGCGGCCCGGGTGGTGACGGCGTCCTTGATCTCGGCGAGGAACCCGCCGGACTGCCCTGGGTCTGCGTGGGTGGGCTGGGTCATGTCTCACACGCTCGGCCTACCGGGCCCCGGACGCAGCAGGGGAGGGCCGAACGGATGACGGCCATCGGAGCGGGCCGCGCAGTTTTTACCGCCGCGTAACTTCCCAGTTTTGCTACTCGCCCGTAATTTAGCGGCTGCAGCACCCCCTTGTGATCCGGATCACGGGATGCACCCCCACGTACTTCCCGCGCCATCCCTCGTTACTCCCCTTGAGCCGCAAGGAGATCACACGATGCTGCCCTGGAGACGCCTGCTCCGCCCGCTGGCCGTCCTCACCCTGACCGCCGCCGCACTCGTCGCCCCCACCGGAGCGGCCCAGGCCGCCTCGGCGCCGAGCAGCGGCTGGAACAACTGGTCCTGCAAACCGTCCGCCGCCCATCCCCGGCCCGTCGTCCTGGTCCACGGAACCTTCGGGAACTCCGTCGACAACTGGCTCGGCTTCGCGCCGTACCTCGTCCACCGGGGCTACTGCGTCTACTCCCTCGACTACGGGCAGCTGCCCGGCGTCCCCTTCTTCAACGGGCTCGGGCCCATCGAGGCGTCCGCCGGGCAGCTCGACGTCTTCGTCGACAAGGTGCTCGCGTCCACCGGAGCGGCCGAGACGGACATCGTCGGCCACTCCCAGGGCGGCATGATGCCGCGCTACTACCTGAAGTTCCTCGGCGGCGCCGCCAAGGTCAACGCCCTGGTCGGACTCGCCCCCGACAACCACGGGACGACCCTGCTCGGCCTCACCAAGCTCCTCCCGTACTTCCCCGGAGCCGGGGACCTGATCAGCACGGCCACCCCGGGCCTCGCCGACCAGATCGCCGGATCGCCCTTCCAGAACAAGCTGAACGAGGGCGGGGACACCGTCCCCGGAGTCGCGTACACGGTGATCGCCACCCGCTACGACGAGGTGGTCACCCCGTACCGGAGCCAGTTCCTCACCGGGCCGAACGTCCGCAACGTGCTGCTCCAGGACCTGTGCGTGGTGGACCTCTCGGAGCACGTGGCCATCGGGCTCACCGACCGGATCGCCTGGCACGAGGCGGTCAACGCCCTCGACCCGGCGCACGCCGAGCGGACCACCTGCGCGTCGGTCTTCTCCTGACGGCGGCGGGCGGCCCGTCCTGCGGGCCGCCCGCCCTCGGTGTCACCGCCTTCGGTGTCACCGCCCTTCGGTGTCACCGCTCCGTAGTGCAACCGCTCCGTAGTGGCCGGTCAGCGGCCGTGGCGGCCCGGGGTCGCACGGCGGCGGGCCAGCCCGAACAGCACGGCCGCGCCGACGGCCAGGACGCCGGCTCCACCGATCGCGATCACCGGGGTGGCGCCGGTGCCGCCCGTCTCGGCGAGGTTGGTCCCGCCGTTCGAGGGGATCGGGGACGGGGCGCCGCCGTTCGTCTTGGGGTCGTTGTCCCCGTGCCCGCCGTGCTCCACCGTGGACCTGTCGGCGCCTTCGGAGATCTGCTGGTCGGTGGGGGCCGAAGGCCGCTGCGAGGGCTGCTCCGCGGGCGGCTCGGAGGGCGTGGAACTCGGCTTCGTACTCGGCTTGGAGCTGGGCTTGGCGGTCGGCTTCGCGCTGGGCTGGCCGCCGTTGCCGCCGTTTCCGCCCGTACCGCTCCCGCTGTTGTCCTTCCCGAAGACCACGTCCGAGCAGGTGTAGAAGGCCTCCGGGCTGTCCGAGCGCTGCCAGACGCTGTAGATCAGGTGCCGGCCGGTCTTGTTCGGGACGGTGCCGGAGAAGACGTAGTCGCCGTTCTGCATGCCCGGGTCGGTGACCTTCGCGAAGGGCGCCGCCTCCAGGTCGGACCACTTCAGCGGCTTCGACGGGTCGTAGCCGTCCTTCGTCACGTACAGCTCGAAGGAGCCCTTGTGCGGGGCGGTCCCCTTGTAGCGGAAGGTGTGGGCGCCCGCGGCCATCGGGCTCGCCGGCCAGTCGGCGCGCGCCAGGTCCAGCCCCCTGTACTTGTCGTTGCCCGCGGAGCACAGCTGCCCGTCCGGGATCAGGGCCTTGCTCTGACCTGCGGCGTTGGCGATGTTCACCGCGTTCCAGTCGTAGAAGGCCTGCGCCCCGCTCGCCGCGACCGCCGCCTTGCAGGCCGTCGACTTCGGGGACTCCGGGCCCTCCGCGTAGCACGCCGCCACCCGGCTGACCGGGTCCGTCATCGAGCCGTGGGCGGCCGCGGGAACGGCGGCGTACGCGGCCACCGCGAGCGGGGCGAGGCCGGCGGCGGCGATACGGGCGGCGGTACGGCGTGCGGGCATGGTGGATCTCCTCTGGGCACGGCACAGGGCTGCGCGAGTCGTGGGTGCGCCGGAAGACCGGGGCTGTGCGGCGCCGCCCCTCACGGGTTCGCGGCGCCGCCTCCGGCCCTCCCTGGCCCTGCCAAACTAACCGCCCGCGGCCGTCGTTCCACCGGCTAGGGGGCCCAGGAGTCGATCCTTAGGTTCTGCTTAAGGCGGGGGTAAGAGGGGCCTCAGGAAGCGGCGCCGCGGACCCCTGGTCCCGCGCCTCACGCGTCCGCCCACTCCCGCAGGAGGGCTTCGCGTTCGGGTGGTGCCGGTGAGGCGCCGAGGTGGTCCCGGCTCCACGCCGTGAGGGTCCGGGGGTCGGACGCGCCCTCCCGGTAGCGCGCCAGCAGGCGCTGGGACAGGGCGATCTCCCGGGAGGTGTAACCCGAGGTCGCCGCTGGCACCCACAGGTCCTCCGTGCCGTCCTCCGTCGCGAGGGCCAGGAGCATCTGTGGTGGGTCCTCGTGTGCGCAGGTCGGTTCCATGGTCAGCACCGCTTCCAGCACCGCGGCCAGGAGGCGGCCCGCGCGCTTCGCCGTGTTCCGTACGGGCACGGCCTCCAGGACCGCCGATCGCAGGCTCGGCCACGGCCACGACCGGACCCCGTCCGGGTCGTGCGCACGCACGCCTTCGGAGGTGAGGCGGACGCAGTGGCCCTCCGCGTTCGGCGGAGAACCCACGTACACCGCGTCCTCGGTGATCCAGAACAGCCCTACCATCGCCATGGCCGACTCCTGTCGTACGTGCCCGCACCTACCGGGCCGCTTCCCTCGGTCCCGGGCGCCCACGGCACCCGGTTCCAGTAGGCCGCGCCCGTGCCGGGCGGCGCACGCCCCTGCATTTCGGGGCTTGGCAGTCCGCGGATCAGGCCAGCAGCGCGGCCAGTCCGGCCGCCGAGCGGGCCTGGGCGTCCAGGGCGTCGAGGGCCCGTACCGCCTGGGCGGCCGCTTCGGGATCGGTGTCGGTGAGCCCGCTCTCGGCGAACTCGTCCTCGTCGAGCCGCAGGACCGAGCTCCCGTCGGCCGACACCCACAGGTCGAGGTCCAGGTCCTCGATCAGGATCACCCCGTCCGCCACCGAGGCCGGGCGGGTGACGTCGCAGTACCAGCCCTTGAGGACGCCCTCGCCCGTCCGCACCTCCTTGACCGCGTACCAGCGGTCGCGCCAGAAGTGCTCGGTGAACACGTCGCCCGGCTCGAAGCGGACGAAGCCGAAGTCCCTTACCCCGGGGGCCGCCCAGGGGGCCCGTACGGTGATCCGGGTGCCCGTGTCGGCCACCAGATCGGCCGGGTAACGGATCTTCGTACGGCCCGCCTTGGTGAGGGCTACGGTCAGCTGCGCGGTCATCGGAGCGTCTCCAGTTCTCTCGGTATCGTTCAATTGTCCGATGTGGAAAGGTGCTTGGCGAAGCGGGTCTCGGTCGCGCAGACCTCGTACCCGAAGCGGGTGTTGATCGCGAGCATCGGGGCGTTGGCGGTGTCGTTGCCGGTGAACGCCTCCGTGTAGCCCGCCGCTCGGGCCCGCAGCAGCGAGTCGGTCTTGGCGGTCCCGGCCAGTCCCAGCCCGCGGAACGGGCGCAGGGTGCCCGTCATCGCGGAGGAGTAGCGGGTGCCCCCGTCGGTGTGGGCGGCGGTGAAGGCGGCCACCCGGCCGTCGACGAGGACCACGGTGGTGAGGTCCAGATCGAGGTAGGGGTGGTTCCAGGTGTGCCGCAGCCAGTCCTCGTAGTCGTCGAAGTCCTGCGGTACGTCGCCCGGTTCGTCGGAGCTCGCCGCCGCGTCGGCCTCGAAGAGCGGCCGCGGATCGGCGGCGAAATCCGAGCCGGCGCGCAGTTCGGCCCCCGCCGGCAGCTTCCCTGGGAGGGCCGGCAGCGCGGCCGCGGTGAGGTCGAGGCGCAGGAAGTGCGCGGAGCGGGAGGCGCGGTAGCCGTGCCGCTCGGCGAAGGCGCGGTGCGGCGGCTCGTCGAGGACCCAGGCGTACGCGTCCTTCGCGCGCTCGGCTCCCAAGTGCTCCTCGGCCGCGCCCAGCAGGGCGGTTCCGGCGCCGAGACCGCGGTGGGCGGGGTCGACGTAGGCGTTGACGAACCCCTGGCCCGGTTCGGGACTGTCGTAGACGATGCCGACCTGGGCGGTGCCGACGACGAGGCCGTCCGCGTTCTCGGCGACGAGGAGGCGGTAGCGCTTGTCGGGGTGGGCGGAGGCCAGTTCGAAGGCCACCCCGCGGGCGGTGCTGATCATGAAGGGGAGGGCGGCGCGGCGCACCCGCACGACGGACTCGGCGTCGGTCGGGTCGCCGGGGCGCAGATCCCGGATGGTTGTGATCACGTGGCGACGGTAGGGGCGGACGGGGGTCGGGCGCCTGCGAATTTCCCGGCGGATGGGGGACAATCGGCGGTGTGACCTCGACTTCTCCGCACCTGAAGATCCGCATCGACGGCGCGGCGGGCGCCGCCGCCCCGTACGAGCAGCTGCGCGCCCAGATCGCCGCCGGGGCGCGGGCGGGCCGGCTGCCCGCCGGGTTCAAACTGCCGACGGTCCGAGGGCTGGCGGAGGAGCTGGGGCTGGCGGCGAACACGGTCGCGAAGGCGTACCGGGCGCTGGAGTCGGACGGCGTGATCGAGACGCGCGGCCGCAACGGCACGTTCGTCGCGGCGGCGGGCGACGGGCCCGCCCGGGAGGCGGCCACCGCCGCGCAGGCCTACGCGGAGCGGGCGCGGCGGCTGGGCCTGACCTTCGACGAGGCGACCGCGGCGGCGCTGGACGCACTGCGCGCGCGGTACGCGGACTGACTCGGGGCGGCCGGCGGACGGGCCGGTGCCCTGGCGGACGAGTCGGGTACTCCGGCGGACGGGCCGGGTACCCCGGCGGTCAGTCCTTGCGCGGGCTCAGCCGGGCCTGGAGGTGGTGCTGCATGGGCTGGCCCACCGCGGCCATCTCCTGCACGATCGTCAGCTCGCCGTCCTGGAGCGCGTACCGGCGCTTCATGCCGGTGACCTCCTTGGCCCGCGGGGTCAGCCCGACCGTGTCGGTGGCCATCTCGATCTCCGTACCGGAGACCTGGCCCACGTACGTCTCGACGATGCCCGTCGGGTGGGCGAGCGTGACCTCGACCGAGGCGTCCGGGAGGATGCGCCACCAGCCGGTCTCGCGTCCCGCGGGGCGCACGGCCGTGCCGGAGTCGTCGATCAGCCAGGCGCGGGACTCGTAGCAGAGGAAGGGCCGGCCGTCGTGGCTGAAGGTGATCTCCTGCTCGTACCGGAAGCCGTGCTCCAGCGTCGGGTACTCGCCGCTGCCCCGGCCGTGCCAGCGTCCGATGAGGCCGAGCACCGGCTGGAGCTGCGGGTGCGGTTCGGGGCCCTCGCCGAGGACGTGGCTGTCGGGGAAGGGGTTGTCCTGCGCCGGTTCGAGCACGGTGCGTTCTCCTGTTTCGTGGTTCCCCCGAGGGTGTGCGCGGCCGGTGGGGGCCTTCGGCCGCACCCCTCATTGTCCCCGCCGTGCGCGCCGGACCCGTGCGCGCCCCGCGTGGTGGACCCGTAGCGGTCCCCGCACGTGAACCCGTCGCACCTGAACCCGTCGCACGCGGACCCGCCACGCGCGGACCCGCCCGACCTACAGGTACATCCCCGCATCCGTGTCGTGGCCCTGCGGCGGCAGCAGTGCGGCGGGGCCCGAGGCGCCGCGGCGCAGGGCGTAGAGCTCCGCCAGGGTCGCGCCCTCGCGGGAGATGCCCTCGTCGGTGCCGAGCCAGTCCACCGCCTCGCGGTGCGTCAGGCGGCCGATCTCGATGCGGGCGAGGCAGCGCCCCGGCCGGACCACCGCCGGGTGGAGGCGCTCCAGGTCCTCGTTGGTGGTGACGCCCACCAGGACGTTGCGGCCCTGGCCGAGGAGGCCGTCGGTGAGGTTCAGCAGCCGTGACAGCGCCTGCCCGGCGGTGTGCCGGGCCTCGCCGCGGATCAACTCGTCGCAGTCCTCGAGCAGCAGCAGCCGCCAGCGGCTCTTCGCGGTGCCCTCGTCCTCGCCGATCGCGATGTCCATCAGGTAGCCGATGTCGTTGAACAGCCGCTCCGGGTCCAGTACGCAGTCCACCTGGCACCAGTCCCGCCAGGACCGGGCGAGCGTGCGCAGGGCGGAGGTCTTCCCGGTGCCCGGAGGGCCGTGCAGCAGGAGCAGCCGGCCGGCGATGTCGTCCGGGGTGACCTTCATCAGCCGGTCCATCGCCCCGGCCACCGGAGCCGTGTAGTTGGGCCGCACCTCTTCCCAGGTGCCGGCCGCGATCTGCCGGGTCGTGCGGTAGGGGCCGCGGCGCGGGGAGACGTACCAGAACCCCATCGCGACGTTTTCCGGCTGCGGTTCGGGCTCGTCCTGCACGCCTTCGGTGGCCTCGCCGAGCACACCGGCGGCGAGTTCCTCGCTGACCGCCGTCACCGTGACGTCCGCCCCCCGGCTCCAGCGGGAGACGAGCATGGTCCACCCCTCGCCCTCGGCGAGCGTCGCGCTGCGGTCGCTGTCGCGGGCGGAGCGCAACACCGTTGCCCCGGACGGCAGCAGGGTCGCTCCCGGCTTGACCCGGTCGATCGACACGCTGTGCGAGTAGGGCTGCTCGCCTGACGCGAAGCGGCCGAGGAACAGCGCGTCGACGACGTCCGACGGGGAGTCGCTGTCGTCGACGTTGAGCCGGATCGGCAGTGCGTCTTGGGGGTTGGCTGGCATGGCGCCCATGATCCGGCACGAACTGCCCTCATGCACCCGTGTTTCGCCGGATCGGGTGGCGGGACTCCCTCTTCAAACGCCATGCGGGTGAAGATTCGCGCCGCATGTCCGCCCCGAACATTCTTGGCATGGACACTTCCAGCGGACCTCGGTTCCTTGTACCACGGACTCAGGAGTAACTCCGCAGTAACTCCCCCCACGAGGAGCCGCACACATGAGCATGAGAATGCCTCGTTTCGCCGCCTTGGCCTCTGCCCTGTTACTCGCCGCGGGCGCGGCCCTGTTCGGAGCCGGCCAGGCATCCGCCGCCGCCGACTTCGGCTACGTCGCCCTCGGCGACTCCTATTCCTCCGGCGTCGGCGCCGGCAACTACGACAGCGCCAGCGGGAACTGCAAGCGCACCACCCGCGCCTACCCGGCCCTCTGGGCCGCCGCACACGCCCCCCAGACCTTCTCCTTCGCCGCCTGCTCGGGTGCTCGTACGGGTGATGTGATGAGCGGTCAGCTCGCACCGCTGAACGCGGGCACCGACCTCGTCAGCATCACCATCGGCGGAAACGACGCCGGGTTCGCCGACGTCATGACCACCTGCGTCCTCCAGTCCGAATCCACCTGCGTGAGCCGCGTCAACCAGGCCAAGGCCTACGTCGACAACACCCTCCCCGGCCAGCTCGACCAGGTCTACAACGCCATCCACAGCCGTTCCCCGGGCGCCCGCGTGGTCGTCATCGGCTATCCCCGCTTCTACAAGCTGAACGGCACCTGCGTGGCCGGACTGTCGGAGGGCGAGCGCGCCGCCATCAACGGCGCCTCCGACTACCTCAACGCCGCCATCGCCAAACGTGCCGCCAACCACGGCTTCGCCTTCGCCTCGGTCGCCGGCGCCTTCACCGGGCACGAGATCTGCTCCGGCAGCGCCTGGCTGCACAGCCTCAACTGGCTGAACATCGGCGAGTCCTACCACCCGACCGCCGCCGGACAGTCCGGCGGCTACCTGCCCGTCTTCACCAGCGCGGCCTGAGCGTCACGGACTGGCCGTCGGCCCCGGGTTCGGTGACGGGGAAGCGGTCGGTCCGGAAGTGCTCGGGGAGGAGGCCCCGCCCGTCGGGGTCTCCTCCCCGCACGTCACCGAGAACTCCAGCCAGGCCGAAGCCGCTTCCGAAGGCGCCCGGATCTCCAGCCGCACCGCGTCCTCGAAGGTGGCGTCCGGGTAGTGCGTCAGCTCCGTGTGCTCCAGCCGTACGCTCCCCGGTCCGCCGGCGGGGTAGGCGAGGGTCTGCCAGCCGGGGCCGGTGGTCTGCCCGCTGCGCGTGGCCCAGCGGTACTCCACCACCGCCGGGGTGCGGTCCACCGCGACGGTGGCGGTGAAGGCGGGCGCCTCGGCGGCGGGCGCCGGGCAGTTCCCGCTGTAGGTGTCCCGGACGGCCCGGACGGCGGACACCGTGATGCCGGCCGGCGGCGTGGCCGAAGGAGAGGGGGAGGAAGGAGAAGGCGAGGGGGAGGCGCTCGGCGAGGGGGTCGGGGTCGGGGAGGGCGAAAGGCGCTGCGTGACGGTCGGGGTGGGCGTCGCCCCGTCTCCGCCGTCTCCGCCGTCTCCGCCCGTGTCGCGGTCCTTCAGAAGCAGCCACCCCAGCAGGACCACCACCAGGAGCAGTACGACGATTCCGCCGGTCAGCACCAGCCCGGCCCCGTTCCGCTCGGGCTCCGGGGGATACGCCGGCGCCGATCCGGTCCCGGGTGCGGGCGCCGGCAGCGGCGGGGTGGGGTGGCCGTACCGGTGCTGCGCCACGGAGGCCGGGCCGTCCGCCCCCGCCGGCGGACCCGCCACGGGACCCGACACCGGGCCGCCGGAGGCCCGTACGGTCCCGCCCGCACCGACGATGCGCAGCATCCGGGCCGCCTCCGTCGCGGACAGCCGCTCCTCGGGGTCCTTGACCAGCAGCCCTTCCAGGACGGGCGTCAGCGGCCCGGCCCGCAGCGGCGGCGGGAACTCCTCCTCCACCACCGCCCGCAGCGTGGCCACCGGGGACTCCCGGCGGAAGGGCGAGACCCCCTCCACGGCCAGGTACAGCGTCACCCCGAGTGCCCACAGGTCCGACGCGGGCCCGGGCTCGCGCCCCAACGCCCGCTCGGGCGGCAGGAATTCGGGCGAGCCGATCACCTCGCCCGTCATGGTGATGGCGGTGGAGCCCTCCAGGCTCGCGATCCCGAAGTCGCCGAGCACCACCCGGCCGTCGTTGGCGATCAGCACGTTGCCCGGTTTGACGTCCCGGTGCAGCACCCCCGCCTCGTGCGCGGAGCGCAGCGCCGCCAGTACCTGCTCGCCGATGTGCGCGGTCCGCTGCGGGGTGAGCGGGCCGTCGCCCTCCAGGACCTCCGCGAGCGAGAGTCCCCGTACGATCTCCATCACGATCCAGGGCCGGCCGTCCTCGGTGGCCACGTCGTAGACGGTGACCACGCCCCGGTGCGAGACGCGGGCCGCGGCCCAGGCCTCCCGCTCCAGCCGCTGGTACATCCGGGCCACCTCGGCCTCGTCCATTCCGGCCGGTGCGCGCACTTCCTTGATGGCGACCTCGCGCCCCAGGACCTCGTCCCGGGCCCGCCACACCACACCCATCCCGCCGCGGCCGAGCGGGCCCAGCAGGCGGTAGCGTCCGGCGATGACGCGGTCGCCGGCGCCGTCCCCGTTCGACGCGGACTCAGTCACCGAAAGCCTCATTCACGCGCGCCCCCAAGAGCGTTACCGGACGATCACTCCAAGTTAGCGCAGAGCGTGCGCCGTGGCTCCGGTCGCGACAGGAGTCACGCAGTCTGCGCCGATGCGGTTCCATGTCCCGCCCATGTCCCGCCCATGTCCCGCACGCCTCGCCGGATTTCGCGGAGAGTGACGATCGACTCCGCTGAGTAATCGTCAACTCCCGCTCGCCACAGGGGCAATTCACACGACCGGGATACCTGTGCGCGACGTGGGGACGATAGGGTTACCCTGCCCGGTGGGCCGGGTGCCCTCGTACGGGTGGGGAGAGACATGGAACAGATAGCAATGCGCAGCAGGCCGCCTCGCGTGCCTGCCATCACTTGCGGGAGCGGTGCGACCAGTTCGCGCCTCGACCGCCACCTCGCCGTGCTGGGCGGTCCCGCCGTCCCGCACCGCGAGACCGCCGAGGCGACGCTGCTCATGCGTGAGCTCACCTCGCGCGACCACACGCACCGGCTGCGGAGCCGGAGCGCGCGCGTATCGCTCTTCGCGCCGCTGCGGAGGCTGCGGCGCACCCTTTTCGGCAGCCGCCGCTCGTAACCGTCCCCGTCCGGTTCCGGTCCCAGCAGCGCCGCCGTTTCGTCCCCGGCCTGATCAACCCTGCCCAGTCAGCGAACCACACCGTCCCGGCGCAGTGCCGTGATCTGTTCGCCCGTCATCCCCAGGGCGAGCAGTAGGCCTTCGGTGTGTTCGCCGAGCGCGGGCACCGCACCCATGTGCGGTGCCGCGCCGCCGGGCAGCCCGATCGGCGGCAGCAGGGCCCGTAGCGGGCCCGCCGGCGAGCCCACCTCCCGCCAGCGGTCCCGGGCCTCCAGCTGCGGGTGCGCGGCCAGCTGTGCCACCGAGTTCAGCCGTGCGCAGGCGATGCCCGCGGCCTCCAGCCGCTCGATCGCCGCGTCCGCGCCGAGCCGGCCCAGCGCTTCGGCGACCACCGCGTCGGTCTTCTCCCGGTTCGCGGTGCGCGCCGCGTTCGTCGCGTACCCCGGATCCTCGGCCAACTCCGGCTGCTCCAGCACCTGTTCGGCGAGCCGTCGCCACTCCCGGTCGTTCTGCACCGACAGCAGTACGCGGTCCCCGTCGGCCGTCGCGTAGGCGTCGTAGGGCGCGATCACGGCGTGCGCGAGACCCGTCCGCACCGGCTGCTCCCCGCCGTGCATGGTGTGGTGCAGCGGATGCCCCATCCACTCGGCGAGCGCGTCGAGCATCGACACCTCCACCCTGCCTCCGCGCCCGGTGATCCCGCGCCGCAGCAGGGCCGCGAGCACGCCCGAGAAGGCGTACATGGCCGCCGCGATGTCCGCCGCCGGGATCCCCGCCTTCACCGGCTGCTCCGGGGTGCCGGTCACCGAGACCAGTCCGGCCTCGCACTGGACGAGCATGTCGTAGGCGCGCTTGTGGGCGTACGGTCCTTCGGGCCCGTAGCCGGAGACGTCCACGGCGACCAGCCGGGGGTAGCGGGCGCACAGCGCGGCAGAGTCGAGCCCGAGCCGGGCGGCGGCCCCCTGGGCGAGGTTCTGCACGAACACGTCGGCCCCGTCGAGCAGCCCGTGCAGGACCTCCCGGCCGCGCGGGTCCTTGAGGTCCAGCGCGATCGACTCCTTCCCCCGGTTGGCCCACACGAAGTGCGAGGCGAGACCGTGCGCGGCGGTGTCGTAGCCGCGCGCGAAGTCCCCGCCGTCGGGCCGCTCGACCTTGATCACCCGGGCGCCGAGGTCGGCGAGCTGACGGGTGGCGAAGGGTGCGGAGACGGCCTGCTCGACGGAGACGACGGTGATCCCGTCGAGGGGGAGGGGCTCGGCGGCGGGCGCGCCGTTCGTGTCGTTGGTCTCGGGTTCCATGACGGCCTGCCTACCGGCCCCGAGCCGATCTGTCCACGACCTCGACTCCGCCCCGAATCCGGCCGGGGTGCGACTTTTCCTCCGTCCGGCGTCCGAGGTCCGGGGTCCGGGCTTCCCAGCGGTCCGGCGTTTGAGGGCCGGGGCTTCCCAGCCGTCCGTGGTTCGAGGACCGGGGTCCGGGCTTTCGAGCCGTCCGTGGTTCGAGGGCCGGGGCCCGGGCTTCCCGGCCGTCCGGCGTTTTGGGGTCCGGGATCCGGATCTCTCAGCCGTCCGGCGTTTGAGGACCGGGGTCTGGGGCGGAGCCCCAGGAGCACTTCAGCCCGTCCGGCGCTTGAGGACCGGGTCAGGGCAGAGCCCTGGGAACGGTGGAAGGGCGGGTAGGGGACTCCGCCCCGCAGGGCAGACCACCCGCAGGGCCGCCCCTCCCGCCCCGCCTCGCGCGGCTCCGCGCACGCACCCAGCCCGGGCGCAGCCCGCTACGGCGGGCCCCGGAAGGGCGGGCCCAGGGAAGGGCAGGCTCCGGAAGGGCGGGCCCAGGGAAGGGCAGGCTCCGGAAGGGCGGGCCCAGGGAAGGGCAGGCTCCGGGATGGACGGGCCCCGGGAAGGGCAGGCTCCGGGAAGGGCAGGCTCCGCCCCCGCGAGGCCCCCGCGCCTCAGAGCAGCGCGAACTGCCCGCCCGGCCCCTCCTCCTGGTGGTCCAAGACCGAGGCGGGCCGCCGGGCCCACCCGGGCGCCGGCACCACCCCACCCGCACGCAGCTCCTCCACGGACAGCACCGGCCCCACCTCGAACGCGGCCCGCTCCGGCTCCAGTTCGGCAAGCAGCGCCAGGGTCGTCACCAAACCGAGCAGCTCCGAGGTCCAGCCCTGCGGCCACTCCGCCGGCCCCACCGCGTCCAGCCCCTCGGCCTCCGGGTCCCGGTGCGCGAGCCGTGCGGCGAACCAGGACTCCAGGACGCGCACGCCCTGGGCCTCGTACGCCCACGCCCCGGCCGGTACGGGCGACACGGTGCCGCCGTCCCCGCTCCCGGCCCCGTCCCCGCTCCCGGCCCCGCCCCCGATGGTCAGGGTCTCGCTCTCCGGGTCGTACGAGAGCTCGCTCGGCCACGCCGGCAGTGCCGAGCGGACGTACGGCCGGCGCCCCCCGGGCAGCCGGGGCGCCTCGCCGCCACGGGCCCCGCGCAGCCGGACGGAGAGCAGCCGGTGGCCCAGCTCCAGCCCGGCCCGCCAGCGCGCGGCGTCGGCGGTGAGGGGGACCTCGTACCCCCGGGGGCCGGGGCGCCCGGCGGCGAGGATCCAGCAGAGCACGTCCTCGGGGGTGACCCAGGTGCCGTAGCGCTCGCCGAGCAGGTGCTGCAGCCCGGGGGCGAGATTGGGCTCGGCGCCACCCGGGCGGCGGTGCAGCGGGCGGATCCGGCTGAGCCGCCCGGCCGGCAGGTGCGCGGTGACCTGCAGCGCCGCCGGCTGCACGGACTCCACGACGAACAGCTGGTGCTCGTCCAGCACCCGCCACAGCTCCGGGCGCGCCAGGTCGATGAGCCGCTGGTCGGGCAGCAGCCACTGCTCGTCGAAGGGCTCGCGCAGGATCCGTACGGGGTCGGGCCGCGGCCCGGGCACGTCCGCGAAGCGGGCCGTGGAACCGGCGCGCTGGCCCGGCAGCGCCGCCGCCCCGGCGCCCGTGGTCCGCGCCCGGGTCGGGCGGAACAACCGCTCCCGCTCGGGTCCCTCGGCGGCGGCCAGGGCGGCCCACCGGGCGCGCAGGGTGGCCGGATCGGGGGCCGCGACCCAGGCCCGGCCCAGGCGCAGGGAGCCCACGGCCCAGGGCATCAGATCGTCCAGCAGCGGGTCCCGCGGGGATGCGTCAGCGCTCACCCGGCCGATGGTAGCGACGCCACCCGGTGACCGGGCCGCGTCCAGGCCGGAGAGTTAGGATCGCTATGTAGGGATCTGCCCGGATCCGGACGGAGCCGGGCCGAACCGGGTGACCCGGGAGGCGGACATGAGCCAGTACGACGAGTACTCGACCCCGTCGCAGGCCGAAGGGGAACGGCTCGACGAGGACCTGGACGAGAAGCAGAAGAAGCTCCGCCACGCCCAGACGCAGCGGACCACGCCGTCCCAGGCGGAGGGCGAGCGCGGAACGGACGACGACCAGAAGTAGAGGACGACCAGAAGCAGAGGACGACCAGAAGCAGAGGACGACCAGAAGCAGAGGATGACCGGAAATCAGTGTGCGTCGACGGTCACGGTGAAGGAGAACCGGTCCCCGCGGTACCGGATCCGCGCCACGTCGACCACCCGCCCGGATCCGTCGTACGTGACGCCCGTGTAGTGCAGGATCGGGCTCAGCAGGGGCACTTGGAGCAGCTCGGCCGTGAGCGGGTCGGCGAGCCGCGCCTCCACCGTGTCCGTGATCCGGCTGATGTCCACCTTCACGATGTCCCGCAGCACCTTCGTCATCGGCCAACGCTCCAGATCCGCCAGGTCGATGGAGTCGGCGAGCTCCGGACGCACCGCGTTCTCCGCCCAGTTGGTCGGCTCGCCGCTCTCGCTGTCGTGGCGGAGCCTGCGGTACGTGACCACCTCGGCGGTGTCCGGGAAGTGCTCCAGCAGCTCCCCGGGCACCGCCGTCCGCTCGTGCCCCAGGATCGTCGTGCGATCGCCCGACTGCTGCGCCACGATCGCGTCGACCGAGCCGAGCAGCTGGACCGGGGCCCCGCGCAGCGCCGTCGGCTCGATGAAGGTCCCGCGCCGCCGGTGGCGGCTGATGAGGCCCTCGGTCTCCAGCTCCTTGAGCGCCTGCCGCATGGTCAGCACGCTCACCCCGTAGTGCTCCGCGAGCTGCTCCTCGGTGGGCAGGCGCAGTGACGCCTCCGCGGTGCGTCCGAGTATGGAGGCGCGCAGCGACTGGGAGACCTGGTACCAGAGCGGCAGCTTCCGGTTCAGTACCAGCGAGTCGGGGGCGAAGGCGGTCACGGGTGGTTCTCCGTAGGACGGGGTGGGCGCGGCGGCGGCGCCGTGCGGCATGTTCGTGATGTTAGGCGCGGAAGTGGCGCTCGAGTCCCTGCCAGACGTCGTCGTATCCGCCCTGGAGGTGCTCCGCGCCGGCCGCCTGGGCGGTCGCGGTGATCGGCCAGCGGGTCTCGAACATGAAGGCCAGGCCGTCGTCGATCTTCTGCGGCTTGAGCTCCGCGGCGCTCGCCCGGTCGAAGGTCTCCCGGTCGGGGCCGTGCGCGGACATCATGTTGTGCAGCGAGCCGCCGCCGGGCACGAAGCCTTCGGCCTTGGCGTCGTAGGCGCCGTCGATGAGCCCCATGTACTCGCTCATCACGTTCCGGTGGAAGTACGGCGGGCGGAAGGTGTCCTCGCCGACCAGCCAGCGCGGTGCGAAGACCACGAAGTCCACTCCCGCCAGGCCCGCCGTGTCGGAGGGCGAGGTCAGCACCGTGAAGATGGACGGGTCGGGGTGGTCGTAGCTGATCGAGCCCAGGACGTTGAAACTGCGCAGGTCGTAGACGTACGGGACGTGCGTGCCGTGCCAGGCGACCACGTCGAGCGGGGAGTGGTCGTAGGTGGCCGTCCAGAGGTTGCCGCAGAACTTGTTGACGACCTCGGTCGGACGCTCGGCGTCCTCGTACGAGGCCACCGGCGCGCGGAAATCGCGGGCGGCGGCGAGCCCGTTGGCGCCGATGGGGCCCAGGTCGGGGAGCTCGAAGGGCCGGCCGTAGTTCTCGCAGACGTACCCGCGGGCGGTCTCGTCCTGGAGCTCCACGCGGAAGCGGACCCCGCGCGGGATCAGCGCCATCTCGCCGGGACGGGCGCTCAGCAGGCCGAACTCGGTGCGCAGGAGCAGGCCGCCGCGCTCGGGGACGATCAGCAGCTCGCCGTCGGAGTCGCTGAACACCCGGTCGGTCATGTCGGCGTTCGCGGAGTAGAGGTGGATGGCCATGCCGGAGCGCTGGGTGGCGTCCCCGTTGCCGCCGAGGGTCCACAGGCCCGCCAGGAAGTCGGTGCCGGCGGCCGGGTCGGGCAGCGGGTTCCAGCGGAGCCGGTTCGGGTCGGCCGGGGCCTCCGTGAAGGGCGCGGAGCGCAGGGCGCCGTTGCCGGTCCGGGTGAAGGGCGGGTGCGCGGCCGAGGGGCGGATCCGGTAGAGCCAGGAGCGGCGGTTGTGGGAACGCGGCTCGGTGAACGCGCTGCCGCTGAGCTGCTCCGCGTAGAGGCCGAGGGGGGAGCGCTGGGGCGAGTTCCGCCCGATCGGCAGTGCACCGGGGACCGCCTCCGAGCTGTGCTCATTGCCGAAGCCGGTGAGGTACTCCAGTGCCTCCGCCGTCTTCCTGGCCTGCTCGCTGCCGCCGCTCATTGCACGCTCCCGGTCTGCCGAAGGAATCCTATGCCTGACAGTAGGATTCCTGGGCCCACGCGTCAACGGGGGATTCCGGTCGGTCGGCCGACAGGCCTGCCGGAGGCCTGTCGCCGGCCTGTTGTTGCGTGAGGGGATCCCAAAAGATGAACAATGCTCTACTCTCACGCGCATGTCGTGGACCCGCAGGTTTCCTGCCGTGCCGGCGGCGCTCCTCGCCGCCCTCCTGGCCCTTCTGTCACTCCTCGTTGCCGCGCCCGCCGCGAGCGCCCACGAGGAGCGCCCCGTCGAGCTCCCCGACGGCACCGGCTCCGTACCCGCCTACCGTGCGGGCGAGCCCGACCTGATCGTCTGCAAGACCGACCGCCCCGCCTTCGAGCGCCGGATATCCGCCTTCCCCGACGCCCTCGAGCAGCGCAACCTCGCCCTCTACGAACGCTGCGAGAAGAACGGCTTCCGCGACCTCCAGGCGGCGGTCGACGCCGTGGACCGCCCGGGCATGAACATCGCGATCCTCCCCGGCCTCTACGAGGAGGAGCCCTCGCTCACCGCACCGACCGGGGAGTGCGCCTCGCTCAAGGCGCCCAACTCCTCGCTCGGCTACCAGATCCTGACCTACGAGCAGCAGGTGGCCTGCCGCCACAACCAGAACCTGGTCGCCATCCTCGGCAAGACCGACCTCCAGATCGAAGGCACCGGAGCCTCCCGCCAGGACGTGGTCATCGACGCCAAGTACCAGAAGCTGAACGCGATCCGCGCCGACAAATCCGACGGCGTCTACTTCCGGAACTTCACCGCCCAGCGCACCACCTTCAACTCGCTGTACGTCCTCGCGGCCGACGGCTTCGTCATCGACGACGTCCTGACCCGCTGGAACGACGAGTACGGCTTCCTGACCTTCGCCAGCGACCACGGGCTCTACAAGAACTGCGAGTCCTACGGCAACGGCGACTCCGGCATCTACCCCGGAAGCGCCTCCGACATCAACGAGGACCGCGGCTACGACGTCCCCCGCTACTCCATCGAGATCACCGGCTGCCGCAGCCACCACAACATGGTCGGCTACTCCGGCACCGCGGGCGACTCGGTGTGGGTGCACGACAACGAGTTCGACCAGAACATGGGCGGCGCCTCGATGGACAGCGCCTTCCCGGGCCACCCCGGCCTCCCGCAGAACCACGCCTTCTTCGAACGCAACCTGATCCACGACAACAACGCCGACTACTACCACCACGTCGCGGACGGCACCTGCGCCAAACCGCCCGTCGAACGCGGCTACGAGCAGGGGGTGGTCTGCCCGCAGATCTCCATGCCCCCCGGCACCGGCATCATCACCGCCGGCGGCAACTGGAACCTCTACGAGAACAACTGGGTGTACGGGCACCAGCGCGCGGGCTTCTTCCTGTCGGCCGTGCCCGCCTTCATCCGCGGCGAGGAGGAGCTGTCCAAGCAGACCGACACCTCCCACCACAACCGCTACGCCGGCAACATCCTGGGCAAGGACAAGTCCGGCGCCTCCCGCCCCAACGGCATGGACGTGTGGTGGGACGGCCAGGGCCGGGGCAACTGCTGGCAGCAGGGACCGGACGGCTCCACCCCGGGCACGCTCCCGCAGTGCGGCGAGCGCCGCGGCGCGGTCTCCGGCGCTTCGGCCCGGCTGGCCGGCGAACCGGTGAAGCTGGCCCAGCTCCTCGTCTGCGCCGACTACAGCGTCCAGGCGCGCAAGCTCCCGGCCGGCTGCGACTGGTACGGCTCCCGGGGCCTCCAGCGGGTGGAGACCCAGCTCGCCCTCGCCGTCGCGGCGGTCCTCCTCCTGGTCGGCGGCCTCCTGTGGTGGCGCCGCCTGCGCGCCTCACGCCTGGCCACCGTGGCGGCCCTGCTCGGCCTCGCGGGCCTGGCCCTGGACGTGGCCGGCTCCACGATGGGCCTGATCGGCACCTTCGTCCCGGCACTGGCCCTGCTCTGCCTCGGCCTGTGGTGGACCGGCACCGGCCTCGCCCTGCGCCCCACCCGGCCCTGGCTGGCCCGCCTGACCCTGCTGCTGGGCGCGCTCACCCTCCTCGACGCCTTCGACAAGGCCGTCCTGATGATCCCCTGGGTCCCGCTCAGCCCCGCCTGGATACGGTCGCTCGTCGCGGTGGTCTGGGTCCTCTGGGCCGTCATCGCCGCCGCCCGCCCGGGCGGCACCCCGGCCCGCCCGGCAGGCCCGGGCGACGACCCGGCCGGCGACCGGGTCCCCGTCCCCGCAGGCCCGGCCCCGACCCGCAGCGCCGAGGCCGAAGCCGAAGCCGAGGCTGAGGGCGGCACCGGCGCCGGCGCGCAGCGGGGCGCTGCCGGGGGAGACCAGCCGTGACGGGCCACCCGGGCCACCCCGGCGACCGCCCCGAACGCCGGACCTGGTGCGACGTGTGCGGCACGCCCCCGCGCGGGTCCCGCCGGTCCCACAGGACGGGCCGCGCGACGGCGCTGCTCGCCCTGGCCCTGCTCCTGGCCGGCGGTGCGG
Source organism: Streptomyces tatrensis (assembly GCF_049310065.1). Lineage (NCBI taxonomy): Bacteria > Bacillati > Actinomycetota > Actinomycetes > Kitasatosporales > Streptomycetaceae > Streptomyces > Streptomyces tatrensis. The sequence goes on along the minus strand of NZ_JBMDLB010000011.1, from coordinate 2,189,359 downwards.
CGACGGGCTGCGGGGGGAGGGCCACCACCCACCACAAGCCCGGCACCACCCACGAGCAGGCCTCCGGGAAGGTCGGCACCCTGCTCACCGCCGACGACGGCGCGGGCCACCGGCTCCGCGAGGTCCCGGCCGAGGGCGCGCCGGAGGTCCGGCTCGCCGCCCGGCCGGACTCCGAGGACGGCTGGAACCTCCAGCTGACGGTGGCGAACTTCCACTTCACCCCCGACAGCACCGGCGGCGCCGCCCTCCCGGGTGCCGGGCACGCACACCTGGAGCTGGACGGCCGCAAACTGGCCCGCCTGTACGGCCCTTGGTTCCACCTGCCCGCCGCGCAGGTACCCGAGGGTGGCACGCGCACCCTCACCGTCCGCCTCTACGCGGACGACCACACGGCCTGGGCGGTGGCGGGCAAGCCGGTCGAAGCCACCCTCCAACTAGCCCCGGGATCGGCCCTGTCCACCCACTCCCACTCCCCGGCCGCACCGTCTCCCACGCCCCCGGAGACGGCGCAGGCCGACCGCACGGTGACCATCACCGTGCGAGACGGCAAGGTCAGCCCGGCCCCGGGCCGGGTGGAAGTGAAACGCGGCGAACGCGTGGCCCTACGTGTCACCAGCGACCGCGCCGACACCCTGCACGTCCACGGCATCGACAAGGAACTCGCCCTGCCGGCAGGCCAGGAGGCCACCCTGATCCTGACGGCCGACCGCACGGGCCTCTTCGAGGTCGAGACCCACGAGTCCAACCTCGTCCTGACCCAACTGGTAGTCCGATGACCCCACGACCCCAACACCAAGCCCCACCCCGGACCCCGACCGGTTCCCGGACCCCGACCGGGGCTCCGGCCCTGAGCCAGGCTCCGGTCCTGGTCCTGGCCCCGGCCTCGGCTCCGGCCAAGGCCTCGGCCCCGGTCCCAGCGCCGACCTCGGCTCCGGCCCCGGCTCCGGCCCCGGCCTCGGCTCCGGCTCCGGCCTCGGCTCCGGCCTCGGCTCCGGCCTCGGCCCCGGCCAAGGCCTCGGCCTCGGCCCCGGTCCCAGCGCCGGCCTCGGCTCCGACCAAAGCCCCGGCCAAGGCCTCGGCCCCAGCCCCGGCCCCGGCCGTGACCTCGGCTCCGGCTCCGGCCCCGGCCGGGGCCCCGGCGGTCCGGCGGTGACTGGGTTCGGGACGGCGGCGGTCCTGTACGGGCCATCCGGTGGCGGGTTCGGCCAGGGCGTGGTCCTGCACCCGGGCGATCCGCTCACCGTGCTCGCGCACGGCATCGGCTCGCAGCACGATCTGCCGATCTCCCCCTTCTACGCCTTCGCCGGCGCCTTCACCGCACTCTTCGTCTCCTTCCTCGCGCTGGGTCTCCTCTGGTCCGCCTCCCGCTTCCGCGGCGATCGCTCCGGCCTCGCCCTGCCCGCCGGGTTCCAGCGGGTGGCCGACGCGCCGGCCACCCGCACCACCCTGCGCGGGCTCGGCCTCGTGGCCGCGCTCGCCGTCCTCCTGTACCTCCTCCTCGGCCCCGACGACCCCGCCCGCAACCCCGCTCCCGGCGCCGTTTACGTCCTGCTCTGGGTCGGCCTCGTCCCCGCCTCCCTCCTCTTCGGCCCCGTCTGGCGCCTTCTCAACCCGCTCCGTACCCTGCACCGGCTGCTTGCCGGGCTGTCGGCCAAGCTCCGTACGGCCCGGCCCTCAGCCGCAGCCGCCGGAGCCGCCTCCGCGCGCTCCTCCCGGAGTCCGCGAGTCCCTGCACCGCACCTCGCCGCGGTACCGGACCTCCCTGGCCCGCAAGCTCCGCAAGCTCCGCAAGCTCCGCAGCCCCCGCGCCCGGAGCCCCGAGACCACCGCCCGCTCCCCGCCCGGCTAGGGCAATGGCCCGCCGCCGTCGGGCTCTTCGCCTTCACCTGGCTCGAACTCGTCTCTCCCGATCCCGCCTCCACCACCACCCTCCTGATCGCCCTGACCGGCTACGCCGCCGTCCAGCTCCTGCTCGCCGCCCGCTACGGTGAGCGCTGGTTCGCCGACGGAGACGCCTTCGAGGCGTACTCCGACCTCCTGGCCCGGCTCTCCCCCCTCGGCCGTCGCAGCGACGGCCGCCTCGTTCTCCGTAACCCCTTCCACGGACTCGACGCGACGCCCGAGCGGCCCGGACTCGTCGCCACCGTCTGCGTCCTGCTCGGATCCACCGCCTACGACGGCTTCTCCGACAACCCCTCGTGGATCAACGCGATCCAGACCTCCCCCCTCGGCCGCACGGCCGCGGCCACCCTCGGACTCGCCGGAGCCGTCGCCCTCGTCGCCGCCCTCTACTGCCTCTGCGCGGCGGTCACCCGCCTCGTCTGCGGCCCGCACCCCGGCCCGCTGACCGCCTTCGCGCACTCACTCGTACCGATCGCCCTCGGCTATCTCGTCGCCCACTACTTCTCCCTCCTGGTAATCGAAGGACCACGCACAGTAATCATGGCACTGGGCACTGACAACGCCCCGGAACCCTTGTCGCCCTTGGGCCCCGGCGGCCTCGCCGCCCTTCAGGTGATCGCCGTCGTCGCCGGCCACGTGCTCGGTGTGATCGCCGCGCACGACCGCTCCGTACGCCTCTTCCCGCCCGCGAAAGCCGTCGCCGGGCAACTGCCCCTGCTCGCGCTGATGATCACGTACACGGTGGGCGGCCTCAGCCTGCTGCTGAACTGAGGCGGCCGAACCGGTACCGCCGCCCACCCGTGAACCCAGGAGCGGCATGATGGACCCCGTGCCCCCAGCCCATCCATTGCGCCGGACGCCGATCCAGCAGCGCAGCGCCGACCGCCTCGCCCGGATCCTCGACGCCTGCGCGGAGCTCCTTGACGAGACCGGGTACGAGAACCTCAGCACCCGGGCCGTGGCCCTGCGGGCCGGCGTGCCGATCGGTTCGGTCTACCGGTTCTTCGGCAACAAGCGGGCCATGGCCATCGCCCTGGCCCACCGCAACCTCGACCGTTACGCCGACGGCATCGAGCAGCGGCTGGCGGAGCTCCCGGACACCGACTGGCGCCCGGTCGTCGACGCGGTGCTGGACGAGTACCTGGTGATGAAGCGCAGCGTGCCCGGCTTCGCCCTCGTCGACTTCGGGGTGCCGGCGCCGCCGTCCGAGGGGCCCGCCTCCGACCCCAACCACCTGGTCGCCGTCCGCCTCACCGAACTCCTCGGCGCCCACCTCGCCCTCACCCCGGACGCCACCCTCGAGCGGGCCGTCCTGGTCGCGGTCGAGGCCACCGACGCCCTGATCCAGCTGGCCTTCCGCAACGACCCGTCCGGCGACCCCGACATCGTCGCCGAAACCCGCGCGATGATGCACGCCTACCTCGCACGCGTCCTGGACTGACGGGACTGACGGGGCTGACATTGCCGGCCGGACTGACGGGGCCGGTCGGGCCGGCCGGACGGCCCACGCCCGTCGGGCCGTGACGGCGGCCTCCCACACCGGGGAGACCGCCGTTCCATCACGCGCCGCCTACAGGCGGCCGGTCACCACCAGGTTGCCGTCCGGCGTGCGCCGCGCGAGGGCGCCGGTGCGCAGGTAGCCGTCGGGGGTGAAGGCGCGCGCGTTGCGGCCGGGCGAGCGGTAGTAGCCGCGCGCCGTGTAGGGGCCGCGGGCCAGGAGCTCGCCGGGCTCCCCGTCGGGGACCTCCTTGCCGTCGGCGTCGACGACGCGGATCTGATCGTCGGGGGAGAGCGGACGGCCCTGCGTCGTGAGCACCGTCTCGTCCGGATCGCCGGGCCGGGTGAGGGTGAGCAGCCCCTCGTCCGTGCCGAAGACCTGCTGGAGGCGGCAACCCCATTCGGAGCCCACCCGTTCGGCGGTCGCACGGTCCAAGGGCGGGGTGCTGCCGCCGACCTGTACGAGACGCAGGCTGCTCACATCGGCCCGGTCCGCGGTCGCGGCCGCGGGACGTGCGTCGAGCCAGAGCCGGGCGGTGGCGGGCGTCACCGAGGCGACGGTGACCCGCTCGCGCTCGACGGCCGCCAGGAACGCGGCGGGTTCCGGGTCCTCGACCAGGACGACGGTGCCGCCGACGGTGAGGGTGCCGATGATGCCGGGGCCGCCGAAGGCGAGGTTGAGATCGGCGGGCAGCGCGGCGAGGTACACGTCGTCCTGGGTGAGCGACACCAGCTCGGCGGCGGCCCGCGCCTGGTAGGCGTAGTCGTTGTGGGTGCGCGGAACCAACCCGGGTGCCTCGCCGGCGCCGCCGGAGAGCAGGAAGAGCGCCACCTGGCCGGCGCTCAGCGTGAGCGCGGGCTCGGCCGGGGAGTCGAGGGAGTCCAGCGGGAAGTAGTGGCAGCCCGAGGTGTCGGTCGTGAAACCGCCGTACGGGTCCGAGGTGCCCGGCGGCTCGTAGGTGAACACCCGGCGCAGGAAGGGGCCCTGGGTCGCGATGCCGGCGGCCATCGCCGTGTGGTCGAAGCCCCGGTACGTCGCGGGACCGATGTAGCCGGTGGCCTCGGAGACCTGGACGACGTGGGACACCTCGGCCGCGCGGTGCGAGATCGGGCAGAGCACCGGGACCGCGCCGGCGCGCATCAGCGCGAACGTGGCGACGACGAGCTCGGGGACGTCGGGGAGCTGGACGACGACCCGCTGTCCGGGCCGCAGGCCGCGCAGCCGGAACCCGGCGGCCATCCGGCTCACGCGGCGGTTCAGGGCCGCGTACGTGAGGCGGGTGTCGCCGTGGACGAGCGCGGTCCGCGGTCCGAACTGCACGGCCCAGCCGCGCAGCAGGTTGTCCAGCGTGTTGCCCCGCCAGTGGCCGGACGCCCAGTAGTAGTCGACGAATTCCTCGGGCCAGGGCGTACAGCCGTCGAGCATGGATGTCATTCGGCAATCCAATCCGCCCCTCTCCACAGGGGCAATGTGCTTTCCCGACCAAGGGCGCCGAATTGCGTCAGCAGAAGGACCAAGGGGCGCCGCTGAGCAGGGGGAACGGTCGGGGCGTGGGGTGGCGGGTGTGAATGCGCGGCGCGGTGGGGAAAACGTGCGCAGGGTGTCCGCGTGCGCGCGGCGGCGTCGAATTGCCCGTCGCCCCGTGCGGCCCTCCGAAACGGCCGGGACCCTGCCCGACATCGCCGCGGCTTCGCCCGGCTAGGCCCGGCCCCGGTCCCGCCTCGGCCCTAGCCTCGCCCGCCCGGCCCCGGCCCCGGCCCCGGCCCCGGCCCCGGCGCTGGCGCTGGCCTCGACGCTGGCCCCGCCCCGCCCCCCGCCCGGATCCGGGCCCAGGCCCCGTCCCCCCGATTCCGGGTCGCGCCGGACCCTCCCCACCGTGCCTACCGGTCGGTATGCTCGGTGCCGCCCGCGCGGGTCCGGCGCCCGTGCCCCGTGCCCCGTGTCGCAGCCTGCTGCCCCTGGAGGGCCCATGCCCCGCACCGCCCTGCGCATCTGCCCCCTGTGCGAGGCCACTTGTGGCCTCACGCTCACCATCGAAGGCACCACCGTCACCGGGGCCCGGGGGGACCGCGACGACGTGTTCAGCCGCGGTTTCATCTGCCCCAAGGGTGCCGCCTTCGGTGGCCTCGACGCCGATCCCGACCGGCTGCGGACCCCTCTCGTGCGACGCGACGGCCGGCTCGTGGAGGCCACCTGGGAGGAGGCCTACCAGGCCATCGCCGACGCGGTCCCCGCGCTCGTGGGCGCGTACGGGCCCCAGTCCGTCGGCGTCGTCCTCGGCAACCCGAACGTCCACACCATGGCCGGCCAGCTCTACCCGCCCCTGCTCCTCAAGGCGCTCGGCACCCGCAACCTCTTCACGGCCAGCACCCTGGACCAGATGCCCAAACACGTCTCCAGCGGGCTGCTCTTCGGGGATCCCTTCGCCATCCCCGTCCCGGACCTCGACCGCACGGACTTCCTCCTGCTCCTGGGGGCGAACCCGGTCGAGTCCAACGGCTCCCTGTGCACCGCACCCGACTTCCCCGGCCGGCTCAAGGCGCTGCGCGCACGGGGCGGCACCCTCGTCGTCGTCGACCCGCGCCGCACCCGCACCGCCAAGCTCGCCGACCGCCACCTCGCACCGCGCCCCGGCAGCGATGCGCTCTTGCTCGCCGCCCTGGCCCAGACGCTGCTCGCCGAGGAACTGGCCGATCCGGGCGCACTCGCGGAACACGCGCAGGGAATCGGGGAACTCGCCGAAGCGCTCGGTAGTTTCACTCCTGAGGCCGTCGCCCCCGCCTGCGACCTCACGGCCGAAGAGATCCGCGACCTCGCCCGCGATCTCGCGGCCGCGCCGACCGCCGCCGTCTACGGGCGGATCGGCAGCTGCACCGTGGAGTACGGCACGCTCGCCAGCTGGCTGGTCGACGTGCTGAACGTCCTGACCGGAAACCTCGACCGGCCGGGCGGAGCCCTGTTCCCGCTGTCCGCGACCGACCGCGCACCCCGGCCGGCCGGACCCGGCAAGGGCTTCAGCCTCGGACGCTGGCACAGCCGGGTCAGCGGCCACCCCGAGGCCAAGGCCGAACTGCCCATGGCCGCGCTGGCGGAGGAGATCGAGACCCCGGGGGAGGGGCGGATCCGGGCCCTCGTCTCCATCGCGGCGAACCCCGTGCTGTCCGCCCCCGACGGCCGGCGCCTCGACGCGGCCCTGGCCGGGCTCGACTTCATGGTCAGCATCGATCCCTACCTCAACGAGACCTCACGCCACGCCCACGTGGTCCTGCCTCCCGCACCGCCCTCCCAGAGCGCCCACTTCGACTTCTCCTTCAACACCTTCGCCATCCGCAACCAGGTCCGCTATTCACCGCCCGCCGTCCCGCTCGAAGACGGGCGCATGGACGAGTGCGAGATCCACGCCCGTCTCGTACTCGCCGTCTCCGGCATGCACGGAACCGACCCGGCCACCGTGGACGAGCTCGCCATCGGGGCCACCCTGGCCAGGGAGTGCGCCGACCCGGAATCTCCCCTGCGCGGACAGGACCCGGCGCGCCTCGCCGGGCTGCTCGCGGGCGCCGGCGGCCCCGAGCGCCGCCTCGACATGATGCTCCGGCTCGGCCCCTACGGAGACCGGTTCGGCGCGGCTCCGTCCCTGCCCGGAAGCGCCGGTACGGGTACCAGCGCGGGCACGCCCGAAGGCGCGGCCGGACCGGGCCCCGCCCCTGCCCCCACCCCCACCCCCACTCCCGTCCCCGGCGGCCTCGGGCTGGAGCAGTTGCGCGCGCACCCGCACGGAATCGACCTGGGCCCGCTGCAGTCCCGGCTCCCGGGCCTGCTGAAGACGCGCAGCGGCAGGATCGAGCTCCTGCCGGACCCGATCGCGGCCGAACTCCCCAGGCTGCGCAGGGCACTCGCCGACAGCCCCGCCGCCCTGGTGCTCGTGGGCCGCCGCCACCTGCGGTCCAACAACAGCTGGTTGCACAACGTTCCGGCCCTCGCCGGAGGTTCCAACCGCTGCACCCTCCAGGTCCACCCGGACGACGCCGCCCGGCTCGGTCTCACCGACGGGCACCTGGCCCGGATCACCGCCGACGGCGGCAGCCTGGAGGTTCCCGTCGAGGTCACCGACACCCTGCGCACCGGAGTCGTGAGCCTCCCGCACGGCTGGGGCCACGACCGCCCCGGCACCCGCCTCTCCGTGGCCGCGGCCGTGCCCGGAGCCAACGTCAACCAGCTCCTCGACGGCAGCCGGCTCGACCCGCTCTCCGGTACGGCCGTGCTCAACGGCTTCCCCGTCGAACTGACACCGATCCCCTGACATCCCCTGAGCTGGGGTTTTGCTCGTATTGCTCACGCGTGGACGTCTTGTTGGCCCCCAGAGGAGGCACCTAGGTTCCCCCCATGCTGACCTTCCTCGGCTTCGCCATGATCGCGACCTTCCTGGTCCTGATCATGCTGAAGAAAATGTCGCCCATCGCGGCGCTCGTCCTCATCCCCGCACTCTTCTGCGTGTTCGCCGGACAGGGCGCGCAGCTCGGCGGCTACGTCATCGACGGAGTCGGCAAGCTCGCGCCGACCGCCGCCATGCTGATGTTCGCCATCGTCTACTTCGGCGTGATGATCGACGTCGGCCTCTTCGACCCGATCGTGCGCGGCATCCTGCGCTTCTGCAGGGCCGACCCGATGCGCGTCGTGGTCGGCACCGCCGTCCTCGCCGCCATCGTCTCGCTCGACGGCGACGGCTCGACCACCTTCATGATCACCGTTTCGGCCATGTACCCGCTCTACAAGCGCCTCGGCATGAGCCTGGTGGTGATGACCGGAGTCGCGGCCACCGCCAACGGCGTCATGAACACCCTGCCCTGGGGCGGCCCCACGGCCCGCGCCGCCACCGCGCTCAAGCTCGACGCCGCCGACATCTTCGTACCGATGATCCCCGCGCTCGCCGTGGGCCTGCTCTTCGTCTTCGCCCTGGCCTACGTCCTCGGCCTCAAGGAACGCCGCCGCCTCGGCCTGCTGACCCTCCCCGATGGCACAGAGCGGTCGGCGGAGCCGGCCGGGGAACTCCTCGTCGCGGCCGGCAAGGCCCCGGCCGCCGCCGGGAGCGCCGGCGGCTCCCAGGCGCCCACCGGTGCCGAGGCGTCCACCCCGTCCACCCCGTCAGCCCCGTCCATCCCGTCCATCCCGTCCGCCCGGTCCACGGGCCCCACCCCGCCCTCCGAGTCCGCGGGACCTGCCTCGTCCGCCCCCGGCGAGGGCGCCACCCCCGCCGAAGAGGCCACCCCCGCCGAAGACGGCTTCCAGGGCCTGGACCCGCACCGCCCGACCCTGCGTCCCCGCCTCTACTGGTTCAACGCGGGCCTCACCGTCGCCCTGCTCACCGCCATGATCATGGAATTGCTCCCGATCCCGGTGCTCTTCCTCATCGGGGCCGCCCTCGCCCTCACCGTCAACTTCCCCCACATGCCGGACCAGAAGGCCCGGATCGCAGCCCACGCCGAGAACGTCCTGAACGTCGCCGGAATGGTCTTCGCCGCCGCCGTCTTCACCGGCGTCCTCACCGGCACCGGCATGGTCAAGCACATGGCCGACTGGCTCGTCGGCGCCATCCCCGAGGGCATGGGCCCGCACATGGCCCTGGTCACCGGCCTGCTCAGCCTGCCCCTCACCTACTTCATGTCCAACGACGGCTTCTACTTCGGCGTCCTGCCGGTCCTCGCCGAGGCCGGGGCCGCCCACGGGGTCTCCCCGCTCGAAATCGCCCGCGCCTCCCTGGTCGGGCAGGCCCTGCACATGTCGAGCCCGCTCGTTCCGGCCGTCTACGTCCTCGTCGGCATGGCCAAGGTCGAGTTCGGCGACCACACCCGGTTCACCGTGAAATGGGCGGCCCTGACCTCCCTGGTGGTCCTGGCGGCAGGGATGCTTTTCGGCATCATCTGACCCCCGCCGCCCCTGGCGCACACAAAACTACCGACGCTAGTTTGTAGGGTGTTGGCGACGCCAGAACCACAGCAGCTCTACAGCAGGTCGACAGGTCTACAGGTCCACGCGCCCGCGCGTGCTCGGGAGGATTGCCATGAAGGCCCATGACGGGATGTACATCGGCGGCGAGTGGCGGGCCGCCCTCGGCCAAGGCCGCATCGAGGTCCTCAACCCGGCCGACGAGCGGGCCATCGCCTCGGTCCCGGCCGGTACGGCCGAGGACGTGGACGCGGCCGTACGAGCGGCCCGTGCGGCCTTCCCGGCCTGGGCGGCCACGGCTCCGGCCGAGCGGGCCGCCCTCATCGGGGCCCTGCGCGACGTGCTGGTCGCCCGCAAGGGCGAAATAGCCGAGACGATCACCGCCGAGCTGGGCTCGCCGCTGGGGTTCTCGGAGATGGTCCACGTCGGGGCGCCGATCGCCGTGGCCTCCTCCTACGCCGAGCTCGGGGCCTCGTACGCCTTCGAGGAGCGGATCGGGAACTCGACCGTGCTGATGGAGCCGGTCGGCGTCGTCGGGGCGATCACCCCCTGGAACTACCCGCTGCACCAGATCGTTGCCAAGGTGGCACCCGCTCTCGCCGCGGGCTGCACCATCGTCCTCAAGCCCGCCGAGGACACCCCGCTGACCGCACAGCTCTTCGCCGAAGCCGTGCACGAGGCGGGGATCCCCGCCGGGGTCTTCAACCTGGTGACCGGCACCGGCCCGGTCACCGGCCAGGCCCTGGCCGCGCACGAGGGAGTCGACCTCGTCTCCTTCACCGGATCCACCGCCGTCGGCAAGCAGATCGGCGCCACGGCCGGCGCCGCCATCAAGCGGGTCGCCCTGGAACTGGGCGGCAAATCGGCCAATGTCATCCTGCCCGGCGCCGACCTCGCCAAGGCCGTCGCCGCGGGCGTGGGCCACGTCATGAACAACTCCGGCCAGAGCTGCAACGCGCTCACCCGCATGCTCGTCCACCGGGACGACTACGAGGAGGCGGTCTCCCTCGCGGCCGCCGCCGCGGGCAAGTACGCCTCCGGCGACCCCCTCGACCCGGCCACCCGCCTCGGCCCGGTCGTCAGCGCCAAGCAGCGCGACCGCGTCCGCGGCTTCATCACCAAGGGCGTGGAGGAGGGCGCGCGCCTCGTCGCGGGCGGACCCGAGGCCCCGCACGAGCAGGGGTACTTCATCGCCCCGACCGTGTTCGCCGACGTCACGCCCGACATGACCATCGCCCAGGAAGAGATCTTCGGCCCGGTGCTGTCGATCCTTCCCTACGGCGACCAGGACGAGGCCCTGGCCATCGCGAACGGCACCGACTACGGGCTGGGCGGGGCGGTCTGGGCGGCGGACGAGGAGACGGCCGTCGCCTTCGCCCGCCTGATGGACACCGGCCAGGTGGACATCAACGGCGGCCGCTTCAACCCGCTCGCGCCCTTCGGCGGGTACAAGAAGTCCGGCGTGGGCCGCGAGCTGGGCCCGCACGGCCTCGCCGAGTACCTCCAGACCAAGTCCCTGCAGTTCTAGCCCCGCACCCACGGAGACGACGATCATGGTCCGCGCCGCCATCCTGCCCGCCGTCGGAGCCCCCCTCGAGATACGGGACATCGTGCTGCCCGAACCCGGCCCCGGCCAGGTCCGGGTGCGGCTCGCCGCCGCCGGGGTCTGCCACTCCGACCTCTCCCTCACCAACGGCACCATGCGGGTCCCCGTACCCGCCGTCCTCGGCCACGAGGGCGCGGGCACGGTCCTCGCCGTCGGCGAAGGGGTCACCCACGTCGCGCCCGGCGACGGGGTGGTGCTCAACTGGGCCCCGTCCTGCGGGCAGTGCCACCACTGCTCGATCGGCGAGGTCTGGCTCTGCGCCAATGCGCTCACCGGGGTGGGAGCGGTGTACGCCCACGACGCCCAGGGGGTCGAGCTGCACCCCGGGCTGAACGTGGCCGCCTTCGCCGAGGAGACGGTCGTCGCGGCCAACTGCGTCCTGCCCGCCCCCGCCGGGATCCCGCTCGCCGAGGCCGCACTGCTCGGCTGCGCGGTCCTCACCGGCTACGGAGCCGTCCACCACAGCGCCCAGGTCCGCCCCGGCGAGTCGGTGGCCGTCTTCGGAGTCGGCGGCGTGGGTCTGGCCGCCCTCCAGGCGGCCCGGATCGCGATGGCGGGCCCGATCGTGGCCGTGGACGTATCCCCGGACAAGGAGGAACTGGCCCGGGCGGCCGGTGCCACTGAGTTCCTGCTCGCCTCCGAGACCACCGCCAAGGAGATCCGCGCCCTCACCGGCGGCCACGGCGCCGACGTGGCCGTCGAGTGCGCGGGCCGGGCCGCGAGCATCCGCGGTGCCTGGGAGTCCACCCGGCGCGGCGGCCGTACGACGGTGGTCGGCATCGGGGGCAAGGAGCAGCAGGTCACCTTCAACGCCCTGGAGATCTTCCACTTCGCCCGCACCCTCACCGGCTGCGTCTACGGCAACAGCGACCCCGCCCGCGACCTCCCGGTGATCGCCGCCCACGTCCGCGCGGGCCGCATCGACCTCGGCGCCCTGGTCACCGACCGGATCACCCTCGACGGGATCCCGGCGGCCTTCGACGCGATGCTGGCGGGCAAGGGCGGCCGCTCGCTGGTGATCTTCTAACAGTCAGGCAGTCAGGCAGTCAGGCAGTCAGGCAGTCAGGCAGTCAGGCGGCCGGGCAGCCGGGCAGTCAGTCGGACAGCCGGCCCGTCCGTCCGGGAGGCCCGCCCCTGCGGGCCTCCCGGCAGACGGAGCCGGGCCGGTGCAGGCGGAGCCAAGCGCCGTCAGGCCGTCTCCCGCAGCGCCGCGTACTGGAGGGCCAGGCCGTCCAGCAGGGCCGCCAGGCCCGTCTCGAAGGCGCCCTCGTCCACCTCCTGCTGCCGCTCCGCCAGCAGGTGGGCCTGACCCAGGTGCGGGTAGTCCGACGGGTCGTATGCCGTCTCGTCGTCCACGAAACCCCGGGCGAAGGAACCCACGGCTGAGCCGAGGATGAAGTACCGCATCAGCGCCCCGATCCGGGTCGCCTGCGCCGGCGGCCAGCCGGCCGCGGTCATCGCGCCGAAGACGGCGTCGGCCACCCGCAGTCCGGCGGGCCGCCGGCCCGGCCCGCGGGCCAGCACCGGCACGATGTTCGGATGGTCGGACAGGGCGGCCCGGTAGGAGTGCGCCCAGTCGCGCAGCGCGACCTGCCACTCCCGGCCGTCCCCCGCCTCGAACATCGACAGGTCGACCCGCGCGCTCACCGCGTCCGCGACCGCGTCCAGGATCTCGTCCTTCGTGCGGAAGTGGTTGTACAGCGACGGCCCGCTGACCCCCAGCGCCGCGGCCAGTCGTCGCGTCGAGACGGCCTCCAGCCCCTCGCCGTCCACCAGCGCACCCGCCGCCTCGACGATGAGCGATCTGCTGAGGAGGGGCTTGCGCGGTCTGGCCATGCGCCACATAGTAAGGCCTGCCACATTTAAACTAGCGATGGTAGTTAACCGGAGGTGCCCGGTGAATCTGGAACTCAGCGAGGAGCAGTCCGCCGTCCGCGATCTCGCCCGCGCGTTCACGGAGCGCGAGATCGCCCCGTACGCCGCCGAGTGGGACCGCGCCGAGAGCGTGGACCGGGCCGTCGTGAAGAAGCTCGGCTCCGTCGGCTTCCTCGGCCTGACCGTCCCCGAGGAGTACGGCGGCTCCGGCGGAGACCACCTCTCCTACGTCCTGGTCACCGAGGAACTCGGCCGCGGCGACTCCGCCGTGCGCGGCATCGTCTCCGTCTCCCTGGGCCTGGTCGCCAAGACCGTCGCCGCCTGGGGGAGCGAGGAGCAGAAGCGCGCCTGGCTGCCCCGCCTGTGCTCCGGCGAAGCCCTCGGCTGCTTCGGCCTCACCGAGCCCGGAACCGGCTCCGACGCCGCGGCCCTGACCACCCGCGCCCGGCGCGAGGGCGACTCGTACGTGATCAGCGGCAGCAAGATGTTCATCACCAACGGCACCTGGGCCGACGTGGTCCTGCTCTTCGCCCGCACGAACGAGGACCCCGGCCACCGCGGAATCTCCGCGTTCCTCGTGCCCACCGACTCGCCGGGCCTGACCCGCCGCGAGATCCACGGCAAGCTGGGCCTGCGCGGCCAGGCCACCGCCGAACTCTCCCTCGACGGCGTGCGCGTACCCGCCTCCGCGATGCTCGGCCCCGAGGGGAAGGGCTTCTCCGTCGCCATGTCGGCCCTCGCCAAGGGCCGGATGTCCGTCGCCGCGGGCTGCGTCGGCATCGCCCAGGCCGCGCTGGACGCGGCCGTGTCCTACGCCGCCCAGCGCGAGCAGTTCGGCAAGCCGATCGCCCACCACCAGCTGGTCCAGGAGCTGATCGCCGACATCTCCGTCGACGTGGACGCGGCCCGGCTGCTGACCTGGCGGGTGGCCGATCTGATCGACCGCGGACTGCCCTTCGCCACCGAGTCCTCCACCGCCAAGCTCTTCGCCTCCGAAGCCGCCGTCCGCGCCGCGAGCAACGCCCTTCAGGTGCACGGCGGTTACGGCTACATCGACGAGTACCCGGCCGGCAAGCTCCTGCGCGACGCCCGCGTGATGACCCTCTACGAGGGCACCAGCCAGATCCAGAAGCTCCTCATCGGCCGTGCCCGTACCGGGGTTTCCGCTTTCTGAGCACTTTCCTGAGTATGTACGCGATCCGCGCGTGAGTACGCGCGCGGATGTGCCGGGGCCCGGCCCGCCCGATGCTGGACCCATGAACGAGACACCGGTCAAGCAGCAGAACACGGGGGCCTACTACGGCCAGGCCGTCGCCTCCTTCGGCGTCGCCATCGGCGCGGTCGCCCTCGGGATCTACAACATGGAGGCCGACGGCTGGGTCCGCGCCTTCCTCGGCATCGCCGTCCTCTACCTCACCACCTCGGCCTTCACCCTCGCCAAGGTGATCCGCGACCGCCAGGAGGTCACGCAGATCGTCAGCCGGGTCGACCAGGCCCGGATGGAGAAGATCATGACGAGCTACGACCCCTTCGCCACCCCGAAGCAGCCCACCTCCCAGGATCGCTAAGCGCTTGCTCACCCTCAGGTAAGGTGTTCATTCCTACCGGCCGAAGAGGGTGAGCGAGCGATGGACAGCGTGGAGGAGATCGGCGGCTACCGGCCGTGGTCGGAGGTCACCCCCGACGCCGCGCGGCGGCTGCTCGTCGCCGCCGTGGAGGCCTTCGCGGAGCGCGGGTACCACGCCACCACCACGCGGGACATCGCGGGACGGGCCGGCATGAGCCCGGCCGCGCTCTACATCCACTACAAGACCAAGGAAGAGCTGCTCCACCGGATCAGCCGGATCGGCCACGACAAGGCCCTGGAGATCCTGGACACCGCCGCCCGTGGCCCCGGCAGCGCCGCCGAGCGGCTCGACGCGGCCGTGCGGTCCTTCGTGCGCTGGCACGCGGCACACCACACCACCGCGCGCGTGGTCCAGTACGAGCTCGACGCCCTCGCTCCGGAGCACCGCTCCGAGATCGTGGCCCTGCGCCGGCAGAGCGACGCGGCCATCCGCCGCATCCTCGCCGACGGTGTCGCGTCCGGGGAGTTCTTCGTCCCCGACGTCCCCGGCACCACCCTCGCCGTGCTGTCGCTCTGCATCGACGTCGCCCGCTGGTTCAGCGCGGACGGCCGCCGTACGCCCGACGAGGTCGGCGCGCTCTACGCCGGCCTCGTGCTCCGCATGGTGGGCGCGGGCTCCGGCGCGGCCGATGCGCCGGGCGCGGCACGATAGTGGGTCGGAAGCAGCAGCAGTAGCGCAGCAGCAGTAGTAGTAGCTGCGTAGTGGCTCAGAAGTAGTAGCGGGACACCGACTCCGCCACGCACACCGGCTTTGCGCCGCCCTCGATCTCGACGGTCACGGTCGCCGACACCTGCACGCCGCCGCCCGCCTCCACGACCTCGGTGATCAGCGCGGTCGCCCGCAGCCGCGACCCGACCGGCACCGGCGCCGGGAAACGCACCTTGTTCACCCCGTAGTTGATGCCCATCTTCATGCCCTCGACCCGCATGATCTGCGGCACCAGGCTCGGCAGCAGGGACAGCGTGAGGTATCCGTGCGCGATCGTGGAGCCGAAGGGTCCGGACGCCGCCCGCTCCGGGTCCACGTGGATCCACTGGTGGTCCCCGGTGGCGTCCGCGAAGAGGTCGATCCGCTTCTGGTCCACCTCCAGCCACTCGCTCGGGCCGAGCGGTGCGCCGATCCCGGCGGTGAGCTCCTCGGCGGACGTGAAGATCCTCGGCTCGGACATACCCGTACCTCTCCCTGGCGAATAAGCGCTTGCTCAGCATGCTGGGGCCGTCGTGGATCTGTCAACGACTGCCGGCGACGTACCAGGCTCCGAATCCCGGCCCGGCCGATTACCCTCGGCGGTGTGCCGCAGATTCCCGAGAAGGTCCACGAACTCACCGTCGGCCAGCTGTCCGCCCGCAGCGGCGCCGCCGTATCCGCGCTGCACTTCTACGAGGCCAAGGGCCTGATCAGCAGCCGCCGCACCTCCGGCAACCAGCGCCGCTACACCCGCGACGCGCTGCGCCGCGTGGCGTTCGTGCGGGCCGCCCAGCGCGTCGGCATCCCCCTGGCCAGCATCCGCGACGCCCTCGCCCAACTCCCCGAAGGCCGCACCCCCAACCGCGAGGACTGGGCCCGGCTCTCCGAGAGCTGGCGCGGCGAGCTCGACCGTCGCATCGCCCAACTCGGGCGCCTGCGCGACCACTTGACCGACTGCATCGGCTGCGGATGCCTCTCCCTGGAGAACTGCGCGCTCTCCAACCCGGACGACGTCTTCGGCGAACGCATCACCGGCTCCCGGCTGTTGTGACCTCCCGCGCACGGGCGGCCGCCGCGACGAGTTCGGCGTTCGAGCGCGCCGCCCGGCCGTCCGGCAGGTGCAGCACGTCTCCTACGCCGATCCGTGCCCCGGCGCCGTACCGCACGGCCAGCCGCAGCGCGGGCCAGGCGGCCTCCTCCCGCCCGAACAGCAGCACCGGCACGGGCGGCAGCCGGCGCAGCAGCTCGGCGACCGGCCCCGGGTCGGCGCAGGCCAGCTCGGCCACCAGCCGGACCCGCGCGGGGTCCCGCACCGGCCAGGCAAGAAACCGCGCGAGCGACCCGACACCCCCACCCCCGGCACCCACCGCAGGCCCGCCCATCGCGTGCTCGGCGCCCGCTGCCGGCCCGCGCACCGGGGCCTCGGCGCCCACCGCCAGCCCGCCCACCGTGACTCCGGCGCCCATCGCAAGCCCGCCCGCCGTGACTCCGGCGCCCATCGCAAGCCCGCCCGCCGTGACTCCGGCGTTCACCGCCGGTCCGCGCACCGCGTCCTGGGCGTCCACCGCCACCCCGCCCACCGCGACCTCGGCGTCCACCGCCACCCCGCGCTCCAGCAGGGCCTCGGCGAGCTCCCGCGCTCCCGGCTCCGCGAAGCGCACCACCGCCCGGTCGGGCAGTACCGTCCAGCTCCGCACCCGCGCCAGCCGCCCCGCGTGATCCTGCTCGGTTCCCACGCTCACGGCCACGGAGAGGGCCACCCCGCCGCCGGACCCGGGACCGCCCCGGACCCTGCCGCCCGCTCCGAGGCCCGCGTCGCGCAGGGCCTCCAGCAGCGGCCCGACCACCCGGGGCGAGAGGCTCTCGCGGCCGCACGGGGTGCGGGGATGGACCAGCACCTCCCGGGCCCCGGCGGCCACCGCCGCCAGCGCGGCGTCCACCAGGTCCTCGGGGCTCATCGGGACGGCCGAGCCGTCGGCGGCACCCCGGGAGCCGTTCAGCGACACCACCAGGGTCGGCCCCGCGCCCGGCGCCACCCCCGCCCCGCTCACGCGCCCGCCCTGCTCACGCCGCTGCCGCTCACGTCACCCCGGCCCACGCCGCCGCCGCTCACGCCGCTGCCGCTCACGTCACCCCGGCCCACGCCGCCGCCGCTCACGCCGCTGCCGCTCACGCCCGCCCTGCTCACGCCGCTGCCGCTCACGCCCGCCCTGCCCACGCCGCTGCCGCTCACGCCCGCCCTGCCCACGCCGCTGCCGCTCAGGCCACCCCCGCTCACGCCGCCCCCGCCAGGTCCGCCGCCTGTAGTGCCGTGTCCGCGAGCGCCGGTCTCGGCACCACGATTCCGCAGCCCGCGCACACGGGCCCGTCCCACGCCCACCCGACGGCCGAGCCCCCGGCGGGCCCGCCACCGGCCCCGCCCGGCCCGACGGCCGAAGCAGGGGCCGCCGCCGCCCCCGGCGGCGCCGGTACGGGCCAGTGCAACTCCCGCGCCCCGCACACCGGACACCCCGTCCCCGGCTCCGATTCCAGCACCTCCACCAGCCGTCTGAGCACCTCGCCCAGTGCCCCCTGCGGCCGCACGCCCGGATCGGCGCACCGCACCACCGCGTCCCCGCTGCCGCTCCACGCCCACTCGGGCCGGCGCAGCCCGTCGTGCTTCTCGCGCCGCCGGCGCTCCGCGAACTGCCGTTCGTACTCGAGCCAGACCGCCCGCGCCTCCTCCAGCTCCTCCAGCGCGGCCACCAGCCGCGAGGGGTCCGCCGCCCGGTCCTCGGGGCCGATCCCGTGCCGGTCGCACAGGTGCCACCAGGTCGCGCGGTGCCCGTACGGGGCGAACCGCTCCAGGCAGCGCCGCAGCGAATGGCGCCGCAGGGCCCCGTCGTTGCGTGCGTCGCGCACCTGATGGGCCAGACTCCGGAATCCCGCCATCACACCTTCACCTCCGCCGGGCGCCCAGCACCGGGCGCCGTGCCCGACGCGCTGTGTTCGCCACAGGACCGGCGCCGTGTGCCCAACATGCCCGGCCCGGTGCGGGCGCATGCGGGGGCGGTCGAGGCGTGCGGGTGGCACGTGGCCGGAACTCAGCGCCCCATGCGCCCCGCGGCCACCACCAGCCGGGCCAGCTCCTCGTGGCAGATGTCGCTGTGCGCCCCCGACGGGGCTCCGCCGCGCCGGACCACGGAGCCCGCGTCCACGCTCACGCAGCCCGCGGCGGGCAGGCCGTCCCGCAGCGCCGCGTCCAGCGTCAGCCGGGGGGTTCCCGGCACCCCCCGTACCCCGTCGTGCCCGATCGCGCCCCACCGCTCGTCGAAACCCAGCAGACCGGCCGAATCGCCGGCCATCCGGGAGGCCAGCGGGTAGAACACCTTGAGGGAGGAATCGTAGGGGGAGTGGCAGGCCGTCAGCGGCCCGTCGACCCGGTCCTGCAGTCCGCGCAGGGCGCCTCCGCGCCCCCGGTCGTGCGGCAGGCTGTCGGCGAACGCGTAGTGGGAGAAGGCCCCTTGGAGGATGGTCAGGGACTTCACGTTCCGCGCTCCGGACGGCAGCGCGCGCAGCGAGAAGGAGACCACCCGGCCGCCGAAGCTGTGCCCGATGAGGTGCACCCGCAGGGCCGGGCGGCGACCGGCCAGCTCCGCCAGCAGCGGCCCGAGGCCGTGCTCGCCGACCACCCCGGCCCGCGCCTTCATCTGGTAGTACGTGGCCTGGCGCAGCACCTCCTTGGCGCCGTTCCACAGCGTCCGCGCCCCACTGCCGGCCGAGGCCCCTCCGTCCGAAAAGCCCTGGGGGGAGTCCGGCAGGTCCCCGGGGAGCGTGGCGCCCGCCTCGGTCAGGGCCTCGGTGAACTCCCGGCACACCCGCAGCACGTCCCCGCTGAGGAAGTCCGGCAGTCGCGAAGCCATAAAGGCCGCCGCCAGATCGTCGCCGGTGCCCACCCCGTCGACCCCGGCCAGCTCCCGTACGAGCGCCCCGAACTCGGTGAAGTCGCCCTCCCTCGTGGGCCGTTCCTCCAGCAGCTCGGCGATCCGGTCCAGCTCCGCCGCCCGGCCCGGCCAGAACGCCCCGAGGGCCCGCCGGGTGGCCGGGTCCAGGGCCGTCCCGTGGCCCGGCTCCCCGGCGCCGCCTCCGGCGCCGGCACCGTCCACAGCACCCCGGTGGTCGAAGTCGGGTATCGGCTCGTCCGCGAACCGGATCGAGGGCCACACCACCCCCACGTACCCCAGCCGCACCCCGGTCCCCACCAGATCCGCGAAGGGGGCGTAGAACCGGTCGAAGAGCCGGATCGCGGTGGACCGGTCGGAGTTCCACCCGTGGGCGAAGACCAGCAGGTCCGTGGCCTCGATCCCGAAGACCGCCTCCCGCGCGCCCGGGCCCGCGTCGCCCTGCGCGTCGAAGGTCAGCTCCACGTACGGCCGGGCCCCGATCCCCACCGCCGTCCCCGTCGCTGCCGCAGGCACCGCCCCGCCGATGTGCACCATGACGTCCCCCTCCACGCCGTGTCCCTGCCCGCAGCATCCTGCGGAACGGGCCGCCCGGCCAGCCCCTGCGCGCCCACCGGTTCACGGATACAGCAGGTACTCCTCCCGTACCGCCGCGAACCCCGCCAGCCCCGCCGCCCAGTCGCCCGCGACCTCCTCGACGCCCGCCCCCGCGTCGACCAGCCGCCGGACCCGGTCCGAGCCCGTGAGCCGGTCGATCCACTGGTCGGAGCGCCACGCGAAGCCGCTCCACGTGCGCCGCGCGGTGACCAGCAGCCCGATCCCGGCCCGTACCGGATCGAAGGCCTCCCGGTCGTGGACGAGCAGCCGGACCCCGCCGCAGGTCCTGCCGGCGTGCTTGGAGAAGGAAGGCGTGAAATAGGCCTCCCGGAACCACACTCCGGGCAGCTCCAGCGCGTTCGCCGCCTCCGCCCACCGCCGGTCCACGCCCTCCGCGCCGAGCAGCTCGAAGGGCGTGGTGGTACCGCGGCCCTCCGACAGGTTCGTCCCCTCGAACAGACAGGTCCCGGCGTACGCCAGGGCCGTGCCCGGCGTCGGCATGTTCGGGCTCGGCGGCACCCAGGGCAGCCCGGTCTCCTCGAAGAAGGACTCCCGCCGCCACCCCGCCATCCGCACCACCTCCAGCCGTGGGGCGGCGCCGGCTCCCCGCAGGAACTCGCCCGCGAAGAGCCCGGCCAGCTCGCCCGCCGTCATCCCGTGCGCCAGCGCGATCGGCTCCCGGCCCACGAAGCTCGCGTACGGGCGCTGCAGGACGGGCCCGGCCGCCCGCCGGGCGCCGACCGGGTTGGGGCGGTCCAGCACCACCACCGCCTTGCCGGCGAGCGCGGCCGCGCGCATGCAGTCGTAGAGGGTCCAGATGTAGGTGTAGAAGCGGGCGCCGACGTCCTGGATGTCGAAGACGACGGTGTCCACGCCGGCCGCCGTGAAGACGTCCGCGAGCCGCTGCCCGCTCTTGTCGTACGTGTCGTACACGGGCAGCCCGGTCGCCGGATCCCGCCCGGCCCCCTCCGAACCACCGGCCTGGGCCGTACCCCGGAAGCCGTGCTCGGGGCCGAACACCGCGACCAGGTCCACGCCCGCGTCCGCGTGCAGTACGTCGACCAGGTGGCGGGCGTCCGCGGTGATCCCCGTCGGGTTGGTGACCACCCCGACCCGCTGCCCGGCCAGTACGGCGTACCCGTCCGCGGCGAGCCGCTCGAACCCGGTCCGCACCCGGCCGGCGGCCACGCCCGGCGCCCCCGCGGCTCCCGCCCCCGGGACTCCCGCGCCCAGGGCGCCCGCGGCGCCCGCCGCCCCGGCCAGACCCAGCAACCCGCGTCGCGACAGCGTCATCGCGCCAAAGTAGGGCTCCGCACCCTTCCACCCGCACATACCGACTGGTTAGTCTGCCCGTGTTCCGGCAGGCGGCGCAGGCACGCAGGGCGCCAGGGCAACCAAGGCACCGCATCACCACACGAAGGGCGGACCCGTGAACGCGTTCCAGGACCAGCGAGTCGTCGTCACCGGCGCGGGCGGCGGCATCGGAGCCGCCCTCGCCCACCGCTTCGCCGCCGAGGGGGCGACCGTCGCGGTCAACGACCTCGACCCCGCCAAGGCCGCCTCCGTCGCCGAGGCCATCGGCGCCCGCGCCGTCGCGGTGCCCGGCGACGCCTCCGCCGTGGTCGCGCAGGCCCGCGAGGCGCTCGGCGGCACCGTGGACGTCTACTGCGCCAACGCGGGCCTCGCCTCCGGCGGCGACGCCTTCGCCGACGAGGCCGTCTGGGAGGCGGCCTGGGACACCAACGTCATGGCCCACGTCCGCGCCGCCAGGCTGCTGCTGCCCGACTGGCTGGAGCGCGGGAGCGGCCGGTTCGTGTCCACCGTCTCGGCCGCAGGGCTGCTGACCATGATCGGAGCGGCCCCGTACAGTGTCACCAAGCACGGCGCGCTCGCCTTCGCGGAATGGCTCTCGCTGACCTACCGCCACCGCGGGCTCCAGGTCCACGCCATCTGCCCGCAGGGGGTCCGGACCGACATGCTCACCGCCGCCGGATCGGCGGGCGAGCTGGTCCTCGCGCCGACCGCGATCGAGCCGGAAGCGGTCGCGGACGCACTGTTCGACGGCATGGAGAAGGGCCGGTTCTTGATCCTCCCGCACCCCGAGGTCGCGGACTTCTACGCGTCCCGCGCCACCGACCCGGACCGCTGGCTGAGCGGCATGAACCACCTCCAGCGCAAGTGGGAAACCCGGTGACCACACCCCCGAAGCCCCCGCCCGCCCCGCCCGCACCCACCCCGTCGCCGGCGGCGCCTGTCCCGTCGCCGACCCCCTCCGCCCCGCCCTCCCGCTACGCCGCCAAGCCCTGGCTCGGCCTGCTCTCCCCGGTCCAGCGGGCCCCGATCGCGCCCCCGCCCAGCGTGCTGCACGCCTTCCGGGCCGCCGTCGCCCGTGCCCCCGGGCACACCGCCCTCGCCTACTTCGACGGCCGCCTCGCCTACGCCGAGGCCGACGCGCTCTCCGACTCCCTCGCCGGCCACCTCGCGGCCGACGGCATCCGCCGCGGGGACCGGGTCGCGGTCATGCTCCAGAACACCCCGCACTTCGTGCTCGCCGTCCTGGCCGCCTGGAAGGCCGGGGCGGTCGTGGTCCCGCTCAACCCCATGTACAAGTCCGGCGAGGTCGGCCACATCCTGCGCGACTCCGGGGCCACCGCCCTGGTCTGCGAGGCCCGCGCCTGGGAGGCGTACCTGCGCGGGGCCGCCCGGGAGACCGCCGTACGCACCGTGCTGACCGCCTGCGACCTGGACTTCCAGACCCGCGACGACGTACGGGTCCTCGCGCCGGGCCGCCCAGAGCAGCCGGCCGACGCCGCCGATCTCGCCACAGTGGCCCGCCAGGGCCGCCCCGCCCCGCCCGCCCCGGACCTGGCGGCCGCCGACACCGCCCTCATCAGCTACACCTCCGGCACCAGCGGCACCCCCAAGGGCGCCATGAACCCCCACGGCGCGCTCACCCACAACGCCGTGCGCCAGGTGACCGGCCACCCCCTCCCCGAAGGCGCCGGCTACTTCGCGCTCGCCCCGCTCTTCCACATCACCGGCATGGTGTGCGAACTCGCCGCCTGCTTCACCAACGCCGGCACCCTGGTCCTGGCCCACCGCTTCGACGCCGGAGCCGTCCTCGACGCCTTCCTCGAGCACCGCCCCGCCTACACCGTGGGCCCGGCCACCGCCTTCATGGCGCTCGCCGCCCACCCTGCGGCCACCCCGGACCACTTCGCCTCCTTCCAGGTGGTCTCCTCCGGCGGCGCCCCCCTGCCGCCCGCCCTGGTCGAACGCCTGCGCGCCGCCTACGGCTTCTACCTGCGCAACGGCTACGGCCTCACCGAGTGCACCGCCCCCTGCGCGTCCGTGCCCGTGCACCACGAAGCCCCCGTGGACCCGGCCTCGGGCACCCTCTCCGTGGGCGTGCCCGGCGCGGACTCCCTCGTACGGATCCTCGACGAGAGCGGCGCCGAGGTCCCCTTCGGGGAGACCGGGGAGATAGCCGTACGCGGACCCCAGGTCGTCCCCGGCTACTGGGGCCTGCCCGCCGACACCGCCAAGGCCTTCCCCGGCGGCGAACTGCGCACCGGAGACGTCGGGTTCATGGACCCGCAGGGCTGGCTCTACGTGGTCGACCGCAAGAAGGACATGATCAACGCCTCCGGTTTCAAGGTCTGGCCGCGCGAGGTCGAGGACGTGCTCTACACCCACCCCGCCGTGCGCGAGGCGGCCGTCGTCGGCATCCCGGACCCCTACCGCGGCGAGAGCGTGAAGGCCTACGTCAGCCTGCGCCCCGGGGCCGCGGCCGACCCGGCGGAACTGTCCGCGTACTGCGCCGAGCGACTCGCCGCGTACAAATACCCGCGCCGGGTGGAGATCCTGCCTGTCCTTCCGAAGACGACCAGTGGCAAGATCCTGCGACGGGAGCTGCGCGACCGCGACCACGGCTGAAAACGGCCGGACCGCGTCCGCACGGAGCCCCACACGCGAGAACCACGAAAGGGAGGCGACAGCCATGGCCGCCAGGACCACGACGGAGACCGTCGGGGCGCACGAGGCCCCGGTACCGCGCCGGCTGCTCGCCGTCGCGACCAGGCTGTTCGCCGAGCGCGGGTACGACCGGACCTCGGTCCAGGAGATCGTCGAGGCGGCCGGGGTCACCAAGGGTGCGCTCTACCACTACTTCGGATCCAAGGACGACCTGCTGCACGAGGTGTACGCGCGCATGCTGCGGCTCCAGCAGCAGCGGCTCGACGCGGTGGCCGGTTCCGACGCTCCGGTGGAGGAGCGGCTGCGCGCCGCCGCCGCCGACGTCGTGGTCACCACGATCGAGAACCTGGACGACGCGGCGATCTTCTTCCGCTCCATGCACCAGCTCAGCCCGGAGAAGTTCAAGCAGGTCCGCGCGGAACGCCGGCGCTACCACGAACGCTTCCGCGCCCTGGTCGAGGAGGGCCAGGCCGCCGGGGTCTTCTCCGACGCCACCCCGGCCGACCTGGTGGTGGACTACCACTTCGGCTCCGTCCACCACCTGTCGACCTGGTACCGCGAGGACGGCCCGCTCACGCCGCAGCAGGTGGCCGACCACCTCGCGGACCTCTTGATGCGGGCACTGCGCCCGTAGCGGGCCGAAAAGCGGAACGGGACCGGATCGACCGGCTGATCGCCGATCTCCTCCGGTCCCGTGAGGTGCTGGACGGGACGTCCTAGCCGAGCGGTGCGACCTCGCGGCCCCAGGTCTCCTTGGCCATCACGGCGAAGGAGATGTACCAGGCGACGCCCGCGGTGAAGAGGCCGAGGAAGCCGCCGGTGTGGCCCAGCGCCGTGCTCTGCGCCAGGTCGCCGAGGGCGAGGAACAGGAAGGTCAGCGCCAGCGAGACGAACAGCACGCGGTGCGCGACGTCCAGCTTCATGGCAGCGATCGACATGTACGCGGTGAAGATGAACCAGGCCACGAGGAACCAGCCGGTCGCCACGTGCGCCTGGTCGGCCGGCAGCGTCGGGACGACGAACTTCACGTAGCCCGCGAAGGACATCCAGAACGC
The DNA here is from genome assembly GCF_049310065.1 of Streptomyces tatrensis. Taxonomy (NCBI): domain Bacteria; kingdom Bacillati; phylum Actinomycetota; class Actinomycetes; order Kitasatosporales; family Streptomycetaceae; genus Streptomyces; species Streptomyces tatrensis. Next base: position 2,164,652 of record NZ_JBMDLB010000011.1, on the reverse strand, counting down.
GCCGTACGAGACGAACGCCGTGGTCCCGAAGGTGTTGCCGCGGCGGAACTCCATGATGCCCGCGACGAACTGCGCGAGGCCGCCGTAGAACAGCGCCAGCGGCAGCACGACGGCGCTGAGCGCGGCGTTCGAGATCAGCCCCGAGTTGAAGAGGCTGAGCACGAAGGTGGTGAGGGCGAACGCCGCCAGGCCGAGCGGGCCGGGGTTGGCCATGGCCTGCGGCGCGGTGACGGGGGAGGCCGTGGCGTGCGGCGCGGCGGCGGGGGCCAGGGTGGAGCTGGGCATGGCGGAGGGCACTTTCACTGGGGGAAATACCGAATATATCGGACTTCCCAAGTGGTCTGGACCATTAAAGGTCCGCTCCCGCAGGACCGAAGTCCCCCCGCCACGCCCGCCATGACCGCCACGCCCGCCATGCCTGCCGGACGCTACCGGTACTGCTTCAGCTCCCGGTGCGCGAGCGACCGCTGGTGCACCTCGTCCGGCCCGTCCGCCAGCCGCAGCGTCCGCGCCGCCGCCCACAGCTCCGCCAGCGGGAAGTCCTGGCTCACCCCGCCCGCGCCGTGCAGCTGCACCGCGTCGTCCAGGATCCGCACCACCGCCCGCGGGGTCGCGATCTTGATGGCCTGGATCTCGGTGTGCGCGCCCCGGTTGCCGGCCGTGTCCATCAGCCAGGCCGTCTTCAGCACCAGCAGCCGCAGCTGCTCCACGGTCACCCGGGCGTCCGCGATCCAGTTCTGTACGACGCCCTGCGCGGCCAGCTCCTTGCCGAAGGCGGTACGGCCCACCGCGCGCCGGCACATCAGCTCGATGGCCCGCTCCGCCATGCCGATGAGCCGCATGCAGTGGTGGATCCGCCCCGGCCCGAGACGGGCCTGGGCGATGGCGAAGCCGCCGCCCTCCTCGCCGATCAGGTTCTCGGCCGGGACGCGGGCCCCGTCGAAGACGACCTCGGCGTGGCCACCGTGGTCGTGGTCCTCGTACCCGTACACGGTCATCGCGCGCCGGATCTCGACCCCCGGAGCGTCCCGGGGCACCAGGATCATGGACTGCTGGCGGCGCGGATCGGCGCCCCCGGGGTCGGTCTTGCCCATGACGATGAAGATCTTGCAGTCCGGGTTCATGGCCCCGGAGATGAACCACTTGCGGCCCGTGATCACGTACTCGTCGCCGCTCGCGGAACGCTCGATGCGGGTCTCGATGTTCGTGGCGTCCGAGGAGGCCACCTCCGGCTCGGTCATCGCGAACGCGGACCGGATCTCCCCGGCCAGCAGCGGCTCCAGCCACTGCTTCTTCTGCTCCTCGCTCGCGAACTGCGCGAGCAGCTCCATGTTCCCGGTGTCCGGAGCCGCACAGTTCGTCGCCGTCGGCGCCAGGTGCGGGCTGCGGCCGGTGATCTCGGCGAGCGGGGCGTACTGGAGGTTGGTCAGCCCGGCACCGTACTCACGGTCAGGCAAGAAGAGGTTCCACAGCCCCTGACGGCGCGCCTCGGCCTTCAGCTCACCGAACACGGCCGGGGTGTCCCAGGGCGAGGCCAGCCGCGCGCGCTGCTCGGCGGCGACGGGTTCCGCCGGGTAGACGTACTCCTCCATGAACGCGAGGAGCCGTCCGCGGAGTTCCTCGGTGCGGGCGTCGAATGCGAAATCCATGGGTTCCTCAGCCTTCCTGGAGGGTGGTCAGGCCGTGCTCGATGAAGACCGGGACCAGCTCGCCGATCCGGTCGAAGCCCGAGCCGACGGTCTGCCCGAGCGTGAAGCGGTAGTGGATGCCCTCGAGGATCACCGCGAGCTTGAACCAGGCGAAGGCCGTGTACCAGGCGACCTGCGAGGCGTCCCGGCCCGAGCGGGCCGCGTACCGCTCGATCAGCTCGGCGGGCGCCGGATGGCCGGGGGCCCCGCTCGTCGTGCTGACCGGGGAATCGGCCAGCCCCAGGTCGGAGCTGTACATCACCAGCAGCCCGAGGTCCGTCAGCGGATCGCCGAGCGTGGACATCTCCCAGTCCAGCACCGCCCGGATCCGGTCGTCGGGGCCCCCGATGAGCACGTTGTCCAGCCGGAAGTCCCCGTGCACCACCGTGGGCGCGGGCGACTCGGGCAGGGCCCGCCCGAGGGAGCCGTGCAGTTCGTCGATGCCGGCGAGGTCGCGCCCCCGGGAGGCCGCGAGCTGCTTGCCCCAGCGGCGCAACTGCCGGTCCAGGAAGCCCTCGGGCCGCCCGAAATCGCCCAGGCCCACCGCCTCCGGGTCCACCGCGTGCAGGTCGACCAGGGTGTCCACCAGGCCCAGCACCGCGCGCCGGGTCCGCTCGGGCCCGAGCGCCGCGAGCTCGCCGGCCGTCCGGTACGGCACCCCGTCCACGTACTCCATCACGTAGAACGGCGCCCCCAGCACGGCCTCGTCCTCGCACAGCAGCAGCGGCTCGGGCACCGGCACCGCGGTGCCGTGGAGCGCCGCGATGACCCGGTGCTCGCGCCGCATGTCGTGCGCGGTGGCCAGTACGTGCCCCAGCGGCGGCCGGCGCACCACCCACCGGGAGCTCCCGTCGCCCACCTCGTACGTGAGGTTCGAGCGGCCGCCTTCGATCAGCCGGCCGGTCAGCGGCCCGGCCACGAGGCCCGGCCGCGCCCGGTCGAGATGATCCCGCAGCCGCTCCAGATCGAGGCCCCGCGGACCGGAGACGTCCGCGTTGGAGTCCGCGGAGGAATCTGCGGCGGTATCCGCGGAGGGATCCGGGGAAGGGGCCGGGCCCGGGGCTGAGGTCATGGTGCGCGCCTCCGTACGGGGTTGACGACGACGGAACGATCGCGACCCATGATGCCGACCAGTCGGTATGTCGTCCAGCGCCTGAGCCGAAGGGGCATCCGTCCCGCCCCCCTCCAGCCCGTTTTCCCCTTCCCCTTCCCCCTATTCCTTCCCCCCTCCGGTCAGGCGTGGCAGAGGATCGGCGTCCCGCCGTTCATCACCGTCATGTCCCGCAGCACCGTGAGGAAGTCCAGCGGAGCCCCCTCGGGCTCCCCGGCCAGTTCCGCGTAGGCCCGGTGCAGGTTGGCCACCAGCCGCTCGCTCTCCCGCCAGGCGGCGAACTCCCCGAGGTCGGCCTGCCGGGCCGTCTCCAGCGGGGTCAGCCCCTTGGCGCGGCCCTCCCGGGCCAGCTCGGCCACGTACCGCAGATAGCGCTCGGTGGCCTCGTACGCGCCGGGATCCGTCAGCGGCCCGTGTCCCGGTACGACCGTCTCCGCGCCGAGCGAGCGCAGCAGGTCCATCGCGCGCAGCGAACCGGCCAGCGAGCCCATCGGCAGGAACGGCGTGCCCTCCGCGAAGACCAGGTCGCCGGTGAAGACGATCCGCTGCTCGGGCAGCCACACGATCGAATCGCCCGTGGTGTGCGCGACGCCCGGGTGGATGACCTGCACCTCGGTCTCCCCGACGTGCAGGGTCATGCGGTCGCTGTAGGTCAGATCGGGCGCGGTGATCTCCACGGCGCCGAAGTCGGTCGACGGCCAGATCAGCTCCAGCTGGTGCCCGGCGGCGAGTTGCTCGGAGCGTGCGTTGTCGTGCCCGAGGATCAGCGCCTCGGGGGCGAACACGCCGTTGCCGTAGGTGTGGTCACCGTGGTGGTGGGTGTTGACCACCGTGCGGGGGAGCGGCGCACCCGCGGCCAGTACCGCAGCGCGCAGGGCCAGTGCCCGCCGCTCGGTGGCCGCCGTGTCGACGAGCAGCGTCCGGCCGCCGCCGGTCACGAAGCCGGCGTTGTTGAGGCACCAGCCGCCGTCCGGCTGCACGTAGGCGTACACCCCGTCGGCGGGCTGGACGAGGTACGGCTCTTCCACGGTCATCTGCGCTCTCCCCGGGTCGCGGTGACGGGCTTTCGGCATCCTGCCAGTCACCGTGCCGCGGGGGGAGGGGGAAGAGGGGGAGCGTCAGTGGTCGTCGTAGTGACCGTCGTGCGCGGCGTGCCGGTGTCCGTCGTGCAGGTAGTCGACGTGGTCGCCGTGCTGTACGGAGTCGTGCCCGCAGTCGGCGCCGTGCGCGTGCGCGTGGGCGGCGTGCTCGGCGTGGCCGGAGGGCTCGCACTCGTCCCAGTGGCCGGAGTGCTCGCGGTGCAGGTGGCCGTCGTGCGCGTAGTCGACGTGGTCACCGTGCTGGACCGGGGTGTGCCCGCAGTCCGTGCCGTGGGAGTGCTCGTGCGTGGGGTGTTCCTGATGCATGGTGGTCATGACGCCCGAGAGTAGTGGAGATGGGACGGTAACGGACGATCTGTCCCCCATTCGGGTAGTGCGCCGCGAAAGACCGGTCCAATGGCCTCCCGGGCGGAGCGGACGCCCCTGGAGCGCAGGCCCGAGGCCTCCGAGCCCGTAGCCCGCAGCCGGCAAACCCGCGGCCCGCGCCCGTGGCCAGGCGGGACCGCACCCTCACCCGATGAGCGCCATCGCGAACACCGCCAGGCCCACCGTGCACGCCGTCGCGGCCAGCGCCGCACCCGCCGAGAGCCCGGCCGGCCGCGCCGCGGCCAGCTCCCGCACCCGCCGGTGCGCCACCCACATGAACGCCAGCCAGAACAGCGCGATCACCGCGACCCCCGTGACCGCCACGGGGGAGCCGCCCGCCGCGTTCAGGGCCTGGCGCAGCGCCAGTACGGCCACCACCGCGCACGACAGCGTCGTACGCCGCCACGCGAGCCGGGTCCGCTCGGGCTGCAGCCCCGCGTCGCGGCCCTCGGGGCCCTCACGGTCGGCGGCGTCGGCCGGGGCGCTCACTGCTCCGTCACCGCCCCTTCGTCCAGCCCAGCAGGACGACCACCACCATCGCCACCGCGACCAGCCCCACCCCCAGGCTCAGCACCACCGGGAACCGGGACATCGGCAGGTCCTCGCCGCGCCGCATGGCCCGCTCGCACCGCACCCAGTGGTTCACCGCGCGCAGCGCGCACGCCGCGCCCACCGCGAGCAGCGCGATGGCCATCCCCACGCGCACCGCCCACCGCAGGTCGGGCAGGAACTGGTCCACGGCGAACCCGCCGCCGATCAGGGCCAGCGCGGTCCTGATCCAGGCCAGGAAGGTCCGTTCGTTGGCCAGCGAGAAGCGGTAGTCGGGGGTCTCGCCCTCGTCCCTCACCCGAGCCGGCGTGAACCACAGCCGCACGTCCTTGACGAAGTCGATCACCCGCCCAATCTACTGGCGTCCCGTCCCACCGGCCCCCGGAGCGGTTCCGCGGAACTCCAGCAGCCTGCGGTACGCCTCCAGCCCGTCCGGCACCCACGGCCAGGAGCCGTCCGCGACCCGCCGCGCCACCTCCTCCTCGGGGAGCCACGCGTGCCAGGCCACCTCCGAGGCCTGCGGCCGGACCGGCAGCTCGCAGCGCACCTCGTGCACGTAGCTCCACCAGGCCCCGCCCGGGCCCTCGTCCAAGGCCGGCCCCTCGTACAAGAACTTGAACAGCGGCTCGGGCCGCCCCAGCCCGGCCACCCCCAGCTCCTCCTCCGCCTCCCGCAGAGCCGCCTCGGCGTAGCTCTCGCCCGCGCCGACCACCCCGCCCACGAACAGGTCGTAGTGCGAGGGGAAGACCAGCTTCGAATCCGTCCGCCGGTGCGTGAAGATCCGCCCCTGCCCGTCCCGTGCCAGCACGAAGACACAGCGGTGGATCAGCCCGGCCGCGTACACCTCGCCCCGCGGCGCGCGCCCCGTCACCCGGTCCTCCCGGTCCACCACGTCCAGTACCTCGTCGGCCGCGTTCATGCCGTGATCCCTCCGCTCCTGTTGACTGGTTACCGCTCCGTAGCAAAGGATCGCCCCACCATCGACGGAGGACGGGTTCCACATGACGTACGACGCAGACGTGATCGTGATCGGGGCCGGGCTCGCGGGCCTCGTGGCCACCGCCGAGCTCGTCGACGCCGGCCGCAAGGTCATCCTGCTCGACCAGGAGCCCGAGCAGTCCATAGGAGGCCAGGCCCACTGGTCCTTCGGCGGGCTGTTCTTCGTCGACTCGCCCGAGCAGCGCCGCATGCGGATCAAGGACACCCGCGAGCTGGCCCTCCAGGACTGGGCCGGCACCGCCGGCTTCGACCGCGAGGAGGACGCCTGGCCGCGCCGCTGGGCCGAGGCCTACGTGGACTTCGCGGCCGGCGAGAAGCGCCCCTGGCTGCACGCCCAGGGCGTCCGCTTCTTCCCCGTCGTCGGCTGGGCGGAGCGCGGCGGCTACGACGCCAACGGCCACGGCAACTCCGTCCCCCGCTTCCACATCACCTGGGGCACCGGCCCCGGCCTCGTGGAGCCCTTCGAGCGCCGCGTACGGGCCGGGGTGGCCCGCGGGCTGGTCCAGCTGAAGTTCCGCCACCGGGTCACCGGGGTCTCCCGTACGGCGGGCACCCTCGACACCGTGACCGGCGAGGTCCTGGCCCCCTCCGACGCCGTACGCGGCACGGCGAGCGGCCGCGAGGCCACCGGGGAGTTCTCCCTGCGCGCCCAGGCCGTGATCGTCACCAGCGGCGGCATCGGCGGAAACCACGACCTCGTACGGGCCCAGTGGCCGGCCCGGCTCGGCACCCCGCCCGCACGGCTGCTCTCCGGGGTCCCGGCCCACGTGGACGGCCTGATGCTGGGCATCGCGGAAGGGGCGGGCGCCAGCCACATCAACAAGGACCGGATGTGGCACTACACCGAGGGCATCGAGAACTGGAACCCGATCTGGTCCAAGCACGGCATCCGCATCCTGCCCGGCCCGTCCTCGCTCTGGCTCGACGCCACCGGCAAGCGGCTGCCCGTACCGCTCTTCCCGGGCTTCGACACCCTCGGCACGCTCGACCACATCATGAAGACCGGCCACGACCACACCTGGTTCGTCCTCAACCAGCGCATCATCGGCAAGGAGTTCGGACTCTCCGGGTCCGAGCAGAACCCGGACCTGACGGGCAAGTCGGTCCGCGGGGTCATCGACCGGGCGCGCCAGGCCGTCCCCGGACCGGTCAAGGCCTTCATGGACAACGGCGCCGACTTCGTGGTCGAGAAGGACCTCTCCGCGCTGGTGCGCGGCATGAACGCGATCACCAAGGACGGACTCCTCGACGAGGAGACGGTCCGGCGCGAAATCGTCTCCCGCGACCGCGAGATCGCCAACCCCTTCACCAAGGACCTCCAGGTCACGGCGATCCACGGGGCCCGCAAGTACCTCGGCGACAAACTGATCCGCACCGCCGCCCCGCACCGGATCCTGGACCCCGCGGCGGGCCCCCTGATCGCCGTCCGGCTCTCGATCCTGACCCGCAAGTCCCTGGGCGGCCTGGAGACCGACCTCTCCTCCCGCGTCCTGACCGCCACGGGGGAACCCCTCCCGGGCCTCTACGCGGCGGGCGAGGCGGCCGGCTTCGGCGGTGGCGGCGTCCACGGCTACCGGGCCCTGGAGGGCACCTTCCTCGGCGGCTGCATCTTCTCGGGCCGCGCCGCGGGCCGCGCGGCGTCCGCGGCGGTCTCCTGACCGCCGCCCCTGCCCCTGCCCCTGCCCCTGCCCCTGCCCCTGTCCCTGCCCTGCCTCCTAGGGCAGGGGCAGGCGGGTCACCAGACGGAACCGCTCCGCCACGACCGGGGTGTCGTCGTCGACCGTGAAGTGCGGGTCGCCGATGGCCTCCCGCATCTGCGGGCCGTGCCAGAACTCCTCGTGCCCGGAGCGCCATTCGGCCACGGACGTGAATCCCTCGCCCTCGTCCAGCGCGTGCCGCAACCCCACGTCCGCCAGCCGCAGCACCTGTACGTCCGTCACCTCCAGGACACCCACCGGACGCTCGGCGGAGTCCACGATCACCATCATCTCGCCCGCCACCGGCAGCGGGTCCCCCGCTGCCTCGTAGTCGGCGAGGACTCCCGTGGTCGTCGTCTTGGCGCCGCTCAGGACCGCCGCCACCAGCAGGTCGCGCAGTGGCCCGGGGAAGGCGAACTCGATGGGCGGGAGATCGTCGTAGGCAGTCATGGATTCCACCCTACGGTCCTGCGGGCGAGCCGGCCCGAACGGAGACGCGCCCTGCCGACAACCTGTCACGAACCGGAACAACTGCATCAACTCGCATGTCACAAAGACCAGTTGAAACGAGCCACGCAGTGGACTGGACCTTGACTCGGAGCTGTGCGTACCGCTTTGCTGTGCGTGATCTTCCAGCCACACCGTCCAACCGCCCGCGTCCTGGAGGGAAACCCGCGGATGTCGCCCCCTCCGCCGCCCCTCGGCCGCGCCCGCAAGCGGGACGCCCAGCTCTTCGACCCCGCCCTCTGCGACTCGGAACTCGTCGACGTCCGCGCGCAGTTCACCCAGGGCCGCTGGGCCAAGGCCCGCACCCTGCTCGTCGCCACCGGTGACGACTGGGACCGCCGCGGGCACCGCCTCGTCGTCCTCGGCGAAACCCCGGCCGCCACCGCGTGGGCCCGCGAGTGGCTCCTCGCCGAACCGGAGAGCGCCGACGCCGTCACCCTCCTCGCCTGCGCGGCCGTCTTCGCCGCCCTGCGCCACAAGGGCACCCCCGAGGCCGCCGAGGAGGCCTGCCGCCGCGCCGCGGCCCTGCTCCCGGCCGACCCCACCCCCTGGCTCGGCCTGCTCCTCCTCACCCGCGCCTTCGGCACCGAAGAGGAGTTCAGCCGCCACTTCGACCAGGTCCGGGCCCGCCACCGCGAACACCACCACGCCCACCACCTGATGGTCTCCCGCCTGGCCGAACGGGCCCCCGCAGCCGGCCGCGACCCGCTCCACGAGGTCTACGACTTCGCCGCCTGGGCCGCCGAGGAATCCCCGGCCGACTCACCGCTCGCCGTCCTCCCCGTCATCGCCCACGCCGAGCGCTACCGCGTCCTCGCCGCCGGGCAGGGTCACGCCCCCGACGCCGGAGCGGAGCACTGGTCCGGCCGCCGCGCCCGCCAGGTGCTGCGCGCCGCCTTCGACTGGTGGCTGGAGTGGGAGCGCGAGGACCACCCCCGCAACCGGGTGGACCTCAACTTCCTCGCCCACGCCAAGCTCTGCGAGGGCCGCCCCGCCGAGGCCGCCGCCCTCTTCCAGCGCATCGGCAGCCACGCCACCCAGGCCCCGTGGTCCTACCCGGACCTCGATCCACACAAGGCCTTCCTCGCCGCACGCAGCGCCGCGCTCGGCACCGCCTGACCAGCTCAGCCAGAACAGCTCAGCCAGAACAGCTCAGCAAGCACCGCCCAGCAAGCACCGCTCAGTCCCCGCCCCGAAAGGACACCCCGCCATGCCGACGGGCAGATCCACCACGCTCAACGACCCGGCCGGCCAGGCCGAGATCCGTACGTACAAGGGCCAGGACCGCGCCCTGCGCGCCGACCGTCTCGGCACCGCCGGGCTCCTGCTCTCCGTGCTCGCCGCTAGCGCGCCCCTGATGGTCGTCGCCGGTGTCATGCCCACCACCTTCGGGGTCATGGGCATCGTCGGACAGCCCCTGCTGTTCGTGATCCTCGGCGCCGTCCTCGCCCTCTTCAGCGTCGGCTACGCCGAGATGAGCCGGCACGTCCACAACGCCGGCGCCTTCTACGCCTACATCGCCCGCGGACTCGGCCCCACCGCCGGCGCCGGCGCCTCGCTCGTCGCCCTCGTCGCCTACAGCGCCATGCAGGTCGGCGTCTACGGCATCCTCGGCTTCGAGATCTCCGGCCTCTTCGCCACCTACCTCGACACCGAACTCGCCTGGTGGATACCGGCCCTGGCCGCCGTCGCGCTCACCGGCGCCCTCGGCTGGCTCAAGATCGACCTCAACGCCAAGGTCCTCGGCGTCCTCCTGCTCATCGAGGTCCTCCTCGTCGTCGTCTTCGACGTCGCCGCCCTCGGCAAGCCCGGCCCCGAAGGCCTCTCCCTGCACGCCTTCAACCCCGAGACCCTCACCGGCGCGGGCCTCGGCACCGCCCTGTGCTTCTGCATCGCCGCCTTCGTCGGCTTCGAGCAGTCCCCGGTGTACGCCGAGGAGACCAGCAGGCCGCACATCGTCGTCTCCCGGGTGATGTTCCTCGCCGTCGGCTTCGTCGCCCTCTTCTTCGCCCTCAGCGCCTGGGCCCTGTCCGTCGCCACCGGCCCCGCCGAGGTGGTCAAGGCCTCCGCCGAAGCCGGTCCCGGACTGCTCTTCCAGCTCACCGAGAGCCGCCTGGGCACCACCTTCACCGACGTCCTGCACATCCTCTTCGTGACCGGCATGTTCGCGGCGATGCTCAGCTTCCACAACGTCGTCTCGCGCTACGCCTTCGCCATGGGCCGCGAGGGCCTGCTCCCGGCCGCCTTCGGCCGCACCAACGCCGGCACCGGCGCCCCCGCCACCGGCTCGCTCCTGCAGACCGTGATCTCCGTCGTGGTCGTCCTGGCCTTCGCCCTCACCGACGACACGCCGGCCGGCGACCCCACCGTGCCCGTCCTGCACCTGTTCACCTGGATGGGAAGCGTCGGCGCCCTCGGCGTGACCCTCCTCATGGCCACCGCCTCCCTCGCGGTCATCGCCTTCTTCGTCCGCCGCGGCACCGCCGGAGCCCAGCTCTGGCGGCTCGGCGCGGCAGGCCTGGCCGGCCTCGCGCTGCTCGCCATCGCCGTCTACACGGTCAAGGACTTCGGCGTCCTGGTCGGCGCCGCGGAGGGCTCCGCGCTGAGCTGGGCCCTGCCCGGCATCATCGGCGCCGCCGCCGTCGTGGGCCTGGCGTACGGGCTCTTCCTGCGCTCCGCCCGCCCCGCGGTGCACGCCCGCATCGGCCTGGGCAACGAGGCCTTCCGCCTCGACCAGGCGGCGGAGTCGGAGTCGGAGCCGGCCGGGGCCACGATCCCGGCCCCGCGCGACTGACCCGTACCGGACGCACGAAGAGGGGCCCCGCCACGGCGGGGCCCCTCTTCGTACGCCGAGCCGAGCTCAGGCCTTCTTGACCACGCTGGACTTCAGCTGCATGGCCCCGAACCCGTCGATCTTGCAGTCGATGTCGTGTCCGTCGACCCCGTCGATGAGCCGGATGTTGCGCACCTTGGTACCGGCCTTGATCCCCGAGGGGCTGCCCTTGACCTTGAGCGCCTTGACGACGGTCACGGTGTCGCCGTCGTTCAGCACGTTCCCGACGGCGTCCTTCACGACCTGCTCGCCGGCATCCCCGCCGCCCTCGGCGTCACTCTCGGCGGGCACCCACTCGTGACCGCACTCGGGGCACACCACGAGCGCGTTCATCTCGTAGGTGTACTCGCAGGAACATTTGGGACAAGGAGGAAGATTCTCATTCACCCGGACAGAATATCCCGAACCGCCCATCGGGATTCTCCGTGCCGAAGCTGCCGCCAAACGCAGAAAACCCCACGTGAAGTGGGGTTCTCGCTTGGTGTCCGAGGGGGGACTTGAACCCCCACGCCCGATAAAGGGCACTAGCACCTCAAGCTAGCGCGTCTGCCATTCCGCCACCCGGACAAGGTGTCTGTCTCGCGTCCCTCGCGGGCCGTTCCGACGTGGAAAACATTACCAAACATTCCGGGGTCCTCGATCACACCCCCCGTCGGCCGGGGATCGCCCTTGGGGGGAAGCGGCCCGGGGCGCGAGGATGGAGTCAGTTCGGTACTGATCAGTGGGAGGAAGCAGCGTGAGCGAATCGGGCGCGGGCAGGACCGTCTCCGGCGAGGACGAGGTCGTCGACCTCTGCCGGGACCTCATCCGGATCGACACCAGCAACTACGGGGACCACTCGGGGCCCGGCGAGCGCAAGGCGGCCGAGTGGGTCGCGGAGCAGCTCGCCGAGGTCGGGCTGGAGCCGCAGATCTTCGAATCGCACAAGGGGCGCGCCTCGACCGTGGCGCGGATCGAGGGCGAGGACCCCTCGCGGCCGGCCCTGCTGATCCACGGGCACACCGACGTGGTCCCGGCCAACGCCGCCGACTGGACCTACGACCCCTTCGCCGGCGAGATCGCCGACGGCTGCGTCTGGGGCCGCGGCGCGGTCGACATGAAGGACATGGACGCGATGACGCTGGCCGTCGTGCGCGACCGCATGCGCAGCGGCCGCAAGCCCCCGCGCGACATCGTGCTGGCCTTCCTCGCCGACGAGGAGGCGGGCGGCACCTACGGCGCCCGGTACCTCGTCGACAAGCACCCCGGCCTCTTCGAGGGGGTGACGGAGGCGATCGGCGAGGTCGGCGGCTTCTCCTTCACCGTGAACGAGAACCTGCGGCTGTACCTGGTGGAGACCGCCCAGAAGGGCATGCACTGGATGCGCCTGACGGTCGAGGGCACCGCCGGCCACGGGTCCATGACCAACAACGACAACGCCATCACCGAGCTCTGCGAGGCCGTCGGGCGCCTGGGCCGCCACACCTGGCCCGTACGCGTCACCAAGACCGTCCGGCACTTCCTGGACGAGCTCTCGGACGCGCTGGGCACCCCGCTCGACCCGGACGACATGGACGCCACGCTCGTCAAGCTCGGCGGCATCGCCAAGATGGTCGGCGCGACCCTGCGCAACTCCGCCGCCCCGACCATGCTCGGCGCCGGCTACAAGGTCAACGTCATCCCCGGCCAGGCCACCGCCCACGTGGACGGCCGCTTCCTGCCGGGCTACGAGGACGAGTTCTTCGCCGACCTCGACCGGATCCTCGGGCCGCGCGTGAAGCGGGAGGACGTCCACGCGGACAAGGCGCTGGAGACGGGCTTCGACGGCAAGCTCGTGGACGCCATGCAGACCGCCCTGAAGGCGCACGACCCGATCGCCCGCGCGGTCCCGTACATGCTCTCCGGCGGTACGGACGCCAAGTCCTTCGACGACCTCGGCATCCGCTGCTTCGGCTTCGCTCCGCTCCAGCTTCCGCCGGAGCTCGACTTCGCCGGGATGTTCCACGGGGTGGACGAGCGGGTGCCGGTGGAGGGTCTGAAGTTCGGCGTACGGGTCCTCGACCGGTTCATCGACGAGTCCTGAGACGGGCGGGGACGGGCGGGTGGCGGGCGTGCGGCGGAACGCGGCGTAGCTAACGCCCAGGAATCGAGAAGGTGTGCGGAATCCACTGAGAAGAGTGAATGCGCTCATACGCTCGTAGCCCCGGTGATCCCTCCTCGTTACAGGTGGTGCGGTCCGCGGCTGGGACCGCGCTTGCCTACTAGGAGGAACAATGCTCAAGAAGGTTGCCGCCGCTGCGGCTGTCACCGGTGGTCTGGTTCTCGCGGGTGCGGGTCTGGCTGTCGCCGACGCGGGTGCCCAGGGTGCGGCCATCGGCTCCCCCGGTGTCCTGTCCGGCAACGTCGTCCAGGTTCCGGTCCACGTTCCCGTGAACGTCTGCGGTAACACGATCTCCGTGATCGGCCTGCTGAACCCGGCTTTCGGCAACACCTGCGTCAACGCCTGACGTTTCTGAAGTTCTCGGCCCCGGAGCGCATTCCAGCGCTCCGGGGCTGCCGGGTTTTAAGGGCCCGATGACGATCTTTCGGCGTACCGGGCGGGGGAGCCTGTGCTGCCAGTGCGCCGATCGGGCGTGCACGTGCGTGAGCGTGCACGACGCACACACCAGGGGACGAAGTACAGATGCGACGACAGGTACAGGTCACCGGCAGGAAGACCTTGATCACCATGGCGGCCGCGGGGGGTCTGCTCGCGCTCGGAGGGGGCTACGCACACGCGGACTCCGACGCCCGGGGCCGCGCCGAACACTCACCGGGACTGCTGTCCGGGAACGCCCTCGAGGCACCCGTGGACGCGCCGCTGAACGCCTGCGGGAACACGGTGACGGTGGTGGGGGCCCTGAATCCGGCCTTCGGAAACCGCTGCGCGAACCTCCCGGACCGATCCGGACACCCGCGGCACCCGGACCACCCGCAGCACCCACAACATCCGCAGCATCCGCAGCACCCCGAACACCCGGGCAACCCGGACGAGCCGTGCGACGAGGACACCGGCCCGGGGCATCTGGAACACCCGGACGGCCCCGGGGGCCACGGCAACCCGGATGGTCCTGGAGGCAACGAGAACCCCGGCGGTCCCGGCGGCGCCGGCAACCCGGGCGGTCCTGGGGGTGGCGGCAACCCCGGGGGGCCTGGGGGTGACGGCAACCCGGGCGGTCCCGGCGGCGACGGCAACCCCGGAGGTCCTGGCGGCGACGGCAACCCCGGAGGTCCTGGCGGCGACGGCAACCCCGGAGGTCCTGGCAGCGAGGGCAACCCCGGTAGCGGGGGCAACCCCGGTGGTCCGGGTGCCGGGCAGCAGCCCGGGACTCCCGGCGGTCCCGGGGCGGGTACCGGTACGGGGCCCGGCACCGGATCGGTGACCCCCGTGACGCATCCCGCCCAGGGGACGGGCGCCACTCCCGGGGGTGCTTCAACCCCGGCCGGGGGACTCGCCGCCACGGGCTCCGGTGACGTCCTCACCGTCGGAGTTCCCCTCGCCGCGGGCATGCTGCTGGCCGGCGCCGTGCTCTACCGCCGGGCGCGCAGCGCGGCCTGACGGTTCCTCAGTGCGCGGGCCCCGCCCCAGGGGCCCGCGTCACCAGGTCGCGCGGACCTGGCGGATGATCCGGCGGCGCAGTCGCACGCGGCGACTGCCGTCCCGAAGCAGGGTCAGCCGGTCGAGCTCCCAATGCCCGTACTCGGCACGTTCTGTCAGCAGGCGGGTCGTTTCCTGACGTGGAACCCCGCGGGGCACGTACAAGTCGACAAATTCGTATTCCGGCATCGCATCTATTGTGCCGCGAGAGCCCCGCTACGGATAGCGTCTGCACTATGTCTGATGCCGCTCTGCCCACTGTTGCCGAGGTACGCGCCGCCGCCGAGGCGGTCAAGGCCGCGCTCGACCGTCACCTCGCCGCGGTCGAGAGCAGGATCGGGGACGATGATCCGGACGTCTACGCCGCGTTCAACGAACTCGCCGCCGCCGCCGAGGAGTACGACGAGCTCCTCTACGACCGCTACGACGAGGTCACTCCGTTCGAGATCCCCACCCCCGAGGACGGGCTCCCGTACACCGGCCCCGCCGAACCCGCCGCGTTCAGCGTGCTCATCCGCCGTGACTACGCCGTCGCCGAGCCGGCGCGCCTGATCGCCCAGGCCGAACGCGTCGTCGCGCACGACCGCGACGCCGAACTCGACCACGACGGCGGCACCGCCGACGCGCTCGGCGTTCTCTTCGGCGAGTACGAGCCGGACGAAATCGCCTCCCGCGCCAAGGACTTCGGGCTGGAGGAGGGCGATTCCACGCTGTGGATCGCCGCTTCGGAAGAGGTCGCGGAGCCGGGGGAGTGGCTCGGCACGCCCTTCGCGCACATCGATCCGCAGGACGTCATGCACCGGTTCGACGTCAGCTCGGTCTTCGACGAGGAAGACGAGGGTGACTACGCCGAGGACGCGGAGGACGCCGAGGGGGCCCAGGACGGCGCGCCGGCCGAGCGGGGTCTGACCCCGGCCTGACCCCGGCCCGGCCCGCCCCTCACGACAGCTCGTACGGAACGCACCGCGGCCCCCGTCCCACCCGGGACGGGGGCCGCGGTGCGTTCCGTCAGCGGGGCTCCGCCGCCGCCGATGCCACGAGCGCCTGCAACAGACCCGCCAGCCGGGTCGTACGGGGCTTCGCGGGCACTTCCGCGACCGCGCGCGGCAGCGCCTGGTCCACCCCGTGCACCACCGACAGGTGGCGCTCGGCCCGGCCGAAGGCCGTGTACACCCAGTCCCGCGACAGGGCCTGAGCGGCGTCCCCGGGCAGCACGACGACCGCCGCGGGCCAGCGCGAGCCGACGGCCTGGTGCGCCGTCACGGCCCAGCCGTGCCGCACCTGCGACTCCACCCGCTCCTTCGGTACGACGATCCGCGCGCCCGCGGCTCCGGCCAGGTGCAGCCCCTGCGCGTCGGCCGACACCACGCGGGCCGGCAGCGCCCGCCCGGCGGAGGGCACGTGGACCACCCGGTCACCGGGGTCGAAGCCGCCGAACCGGCCGGGGCCGGGGTTCAGCCGCTCCTTGAGGGCCGCGTTGAGCGCACGGGTGCCCGCCGGGCCGCCGTGGCCCGGGGTGATCACCTGGACGGCGTCCGCCGGGATCCCGAAGGCGCGGGGCACCGACTCGGCGACCAGCTGCACGGTGCGGTGCACCGCCTCCCCGGCGTCGCGGACCGGGACGATGACGACCTCCTTGCCGGGGGCGTCGACCTGGTTCAGCTCCCCGACGCCGACGCCCGAGACCAGCTCGCCGATCGGGCCCGGGTCCGGGATCCGGGAGACGAGCTGCGGGCAGGCACGGGCCGCGAGCACATCGGCGAAGACCCGGCCGGGACCGGCGGAGCCGAGCACCGCGGGGTCGCCGGACAGCACCAGTCGGGCCCCGTCGGGGACCGACTCCACGAGCGCGGCGGCCGTCTCCACGTCCAGCTGCGGGGCGTCCAGGACGATGAGCAGGTCCAGCGCGAACTGCCCGTCCGCGTCCCGCCCGGGGCCCTCGGTGCCGCCCAGCAGGCCCGCCACGGTGACGGTCCCCTCGGCGGGGGCGTGCGCGGCCAGGCAGGCCCGCAGGCCGAACTCCCGGGCGGCCGCGAGCAGGGCGCGGGGTTCGGCGCGGGCGGCCTCGCCGCCGGTGTGGGTGACCAGGCCGTGCCCGGCGGCGGCGCGGATCAGCTCGGCGCCGGTGCCGGTGGCGGCCTTGTCCCAGTCGGCGGGGTCCGTGAAGGTGTTGGCGAGCCGGGCCAGGCCCTCGGCGAGGCTCTCCTCGGCCATGGCGGAGCCCTCCAGGCCCACCAGGATCCGTACGGGCTGTTCTGCCTCCTCGGTGGACTCCCCGACGGGCGGACCGACCGGCTCCTCGAAGGCCAGCGCGGCGCCCTCGCCCACGGCCGCCTCCAGGGCCTCCGCGGGGTCCGGTACGCCGTACTGGGCGAGGGCCGCCTCCAGGGTGGGGGCCTCCAGCACGGTGTGGCCCTTGGCGGCGGCCTGCGCCAGCAGCCAGGCCACCAGGGCGGCGGCCCGCCGCTCGTCCCCGGGGCCGCTCGCCCCGGCGCCGAGCAGGGCGCGGGCGAACCCGTCGGCCTGGGTCGGGCGGACCCCGGCGACGGCCAGCAGCCGCCAGGGGGACTCGGCGAGCTGCTCGGCCGCGTCCTCTCCGAGGGCGGCGGCGGTCTGCGGGGCGAGGGCCTCGGGGGCTCCGCCCCTGGCCAGGACGGCGCGGATCGCCTGGACGGCGTCGGGGGAGGGGGCGGTTGCCTGCGGCGCGGGAGCGGGTGCGGGGGTGCGCGCCGGGGCGGGCGCCGGAGCGGGCTCCGGCCGGCGGGGCGCCGGGGGAGCGTCGAACACGGTGGGGGGCTTGCCGCCGCTCTCCACGGCCCGTACGGCGGCCAGCAGGTCGGCGGCCGTGCCGCTGAGCTTGGCGCCGGCCTCCACGGGGGCCTCGCGCTCCGCCTTGCGGCGGGCGATGCGCTCCCGCTCGATCTTCTGGGCGGCCAGTTCCGCGGCGGCTTCGCTGAGCTGAGGCTTGGCCTCGGCGGCCCCGTCCGCGGCGGCCCCGGTGGCGGCGTCCCCGCCGGTCCCGTCGGCCGCTTCCGCTTCCGCTTCCGCGCCCGCCTCCGCGTCTGGGTCGGCGTCCGTGTCGCCGTCGGTGGGCCCTGCGGGGCTTTCCCCCACCCCGCCCCTTCCCGAAACCGGGGGCTCCGCCCCCGGCCCCCCGTCCCCGCTCCCGGCTTCGCCGGCCGGCGGGGCCTCCGTGCCGGTGTCACCGTCCCCGGCTGCGTCGGACAGGCTCTCCGCTTGCGCGTCCCCGTCCCCGGCTGCGTCGGACAGGCTCTCCGCTTGCGCGTCGCCGTCCCCGGCTTCGCCGGCCGGCGGGGCCTCCGTGTTGGTGTCACCGTCCTCGGCTGCGCCGGACATGGCCTCCGCCTGTGCGTCCCCGTCCCCGTCCTCGGCTGCCCCGGACGGCGGGGCCTCCGTGTCGGTGTTGCCGTCCCCGGCTGCGCCGGGCAGGTTCTGCGCCACCTGGGCGTCGTCTTCCCCGGCTTCGCCGGGCGGCGCCGGCTCCGGGTGGGGGGTGGCGGCGGCGGGCTCGTCTGACTGGGGGGCGTTCGTGGTCGCGGGGTCGCCGGGCTCCGGGGTCGGGTCGGCTTCCGCGGCGGCGGGCGTGTGCTCCCGGGCCGGGTCGGCCGGTTCTGCCGCGGCGGCGGTGTCGCTCACAAAGTGCTCCAGTCCTGATCGGGGTAGCGGTGGACGGGCGCCGAGACGTCGTCCAGCGCTTGGCGGATCTCCTCCGGAAGACTAAGGGCCTCCACCGACAGGGCCTGCCCGAGCTGCGCCGACGTGCGCGCGCCGACGATCGGCGCGGCCACCCCGGGGCGGTCCCGGACCCACGCCAGGGCCACCTGGAGCGGGGTCACCGCCAGGCCGTGCGCGGCCGTCGCGACCGCGTCCACAATGCGGCTCGCCGGCTCGTCCAGGTACGGGTCCACGAAGGCCGCCAGGGTTTCGGACGCGCCCCGGGAGTCCGCCGGGGTGCCGCTGCGGTACTTGCCCGTCAGGACGCCCCGGCCGAGGGGGGAAGAGGGGAGGAGGGACAGTCCCAGGTCCAGCGCGGCCGGGACCACCTCCCGTTCCACGCCGCGCTGGAGCAGGGAGTACTCCATCTGCGTCGACGCCAGCCGGGTGCGTACGCCCGGCGCCGCGAGCTGCCAGGTCGCCGCCTTCGCGAGCTGCCAGCCGCTGAAGTTCGACACGCCCGCGTACCGCGCCCGGCCGCTGCTCACCGCGATGTCCAGTGCCTGGAGGGTCTCCTCCAGCGGGGTCCACGGGTCGAAGGCGTGCACCTGCCAGAGGTCGACGTAGTCCGTGTCCAGACGGGCCAGCGAGTCGTCCAGGGCGGCGAGGAGATGGCCGCGCGAGGCGTCGAAGCGGCGGTCCGGATCCGCGACCCCGCCCGCCTTCGTCGCGATCACCAGATCCCGCCGCGGGACGACGGAACCGATCAACTGCCCGAGGAGGTACTCCGCCTCCCCGCCCCCGTACACGTCCGCGGTGTCCACGAGCGTGCCGCCCGCGTTCCAGAACGTCTTCAACTGCGCGGCCGCTTCCGCCTCGTCCGGTCCGTCCGCCGACCGGCCCCAGGTCAGTGTGCCGAGACCGATCCGGGAGACGCGCAGTCCGGTGCGGCCGAGATGCCTCTGCTCCATGAGGGCTGAGACTACTGCCGCACTGACGCGGGACAGTCGGGCGCGCTACAGTCCCCGCAGACCTACGTTACTGATCGGTACACGGGTAAGGGGACGACTTATGCGGCTCGGCATCAATCTCGGCTACTGGGGCGCTGGCATGGACGCCGACAACCTGGCCGTGGCGCAGGAGGCCGACCGCCTCGGCTACGACGTCTGCTGGGCCGCGGAGGCCTACGGCTCCGACGCGCCGACCGTGCTCGCCTGGGTCGCCGCCCAGACCGAGCGCATCGACGTCGGCTCCGCCATCCTGCAGATCCCGGCCCGCCAGCCCGCCATGACGGCCATGACGGCCGCCACCCTCGACTCGCTCACCAAGGGCCGCTTCCGGCTCGGCCTCGGCGTCTCCGGACCCCAGGTCTCCGAGGGCTGGTACGGCGTGAAGTTCGACAAGCCGCTCGCGCGGACCCGTGAGTACGTGGAGATCGTCCGCAAGGCGATGACCCGCGAACGGCTCAGCTACGAGGGCGAGCACTGGACGCTGCCGCTGCCCGGCGGGCCGGGCAAGCCGCTCAAGCTGACCGTGCACCCCGAGCGCGAGCACATCCCGCTCTACATCGCCGCGATCGGCCCGAAGAACCTGGAGCAGACCGGCGAGATCGCCGACGGCGCCCTGCTGATCTTCCCGGCCGCCGAGCACCTGGAGGCCACCGCCCTCACCCACATCCGGGCGGGCCGCGAGAAGGCCGGGCTGACGATGGACGGCTTCGACGTCTGCCCGACCGTGCCGCTGGCCCTCGGCGAGGACGTGGCCGGGCTCGCCGACATGTTCCGCCCGTACACCGCCCTGTACGTGGGCGGCATGGGCAGCCGCAAGCAGAACTTCTACAACCAGCTGGCCCAGCGCATGGGCTACGAGAAGGAAGCCGCCGAGGTCCAGGACAAGTACCTGGCCGGTGACAAGCAGGGCGCGGCCGCCGCGGTCCCGCACTCGCTGATCGACTCCACCACCCTGCTGGGATCCGTGGAGCGCATCGCCGACGGTATGAAGGCCTACGCCGAGGCCGGGGTCACCACCCTGACGCTCGCGCCGGCCGGCTTCACCCTGGAGGAGCGGACCGCCGCCCTGCGGGCCGGCGTGGAGGCCATGGAGCTCGCGGGCCTGGCCTGAGCGGTGGCCGGACGGAGTCCGGCGCAGCCGCCCGAAGCCTGCGGAGCAGTGCGAGGGCGGCGTGGAGATGAGGTTCTGCGGCCGTGGTGGGGGCTCGGGGGGTCTTCCCCGCCACGGCCGACACCGCCAACAACGCGCCGGGCGGCCCGCGGGTTACGCGCCGCGGGCCATCTCGGGGGTTCGTTCATTCGGACGAGTAGCGCGCCCCGTGGGTTGCCCGCCCCGGCGTGCGGAGTTTGACTCGGTACATGCTCTCTGCCCGCAGCCTGTTCCAGGAGATCGTCGAGAATGACGACTCCTTCCAGCTGTTCTGCTCCATCGCCGCCAGCGGGGAGAACCAGGGCGGCTGGGAGAACGCCCGGATCGCGGCCCTGGTCCCCGACGGCATGCGCGACCTCGCGCCCAAGATCACCCGGCACGGCGCCGACGAGGACAAACACGGCCGGATCTTCAACGCCCTGCTGCGCAAGCGCGGCCTGCCGCCCGTTCCGGTCCCGCCCGAGACCGACTACACGATGCTGCTGGAGCGGCGCGGCATCGGCCTCGCACACGAGAAGCTCCGCCGCGACGAGCCCCTGACCGAGAAGGACATCGTCGTCTACCTGGCGCACAGCCGGGTCACCGAACAGCGCGCCGCCGATCAGATGGACATGCTGGTCAAGTACTTCGGCGACCACCCCGAGGTCGGCAGGGCCATCCGCATGATCAGCCACGACGAGGACAACCACCTCGCCTACTGCCACGAGGAACTGCTGCGCCTCGCCCGCGAGGGCCACGGGCCGGTCATCCACCGGGTCCTGCGCGAGAGCGCCCTCGCGGAGATCGCCGTGTACCGCGACGTCAGCCTCGCCGTCATGGACCACATGGGCCGGCTGCTGCGCTGGCCCGCCCCGAAGGCGGCCGTGCTCGCCGCCGGGATCCGCGGGATGTACGCGTACGAGCGGTTCAGCGGCTGGCACCGG
The DNA here is from genome assembly GCF_049310065.1 of Streptomyces tatrensis. NCBI lineage: Bacteria > Bacillati > Actinomycetota > Actinomycetes > Kitasatosporales > Streptomycetaceae > Streptomyces > Streptomyces tatrensis. Next base: position 2,143,428 of record NZ_JBMDLB010000011.1, on the reverse strand, counting down.
ATGATCGACCTGCGCATGCCGGAGCGGCTGGGCGCCCTCAGCGGCGCCGCGACGCCCGAATTCGCCTGAGCCCGGGCGGGCCCGAGCCGGCCCGCCCGAGCCCTGCCCTGCCCGCCCGAGCCCGGCCCGCCTAGAGCCAGCCGCGCCGCTTGAACATCCGGTGCAGGCCCACGCACAGGGTCACCATCACCAGCACCACCAGCGGATAGCCCCAGCGCTGCTTGAGCTCCGGCATGTGCTCGAAGTTCATCCCGTAGATCCCCGCCACCATGGTCGGGACGGCCGCCATGGCCGCCCAGGCGGAGATCTTGCGCATGTCGTCGTTCTGCCGGACGCCCATCTGCGCCAGGTGCGCGGCCAGCGCGTCCGACAGCAGCCGGTCCAGGCCCTCGACGTACTCGTTCGCCTTCGTCAGGTGGTCGGCGACGTCCCGGAAGAACGGCTGGGAGCGCTCGTGCACGAAGGGCACGTTCCCGAAGGCGAGCCGGTCCATCGGCTGCAGCAGCGGACTCGTGGCCCGGCGGAACTCCAGGACCTGCCGCTTGAACCCGTAGATCCGGGCGGCGGTGTTCTTGCTGTCCGCCGGGTTCGGCGAGAAGACCTCCGCCTCCAGCTCCTCCAGATCCGCCTGCAGCTCCGCGGCCACCTCGATGTAGTGGTCCACCACCGCGTCCGAGACCGCGTACAGCACCGCCGTGGGGCCGTGCCTGAGCACCTCGGGATCCTGCTCCAGCCGGTGGCGCACGGCGGCCAGCGCGGCCCCCTCGCCGTGGCGGACCGTGACGACGAAGGAGTCGCCGATGAACACCATCAGCTCGCCCGTGGTCACCGTGTCCGAGGCGTCGTCGTACAACACGGGCTTGAGGACCACGAAGAGCGAATCGTCGTAGACCTCCATCTTCGGCCGCTGGTGCGCGGTCAGCGCATCCTCCACCGCCAGCGGGTGCAGCCCGAACTCCTGGCTGACGTGCTCGAATTCCTTCTCCGTCGGCTCGTGCATGCCCACCCAGAGGAAGGCGTCGCCAGTGGCCCGCGCCTCGTCGAGGGCATCGGAGAAGTCGTCGGGCGCCTCGGAGCGGCGGCCTTCGCGGTACATGGCGCAGTCCACAATCACTCGCGCATTGTTCCCTGCCCGGGCCCCGACCGCACACCGGCGACACCGCTTACCCTTCTGCCATGGCCACGCTGATCCTCGTACGACACGGGCGGTCCACCGCCAACACCGCAGGGCTGCTCGCCGGATGGACCCCGGGGGTGACCCTCGACGAGCACGGAGCCGCACAGGCCGCCGCGCTGCCCGGGCGGCTCGCCGCCGTGCCCCTCGCCGCAGCCGTCACCAGCCCGCTGGAGCGGTGCGCCGAGACCCTGGCCCCGCTGCTGGCGGCCCGGCCCGGTCTCCCGCTGCACACCGACGAGCGGATCGGCGAGTGCCACTACGGCGACTGGTCGGGCCGCAAACTCTCCGAACTGTCCGAAGAACCGCTGATGCGCATCGTCCAGCAGCACCCCTCGGCCGCCGCCTTCCCCGGCGGCGAGTCCATGCGCGCCATGCAGGCCCGCGCCGTGGACGCCGTCCGCGACTGGAACGCGCGGATCGAGGAGGAGCACGGCGCCGACGCCGTGTACCTGATGTGCTCGCACGGCGACATCATCAAGTCCCTTGTCGCGGACGCCCTCGGCATGCACCTGGACCTCTTCCAGCGGATCCACGTCGACCCCTGCTCGGTCACCGCCATCCGCTACACGCCGACCCGCCCCTTCCTGCTCCGGCTCGGCGACACCGGCGACTTCGCCTCCCTCGCACCCCGCGAGAGCGCTTCGCCAGACCCCGCGGCGGCCGAGGACGCCGCGGAAGCGGGCGGCGAGGCGGTCGTAGGGGGTGGTGCGGGCGCGGTGTGATCGAACGGCGCAGTAGGGTGGACGGGCCAACCCATGGGCGCAGCCCTGCCCCTGCTGCCGACGCTTGGAGACTGGACGTGCCCCGTCAGGTGTTCCTCTACGACCCACCGGACCGTTTCGTGGCCGGCACGGTCGGCCTGCCTGGACGCCGTACGTTCTTCCTGCAGGCCTCCACCGGCCCCCGCGTCACCAGCGTCTCCCTGGAGAAGACCCAGGTGGCGGCGCTCGCGGAGCGGATGGAAGAACTGCTGGACGAGGTCGTACGGCGCACCGGGGGCAATGCCCCCGTCCCGGCCGTGGCCCCCGCCGAGGCGACCGACACCGCACCCCTCGACGTCCCCGTCGAGGAGGAGTTCCGCGTCGGCACCATGGCCCTGGCCTGGGACGGCGAGGACCAGCGCATGATCGTCGAGGCGCAGGCCCTGGTGGAGCTCGACGCCGACTCGGACGAGGACCTCGCCGAGGCGGAGGAGCGGCTGCTCCAGGACGAGGAGAACGGGCCGCCGATGCTGCGCGTGCGCCTCACCGGCGCCCAGGCCCGGGCCTTCACCAAGCGGGCCCTGGACGTGGTCAACGCGGGCCGCCCGCCGTGCCCGCTGTGCAGCCTCCCGCTGGACCCCGAAGGGCACGTCTGCCCGCGCCAGAACGGCTACCGGCGCCAGGCGTGAACGCAACGGGGGGAACGCCGGAATTGGAAGCGCTGCTGGCCCACGGGGAACTCACCGTCGTCGGCCGGATCCGGGAGGCGTCCAACGCCGTCCTGCTGTGCAAGGTCACCCACGGGGGCGCGAGCACCGACTGCGTGTACAAACCGGTCAAGGGCGAGCGCCCGCTGTGGGACTTCCCCGACGGGAACCTCGCCCAGCGCGAGGTCGCCGCGTACCTGATCTCCGAGGCCACCGGCTGGGGGCTGGTGCCCCCGACCGTGCTGCGCGACGGACCGTACGGCGAGGGCATGGTCCAGCAGTGGATCGAGACGGGGGAGTCCCCGGAGGCGGAACTGCTCGCCCTCGTGGACGGCGAGGAGGCGGGGGAGGGCTGGAGGCCCGTCGCCTTCGCCGAGGTCGGCGAGGGACGCACCGCGCTCCTCGTGCACGCCGACGACGAACGGCTGCGCCGGATGTCCGTCCTCGACGCCGTGATCAACAACGGCGACCGCAAGGGCGGCCACCTGCTGCCGGCCCCCGACGGACGGCTCTACGGCATCGACCACGGAGTGACCTTCCACACCGAGGACAAGCTGCGCACCCTCCTGTGGGGCTGGGCGGGGGAGCCGCTGACGGACGAAGCGGGCGCCGTCCTGACCGCCCTGGAGGCCGCCCTGGCCGCCGGGCAGCCCCTCGCCACCCGACTGGCCGAACTGGTCACCACCGCCGAGCTGGCCGCCGTACGGGCCCGTGTGGCCCTGCTGCTGCGCACCGGGAAGCATCCGCAGCCTTCGGGACAGTGGCCCGCGATCCCGTGGCCGCCCGTCTGACCGGGCCGCGGCCGGCCGCGGCCCGCAGCGGGACGAACGCATAGAACCAGCCGTGGCGCAAGAGTGCCTATCCGGACAACAGTGCAGGTCCGGTTCGTTTGAGGAACACTCGTCCGGTTAGGCTCGAGACATGCATGCCTGGCCCGCTTCTGAGGTCCCCGCCCTGCCTGGCAAGGGCCGCGACCTCCAGATCCACGACACCGCGACCCAAGGGGCGATCACCCTCGCCCCCGGTCCCGTCGCCCGTATATACGTCTGCGGGATCACCCCGTACGACGCGACGCACATCGGTCACGCGGCGACCTACAACGCGTTCGACCTCGTGCAGCGCGTGTGGCTCGACACCAAGCGGCAGGTCGTCTACGTCCAGAACGTCACGGACGTCGACGATCCACTGCTGGAGCGGGCCCTGCGTGACAACCAGGACTGGACCGAGCTCGCCGAACGCGAGACGGCTCTCTTCCGCGAGGACATGACCGCACTGCGGATGCTGCCCCCGCAGCACTACATCGGCGCCGTCGAGGCCATACCCGGCATCGTGCCGCTGGTCGAGCGGCTGCGGGACGCGGGCGCCGCCTACGAGCTGGACGGCGACGTCTACTTCTCGGTGGAGTCCGACCCGAACTTCGGCAAGGTGTCCAACCTGGACGCCGAGGCGATGCGGCTGCTCTCGGCCGAGCGGGGCGGCGACCCGGACCGGGTGGGCAAGAAGAACCCGCTCGACCCGATGCTGTGGATGGCGGCCCGCCCGGGCGAGCCGAGCTGGGACGGCGGCTCGCTGGGCCGCGGCCGGCCCGGCTGGCACATCGAGTGCGTGGCCATCGCCCTGGACCACCTGGGGATGACCTTCGACATCCAGGGCGGCGGCTCCGACCTCGCCTTCCCGCACCACGAGATGGGCGCCTCGCACGCCCAGGTGCTGACGGGCGAGTTCCCGATGGCCAAGGCGTACGTACACGCCGGGATGGTCGCGCTGCACGGCGAGAAGATGTCGAAGTCCAAGGGCAACCTGGTCTTCGTATCGGCCCTGCGGCGGGCGGGCGTGGACCCGGCGGCGATCCGCCTGGCCCTGCTCTCGCACCACTACCGCGCGGACTGGGAGTGGACCGACGCGGTCCTCGCGGAGGCGGTGGCCCGCCTGGAGCGCTGGCGCGCGGCCGTCTCCCGCCCCGACGGCATCGCGGCGGACGACCTGGTCGAGGAGGTCCGCGAGGCCCTCTCCAACGACCTCGACGCCCCTGCTGCTCTCGCGGCGGTGGATCGCTGGGTCGAGCGCCAGCTCGTCTCCGACGGCGACGACGAGTCGGCCCCGGGTCTCGTGTCCCGCACGGTTGACGCGTTGCTCGGCGTGGCCCTGTAGAACGCGCGGCGCCGTTGCCGGGGGCTCCGCCCCCGGACCCCCGCGCCTCAAACGCCGGCGGGGCTGGATTTTCCCCTGCGGGGCTGGATACAGCCGGAGGCGCTGGACGCAACCGGAGGGGCTGGGACTGCCGTCAGGCAATCCCAGCCCCTCCGGCGTTTGAGGAGCGGGGTCCGGGGCGGAGCCCCGGGATACGGCGAAAGGGCGGGGCGGGGAGAAAATCCCCCCGCCCCGCCCCCCGCACGGGCTACGCCTCCGGAGGCGTCTCGTCAGGCGTCTCTTCCTGGTCCGGCGCGGCCGCCGGAGGAGCCGAAGGCTCGTCCCCGGATCCGGAGGACGGCTCCGCCTTCCGCTTCGGCGGACGCGGCATACCACCGGAGGTGTCCCGCAGATACGACCCGTCACCCGGCTCCGCCGCGGCGGAAGGATCCCGCCGCCGCAGGTACCGCTCGAACTCCCGGGCAATGGCATCGCCCGAAGCCTCCGGCAGATCCGCCGTGTCCCGAGCCTCCTCCAGCGTCTGGACGTACTCCGCCACCTCGGAGTCCTCGGCGGCCAGTTGGTCCACGCCCAGCTGCCACGCCCGCGCGTCCTCGGGGAGTTCGCCCAGCGGGATCCGGATGTCGATCAGATCCTCCAGCCGGTTGAGCAGTGCGAGCGTCGCCTTCGGGTTCGGCGGCTGGGACACGTAGTGCGGCACCGCCGCCCACAGGGACACCGCCGGCACCCCGGCATGGGTGCAGGCCTCCTGGAGGATGCCCACGATCCCGGTCGGCCCCTCGTACTTGGTCTCCTCCAGGTCCATCGTCCGCGCCAGATCCGCGTCCGAGGTCACCCCGCTGACCGGCACCGGGCGCGTGTGCGGGGTGTCGCCCAGCAGCGCCCCCAGGATGACGACCATCTCCACGCCCAGCTCGTGGGCGAAGCCCAGGATCTCGTTGCAGAACGAACGCCACCGCATGGACGGTTCGATGCCCCGCACCAGCACCAGGTCGCGCGGTTTGGTCCCGCCGATCCGGACCACCGAGAGCCGGGTCGTCGGCCACGTGATCTTCCGTACCCCGTTGTCCAGCCACACCGTCGGCCGGTTGACCTGGAAGTCGTAGTAGTCCTCGGCGTCCAGAGCCGCGAAGACCTCGCCCTTCCACTCCCGGTCCAGGTGTGCGACCGCACCGGAGGCCGCGTCACCCGCGTCGTTCCAGCCCTCGAACGCGGCCACCATGACCGGGTCGATCAGCTCGGGCACGCCCTCAAGCTCGATCACCCAGGTCTCCTTCCGAAGTTCCCTTGTGTACGTGGGTCAGCCTAAGCCTTGATGAGGCACCGGCCACAGCCCACGACAGAGGGGCGGTTCCCCCTGGAACCGCCCCTCTGCCCGTTCACGCCACCGCTTATGCCTTGTGCGCCAGCATCTCCTCGACCCGGCCGCGCACTTCGGCGCTGTCCAGGCCGCGGACCGTCACCGTCGTACGGCGGCGCAGCACGTCGTCGGCCGTCTCGGCCCACTCGTTGTCGCGGGCGTAGGCGACCTGCGCCCAGATCTCCGGACCGTCCGGGTGGATGCGCTCGGCCAGCGCCGGGTCCTCGTTGGCGATCCGCGCGATGTCGAAGGCGAGCGAGCCGTAGTGCGAGGCCAGGTGGCGCGCGGTCAGCGGGTCCATCCGGGAGCCCGGCTCGCGGTCCACGAGCAGCCGGTGCGCCACCGCGTTCGGGTTGGCGACACCGGGCAGCGCGATCCGTCGTACGAGGGACTTCAGCGGCTCCATGTCGTCGGTCAGCGGGCTGCCCGGAAGCTTGGCCAGCTTGTCCATGACCACGCGGCCGATGTGCCGGTACGTGGTCCACTTGCCGCCGGCCACCGACAGCATGCCGCCCGCGCCCTCGGAGACGACCGTCTCGCGCTTGGCCTTCTCCACCCCGCCGGGGCCGCCGGGCAGCACGCGCAGGCCCGCGAAGGCGTACGTCATCAGCGAGCGGTCCAGATCGGCGTCCTTCACCGAGAAGGCCGCCTCGTCCAGGATCTGCTGGATGTCGCCCTCGGTGGCCCGCACGTCCGCCGGGTCGCCGTCGTACACCTCGTCGGTGGTGCCCAGCAGCAGCTGGTCCTCCCACGGCAGGGCGAAGGTGATGCGGTACTTGTCGATCGGGGTGGCCATGGCGGCCTTCCACGGCGACTTGCGCTTCATCACGATGTGCGCGCCCTTGGACAGGCGGATCGAGGGCATGGAGTGCTTGTCCTCCATGCGCCGCAGGTGGTCCACCCACGGGCCGGTGGCGTTCAGCACCACGCGGGCGTCCACACCGAACTCGGTGCCGTCCAGGCGGTCCTTGAGCTCGGCGCCCGAGACCCGGCCGCGCGTCATGCGCAGCCCGGTGACCTCGGCGTGGTTCAGGACGACCGCACCCGACTCGACGGCCGCGCGGACCGTCATGACGGCGACGCGGGAGTCGTTCATCTGGTGGTCGTAGTAGACGGCTACGGCCTTGAGGCCGTCCGTCTTGAGACCCGGGTTGTCGGCGGCGGCACGGGCCGGAGAAATGATCTTGCCCATGCCGTCGCCGAAGCCCGACAGCGCCGAGTACGCGAACACGCCCGCGCCCAGCTTCGCCGCGCCCACCGGACCGCCCTTGTACACCGGGAGGTAGAAGGTGAGCGGGTTGACCAGGTGCGGGGCCACGTCCTTGGCCAGCACCCGGCGCTCGTGGTGGTTCTCGGCGACCAGCTTGACCGAACCGGTCTGCAGGTAGCGCAGGCCGCCGTGGACGAGCTTGGAGGAGGCCGAGGAGGTGGCGCCGGCGAAGTCGCCGGCGTCCACCATGGCGACCCGCAGACCCGACTGCGCGGCGTGCCAGGCCACCGAGGTGCCCAGGATCCCACCGCCGATGACCAGCAGGTCGTACGTGGCCTTCGCCAGCTGCTCACGGGTCTCGGCGCGGCTCGCGTTCGAACCGGCGGTCGGGTGCGTGCCCAGGGTGGGAACGCTCTGCAGGGTGCTCATGTCCGTTGACTCCTACTTACTCGTCGCAGTGCGCCGGCCGTGCGGTCAGCTGGCGTCTTCGTCGTCGACCCAGCCCATGGACCGCTCGACGGCCTTGAGCCAGCTCTTGTATTCGCGCTCCCGCTGCTCGGCGGGCATCCGCGGGGTCCACTCCGCCGCGCGGCGCCAGTTGGCGCGCAGGGCGTCGGTGTCGGGCCAGAAGCCGACGGCCAGGCCGGCGGCGTAGGCGGCGCCGAGGCAGGTGGTCTCGGCGACCATCGGGCGCACCACGGGGGCGTCCACGAAGTCGGAGAGGGTCTGCATCAGCAGGTTGTTGGAGGTCATGCCGCCGTCGACCTTGAGGGCGGCGAGCTCGACGCCCGAGTCCTTGGTCATGGCGTCGGTGATCTCGCGGGTCTGCCAGGCGGTGGCCTCCAGGACGGCACGGGCGATGTGCGCCTTGGTGACGTACCGGGTGAGGCCGGCGATCACACCGCGGGCGTCGGAGCGCCAGTACGGGGCGAACAGGCCGGAGAAGGCGGGCACGAAATACGCGCCGCCGTTGTCCTCGACGGAGGAGGCCAGGGTCTCGATCTCGGCCGCGGTCTTGATCATGCCCATCTGGTCGCGCATCCACTGGACGAGCGAGCCGGTGACGGCGATGGAGCCCTCCAGCGCGTAGACCGGCTTCTGGTCGCCGATCTGGTAGCCGACGGTGGTCAGCAGGCCGCTGTAGGAGTTGATGATCTTGTCGCCGGTGTTCATCAGCATGAACGTGCCGGTGCCGTAGGTGGACTTGGCCTCGCCCTCGGCGAAACAGGTCTGGCCGAACAGCGCGGCCTGCTGGTCGCCGAGCGCCGAGGCGACCGGGACGCCCGCGAGGACGCCCTCCTTGACGTGGCCGTAGACCTCGGCGGAGGACTTGATCTCCGGGAGGACGTTCAGCGGCACCTCCATGGACTCGGCGATGCGCTCGTCCCAGGCCATGGTGTGCAGGTTGAACAGCATGGTGCGCGAGGCGTTGGTGACGTCGGTGACGTGCACGCCGCCCTGGGCGCCGCCGGTCAGGTTCCAGATGACCCAGGAGTCCATGGTGCCGAAGAGGATGTCCCCGGCCTCGGCGCGCTCGCGCAGGCCCTCGACGTTGTCGAGCAGCCAGCGGATCTTCGGGCCGGCGAAGTACGAGGCGAGCGGCAGGCCCGTCTCGCGGCGGAAGCGGTCCTGGCCGACGTTGCGGCCGAGCTCCTTGCACAGGGCGTCGGTACGGGTGTCCTGCCAGACCAGCGCGTTGTGGACCGGCTCGCCGGTGTGGCGGTCCCACAGGAGGGTGGTCTCGCGCTGGTTGGTGATGCCGACGGCCTTGACTTCGGCCGGGTCGATTTCGCCCTTGGACAGGGCCCCGGCGACGACCTCCTGGACGTTGGTCCAGATCTCGGTGGCGTCGTGCTCGACCCAGCCCGGCTGCGGGAGGATCTGCGCGTGCTCCTTCTGGTCGACCGAGACGATGCGCCCGTCACGGTCGAAGACGATGCAGCGGGAGGAGGTGGTGCCCTGGTCGATCGCGGCGATGAAGGGGCCGGTGCTCGTGGTCATGGTGGCTGCTCCTGGCAGGTGTCGAAGTAGGCGGAATCAGAATGGCGGTGCGGATGGTGCCGTGGTGCCGATTGCTGATCAGGCGAACGCGATGTTGTACAGACCGCCGGCGAGCGCGGCACCCGCGAGGGGGCCGAGTACCGGGATCCAGGAGTAGCTCCAGTCCGAGCCGCCCTTGTTGGGCAGCGGCAGCAGGGAGTGGACGATGCGCGGGCCGAGGTCGCGGACCGGGTTGATGGCGTAGCCGGTCGGGCCGCCGAGCGAGAGGCCGATGCCGACCACCACGAACGAGGTGATCAGGACGCCGATGACGCCGAGGCCCTTGCCGTCGTCCTGCAGGCCCTGGGTCAGGATGGCCAGAACCAGGACGGCGGTGCCGATGATCTCGGTCGTCAGGTTCTGGACGACGTTGCGGATCTCGGGGCCCGTGGAGAAGATGCCGAGCACCGGGCCGGCCACGTCGTGCGGGTGCGGGTCCTCGGGGCCGAGCTTGGCGTCACGGATGTGCTCCGGGTCGGCGAGGTGCGCCTGGAACTGGCCGTAGTAGGCGAGCCACATCAGGACCGAGCCGATCATGGCGCCGAGCAGCTGGCCGGCGAAGTAGACCGGTACGTCGCCCCAGGCGCCGTCCTTGATCGCGATGCCGACGGTGACCGCCGGGTTGAGGTGCGCACCGGAGAGCGGCGCGGAGACGTAGGCGGCGATCAGGACGGCGAAACCCCAGCCGAAGGTGATCGCGAGCCAGCCGGCGCCGCGGGCCTTGGAGCTCTTGAGCGTCAGGGCGGCGCACACGCCGCCACCGAGCAGGGTGAGCAGGGCGGTACCGATGGTCTCGCCGATGAAGATGTCGGAGCTGGACACCCGCGACTCCTTTGTCGTTCAGGGGGGTCGGCCGCCGGGTCCCTCCGGCGGCCCACGCACTCGGTGAGTGCTGCACCGGTCCTTGGCCTTGCCACACCCTAACGCGTATTGCCGTTAGGTGTTCGGCAATGCCGACCGGTGAACGGCAGTTTTCCGCCCATGTGAAGCGGGCGTCAAGGGTTGACCAGGCCAATGAGTCGGATCGTTACCACTAGGGAGGATCGAACAAATTAGGCCATTGATTGATCATCAAACGCCAAGAACCACCCAAATGCCACTTTTGTGTGGCCGTTGGGTGGTTCAGGCAGGGTGAGGGGCTCAGGCCAAGGTCAGAACCGGCCCGCCCCGAGATCGCGCGAAACCGCCCGTGCGCAGTCCCGTACGGACGCCACCAGGGACGGCAGGGGCTCCCCGGACTCCCCGCACACCCGCTCCACGGCGCCCGCGACGGCGATCGCGCCGACCGGCATCCTGCGGCGGTCGTGGATGGGGGCCGCCACCGAGGCGACCCCGTCCCAGGTCTCCTCGATGTCGCCGGCCCAGCCCCGGGCCCGGATCAGGGTCAGGACCTCCTCGAACCCGGCCGCATCGGTGACCGTGCGGGGGGTGAACGCCTCCCGCTCCACCTCCATGACCTGCGTGTGCGCCACCGGGTCGTAGGCGGACAGCACCTTGCCCAGGGCCGTGGAGTGCAGCGGCTGCATGGCTCCCACCTCCAGCACCTGACGGCTGTCGTCGGGCCGGAACACGTGGTGCATGATCAGCACCCCGCTCTTGTGCAGCACCCCGACGTACACGCTCTCCCCGCTCGCGCGGGCCAGGTCGTCCGTCCACACCAGGGCGCGCGCCCGCAGCTCGTGGACGTCCAGATAGCTGTTGCCCAGGCGCAGCAGCTCCGCGCCGAGTTGGTAGCGGCCCGAGGCCGGGTCCTGCTCCACGAACCCCTCGGCCTGCAGCGTGCGCAGGATCCCGTGCGCCGTGCCCTTGGCCAGGCCGAGGGAGGAGGCCACGTCCGAGAGCCCCAGCCGGCGCTCGCCGCCCGCCAGGAGCCGCAGCATCGCAGCGGCTCGTTCGAGCGACTGGATGTTCCGTGCCATCGCGCAGCCTCCTGCTGACGTAGTTCGACAATGCTGAACACTATCGGTCGATGCCGACTTCGTGCAGGGCGAGGGCGAGTCTCCGCCGGACGAGTCGTCCAGGACACCCGGGCCGAAAGCCGCCACCCCACCGGCACAGAATGCAGTCCGCCACGTGGGACGCCCTAACCGGGCTCGAGTCGGCACCGTTACCCTGGCCGCGTGCACCCTTGACACAGGAGGGGTGCAAAGCCGACAGCCGTCGCATCCCAGGGAGCTCACCCATGGCCTCGTTGCCGAACCAGCCCGCTGACACCCAGACCCGGGCCGATGCCCTCCGCCAGGCACTGGCGACCCGCGTGGTCGTCGCCGACGGAGCCATGGGAACCATGCTCCAGGCCCAGGACCCGACCCTGGAAGACTTCGAGCAGCTCGAAGGCTGCAACGAGATCCTCAACGTCACCCGCCCCGACATCGTGGCCAACGTGCACCGCGAGTACTTCGAGGCCGGCGTCGACTGCGTCGAGACCAACACCTTCGGCACGAACTACGCCGCCCTCGCCGAGTACGACATCGCGGACCGCAACCACGAGCTGTCGCTCGCCGGCGCCCGGATCGCCCGCGAGATCGCCGACGAGTTCACCGCCTCCACCGGGCAGCAGCGCTGGGTCCTCGGCTCCATGGGCCCCGGCACCAAGCTGCCCACCCTGGGCCACATCGACTACGGAACCATCCGCGACGCCTACCAGATCAACGCCGAGGGCCTGATCACCGGCGGCGCCGACGCGCTCCTCGTGGAGACCACCCAGGACCTGCTGCAGACCAAGTCCTCCATCGTCGGCGCCCGCCGCGCCATGGAGGCCCTCGGCGTGTCCGTCCCGCTGATCTGCTCCGTGACCGTGGAAACCACCGGCACGATGCTGCTCGGCTCGGAGATCGGCGCCGCGCTCACCGCGCTGGAGCCCCTGGGCATCGACATGATCGGGCTGAACTGCGCCACCGGCCCCGCCGAGATGAGCGAGCACCTGCGCTACCTCGCGCGCAACTCCCGCATCCCCCTCTCCTGCATGCCCAACGCGGGCCTGCCGGTCCTCGGCAAGAACGGCGCCCACTACCCGCTCTCCGCGAGCGAGCTCGCCGACGCGCAGGAGACCTTCGTCCGCGAGTACGGCCTCTCCCTCGTCGGCGGCTGCTGCGGCACCACCCCCGAGCACCTGCGCCAGGTCGTCGAGCGCGTCCGCGGCCTCAGCCCCGCCCCGCGCGAGCCCCGCCCCGAGCCCGGCGCGTCCTCCCTCTACCAGACGGTCCCCTTCCGCCAGGACATCTCGTACATGGCGATCGGCGAGCGGACGAACGCGAACGGGTCGAAGAAGTTCCGCGACGCGATGCTCGAGGCCCGCTGGGACGACTGCGTCGAAATGGTCCGCGACCAGATCCGCGAGGGCGCGCACATGCTCGACCTGTGCGTGGACTACGTCGGCCGCGACGGCGTCGCCGACATGAAGGAACTCGCCGGACGCTTCGCCACCGCCTCCACCCTGCCGATCGTCCTCGACTCCACCGAGGTCCCCGTCCTGCGGGCCGGCCTGGAGAAGCTCGGCGGACGCGCCGTCATCAACTCCGTGAACTACGAGGACGGCGACGGCCCCGAGTCCCGCTTCGCGAAGGTCACCAGCCTCGCCCAGGAACACGGCGCGGCCCTCATCGCGCTGACCATCGACGAGGAGGGCCAGGCCCGCACCGTCGAGCACAAGGTCGCCATCGCCGAGCGCCTCATCGACGACCTCACGGGCAACTGGGGGATCCTCGAGTCGGACATCCTCATCGACACCCTGACCTTCACCATCTGCACCGGCCAGGAAGAGTCCCGCAAGGACGGCATCGCCACGATCGAATCGATCCGCGAACTCAAGCGCCGCCACCCCGACGTCCAGACCACCCTCGGCCTCTCCAACATCTCCTTCGGCCTCAACCCGGCCGCCCGAGTCCTCCTGAACTCCGTCTTCCTCGACGAGTGCGTCAAGGCCGGCCTCGACTCCGCGATCGTGCACGCGTCCAAGATCCTGCCGATCGCACGGTTCGACGACGAGCAGGTCACCACCGCCCTCGACCTGATCTACGACCGCCGCGCGGAGGGCTACGACCCGCTGCAGAAGCTGATGGCCCTCTTCGAGGGCGTCAACACCAAGTCGATGAAGGCCGGCCGCGCCGAGGAACTCCTCGCCCTGCCCCTGGACGAACGCCTCCAGCGCCGCATCATCGACGGCGAGAAGAACGGCCTGGACGCCGACCTCGACGAGGCCCTCCAGACCCGCCCCGCCCTCGACATCGTCAACGACACCCTCCTGGAGGGCATGAAGGTCGTCGGCGAACTCTTCGGCTCCGGCCAGATGCAGCTCCCCTTCGTGCTCCAGTCCGCCGAGGTCATGAAGACCGCGGTGGCCCACCTGGAACCGCACATGGAGAAGAGCGACGACGAGGGCAAGGGCACCATCGTCCTGGCCACCGTCCGCGGCGACGTCCACGACATCGGCAAGAACCTCGTCGACATCATCCTCACCAACAACGGCTACAACGTCGTCAACATCGGCATCAAGCAGCCGGTCTCCGCGATCCTCGAAGCCGCCCAGGAACACAAGGCCGACGTCATCGGCATGTCCGGCCTCCTGGTCAAGTCCACGGTGATCATGAAGGAGAACCTGGAGGAGCTCAACCAGCGCAAGCTGGCAGCCGACTACCCGGTCATCCTCGGCGGCGCCGCCCTCACCCGCGCCTACGTCGAACAGGACCTCCACGAGATCTACGAGGGCGAAGTCCGCTACGCCCGCGACGCCTTCGAGGGCCTGCGCCTGATGGACGCCCTCATCGCCGTCAAGCGCGGAGTCCCCGGCGCCTCCCTCCCCGAACTCAAGCAGCGCCGCGTCGCCAAGCGCGACACACCCGCCGCCGCCGAGGAGACCGAAGAGCCCGGCGGCCGCTCCGACACCTCCACCGACAACCCCGTGCCCACCCCGCCGTTCTGGGGCACCCGCGTCGTCAAGGGCATCCCGCTCAAGGACTACGCCTCCTGGCTCGACGAAGGCGCCCTCTTCAAGGGCCAGTGGGGCCTCAAGCAGGCCCGCGCCGGCGGAGCCACCTACGAGGAACTCGTCGAGAGCGAAGGCCGCCCGCGCCTGCGCGGCCTCCTCGACAAGCTGCACACCGAGAACCTCCTCGAAGCCGCCGTCGTCTACGGCTACTTCCCCTGCGTCTCCAAGGGCGAGGACCTGATCATCCTCGACGACGCCGGCAACGAGCGGACCCGCTTCACCTTCCCGCGCCAGCGCCGCGGCCGCCGCCTGTGCCTCGCCGACTTCTTCCGCCCCGAAGAATCCGGCGAAACCGACGTCGTCGGCCTCCAGGTCGTCACCGTCGGCTCCAAGATCGGCGAAGCCACCGCCAAGCTGTTCGAGTCCGACTCCTACCGCGACTACCTGGAGCTCCACGGCCTCTCCGTCCAGCTCGCCGAGGCCATGGCCGAGTACTGGCACGCCCGCGTCCGCGCCGAGCTCGGCTTCGGCGGCGAGGACCCCTCCAAGGTCGAGGACATGTTCGACCTGAAGTACCGCGGCGCCCGCTTCTCCCTCGGCTACGGCGCCTGCCCCGACCTGGAGGACCGCGCCAAGATCGCCGACCTCCTCCAGCCCGAGCGCATCGGCGTCCACCTCTCCGAGGAGTTCCAGCTCCACCCCGAGCAGTCCACCGACGCCATCGTCATCCACCACCCCGAAGCGAAGTACTTCAACGCACGCTGACACCCGCCCCAGCGCACGCACAGACGTACCCCGCCGCACCCCGACACGTAATTCAACGCACATCGAGACGGACCGGCGTACACTTGTCGGTCCCATACAGGCCGGTCACCTGTTCCCCCGGGCACGCCCCCGGAGGCGAGGTGACCGGCCTTCTCGTCCCCAACGGACCCCCGGAAAGGTGCGCGCATGACGAGCACAGTCCCCGCCCCCGTCGCCCGTACGGCCGACGGACACGCCCTGCAGGCGGTGCTGCTCGACATGGACGGCACACTCGTCGACACCGAGGGATTCTGGTGGGAGATCGAAGTCGGCGTCTTCGGCGAACTCGGCCACCGCCTCGACGAATCCTGGCGCGACATCGTCGTCGGCGGCCCCATGACCCGCAGCGGTCGCTTCCTCATCGAAGCCACCGGCGCCGACATCGGCCTCGCCGAACTCACCGTCCTGCTCAACGAGCGCTTCGAAGCCCGCATCGCCGACCGCGTCCCCCTCATGCCCGGCGCCGAACGCCTCCTGAGCGAACTCGCCCGGCACAACGTCCCCACCGCCCTGGTCTCCGCCTCCCACCGGCGCGTCATCGACCAGGTCCTGCTCACCCTCGGCCGCGACCGCTTCACCATGACCGTCGCCGGCGACGAGGTCCCGCGCACCAAGCCCCACCCCGACCCCTACCTCCTCGCCGCCGGCGCCCTCGGAGCCCACCCCTCCCGCTGCGCCGTCATCGAGGACACCGCCACCGGCGTCGCCGCCGCCGAAGCCGCCGGATGCAGGGTCGTCGCCATCCCCTCCGTCGGCCACATCGCCCCCGCCCCCGGCCGCACCATCGTCGGCTCCCTCGAAGACGTCGACCTGCCCTTCCTGCGCTCCCTCATCACTCCGCTGAACTGACCGCGCACGCTCCGTACCGGACGATCCGCCCCAGGACCAAGGTCCCGCGGGCGGATCTCCCGCGCACTTCCCCGGAGGCCGAAATTCCATCCCTACCGGGGGAGTTGTACCGGGTGACCTTTGTCACCCACAAAGCCCCCTTCGCACCACTGCGCGCCCCCTCGCGCCACCCCTTGTGTCCCCATTGATCAGCACCTGACCGAATCTGCGCACCGCCCCGCGCACACCCCGGGTCAACTCCCGCAACAGAGCGACAACACCCCCGATCCACGCGGTTCAAGCCACCCCTCCGCAGGCCACTAATGTCGATCCGGGCACTGCGCCGCACCTCAGCCGTCCCGGATACACACCCCTGTTCCGGAACCGCGTGGACCGATCGTCACACCACCGGCCCGATCGTTCCGCCCAGAACGGGCGACCGTCGCGATGCCCTCCACGCCAGCTTTGAACAAGTGCCGGGTCGAGGGAGTACTTCCAGCATGAACCGCAAGACCATGGCGCTGACGGCAGCCGCCGGACTGCTCACCCCCGCGCTGACCGCCTGCGGCAGCACCAGCGGAGCAGGAGCGGGATCCGGAGCGATCGTCGTCGGCACCACCGACCGGTTCGAGGCGGCCGACTACGCCCCCGCCCCGCTCGACCCCGCCTACGCCTACGACGCCGGCACCTGGAACATCCTCCGCCAGACCGTCCAGACCCTGATGCACACCCCGCGCGGCGGCGGCAAGCCCGTCCCCGAAGCAGCCACCGAATGCCGCTTCACCGACACCGGCAACGAGAGCTACCGCTGCGTCCTGCGCCCCGGCCTCACCTTCGCCGACGGCAGCGCCCTCACCGCACAGGACGTCAAGTTCTCCATCGAGCGCGTCCTCGCCATCAAGGACGAGAACGGCCCCTCCTCGCTGCTCTCCACCATCGACACCGTCGAAACCAAGGGCACCGACACCGTCGTCTTCCACCTGAAGACCGCCGACGCCACCTTCCCGTACAAACTCTCCACCCCCGCCGCCGGCATCATCAGCTCCAAGAAGTACGACTCCAAGAAGCTCCGCACGGGCTTCGCCGTCGACGGCTCCGGCCCCTACACCATGAAGGCCGAAGTCAAGGGCAACCGCCTCGTCCGCGCCGTCTTCAGCAAGAACCCGAACTACCGCGGCGACCTGAAGATGCAGAACGACAAGGCCGAACTGCGCGCCTTCGACGACTCCGAAGCCATGGGCAAGGCCCTGGAAAGCGGCACCATCCACATGGTCTCCCGCACCCTGTCGCCCGCCCAGATCACCGAGCTCTCCGCCAACCCCCCCAAGGGCATCAAGCTCGTCCCCATGCCCGGCCTGGAGATCCGCTACCTCGGCTTCAACACCGAAGCCCCCGCCGTCAAGGACAAGGCCGTACGCCAGGCCCTCGCCGCAGCCGTCGACCGCAACGCCCTCATCGCCAAGGTCTACGGCAAGTCCGCGCAGCCCCTGTACTCCCTGGTCCCCACCACCCTGAGCGGCCACGTCAACTCCTTCTTCAACAAGTACGGCGAAGCCAACACCGCCAAGGCCGCCGACCTGCTGAAGAACGCCGGAATCAAAACCCCGGTCAAGCTGACCCTCAACTACACCAACGACCACTACGGCGACGGCACCGCGGCCGAGTTCGAAGCCCTCAAGGCCCAGCTGAACTCCACCCAGCTCTTCGACATCACCGTCCAGGGCACCGACTGGGCCGACTTCAGGCCCGCCCAGAAGAAGGGCGACTACGCCGCCTACGGGCTCGGCTGGTTCCCCGACTACCCCGACGCCGACAACTTCCTCGCCCCCTTCCTGGAGCAGGACAACTTCCTCGGCACGCCGTACGCCAACACCACGGTGCGCACCAAGCTCATCCCCGAATCGCGCCGGGCCATCGACCGGGGCGTCGCCGGCCCCGCGATCGCGGAGATGCAGGACATCGTCGCCGAGGACGTACCCGTCCTGCCCCTGTGGCAGGGCAAGCAGTACGTCGCCGCACGCGACGGGATCACCGGAGTGGAGTGGTCGGTCAACGCCATCTCCGACCTCCAGCTGTGGGAACTCGGCCGCGGCGTCAGCGGCTGACACCCGACACCAGGCCCCGGCCTCCCGCCGTAGCCCCAGGCCCGTGACCCCCACCACGGGCCGCAGCACCAGCCAGACAGAACCAGACCTGCCAGTGAGACTGAGAAGGACGTTCGCGTGAAGACACGGAACCAGTGGTTGGCCGCCCCGCTCGGAGCGGCCACCGCCGCCGCGCTGCTCAGCGGCTGCGGTGCGACGGACGGCTCCAGCGCCGGCAGCGGCAAGGGCGTCGTCATGGGCATATCCGACAAGGTGAAGGCCACCGACCCCGCCTCGGGCTACGACCCGGGCTCCTGGCTGCTCTTCAACAACGTCTTCCAGTCGCTGCTCAGCTTCCCCAAGGGCGGCACCACCCCCGAGCCCGACGCCGCCCAGGCCTGCGGGTTCGAGGGCACCGAGAGCAAGACCTACGTGTGCACCCTGCGCGGCGGCCTGAAGTTCAGCAACGGCAACAGCCTCACCGCCAAGGACGTCAAGTACTCCTTCGAGCGCACGCTGAAGATCAACGACGAGAACGGCCCCGCCGTCATGCTCGCGTCGATCGGCACCATCGACACCCCCGACGACAAGACCGTGGTCTTCAACCTCAAGGCCCCCGACGCGACCTTCCCCAGCAAGATCGCATCCGGCGCGGGCTCCATCGTCGACCACACCGAGTACCCCGCGGACAAACTCCGCACCGACGGCAAGGCCTTCGGCTCCGGCGTCTACAAGCTGGACTCGATCAACGACAAGAGCGCCGCCTTCTCCGTCAACGACAGCTACACCGGCAAGGCCAAGCCGAAGAACAGCGGCGTCACCATGAAGTTCTTCAACGAGGACCAGGCCGCCCTCAAGAAGGTCCTCGAAAGCGGAGACGTCGACTTCGCCTTCCGCGGCCTCGCCGCCAAGGACATCGCCGGCCTCGCCTCCCAGACCGGCGAGCAGAAGGTCGAGGTCGTCCAGGGCTCCGGCGCCGAAGTCGAACACCTCGTCTTCAACACCAGCGACCCCGTCGCCGGAAAGCTCCCCGTCCGCAAGGCCATCGCCTACCTCGTCGACCGGGAAGCCCTCGTACGAGAGGTCTACGACGGCACCGCCACCCCGCTCTACTCCATCGTCCCGGCCGGCATCGCCTCCCACACCACCGCCTTCTTCGACCGCTACGGCGGCACCCCCCAGCCCGAGAAGGCCAAGGCCACCCTCCGCGCCGCCGGCATCAAGGACAAGGTGAAGATCACCCTGTACTCGACGCCCAGCCGCTACGGCCCCTCGACCGACGAGGAATTCCGCCTCATCGCCAAGCAGCTCAACGACAGCGGCCTCTTCGAAGCCGACGTCAAGTCCGTCGAGTTCGAGCAGTACGAGAAGGACATCCAGGCAGGCAAGTACGGCGTCTACGTCAAGGGCTGGGTCCCCGACTACCCCGACGCCGACAACTTCACGCAGCCCTTCTTCGGCCCCGACAACGTGCTGCACAACAACTACGAGAACAAGGAGATCACCGGGACGATCATCCCGTCGACCTCCGCCAAGTCCGACCGCGGCACCGCCAGCAAGGACTACGCCCGCCTCCAGGACATCGTCGCCGAGGAGATCCCGCTCCTCCCGCTGTGGCAGGGCAAGCAGTACGCCGTCACCCGCCCGAACGTGACCGGCCTGCAGTGGTCCCTCGACGCCTCCACCGTCTTCCGCTTCTGGGAGATCAGCAAGGGCTGAGCCGCTCCACCCGGGCACCCCGAACGACGACGGGCCCGCCTCCGCACCCAGCGGAAGCGGGCCCGTACCCGTACCTGTACCCGTACCAGCCGACCCCGGCGACAGGGCGACAGCGGCCCGAGCCGCCTACTGACCGGCCCCCGGACGCACCAGACCGCTCTCGTACGCGTACACCGCCGCCTGAACCCGGTCCCGCAGACCCAGCTTCGTCAGCACATGACCCACGTGCGTCTTCACCGTCGTCTCGCTCACGAACAGATCCGCCGCGATCTCCGCGTTCGACAAGCCCCGGGCCACCAGCTTCAGCACCTCGACCTCACGCTCCGTCAACGAAGCGATCATGTCCGGAACGCTGTCGTCACCCGACGGCAGATGCCCCGCGTACTTGTCCAGCAGCCGCCGCGTGATGCTCGGCGCCAGCATCGCCTCGCCACCCGCCACCACCCGGATCGCCTGCACCAGCTCCGCCGCCGGCGCATCCTTCAGCAAGAACCCACTGGCCCCCGCCCGCAGCGCCTCCACCACGTACTCGTCCAGATCGAACGTCGTCAGCACCAGCACCTTCGCCGGACCGTCCCGCCCCGGACCCGTGATCTGCCGCGTCGCCTCCACCCCGTCCATCCGCGGCATCCTGATGTCCATCAGCACCACATCGGGCTGCAACACCCGCACCTGGTCCAACGCCTGCAGACCGTCCCCGGCCTCACCGACCACCGCCACGTCCTGTTCGGCCTCCAGGATCATCCGGAAACCGGTACGCAGCAGCGGCTGATCGTCGACCAGCAGTACGCGGATCGCCACGGGGTCCACCTCGTATTCATCGGGTTCATGCGGACAGCAACGGGAAACCCCGCCCATTCTGCCCTGACCCCAAGATCAGGATTCGCCCCGGCCCGCGGACGGCAGCGCCAGCGGATACACCGGGGGAGTGCCACCGAACTCCGGACACACCGCCTGATGATCACACCAGCCGCACAGCTTCGACTGCCGCGGCCGCCAGTCACCGCTCTCCGTCGCCTCCCGGATCGCCTCCCACAGCGCCAGCAGCTTGCGCTCCATCCGCTCCAGATCCTCGATCACCGGGTCGTACGTGATCACGTCCCCACTGCCCAGATACACCAGCTGCAGCCGCCGCGGCACCACCCGCTTCAGCCGCCACACCACCAACGCGTAGAACTTCATCTGGAACAGCGCACCCTCGGCATACTCCGGCCGCGGCGCCTTCCCCGTCTTGTAGTCGACGATCCGCACCTCACCCGACGGCGCCACGTCCACCCGGTCGATGATCCCGCGCAGCCGAAGCCCCGAATCCAGCTCCGTCTCCACGAAGAACTCCCGCTCCACCGGCTCCAGCCGCGTCGGGTCCTCCAACGTGAACCACCGGTCCACCAACGCCTCGGCCTCGCCCAGCCACCGCGTCAGCCCCGCCCCCTCGTCACCCCCCGGGAACAGCTCCAGCAACTCCGGCTTCGACTCCACCAGCCGGTCCCACTGCCCCGGAATCAACGCCTTCGCCCGCGGCGCCGTCCGCTCCTCGGCGGGGTGGTCGAAGAGCCGCTCCAGCACCGCGTGCACCAACGTCCCCCGCGTCGCCGCCGCACTCGGCTTCTCCGGCAGCTTGTCGATCACCCGGAACCGGTACAGCAACGGACACCGCATGAAGTCGCTCGCCCGCGAAGGCGACAGCGAAGAAGGAGCCACGGCCACCGCTTGCGCGGGTACGGGACCGGGCACGGGACTGCTCACTGCATCGTCCGGACCGCTGCCGGGGCTCGTCGTCATAGACAAAACCCTACGACCCGCCACCGACAGCACGCGCATACCATCGACGCCGACCCCCCTCGCACTGCATGATCGGAGCATCACACCACGCAACGGCGCACCCCGAACACCACGGGAAAAAGACACCAGAACCACCGGCGCACCACCGCACCGGACAGCAGCGAACGAAGGACAACCGTGGCAGACACCGACGAAACCGGCGAGCGCGCGGGCCGGCGCTCAGGACCGGGCGGCGGACTCCTCATGGGCCGCCCCTTCGGCGTGCCCGTCTACGTCTCGCCCAGCTGGTTCCTCGTCGCCGCCCTCATCACCTGGGTCTTCGGCGACCAGCTCGACCGCATCCTCCCCGACCTCGGCACCCTGCGCTACCTCGTGGCCCTCTTCTTCGCCGTCGCCTTCTACGCCTCGGTCCTCGTCCACGAACTCGCCCACACCGTCGCCGCCCTCCGCTTCAAACTCCCCGTACGCCGCATCCAGCTCCAGTTCTTCGGCGGCGTCTCCGAGATCGAGAAGGAATCCGAAACCCCGGGCCGCGAATTCGTCCTCGCCTTCGTCGGCCCCCTCCTCTCCCTCCTCCTCGCCGGCGCCTTCTACCTCGGCATGAAAACCGTCGAACCCGCCAGCGTCCCCGGCGTCCTCCTCGCCGGCCTCATGATCTCCAACCTCCTCGTCGCCGCCTTCAACCTCCTCCCCGGCCTCCCCCTCGACGGCGGCCGCATGCTCCGCGCCGTCATCTGGGGCATCACCGGCAAACCCATGACCGGCACCATCGCCGCCGCCTGGGCCGGCCGCGCCCTCGCCGTCGCCGTCCTCCTCGGCCTGCCCCTCCTGAACTACACCGGGACCCTCGGCAACCCCACCGACGACATCGGCGGCATGGACACCGTCATGGACGCCCTCCTCGCCGCGATCCTCGCCGGCATCATCTGGACCGGAGCCGGCAACAGCCTCCGCGTCGCCCGCCTGCGCGAACACCTCCCGGAACTCCACGCCCGCAAACTCACCCGCCGCGCCATCCCCGTCGAGAACGCCACCCCCCTCTCCGAAGCCCTCCGCCGCGCCAACGAAGCCGGCGCCCGCGCCCTCGTCATCGTCGACGGACTCGGAGACCCCACCGGCATCGTCCGCGAGAGCGCCATCGCCTCCGTCCCCGAACACCGCCGCCCCTGGGTCGCCGCCGGCACCCTCGCCCAAGACCTCACCGACGGCATGAAGGTTTCAGCGGACCTCACCGGCGAAGAACTCCTCGACCACCTCCGCACCACCCCCGCCACCGAATACCTCGTCCTGGAGCCCGACGGCGCGATCTACGGAGTCCTCTCCACCCTCGACGTCGAAAAGGCCTTCGTGAAGGCCATGGCGCGGCCCCAGTCCTGAAGCCAATACACTGGTCACATGTCCGAACCGACCGGTGCCGCCCGCCGACGCGGGCCCTTCGAGGTCGGGGACCAGGTACAGCTCACCGACCCCAAGGGCCGCCACTACACGTTCACGCTCGAAGCCGGGAAGAATTTCCACACCCACAAGGGTTCCTTCCCGCACGACGAGCTGATCGGCTCCCCCGAGGGAAGCGTTGTCCGTACCACGGGCAACGTCGCCTACCTCGCGCTGCGACCCCTGCTCCCCGACTATGTCCTGTCCATGCCCCGCGGTGCCGCCGTGGTCTACCCCAAGGACGCAGGCCAGATCCTGGCCTTCGCCGACATCTTCCCCGGCGCCCGCGTCGTCGAAGCAGGCGTCGGCTCCGGCTCCCTGAGCAGCTTCCTGCTGCGCGCCATCGGCGACCAGGGCATGCTCCACAGCTACGAGCGCCGCCCCGACTTCGCCGAGATCGCCACGGCCAACGTCGAGCGCTACTTCGGCGGCCCGCACCCCGCGTGGCAGCTGACCGTGGGCGACCTCCAGGACAACCTGTCCGACACGGACGTCGACCGCGTGATCCTCGACATGCTCGCCCCCTGGGAGTGCCTGGAGGCCGTCTCCAAGGCCCTGGTCCCCGGCGGCATCCTCTGCTGCTACGTGGCCACCACCACCCAGCTCTCCCGGACCGTCGAATCCATCCGCGAGTTCGGCTGCTACGCCGAACCGCAGCCCTGGGAATCGATGATCCGCAACTGGCACGTCGAGGGCCTGGCCGTCCGCCCCGACCACCGCATGATCGGCCACACCGGCTTCCTCGTCACCGCCCGCCGCCTCGCGGACGGCGTCGAGCCCCCCATGCGCCGCCGCCGCCCCTCCAAGGGCGCCTACGGCGAGGACTACGACGGCCCCGGCAGCCAGTCCGCGGCCAAGACCGCGGAGACCGCCGCGACGGCCGCCGCGGACACCGCCTCCGACGCCTGAGCAGCGGAAGCCCCAGGACCGCCCCGCCACCCGGCGGGGCGACCCGCACCACCAACACGAAGACGCTGTGCCGCAGTTCCCCCGGAACATCCGGGAACTGCGGCACAGCGTCTTTTCGTTGTCCCACTGGCCGGCCCGTACGAGCACCCCGGCCGGCCCGGACCCACCCGTTCCACCCCGATGTGAGGTGTGGCACGATGCTGGCTCCCCGTCACCCTTCGCACAGGAGACACCCCGCGTGCCGCACAGCCCCGCCGAGCCGGCGCCGACCGCCCCCACCCCGGAGCACCACCGGACCCGGCCCGTCCACTGGCTCGCCACCGCCTCGGCCCTCGCCGCCGTCATAGCCGGCGCCGGACTCCTGCAGCCCGCCCCGGCCACCGGAGCCTCCGCGGACCCCGCACGCACCACGAGCCCTGAGAGCCCCGCGAGCGGCCCCCGGGCGGCCGCCCCCGACGCACACGCAGCCGCGTACCCGCTGGACTGCAAGGGCGCCCCACAAGCCGTCACGGCCACCGCCGAAGGCGACCTCGACGGCGACGGCCGACCAGAAACCATCGCCGCCGTCCGCTGCGACGCCGGCTCGGGCACCCCGCCGCACGCCGTCTACGTCCTCGCCCAGGACCCCGCGAAGACCACGGCCCCCCGCGTCGTCGCCACACTCCTCGAAGCCACCCGCAACCAGACCGCGACCGACCTCACCGTCCGCGACGGCCTCGTCACCGCGAAGCTCCTCGGCTACTCCTCGCCCGAAGTGCCCCGCTACAGCCCCGATACCGAACAGCTCGCCAAGTGGCGCTGGACCGGCGGAAAATTCCGCCAGGAGCTTACGGATCCGAGCCCCACAGGAGTTTGAACCCTCACTCCGCGTCGGGACCGAAGACTTCCACCCTGTCCGAAACCCGCCTTACATGGATGCAATCCCCGGGACATTCCTTCGCGGAATCCACCACGTCCTGAAGCAGCACCAACGGAACCGGAGTGGTCGCCCCCGCCTCCACGAGCAACTCGTCGGCAGGGCTCTTCACGTACGCCAGACCATCGATGTCCAGCTCGAACACCTCCGGTGCGTACTGCACACAGATGCCGTCGCCAGTGCAGAGGTCCTGGTCGATCCAGACCTCGAGCGGCTCTCCGGCCACGCCGGAACCCCCCGCGGACACCTCCTGCTGCACGGTCATATCTCCTGCCGTTCCCTGCCTCGAGTGATCCATCCCGGTCGGATACTCGCGGCAAGTCGCACGAGCTCTGACGGGTGTTGAACAGTTCGACCTTACAACCGGCTGCTTCCCGAGTTTGATGGGTGGGTATTTCCTTGACGGGAGGGAGTACGCAAGGGTGAAGATCGGACACACCCCTACCGTCTTTGTGATCTAGGGGTTTCAATCACCACCAGCCCAGGTAGGGTCAGAAAGCGTCCAGCTCCCCTTGGAGGAGGTGAGGACCGTGGCAGCCCACGACGACGACATCAACCGCGGCATCCGGCCCGGGCGAGGGTCTGAGGACCCCGCCGGCCAGGTTGCCTATCTCGAGCAGGAAATCGCCGTCCTGCGACGTAAGCTCGCCGACTCTCCGCGACACACGAGGATTCTCGAAGAGCGGATCGTCGAGCTCCAGACGAACCTGGCAGGCGTCTCCGCTCAGAACGAGCGGCTGGCGAACACCCTGCGCGAGGCCCGCGACCAGATCGTGGCCCTCAAGGAAGAAGTCGACCGGCTCGCACAGCCGCCGGCCGGCTTCGGAGTCTTCCTGCAGTCCAACGAAGACGGAACCGTCGACATCTTCACCGGCGGCCGAAAGCTCCGCGTGAACGTGAGCCCCAGCGTCGAACCGGAAGACCTCCGGCGCGGCCAGGAGGTCATGCTCAACGAAGCGCTCAACGTGGTCGAAGCCATGGAGTACGAGCGGGCCGGGGACATCGTCACCCTCAAGGAAATCCTCGAGGACGGCGAGCGCGCCCTGGTGGTCGGGCACACCGACGAGGAAAGGGTGGTGAGGCTCGCCGAGCCGCTCCTGGACGTCACCATCCGCCCCGGCGACTCCCTGCTGCTCGAACCCCGCTCCGGCTACGTCTACGAGATCGTCCCCAAGAGCGAGGTCGAAGACCTCGTCCTCGAAGAGGTCCCGGACATCGACTACGACAAGATCGGCGGCCTGGGCGACCAGATCGAACTGATCCGCGACGCCGTCGAGCTCCCCTACCTCTACCCCGACCTCTTCAAGGAACACGAACTGCGGCCCCCGAAGGGCATCCTGCTCTACGGCCCCCCCGGCTGTGGCAAGACGCTCATCGCCAAGGCCGTGGCCAACTCCCTTGCCAAGAAGGTCGCCGAGGTCACCGGCCAGCCCACCGGGAAGTCCTACTTCCTCAACATCAAGGGCCCCGAACTCCTCAACAAGTACGTCGGCGAGACCGAGCGGCACATCCGCCTCGTCTTCCAGCGTGCGAGGGAGAAGGCGAGCGAGGGCACCCCCGTCATCGTCTTCTTCGACGAGATGGAATCCCTCTTCCGCACCCGCGGATCCGGAGTCAGCTCGGACGTGGAGAACACCATCGTCCCCCAGCTGCTCGCCGAGATCGACGGCGTGGAAGGCCTGGAGAACGTCATCGTCATCGGCGCCTCCAACCGCGAGGACATGATCGACCCGGCCATCCTGCGCCCCGGCCGGCTCGACGTGAAGATCAAGATCGAGCGCCCCGGCGCCGAGGCCGCGAAGGACATCTTCGCCAAGTACCTCAAGGCCACGCTGCCCCTGCACACCGACGACCTCGGTGAGCACCAGGGCTCCACGGCCGAAACCGTCCACAGCATGATCCAGACCGTCGTCGAGCAGATGTACGCCGAAACCGAGGAAAACCGCTTCCTCGAGGTCACGTACGCCAACGGCGACAAGGAAGTCCTCTACTTCAAGGACTTCAACTCGGGCGCGATGATCCAGAACATCGTGGACCGTGCGAAGAAGATGGCCATCAAGGCTTTCCTCGAGCACAACCAGAAGGGCCTTCGCGTCGCCCATCTCCTCCAGGCTTGCGTGGACGAGTTCAAGGAGAACGAAGACCTGCCCAACACCACCAACCCCGACGACTGGGCCCGAATCTCCGGAAAGAAGGGCGAGCGGATCGTATTCATCCGAACCCTCGTCACCGGAAAGCAAGGCGCGGACACCGGACGCTCCATCGACACGGTGGCCAACACCGGTCAGTACCTCTGACAAAGCGGGCCGGCTGCGGGTGCCCGGCAAGGGCACCCGCAGCCGACTGCTTTACCGACTGCTCTTTTCAGCCGGTGACAGGGCAAAGTCAATGACTGAAATGATCTCCCCACCAGCGCGGAGTGGTTCTAGGCTCTTCCATACCGCAGGTCGCGCAGTGCGGGGACGGGCACCGCACACGACGCACCGGAGCACAAGCGGTACTTGAGCGCCGCTCCCGAACGGGAGCGCCGCCGGGCAAGGAGGGCCGCATGACCGTACGGCGAGTAATGGGTATCGAGACGGAGTACGGGATCTCCGTCCCGGGGCACCCGAACGCCAATGCCATGCTCACCTCGTCCCAGATCGTCAACGCCTACGCGGCGGCGATGCACCGGGCGCGACGCGCCCGCTGGGACTTCGAGGAAGAGAACCCGCTGCGGGACGCCCGCGGCTTCGACCTCGCCCGCGAGGCCGCCGACAACAGCCAGCTCACCGACGAGGACATCGGCCTCGCCAATGTCATCCTCACCAACGGCGCACGCCTCTACGTCGACCACGCACACCCCGAGTACAGCTCCCCGGAGATCACCAACCCGCTCGACGCCGTCCTCTGGGACAAGGCCGGCGAGCGGATCATGGCCGAGGCCGCCGTCAGGGCCGCCCAGCTCCCCGGGGCCCAGCCCATCCACCTCTACAAGAACAACACCGACAACAAGGGCGCCTCCTACGGCACGCACGAGAACTACCTGATGAAGCGGGAAACCCCCTTCTCGGACATCGTGCGCCACCTCACCCCCTTCTTCGTCTCCCGCCTCGTCTTCACCGGCGCCGGCCGCGTCGGCATTGGCCAGGACGGCCGCGAACACGGCTTCCAGATCAGCCAGCGCGCCGACTACTTCGAAGTCGAGGTCGGCCTGGAGACCACCCTCAAGCGCCCCATCATCAACACCCGGGACGAGCCGCACTCGGACGCCGAGAAGTACCGCCGGCTCCACGTGATCATCGGCGACGCCAACCTCTCCGAGATCTCCACCTACCTCAAGCTCGGCACCACCGCACTGGTCCTGTCCATGATCGAAGACGGCTACATCAACGTCGACCTCGCCGTGGACCAGCCCGTACGCACCCTCCACCAGGTCTCCCACGACCCCGACCTGCAGCACCTGATCACGCTGCGCAGCGGGCGGACGCTGACCGCCGTACAGCTCCAGATGGAGTACTACGAGCTGGCCAGGAAGTACGTGGAGGAGCGTTTCGGCTCCGACGCGGACGAGCAGACCAAGGATGTGCTGGCCCGCTGGGAGGACGTACTGGGCCGGCTGGAAACCGACCCGATGAGCCTGTCGGGAGAGCTCGACTGGATCGCGAAGCGGGAGATCCTCGAGGGCTACCGGCGCCGGGACGGCCTCGAATGGGACGCGGCCCGACTCCACCTGGTGGACCTCCAGTACGCGGACGTACGGCCCGAGAAGGGGCTGTACAACCGCCTGGTGGCCCGCGGCAAGATGAAGCGGCTGCTGGACGAGACGGCGGTGGAGCGGGCGCAGAGCAAGCCGCCGGAGGACACCCGGGCGTACTTCCGGGGGCGGTGCCTCGAGCAGTACGCGGACGACGTGGCGGCGGCCTCGTGGGACTCGGTGATCTTCGACCTGCCGGGCCACGACTCCCTCCAGCGGGTCCCGACCCTGGAACCCCTGCGGGGCACCCGTGCCCACGTGAAGGAGCTCCTGGACCGCTGCCGCACGGCGGAGGACCTGGTCCGGGTGCTCTCGGGGCGCTAAGCCTTTTCCGGTCCCCGGGGCGGGGGCTGAAAGGCCCCCGGCCCGGGAATCATGAAGACATCCGGACGTTATGAAAGTACCGGGACGGATGTCGGACCCTCCTTGTAGGGTCCGACGTAGAGTCTGATCTTGAGGGATCCCGAATTCGCGGGGTCTTTCACGTGAGCGTGCGAACCGAGCGGGGTGAGCTAGACATGGCGACCAAGGACACCGGCGGCGGACAGCAGAAGGCGCAGCGCTCGACCGAGGAGGTCGAGGAGGCTGCGGTCGAAGAATCGACCGACCTCAAGGAGCGACAGGAAAAGCTCTCCGACGACGTCGACTCGGTACTTGACGAGATTGACGATGTACTTGAGGAAAATGCCGAGGACTTCGTTCGGAGCTTCGTACAAAAAGGCGGCGAATAGCCTTCGAATCTAAGGCGAATCCGCCAGTGTGTGCTCCATGCCCAATGGAACGAAGTGGTGTCGCGGGTGTGCCCGTGACATACCACTGAGCGGATTCGCCTCGGATCGCAACCGGAGCGACGGGCTTCAGCCCAGATGTCGTGAATGCGTGGCAGCGTACGGCGCCGAGCACTACCGGCGCCGCCGGGCGGCCATGGGGAAGGCCGTCAGAGAGCATGTGGAAGTGCCTGCGGGGTGGAAGCTCTGCAGGCAGTGCGGTGAGGTGAAGCCGCACAGCGACTGGCACAAGAACGCAACAGCGTCTGACGGGCTGTCCACTCGGTGCAAGGCGTGCCGGGTTATCCAGGGTCGGGCAGGTCACCTCAAGCGCGCTTACGGCATGACCGAGGCCCAGCGCGACGAGATGATCGCCGCGCAGGGTGGTCTCTGCCTCATCTGCAAAAAGCGCGCGGCCGTACATGTGGATCACTGCCACACCACGGGTAGGGTCCGAGGCGTACTTTGCTTCAACTGCAACACGGCCATCGGCAAGTTGGGAGACGATCCCGACGCAGCTCGTAGGGTCGTCTCATATCTGGAAGGAAACCTGTGGAACCCAACACTCGAAGCACAGGGCGTCTACCGGCAGCCTTCCTGACGCCGGGGTCGTCGTCCTTCATGGACTTCTTGGGCGCGCACCAGCCCGAGATGCTCCCGGGCAACCGGAAGCTGCCCGACGGGGTCATCGAGGCGCCGCACGGGACGACCATCGTGGCCGCCACCTTCCCCGGCGGGGTGGTCCTCGCCGGTGACCGGCGGGCGACCATGGGGAACATGATCGCGCAGCGGGACATCGAGAAGGTGTTCCCGGCGGACGAGTTCTCCGCCGTCGGCATCGCCGGCACCGCCGGTCTGGCCGTGGAGATGGTGAAGCTGTTCCAGCTGGAGCTGGAGCACTTCGAGAAGGTGGAGGGGGCGACGCTGAGCCTTGAAGGTAAGGCGAACCGGCTCTCCACCATGATCCGCAGCAACCTGGGCATGGCCATGCAGGGCCTGGCCGTCGTACCGCTCTTCGCCGGGTACGACGAGGCCAAGGAGCGGGGCCGGATCTTCTCCTACGACGTGACCGGCGGCCGCTCCGAGGAGCACGGGTACGCCGCGACCGGGTCGGGCTCGATCTTCGCGCGCGGCTCGATGAAGAAGCTGTACCACTCCAAGCTGACGGAGGAGGAGGCCACGACGCTCGTCGTGCAGGCGTTGTACGACGCTGCCGACGACGACTCGGCCACCGGCGGTCCGGACCTCTACCGCCACATCTACCCCATCGTCACCGTCATGACGGACGAGGGATTCCGCAGGCTGACCGACGAGGAGTCCTCGGAGCTGGCCCGCAAGATCACGAACCGCCGGCTGGAGCAGCCCGACGGTCCGCGCGCCGCCCTGCTCTGATCTCTGACCTCCTCGTCGTCCAGAAGAAAGGGACGGAAAGCCGGTGTCGACTCCGTTCTATGTGTCACCCCAGCAGGCCATGGCCGACCGGGCGGAATACGCCCGCAAGGGCATCGCCCGCGGTCGGAGCCTCGTTGTCATCCAGTACGCCGACGGCATCGTGTTCGTCGGTGAGAACCCGTCCCGCGCGCTGCACAAGTTCAGCGAGATCTACGACCGGATCGGCTTCGCGGCCGCCGGCAAGTACAACGAGTACGAGAACCTGCGCATCGGTGGTGTGCGGTACGCCGATCTGCGTGGATACACCTACGACCGTGACGATGTGACGGCCCGTGGGCTGGCGAACGTCTACGCGCAGACGCTCGGCACGATCTTCTCGAGTGCGGGGGAGAAGCCGTACGAGGTGGAGCTGGTCGTGGCCGAGGTCGGCGCGACGGCTGCCGCCGACCAGATCTACCGGCTGCCGCACGACGGGTCGATCGTCGACGAGCACGGGTCGGTGGCCGTTGGCGGGAACGCCGAGCAGATCAGTACGTACCTCGATCAGCGGCACCAGGACGGAATGACCCTGTCCGAGGCGCTGAAGCTGGCGGTGCAGGCGCTGTCGAGCCAGGCGAACGGTACGGACAAGTCGATTCCGACGGAGCGGTTGGAGGTGGCGGTGCTGGACCGTACGCGGGCCCAGCAGCGCAAGTTCAAGCGGATCCGCGGCCGGCAGCTGTCGCGGCTGCTGGAGGCGGACGTTCCGGCGGCCGCTCAGGCGGATGCCGTCTCGAACGACGAGGCTCCCGAAGAGGAAGCCGAGTAGAAGTCGCAGTGAGTGTGAGCGCCCCTGGCCTTCGGGTCGGGGGCGCTTTCGCGTTCCCGGACTCAGACGCGAGGGGCTGGTCCCGTGGAGTCGCGGACGACGAGGTGGACCGGGATGTCGACCGGGGTCCAGGGGGTGCCTTCGAGGACGGCGAGGAGGGCGGTCATGCCCTGTTCGCCGACGCGTTCGGCGGGGAGGTGGACGGTGGTGAGTTCCGGTTCGACGGCGGTGGCGAGGGCGAGGTCGTCGAAGCCGGTGACGGAGAGGTCCTCGGGGATGCGCAGGCCGAGGCGGCGGGCGGCTTTGCAGGCGCCGGCGGCGAGGATGTCGTCGTCGCAGACGACGGCGGTGGGGCGGCGGTCCGCGGGGGTGTCCAGGGCGGTCTCCATGGCCGTACGGGCGGCTTCCACGCTGAGGTGGGCCCGTACGGTGCGCAGCTCGGCGGGGGGCGGCAGGAGGGCGGCGAGGGCGTTGGCGCGGACGGTGAAGGTCCAGGAGTCGATGGCGGAGGCGAGGTGGAGGAAGCGGTGGTGGCCGTGGGTGAGGAGGTGTTCGGTGGTTTGGCGCATGCCGTCGGCGATGGCGAGGTTGACGTGGGCGTGGGCGGTGTCGGCGGTGGGGTCGCTGTCGAGCATGACGAGGGGGAGTGCGTCGCCGCCGAGGGCGTGGAGGGCGTCGGCGGCCATGGAGGAGGCGATGACTCCGTCGAGGGCGGCGCGGGCGGAGGCGAAGGGGTCGCGGGCGGGGCCGGTGCCGTCGGGGGAGGGGTAGAGGACGACGCCGAAGCCGTGTTCGGCGGCGATGCGGGCGGCGCCGGTGTAGACGCGGGCGAAGAATTCGTTGGTGAGGGCGGGGACGACGAGGAGGGCGGTGCGGGTGGAGCCGAGGCGGAGGTTGCGGGCGGCGAGGTTGGGGCGGTAGCCGAGGGTCGTGGCGGCTTCGCGGACCAGGCCGGCGGTGCGTTCGGAGACGCGGCCGCGCCATTTGTCGCCGAGGACGAGGGAGACGGTGGCCTGGGAGACTCCGGCGGCGGTGGCCACGTCGCGGCTGGTGGGTCTCGTCACACGGTGCTCCTGTAGTGCGAGGTCGCGGGGGGTGTGGGGGTCGGGTGGGTGGACCGTCCGACTGTGGTCATGGTACGTATGACCGGTCACGTTATACGTATTACTTGGGTGTGCCCGGCTGGGTCCGGGCGGATGAGGGGGCGGACATGGCCGCGGGTTACGCGGAGCTGCTCAGGACCCGGCATGCCGCGAGGCTGCTGGTGGGCACGCTCATAGGCCGGCTGCCGAATGCGGTGGGTCCGATCGCGATCGTGCTGTTCGTTCGGGCGGAGGGTGGCAGCTACAGCCTGGCGGGGGCCCTCGCCGCCGCGTACGGGGTGTCGAACGCGGTGGGGCAGCCGTTGCTGGGGCGGGCGGTGGACCTGTTCGGGCAGCCGCGGGTGCAGTTGCCGGCGGCGGTGGTGTCGGCGCTGGGCATGGTGTGGCTGGCGTTGGCCGGTACCGGTTCGGTGGCGGTGGCGTACGCGGCGGTGGTGGTGGCGGGGCTGTTCACGCCGCCGCTGGAGGGCGGGCTGCGGGCGCTGTGGCCGAGCGTGCTGGGCGGCAAGGAGGAGCGGGTCCATGCGGCGTACGCGATGGACGCGGTGGCCCAGGAGGTCATGTTCACGGTGGGGCCGTTGCTGGTGACGCTGTGCGTGGCGTTGTGGGATCCGGCGGTGGCGCTGCTGGTGCTCAGCGGGATCGGGGTGCTGGGGGCGTTGTCGGTCGTGGTGTCGGAGCCTTCGCGTACGTGGCGTTCGGAGCCGCGGGAGGCGCACTGGCTGGGGGCGCTGCGGTCGCCGGGTCTGCTGGCGTTGCTGGGGGCGTTCTTCTTCGTGGGGACGGCGCTGGGGTCGATCACGGTGGCGGGTGTGGCGTACGCGGACGAGCACGGTGGTCAGGCGGTGTACGGCTGGCTGATGGCGGCGCTGGGTCTGGGCGCGCTGTTCGGTGGTGTGCTGTACGGGGCGCGGCAGTGGGCGGGGGCGCCGGAGCGGCGGCTGTGTTTGCTGGTGGCGTTGCTGGCGGTGTGTTACCTGCCGTTGATGCTGGTGCCGGGTGTGGTGGCGATGACGGGGTTCGCGGCGCTGGCGGGGGTGTTCCTGGCTCCGGCTCTGGCGTGTGCGTTCATCGTGGTGGACCGGCATGCTCCGGCGGGGATGGTGACGGAGGCGTTCTCGTGGTTGGTGACGTTCTTCGGGGTGGGTGCGGCGATCGGTACGGCGGTGGCGGGTCCTTCGGTGGAGGCCGGGGGTACGGCGGCGGGTTTCGCGGTGGCGAGTGTGGCCGGCTTCGCGGCGCTGCTGGTGTTGACGGTCACTCAGCGGGTGCTGGCGCGGCCGGGTGCGAGTCGTGCGGTGGCGGGTTCCGTGCCGGGTTCGGTGGCGGGGCCGTCGGCGGGGGGCTCGGTGGCGGGTTCGGCGGCGGGTTCGGCGGGGCCGTTGGAGGGCTCTGCGGAGGCCTCGGTGACGGGGTCTTAGGCGGGTCGGCGGGCGGGTGGTGGGGTGGTCTCTCGGGAAAATGATCGAAACGGCGCCTGCGAACTCGGTTTCAGAACAGAGCAGAAGGCGTAATGTTCAGTCATGGACCGCCGCATTTTCGGGCTGGAGAACGAGTACGGCGTCACGTGCACGTTCAGGGGACAGCGCCGACTGTCTCCTGACGAAGTGGCGCGCTACCTCTTCCGCCGTGTTGTGTCATGGGGCCGCAGTAGCAATGTCTTCCTGCGGAACGGCGCCCGCCTCTACCTCGACGTGGGTTCGCATCCGGAGTATGCAACTCCCGAATGCGACAACCTGATCGAACTGGTCACCCACGACAAGGCCGGCGAGCGCATTCTCGAGGGCCTGCTCGTCGACGCCGAACGCCGCCTGCACGAGGAGGGAATCGCGGGCGACGTCTATCTGTTCAAGAACAACACCGACTCGGCGGGAAACTCGTACGGCTGCCATGAGAACTACCTGGTGGCCCGGCACGGGGAATTCTCCCGGCTCGCGGACATTCTGATCCCGTTCCTCGTCACGCGGCAGCTGATCTGTGGTGCGGGCAAGGTGCTGCAGACGCCCCGGGGCGCGGTCTACTGCGTGAGTCAGCGGGCCGAGCACATCTGGGAGGGCGTCAGTTCCGCCACGACGCGTTCGCGGCCGATCATCAATACGCGGGACGAGCCGCACGCGGACGCGGAGCGCTACCGGCGTCTGCACGTGATCGTGGGCGACTCGAACATGTCCGAGACGACCATGCTGCTGAAGGTCGGGGCGACCGATCTGGTGCTGCGCATGATCGAGGCGGGCACGGTGATGCGGGACCTGACGCTGGAGAACCCGATCCGGGCGATCCGCGAGGTCAGTCACGACATCACGGGTCAGCGCAAGGTGCGCCTGGCGAGCGGCCGGGAGGCCTCCGCGCTGGAGATCCAGCGGGAGTACTACGACAAGGCGGTGGACTTCGCGGAGCGCCGGGGCATCCGTACGGGTGTCGTGGACCAGGTCCTGGAGCTGTGGGGCCGGACGCTGGACGCGATCGACGCGGAGGACCTGGACCGGATCGGGACCGAGATCGACTGGGTGATGAAGTACCAGCTGATCGAGCGGTACCGGGCGAAGCACAACATGACGATGTCGAATCCGCGGGTGGCTCAGATAGACCTCGCGTATCACGACATCCACCGCAGGCGCGGGCTGTACTACCTGCTGGAGCGCAAGGGGCAGGCGGCGCGGATCTGCAACGACCTGAAGATCTTCGAGGGCAAGTCGGTGCCTCCGCAGACGACCAGGGCGAGGTTGCGGGGTGACTTCATCCGTCGTGCGCAGGAGCAGCGGCGGGACTTCACGGTCGACTGGGTGCATCTGAAGCTGAACGATCAGGCGCAGCGGACGGTGCTGTGCAAGGACCCGTTCCGGTCGGTGGACGACCGGGTGGAGAAGCTGATCGCGGGGATGTGAGTGGGTTATAGGGCGCCGTGAGGCGTCGTGTGACATAGCACTGATCTTGGCCAGGGCCTCGTACGGATCTCGTACGGGGCCCTGTCCACGCCTTAGAGTGGCGACGACCTATGTGCCGTCTGAGATCTGAGGAACACGTGCGCCGACTTGCCGGCCTGCTTGTCGTACCCCTTCTGCTGCTGTCGACAGCGGCCTGTGGCGACAGCGGCTCCGATTCCGCCGAGATGAAGAACGGGGCGCCCGCGATCACGAAGGGTGCCAAGTTCGGGGAGACCCCCACCCTGTCGAAGGGGAAGGGCACCCCGCCGAAGGAACTGAAGGTGGTGACCGTCAGCGAGGGTGACGGCCCGGCGCTGAAGAAGGGCGACATCGCCCAGGTCAACTACCTCGGCCAGGTGTGGGACGGTACGGAGCCGTTCGACCAGAGCTTCGGCAAGGGCAAGCCGTTCGACGTGACCATCGGTGCGGGCCAGGTCATCAAGGGCTGGGACCAGGGTCTCGAGGGCAAGAAGGTCGGCAGCCGTCTGGAGCTCGTGATTCCGCCGGACCTCGGTTACGGCGACCAGGGCTCGGGCGACAAGATCAAGCCGAACGCCACGCTGGTCTTCGTCGTGGACATCGTCAAGGGCACTTCGGTCCCGGTTTCGGCCACGGGCAAGGAGGTCCCGCAGACGGACGCCGCCCTGCCGAAGGTCGGTACGAACACGGACGGCAAGGAAGTCTCCGTGGCCGTCCCGAAGGGCACCGAGCCGCCGGCGAAGCTCGTGTCGAACTACGTCCTGGAGGGCACCGGCGCGGTCGTGAAGGACACCGACAGCGTCGTCGTCAAGTTCAACGGCAAGACGTGGAAGGACGACAAGACGTTCGAGAGCACGTACGGCACCGACACGACGGTGACGTGGCCGCTCTCGGAGCTCCAGGTCAAGGGCCTGAAGGACGGGATCGTCGGCAAGAAGGCCGGCAGCCGCATCCTGCTGGTCATCCCGCCGGACCAGGGTTTCGGCGACAAGGAGCAGGGCGCGATCCCGGCCAAGTCCACCCTGGTCTTCAGTCTCGACATCCTCACCGTGGTGTAAGACTGTCCAGGTTGTCCCCCTGTTCGTAAGTTTTTTGAGGAGCAGTTCCGTGAGCGACAAGCTCGAGAAGCCCGAGATCGACTTCCCCGATTTCCCGGTCCCGGCGGACCTCGTGATCGAGGACCTCTGGGAGGGCGAGGGCGCCGAGGCCAAGGCCGGTTCCCGGGTCTCCGTCCACTACGTGGGCGTGGCCTACTCGACCGGTGAGGAGTTCGACGCTTCCTGGGGCCGCGGCGCGCCGCTGCAGTTCCAGCTCGGCATCGGCCAGGTCATCTCCGGCTGGGACACCGGCATCCAGGGCATGAAGGTCGGCGGCCGCCGCAAGCTGGTCATCCCGGCCCACCTGGCGTACGGCGACCGTGGCGCCGGCGCTGCCATCAAGCCGGGCGAGACGCTGATCTTCGTGTGCGACCTGATGGGCGCCTGATCGGTCCGTCGTGAAGTGATGCTGTGAAGTGTGCGGGGCCCCTGGTCTTGAAGGCAGGGGCCCTCGCTTTTGCCCAGGACCGTCGGGGCGGTACGGTCAGCGGTCACGAGGGTGTACCGGGGACACGACTCGAAGGTCTGGAAGGGCGGATGGGCGTCGATGGCGATTGCCAAGGCCGAGCGGCTGATGAATCTGGCGCTGTGTCTGCTGGGGACGCGTCGGCCGCTCAGCAAGCGGGAACTGCGCGGTTCCATCGAGGCCTACATGGAAGCCGGGAACGACGAGTCCTTCAACCGCATGTTCGAGCGGGACAAGGATGATCTGCGGGAGCTCGGGCTGGTCATCGAGACCGTCGAGAACCTGGAGGGCGACACCGGCTACCTGGCCCGCCGCGATTCAAACCGGCTGCCGCCCGTGGCGCTGGACGCCGAGGAGGCCGCGGCCCTGGGGCTCGCCGCCAAGGTGTGG
The DNA here is from genome assembly GCF_049310065.1 of Streptomyces tatrensis. Taxonomy (NCBI): domain Bacteria; kingdom Bacillati; phylum Actinomycetota; class Actinomycetes; order Kitasatosporales; family Streptomycetaceae; genus Streptomyces; species Streptomyces tatrensis. The sequence continues at coordinate 2,106,017 of NZ_JBMDLB010000011.1, read as the reverse complement.
CAGCAGGCCCGGCTCGCCGGGGCGGCCAGCGGCGCCCTGCAGAAGCTGCGGGCCGGCGGCATGCCGGAGGCCTCGGATCCGTACGAGGGCCAGCACAGTGCGATCGAACCGCGGATCCCGGTGCACGAGGCGGCCTTCGAGCCGCTGATGCTCGCCTGCCGCGACCGGCGCCCGGTCGTCTTCGACTACCGCAAGTCCACCGCCGCCCGCCCCGAGACCCGTCAGGTCGAGCCGTGGGCCCTGGAGTGCTGGCGCGGCCACTGGTACCTGGCGGGCTTCGACCGCGACCGCGGGGCGGAGCGGGTGTTCCGGCTCTCCCGGATCACGGGCAAGGTCCGCTCGCGCGCCGCGAAGTACACCGCCGAGGTCCCGGACGTGGTGACCGTACGGGAGACCGTGGCGAGGTGGGCCGGGGAAAGCGCGGAGCGTTCCGCGCTGATCCGGCTGCGGGCGGGGGCGGGCTATCCGCTGCGGGCCAAGGCCGCGGCGGTGCGCGAGGGGGCCGGCGGCGAGGGCTGGGACGAGCTGGAGATCCCGTACGGGCACGGGCTGGACGCCTGGCTGGTGGAGTTCGGCCCCGATGTCGTGGTGCTGGAGCCGGCCGACCTGCGGGCCGACGTGGTGGACCGGCTGCGGGCCGTGGCCAAGGGCTAGGGCCGGTCCGTCGGCGGGCCGTGCGCAGGCGCGCGGATCCGTGCGGGAGCGGTTTGGGCCGGGTGGGCCGGGTGGACCGGGCAAGATCAGTGAGCAACGCCCTGAGGGGGAGACGTACCAGCATGGCTGCCAACGCCATCGACCAGACGCGCCGGATGCTGTCCCTGGTGACGTACCTGCGCGAGCGCCCGGGTGCGCACGTCGCGGACGTGGCCCGGGCCTTCGGGATCACCGAGGACGAGCTGATTTCGGACCTCGACGTGCTGCCCATGTGCGGGACCAGCTTCCGGGGCGGTGACCTGCTCGACATCGACACCGACGGGGAGCGCATCTGGTGGCGCAACCCCGACGCGTCGGGGGAGTCCACCGCCGAGCCGCTGCGGCTGGCCGCCGACGAGGCGACGGCGCTGCTGGTGGCGGCCCGGGCCGTGGCCACGCTGCCGGGGCTGCGCGAGGGGGACCGCCAGGCACTGCTGCGGGCCACCGCGAAGCTGGAGGCGGCCGCGGGCGAGGTGGCCGGGGCCAGTTCCCGGCTCTCGGTGACCTTCGAGTCCGAGGGCGGGGTCTTCGCCGACGTGGACCGGGCCATCGCCGAGCAGCGCCGGCTGTGGCTGCGCTACTACTCGCCCGCGCGCGACGAGCTCACCGAGCGCAAGGTCGACCCGATCCGGCTGTTCGCCGTCGGGCACACGTACATGGAGGGGTGGTGCCACCTCTCCGAGGCCCGGCGCACCTTCCGCCTGGACCGGGTGGCGGAGATCCGGCTGCTCGACGAGCGGGCCGATCCGCCCGCCATCGAGCCCCGCGACCTGTCCGAGGGGCTGGTCCAGCCGGCCGCCGAGGACCCGGAGGTCGTGGTCGAGGTGGGTCCGGGCGGGCGCTGGGTGGCCGAGTACTACCCGCACGACAGTGCCGAGGAGCTGCCCGAGGGCGGTCTGCGGATCACCCTGCGGACCCCGGACCCGGGCTCGCTGCGGCGCCTGGCGCTGCGGCTGGGCCGCGAGGGGCGGATCGTGGCCCCGGTGGAGCTGGCGGACAGCGCCCGCCGGGCGGCCCGGGAGGCGCTCGCCGCGTACGAGGGCCAGGCGGTCGGGGAGAACGCGGCGGCCGGGGACGCGGCGGTCGGGAGCGGCACAGGGGAACAGGGCTGAAGGGCCGAGGGGGGATCCGCGCGATGTCGGTCGCGTTCAAGGCGTCCTGTCCCGACTGCCGGGCCCGCTTCGAGCTGGACGCGGGCGCCCTGCGCCTCGCCATCGGCGGGAGCCGGCGTACGACCTTCTACTCCTTCACCTGTCCCGAGTGCGGGGCCCCGGTCCGCAAACCGGCCGGTGAGCGCATCGTGGAACTGCTGACCGGTGGCGGCGTGAGCACCCTGCGCAGCGTGTGAGCCGGTGGGTGGCCTAGGCTCGTTGCATGCTGTGGCCGATGTTCGCAATCGCTCTGGGCTTCCTCGGGGTCGCCGTCCTCGCCGTGCTCGCCGTGCGGGTCTTCGTGGAGGTGCGCAGGCTCTCCGTCCAGGTCGCGGACGCCGGGCGGCGGATCGCGGAGGCCTCCGCGGATCTCGAGCGGGCCGCTACGGGCCTGGCCAGGGCCGGGCGCTCCGTGCGGCCATAGCCATCGTCGGGCAACCGTCGTACTGTCTGACCACGCAAGCGGTGATGCCCCAGGGGATTGCCTGGCGTTAACCCCCGGGGGTTACGATCGATGTCAGAACGGCTCGCCGATCTCGGTCCGAGCCGTCTTGACTACCACAACCAGCCGTTTCGGTGAGAAGGAAGAGACACATTATGGGCAACCTGAAGCCCCTCGAAATCCTCCTGATCGTCGCCGTGATCTTCCTGCTGTTCGGTGCCAAGAAGCTTCCCGACATGGCCCGCTCGCTCGGCAAGTCCGCCCGCATCCTCAAGAGCGAGGCGAAGGCGATGAAGAAGGAGGGGGAGGCCGAGGACGCCGCCACCGCCGCTTCCGTAGCCGACCCGGCGCCCCAGCAGCAGGCCACGGCCCCGCGCACGATCCAGGCCTCGCCCGGTGACGTCACCAGCGCCCGCCCCGTGAACGAGCCCAACCACACCAAGCAGGGCTGACGGCGGCCGCTCCGGCGGCCGCGCTCGCACCAGTCAACTGCAACGAGACAAGGGACGTGGGTTGCTCAAGTCTGCCCGCAAGCAGGAGAAGCAGGACCAGAAGGCAAAGGACGCCGAAGGGCGGATGCCTCTTGTCGAGCACCTGCGTGAGCTGAGAAACCGGCTGATGAAGGCGGTCCTCGGGGTCCTCGTGGTCACCATCGTGGCCGCGTTCTTCTACAAGGACCTGATCGACTTCATGATGAAGCCGATCCTGGACTCCGTCGGCTGTGCCAACGGCGTGGTCGCGCAGCGCAACGGGAATCCCTGTGCCGCGATGACGGTCAACGGCCTGATCGCGCCCTTCTCCATCGCCCTGAAGGTCTCGCTGACCGCGGGTCTCGTGCTCTCCGCCCCGGTGTGGCTGTACCAGCTGTGGGCCTTCGTGGCCCCGGGTCTGCACAACAACGAGAAGAAGTACGCCGTGGCCTTCGTGGCGGTCGGCGCGCCGCTGTTCGGCGCCGGCGCCGTCCTCGCGTACAACGTCCTGCCGCAGACCGCGGTGATCCTGCTGGAGTTCACCCCCGACAACGCGAGCAACCTGCTGCCGGTCGACGACTACCTCGACCTGGTCACGCGCATGGTCGTCGTCTTCGGCCTGGCCTTCGAGCTGCCGCTGCTGCTGATCCTGCTCAACGTCACCGGGGTGCTGAGCGCGAAGCGGCTCGCGAGCTGGTGGCGGGCCATGGTGCTGGGCATCACCCTGTTCGCCGCGTTCGCGACGCCCACCGGTGACCCGCTGACGATGCTGGCGCTGGCCACGCCGATCGTCGCCCTGTACTTCGTCGCGCTCCTGTTCTGCTACCTCAACGACCGCAGGCGGGCACGGAACAACCCCGATGCGGGCCTCGACGACGACGAGGCCTCCGCGGTGGACCTGACCCCGGCTGAGGTGGGCGCGGTCGAGGCCGTGGCGGCCCCGGGCGCGCTGCCCGAGCAGGCCGACGGCGGACGCCGGCGGATCAACGGCTACGACGACGCCACCTGATCGACGCGGGTCCGCCCGGCGGGTACGCCCCCAGCTACGCTGGGAGGTGCCCCCGCCGCGGGTGAGTGCTGAGATCACCCTCTTCGTCAATCCCACCGCAGGAAGCGGCCGGGCCGCGCACGCCGCGCAGCCGGCCGCTTCCGCGCTTCGCGGGGCCGGTTTCTCGGTGCGGACCGTGGTCGGCGGCGATGCCCCCGACGCCCTGGCCCGGCTGCGCACCGCGGTGCGCGAGGGCACCGGAGCGGTGATCGCGGTCGGCGGTGACGGGATGGTGTCCCTCGCGCTGCAGGCGCTCGCGGGGACGCTGGTGCCGCTCGGGGTGGTCGCGGTGGGCACCGGGAACGATTTCGCGCGCGCGATGGGACTGCCCGTACGGGAACCGGCGCGGGCGGGCCGGCTGGCCGCCGAGGCGCTCAAGGAGGGCCGGTTCCGGGAGATCGACCTCGGCCGGGTGGACGGGGCCGGGGCCGGTGCGGCCGGTGGAGGCACCTGGTACGGGACCGTGCTGTGCTCCGGTTTCGACTCGGGGGAGGGTGATGGGCTGTCCGGTTGGAGACCACCTGCGCACCATTCCGGGGCACCGCTTTCGCGGTCCCCATTCCGCTGCAGAGTGCCGTAGCTCTCTGTTGCGGTGTGAACACCCGTCGGCAGTAGGCAGGTTGTCGGGCAGTGGGAGGTCACTGACCTGCCCGGCGGTCGGGAGGATCGTCGACGGACGGACGTAAGTGCTGTCAAACCCGCCGGGGCGACCCAGGGGGGAGTCTCCCGCCGTGCAGGCGGGAGAGAGCTTCAAAAGGGCACCCACCTCGGCCAGCCGAGGGTGAACGCGTCCGCTGACCGCGAAGGTCGTGCCAGAGGCGGTCCGAGGGGCTCACCGCCAATCCGGACGGGGAGCCCCTCGGACCGCCCCAGGTGAGCGCGAGTTGCGTCCCGGCGGCCCTGCGGCTCCTGGCGTAGGGCGGCCGGGCCCGTCCGGGCCCGCGCAAAAGATCGCGACTGTTGTCAGGGGCGGCGGGTAGGCTCGATGACAAGATGACCGAAGAACTTTCTCCCGCCGAGCGGTACGCCGCTGCCCGGATCCGCGCCGCCGAAGAGGCCACGGCCCTGGCGCCCTTCCGTGAGATGTACGAATTCGACCTGGATCCCTACCAGATCGAGGCCTGCAAGGCATTGGAGGCCGGCAAGGGCGTCCTCGTCGCCGCACCGACCGGCTCGGGCAAGACGATCGTCGGCGAGTTCGCCGTGCACCTGGCCCTCCAGCAGGGCCGCAAGTGCTTCTACACCACGCCCATCAAGGCCCTGTCGAACCAGAAGTACGCCGACCTCGCCAAGCGTTACGGCGCCGACAAGGTCGGCCTGCTCACCGGTGACAACAGCGTCAACTCCGACGCTCCGGTGGTCGTCATGACCACCGAGGTGCTCCGCAACATGCTGTACGCGGGCTCGCGGGCGCTGGTCGGTCTGGGGTACGTGGTGATGGACGAGGTGCACTACCTCTCCGACCGGTTCCGCGGAGCCGTCTGGGAGGAAGTGATCATTCACCTCCCCGAGTCGGTGACCCTGGTCTCGCTCTCCGCCACCGTCTCCAACGCCGAGGAGTTCGGCGACTGGCTCGACACCGTGCGCGGCGACACCCAGGTGATCGTCTCCGAGGAGCGGCCCGTACCGCTGTGGCAGCACGTCATGGCCGGCCGGCGGATCTACGACCTCTTCGAGGAGGGGTCCGACCACGGCGGCCGCGGTTCCGCGCGCCGCGAGGTCAACCCCGATCTGCTGCGGATGGCGCGCGAGGAGAACAGCAGCCGGTACGGCCCGAAGGACCGGCGGCGCGGAAAGATGGTCCGCGAGGCCGACCGCGAGCGCGAGCGGCGCTCCCGCGGCCGGATCTGGACCCCCTCGCGCCCCGAGGTCATCGCCCGGCTCGACGGCGACGGGCTACTGCCCGCCATCAACTTCATCTTCAGCCGGGCCGGCTGCGAGGCCGCCGTCCAGCAGTGCCTGTACGCGGGCCTGCGGCTCAACGACGACACGGCGCGCCTCAAGGTGCGCGAGATCGTCGAGGAGCGGACGGCCTCCATCCCCACCGAGGACCTGCACGTCCTGGGGTACTACGAGTGGCTCGAAGGACTGGAGCGGGGCATCGCCGCGCACCACGCGGGCATGCTGCCCACCTTCAAGGAGGTCGTCGAGGAGCTGTTCGTACGGGGTCTGGTGAAGGCGGTCTTCGCCACCGAGACCCTGGCGCTGGGCATCAACATGCCGGCGCGCACGGTCATCCTGGAGAAGCTCGTCAAGTGGAACGGCGAACAGCACGCCGACATCACCCCCGGCGAGTACACGCAGCTCACGGGCCGGGCCGGGCGGCGCGGCATCGACGTCGAGGGCCACGCGGTGGTCCTGTGGCAGCGGGGGATGGACCCGGCGGGTCTGGCCGGGCTCGCGGGTACCCGTACGTATCCGCTGCGCTCGAGCTTCAAGCCCTCGTACAACATGGCCGTCAACCTGGTCCAGCAGTTCGGGCGGCACCGCTCGCGCGAGCTGCTGGAGACCTCCTTCGCGCAGTTCCAGGCCGACCGCTCGGTCGTCGGGATCTCCCGGCAGGTGCAGCGCAACGAGGAGGGCCTGGACGGCTACCGGGAGGGCATGACCTGCCACCTCGGGGACTTCGAGGAGTACGCGCGGCTGCGCCGCGACCTCAAGGACCGCGAGAACGACCTGGCCAAGCAGGGGGCGGCCCAGCGGCGGGCGCAGGCGGCGGCGTCGCTGGAGAAGCTCAAGCCGGGCGACATCATCCACGTCCCGACGGGCAAGTTCGCCGGGCTGGCGCTGGTGCTGGACCCGGGCGTGCCGGCCGGGCGGTCCAACGGGCACCGCGGGCACGAGTACACCGAGGGTCCGCGCCCGCTGGTGCTCACCGTGGAGCGGCAGGTCAAGCGGCTCGCCGGGATCGACTTCCCGGTCCCCGTCGAGGCGATCGAGCGGATGCGGATCCCCAAGACGTTCAACGCGCGTTCCCCGCAGTCCCGTCGGGACCTGGCGTCCCAGCTGCGGACCAAGGCCGGGCACCTCACGGTGGAGCGCCGCGCGGGCGGGCGGGCGGCGGCGGCCGACGACCGGGAGATCATGCGGCTGCGCACCGCGCTGCGGGCGCACCCGTGCCACGGCTGCGACGAGCGCGAGGACCACGCCCGTTGGGCGGAGCGCTACCACCGGCTGCAGCGGGACACGCGGCAGCTGGAGCAGCGCATCGAGGGCCGGACGAACACCATCGCCCGCACCTTCGACCGGATCCACGCGCTGCTGACGGACCTGGACTACCTGCGCGAGGACGAGGTGACCCCGCACGGGCGGCGGCTCGCCCGGCTCTACGGCGAGCTCGACCTGCTGGCGTCGGAATGCCTGCGGGCCGGCATCTGGGAGGGTCTGAGCCCGGCCGAACTGGCCGCCTGCGTCTCGGCGCTGGTCTTCGAGGCGCGGCAGTCCGACGACGCGGTCGCGCCGAAGGTGCCGGGGGGCGCGGCGAAGGCCGCGCTCGGCGAGATGGTCCACATCTGGGGCCGGCTCGACGCGCTGGAGGAGGAGCACGGCATCAACCAGGCGGAGGGCGTGGGCCAGCGCGAGCCGGACCTCGGCTTCGCGTGGGCGGTGTACCAGTGGGCTTCCGACAAGAGCCTGGACGAGGTGCTGCGCGAGGCGGAGATGCCGGCCGGTGACTTCGTGCGCTGGTGCAAGCAGGTCATCGACGTGCTGGGGCAGGTGGCCGCCGCGGCGCCCTCCTCCTCGGCTCCGCCCTCCTCCGAGGGTGGCAGCACGGTGGCCCGGAACGCGCGCAAGGCGGTGGACGCGCTGCTGCGCGGTGTGGTGGCCTACAGCTCGGTGGGCTAGCCGGATTTGGATGTTCCTCCAGAAGTGGTCATGGCCGGATCTCATCTCTTGCCATGATCACTTCTGCGTGTCCTGTGGGAAAATCGGGCCATGACTGGTGGAACGGACGATGGGCCGAGACGGGTCGGTCGGCCGCGCGCCGATCAGCTGAGACCCGCGAGCGGGCGACCGCCGCGCGAAGAACTCCTCTACGCCGCGGCCGAATTGTTCACGGTCAAGGGGTACGCGGCCACCACCACGCGGGCGGTGGCCGAACGGGCCGGAATGCGCCAGGCCACGATGTACCACTACTTCGGCGGCAAGGAGGAACTCCTCGCCGAACTCCTGGAGTCCACGGTCGCGCCCTCCCTGGAACTGGCCCGCCGGCTGGTCCGGGAAACGGACCGGCCCGCCGGCCGCCGGCTCTGGGAGCTGTGCCGCTCGGACGTGATGCTGCTGTGCGGCGGGCCGTACAACCTGGGCGCGCTCTACCTGTTGCCCGAGGTCTCCGGTGCGCGCTTCGCGCGCTTTCGCCGGATGCGCCAGGAACTCAAGGGCATCTACCGGGAGTTGCTCGACGGGACCCGCGCCGGAGCCGAACTCGCCGGTGACCGGGCCGGATTGGTGCTCCGCAACGACCTCGTCTTCGGCCTCATCGAGGGCGTGATGCTGATCCACCGCTCCGATCCGGCGCGCCCGGTGGCCGCCTTCGCGGAGGCCACCGCCGACGCGGCGCTGCGGATCGCGGACGTCGCCCGCTAGACCCGTACTTCGCGGGTGAGCGTTTCAGGTCTGTGGCCAGCGAGTCTGCGTGATGTCGGTGTCGAGGAGGTCGAGGAGGTGGAGTTGGACGCCGCGGTTGATCTGGACGGTTGGCGGGTCGGTGACGTTGCCGATTCGCAGGGTGAGTTCGCCGAGGTGGTAGAGGATCATTCGGCCGGTGGGGCGGACCCGGCGGTTGTCCGGGTAGAGGCCGGCCATGGTTTCTTCGGGGCCGAGCGCGCGTCTGACCTGCCGTTCGATCAGGCAGAAGACGAGCAGGGCCAGGCAGATGACCTGGATCAGCGCGGCGACGCGTCGGTTGTGCTGGACGAATACCGGTGCGACCGCGAGGGGGCCCTTGAAGTCGTGGTAACGCCGTTCGACCGCGCCCTGGCCCTTGTAGTGGATCAGGACCTGGGCCGGGCCGGCCTTCCCGGCCGGGACGCTGGTGATGAGCGCGTACCAGCCGTCGACGGCTGCTTCGGCTTTCAGCACGTCCTGGTCAAAGTTCCAGGTGAGGCCGGGGGTGCCGTGCTCGTCGGCGGTGATGTGCCAGCGCAGGCAGGAGGTGACGCGGCGTTTGGCCGTGACGACGCCGATCCGGGCGACGATCTTCTCCCGGGTCTTGTAGTGGCGTCCGCCCGCTGCGGCGGTGAGCTTGTCGAGGTCTTCGGCGGCCTTGGCCAGTCGTTTGGCCCGGGCTGCCTGCTGGCCGGCCGCGACGGCGGTGGAGTGGACCAGGATCCGGCGCACCGTGAGCGACGGGTCGCTCTTGCGGCGGCCGGTCAACGTGTGGGTGTCCTCCAGAACCCGGTATGTCTCGCGTTCCGCCTCCGGTTTCCTTTCGTCCCGCTCGGGCACCCAGTCGACAGGCTCGGCCCGCCCGAGATCCAGGGCCGCGTAGACCTCGTCCTTGATCTGGGCGGCCGGGACGGGAGCGATGAACTCCACCCCGGCTTCCAGCAGGGCGGTGATGTTGGAGTAGGACACCAGCTTGGAGTCGGCGACCATCAAAAACGTGTGGGTGCCGGCCATCGTCTTCAGGTCTTTCATCGCTCCAACGACCTGGCTGACCTCGGCCGCGGCGCCGTCGAAGACCCGGGAGTGCACGGGGATACCGCCGTCGGCCGCTACCGCGAGCCCGGCCTGGACCTGCTTCAGGTCCACCCGCCGGTCCTTGGGATGCCCGTTGCAGCCGATGAGCGGGTACTGCTCGTCCTGGTCCTCGGCGGGGAAGGCTCCGTGGACGGACATGCTGGTCATGTCCCAGTGCAGCCGGGAGACGTCGATCCCGAACTCGGTGATCGCCCGGGCGCCGACCGTGCCCGCGATGACCTCCAGTTTCGGGGCGATCGCGTCCAGCGCGCGGGCCAGACGATCATCGTTGAGCAGGTCCGGCGTGATGCCGAAGACCTCTTCCACCGCCCAGGTCCGGGCCCAGTCCCCGACCCGCACCAGCGGTGCGGGCGAGGTCAGCCGGTTGGCCACGAGCGCCTCGATGACCTGCCCGTGCGTCAGATGGGCGCTCGCGCCGCCCGGACACACCTCATCGACGATTCCGGCCACGTCCAGCCGGCGCAGAAACTCGGCAGCGACAGGCAGAGCGCCCAGACGCTTTTCCACCACGGACGTCACCACAACTTCAAGGCGCTGACGCTGGGACCGTGGCCGCGGGGACCGGGAAGTCATCGACACACCCGGCCCAACGCCACACGACCGGTCCGGGACACTCCCGGACCGGTCACACCATACGAATCAACGACCCGCGAAGTACGGGGCTAGACGGCCTGGGTCTCCCCGGTCCTAGGCGCCGTCCCCGGATCCCTCTTCCCAGCCCGGCCGGTCCTCCCAGGCCCGCAGGGTGCGGGCGCTCTCGATGCGGTGCGCGATCCCGGTGACCGGATCGGTGAACTCCAGGGTGCGGGCCAGGAGCTGGAGCGGACGCCGGTAGTCGTCGGGCGCCGGATCGCGGACCACCGGATAGACCGGGTCGCCCAGGATCGGCAGGCCCAGGCTGTTCATGTGCACCCGCAGCTGGTGGGTGCGCCCGGTGTGCGGGGTCAGCCGGTAGCGGCCGGTGTCCCCCCGGACCGCGAGGAGTTCGGCCAGGGTCTCGGCGTTGGGCTCGGCGCCCGCGACCTCCGTCGCCGCCATCACCCCGCGCACCTTCTCGATGTGGCTGCGCAGGGTCCGCGGGAACTCCACCGCCGGGTCGTGGGGCGCGAGCGCCTCGTACTCCTTGCGGATCCGCCGCTCCTGGAACATCAGCTGGTACGCGCCCCGGTCCTCGGGGCGGATGCTGAACAGCACCAGCCCGGCGGTCATCCGGTCGAGGCGGTGCGCGGGGCTCAGCGCGGGCAGGCCGAGCTCCACCCGGAGCCGGGCCAGGGCCGTCTGGAAGACGTGGCTGCCGCGCGGGGTGGTGGCCAGGAAGTGCGGCTTGTCGGCCACCAGCAGGTGCTCGTCGCGGTAGACGACCCCGATGGGGAAGGGCACCACGGGCTCGGGCGGCATGTCCCGGTGGAACCACAGGAAGCCGCCCGGCTCGTACGGGTCCTGCGGCCGCAGCACCCGGCCGCCGGCGCCCAGCACCCGGCCGTCCCGCAGCAGGCGGGCCATGGACTCCTCGCCGCGCGTGCCCTCGTAGCGTGCCGTGAGGTAGGAGCCGAGGTCCGGCCAGGTCCCGTCCGGGTCGGGGGGCAGCCGCATGCGGACCGGGTCGATGCCGGAGACCTGGGGCAGGGGCGCGTCGGGGATGTGGGATCTGCGCTTCACCGGGTACAGGCTATGCGGCCGGGGGACGGACTAGCCCCTGGTGAAGGTCCCCAGGTGGTCGGCGTCCAGGTACTCGATGCGGACCGTGCGGTCGGCGGGGGAGAAGAACACTCCGGTGCGGCCGACCGCGTTCTCCCCGGCGGTCTCGAAGCTGAAGGTGTCCCCGTCGTAGTGGGTGAGGGGGAAGACCATCGGCTCCGGGCCGAGCGACAGGGTCAGCCCGCCCCCGCTCGTGGCGGCCACGGTGGCCTTGCCGTAGTAGGGGTTGTCGTAGGTGCCGGTGTACGCGGAGTCCTCGCCGGCGGGCTCGGCCCCGGTGGGCGGGTGGGCGTAGTCGGTGGGGGAGCGGCCCTCCGCGTTGATCTGTGCGTAGAGGGCGCCGGTCAGGGCCAGCCAGTCGGTGGTGGCCTTCCCGTGTTCGGCGGTGTCGAAGAAGTCGGCGGCGACGGCGTCGGGGAGGCCGACGGGGGCGCCGTTGGTGAGGACGACGATGCCGAGCTTCTCCAGCGGGAGCATGCTGACGCTGGTGTTGGCGCCGAGTTCGAAGGCGCCGGAGTGGCTCAGGCGCAGGCGGCCCGCGTCGTCGTAGTTGACGTTCCAGCCCAGCCCGTAGAAGCCGGTGCGGCCGGTGGGGGAGGCGGGCGGCTGCGACACGATCTCGGGGAGGTGGGTGCGGGCCAGGGTGTCGGCGGGGATGATCCGCTTGCCGTCGAGGGTGCCGCCGGAGAGCTGGAGCCGCAGCCAGCGGGACATGTCGCGGGCGGTGCTGCTCACCCCGCCGGCCGGGGCCTGGGCGTCGGGGTCGCGGACGTAGCGCGGGATCCACGTGCCGTCACCCTTCTTGCCGTCGGGTGCGGCCTTCACGTGGGTGGAGGCGTGGTCGGGGGCGTCGACGAAGGCCTGGAACTCGGTGCTGGTGTGCGTCATGCCGGCGGGCTTGAAGAGGGTGTCGGCGCTGAGCTTCTGCCAGGTGGCGCCCTGGGCACGGGCGATCGCCTCGGCGGCGGCCGTGAATCCGTAGTTGGTGTAGGCGTAGCTCGCGCGGAAGGGGGACAGGGGCGCCAGGCGCAGGTGGTCGAGGATGTACGCCTGGTCGTAGCCGAGGTCCTCGAGGAGGTCGCCGGCGTGGTCGGGCAGGCCGCTGCGGTGGGAGAACAGGTCGGCGGTGGTGACGTGGGAGGTCACCCACGGGTCCTTGAGGGCGAAGCCGGGCAGTTCCGCGTGCCGGTCGAAGTCGCCGGGGTCCTTGAGCACCCCGGCGGCGATGGTGGAGGTGATCGGCTTGGAGAGCGAGGCGACCTGGAAGACGGTGTCGGGGCCCACCGCGGCCGGGTCGCCGACGCGGCGCAGGCCGAAGCCCTTGAGGTAGACCACCTCGTCGTCGTGGACGACGGCGACGGAGACGCCCGGGACCCCGGTGCGGCGCATCATCTCGGCGACCGTCGCATCGAGACGCCCCACCGCCGTGTCGACTTGGGCGTCGGTGAGCTGGGCGGTGGGCGCGGGCGGCGGGCTCGGAGCGGCGGTCGCGGTCCCGGCCGTGGCCAGGAGGGCGGCTGCTCCGGCTGCCGTGAATGCGCGGAGCGTACGCATGCGCCCATTGTGCCGCCGAACGGGTGATGCCGCTCCCGGGAAGCCGTCCGATGCGGCTTCCGGGGAGCCGCCGAGTCAGGAGGCGGCGGAGGCCAGGGTGCGTTCCTGCTCGGCTTCGACTTCCGCGTTCCAGTCGCGCTTGATCGCACGCCAGCCCTCGTCGGTCTGGCCCAGGCGCCAGTAGCCGGAGATGGACAGGCGCTCGCGCGGGATGCCGCGGTCGATGCGCAGGTGGTGGCGCAGGGCTTTGACGAAGCCGGCTTCGCCGTGCACGAAAGCGTGTACGTCGGCTGAGGGGAAGGCCAGGGCCTGGACCGCCTCGGTCAGCGCCTCGCCGATCGGGCGGGAGCCGCGGTGGATCCAGACCGGGACGATGCCGTCAGGAGTGGCGATCTCCTGCTCGTCGTCCGGGCCCTCGACCTCCACGAGCGCGTGGACCCGCGCCCCGGCGGGCATCCGCTCCATCGCGGCGCCGATCGCCGGAAGGGCGCTCTCGTCGCCGACCAGGAGGTGCCAGCCGGCGACCGGGTCCGGGGCGTAGGCCCCGCCCGGACCGAGGAAGCGTACGAGTTCACCCGGCTGGACGCGGGCAGCCCAGGGGCCGGCCAGTCCCTCGCCGCCGTGGACCACGAAGTCGAGGGTCAGCTCCAGGCGGACCGGGTCCCAGGCGCGCACCGTGTACGCGCGCTGGCGCGGCCATTCCTCGCGGGGATGGGCCGCCCGGATCCGGTCGAGGTCCCAGGGGGTGGTGTAGGTGACGCCGGTCGGTGCGAAGAGCAGTTTCACGTAGTGGTCGGTGTACCTGCCCGCACCGAATCCGGCCAGCCCCGCACCGCCCAGCACGATCCGCACCATGTGCGGACTCAACCGCTCGGTCCGCACGACCACTGCGGTGCCGACCTTGCGGGCGCGTCCTTCTGCCACGACGTCTCCCTGACTTTCCGACCCTGACTCCGTTAAGCTTAGGATTACCTAAGTTAGCACCTCACGGGCGCAGTGCGCTGCTTAGACGTTCAACTGCGCCACTCAGGCCCCACCGGTGAGCGAGCGCGGCGACGAGATCCGGCTGGGCGGGAACGGCCGGGAGCGCCGGGTCGAACGATGGAAGCGGAACGTCCGAAGCGACCTGTACCACCTTCGGGGCGACCGCTAGATAATCCCTGGACTCGTCCAGGCGCTTGCGCTGGGTGGGGGTCAGCTTCGACTTCGGGTCCTCGATGGCGGCGATGATTCCGGCCAGGTCCCCGTAGGCGTCCAGCAGCTTCGCCGCCGTCTTCTCGCCGACGCCGGGGACGCCCGGCAGGCCGTCGCTCGGGTCGCCCCGCAGCAGCGCCAGGTCCGCGTAGCCGGGGCCGTCGACCCCGTACTTCTCGCGGAGCCAGGCCTCGTCGGTGACCTGGAGGGTGCCCACGCCCTTCAGCGGGTACAGCACGCGGCGCTGCTTCGCGTCGTCGACCAGCTGGTACAGGTCCCGGTCGCCCGTGACGATGTCCACCGGGCCCGTGGCGCGACCGGTCAGGGTGCCGATCACGTCGTCGGCCTCGTACCCGGCGACCCCCACCCGGGCGATGCCGAAGGCGTCCAGGGCCGCCTCGATGATCGGGACCTGCGGGGCAAGGGTGTCGGGGGTCTCCTCGACGTCCGGACCGCTCTCGGTCTCCTGCGCGACCCGGTGGGCCTTGTAGGAGGGGATCAGCTCCACCCGCCAGTGGGGCCGCCAGTCGGCGTCCATGCAGGCGACCAGGTCGTCGGGCCGGTGGTCCTGCACGAGGCGGCCGATGAAGTCGAGCAGGCCGCGGACTGCGTTGACCGGAGTGCCGTCGGGGGCCCTCACGGAGTCCGGCACGCCGAAGTACGCGCGGTAGTAGAGGGAAGCGGTGTCCAGGAGCATCAGGCGTCGTGTCGTCGTCACGGTCACGATGATGCACTGAGGGGAAACGGAAAGTGGCGCAGGTACGGCCTCCTCTGCTCTTGAGCGCGAAACCGGGGCCGGTTGCTGCGTAAGGTGCTTACAGCACACCGATGTGCGATGTGCGATGTGCGACGGACCGGAACACCCGGAACACCGGAAACCCGGAACAAGGGGAGGGCAGCCCCGCCATGGACGACAGGGACGGCACCGACGGAAAGAACGGGCGCGGAGCGCCGGCCGGCACGGACGACAAGGAGCGGGACCGGGACAAGGACGCCAAGGAACCGCTGCGGGTGGGTGTGGCCGTGCGCAAGAGACGCCGGGCCCTGCACCTCACCCTCGCCGCGGTGTCCGCGCGCAGCGGACTGTCGGTTCCCTTCCTGAGCCAGATAGAGAACGAGCGGGCCCGGCCCAGCATGCGGTCCCTGGAGCGGGTGGCCGACGCGCTGGAGACCACGGCCGTCGATCTGCTGGCCGCCTCCGACACCGCGCGCACCGTGGACCTCGTACGGGCCGGCGACGAGTCCGCGCTGACCCCCGTCCCCGGCGTACGGCCCCTCGTGCGCGGGCACCACCAGCTGCACGCGCTGGAGTTCACCGGGGACCAGGACGCGGGCCGCGAGTACCAGCACCGCAACGACGAGCTGATGTACGTGGTCTCGGGCGCCTGCCAGGTGGAGGCCGAGGGGCGGGCGTACCGGCTGGAGAACGGCGACGCGCTGTTCCTGTCCGGCGGGGTGCGCCACCGCTGGCGGGCCGTCACCGAGGACACCCGGATCCTGATCGTCGCGGTCGGCGAGCACATCCACGCGACCTCCGAGCCGCCCTCGCCAGGACACTGACCGGATGCGGGTCGTTTCGCTGGTGCCGTCCCTGACCGAGGCGGTGGCCGTGAGCGCGCCCGGGGCGCTGGCCGGGGTGACCGACTGGTGCACCCACCCGGCCGCCCTGGGGGACGTGGCGCGCATCGGGGGGACGAAGAACCCCGACGTACGGGCGATCGCGGAGCTGCGCCCGGATCTGGTCCTCGCCAACGAGGAGGAGAACCGGGCCCCTGACCTGGCGGCGCTGCGGGAGGCCGGGCTGGAGGTCCTGGTCACCGAGGTACGGGACCTGCCGCAGGCGTTCGCCGAACTGGACCGGGTGCTGGTGGGGGCCATGGGGCTGGAGCGGCCCCGGTGGCTCGCGGACGCGGAGGCCGCGTGGGCCCGCGCGGAGCCGGCCGGACCGGCTCGGACGGCCTTCGTGCCCATCTGGCGCCGGCCCTGGATGGTGCTGGGCCGGGACACCTTCGCGGGGGACCTGCTGGCCCGCCTCGGGGTGCGCAATGCCTACGCCGGGCACGCGGAGCGGTACCCGAGGATCCCGGCGGCCGAGCTGGCCGCCGCCGGCTGCGAGCTCGTGGTGTTCCCCGACGAGCCGTACCGGTTCACCGCCGCGGACGGGCCCGAGGCCTTCCCCGGCATCCCGGCCGCGTTCGTCGACGGCCGTCACCTGACCTGGTACGGCCCTTCGCTGGTCGAGGCCCCGGCGGCTTTGGCGGCGGCTCTGCGGGCTTCGCTCTAGCGGGTCCTGCCCTAGCGGGCTGCGAGGGCCGGTTGCCCTAGCGGGGCGCGGCCAGGAGGCGGCCGGTGGCGAGGCCGCGCAGGGTGTTCGCGGCGGCCAGGAGCCAGGCGGTCAGCAGGGCCAGGAAGAGGGCCGCGGCCAGCCAGGAGAAGGCGGTGAGGCCGGTGTGCCGGGCCAGTCCGGCGGCGCCGGTGACACAGGTGCCGACGGGGAAGGTCAGCGCCCACCAGGTCATGGCGAACCCCATGCCGTTGCGGGCGGCCCGCAGCAGCATCGCCGCGGCCAGCGCCAGCCACAGCAGGGCGAATCCCATCACGGGGACCCCGTAGACGACCGCGAAGGCGGACAAGGCGCCGGAGTAGGGGCCGGCCATCGACTGGGGAGCCATGTCCGCGAGGGAGTTCACCGCGGTGGTCGACTGGCCGAGGGGGCCCAGGACCAGGAACAGGGTCGGGGTGAGGACCAGGGGGAGGGGGCCGTGGAAGATCAGCCGGCCGAAGATCAGGGGGAGCAGCAGCAGGGTGGCCAGCAGGCTCAGGCCGAACATCGCGTAGCAGCCGAGCAGCATGGCCTCGCGGGCCTGGCCGGCGGGCAGGTGGGGGATGAGCAGGGGGCCCAGCGCGGCGGAGACCATGGGGGCGACCACGGGGAGCAGCCAGACGGGGGTGGCCTGGTGGGCCTCCACCTTGTGGCGGACCACCATCAGGTAGGGGACGGCGACGGCCGCGAGGAGGCCTATGGCGGTGCCCGCGGTGAACAGGACGGTGTCCACGGCCACGGCGGCGGGGACGCCGATGAGGTCCTTGCCGACGATGAGCGCGCCTCCGCCGACGGCCAGCAGGGCCATCGAGAGGCAGCCGTAGAAGGGGGCCACGGCGGGGTCCAGGAGGTGGGCGCGGGCCTGGTCGCGGTGGTGGAGCCAGTGGCCGGCCCGGGCGGTCAGCAGGACCGCGAGGGCGGTGGCGGCCAGCACCCAGAAGACCTGGCAGACCACGCGCTGGCCGGGGAGTTGGTACGGGAGGGTCGCGCCGGCGTTGGCGATGATCGCCGTGCCCATGACGGAGGCGTACCAGTTGGGGCCGAGGTGCCGCAGGGAGGGAGCCTTGTGGGCCGCCGCGGTGCGGAGGGTCCCGGAGGTGGTGGGACGGGGGCGTACGAGGGTGGTGGCCATGGATCCAGCGTCCCGCCGTGCGGGGCCGGACGGCAGAGGGTCTCTTCCTATGAGGGCATAAAGTGAAGTTATGGGTAATGGGCACGGTAATGAGGAGTGGGTCGAGGGGCAGCTTCCGCTGGCACACCGGGTCCCGGACCTGGGGGCCATGGAACTGCTGCTCGCGGTCGCGCGCGTGGGCAGTCTGAGCGCCGCCGCGCGGCGGCTCGGGATCACGCAGCCCGCCGCCAGCAGCCGGATCCGGGCGATGGAGACCCGGCTCGGGGTCGCCCTCGTGGACCGCTCCCCGCGCGGGTCGACACTGACCGCGGAAGGTGCGCTGGTCACGGACTGGGCCCGGCGGGTGGTCGAGGCGGCCGAGGCCTTCGACGCGGGCGCGCAGGCGCTACGGGGCCGCCGGGACTCCCGGCTGCGGGTCGCCGCCAGCATGACCATCGCGGAGTACCTGCTGCCCGGCTGGCTGATCGCGCTGCGCGGGCAGCGGCCGGACACGGCGGTGTCGCTGCACGCGGGGAACTCGGCGGTGGTGGCGGAGCGGGTGCTCGCGCACGAGGCGGACCTCGGCTTCGTGGAGGGGCTGAGCGTGCCGGAGGGACTGGACTCGGTGGTCATCGCGCAGGACCGCCTCGTGGTGGCGGTGGCCCCCGGGCACCCCTGGGCCCGGCGCACGCGCGGGGTGGAACCGGCCGAGCTGGCGGCGACCCCGCTGATCCTGCGGGAGCGGGGGTCGGGGACCCGGCAGGTCCTGGACGCGGCGCTGGCCGGGTGCGGGGGGCTGGCGGAGCCGCTGCTGGAACTGGCCTCCACCACCGCGGTGAAGGCGGCGGCGGTCAGCGGGGCCGGGCCGTGCGTGCTGTCGGAACTGGCGGTCGGGGACGAGATGGCGGGGCGACGGCTGGTGTCCGTGCCGGTGCTCGGCGCAGGGCTGGAGCGAGAGCTCCGGGCGGTGTGGCCCGCGGGGGCGCGGCCGGCGGGCCCGGCGCGGGACCTGCTCTCGCTGACCCGGCGCTGACCCGGGGCTGCCCGAGCCCTGGCCCGAGGCTGACGCTGCCCCTGCCCCTGCCCCTGCCCCTGCCCGAGCCCGAGCCCGAGCCCGAGCCCGAGCCCTGGCCCGAGCCCTGGCCCTGGCCAGGGGCTGGCGCGGCGCGGTCCCGGCCCTGACCTGCGGCTGACGGGGCCCTGACCCAGCGCTGACGCGGGGGTGACGTGGCGTTGGCCCTGTGGGCCTGGCGCTGACCGGTTTTGGACGCGGGCTTGGTCCTGGGGAAGCGGCGCTGCCGCCGTGTCGGCCCAGTGGGCCGGGCGCGGACGCCGTGCCGGGCCGGCCGACCCGGCGCTGACGTGGCGCGGACCAGGTGCTGATGTGGCGCCGGCGCGGGTGTGGGTGTGGGGTGCCCCGGTGCGAGTCCGGCGCTGACGCTGCGGGGGTGGTGTGGCCCGGTGCGGGTGCGGCGCCGACCAGGCTTGGGCGCGGGGGTGGTCCGGCGTAGGTCTTATGCCGACCAGGCTTGGGCACGGGGGTGGCCCGGCGTGTATCTGGTGTCGACCTGGCCTGGAGGCGGGGGTGGGTCCGACGGCGGACCTGCGCCCACGGGGTCCGGGGCGGAGCCCCGGGGAACGGTGGAAGGGCGGGTAGGGGACTTCGCCCCCCTCGTGGCCGCCCCCGCCCCGTACCCGGGGGCCGGCGCGGAGTTGTCCCCTACCCGCCCTTCCACCGTTCCCCGGGCGCTGCCCGGACCTGCGCCTCAAACGCCGGCGGGGCTGGGTGTCCCAGGGCGCTGCCCCTGACCCGGTCCTCAAGCGCCGGACGGGCTGGAGGGAGGGGTACCGGGCTGCGCCCGGACCTCCCGGGGCTCCGCCCCGGACCCCGGTCCTCAAACGCCGGACGGCTGAAAGGCCCCGGACCCCGGTTCTCAAACGCCGGACGGCTGAAAGGCCCCGGACCCCGGTCCTCAAACGCCGGACGGCTGAAAGGCCCCGGACCCCGGTCCTCAAACGCCGGACGGCTGGAAGGCCGGGAGGGGGGCCGGAGACCGTGGTCGGTCGGCCCGGATCACAGGTGGGTGGAGGCCGCTGTGATCAGGGCCGACATGACTCGGGTGTCCTTGTCCAGCTCCGGGTGCCATTGGACGCCCAGGGTCCAGGGGGAGGGGGCGGGGAGTTCGATGGACTCCACCGTGCCGTCCGTGGCGTGGGAGGAGGCGATCAGGCCCCGGCCCAAGCGGTCCACCGCCTGGTGGTGGTAGGTCGGGACCTCCGATTCCTCCGGGACCAGCGCCGCGTACAGCGTGCCGGGGACCGGGCGGACCGGGTGCCAGGAGATCACGCCCGGGCTCGCCACGTGGCCGTCGACGTGCTGGATCAGGGTGCCGCCCAGGGCCACGTTCAGCGCCTGCATGCCGCGGCAGATGCCGAGCAGGGGCGTGCCCGAGGCCAGGGCGGCGGAGATCAGGGAGAGTTCCCACGCGTCGCGCAGGGTTGCCGCCGGTCCGGTACGGGGATCGCGCGGAGCTCCGTACCGGACCGGGTCCACGTCCGGGCCGCCCGCCACGACCAGGCCGTCCAGTCGGCCGAGCACCTCCGCCGCCGCCTCCGGTTCGTCCGGCGGGAGCAGGACGGCGGTGCCGCCCGAGGCCTGGACGAGCTCGTAGTACCCGGTGGGGATGAGGGCCGTCGGGACGTCCCACACCCCGTAGCGGGTGGATTGTTCGACGTAGGTGGTGATGCCGATGAGCGGCCTGGGCACGGGACTACCTCCGGGAGGGGAAGGGCGGGTCAGTCGCGGGAGAGCTCGGCCTCGGCTTCCGCCAGCGCCGCGAACTCCTCCTCGGGCGCGGAGGCCACCAGGTGGTGCCGACTGTAGAACGCGAAGTAGGCGAGGGCGACGGCGTACACGGCCAGTGCGATGAACGCCGCGTCCTTGTCCACCAGGAAGGTGGCGACCAGCGCCGAGAGGGCGAGGACGAAGGCGACCGTGGAGGTCGCGATGCCGCCCGGAGTGCGGTACGGGCGCTCCAGGCCGGGCTCGCGGCGCCGCAGCACGATGTGGGAGAGGGCCATGAGGGCGTACGAGATGGTCGCGCCGAAGACCGCCATGTTCAGCATGCGCGGGCCGTTGCCGGTGGCGGCGGCCAGCGCGAAGCCGATGGCGCCGGGGATGAGCAGGCCCAGGTACGGGGCCTTGCGCTTCGAGGTCAGGGACAGGAAGCGCGGGAGGTAGCCCGCCCGGGAGAGGGCGAACAGCTGGCGGGAGCCGGCGTAGATGAGGGAGAAGAAGGAGGCCACCAGCCCGGCCAGGCCCGCGTAGTTGACGAAGGTCTTCAGCCAGGAGAGGCCGGGGTCGCCCTCCAGGGCGACGACGAGCGGGTTGCCCGCGTCCTTGATGGCGTCGGCTCCGCGCGCACCGGTGGAGGCGAGGAAGGTGACCAGGGCGAGCAGGACCAGGATGCCCATGGAGATCGACAGGGCGCGCGGTACCGAGCGGACCGGGTCCTTGGCCTCCTCGGCGGCCAGCGGCACGCCCTCGACCCCGAGGAAGAACCACATGCCGAAGGGGAAGGCGGCCCAGATGCCGAGGATGCCCAGCGGCAGCCAGGAGCTCGCCCCGGCGGCGGTGGTGTCGACGGCGATGTTGTCGAGGTTGGCGGGGTCGAACTGGGTGAAGGCGCCGACGGCGAAGACGACCAGCGCGATCACGGCGATGGCGGTGACGACCAGCGAGAAGCTGAGCGCCTCGCCCACGCCCCACAGGTGGATGCCGATGAAGACGACGAAGCAGGCGAGGTAGACCGGCCAGCCCGAGGTGAGGCCGAAGAGGTTGAGGGACTCCACGTAGTCGCCGATGAAGATGGCGATGGCGGCGGGGGCGAGGATGTATTCGATGAGGATCGCGGTGCCGGTGAGGAAGCCGCCCCAGGTGCCGAGCGCCCGGCGGGCGAAACCGTAACCGCCGCCCGCGGTCGGCAGGATCGCCGACAGCTCGGCGAGCGAGTAGACCAGGCAGGCGTACATCACGCCCATCAGGACGGTGGCGATGGCGAGGCCGCCGAAACCGCCCTGGGCGAGGCCGATGTTCCAGCCGGAGAAATCGCCGGAGACCACGTACGCGACGCCGAGACCGGTCAGCAGCAGCCAGCCGGCGCTGCCGCGGCGCAGGGTGCGGCGCTCCAGGTAACCGTCGGCGCCTTTCCCGGGGGCGGCGTTCTCGGGGGACGAGGTGGGTTCGGGCACGGCTGCCAGCCGTGCGCCGGTGTCGTCGGCCATGTGCGCTCCTGCCTAGGGCAATGGTTGTGGGGCGTACCTTTGCCGCTCGGGCATGGCGGGCGCAAGACCCCTGCGTTAAACGGGGGTTACGAATGCCTCTCGGTCGAGCCGGTCGAGCCGGTCGAGGCGGGGCACCTTCAGGTCAGGAACCCCCGCAGCAGGGCCGCCGTGCCACAGCAGTGCTCGCGCATCACCTCGCGCGCCGCCTCCGGGTCGCGGTCCAGCACCGCCTCCACCAGCGTGCTGTGCTGCTGCTGCGAGTGCTCCAGGTTGCGCACCAGCAGCGGAATGCAGTCCAGCAGGTCGTTCACGGTGGCCCGGACGGCCGCGTACTGGGCCGTCAGGGTGGCGGATCCGGCGAGTTCGCACAGGGTGAGGTGGAAGAGGGTGTCCTGGCGGCGGTAGTCGGGCAGCGGGGCGTCGTGGGTGGCGGTCAGCGCCCCGAGCAGCCGGTCGGTGTCCCGCTCCGACAGCCCCTGGGAGGCGCACAGGCCGGTCGCTCCCACCTCCAGGACCTCGCGGAAGCGCAGCACGTCCTCGATGTCCACGCCCGCGACCCGGCGCCGCAGCTCCTCCTCGGTGCCCCCGGCCGGTGTGTCGGGGCGGGGCAGCACAAACGTTCCGCCATAGCGCCCGCGCCGGGCCTCCACCAGGCCCTGGTCCTGGAGTACCTTCAGCACCTCGCGGAGCGTCACCCGGCTGATCCCCATGCGCTCGGCCAACTCGCGCTCCGGCGGAAGCCGTTCCCCGCCCGGCACCAGTCCGAGCCGGACCACCTGGAGGATCTGCTCCAGCGCCTCCTCGAAACCGTTGCCCGCCCGCACCTGTCGCAGTACGGGATTGAGCCGCCGGGTCGCCTCGTCCTCGCTCGCCGTATCGGTCATCTCGCCTCCTCCCCTTCCCAAGCAATGGTTCTATTCAATACCTTAGGCCTACTCGGCTCACCGAAGGAGAGAATCCCGTGGTAGACCGCAAGCCGCCGCTTTCGCCCGAGGAGCTCCGCGCTCTCGTCGCCAGCGGTGAAATCGACACAGTGGTCCTGGGCTTCCCCGACATGCAGGGGCGCCTTCAGGGCAAGCGGTTCGCCGCACAGTTCTTCCTCGACGAGGTCCTCCAGCACGGCACCGAGGGCTGCAACTACCTCCTCGCCGTCGACACGGAGATGAACACCGTCGACGGATACGAGATGTCCTCCTGGGACCGGGGCTACGGCGACTTCGCCATGCACCCCGACCTCGCCACCCTGCGCCGGATCCCCTGGAACCCGGGCAGCGCCTTCATCCTCGCCGACCTCGCCTGGAACGACGGCTCGCCCGTCGTCGCCGCACCCCGGCAGATCCTGCGCCGCCAGCTCGAACGCCTCGGCGAACACGGCTACACCGCGATGGTGGGCACCGAGCTGGAGTTCATGGTCTTCCTGGACACCTACGAGCAGGCCTGGAACTCCGACTACCGCGGCCTGACCCCCGCCAACCAGTACAACACCGACTACTCCCTCCTCGGGACCGGCCGCGTCGAACCCCTGCTGCGCCGCATCCGCAACGAGATGCAGGCCGCCGGCCTGGTCGTCGAGTCGGCCAAGGGCGAGTGCAACCTCGGCCAGCACGAGATCGTCTTCCGCTACGACGAGGCGCTGACCACCTGCGACCAGCACTCCGTCTACAAGACGGGGGCCAAGGAGATCGCCGCCCAGGAGGGCGTCTCGCTGACCTTCATGGCCAAGTTCGACGAGCGCGAGGGCAACTCCTGTCACATCCACCTCTCGCTCAACGACGCCGACGGACGCAGCGCGATGGCCGATGACGGCCCGGACGGGCACGACCACGGCGGTATGTCACCCGTGATGCGCCACTTCCTGGCCGGCCAGCTCGCCGCGCTGCGCGACTTCTCCCTTCTCTACGCCCCCAACATCAACTCCTACAAGCGTTTCCAGCCGGGATCCTTCGCACCGACCGCCGTCGCCTGGGGCGTGGACAACCGGACCTGCGCGCTCCGAGTGGTCGGCCACGGCCGCTCCATGCGCTTCGAGAACCGCCTGCCCGGCGGCGACGTCAACCCGTACCTCGCCGTCGCCGGCCTGGTCGCGGCCGGGATCTACGGCATCGAGAACCGGCTGGAGCTGCCCGAGGCCTGCGCCGGCAACGCCTACACCGCCGACTTCGCGCACGTCCCCACCACCTTGCGCGAGGCCGCCGAGCTCTGGGAGAACAGCGAGATCGCCAAGGCCGCCTTCGGCCCCGAGGTCGTCGCCCACTACCGGAACATGGCCCGCGTCGAACTGGACGCGTACGACTCCGCCGTCACCGACTGGGAACTGCGCCGCTCCTTCGAACGCCTCTAGGCCCGGGCCCGGGGCCAGGACCGGAGCCGTCCCGGCATCCGCCGGCCCTCGCGCCCCGCAGCACCGCATTACCGGACCCACCGCACCCACCGCACCCGAACGTCTGAAAGGCCACCACGTGTCCGATGCGCTGGAAGTCTTGAATCCGGCCACCGAGGAACTCGTCGCCGTCGTCCCGGCCGCCACACGGGACGACGTCGACGCCGCCGTCGTACGGGCCACCGCGGCTCAGCGGACCTGGGCGGCCGCCGCCCCCGGCGACCGGGCCAGGCTGCTGCGCCGCTTCGCCTCGGTCGTCGACGGGCACATCGAGGAACTGGCACAGCTGGAGGTCCGGGAAGCGGGCCACACCATCGGCAACGCCCGCTGGGAAGCCGGCAACGTCCGTGACGTGCTCGACTTCGCCGCCGGGGGAGTGGAACGGCTCTCCGGCCGCCAGATCCCCGTCGCCGGCGGCATCGACGTCACCTTCCTCGAACCCCTCGGCGTCATCGGCGTGATCGCGCCGTGGAACTTCCCCATGCCGATCGCCGCCTGGGGCCTGGCCCCGGCGCTGGCCGCGGGCAACGCGGTCATCCTCAAGCCCGCCGAGACCACCCCGCTCACCGCGCTGCGCCTCGCCGAGCTCGCCCTGGAGGCCGGACTCCCCGAGCACCTGTTCCAGGTGCTGCCCGGCCGGGGCGACGTGGCGGGCGACGCCCTCGTCGAGCACCCGGGGGTGGCCAAGATCGTGTTCACCGGCTCCACCCGGACCGGCAAGCGGATCATGGCCAAGTGCGCCGACCGGGTGAAGCGGCTCACCCTCGAACTCGGCGGCAAGAACCCCAACATCGTCTTCGCCGACGCGGACCTGGAGGCGGCGGCGGCCGCGGCCCCGATGTCCTTCCTGGACAACACCGGGCAGGACTGCTGCGCCCGCACGCGGATCCTCGTACAGCGCTCCGTCTACGACCGGTTCATGGAACTGCTCGTGCCCGCCGTGGAGAAGGTGGTCGTCGGCGACCCGTACGACGAGAACACGCAGCTGGGACCGCTGATCTCACGGGCCCAGCTGGACCGCGTACGGTCCTACGTCACCGCCGACCTCACGGTCGTCCGGGGCACCGCCCCCGAGGGTCCCGGCTTCTGGTACCCCCCGACCCTCGTCACCGGCGTCGACCCCACCGCCGCCGTGGCCACCGAGGAGGTCTTCGGGCCGGTCGCCGTCGTCCTGCCCTTCGAGGACGAGGAGGACGCCGTAAGGCTGGCCAACGCCACCGACTACGGCCTCGCCGGCTCCCTGTGGACCCGCGACGTGGGCCGCGCGCTGCGCGTCTCGCGCGCCGTCGCCGCGGGCAACCTGTCGGTCAACTCCCACAGCAGCGTCCGCTACTGGACCCCCTTCGGCGGCTACAAGCAGTCCGGACTCGGGCGCGAGCTCGGACCCGACTCCCTCACCGCTTTCACCGAGACCAAGAACGTCTTCATCAGCACGGAGGCCTGAAGAACATGAGCATCGAGCCCACCGAAGAGATCGTCTGCCGCCGCCTGGTCGGCCGCACCGCCGTCATCACCGGAGCCGGCAGCGGCATCGGCCTCGCCACCGCCCGCCGGCTGGCCTCCGAAGGCGCCAACGTCGTCTGCGGCGACATCGACGAGACCGCGGGCAAGGCCGCCGCCGAGGAGGTCGGCGGCACCTTCGTCAAGGTCGACGTCACCAGCCCGGAGGAGGTCGAGGCACTGTTCAAGACCGCCTTCGACACCTACGGCTCCGTGGACATCGCCTTCAACAACGCCGGCATCTCGCCCCCGGACGACGACTCGATCCTCACCACGGGCCTGGAGGCCTGGAAGCGGGTCCAGGACGTCAACCTCACCTCCGTCTACCTCTGCTGCAAGGCGGCCCTGCCCTACATGCAGCGCCAGGGCCGGGGCTCCATCATCAACACCGCCTCCTTCGTGGCCCGGATGGGCGCCGCCACCTCGCAGATCTCCTACACCGCCTCCAAGGGCGGCGTGCTCGCCATGTCCCGCGAGCTCGGCGTGCAGTTCGCCCGCGAGGGCATCCGCGTCAACGCGCTCTGCCCGGGGCCCGTCAACACCCCGCTCCTGCAGGAGCTGTTCGCCAAGGACCCGGAGCGCGCCGCCCGCCGGATCGTGCACATCCCGCTGGGCCGGTTCGCCGAGCCCACCGAGATCGCCGCCGCCGTCGCCTTCCTCGCGAGCGACGACTCCTCCTTCATCAACGCCACCGACTTCCTGGTCGACGGCGGCATCTCCGGCGCGTACGTCACCCCCCTCTAGGCCCCCGTGGGCCCCCGGCAGGCCGCGCGGCCTGCCGGCGCCAGGGGTCACCCGGACCGCACCTCCCCGACAGCCGGGCGTCGCAAGACGCCCGGCTGTCGTGCTCCTCCGTCCGCGACGATCTTGAAGAAGAACCAGGAGAACCCACCTCAGTGACCCGACCCAGTTCCGTGCGACGGCTCCAGGCCGTCGGCGCTGCCGTCGCGATAGCCGCCGGCACCCTCGTGGCCGCCGCACCCGCCGCCCAGGCGGACCGCGCCCACTGCACCACCCCGCAGCTGAAGGCCGGCTGGTACGGGGACAACCAGGCCCGGCTCCAGCAGCTCGTCCAGGACTACGGCACGTGCAACCCGTACCGGCCGAACCGCAACAAGCCCGTCGCCGTCTTCGACTGGGACAACACCGTCGTCAAGAACGACGTGGGCGACGCACAGATGTTCTGGCTGCTGCGCAACGGCAAGATCCGCCAGCCCGCCGCGGGCGACTGGAGCAGCACCAGCCGCCACCTCACCCCGGCCGCCGCCCAGGCCCTGGCCGATGCCTGCGGGGCCCTCGCGAAGCCCGGCGCCCCGCTGCCCACCGGCACTCCGGAGGGCGCCGGCTGCGCCGACGAGATCAACGCCGTCTACGGCACCGCCGCCACCCGCGGGGCCGCCCCCGCCTTCGCCGGCTGGGACCGCCGTACGTTCGAACCCGCCTACGCCTGGCTGCCGCAGCTCATGCAGGGCTGGACCGCGCGCGAGATCCGCGGCTTCACGGCCGCCGCACGGGCCGAGAACCTGGCCGCCCCGGTCGACGCCCAGCAGCAGGTCGGCTCCACCACCGCCACCGGCTGGGTGCGCTACTACGACCAGCAGAAGGACCTCGTCGGCGCGCTGCAGAAGGCCGGCTTCGACGTATGGATCAGCTCGGCCTCGCCGCAGCCGGTCGTCGAGGTGTGGGCCGAGGGCGTGGGCATCGACGCCGGGCACGTCATCGGCATCCGCAACACCACCACGTACGGCGGGAAGTTCACCTCCCACCTGCAGGGCTGCGGGTCCGTCGCGGACGGCGCCGACACGATGATCACGTACATCGACGGCAAGCGCTGCTGGATCAACAAGGAGATCTTCGGGGTCCGCGGCGCCGCGGCCGAGAAGGTCCAGCCGGCCGCGCGCCGCCAGGTGTTCGCCGCGGGCGACTCCGACACCGACATCTCGTTCCTGCGGGACGCGACCGCGCTGCGGCTCGTCGTCAACCGCAACAAGAACGAGCTGATGTGCCGCGCCTACGACAACAGCGACGGCAAATGGATCGTGAACCCGATGTTCATCCAGCCCAAGAAGCAGAAGGCCGCGCCGTACCCGTGCGCGACCACCGGCTTCACCGGCCGCGACGGCACCCCGGGGCCCGTGCTCCGGGGTGACGCCAGCGTCATCCCGGACCAGACGGACTCCGTCTTCTAGCCGGACCGCCCGCCGGTTCTAGAGGAAGGTGCGGCCCTCGCCTCGGTAGGTCGGGGCGGAGGTCGTCACCCGGTCGCCCTGGACCAGGTGCAAGGTGTCGAACCGCTCGCACAGTTCACCGGCCTTCGCGTGCCGGAACCAGACCCGGTCGCCGATCAGCAGATCGTCGGCCGGGCTGCCGAGCAGCGGGGTCTGCACCTCGCCGGCCCCCTCCTGCGGGTCGTAGCGCAGCCCCTCGGGGAGGTACGGGACCGGCAGCCGGTCCGCGCCGGGCGCGCCGGAGGCCGGGTACCCGCCGCCGAGCACCGTGACGACCCCGACCCCGGGCCGGCGGACCACCGGCTGGGCGAAGAGCGCCGCCGGGCGGCCGCTGAAGGAGGTGTAGTTGTCGAACAGCCGCGGTACGTACAGCCCCGACCCGGCGGCGATCTCGGTGACCGCGTCCTCGGCGGCGGTCTGCTGGACGCTGCCGGTGCCGCCGCCGTTGACGAACTCCAGGTCCGGGACCACCGCGCGCACGGCCCGTACGGCCTCGGCCCGGCGGGCGGCCAGCTCCTTGCGGGCCGCGCCCTGCATCAGCCGGATGGCGCGCGACCTCAGCGGGCGCCCCGCGAGCGCGTCGCCGACCCCGGCCACGTGGCCCTCGTAGCCCATCAGCCCGACCACCCGGAAGCCGGGCCGGGCACTCACGGCGCGGGCCAGCTCGGCGAGCTGGGCGGGCTCGCGCAGCGGGGAGCGGCGGGCGCCGACGCGCACCCGGCCGCCGAAGAGGTGCAGGGCCGTGTCCAGTTCCAGGCAGACCCGGATCTCCTGGGCGCCGCCGTCGCGGGCCCGGTCCACGAGCTCCAGCTGCGCGAGGTCGTCGACCATCACGGTGACGGCGCCGGCCAGCTTCGGATCGGCGGCCAGCTCGGCGAAGCCGGCCCGGTCGGCGGAAGGGTAGGCGAGGAGCACGTCCTCGAAGCCCGAGCGGGCCAGCCAGATCGACTCGGCGAGGGTGTAGGACATGATCCCGGCGAATCCGGGCCGCGCCAGGACCCGTTCGAGCAGTGCGCGGCAGCGTACGGACTTGCTCGCCACCCGGACCGGCTTCCCGCCGGCGCGACGCACGAGGTCGTCGGCGTTGGCGTCGAACGCGTCCAGGTCCACGAGGGCGAGCGGAGCGTCGAGATGGGCGGTGGCCCGGTCGTAGCGGGCCCGGTCGGCGGCGGGGGAGTTCATGGGCGGCAGCCTGCCAGATGGGTGTACTCGTGGGTAGGGGGTTCTCGGGGGCCGGGGGACGCCCTGCCAGGTCAGGGGGCCGGCAGGGTGCCGCGGTCACATCTCGGTCTCGACCTCCGGATGCCCCATGTGGATATGGAGACGGCAGTTCGAATGTGTTTACTGTCGCTCCTCCCGGCCGACGTTTCAGGTGCCGACGGGCGCGTAAAGTAAGGGCAGGCAGCCGACGGGAACGGGGGGCTGAGCCGCCGGATGACTACGTCCACACCGCACGGCGGGGTCCTGACCACGCCCGACCACGTCCAGGTACCGCCGCGGCGGCGCCCGGGAACGGTCCTCGTCGCCGCCCTGTGCGGCCTTCTCGGCCTCGGTCTCACCGGTGCGGCCGGCTACAAGGCGGTCTCCGACCACCAGGCCGCGTCCCGGCCCGTGCCGCCCGCCGAGGCCTACCGCAAGGCCGCGTCCCTCTGGCACAGCACCCCCGTCGACACCCTGTTCCCGCCCGTCCTCGACGGCCAGGACGCCGGGCCGGGCGGCGCCGACCGGACGTGGACCCGGATCACCGCCGCCGCCGACGCCGACTGCTCCGAGGATTCGCTCGGCTCCGACTGGCAGGCCCTGTTCGCCGAGACCGGCTGCACCCGCGTGCTCCGCGCCACCTACACCGACGCCACCCGCAGCTCCTTCGTCACGGTCGGCATGGTCTTCACCCCCGCCGAGGCCGCCGCGATGGACTTGCTGCGCGGCCGGCTGACCGCCCCGATCGGCTACGGCTTCCCCGACAACCGCCGCGGCGCCTGGACCGCCTCCGTGCTCGCCGAAGCCCCCGTCGTCGTCTACACGGTGTCCGCCTTCGCCGACGGCCGCCGCCTCAACACCCCCAGCCCCGCGGAGGACAAGATGGCCGAGGACGCCCGCGGGCGCGTGGCCCAGGCGGGCCTCGGTCACGAGGCCAAGGCCATCGGCGAACTGATGGAAGGCACCCTGCGCACCCTCGCGACCACCCCTCCGGGCAAGCCGGTCCGGCCGGCCGCGGAGCCGTCGAAGAACCCGAATGCCCCGCAGAACTCGCAGGACCCGCAGCCGTCAAAGGCTCCGACGGGGACCCCGGAGGCCTCCCGATGACCCGCCGCGCCCTGTTCCCGGCGGCCCTCGCCCTCGGAGCCCTGCTCACCGTCACCGCCGCGCCGCCGGCCGCTGCCGACGCCATCCGCGACCGCCAGTGGGGGCTGTTGGCCCTGCGCGCCGATGAGGCCTGGGGCACCACGATGGGCGAGGGGGTCACCGTGGCCGTCCTCGACACCGGGGTCGACCCGACCCACCCCGACCTGGCCGGCCAGGTCATGGAGGGCGCCGACCTCGTCGGCATCGGCGCCGTACGCGGCGACCGCGCCTGGGCCCGCCACGGCACCGCCATGGCCGGGATCATCGCCGGGCACGGCCACGGCACCGACCGCAAGAAGGGCATCCTGGGCATCGCCCCCGCGGCGAAGATCCTCCCGGTCCGGGTGATCCTGGAGGAGGGTGACCCCGGCCGGGACAAGGCCCGCGAAAGCAAGGGCGGAGCCCTCGCCGAGGGCATCCGCTGGGCCACCGACCACGGCGCCGACGTGATCAACCTCTCGCTCGGCGACGACAGCAGCTCCGCCCACCACGAGGCCGCCGAGGACGAGGCCGTCCAGTACGCGCTGGGCAAGGGCGTGGTCGTCGTCGCCTCCGCAGGCAACGGCGGCAAGTCGGGGGACCGCATCTCGTACCCGGCCGCCTACCCCGGAGTCATCGCCGTCACGGCCGTCAACCGCGAGAACAAGAAGGCATCCTTTTCCACCCGGAGCTGGTACGCGACCGTCAGCGCCCCGGGCGTCAACGTGGTCATCGCCGACCCCGACCGCTCCTACTACAACGGCTGGGGCACCAGTGCCGCCTCCGCCTACGTCTCGGGCGCCGTCGCCCTGGTCAAGGCCGTCCACCCCGACCTGTCCCCGGCGCAGATCAAGAACCTGCTGGAGGACACGGCCTCCAGTCCCCCGCGCGGCGGCCGCGACGACTCCCGCGGCTTCGGCCTGGTGGACCCGGTCGCCGCCCTCCAGAAGGCCGACGAGATGTCCCCCGAGCCGGTGCTGCCCACACCCGTCGCGGGCGGGAGCACCTACTTCGGCGCCGGTCCCGACCCGGTGCGCGATCCCGGGCTCTGGGCCCGCTTCGGAGCCCCGGCGGGCGTGGCCGCGGGGCTCGCGCTGCTCGTGGCGGCCGGCGCACTGGCCCGGCGGCCCGGGGCCGGACGGCGGGATCCCGACGCGGGATAGGCTCGGGGAACTGTGGCGAACAAAGCTGAGCTGAACAAAAACATCCCGGACCCCGGCTTCTCCGACGACGACGGTTCCGCCGATCCCCGGCTGAGCGCGGCCCTGGCCGCCTGGGCCGAGGACAGGGCCAAGGAGCCGGAGGTGCTGGCGGCCCTCAAGGACGCCCGCCTGCTGGTTCCCGTCGTCGCGGTCCTCGGCGAGGTCGAGACCGACCCCGAGACCGGACTGAAGCGCGAGAAGACCAGCGACATGGCCGTCCCCACCCTGCGGGCGGGGGACCGGCGGGCGCTGCCCGCCTTCACCTCCATCGCCTCGCTGGCCCTGTGGGACCCGGCCGCCCGCCCGGTGGCGGTGCCGCTGCACCAGGCGCTGGCCGCCGCCGCGCACGAGAAGGCCGACACCATCGTCCTCGACCTGTCCGGGCCGGTCCCGTACCAGCTCGCGGGCCCCGCGCTGCTCGCGCTCGCCGAGGGCCGCACGGACGCCGGCCCGCTCGCCGACCCCGCCGTGCGCGAGGCCGTACGGGCCGTCGTGACCGCCGAGCCGGCCGTACTCGGCGCCCACCTGGGCCCGGGCGGCGCGGACGCCGACGGAACCCTGGCGATCGTGCTGGCGGCCGGACCGCAGGCCGCGGCGGCGGCCCGCCGGGTGGCCGAGGCCCTGGCGGCCGACGAGACCCTGCGCGCACGCCTCGTGGGCGGACTGGACCTGGCGCTGCTCCCGGAGGGGGCCCCGGTCCCGCCGGGCGAGCCGCTCTTCACGCGCTGACCCCGGCAACGGACGGAACGCGAAGGGCGCCCCCCGGCTTCGGGAGGCGCCCTTCGCGTTCTGTTTCCTACCGGTCCCGGAGTTACGCGTACACGGGGCCCGTGAACTTCTCGCCCGGGCCCTGACCCGGCTCGTCCTGCACCAGCGAGGCCTCGCGGAAGGCCAGCTGGAGGGACTTCAGGCCGTCGCGCAGCGGGGCGGCGTGGAAGGAGCTGATCTCGGTGGCGCTCGCGGTGACCAGCCCGGCCAGGGCGGTGATCAGCTTGCGGGCCTCGTCGAGGTCCTTGTACTCGGAGTCCGGCTTGTCCAGGCCCAGGTTGACCGCCGCCGCGCTGAGCAGGTGGACGGCCACCGTGGTGATGACCTCGACGGCCGGCACGTCCGCGATGTCGCGGGTCAGGTCGTCGTAGTCGGGAGCGTCAGTGGGGGAACCGGAGGGCGTCGCGTCAGTCATGTGCCCCACGATATGCCGTGCGGCGGGCTTGCAACGCGGGTGCTAGTATGTACTTCGACCGGCCGGACACTTATGTGCCCGGCCCACAAGTGGAGGCTCCGATTCTCCCACCCAGCCACCCTCACGGGAGGCGGGTCACCGGTCTGGTGGTATCCATCGTTCCGTACGGACGATGGAAAGCTGCCCGATTTTGCGCCCCGCGGTTCGCACGCGACGGTGCTCCGGTTGTATTGGAGCCCCCGCCTGTGCCCGGCGGGGCTTTTTTCATTCCCCGCCGCGGTCGGTCTGACGGAAAAACGTCAGCGGCTGTCCTCCAGGCAGCCGTGTGGTGCTACCGAGGAGGATCCATCAGCACCGAGCCCCGCATCAACGACCGGATTCGCGTTCCCGAGGTACGACTCGTCGGCCCGAGCGGCGAGCAGGTCGGCATCGTGCCGCTTGCCAAGGCGCTTGAGCTCGCGCAGGAGTACGACCTCGACCTGGTCGAGGTCGCGGCGTCCGCACGCCCGCCGGTCTGCAAGCTCATGGACTACGGCAAGTTCAAGTACGAGTCGGCCATGAAGGCCCGTGAGGCGCGCAAGAACCAGGCGCACACGGTCATCAAGGAAATGAAGCTCCGGCCGAAGATCGACCCGCACGACTATGACACCAAGAAGGGTCACGTCGTTCGGTTCCTCAAGCAGGGCGACAAGGTCAAGATCACGATCATGTTCCGTGGTCGCGAGCAGTCCAGGCCGGAACTCGGCTACCGACTGCTGCAGCGTCTGGCTTCGGACGTCGAGGACCTCGGGTTCATCGAGTCGAACCCGAAGCAGGACGGCCGAAACATGATCATGGTTCTCGGTCCGCACAAGAAGAAGACCGAGGCGATGGCCGAAGCCCGCGAGGCGCAGGCCGCCCGCAAGGCCGAGCGCCAGGGTGTTGCGCACAGCGACGAGAGCGGTGACGAGGCCCTGGCCGCCGACGCCGCGCTCGAGGCGGAGAACGCCGCACTCGAAGCCGAGGACGTGGACGCCGTGGACGCTTCCGACGAAGCGACCGACGCGGCGGCCGAGGCCGGCACCGACGAGGCAGCCGCCTCCGACGAGGCCTCTGCCCAGGCCTGATTCCGAGGCAGCCCGTCTCGGATCACCGATACAACATGACGCTCCCGTGAGCCGGCCCCCACCAGGGCCGGTGGGGGCGCCACCGACGAGGAGATAACGGCGCTATGCCGAAGAACAAGACGCACTCCGGGACCAAGAAGCGCTTCAAGATCACCGGCTCCGGCAAGGTGCTCCGTGAGCGCGCCGGCAAGCGCCACCTGCTCGAGCACAAGTCGTCCCGTGTCACCCGCCGCCTGACCGGCACCGCGGAGATGGCCCCCGGCGACGCCAAGAAGATCAAGAAGCTTCTCGGCAAGTGACGTCCTCCGCTCCCCTGCCGGGAGCGGGAGCACGTCAAGACCGGGACCCCATCGAATTCGGGCCGTGTGAGGACCTCCACGGCCCCGCTACAAGGAGTACACAGTGGCACGCGTCAAGCGGGCAGTAAACGCGCACAAGAAGCGTCGGGCAATCCTCGAGGCGGCGAAGGGTTACCGCGGTCAGCGTTCGCGCCTGTACCGCAAGGCCAAGGAGCAGGTCACCCACTCCCTGGTCTACAACTTCAACGACCGCAAGAAGCGCAAGGGCGACTTCCGTCGGCTCTGGATCCAGCGCATCAACGCGGCTGCCCGTCAGAACGGCATGACGTACAACCGCCTCATCCAGGGTCTGAACGCCGCCAACATCGAGGTGGACCGCAAGATCCTCGCCGAGCTGGCCGTCAACGACGCCAACGCGTTCGCCGCGCTGGTCGAGGTCGCGCAGAAGGCCCTCCCGGCCGACGTCAACGCCCCGAAGGTCGCTGCCTAAGCAGCACGCCCTCAAGGCTGCAGTAACTTGCCCGGACCCGCAGGCCTCGCGCCTGCGGGTCCGGTGCGTTGAGCACCGAGTTCGACTGAGTTCCACCCGCTGTACGTACGGAAGCGAGCCGACCGCCATGGGCACCCCCGCCGAGCTGATCTCCCCCCGGTCCACCCGGGTGGCCGCCGCCAGGCGACTGGCGCGACGCAATTTCCGCACCAAGGAGCGCCGCTTCATCGCCGAGGGCCCGCAGGCCGTGCGCGAGGCCGTGGAGCACCGCGGCGCCGGCGGCGAGTCCACGCTGATCGAGCTGTTCGCGACCGTGGAGGCCGCCGAGCGCTACGCCGACATCGTCGACGCCGCGTACGCCGCCGGAGCACGCGTCCACTACGCCTCCGACGAGGTGCTCGCGGAGGTCTCCCAGACCGTCACCCCGCAGGGCCTGGTCGGCGTCTGCCACTTCCTCGACTCCCCGTTCGAGGAGATCCTGAAGGCCCGGCCCAAGCTCGTCGCCGTCCTCGCCCACGTCCGCGACCCCGGCAACGCCGGTACGGTGCTGCGCTGCGCGGACGCCGCGGGGGCCGACGCCGTCGTGCTGACCGACGCCTCCGTGGACCTGTACAACCCCAAGTCGGTACGCGCCTCCGTGGGCTCCCTCTTCCACCTCCCGGTGGCCGTGGGCGTGCCCGTGGAGCAGGCCGTCGAGGGGCTGCGCGCGGCCGGTGTGCGGATCCTCGCCGCCGACGGGGCCGGCACGGACGACCTCGACGCCGAGCTCGACGCGGGCACCATGGGCACCCCCTCGGCCTGGATCTTCGGCAACGAGGCCTGGGGCCTGCCCGAGGAGACCAGGGCGCTCGCCGACGCGGTGGTACGGGTCCCGATCCACGGAAAGGCCGAGAGCCTGAACCTCGCCACGGCCGCCGCGGTGTGCCTGTACGCCTCCGCGCGTGCACAGCGGGCGCCCGGAGGGTGCCGCTCCGTGACCCCCAGCTAGTAATGTGGCGGCCCGGGGGGCCCACTGTGGTACTCGGAGATGTGGGGTACGGGGACATGACCGTCGGTACGAACAGCTCGCCAGGTGCCGCCAAGGCGGCCGGCGCACCGGTCCTGACGACCGTGCCCCAGCTCGCCGCCCCCGCCGCCCGGGTGCCCGTACAGCAGCCCCAGAACGACACCGCCCCGCCCCCGCAGGCCCGGCCCTCCGCGCCCGCGAGCCCCGTGGGCGCCGCAGGACCCGTCGCGGGGGAGCCGGACGCGCCGCAGGACCCGGACGGGCACGGCGGGTTCGCCGGGCTCGGGATCGACCCCGACGACCTGCCCGACGGGCTGGTGATCGCCGACGCCACCGGCCGGGTCATCTGCTTCAACTCCGCCGCCGCCCGGATCACCGCCCTCGTGGCCGGGGAGGCCCTGGGCCTGGGCATCGAGCGCGCACTCCCGCTGGAGGACCTCGAAGGCCGCCGCTGGTGGGCGCTGACCGACCCCTACGGAGGCCTCGCCACCCGGCGCGGACAGCCCGAGCGCAACCTCCTGCTCCCCGGCGGCCGCGAGGTGCTCGTCTCCGCCCGGTACGTGCGCACCCACCCCAAGGGCCCGGTGCGCCGGCTCGTGGTCACCCTGCGGGGCACGGAGGCCCGGCGGCGCACCGAGCGCAGCCACGCCGAGCTGATCGCCACCGTCGCGCACGAGCTGCGCTCCCCGCTCACCTCCGTGAAGGGGTTCACGGCGACCCTCCTCGCCAAGTGGGAGCGGTTCACCGACGACCAGAAGCGATTGATGCTGGAGACCGTCGACGCCGACGCGAACCGCGTCACCCGGCTCATCGCCGAGCTCCTGGACATCTCCCGCATCGACTCGGGCCGCCTGGAGGTGCGCCGTCAGCCGGTCGACATCTCCACCGCCGTGGGCCGCCACGTCCAGGCGCTCACCGCGAACGGGCAGGCCCCGGAGCGGTTCCTGGTCAGCGTGAGCCGGCCGCTGCCCGACTGCTGGGCGGACCCCGACAAGATCGACCAGATCCTGGGCAACCTGCTCGAAAATGCGGTGCGGCACGGCGAGGGAACCGTCACCATCGACGTGACGCCGACCGACTTCGCGAACGCCGCGGGGAAGACCGAGAAGGGAACCGCCGTCACCGTGACCGATGAAGGCCCTGGTATCCCCGAAGAGTCGATGGGCCGCGTCTTCACCCGTTTCTGGCGGGGCAGCAAGCGCGGCGGCACCGGCCTGGGCCTCTACATCGTCAAGGGCATCGTCGAAGCCCACGGCGGCACCATCAAGGTCGGCCGCGGCCCCGGCGGCGGCGCCGAGTTCCGATTTATCCTGCCCGTCGGCGCCCCGGCGTACCTCACGCAGTAGACCTGCTGAGCGTCGCGCGAGGCGGCCCACGGGCCCCTTCACCCCCAGCGACCTTTAGACTCGACCTTTGGCACCTTTGTGTCCTTGTGCCGAGCGCGTCCTGCGCGTCGCGCGGGGGACCCACCAGCCAGCCATCGGAAGTACGGGAAGAGATGTCGGCACCGAACAAGTCCTACGACCCTGTCGAGGTCGAGGCACTGAAACCGGAAGAGATCGAGCGCATGCGGGACGAGGCGCTCGCCGCCTTCGCCGCCGCCGGTGACCTCGACGAACTTCGGGAGGCGAAGACCGCGCACATGGGCGACCGCTCGCCCCTGGCGCTCGCCAACCGAGAGATCGGCGCGCTGCCCCCGCAGGCCAAGGCCACCGCGGGCAAGCTCGTGGGCCAGGCGCGGGGCGCCGTGAACAAGGCCTTCGGGGCCCGCACGGTCGCGCTCGAAGCCGAGCGCGACGAGCGGGTGCTGGTCGAGGAGGCGGTGGACGTCACGCTGGCCTACGACCGCGTGCCCGCCGGCGCCCGGCACCCCCTGACCACGCTGATGGACCGCATCGCGGACATCTTCGTGGCCATGGGGTACGAGGTCGCGGAGGGCCCCGAGGTCGAGGCGGAGTGGTTCAACTTCGACGCCCTCAACTTCACGCCCGACCACCCCGCGCGCCAGATGCAGGACACCTTCTTCGTCCGGGGGCCGGAAGGCACCGAGGGCGACGAGTCCGGTGTCGTGCTGCGCACCCACACCTCCCCGGTGCAGGCGCGCTCGCTGCTGGAGCGCAAGCCCCCCGTCTACATCGTGTGCCCGGGGCGGGTGTACCGCACCGACGAGCTCGACGCGACGCACACCCCGGTCTTCCACCAGGTCGAGCTGCTCGCCGTGGACGAGGGCCTGACCATGGCGGACCTCAAGGGCACCATGGACCACATGGTCCAGGAGCTGTTCGGCGAGGGCACCACCACGCGCCTGCGCCCGCACTTCTTCCCCTTCACCGAGCCGTCCGCCGAGATGGACATGCAGTGCTACGTGTGCCGCGGCGCGTCGGTGGGCAACCCCGACCGCCCCTGCCGCACCTGCTCCAGCGAGGGCTGGATCGAGCTCGGCGGCTGCGGCATGGTCAACCCGAAGGTGCTCATCGCCTGCGGCGTGGACCCGGAGAAGTACAGCGGGTTCGCCTTCGGCTTCGGCATCGAGCGGATGCTGATGTTCCGCCACAACGTAGAAGACATGCGAGACATGGTCGAGGGTGACGTTCGTTTCACCCGGCCGTTCGGGAGTGAGATCTGATGCGCGTCCCGCTTTCTTGGCTGCGGGAGTACGTCGACCTCCCCGCGGGTGAAACCGGTCGCGACGTGGCCCACAAGCTCGTCGACGCCGGCCTCGAGGTCGAGACCGTCGAGCAGCTCGGCGGCGGGCTCAAGGGCCCGCTCGTCGTCGGCCAGGTGCTGACCATCGAGGAGCTCGAAGGCTTCCGCAAGCCGATCCGCTTCTGCACCGTGGACGTCGGCGCCGCCAACGGCACCGGCCTGCCGCAGGAGATCGTCTGCGGCGCCCGGAACTTCTCCGTCGGCGACAAGGTCGTCGTGGTCCTGCCGGGCGCGGTGCTGCCCGGCGACTTCGCGATCGCCGCGCGCGAGACGTACGGCCGCACCTCGCACGGCATGATCTGTTCCGGCGACGAGCTGGGCATGGGCGACGACGGCACGCACGGCATCATCGTGCTGCCGCACGAGCACGAGGTCGGCACCGACGCGATCAAGCTCCTGGAGCTGGTCGACGAGGTCCTCGACATCGACATCACCCCGGACCGCGGCTACTGCATGTCCATGCGCGGTGTGGCCCGCGAGGCCGCCACCGCCTACGGCCTGCCGCTGCGCGACCCGGCGCTGCTCGACGTGCCCCAGCCGAACTCGTACGGCTACGCCGTCAAGATCGACGACCCGCAGGGCTGCGACCGCTTCACCGCGCGCACGGTGACCGGCCTCGACCCCGAGGCGCGCTCCCCGATCTGGCTCACGCGCCGCCTCCAGAAGGCGGGCATGCGCCCGATCTCGCTCGCCGTCGACATCACCAACTACGTGATGCTCGAGCTCGGCCAGCCGCTGCACGCCTACGACCGCTCGCGGATCGACGGCACCATCGGCGTCCGCCGGGCCGAACAGGGCGAGAAGTTCACCACCCTGGACGGGGTCAAGCGCACGCTCGACTCCGAGGACCTGGTGATCACCGACAACAGCGGCCCGATCGGGCTCGCCGGTGTCATGGGCGGCGCCAACACCGAGATCGCCGACTCCGTGACGACTCCTTTTGATCCTTCTGGCTCGACCGGCCAGGTCACGGGCACCACGGACGTCGTCGTCGAGGCCGCGCACTTCGACTCCGTGTCGATCTCGCGCACCGCCCGCCGCCTCAAGCTGTCCTCCGAGGCCTCCAAGCGCTTCGAGCGCGGCGTCGACCCGCAGGCCGCCGCCGCTGCCGCGCAGCGCACCGTCGACCTGCTGGTGCTGCTCGCGGGCGGCACCGCCGAGGCCGGCGTCACCGAGCTCACCGCACCGGGCGCCCCGCGCACCATCGCGATGAGCGCGGACCACCCCGACAAGGTCGCGGGCATGCAGTACGGCCGGGAGACCGTCGTACGCCGCCTGCAGGAGGTCGGCTGCGACGTCTACGGCCAGGACGAGCTCGTCGTCACGGCGCCCTCGTGGCGGCCCGACCTCGCCGAGCCCAACGACCTCGCCGAGGAAGTCATCCGGCTGGAGGGCTACGGGAACCTCCCGTCCACCCTCCCGCAGGTGCCCTCCGGCCGCGGTCTGACCGCCCGGCAGCAGCTGCACCGCCGGGTCGGCCGCGCGCTGGCCGGCGCGGGCTACGTCGAGGCGCTCAGCTACCCCTTCATCGGGGAGGGCGTCTTCGACCAGCTCCAGCTGCCCGCGCACGACGCCTCCCGCCAGGTCGTCAAGCTGGTCAACCCGATCTCCGACGAGGAGCCGGCGCTGCGCACCACGCTGCTGCCGGGTCTGCTCGGCGCGCTGCGCCGCAACGACAGCCGGGGCAGCCACGACCTCGCCCTCTTCGAGACCGGCTCGGTCTTCCGGGCCGCCGCGCAGCCGGGCGTCGCCGTACGCCTCGGCGTCGACCGGCGTCCCACCGACGAGGAGATCGCCACCCTGAACGCGGCCCTGCCCGCACAGCCGCGCTACGCCGCGGTCGTGCTGGCCGGAGCCCGCGAGCAGGCCGGCTGGTGGGGCAAGGGCCGTCCGGCCGACTGGGCCGACGCGGTCCAGGCGGCGCGTTCGCTGGCCGTCGAGGCCGGTGCGGAGCTCGTCGTGCGCCAGGGCCAGTACGGCCCCTGGCACCCGGGCCGCTGCGCCGAGCTGCTCGTCACCCTGGACGGGGTGGAGACGGTCATCGGTCACGCCGGTGAGCTGCACCCGCGCGTGGTCAAGGCGATGGGCCTGCCGGCCCGCACCAGTGCCATGGAGATCGACCTGGACCGCCTCGCGGCGGCCGGCGGCGAGGCCCTCCAGGCGCCCCGGATCTCCTCCTTCCCGGTGGCGACCCAGGACGTCGCGCTGATCGTGGACGTGTCCGTGCCGGCATCCGCCGTCGAGGACGCGCTGCACAAGGGCGCCGGTGAACTGCTGGAGTCCCTGCGGCTGTTCGACGTCTTCGAGGGCGAGCAGGTGGGCGAGGGCAAGAAGTCCCTGGCCTACGCGCTGCGCTTCCGCGCGACCGACCGGACGCTGACCGCCGAGGAGTCCACGGCGGCCCGTGACGCGGCGGTCGCCCTCGCGGGCGAGCGTACGGGCGCGGTGCTGCGCGGCGCGTAGCCGCTGCCGCTGCTGTGTCGAGGGGGTGCATCCCGGTTCCGACCGGGGTGTGCCCCCTCACCCGTTTCCCGGGCAAGCAGTCAGGCCGGGCCGGCTGCGGAGGGGCGGGGCGGCCCTGCGGGGCGAGGTCCCCTACCCACCCTTCGCCCGTTCCCCGGGGCTCCGCCCCGGACCCCGCGCCTCAAACGCCGGCGGGGCTGAAAAGAGCCCGCCCGGCGTTTGAGGGCAAAGGGGGGGGGCTGGGGGCAGCGCCCCCAGTTTCGGGAAGGGGCGGGGTGGGGGCCAAGCAGCCCGCAGGGCCCCCGTGGCCGGGTCGCGCCGGGGCGCGGACGTCCGGGCCGGTATCGGGGGACCACGCGGGCCGGGCCCGGTGGGTGGGCCCGGCGCGCGCTCGGTCCGGCTCGGCCGGGGCCCGGCGACCAACCAGGACCCGGCGGAGCCGAAGCGCGCCGCCCGCCTGCCGTGGAGTGTCGGGCAGACAACAGGACGGGCGGCGCGGTTGACGGGTCGTCGCACTGTACGAGGGGGAGCCGACGACCCGAGCTACCTCTTGGCGAGGCCCTTAAGTGAAGCGCTCCGGGCGACCCCGGCGGCAGGGTGCGTATCGCATTTATGCGCGTACTCCGTTCGCACCCCGTGTGAACCCCGCACCCACTAGCCTGGATCCGACGAGCCCTTGGAGCGGCCATGCAGCCCAATGCCCTGCTCGACGCCCTCCTCGCCGAGGCGGGCATGTCCCATGCCGGACTCGCCGCGTACGTGAACCAGGCGGGCCGCTCCCGCGGACTCGCCCTGCGCTACGAACACACCGCCGTGGCGCGGTGGTTGAAGGGGCAGCGCCCGCGCGGCCAGGTCCCGGACCTGATCTGCGAAGTCATCGGGGGCCGGCTGCGGCGGCCCCTCTCCCTCGACGACGTCGGGTTCGGTCTGCCCGGACAGCCCGCCGACCCGCAAGGGGCCCCGCTCAGCGGGTTCGTCGACCGCGCCGCCGCCCTGTGGCGCTCCGACGGCAACGGCCGGCAGCCCCTCGACGCCGGGGCCGTCACCGGCACCCCGGCGGTGATGCCCGTATGGGAGTGGGAGAACCCTCCCGAG
This sequence comes from Streptomyces tatrensis, assembly GCF_049310065.1. Lineage (NCBI taxonomy): Bacteria > Bacillati > Actinomycetota > Actinomycetes > Kitasatosporales > Streptomycetaceae > Streptomyces > Streptomyces tatrensis. The sequence continues at coordinate 2,064,363 of NZ_JBMDLB010000011.1, read as the reverse complement.
GACGCCGACGTGTCCCGCGAGGGGCCGATCCGGGTCGGTCCCGAGCACGTGGAGATCCTGAAGGCGGCCCGCGCGCACTACGAGCTGATGTACCGCAGGGCCGGCGGCGTGGCCACCCGCGACCGGGTCGTCCGCTTCCTCGGTACCGAGACCGCCCCCATGCTGCGCGGGAGTTACTCCGACGGGCTCGGCCGCAGCCTGCACCGGGCCGGGGGCTCCCTGGTGGCCGTGGCGGGGATCTGCGCGTACGACTCGGACGCGCACGGGCTGGCCCAGCGGTACTTCCACCAGGCGCTGAGGCTGGCCAAGGCGAGCGGGGACCGGGGGCTCGGGGCCTATGTGATCGCGCTGATCGTCAACCAGTCGCTGCACCTACGGGAGTTCCGCCAGGCCGTGGCCTTCGCCGAGGCCGCCCTGCGCGCCGCGGGCCGGCACACCACCCCGGCGCTGGCCGCCGATCTGTACGCCATGCAGGCCAAGGCCTACGCCCAACTCGGTGATACGGCAGCCACGTTGGCCTGCATCCGCAAGGCCGAGGCGGCGGCGGAGCGGATCCGTCCCGGCACGGAGCCGGACGAGACGGGGTACGTGCAGCCCGGGCTGGTCAACGTACAGGTGGCGGAGGCGCTGCTGGGCATGGGCGATCTGCGGGCGGCCCGGGAGCAGGCATCGGCGGCCGTCGGCACCCCCGCGCACGACCGGGGCCGGGTGCACCGGCTCGCGATGCTGTGCGAGATCCAGCTGCGCCAGGGCGAGGCCGATCAGGCGGTGGCCTCGGCGGCCGAAATGGCCGAGCGGGCCAAGGGGATGGAATCGCTGCGCCTGCGCGACCGGCTGCGCGTGGTCCGGGAGCAGCTGCTGACCAGCGGTTGTTCGGGGGCCGAGGACACGGCCGAGCTCATCGACGGGTCGCTGCGCGTTCCGCTGTGACATCCCCGTGGCGTTCTCTGCGCCGCCCTTTGCGCGTTCCCCTGGGCGGGGGTGAACTGCTGCCATGTTGCCACCTACTCGATCGGAAGGTGGCAGAACCGTGCAGTGGATGAACTTGAGTGAGCAAACCGTGTACACGAACCGCTGGTTCGATGTGAATCTCGCCGATGTGCAGCTCCCCGACGGCCGGCACCTGGACCACTTCGTCATCCGGCTGCGCCCGGTCGCCGTCGCCACGGCCGTCAACGAGGCCAACGAGGTGCTGCTGCTGTGGCGCCACCGCTTCATCACCGACAGCTGGGGCTGGGAACTGCCCGCCGGGGTCGTCGAGGACGGGGAGTCCGTCGAGCGGGCGGCCGCCCGAGAGATGGAGGAGGAGTCGGGCTGGCGGCCCGGCCCCCTCCACCACCTGATGACCGTCGAGCCGTCCAACGGGCTGACCGATGCCCGCCACCACCTCTACTGGGCGGACGGGGCCACGTACACGGGCCACCCGGAGGACGACTTCGAGTCCTCGCGCCGCGAGTGGGTACCGCTCAAGCTGGTCCCCGACATGATCGCGCGCGGCGAGATCCCGGCCGCCAACATGGCGGCCGGGCTGTTGCTGCTGCACCACCTGCGGCTCGGCTGAGCCGCGGGCGGCCGACCGCGGGGTCAGCTGTACGGGTAGAAGCCCGAGCCCGTCTTGCGGCCGAGGCGGCCGGCGTCGACCATGCGCTGGAGCAGCGGGGGAGCCGCGTACAGGGGCTCCTTGAACTCCGCGTACATCGAGTCGGCCACCGAGGCCACCGTGTCCAGACCGATGAGGTCCGCGAGCTTCAGCGGGCCCATCGGGTGGGCGCAGCCCAGCTCCATGCCGTTGTCGATGTCCTCGCGGCTCGCGATGCCCGACTCGAACATCCGGATCGCGGACAGCAGGTACGGGATGAGGAGCGCGTTGACGACGAAGCCGGAACGGTCCTGGGCACGGATCGCGTGCTTGCCCAGCGCGCCGCCGACCAGGGCCTCGGCGCGCTTGATGGTCTCGTCGCTCGTGGTCAGCGCCGGGATCAGCTCGACGAGCTGCTGCACCGGGGCCGGGTTGAAGAAGTGGATGCCGATGACCTGGTCGGGACGCGAGGTCGCGACCGCCAGCTTGACCAGCGGGATCGAGGAGGTGTTGGAGGCTAGGATCGCGTCCGGGCGGGTGACCACCTGGTCGAGGACCTGGAAGATCTCCGTCTTGACCTGCTCGTTCTCGACGACCGCCTCGATGACGAGGTCGCGGTCGGCGAACTCGCCGAGGTCGGTGGTGAACGACAGGCGGGCCAGGGTCGCGTCCCGCTCCTCCTCGCTGATCTTGCCGCGTTCGGCGGCCCTGGTCAGAGAGGTGTGCAGCCGGGTCCGCCCGAGCTCGAGGGCCTCGCCGGTGGTTTCGGCGACCATCACCTCGAGCCCGCTCCGGGCGAACACCTCCGCGATGCCCGCGCCCATCTGGCCGCAGCCCACTACGCCGACGCGTGCGATGTCGTCTGGGAGGTCCGTCACATCGTGCCTTTCGCTGCTCTCCATCGCGGGTCCCCCGTACTCGTGCAGTGGTAACTGCGTTCCGGCGCCCGCCACGCCCCCGACGTTACCCCCGACCTTGCCCGGCGTGTCGGGCCGGGGCGGGCATGCTGGGCGGACACGAGGCAATGTCACGCAGCGAAACGGAGTCGTCACATGGCGTCCATCGGGAGGCGGAACGTCGGGAGGCGGGGAATGCTGGCCGCGGCGGCCGGGGTGCTGGCGGCGGTGGCGTCGGCCCCCGCGCGCGCGGTCGGGCCGTCGGAGGCGGGCGGGGGCGAGCGGGTGCGCGGAGCGGGCGAGGCCGCGTTCCGCGGGATGTGGGTCGCCTCCGTGCAGAACGTGGACTGGCCCTCGCGGAGCGGGCTCTCGGCGCGGGAGCAGCGCGCCGAACTGCTGGCCCTCCTCGACACCGCCGTCGCCCGCCGCCTCAACGCGGTGATCCTCCAGGTCCGGCCGACCGCCGACGCCATGTGGCCCTCGGCGCGCGAGCCCTGGTCGCAGTGGCTGACCGGCGAGCAGGGCGTCGACCCCGGCTGGGACCCGCTCGGCACGGCCGTCGCCGAAGCGCACGCCCGGGGGCTGGAGCTGCACGCCTGGTTCAACCCGTACCGGGTGGCCAACCACACCGACCGGAGCCTGCTCGCACCCGGGCACCCGGCCCGCCGCAACCGGGGCTGGACCGTGCCCTACGGCGGCAAGCTGTACTACAACCCCGGACTTCCGGAGGTCCGCCGCTTCGTGCAGGACGCCATGCTCGACGCCGTCGCCCGCTACCCCCTCGACGGGGTGCACTGGGACGACTACTTCTACCCGTACCCCGTCGAGGGCCGCGATTTCGACGACGACGCCGCCTACGAGCAGTACGGCCGGGCCTTCGCGACCCGCGCCGACTGGCGCCGCCACAACACCGACACCCTGGTCCGCGAGATGTCCGAACGGCTGCGGGCGCTGCGCCCCGCGGCGCGCTTCGGCATCAGCCCCTTCGCCGTCTGGCGCAACTCCGACCGCGATCCGCTCGGTTCGCCGACGCAGGCGGGCGTCGCCACGTACGACGACCTGTACGCGGACACCCGCAAGTGGGTGCGCGAGGGCTGGATCGACTACATCGTGCCGCAGGCGTACTGGCAGCTCGGCCACCCGGCCGCCGACTACGCGGCCATCGTCCCCTGGTGGGCGCGGACCGTCGCCGGCACCCGCGTCCAGCTCTACGTGGGGGAGGCGCTGTACCGCTGCGATGCGCAGAGCTCCACCGCCGCCTGGCGCGATCCGCGCGAGCTGTCCCGGCACCTGCGGTTCGCCGCCGGATACCCGGAGGTCCGCGGCCACGTCTACTTCTCCGCGAAGCAGGTGGTCGCGGACCCCAACGGGGCGTTGGCCCGGGTGATCGCCGATCACTATCCGACGGCGGTGGCCGTGCCACCGCGCTGACCGGCCGTTTTCGGGGGCCCTAGGGGGTCGTCAGTGGTCGTGGTCGGCGGGGTGCTTCACGACGCAGTCGGGTCCGGGGGACATGACGGCCTCGTGTCCGTCCGTGAAGCGGACGCGGTAGGGAGGGGTGCCGTTCTCTCCCAGGACCTGGGTGATCTCACCGACCTTGTCGTGCTGGCCCACGATCCTGCCGTGCTGAACCAGCTGGTCGCCCTCGGTCGCGCGCATGCTGACCTCCTCGGTGGCGGTCCGATCCGGTGCTAGCAGTTTAGGTCGTCCGGCCCCTTTTTGGCCCATCGGGCCGCTGCGTGACGGCGATGCAGACGAGCACCGCGCAGGCGGCGACGGGCGCGGCCGGGGACAGGTGTTCGCCGAGCAGCAGGACCGACCACACGAGGGTCAGCAGCGGCTGCGCGAGCTGGAGCTGGCTGGCGCGGGCGGCGCCGATCTCGGCCATGCCCCGGTACCAGACGTAGAGGCCGAGGAAGGAGGAGCCGACCGCGACCCAGACCAGCCCGGCCACCCCCCGGCCGGTCAGGTCGACCGGTTCGTACGCGAGCCCGAGCGCGGAGCCGGCGATGCCGATGGGCAGGCACAGCACCAGCGCCCAGGCGATCACCTGCCAGCCGGGCAGCAGCCGTGCCAGCCGTCCGCCCTCGGTGTACCCGGCCGCGCAGACCAGCAGCGCACCGAAGAGGAAGGCGTCGCCGCCCGAGAGGGCGCCGCCGCTCTGGGCCACGGTGAAGCCGAGGACGACGACCGCGCCGGCCACGGCCGCGGCCCAGAACCGCCGCGAGGGCCGGGCGCCGGTGCGCAGCGAGGAGACGATCGCCGTGGTGAGCGGCAGCAGGCCGACCACCACGGCGGCGTGCGAGGTGGTGGAGGTCTGCAGGGCGAGGGTGGTGAGCAGGGGGAAGCCGACGACCACACCGCCCGCGACGACCGCCAGCCCCGCCCAGTGGGCGCGGGCGGGTACGGGGACCCGCAGGGCCAGCAGGAAGCCGCCGGCCGTCAGGCCCGCGAGCAGACAGCGCAGGCCGAAGAGGGACCACGGGCCGAAGCTCTCCAGCCCCCAGGCGGTACCGGGGAAGGTCAGCGAGAAGGTGACGACCGCGGCCGCCGCGAGGGTGGTGCCCCCGAGGGCGGGCCGGGGCCAGCGGGCTGCGGTACCTCGAACTGCTATCGCATTCGGGAGAGTAGCGCTATTCTGTGCTGTCATGTACGAGCGTAGCAGCGTGGCGGAACTGGCGGAATCCCTTCGAGTCGAGCTGAACCGCTACTCGGTAGGTGGAAAGCTGCCGTCGAGCCGGGCCCTGGTCGAGCAGTACCGGGTCAGCCCCGTCACCGTCTCCCGGGCCCTCGCCCAGCTCGCCGCCGAAGGCCTGGTGATCACCCGCCCCGGAGCCGGGGTCTACCGCGCGCAGCCCCGTACGCACACCCAGGAGCCCGGCGACACCTCCTGGCAGGCCGTCGCCCTGAGCGCCGAGGACTCCGGCGAGGTGGTCCCGCGCTCCGTGGACGCCTCCGGGGTGCTGGTCACCCTGGCCGCCCCGCCCGCCGGGGTCATCCCGCTGCACAGCGGCTACCTGCACGAGGCGCTCCAGCCCGAGCGGGCCATGGCGGCGGCCCTCGCCCGGGCCGGCCGGCGGCCCGGGGTGTGGGGGCGGCCGCCCGTGGAGGGCCTGGCGGAGCTGCGGGACTGGTTCGCCCGCGAGATCGGCGGGGCCATCGCGGCCGGGGACGTGCTGGTGACCGCCGGCGGGCAGAGCGCGCTCGCCACCGCGCTGCGGGCGCTCGCCCCGCCCGGGGCGCCGATCCTCGTCGAATCCCCGACCTATCCGGGACTGCTGGCCATCGCGCGGGCCGCCGGATGCCGGCCGGTGCCCGTCCCGGTGGACGCCGACGGGGTCCGGCCGGAGCTGCTGGCCGCCGCCTTCGAAGCGACCGGGGCGCGGGTGTTCGTATGCCAGCCGCTGTTCCAGAACCCGACCGGGGCCGTGCTGTCCGGCGAGCGGCGGGGCGAGGTCCTGCGGATCGCGCGCGCCGCCGGGGCGTTCGTGCTGGAGGACGACTACGCGCGGTCCCTGGCCCACGAGGACTCGGGCCCGTTGCCCGCGCCGCTCGCCGCCGAGGACCCGGACGGGGTGGTCGTCCACGTGCGGTCGCTGACCAAGGTCACCTCGCCCAGCCTGCGGGTGGGCGCGCTGGCGGCCCGCGGCCCGGTCTTCGACCGGCTGCGCGCCATCCAGGTCGTGGACAGCTTCTTCGTGCCCCGGCCGCTCCAGGAGGCCGCCCTGGAACTGGTCGGCGCACCCGCCTGGCCCCGCCACCTCAAGGCCGTGGCCGCCGAGCTGCGCCACCGCCGGGACGTGCTCACGGGGGCGCTGCGGCGGGACCTGCCGGAGCTGGAAGTACCCCATCCGCCGCGCGGCGGATACCAGTTGTGGGCACGGCCCGGCGGGGGCGGCGACGACGCGGCCTTCGTGGCGGCCGCCTTGCGGGCCGGGGTCGCGGTCGCGCCGGGACGGCCGTACTTCTGCGCGGAACCGCCCGGTCCGTTCGTCCGGCTGAGCTTCGCCGGGGTGTCCGGCGCGGGCGAGCTGACCGAGGCCGTCCGGCGGCTGCGGTCCGGGCTTCGTCCCGACGCTTGACCCCGTGCGACACGCGGATCACCATCACCGCATGCATGTTCGGGTTTCGCTAGTCGCAGCAGCCCGTGGCACCTCGCTGCTCGCCGAGCGCTTCGACGACGACCGCCCCCTCGACGTGGACGGCTGGCGCGCGGTGGAGTCCGCCGCGCGCGGGCTCGTCCCGCTGGGCTCGGCCGAGCTCCGCTACTGTTCGCCGACCTCGCGCAGCCGGGCCACCGGCGCCGCCCTCGGCTACGCCCCGATGGCGCAACCCGCCCTGCGGGAGTGCGACATGGGCCGCTGGCGCGGGCTCACCCTGGCCGAGGTGGCGGCCCGGGACCCCGAGGCCGTGGACCTCTGGCTCAGCGATCCGCACGCCGCGCCGCACGGCGGGGAGTCCCTGCTCGCCTTCATCACCCGGATCGGCGGCTGGCTCGACACCCGGCCGGCCGACGACGGGGGAGCGATCGTGGCGGTGGCGGAGCCGTCGGTGGTCCGGGCGGCCCTCGTGTACGCCCTGAACGCGCCGCCGCTGACGTACTGGAACGTGGACGTCCGCCCCCTGTCCACGCTCACCCTCGCCGGCAGGCCGCGGCGCTGGCACCTCTCCCTCCAGGCGCCCGTCTGAGCCTGAACCTGAACCGGCTAAATCGGTTGAGGCGCAGGTGGGGCGTGCCTAGCCTGCGGGCATGGACGACATCACAGACATAGACGGCGCGGGCAACGGCGGCGCGGGCAACGGCGGCGCGGGCATCGGCGGCCCGGGCATCCGGATCACCACGCTCGCGGAGCGACCCGAACTGGCTTCGCGGCTCTGGGACATGAAGGACTCGTGGCCCGAGTTCGCCCAGCACGACGCGCTGGCCTGGCTGTTGTATCCGCGGATGGTGGCCGAGCTCCCGGAGTACGTCCTGATCGCCACGGACGGCGACGCGGTGGTCGCCCGGGGCTTCAGCGTGCCCTTCGCGCAGCACGCGCCGGGCCGTGACGGGGTGCTGCCCGCGCAGGGCTGGGACCAGATCCTGATGTGGGCCTTCTCCGACCTGCGGCGCGGGGCCCGGGCCGACACCGTGAGCGCGATCGAGATCAGCGTCGCCGTCGACCGGCAGGGCGAGGGCCTGTCCGGCCGGATGCTCGCCGCGATGCGGGAGAACGCCGCGGCGCGCGGTTTCGCCGAGGTGGTGGCGCCGGTCCGGCCCAGCGGAAAGCCGGCCGAGCCCGACGCCTCGATCCACGAGTACGCGTACCGCACCCGTGGGGACGGCCTCCCGCACGACCCGTGGCTACGGGTCCACGTGCGGGCGGGCGGCGTCATCGACTCGGTGGCCCCGCTGTCGATGACGATCACGGGCTCCCTCGCGCAGTGGCGCACGTGGACCGGCCTGCCCTTCGACACGGCGGGCCCGGTCGGCGTTCCGGGCGCCCTGTCCCCGGTCCACTGCGAACCGGAGCAGGGCTTCGCCGTCTACGTGGAGCCGAACGTCTGGGTCCGGCACGCGCTGGGACCCGTCTCCTAAGAGGTGTTCCGGAATTCCGCTACGACTGCCAAGTCCCGTGAGGGATAGGGCGAGAAGACGCCCTGTGGGAGTCAACCGCATCGTGTCTGTCCCCGGCTTGCCGGTACGGATCACGCGGCAGCACAACCTTTGAGCTGTGCCTCTGCTCCCCGAATGCCGGACCAGCGCCCTGAGCGACCCCGGATGAGCCGCCCCCGGGCGACCACGCCGGACAGCCCAGGAACCGCCCCGGCTGCAATCCGTCATCCACACAGGAACAACGGATCAAGTCTTAGAGGAGCGCGATGGGGGCGCTGGCGGAGGAGGGGAGGTAGATCCCTCCGATGCCCGCGTAGTTCGCCGCCCCGTAGCCGCGCAGGAGTTCGTCCAGCGGGATCGTCAGCCGGGCCGGGGCCTCGCAGTGGGAGGCCCCGAACTGGTCGGAGACGGTGGTGCAGAGCGTCCGGCCGCCGAGGGCGGTGAAGGCGACCGGTACGCCGTCCAGCCCGGCCGGAGCATCGTCCGCGATCCGCACGGTGGTGCTGAGGTTCTTGCCGCCGAGAGCGGCCCGTTCAGCTTCGCCGGACCGGCCGTGGTGGCGGTGGGACGGGTGTGTGGCGGGCGCAACGCCCTCAGGTCATCGCCAGGGAGTGCGAATATCGACTAGCTTGAACGCGTTCAAGTCGAGTGCGGCGGCCGGAGGGAGCGGGCATGGCGGGGATCGTGGCGCCCGGGCGGGGCGCGGCGGGCGGCGGCGTCGCGATGCGCCGGGCGCGGGCCGCCCACCCGTGGCAGCGGGGGATCGCGCTGGCCGCGCTGATCCTCCCGGTTCCGCCCGTGGTGGAGATGCTCCGGGCGGGGCTGTCGCCGTTCGTGGTGATCGCCCCGGTCCTGCTGCTCGCGGCGCCGCTGTTCCTGCGCGCGAACCGGGCCTGGTTCATGACCTCGTGCGTGGCCCTCGCGGTCGTGCTGGCGGGGTGGGCGCTCTTCGGCCTGCTGGACGGGGGGTGGGTCTTCCTGCCCTCGTCGCTGCTCCTGCTGTGCGCGAACTTCGCCGACCCGCGCGCGTACGCGACCCCGGCCACGGTCTTCACGTTCGCCGCGGTGGCCATCGGGGTGCTGCCCGCCGTCGCCTCGCTGGCCGCCGCGGTCCACCTGCTCGGCGGCTGAACCAGCTGAACCAGCAGAACTAGCGGCCGCGGGGCTTTCCGCGCTTGCCGGTGGACTTGGCCGTGGCCTTGCCGCCCTTGGGGGCGCCGGAGCGCGGGTTCTTGGCCGCCGGCTTGCCGCCCGACCGGGGGGCCGGCTTCCGGGCCGCGGGCTTCGCCTTCTTCTGCTCGGGCTCGGGCTGCGTACGCCCACGCCCGCGCGAGCTGTTGACGGTCCGCCCGCGCACGATCCCGATGAACTCCTCGACCAGCTCGGGAGTCTCGTCCGCCTCGGGCCACGACAGCGCGACGCGCGACTCGGGGGCGTCCAGCAGGGTCCGGTAGGTGAGGTCCTTGCGGTGGTGCAGCCGCGCGAGCGACTGGGGCACGACCAGGACCCCGATGCCCGCCGCCACCAGCTCGATCGCGTCGGCCGTGGTCTCCGGGCGCTGGAGCGCGGCCTTGCCCGGCAGCTGCTCCCACTCGAGGGTGTCGTCCAGCGGGTGGAGCACGATGTCGTCGGCCAGCTCCGCGAGGGACAGCTCCTCGGCCGCGGCGATGAGGTGGTCCTTCGGGATCACGACGACCGTGGTCTCGGTGTAGAGCGGGATCGCGCTGAGGTCCGTACGGTCGATCGGGAGCCGGACGAACCCTGCGTCGGCGCCGCCGCCGCGCAGCAGGGCGGGGGCGTCGGCCGGTGCGACCGGGACGAGGGTCAGGGGAACGTCGGGCAGTCGTTCCTTCCAGATCCGGACCCACTTCGTGGGAGTCACCCCGGGGACGTATGCGAGCTGGAACGACGGGGGTGTCCGGGAGTCTGTCACCCGGCCAGATTACCGGCCGTGGTCGGAGGTGGCGCACATGCTCGATACCCTTGACCCCATGACGTCGCACCAGACCACCCAGACCATGAAGCCCGCTACTGCGGCGAAGAAGCTGGGTGTGTACCTCGAGGCCACCCCCGCAGAGTTCCAGGAGGGTGTCGTCTCGCGCACCGAGCTGACCGCCCTCCAGGCCGAGCCGCCCCAGTGGCTGCAGGACCTCCGGGCCAACGGCCCGCACCCCCGTCCGGTGGTCGCGTCGAAGCTCGGCGTCTCCATCGCCGGTCTGGCGCGCGGCGGGGTCACCGAGGCGCTCACCACGGAGCAGATCGAGGCCCTGAAGCAGGAGATGCCGGAGTGGCTCGAGAAGGAGCGCGCCACCCAGGCCGACGTCCGCAAGGAGACCGTCCGCATCAAGCAGATGCAGGCGGAGAAGGCCGAAAAGGCCGCGAAGACCGAGAAGTAGCGCGAAGGCCGAGAAGTAGCGGACCGGGAAGCAGCCGACAGGCAGCCGGGCGGGTAGCCGGGCAGCCGGGAACCCGGCGCGTTCCCGGCCCCACGGCCCGCGCCGTGCCCTCGGTCTCCCCCGGCCTCCGCAGCCCCCTCCGGCCCGCACCCGCCGTGAGATGCTGGTGCGCGTGATGATCGAGGACCTGGTGCGGCTGCGCCGCGCCCGGGACGTGATGGACCGCGACTACGCCGAGCCGCTGGACGTACCGGCGCTGGCGGGCGTCGCCCTCATGTCGCCGGGGCACTTCTCCCGCAGCTTCCGGGCGGCCTTCGGCGAGACCCCGTACAGCTACTTGATGACGCGCCGCGTCGAGCGGGCGAAGGCGCTGCTGCGCCGGGGCGACCTGAGCGTCACCGAGGTCTGCTTCGCGGTCGGATGCACCTCGCTGGGGTCGTTCAGCTCGCGCTTCACGGAGCTGGTCGGCGAGACCCCCAGCGCCTACCGGGCCCGGCGGCACGAGGCCGGCGCCGCCATCCCCGCCTGTGTCGCCAAGGTCTTCACCCGGCCCGTGCGCAACCCCGCGGGCAGCGGGGGAGCGGGATCCGCGGCCGCGTCGTAGCGTTCGGGACATGACCATCAAGCTCGCGCAGTGCTTCATCGCCGTCGACGACCACGACAAGGCCCTCGCCTTCTACCGCGACGCCCTCGGCATGGAAGTGCGCAACGACGTCGCGTTCGAGGGGATGCGCTGGGTGACCGTCGGCTCGCCCGAGCAGCCCGACGTGGAGATCGTCCTCGAACCCCCGCTCGCCGACCCCGGCGCCTCGCCGGCCGACCGGCAGACGATGGCGGAACTGCTGGCCAAGGGCGTGCTCCGCGGGGTGATCTTCTCGACGGACGACGTGGACGCCACCTTCGAGCGGATCCGGGCCGCCGGCGCCGAGGTGCTCCAGGAGCCCGTCGACCAGCCGTACGGGGTCCGCGACTGCGCCTTCCGCGACCCGTCGGGCAACATGCTCCGCTTCAACCAGCCCCGAACCGGCTGACGCCGCGGCCCGCCGCCCGGGGCGCCGCTCCGCACCACGGACTGGGGGAGCGGGACCGCATGAATGCTTTGCATAAACGTGCGCTCTTACGTATAGTCATGCCATCGAGGAGGAGGGTCCGATGGTGGTACGTGTAGCGGTGGCCGGTGCGAGCGGATACGCGGGCGGGGAAGTGCTGCGCCTGCTGCTGGCCCACCCCGGGGTCGAGGTCGGCGCGCTGACCGCGAACTCCAACGCCGGGCAGCCGCTCGGCGCCCTCCAGCCGCACCTGGTGCCGCTGGCCGGACGCATCCTGGAGCCGACCACGCCCGAGGTGCTCTCCGGTCATGATGTCGTCTTCCTGGCCCTTCCGCACGGGCAGTCCGCCGCCGTGGCCGCCCAGCTCGGCGAAGAGGTCCTCGTCGTCGACATGGGCGCCGACCACCGGCTCAAGGACTCCGCCGACTGGGACAAGTTCTACGGCGCCCCGCACGCCGGGACCTGGCCCTACGGCCTCCCCGAGCTGCCCGGCGCCCGCGCCGCCCTGGCCGGCTCCAAGCGCATCGCCGTCCCCGGCTGCTACCCGACCGCCGTCTCGCTCGCGCTGTTCCCGGCCTACGCCGCGCAGCTCGCCGAGCCCGAGGCCGTGATCGTCGCCGCCACCGGGACCTCCGGCGCCGGCAAGGCGCTCAAGCCGAACCTGCTCGGCTCCGAGGTCATGGGCTCCATGAGCCCGTACGGGGTCGGCGGCGGCCACCGCCACACGCCCGAGATGGTGCAGAACCTCAGCCCCGTCGCCGGGCAGCGGGTCTCCGTCTCCTTCACGCCCACGCTGGCGCCGATGTCCCGCGGCATCCTGGCCACCTGCAGCGCCAAGGCACTGCCGGGCACCACGGCCGACGCGGTCCGCGCCGCGTACGAGAAGGCCTACGCGGACGAGCCCTTCGTCCACCTGCTGCCCGAGGGGCAGTGGCCGGCGACGGCGTCCGTCTACGGTTCCAACGCCGTTCAGATCCAGGTCGCGTACGACGAGGCCGCGCAGCGGATCATCGCGATCAGCGCCATCGACAACCTCACCAAGGGCACCGCCGGCGGCGCGGTCCAGAGCATGAACATCGCCCTCGGCCTCCCCGAGGCGCTGGGTCTTTCCACGATCGGAGTCGCACCGTGAGCGTCACGGCAGCACAGGGGTTCACCGCGGCGGGCATCGCCGCCGGGATCAAGGCGAACGGCAATCCCGACCTGGCCCTCGTGGTCAACAACGGGCCGCGCCTGGCCGCGGCGGGCGTCTTCACCTCCAACCGGGTCAAGGCCGCACCCGTCCACTGGTCGGAGCAGGTCCTGCGCGGCGCCAGCGTCAGCGCGGTGGTCCTCAACTCCGGCGGCGCCAACGCGTGCACCGGCCCCAAGGGCTTCCAGGACACCCACGCCACCGCCGAGAAGGTCGCCGAGGCCCTGAACGGGCTCGGCGCGGGCGGAGAGGTCAACGCCGGCGAGGTCGCCGTCGCGTCCACCGGCCTGATCGGCGTCCTGCTCCCCATGGACAAGCTGCTCCCCGGCATCGAGACCGCGGTCGCCGCGCTCTCCGCCGACGGCGGCGAGGCCGCCGCGATCGCCATCAAGACCACCGACACCGTGCACAAGACGGCCACCGTCTCGCACCGGGGGTCCCCCCGCCCGGAGGGTGGGGGAGGCTGGACCGTCGGCGGCATGGCCAAGGGCGCGGGCATGCTCGCCCCGGGCCTGGCCACCATGCTCGTCGTCCTCACCACCGACGCCGACGTGGACAGCGCCACCCTCGACAAGGCGCTGCGCGGCGCGACCCGCACCACCTTCGACCGGGTCGACTCCGACGGCTGCATGTCCACCAACGACACGGTGCTGCTGCTCGCCTCCGGCGCGTCCGGCCAGGTGCCGGCGTACGAGGCGTTCGCGGAGGCCGTACGCACGGTCTGCGACGACCTGGCCCGCCAGCTCATCGGTGACGCCGAGGGCGCCAGCAAGGACATCCGCATCGAGGTCGTCGGCGCGGCCACCGAGGAGGACGCGGTCGAGGTCGGCCGGTCCATCGCGCGGAACAACCTGCTCAAGTGCGCCATCCACGGCGAGGACCCGAACTGGGGCCGCGTCCTGTCCGCGATCGGCACCACGAAGGCCGCCTTCGACCCGGACCGGCTGAACGTGGCCATCAACGACGTCTGGGTCTGCAAGAACGGCTCGGTCGGCGAGAACCGCGACCTGGTCAGCATGAAGGGCCGCGAGGTCCGCATCACCGCCGACCTGTCCACCGGTTCCGAGTCCGCGGTCATCTGGGCCAACGACCTGACCGCCGAGTACGTCCACGAGAACAGCGCGTACTCCTCATGAGCACTGCAGGCAAGCGCACCGCACGCAGGCACACCGCCCTGCCCAAGGCCGAGATCCTCATCGAGGCCCTGCCCTGGCTGACCCGGCACAACGGCAAGGTCGTCGTCATCAAGTTCGGCGGCAACGCCATGATCGACGAGGACCTGAAGGCCGCCTTCGCCCAGGACGTCGTCTTCCTGCGCCAGGCCGGCCTGAAGCCGGTCGTCGTGCACGGCGGCGGCCCGCAGATCAACGCCCAGCTCGACAAGCAGGGCCTGGTCAGCGAGTTCAAGGCGGGCCTGCGCGTCACCACGCCCGAGGCGATGGACGTCGTACGGATGGTCCTGGCCGGGCAGGTCCAGCGCGAGCTGGTCGGGCTGCTCAACCAGCACGGGCCGCTGGCCGTCGGCATGACCGGCGAGGACGCGCACACCATCACCGCCACCAAGCACCTGCCCGAGATCGACGGCGAGAGCGTCGACATCGGGCGGGTCGGCGAGATCACCGCCATCGACACCGGCGCGATCGAAGCACTGCTGGCGGACGGCCGGATCCCCGTCATCTCCTCCATCGCGCGCAGCGCCGACGACCACCACGTGTACAACGTGAACGCCGACACGGCCGCCGCGGCGCTCGCCGCCGCGCTCGGCGCCGAGACGCTGATGGTCCTCACCGACGTGGAGGGGCTCTACGCGGACTGGCCCAACAGCGACGAGGTCATCAGCAAGCTCACCGTCAGCCAGCTGGAGAAGCTGCTGCCCGAGCTGTCCAGCGGCATGGTCCCGAAGATGGAGGGCTGCCTGCACGCCGTCCGCAACGGGGTGACCACCGCCCGCGTGATCGACGGGCGGGTCCAGCACTCGATCCTGCTGGAGATCTTCACGGACGAGGGAATCGGCACGATGGTCGTGCTCGACGACCAGGGAATCGGCACGCGGGCAGTCGGCACGCGGGCAGTCGATACACAGGCAGTCGATACGCAGGCAGTCGATACGCAGGGAGGGGACCCCGCATGACCGGCAACCAGGAGTTCGCCGCCCGCTGGCAGGGCGCGCTGACCAACAACTACGGCACCCCCGCGCTGGCCCTCGTGCGCGGCGCCGGCGCCCAGGTCTGGGACGCGGACGGCAAGCAGTACACCGACTTCGTCGGCGGCATCGCGGTCAACGCCCTCGGCCACGCGCACCCGGCCATCGTCACCGCGGTGACCGAGCAGATCTCCACCCTGGGCCACGTCTCCAACCTGTACGCCTCGGAGCCGGTCCTCGCGCTCGGCGAGCGGCTGCTCCAGCTCTTCGGCCGCCCCGGCAAGGTCTTCTTCTGCAACTCCGGGGCCGAGGCCGTCGAGGCCGCCTTCAAGATCGGCCGGCTCACCGGGCGGACCCACATGGTCGCCACCGACGGCGGCTTCCACGGCCGCACCATGGGCGCCCTGGCGCTCACCGGCCAGCCCGCGAAGCAGGGCCCGTTCCTGCCGCTGCCCGGAGACGTCACGCACGTCCCGTACGGCGATGTGGAGGCCCTGCGGGCCGCCGTCACCGAAGAGACCGCGTTCGTGATCATCGAGCCGATCCAGGGCGAGAACGGCGTGGTCGTTCCCCCGGCCGGCTACCTGACGGCCGCCCGCGAGATCACCCGGGCCACCGGCACCCTGCTCGTCCTCGACGAGGTGCAGACCGGCATCGGGCGCTGCGGCCAGTGGTTCGAGCACCAGGCGCACGAGGGCGTGGAGCCCGACGTCGTCACCCTCGCGAAGGGCCTCGGCGGCGGACTGCCGATCGGCGCCGTCGCCGCCTTCGGCCCCGTGGCCGACCTGCTCCAGCCCGGCCAGCACGGCACCACCTTCGGCGGCAACCCGATCGCCTGCGCCGCCGGCCTCGCGGTGATCGACACCATCGCCGCCGACGGACTCCTCGACCAGGTCAAGGAGCGCGGAGAGCGGTTGCGGGCCGGAATCGAAGGATTCGCACACCCGCTCGTCTCGCACGTTCGAGGCGCGGGTCTCCTGCTGGGTATCGTGCTGACCGAGCCGCTCGCAGCGCACGTGCAGCGCGTGGCTCAGGACGCCGGCTTCCTGGTCAACGCGCCCGCCCCCGACGTCGTACGGCTCATGCCTCCGTACGTGCTCTCCGAGGCCGAGGTGGACGTGTTCCTGCGGGCCCTGCCCGGCGTGCTGGACGCAGCGAAGTCCGCCGCGGACGTGGACGGATGACCAACCGGGGAATGGGACGACGATGAGTCAGGCGCAGGACCACGAGCAGAACGGCCAGTCCGTTCCGCAGACCCGCACCGCCCGCCACCGCCGGATCGTGGACATCCTCAACCGGCAGCCGGTCCGCTCCCAGAGCCAGCTGGCCAAGCTGCTCGCCGACGACGGGCTGAGCGTCACCCAGGCGACGCTCAGCCGCGACCTCGACGAGCTCGGCGCGGTGAAGATCCGCAACACCGGCGGCGAGCTGATCTACGCGGTCCCCAGCGAGGGCGGCTTCCGCACCCCGCAGGCACCGCTCGGCGAGTCGGCGAAGGAGGAGCGCATGCGGCGCCTCTCCGGTGAACTCCTGATCTCGGCGGAGGCCTCCGCGAACCTCGTGGTCCTGCGAACCCCGCCGGGTGCGGCCCAGTTCCTCGCCTCCGCGATCGACCAGGCCGAACTCCAGGCCATCCTCGGCACCATCGCGGGCGACGACACCCTGATGCTGATCAGCCGCGACCCGGCGGGCGGCCAGGCCCTCGCCGACCACCTGCTGAGGCTGGCCCAGAAGGAGGGCTGACGCCCCGGTCCGCACCCGGTCGGTCAGTACCGGGTGACGGCCAGGTCGCCCGATTCCGTGCCGATCGCGATGTGCGGGCGGCTGAGCGGGTCCGCCCAGCGCAGCACCGCGCGCATCGCGTCCTCGGAGACCGAGACGCAGCCGGCCGTCGCGCCCTTGCCGTTCACGTGCAGGAAGATGCCCGCGCCCCGGCCCCGTACCGGCTGCTCGTAGTTGAAGGCGATGACCAGCGCATGCGCGTACTGCTTCTCGTACGTGGTCAGGTGCTCCGCCTCGCCGGGCGCGCAGTCCGCGGGCAGCGGTTCCACCCAGCGGTTGTAGCTTTCCGAGGCATTGTCCTGGCACCACCAGGAGTCCGGGGTCACCCGCCGGTAGCGGTACGCCGTACCGGCCGGGGCGGGCGCGATGCCGAAGGCGTAGGGGAGCGCGTACAGGCCGGCCGGGGTGGTGTCCGTGCCCTGGGTCCGGGTCGCGCCCTCGGTCAGCCCGTTCGCGCCGAACCGGGCCGCGGCGCTCCCCGCCGCGTACCAGCGACCCGCCCGCCGGTCCCACCAGGTCAGGCGGCCGGTCGTGGAGCCGGGCTCCGGGGCCACGGCGGTGATCAGCTGGCTGCCGCCGCCGGTGTCGGCGAGCAGGACGGGCAGCGGCGGATCACCGTGGGGCGCCTGTCCCAGCAGGCTGGTGACGATCAGTGAGGCGGCGAGGAGCGTGGTGCGCAGCACATGTCAGACCGTACGGGGCGGAAGGGGCAGCGGCAGCGCAGGCAGGCCGTCGACGCTCACCCCGATCAACTCCTTCTTCTCGCAGTACTCGTTGAACTCCTCGTCCGTCTTGCGGCCGAAGTACTCCGCGTGGAGCGTGCGCTCGCCCTGGTAGTCCATCAGGGGGACGGCGAACCCGCACACGGTGGCGATCCGCCGGGTCCTCACGAGGATGACGGCGCGCGCCGAGGGCCCGTCGGCGTCCCCGAACCGCTCGATCAGCCCGTCCCAGCGCGGGTCGTCGCGGAAGACGGCCTCGCCGTCGCCGTGGATGCGCACGATGTTCGGCGGCCCGCTGAACGCGCACCACATGAGCGTGATGCGGCCGTTCTCGCGGACGTGCGCGATGGTCTCGGCGCCGCTGCCGCCGAAGTCCAGGTAGGCGAGGGTCGTTTCGTCGATGACGACGAGCGTCCCTGCGCGGCCCTTGGGGGAGAGGTTGACGTGCCCGTCACCGGAGAGCGGCGCGGTGGCGGTGAAGAAGACCGGCTGCTCCTCGATGAAGGTGCGCATGCGGCTGTCAATGCGGTCATAGAGCTTTCCCATGATCCGATTATCGGCGCGCCGGGGGCGGGGCCGGACCGCATTTTCACCAGATGAGACGGGTCCTGCGCATCTCGCCCCAGCCGAGCTTGAAGTAGTACCGCTTGTGGAGGGTCCGCAGCTCCTTCCGTTCGAAGGTCTCCCGGCGGGCCGTCGCCTGCCAGTCCCACCTCCGCAGCAAGGCCAGCGCGGTGCGCCGCAGAGCCGGGTCCGGGTCGTCCAGTGCGGAGGTGAGGGCCGGCAGCCCCTCGTCGGCGCCCTGGGCGGCCAGCAGCCGCAGAGCCGCCCTGCGCAGGTGCGCGGGGTGGTCCCGCGCGGTGCGGGCCACCAGCGGGCCCGTCGGCAGCCGGTCGGCCACCGGGAGCAGCGACCGGGTCACCTCCCGGACCACCGCCGGTGACGGGTCGTCCAGGAGCGCGGTCAGCGCCTCCGTGCCGGGTCCGGGCCCGTCGAGCAGCCGCAGCCCCGCGACGGCCGCCGCCCGGATCCCGCCGTCCCGGTGGCCGAGCAGGCCGGTCAGCACGGCGGAGTCCGCGCGCTCGGCGCACTCCGCGAGCCCGAGTACGGCCCCGGGCGACGGGAGGCCGGCGCACAGCCGCAGGTACGCGGTGCGCGCGTCCCCGCCGTCCTGCCGGAGCAGCCACCGTGCGCAGGCCCGGACCGTCGCCGACGGGTCGGCGAGGTACCGGGGTGCCTCGCCGGTCCGGCCGGCGGCGCGCAGGGCGGTGACGCCCGCAGCCCGTACGAAGCCGGAGCGTGCGGCCAGCAGCGCGTCCACCGCGGAGTCCTCGGGGCCGTGCGCGGCCAGGGCGGCCATCGCCGCCCGCGTCCACAGCTGCCGCAGTACCGCGTCCGCCTCCCCGGCGGTGTGCCGGGCCAGTTCGGGAGCCGTGAAGGAGTGCGCGGCCTCCAGGGTGATCCGTACGGCAGCCCGGCGGGTCCGCAGGTGGCCGTGGGAGCACAGCTCCGCCCGGACCGCCGCGTACCGGGGCTCGCGCAGGGCCGCCTCGAACGCCCCGGCGGCCCAGCGGCCCTCGCGGCGCTCCGCCAGGTGCGTCACCATCGGGGTCAGGGCGCGCAAGGTCGCCTCCCCGGTCTCCCGGAGCGCGTCCGTGACGACGCGCCGGGCGGCCTCCCGGACCTGCGGGGTCCAGTCGGCGCAGCGCAGGACGATCAGCGGCAGCAGCTCGGGGGTGCCCGCGGCTTCGGCGACGGCGCGCTCCCGGATCCGCCCGTCCCAGTGGCACAGGGCGGTCGCGGTGCGGGAGGCGAAGACCTCGCCCCTGTAGGGGGCCATGTGCCGCACTCCGATGTCCAGGGCGGTCCAGGCGGCCGGGTCCTCGGTGTCGACGACCTCGTCGAGCGGTGTCCCCGTCCAGTCCGTGTAATCCCGCGCCGCGTCCCGGCCCGCGTACACCCCCCACCTCAGGCGCTGCTGGAGCAGCTTCCGGGCCCAGCGGCGCACGGCGGGGTCGCGGTGGGAGGTCAGGAACCGGGCGACCCGGCGCCGGACCAGCAGCGGGCGCAGCTCCAGCAGGACCAGGGCCGCGACCCGCACGGACTCGGGGCGGCCGGGCGCGAACAGCTCCAGCAGCCAGGACTCCGGCCGGGCTTCCGCGTACGGGACCACCAGCGAGCGTGCCGCCCGGGCGGCGGGAGGATGCGGGTCGGCCAGGTACGGCAGCAGCTCTTCCGGTGTCGTGGCGCCGTGCCTGCGCAGGCCGTGGACGGCCGCGGCCCGCACGCGCCCTTCGGGGGACCGGGCGAGGAGCCGCAGCAGGGGCAGGTCCGAGGCGTCCCCGTCCTCGGCCAGCCCGAACACCGCCCCGGGCACGGGGGAGTGGGCGCACAGTGCGCGGTAGTGGGCGAGCGGGTCCTGACCGGCGGCGCGCAGCTCCCGGCGGGCCGCCTCCCGTATCCGCGCCGAGGGGTCCGCCAGGTGCGCGGGCAGTTCGCCGACCCGCCCGGCGGGGCGCAGGGCGCGGACGGCGGTCACCCGCAGGGACGTGCGGTCCTGGGCGAGCAGGGAGTCGACGAGGGGGCCGGGGAGCGAGGAGGCGCTGGTGTCCAGGGCGGCCCGGGCGGCCACCTCGCAGCGCCGGCGCACCACGCGGTCCCGGCTCACGGCGGCGTTTTCCAGCAGCCGCTCGGGCGTCAGGAGCCCGCTCTCCAGGGCCAGGTCGAGGGCATCCCGCCGGACGTCGGGGGTCTGCCCGCTGAGGATCAGCCGGTCCAGTTCGACGGTCAAGTCGGCGGGCGAGCCGAGCCGGTCCATGCACCGCTCCCAGGCCCAGGCGCCGTACCGGCGCGGGCTCAGGAACAGGGCGAGGGGCACCAGGGTGCGTACGAGGCCCGGCGCGGCCGCGTCCAGTTCCGCGTCCAGCACCGCCCGCGCCCGCTCCCGTACGGGCTCCTCCCAGTCGGCGCACCGGATCAGCACCAGCGCCAGGACCTCGTGCCGTCCGGAGGCGTGTCCGAGGGCGGCCTCCCGCACCTTGCGGTCGGCGTGGCCCAGGCAGAGCGCGAGCTCGGCGGCGGCCGGGGGCACGGCGGCCCAGGTCACCCCGTGCCCGTCGTGCCAGTACGGGGCGGTGCTCCAGTCGGTGACCTCCCGGGCGTCGAACCGGTGCATGCCCACCCGGACGGTGTCGGAAGGGGTTCTGTGCCGGTAGCGGGCGGAGGTGGACGAGCGGATGCTCCTGTCGAGATCCGACCACGCCTGCGGGCCGCTGCCGTCGAGGGCGCGCGCGGGGCTCTTGCCGTGCAGCAGCCGGTCGGCGGGTGAGCAGAACATGGTCCGGGACAGGGGCGGCAGCATCTCCATCCGCGCACTCTAGGCGGCCGGTGTACCCGCTGACCTCCTGTTATTCGATCGATTGACGAAACATGCGGACCAGTGCATAGTTATGCCTACCACTGGATGCACCGTGTGAGGAGAACCCCGTGACCGAGCGCGTCGTACTCGCCTATTCAGGCGGTCTGGACACCTCCGTCGCCATCGGCTGGATCGCCGAAGTGACGGGCGCCGAGGTCATCGCGGTAGCGGTGGACGTCGGTCAGGGCGGCGAGGACCTGGACGTCATCCGCAAGCGGGCGCTCGCCTGCGGTGCGGTCGAGGCCGAGGTCGCCGACGCCAGGGACGAGTTCGCCGACGAGTACTGCCTCCCGGCGATCAAGGCGAACGCCCTCTACATGGACCGCTACCCGCTGGTCTCCGCCCTCTCGCGGCCGGCGATCGTGAAGCACCTCGTGGCCGCCGCCCGCAAGCACGGCGCGACGACCGTCGCCCACGGCTGCACCGGCAAGGGCAACGACCAGGTCCGCTTCGAGGCCGGCATAGCCGCCCTCGGCCCCGACCTCACGTGCATCGCCCCGGTCCGCGACTACGCGATGACCCGCGACAAGGCCATCGCCTTCGCCGAGAAGGCGGACCTGCCGATCGCGACCACCAAGAAGTCCCCGTACTCCATCGACCAGAACGTCTTCGGGCGCGCCGTCGAGACGGGGTTCCTGGAGGACATCTGGAACGCGCCGATCGAGGACATCTACGAGTACACCGCGGACCCGGCCCTCCCGCGCGAGGCCGACGAGGTCGTCATCTCCTTCAAGGAGGGCGTCCCGGTCGCCATCGACGGCAAGCCCGTCACCGTGCTCCAGGCCATCCAGCAGCTCAACGAGCGCGCCGGAGCCCAGGGCATCGGCCGGATCGACATCGTCGAGGACCGGCTCGTGGGCATCAAGTCCCGCGAGGTGTACGAGGCCCCGGGCGCGATCGCGCTGATCACCGCCCACCAGGAGCTGGAGAACGTCACCGTCGAGCGCGAGCTGGCCCGCTACAAGCGGCAGGTCGAGCAGCGCTGGGGCGAGATGGTCTACGACGGCCTGTGGTTCTCCCCGCTGAAGCGGGCGCTGGACGGCTTCATCAACGAGGCCAACCAGCACGTCAGCGGCGACATCCGGATGACCCTGCACGGCGGCCGCGCGGTCGTCACCGGCCGGAAGTCCGACGAGTCGCTGTACGACTTCAATCTCGCGACCTACGACTCGGGCGACACCTTCGACCAGTCGAAGGCCCAGGGCTTCATCGAGATCTTCGGCCTGTCCTCGAAGATCGCGGCCCGCCGCGACCTCGCCTGATCCGGTCTGAACCCTGTAGTACGAACCGCCTCCCCGTTACCTCCGCGGCGGGGAGGCGGTTGCACATCCGAAGCAATGCACGTTCTTGAGGAGCAGTAGCTGTGAGCAGCAACAACGGTGGTGACGTCCGGCTCTGGGGCGCTCGGTTCGCCGACGGTCCCGCCGAGGCCCTCGCGAAGCTGTCCGCGTCGGTCCACTTCGACTGGCGCCTGGCCCCGTACGACATCGCGGGCTCCAAGGCCCACGCCCGCGTGCTCGCCAAGGCGGGCCTGCTCACGGACGACGAGCTCGGCCGCATGCTCGACGGCCTGGACCAGCTCGCGGTCGACGTGGAGAACGGCTCCTTCACCGGCACCATCGCCGACGAGGACGTCCACACCGCGCTGGAGCGGGGCCTGCTGGAGCGGCTCGGCGCCGACCTCGGCGGCAAGCTCCGCGCCGGCCGGTCGCGCAACGACCAGATCGCCACCCTCTTCCGCATGTACCTGCGCGACCACGCCCGGATCATCGGCGGCCTCGTCGCCGAGCTCCAGGACGCGCTGGTCGGCCTCGCCGAGGCGCACGCCGACGTGGCCATGCCCGGCCGGACCCACCTGCAGCACGCGCAGCCGGTGCTCTTCGCCCACCACGTACTGGCCCACGTGCAGGCCCTGTCCCGGGACGCGGAGCGGCTGCGCCAGTGGGACACCCGGACCGCGGTCTCCCCGTACGGCTCGGGCGCCCTCGCGGGCTCCTCGCTCGGCCTGGACCCGGAGGCGGTCGCCGCCGAGCTGGGCTTCGAGCGGGGCTCGGTCGGCAACTCCATCGACGGCACGGCCTCGCGCGACTTCGTCGCCGAGTTCGCCTTCGTCACCGCGATGATCGGGATCAACCTGTCCCGGATCGCGGAGGAGATCATCATCTGGAACACGAAGGAGTTCTCCTTCGTGACCCTGCACGACGCCTTCTCCACCGGGTCGTCGATCATGCCGCAGAAGAAGAACCCGGACATCGCCGAGCTGGCGCGTGGCAAGTCGGGCCGCCTCATCGGCAACCTGACCGGCCTGCTCGCCACCCTCAAGGCCCTTCCCCTGGCCTACAACCGGGACCTCCAGGAGGACAAGGAGCCGGTCTTCGACTCCTGCGACACCCTCGAAGTCCTGCTGCCGGCCTTCACCGGGATGATGGCCACCCTCACGATCAACCGGGAGCGCATGGAGGCGCTGGCGCCGGCCGGCTTCTCGCTCGCCACCGACATCGCGGAGTGGCTGGTCAAGCAGGGCGTGCCGTTCCGGGTGGCGCACGAGGTGGCCGGCGGCTGCGTCAAGGAGTGCGAGGGGCTCGGCATCGAGCTCGACGAGCTGACGGACGAGCAGTTCGCGAAGATCTCGGAGCACCTGACGCCGGAGGTCCGTACGGTCCTCAACGTCAAGGGCGCGCTGGCCTCCCGCGACGGCCGCGGCGGCACCGCCCCGTCGGCGGTCGCGATCCAGCTGACGGAGCTGAAGGCCGACCTGGTCATCCAGCACGCCTGGGCGGCGCACAAGAACTGACCGTGCTCCGGTCCCCGAAGGGGCGGTGGCAGCCGACCGGCTGCCACCGCCCCTTCGGCGTGGCCGAGGATCAGGCGCCGCAGACGATGGTGACCGAGAACGGCCGGTCGTCGTCCAAGGCGAGCACGGCAGGGTGGCCCTCACGGGCCTTCTCCCCAACCTGGTGGTTGGGGGTGACGCGCCCGGCGCCAGGTGAGGCGTCGGGCGTCTCCCCTCGCACATGTTCCACGCCGGGTGCCGCACGAGTGCGGTGTTCGAGTCCCGTTTCGTCCCCGATCCGGGGGGTGTCTGCTGACTCGAATTCCAGAGCAGCCCGCTGAGGAAGCACGGACTGGTGGGTCTTCTCGCCTACGTGGAACGTAGCCAACTTCGTTCACCTCCACATGCGTTGGCTGGTGCTGGTAACGGCGGCCCTCAGCCAGAGCGACTGAAGGCCCCCTCCTTCAGGAGGGGGACCCCGTTACGGTTCTCTCCCTGCGGAAGACGGATCCAATTGCTGAACCCATGCGGGGAAGGTCTTGCTGCGGAGAAGGCTCCTCCCTCCTGGAGGAGCCGCGGAAGACCTTGCGGCCAGTGTCACTCCAATTGATTACCGGGTCGCTACCACGCCCAGTCCGCCAGCGCGTCGAAGTCG
Source organism: Streptomyces tatrensis (assembly GCF_049310065.1). NCBI lineage: Bacteria > Bacillati > Actinomycetota > Actinomycetes > Kitasatosporales > Streptomycetaceae > Streptomyces > Streptomyces tatrensis. The sequence goes on along the minus strand of NZ_JBMDLB010000011.1, from coordinate 2,040,162 downwards.
GCCCGGACCAGCCCGATGCGCTCGTCGATCCGCAGCAGCAGCGCGTGCGCGGGGTGGCGCTCTTCCACGTAGGCGCGGTCCATGTCCGTGATGTCGTCGTCGATCCAGGCGAAGGGGCGCTCGCCCGCGTACTCCAGGATGTACTGGGTCTTCCAGAACGTCCCGCGCGGTGCGCGCCCGTGCATCTGCGGCCAATCGATCCAGGGGAGCTCCGGCAGGCCCAGGTGCGGGCCTATCCACTCGTTCGCCTCGCCCTTCCAGGTGGTCGCCCAGACCAGCTCGTACGCGTCCGCGAGCGCGAGCAGCTCCTCGCCGTGGCCGGGGTTCAGCCAGACCCGCAGCGGCTTCGCGCTCTCGGCCTCGGTCCAGCCCGTCGGGCGCATCCGGTGGGTGCGGTAGCCCTCGGGGCGCCGCTGCGGCTTGGCCGCGTAGGGGTTCAGCGGGCCGTCCACGTCGATCAGCAGCAAGGGCTTCGGGTTCATCACGGCAGGATTCCTTCCGGCGCCCGGAGGGGCACCTCATTTATTCAATGAGACACCGACGTCTCATTCGGGTTATGCTTGTCTCATGGCCATGGATCGTGATCAGGTGCTCCGCGCCGCCGCCGCCCTGCTCTCCCGCAAATCGACCGCCACGATGGACGAGGTCGCGAGGGCGGCCGGCATCGGCCGCGCGACCCTCCACCGGCACTTCGCCGGGCGCGACGCCCTCGTACGGGCGCTCGAAGAGCTCGGGATCCGGGAGTTCGAGGTGGCCTTCGACAACGCCCGCCTCGACGAGGGCACGGCGATCGACGCGCTCCGCAGGCTCGTCGCCGAAGCGGAGCCCAATGCCGAACTGCTGGCCTTCCTCGTCACCGAGAACCAGCTCTTCGAGGGAGATCAGGTCAACGAGGGCTGGGCCCGCCTGGACGCCCGCGTCGGCGAGCTCTTCCGGCGCGGCCAGCGCGAGGGCGACATCCGGATCGACCTGAGCCCCGCCTGGCTCACCGAGGCCCTCTACGGGCTCATCGGCACCTGCGCCTGGGCCGTCATGGACGGCCGGGTCGCGGCCAAGGACTTTCAGTACATGATCATCGAGTTGCTGCTCGGTGGCGCACGACGGAGTGTGGAGAAATGAGTCGTACCGAACAGCTGACCCGGACCCAGGGGGCGGAGGGCCGGAGCCCCGGGCGCTGGCTCGCGCTCTCCGTGCTCGTCCTGGCCGTCCTGCTGGTCGCCGTCGACGCCACCGTACTCGGTCTCGCCACGCCCGCCCTCAGTGAGGACCTGAAGCCCTCGGGCACCCAGCTCCTGTGGATCGGCGACATCTACTCCTTCGTCATCGCCGGCCTGCTCGTCTCCATGGGCTCCCTCGGCGACCGGATCGGCCGCAAGAAGCTCCTCCTCGTCGGCGCGACCGCCTTCGGAGCCGTCTCGGTCCTCAACGCCTACGCCACCAGCCCCGAGATGATGATCGTCGCCAGGGCCCTGCTCGGCGTGGCCGGTGCGACCCTGATGCCCTCCACCCTCGCGCTGATCCGCAACATCTTCCACGACCCCAAGGAACGCAGCCTCGCCATCGGCATCTGGGGCGCCACCGCCTCGGCCGGCGCGGCCGTCGGCCCCGTCGTCGGCGGAGCACTGCTCCAGCACTTCTGGTGGGGCTCGGTCTTCCTCATCAACCTCCCCGTGATGATCGTCCTGGTCATCGTCGGCATCAAGCTGCTGCCCGAGTCCAAGAACCCGGTCGCCGGCCCCTGGGACCTGTTCAGCGTCGGCCTCTCCCTCGTCGGCATCATCGGCGTGGTCTACGCCGTCAAGCAGGTCGCCACCCACGGCATGGGCTGGGAGGTGTGGGCGGCCGCCGCCATCGGAGCGGGCGCGCTCCACACCTTCGTACGCCGCCAGTTCACGCTGCCGGCCCCGCTCCTCGACATGCGCCTGTTCAAGCACCGCGGCTTCTCCGGCGCGGTCCTCGCCGACCTGCTCACCGTCTTCGGCCTGTCCGGACTGGTCTTCTTCCTCTCCCAGTTCCTCCAGCTCGTCCAGGGCCGCGAGCCGCTCGAAGCGGGCCTCGCCGAACTGCCCGCCGCCATCGGCGCCGTGGTCACCGGCCTGATCGCCGGCCAGTACGCCCGCAAGTACGGGGTACGGGTCATCGTGACGGGAGGCCTCGCCGCCATCGGCATCGCACTGGCCGCGCTGACCGTGATCCACAAGGAGACCGGCTACCCGCTGCTCGGCGCGGCCCTGCTCATCGTCGGCCTCGGCGCCGGCTTCTCCTTCACCGTCACCGCCGACGTGATCCTCTCCAGCGTCCCCAAGGAGCAGGCCGGTTCCGCCTCGGCCGTCTCCGAGACCGCCTACGAACTGGGCGCCGCCCTCGGCATCGCCCTGCTCGGCTCGGTCGTCACCGGCGTCTACCAGGACTTCACCGCCCCGGCCTCCGTCACCGGACCCGTCGCCGACGCCGCCCACGAATCGCTCGGCGGCGCCGTCGAAGCGGCCAGGTCACTGGACCCGCAGACCGCCCAGCAGATGGTCGGCGCGGCCCAGGAGGCCTTCGTGGACGGCCTGCGGCTGGCTTCCGGCGTGGGCGCGGCCGTCCTGCTGGCCACCGCAGTGGCAGCCTGGTTCCTGCTCAAGGGGCAGGAGCTCCAGGACGGCATCGAGCACTGACGCTGCGCCAGGGGGTGGCGTCCTGCACGGAGTTGACAGTCCGTGGAATCACGGGACACCATCCCGGCGATGGAGATCAACGACTTGACCCCGGCGGAGCGCCGCGTATGGGACGCCTTCCCGAGCGGGGAGCGCGTCGACTTCCTCGAGGAACCCGAGGAAACGGGCTCCGGCGGCGCCGACTGGGGGCCGGAGCGGACCGTGCGCGCCGAGGTCCTCACGGCGCTCCTGCTGGGTGGCCCCACCGCCGAAGGGCAGGTCGCCGGACTCAACGTCCGGGGTGCGCGGATCACCGGCAAGCTGAACCTCAAGTACGCCGTCGTGGAGCACCCGATCCGGCTGCGGGCCTGCTGGTTCGAACGCAAGCCCCTGCTCTACGGAGCCAAGTTGCGGGTCTTCGTGGCCAACGACTCCACCCTTCCCGGCCTCACCGCGGACACCGTCAGCGTCGAAGTCGCGCTCAAGCTGTCCTGCTGCCGCATCACCGGGCCGGTTCGCCTCGCGGGTGCCCGGATAGCGGGCGGACTCTTCCTCCGGAAGGCGGTCATCGGCATCGCGGGCCCGGCCGAGGAGGGCCAGGAGCCGGCGCTCCGGTTCAACCACGCCGACGTCGGAACCGACGTCATCGCCATGGACCTCACCGTTCACGGCCAGATGCGCATCAACGGCGCCACCGTCGGCGGCCAGATCAACCTGAACAACGCGCGGCTCCTCGCCCCCGGCGCGATAGCCCTGCACGCCGAGACCCTGACCGTCGGCACCGACGTGCGGGCCAGGGGGCTGGAGGCGCGGGGGATGTTCAACCTCACCGGGGCCAAGATCCCCGGCCAGCTCTACCTCGCCGACGCCCGCCTCATCCAGCCCGGTGGCGTCGCCCTGCGCGCCTCCAGCTGCGCGATCGGCGAGGTGTGGCTCAGCGGCCGGGAGTGCGTCCAGGGCACGATGAACCTGCGGCGCTCCCAGTTCGACCTGCTGCACGCGCCGCCCGAGACCTGGCCGCAGCGGATCCGCATCGAGGGGCTCACCTACCGCACCCTCAGCCCGCACGTTCCCGCCGATCAGCGGCTGCCCGCCCTGGAGCGCGAGGAGTCGGGCTACCTGCCGTACGCCTATGAACAGCTCGCCGCGGCCTACCGTACGGTCGGCGACGAGGCGGGCGCCCGGACCGTGCAACTCGCCAAGCTCCGCCGGCACCGCCGCACCCTGCCCCGGCACGCCAGGGTCTGGGGGCTGCTCCAGGACGCCACCGTGGGCTACGGCTTCCGGCCGCTGCGCGCCGCCGGCTGGTTGCTGACGCTGCTGCTCACGGGGACGGCCGCGTATTGGCTGCGACCGCCCCGGGAGCTGAAGGCGGGGGAGGCGCCGGAATTCAACCCGGTCTTCTACACGCTCGACCTGATGGTGCCGATCATCAGCTTCGGCCAGGAGGCGGCCTACGCACCGGACGGCTGGTACCAGTGGCTGTCGTACCTGCTGATCGTGACCGGCTGGGTCCTCGCCACGACGACCGCGGCGGGCGTCAGCCGGTCACTGCAACGGCAGTAGGGGAGCTACGCGGCCTTCGCCTTGGTCGCGTACATGTCCACGTACTCCTGGCCGGAGAGCCGCATGACCTCGGCCATCACCGAGTCGGTGACGGCGCGCAGCACGTAGCGGTCGCGGTCCATGCCCTCGTACCGGGAGAACTCCATCGCCTCGCCGAACCGGACGGTGACCCGGCCCGGGCGCGGCATGCCGGCGCCGCCGGGCTGGAGCTTGTCGGTGCCGATCATCGCGAAGGGGACGACGGGCGCGCCGGTCATCAGGGTCAGGCGGGCGATGCCGGTGCGGCCGCGGTAGAGGCGGCCGTCGGGGGAGCGGGTGCCCTCGGGGTAGATGCCGAAGATCTTGCCCTCTTCGAGGATCCGGCGGCCGGTCATCAGGGCGGCGACTCCGCCGTTGGCCCCGTCGCGGTCCACGGGGATCATGCCGGCGCCGGTGAAGAACCAGGCCATGGCCCGGCCCTTGATGCCCTTGCCGGTGACGTACTCGTCCTTCCCGATGAAGTGGACCGTGCGGTCGCACACCAGCGGCAGGATCATCGAGTCGATGAAGGTGAGGTGGTTGCCCGCGAGGATCACCGGCCCGGTGCCCGGAATGTTCTCGATGCCCTCCACGCGGGTGCGGAACATCAGGCGCATGACGGGTCCGACAGTGGCTTTGATCAGGCGCGTACGGAACAACGTGGGCCCTCCGGCATCGAAAAGCAAGGTTCTCGCACCCACCACACTCGGCGGTAGTGCAGGTGAGGACGATACTCGCGGGTCCGCTCTGATCGCACATCGGGTTCACGAGGTGGATACGCAGTGTTGACGCACGTTTCCGCCATGTTCCGCCCGCGCACCCCCGCCCGCCATCGGCGCTTGCCTACCATCGGCACGCGGATTCGGGCCCGAGGCCCCGGAGATCCCGGGACGCCCGGCCCTTGTCCGAGGGGGAGTGGCACTGATGACACAGGGTGGGGCAGCGCGGCGCACGGTACTGGGCGCGGCCGTCGTCGCGGCGGGCGGAGCCTTCGGCGGACTGGTCGCGGGCGGCGGTTCGGCCGCGGCGGCCGAGAGCGGCCACGGGGGAGGCGGTCAGGGCGGTGGATACCGGGACCTGCCGGTGCCCACGGTCATCGGGCACCGGGGAGCCAGCGGCTACCGGCCCGAGCACACGCTCGGGTCCTACCAGCTCGCGCTGGACCTCGGAGCCGACGTCGTCGAACAGGACCTCGTGCCCACCAAGGACGGCCACCTGGTGTGCCGCCACGAGAACGAGATCGGCGGCACGACGGACGTCGCGGACCACCCCGGCTTCGCGTCCCGCAAGACGACCAAGACGATCGACGGGGTCCCGGTCACGGGCTGGTTCACCGAGGACTTCACCCTCGCCGAGCTGAAGACCCTGCGCGCGAAGGAGCGCATCCCCGCCCTCCGGCAGCGCAACACGCTCTACGACGGCCGCTGGGACGTCCCCACCTTCGAAGAGGTGCTCCGCTGGGCCGACCGCGAGGGCCGGCGGCGCGGGAAGCGCGTGTGGCTGCACGTGGAGACCAAGCACCCCAGCTACTTCCGGGGCCTCGGCCTCGGCCTGGAGGAGCCCCTCGCCAAGCTGCTGCGCCGCTACGGGCGCGACGGCCGGGGCGCCCCGCTCTTCCTGCAGTCCTTCGAACCCTCCAGCATCCAGCGGCTCTCCCGGCTGGTCTCCAGCCCGCGCGTGGTGCTCCTCTCGGCGGCGGCCACCCGCCCGTGGGACTTCGAGCTGGCCAAGGACCCCCGGACGGTCGCCGACCTGGTCAAGCCCGAGGGGCTGCGGTGGATCGCCGGCTTCGCCCAGGGCATCGGCCCGACCATGGACCTGATCCTGCCGCGCGATGCCACGGGCAAGCTCGGCGCCCCGACCACCCTGGTCGCGGACGCCCACGCGCGGGGGCTGGTCCTGCACCCCTACACCGCGCGCAACGAGAACAACTTCCTGCCGGCCGACTACCGCAAGGGCACCGACCCGACGGCCTACGGGGACGCCTTCGGCGCCTTCAAGACCTACTTCGCGCAGGGCATCGACGGCATCTTCACCGACCACCCCGACACCGGACTGCTCGCGGCGGAGGCCTTCCGCCCGGGCCGCGGGGTCACCGGCTAGCCGTCAACGGCTGACCGTCAACGGCCGGCCGGAGCTTCTCGTACGAGTGGGCCGTGCCCGGCGGGGAAACCGCCCGGCACGGCCTTCGCGTCCCGCCCGGCATGGACCTGCTGAAGGCTGATCTCCCCGACCTGTTCGAAACGCTCCGCCCGCTGCTCTCGGCCGAAGCGGCCGCCGAGACCGCGGGCACCGGGGTGGACGCCGCCGACTTGGAACAAGCCGTCTGGGTCAGGCTGCTGGAGCACCGCCGCATCCCCGCCGAACCGGCCGACTGGCTGCGCCGGGCGGTGCGCGGGGAGGCCCGCCGGGCGCGGCGCCGGGCCCGGCACGAAGTCCCGTACGGCCACCGCCAGCACTCGGCGGACGGCGGGTCCGGCGCGGGCACCCGTACCAGTACGGGTGTGGAACCGGAAGACGCACTCCTGCACGGCGAGGAGAACCGGGCCCTCCGATCGGCGGTCGCCCGATTGCCCGGAAGGTGTCCGGAGCTCATGAGGGCACTTCTTTCGCCCAGGGACCTCACCTACCGTGAAATCGCAGGAGAGTTGGGTATCTCACAAGGAAGTTTGGGGCCCGTCCGTTCCCGATGCCTGGGATGTCTGCGCAGAATGCTGGCCGTAGAGGTTGCGGCTCCCGCCCTGCGGGGAATGGAGCGGTAGACCAACAGGCCACCAGGTGAGCGGGAGGCATGCGCACATGGGCATGAGCGTGACCATTTCGGCGGCAACTGCCGAGGATGCCGAGCAGATCATCAAGCTGCAGTATCTGGCGTTCCAGAGCGAGGCCGAGCTGTACGGCAACTACCGCATCCAGCCGCTCACCCAGTCCCTGGACTCCCTCAAGGCCGAGCTGGCCTCGGACACCGTCCTGGTGGCCCGGCTCGGCGAGGAGATCGTCGGAGCCGTGCGCGGCACCGTCGACGAGGAGGGCACCGGCAAGATCGCCAAGCTCTGCGTGCACCCCCGGCTCCAGGGCCACGGCCTCGGCGCCCGGCTGCTGGGCGCGGTCGAGGCGGCCCTGTCCGGCAACGACGCGACCACCCGCTTCCGGCTGCTCACCGGCCACAAGAGCGAGTCGAACCTGCGGCTCTACCGCAAGGCCGGCTACACCCAGGTCGGCGGGCGCACGGCGTCCGACGGCGTCCGCCTGGTGATCCTGGAGAAGGAGGCCAAGGAGGCCACCGACTTCGCGGTCAGCGCCTGAGCATCTGAGCCGTCGGGCGCCCGGCGGCCGGCGTCCAGCGCTAGCGCTTCGCGCGGAGCCAGAGCATCCCGGTGATCGGCAGGATCACCGGGATGAACAGGTAGCCCATCCCGAAGTCCGACCACACGGTCGCGTCGGGGAAGGCCTCGGGCCGCGCCAGGGTCCAGGCGCCCACGACGAGTACGCCGGTCAGCTCGGCGGCGCAGCAGAACAGCGCCGCCTTGCGGGCCGTCTCCCCGCCGCGCACCAGCGAGTACGTGATGAAGGCGTAGACCAGCGCGGCCGCGGCCGACAGCGAGTACGCGAGCGGCGCCCGGTCGAACTCGGTGGAGATCTGGTAGATCGAGCGCGAGACCGCGCCGACGGTGATCACTCCGTAGAACCAGACCAGCAGCACCCCGGGCCCCGTGACCAGGCGCTTTCGCCTGCCGGGCCGGGTGGCGGTGGCCGTGGCGTCCGTGTCGGTATCAGGCACCGGTGCTTCCCCAGATGTCGTAGAGCCGTACTTCGAGCACGGCGAGGACGACCGCTCCCGCGGCCACCGTCACCGAACCCCATTTGGTCCGCTCGCTCAGCGAGAGCAGCCCAGCGGCCGGGACGGTCGCGAAGGCTCCCACCAGGTAGGCCAGGAAGAGCACCGTGCCCTGGCCGGGCTCCTCGCCCCGGGCGAGCTGGACCAGGCCGATCACCAGCTGGGCCAGGACCAGTACGGTCACCACGGCCATGCCGATGAAGTGCCAGTCCTTGGTCGGCTGGTCCCGCGAGGCGGCGAAACCGCACCAGGCGGCGAGGGCGAGTGCGGCCACGCCGATGGCGAGCGTCAGGGCGTCGAGCATGCAGCGAGGGTATTACGGGCCGAAAGACCCGATGCGCTCACCCCTGCCCCGGGGCTTTCCTGGAAGGCATGAATCTGCTGCACGGGAAGCTCGGTCCGCAATTCGACGCGCTGCTGTTCGACAACGACGGCACGCTGGTCTCCTCGATGGAGTCGGTGCACCGCTGCTGGACCCTCCCCCAGACTCCGTCCGGGGGGACCCCCGGGGCCCGGGAGTACGGGATCACCGAGGAGGCCTTCGCCGCGGTGGCACTCCACGGCCGCCCGGCCGCGGAGATCATCGCCGACCTCCTGCCCGAGCCCGTACGGGCCGGGGCGCTCGCCCGGATCGAGGTGCTGGAGACCGAGGACGTGGCGGGCGGCGTGGTCCTGCTCCCCGGTACCAAGGAGCTGCTCTCGGCCCTTCCCGCCGGGCGCTGGGCCGTGGTCACCTCCGCGACCCTCCCCCAGCTACCGCTGGGAGGTGCCCCCGGGCTGGCCGAGGCCCGGCTGCGGGAGGTGGGCATCGCCTTCCCGGAGATGGTGGCCGCCGACGACATCACCCGCGGCAAGCCCGACCCGGAGCCCTTCCTGCTGGCGGCCGCCCGGCTCGGCGTGGACCCGGCCCGCTGCGCGGTCTTCGAGGACGCCCCCGCCGGCCTGGCCGCGGGCCGCGCCGCCGGGATGACGACCGTGGCCTTGACCACAACGCACCCGGCCGCCGAACTCGACGCGGACGTGGTCGTAAGGGACCTCTCGGCCGTGTCCGTGCTGGTCGGAGCCGATGGCGTGACGATCGAGACGGACGATCGGCCCTGACCGATGTTGTCCGGTATGTGGTCGAAATCCGTCCGGTATTCGGACGGCTTTGATCGGTGACAGGGAACGTCTGGTTTACTGGGGCCCATGACCACGACGAGCAGCCGCACCCTTGCGACCGAGGCGACGATGACGCCCGGTGCTCGTTGTATGTGTCGAATGCGCGCCTTCTGAGGGCCCCTGCCCCAGGTCTCACGCCCCGAAGCGAGACCGGCCGAGCCGCTCCCGGCACCCCCGTGTGAACCCGGACCGCTCCTGCCCCGCGCATGCGCCGAAGCCGTCGATTTCCGATGGTTCGACCCGTATCGCGTCCCAGATGTTTGCCCCGTGCCCGGCACCCGCTGCGCCGCGCACTCGACAGCGACGGAAATCCTGTGATCACCACATCGGGCCTCACGAAGGTCTACCAGTCCCGTGGCCGAGAGGTCACCGCCCTGGACGGCGTCGACCTGCACGTCCGCCAGGGCGAGGTCTACGGAGTCATCGGCCAGAGCGGCGCCGGAAAGTCCTCCCTGATCCGCTGCGTGAACCTGCTGGAGCGCCCCACCACCGGCACCGTGTCCGTCGACGGGGTCGACCTCACCGCCCTCGCCGGCCGGGGCCGCCGCGCCGGCAAGGAGCTCCGCGAGGCGCGCAGCCGCATCGGCATGGTCTTCCAGCACTTCAACCTGCTGTCCTCGCGCACCGTGCAGGGCAACATCGAACTGCCCCTGGAGATCCTCGGGGTCTCCGGCCGCGAGCGTTCCCGCAAGGCCGCCGAACTGCTCGACCTCGTCGGTCTCGCCGACAAGGCCAAGTCCTACCCCGGCCAGCTCTCCGGCGGCCAGAAGCAGCGCGTCGGCATCGCCCGCGCCCTGGCCGGCGACCCCAAGGTGCTGCTCTCCGACGAGGCCACCAGCGCCCTGGACCCCGAGACCACCCGCCAGATCCTCCAGCTGCTGCGCGACCTCAACCGCCAGTTGGGCCTGACGGTCCTGCTGATCACGCACGAGATGGACGTGGTCAAGTCGGTCTGCGACTCGGCCGCCCTCATGCGCCGCGGCCGGATCGTCGAGGCCGGCAAGGTCACCGAGCTGCTGGCCACCCCCGGCTCCGAGCTCGCCCACGAACTGTTCCCGCTGACCGGGTCCGCGACCACCGCGGAGCACACGGTCATCGACGTCACCTTCCACGGCGAGACCGCGACCCAGCCGGTCATCTCCCAGCTGGCCCGGACCTACAACATCGACATATCGATCCTCGGCGCCGCGATGGACACCGTCGCCGGCCGGCAGATCGGCCGCATGCGCATCGAGCTGCCCGGCCGCTACGAGGACAACGTCGTACCCGTCGGCTTCCTGCGCGAGCAGGGCCTGCAGGTGGACGTCGTGGAAGCGGACCCGGCCCCGGCCCCTTACACAGACGTGGCCGCGGGCATCGACGTCGACGGCGAACTGGCCGAGCTGGTCAAGGATGGTGCGAAGTGACCTGGTCCGAAATGCAGCCGCTGCTCACGCAGGGCACCTTCGACACCCTCTACATGGTGTTGTGGTCCGCCCTGGTGACCATCCTCGGCGGACTGCCCATCGGCATCCTGCTCGTCCTCACCGACAAGGGCGGCCTGCTCCAGAACCGTGCGGTCAACAAGATCCTCGGCGTGATCGTGAACATGGGCCGCTCGCTGCCGTTCATCATCCTGCTGATCTTCCTCATCCCGGTCACCACGGCGATCGTCGGCACCTTCATCGGCCCCACCGCCATGATCGTCCCGCTCGCCATCGGCGCCATCCCCTTCTTCGCCCGGCTCGTCGAGACCGCCGTCCGCGAGGTGGACCACGGACTGGTCGAAGCCGTCGAGTCCATGGGCGGCGGCATCCCGACCCTGGTCGGCAAGGTGCTCCTCCCGCAGGCGCTGCCCTCGCTGATCGCGGCCGTCACCACCACCGTGATCACCCTGATCGGCTACTCGGCCATGGCCGGCGCGGTCGGCGGCGAAGGCCTCGGCTCCAAGGCCATCACGTACGGCTTCCAGCGCTTCGAAACCGGCTTCATGATCGCCACCGTCGTGGTGCTGATCGTGCTCGTCACGGTGATCCAGCTCATCGGCGACGGCGTGGTACGCCTCCTCGCCCGGCGCGGTCGGACAGCCTGAACCGGGCCTGAGCCGGACGAAAACAGACTTTTCCCCCCAGAAAGCCCGCACTTGTCGTGCTTGGGCCGTCATCCAACAGCAAGACGCAAGAAAGGCACTCTTCGTGCGCAAGAACATCAAGCTCACCGCCCTCGCCGCCACCGTCTCGGCGCTCGCCCTCGGCCTCACCGCCTGCGGCAGCTCCTCCGACCCGTCCTCCACCAAGGCCGACGGCGGCAAGACCGACGAGAGCAAGCCCCTGGTCGTCGCGGCGTCCCCGTCCCCGCACGCCGACATCCTGAAGTTCGTACAGGACAACCTCGCGGCCAAGGACGGCCTCAAGCTGGAGGTGAAGGAGTTCACGGACTACGTCCTGCCGAACACCGCCACCCAGCAGGGCCAGGTCGACGCCAACTACTTCCAGCACGTGCCGTACCTCGACGACTTCAACAAGAAGAACGGCACCGACATCGTGCCCGTCGTGAACGTGCACCTGGAGCCCCTGGGCCTCTACTCCAAGAAGGCCAAGGCCCTCACGGACATCAAGGCCGGCCAGACCATCGCCGTCCCCAACGACCCCACCAACGAGGGCCGCGCGCTCCAGCTGCTCGCCGCGAACAACCTCATCACCCTCAAGGAGGGTGTCGGCACCGCCGCCAAGCTGTCCGACATCACCGACAAGAAGGGCCTGGAGTTCAAGGAGCTGGAGGCCGCCACGGTCCCGCGCGCCCTGAACGACGTGGACGCCGCCGTCATCAACGGCAACTACGCCATCGAGGCCAAGCTCGTCCCGGCCAAGGACGCGATCGTCCTGGAGAAGGCCGAGGGCAACCCCTACGCCAACATCCTCGCGGTCAAGAAGGGCAACGAGAACGACCCGCGGATCCAGAAGCTCGCCAAGCTCCTGAACTCCCCCGAGGTCAAGAAGTTCATCGACGACAAGTACGAGGGCTCGGTCATCCCGGCCTTCGGCAAGCCGGCCGCCTAGATCAGGCCGGAGCCACCGGCCGGACCCGTCCGGCCCGCCCGCCCGGCCCCGTACGCCCTCCGGTGTACGGGGCCGGGCGCTGCCCGCTTCCGGGCAGCCCGGCCCTGCACATCACCAGGCCGATGCTGCATGCTGTGGCCTACGACCCGCGGCTGCGATCCGTAGACACGGACCCGCGCCACGGTCGCCTCGCACCACGGTCGCACCACGGTCTCAGGCTTGGAGCTGCGCATGACTACCACCTTCCCGGACGTCACCATCAGCACGGACCGGCTGGTGCTGCGCCCCTTCGAGGAAGAAGACGTCACCGCGCTCGCCGAGATGATGAACGACGAACAGGTCACCGCCTGGACCTCCGTCCCGCACCCCTACACCTACGCCGACGCGGTCACCTGGGCCACCCGGACCGCCCACACGGAGCGCACCGAGGGCCGCGGCATCGTCTTCGCCGTCACCGAGTTCCTCACCCAGCGGCTGGTCGGCATCGTCCACCTGCAGGACACCGACTGGCGGACCCGCACCACCGAGGTCGGCTACGTCACCGCCCCCTGGGCCCGCGGCGAGGGATACGCCAGCGAGTCCGTCCGCGCCGTGGCCCGCTGGCTCTTCACCGACCAGCGCTTCGAACGCCTCGAACTGCGCACGGCCGCCGACAACACGGCCTCCCAGCAAGTGGCCCAGAAGACCGGTTGCATCAGTGAAGGCGTCCTGCGCAACGCCTGCATAGTGCGCACCCAGAACCCCGACGGCTCCTGGGCCGACACCCGCAGCGACCTCATCGTCTGGGGCCTGGTCCCCGAGGACCTGGACGAGGACGCCGACGACTACTCCGACGGCTACGGGGACGGCTACTCCGTCGCCTACGCGGACGGCCGCTCCGCGGGCTGCGCGGCCTCCCGCGACGAGGCACGCGACGGCTACCGCATCCACCCCGCCACCGCGCACGACGCGAACGGCTACGCCGTCTTCTCGGACCGGAACTGACCGGATGACCGGGTAGTCTCACCAAGCCCGCCCCCCCTCGACGAAGCTCCGCCCTGCCCCGGCCACCGCCGCGGAGGGCCCCCTCCCACATCAGGAGACTGACGACGATGGCCGACCGGGTCACGGTGATCGGCTGGGACGGCTCCCCCCTGACCGCGGCAGCCCGGTCGGCGCTCTCCGCCGCCACCCTGGTGGCCGGCGCCGCCCACCACCTCGCACTCCCCGAAGTCCCGCCCACGGCCGAACGCGTGCGCCTGGGCAGCCTGGCCATCGCGGCCACGCGGATCGCCGGCCACCGCGGCACCGCCGTCGTCCTCGCCGACGGCGACCCCGGCTTCTTCGGAGTCGTACGGGCCCTGCGCGCCCCGGAACACGGCCTGGAAGTGGAGGTCGTACCCGCCGTCTCCGCCGTCGCCGCCGCCTTCGCCCGCGCCGGGATGCCCTGGGACGACGCCCAGGTCGTCGTCGCCCACCGCCGCACCCTGCGACGGGCCGTCAACGTCTGCCGCGCCCACTCCAAGGTCGCCGTCATCACCTCGCCCGGCGCCGGTCCCGCCGAACTCGCCCTGCTGCTCGAAGGCGTCCACCGCACCTTCGTCATCTGCGAGGAACTCGGCACCGACAAGGAGCAGGTCACCGTCCTCACCTCCGACAAGGCCGCCGACCACAGCTGGCGCGACCCCAACGTGGTCATCGTCATCGGCGGTACGGGACCGGCCGCGGCCGCCACCGAACCGGCCTGGCTGCTCGGCCGGAGCGCGGCCCCGGCCGCCGGACGCGGCTGGGCCCGCCCGCAGATCGACGTAGGAGAAGGAGAGGCCACACAGCTGCGCGCGGCCCAGCTCGCCCGGCTCGGCCCGCGCACCGGGGACCTCGTCTGGGACATCGGCTCCGGCTCCGGAGCCCTCGCCGTGGACGCCGCCGCCCTCGGCGCCGCCGTCATCGCCATCGACGCCGACCGGCACGCTTGCGAACGCACAACCACCGCCGCCCGCGCCCGGGGTGTGCAGCTCCAGGTCGTCAACGGCCGCGCCCCGCACGTCCTGGAGACCCTGCCCGAACCCGACGTCGTCCGCGTCGGCGGCGGCGGGGCCGAGGTGGTCGCCGCCGTCGCCGACCGGCGCCCCGAACGGATCGTCAGCCACGCCTCCACGCGCGACGAGGCGGAGGCCATCGGCCGGGTCCTGACCGAGGGCGGGTACGCCGTCGAGTGCGCGCTGCTCCAGTCCGTCGCCCTGGACACCCGTACCTGGACCGAACAACAGCGCTCCGTGGTGTTCCTGCTGGCCGCCGAACGCCCCGTTAACCGCCCGGACCGTCCCTAGCCGCGAGCCCGGGGTAGGCTGGCCGATCGTCGCACCGCCCGGACGATTCGGGCATGCGGCTCCGGCTGGACGCGCGACGTGGCGCAGTCCACAGAGGACCGTGGCGGTTATGGCCGACAGGGTGACGAACGGGCAGGACAATACTTACTGGTTGTCGTGCGGCCGTACGTGAGGCCTCGTGGGCGACCAGGCAGTCGAAGAGGCAACACCGATGGGCGAGGGGTACGCATGACTGACACCGGCCAGGTTCCGGGCGAGGGTCTCCCGGACAGCACGGGCATGGTGGATCAGCAGGGCGTCCCCGCCCCGGTTCCCATGTCCTCCCCGGCGACCGGGAGCTACGCCTTCCAGGACCTCGTGGACAACCCGGCAGAGCCGGAGGACGAGGAACTGCTGCTGATGCCGAGCAACCAGGGCGCGTGGAGCGACCCCCAGGTCGTCCCGCCGGTGCCCGCGTTCCCCGACTTCCCCGAGCCCTCCGCGTACGCGGACGCCCCGTACGCCGACTTCGGCGGGGCCCCCGAGTACCAGCAGCCCCACCCGGGCCGGCTTCCGGTCCCCGAGGCGCCGCTCGGCTACGAGCCCGCCGGCTACCCGCAGCAGTCCTTCGAGGGGCAGCCGTTCGACGGCCAGCCGTTCGACGGCCAGCCGTTCGCGGGGCAGCCCTCCTTCGCCGACGTCTCCTACCCCGACGCCTCCTTCGCCGACGTCTCCTACGGCGCCGGTGCGCACGAGGCCGGCGGCCGGGATTCCGGCGCCCTGGACCTCGGCGGCCTCGTCGCCCCGCAGCCCATGTCCCAGCCCCAGTCCCAGGCGGCCCCCGTCGCGGCGGCCCCGGTGCGGCGGCCGCTGCACATGGGCCCGCCCGTGCCCGAGGCCACCGGCGGAGTCGTACGGTCCCTCGCGGACCGCGGCCCGGCCGCGGCGCCGGCCGCTGCCCCCGTACAGGCCCAGGCCCCGCTGACGCCGGCCGCGCCCGAGCCCGTCCCGGTCGCCTCCGTGCCCTCCGCCTCCGAGCCCGCCGCCCCGGATCTGAACACCCCGGCTACGCCCGTACCGGTGCGCCAGTCCGGGCCGCCCACCACCGGGCCCGAGTACCTGGACTTCACGCAGGCCGAGGTCGGGGCCGAGCACGTGCCGGGCCCGGCGCAGCAGCCGGTCGAGATCCCGGTCCAGGCCGGGACGCCGTGGACCGCGGAGCCGGCTCCGGAAGCCCCGGCGCAGCCCGTCGGGGAGCCCGTGGCCGAGCCCGTCGCGGAGCCTGTCGCCGAGGCCGTCGCGGCGCCCGTCGCCTTCGCCCAGCCCGAGGCGGTCCTCGTGCCCGAGCCGGAGCCCGTGCCCGTGGCGGAGCCCGCGCCGGTGCCGGTCGCCGTGGCCCCGGTGGCCGAGCCGGTTGCCGTGGAGCCCGCGCCGGAGCCCGTTGCCGAGCCCGTCGTCTTCGCCGAGCCCGAGCCCGCCGTCGTACCGGTGCCCGAGCCCGTGGCCGAGGCCGTGGCTGACGCCGCCGTCGTCGTCGCCGTCGAGCCGGAGCCCGCGCCGGTCGTGGAGCCCGAGCCGCAGCCCGCAGAAACGGTGGTTCAGGCCGAGGAGCCGGAGCCCCTGCCCGAGCCCGCGGCCGTCGTGGTCCCCGAGCCCGAGCCGGTCGCCGTGGCGCAGGCCGACGTACCGCTGGAGGCCGGACAGGCCCCCGAGGCCCCCGAGGCCGGAACCGAGCAGCAGCCCGAGCCCGAGGCCCCCGTCACCGAGGCGGCCCCCGGATACGCCGACGCCGAGCGCGAGGCCGTCCTGCGCGTCATGCGCGAGCGCCGCGACATCCGCAAGGGCTTCCGCCGCGACCCCATCCCGCACGAGGTGCTGCTGCGCGTCCTGGAGGCGGCCCACACCGCTCCCAGCGTCGGGCACTCCCAGCCGTGGGACTTCGTCGTCATCAAGTCCGCCGAGACCCGCCGGACGATGCACGAACTCGCGGAGCGCCAGCGCGAGGCCTATGCGAAGTCGCTGCCCAAGGGCCGCGCCAAGCAGTTCAAGGAACTCAAGATCGAGGCCATCCTCGACACCCCGGTGAACATCGTGGTCACCGCCGATCCGACCCGGGGCGGCCGCCACACCCTGGGCCGGCACACCCAGCCGCAGATGGCCCCGTACTCCTCGGCCCTCGCCGTGGAGAACCTCTGGCTCGCGGCGCGTGCCGAGGGCCTCGGCGTCGGCTGGGTCAGCTTCTTCGACGAGCGCGAGATGGTCCGCGAGCTCGGCCTCCCCGAGCACCTGGAGGTCGTCGCCTACCTGTGCGTCGGGTACGTCGACGAGTTCCCCGACGAGCCCGAGCTCGCGCAGGCCGGCTGGTCGCAGCGGCGGCCCCTCGCCTGGGTCGTCCACGAGGAGACGTACGGGCGCCGCGCGCTGCCCGGCGAGGAGCCGCACGACCTGCTCTCCGAGACCGTCGCCAGCATCCGTCCGCTCGACGCGAAGGCGCTCGGCGAGGCGTGGGAGCGGCAGAAGCGCATGACCAAGCCCGCAGGGGCCCTGGGCATGCTCGAAATCATCTCGGCCCAGCTGTCCGG
Organism: Streptomyces tatrensis; assembly: GCF_049310065.1. Lineage (NCBI taxonomy): Bacteria > Bacillati > Actinomycetota > Actinomycetes > Kitasatosporales > Streptomycetaceae > Streptomyces > Streptomyces tatrensis. The sequence goes on along the minus strand of NZ_JBMDLB010000011.1, from coordinate 2,023,032 downwards.
CCTCTCGCGGGTCTGCCCGCCGCCGATCCCGGAGCCCGCCGCGGTGGCGATCTTCGCGGGTGACCACGGCGTGCACGCCCAGGGGGTCACCCCGTGGCCCCAGGAGGTCACCATGCAGATGGTGGCCAACTTCCTGGGCGGCGGCGCGGTGTGCAACGCGTTCGCCAACCAGGTGGGCGCGGAGGTCTGCGTGATCGACGTCGGCGTCGCCGGCGACCTCCCGGCCACGCCGGGCCTGCTTCCGCGCAAGGTCCGTCCGGGGACGGCCGACCTCTCGGTCGGCCCCGCGATGACCCGCGAGGAGGCCGTCGCGGCCATCGAGGTCGGCATCGAGACGGCCCGCGACCTGGTTGCGGCGGGCAACAAGGCCCTCCTGACGGGTGAGATGGGCATCGCCAACACCACGGTGTCGGCGGCGCTGATCTCGGTCTTCACCGGGGTGGACCCGGGCGAGGTCACCGGGCGGGGCACGGGCATCAACGACGAGACGCACGCCCGCAAGGTCGAGGTCGTGCGCCGCGCCCTGGAACTCCACCAGCCGGACCCGGCGGACCCGATCGGCGTCCTGGCGGCCATCGGCGGCCTGGAGCACGCGGCGATCGTGGGCCTCCTCCTGGGAGGCGCCTCCCTGCGCACCCCGGTGATCCTGGACGGTGTCAGCGCCGGCGCGGCCGCGCTGGTGGCCCGTGCGATCGCTCCGGAGTCGCTGTCCGCGTGCATCGCGGGCCACCGCAGCGCGGAGCCGGGCCACGTGGCCGCCCTGAACAAGCTCGGCCTGCGCCCGCTGGTCGACCTGGACCTCCGCCTCGGCGAGGGCACGGGCGCGCTGCTGGCGCTGCCGCTGGTGCAGAGCGCTGCGCGCGCGATGCACGAGGTGGCCACGTTCGACTCGGCGGGTGTCACGGAGAAGTAGCCGGGGCTGCGGGGACCGGTGCCGGGGACGGGGTGGGGTGTCGTCCGGGACTCATGATTTATGGCGCCCTGTGCGCGCTGCGTCCCTGATGGCCTTGTTTCGCGCCAACAAATCACGTTTTACGTCCCGGACGACACCCCACCCCGCCCCCGTCCCCGGCCGGCGAGTCCAGCCTCGCCGGGCCGTATCCAGCCCCTCCGGCGTTTGAGGAGCGGGGGTCCGGGGGCGGAGCCCCCGAAGGGGTCCGGGGGCGGAGCCCCGGTTTCGGGAAGGGGCGGGGTGGGGGAGAGCCCCGCAGGGCCCGGTCGAACCCCGTCGCCCCCCGCAGCTACTCCCGGCAGGAGCCCCGTCGGCTCCCGCAGCCCCGGGCAGGAGCCCCGTCGGCTCCCGCAGCCCCGGGCGGGAGCCCGATCGACCCCCGCAGCCCCGGGCGGGAGGCCGATCGACCCCCGCAGCCCCGGGCGGGAGCCCGATCGACCCCCGCAGCCCCCCGGCGGGACCCGTGCCGGAGCAGGCCGGCCGGGTGATCATGGGGCGCCAGCCCCGTGGCCTGGGCCGCAGCCAGGGGCGGGTCGGGTCACCGCCCGGCCAGGGCCATGGCCCCCGAGGCGACCACCGCGCAGGTGGGTCGTATCGTGGACCCCGGACGGGCCACCGCACGTCACCGCCCGATCAGCCGCTCCAGCGACGCAGCGGCCCGCCGTCACCGCCGCATCAGGAGCCGCAACCGCCATGGGACACCCGGCACACCCCGCCTACCCCGTCGGACTCCGCCTCACGGGCCGCCGCGTCGTCGTGATCGGCGGTGGCCAGGTCGCCCAGCGCCGGCTGCCCGCGCTCATCGCCGCCGGTGCCGACATCGTCCTGATCTCGCCCTCCGCCACCCCCTCCGTGGACGCCATGGCGGAGACGGGCGAGATCCGCTGGGAGCGCCGCCGCTACGAGGACGGCGACCTGGCCGGAGCCTGGTACGCCCTGGTCGCCACCCGGGACCGTGCCGCCAACGACGCCGCCTCCGCCGAAGCCGAGCGCGAGCGGATCTGGTGCGTCCGCGCCGACGACGCCGAGGCCGCGAGCGCCTGGACCCCGGCCACCGGCCGGGTGGAGGGCGTCACCGTCGCCGTGCTGAGCGGCAACGACCCCCGCCGCTCCGCAGCCGTCCGCGACGCGGTCGTCGAGGGGCTGCGGGACGGCTCCCTGACCGCCGCCCGCCCGCACACCCCCGGCGTCTCCCTGGTCGGCGGCGGCCCCGGCGACCCGGACCTGATCACGGTCCGCGGCCGGCGCCTGCTCGCCGAGGCCGACGTGGTCATCGCCGACCGGCTGGGCCCCCGTGACCTCCTCGACGAGCTCCCGCCGCACGTCGAGGTCATCGACGCCGCGAAGATCCCGTACGGCCGTTTCATGGCCCAGGAGGCCATCAACGACGCCCTCATCACGCACGCCAAGGCCGGCAAGGCCGTGGTGCGTCTCAAGGGCGGGGACCCGTACGTCTTCGGCCGCGGCATGGAGGAGCTCCAGGCCCTCGCCGAGGCGGGCATCCCCTGCACCGTCGTGCCCGGCATCTCCAGTTCCATCTCCGTGCCCGGCGCCGCCGGCATCCCGGTCACCCACCGGGGCGTGGCCCACGAGTTCACCGTGGTCAGCGGCCACGTCGGCCCCGACGACCCGCGCTCCCTGGTGGACTGGGCCTCGCTGGCCAAGCTCACCGGCACCCTCGTCATCCTCATGGGCGTCGACAAGATCGGCCTGATCGCGGAGGCGCTGGTGCGCCACGGCCGCCCCGCCGACACCGCGGTCGCCGTCATCCAGGAGGGCACCACCGCCTCCCAGCGCCGCGTGGACGCGACCCTGGCCACGGTCGGGGAGACCGTCAAGGCGCAGGAGGTCAGGCCGCCCGCCGTCATCGTGATCGGTGACGTGGTCAAGGTGCACCGGCCCGCGGCCGAGTGACACCCCCGTACGCCCGCAATCCCGCAACCCGGCAGAGCCGTTGGCACCGCACCCAGGACAAGGCAGTATCACCCTGTGGCTGATCTCATCACCGTCGAGGACCCCGACGACCCGCGCCTGCGCGACTACACGGGCCTGACCGACGTAGAACTCCGGCGCAGGCGCGAGCCCGCGGAAGGCCTCTTCATCGCCGAAGGCGAGAAGGTGATCAGACGCGCCAAGGACGCCGGGTACGAGATGCGCTCGATGCTGCTCTCCGCCAAGTGGGTCGACGTCATGCGCGACGTCATCGACGAGCTCCCGGCCCCGGTCTACGCCGTCAGCCCGGAGCTCGCCGAGCGCGTCACCGGCTACCACGTGCACCGCGGCGCCCTCGCCTCCATGCAGCGCAAGCCGCTGCCCACGGCCGAGGACCTGCTCGCCACCACCCGGCGCGTGGTCATCATGGAAGCGGTGAACGACCACACCAACATCGGCGCCATCTTCCGCAGCGCGGCCGCCCTCGGCATGGACGCGGTCCTGCTCTCGCCCGACTGCGCGGACCCGCTGTACCGGCGCTCCGTCAAGGTCTCCATGGGCGCGGTGTTCTCCGTCCCGTACGCCCGGCTGGAGGCCTGGCCCAAGGGTCTGGACTCGGTGCGCGAGGCGGGCTTCAAGCTGCTCGCCCTCACCCCGCACCAGAAGGCCTCGCCGATCGACGTGGCGGTTCCCGGGGACCTGGAGCGGGTCGCGCTGATGCTCGGTGCGGAGGGGGACGGGCTGTCGACGCAGGCACTGGTCGCGGCCGACGAGTGGGTACGGATCCCGATGGCGCACGGGGTGGACTCGCTGAACGTGGGCGCGGCCGCGGCCGTCGCCTTCTACGCGGTGGCCGGCGGCCGCTCGTAGGGCCGCGGCGGGCCCGGAAGCTCCCGGCTAGAGCTTCTGGGCCAGCGCGATGCCGAGCGCCACGAGCAGCGTCACCACGACGAAGACGATCAGGCGCTGGCGCATCAGCTTGGGGTCCGGCCGCGAAGGCCGCCGCCCCGTGCCCGTCGTACGGGGAGCCGGGCGGCCGCCCGTACGCCCGGCGGTGGAGCCGGGTCCCCGCGAGCCGGTGCCCCGGGCCGAGGAGGGCCGCGAATCCGGCCCGCCGCGCGGTCCCTGGCCCTTGGCCTGCGCCTTCCCCTGGCCCGCTCCGGTTCCCGTGCCCGGACGTCCCGGCAGGGGAGTGCCGGCCGTACGGCGCTCCGTGCGCTGCTCGGCGTACCCCTCGGCATCCTCGACGTAGCCCTCGGGCAGGCGCCCGGTCGGCCGCTCGGCGACCCGCGCCCGCTGCGCCGGCGGGCGGCTGTCGCCCATCCCGTGCGCCTCGCGGGCCGCGATCTCCTTGAGCCGCATCGACAGCTGGAGCGTGGTCGGCCGCTCGTCGGGATCCTTCGCCAGGCAGGCCCGTACGAGGGGCGCGAGCGCGTCCGGAACACCCTGGAGGTGGGGCTCCTCGTGCACCACGCGGTAGAGCATGACCTCGGAACTGCCGTGCCCGAAGGGCGAGTCGGCGGTGGCCGCGTAGGCGAGGGTGGCGCCCAGCGAGAAGACGTCGGTGGCGGGGGTGACGGCTGCGCCGCGCACCTGCTCGGGCGCCAGGAAGCCGGGGGAGCCGACGGCCGTTCCCACGTGGGTGAGGGTGCTGGCGCCGGTGGCCCAGGCGATGCCGAAGTCGATGATGCGGGGGCCCTTGGGCGACAGCAGGATGTTCGAGGGCTTGAGGTCGCGGTGGACCACCCCGGCCTCGTGTACGGCGACCAGTCCCTCGGAGAGCGCGGCGCCGATGGCGGCGATGGCCGAGGCCGTCAGGGGGCCTTCCTCGGCCACCTTGTCGTGCAGGGAGGGGCCGGGCACGTACTGCGTGGCGAACCAGGGGCGCTCCGCCTCCAGGTCCGCGGCCACCAGGCGCGCGGTGCACCCGCCGCGGATCCGCCGGGCGGCGGAGACCTCGCGTGCGAAGCGCGAGCGGAACTCCTGGTCCTCGGCGAGGTCCGGCCGGATCACCTTGAGCGCGACGCGCTGTCCGCGCCGGTCGGAGCCCAGATAGACGACGCCCATGCCGCCGGCGCCGAGGCGCCGGTGCAGCCTGAACGAGCCGACGACACGCGGGTCCTCGCGCCGGAGCCGCATCATCGCCATGTCCACCCCGCTGACCGGTCGTCCTGTTGACGTGGCACAGCTTACGGACCATCCGGCATGCGCGCTCAGAGGCCGCGCCCTCGCCGGGGGATTCGATTGTCAGTACGGGGCAGTCCACTTGGGGAATCACCGGACCACCGGTAGGACGCATGTGCGGAGCGGGGTTCCCCGGTCAAGCCGGGCCGGGACCAAGGGAATTGGGGTTCGGGGAGGAGCGGTGGGGGAGCGGAGGCCGCCGGGGCGGCCGGGCCCGCCCGGTTGATCTTGGGAGTGCCTGGTCGGCGGCCGGACGTGTGCGGTGAGTGACGGAAGTGAGCGAAGTCACCACGCTCCGGTCATCCCCTCCGGGAAGACCCTCAGAGCGGGGGACCGGTCTCCACCCAGGGGAGTACACGCGAGGTGGACTCCTCATCCTCCTGGAGGCCAGGCAATGGGTACGAAGGCATGAGGCCAGGAGCCTTCCCCGCGCCTAGTGTTGAAGACAAGCGGCGGGTGGAGAGCACTCGTCCCCCGAGGTCATAAACCCGCCGCTGCCAAACGACAGGGAGAGGACCATGGCGGACATCGCACGGCAGGGACGCAAGGCATTCGCGTTCAACGGCCATGAGTCCGGTCGTCGCCACCCACTGGTGGCCGCGGCCATGGTGCTCCCCCTGGCCGCCGTCCTGCTCTTCCTCTTCGGAGGCTTCGACCAGGTGGTGGCACAGGCGTCGTCCGTAAGCGTGATGCTGGGGCGCTGAGCGGCGCCCCGGGCCCAGGAGAGCGGCCTGGGCCGGGACTGTCACCGGCCGAACCCCGTGGGGACGGGGGAGCGGTCGACGGACGGCAGGTGAAGGGTGCTGCGCGTACGGCTGGGGAGCCGGACGCGCAGCACCCTTTTTCATGCCCGCGCGACCCCTTTTGACGCGTCCCCCCTCGATGCGTCCCTCGCACCGCTCGCCGCCGGCGCGCCTCCCGGGCTTCGGGCCGCTGCGCCGGACTCCGTCCGGCGGTGGCCGACGGCGTCCGTCCGGCGGTACGGGCACTGCCGTCCGGCCCCCTGCTGCGTACTCTCGACCCGAGGAGCACCCGCCCGGGGTGCGCAAGCACGGGGAGAGCCGAGGCGTGGTTCCGCTGGAGCGAGTGAGCGCGGCCGAGCTCGCCGCGTACGCGGGTGCGGCGCAGTACGTACTCCTCGCGGACCGCGACGACGGCACCGTGGTCCGCTGCGGGAACGTCGTGGCCAAGGCGCACGCGGGCGACAGCGATCCCGACGCACTGGCGGTGCGGATCCGCGTGGCCGGGGACCCCGCGCTGGCCGGAGTACTGCTGCCCCCGCTGCGCACCGGACTCGGTCTGGTCGGAACCCGGCCCGTCTCCCTGTGGCCCTACGGTGCTCCGGTCGCTCCGGACCGCCCCGAGGAGGCCCCCTGGGAGCCGGCCGCCGAGCTGCTGGCCGCCCTCCACCGGACCCCGCTCCACCACCTCCCGTACCCGCTCCCCCCGATGCGCGGCCCGGCGAAACTCGCCCGCGCCCTGCGCCGCCTCGACGCGGCGCACCCGCCCGCGGTCCCGGCCGCCCCGCGGCGCGCCGTGCCGGGGCGTCCCGTGCCTGCGGGCGCGGAAGCCGAGAGCCCGGGCGGTGCGCGGCGGGGGTACCTGGCCGGGGCACACCCTGCCGACCAGGGCCACGGCCATGACCGCGCATCCGGCGGCAGGCAGGCCCTGGCCGGGGCGGCTGTCGCCCTCCCCGCCGCGCCGCCCTCCGGCCGGGGCCGCCGCGCCGTGGTGTCCATCCCCGCCGGGCAGGCCGGGACGGCAGGCGCGGACGCCGACGCCGCGGAACTGGCCCGGCTCGTACGGGTCGCCGCGGCCACGCTCCCCGGGTGGGCCCGGGGGGAAGGGCCGGCGCCGTCCGGCGGGGCGCTCTGCCACGGCGACCTGCACCTCGGGCAGCTGGTCCGGAGCCCGGCCGGGGGCTGGCGGCTGATCGACGTGGACGACCTGGGACTCGGCACGCCCGCCTGGGACCTCGCCCGGCCCGCGGCCTGGTACGCCGCCGGGCTGCTGGACACGGAGACCTGGCTGCGCTTCCTCGACGCCTACCGTGGCGCGGGCGGCCCCGCCGCCGGTGTGCCCGGCAGCGACCCCTGGCCGGAACTCGACCTCGCCGCCCGGGCGCTCACCGTGCAGACGGCCGCGCTGGCCCTCGCCAAGGCGGCCCGCGAGCGGCGCCGACTCGACGACATGGAGCGGCTGATGGTGGAAGCCTGTGCCCGAATTGCCTCCCTCCCGCCCGACTTGGAGCGGAAGGCTCCGTCGTAGGGTGAGCCTCACGCCACCGGGTACGCATCCGGTGTCGACGCGAACGGCGAGGAGTTGATCCGGTCATGCAGTGTCCGAAGTGTCACGCGATGATGCACACCTACAACCGCAACGGTGTCCAGATAGAGCAGTGCAGCGGTTGCCGAGGCATCTTCCTCGACTACGGCGAGCTCGAGGCGCTGACCCGCCTGGAGTCCCAGTACACCTCCCAGTACGGCCAGGTCCCGCCCCCGGCCGCCCCGCCGGCCCCGGCCCCTGCCGCGTACCCGCAGCAGCACGCCGCCCCCGCGCCCGCCTGGGGCGCCCCGCAGCACGGCGGCTACGGCCACGGCCACGGCCATCGCAAGGGCGGCTTCGGCCGGATGCTCTTCTCCTCCTGAGCCGGAGGGCCACACACGCGAAAGCCCCGGCCGTGGGAACGGCCGGGGCTTTCGGACAACTGGTGCGCGATACTGGGATTGAACCAGTGACCTCTTCCGTGTCAGGGAAGCGCTCTCCCGCTGAGCTAATCGCGCGGGGCCACGTTCGCGGTGTGAACCCGCAGGTGGCAAGTCTGAATCATACTGCGTGCGCGATACTGGGATTGAACCAGTGACCTCTTCCGTGTCAGGGAAGCGCTCTCCCGCTGAGCTAATCGCGCGGGGATCCTTGCGGACCAGTGGACGATACTGGGATTGAACCAGTGACCTCTTCCGTGTCAGGGAAGCGCTCTCCCGCTGAGCTAATCGTCCTTGGAGGTGGAGACGGGATTTGAACCCGTGTAGACGGCTTTGCAGGCCGTTGCCTCGCCTCTCGGCCACTCCACCATGGAGCAAGCAGGGGGTCCTCGGGAAGATGATCCCCCACCTTTGAGCGGACGACGAGACTCGAACTCGCGACATCCACCTTGGCAAGGTGGTGCTCTACCAACTGAGCTACGTCCGCAGGTCACCGTGTTCGCTCCGGGGGTTTCCCCCTTCGCTCCCTGGCGACGAGTTGAACTCTAGCGGATTCCCGGGCCAGCTCAAAAACGCGTTTCCGCAGCGTGCTGCCGCCCGATCACCGCCGGTCACCCGGCAGACGCCTCACCGGCGCCCGGGCGTCACCGGTCATAGACTCGCAGCCGTGCACGACCTGCCTCCCCTCGCCCGCTTCGGCGGCCTTCTCGCGACCGATCTCCGAGATGTCACCAGTGATCCCGCCGCCCTGGACTCCACCGGCTTCTGGGCGGTGACGGCCGATTTCGAAGGCCGTCTCGTCTGCGCGCGCTTCGGGGACATACGCCCCGACCCGGTGCCGGCCCCCGTCCCCGGGGCCTGGCGCGGCCCCGACGCCGACGAGTGGACCTCCTCGCTCGACCGCGCCGCCTACACCGCCGGCGTACGCCGCATCCGCGAGCACATCGAGGCGGGGGAGGTCTACCAGGCCAACCTCTGCCGCGTGATGTCCGCGCCGCTTCCCGACCCGGCGGGCGCCGATGTGGACGCCCTGACGGCGCTGCTCGCGCGCGGCAACCCGGCCCCGTATGCAGGAACGATTCGGCTGCCGGCCCACGGCGTCGAGATCGCCACCGCGTCCCCCGAGCTCTACCTGCGCCGCAGTGGCCGCCACGTCGAGTCCGGCCCGATCAAGGGCACCGGCCGCACCGCCGCCGATCTGCTGCCCAAGGACCACGCCGAGAACGTGATGATCGTGGACCTCGTGCGCAACGACCTCGGCCGGGTCTGCGCCACCGGCACCGTGACCGTCCCCGAACTGTGCGCGCTCGAAGAGCACCCGGGCCTGGTCCACCTCGTGTCCACCGTCGCCGGGGAACTCGCCGACGGCGCCGGATGGCCCGAGCTGTTCGCCGCGACCTTCCCGCCCGGCTCCGTCACCGGAGCCCCCAAATCCTCCGCCCTGCGGATCATCGAGGCCCTGGAGACCGCCCCGCGCGGCCCCTACTGCGGAGGCATCGGCTGGGTCGACGCCGACCGGGGCACGGCCGAGCTCGCCGTCGGCATCCGCACCTTCTGGATCGACCGCAGGGCCCCCGGCGGCCCCCGGCTGCTCTTCGGAACGGGCGCCGGGATCACGTGGGGTTCCGACCCCGACCGCGAGTGGGCGGAGACCGAGCTGAAGGCCGCACGGCTGCTGCGGGTAGCGTCGGGAGTGATCGAAGCGAACGCGACCGGTGCGGGCGGGGCGATCGCCTCGATCGGCACGATCGACGCACAGACGGACGAAAGCGGGAGGACCGTACGGTGAGGATCTGGCTCGACGGAGCACTGCGGGACGCGGACGAAGCGAAGGTGTCCGTGTTCGACCACGGCCTCACCGTCGGCGACGGGGTCTTCGAGACGCTCAAGGCGGAGCGCGGGACGACCTTCGCACTCACCCGGCACCTGGAGCGGCTGACCCGCTCGGCCCGCGGCCTCGGCCTGCCGGACCCCGACCTGGACGAGGTGCGCCGCGCCTGCGCCGCCGTACTGGAGGCGGGCGCGCTGCCGCTCGGCCGGCTGCGCGTCACCTACACCGGGGGCGTCTCCCCGCTCGGCTCCGACCGCGGCGAGGCCGGCCCCACGCTGATCGTCGCCCTCGCCGGGGCCACCCGCCGCCCCGACACCACCGCCGTGGTCACCGTGCCATGGGTGCGCAACGAGCGCTCCGCCGTGGCCGGCCTGAAGACCACCTCGTACGCCGAGAACGTGGTCGCGCTCGCCGCCGCCCACCGGGCGGGCGCCTCCGAGGCCCTGTTCGCCAACACCGTCGGGCGGCTCTGCGAGGGCACCGGCTCCAACGTGTTCGTCGTCCTCGACGGGCAGCTGCACACCCCGCCGGTGGCCTCCGGCTGCCTCGCGGGCATCACCCGGGCCCTCGTCGCCGAATGGTGCGGGGCCAAGGAGACCGACCTGCCCTTCGAAGCGCTGGAGCAGGCGGAGGAGGTCTTCCTGACCTCCTCCCTGCGCGACGTCCAGGCCGTCGTACGGATCGACGGGCGCGAGCTGGGCTCCGGCCCCGGCCCCGTCACCGCCGAGGCCATGCGGATCTTCGACGCCCGCTCCGCCGAGGACGCCGACCCCCGCTCCTGACCGGGACCGGCCGTATTTTGCTGTCCATCGGGCCGCAGGGCGGGTAGAACTCGAATGATGACCACCACCCTGCGGCCGAGCGGGCCGCTTCAGCAGAGCACCGGCGGGGCGCGCTCGCGCCCGTACGAGATCCGCGTCAACAGCAGGCGCGTCGGCGCCCTGCTGCTCGCCGCCGACACCCCCTTCGGGCCGACGGTCGCCGAGATCCGCGAACTCGCCGTCGAGGAGCCCGACCGCCGGCGCGGCCGCGCCACGGTCGCCGCGCTCGCCGCCGAGGAAGTACTGCGGGGCTGGGGCTGCCGGCGGGTCCGCGTGTCGGTCCCGGCCGGGTCGGCCGGCGGGCTGCGCCTGGCCGCCGCCCTCGGGTACGCCGAGTACAGCCGCAACATGGCCAAGGAACTCCCGGCCGAGCCGCCCGCCCTCTCCGAGGGGGTCGCGGGCCGCCCGATGACGGAGGCCGAGTTCGAGACCTGGCTCGCGGCGGGACGGGAGGAGTACGCGCAGAACTGGATCAGCCGCGGCATGTCGGCCGCCGCCGCGCACACGAAGTCGGAGAACGACCACGCGGCCATGCTGCCCCAGGGCCTGGCGACCCCCGGCATCAGCATCTGCGTACTGGAGGCGGCCGGCGTCCCCGTCGGCACCGTGTGGGTCGCGCCGAACCGCGGGGACTCGTACGTCTACGACGTCGCGGTCGCCGAGGAACACCGGGGCCGCGGCCACGGCCGGGACCTGATGCTCCTCGCGGAGCGCACCGCCCTGGCAGCAGGCCACCGGGTGCTCGCGCTGCACGTCTTCAGCGACAACGTCCCGGCCGTGCGGCTCTACGAGTCCCTCGGCTACCGGGCGACCGACGTCAACTACGCCAAGGACCTGATCTAGGCCGCCCTGCCTCTAGGCCGTCTCTGCGAGCAGCCGGTCGGCGATCTCCTCGATGCGCTCGCGCAGGCCGTCCTGGCTCTTGCCGCCGTCGAGGCGCTCTCCGCCGATCACGTACGTCGGGGTGCCGGTCACGCCGATCGCCTTGCCCTCGGCCTGGTCGGCGTCCACGATCAGGATGTGCCGGCCGTCGATCAGGGCGGTGTCGAACTCCTCGGCGTCCAGACCCAGTTCGCGCGCGATCTCGATCAGTACCGGCTCGCCGGCCTTGCCGAGCTCCGCGGTCCGGGCCAGTACGGCCTCCACGTACGGCCAGCCCAGGCCCTGCTCGGCGGCCTCCTCCGCGGCCTGCGCGGCGGCGAAGGCGTGCTTGTGCTTCTCCAGCGGGAAGTGGCGCAGCCGGATGTCCAGCCGGTCGCCGTAGCGGGCCCGCAGGGCGCGCACGTCGTCCAGAGCGCTGTGGCAGTCCGGGCACTGAAGTTCGCACCAGACGTCGAGGATCACGGAATCGGTCATACGGACAGTCTCCCAGTCCGCCGGGACGGGCACGGACCGGGACCTCGGGAGGAGACGGGACCCGGAGGTGTCCCGGAGATCCGCCCGCCGGGGGCTCCGGCCGTGGCCAGGGCGAGGGTCGCCGGTGCAGGATGGATGGGGACAGAACGCCCGGCCCGCCGGCCGGGTGCGACCGACCGATCCGCCCTTGGAGGCCCCGCATGCTCGCCGAGACCATTTGCTCCGCGGTGTCCGCGGCGGGCCTGGGCATCGCCGCGCTGACCGCCTACCGCAAGCGATTCCTCGCGGCCACGCGGATCGCGGCGTACTCGCTGGTGCCCGTCGGCCTGGTGATGACGGGCGTCGTGGCCTGGGCGACCGGCATCGTCTTCAAGCCGACCGTCTGGGCCGGGTTCGCCGTGCTGGGACTGGCCTGGCTGCTCTTCACGACCACCCGCGCGATAGAGCGGCGCGGACGGGGCGCGGGGGAGGGCGAGGAGCAGCAGGGGAAGCAGAAGAGGCCGAAGGCCGCCAAGGGCCGCCCGGCGCAGGAGGCCGTCGCCCCGGCCGCTTCCGCGCCCTCACTCGGTGACGGCGCCCGCCAGCGGCCGACGCCGGCCGCAGCCCCCGCCGAGGACTTCTCCGACATTGAGGCGATCCTCAAGAAGCACGGCATTTGACGTCGGGGCGATGACGTCGGCGATGACGTCGGGGTGATCTGGTACGGGAACCACCTGATCTGACGGGATCCGGTGAACTCGCGCGTTCCGTCTGGCGTGTTGAGCGGCGCGCGCGGGTCCGCTGCGCCATCATCGCCCCGACATGCTCGACACATCACCGGGTGAGCCGGCCGTTCCCGCGCCGGCCGCCGTCCCCGTCGCCGAGGAGCCGAGAGGCTGCCTCTTCGCGCTCTCCCAGCCGCCCCTGATGATCTTCCTAGGCGTGATCGGCGTCCTTCTGCTGCTCGCCGCCGTGCACGATCTCTTCCTGCTCTGAGCCCGCCTCCGCGCCCAGCTCCGATTTGCGCCGGGCCCGGTACGCCGCCACGTGCAGCCGGTTCCCGCAGGTACGGCTGTCGCAGTAGCGGCGGGAGCGGTTGCGGGACAGGTCGACGAAGGCCCGCCGGCAGTCCGGGGCCTCGCAGCGGCGCAGCCGCTCCTGCTCGCCCGAGACCACGATGAAGGCCAGCGCCATGCCGCCGTCGGCCGCCAGGTGGTCGCCCACCGAGGCGCCCGGGGCGAAGTAGTGCACGTGCCAGTCGTAGCCGTCGTGGTTGGTCAGCTGCGGGGTGGTGCCGGCCGTCGCGACCAGCTCGTTGATCAGTACGGAGGCCACGCGGGAGTTCGGTGCCGCGAAGACCTGGGCGAATTTGCCGCGCACGGCGCGCACGCCGGCGAGGTCGCGGGCGCTGAGCTCGCCGACGTCGCTGATCGCGTACTCGTGGACGAACTCGCGCAGCGCGTTCACGTCCGCCAGCGCGTCGGGCTGCTCCGTCTCGGCAGAGGTGTTCACCAGCGCGACGACGACGTCGAGCGCGCGACGGGTGTCGTGGGGGATCTGCACGGGGTCTCCCTGAAGGGCCGGGCCTGCGATGACGGTCTGCTGCCGCCGCCGCTGGCCGACTCTAGCGGGTCGCCCGCACAGCGCACCGGCGCCGTCCGCGCGGGTGGCTCCCGCGTGAACAGCGCCGGCACTTCCGTATGTGGTTGTCCGCCGTGCACCGTCGCCCCGAGTCGGACGGTGTCGTACGGCCCCCGGACTCAGCCGGGGGAGGGTTCCCTCTGTAGGCCTGGCTCAGGATTCGGCCAGGATGTGGGAGAGCTCCTTGTCGAGGTCGAAGTGCCGGTGTTCGGTTCCTGGTGGAACCGCGGCGTCCGTCCGCTTGAGGAACGACTCCAGTGCTCGGGCGGGTGCTTCGAGCAGCGCTTCTCCCTCCGGTGAGCTCAGGGCGATGCAGACGACCCCCTGACCATGACTGCGGGACGGCCAGACACGGACGTCGCCGGTACCGGTGGGCCGGTGAAGGCCCTCGGCGAGGAGGTCGCGGGCGAATACCCATTCGACCGTCTCCTCGGCGCCGGTGTGGAAGGTGGCGTGCACGGCGTAGGGATCGGCCGTGTCATACCGCAGGCCCGCGGGAACAGGCAGTGAGGACTCGCTCGACACAACGAGGCGCAGGTGCAGCTCGCAGCTGACCGTGGTGTTCATAAGCGCCAGGGCCTTTCGCTCAGTGTGCGCTCGGGGATTCGCACGTCGGCGAAATCGACATGCCACCTACGGTGCCGTTGTAAACCCCTCTGACCGTTTTGCGGACCTCTGGGTCCCTCGGACGGCGGATCCAAACGACCATTCACGTGTGCTGGGACCTCCGGTAGATTCGACCCCATGAACACGGGGAGTGACCGCGAGACCAACGAGTCCGCCAACGAGTCCGCCAACGAGTCCGCCGCTGCCGAAGGGGAGCCGAAGGTCTTCCACGTCTCCAAGGCGCCGGGCTTCATCAAGGCCCGCCGGGGCCTGCACCTGAGCTGGCAGGTCGGCGTCTTCGTCGTCGGCCTCGCCGTCGTCGGCGCCGGCGTCGCGATGCTGGTGCTGCCCGGCCCGGGCTGGGTGGCGATCTTCGCGGGCCTGGCGATCTGGGCCACCGAATTCGCCTGGGCCCACTTCGCGCTGCGCTGGACCAAGCGCAAGGTCAGCGAAGCCACGCAGAAGGCCTTGGACCCGAAGGTCCGCCGCCGCAACATCATCCTGACGAGCGTCGGGCTCGCGATCGCGGGCGTCCTGATCGGCTTCTACCTGTGGAAGTACGGGCTCGTGCTGCCCTGGAACCTCAAGGACCAGTGAGCCCGCCCGACCATGGCGGAGAGCACCGCTGACATGCGGTAATGTTTGCGGTGCGTCCGGGCGATTAGCTCAGTGGGAGAGCACTTCGTTCACACCGAAGGGGTCACTGGTTCGAACCCAGTATCGCCCACCCGGACCAGAGGCCCGGAGACTTTCACAGTCTCCGGGCCTCTGGCGTTTTCACCCGTCCGGCCCCGGATCCCGTCCCGCCGGCTACCTCAGCCGGCCGATGGCATCCCGCAGCCGGCGGGCGTCGCGCAGCCGCTTCTCGTAGGTGGCCCCCACCAGTAGCAGCAGCACCCCCGCCAGGGCCGGCGGCAGCCAGCGCGGCAGCGCGTCCACCACCTGGACCACGTACGGGGTCAGCTCGTGCAGGGCCACCGCCGCCAGCGTCGCCCCGCCCAGCAGCAGCGGCGCCCGGAGCCGGCCGCGGGCGCCGGCCAGGGTCACCCCGAGCGCGGCCGTCCCCAGCAGCAGCGGCCGCAGCCAGTGCGGATCGCCCCACACCGCGAGGGTGCTCGGCAGCAGGGTCGCCGCCAGACCCGGGCCGTACGCCGTCCAGGACCCGGCCAGCGGGTCACGGCGCCGCCGCAGGAACCCCACGGCCAGCGCCGCCGCCGTCACCGGCAGGGTGTACGCCTCGGGCACCGTCACCTCCGAAGCCGCGAGCCGTACCCAGGTCGCGGCCAGGAACAGCGCCCCGGCCGGCCAGCCCGCCGCCGACCGGCGCTCGGGCCGCACCGCCGCCGCCGCGCACACCACCCCGGCCAGCGCCAGGACCAGTGCGAGCACCGGAGCGTCCCCGGTGGCCAGGGCCGCCGCGAGGAGGCCGGAAGCGGCCGCCGCCACCTCCGCCGGGACCCGTACGGGGCCCAGCCGCGGCCCGAGCGCGGCCACCGCCGCCGGGACCAGCAGTACGGGCAGCGCCCACCAGGCCACCGGCCGCTCCAGCAGTGCGCCCAGGGCCACCGCGAGCAGCGCCGCGTACCCGACGGCGAGCGCCGCCGCCCCCGAGCGGGCCCACGCCGGAGCGGGCCGGTAGGCCGCCCCCGCCGCGCAGGCGGCCCCCAGCAGGCCCAGCACCCCGAAGGTGGCCAGTCGCCCGTCCAGGGCCGCCACGGACACGCTCAGGGCCCCCGCCAGCGCGCAGGCACCCGCGGCCACCCCGGCGAGGCCGCGAACGGCGCCCGCCGCGACCGCCGTGGACCCGGAGCCCGCGGGGATGCCCTCGCCGGCGGGCGCGGACCCGGAGCCCGCCGGGCTGCCGCCGGCCGCCGTGGCGGCCTTCGCGGAGGCGCCGGCCACCGCCACCGCCGTGGACCGCAGCGCGAGCAGTCCCGCCGCCAGCGTCACCGCGACCTGGGCCGCGAAGACAGCACCCGGGGCGAGCTCCAGCACCACGGGCGCCGTGAACAGCGCCGCCCAGCCCAGGACCACCGCGGCCACCCCCGGCTCACGGCGCCCCGGGAGCACCCGGACCAGCCACCACGCGGCCCCGGCCGTCAGCAGCAGCGCCACCAGCGGAGCGAGCCCCGGGCCGTCCCCGGCCGCCCCGGCGGGAGCCGCGGGCGGCGTCGTCACCGACCAGACCTCCTCCAGCACCCGCAGCCGGCCCAGCAGCACCGTCGCCGCCCAGGCCGCGGCGGTGACCGCCGCCAGGAGGGCCACCCCCGCACCGGCCAGGGCGAGGCCGCGCCGGACCGGCTCCGGGAGCGCGGAGACCCGTAGCGCCCCCAGCAGGGCCAGGGCCACCACCAGGTACCCGACCGCGGCCCAGGGCGGGCGCAGCTCCGGCGCCGCCAGACCGCCCAGGGCGGCCACCAGCGCGAGGGCGCCCGCCGTCGCGAACGCCACCGCGGCCCGGGAGGTGCGCCACGCCACCGCCAGCGCCAGCACGGCGACCGCCGCCAGCAGCGCCGACGGGCCCAGGGCCGCGCCCGCCGACTCCGCCGCCACCGAATCCGCCAGACCTGTCAGCAGCGCCGCCCCGGCCACCACCGAGCCCGCCACGCCCGCCCAGGAGGACCAGCGCCCCGGACGGAGCAGCGCGAGGCCCGCGTCCAGGGCCGCCGTCGCCAGCAGCGCCCAGCCCAGCTCCGGCGCCGTCGCCCCGCCGGCCAGCGCCGCCAGCGGCAAGGGGAGCTGCGCCGTCAGCAGCGCCGCGGGCAAGGGGGCCCGCAGCGCCCGCGCGGCCGGCATCCAGCCGTACGCGGCCCAGCCCGCGGCGAGTACCGCGGTCGCGCCCGCCGCGTACGCCGTGCCGTCCACCTCCGGCATGCGAGAGGCGTACAGCGCGTACGCGTCCAGCACCGTCAGCAGCAGGCCGACGGCGGCCACCGCCTCGGCGGTCGAGCGCAGTCCCCGGCGCAGCAGCGCCACCGGGGCGCCCAGCGCCGCCGCCGTCACCACGGCGAGCACCGCGCTGCGCCCGGCGATCCCGAGGGAGCCCCAGCTGACCAGCGTGAACGCCAGCGCCGCGACGGCCAGCAGCACCGCGCCCAGGACCAGCAGCACGTTCTGCGCACTCGGGGCCGAGGCCTCCGTGGCCTGCGCGGGCGTGGTCGGCCGGGCCTGCGAACCCCACGCGTGGGGGGCCTGCGCGGCCAGCAGCCATGCGCGGCGCGTGAGCAGGAAGTGGCGCCGGGCGTCGAGTTGGATCAGTTCGCGGTCGATGAGCACGAGCTCTTCGGCCGGCGGCAGGGGGTTGTCCATGGTTCGGAGTGTGGTGCCCGTCACCCCGTCAGGACATGGGTGCGCGTACTCATCTCCGGGTGAGTTCCGGCTGAGTACCGGGTGTGCGGCGCCGCCGCGCGCAAGACTGGAGACATGGACCGAAGCAGCCGCGGCGACGCGCCGGGCAGCAGCCGTGCCGCTCCCGCCAACCCCGGTGGCCGGTGGACCCGTTACCGCTTCCGCAGCGTGTGGGACCTCGACGCGGCGCCCGCCCGCGTCTACGCGGCGCTGGAACGCCCCGAGTCCTACCCCCTGTGGTGGCCCCAGATCCGGGCCGTCGCCCCCGCCGGAGGCGGGAGCAGCGGGACCGCCCTCATCCGCTCCGCCCTCCCGTACACCCTGCGCGTGAGCGCGGCCGAACTCCTGCGGGACCCCGTGCGCGGAATCCTGGAGGTCGCCCTGCTCGGCGACCTGGAGGGCTGGGCGCGCTGGACCGTACGACCGCGGTCCGGCGGCACACGGGCCCTGTACGAGCAGGAGGTCGAGGTGCGCCGCCCCCTCATGCGGGTGCTCGCCTTCCCCGGGCGGCCGGTGTTCCGGCTCAACCACACCCTGATGATGCGGGCCGGGCGGCGCGGGCTCGCCGCACATCTGGCGGGCGGGCCGGAAGCGGTTTGAACCAGCCCCGGGCCTTCTGTATTGTTCACACCGTTCCCGGGCGATTAGCTCAGCGGGAGAGCACTTCGTTCACACCGAAGGGGTCACTGGTTCGATCCCAGTATCGCCCACCGGGACAGGCCGGTCCGTCTTATGACGGACCGGCCTTCCGCATGTACGGGGCCCCATGCGGGTCCCTCCGCGCAGGTCCCTCACGCCGCCGCGGGCAGTTCCGGCCGCAGCGGCCAGTGCGGATCCACCGACTCGGGCGTGCCCTGCCGGGCGAACCACGCCTGCAGTCCCCGCGCCTGCGCCGCGTGCCACACCTGCTGGAGCGTGTGCAGCTCCGCCGGCGACAGCCGCTCCAGCCGGCCCGCGAACCGGCGCCCCACGGCCCGTACGAGCTCCAGGGAGGCCAGCGCGTCCGCGCCCGCGTCATGGGCCCCCTCCAGCTCTATCCCGTAGTGCGCGCACAGATCCGTCAGCGTCCGGCGCCCCTTGCGGTAGCGGTCCAGATGCTTGTCCAGCACCCGCGGATCCAGCACCGTCAGCGGCCGGTTGTCCAGGTACCGGGACAGTGAGGACGCCCGGTGCCGGCGCAACTCCCGGTCCAGCAGCGTCAGGTCGAACGGCGCGTTCATCACCACCACCGGCCTCCCCGCCACCTGCTGCTCCCCGAGCGCGCGGGCTATCTCCTCCACCACCGGCGCGGGCCACCGCCCGTTGCGCTGGAGGTGCTCATCGGTCAGACCGTGCACTTCCGTGGCCCCCGGGGGTACCGGGATGCCGGGATTGACCAGCCAGCGCGTCGAGCGGATCCGGCCGCCCGCGCACTCCTGCACGATGAGCGCGGCGGACACGATCCGGTCCTGTTCCACGTCCACCCCGGTCGTCTCCGTGTCGAATGCGGCCAGCGGGCCCTCGTACCAGCGTGTCATGGCGAACTCCTCGTCACCCGTCGGCAGATGGCCCCTCCCGGGCACCGCGCCCCAGGCCCCGCCACCCTTGCCCGAAACGGTGATACCCGGGCTCTTTGCCCCGTACGCCGTTTGCGGGCCGCCGACTGCGGAGACAACTCAACTGGGGGACCGCACACATGACCGGTCGTCAACCCCGACACCCTGACACGTACCTGACGCGGCCTGTCACGGCCGCGTGCGAACGGGACAGCCCGGAAGGCATGGGGAGCCGGCCATGGCGCTCGCGCAGCCCGAACCGGGCGGGGTGCTCGCGGGGCAGATCGATCCGCGGACCGACCCGCGGGACCGACCGCTGCGCGGCACGCTCGCCACCACCGCCTGCATGGAGACCCTTCAGGTGGGATACCTGCACGCCGTCGTCGCCGCGGCGGGCTGCTCGCTGTCCCAGCCCTTTCCCGACAACGGCATCGACTGGCACGTCAGCCACGGCGCCCCCGAGCACGTCATCGACGACGAGGTGACCATCAAGGTCCAGCTCAAGGCGACCTACCAGATACCGGCCCGGCCGGCCGGGCCCACCTTCGGCTTCACCCTCGACAACGAGCACCTGGTGAAGCTGGCCCGCAGCCCGGTCGCCGTGCACAAGATCCTCGTCGTGATGCTCGTCCCGCGGGAACGCGACCAATGGCTGAGCGCCGGCCACGACCGGCTCGACCTGCGGCACTGCTGCTACTGGACCAATCTCGCCGGACACCCCGTGACCGGCCGGCGCCGGACCACCGTACGGATCCCGACCACGCGGATCTTCGACGACCGGGCGCTCTGCGAGATCATGACCCGGGTCGGGTCGGGAGGGACACCTTGATGAACTGGCAGTCACCGCACCTGGAGCCGCTCTCCCCACAGGAGTTCGCCGCGGGCGCCCCCGATCCCGCGCAGATCGATCCGCTCGTGCTCGGCGCGCTGCTGCACCGGCACGGCTGGCTGCGCCGCGGCGGTGCAGCCGGACGGTACGGGCGCTGGACGCCGCCCGCCCCGCACACCACGGGCAGCGGCGGCACCAGCCTCCTCGTCCCCGAGAGCCGGGCCTTCCCCGACTGCGCCGACCTGCTCGAAGAGGCGCTCACCGCGCTCTCGCGCAGCGCGCTGCCGTCGGCGCGCGAGGTGCTGTACGGGCTCAGCGTGCCGAGCGACGAGATCCGCTGGGACCGCGAGATCCCGCGCGGGGCGTACGGGCTCCAGGGCGAGGCCGACTGGACGGTCCAGGAACAGCTCCGCTCGGCCGCCCGCCAGCTGCTCCTCGCCGGAGCCCTGGCCGACCGGGCGCGGGCCGGGTACTACGGAGCCCGGCACCGGGGCCAGGCGGAGCGGGCGCTGGAGGGGGTCCTGGTCGGGCCGGCTCCGGGCGGCCGGCGGCTGACCGCGTACGTCCCCGTCGACGGGGGCCGCGGCACCGTGACCCGGTTGCACCACGCGCTGCACGCCGCCCGCGAGGCGGTGGACTACCGGCGGGCCACCGGCGGCATGGAAGCCTTCGACGCGGCGGTCGAGGCCGGGGTCAGCCGGGAACTCGCCGAGGCGCTCATCTCGCTGGTCCACGGCTCGGAAGGGGCCCGGGTGGCCCTCGCGTGGGCCCCGGCGGCCGGGGTTCCGGCGGGGTGCGCCGCCCGGCCGGAGCCGGTGGAGTTCTCGCCCGGCGACCTCCCGGTGCTCCGGGAGGCGGCCGCGCGCTACACGCGGGACGAGCCGGCGGTGCCGGTCCGGGTGGCGGGAGCGGTGGTCCGGATGCGCCGCTCGGCCCCCGGGGGCGGGGGCACGGTCCGGCTGCGGGTCCTCGCCGGGGCGGAGATCCCGTACGTCCGGGTGGCGCTCGACGAGGAGTCGTACCGGGTGGCGGGCCACGCGCACCTGGTCGGACTGCCGATCCGGGTCAGCGGCCGCCTGCAGCGCCGGGGCGGCTTCCGCCGCCTGACGGATGCCGCGGATGTCCGTCCGGTACCGCTGGACGAGGTCGAGCGGGACCGGCTGATGAAGTCCCTGGACGAGTCCCTCGATGCGGGGGACGTCCTGCCGTCGGACGACTGACGCGTCGGTGCGCGCCCCGGCTGCCCTGCGGGGCTGTCCCCTACCCTCCCTTCGCCCGTTCCCCGGGCGCTGCCCGGACCCGGTCCTCAAACGCCGGACGGGCTGGTTTTGCCGCTGCGCGGCAAAACTCAGCCTCGCCGGCGTTTGAGGCGCGGGGTCTGGGGCGGAGCCCCAGGGGGTCCGGGCGCAGCCCGGGGAACGGGCGAAGGGCGGGTAGGGGACAGCCCCGCAGGGTCGCCGTTGCGTGCTCCGTGTCGGGCGACGCCCTAACCGTTTAGCGGCGCAGCCCATCCGCTCGGTACGATTCAGACGCGCAGTGATCCGCTCGCGCACCCCCTGAGTCAGGAGCAGACCGGTGTCAGACGTCCGTGTGATCATCCAACGCGATTCCGAGCGGGACGAGCGCGTGGTGGCCACGGGCACTACGGCGGCAGAGCTCTTCGCCGGCGAGCGCACCATCGTCGCCGCGCGCATCGCAGGTGAGCTGAAGGACCTCGCGTACGAGGTGAAGGACGGCGAGACCGTCGAGCCCGTGGAGATCTCCTCCCCGGACGGCCTCGACATCCTGCGCCACTCCACCGCGCACGTCATGGCGCAGGCCGTGCAGGAGCTGTTCCCCGAGGCCAAGCTGGGCATCGGCCCGCCGGTCCGGGACGGCTTCTACTACGACTTCGACGTCGCGAAGCCCTTCACCCCCGATGACCTCAAGGCCATCGAGAAGAAGATGCAGGAGATCCAGAAGCGCGGCCAGCGCTTCGCCCGCCGCGTCGTCACCGACGAGGCGGCCCGCGAGGAGCTGGCGAACGAGCCCTACAAGCTGGAGCTCATCGGCATCAAGGGTTCGGCCTCGACCGACGACGGCGCGAACGTCGAGGTGGGCGGCGGCGAGCTGACCATCTACGACAACTTCGACGCCAAGACCGGCGACCTGTGCTGGAAGGACCTCTGCCGGGGCCCCCACCTGCCGACCACCCGCAACATCCCGGCGTTCAAGCTGATGCGCAACGCCGCCGCCTACTGGCGCGGCAGCGAGAAGAACCCGATGCTCCAGCGCATCTACGGCACCGCGTGGCCGTCGAAGGAGGAGCTGAAGGCCCACCTCGACTTCCTCGTGGAGGCCGAGAAGCGCGACCACCGCAAGCTCGGCACCGAGCTCGACCTGTTCTCCGTACAGGACGAGATCGGCTCCGGCCTGGCCGTCTTCCACCCCCGTGGCGGCGTCATCCGCCGCACCATGGAGGACTACTCGCGCAAGCGGCACGAGGAAGAGGGCTACGAGTTCGTCTACACCCCGCACGCCACCAAGGGCACCCTCTTCGAGAAGAGCGGCCACCTGGACTGGTACGCGGAGGGCATGTACCCCCCCATGCAGCTCGACGGTGGTACCGACTACTACCTCAAGCCCATGAACTGCCCGATGCACAACCTGATCTTCGACGCGCGCGGCCGCTCCTACCGCGAACTGCCGCTGCGCCTCTTCGAGTTCGGCACCGTGTACCGGTACGAGAAGTCCGGCGTCGTGCACGGCCTGACCCGCTCGCGCGGTTTCACCCAGGACGACGCGCACATCTACTGCACCAAGGAGCAGATGGCGGAGGAGCTCGACCGCACGCTGACCTTCGTGCTGAACCTGCTCCGCGACTACGGTCTGACCGACTTCTACCTGGAGCTGTCGACCAAGGACCCGGAGAAGTTCGTCGGCTCGGACGAGATCTGGGAGGAGGCCACCGCCACCCTCCAGCAGGTCGCCGAGAAGCAGGGCCTGCCCCTGGTCCCGGACCCGGGCGGCGCCGCGTTCTACGGCCCGAAGATCTCGGTCCAGTGCCGTGACGCGATCGGCCGCACCTGGCAGATGTCGACCGTGCAGCTCGACTTCAACCTGCCGGAGCGCTTCAACCTGGAGTACACCGGCCCCGACGGCACCAAGCAGCGGCCGGTCATGATCCACCGTGCGCTGTTCGGTTCCATCGAGCGGTTCTTCGCCGTCCTGCTGGAGCACTACGCGGGCGTCATGCCGCCGTGGCTCGCCCCGGTCCAGGCGGTCGGCATCCCGATCGGCGACTCGCACGTCGAGTACCTGCAGGAGTTCGCCGCCGAGGCGAAGAAGAAGGGCCTGCGCGTCGAGGTGGACGCCTCCTCCGACCGCATGCAGAAGAAGATCCGCAACCAGCAGAAGCTGAAGGTCCCCTTCATGATCATCGTCGGTGACGAGGACATGGCCGCGGGCACCGTCTCCTTCCGCTACCGCGACGGTTCGCAGGAGAACGGCGTCCCGCGCGACCAGGCGCTGGCGAAGCTCGTCGACGTCGTGGAGCGCCGCGTCCAGGTGTGACGCTTGTGGCGGCGGTGGCCGCCGCGACGGCCCGGAGCCCCCGGGGACCTCAGGTCCCCGGGGGCTCCTCCTCGTCCTGGCGGCGGAACACCTGGAGCATCCAGGAGGAGAACGAGCCCGTCACCGCGCCCAGCAGCGCCAGGCCGCCCGCCATCAGGAACGCCGCGATGATCCGGCCCATCGGGGTGACCGGGGCCATGTCCCCGTAGCCCACCGTGGTCAGCGTCTCGGCCACCCACCACACCGCGTCCCCGAAGGTGTGGATCGTGGCCTCCGGGGCCCGGCGCTCGAAGTGGTAGACCGCGAGCGCGCCCGCGAACCCGAGCAGCCCGGCCGAAAGGCCGGCGTACGACATCACCCGCGCGTGGAGCCCCTGGCGCGGGCGGCTCCGCCGGGCCTGGATCGCGTTGTGGACCTTGACCATGCGCAGCGGCCGCAGCATCGGCAGCAGCACGATCAGGGTGTCCAGCCAGTGCACGCGGACGAAGCGCAGCGGCCGCATGCCGCTCAGGATCAGCCGGGCCAGGTAGTCCACGATGAAGCAGATCCAGGTCAGCGCGACCACGCCGAGACCGATGTCCCGCCAGAGCGGGTGGGCTCGGTAGGCCAGGACGGAGACCGCGTAGGCGGCCAGGAAGAGCAGGGAGGCGTAGAACAGCGGCAGCTCGGTCCGGCGTTCCCAGGCCTGGTCACCGGTCTCGGGTGCATCGTTCATGGGCCCAGCATCGCGTCCCGCACACCGGTGTTCGCCCCGGCGACACGCCGCTCGGGGGCAAGGTCATATGCTGCATCCCATGACGATTGAGCCGGAGCAGCAGATCGGTGTGGGCACGCAGGACGCGTTCCAGCGTCTGTGGACGCCCCACCGGATGGCCTACATCCAGGGGGAGAACAAGCCGACCGGGCCGGAGGCCGGGGACGGCTGTCCCTTCTGCGGGATTCCGGAGATGTCGGACCAGGACGGCCTGGTCGTGGCCCGGGGCAAGCACGTCTACGCCGTGCTGAACCTCTACCCGTACAACGGCGGCCACCTGATGGTCGTGCCGTACCGGCACGTCGCCGACTACACGGACCTGGACGCCGCCGAGACCCTCGAACTCGCCGACCTGACGAAGCGGGCGATGGTCGCGCTGCGCAAGGCCTCCGGTGCGCACGGGTTCAACATCGGCATGAACCAGGGCCAGGCCGCCGGAGCGGGCATCGCCGCGCACCTGCACCAGCACATCGTGCCCCGCTGGGGCGGGGACACGAACTTCATGCCGGTCGTGGGCCACACCAAGGTGCTGCCCCAACTCCTCGCGGACACGCGGCAGATGCTGGCCGACTCCTGGCCCACGGGCTGAGACGACCGGCCTGGCCCACGGGCTGAGACGACCGGCCTGGCCCACGGGCTGAGACGACCGGCCGGGCCCACGGGCTGAGACGACCGGCCGGGCCCACGGGCTGAGACCACCGGCCGGGCCCACCGGCTGAGACCACCGGCCGGGCCCCACCCGATGGGGCCCGGCCGGTGGGCCGGGGCTCACGCGTCGTAGACGTCCGCCTTGCGCGGTGCGGCGTCCTGGACCAGACCGCTGACGATCATCGAGCGGTTGGTGAAGCGTTCGGTGTCGACCCCGTTCTCCTCCAGGACCCGCATCGCGGCGGTGTGCACCGCCCGCAGGACCGGGGTCGCGGCGCGCATCGCGTCGTCCGCCATGAAGCGGTGGCGCCACGGCTGGCCGGCCCAGACGTGGCGGACGCCGAAGGGCTCCGGGAGGACGAGCTTGCCGCCCAGGAAGTCCAGGAGCGGCGGGTACCAGGTGAGCGGCGCGCGCACGGCGAGGCGTACGACCTCGCTCGTGTCGACCACGGGCCGCTTGAGCTCCACGGTTTCCCAGAAGCGCACGGATTTGGCGACCTCGTCCACGGGCGCCGCCGATTTGGTGGTGAACAGGCCGTGCACCGGGCCGAGCGCGTGTCCGGTGACCTCCACGCGCAGGGTCTTGTAGAGCACGGTGACCGTGACCAGCATGGTGATCACGAGCTGGCCGTCCCAGAGCGGGTACTGGATGCCGAGGTAGTGCCGGTTGCCGGCGCTGAACTGCTGCTCGTTGCAGATCCGGGTGATCTCGTGCGGCTTGACCAGGAAGGTGTCCACGTCCGCTCCGCTGGGGAGGGTCACTTCCTTGGCGCCCTCGCCGACCGGGCTGACGATCCAGTGCTTGATGGAGGCGGGCGGGAGACCGCCGGTGTGCAGGGGGCCGCGCTCCAGCTTGCGCAGCTGGGTGTCGATCGCGCGGATGACGTCCCAGCTGCGGAACGGGTGGATCTCGTGGCCCTCGTTCTTGGGGGCGAGCTCCTCGGCCATCTGCCAGCTGCCCCAGCGGGTGCCCATGCCGAGGATGCCCTTGGGGCCGGCGTAGAAGACGGCATTGCTGCGGTCCTCGGCGGTGAGCTTGGCCAGGGAGTGGCGCAGGTCCTCGCGGGCCTTCTCGTCGGGGTTGCCGGGGACGGCCTCCGGGATCTTGGCGGCCACCCCGCCGCCGCCCGCGAGGAGCCCGTCCCAGCGGGAGCGCAGGTCTTCCGCGGTGGCCTCGCAGAGCCGGCGGGCGAGGAACCAGCCGACGACCGGGGCGATGACCATGGCGCGGACGTAGAGGCCCAGGAAGCCGGTCACCGGGAGCCGGAACATGAGCACGGCGACCACCAGGCCCACGCCGACGAGGAGCGCCGTGCCCATCCAGGAGGCCCGTTTGGCCTTGGAGCCCGCCAGGGCCTTGCGGGCCCAGAACAGGCCGAGCCACAGCAGCAGGCCGGGGAGGAACACGACCCCGCAGACGAGCATGATCAGGCGGAGCTTGCGGTCGCGCTCCTTGCGGATGCGGGAGGCGGCCAGGCAGTGCTCGACGACGGTCTGCGGGTCGGCGCCGAAGGACTGGATGAGGGGCTTGCGGGTGGGCGGGATGGTGCGGGCCTCGACGGCGCGGCAGAAGGCCTCGCCGAGATTGGGCGCGAGCAGGGAGACCTTGGCCGGTTTGACGACGGACTCGTGGTACTCGTTGTTGGCCTTGAGTATCTCTTCCAGCTTGGTGTCGCGTCCGCCGTCCCGGTAGGCGGCGGAAGCGAGGGCGTTGGTCGCGGCGGTCTGGCCGCCGCCGCCCTGGAGTGGGATCTGTGCCCCGGGCCTGAAGTCGAATCCGTCGTCCGCCACCGCTGCCCCCATCGCTGTGCGTCGTACTCGTGTGCCTCGTGTGCGGGCCTGCCCGCGATGCCGCCCGCTCCGGGTGGTGTTCCCCGGTGCGGCGTTCCCGCCCTGCGCGCCGTGCCGACTGCTGTGCCCACTTGCTGGGCCCACCCGCCGGGCCCACCCGCTTGGTCTACCCCTTCGGCCTGCCCGACTCACGCGCGGACGAGCCTATCGGCCGATTCCTCCCCGTGGTCATGGGACAGCCAAATACCGCCCACCGCAAGCGGGTTGGGTGGGCGGTCAGGATGACGCTATGTCAGTTGGCTTCCCTTCTCTGACTGTTCGCGCAGCTTGTCCGCTATCTGTGGCGGCATCGGCTCGTGGCGCGCGTACGTACGGCTGAACTGCCCCGTGCCGTGCGATACGGAGCGCAGCTCGACGGCGTACCGGCCGATCTCGATCTCGGGGATCTCGGCGAGCACCCGGGTGCGGCCGGCGCCCGCGGCGTCCGTGCCGACGACGCGGCCCCGGCGGCCGGCGAGGTCGCTCATGACGGGGCCGACGTACTCGTCGGGAACGAGCACGGCGAGCTCGGCGACCGGTTCGAGGAGCCGGACCGGGGCCCCGGCGGCGGCCTCGCGCAGGGCGAGGGCGCCCGCGGTCTGGAAGGCGGCGTCGGAGGAGTCCACCGAGTGGGCCTTGCCGTCGAGCAGGGTGATGCGTACGTCGACCAGCGGGTAGCCCGCCGCGAGGCCCCGGGCGGCCTGGGCGCGGACGCCCTTCTCCACGGACGGGATGAACTGGCGCGGCACGGCCCCGCCGACGACCTTGTCGACGAACTCGATGCCGGTGCCCGGCGGCAGCGGCTCCACCTCGATCTCGCAGATGGCGAACTGGCCGTGCCCGCCGGACTGTTTGACGTGCCGTCCGCGGCCGCCGGCCTTGGAGCCGAAGGTCTCGCGGAGGCTGACCTTGTGCGGGACCGGGTCGACCTGGACCCCGTACCGGGTGCGCAGCCGTTCGAGGGCGAGGTCCTGATGGGCTTCGCCGAGGCACCACAGGACGAGCTGGCGGGTGTGCGGGTTCTGTTCGAGCCGCATGGTCGGGTCCTCGGCGACCAGCCGGGCCAGGCCCTGGGAGAGCTTGTCCTCGTCGGCCTTGCTGTGGGCCTCGATGGCGAGGGGGAGCAGCGGGTCGGGCATGGACCAGGCCTCCATCAGGAGGGGCCGGTCCTTGGCGGAGAGGGTGTCGCCGGTCTCGGCGCGGGTGAGTTTGGCCACGCAGGCCAGATCGCCGGCGATGCAGTGGGAAAGGGTGCGCTGCTGTTTTCCGAAGGGGGAGGTCAGGGCGCCGATCCGCTCGTCCACGTCGTGGTCCTCGTGTCCGCGGTCGGTCAGTCCGTGGCCGCTGACGTGCACCGTCTCGTCGGGGCGCAGGGTGCCGGAGAAGACGCGGACGAGCGAGACGCGGCCGACGTAGGGGTCGGAGGAGGTCTTCACCACCTCGGCGACGAGCGGCCCGTCCGGATCGCAGGTGACCGCGGGGCGGGGCGTGCCGTCGGGCGTGGTGACCCCCACGGGCGCGCGCTCCAGCGGGGTGGGGAAGCCCCCGGTGATCAGTTCGAGGAGCTCTACGGTGCCCAGGCCCTTGCGGGCGCCGTCGGCGGCGGGTGCGGCCATCAGGACGGGGTGGAAGGTGCCGCGGGCCACGGCGCGCTCCAGATCGTCGACCAGGGTCTTGAGGTCGATGTCCTCGCCGCCGAGGTAGCGGTCCATGAGGGTCTCGTCCTCGCTCTCGGCGATGATCCCCTCGATCAGCCGGGCGCGGGCGTCGGTGATCAGGGCGAGCTCGCCGGGGTCCGGGTCGCGTTCGACGCGGTCGCCGGAGGTGTAGTCGTAGACGCGCTGGGAGAGCAGCCCGAGCAGTCCGGTCACCGGGGCGTGGCCGTCGGGGGCGGCGGGGCCGTGCAGGGGCAGGTAGAGCGGGCGCACGGCATCGGGGTCGTCCGCTCCGAAGGCGTCGCCGCACACCGTGGTCATCTGCGTGTAGTCGGCGCGGGCGGCTTCCAGGTGGGTCACGACGATGGCGCGCGGCATGCCGACGGCGGCGCATTCGTCCCAGACCATCCGGGTGGCTCCGGAGAGCCCGTCGCCGTCCTCGGCCGCCGAGATCACGAAGAGGGCCGCGTCGGCGGCGCGCAGTCCGGCCCGGAGCTCTCCGACGAAGTCGGCGTAACCGGGGGTGTCCAAGATGTTGATCTTGATCCCGGCCCACTCCACGGGGACCAGGGAGAGCTGGATGGAGCGCTGACGGCGGTGCTCGATCTCGTCGTAGTCGGAGACGGTGGCGCCGTCCTCGACGCGCCCGGCCCGGTTCACGGCGCCGGCGGTCAGGGCCAGGGCTTCGACCAGGGTGGTCTTGCCGGATCCGCTGTGGCCGACCAGCACGACGTTGCGTACGGACGCCGGGCGGTCGGCCGTCGGTGCCCTTCCGGCGGCTCCGGATTGGTGTGATGCGGCTCCCACGATGCTCGTGCCTCCCGATTGGAGGGGATGAAGGGGAAAAAGGCCTCCAAGGCCTCCTTCGAGCTTTGCACTGCCGTCACACCCCGTCCATACGTCGTACCGGAACCGCGGGAACCGCAGGGGCGCGGAGGGGCACGGCGGGGACCCGGAGGGAGGCGGCGGGAGCCGCTGGACGGGCGTCCGGAACGTGGCGAACGGCCCGAGAACGGCCCGAGAACGGCCCGCGTCGTGTGAACCGGTGGGTGCGCGGCGCCGATGGCCCGGGGCCCTGGCTACGATGGGCCAGCCGGTGGCCGTGGTGGCCGTGCGGCCCAGCGACCCTCCGGGAAGGCCATGCTGAACAAGTACGCGCGTGCATTCTTCACGCGTGTTCTCACGCCATTCGCCGCTCTTCTGCTCCGGATGGGAGTGAGTCCCGACGCGGTCACCCTCATCGGCACGGCCGGAGTGGTGGCCGGAGCCCTGGTCTTCTTCCCCATGGGCGAGTTCTTCTGGGGCACGATCACCATCACGCTCTTCGTCTTCTCCGACCTGGTGGACGGGAACATGGCCCGTCAGGCCGGCGTCTCCAGCCGGTGGGGCGCGTTCCTCGACTCCACCCTCGACCGGGTGGCGGACGCGGCGATCTTCGGCGGACTCGCACTCTGGTACGCGGGTTCCGGGAACAACAACGCGCTCTGCGCCGTCGCCATCTTCTGCCTGGCCAGCGGCCAGGTCGTCTCGTACACCAAGGCCCGCGGCGAGTCGATCGGCCTGCCGGTGGCCGTCAACGGGCTCATCGAGCGCGCCGAACGCCTGGTGA
Organism: Streptomyces tatrensis; assembly: GCF_049310065.1. Classification (NCBI taxonomy): domain Bacteria; kingdom Bacillati; phylum Actinomycetota; class Actinomycetes; order Kitasatosporales; family Streptomycetaceae; genus Streptomyces; species Streptomyces tatrensis. The sequence continues at coordinate 1,993,265 of NZ_JBMDLB010000011.1, read as the reverse complement.
TCACGCTCGTCGCCGCCGGCCTGTCCGGTCTGGAGACCTTCGGCGTCCCCTCGTGGATCGGCCTGCTGCTGCCGATCGCGCTGTGGGTGGTCGCGGCGGGCTCGCTCGTGACCCTGATCCAGCGCGTGGTGACCGTACGGCGCGAATCGGCCGAGGCCGACGCCGCCGCTGCCGCGGGTGCTCCCTCCGAAGGCGGTACGCCCTGATGGGCAAGGCACAGGACAAGCTGGTCGACGGGCTCTACGGGCTCGGCTGGGCCGGGGTCAAGAAGCTGCCCGAGCCGGCCGCCGCGGCCCTCGGCCGGCGGATCGCGGACTTCGTCTGGAAGCGGCGCGGCAAGAGCGTGCTGCGCCTGGAGTCGAACCTGGCCCGGGTGGTGCCGGACGCGACGCCCGAGCGGCTGCGCGAGCTGTCGCACGAGGGCATGCGCTCCTACATGCGGTACTGGATGGAGTCGTTCCGCCTGCCGACCATGGCCAAGGAACGATTCAGCTCCGACGTGGAGATGAAGGACGACCACATCCTGCGCGAGGCCCTGGCCTCCGGACGCGGAGTGATCGTCGCCCTCCCGCACCTGGCCAACTGGGACCTCGCCGGCGCCTGGGCCGTCACCCACATCGGAGTCCCCTTCACCACCGTCGCCGAGCGGCTCAAGCCCGAGACGCTCTACGACCGCTTCGTCGCCTACCGCGAGAGCCTGGGCATGGAGGTGCTCCCGCACAACGGCGGCGCCGCCTTCGGCACGCTCGCGCGGCGGCTGCGCTCCGGCGGGCTGGTCTGCCTGGTCGCGGACCGGGACCTGTCGGCCTCCGGGGTGGAAGTGGACTTCTTCGGCTCGGCCGCACGGATGCCCGCCGGGCCCGCCCTGCTCGCCCAGCAGACCGGCGCGGTCCTGCTCCCGGCCACCCTGTACTACGGGGACGCGCCGAAGATGTACGGCCGGATCCACTCCCCGGTGGAGGTGCCCGGGAACGGCACCCGGCAGGAGAAGACGGCCGTCATGACGCAGGCGCTCGCCGACGCCTTCGCCGGGGGCATCGCCGAACACCCGCAGGACTGGCACATGCTCCAGCGGCTCTGGCTCGACGATCTGGACACCGACGGCCGGCCCGAGGAGCACTCCGCGTGAAGATCGGCATCGTCTGCCCGTACTCCTGGGACGTGCCCGGCGGGGTCCAGTTCCACATCCGGGACCTGGCGGAACACCTGATCGGCCTCGGCCACGAGGTGTCCGTCCTGGCCCCGTCGGACGACGAGACCGGACTGCCCCCCTACGTGGTGTCGGCGGGGCGGGCGGTGCCGGTGCCGTACAACGGCTCGGTGGCCCGGCTCAACTTCGGCTTCCTGTCGGCGGCCCGCGTACGGCGCTGGCTGCACGACGGGGTCTTCGACGTGGTCCACATCCACGAGCCGATGGCCCCCTCGCTCGGGCTGCTGACCTGCTGGGCGGCGCAGGGCCCGATCGTGGCCACCTTCCACACCTCCAACCCGCGCTCCCGGGCGATGCTCGCGGCGTACCCGATCCTGCAGCCGGCGCTGGAGAAGATCAGCGCCCGGATCGCGGTGAGCGAGTACGCGCGGCGCACGCTGGTCGAGCACCTCGGCGGGGACGCCGTGGTCATCCCCAACGGCGTGGACGTGGACTTCTTCGCCAAGGCCGACCCGAACCCGGCCTGGTCGGGCCAGACCCTCGGCTTCATCGGCCGGATCGACGAACCGCGCAAGGGCCTGCCGGTCCTCATGGCGGCCTTCCCCCGCATCGTGGAGCAGTGCCCGGACGTACGCCTCCTGGTGGCGGGCCGCGGCGACGAGGAGGAGGCGGTCGCCTCCCTGCCGCCCGGACTCCGCTCCCGGGTCGAGTTCCTCGGCATGGTCTCGGACGAGGACAAGGCGCGGCTGCTGCGCAGCGTCGACGTGTACGTGGCCCCGAACACGGGCGGCGAGAGCTTCGGCATCATCCTGGTCGAGGCGCTCTCGGCCCGGGCGGCCGTCCTCGCGGCCGACCTCGACGCCTTCGCGCAGGTCCTGGACCAGGGGGCGGCGGGGGAGCTGTTCTCGAACGAGGACCCCGACTCCCTGGCGGCCTCGGCCGTGGCCCTCCTGCGCGACCCCGCCCGCCGCGCGGAACTGAGCACCCGCGGCTCGGCCCACGTACGCCGCTTCGACTGGTCGACGGTGGCGGCGGACATCCTGGCCGTCTACGAAACGGTGACCGACGGCGCGGCGGCGGTGGCGGCGGACGAGCGGATCCCGCTCCGCACCCGCCTGGGCCTCTCCCGCGACGCGTAGCCCCTCCGGGCCCGGTCCGGCCCGGGCCCGGTCCGGTCCGGGCCTGTCCGGGCCTGTCCGGACCCCGGCCCGGTCCGGTCCCTGGCCCCGTCCGGGCTCCGGTCCGGGTGCTGCCGCGGCGGCCCGTCCCCACGGGACCCCGGCTGCGGGTGTGCCGCTGCGCGGGGCGAAAGGTCCCCTACCCGCCCTTCGCCCGTTCCCCGGGGCTGCGCCCCGGACCCGTTTCCGGGGGCCAGCCCTCGGACCCCCGCTCCTCAAACGCCGGAGGGGCTGGATTCGGGCAGGAGTCGGCCCTGACCGTGCGGCGCGGCGGCGAGGCTGGGTTGCCCGGAGGGAAATTCTGGCCCCGCCGGCGTTTGAGGCGCGGGTCCGGGCGGAGCCCGGGGAACGGGCGAAGGGCGGGTAGGGGACCCAGCCCCGCAGGGCAGCCCACCCGCACCCGCCCACCGGCCCCGGCAACAGGCGGCGGTGGCCAAACCCCCGCCCGACCACCGCCGGACGGAGTCCGGCGCAGCGGGGCGAAGCCCGCGCAGCGGTGCGAGCTCCGCGTCAAGAAGGTGCCCGGCGCAGCGGGGCGAAGCCCGGGAAGCGCGCCAGCGCTGAGCGGTGCGAGCTCCGCGTCGAAAGGTAGAGTCGCGGCCCGTGATCGAAACCCTTGTCTGGATTGCCCTCGGCCTCGGCCTCGTCGGGGTCTACCTCAGTTGGACCGCCGGCCGGCTCGACCGGCTGCACTCCCGGATGGACGCCGCCCGCGCCGGTCTCGACGCGCAGCTCGTCCGCCGGGCCTCCGTGGTGCTGGAAGTGGCGACCTCCGGGGTGCTGGACCCCGCCTCCTCCCTCGTCCTGTACGAGGCCGCGCACGCCGCCCGCCAAGCGGAGGAGGAGCACCGCGAGGTAGCCGAGAGCGAGCTCAGCCAGGCACTGCGGGCGGTGTTCGCCGACGTCGGGCAGGTCGACGCGCTCAAGGCCGCCCGGGGCGGCGCGGAGGCCACCGAGGAGCTCGCCGCGGCGGTCCGCCGGGTGCCGATGGCACGCCGGTTCCTCAACGACTCCGTACGCGCGGCCAGGGCCCTGCGCCGGCACCGGAAGGTCCGCTGGTTCCGGCTCGCGGGCCACGCACCGTTCCCGCTGGCCTTCGAGATGGACGACGAGCCTCCGGTGGATCTGGCCGAGCGGCCTTAACTTGTACCCAATGGCCAAATCACAAGGAGCCACCGGCTGCACATTGGCCCTTGCCGTGGACTGGTCGAGAAGGTTTCCTCGGTCCAGTACCACCAGGTCGCCCCGGCGATCACCAGTAGCGCCTGAATCTTTCCTTTCGAGTGAGGTCAATCCGTGAGCACGCTTCCCTCCACCCCGCAGTCCGCCGAGTCGGCGATCGGCACCTCCCGCGTCAAGCGCGGCATGGCCGAGCAGCTCAAGGGCGGCGTGATCATGGATGTGGTCAACGCCGAGCAGGCGAAGATCGCCGAGGACGCCGGCGCCGTGGCCGTCATGGCCCTGGAGCGGGTTCCCGCCGACATCCGCAAGGACGGCGGCGTCGCCCGGATGTCCGACCCGAACATGATCGAAGAGATCATCGAGGCCGTCTCCATCCCGGTCATGGCGAAGTCCCGCATCGGCCACTTCGTCGAGGCCCAGGTCCTCCAGTCCCTCGGCGTCGACTACATCGACGAGTCCGAGGTCCTGACCCCGGCCGACGAGGTCAACCACTCCGACAAGTGGGCGTACACCACCCCCTTCGTCTGTGGCGCCACCAACCTGGGCGAGGCCCTGCGCCGCATCGCCGAGGGTGCGGCCATGATCCGCTCGAAGGGCGAGGCCGGCACGGGCAACGTGGTCGAGGCCGTCCGCCACCTGCGCCAGATCAAGAACGAGATCGCCCGCCTGCGCGGCTACGACAACAACGAGCTGTTCGCCGCGGCCAAGGAGCTGCGCGCCCCGTACGAGCTGGTCAAGGAAGTTGCCGAGCTCGGCAAGCTCCCGGTCGTGCTGTTCTCCGCCGGTGGCGTCGCCACCCCGGCCGACGCCGCGCTGATGCGCCAGCTCGGTGCCGAGGGCGTCTTCGTCGGCTCCGGCATCTTCAAGTCGGGCGACCCGGCCAAGCGCGCCGCCGCCATCGTGAAGGCCACCACCTTCTACGACGACCCGAAGATCATCGCGGACGCCTCCCGCAACCTGGGCGAGGCCATGGTCGGCATCAACTGCGACACCCTCCCCGAGTCCGAGCGCTACGCCAACCGCGGCTGGTAGTCATCACCATGACGAACACCCCCGTCATCGGTGTCCTGGCGCTCCAGGGCGACGTACGGGAGCACCTGATCGCCCTGGCCTCGGCTGACGCCGTGGCCAGGCCGGTCCGGCGTCCCGAGGAGCTCGCCGAGGTCGACGCCCTGGTGATCCCCGGCGGCGAGTCCACGACCATGTCGAAGCTCGCCGTGCTGTTCGGCATGCTGGAGCCGCTGCGCGAGCGCGTGCGGGCCGGGATGCCGGTCTACGGCACCTGCGCCGGCATGATCATGCTCGCCGACAAGCTGCTGGACGGCCGTGAGGACCAGGAGACCCTGGGCGGCATCGACATGATCGTGCGCCGCAACGCCTTCGGCCGGCAGAACGAGTCCTTCGAGGCGCAGGTCGACTTCGCCGGCATCGAGGGCGGCCCCGTCGAGGGCGTCTTCATCCGCGCTCCCTGGGTCGAGTCCGTCGGCGGAGCCGCCGAGGTGCTCGCCACGTACGACGGCCACACCGTCGCCGTACGCCAGGGCAACGTCCTCGCCACCTCCTTCCACCCGGAGCTCACGGGCGACGACCGGGTCCACGCGTACTTCGTCGACATGGTGCGCGCCGGGCTGTAACGGCGTCCCGGTAGGATCTGAGGCGAACATTGTTGGTGACGCGAAGGAGACAGGCAGATGTCCGGCCACTCTAAATGGGCTACGACGAAGCACAAGAAGGCCGTGGTTGACGCCAAGCGCGGCAAGCTCTTCGCGAAGCTGATCAAGAACATCGAGGTCGCGGCCCGTATGGGCGGCGCCGACATCGATGGCAACCCGACCCTCTTCGACGCCATCCAGAAGGCGAAGAAGAGCTCGGTCCCGAACAAGAACATCGACTCCGCGGTCAAGCGCGGCGGCGGCCTCGAGGCCGGCGGCGCCGACTACGAGACGATCATGTACGAAGGCTACGGCCCCAACGGTGTCGCGGTGCTCATCGAGTGCCTCACCGACAACCGCAACCGTGCCGCGTCCGACGTGCGGGTCGCCATGACCCGCAACGGCGGTTCGATGGCCGACCCGGGCTCGGTCTCGTACCTCTTCAACCGCAAGGGCGTCGTCCTGCTGCCCAAGGGCGAGCTGTCCGAGGACGACGTGCTCGAGACGGTGCTGGAGGCGGGCGCCGAGGAGGTCAACGACCTCGGCGAGCAGTTCGAGATCATCAGCGAGGCCACCGACATGGTCGCGGTCCGTACCGCGCTCCAGCAGGCGGGCATCGACTACGACTCGGCCGACTCCAACTTCCTGCCGACCATGCAGGTCGAGCTGGACGAAGAGGGCGCGCGCAAGATCTTCAAGCTGATCGACGCGCTGGAGGACAGCGACGACGTGCAGAACGTCTTCGCCAACTTCGACGTCTCGGACGAGGTCATGGAGAAGGTCGACGCCTGAAGGGCGTAGACCACGCACGGCTTTGAACAGCGGGCCGACGGGGACACACCCCGTCGGCCCGCTGCTTTGTCAGTGCCGCCCGATAACCTGCGAAGCTGCACGTACAGGAGATCGAAGAAGGGGGCGGGGTGCGCGTACTGGGTGTTGACCCGGGCCTGACCCGATGCGGTGTCGGTGTGGTCGAGGGGGTGGCGGGCCGTCCCCTGACGATGCTGGGCGTGGGAGTCGTACGGACGCCCGCGGACGCCGAGTTGGGCCACCGGCTCGTCGCGATCGAGCAGGGCATCGAGGAGTGGCTCGACGAGTACCGGCCCGAATTCGTCGCCGTGGAGCGGGTGTTCAGCCAGCACAACGTCAGCACGGTGATGGGCACCGCCCAGGCGAGCGCCGTCGCCATGCTGTGCGCCGCGCGCCGCGGCATACCGGTCGCGCTGCACACCCCGAGCGAGGTCAAGGCCGCCGTCACCGGCAGCGGTCGCGCCGACAAGGCTCAGGTCGGAGCCATGGTCACCCGGCTGCTGCGGCTGTCCGCCCCGCCCAAGCCCGCGGACGCCGCGGACGCCCTCGCCCTCGCCATCTGCCACATCTGGCGCGCCCCCGCGCAGAACCGCCTCCAGCAGGCCGTCGACCGGCATGCCAGCGCCCTGAAAGGCCGCACCACATGATCGCCTTCGTCAGCGGCACGGTCGCCGCACTCGCCCCCACCCTGGCCGTCGTCGAGGTCGGGGGAGTGGGCATGGCCGTGCACTGCACGCCGAACACCATCGCGGGCCTGCGGACCGGTGAACCGGCCCGGCTGGCGACGTCGCTGGTCGTACGGGAGGACTCGCTGACGCTGTACGGCTTCGCCGACGACGACGAGCGCCAGGTCTTCGAGCTCCTGCAGACCGCGAGCGGGGTCGGCCCGAAGCTCGCCCAGGCGATGCTCGGAGTGCACACCCCGGACGCGCTGCGCATCGCCGTCTCCGTGGGCGACGAGAAGGCGCTGATGGCCGTCTCCGGCATCGGGAAGAAGGGCGCGCAGAAGCTGCTGCTGGACCTGAAGGACAAGCTGGGCGCTCCGCTGGGGTCGAGCGGGATGGTCGGCGCGCAGCGTGCGGTGGCCTCCGGCCCGGCGCCGTGGTCGGAGCAGCTGTCCGCCGCCCTGATCGGCCTCGGCTACGCGCCCCGGGACGCGGACGAGGCGGTCTCCGCGGTGACCCCGCAGGCGGAGGCCGCGATCGCCGCCGGCGGTTCGGCCCCCGTGCCGCAGCTCCTGAGGGCGGCCCTCCAGTCCCTCAACCGGGCCCGCTGACACAGGTGCGGCGCCGTTGCCGGGGACCAGCCCCCGGACCCCCGCGCCTCAAACGCCGGCGGGGCTGAATGTGGCCGAAGCCCGGCCGCATGTGCCGCAATGCGCCGCAGCGCAGGGCGTGCCCGGTGGGCTGGGACCGCCCCGCAGGGCACATTCCAGCCCCGCCGGCGTTTGAGGCGCGGGTCCGGGCGGAGCCCGGGAAACGGAGAAAGGGCGGGGCGGGGAGAATGCCCCGCAGGGCCGCCCGCACACGACGGACCACCGCTTCACCCCGAGAAGGCAGACTGACACCGTGAACTGGGATGACGAGAGCGACGACCGGATCGTCGCAGCCGCGGCGGACGGCGAGGACACTGCCGTCGAGGCGGCCCTGCGACCCAAGGACCTCGGTGAGTTCGTCGGGCAGGAGAAGGTCCGCCAGCAGCTGGACCTCGTCCTGAAGGCGGCCCGCCAGCGCGGCGCCACCGCCGATCACGTGCTGCTGTCGGGCGCCCCGGGCCTGGGGAAGACCACCCTGTCCATGATCATCGCGGCCGAGATGGGCGCGCCCATCCGGATCACCTCCGGCCCCGCCATCCAGCACGCGGGCGACCTCGCCGCCATCCTCTCCTCCCTCCAGGAGGGCGAGGTCCTCTTCCTCGACGAGATCCACCGCATGTCCCGGCCCGCCGAGGAAATGCTCTACATGGCCATGGAGGACTTCCGCGTCGACGTGATCGTGGGCAAGGGCCCGGGAGCAACCGCCATCCCGCTGGAACTGCCCCCGTTCACCCTCGTCGGGGCCACGACCCGGGCCGGCCTGCTCCCGCCCCCGCTGCGCGACCGCTTCGGCTTCACCGGGCACATGGAGTTCTACGCCCCCGAGGAGCTGGAGCGCGTCATCCACCGCTCCGCCCGGCTCCTCGACGTGGAGATCGACACCGCCGGCGCCGCGGAGATCGCCGGCCGCTCGCGCGGAACCCCCCGTATCGCCAACCGGCTGCTGCGCCGCGTCCGCGACTACGCCCAGGTCAGGGCCGACGGCGTGATCAACCGGGAGGTGGCCGGCACCGCCCTGAAGGTCTACGAGGTCGACGAGCGCGGGCTCGACCGGCTGGACCGGGCCGTCCTGGAGGCGCTCCTGAAGCTCTTCGGCGGGGGCCCCGTGGGCCTGTCCACGCTCGCCGTCGCCGTGGGCGAGGAGCGGGAGACTGTGGAGGAGGTGGCCGAGCCGTTCCTCGTCAGGGAGGGGCTCCTGGCCAGGACTCCGCGGGGGCGGGTCGCGACCCCGGCCGCATGGGCTCACCTGGGACTTGTTCCGCCACAGCAGGGCGGGAACGGATCAAGCGGACAACAGGGCCTCTTCGGGACCTGACGGCGCGGACGTTCGCCCCCTCAGGAACTGCGGTGACATGCTGGGCGTTGTTCCATCGGTGTGGACTCGCCTAGACTCCGCCGATGCCGACCCTTACGGTCGGCGTACCCACCCCCCGTACAAAGGCCGTGCGCTTGTGCGGTCGATGCGAAGGACCTGCGTCCCTTGAATATCATGTCCCTCCTTCCGTTCGTGCTGATCATCGGGGCGATGTTCCTGCTGACCCGCAGCCAGAAGAAGAAGCAGCAGGCGGCCGTGCAGATGCGCGACCAGCTGACCGCCGGCACCGGCGTCCGCACCATCGGCGGCATGTACGCCACGGTGAAGGAGATCGGCGAGGACACCGTCACGCTCGAGGTGGCCCCCGGCGTTCACGCGATCTACGCGAAGAACTCCATCGGCGCCGTGCTGGAGGACGAGGAGTACAACCGCATCGTCCACGGCATCACCGATGATCTGACGATCGACACGCCGGTCGTCCCGGACGACGCGTCCTCCCTGACCGGGGACGAGGCCCCCAAGCTCGACCTGGGCAAGAAGGACGAGCCCAAGGCCGACGAGCCCGCGGCGGACGAGCCCAAGGGCGACGAGCCCAAGGACGGCAAGACCGACGGCGAGGCCGGCGCGAAGTAGCGCTGGGCCGGGGACCGTGCGGGGCGCCTGATCGGCAGCCCCGGCGGCCCCCGCCAGTGACCCTTCTGCGGGGGGCAGGGGTCCCCACACACATTTCGGTGGCCGTCCACGCGCTGACCCGGCGCGGGACGGTTGGACAGGGAGATACGACAAGGTGGCAGCACCGAAGAAGGGCCGGCGGCCCACGGGGGCTCAGGGGAGGCCGGGGCGTGCCCTGGCCATCATCCTGATCGCGATGGTGGCGCTCACCGCGGGGATGTTCCTCACGAAGCAGACGACGCCGCGACTCGGCATCGACCTCGCCGGCGGTACGAGCATCACGCTCAAGGCCAAGAGCGAGCCCGGCAAGCCGGACGCGATCAACGAGACCAACATGAACACGGCGGTCGGCATCATCGAGCGCCGCGTCAACGGTCTCGGTGTGTCGGAGGCCGAGGTCCAGACCCAGGGCCGCGACCACATCATCGTGAACATCCCCAAGGGGACGAACGATCAGCAGGCGCGCGAGCAGGTCGGTACCACCGCCCAGCTGTACTTCCGCCCCGTGCTCGCCACGGCGGACGGTGCCCCGGTAGCCCCCGAGGCCAACGCGAGCGGCTCCCCGAGCGCCGCCCCGAGCGGCTCCGGCAGTCCGTCCGCCAGTGCGCCCACCCCGTCGTCCAGCGCCACTTCCCAGGGCCGTGCGGTCAGTGAGGCCCTCAAGGCCCCGAACGCCCCCTCTCCCTCGCCCTCGGCGAGCGGGTCGAAGAAGGCAGACGACAAGGCCACCCCGTCCACGTCGCCGTCCGCGCCGACCGCCGACCAGGCCGCAGCCGCGGACCTGCAGGCGAAGTTCGCCGCGCTGGACTGCACCAACGAGGCGCAGCGCACCGCCGTCAAGCAGAACGTCAAGCCCGAGGACCCGACGCTCGCCTGCGGCAAGCGCGACGGCGTCTGGGGCAAGTGGGTGCTCGGTCCGGCGCAGGTCAACGGCCAGGACGTGAAGGACGCCAAGGGCATCATCGACCCGCAGCGCGGCATGTGGATCGTCACGATGCAGTTCACCGACAGCGGTGCCGACAAGTTCGCCAAGATCACCGGTGAGCTCGCGGCCAAGCAGCAGCCGCAGAACCAGTTCGCCATCGTGCTCGACGGCGAGGTCATCTCCGACCCGTCCGTCAGCCAGGCGCTGACCGGCGGCAACGCCGAGATCTCCGGCGGCTTCACCCAGCAGTCCGCGCAGGACCTGGGCAACATGCTCTCGTACGGCGCCCTGCCGCTGTCCTTCCAGGAGGACAGCGTCACCACCGTCACCGCCGCGCTCGGCGGCGAGCAGCTGAAGGCCGGCCTCATCGCCGGCGCCATCGGCCTCGCCCTCGTGGTGATCTACCTGCTGGCGTACTACCGGGGCCTGGCGTTCGTCGCCATCATCAGCCTCATCGTCTCCGGCATCCTCACCTACACGATCATGGTGCTGCTGGGTAAGGGCATCGGCTTCGCGCTGAACCTGCCGGCCGTCTGCGGTGCGATCGTCGCGATCGGCATCACAGCCGACTCCTTCATCGTGTACTTCGAACGCATCCGGGACGAGATCCGCGAGGGCCGCACCCTGCGTCCGGCCGTCGAGCGCGCCTGGCCGCGCGCCCGTCGCACGATCCTGGTCTCCGACTTCGTGTCGTTCCTGGCCGCCGCGGTGCTGTTCATCGTCACCGTCGGCAAGGTGCAGGGCTTCGCCTTCACCCTGGGTCTGACCACCCTGCTCGACGTGGTCGTGGTGTTCCTCTTCACGAAGCCCGTCATGACGCTGCTGGCCCGTACGAACTTCTTCGCCAGCGGTCACCCGTGGTCCGGGCTGGACCCGAAGCGACTGGGCGCGAAGCCGCCGCTGCGACGCTCGCGTCGTTCCGGCTCCGACGCGGCCGCCGCGACCGTCTCCGTTCCCGTCGACGCAAAGGAGGCGTGAGAGATGTCGAAGCTCGGAGATCTCGGCGCCAAGCTGTACCGGGGTGAGGTCGGCTACGACTTCGTCGGCAAGCGCTTCGTCTGGTACGGCGTTTCCATCCTGATCACCATCACGGCGATCGTGGCCGTGGCCGTCTCGGGCCTGAACATGGGCATCGAGTTCAAGGGCGGTGCCGTCTTCACCACCCCGAAGACCTCCGTCTCGGAGGCCCAGGCCCGCGAGGACGCGGAAGAGGCCTCCGGCCACGCCGCGATCGTCCAGAAGCTCGGCACCGGCGGCCTGCGCATCCAGATCTCGGAACTGGGCACCGATGCCGCGGCCGACGTGAAGGCCAAGCTCGCCACCGACCTCAAGGTCGACGCGGCGCAGATCAACGCGGACCTGGTCGGCCCCAGCTGGGGCGAGCAGATCGCCAACAAGGCCTGGACCGGCCTCGGCGTCTTCATGGTCCTCGTGGTGATCTACCTGGCCATCGCCTTCGAGTGGCGGATGGCGGTCGCGGCGCTCATCGCGCTGATCCACGACCTCACGATCACCGTCGGCGTGTACGCGCTGGTCGGCTTCGAGGTCACCCCGGGTACGGTCATCGGTCTGCTGACCATCCTCGGTTACTCCCTCTACGACACCGTCGTCGTCTTCGACGGTCTCAAGGAGGGGTCGAAGGACATCACCAAGCAGACCCGCTACACGTACAGCGAGATCGCCAACCGCAGCATCAACGGCACCCTGGTCCGCTCGATCAACACCACCGTCGTGGCGCTGCTCCCGGTCGGGGCGCTGCTCTTCATCGGTGGCGGCATCCTCGACGCCGGCATGCTGAACGACATCTCGCTGTCGCTGTTCGTCGGCCTCGCGGCCGGTGCCTACTCGTCGATCTTCATCGCGACCCCGCTGGTCGTCGACCTGAAGGAGCGCGAGCCGGCGATGAAGGCCCTGAAGAAGCGGGTGCTCGCGAAGCGGGCGTCCGCCGAGGCCAGGGGCGAATCGGCCGACGACGCCGGCAGTGAAGGTGCGCCCGAGGTAGTGGCGCAGGGCCGGTCGGGACGGCGCCGGTGACCGCGGAGCTTCCCTCCGGCGTACGGGACCTGCTGCTCAGCCGGATCACGGACGTGGCGGACTACCCGAAGCCGGGCGTGATGTTCAAGGACATCACCCCGCTGCTGGCCGACCCGAAGGCGTTCGGCGCCCTCACGGACGCGCTGGTGGCCCTGGCCGGGCAGTACGGAGCGACCAAGATCGTCGGGCTGGAGGCGCGGGGATTCATCCTGGCGGCTCCGGTGGCCGTGCAGGCGGGCATCGGCTTCGTGCCGGTCCGCAAGGCCGGGAAGCTGCCCGGGGCGACGCTCCTGCAGTCCTACGACCTGGAGTACGGGTCGGCGGAGATCGAGATCCACGCGGAGGCGCTGTGCGCCGACGACCGGGTCATGGTCATCGACGACGTGCTGGCCACCGGTGGTACCGCCGCGGCCTCGCTGGAGCTGATCCGGCGGGCCGGGGCGGAGGTCGCCGGGGTCGCGGTCCTGATGGAGCTCTCGTTCCTGCCGGGGCGTGAGCGGCTGCTGCCCGTGCTGGGCGATGCGCCGCTGGACGCGCTGATCGTGGTCTGACCCTGCTTTCCCCGAAGCGGGCGTGCACCGGGAAATCCCGGAGCGCGCCCGCTTCGGCGTGTGCGGGCCGCTGCGCGGGGCAGCGAAGTCCCCTACCCGCCCTTCCGCCATCCCCCAGACTCCGTCCGGGGGGACCCCCAGCCGGGGCTCCGCCCCGGACCCCGGTCCTCAAACGCCGGACGGGCTGAATGCGTACTGGTCGGCGATGGCCTCGGGGAACGGGGTGGCGCAACCCTCGCTACCATGGGTTGTCCGGACCTGACCGGGGCCGCCGGATCCGCTTGAGGAGCGCTCTTGCCAGACGAGGTCCAGCCAATCTCCGCCGCGCAGCCCGATCCGCAGGCCGAGCCGGCCGCGGCGGGCACCGCCACGCCGCCGGCCGCCCCGGTTCCGCCGACCCCGGCGCCCGCGCCTCCGGTCAAGCCCGCGTCCGCGAAGTCGGCCGGGTCCTCCAATCGGGTGCGCGCCCGGCTGGCCCGCCTCGGCGGGCAGCGTTCCAACCCGTACAACCCGGTCCTGGAACCGCTGCTCCGCATAGTCCGCAGCAACGACCCGAAGATCGAGACGGCCACGCTGCGCCAGATCGAGCAGGCCTACCAGGTCGCCGAGCGCTGGCACCGCGGTCAGAAGCGCAAGAGCGGCGACCCGTACATCACCCACCCGCTCGCGGTGACCACGATCCTCGCCGAGCTGGGCATGGACCCGGCCACGCTGATGGCGGGGCTCCTCCACGACACCGTGGAGGACACCGAGTACGGGCTGGAGGACCTGCGGCGCGACTTCGGCGACGCCGTGACCCTGCTCGTCGACGGAGTCACCAAGCTCGACCGCGTGAAGTTCGGCGAGGCCGCCCAGGCCGAGACCGTCCGCAAGATGGTCGTGGCCATGGCCAAGGACCCCCGGGTTCTCGTGATCAAGCTCGCCGACCGCCTGCACAACATGCGCACCATGCGCTACCTCAAGCGGGAGAAGCAGGAGAAGAAGGCCCGCGAGACCCTCGAGATCTACGCCCCGCTGGCGCACCGGCTGGGCATGAACACCATCAAGTGGGAGCTGGAGGACCTCGCCTTCGCGATCCTCTACCCCAAGATGTACGACGAGATCGTACGGCTGGTGGCCGAAAGGGCACCCAAGCGCGACGAGTACCTCACCGTCGTCACCGACGAGGTGCAGGCCGACCTCCGGGCCGCCCGCATCAAGGCCACCGTCACCGGGCGCCCCAAGCACTACTACAGCGTCTACCAGAAGATGATCGTGCGCGGCCGCGACTTCGCCGAGATCTACGACCTGGTCGGCATCCGGGTCCTCGTCGACACCGTCCGGGACTGCTACGCCGCCCTCGGCACCGTGCACGCGCGATGGAACCCGGTCCCCGGCCGGTTCAAGGACTACATCGCGATGCCGAAGTTCAACATGTACCAGTCGCTCCACACGACGGTCATCGGACCCAGCGGCAAGCCCGTCGAGCTCCAGATCCGCACCTTCGACATGCACCGCCGCGCCGAGTACGGCATCGCCGCGCACTGGAAGTACAAGCAGCAGACCGTCGCCGGCACCTCGAAGGTACGCACCGACGTGCCGCAGGCGGCCAAGGGCAGCGCGGGCCACGACACCGTCAACGACATGGCCTGGCTGCGCCAGCTGCTGGACTGGCAGAAGGAGACCGAGGACCCGAGCGAGTTCCTCGACTCGCTGCGCTTCGACCTCTCGCGCAACGAGGTCTTCGTCTTCACGCCCAAGGGCGACGTCATCGCCCTGCCGGCCGGGGCCACCCCCGTCGACTTCGCGTACGCGGTCCACACCGAGGTCGGCCACCGGACCATAGGGGCGCGGGTCAACGGGCGGCTCGTACCGCTCGAATCGACCCTCGACAACGGCGACCTGGTCGAGGTCTTCACCTCCAAGGCCGAGGGCGCGGGCCCGTCCCGCGACTGGCTGGGCTTCGTCAAGTCCCCCCGGGCCCGCAACAAGATCCGCGCCTGGTTCTCCAAGGAGCGCCGCGACGAGGCGATCGAACACGGCAAGGACGCCATCGCGCGGGCCATGCGCAAGCAGAACCTGCCGATCCAGCGCATCCTGACCGGGGACTCCCTCGTCACCCTCGCGCACGAGATGCGCTACCCCGACATCTCCTCGCTCTACGCGGCGATCGGCGAGGGCCACGTCACCGCGCAGAACGTGGTCCAGAAGCTGGTCCAGGCCCTCGGCGGCGAGGACGCGGCCAACGAGGACATCGAGGACACCATCCCGCCGGCCCGCGGCCGCAGCTCGCGCCGCGGCAAGGCCGATCCCGGCGTGGTGGTCAAGGGCGTCGAGGACGTGTGGGTCAAGCTGGCACGCTGCTGCACACCGGTGCCGGGCGACCCCATCATCGGGTTCGTCACCCGCGGCAGCGGCGTATCGGTCCACCGTGCCGACTGCGTCAACGTGGACTCCCTCTCGCAGGAGTCCGGGCGGATGCTGGAGGTCGAGTGGGCGCCCACCCAGTCCTCCGTCTTCCTGGTCGCCATCCAGGTCGAGGCGCTGGACCGGTCCCGGCTGCTCTCGGACGTCACCCGGGTCCTGTCGGACCAGCACGTGAACATCCTGTCGGCGGCCGTGCAGACCTCCCGCGACCGGGTGGCCACCTCGCGGTTCACCTTCGAGATGGGCGACCCGAAGCACCTGGGCCACGTCCTGAAGGCCGTACGGGGCGTCGAAGGCGTCTACGACGTCTACCGCGTCACCTCGGCCCGCAGGCCTTAGCCGGGCACGAGCAGAGCACATGTGAAAGGGCCCCGGTACGCACTGCTTGGGTTCTAGGAGTCGTTGCAACACCCCAGTTCAGGGGATGCGATGGACTTCAAGATCCGGGACCGGTCCGTTGTCCAGGGGCGCCGTGCCTTGTCCGAGGAACGGCGCCTCTACCTTCAGCTCATGCAGCGGGGTGTGAGCAACAAAGAGGCGTGCCGGATCGTCGGCATCAATGAGAAGACCGGGCGGCGCTGGCGTAACGGCCGCGCCCCGTCCGGCGGGAACGTCGGGGCGTCACCGCTCAACGCGGTGGCGCCCCCGTCCGTTCCCTCGCGGTATCTGCGTGAGACCGACCGGATCCACATCGCCGACCGGCTCCGGGAGAAGGCCACGGTCCGGGCGATCGCGGCCGAGCTCGGCCGCAGCCCCTCCACCGTCAGCCGGGAGATCCGCCGCAACCGCCACCCCGTGGGCGGCCAGTACCGGCCGCACGCGGCCCAGGCCCGAGCCGATGGCCGCCGCCCCCGGCCCAAGCCGCGCAAGATCACCCGCCAGCGGATCCCGGGCCCTTTCACATGGCGTGCGTCCGCGACATCAGCCGCCGAACTCCTCGAGGCCCTTCAGCGCCTGGTCCAGCAGGGCCTGACGGCCCTCCAGCTCCCGGGACAGCTTGTCGGCCCGGGAGTTGTTGCCCTGCGCGCGCGCCGTGTCGATCTGGCCGCGCAGCTTGTCGACCGCCGCCTGCAGCTGACCCGTCAGGCCGGCCGCACGGGCCCGCGCCTCCGGGTTCGTACGGCGCCACTCGCCTTCCTCGGCTTCCTGGATGGCCCGCTCGACGGTGTGCATCCGGCCCTCGACCTTGGGACGCGCGTCCCGCGGTACGTGGCCGATGGCCTCCCAGCGCTCGTTCAGGGAACGGAACGCGGCACGGGCCGCCTTCAGGTCCGTGATCGGGACGAGCTTCTCGGCCTCGTCGGCCAGCTCCTCCTTCAGCTTCAGGTTCTCCACCTGCTCGGCGTCGCGCTCCGCGAAGACCTCGCTGCGCGCCGCGAAGAACACGTCCTGCGCGCCGCGGAAACGGTTCCACAGGTCGTCCTCGGACTCGCGCTGCGCGCGGCCCGCGGCCTTCCAGTTCTCCATCAGCTCGCGGTAGCGCGCGGCCGTCGGACCCCAGTCGGTCGACTTCGACAGCGACTCGGCCTCCGCGACCAGCTTCTCCTTGACCTTGCGGGCGTCCTCGCGCTGCGCGTCGAGCGAGGCGAAGTGGGCCTTGCGGCGCTTGGAGAAGGCGGAACGGGCGTGCGAGAAGCGGTGCCACAGCTCGTCGTCCGACTTGCGGTCGAGGCGGGGCAGACCCTTCCAGATGTCCACCAGGGCCCGCAGCCGCTCGCCGGCGCTGCGCCACTGGTCGCTCTGCGCCAGCTCCTCGGCCTCGGCCACCAGCGCGTCCTTGGCTGTACGGGCCTCGTCCGTCTGCTTGGCCTTCTGGACCTTGCGCTCCTCGCGGCGCGAGTCCACGGTCGACACCAGCTTGTCCAGCCGGACGCGCAGCGCGTCGAGGTCGCCGACGGCGTGGTGCTCGTCCACCTGCGTACGCAGGTGCTCGATGGCCGTCTGGGCGTCCTTGGCGGCCAGATCGGTGGTCCGCACCCGTCGTTCGAGGAGGCCGATCTCGACCACCAGGCCCTCGTACTTGCGCTCGAAGTAGGCCAGGGCCTCCTCCGGGGTGCCGGCCTGCCACGAGCCGACGACCTTCTCGCCATCGGCAGTTCGCACGTACACGGTGCCGGTCTCGTCGACTCGGCCCCACGGGTCGCTGCTCACAGCGCCTCCTCCACCTGATGCCTTGCGAGGGGTTCACCCCCTGGGCATCGTCCACAGTTTCCTGGGGCGGGCCGCGCCCGCCCTGCACAACGCCAACATAGGCGACCGCCGGGCCGGCTGTCCGCATCCAGCACGACGGAATATCGCCGTACCGGAGCGCCTTCGAGGAATTCGAGGAGACAGCCCGCGCCCGGGGCGCCCGGTCCCGGTCAGTTCTGGGTGACGGTGCCCTTCTCGATCGTCACGGGGGTCTTGGGTGCCCCGTCCTGGCCGCCGTCGGCCGTACCGGCCTTGGCCACCTCTTCGAGCACCTTCAGGCCGGCCGCGTCGATCTTGCCGAAGGGGGTGTACGTCGGGGCGAGCGGGCTGTCCTTGTAGACCAGGAAGAACTGGCTGCCGCCCGAGCCGGGCTGGCCGGTGTTGGCCATCGCCACCGTGCCCGCCGGGTAGACGACCTGGCCCGTCGCGTTGGGCTTGCCCAGCGAGTCGAGGTTCTCGTCCGCGATGGTGTAGCCGGGACCACCCCTGCCGGTGCCCTCCGGGTCACCGCACTGCAGGACGAAGATGCTGCCCGCCGTCAGACGGTGGCACTTGGTGTTGTCGAAGAACTTCTTGTCGGCCAGCGACTTGAACGAGTTGACCGTCTGCGGGGTCTTCGCCGCGTCCATCTCGAACTTGATGTCGCCCGCGCTGGTCTTCAGGTCGAAGGTGTACTTCGCCTTGGCGTCGATCGCCATCGCCGGGGAGGCGGACTGCTGCGGGGTGGGCGAGGCAGGGGCCGAGGGGGTCGCGGCCGGGTCGGCCGCCTCGTCCTTCTTGTCCTTGTCGAACACACCGCCGGCCACGAGGCCGACCAGCGCCGCAATGACGACGGCCACCGCCGCGCCGATCACGGCCAGCCGCTTGCGCGACTTCTGCCGCTCTTCGGCACGCCGCTTCTGCTGGCGTTCGTACTTCTCCCTGGCGAGCTGGCGCCGCCGCTGATCGCTCGTGACCACCGGGTCGTCTCCTTGTGCGTATCTGGTACCACTGTCCGGGCTGGGTTAGGCCGTACCGTATATGGGTTCGCTGTGTAATGAGCGGCGCCGGTACCCTCTGAGCAGCAGCATTCCGATCTGCAGCCTCCCGCCGGACGACGATTGAGGACGAACGTGCTGATTGCCGGATTCCCCGCCGGGGCCTGGGGGACCAATTGCTACGTGGTCGCCCCCGCCGCCGGTGAGGAGTGCGTCATCATCGACCCGGGCCACCAGGCCACCCAGGGTGTCGAAGAGACGCTGAAGAAGCATCGGCTCAAGCCCGTCGCGGTCGTCCTCACCCATGGCCACATCGATCATGTGGCCTCGGTGGTCCCGGTGTGCGGAGCACACGACGTACCGGCCTGGATCCACCCCGAGGACCGCTTCATGATGAGCGACCCGGAGAAGGCCCTCGGCCGTTCCCTCGGAGCCCAGCTCATGGGCGAGCTCACGGTGGGGGAGCCCTCCGACGTCAAGGAGCTCACGGACGGCGCGAAGCTCGCCCTGGCCGGCATGGAGCTCACCGTGTCGCACGCCCCCGGCCATACCAGGGGGTCGGTGACCTTCGGGACGCCCGCGGCGGCAGACATTCCGCCGCTGCTGTTCTCGGGCGACCTGCTCTTCGCCGGCTCCATCGGGCGTACGGACTTCCCCGGCGGCAGCCACGCCGACATGCTCGAGTCGCTGGCCCGCGTGTGCCTGCCGCTCGACGATTCGACCGTGGTGCTGCCCGGACACAACGAGCACACGACCATTGGCCGTGAGCGAGCCACCAACCCGTACCTGCGGCAGGTGGCCGCCGGCCTGGGAGACGGCTTCACGTCTCCACGACGAGGAATGTGACGAGAGTTTCGTGGCTACTTTTCAGGCCCCCAAGGGCACGTACGACCTGATCCCGCCGGTCTCCGTGAAGTACCTGGCGGTGCGCGAGGCCATCTCGGCCCCGCTGCGCAACTCCGGCTACGGCTACATCGAGACCCCCGGTTTCGAGGACGTGGGTCTCTTCGCCCGCGGTGTCGGCGAGTCCACCGACATCGTCTCCAAGGAGATGTACGCCTTCGAGACCAAGGGCGGTGACCAGCTGGCGCTCCGTCCCGAGGGCACGGCCTCCGTACTGCGCGCGGCGCTGGAGGCGAGCCTGCACAAGAAGGGCAACCTGCCGGTCAAGCTGTGGTACTCGGGCTCGTACTACCGTTACGAGAAGCCGCAGAAGGGGCGCTACCGCCACTTCTCACAGGTCGGCGCCGAGGCGATCGGAGCCGAGGACCCGGCGCTGGACGCCGAGCTGATCATCCTGGCCGACCAGGCCTACCGCTCGCTGGGCCTGCGAAACTTCCGGATCCTGCTGAACTCGCTGGGCGACAAGGAGTGCCGCCCGGTGTACCGGGAAGCGCTCCAGGCCTTCCTGAGCGGACTGGACCTCGACGAGGAGACCGTCCGCCGGGCCGAGATCAACCCGCTGCGGGTGCTCGACGACAAGCGGACCGACGTGCAGAAGCAGCTGGTCGGTGCCCCGATGCTGCGCGATTACCTCTGCGACGCCTGCAAGGCGTACCACGAGGAGGTGCGGTCGCTGGTGACGGCGGCCGGTGTCGTCTTCGAGGACGACGAGAAGCTCGTGCGCGGCCTGGACTACTACACCCGGACCACCTTCGAGTTCGTCCACGACGGTCTGGGCTCGCAGTCCGCGGTCGGCGGCGGCGGTCGCTACGACGGCCTGTCCGAGATGATCGGCGGACCGGCACTGCCTTCGGTCGGCTGGGCGCTGGGCGTGGACCGTACGGTGCTGGCGCTCGAAGCGGAGGGCGTCGAACTGGACATCCCCGCCTCGACCTCCGTCTTCGCGGTGGCGCTGGGCGCGGCGAAGCCGGTGCTGTTCGGTCTGGTGACCGAGCTGCGGCGGGCCGGTGTGGCCGCGGACATCTCCTACGGGGGCAAGGGCCTCAAGGGTGCGATGAAGGACGCGAACCGTTCGGGTGCGCGGTTCGCGGTGGTCGCGGGAGACCGTGACCTGGAGGAAGGCGTGGTTCAGCTGAAGGACATGGAGTCCGGTGAGCAGGCCCCGGTGGCCGTGGCCGATCTGGTCGCCACCCTCCAGGCCCGCCTGGGCTGAGGCTCGCCGCCTGGTGGGGCGGGGCCGGGGGATCCGCTGCGCGGAACTCTCCCCGCCCCGCCCTTTCGCCGTTTCCCGGGGCTCTGCCCCGGACCCCGTACGTGCGCTGCGCGCCCGTGCCCTCAAACGCCGGGCGGGCTGGATTGCCGCGCAGCGGCAATATCCAGCCCCGCCGGCGTTTGAGGCGCGGGGTCCGGGGCGGAGCCACGGTTTCGGGAAGGGGCGGGGCGGGGGAAGGCCCCGCGCAGCGGGCGCCGTTACAGCAAGCCGTGCCGCATGGCGGTGGTCACCGCCGCCGTGCGGTCCGCGACCTCCAGCTTCCCGAAGATGCGCAGCATGTGCGTCTTGACCGTGGACTCCGCCACGAACAGCCGCCGGCCGATCTCGGCATTGGTCGCGCCCTCCGCGACCAGCCGGAGCACCTCCACCTCCCGGTCGGAGAGCCGCGGCACCGACGGACGGCTCCGGAGCTGGTCCACCAGCCGGCCCGCCACCGTCGGGGCGAGGACCGTCTCGCCGCGCACGGCCGCCCGGACCGCGGCCGCCAGCTCCGCCCGCGCCATGTCCTTCAGCAGGTAGCCCGCCGCCCCCGCCTCCACCGCGCGCAGGATGTCCCGGTCCTCCTCGTATGTGGTCAGCACCACCACCCGTACCGGCAGCCGGGCCGCCGTGATGCGGGCGATCGATTCGACTCCGTCGCCGCCCGGCATCCGCAGGTCCATCAGGATCAGGTCCAGGCCGCCTTCGGGGACCAGCCGCGCGGCCAGCGCCTCCGCCTGCGGGCCGTTCGAGGCCTCGGCGACGACCTCCAGGTCCGGTTCGGCGGCGAGCATGCCGCGCAGGCCCTCCCGTACCACCGGGTGGTCGTCGGCCAGCAGGATGCGGATCATCTCGTACGGCTCCTCAGCGGATCGGCGGATCAGCGGACCGGAAGGGTGACGGTGACGGTGGTGCCGGCCCCGGCGGCGCTGTCGACCGCCGCGGCGCCGCCCACCTCCGCCGCGCGGGCGAACAGCCCCCGCAGGCCGTAGCCCGCTGCGGGGGCCGCCGGATCGAAGCCCCGCCCGGTGTCCCGGACCGTGAGGGTCAGCTCGGAGCCGCCGTAGGCGAGGGACACCGTGCAAGGGGCCTGCGGTCCGGCGTGCTTGGCCGCGTTCGACAGGGACTCCTGGCAGGACCGCAGGGCCACCACCTCCAGGACCGCGGCCAGCGGCCGGACCTCCCCGGTCACCGAGACGGCCGCCGGCGGATCGTGCCGGGCCGCGAGCCGCCGTACCGCGTCGGGCAGCGAGCCGCCGTCGAGATCGGCGGGCACGCCGCCCGCGACCAGGGCGCGGGCCTCGGCCAGGTTCTGCCGGGCGGTGACGGCCATCAGTTCCAGATGGTGCCTGGCCCGCTCCGGATCGGTGTCCAGCTCCGACTGCACGGCCTGTACGAGCATCAGCAGGCTGGTGAAGCCCTGGGCGAGGGTGTCGTGGATCTCGCGGGACATGCGTTCCCTTTCGGCGTGGGCGCCGCGTTCGGCGGAGAGCCGGGCCACCTCCTCCCGGCTGGCGTCGAGTTCCGCGATGAGGGAGGCCCGCTGGCCGCTCTGCTCGATGATCCGGAGGATCCAGGCACCGAAGAAGGCGGAGAAGAGGAAGGTGACGAGCGCGCCGAGCCCGCTCGCGAAGACGGAGTGCGCCTCCGGCCGCCACACCAGGGCCCAGCCCGCCACCGGCAGCAGGCACAGCAGGCCCACCGCGCCGACCGCGCGCCGCAGGGGCAGCAGCATGAAGCACTGCGGGGCGAGGGCGAAGGTGATCAGCCGGGTCTCGCCGGCCAGGGAGGCCGCCGGCAGGAAGAGGGCCAGCGCCAGGCCCAGGTAGCGGGCGGAGCGCCGGGGTGCGGCGCCGGGCTCCAGCAGGAGCAGCGGGCGTCCGGCGCCGAGGTAGCAGGGGACCAGGAGGGCGAGCAGGACGACGGCGGTGATCCGGTACGCCGGCCCGGGGGAGTCCGAGCCGAGGACGAAGGCCGCGGTCGCGATCCACACGACCCCGAAGTAGAGGTCCCACGGGCCGAACGCGCGGTCCCAGACGTGGGACTCGCGCGCTCCGGCCGCCTCGGCGAAGGCGCTCAGCCGTCGCGCCGGTTCTTCCACTTGAAGGTCAGCAGGCACAGCGCCAGCCCCCCGAGCACCCAGGCCCCCAGGACCAGGGCGACCCGCCCATACTCCCAGGCACCGGCCTGTTCGAAAACGGCCGCGGACTCGGGGAGGAACACCCCGCGCAGTCCCTGGCACATCCACTTGAGCGGGAACAGCGCCCCGATGTTCAGCAGCCAGTCGGGGATCTGGTGGACCGGGATGAACACCCCGGAGATGAACTGCAGGATCAGGAACGGCAGGACCACGACCGAGCTGGCGCTCTTGCCGGACTTGGGCAGGCTGCTGATCGCGATGCCGAGCAGGGCGCAGCCGGCCAGGCCCAGGACGAAGATCCAGGCGAACGTCAGCCACTTCGAGGCGGACGTCGGCAGATCGAGGTCGAAGAGGGTGGAGCCGACCAGCAGCAGGATCGCGGTCTCGGCGAGGCCGGTGGCCAGCACCATCCACACCTTGCCGAGGAAGTACGCCGCCGGTGGCATCGGGGTTCCGCGCAGCCGGCGCAGCACCTTCTCGTCGCGTTCGACGGCGATGGAGATGCCGAGGGACTGGAAGCTGGTGGACATGATGCCCGCGGCGACCATGCCGGCCGCGTACATCTGGGAGGCGGTGACCCCGCTGCCCTCCATGCCTTCGCTGAAGATCGAGGCGAAGAGCGCGAGGAAGACGATGGGGAAGGCGAAGGTGAAGATCACCGCGTCGCGCTGGCGGACGAACTGCCTGATCTCCAGCACCCCGCGGCTCAGACCGAGGGACCAGGCGCCGGGCAGCGCCCCGGCCCCACCGGTGCCCGTACGCGTACCCGCGCCCTTGGCCTTGCCCGTACTCGTACCCGTACCCGTACCGGTCTGCGTGCTCATCGGGACTCCTCCTGCGGCGTCGTGTTCCGGTCGAGCTGGCCCGTGAGGCGCAGGTACACGTCCTCCAGGGTGGGGCGGGTGATCCTCAGGTCCGGGACCTCCCCGCCGAAGCGGGCCGCCAGTTCGGCGACCGTACGGGTGGGCGTCTCGGTGGAGGTGCTGCGCGGGCCGCCGTCCCGGTCGGTCCACTCGACGGTGGCGCCGGTCCCGAGGCGGGCGCGCAGTGCGGCCGGTTCGCCCTCGGCCACGACCTTGCCGCGGGCGATGACCGCGAGCCGGTCGGCGAGCGCCTCGGCCTCCTCCAGGTAGTGGGTGGTGAGCACGATGGTGGTGCCCGAGTCGGACAGCAGCCGGATCAGGTCCCAGAACTGCCGCCGGGCCGCCGGGTCGAAGCCGGTCGTCGGCTCGTCCAGGAGCAGCAGCTCGGGGTCGCCGATGACCCCGAGCGCCACGTCGAGGCGGCGCCGCTGGCCGCCGGAGAGGGTCTTGAGCCGGTGACCGCGCTTGTCCTCCAGGCCGACCAGGGCGATCACCTCGGCCGGGTCGCGCGGGGCCCGGTAGTAGCGGGCGAAGTGCTCGACCGTCTCCCGCACCGTCAGTTCGGCGGGCGCCGACTCGTCCTGCCAGACGATGCCGACGCGCGAGCGCCAGGCCCGGCCGGCGGTCGCCGGGTCCGCGCCGAGGACGAGCACCTCGCCGCCGTCACGCTCCCGGTGCCCCTGGAGTATTTCCACCGTCGTGCTCTTGCCGGCGCCGTTGGGCCCCAGGAGGCCGAAGACCTCGCCCCGCCGGATCGTCAGGTCCAGTCCGTCCACTGCGGTGACTTCGCCGTACTGCTTGCGGAGCCCCCGTACTTCCACCGCGTTCTCTGTCATGTCTCCCATGGTGTGGCGGAAGCCGGCCCACCGGTCCCCCCGTGCGTACCTCCTCCTGTCCGTCGAACGATGGACAGGGGAGAGTGGACGGTCCGGCCGGGTACGGCACAATGGCCGGTGCTTGTTGACCTTGCAGATGTGGAGCGGGCCGGATGACGACACGTGGGACCGATACGGACACCGCCGAGCCGCGGACGGCCGTCGGCGGCAGCCGGGCGCTCGCCCTGCTGCTGGTGATCACGGGAGCCGCGGGACTGCTCGCCGCCTGGGTCATCACGATCGACAAGTTCAAGCTGCTGGAGGACCCGGACTTCGTCCCGGGGTGCAGCCTCAACCCGATCGTCTCCTGCGGCAACATCATGAAGAGCGACCAGGCGTCGGTCTTCGGCTTCCCGAACCCGATGCTGGGGCTGGTCGCCTACGGCATGGTCGTCTGCGTCGGCATGAGCCTGCTCGCCCGGGCGCGCTTCCCGCGCTGGTACTGGCTCACCTTGAACGCCGGGATGCTCTTCGGCGTCGGCTTCTGCACCTGGCTGATGTACCAGTCGCTGTACAACATCAACTCCCTGTGCCTGTGGTGCTGCCTGGCCTGGGTCGCCACCATCGTCATGTTCTGGTACGTCACCTCGCACAACGTCCGGAACCGGCTGCTGCCGGCCCCCGGCTGGCTGCGCGCCCTCTTCGACGAGTTCACCTGGGTGCTGCCCGTCCTGCACGTCGGGATCATCGGGATGCTGATCCTGACCCGCTGGTGGGACTTCTGGACCTCCTGAGCCCGGCCGAGGTGACGGCCGGGCCTGTCGGTGGCCTCGCATAGGCTTCCGGTGTGGAACCAGATCTCTTCACCGCCGCCGCCGAAGACCGCCAGGCGAAGGACCCCTCCAGTTCTCCGCTCGCCGTCCGGATGCGTCCGCGCACCCTGGACGAGGTCGTCGGCCAGCAGCACCTGCTGAAGCCCGGCTCCCCGCTGCGGCGGCTCGTCGGGGACGGGGCGGGCGGTCCCGCCGGCGCCTCCTCGGTGATCCTCTGGGGCCCGCCGGGCATCGGGAAGACCACGCTCGCGTACGTGGTGAGCCAGGCGACGAAGAAGCGGTTCGTCGAGCTGTCCGCGATCACCGCCGGCGTGAAGGAAGTACGGGCCGTCATCGAGGGCGCCAAGCGGGCGGCCGGCGGGTACGGCAAGGACACCGTCCTCTTCCTCGACGAGATCCACCGCTTCAGCAAGGCGCAGCAGGACTCGCTGCTGCCGGCCGTGGAGAACCGCTGGGTCACGCTGATCGCCGCGACCACGGAGAACCCGTACTTCTCGATCATCTCCCCGCTGCTGTCGCGCTCGCTGCTGCTGACGCTGGAACCGCTGACCGACGAGGACCTCAGCGCCCTGATGCACCGGGCGCTGACGGAGGAGCGGGGCCTCGGCGGCGCCGTCACCCTGCCCGCGGACGCGGAGGCACACCTGCTGCGGATCGCCGGGGGAGACGCGCGGCGCGCGCTGACGGCTCTGGAAGCGGGCGCGGGCTCGGCGATCGCCAAGGGCGAGCCGGAGATCAGCCTCCAGACCGTGGAGGAGGCCGTCGACCGGGCCGCGGTGAAGTACGACCGGGACGGCGACCAGCACTACGACGTGGCGAGCGCGCTGATCAAGTCGATCCGGGGCTCGGACGTGGACGCGGCGCTGCACTATCTGGCGCGCATGATCGAAGCGGGGGAGGACCCGCGGTTCATCGCGCGCCGGCTGATGATCTCGGCGAGCGAGGACATCGGGCTGGCCGACCCGGCGGCCCTGCCGCTCGCGGTGGCCGCGGCCCAGGCGGTGGCGATGATCGGCTTCCCGGAGGCCTCGCTCACGCTGTCGCACGTGACGATCGCGCTGGCGCTGGCCCCGAAGTCGAACACCGCGACGACGGCGATCGGCGCCGCGCTGGCCGATGTCAAGGCGGGGCTGGCGGGGTCCGTGCCGACGCACTTGCGTGACGGGCACTACAAGGGGGCGGCGAAGCTGGGGCACGCGGTGGGGTACGTGTACCCGCACGACGTGCCCGGAGCGATTGCCGCGCAGCAGTACGCGCCGGACGAGGTCCATGGCAAGCGGTACTACGAACCGACCCGGTACGGGGCCGAAGCCCGCTACGCGGACGTGGTGGAAAAGGTCCGCGAGCGGCTCCGGGGCGCCGGGTCCTGACCTGCGGCGCCGTTCCCGGGGGCCGGCCCCCGGACCCCTGCTCCTCAAACGCCGGAGGGGCTGAAAAGATCGCCTCAAACGCCGGCGGGGCTGGATATATCCAGCCCCGCCGGCGTTTGAGGCGCGGGTCCGGGCGGAGCCCGGGGAACGGGCGAAGGGCGGGCTAGGGGACTTCGCTCCGTGCAGCGGCGAGGGTCGCTGCGGGGACTTCGCCCCGCGCAGCGGCCTCGTGTCGCGGGCGCGGGGTACGGGGACCGGGCCTAGGCTCCGGAGCATGGGACGTCCCGCTCCGCTCATCGCCGCAGGCGCAGCCGTGCTGCTGCTCAGTGGGTGCCACCACGAGGACGCCGAGACGGCTCGTGCCAGCGCCGCGGCGCTGCTCGCCCAGGCCCCCCTCGCGAGCGCCGGGTTCCCGCCCGCCGCGGCCGCCGCCAAGACCCAGCTGGGCCGGCTCAAGGTCGAGTGGGGCAAGAACTGGGAGACGTACAAGCGCGAGAACTTCGGCAAGTACTGGTCCGACGAGACCGATGCGATCGGCGGCCGCAACGGCTGCGACACCCGCGACGACGTTCTGCGCCGGGACCTGCGAGAACTGCGCGAGGGCGACAGGAACCCCTGCGTCGTCCTGTCCGGGGTGCTGAAGGATCCGTACACGGGGAAGGAGCTCCCCTATACCTACCGCCGCGCCTCGCAGATCCAGACCGACCACGTCGTCGCCCTCGGCGCCGCCTGGCGCGGGGGCGCGTACGCCTGGACCCCGCAGCGGCGCCTGGAGTACGCCAACGACCTGGACGTGCTGCTCGCCGTGGACAAGCAGACGAACTACGAGAAGAGCAGCAAGACCGCGGACAAGTGGAAGCCGCCCCAGAAGGGCTACTGGTGCGAGTACGCGCGGCGGTACACCGGGATCAAGGCGAAGTACCAGCTCTCCGTGACCCCGCCGGAGAAGCAGGCGCTGCAGGAGATGCTCGGCACCTGCCCGTAGCTCCGGCCTAGCCGGCGAACAGGGTGCTCATCGCCCTGCGCAGGCCGCAGACGTCGGTCACCGGCTCCGGGAAGTCGAAGCGGGCGTCGAAGGCGGTGGCGCCGCGCGTGAAGCGCACCCGCAGGCCCAGCCGGTCCAGCGCGAGGGGGACCGCGGTCAGGCCCTCCGTCTCCCGGGTGCCCAGCAGGCCGCACAGGTCACCCATCCGGTCTCCGTGCGAAGAGGCCAGGTGCTGCAGGAGCTCCGTCTCGTGGGCCACCATCGGGTCGGGCTCGGCCCCGGCCAGCAGCTCCGGGTCCACGTGCTCGGCGCCCCACAGGTCGTCCACCGAGATCTCGCCGACCTCCAGGCGCAGCAGCATCCACGCGGGCCGGCCGGCGGGCGGTGCGTCGAGCGACTCGGTCAGGCCGAGGAGCTCGCCGACCGGGTGCCGCTCGGCCAGCAGCGCCGCGCAGGCCGCCCGGTCGGCGGCCCCGCGCACCGGCGTGAGCCACCCGGCGAGCCAGGCGCGGCCTCGGATACGATGGGGCACGGACACCGGCGCCACATCCGTGATCTCGATCACGGCGGTGAGGTCGTCGTCCTGGGCGTGAGCGGCTGCCCTGGCAGCCGCGGATTCCCCTGATACCAGGAGAATCACGTCCCCGTCCGGGGTGACGGTCCTTGCGGCCGGCATCCCTGTCCCGTACTCCCCCTGGTCCAGAGCACCCGGGAGCGTGAGGGATACTGAGGCGTTGGACTCTACGAGGGTTCGTACGCGTTCGGCTCCGGTGAGCTGCCGAACGCCTTCCCTGGGACGCGGCTGACCTTGCTTATCGTCGCCGAAAGCAGATCCTGTTTCGTTTGGATCTGAACTTCGGTGCGCACTGGGCAGGGGGATCCCATGTGGTCGAGACATTACGTCCTCCTCGCTAAGGTAAGCCTCACCTAACTTACATGGAGGTAGGTTCCACGTGAACCAGAAGCGACCCAAGGTCAAGAAGTCGCGTGCCCTCGGCATTGCGCTGACCCCGAAGGCCGTCAAGTACTTCGAGGCCCGCCCCTACCCGCCGGGCGAGCACGGCCGTGGCCGCAAGCAGAACTCGGACTACAAGGTTCGTCTGCTGGAGAAGCAGCGTCTGCGCGCTCAGTACGACATCTCTGAGCGTCAGATGGCCCGCGCGTACGACCGCGCCAAGAAGGCCGAAGGCAAGACGGGCGAGGCGCTGGTCGTCGAGCTCGAGCGTCGCCTCGACGCCCTGGTCCTGCGTTCGGGCATCGCCCGCACCATCTACCAGGCTCGCCAGATGGTCGTTCACGGCCACATCGAGGTCAACGGCGACAAGGTCGACAAGCCGTCGTTCCGCGTCCGTCCGGACGACGTCATCACGGTGCGCGAGCGCAGCCGCGAGAAGGTTCCGTTCCAGGTTGCCCGTGAGGGTGGCTACGCAGGCGAGGGCGAAACCCCGCGTTACCTGCAGGTCAACCTGAAGGCCCTGGCCTTCCGCCTGGACCGCGACCCGAACCGCAAGGAAATCCCGGTCATCTGCGACGAGCAGCTCGTCGTCGAGTACTACGCCCGCTGATCGAGCAACACCAGCGGACGTAGCCCTCACAGGCTGGTTCAGCCCGCCGGTTCCCCTTCGGGGGAGCCGGCGGGTTTCCTGCTTTTCGCGCCCGGGTGCGCCATCGGCCGCTCGGCCCGCTCCGTGGCGCCGCGCGGCCTCGGCAGCGGCCCCGCCGGCACGGGCGCCGGCTCCGGTCCCCGCAGGGCCCGCTCCACCAGGACGTCCAGGGGCAGGGTCCGGCCGTGCCGCGCGCAGGACGCGTACCGCTCGGCGCCCAGCAGCTCGCCCGCCCGCTCCTGGCACATCAGCCGCGGGGCGTTGAAGTACCCCGAGCCGAACAGCCGCATCCCCACCCCGTCCCACAGGGGCTCCGCCGCGCCCTGCAGGACCGCCGCCTCCGCCGGATGGCCCTCGGCCACCGTGACCAGCGCCAGCAGCTCCACCGCCAGCACCAGCCCGACCAGATCGCGGAACGTGTGGTTGATGGCCAGGCACTCGGCCAGCAGCCGCCGCGCCTCGGCCGTGCCCCCGGCGTCCAGCGCCGCGTACGCCAGGACGTACAGGGCGTACGCCTTGGTCCAGCGCTCCCCGCGCTCCTCGCAGATGTCCCGGACCTCCCGGCACAGGGTGAGCGCACCTGCCAGCTCGCCCTGGAAGGCCAGCGTCATCGCCAGCTCCACCTGGCACATCAGGACGTTGCTGTTGAGCTCCCCGGCCTCCCGGTAGCGCTCCAGCGCCGAGCCCAGCAGCTCCCCGGCCCGGGTCATGTCGTCCGAGACCAGCGCCAGACAGCCCATCCGGTGCACGGCGTACGCGCCCGCCACCGGGTTCTCGCTCCGCACGGCCCCGTCCCGGCATTCGTACAGCGCGCTCATCGAGGCCACCGAATCGCCCTGGAGGGCCGCGACGTACCCGAGCACCCACAGCGCCTTCAGCCGGGAGCTCTCGTACTCCGCTCCCGCGAGCCCGAGGTCGCCCTCCAGGGTCCGGTCCAGCCAGTGCCGGCCCTCGGTGAGCCGGCCGCAGCCCGCCCAGTAGAACCAGAGGGTGCCCGCCAGGTACTGGCCCAGGTGGATCTCCTCCGGCTCGTCCAGGCAGCACTCCAGGGCCAGCCGCAGGTTCGCCAGCTCCGCCTCCACCAGCGCGGCCACCTCCTCCTGGCGCGGGCTGAACCAGTCCAGCTCGCACCAGGTCGCCAGGCCCATGTACCAGTCCCGGTGCCGGCGCCGCAGCCGCCGGGCGTCGCCCAGCGACTCCAGCCAGCCCGCCCCGTAGATCCGTACGCTCTCCAGCATCCGGTAGCGGACCCCGGCCGCCGTCTCCTCCCGGATCAGCAGGGACTGCCCCAGCAGCTCCCCGACCAGGTCCAGCACCGAATCCACCGGCAGGTCCGGCCCCGCGCACACGTACTCGGCGGCGTCCAGGTCGAACTGCCCGGCGAACACCGAGAGCCGCGCCCACAGCAGCCGCTCCCCGGACGTGCACAGCTCGTGGCTCCAGCCGATCGCCGTGCGCAGCGCCCGGTGGCGGGGCAGCGCGCCGCGCGAGCCGCCCGTCAGCAGGGCGAAGCGGTCCTCCAGCCGGGACAGCACCTGCGCCGGCGACAGCGTGCGCAGCCGGCCGGCGGCCAGTTCCAGCGCCAGCGGCAGGCCGTCGAGGCGGGCGCACAGCTCGGCCAGCTCCGCCCGGTTGGCCTCCGTCAGGGCGAAGGCCGGATCGGCCGCCGAGGTCCGCTCGATCAGCAGGGCCAGGGCCTCCTCCGGGTCCAGCGGGGCCAGCGGCCAGGACAGTTCCCCGTCGAGGGTCAGCGGGCGCCGGCCGGCGGCGAGCACCCGCAGGCCGGGGGAGCGGCGCAGGAGGTCCCGTACCAGGTCGGCCGTCTCGTCGACCAGTTGCTCGAAACCGTCCAGGACCAGCAGCAGCCGCCGCTCGGCCAGGTGTTCGGCAAGGACCGTCCGGGGCGGACGGGTGGTGTGGTCGGTCAGCCCCAGCGCCTCGGCGAGCGTCAGCTCCAGCAGCGCCGGATCCCGTACGGAGGCCAGCTCGGCCAGCCACACACCATCGCAGTAGCGTTCCTGCGCCGGATCGGCGGGAGCGCCCCCGTCGGCGGGCAGAGCGGGACCGGCCGCCGCGTCGGCGGCCGCCCTGGCCGCCGCCAGTACCAGCCGGGTCTTGCCCACGCCGCCCGCGCCGGTCACCGTGACCAGCCGCGAGGCGTCCAGCAGCCGCCCCAGCTCGGAAAGTTCCCCGCCCCGCCCGACAAAGCCGCTCAGGTCCGAGGGAAGATTGCCCGGCGTCCTTCGTGGAATGGGTCTTTGTCGCATGGGACACGGAGCGTACTGGTCCGCATGCGCTGCGTACAAAGCGAGTCGATTCCCGGCACCCGGCGGGCGCGGCGCCCGGGAATTCCGGTACTGCGGCGGATCTCCGGCGCGATAGGGTCGGAGGACGACTTTTTCGCTTGGTGATCAATCTGTAGAGAGCGGTGTGAACGTGTCCGGTGGAGAGGTGGCCGGGATCCTCGTGGCCGTCTTCTGGGCCATCCTGGTCTCCTTCCTCGCCGTGGTGCTGGTGAGGCTGGCCCAGGTGCTCAAGGCGACCACCAAGCTGGTGGCCGACGTGACCGAGCAGGCCGTACCGCTGCTCGCGGACGCCTCCACCACCGTCCGCTCCGCCCGCACCCAGCTCGACCGGGTCGACGCCATCGCGAGCGACGTACAGGAAGTCACCTCCAACGCCTCCGCGCTGTCCTCCACCGTCGCCTCCACCTTCGGCGGCCCGCTCGTCAAGGTCGCGGCCTTCGGCTACGGCGTCCGCAAGGCGCTCGGCAAGGGCGGCGCGACCCCGGGCGCGACCCCCGAGGGCGCGCGGGCCAAGACCTCCCGACGGACCGTGATCGTCGGCCGTACGGTGCCGGCGGCCCGGCGCCGGAAGCAGAAGGGCTGAGATCTCCGATGTTCCGCCGAGCCTTCTGGTTCACCGCCGGCGCGGCCGCCGGCGTGTGGGCCACCACCAAGGTCAACCGGCAGCTGAAGAAGCTGACGCCGGAGAGCCTCGCCGCACAGGCCGCCGACAAGGCGATCGAGGCGGGCCACCGCCTCAAGGACTTCGCCCTCGACGTCAAGTCGGGGATGTCGCAGCGCGAGGACGAGCTGAACGACGCACTGGGACTCCACCAGGATCCCGACCTGCCCGGCAACGTCACCGCCCTTCCCGGGCCGCGGCGGCTGCGGGCCATCGAGCACGACCAGACCAAGAACCATTTTTCGAAGGTTACGTACAACCGGAATGAGGACCACTGATGGAGTCGGCTGAAATCCGCCGCCGCTGGCTGAGCTTCTTCGAGGAGCGCGGTCACACCGTTGTCCCTTCGGCGTCGCTCATCGCGGACGACCCGACTCTGCTGCTGGTGCCCGCGGGCATGGTGCCGTTCAAGCCGTACTTCCTCGGCGAGGTCAAGCCGCCCGCGTCCACGCTCACCAGCGTGCAGAAGTGCGTCCGTACGCCGGACATCGAAGAGGTCGGCAAGACCACCCGCCACGGCACGTTCTTCCAGATGTGCGGCAACTTCTCCTTCGGCGACTACTTCAAGGAAGGCGCCATCAAGTACGCCTGGGAGCTGCTCACCAGCTCCGTGGCGGACGGTGGCTACGGCCTCGAGCCCGAGAAGCTCTGGATCACGGTCTACCTCGACGACGACGAGGCCGAGGCCATCTGGCGCGACAAGGTCGGCGTCCCGCAGGAGCGCATCCAGCGCCTGGGGAAGAAGGACAACTTCTGGTCCATGGGCGTCCCGGGCCCCTGCGGTCCCTGCTCGGAGATCAACTACGACCGCGGCCCCGAGTTTGGCGTCGAGGGCGGCCCCGCGGTCAACGACGAGCGCTACGTGGAGATCTGGAACCTGGTCTTCATGCAGTACGAGCGCGGCGCCGGCGACGGGAAGGAAGACTTCCCGATCCTCGGCGACCTGCCGTCGAAGAACATCGACACCGGTCTCGGCCTCGAGCGCCTCGCCATGATCCTGCAGGGCGTACAGAACATGTACGAGACCGACACCCTGCGCGTGGTCATGGACAAGGCCACCGAGCTGACCGGCGTGCAGTACGGCGCCGAGAAGGGCACGGACGTCTCGCTGCGCGTGGTCGCCGACCACATCCGCACCTCGACCATGCTCATCGGCGACGGCGTGTCCCCCGGCAACGAGGGCCGCGGCTACGTGCTGCGCCGCATCATGCGCCGCGCGATCCGCAACATGCGCCTCATGGGCGCCACCGGCCCGGTCGTCCAGGACCTGGTCAACGTGGTCATCGAGACGATGGGGCAGCAGTACCCGGAGCTCGTGACCGACCGCAAGCGCATCGAGACCGTCGCGCTCGCCGAAGAGGCCGCCTTCCTCAAGGCCATCAAGGGCGGCACGAACATCCTCGACACCGCCGTGAGCGAGACCAAGGCCGCCGGCGGCACGGTCCTGGCCGGCGACAAGGCGTTCCTGCTCCACGACACGTGGGGCTTCCCGATCGACCTCACCCTCGAGATGGCCGCCGAGCAGGGCCTCGCCGTGGACGAGCCCGGCTTCCGCCGCCTGATGCAGGAGCAGCGCGACCGCGCCAAGGCCGACGCCAAGGCCAAGAAGACCGGCCACGCGGACATGTCCGCCTACCGGGAGATCGCCGACGGCTCCGGCGCCACCGAGTTCACCGGCTACGCCACCAACCAGGGCGAGTCCACCATCGTCGGCCTCCTGGTCAACGGCGTCTCCGCGCCCGCCGCCTCCGAGGGCGACGAGGTCGAGGTCGTCCTGGACCGCACCCCCTTCTACGCCGAGGGCGGCGGCCAGCTCGCCGACCAGGGCCGCATCAAGCTCGACTCGGGCGCCGTCATCGTCGTCCGCGACGTGCAGCAGCCGGTCCCGGGCGTCTCCGTGCACAAGGGCTCCGTCCAGGTCGGCGAGGTGACGGTGGGCGCCTCCGCGTACGCCGCCATCGACATCCAGCGCCGCCGCGCCATCGCCCGCGCCCACTCGGCCACGCACCTGACGCACCAGGCCCTGCGCGACGCGCTCGGCCCGACGGCCGCCCAGGCCGGTTCCGAGAACTCGCCCGGTCGCTTCCGCTTCGACTTCGGCTCGCCGAACGCCGTGCCCGGCTCGGTCCTCACCGACGTCGAGCACAAGATCAACGACGTGCTCTCCCGCGAGCTCGAGGTCACTGCCGAGATCCTGAGCATCGACGAGGCGAAGAAGCAGGGCGCCATCGCCGAGTTCGGCGAGAAGTACGGCGAGCGCGTGCGCGTCGTGACCATCGGCGACTTCTCCAAGGAGCTGTGCGGCGGCACCCACG
Source organism: Streptomyces tatrensis (assembly GCF_049310065.1). NCBI lineage: Bacteria > Bacillati > Actinomycetota > Actinomycetes > Kitasatosporales > Streptomycetaceae > Streptomyces > Streptomyces tatrensis. Next base: position 1,958,861 of record NZ_JBMDLB010000011.1, on the reverse strand, counting down.
TCTCGAACACCAGCCAGCTCGGCCTGGTGAAGCTGCTCGGCGAGTCCTCCATCGGCTCCGGCGTGCGCCGCGTCGAGGCCCTCGTCGGCGTGGACGCGTACAACTTCCTCGCCAAGGAGCACACGGTCGTCGCCCAGCTCCAGGAGCTGGTCAAGGGCCGTGCCGAGGAGCTGCCGGAGAAGATCGCCTCCATGCTCGGCAAGCTGAAGGACGCCGAGAAGGAGATCGAGAAGTTCCGCGCGGAGAAGGTCCTCCAGGCCGCCGCCGGTCTCGCCGCCGGCGCCCAGGACATCCGCGGCGTCGCCCTCGTCGTGGGCACCGTCCCGGACGGCACCGGCGCCGACGACCTGCGCAAGCTGGTCCTCGACGTGCGTGGCCGCATCCAGGGCGACCGCCCGGCCGTCGTGGCCCTGTTCACCACGGCGAACGACCGCCCGCTGACCGTCATCGCCACCAACGAGGCCGCCCGCGAGCGCGGTCTCAAGGCCGGCGAGCTGGTCCGTACGGCCGCCAAGACCCTCGGTGGCGGTGGCGGCGGCAAGCCGGACGTGGCCCAGGGCGGTGGCCAGAACCCGGCCGCCATCCCCGAGGCCATCGCCGCGGTCGAGCGCCTCGTCGTAGAGACGGCCTGAAGGTAACGGGATCCCCCTCCTGAAGGAGGGGGCTTTCAGCTCTACGGGCTGAGGGCCGCCGTTACCAGCACCAGCCAACAATCCGTATGTGGGAGGTGAACGAAGTTGGCTACGTACCGCGTAGGACAGAAGACCCACCCACCTGTGCTTCCTCAGCAGTTGGCTCTGGAATTCGAGTCAGCAGACACCCCCCGGATCGGGGACGAAACGGGACTCGAACGCCGTAAGGCACCCGGCGCGGTACATGTGCGAGGGGAGATGCCCGGTGCTTCACCTGGCGCCGGGCGCGTCACCCCCAACCACCAGGTTGGGGAGAAGGCCCGTGAGGGCCACCCCGTCGTGTTCGTCCTGGACAAGCACGGCACACCGCTCCAACCCACCAGCCCCCCCAGAGCCCGCAAGCTCCTCCGTGAGGGCCGGGCGGTCGTGGCCCGGCACACTCCATTCGTAATCCGGCTCAAAGACCGTACAGTCTGCGCATCGCAGGTGGACGGTGTGGAACTCGGGATCGACCCCGGCTCGAAGCACACCGGCATCGCCGTGTTGACCGCGAAGAACGGTGAGCGCCGTGGCCTGTACGCGGTCGAACTCGCCCACCGGGGCAGCGTGATCCGGGACAAACTGACCGCTCGTGCCGCCTACCGGCGTGGCAGGCGCAGCCGCAACCTGCGCTACCGCGCGCCCCGCTTCTCCAACCGGGCCCGTCCACAGGGCTGGCTCGCCCCGTCGCTGCGTCACCGCGTGGACACGACCATGTCGTGGACCGACCGGCTCGCACGCTGGGCACCCGTCCGAGCGGTGCATGTGGAGCGGGTCGCGTTCGACACCCACGCCATGTCCAACGGCGGACCGCTGGAAGGGGCCGAATACCAGCACGGCACCCTGCACGGCACAGAAGTCCGCGAATACCTCCTCGCCAAGTGGAGGAGGTCCTGCGCCTACTGCAGCATCACCGGAGTGCCCCTCAACATCGACCACATCCACCCCCGCTCACGCGGCGGCAGCGACCGTGTTTCCAACCTGTGCACCGCATGCATCCCCTGCAACGAGAAGAAGTCCAATCAGCCCGTCGAAGACTTCCTCAGGCAATCGCCGCGCCAGCTGGCCCGCATCCTTGCCCAGGCCAAAGCCCCCCTCCGCGACGCGGCAGCCGTCAATGCCACCCGCTGGGTACTCTGGCACGCCCTTGATACCGCGTTCCCCAACGTGCGCACGGCGTCCGGTGGCCGCACGAAGTGGAACCGGATGCGGACCGGTACCCCGAAGACCCACACCCTCGACGCCCTGTGCGTCGGCGAACTCGACACCATCACCCGTACCCCGGCTCGCGTCCTCGCGGTCACCGCGACCGGGCGCGGCACTTACGCCCGCACACGCACCGACAAGTACGGCTTCCCCCGCCTACGGCTGCCCAGGCAGAAACAGTTCTTCGGCTACCAGACCGGCGATTTGGCTAGCGCGGTCGTACGTACCGGCAAGAAGGCCGGTACCCACGTCGGCCGGGTCGCCGTCCGCGCCACCGGCCGCTTCAACATCAAAACCGCACACGGCCTCATCCAGGGCATCGGACACAAACACTTCCGGCTCCTCCAGCGGGCCGACGGCTACGCCTACACCGCCCGACCCGAAGGCCTCACCGTTGCCATCTGACCGCCATCGGCAGAGCGAGGAGACCTCCGGCGCTCCGCTCCTCCGGCCCAAGGGTTCGTTTCCTCCCCCAGCTAAAGCAGGGGGTATCCACGAAAGAAGTCCGATGACACTGCGCCGCGGCCGCCGTCTGGCCATCGATGTCGGCGACGCCCGGATCGGGGTCGCCTCGTGCGACCCCGACGGGGTGTTGGCCACTCCGGTGGAAACCGTTCCGGGGCGGGACATCCCCTTCGCCCACCGGCGGCTGCGGCAGCTCGTCGCGGAGTACGAGCCCATCGAGGTGGTGGTCGGTCTGCCCCGCTCGCTCAGCGGGCGGGAAGGGCCGGCCGCGGCCAAATGCCGCGCCTTCGCCATGGAACTCGCCAAGGGCATCAAGCCCGTGACGGTGCGTCTGGTGGACGAGCGGATGACCACGGTCACCGCCGCCCAGGGCCTGCGGGCCTCGGGGAAGAACGCGAAGAAGAGCCGGTCGGTCATCGATCAGGCGGCCGCCGTGGTGATCCTGCAGAACGCTCTTGAGACCGAACGGGTATCAGGTAATCCGCCCGGTGAGTGCGTCGAAGTGGTTGTCTGATCGCGATACGGTAACGTTCCGCGCGATGTGACGGCATTCGAACAGTCGTCGCTTATCAGAAGAGGCGGCACCGTGTGCCGCGGCGGACGGAGCCGCGGCCAACGCCCTGCGGCGCGCTAGGGGATCGATGACTGAGTATGGCCGGGGCCCTGGCCCCGAACCGTGGCACCCCGAGGACCCGCAGTACGGGGACCAGGGGTGGACCGGGCACGAGGCCCAGCAGGGTCAGATGCCTTACGTCGGAGGCCCGCAGCAGTACCAGCAGGAGCCTCACCCCCAGCAGGCCTACTACGCGCAGCAGCAGGGCCAGGGCCAGTACCCCCAGGCCCAGCAGATGCCGTACCCGCAGCAGCAGCCTCAGCAGCAGCAGATGCCGTATCCGCAGCACCCTCAGCAGCACCCGCAACACCAGCAGTATCCGCAGCGCCAGCAGCAGACGTACGGGGGCCAGGGCCAGGTCTGGGACACCGGTCAGAACCAGGTCTGGGACACCGGCCAGGGCCAGTACGCCGCGGTCCCGCAGACGGCCGACCCGTACGCCGGCGCGGATCCGTACGCGCAGCAGCAGACGAGCGGCTACCCCGGCGAGGCCCCCGACCTCTACGGCACCCCCGAGGCCTTTCCGCCCCCGCGGCCGCCGAGCATGCGGCACCTGGAGACCGAGGAGCCGTGGCAGGAAGAAGAGGACGCCGCGGCCGACTCCTTCCTCGCGGGCGGCGGCAGCAGCAGCGGTGACGACGGCGATGACGGTGACGGCGACGACGGCGGGCGCGGCGGCCGCCGGTCGGGCCGTTCCGGCGGCAAACCGAAGAAGCGCAGCGGCATGGCCTGCCTCATCGCGGCCGTGGTCATCATCGGCGTGGTCGGCGGTGGCGGCTACTACGGCTACAGCTACCTCAAGGCCAGGTTCTCCACGGCTGAGGACTTCTCGGGCGAAGGCATCGACGAGACCGTCGACGTGGAGATCCCCAAGGGTGCGAGCCTGGCTCAGATGGGCGGCATCCTGAAGGAGGCGGGCGTGGTCGCGAGCGCCCAGGCCTTCGTGAACGCCGCGACGGCGAACCCCGACGGCACGTCGATCCAGCCCGGCGTCTATCCGCTGAAGAAGAAGATGTCCGCCGCCGCGGCGGTCGAGTTCATGACCGACCCCACCAAGCTGCACGTGCTCACCGTCACCGAGGGCATGCGCAACAGCACGGTCTACGACGCGATCGACAAGAAGCTCGAGAAGCCGGCCGGCACCACCAAGGACATCGCCTTCAAGCAGGCCAAGACCCTCGGCCTGCCTGCCTGGGCGAACAACGACAAGAACATCATGGACCCGCTCGAGGGCTTCCTGTACCCGATGCGCTACGACCTGACGAAGGACAGCACTCCCGAGTCGCTGCTCAAGCAGATGGTCAAGAACGCGACGGACGAGTACACGAAGCTCGGGGTCGAGGGCAAGGCCAGGGAACTGGGCCTGGACAACCCGCTCCAGGTGATCACGGTCGCCAGCCTCGTCAACGCCGAGGGCATGAACCACGACGACTTCCGGAAGATGGCGGAGGTGGTCTACAACCGCCTCAAGAAGACCAACGACGTTACGAACCGGAAGATCGAGTTCGACTCGACGTACAACTACATCAAGGGCCAGAGCGAGATCAACTTCAACCTCAAGGAAGCCAAGGCCTTCGTCCACCCGTACAACACGCACAACGTGGCGGGACTGCCCCCGGGTCCGATCGGGAACCCCGGCCTGGAGGCGCTGACCGCTACGCTCGACCCGGACCGCGGCGGCTGGATGTTCTTCGTGTCGGTCGACGGCAAGAAGACGACCTTCACCAAGACGTACGACGAGCACCTCAAGCTCGTGGCCGAGTTCCAGGCACGGCAGAAGCAGAAGAACGGCGGGTAGCAGGACATGTCACGGATACGGGCCGCGGTGCTGGGTTCGCCCATCGAGCACTCGCTCTCACCGGTGCTGCACCGCGCCGCGTACCAGGAGCTCGGCCTCGGAGACCGGTCGTACGACCGCTTCGAGGTCGACGAGGCCGCGCTCCCCGGCTTCATCGCACGGCTCGGCCCCGAGTGGGCCGGGCTGTCGCTGACCATGCCGCTCAAGCGGGCGATCATCCCGCTGCTCGACGAGATCAGTGACACGGCCGCCTCCGTGGAGACGGTCAACACCGTCGTCTTCACCGAGGACGGCCGCAAGGTCGGTGAGAACACCGACATCCCCGGCCTGCTCGCGGCGCTGAGCGAGCAGGGCACCGGGAAAGTGGAGTCCGCCGCCGTCCTCGGTGCGGGCGCCACCGCTTCCTCGGCGCTCGCCGCGCTGGCCCGGATCTGCACCGGCGAGGTGACCGCGTACGTACGCTCCGAGGCCCGGGCCGCGGAGATGCGCGAGTGGGGCGAGCGGCTCGGTGTGGACGTCCGTACGGCCGACTGGTCGCGGGCGGCCGAGGCGCTGGCCGCGCCGCTGGTCATCGCCACCACCCCGGCCGGTGCCACGGACGAGCTGGCCGGCTCCGTGCCCGCCGCTCCGGGCACCCTCTTCGACGTCCTGTACGACCCCTGGCCCACGCCCCTGGCCGCGGCCTGGACGCGGCGCGGCGGCAAGGTCCTCGGCGGCCTCGACCTCCTGGTCCACCAGGCGGTCCTCCAGGTCGAGCTGATGACGGGCTGTCCCACCGCTCCGCTCGGGGCCATGCGCGCCGCGGGCGAGGCGGCGCTGCGCGCCCGCCACTGAGCCGAAGCGGAACCTTCCTAGATCCACATGTCGCACCGGGCCGGGGTGCGCCGCCGTCCGACAGCTGGACCGGAGGGCGGTGTGCGGGCCGGGACATGGGAGGATCGGGTGAAGGCGGGTCAGGGCCGCGCACCCGATCGCGCCATCGATGACAGGCGCGAGCACGAGGAGCATCGTTGAGCAGGTTGCGTTGGCTGACGGCCGGGGAATCTCACGGCCCGGCTCTGGTAGCGACGCTGGAGGGGCTTCCCGCCGGCGTCCCGGTCACCACCGCGCTGGTGGCCGACCACCTCGCCCGGCGCCGGCTCGGCTACGGCCGCGGTGCCCGGATGAAGTTCGAGCAGGACGAGGTGACATTTCTCGGGGGTGTCCGGCACGGACTTTCCCTCGGCTCCCCGGTCGCCGTGATGGTGGGCAACAGCGAGTGGCCCAAGTGGGAGACGGTCATGTCGGCCGACCCGGTCGACCCCTCGCTGCTCAAGGAGACGGGCCGCAACGCGCCGTTGACCCGGCCGCGTCCCGGTCACGCCGACCTCGCCGGCATGCAGAAGTACGGCTTCGACGAGGCCCGGCCGATCCTGGAGCGCGCCAGCGCCCGTGAGACCGCCGCCCGCGTGGCCCTCGGCGCCGTCGCCCGGTCCTTCCTCAAGGAGGTCGCGGGCATCGAGATCGTCTCCCACGTCGTGGAGCTCGCGGCCGCCAAGGCCCCGTACGGCGTCTACCCGACCCCCGCCGACGTCGAGAAGCTCGACGCCGACCCGGTGCGCTGCCTCGACGCCGACGCGTCGAAGGCGATGGTCGCGGAGATCGACCAGGCCCACAAGGACGGCGACACCCTCGGCGGCGTCGTCGAGGTCCTCGCCTACGGCGTGCCCGTCGGCCTCGGCTCGCACGTGCACTGGGACCGCCGCCTCGACGCGCGCCTCGCGGCCGCGCTCATGGGCATCCAGGCCATCAAGGGCGTGGAGGTCGGCGACGGCTTCGACCTGGCCCGCGTGCCCGGCTCGCAGGCGCACGACGAGATCGTCAACACCCCCGAGGGCATCAAGCGCACCTCCGGCCGCTCCGGCGGCACCGAGGGTGGTCTGACGACCGGCGAGCTGCTGCGCGTGCGCGCGGCGATGAAGCCGATCGCGACCGTGCCGAAGGCCCTGGCGACCGTGGACGTCGCCACCGGCGAGGCCACCGTCGCGCACCACCAGCGCTCCGACGTCTGTGCGGTGCCCGCCGCGGGCATCGTCGCCGAGGCCATGGTCGCCCTGGTGCTGGCCGACGCCGTCGTGGAGAAGTTCGGCGGCGACTCCGTCCCCGAGACCCGCCGCAACGTCCGGTCCTACCTCGACAACCTGCAGATCCGGTGACGGGCACCAGCGCGTCCGGACCCCTGGTGGTCCTCGTCGGCCCCATGGGGTCCGGCAAGTCCACCGTGGGCGAGCTGATCGCCCAGCGGCTCGGCGTCTCCTACCGGGACACCGACGCCGACATCGTCGCGGCCACGGGCCGGGAGATCTCCGACATCTTCGTGGACGAGGGCGAACCGCACTTCCGCGAGCTGGAGCGGGAGGCGGTCGCCGCGGCCCTCGCCGGCCACGAGGGCGTCCTCGCCCTCGGCGGCGGCGCCGTCCTCGACGAGAAGACGCGCGAGCTGCTGGCCGGGCTGCCCGTCGCCTACCTCTCGATGGACGTCGAGGAAGCCGTCAAGCGCGTCGGCCTCGGCGCCGCGCGCCCGCTGCTCGCCGTCAACCCGCGCCGTCAGTGGCGCGAGCTGATGGACGCCCGGCGCCCCCTGTACACCGAAGTCGCGCGCGTCGTGGTGGCCACCGACGAGCGCACCCCCGAAGAGGTCGCCCAGGCGGTCCTCGACGCTCTGGAGTTGAAGAACGCATGACGGACAAGGTGACGCGGATCCAGGTCGGCGCGAGCGCCGGGCACGAAGCGTACGAGGTGCTGGTCGGCCGGCAGCTGCTCGGCGAGCTCGGCTCCCTGATCGGTACGAAGGCCCAGCGGGTCGCCGTCATCCACCCCGAGGCCCTCGCCTCGACCGGTGAGGCCCTGCGGGACGACCTGGCCGCCCAGGGGTACGAGGCCGTCGCCATCCAGGTGCCGAACGCCGAGGAGGCCAAGACGGCCGAGGTGGCGGCGTACTGCTGGAAGGCGCTGGGCCAGTCCGGCTTCACCCGCAGCGACGCCATCGTCGGTGTCGGCGGGGGATCCACCACCGACCTCGCGGGCTTCGTCGCGGCCTCCTGGCTGCGCGGGGTGCGCTGGATCGCCGTCCCGACCACCATCCTCGCGATGGTGGACGCGGCCGTCGGCGGGAAGACCGGCATCAACACCGCCGAGGGCAAGAACCTCGTCGGCGCCTTCCACCCGCCGGCCGGCGTGCTCTGCGACCTGGCGGCGCTGGAGTCGCTGCCGGTCAACGACTACGTCAGCGGTCTCGCCGAGATCATCAAGGCCGGATTCATCTCCGACCCGGTGATCCTCGACCTGATCGAGGCGGACCCCGAGGCGGCGCGCACCCCCGCCGGCCCGCACACGGCCGAGCTGATCTGCCGCTCCATCCAGGTCAAGGCCGACGTGGTCTCCAGCGACCTCAAGGAGTCGGGCCTGCGGGAGATCCTCAACTACGGGCACACCCTCGCGCACGCCATCGAGAAGAACGAGCGCTACAAGTGGCGCCACGGCGCGGCCGTTTCGGTCGGCATGGTCTTCGCCGCCGAGCTCGGCCGGCTCGCGGGCCGGCTCGACGACGAGACGGCCGACCGGCACAAGGCCGTCCTCGCCTCGGTGGGACTGCCGCTGACCTACCGCGGCGACCAGTGGCCCAAGCTGCTGGAGACCATGAAGCTCGACAAGAAGTCCCGGGGCGACCTGCTGCGCTTCATCGTCCTGGACGGGCTGGCGAAGCCGACCGTCCTGGAGGGTCCCGACCCGGCCGTCCTCGTGGCGGCCTTCGGTGAGGTCACGGCCTGAGGCTGTCGGGCCGGTGAGCCTGCCGGGCCGGTGAGCTGCCGGGCCGGGACGAACCGGCCCGCAGCGCTCTGAACCGGTCTGTACCGGTCTGGGCAGCGCCATCTCGCGACCGCGTGACCCGGCGAGCCCCCGGGGTCATATAACGTTCTCGTATCAGTCGTGGTGGAACGAGACGGAGTGGCAGCGGATGCAGCAGGGAGTCGGAGGCGGGGGCTGGGAGCCACCGGGGAATCAGCACCCGGTGGCGCCCCCGCAGCCGCCGGTGGCGGGCTGGCCCCTGCCTCCCATGCCCTCGGGGCACGCCGCGCCCCTGGCCTCGCCGGGTCCGCCGGACGGGTTCACCGGGCACGTCCCGCTGCCGCCCGCCGTCCCCGGCACCGGCGGCGCCACCCTCGCGGTGCTGCTGATCGGCCCCGCGGGCGCCGGCAAGACCACGGTGGCCCGCCACTGGGCCGGCACCCGGCCCGTCCCCACCGCGCACATCAGCCTGGACGACGTACGGGAATGGGTCTGCTCGGGCTTCGCGGATCCGCAGGCCGGCTGGAACGACCACTCCGAGGCGCAGTACCGCCTGGCCCGCCGCACCTGCGGGTTCGCCGCCCGGAACTTCCTGGCCAACGGGATCTCCTGCATCCTCGACGACGCCGTGTTCCCGGACCGGCCGGTGGTGGGCCTCGGCGGGTGGAAGCGCCACGTCGGGCCCGCGCTGCTGCCGGTCGTCCTGCTGCCCGGCCTGGAGATCGTCCTGGAACGCAACGCCGCCCGCTCCGGGAACCGGCGGCTCTCCGACGAGGAGGTCGCGCGGATCCACGGCCGGATGGCCGGCTGGTACGGATCCGGGCTGCCGATCATCGACAACTCCCACCTGGACGTCGAGGGAACCGCCCGCGCCCTGGACGAGACCCTGGCCCGCGTCATCTCGCAACCGGCCTACTGACCTGCCGAATTCCTGTCCGCGGCGCCCGCCGGGCCCGGCCCGGCCCCCGTACGGCTGCGCTCACCAGGCCGGATGCGCGCCGCGCTCGTAGGCTCGGAAACATGTCAGACGTGTACGCGGCCCGCCGGGGCCTGCTTCGCGACCGCTGTGCGGCCGCCGGAAACGCCGCCGCACTCATCACGCGTCCGGCGAACGTCCGTTACCTCTCCGGGGCGTCGCCGCTGGGCGCGGTCCTGCTGCTCGGTCCGGGCGGTGAGGACATGCTGTTCTGCGCCGGGCAGCCCACGGGGGAGGCCGACGAGGGACGGCTCGACGAGCACCTGCGGCTCTCCGTACTGGCCGGCCCCGGAGCGGATCCGGCCGTCGCGGCGGCCGACGCGGCCTCCGCCGCCCGCGCCGAGTCCCTCGCGGTCGAGGAACACCACCTCACCGTCGGCCGGCACCGGGCGATCGGATCGGTGGCGCCCGGGCTGCGCCTGGCCGACCTGGGGACCGCGGTGGAACAGCAGCGCCTCGTCAAGGACGAGGAGGAGATCGCCTGCCTGCGGATCGCCGCCGAGATCGCCGACCAGGCCCTCGGGGAACTGCTGGAATCGATCCTGGTGGGCCGCACCGAGCGGCACCTCGCGCTGGAGCTGGAACGCCGGCTCGTGGACCACGGGGCCGACGGCCCGGCCTTCCCGACCTCCGTCGGCACCGGCCCGCACTCCGGCCGCTCCCGGCACCGGCCCTCCGACCGGCGGGTCGAGGAGGGTGATTTCCTCTCCGTCTGCCTCGGCGCGAACTACCGGGGCTACCGCTGCGAGATCGGCCGCACCTTCGTGATCGGCACGACCCCCGCCGACTGGCAGATCGAGCTCTACGAACTCGTCTTCGCCGCCCAGCGGGCGGGCCGGGAGGCCCTGCTGCCCGGTGCCGCGTACCGCGATGTGGATCACGCGGCCCGCTCCGTACTCGACTCCGCAGGTCACGGCGAGGCCCTCGCGGCGTGGACCGGACACGGTGTCGGCCTCGAAATCGACGAGGACCCGCAGCTTGCACCTACGGCCATGGGTAAACTGGACGCTTGCGTGCCGGTCACCGTCGAGCCGGGGGTTCACCTCCCTGGCCGGGGCGGTGTCCGGATCGATGACACGCTCGTCGTACGCCCCGAGGCGGACGGCGGTCCCGAGCTACTCACCATTACGACCAAGGAGCTGCTCGCGCTCTAGCCCGCGTCGCCGGGCTGTGCGCGCACCCGTGGTCCTCCAGTGCAGGAGATTCCCAAACCGTGGCTTCCACGAACGACCTCAAGAACGGCATGGTGCTCAAGCTCGACGGTGGCCAGCTCTGGTCCGTCGTCGAGTTCCAGCACGTCAAGCCCGGCAAGGGCCCGGCCTTCGTGCGCACCAAGCTGAAGAGCGTCATGTCCGGCAAGGTCGTCGACAAGACGTTCAACGCCGGCACCAAGGTCGAGACGGCCACCATCGACCGCCGCGACATGCAGTTCTCCTACATGGACGGCGAGTACTTCGTGTTCATGGACATGGAGGACTTCGACCAGCTCATGGTCGACAAGAAGGCCGTCGGCGATGCCGCCAACTTCCTGATCGAGGGCTTCACCGCCTCCGTGGCCCGCCACGAGGGCGAGGTGCTCTACGTCGAGCTCCCGGCCGCCGTCGAGCTGACCATCGAGCACACCGACCCGGGCGTCCAGGGCGACCGCTCCACCGGTGGCACCAAGCCGGCGACGCTGGAGACGGGCCACGAGATCCAGGTCCCGCTCTTCATCAACACCGGCGAGAAGATCAAGGTCGACACCCGCACCAGCGACTACCTCGGCCGGGTGAACAGCTAACCGTGGCTGCCCGGAGCAACGCGCGTAAGCGCGCTTTCCAGATCCTGTTCGAGGCCGACCAGCGCGGGGTCTCCGTGCGCGAGGTCCTCGCGGACTGGGTCCGCCACTCGCGGTCGGACACCGACCGCCAGCCCGCGGTGAACGAGTTCACCATGGAACTCGTCGAGGGGTACGCCGACAAGGTGGACCGCATCGACGATCTGATCGCCACCTACGCCGTGGACTGGGACCTCGACCGCATGCCGGTCGTGGACCGGAACATCGTGCGTCTCGGTGCCTACGAGCTGATCTGGGTCGACGGAACCCCGGACGCCGTGGCCATCGACGAGGCCGTCCAGCTGGCCAAGGAGTTCTCCACGGACGAGTCTCCCTCGTTCGTGAACGGACTGCTCGCCCGCTTCAAGGACCTCAAGCCGAAGCTGCGCCGCAGCGAGAGCTGACCCGGCGCCGCCGGTTCGGCGTGAACGGAGGGCCCGCAGTGCACACGCGCTGCGGGCCCTCCGTCGTCGTATGCCGGGTCGTCGTCGTTTGCAGGGTCGGCATGAAAAAACCGGTGGGTGCCGGGAGCCTGTCGGCTCCCGGCACCCACCGGTAAACGTTTCTGCTGAGGCCTGGGGGACTAGATGTCCTCGTGTGCCACCGCGCGACGCGCGTCCGCGTCCAGCACGCCCCAGCTGATCAGCTGCTCGGTCAGGACCGAGGGCGACTGGTCGTAGATGACGGCGAGGGTGCGCAGGTCGTCCTGGCGGATCGAGAGCACCTTGCCGTTGTAGTCGCCGCGCTGGCTCTGGATGGTCGCGGCGTAACGCTGCAGCGGACCGGCCTTCTCGGCGGGCACGTGGGCCAGGCGCTCCAGGTCCAGGCGCAGCTTCGGCGGCGGCTCGGCCGCTCCGCCGGGGGTCGTACCCGGCAGCAGTTCCTGCACCGGAACCCCGTAGAAGTCCGCCAGCTCGGCAAGACGCTGGACGGTCACGGCGCGGTCTCCGCGCTCGTAAGAACCGACCACCACGGCCTTCCACCGGCCCTGGGACTTCTCCTCGACACCATGGAGGGAAAGGCCCTGCTGGGTGCGGATGGCGCGGAGCTTGGCCCCGAGCTGTTTGGCGTATTCGCTGGACATAACGCTCCCGGACGCTGTGACGACATGACCACGTGCGGCTCCGCCGCGCGGCTGGTAACTCACTGTGAGGTTACGCAGCGTTACTTGGATGCGTCAAGCCGAATGGTCTCCAACGCCCACGTAAGAGGGGTCCTGGTCTGCCCCGATGCCAGGTCGCGGGAATCCCCCTGGTACCGTGGAACACGTAGATCCGACGTCCTTTAAGGTCCGTCCCGTGAGGCGGAGAAGGAGGTCCTTTTCATGGACACTCAGCACGATCAGCAGGACCCGCGGGATCAGAAAACAGCTGCCGACGCCATGCGCCCCGTTCTCGAAGCGCAGGACATCGCCCGCGTCCTGACCCGTATCGCCCACGAAATCGTCGAACGCGCCAAGGGCGCCGATGATGTGGTGCTCCTCGGCATTCCCACCCGCGGCGTCTTCCTCGCCCGCCGGCTGGCCGCCAAGCTCGAAGAGATCACCGGTGCGAAGATCCCGGTCGGCTCCCTCGACATCACCATGTACCGCGACGATCTGCGGATGAAGCCCGCCAGGGCGATCGGCCGCACCGAGATTCCCGGCGACGACATCGACGGCCGCCTGGTCGTCCTCGTCGACGACGTTCTCTTCTCCGGCCGCACCATCCGCGCCGCCCTCGACGCCCTCGGCGACCTCGGCCGCCCCCGCGCGGTGCAGCTCGCGGTCCTCGTCGACCGCGGCCACCGCGAACTGCCGATCCGCGCCGACTACGTCGGCAAGAACCTCCCCACGTCGCTGCGGGAGAACGTCCAGGTCCAGGTCCAGGAGGAGGACGGCCGCGACGCCGTGCTGCTCGGCCAGCGGACCGACCGGGCAGCCGTCGGGCAGTAGTCCCCACCGGCGGCCGGACTCCTCGGGGTCCGCGCCGGAGCCTGCCCTGCCCGCACCCCCGGCCGGCCCGTCTGCCCTCCCACGGCTCTGACCTCACCACGGCTTTGACTCACCACGGCTTTGACCTCAACGACTTACGGAGCACCCGGATGAAGCGCCACCTCATCTCGGCCGCCGATCTCACGCGCGACGATGCCGTCCTGATCCTCGACACCGCCGAGGAGATGGCCCGCGTCGCGGACCGGCCGATCAAGAAGCTGCCCACCCTGCGCGGCCGCACGATCTGCAACCTCTTCTTCGAGGACTCGACCCGGACCCGGATCTCCTTCGAGGCCGCCGAGAAGCGCCTTTCCGCCGATGTCATCAACTTCGCGGCCAAGGGCTCCAGCGTCTCCAAGGGCGAGTCCCTCAAGGACACCGCCCAGACCCTCGAGGCCATGGGCGTGGACGCGGTCGTCATCCGCCACCACGCCTCCGGCGCCCCCTACCGCCTCGCCACCTCCGGCTGGATCGACGCCCCGGTGATCAACGCCGGCGACGGCACCCACGAGCACCCCACCCAGGCCCTGCTCGACGCCTTCACCATGCGCCGCCGCCTCGTCGGCAAGGACGTGGGGCTCGGCAAGGACCTGAACGGACGCCGGATCACCATCGTCGGCGACGTCCTGCACAGCCGGGTCGCCCGCTCCAACGTCCAGCTGCTCCACACCCTCGGAGCCCAGGTCACCCTGGTGGCCCCGCCCACCCTGGTGCCCGTCGGCGTCGAGGCCTGGCCGTGCGAGATCTCGTACAGCCTGGACGAGGTGCTGCCGAAGTCCGACGCCGTCATGATGCTGCGCGTGCAGCGCGAGCGGATGAACGCCGCCTTCTTCCCCACCGAGCGCGAGTACTCCCGCCGCTACGGCCTGGACGGGGCCAGGATGGCCCGCATGCCCGAGCACGCCATCGTGATGCACCCCGGCCCGATGGTCCGCGGCATGGAGATCACCGCCGAGGTCGCCGACTCCGACCGCTGCACGGTCATCGAGCAGGTCACCAACGGCGTCTCGATCCGCATGGCCGTCCTGTACCTGCTGCTCGGAGGCTCCGAGCCCGCCGTCACCACCACCAGCACGCCCCGCACCGAGGAGAGCAAGTAAAGATGAGCAAGATCCTTATCCGTGGCGCGAAGGTACTCGGTGGCGACGTCCAGGACGTCCTGATCGACGGCGAGACCATCGCCGCCGTCGGCACCGGCCTCGACGCCGGCGACGCGACCGTCATCGAAGCCGCGGGCCAGGTCCTCCTCCCCGGCCTCGTCGACCTCCACACCCACCTGCGCGAGCCCGGCCGCGAGGACTCCGAGACCGTCCTCACCGGCACCCGCGCCGCCGCCTCCGGCGGCTACACCGCCGTCTTCGCCATGGCCAACACCTTCCCCGTCGCCGACACCGCCGGCGTCGTCGAGCAGGTGTGGCGCCTGGGCAAGGAGTCCGGCTACTGCGACGTCCAGCCCATCGGCGCCGTCACCGTCGGCCTGGAGGGCAAGCAGCTCTCCGAGCTGGGCGCCATGCACGAGTCCGCCGCCCGCGTCACCGTCTTCTCCGACGACGGCAAGTGCGTGGACGACGCGGTCATCATGCGCCGCGCCCTGGAGTACGTGAAGGCCTTCGGCGGCGTCGTCGCCCAGCACGCCCAGGAGCCCCGCCTCACCGAGGGCGCCCAGATGAACGAGGGCATCGTCTCCGCCGAGCTCGGCCTCGGCGGCTGGCCGGCCGTCGCCGAGGAATCGGTCATCGCCCGCGACGTCCTGCTCGCCGAGCACGTCGGCTCCCGCGTCCACATCTGCCACCTCTCCACCGCCGGCTCCGTCGAGATCATCCGCTGGGCCAAGTCCCGCGGCATCGACGTCACCGCCGAGGTCACCCCGCACCACCTGCTCCTCACCGACGAGCTCGTGCGCTCGTACAACCCGGTCTACAAGGTCAACCCGCCGCTTCGCACCGAAGCCGACGTGCTGGCCCTGCGCGAGGCGCTCGCCGACGGCACGATCGACATCGTCGCCACCGACCACGCCCCGCACCCGCACGAGGACAAGGACTGCGAGTGGGCCGCAGCCGCCATGGGCATGGTGGGCCTGGAGACCGCGCTCTCCGTCGTCCAGCAGACGATGGTGGAGACCGGACTGCTCGACTGGGCGGGCGTCGCCGAGCGCATGTCCTTCGCCCCGGCGCGCATCGGCAGCCTTCCGAACCACGGACGCCCCGTCTCGGCAGGTGAACCCGCGAACCTGACCTTGGTCGATACCTCGTACCGTGGTGTCGTGGACCCCGCACACTTCGCCTCCCGCAGCCGCAACACGCCTTACGAGGGCCGTGAGCTGCCGGGGCGCGTCACTCACACCTTCCTGCGGGGCCGGGCAACGGTCGTGGACGGGACGCTGGCGTGACACCTGCAGTAATCCAACTGGCCGCCGAGGCCGCCGAGCGACAGTCGGCGGAGGTGACGGACTGGGGCGCCCGCATCGCGTGGGTGATCGGTCTGCTCGTCTTCATCGCCTTCGTGTACTGGCTCATGCGGCAGGGCTGGAAATGGCGCGGCACCCTGCAGAGCGATCTGCCGGAGCTGCCCGCCGCCCCCGGCGGTCTCCCCGAGCACCGGCTGGCCCTGACCGGCCGGTACCACGGGTCCACCACCGCCGGGCAGTGGCTCGACCGGATCGTCGCCCACGGACTGGGCGTCCGCAGCCGGGTCGAGCTCACGCTCACCGACGCGGGCCTCGACGTGGTCCGTCCGGGTGCCACCGACTTCTACGTACCGGCCGCGCAGCTGCGCGGCGCCCGCCTCGACAAGGGAATCGCGGGCAAGGTACTCACCGAGGGCGGTCTCCTCGTCGTCACATGGGCGCACGGCGACAGGCTGATCGACTCCGGATTCCGCTCCGACCGCGCGGCGGAACACGCCGCATGGGTCGAAGCGATCAACGACATGAACCACTCAATCACCACGACGGAAGGCGCCGAACGATGACGACCTCCACCAGGGGAGCAGCCAAAGCTCCCGCCGTACTCGTCCTGGAGGACGGTCGGATCTTCCGCGGCCGCGCCTACGGCGCTGTGGGGGAGACCTTCGGCGAGGCCGTGTTCTCCACCGGCATGACCGGCTACCAGGAGACCCTCACCGACCCGTCGTACCACCGGCAGGTCGTCGTGATGACCGCCCCGCACGTGGGCAACACCGGCGTCAACGACGAGGACCCCGAGTCCTCCCGGATCTGGGTCGCCGGGTACGTCGTACGCGACCCCGCCCGCGTCCCCTCCAACTGGCGCTCCGTGCGCTCGCTGGACGAGGAGCTCGTCAAGCAGGGCGTCGTCGGGATCTCCGGCATCGACACCCGCGCCCTGACCCGCCACCTGCGCGAGCGCGGCGCCATGCGCGTCGGCATCTTCTCGGGCGAGGCCTGGGAGGGCGTGCGCGACGCGGCGCTGCTGGCCAAGGTGCAGGCCGCCCCGCAGATGAAGGGCGCCGACCTCTCCGCCGAGGTCTCCACCAAGGAGACGTACGTCGTCCCCGCGATCGGTGAGAAGAAGTTCACCGTCGCCGCCGTGGACCTCGGCATCAAGGGCATGACCCCGCACCGGATGGCCGAGCGCGGCATCGAGGTGCACGTGCTCCCCGCCACCGCCACGGCCGAGGACATCTACGCGGTCAACCCCGACGGCGTGTTCTTCTCCAACGGCCCGGGCGACCCGGCCACCGCCGACCACGCGGTCTCCGTCATGCAGGGCGTCCTCGCCCGCAAGACCCCGCTCTTCGGCATCTGCTTCGGCAACCAGATCCTGGGCCGCGCGCTCGGCTTCGGCACGTACAAGCTGAAGTACGGCCACCGCGGCATCAACCAGCCGGTGCAGGACCGCACCACCGGCAAGGTCGAGATCACCGCGCACAACCACGGCTTCGCCGTGGACGCGCCCCTCGACAAGGTGTCCGAGACCCCCTACGGCCGCGCCGAGGTCTCCCACGTCTGCCTGAACGACAACGTCGTGGAAGGCCTCCAGCTGCTCGACCAGCCGGCCTTCTCCGTCCAGTACCACCCCGAGGCGGCCGCCGGCCCGCACGACGCCGCGTACCTCTTCGACCGTTTCACGTCTTTGATGGCTACCGCCCTGATGGAGGCCGAGCGTGCCTAAGCGCACCGATATCCAGTCCGTCCTGGTCATCGGCTCCGGCCCGATCGTCATCGGCCAGGCCGCCGAGTTCGACTACTCCGGGACCCAGGCCTGCCGCATCCTCAAGGCCGAGGGCCTGCGGGTGATCCTGGTGAACTCCAACCCCGCCACGATCATGACCGACCCGGAGATCGCCGACGCCACGTACGTCGAGCCGATCACCCCCGAGTTCGTCGAGAAGATCATCGCGAAGGAGCGCCCGGACGCGCTGCTCCCGACCCTCGGCGGCCAGACCGCGCTGAACACCGCCATCTCCATGCACGAGCAGGGTGTGCTGCAGAAGTACGGCGTCGAGCTCATCGGCGCCAACGTCGAGGCGATCAACAAGGGCGAGGACCGCGACCTCTTCAAGGGCGTCGTCGAAGCCGTCCGCGCCAAGATCGGCTACGGCGAGTCCGCCCGCTCGGTCATCTGCCACACGATGGACGACATCATCCAGGGCGTCGACACCCTCGGCGGCTACCCCGTCGTCGTGCGCCCCTCCTTCACCATGGGCGGCGCCGGCTCCGGCTTCGCCCACAACGAGGAAGAGCTGCGCCGCATCGCCGGCCAGGGCCTCATGCTCTCCCCGACCACCGAGGTGCTCCTGGAGGAGTCCATCCTCGGCTGGAAGGAGTACGAGCTGGAGCTGATGCGCGACACCAAGGACAACGTCGTCGTCGTCTGCTCCATCGAGAACTTCGACCCGATGGGCGTCCACACCGGCGACTCCATCACCGTCGCCCCGGCGATGACGCTCACCGACCGCGAGTACCAGCGGCTGCGCGACATCGGCATCGCGATCATCCGCGAGGTCGGCGTCGACACCGGCGGCTGCAACATCCAGTTCGCGATCGACCCGGTCGACGGCCGCGTCATCGTCATCGAGATGAACCCGCGCGTCTCGCGCTCCTCGGCGCTCGCGTCGAAGGCCACCGGCTTCCCGATCGCCAAGATCGCCGCCAAGCTGGCCATCGGCTACACGCTCGACGAGGTCCCCAACGACATCACCGAGAAGACGCCGGCCTCCTTCGAGCCGTCCCTCGACTACGTCGTCGTCAAGGCCCCGCGCTTCGCCTTCGAGAAGTTCCCGCTGGCCGACGCCACCCTCACCACCACCATGAAGTCGGTGGGCGAGGCCATGGCCATCGGCCGCAACTTCACCGAGGCCCTGCAGAAGGCCCTGCGCTCGCTGGAGAAGAAGGGCTCGCAGTTCACCTTCGTCGGCCCCCCCGGCGACAAGGAAGAGCTCCTCGCCACCGCGGTCCGCCCCACCGACGGCCGCATCAACACCGTCATGCAGGCCATCCGCGCCGGCGCCACCCAGGAAGAGGTCTTCGAGTACACGAAGATCGACCCCTGGTTCGTCGACCAGCTCTTCCTCATCAAGGAGATCGCGGACGAGCTGGCCGCCGCCGACAAGCTCCACCCCGAGCTGCTCGCGGAGGCCAAGCGCCACGGCTTCTCCGACTTCCAGATCGCCGAGATCCGCGGCCTGCGCGAGGACGTCGTCCGCGAGGTCCGCCACGCGCTCGGCGTCCGCCCGGTCTACAAGACGGTCGACACCTGCGCCGCCGAGTTCGCCGCGAAGACCCCGTACTTCTACTCGTCCTACGACGAGGAGTCCGAGGTCGCCCCGCGCGAGAAGCCCGCGGTCATCATCCTGGGCTCCGGCCCGAACCGCATCGGCCAGGGCATCGAGTTCGACTACTCCTGCGTCCACGCCTCCTTCGCCCTCAGCGACGCCGGCTACGAGACCGTGATGGTCAACTGCAACCCGGAGACCGTCTCCACCGACTACGACACCTCCGACCGCCTGTACTTCGAGCCGCTCACGCTCGAAGACGTGCTGGAGATCGTCCACGCCGAGTCGCTCGCCGGCCCGATCGCGGGCGTCATCGTGCAGCTCGGCGGCCAGACCCCGCTGGGTCTCGCCCAGGCGCTCAAGGACAACGGCGTCCCGATCGTCGGCACCCCGCCGGAGGCCATCCACGCCGCCGAGGACCGCGGCGCCTTCGGCCAGGTCCTCGCCGAGGCCGGCCTGCCGGCCCCCAAGCACGGCACCGCCACCACCTTCAAGGGCGCCAAGGCCATCGCCGACGAGATCGGCTACCCCGTCCTCGTACGCCCCTCGTACGTGCTCGGCGGCCGCGGCATGGAGATCGTCTACGACGAGGACCGGCTGTCCTCCTACATCGCCGAGTCCACCGAGATCTCGCCGACCCGCCCCGTGCTGGTCGACCGGTTCCTCGACGACGCGATCGAGATCGACGTCGACGCCCTCTACGACGGCACCGAGCTCTACCTCGGCGGCGTCATGGAGCACATCGAGGAAGCCGGCATCCACTCCGGCGACTCGGCCTGCGCCCTGCCCCCGATCACCCTCGGCGGCTACGACATCAAGCGCCTGCGCGCCTCCACCGAGGCCATCGCCAAGGGCGTCGGCGTCCGCGGCCTGATCAACATCCAGTTCGCGATGGCGGGTGACATCCTCTACGTCCTGGAGGCCAACCCGCGCGCCTCCCGGACCGTCCCCTTCACCTCGAAGGCGACCGCCGTACCGCTCGCGAAGGCCGCCGCCCGCATCTCGCTCGGCACCACCATCGCCGAGCTCCGCGAAGAGGGCATGCTCCCGAAGACCGGCGACGGCGGCACCCTGCCGCTCGACGCGCCGATCTCCGTCAAGGAGGCCGTCATGCCGTGGTCGCGCTTCCGCGACATCCACGGCCGCGGCGTCGACACCGTGCTGGGCCCGGAGATGCGCTCCACCGGCGAGGTCATGGGCATCGACTCCGTCTTCGGCACGGCGTACGCCAAGTCGCAGGCCGGCGCCTACGGCCCGCTGCCCACCAAGGGCCGCGCCTTCATCTCCGTCGCCAACCGCGACAAGCGCACGATGATCTTCCCGGCGCGCGAGCTCGTCGCCCACGGCTTCGAGCTGATGGCCACCTCCGGCACCGCCGAGGTCCTGCGCCGCAACGGCATCAACGCCACCGTCGTGCGCAAGCTCAGCGAGGGCGAGGGCCCGGACGGCGAGAAGACCATCGTCCAGCTCATCCACGACGGCCAGGTCGACCTGATCGTCAACACCCCGTACGGCACCGGCGGCCGCCTCGACGGCTACGAGATCCGTACGGCCGCAGTGGCGCGCGGAGTCCCGTGCCTGACCACGGTCCAGGCGCTCGCCGCGGCCGTCCAGGGCATCGACGCGCTCAACCGCGGCGACGTGGGCGTCCGCTCGCTCCAGGAGCACGCGCAGCGGCTCACGGCGGCCCGCGACTAGCAGCCCGTACGAAAGGGGGGCACCGGCGACAGCGACCGGTGTCCCCCCTTTCATGAGTGCCAAAGGGATATTTCGGACGATGTACAAACTGTTCTTCAACCTGGTCTTCAAGCGGATGGACCCGGAGCAGGCCCACTACACGGCCTTCCGCTGGATCCGCCTCGCCGCCCGCACCCCGGTCCTGCGCACCTTCGTCGCCTCCTACCTGGCCCCCCGGTACGCGGCCCTGCGCACCGAGGCCCTCGGACTGCGGATGCACGGCCCCTTCGGGCTCGCGGCCGGCTTCGACAAGAACGCCGTCGCCATCGACGGCATGTCGATGCTCGGCTTCGACCACATCGAGATCGGCACCGTCACCGCCGAGCCGCAGCCCGGCAACCCGAAGAAGCGCCTGTTCCGGCTGGTTCCGGACCGCGCGCTGATCAACCGC
The DNA here is from genome assembly GCF_049310065.1 of Streptomyces tatrensis. NCBI lineage: Bacteria > Bacillati > Actinomycetota > Actinomycetes > Kitasatosporales > Streptomycetaceae > Streptomyces > Streptomyces tatrensis. The sequence goes on along the minus strand of NZ_JBMDLB010000011.1, from coordinate 1,937,655 downwards.
ATGGGCTTCAACAACGAGGGCTCCGCGGCCGTCGCCGAGCGCCTGGCCGCCCGTAACCCCGTCTTCAAGACGGTCGTCGGCGTCAACATCGGCAAGACCAAGGTCGTCCCCGAGGAGGAGGCCGTCGCCGACTACGTCGCCTCCACCGAGCGCCTCGCCCGGCACGCGGACTACCTCGTCGTCAACGTCTCCTCCCCGAACACCCCGGGCCTGCGCAACCTCCAGGCCACGGAGTCGCTGCGCCCCCTGCTGAGCGCCGTGCGCGAGGCGGCCGACCGCGTCGTGACCGACCGGCGGGTCCCGCTGCTCGTCAAGATCGCGCCGGACCTCGCGGACGAGGACGTGGACGCGGTCGCCGACCTGGCCCTGGAGCTGGGCCTGGACGGCATCATTGCGACGAACACGACGATCGCCCGCGAGGGCCTGGGCCTGAAGTCCGACCCCTCGCTGATCAAGGAGACCGGCGGCCTGTCCGGAGCCCCGGTCAAGGAGCGCTCCCTGGAGGTCCTGCGCCGCCTGTACGCCCGCGTGGGCGACCGGCTGGTCCTGGTCGGCGTCGGCGGCATCGAGAACGCCGAGGACGCCTGGCAGCGGATCCTGGCCGGCGCGAGCCTGGTCCAGGGCTACAGCGCCTTCATCTACGAGGGCCCCTGCTACGCCCGCGCCATCCACAAGGGCCTGGCCGCGCGCCTGGCCGCCAGCCCGTACGCGACGCTCGCCGAAGCGGTGGGCGCCGAAACCCGAAAGGCCGCGCTGTGACCTCTGCTCCTGTGATCCCCTTCGGTACGCGCCTGCGCGAGGCGATGGACGCCCGCGGGCCGCTCTGCGTGGGCATCGACCCGCACGCGGCCCTGCTGGCCTCCTGGGGCCTGAACGACGACGTCGCGGGCCTGGAGAAGTTCTCCCGCACGGTCGTCGAGGCGCTGGCCGACTCGGTCGCGGTCTTCAAGCCGCAGGCGGCGTTCTTCGAGCGGTTCGGCTCGCGCGGGATCGCGGTCCTGGAGCAGACGGTGGCCGACGCCCGCGCGGCGGGCACGCTCGTCCTCATGGACGCGAAGCGGGGTGACATCGGCTCGACGATGGCCGCGTACGCGGAGACCTTCCTGTCGCCTTCGTCGCCGCTGTTCTCCGACGCGCTGACGGTCTCGCCGTACCTCGGCTACGGCTCGCTGAAGCCGGCCGTCGACCTGGCGCGGGAGTCGGGGGCCGGCCTGTTCGTGCTGGCGCTGACCTCCAACCCCGAGGGTGCGGAGGTCCAGCGGGCGGTACGGTCGGACGGCCGCACGATCGGGGCGACGATGCTGGCGCACCTGGCGGCGGAGAACGCGGGGGCCTCCCCGATGGGCTCCTTCGGAGCGGTGGTCGGGGCGACGCTGGGGGACCTGTCCTCCTTCGACCTGGACATCAACGGGCCGCTGCTGGCCCCCGGCATCGGTGCGCAGGGCGCTACCGCGGCGGACCTGCCGGCGGTGTTCGGCGCGGCCGTCCGCAACGTCGTGCCGAACGTGTCGCGGGGCGTGCTGAAGCACGGGCCGGACGCGGCTGCGCTCCGCGCCTCCGCGCAGGCCTTCGCGGACGAGATCCGCGCCGCCGTCGCGGCGTAGCCCTGCGGGGCCGTCCCCGACCCACCCTTCCACCGTTCCCCGGGGCTCCACCCCAGACCCGTTGCCGGGTGCGGCGCCGTTCCCGGGGGCCAGCCCCCGGACCCCCGCTCCTCAAACGCCGGAGGGGCTGGATTTCCGCGCGGCGGGGCTGGATTGCCCGTAGGGCAATTCCAGCCCCGCCGGCGTTTGAGGTCTGGGGCGGAGCCCCAGGGGGTCCGGGCGCAGCCCGGGGAACGGGCGAAGGGCGGGTAGGGGAAATCCGCCCCGCGCAGCGGGCCAGGGCGTAGGGCCCGGAGGGTCGGGGCTTCGGACCGGTGCGGTGCGGGGTGGCCCCGGGCGATCATGGGGTGGGGGGTTACGGCCCCTACCCCCGGACGGAGCGCCCCGCGTGCCCCCAGTACAGACCGCCGCCACGATCCGGCAGATCACGCCCGTCGGGGCCTACCACCACCTCGTCCTCGACGCCCCGGGCGTCACCGGCGTGCGCCCCGGCCACTTCGGCGCCCTCGCCATCGGCGGCCGGGACACGAGCACACTGCTCCGCCGCGCCTTCTCCATCCACCGCGCCGACCCCGCCACCCGCACCGTCGAGTTCGTCTTCGCCGAGGCCGGCCGCGGGACCAGGGCACTGGCCGCGCACCGGCCCGGCGACACCGTCGACCTCATCGCTCCCCTCGGCACCCCCTTCCCGCTCCCCGACGGCCCGGTCGGCGCCGTCCTCGTCGCCGGCGGCTACGGCAGCGCCCCGATGTTCGCCCTCGCCGAGGAGATCCTCGGGCGCGGCGGCCGGGTCGCCTTCGTGCTCGGCGCGGCCACCGAGGACCGGCTGTTCGGAGTCGAGCGGGCCGAGGCGCTCGCCGAGCACGTGTACGTGGTCACCGACGACGGTTCGGCCGGACGGCGGGGCCGGGTGACCGACGTGCTCCCCGAGGCCATCACGGTGGCCGGCGCCACCGAGGTCCACTCCTGCGGCCCGATGGGCATGCTCAAGGCCGTCACGGAGATCGCCACGGCCGCCGGAGCCGCCAGCCACACCGCAGTCGAAGAAGCCATGGCCTGCGGCATCGGGATCTGCATGAGCTGCGTCCTGCCCGTCACCAGCCCCGACGGGGTCACCCGTTTCCTTCGCTCCTGCACATCCGGACCCGTTTTCGACGGCACCACCGTCCGCTGGGACGACGCCGGAACCCTGCCCGAGGACCTCGAAGGCGCGGCCGCCATGACCCCGAAGGCGAGCGACGACCGGTGAATGCCCTGAGCCCCGAAGACGTCGACATGTCCGCGCCCCTCGGCGCCAGCCTCACCCTCCCCAACCCCGTCTCCACCGCCTCCGGCTGCGCCGGCTACGGCCGCGAGCTGCACCGGTTCACCCCCCTGGACGAGCTCGGCACCATCACCACCAAGACCGTGATGCCCTACGTCCGCTCCGGCCGGGCCACTCCCCGGATGGCCGAGACCCCCAGCGGGATGCTGAACTCCATCGGGCTCCAGGGCTCCGGCATCGACCGCTTCGTCGAGCACGAGCTGCCCTGGCTGGCCGAGCGCGGGGCACGGGTCCTCGTATCGGTCGCGGGGGAGCGTACGGAGGAGTTCGCCGAGGCGGCCGCCCGGATGACCGGGCAGCCCGGCGTGGTCGGCATCGAGGCCAACATCTCCTGTCCCAACGTCGCGAACCGCGGCCTCGTCTTCGCCTGCGACGCCGACGCCTCCTTCGAGGTGGTCAAGGCGGTCAAGGCGGCGGCCGACCCCGCACTGCCCGTCTACGCCAAGCTGACCCCCGACGTGACGCGGATCACCGACATCGCGGCCGCCTGTACGGAGGCGGGCGCCGACGGGCTCTCGATGATCAACACCGTCCTCGGGATGACCATCGACACCGACACCCTGCGCCCGGCCCTCGCCGGGGTCACCGGGGGCCTCTCCGGCCCGGCGATCCGGCCCGTCGCCGTCCGCTGTGTCTTCCAGGTCCACGGCGCGATGCTGGCCGGCGCCGTCCGGCGGGTTCCCATCCTCGGGATGGGCGGGATCGCCTCCGGCCGGGACGCGCTCGAATTCGTCCTCGCCGGTGCTTCGGGCGTGGCGGTGGGCACCGCCCTGTTCAACGATCCGTCCGCACCCCTGCGGATCCGCGACGACCTGCGCGCGGCACTCGCCGTACGCGGGATCGGGGCGTTCGAGGACGCCGTCGGGCTGGCTCATCGCACTCGCTGACGAGATTCGAACGTCTTTCACCGGACAAATCCGGGGTGGTTTGTCCGTGATGTACGGTTCAGTGGAGGCTGACCAGGACTTTTCGTCCGTTCTCGCTGACTGGAGCGGTCATGGCCGCTAGTCTCCGAGCAGAGTGAACGAGCAGCGATCGAGCACCACCGCTGTTCGGGCGCTCGCCTGGTGTGATGCCTTCCGGCATTTCACTGGTCCGTATCCGACAGTTCGACATCCGAGGTGACGTAGGCGTGGCTCTTCCGCCCCTTACCCCTGAACAGCGCGCAGCAGCGCTCGAAAAGGCCGCCGCGGCTCGCCGGGAGCGGGCCGAGGTGAAGAATCGACTCAAGCACTCCGGCGCAACCCTGCACGACGTCATCAAGCTGGGGCAGGAGAACGACGTCATCGGCAAGATGAAGGTTTCCGCTCTCCTGGAGTCCCTGCCTGGCGTCGGCAAGGTGCGCGCCAAGCAGCTCATGGAGCGCCTCGGCATCTCCGAGTCCCGGCGTGTCCGAGGTCTCGGTTCCAACCAGATCGCCTCTCTGGAGCGCGAGTTCGGCGGCAGCGCCGCCTAAGGCGTCGTCCGAAGTTCTCCCGGCGTTCTCAGGCAGTCCCGAGAAGCTGGATAATCGCTCTATGGCAGCAGAGGTTCGTCCGCGGCTGACCGTGCTCTCCGGCCCTTCGGGGGTCGGCAAGAGCACGGTCGTCGCGCATATGCGCAAGGTTCACCCCGAGGTATGGCTCTCGGTGTCGGCCACCACCCGCAAGCCGCGGCCCGGTGAGCGACACGGAGTCCACTACTTCTTCGTCAACGACGACGAGTTCGACAAGCTGATCGCCAATGGCGAGCTGCTGGAGTGGGCCGAGTTCGCGGGCAACCGCTACGGCACACCGCGCGGCGCAGTGCTGGAACGCCTGGAGAACGGCGAGCCGGTCCTGCTGGAGATCGACCTCCAGGGCGCACGGCTCGTGCGCGAGTCCATGTCCGAGGCACAGCTGGTCTTCCTGGCTCCTCCGAGCTGGGACGAACTGGTCCGCCGGCTCACCGGCCGGGGCACCGAATCCGCGGAGGTCGTCGAGCGCAGGCTCGGCGCCGCCAAGATCGAACTGGCTGCCGAATCCGAGTTCGACACCACCCTGGTCAACACCTCGGTCGAGGACGTGGCGCGCGAGCTGCTAACGTTGATGAATGTCGTCTGATCGTTGACCGGTGTTCAACCGGTCCGGGCGGTCCGGATCCGACACTTCTAGGTCTTACCCCATCTTCGGAAGGTAGAGCGTGTCCTCTTCCATTACTGCGCCCGAGGGCATCATCAACCCGCCGATCGACGAGCTGCTCGAGGCCACGGACTCGAAGTACAGCCTCGTGATCTACGCGGCCAAGCGCGCGCGTCAGATCAACGCGTACTACTCGCAGCTCGGTGAGGGCCTGCTCGAGTACGTCGGCCCGCTGGTGGACACCCACGTCCACGAGAAGCCGCTTTCGATCGCGCTGCGCGAGATCAACGCGGGTCTGCTGACCTCCGAGGCCATCGAGGCCCCGCCTCAGTAAGGCACGATTTTCCTTTCACCACAGGCCCGGCAGAACATCTGCCGGGCCTGTGGTGTGTCATAGAGGTGTCGTCGCAGTCAGCCGAAGGGGCGTGTGTGGTGGGTAAGCCGAAGGTCGTGCTCGGAGTCAGTGGCGGGATCGCCGCTTACAAGGCGTGCGAGCTGCTGCGCCGGCTGACCGAGTCCGGGCACGACGTGCGCGTGGTGCCGACGGCGGCGTCGCTGAACTTCGTCGGGGAGGCCACCTGGGCCGCCCTCTCCGGGAACCCGGCCTCCACCGAGGTCTGGGAGAGCGTCCACGAGGTGCCGCACGTACGCATCGGGCAGGGCGCCGACCTCGTCGTCGTCGCCCCGGCCACCGCCGACATGCTGGCCAAGGCCGCCCACGGGCTGGCCGACGACCTGCTCACCAACACCCTGCTCACCGCGCGTTGCCCGGTGGTGTTCGCACCCGCGATGCACACCGAGATGTGGGAGCACCCGGCGACCCGGGAGAACGTGGCCACCCTGCGCCGGCGCGGCGCCGTGGTCATCGAGCCGGCCGTCGGCCGGCTCACCGGCAAGGACACGGGCAAGGGGCGGCTGCCCGACCCCGAGGAGATCTTCGAGGTGTGCGCCAGCGTCTTGAGGAGGCGAAGCCTCGCGCCCGGGGCGGCCGAGCCCGATCTCGCCGGGCGGCACGTGGTGATCAGCGCGGGCGGTACGCGCGAACCGCTGGACCCGGTCCGCTTCCTCGGCAACCGCTCCTCCGGCAAGCAGGGCTACGCCCTCGCCCGTACCGCGGTCGCCCGCGGGGCCCGGGTCACCCTGGTCTCCGCCAACACCGCGCTCGCCGACCCGGCCGGGGTGGACCTCGTACGGGTGGGGACGGCCCTGCAGCTGCGCGAGGCCGTGCTCAAGGCCGCCGCGGACGCCGACGCGGTGGTGATGGCCGCGGCCGTGGCCGACTTCCGGCCCGCCGAGTACGCGGGCGGGAAGATCAAGAAGAAGGACGGGCAGGACCCCGCACCGGTCGCCCTCGTACGGAATCCGGACATTCTCGCGGAGATTTCCGCCGACCGTGCCCGGGAGGGCCAGGTCGTGGTGGGTTTCGCCGCCGAGACCGACGACGTACTCGCCAACGGGCGGAGCAAGCTCCTCCGCAAGGGGTGTGACCTTCTCGTCGTCAACGAGGTGGGTGAGGCGAAGACCTTTGGTTCCGAGGAGAACGAGGCGGTCATCCTGTCCTCCGACGGAAGCGAGCTCGCCGTCCCCTACGGTCCTAAGGAATCGCTGGCAGACGTGATTTGGGATCAGGTCGCCCCGCGACTCGCGGCGCGACGCGCCTGAGCGGAGGCCCTTTCCGCAGGCTGATCCTTGGGTAAGAATGGAGTGTCGCAGGTCACACGGCTCCCATAGGGCGAGACGGGTGGTCCGGCGAACGGTGGCGACCGATAAACTGCAGCCGGAACGTGATCGGGCGCAGCCTCCGATGTGGTTCCACCAATATTTCAGCCAGCAGCCGCTGCAACCCCAGGGAGCGTTGTGTCCCGTCGTCTCTTCACCTCGGAGTCTGTGACCGAGGGTCACCCCGACAAGATCGCTGACCAGATCAGCGACACCATCCTCGACGCGCTCCTCACCGAGGACCCGACCTCGCGCGTCGCCGTGGAGACCCTCATCACCACCGGTCTCGTCCACATCGCGGGAGAGGTGACGACGAAGGCGTACGCGCCGATCGCGCAGCTCGTCCGCGACAAGATCCTCGAGATCGGCTACGACTCCTCGAAGAAGGGCTTCGACGGCGCCTCCTGTGGCGTGTCGGTGTCCATCGGCGCGCAGTCCCCGGACATCGCGCAGGGCGTCGACACCGCGTACGAGAAGCGGGTCGAGGGCGACGAGGACGAGCTCGACAAGCAGGGTGCCGGCGACCAGGGCCTGATGTTCGGGTACGCCTGCGACGAGACCCCCGAGCTCATGCCGCTCCCGATCCACATCGCGCACCGCCTGTCCAAGCGGCTGTCCGAGGTCCGCAAGAACGGGACCATCCCGTACCTGCGTCCCGACGGCAAGACCCAGGTCACCATCGAGTACGACGGCGACAAGGCCGTCCGCCTCGACACGGTCGTCGTGTCCTCGCAGCACGCGGCGGACATCGACCTGGATTCGCTGCTCGCCCCGGACATCCGCGAGTTCGTGGTCGAGCACGTGCTGGCCCAGCTCGTCGAGGACGGCATCAAGCTGGACACCGAGGGCTACCGCCTGCTGGTGAACCCGACCGGCCGCTTCGAGATCGGCGGCCCGATGGGCGACGCCGGCCTGACCGGCCGCAAGATCATCATCGACACCTACGGCGGCATGGCCCGTCACGGTGGCGGCGCCTTCTCGGGCAAGGACCCGTCCAAGGTCGACCGCTCCGCCGCGTACGCGATGCGCTGGGTCGCCAAGAACGTGGTCGCCGCCGGTCTCGCCTCGCGCTGCGAGGTCCAGGTCGCGTACGCCATCGGCAAGGCCGAGCCCGTCGGTCTGTTCGTGGAGACCTTCGGCACGCACAAGGTCGACGTCGAGAAGATCGAGAACGCCATCGGCCAGGTCTTCGACCTGCGCCCGGCCGCGATCATCCGCGACCTGGACCTGCTGCGCCCGATCTACGCCCAGACCGCCGCCTACGGCCACTTCGGCCGCGAGCTGCCGGACTTCACCTGGGAGCGCACCGACCGCGTGGACGCCCTGCGCACCGCTGTCGGCCTGTAGTACCCGCTAGTACCCGCCTGATCGACGGACGGCCCCGGACCCCAGCGGTCCGGGGCCGTCCGCGTGCGGCGCCCCGTCCGCCGTTGTCGGTGGGGTTTGGTAAGAATGCGGGTGTGAGCAGCACCAATGACGCGGGGGAGCGGAGCGGGCCGGGAGGTCCGCCGGAGCAGCTCGCGCTGATGCGGGAGATGGTCGCCGAGGCCAAGGCCAAGGCGCCCAAGGCCAAACCGAGGACCTGGCGCGGGGCCTCCGTGGCCGAGGAACTGCCCGTGGCCCGGGTCCTCGTGAACAAGGGCGTGCTCCACCTCGACCGGCTCTTCGACTACGCCGTCCCCGCCGAACTCTCCGAGTCCGCCCAGCCCGGCGTCCGCGTCCGGGTCCGCTTCGGCGCGGGCTCCCACCGGGTGCACGGCGGCCGTCGCGAGGGCGGCGGGCTCATCGACGGCTTCGTCATCGAGCGCCGTGCCGAATCCGACTACAACGGGGCCCTCGCGGCCCTCGCCCAGGTCGTCTCGCCCGAGGTCGTCCTCGGCCCCCGCATGCTCGCCCTCGCCCGCGCCGTCGCCGACCGGTACGCCGGCAGCCTCGCCGACGTGCTCCAGCTCGCGCTGCCCGCGCGCAGCGCCCGCGCCGAGTCCAAGCCGTCCCCCGAACCGCTGCCCCCGCCCGCCGCGCCCGAGCCCGCCGGCTGGGAGCGGTACGGAGCCGGGCCCGGCTTCTTGCGGGCCCTGGCGGGCGGCGGAACCCCGCGCGCCGTGTGGACGGCCCTGCCCGGCCCCGGCTGGGCCGACGAGCTGGCCCGCGCCATGGCCGCCACCCTCGCCTCCGGACGCGGCGCCCTCGCCGTGGTCCCCGACGGGCGCACCGCCGCCCGCGTCGACGCGGCGCTGACCGCCCTGCTCGGCGAGGGGCGGCACGCGCTGCTGACCGCCGAGTCCGGGCCGGAGAAGCGCTACCGCCAGTGGCTGGCCGTCAGCCGGGGCTCGGTGCGGGCCGTGGTCGGCACCCGGGCCGCGATGTTCGCTCCCGTACGGGACCTCGGGCTCGTCGCCGTCTGGGACGACGGGGACTCCAGCCACAGCGACGTCCACGCCCCCTTCCCGCACGTGCGGGAGGTGCTGGAACTGCGCGCGGTCACCGACGGCTGCGCCTTCCTGGTGGGCAGCACCAGCTGCACGGTCGAGGCCGCGCAGCTCGTCGAGTCCGGCTGGGCCCGCCCGCTGGTCGCCGACCGCGAGACCGTACGCACGTACGCGCCCCGGATCCGGACCGTCGGCGACGAGCTGCTGGCCCGGGACGGAGCGGCGCGGGCCGCGCGGCTGCCGAGCCTGGCGTGGGAGACCGTACGGGAGGGCCTGAAGGCCGGGCCCGTGCTCGTACAGGTGCCGCGGCGCGGCTACGTGCCCCGGCTGGCGTGCGAGCGGTGCCGGACACCGGCGCGGTGCACGGTCTGCGCGGGGCCGCTGGAGGCGCCCGACGCGCGGGACCTGCACTGCGGGTGGTGCGGGCGGGCCGAGCCGGCCTGGCACTGCGAGGAGTGCGGATCGTTCCGGCTGCGGGCCCAGGTGGTGGGCGCGCGGCGGACCGCCGAGGAGCTGGGGCGGGCCTTCCCGGCCGTGCCCGTACGGACCTCCGGGCGCGACCACATCCTGGACGAGGTGCCGGACCGGCCCGCGCTGGTGGTGTGCACGCCCGGCGCCGAGCCGGTCGCGGCGGGCGACGGGTACGCGGCGGCGCTGCTGCTGGACGGCTGGGCCATGCTGAGCCGGCCCGACCTGCGGGCGGGCGAGGACGCGCTGCGGCGGTGGATCGCGGCGGCCTCGCTGGTGCGCGGGGACGGGCAGGTCGTGGTCGTCGCCGAGCCGACGCTGCGGCCGGTCCAGGCGCTGGTGCGGTGGGATCCCGTCGGGCACGCGGTACGGGAGCTCGCGGAGCGGGCGCAGCTCGGGTTCCCGCCGGTCTCCCGGATGGCGGCGGTCGCCGCGGGCAGCGCGGAGATCGTCGAAGCCTTCCTGGCGGGGGCCGGGCTGCCGCCGGACGCGGAGGTGCTGGGGCCGGTGCCGGTTCCTGGGCGGCGGGGGGAGGCCTCGCCGGGGGAGCGGGCGCTCGTGCGGGTGCCGCCGGGGAGCGGGGCCGTGCTCGCTGCCGCGCTGAAGGCGGCGCAGGCCGCGCGGATGGCCCGGGGGGGCCCGTCGGAGGAGGCGGTCCGGATCCGGATCGATCCGTTGGACATCGGCTGAGGGTTCCGTACGCGGGGCCGGGTGTGCCCTGCGGGGCCGGAGTCCCCTACCCGCCCTTCCACCGTTCCCAGGGCTCCGCCCTGACCCGTCGGGCCCCGGGCTGCGCCCGAGGCCCTGGGGCTCCGCCCCGGACCCCGCGCCTCAAACGCCGGCGGGGCTGGGTGTATCCAGCCCGTCCGGCGTTTGAGGACCGGGTCCGGGCAGAGCCCGGGGAACGGTGGAAGGGCGGGTAGGGGACCCCACTCTGGCGCTTCCCGGTGCCGGGGACGACGGAGCCCCCGGCGGGGTGGCCTGGGGCCGGTTCGCCGGGGGCGGAGTCGTCGTCGGGGGTCGGCGTCCCGACGCCGATGGATCAGCCGGTGCGGGGGCCGGGGAAGGCGCCGGGGCGGGACGCGCCCGCCTCCTCGCGCACCGGCTGCGGCGGCACCGAGCGCGCCGCCGGGACGATGGGCAGGGGCCCCAGGGTCCGGGTCGTCGTGCCCTCGGCCAGCGGCTCGCGCTCGACGCTGCCGGGCTCGGCGCTCTGCGCCCGCCGGGCACCGTAGCGCCGGTGGACGGCCTGCTTGGTGACACCGAGCGCCGAGCCGACCGCGTCCCACGAGAAGCCGAGCGAGCGGTCGAAGTCCACAGCGGCGGTGACCAGCGTCTCGACGCTGTCCCGCAGCTCCTGCGCGAGGCGGACGGTGGGCGCGGGTGCCCGGCCATAGACGACGAAGCCCGTGGAGGGCCCTGAGCGGCGCGGGCGGTAGACGTTGCCGAGCTGGGCGGTGAGCGTACGCAGAGCATCCACCTGCCGGCGAACCCGCTCGATGTCCCGCACCAGGAGGTGCAGGCTGGCCCGTGCTTGGGCGTCGTGGGTGGCGTGGTCGGCCATGAAGAAGCCTCTCGAACCGGTGCTGAAGAGCGGATAGGGCCGCAGACACCGTTCTGTTTCGCGGCCCGTTTCGGTCAATCTCTCTTGACCAACGCGCTACCCGGTGGGCAGGTCACGCTGTGGGGGCGTGTCGGCATATGCGAGGAGCGCGCGTGTGTGCGTACGCCCCCTCGGGCGGGCAGCCCGCCGCAGGTGGGACCGCGGGCGGACAGACCATAGACTGATGTGCTGCTGACAGCCGAGATAGCGAGGTAGACCCCAGTGAAGCTCGTCTTCGCAGGCACCCCCGAGGTCGCCGTGCCCGCCCTGGACGCTCTGATCGCCTCCGGGCGCCACGAGGTCGCCGCCGTCGTCACCCGGCCCGACGCACCGGCGGGCCGGGGCCGTCGCCTCGTCGCCAGCCCCGTCGCCGAGCGCGCCGAGGAAGCCGGCATCGAGGTGCTCAAGCCCACCCGGCCGCGCGACCCGGAGTTCCAGGCCCGGTTGAGGGAGATCGGGCCCGACTGCTGTCCGGTGGTCGCGTACGGAGCCCTGATTCCCAAGGGCGCGTTGGACATTCCGAAGCACGGCTGGGTCAACCTGCACTTCTCGCTGCTCCCCGCGTGGCGCGGTGCCGCGCCCGTGCAGCAGTCGATCATGGCGGGGGACCAGGTCACCGGCGCCTCCACCTTCCGGATCGAGGAGGGGCTGGACACCGGCCCGGTCTTCGGGATCCTCACCGAGGAGATCCGGCCCACCGACACCAGCGGCGACCTGCTGACCCGGCTCGCCTTCGCCGGCTCCGGGCTGCTGGTCGCCACCTTGGACGGCATCGAGGACGGCACCCTGCGCGCCGTGGAGCAGCCCGCGGACGGGATCTCGCTCGCGCCGAAGATCACCGTCGAGGACGCCCGGGTCGACTGGAACGCCCCCGCGATGCGCGTCGACCGGCTGGTGCGCGGCTGCACGCCGGCGCCCGGCGCCTGGACGGTCTTCCGGGGGGAGCGCCTCAAGCTGGTCTCGGTCGGGCTGGTCGCGGACCGGACCGACCTGAAGCCGGGCGACCTGAGCGCCGCCAAGAACAACGTCCACGTCGGCACCGGCTCGCACGCCGTGGAACTGCTCTGGGTGCAGCCGCAGGGCAAGAAGCCGATGAAGGCCGCCGACTGGGCGCGCGGGGTGCGGATCGCTCCTGGCGAGAGCCTGGGTGGCGGAGCCGACGTAGGCTGATTTTCTGAGTTTCACCCGTTTGTTTTCGTTCCATCCCAGCGGTACGTAAATCCGGAGCACCTTTCACGTGAGCGAACAGCCCAAGAGCGGCGGCAAGCCGGCCAAGACGGCCAAGCCGTACCGCAGGCCCAAGAAGGACCCCGTCCGGATGCTGGCCTTCGAGGTGCTGCGGGCGGTGGACGAGCGTGACGCGTACGCGAACCTCGTGCTGCCGCCGCTGCTGAAGAAGGCCCGCAAGGACGAGACCTTCCAGGCGCGCGACGCGGCGCTGGCCACCGAGCTCGTGTACGGGACCCTGCGCCGCCAGGGCACGTACGACGCGGTCATCAGGGCCTGCATCGACCGGCCGCTGCGCGAGGTCGACCCGCCGGTGCTCGACGTGCTCTCGCTCGGCGCGCACCAGCTGCTCGGCACCCGGATCCCCACCCACGCGGCGGTGTCCGCGAGCGTGGAGCTGGCCCGGGTGGTGCTCGGCGACGGGCGGGCGAAGTTCGTCAACGCGGTGCTGCGGAAGATCTCCGCGCACGACCTGGAGGGGTGGCTGGAGAAGGTCGCCCCGCCGTACGAGGACGACGCCGAGGAGCACCTCGCGGTCTTCCACTCGCACCCGAGGTGGGTCGTCAGCGCCCTGTGGGACTCGCTGGGCGGCGGCCGAGCCGGGATCGAGGACCTGCTGGAGGCCGACAACGAGCGGCCCGAGGTCACGCTGGTGGCGCGGCCCGGCCGGTCCACGGCGCAGGAGCTGCTGGAAGCGGTGGGCGAGGACTCGGCGCTGCCCGGCCGCTGGTCCCCGTACGCGGTCAGGATGGCCGAGGGCGGCGAACCGGGCGCGCTGGAGGCGGTGCGCGACGGCCGCGCCGGTGTCCAGGACGAAGGCAGCCAGCTGGTGGCGATGGCCCTGGCGGCCGTCCCGGTCGAGGGCCGCGACGAACGCTGGCTGGACGGCTGCGCGGGCCCCGGCGGCAAGGCGGCGCTGCTCGCCGCTCTCGCCGCCCAGCGCGGGGCGTTCCTGCTGGCCTCCGAGAAGCAGCCCCACCGGGCCCGGCTGGTCGAGCGGGCGCTCGCCGGCAACCCCGGGCCGTACCAGGTCATCACGGCCGACGGAACGCGCCCGCCGTGGCTGCCGGGCTCCTTCGACCGCGTGCTGATGGACGTGCCCTGCTCCGGCCTGGGCGCCCTGCGCCGCCGCCCGGAGGCGCGCTGGCGCCGCCGGCCGGAGGACCTGGAGAGCTTCGCGCCGCTCCAGCGCGGGCTGCTGCGCGAGGCGCTGTCGGCCGTCCGGGTGGGCGGCGTCGTGGGCTACGCGACGTGCTCCCCGCACCTGGCGGAGACCCGGGTGGTCGTGGAGGACGTACTGAAGGGACGGGGCGCGGGCGCGGCGCCGATCGCGGCGGAACTGGTCGACGCGCGCCCGTACATGCAGGAGGTCCCGGCACTGGGCGACGGCCCGGACGTACAGCTGTGGCCGCACCTGCACGGGACGGACGCGATGTACCTGGCGCTGATCCGGAGGACCGGGTAGCGAGGGTGGGGGCGCCGGGGTCGGAGAGGCTCGGGCCGTCTCCAGGCGCCCCGATCCCGCCCCTTGCGCTCCGCTCACGCTCCACTTCCGGGGTAGTGGCCGGAAGGCGTTGGCGGCATGGCACGCTTGGGGCATGCCCGTTCAGATCAATCCCAGCATCTTGTCCGCCGACTTCGCCCGGCTCGCCGAGGAGGCGAAGGCTGTTCAGGGGGCCGACTGGCTGCATGTCGACGTCATGGACAATCACTTCGTCCCGAACCTCACGCTCGGCGTGCCGATCGTGGAGTCGCTCAGCCGGGCCACGGACATCCCGCTCGATCTGCACCTCATGATCGAGGACCCCGACCGCTGGGCGCCCCAGTACATCGAGGCCGGCGCCGGCTCCGTGACCTTCCACGCCGAGGCCGCCGCTGCGCCCGTGCGGCTCGCGCGGGAGATCCGGGCCAAGGGGGCGCGGGCGTCCATGGCGCTGAAGCCCGCGACGCCCATCGAGCAGTACGAGGACATCCTTCCTGAGCTCGACATGCTGCTGATCATGACCGTGGAGCCCGGCTTCGGCGGTCAGCCCTTTCTCGACATCATGCTGCCCAAGATCCGCCGTACCCGGGAGCTGATCTCCAAGCACGGTCTGGAGCTGTGGCTCCAGGTCGACGGAGGCGTCTCCGCCACGACCATCGAGCGGTGCGCGGAGGCCGGCGCGGACGTGTTCGTCGCGGGCAGCGCGGTCTACGGAGCGGTCGATCCGGCGGCAGCCGTACGCACGCTGCGTGACCAGGCGGGTGCGGCGATCGCCGCCGCGCCCTGGGCTTGCGACCACTGAACCAAGGCTTGGTGAACAGCTCGGTGAACGGGAGCTGTGCAGGCTGATCAACGGCCGTCGGATCTGACAGGATGAACGGCGAGTCGAGAGTGTGAACACGAGAGTGTGAACAGCAGTGAGGAGAACGCGGTGTCTGCAATGTCGGCGGGACGGTCAGCCCTGCGGATGGGACCCGCGGAGCTGGTGCAGGCGGCGGCCATGGCGCGCCGCTTCTACCTGGAGGGGAAGTCCAAGATCCAGATCGCCGAGGAGTTCGGCGTGAGCCGCTTCAAGGTGGCCCGGGTCCTGGAGACCGCTCTGGAGCGCGACCTCGTACGCATCGAGATCCGCGTACCGGCCGAACTGGACGCGGAGCGGTCCGACGCGCTGCGCGCCCGGTACGGGCTGCGGCACGCCGTGGTCGTGGAGTCCCCCGCCGATGCCACCGAGGACGCGCCGGACCCGGAGAACCTGGGTGCCGTGGCGGCCGATCTGCTGGGTGAGCTCGTGAACGAGGGCGATGTGCTCGGCCTCGCGTGGGGACGGTCGACCATTCACATGGCCGCCTCCCTGCACCGGCTGCCTCCGTGCACCGTCGTCCAGCTGACGGGCGTGTACGACGCGGGGACGGCCGAGCGCGGGTCCGTGGAGGCCGTGCGCAGGGCCGCGCAGGTGTCGGGCGGAGACGCCCACCCGATCTACGCGCCGATGCTGCTGCCCGATCCGGCCACCGCGGCCGCCCTCCGCAACCAGACGGGGATCGCGCGGGCCTTCGAGTACTTCGACAAGGTGACGGTCGCCGCCGTCTCCATCGGGTCCTGGGAGCCGGGCATCTCGACGGTGCACGACATGCTGAGCGACGAGGAGCGGGCGCATTACGCCTCGCTGGGCGTCGCGGCCGAAATGTCTGCCCATTTGTTTGATTCCGAGGGGCGTCGCGTCGGGCGGGACCTCGGCGAGCGGTGCATCACCGTGGAGGCGGACCGGCTGCGCCGGATCCCCGAGGTCGTCGCCATCGCCGGCGGGCTGCGCAAGGCGTCCGCGATCGGGGCGGTTCTGCGCTCGGGGCTGGTCACCAGTCTCGTCACCGACACCGCCGTCGCGGACTACCTGCTGACCGAATCGGAGCCCGGTTTGCGGCCGGCGCTGGAGCGGGCCGACCCCGACGAGTGATTGTTCGGATTGGTCCGATTGTCCGGACGAATGCCGGTCAAACGCGGGCGCGTGAGGTTCGCCGATGCGGATGGTGCCGTAATTGAGATCCGAACGGCGGACCGTTGGACGGCCTGCTGGGCGCATACTGGGTGCAATGACAAAGTCCGCAGTACCTCGCCGCCACCTGCCGTCCAGCCCGTTCAAGGCCCCCGTGGAAGCGCCGCTCCGGCACTTCAGCGTCGGCGACCGGGTTACTCACGATGAGCACGGCCTCGGCCGTGTCGTCGCCGTTGAGGAGGGGATTGCTGTCCTCGTTGAATTCGGGCCTGAGGTCCGCAAGCGCATCCTGAGCCCGTATACCAAGATGGCCGCCCTCTGAAGCCACCGCGCGATTCGCGGGCGAATCGGATATTTGGCACGATCGGTGCATGATCTTTCGGAACGTGCCCCGATCGTTGCTGCGTGTGCTGGGGGCTGTGTTCCTCTGCGCGGCGCTGGTCGGTGCGGCGGGCTGCAGCGGGAAGAAACCCGCGCCTGCCGCGGCCACCAGTACGAGCGCGAGCGCCGGCTCCGGCGTTGACGTTGCCCCGAGCGGGGCGGCGAGTTCCGCTGTGCCGACGCCCGGATGGGCGAAGGGGATGGCGACGGTACGGGCCCCGGCATTGCCGCAGCAGGCCCGGGACGTGCTCACGCTGATCGACAAGGGCGGGCCGTACCAGTACCGGCAGGACGGGACCGTCTTCGGTAATTTCGAGAAGGTCCTGCCGCAGAAGAAGCGCGGCTACTACCACGAGTTCACCGTGAAGACGCCCGGTGAGCGGGACCGTGGGGCCCGGCGGATCGTGACCGGTGGGGGCGGGGAGTTCTTCTACACGGACGACCACTACGAGACCTTCAAGGCGGTTCTCCGATGACCTTGGACCCGCAGCCCCTGGCCCCCGCGCTCGAAGCGGCCGAGGCCGCCGGCTGGGCGACCGTACGGCTGGATCTGGACGGCGTACGGAGCAAAGCGGAGCTGATGCGGCGCGTGGGGCTCGCGCTGGAGGTTCCCGAGTACTTCGGGGGGAACTGGGACGCGCTGGCCGATGCGCTGAGGGATCTGTCGTGGTTGCCGGCTGCGCCGGGGCGGCTGTTCGTGGTGACCGCCTGGCGGGCGTATGCGGAGGCTCGGCCTGCGGACTGGGAGACGTTGAGCGAGATCCTGGAGGAGGCCGTCGATTTCTGGCGGGCCGAGTCCGAGGACGAGGGTGCGGGGCCCGGACTGACGGTGCTGCTCGCCGAGTCCGGCCCGGGGCCGGCTGCCGGGGCGCCGCCCCGGACCCCGCGCCTCAAACGCCGGCGGGGCTGATTTTGCCCCGGCGGGGCCGGATGGCGCGGCGGGGCTGAAGGATTCGGGGCTCCGCCCCGGACCCCGCGCCTCAAGCGCCGGCGAGGCTGGATTTGCCCCAGCGGGGCTGGAGCTGTCCCCGGCGGAGCCCAGGGGCTCCGCCGGGGGCTGGTGGGTCAGGACTTCGGGATCCAGGGTGGGGTTTGGCCCCAGGACCAGACCGGGATGTCGGCCGCGTCGACCGGGGGTGGGTTGGGGCCCGAGTAGATCAGGGCCATGCGGGTGCCCCATTCGATGTAGTACGCGAAGACCGCGCGGAACTCCGGGTCCGTGGGGAGGCCCACTTCGTCGGCCGTGTCCGTCAGGAGGTCCACCCAGCGGCGGCGCTGCTGTTCGGTGATGCCGCGGCCCAGGTGTTTGGTGGCCATGTGCTGGTGGCCTCCGTGGGACGCGGTGTACTGCTTCGGGCCGCCGAAGACCTCCGCCAGCCAGACCGCGACGTGCTGGGGGTGCTCAGAGTCCATGCCCGCGAAGACCGGGGCCAGGATCTCGTCCTGCAGGGCTCGGGCGTAGAAGACGTCCGTGAGGCGGTTCATCGCCTCCGCGCCGCCCATCCATGCGTAGATGGTGGGAGTGGTTCCGGGCGTGGTGTCGGGAGTGGTGCTCATGACGGGGTGGAAGCCTTTCCGGGGCCGGCCACCTTCGTGACGAGGTAATGCTGCATTTCCTCGATGGCCGTGACGTACGGGCGGATCGCGGTGAAGAACGCGGGGAAGTGCTCGCCCTTGCGGAATCCGTTCAGGTGGGCGTCGATCGAGGTCCAGCGAATGCGGAGGATGTAGCGCTCGGGCTCTTCCTCACAGCGGGCGAGTTCGTAGTCGATGCACTCCGGCGTGGCGGCCAGGGCCTCGGAGGCCCTGACGTACGCGTCTTCGAAAGCCGGCTGGTCGTCCAATGCGATCCGGTAGCGGATGTATTCGACGGTGGTGGTCATGGTGCGGGCCTCTCCCTGGGGTCGGGCGTTGATCGCCGGTGGTCCGTGTCAGGCTTGCGCGATCTTGCGGGCGCCGGGGGATCTTTCGCCGTTATGACCCGGACTTCTGGGAGTCGGCGAGGTCCGGACCCTCGGCGCGGACCTGCTGGACCCGGTCCAGGGACTCGCGCAGGTCCGTCAGCCAGGTGTCGGTGTTGCGTCCGACCAGGCGCACGCACCAGGCCAGGGCGTCGGCGCGGCTGCGGGCGACGCCGCCCGCGACCAGGGTGTCGAGGACCTGGCGCTCGGGCTGGCGCAGGCGGGTCATGACGGGGACCGCGAGGTGGGTGAAGAGGGTCAGCTCCTCGCCCGACCGGGCGGCCCAGGACACCTTGCGGCGGTAGAGCTCCTCCGCGTCCCGGGCGACTTCCATGCGCTGCTCGCGGGTGCGCTCGCGGAAGGCGGCGACCGATTCGTTCTCGGGGATCGCGCCGACGACGGTGATCTCCTCCCGGTCGACCGTGACCGAGAGGAGCGAGGTGTAGACGTCCACCGGCAGGTGCTCGGCGAACCAGGTGCGGAGCTCTTCGTTCCGCTCGGTTGTAATCATGTAATCAACGGTGCGTCCGGCCGCTCCTTGATCGCAAGTGGGCCGGCTCCGTGTTCGCTCTCAGCCCATCGAGCGGTAGCGGTGGATCAGGGAGACCGCCATGGCTCCCTCGCCCACGCCCGAGGCGACCCGTTTGACCGAGTGGGCCCGTACGTCCCCCGCCGCGAAGACCCCGGGGACGCTGGTCTCCAGCGGGTACGGGGCGCGCTCCAGGCTCCACTCCTCGGGGAGTTCGCCGCCGTTGGAGATCAGGTCCGAGCCGGTCAGGACGAAGCCGTACTCGTCCCGCTCGACCACCCCGGCCAGCCACCCCGTGTGCGGGCGGGCGCCGATGAAGGTGAACATGAAGCGGGCCGGGATCTCCTTGTCCTCGCCGGTCTCGGAGTCGTGCAGCGTCAGGCGTTCGAGGTGGTCCTCGCCGTGCAGGCTGACGACCGTCGTGCGGACCCGCACCTCGATGTTGGGGGTGCGCTCGATTTCGTCGATCAGGTAGCGGGACATGCTGTCGTCGAGGGAGGCCGCGCGGACCAGGATGGTGACCCGGGCGGCGTACTTGGCGAAGTGCACGGCGGCCTGGCCGGCCGAGTTGGCCCCGCCCACGATGAACACGTGCTGCGAGATGCACGCCGAGCTCTCGGTGGTGGCCGCGCCGTAGTAGAGCCCGGCGCCCTCGAAGCGGTCGGCGCCGGGGGCGTCCAGGCGGTTGTACGAGACCCCGGTGGCCAGGAGCACCGTCTCGGCGCTGATCTCCGTACCGTCCGCCAGGGTCAGGATCTTCGCCGGGTCGTCACGGGTCAGCGAGGTGACCTCCACCGGGTGCAGGATCTCGGCCCCGAAGCGGGAGGCCTGGATGGTGGCGCGGCGGGTCAGGTCGCCACCGGAGAGGCCCGAGGGGAAGCCGAGGTAGTTCTCGATCAGGCTGGAGGTGCCGGCCTGGCCGCCCGGGGCGCGGGAGTCCAGCATCAGGGTGGAGAGGCCCTCGGAGGCCGAGTAGACGCCTGCCGCGAGGCCCGCCGGGCCCGCGCCGACGATGACGCACTCGTAGTGCGGGCGCGAGGCGGTGGTGGCCAGCCCCAGGCGCTGGGCGAGCTGCGTGTCCGTCGGCGCGGAGAGCACCGACCCGTCCGGGAAGCGGACCAGGGGCAGCGCGGCGTCGGGCTGGGCGGCGGCGATCACGGTCAGCGCCTCGGGATCCCGCTCGACGTTGAGGAAGCGGAAGGGCTGGCCGTTGCGGGTGAAGAAGTCCCGGACGGCGTGGGTGCCGGGGGAGACCAGGTGCCCCGCGACGATGATCCCGTCGTACGCTGGGCGGTAGGTGGCGAGCCAGTCGGACAGGAGGTCGTCCAGGACCGGGAAGAGCCGCTCGTGCGGGGGGTCCCAGGGCTTGAGCAGGTAGTAGTCCAGGCGGACCCGGTTGATGGCGGTGATCGCCGCGTCCGTCTCGGCGTACGCGGTGAGGAGCACGCGGCGGGCGTCGGGGAAGCGGCTGACGGCCTCCAGCAGGAACTCCACCCCGGTGACGTCCGGCATCCGCTGGTCGACGAGGAAGAGCGCCGGGTCGTGGCCGCGCTCGTCGAGGGAGTCCAGGATCTTGAGGGCGTCGGCGGCCGAGGAGGCGCCGAGCACCCGGTAGCGGTCGCCGTACGCGCTGCGCAGGTCGCGGCGGACGGCGCGCAGCACCTGCGGGTCGTCGTCCACGGCCAGGATGACGGGCTTGCGGTTCTCCGCGCGCGCCGCGGCTTCGGCGGTCGCGGTGGCGGTGCTGGTGGGGGCGGAGCTCGTGGACGCGCCGGCCGTGGGCGCGCTGCTCGCGGGCGCGCCGCCCGCGGCCGCGGCGCTCTCCGGGGCCGCGCTCACGCCGGGTCCAGCATCAGCTTGTCGGCGTAGCACCAGGCCCAGTCCTCGCCGGGCTCGCGGGAGGCCGCGATGGGGTGCGCGGTGGTCCCGTAGTGCCGGGTGGCGTGACGGTTCTTCGAGGAGTCGCAGCAGCCGACGTGCCCGCAGCTCAGGCACATCCGCAGGTGCACCCAGGTGTCACCGGAGACGAGGCACTCCTCGCAGCCCTCGGCGCCGGGTTTCACCGGACGTATCGACTCGATGTGGGTGCACAACAGGTCCATCGTCATCGTCCCCGTCCCTCTCTCGCACGATTGCGCTCTCGCGCTTCGCGCCCGTGATTGCAGCGCGCCCGTGATTCCGGCGCGTCCAGACCATAAGGCGGGGCCCCGGCAGCGGTTCAGGGATTCGGACGAAGTCAGGTAGTCCGGAAGGTACTTCATGACCTCGCCGGACGACTTCCTGAGGTGCCCCCACGACCTGGGCGACTACCTCACGAAGTCGCACACCAGCGCTTTGACGGGAACCCCGGGCGCGGCCAGTGTGGGGGACGCCAACGACAACAGGCGGCGCCTGGAGGAATCCGTGAGCAGAAAGATTCTGGTCATTGTCTCCGAACACGGTTACTGGGCCGAGGAACTGATCGGCCCCGTATCGCAGTTCGACGAGCAGGGCTATGAAGTCGTATTCGCCACGCCGACCGGAAAGCGTGCCCACGCTCTCCCGCCGAGCCTCGACGCGAACTACATCGATCCTCCGCTGGGACGCTCGGTCACCACCGAGGAGAACGCCCGGCTGGGCCGGGAGTTCGAGCAGTCGAGCCGGCTCGACTCCCCCCTCGACATCGAAGCGTGGGCCCCCGAGCGCCCGTACACGAGCGACTCGGCCTATCTGCCCAAGCTGGAGCAGTACCACCGCGATCTGGACAAGCTCCAGGCCGACATCGCCGGTTTCGACGCCGTGCTCATCGTGGGCGGCAGCGGTCCGATCGTGGACCTCGCCAACAACGAGCGCGTGCACGCCCTGATCCTCGCCTTCAAGAACGCGGGCAAGGTCGTGGCGGCCGAGTGCTACGGCGTCGCCTGCCTGGCCTTCGCCCGGGACTGGGGCGACCGCCGCAGCATCATCTGGGGCAAGCACGTGACCGGCCACTGCAAGGAGTACGACTACAAGGACGGCACCGGATTCCTCGGCACCGATTTCAACATGGGGCCGCCGCCGTATCCGCTGGAGTACATCCTGCGCGATGCGACCGGGCCGCGCGGCGCGTACCACGGGAACTTCGGCCACCCCCTTTCGGTGATCGTCGACTTCCCGTTCGTGACCGGTCGTTCGACCCCCGACTCGTATCTCACGGGGCAGAAGATCGTGGAAGTCCTGGAGAACGGCCTCACCCGGTACGGCTGGTAATTCCGGTAACTCCGGTACGACGGTGCGAAAAGGAGGGGGAGTTCGATGGGTTCTGGAGCCACTCCCGGACGGGAAAGGCTGATCGAGCAGTTCAAGGCCGACGGCCTGAACGTCATGTTCGGAAATCCGGGGACGGTGGAACAGGGATTCCTCGACGCGGTCGACGCGGCGGAGGACTTCCACTACGTCCTCGCCCTCCAGGAGACCGTGGCCGCCGGCATCGCCGACGGCTACGCCCGGGCCACCGGCGGGGCGGCGCTGCTCCAGCTCCACTCCGGGGTGGGGCTGGGCAACGGCATCGGCATGCTCTACCAGTCGCTGCGCGGCCACACCCCGCTCGTGGTGGTCGCCGGCGACGCCGGGGTGCGCTACGACGCCATGGACGCGCAGATGGCGTCCGACCTGGTGGCGATGGCGAAGCCGGTGACCAAGTACGCGACCCGGGTCACCGACCGGCACTCCGTGCTGCGCACCATCCGCCGGGCGGTGAAGATCGCCCTGACCCCGCCGCGCGGCCCGGTGTTCGTGGCGCTGCCGATGGACGTGCTGGACGAGCTCAACTCCGAGCTCGTCCTGCCCGCCACGGTGCCGCTCACGGACGTGGCCCCTTCGGCCGCCTCGGTGGGGCGGGCGGCCGAGCTGCTGGCCTCCGCCGAGCGGCCGGTCGTCCTGGTCGGGGACGGGGTCTCGCTCTCCGGGGCGCAGAGCGAACTCGTCGCCGTCGCCGAGCTGCTCGGCGCCGACGTCTACGAGGTCGACTCCTCCGAGGTGAACATCGCGGCCTCGCACCCGCTGCGCCGCGGTCAGACGGGCCACATGTTCGGCCCGCACAGCAAGGAGCTGATCGGGCAGGCGGACGGGGTGCTGATCGTCGGCACCTACGTCTTCCCCGAGGTGTTCCCGGAGCTGGAGAGCCCCTTCCGGGCCGGCGCGAGGGTCGTGCACATCGACCTGAACGCCTACGAGATCGCCAAGAACCACCCGGTGGACCTCGGGCTCGCCGCCGATCCCCGGCAGGCGCTGCGCGCACTGGCCGGCGTACTGGAACACGTGCTCACCCCCGCGCAGCGGGCGGCGGCGGCCGGGCGGCTGGACGCGCGGACCCGGGAGCGGGTGCGGGCGGGCCAGGCGGAGCGGGAGGCCAAGGCCTCCGAAGAGGCAGCCGGGTCGCCGATGGCGGTCTTCCTGCGGACCCTGGCCGAGCGCACGGGCGGGGACCTGATCGTCTTCGACGAGGCGCTGACCACCTCCCCGCTGGTCACCCGGTACCTGCCGCCGGAGCGGCCGGGCGACTACCACCTCACCCGGGGCGGATCGCTGGGCGTGGGCTTCCCGGGCGCGGTCGGCGTCAAGCTGGCCCGCCCGGAGCGGCTCGTCGTCGGCTTCGCCGGCGACGGCGGCTCGATGTACACCTACCAGGCGCTGTGGACCGCGGCCCGGCACGGCATCGAGGCCAAGTTCGTGGTCTGCAACAACCGCAAGTACCGGCTGCTGGACGACAACATCGCCCAGTACTGGCGGGAGCGGGACATCCCGCAGCACGGCTTCCCGGGCTCCTTCGACCTCTCGCACCCCGAGATCGACTTCGCCGCCCTGGCCCGGTCGCTCGGGGCGGGCGGGATGCGGGTGGAGAAGCCCGACGAGGCGATCGCCGCCGTGGGCCGGATGCTCGCCCACCCCGGACCGTTCCTGGTGGACGTACAGATCTGACGTCCGTCCCGGACGCGTCACTCCGGACACGTCACTCCGGACCAGACACCCACGCCAGACAGGAGGAGACCGCATGCCCGCCGAGCGGCTGACCGAGGACGCGATCCGCGCCTTCGCCGAGAAGTGGTACGTGGCCCTGGACCAGCACGTCCAGCCGGACCAGGTGCTGGCCCTGATCACCGAGGACCTGGAGTTCAAGGTCCCGGAGGACACCTTCGTCGGCCACCAGGGCTTCGGCCGCTGGTACGAGGCGGTCACGAACCGCTTCTTCGACGAGGTGCACACGGTCACGAAGGTGGAGCCCGTCATCGAGGGGGACCGGGCGATCGTCCGGGTCCTCGTCAACTGGCAGGCCAAGATCTGGGACCCGCCGGCCGCCCGCAGCGTGTGGCTGGGCTTCGACGCCGACCAGACCTGGACCGTGGTCGCCGGCCCCGACGGGCCGCTGATCCGGCAGTACACCGTCAACGAACTGGCGCCCATGCCCGGTTCTGCCTCCCTCTGAACGCCGAAGGAGAAGCGACGATGACCGAAGTGACACGGGAGCGGGTCGAGGCGGCGTACCGGGCCCTCGGCTCCGGCGACCGGGCCAGGATCCTGGAGTACTACGCGGAGGACCTGCGCTGGCAGGTCCCCGGCAACCACCCGCTCGCCGGCTGGTACGAGAGCCTGGACGCCTTCCTGGAGCTGATGGGCCAGACCCACAAGCTCACGGGCGGCACCTTCCGCATGGACATCGAAGCGGTCCTCGTCGGCGAGGACTGCAGTGCGGACGTCTGCCGCAACGTCGCCGTGCGCGGCGGCGCCGACGCGTCGAGCGGCTCCCCGTACGAGCGGATGGACTACCCGGTCTTCCACTTCATGCGCTGGCAGGACGGCCGGATCGTCGAGGGCCACGACGGTCTCTTCGGCGACACGGCCACCGCCTTCAGCCAGTTCTGGGCGCCCTTCGCGCCGGACGGAACCCGCAGGGACCAGTAGGGGGGATGAGCGCCATGGACGCGCGGCAGATCTTGCAGAAGTACTACGAGTACGCCAACGCCGGTGACTGGGACAGCTGGTGCGACCTGTTCGCCGAGGACCAGGTCATGGACGAACAGCTCGCCGGCCACATCGAGGGCCTGGAGCTGCTCCGGTCGATGATGAAGGGCATGGGGACGATGTACCGGGTCTTCCGCAACGAGCCCGTGCACTTCCTCGTCGACGGTGAGAAGGCCGCGGCCGTCTCCCACCTGACCGCGGTCACCCCCTCCGGGGAGGAGATCGAGGCCCAGGTCATGAACTTCTTCCGGATCGTGGACGGGAAGATCGCCTACATGGCGAACCACCACGACACGGTTCCCTTCCAGGTGCTCGGCCAGGGCTGAGGGGGCGCGCGATGGCCGTGGATGAGTACGACTACATCGTCGTGGGATCCGGCACCGCCGGCAGCGTCCTCGCGAACCGCCTCTCCGAGGACCCGGACGTCACCGTCCTGGTCCTGGAGGCGGGAGCGGGCCGCATCCCTCCCGAGGTGGACGATCCGTCCTCCTGGTACAAGCTGCTCGGCGGGCCCGTCGACTGGGGTTACACCAGCGTCCCGCAGCCCGGCCTGGACGGCCGCCGCACGTACGAACCGCGCGGCAAGGCCCCCGGCGGCAGCAGCAACCTCTACATCATGATGCACATCCGGGGCCACGCCTCGGACTTCGACAACTGGGCCTACCAGGGCGCGGCCGGCTGGGCGCACGAGGACGTACTGCCCTACTTCTCGCTGCTGGAGGGCCAGGAGGACGCCACCGCGCCGACCACCGGCACCCGCGGGCCGCAGCGGATCACCCACGCCGGGCGGCACGGCCCCAACCCGGTCTCCCGCGCCTTCATCGACGCCGCCGTCGAGCTCGGGCACGAGGAGATCGCCGACTTCAACACCGACGGGCCGCGGCGCGGACTCTTCGGCACCGGCTGGCACCACATCGACGTGGCCGACGGCCGCCGCCAGGGCGTCCTCGCCGCCTACCTGGAGCCGGCCCTCGACCGCTCCAACCTGACCCTGCGCACCAGTGCGCAGAGCACCCGGCTGCTCTTCGACGGGGACACCTGCACGGGCGTGGAGTACGTCCAGCTCCGGGCCCCGGCCACGCTTTCGGACAGCGACGTCCCCGGGCGGACCGTGCGCGACGGCCACAGTGAGGCCTCCGAGCCCGGGCTGCACACCGTACGGGCCCGCCGGGAGGTGATCGTGGCCGCCGGGGCGATCGAATCGCCGAAGCTGCTGCTGCTCTCCGGGATCGGGCACCCCGAGCAGCTGCGCGAGCACGGCATCGCCACCGTCGCGGCGCTGCCCGGGGTGGGGGAGAACTTCCACAACCACGTACTGACCGGACTGATGGCCGAGGTCACCCAGGAACTGCCGCCGCCCGCGCAGAACTTGTCGGAGAGCGCGCTGTTCCTCTCGTCCCGGCCGGGGCTGCCGGCGCCGGACCTGCAGATCGCCTTCGTGCACGTGCCGTTCGACGTGATCGTCGGCCAGGACCACCCGAACACGGTGTCCATCCTGCCCGGTGTCGTCCGTCCCGTCTCGCGGGGCTGGATCAAGCTGGCGAGCGCCGATCCGCTGGCCCACCCGCTGATCAACCCGAACTACCTGGGCGACCGCTGGGACCTGGAGCGGATGGTCCAGGGCGTCAAGACCGCCCGGGAACTCTTCGCGACCTCGGCCTTCTCGCCCTGGTACAAGCAGGAGCTCCAGCCCGGACCGGGCTACGTGTCCGACGAGGACCTGCGCACCTTCGTGAAGCAGAAGTCGGAGAGCTACCACCACCAGGCCGGCTCCTGCCGCATGGGCATCGACGACCTCTCCGTCGTCGACCCCGAACTGCGGGTGCACGGCGTACGGAACCTGCGCGTCGTCGACGCGAGCGTGATGCCCGCCGTCCCGTCGGGCAACTGCCACACCGCCATCGCGATGATCGCCGAGCGCGCGGCGGACTTCCTGAAGGGAGTGTCCCGTGCCTGACGTGGTCCTGCGCGAAGGTGCGCTGAGCGGAACCCGGATCGCGGTCCTGGTCGAGAGCGACTTCTACGAGCCGGAGATCTTCTACTACGGCCGCCGGTTCGCGGAGGAGGGCGCCGAGGTCGACTTCCTGACCCGGCTGTGGGGCAACGACTCCATCACCTTCTCCGGGCACGAGTACCGGGCGCCGTTCACCGCCGACAAGTCCCTGGAGGGGCTGAGCGACGAGGAACTGCGCCGGTACGCGGCGATCATCGTGCCCTCGGGCATGGTGGCCGACCGGCTGCGCTACACCGAGGACGTGGACGTGCTGGCGCCGGCGACGGAGCTGCTGCGCCGGGCCTTCGAGGAGCCGACCGTCCTCAAGGGGATCATCTGCCACGGCATGTGGCTGGCCGCCTCGATCCCGGACAAGATCCGCGGCCGCAAGGTCGTCTGCCACAACAACCTCATCGGCGACGTCCGCAACATGGGCGGCGAGTACGTGGACGAGGACGTGGTGGTCGACGGCGACCTGGTCACCGGCCGCACCGGGGCCCACCACCACCTGTTCGCCCGCCGGATCATCGAGCTGATCGCCGCCGGGCGCGGTGCGCGGGCCCAGGGAGACCAGAGCCGTCAGGGCGCCGGCTGATGGCCCCGATGGTCTGGTCGCACGTGGGGCTGAACTGCGCGGACCAGAAGACCACCGAGGACTTCTACACCCGGTACTTCGGCTTCGCCCGGGCCCGGGTGGTCGACCTCGGAGACGCACAGATCATCTTCCTCCGCCAGGGGGACGTGTACCTGGAGCTCTTCGCGGCCGGCACCGAGCCGGGCGACACGGCACAGCACGACGGCCCGGCGGCGCCGGGTCGGATGCGCCACCTGGCCTTCCAGACCGACAGCGTGGACGCGTTCCTGGCCACGCTCGGCGACGCGGCCGAAGTGACCCTGGGACCACTGGACTTCGACGACTTCATCTGCGGGTGGCGGAGCGTGTGGGTCCGCGATCCCGACGGGGTGATCGTCGAGGTCGGCCAGGGATTCGAGGACGAACACGGTCACCACGACAAGGACGGTGTATGACATGGCGGACGCCGTGAGCTTCTCCTTCTCCGACACGATCGCCGGCTACGTCGGCCGCTTCGACTCCGGGTCCCGGCTGCTGAGGCTGAAGACCTCGGACGGCCGCGAGTTCGACGTCTCCCTGGCCGGGGACCCCAGCGCCGAGCTGGTCCGCAACCTGGACGAGCCGTACATCGACGCCTCCGGGCACATCGACGAGATGCTCTCGCCGGGACGGTTCCTCTACGTCTACGGGGTGCACTACCCCGAGCAGGGCGGCCGCTTCGAGGCCAAGCGCCTGGTGTTCCTGGGCCGCGGGGCCGAGGACTACCGCTTCGAGGAGCCCAGCTGGTGGATCAAGCAGATCGAATCGCTGGCCGACTTCTACAAGCGGGCGCAGTTCGGCGACGGGCCGGTGGACTTCACCGAGTACCGCACCGAGATCCGGCTCGGCGGTGACAAGACCGCCAGCCACGTCCAGGAGACCGACACGATCTCCCGTCTGGTCTACGGCATGGCCTCGGCCTACCTGCTGACCGGCAAGGACGAGTACCTGGAGGTCGCCGAGCGCGGCACCGAGTACCTGCGCAAGCACATGCGCGTCGTGGACAGCGAGGAGGACGTGGTCTTCTGGTACCACGGCATCAGCGTCGACGGGGACAGCGAACGCAAGCTGTTCACCTCGGAGTTCTCCGACGACTACGACGCGATCCCGATGTACGAGCAGATCTACGCGCTGGCCGGACCGATCCAGACCTACCGGGTCACCGGCGACATCCGGATCAAGAACGACGCGGACGCCACCATCCGGCTGTTCGACAAGTTCTTCAAGGACCCGGAGCAGGGCGGCTACTACTCGCACATCGACCCGATCCTCTTCAGCGCCGACCACGAGTCCCTCGGGGAGAACGCGGAGCGCAAGAACTGGAACTCGGTCGGCGACCACGCGCCCGCGTACCTGATCAACCTGTACCTGGCGACCGGGGAGCAGCGCTACGCGGACTTCCTCGAGTACACCTTCGACACGATCGCGGACAAGTTCCCGGACTACAAGAACAGCCCCTTCGTCCAGGAGCGCTTCTTCCGCGACTGGTCCCACGACACCGCGCACAGCTGGCAGCAGAACCGCGCCGTCGTCGGCCACAACCTCAAGATCGCCTGGAACCTGATGCGGATGAACTCGCTGAAGGCCAAGCCGGCCTACGAGGAGCTCGCCCGCAAGATCGGCGAGATCATGCCGGCCGTCGGCAGCGACGTGCAGCGCGGCGGCTGGTACGACGTGGTCGAGCGCGTCAAGTCCGGGGACGAGGAGACGTATCGTTTCGCCTGGCACGACCGCAAGGCCTGGTGGCAGCAGGAGCAGGCGATCCTCGCCTACCTCATCCTGAACGGCACCGTCGGCGGCGACGCGAACCTGCGCGAGGCCCGGCAGGCCCAGGCCTTCTACAACACCTTCTTCCTCGACCACGACGAGGGCGCCGTCTACTTCAACGTGCTCGCGAGCGGGACCCCGTACCTGCTCGGGACCGAGCGGCTCAAGGGCAGCCACTCGATGTCCATGTACCACTCGGCGGAGCTCTGCTACCTGTCCGCCGTCTACAACAACCTGCTCATCAACGGCCGGGAGATGGACTTCCACTTCCAGCCCGACCCGACGAACCTGCCCGACCGCGTGCTGCGCGTCTCGCCCGACCTGCTCCCCGCCGGCTCGGTGCGGATCGCGTCCGTCGAGATCGACGAGAAGCCGTACACGGACTTCGACGCCGACGCGCTCACCGTCCGGCTGCCCGACGTACAGGGCCGGGTCAAGGTCAAGGTCCGGCTGCGCCCGACCGCCCAGTAGCGCTCAACGGGGGCGCCCCACTCAGAGGGGAAAGCAATGACCCTGAACGTGAAGGAACGCCGCAACAAGACGGGCACCGTGCTCGTCGCCACCGGCGAGATCAACAGTGAGACCTCCGGATCGCTGCTGCAGAGCCTGCTGCCGCTGGTCCGCGAGGGCCGGCCGCTGCGCATCGACCTGACGGCCGTCAGCTACGTCTCCAGCGCCGGGCTGCGCACCCTGCTCGTCGTCTACCGCGAGGCCCAGCACGCCGGGGTCGCCGTCACCCTCTACGGGGTGAGCGAGGAAGTCCGGTTCGTCATGTCGGCCACCGGCTTCCTCGACTTCTTCTCCACCGGCGAGGCCGAGGCGGCCGCAGCCAAAGCCGCCGCCAAGACGGCCGCCAAGGCCGCGCGATGAGCGAGCCGGCGTCCGAACAGGTGCTGCGTGTCGACGCGTACCCGACCCACGAGGTGGGCGGGTACCGCGTCCGCGCCGGCAAACCGTTCCCCTTCGGGGCCAACGTGGTCCCCGGCGGGGTCAGCTTCTCCGTCTTCTCCGACCAGGCCACCTCCATGACCCTGGTCATCTACAAGCGCGGAGAGCCCGAGCCGATGGCCGAGCTGGAGTTCCCCCAGGAATTCCGCACCGGCAGCGTCTTCGCCATGACGGTCTTCGGCCTCGACCACGAGAACATCGAGTACGGGTACCGGGCCGACGGCCCCTACGACCCCGTCACCGGCCACCGCTTCGACGCCCGCCAGGTGCTCTCCGACCCGTACGCCCGGCTGATCGCCGGCCGCGACGTGTGGGGCGTGGAGCCGGACCGCAGCCGCGGCTACCAGTACCGCTCCCGCGTCTGCCTGCAGGACTTCGACTGGGGCGACGACACCCCGCTGGGCATCCCCGCCGAGGACCTCGTCGTGTACGAGACCCACGTGCGCGGCTTCACCCGGCACCCCTCCTCGCAGGTCACCGCCCCCGGCACCTTCGCGGGGCTGCGGGAGAAGATCCCGTACCTGAAGGAGCTCGGGATCAACTGCATCGAGCTGCTGCCGGTGTTCGAGTTCGACGAGAGCGACAACCCGCGCACCAACCCGGAGACGGGCGAGCAGCTCTTCGACTACTGGGGCTACAACACCGTCTCCTTCTTCGCCCCCAAGGCGGGCTACGCGGCCACCGGACGCTACGGCATGCAGGGCGACGAGTTCCGCACCCTGATCAAGGACCTGCACGCGGCCGGCATCGAGGTCATCCTCGACGTCGTCTTCAACCACACGGCCGAGGGCAACGAGCACGGCCCCACGATCTCCTTCAAGGGGCTCGACAACGCCACGTACTACATGCTCACGCCCGAGGGGTACTACTTCAACTTCAGCGGCACCGGCAACACCGTCAACTGCAACCACCCCGTCGTGCGCAACTTCGTCCTCGACTGCCTGCGCCACTGGGTCGCCGACTACCACATCGACGGATTCCGCTTCGACCTCGCGGCCATCCTCGGCCGCTCCCCGGACGGCACGCCGCTGCCCAACCCGCCGCTCCTGGAACTGCTCGCCTACGACCCGGTGCTGCGGCACACCAAGCTCATCGCCGAGGCCTGGGACGCCGGCGGCCTCTACGAGGTCGGCAACTTCCCGGCGTACGGCCGCTGGGCGGAGTGGAACGGCAAGTACCGCGACACCGTGCGCAGCTTCCTCAAGGGCGACCCCGGGGTCACCGGGGAACTCGCCACCCGGCTCGCCGGCTCGCCCGACCTCTACTCCAGCCGCGGGACCTCGGCATCGGTCAACTTCCTGACCGCGCACGACGGTTTCAGCCTGGCCGACCTGGTCGCGTACAACGACAAGCACAACGAGGCCAACGGCGAGGGCAACAACGACGGCGGCAACGACAACGCCAGCTGGAACTGCGGAGCCGAGGGGCCGACCGAGGATCCCGAGGTCAACGGCCTGCGGCTGCGGCAGATGAAGAACGCCCTGGCCATCCTCTTCACCAGCCAGGGCATCCCGATGCTGCTGTCCGGCGACGAGGTGGCGCGCACCCAGCAGGGCAACAACAACACGTACTGCCAGGACAACGAACTGTCCTGGTTCGACTGGAGCCAGGTCGACGAGAACTCCGAACTGCTCCGGTTCACCCGGGAGATGATCGCCTTCCGCAAGCACCACCGCGAACTGCGCTCCACCTCCCACCCCACCGGACAGCTCCGCGACAGCCTCGGGCTGCCCGACATCAGCTGGCACGGGGAGCGGGCCTGGCAGCCCGACTGGTCGGCGGAGAGCCGGCTGCTGGCGGTGGCCCGCTGCGGCACCGGTGACGACGACGTGGTGTACGCGGCCATGAACTCCCACTGGGAAGCGCACGACCTGGAACTGCCCGCCCTCCCGGGCGGCCGCAGCTGGCACCTGTTCGCGGACACCGGGGCCGAGGCCCCGCACGACATCCGCACCCCCGGCGCCGAACTCGAACTGGAGAACGCCGGCAAGTACCTGATCGGTCCGCGCTCGGTCGTCATCCTGGTCGGCCGCACGCCCGACGCCGAGCTCTAGCCCACGGCCGAGCTCTAGCCCAAGGCCGAGCTCCGGCCCATGCAGTGAAGGAGACCTGACATGCCGCTTTCCGTGTCCCTGAGCATCGAGGGCGACACCACCGTGATCGAGCTGGAGGGCGAACTGGACGCCAAGACGGCGCCGGACTTCCACCAGACCATCGAGAAGGCCGCCGGCCACGGCACCAGCACCGTCGAGATCCGCATGGCCGGCGTCGGCTACATGGCCAGCGCCGGACTGCGCTCCCTGGTCTTCGCCCAGCAGAAGGTGGGGGAGCACGTCACCATCAAGGTGGTCGGCGCCATCGAGCCCGTGTCCCGGACCATCCGGACGGCCGGTCTCGACCGCAGCATCGTGCTCTCCGACGACTGAGCCCGATGGACGAGGCCGTCAGGACGGCGAGGATGTCCGCCGAGCTGGAAGTGCCCGCCACCCTGGGGGCCCTGGGCGACATCGCCGCGCTCGTCCTGCGGCTGGCCGGCCGGGCGGGCCTGGGCAAGGGCGCCTCGTACCGGATCCGGCTGGCCGTGGACGAGCTGGCCACCAACATCGTGATGCACGGGTACCGGAGCGGCGACGGACGGATCACCGTCCGGGGCCGCTCCGGGCCGGGCCGGGTACAGATCTCCATAGAGGACCGCGCCCCGGCCTTCGACCCCGTCCGGGGGCGACTGCCGCCCGACGCCGAAACCGCTCCCGAGCGGCGCCGGATCGGCGGACTCGGCATCCACCTCGCACTGACCAGCGTGGACGAGTTCGACTACGTACGCAGGGACGGCCGCAACATCAGCACGCTGACTGTGATGGCTGAGGGGACGGACCCATGCCCTCCACGACCGTGATCATCCTCGACGAGTACCCGCCACCTCCCCTCGAACTCCTCGGAGCGCTGGGGGAGATGGGCGCGGAACTCGTCCCGCGCACGCTGGCCGAACTGCTGGCCGGCCCACTGGAGGAGCTGCCCGAAGCGGACGTACTGCTCGCCCCGGCCCAGGCCGACGGAGAGTCCGTACGGACCGCCGTGCGCCGGCTGCGCCGCTGGGCCGGGGCCCCCATCGTGGTCGTCTGGACCGTGACGGAGTTCGCCGCCCTGGAGGAACACGTCCGGATCGGGCACGACTACCTCGTCCCCCCCTTCCTGCCCGCCCTCGTCGGGGCCCGGCTGCACAGCTGCTCGGAGCGCGCCGGACTCGGCCGCACCCTGCGCGAAGCCGACGCCCGCGCCGAACTCATGGGCTACGAGAAGGAGTTGGAGATCGGTCGCGAGATCCAGGCCGGGTTCCTGCCGGAATCACTGCCGATCCCCGAAGGCTGGGAGATCGACGTCTGCTTCCGGCCCGCCCGGCAGGTCGCAGGAGACTTCTACGACGTCTTCGAGCTCTCCCGCGGCCGGCGCCTGGCCTTCGTCGTCGCCGACGTCTGCGACAAGGGGGTCGGAGCCGCGCTCTTCATGGCGCTCATCCGCTCCCTGCTGCGGCACACCGCCGAGAACAGCGGCCTCCAGCACCTGGTGGCCGCCGGCCGCACCGGCAACAGCCGGCGCATCCCCGTGGTCGGTGCCACGCCGCTGCTCAACGCGGTCACCGCCACCAACGGCTACCTGACCCGCAACCACCTGCGGCAGGGCTACTTCGCCACCCTCTTCTTCGGGGTGCTCGACCCGCTCACCGGATCCCTCGTCTACATCAACGGCGGCCACAACCCGCCGCTGCTGCTGGACGCGGACGGCGGCGAGCCGCGCACCCTGGAGGTCACCGGCCCCGCCGTCGGGGTGCTCCCGGACTGTGTGTACACGCTCGGCTACGCCCAGTTGAACCCGGGAGACACGCTCTTCGTGTTCACGGACGGAGTGCCCGAGGCGCGCTGCCCCAGCGGCAGCTTCCTCGGCGACGAGCGGATGCTGGAGCTGCTGTCCGGCCCCCCGGTCAGCGGCAGGGAGGTGGTCGAACGGATGGACACGGCCGTACGCGAACACACCGGAACAGCCGAACAGCACGACGACGTCACCATGCTGGCCCTGCACCGGCCACGCGCGGCGCGGGGGCCGCACGCGGGCGGCGCCGATTGCCAGGTCGTGGCCTGATGACCCGGACCATCGTGGTGCACTCGTACCGCGGCGGTACCGGAAAGTCCTCGGTACTGGCGAACCTGGCCCTGCTCCTCGCGGGCGAGGGGCGCCGGGTGGGCGTGATCGACACGGACATCCAGTCGCCCACCCTGGACCTGCTCTTCCGGCTCGGCCCCGGCCCCTCGCTCGCCGACTACCTGCTCGGCCGGTGCGAGATCGAGGCCGCCGCCCAGGAGGTGGTCACGGGCTGCGGCCGCAGCCTGTACGTCGTCCCGGCGCGGACCGGTACGGCGGCCCTGCGGGAACTCATGACCACCGGCTACGACGTGGGGCTGCTTCCCGAGGGCTTCGACCGACTGGCCGTGCACCACGCCCTGGACGTCCTGCTGCTCGACACCCATGCCGGGCTCAACAACGAGTCGGTCACCGCGATGGCGAGCGCCGACGTACTCCTGATCATGGCCAGGGCCGACCGGATCGACCTCCTCGGCGTCGAGGAGACCATCGCCCTGACCGGCCGGCTCGCCTGCCGGCGGACCCTGGTGATGAGCATGGCGCCCGAGGGCATCGACCGGGCGGCCGCCCGGCGGCGGGCGGAAGAGGTCTACCGCACGCCCCTGGCCGGAATCCTGCCCTACGTTCCGGAAATGGCCGCGCTCTACGGGGAACGCATATTCTCCGAAGCTCATCCCGACCATCCCCTGGTCGGTGAATTCCGCACCATCATCTCGGCGTTGGACGCACGTGACGAAGTATCGCGTGCCTGACGCCTCCCCCTTACGCCCCTTGCGGAGGGCGTGTTGAATCGGCAGCGAATCCAGACGAAGGAGAAGAGAGTCATGAAGATTCTCGTCGTCATGACGGCCAAGGCCACGCTTCATCTGCTGGACGGGGAACAACATCCCTCGGGTTTCTGGGCCGAGGAATTCGCCGTTCCCTACACCCTCTTCAAGAACGCGGGCCACACCGTCGACGTGGCGACGATCGCGGGCCGGACCCCGACGGTCGACCAGACGAGCATCGACCCCCAGTTCCTCCAGTGGGTCCGCCCCCAGGGCTCCGCGGACACGGACACGGCCAGCGCCCAGGAGTACAGCCGCGTCATAGAGGACACCCCGCAGCTGAGAAACCCGATCGCCCTCGAGGCCCTGGGCGAGAAGGACATCGCCGGCTACGACGGCATCTACATCAGCGGCGGCCACGGAGCCATCGGCGACCTGCCCAAGTCCGACGAGCTCGCGCAGATCCTGCGCTGGGCCATCGCCCAGGACAAGCCGCTGGCCACCGTCTGCCACGGGCACACCGCCCTGCTGGCCCTGCGCGACGGCGAGGGCCAGTGGCCCTTCGCGGGCTACCGGATGACCGCCTTCTCGCACAGCGAGGAGCTCGTCACCAACATGGCCGGCCGCCTCCCGCTGATCCTGGAGGCCGAACTCACCCGGCTCGGCGCCCGCTACGAGAAGGCCGACGCGATCTGGGACTCGCACGTGGTGGTCGACCGCAAGCTCACCACCGGCCAGAACCCCTACTCCTCCAAGGCCCTCGCGGAGACGTTCTTACGTCAGCTCGCAGAGGGCTAGCCGTAGCGCCCTGCCCCTAGTACCCGAAACCGGAAGGCAGCCACAGCCATGACCCAGCGCGCGCTCAGCGACCAGCCCTTGGCCAACCCCGGGAAACTGTTCATCGGCGGCACCTGGGTCGAGGCCCGGGACGGCCGTACCGAACCGGACATCAGCCCCGTGGACGGCCAGGAGATCGTGCCGGTGGCCCAGGCCGCCGCAGCCGACGCGGACGCGGCCGTGGCCGCCGCCCG
This sequence comes from Streptomyces tatrensis, assembly GCF_049310065.1. NCBI lineage: Bacteria > Bacillati > Actinomycetota > Actinomycetes > Kitasatosporales > Streptomycetaceae > Streptomyces > Streptomyces tatrensis. The sequence goes on along the minus strand of NZ_JBMDLB010000011.1, from coordinate 1,901,600 downwards.
CACGGCGTACGAGGAAGGTCCCTGGAGCAGACTGTCCGCCCAGGAACGCGCGCTGCGGCTGAACCGGGTCGGGGAGCTCATCGAGCGCGACCTGGAGGAGATCGCCCTGCTGGAGACGGTGGACATGGGCAAGCCGTTCGCCTTCTCCTCCACGGTCGACGCCCCCATGGCCGCCCAGCTCATGCACTACTACGCCGGCGCCGTGACCCGGGTGGACGGCTCCTCCCGGGCCCCGGCCGGCGGGCAGCTCGCGTACACCCTGCGCGAACCGCTGGGCGTGGTCTGCGCGATCACCCCCTTCAACTTCCCGCTGCTCCTGTCGATGACGAAGATCGCCCCGGCCCTCGCGGCGGGGAACACGGTGGTCCACAAGCCCTCGCCCGCCACCCCGCTCACCGCCCTGAAGATCGCCGAGCTGTTCCAGGAGGCGGAGATCCCGGACGGAGTGCTGAACGTCATCACCGGTCCGGGCGTGGAACTGGGCGAGACCCTCACCAGCCACCCCGGCATCGACAAGATCGCCTTCACCGGCTCCACCTCGGTCGGCCAGTCGATCATCCGCAAGGCGGCCGGCACCCTGAAGAAGGTGACGATGGAGCTCGGCGGCAAGTCCGCCAACATCGTCTTCGCCGACGCGGACCTCGACGCCGCCGAGGAACTCGCCTTCTTCGGCATCTACTACAACAAGGGCGAGATCTGCACCGCCGGCTCCCGGCTGCTGCTGCACCGCCCGATCCACGACGAGATGGTCGAACGGCTCGTGGCCCGCGCCGCCGCCCTGCTGCCCGGAGACCCGCGCGACCCGGCCACCCTCTTCGGACCGCTCGCCCACCGCGGCCAGTTCGACAAGGTCAGCTCGTACATCGAGGTCGGCGAGAAGGAAGGCGCCGTCCTGCGCACCGGCGGCACCGGCTGGACCCCCGAAGGGGCCTCCTCCGAAGGCCTGTACTTCCTGCCGACCATCTTCACCGGCGTCGACAACGGCATGCGGATCGCCCAGGAGGAGATCTTCGGACCCGTCCTGTCGATCATCCCCTTCGACACCGAGGAGGACGCCGTGCGCATCGCCAACGACAGCGCGTACGGCCTCGCCGCCGGCGTCCACACCAAGGACCTGCGGCGCGCCCACCGGGTCGCCTCGCAGATCAAGGCCGGGACCGTCTGGGTCAATTGCTACAACCAGTACGACCCCGCCGTGCCCTACGGCGGCTACAAGGCCTCCGGCTACGGGCGCGAGTGCGGCCCCGAGTCCCTGGAGAGCTACACCCAGACCAAGTCGGTCTGGATCGGAATGGACTGACATCCCCCGCCCGGACTGAGACCACCTGAGGAGCCCCCATGCGGATCGGCATCATCGGAACGGGCCGGATCGGATCGACCCTGGCCAGGATCCTCGTGGCGGCGGACCACCAGGTCGTGCTCGCCAACGCCCGCGGCCCGCGGAGCCTCACGGCCCTGCTGGCCGAACTGGGCCCCGCGGCCTCGGCGGCGCACCCCGCCGAGGCCGCGGCCCTGGCCGAAGTCCTCGTACTGATGCTGCCGTTCGACAGCGTCCAGGGGCTGCTGGAGCGGGAGGCCGTACGGGACACCGTGCTGGTGGACGCCACCAACGCGTTCAGCGGTCCCGGCGCCCCCCGGGATCCCGGCGGGCGGGGTTCCAGCGAACTCGTCGCCGAATGGTATCCGGGGGCCCGGATCGTGAAATCCCTGAACACCATGCATTTCGAGACGCTCGCCGTCGCCGGAACCGCTGCGGGGCCGCGCCTGGCCCATTTCACGGCGGGCGACGACGGGAAAGCCAAAGAAATAGTCGCGGGAATCATCACGGATCTCGGATTCGCTCCCGTGGACACCGGTCCGCTGCACTCCGGGGGAATTCTCCAGCAGCCCGGCGGGCCCCTCTTCAACCGGCCGCTCACGGAAGCGCAGGCGCTGGCATGGACCTCTCACTGAACGTCAACGGAAGACCCGAGCAGTTCACGGCGCAGCCGAACGAACTGCTCGTGGAACGGCTCCGCGACGGCCTCGGACTGACCGGCACCAAGGTCGGCTGCGACACCGGACAGTGCGGAACCTGCGTCGTCCAGCTCGACGGCCGCTCCGTCAAGAGCTGCCTGATCCTCACCGCGGCGGCCGCCGGCTCCGCGGTGACCACCATCGAGGGGGTCACCACCCCCGGCGGTGAACTGAGCGGCCTCCAGGAGGCCTTGCGCCAGGAGCACGGAACCCAGTGCGGCTTCTGCACCCCCGGGATGGTCATGGCCCTGGGCGAACTGGTCGACGCCGCCGCCGACCGCGAACCGCCCACCGAGCCCGAGATCCGCGAGTGGCTCACCGGCAACCTGTGCCGCTGCACGGGCTATCACAGCGTCGTACGGGGAGTGCAGCGCGCCTGCTCCGCGGCCCGCGCGCAGGTGCCCGTGGAGCAGGCGCCCGCGCAGCCGGCCACCGCCGCCGCGTCCGGACAGGAGGGGTGAGGGAGATGACCGCAGTCACGGGGGAGACCCCGCTCCAGGGCAACGGCCTGCTCGGACAGCCGCTGGACTGCCGTGAGGATCCGCAGCTGCTGCGCGGCGAGGCCACGTACGTGGGTGACATCGACCTGCCGGGCACCGCCCACATGGCGATCCTCGGCAGCCCCGTGGCCCACGCGAAGATCCTCTCCATCGACACCAAGGCCGCCGAGCAGCTGCCCGGCGTGCTGAAGGTGGCCACCGCGGCCGACTTCACCGACGTCATGCCGCTGCCCTGCATCTGGATACCCGGCGGGGTCGAGAGCCACTTCCCGCCCCACCCCTACGGACTTCCCGGCTCCCGCCCGGTGCTGTCCGGCGACACCGTGCGCCACGTCGGCGACCCCATCGCCGCGGTCGTCGCCGAGACCCCGCGCCAGGCCGCCGCCGCCCTCGCCGCCATCTCCGTCGAGTACGAACCGCTGCCCGTGGTGACCCGCGCCGACGAGGCCCTCGCTGAAGGCGCCCCCCAGCTCCACGAAGCCGTACCCGGCAACCTGAACGCGTACTGGACCTGCGGGGACAAGGACCGCACCGCCGCGGCCATCGCCGCGGCCGAGGTCACCGTCGAGCTGGACCTGGTCAACCAGCGCACCATCAACAGCCCCATCGAGCCGCGCGGCGCGGTCGGCGACTACAACGCCGCCACCGGCGAGTACACGCTGTACGCCTCCACCCAGGGCCCGCACAACCACCGCTTCCTGCTCTCCGCCCTGGTCCTCGGCATCCCCTTCAACAAGCTCCGGGTCATCGCCCCGACCGTCGGCGGCAGCTTCGGCACCAAGGGGTACCTGTACCCCGACATGCCGCTGGTCCTGCTGCTCTCCAAGGCGCTCGGCCGGCCCGTGAAATGGGTCGACACCCGCACCGGGCTGATGAACTCCACCGTCCAGGGCCGCGACCACCGCCAGCACGTCACCCTGGCCGGCACCCGCGACGGCCGGATCACCGCCGTGCGCTGCACGAGCTACGCCAACCTCGGCGCCTACCCCTCCACCATCGGCCCCGGCGTCGCCACCGCCCTGATGGGCCGCTCCATCAGCGGCATGTACGACATCGACGCGGCCTTCTGCGAGGTCTACGCGGCCTTCACCAACACCGTTTCGCTCGGCGCCCAGCGCGGCAGCGGGCGCGCCGAGGCCGCGTTCCTGATGGAACGGCTCGTGGACCGCTACGCCTCCGAGATCGGCATGGACCCGGCGGCGGTGCGCCGCAAGAACCTGGTGCCGAAGGAGAAGTTCCCGTACGACAACGGCCTGGGCTGGACCTACGACTCGGGCGACTACCAGCTCAACTTCGACCGGGCCATCGAGCTCTCGGGCTACGCCGACATGCCCGCCCGCAAGACCGAGGCCCGCGCCCGCGGCAAGCGGCTCGGCGTCGGCATCGCCTCCTACGTGGCGATCTGCGGGGTCGGCCCCTCCACCAGGATGTCCAAGGAGGGCATGCTCGGCGGCACTTGGGAGAGCGCGAACATCCGCGTCCACCCGACCGGCGAGGTCACCGTCACCGTCGGCTCCGCCTCCACCGGCCAGAGCCACGGCACCGTCTTCGCGCAGGTCGCCGCCGACGAGCTCGGCATCGACCCGGCGACGGTCCAGGTGTACGAGGGGGACACGCTCAAGGCCCCGTACGGGCAGGGCACTTACGGCTCGCGCTCCTACAGCATGGCCGCGCCGGCCATCGCCCTCACCGCCCGGAAGATCAAGAGCAAGCTGGTCAGGGCCGGAGCCGTCTTCCTCGGCGTCCCCGAGGACAAGGTCGTCTACGCGGACGGCAAGATCTTCGAAGAGGGCAACGAGGAGAACACCAAGACCTTCGCCGAGCTGGCGATGGCCATGTGGTACGGCTGGGGGCTGCCGCCCGAGATCGAGCCCGCCCTCGACGAGACCACCCACTTCGACCCGCCGGACTTCAACTACCCCTTCGGGACGCACGTCGCGGTCGTCGAGATCGACGAACTGACCGGCGAGACCGAGGTGGTGGCCTACACCGCCGTCGACGACGCGGGCAACATCGGCAACCCGAAGATCGTGCTCGGGCAGATCGAGGGCAGCATCCTGCACGGCCTCGGCCAGGCCCTCATGGAGCACGCCGAGTACGCCCCGGACGGGCGGCTCGTCAGCAGCGACCTGAACCACTACGCGCTGCCGCGCGCCATCGACGCACCTTTCTTCACCCTCGACAAGACGGTCACCCCCTCCCCGCACAACCCGCTGGGGGCCAAGGGCGCGGGCGAGATCGCCACCGTGCCGCCCGCCGCGGCCGTCGTCAACGCCGTCGTCGACGCCCTGTCCGACCTGGGCGTCCGGCACATCGACATGCCCGTCACCCCCGAGAAGGTCTGGCGCCGCCTGAGAGGGGAAGCCCGTTGAATCCTCCCCTTCCCGGAGGAGGGGGATTCCTGACTCACGCAGCCTGGTGGACCAGCGGCCCGTCAGGTCTTCCACGATCAGCGCCAGCCGGGTTGAAACCAGCCCGGGTAACAGCAATACGAAAGGAGGGTTGCACGTGCTTGATTCTCGCTACGCACTCTCCGTAGTGCACTGTACCCGATTCTGTGACGGCGTCAGGAGGTTCAGGTGATCCTCACCGAGTTCGACTACGTACGCCCCGTCGGCCTCGATGAGGCCCTGACCCTGCTGGCCGGCCGTCCCGGCGCCCGGGTGCTGGCCGGCGGGCAGAGCCTGCTGCCCGGCCTGCGCACCGGGGAGGACCGGGCCTCCCTGCTCGTCGACGTCCGCCGGCTGGAAGAGCTCCGCGGGATCGAGTGGACCCCCGCCGGGATCCGGGTCGGGTCGATGACCACCCTGGCCGAACTGGCCGCGGACCCCCTGCTGCTGGCCGACGCGCCCGAGATCGCCGCCGCGGCCCGCGCCAACGGCGACCCCCAGGTCCGCAACCTCGGCACGGTCGGCGGCAACCTCGCCGCCACCGGCCGGGCCACCGACCTGCCCGTCGCGGCCATGGCCGCCGGAGCCACGGCCGAACTGGCCGGGCCGGGCGGGGTGTCGACGCTCACCGCCGAGGAACTGGCCGCCTCCGGCGTCCCGGCGGGCACCCTCGTCACCGCCCTGCTCGTCCCGGCCGCCGGCCGCGCCGCCGCTTTCGAGAAGACCGCCGACCGGGCGACCCGCTACCCGGTCTGCGCCGCCGCCGTACGGATCACCCCCCACGGGCCGCGCATCGCGGTCACCGGGGCCACCGCCCGCGCACTGCGGCTGCGCGGGGTCGAAGAACGGCTCGGCGGGGGCCCGTACACGACGGAGGCCGTGCTCGCGGCCTTCCGCGCCGAACCCCGGGAGCTGTTCGTCCCGGGGCGCGGCACCTCGGCCGAGTACCTCGGCCACCTCGCGGGCGTACTCACCGCCCGCGCGCTCACGAGGGCCGTGCAGGCACCCGCCTGACCGCCCACGACGGGGGAGTTGAAGCAGTGGAACCGTTGCCCACGACAGCACCGACCGTGCCGTCCGCGACCACCACGGGGGACACCTTGCGCCCAGCTCCCGGCTCCGCAGGCCCCGCCGGCCCCGCAGGCGCACCGGGAAGCTCCGGCTTCTGGGTGGTGGGCGCGGTCCTGGTCCTGCTGATGCTCTCCTCCTCCGTCCCCTCCGCCCTCTACGTGCTCTACCAGCAGGAGTGGGGCCTGTCCTCCGGCATGATCACGGTGGTCTTCGCCCTGTACGCCGTCACCGTGCTCGCCGGACTCCTGCTGTTCGGCTCGCTGTCCGACACCCTCGGCCGGCGGCCCGTACTCGCCGCGGGGCTGGTCCTCGCCATCGTCTCCATGGGCCTGTTCGCCTCGGCGCAGGGGCTCGGCCTGCTGCTCGCCGCCCGCGCCGTGCAGGGGCTGGCGGTGGGCCTGGCCACCGGGGCCATGGGCGCCGCCCTGCTGGAGCTCGCCCCGCGCTCCCGGCCCGCGCTCGGCGCCCAGGTCAACAGCGCCGGGCCGACCGTGGGCATCGGCCTCGGCGGCATCGGGGCGGGGCTGCTCGTGCAGTACGCGCCCGCTCCGACCGTCCTGACCTACCTGCTGCTCGTGGGGGCCTTCGCCGTCTCCCTGGCCGGCGTGGCCCGGATGGCGGAGAGCGCGCCCGGGCGGGCGGGCGGGAGCGCTGGGACGCGTGGGGCCGGTGGGCCTGCCGGCAGCCGGCTGAAGATCGTCCCGCACCGGATCCACATCCCCGCCGCCGTCCGCGGCCGCTTCGCCGTGCTGATCCTGACCATCGTGGCCGTCTGGTCGGTCGGCGGCTTCTACCTCTCGCTCGGCCCGCACCTGGCCCTCTCCCTGCTCCGGAGCACCAACTACCTCGTCGGCGGGGCCACCGTGGCCCTCCTGGCCGGCGCCGCCACCGCCGCCCAGCTCCTGCTGGGCCGCACCGAGGCCCTGCGCACCGCCGTCCTCGGCCTGCTCGGCCTGCTCGGCGGGCTGGCCCTGGTGCTCCTCGCGCTCGGGCTCGGCTCGGCACCCGTGTTCCTCGCGGCCACCGCCGTCCTCGGAGCCGGCTGGGGCGCCGCCTTCCTCGGCTCCTTCCGTGCGCTGAGCGCACTGGCCGAGCCGGCACACCGGGGCGAACTGACCGCCGCCGTCTACGTGTTCGCGTACCTCGCGATGAGCGTGCCGGCGGTGCTCGCCGGACTGCTCACCAACATCCACGGGCTGCACCGCACCTCGGTCGGCTTCATGGCCACCGTCGCCGCGGTGTGCGCGCTCGCCCTGCTGGCCACCCTGCGGCTCGCCGCCCGGAACAGGACGGAAGGGAGCACCACATGACGGGTACCCCGGGTACCACGGGCACCGCCACCCTCCGTACCGCCCTGCGCGCGCTGGAGATCTTCGAGGGCCTCACCGAGGAGCAGCTGGACTGGCTGGTCTCGGTCTCCGAACCCAGGGTGCTCGCCGACGGGGAGGTCCTCTTCCGCGACGGGGAGGAGGCCACGGGCTTCCACGTCCTGCTCTCCGGAGGCCTGGTGGTGACCAAGGTCGTCGACGGCCGCGAGGAGGTCCTGACCCGTCACTCCACCGAGGAGGAGAGCGCGGCCGCCGAGGAACACGACGGCAAGCCGTCGGCCGCGCACCGGTTCACCGGCGAACTGCCGCTGCTGACGGACGGGTCGTACGTGGCCACGGCCGCGGCGAGCGGGCCGGCCACCACCGTGGTGGCGTACGCCAAGCCGGTGTTCTTCGAAATGCTGACCCGCTGCCACGGGGTGGCCGCCGTACTGATCCCCGTGCTGGCCTGGCGCATCAAGTCCTCCGAGGTCCAGGCCCGCAAACGGGCCACCGTCGAAGCCCTGGGCACCCTGGCGGCGGGCCTCGCGCACGAGCTGAACAACCCCGCGGCCGCGGTGGCCCGGGCCGCGCAGGAGCTGGCGCCCGCCCTGGACCAGCTGACGCGCACCGCCCAGGTCTGGGGCGCGGCCGCCACGGACGCCGAGCGCTCCGTGTTCGACCAGCTCGCCGGCGAACTGGACAAGATGGCGCCGCCGCCGGTCACCGACCCGCTGGACCAGGCGGACGCGGAGGAGCAGATCGCCGACTGGGCCGAGGAAGCCGGCGCGGAGCGGGCCGGACTGCTCGGCTCGGGGGTCTCCGACCTCGGCCTGGACCTGGGCGGGCTGCTGGAGCGGCTGGAGGGGGTCGGGGAGCCGGCCCTGCCCGCGGCCCTGGACCACCTGGCGGCCCTCCTGGAGATCCGCTCGCTCGCCGCCGAGCTGCGGGCGGCCGGGCCGCGGATCTCGCAGCTGGTGTCGGCCACCCGGGATTACGCCAATCTCGACCGGGCCCCCGAGCAGCGCTTCGCGGTGACCGACGGACTGGAGAACACGCTGGTCGTGCTGCGTGCCAAGCTCGCCGGGATCGGGATCGTGCGCGCGTACGAACCGGACCTGCCCGAACTGACGGGCTACCCGAGCGAGCTGAACCAGGTGTGGACCAACCTGGTCGACAACGCGGCGGCCGCGATGGAGGGCGCCGGAACCCTCACCCTGCGCGCCCGGGTCGAAGGCGTCTGCATGGAGGTGGAGATCGCCGACACCGGCTCGGGCATTCCCCGGGAATCCCTGCCGAGGATCTTCGAACCCTTCTACACGACCAAGGACGTGGGGAAGGGGACCGGTCTCGGTCTGCACCTCAGCTACCGCATCGTGACCCAGCGCCACCACGGTTCGATCACGGCCCGCTCGCGCCCGGGGGAGACCCGGATGACCGTGCGGCTGCCGCTGTCCGGGACCGATCCGTCCTGCGCCGTGCCGGCCGTACCCACTGATCCCACCGATCCATCCTCATCGAAGAGTTGAAAGGGAGTCGACATGCCCAAGTACGACATCTCCACCCTGCACCCGGTGTTCGTCCGGCAGATGGACGCGATCGCCGCCCTGGACATCGAGGCGGTCATGAAGAACTACACCGACGACGCCGTGCTGTTGCGCTTCGAGGGCGCCTCCGTCGGCATCGACGCGGTGCGCGAGACGTTCACCGGGTACCTGACGGTGAAGCCGGCCCTCGTGGAACTCCAGGAGTACGTCGAGACCGACGACACCATCTTCTACCGGGCGATCATGAATCTGAACGGCGAACCGGAGCACGCGTTCGGAACGCTCGTGGTGCGGGATGGCCGAATCTGGCGGCAGACAGCGGGATTTGGCAGCTAACCTTCGAAATCTGGGTAGCGTGTGCGGGGAGGGTGGGGATGCGCACCCTCCCCGTATGCACGACAGCCGTAGATATATGCAAGAAGCGCGAAGGGGAGGTCATGGAAACGGAAACCGGCCGGGTCGAGGCATTCAGTGACGGTGTATTCGCGGTCATCATCACGATCCTCGTCCTGGAATTGAAAGTTCCGGAAGAAACCGGCTCCGACTTCTGGCACGGAGTGCGGGAACAGTGGCCGCACTACGCCGCCTATGTGGTGAGTTTCCTCATCATCGGCGTGATGTGGGTGAACCACCACACCATCTTCAGTCACATCAAGCGGGTCGACCGCCCTTTGCTGTTCCTGAACCTCCTGGTGCTGATGGTGGTGTCGGTGGTGCCGTACACCACCAATGTGCTCGCCGAACACCTCATGGAAGAAGGGGGATCGGCCAACGCGGCGGCCGTCCTCTACAGCCTCGTCACCGTGGCCTATGCCTTGGCGTTCATGGCCTTCTGGTGGTACGTCACCCGGGTCGGACACCTCTTCCACGACCAAGTGGACAAGGACGGCGCCCGAGCCACCAGGGTGCGTTTCGGCCTGGGTGCAATCGCCTACCCCTGCACCGTCGCCCTGGCGTTCTTCTCCGCTCCGCTCACCCTCGTCGCCCACTTCCTGATCGCGCTCTACTATGCGGCGAACCAGATCCCCATCCCCCTCGTGGTAGAGGAAGAGCGGCTCGAATCTGTCAGCGACCTCAGGAAGTAGCCGCAGGGACCTACGGCCGTTCTCCACGGTCAAGTAGGCTAATGGATCTAGCTGGTCGCGGGGGAGGCCCAGATGTCTCGCGTAGTCCTGCCGGAGGAATCCACGAAGGAAATCTCCGAATTGATCGACGTCCTGATCTCGCTCTTCTTCGAGTCGTTACCCCGGCGGGACCAGCGAAACTGGGCCCGCGTATACCTGAACGGCCTGGTGCGGACCAACGGAAAGAAAACAATTCGTAACATCGCCGGAACCGGGGCCAGTTCCGTCGAGCAGAGCCTGCAGCAGTTCATCAGCAAATCGCCCTGGGACTGGACCCCCGTACGGCGCTCCCTCGCCCAGCACCTGGAACGCACCGCGCAGCGCCCGCTGGCCTGGGTGGTGCAGCCCATGGTCATCGAGAAGGCCGGCGACCGGTCGGTCGGCGTGGGGCGGCAGTTCGTGCCCCAGCTGGGCCGCACCGCCAACTGTCAGCAGGCCAGCGGCATCTGGCTCACCTCCAGCGATGCAGGCTTCCCCGTCGAATGGACCCTCACCCTCCCCGGGCCCTGGACGGCGGAGCTCCTGCGGCGCCGGCGGGCCGGGATACCCGACACGGCCCGCTCGCTCACCCCCGCTCAGGACGCGGTACACGCGGTCCAGCGGATGGCCGCCACCTGGCAACTCCAGCGCAGGCCCGTGGTGATGGAAGTCTCCAACAGCGAACTGCCGCAGTGCATCGAGTCGTTCGCGATGCAGGACATCCCCTTCGTATTCAAAGTGGACGGCACCCTGCCCGTCTCCTTCGGCGGGGCGGGCCGGCACAAGCCCGGCCCGCACACCGCGCCGGCCCGCGAGCTCATCGACTCCCTGCGCTCCCAGCGGCGCGTCGTCGAATGGACCCGGCACGGCCGCGCCGAGGGAGCGGTCACCCTGCTCACCTCGGCCGCCATCTTCGCCACCCCCGGGGAGGACCGCCTCGTACCCGCCCCGCCCACCCCGCTGCTGCTCGTCGGGGCCTGGACCGAGGCGGCCCTGCTGCCCTCGGAGTTCTGGATCACCAACATCGGCGACCGGCCGCTCGCGCAGCTGTTCCTCCTCGCCAAACTCACCGACCGGGTCGCGCTCGACTTCACCGAGGTCTGCGAACCCGCCGGAATCCGTGACTTCGAAGGCCGCTCCTTCCGAGGCTGGCACCACCACGCCACCCTCGCCAGCGTCGCCCACGCCGCGATGCTGCTCGGCGCGCGCGGACGGGGACCCCACCCGTCACAGCCCGAGCCGTACCCCGGCCCGGCCCGCCCCGCCCCCACACGCACCGCCCCCACCCGTACGGTCACCGCCGCGCACGCCGCGGCGGCGCCCGTCCTGCCGCCGAGACCGGTCATCCCCGGGCAGAGCCCGCGCCGCGAGTACATCCGCTGATGCTCGACATCGCCGAAGAGCTACGCGCGTGGTGCGCCGCCGGACGGGACTTCGCCGTGGCCACGGTGGTCGCCGTCAGCGGCAGCGCGCCGCGCGGTCCGGGCGCCTCCCTGGCCGTCGACAGCGGGGGCGCCGCGCTCGGCTCCCTCTCCGGCGGCTGCGTGGAATCGGCCGTGCACGAGCTGTGCCTGGAGGCGCTCGCCTCCGGGCACGGCGGCGTGCACCGCTTCGGGTACAGCGACGACGACGCCTTCGCGGTGGGGCTGACCTGCGGTGGAGTCCTCGACGTCCTGATCACCCCGGTACGCCGGCACGACCCGGTGCGGCCCGTCATCGGCGCCGTCCTCGACGCGGCCTGCGCCGGTGCCCGCTCCGCGCTGGCCCGGGTGGTCTGCGGGCCGCCGGAACAGGTGGGCCGGGCCATCGCCGTGCACGCCGACGGTTCCTACGAGGGCCGCCTCGGCGGGGGCGCCGAGCTGGACCGGGCCGCCGCCGAGCGGGTCCGGGGCTGGCTCGCGGCCGGCCGCACCGGCACCACCGACCTGGGCACCGCGGGCGGGCTCTGCGGGCAGCCCCTGACCCTGCTGGTCGAATCGGCCGCCGAGCCGCCCCGGCTGCTGGTCTACGGGGCCATCGACTTCGCCGCCGCCCTCACCCGGATCGGCGCCTTCCTGGGCTACCGGGTCACGGTCTGCGACGCCCGGCCCGTCTTCGTCACGGCCGCCCGGTTCCCCGACGCCGCCGAGGTGGTCGTGGACTGGCCGCACCGGCACCTGGCCGCGGAATGGGAGGCGGGCCGCCTGGATCCCCGTACGACGGTGTGCGTCCTGACCCACGACGCCAAGTTCGACGTCCCCCTGCTGGCCCTCGCGCTGCGGCTGCCGCTCGGGTACGTGGGCGCCATGGGCTCGCGGCGCACCCACGAGGACCGGGCGCGGCGGCTGCGGGCGGAGGGCGTGGAGGCGGCCGCACTGGCCCGGCTGCGCTCACCGATCGGCCTGGACCTCGGCGGGGGGACCCCCGAGGAGACCGCGCTGGCCATCGCCGCCGAGTTCACGGCCGTCCGGTACGGAGGAACGATTCTTCCCCTGGCCCGGAACGGCGGCCCCGTCCATCGCCGGGCGGACCCGCCCCTACCCGGCCGGAGGACCAAGGTCCCGTAGGAAGCGACCATCCGGCCCCAAATGTCCTGGACGATCGGCCGGGGCGGTGTGAACTCCAGGTCGTGTGAGAATGAAGTACGTGCGTTCCTCGACTGCCCTGTCGGGGTCACCTCCGAACGACTGGGATGTTCAGCACGTGCGTTTTCTCAATGACCTGAAGCCGCCGTACGACCTGACGTACGACGATGTGTTCATGGTGCCGAGCCGCTCCGCGGTCGGTTCCCGGCAGGGCGTCGACCTCTCCGCGCCTGACGGCACCGGCACCACCATTCCGCTGGTCGTGGCCAACATGACCGCCATCGCCGGCCGCCGCATGGCCGAGACGGTCGCCCGCCGCGGCGGCATCGTCGTCATCCCGCAGGACATCCCGATCGACGTCGTCATCGACGTGATCTCCTGGGTGAAGACCCGCCACCTCGTGCTCGACACCCCGATCACGCTGGCCCCCACCCAGACCGTCGCCGACGCGCTGTCGCTGCTGCCCAAGCGCGCGCACGGCGCCGGCGTCGTCGTCGACGCCGACGGCCGCCCGGTGGGCGTCGTCACCGACCACGACCTGACCGGCGTGGACCGCTTCACCCAGCTCTCCGAGGTCATGTCGAGGGAGCTCCTGCTCATCGACGCCGACATCGACCCCCGCGAGGCCTTCACCAAGCTCGACGCCGGCCACCGCAAGCTGGCCCCCGCCGTCGACAAGGACGGCAAGCTCGTCGGCATCCTCACCCGCAAGGCCGCGCTGCGCGCGACCCTGTACACCCCCGCCACGGACGCCAACGGCAGGCTGCGCATCGCCGCCGCCGTCGGCATCAACGGCGACTTCGTGGCCAAGGCCAAGCAGCTGCTCGACGCGGGCGTGGACACGCTCGTCATCGACACCGCGCACGGCCACCAGGAATCGATGATCAGCGCGATCAAGGCCGTCCGCGCCCTCGACCCGCAGGTCCCGATCGTGGCCGGCAACATCGTCGCCGCCGAGGGCGTCAAGGACCTGATCGACGCCGGCGCCGACATCATCAAGGTCGGTGTGGGCCCCGGTGCCATGTGCACCACCCGCATGATGACCGGCGTGGGCCGCCCGCAGTTCTCCGCGGTGCTGGAGTGCGCGGCCGAGGCGAAGAAGCACGGCAAGCACGTCTGGGCCGACGGCGGCGTCCGTCACCCGCGCGACGTGGCGATGGCGCTGGCCGCCGGTGCGTCCAACGTCATGATCGGCTCCTGGTTCGCCGGTACGTACGAGTCCCCGGGCGACCTGCAGCAGTCGGCCGACGGCCGCCTGTACAAGGAGTCCTTCGGCATGGCCTCCGCGCGCGCGGTCCAGAACCGCACCTCGGAGGAGTCCTCCTACGACCGCGCCCGCAAGGGTCTCTTCGAGGAGGGCATCTCCACCTCGCGGATGTTCCTGGACCCGGCCCGTCCGGGCGTCGAGGACCTGATCGACTCGATCATCGCGGGCGTCCGCTCCTCCTGCACCTACGCCGGTGCGGCCTCCCTCGCGGAGTTCGAGGAGAAGGCCGTCGTCGGCATCCAGTCCGCCGCGGGCTACGCCGAGGGCAAGCCGCTGCACGCCAGCTGGAGCTAGTCGCACCTCACCACTGCGCCGGGGTCCCCGTGGGGCCCCGGCGCAGTGCTGTCCGGCCCCGGTCCGAGCCGTGCTCTAGCACGGGGGAACAGGATGTCCACCGCTCCTTCCCTTTGTTGCCGTGGAAAGGTCGGGCCAGGTGGACACATTCAGCCGGGACTTCGGACGCACCTCCGTCGTTCCTCCCGGGAAAGTGGTGCGGGAGGACGAGCACGGAACCGTCGCGGAGGCCATGCGCGAGGCGGCGGAGGCGGGCCGGGACATGACCGTCCGGGGAGCCGGCCGCTCGACCAACACCCAGACGCTGTCCCCCGGGGTCGTCATCGACAACTACCGCCCCGATGCCGTTCCGCGCTTCGTCGGGGACGGCGGGGACGGCGGGGACGGTGGGGACGGTGGGGACGGCGGGGACGAACACCTGGTGGAAGTCCCGAGCGGGATCACCTGGCTCGAACTGGAGAGGTGGCTGAACCGGCACGGCCGCTCCAACCCCGTCCTCCCCAGCTACCTGAACATCACGGTGGGGGGAAACCTCTCCATCGGAGGATTCGGCCTCGCCTCCTGCCGCTCCGGACTGCAGAGCGACCAGGTGCACGAGATCGAGCTCGTCGACGGAACGGGCCGCTCGCTGCGGTGTTCCGAGCGGGAGAACTCCGAGCTGTTCCGGTACGCCCTGGGCGGCCTGGGGCAGGTGGGGTTCATCAAGAAGGTGGTTCTGAGGACCGTGCCGTACCAGCCCGTCACCCGCGCGGCCAGGGTCGAGCACACCGGACTGGCCGACCTCACGGAGTTCATGCTGAACGGCGTACAGGAGCCGTGGGTGTCGAGCTTCTTCGGCATGTACGACCGGGCGTCCTGGTACTCGCACGTATCGCTCACCGACGACGCACCCGCGCCCGCGGATCCGGCGCAGGAGTTCCTGGTCCCCGACTACATGCAGTTCAGCCACGGGGAAACCGCGAAGGCCCTCCACCACCTGCTCGAAGAGGACTCCCACGCGAACATGTGGGTCGACCACATCTTCGACGAGGACGGCTTCAAGCTCTTCACGAAGAAGGTGGAGGGGATGCTCGAGGAGTATCCGCTCTCCGAGACCCTGGTCGCCCTGTACTTCCTGGTGATCAAGCGCCCCGAATCCGCCACCCCCTTCGTCCTCGCACCCGTGGTGGACGCCCCCGTGCAGTACCTGATCGGCATCTTCACGGCAGCCGGAACCGCCGATTCCCGGGGGATCTCCGAGACGCGGCGCGTCCTGCGGGAGCTGCTGGAGGCCTGCGCGGAGGCCAAGGGCCGTCCGTACCTCTACGGCACCCACGATTTCGACACGGACCTGCTGGAGCGCTTCTACGGAGCCCCGGCCCTCCAGCGCCTCCGGGAACTGCGCGAGGAGCACGGGCTGACCCACTTCGCCCGCCGCGCCTTCGGGGAGGTCGCCCCGTAGCGGCCGTGCCCCGCCGGCGCCCGGCCCGCCCCCGCCCGCCCGCCGGACCGACGGGCGGGGGCAGGTGTCCGGTGCCACGCTGGTCGTACTCGATCCGCGAAAGGCAGTCGTCATGATCACCACTGACTTCGTCACCGGCTCCCCCTGCTGGCTCGACCTCGGCGTCCCCGACGTCCCCGCCGCCGCGGCCTTCTACGGCGCCGTCCTCGGGTGGGACTACGAGTCCATGGGCGCGGGGGAGGACCCGGCGCAGGACATGGAAGGCGGCATGTTCCGCAAGGACGGCAAGATCGTCGCCGGGCTGGGCAAGCTCACCGAGGAGGGCGCCCGCCCGGCCTGGATGATCTACTACAGCGTCCCCGACGCCGAGGCCACGACCAGCGCCGTCCGCGGCGCCGGCGGCACTGTACGGGTGGAGCCGCGCAAGCTCGACGAGTGGGGCACGATGGCGCAGTACAGCGACCCGCTGGGGGGCCAGTTCGCCGTCTGGCAGCCCGGGGAGAACAAGGGCGTCGACCTCGTGGACCAGCCGGGCTCGCTGTCCTGGACCGAGCTGTACACGAGCGACGCCACGGCCGCCCGGGAGTTCTACGGGGGCGTCTTCGGCTGGCAGTTCAGCGATATGCAGATGCCGGGCGGCGGGGGCACGTACACCCTGATCACCCCCGCCGGGCTGCCCGAGGGGCGGATGCAGGGCGGCCTGATGGAGCTCTCCGCGGAGGACCTGGCCGTGGCGGGCGGACGGCCGTACTGGCACCCGGTCTTCCACGTCACCGACTGCGACGCGGCGGTCGCCGAGGTCGCCGCGCGCGGCGGCAGCGTACAGATGGGGCCCGTGGACGCAGAGGGCGTCGGCCGGCTGGCCGTCTGCCTCGACCCGTCGAACGCCGACTTCGTGGTGCTGACCCCGTCCCAGGACTGAACCCCGGCCACGGGCACGGCCACCGCCGGCCGTGAGCGCCGAAGGGGGCCACCGGCGATGTGCCGGTGGCCCCCTTCAGGTCGCGTACAGGAGGGTCTACTCGTCCAGAAGGGCGAACAGGCCTTCCCAGCGGCTCACGATCCGGTCGGTCGAGTAGCGCTGGATGTTCTCGCGGGCAGCCTCGCCCATGCTGTCGCGAAGCTCCTTGTCCGCCAGCAACTTGCCGATCTGGCGGGCCAGTTCAGCGGTGTTGCCGGGGGACGCGAGCAGTCCGTCCGTGCCGTCGGTGATGATCTCCCGGACTCCGGGGGCGACGTCGAAGGCGACACAGGGCACGGCGGTGGCCATGGCCTCCATGGGAGCGAGCGGGAAGCCCTCGCCACGGGAACTCAGGACGAACACGGAAGCGTCGCGCAGCGCCCCCGGGACGTCGCTGGTACGGCCCATCCACTCCACGGAGGATTCGATGCCCAGCGCCGCGCTCTGCTTGTGCAGCGCCTCCTGCTCCTCGCCCGCGCCGTAGATGCGCAGCGTCCAGTCCGCGTGGTCCGGTGCGACCTGGGCCCAGGCGTCGAGGAGCAGGTCGACCCCCTTCTCCTCGTGCAGACGGCCGATGCTCACCACCGTCTTGTTCTCGCGCCCGGACGGCTCGTCCGGGAAGAACGGCAGGGGGTTGGGCATGAAGCCGACGTTGTCGAACCGCTGGCGTATCCAGAGGTCCGCGTCCTCGCGCGTGAGCGTGAGCATGCGGTCCACGTCCTTGTAGAGCCGCTTCACGCGCTGGAAGCGCGAAGAGGCGCGGCAGGTCTCGAAGGACTCGTGGCTCATGCCGATCACGGTGAGCCCGGCGGTGTCGGCGAGCGCCACCCATTCCATGGCCCACACCTGGGTGACGATGACGATCGCACCCGGGCGGGCGGCCCGGAACAGCTCCGTGAGCTTCGCGGCCTGCTCGCGCATGCCGGCTTCGCGGGCGGCCTGCCGGCGCTGCTCGGCGATGTTCAGCTTGCCCTTGAGCCCGCGGAGGGCCTTGGGGCTCGGGGGGTGCGCGTCGTAGAGCGTGGTGGTCCGGTAGGGCAGGTGGTCGCCGAGTTCCTGGCTGCGCCCCGCGGGCGGCGGGGTGACGCCCAGGACGTGGACCCGGTGGCCCCGTCCGCTGAAGAGGCGGGCCATCTGGTGGGACCAGCTGGTGATGCCGCCCAGCTCGTTCACGCTGTTGGAGACGAAGAAGATGTCCCGGGTCGTGGCTGCGGTCTGCTGGGTCATTAACGCCTCCAGTGCGCGAAGAACTGATCGATGATGCTCTGGCTGGCATTGCCCTGGTCGTACTCGCCGAACCGCGCGCCGAACTGCTCCCGCTTCGAGGCGTACTCGGACGCCTGGGCGTCCAGGGTCCGCACCGCTTCGTGGAACTCGTCCTCGGTGTTGAACACCGGACCGGGCGCGTGCTCCAGCAGGTCGAAGTAGGTGCCGCGGTCCTCGTGGACGTACGCCTCGTAGTCGTACGTGAAGAAGAGCATCGGCCGGTCGAGCAGCGCGTAGTCGAACATCACGGAGGAGTAGTCCGTGATCATCGCGTCGGCGAGGTCGAGCAGGGGCGTCACGTCGTGGTGCGCGGAGACGTCGATGACCCGGCCGCGCACGGTGGGTGGCAGGACCACGTGGTTGAGGTAGTGCGCCCGGACGAGGAGCACGTAACGGTCACCGAACTCGTCGGCGAAGCGCTCCACGTCGAAGGGCAGCTCGAAGTGGGCCTGCCGGCCTCCCGCCTTGCGGAAGGTGGGGGCGTAGAGCAGGACCTTCTTGTCGGCGGGGATGCCCAGCTCGGCCGCGAGCGGGCCCCGCTCGCGTGCTCCGCCGTCGGCCTCGCGCTGACGGGCCTGCGCCAGCGCGTCGTTGCGCGGATAGCCCACCCGCAGCAGGGCCTTCTCCGGCAGGCGGAAGGCCTTGGCCAGGGTCTGGACGTCGTGCTCGGACCGGATCAGGAACCGGTCGAAGCGGTCCAGGCCGGCCTGCTGTGCGTCCTGCCGGGCTCGCGTGGCGGCCTTGAGCTCGGGCAGGTCGAAGCCCATGCGCTTGAGCGCCGAGCCGTGCCAGGTCTGGATGTAGGTGGTCTCGGGACGCTTCGTCAGCTTGAGCGGGAAGCTCTGGTTGTCCACCCAGAACTCGGCCTGCGCGAGCGCCTTGAGGTAGGGCAGCGACCAGGCGCGCACCAGGGTGGCGTCCTTGGGGAACCCCTTCGGGCTGCCGCGGTAGGACCAGATCGCTTCGAATTCGAGGCCCTGGCGGCGCATCTCCTCGTAGATGGCGCGCGGGCTGTCGCTGTACTGCCGGCCGATCATGCTCTCGAAGACGACCGTGCGCTTCTTGATGGGCAGCCGGCTGAAGACCTCGTGGTAGAGGCGGAGCTTGGTCTCGGTGGAAGTGAGGGTCTTGCGCACCGACTTCGCCTTGCGGTACCCCGACTTGGCCAGGGCTCCGGGCTTGCCCCGCACGCCGCGCTCGATCAGTTCGAGGACGCGCTCGTTCGTCTGGTTCTCGGTGACGAGGCGGAAGGCGAGGTGCCCCTTCGCGGAGGCGTGGGGCTCCAGGTGATCGGCCACCATGCGGGTCAGCCGGGGGCGTACGGGCAGCACGCCGGCGGACAGGTCGACGTCGCCCACGGTGAGCCGTGTCGTCGTACGGGCACCGTTCACGTCCAGGGAGAGGCGCAGGTCCCAGACGGTGTCGATGATCCCCAGGGGGCGCAGGTCCTTGGTGAGGTCCGCCTCCGCTTCCCAGTGGACCGATTCGCCGTCGTGCCGCAGGACCTGCACGGGGAACGCGAAGGACTGCAGGCTGCGGCGCCGGGCGCTGAACAGCAGCTCGCCCTCCAGGCGGGCGCCGGCGGCGATCACGCCCAGGGGGTTGGTGATGCGCCCGGTCATCCGGATCGTGGTGCCGTCGGCAGTGAGGCTGGTGAGCTCGTTGCGCAGGAACATCTGGGCGAGCGGCTTCTGGTGGTAGCCGAGGTCGGTCACGTCCAGGACGCTGCGGGCGAAGTCGTCGTCGAGGTACTCGTCGCACCAGTAGATCCGGCCCTCGTGCTCGGCCAGGGGGGAGGAGATCTTGACGCGGTTCGTGAGGCTGTCGACCGCCGGGATCAGGCGCTCCCAGTCGCCCTGGCCGAGCAGGTACGCGCAGATGGCCTGGATCGGCAGGACCTTCTCGTAAGCGGCCGGGGAGATGCCCTTGAGGTACTCCTGGGAGTGCTTGGCGAACTCCAGGCGGTAGGCCTCGTCGCGGAACGGCAGGTCGCGCAGGTGCAGCACCAGGTCGTGCTTGAGGAACTTGACGTCCTTGGCGAGCTTGAGGTCGCTCAGCCCGTGCCGTTCCAGCAGCGCGTCGATGCGGCGGTGGATCTCCAGCCGGTGGATGTAGTTGGCCATCTCGTGGCGGCTGTTGGTCACCGACTTCTCAGCGGCCTGCTCGTGCACGTGCCAGAAGTAGACCTGGTTGGGGATCAGCGTGATGCGCTTGGCCGCCAGGTACGCGTCGGCGATGAACATCAGGTCCTCGTAGAGCATCCCCTTGGGGAAGCGGAGGTCGTTCTCGAGGAGGAAGTCACGGCGGTAGCACTTGTTCGTCGACAGGGTGTCCCAGACGAACAGGTCGGGGAACTCGGTGACGGATTCCAGCGTGCGCGTGGCCGAGTAGATCCACGAGTACCACTCGTCGCGCTTCTGGTTCCGGGTGTCCTTGTGCAGTCGGACGCACAGTCCGGACACGATGTCGGACCCGGTCTCCTCCGCCGACTCGAACAGGTTCCTGCAGGCGTTGCGCTCCAGGACGTCGTCGCTGTCGAGGAACATGACGTACCGGCCCGTGGCCTGCTGGATGCCGACGTTGCGGGGCTCGCCGCCGGCGCCGCTGTTCTCCGGGAGCTGGAAGGCGCGGACCTTCCCGGGGTGCGCTGCGGCCAGCTCCTGGGCTACCTCGAACGAGCGGTCGGAACTGCAGTCGTCGACGATCACGACCTCGACGCTCTGCAGCGTCTGCTCCAGTACGGACTGGACCGCAGCCGGCAGCCGGTCGGCATCGTTAAATACGATCACGACCACGGATATGTCCGGCACAGCAACCTCAACCTTCTCCTCGACGGCATTGCCCTCAAACATATCTCCCTATCAGTCACACTATGGTCACAGGAGGGGAGTGTCGGCGGCTGGCGATGCGCGATGGCAATTCTGGGCAAGTCGGTTCGTTAGGGAAACGTGATGGGGCAGCCGCTCCACTGCCTGCCGGCTCGGACCTGCTCAGAGGCGGGCGCCTGCGGTCGGGGTGCCGTCATGGCCCGCTGTCCTCGGGCCATGACGACGGAACCTCTCAGCGACGGTGGATCCGGTCGATGCCGTACCACTGCGAGACGCAGGCGGAGACCCAGTCCCGCTTGTAGTTCTTGGTGTAGAAGGGCTCGGCCAGGTTCCCGATGGGCAGGGGCCGGTACCCGACGTCGGAGGAGCCCTGCCGGGCTTCCTTCTGGATGCGGGCGTTCTGGGCGTCCCAGGCCACCGAGCGGGTGACCGTGCTGGTGGTGAGCTTCTGCAGGCTCGGGACGAGCGCGGCCATCGAGCCCAGTACCAGGGCGCCCGCGGCCACGACGGCGACCGGCGCGTACCGGGCCGTGGTCGTCCCGCTCGCCAGGAGCCGGCCGGCCCACCGGCCGAGCAGGGCCCCGTAGAGGCAGAGCGCCAGCACCATCGGGACCAGGTAGTTCGTCCAGGTCCGGGCGTACGTCCACCCGGTCGGGCCGTAGCCGCTGCGCAGGCCCGCCGCCACGGCGAACGAACCCAGTACCACCACGAGGACCGGGAGCAGCCACAGGGCGATCCGTGTCATCCGCGGGACGGTGTGGAGTCCCTCCGGCCGGTCGGAGGCGGAGGTCGGGGCGGAGGTCGAGGTGCGCAGACCGACCGCGAGGCCGATCAGGACGCCGACGGCGGCGGCACCGAGATAGGCCCACTGGCCGGCCACGGAGTCCCACATCAGCTGCCAGTCGTGGACGGTGGCCCGCAGCCCCTCCGGGGTGAGCAGGGACTCCTTGGACGGGTTCTGGGCGCGGCGCCAGCGGGCACCGGGGGAGGTGTAGAGGAAGAGCAGACCGCTGAGGAGTCCGAAGCACCAGACCGTGCACCAGGTGAAGGGGCGCCAGGTCCGCGCGAGCCCGAAGCGGGGCACGGCCAGCAGTCCGGCGCCGGCCCCGAGGAGACCGGTGACCAGCGTGAACGGCTCGCTCAGGGTGCCGAGCGCGGCGGCGATGAGGAACGTCGCCACGAACCCGGCCGTCCGGGCGCGGCCGCCGGGCCGGCGGACGGTCCATATGCCGAGCAGGAGCGCCCACACCCCGATGACGCTGGGAATGGTGTGGGAGATGGTGGCCGGGGCCCACAGCAGGGCCTGGTAGCTGCGGGTTCCGGCGAAGTAGAGGAGGGCCTGGAGGACCAGGGCGGCGGCGATCAGGAGCAGCAGCCGCGGCTTGGCGCCGAGGAACCGCATGAACTGGCTGCCGAGCAGGACCAGGCCGAGCGTGAAGGTGACGGCGATGACGGTCGGCAGGATCTTGGCGCCCAGCAGTCCGTCGCCGTAGATGACGCCGCTCAGGAAGGCGTTGGCGACCCGGCCGTTCTGGGTCATGTAGAAGTCGGACGTGATGCCGAAGACGCCCATGTCGCGGGCTTTCCAGGCGGCGCACCAGTCGTCCGAGGTGGGTCGCACGTAGAGCCCGAGGAAGCACCCGACGGCGACCATGGCCCCGGATACGGCCACGAGGATCCCGGAGGTGCCGATCATGAGCCCGCGGGCGAACGCGCGAAGATCGCCGCCCCGGCCGGCTGAAGGGGAAGCGCCGGGGGAATCCGTCCGGGGGGTTTCCTCCCCCTCGAACCCGCGCTCGGCTCCGGCTTCCCCTGTCCCCTGGGGCACGTCAGTCCTCATTCACCAAATCCTTCACAGTGGCGCCGGTCGGGCCGTCGGCCGATCGCGCCTGCCGTGACGGTCAGCGCAGGGGTGGGCCCGGTCGCATCGATGTGCACGGTGCGCGCCCACCGGCATCCGGAGGCTGCGCGGGACCTGTGAGCCTCCGTCCACACCATGGAACTTACTCCATATGAGTGAGCGGGACCCCATTGGGCCCTTCCGCCGCCGGGCCTCGGGCCTGTTCCGGCGGGCTCCGCGCGTCCCGTCCGCGAAGGGTGCAAATGGGTGTGAAGGGGCCGCCCTTGGACCGGCTGCGGTCACGGGGGAGCCGTCACGGTCGGTGACGAAAGTCTCCCCGGCGGATCCTCGGGAGAACGCTGCTGCGGTCAGCGCCGGGGGAAGCGGCCGGGTGGCGTCGAGCTGTGGACGCCCGCGCGGTACTTGGGGATCCGCACGGTGATCTTCATGCCCGCGCCCACGCCCGTCTCGATGACGAGCCCGTGGCCGTCCCCGTAGACCTGGCGCAGCCGCTCGTCCACGTTGGTCAGCCCGATGCCCGGGGAGGAGCCCGCGTGCTCCCCGGCCAGGATCCGGCGCAGCAGGGCCGGATCCATGCCGACGCCGTTGTCCTCGATGGTGATCAGCGCCTCCGCGCCCGCGTCCCGGGCCGCGATGGTGATCTTGCACTCCTCGGTGGAGTCCTCCAGCCCGTGCTTGACCGCGTTCTCCACCAGCGGCTGCAGGCACAGGAACGGCAGCGCCACCGGCAGCACCTCGGGCGCCACCTGCAAGGTCAGCTTGAGCCGCTCCCCGAAGCGGGCCCCGGCCAGCGCCAGGTACTGCTCGATGGACCGCAGCTCCTCGGCCAGCGTGGTGAACTCCCCGTGCCGCCGGAAGGAGTAGCGGGTGAAGTCCGCGAACTCCAGCAGCAGGTCCCGTGCCCGCTCCGGATCGGTCCGCACGAACGAGGCGATCGCGGCGAGCGAGTTGAAGATGAAGTGCGGGGATATCTGCGCGCGCAGCGCCTTGATCTCGGCCTCCATCAGCCGGGTCCGCGAACGGTCCAGCTCGGACAGCTCCAGCTGTACGGACACCCAGCGCGCGACCTCGGTGGCCGCCCGCACCAGCACCGCCGACTCCCGCGACCCGTAGGCCACCAGCGCGCCCAGCATCCCGTCCTCGCCGGTCAGCGGGGCCACCACGGCCCACTTGAGGGGGCAGTCGGGCCGCTCGCACTCGGTGCGCACGCTCTGGCTGCGCCCCGAGTCCAGCATCACCGCGACCCGGGCCATTACCCGGTGCTCGTGGTGGTCGGAGCCCGGGCCGTCCCAGGCGAGGACGTGTCCGCGGTCGGTCAGGCACAGGGCCTCGGTGCCGAGGAGGGAGCGCAGGCGCCGGGCGGCCTTGCGGGCGGCGTCCTCGGTGAGGCCGGCGCGCAGCGGGGGAGCGGCGAGGGAGGCGGTGTGCAGGGTGTGGAAGGTGGCCCGTTCGACGGGGGTGCCGAGGTCGAGGCCGAGGGCGCGCTCGCCCCGCCGGGCCTGCCGGCGGCCGCCGATCCAGCCGAGGCCGAGCAGCAGGGCCCCGCCGGCCGCGCCGAGCACCGAGAGCAGTGCTCCGGTCATGGTGTGCCGCCCTTCGCCGAGAGCGGTGCTCCGCCGGCCGCGGGGGCCGGGTCCGCCACGTCCTCCGGCAGGTGCAGCCGCGCCAGTGTCGCCGCCGTGCCCGGCGGGATCCGCCCGCGCGTGGCCAGCGACACCAGCACCATCGTCAGGAACCCCAGCGGGACCGACCACACCGCCGGCCACGCCAGCAGCGTGTTCGCCCACCCCGACGGCGCCAGTCCGGCCCGCGTCGCCAGAACCGCGCCGAGCGCCGCCCCGCCCCCCGTCACCAGCCCGGCCACCGCCCCCGGCGGCGTCAGCCCGCGCCACCAGATCCCCAGCACCAGCAGCGGACAGAACGAGGACGCCGACACCGCGAAGGCCAGCCCCACCGCGTCCGCCACCGGCACCTCCGTCACCAGCGCGCTCCCCGCCAGCGGCACCAGGATCGCCACCAGCACCGCGACCCGGAAACTGCGCACCCCGCGCGAAGGCAGCACGTCCTGGTGCAGCACCCCCGCCACCGCCATCGTCAGTCCCGAAGCCGTGGACAGGAACGCCGCGAACGCGCCGCCCGCCAGCAGCGCCCCCAGCAGTTCCCCGGCGAGCCCGCCGACCATCCGCGCCGGCAGCACGAGCACCACCGCGTCCGCCTCCCCGGTCAGGGCCAGCTCCGGGGTGTAGATCCGGCCCAGCGTCCCGTACACCGGCGGCAGCAGGTAGAAGGCGCCGACCAGGCCGAGCACCACCAGCGTGGTGCGCCGCGCCGCCCGCCCGTTCGGGCTCGTGTAGAAGCGCACCGCCACGTGCGGCAGCCCCATGGTCCCGAGGAAGGTGGCCAGGATCAGCCCGTACGTCGCGTACAGCCGCAGCTCCGGCCGGTCCCCGGACAGCGGCTCCGACCAGCTCGAGACGCCCGGTCCCGCCTCCGCCCGGCTCTGCGGCACCGCGGAGTGCGGGGCGAACTCCAGCCGCGCGTCCGCCCGTACGGAATGCTGCCCGGCGCCGAGGGTCACGGACTGCCCGGCGTACGCGTGCCCGTCCACCTGCCCGGTCACCGTCACCGTCAGCGGCTCGTCCAGGGACAGCCGTACGTCCTCGGCCAGCGTGACGGCGGTGTGCTCGCGGAACACCGCCGGGGCGTCGAAGGAGGCGCGCGGGGCGCCGTCCCCCGCCCAGGCGGCCAGCAGGAAGAACGCGGGCACCAGCAGGGCGGTGAGCTTCAGCCAGTACTGGAAGGCCTGCACGAAGGTGATGGACCGCATCCCGCCGGCCGCCACCGCCGCCGTCACCACACAGGCGACGACCACCCCGCCCACCCAGTGCGGGGCCCCCGTCAGGATCTCCAGGGTCAGCCCCGCGCCCTGGAGCTGCGGCAGCAGGTACAGCCAGCCGACGCCGAGCACGAACAGCACCGCGATCCGGCGCACCGCCTGCGATTCGAGCCGGGCCTCGGCGAAGTCGGGCAGGGTGTACGCCCCCGAGCGCCGCAGCGGGGCCGCGACCAGCACCAGCAGCACCAGGTACCCGGCGGTGTAGCCCACCGGGTACCAGAGCATCTGCGGCCCCTGGAGCAGCACCAGCCCGGCCACGCCGAGGAAGGAGGCCGCCGAGAGGTACTCGCCGCCGATGGCCGCCGCGTTGAGGCGCGGGCCGACCGTGCGCGAAGCCACGTAGAAGTCCGAGGTGGTCCGGGATATCCGCAGGCCCAGCGCGCCGACCAGCACCGTGACCAGGACGACGACGGCGACCGCGGTCAGCGCGTACGTCTGGTTCACCGGCGGGTCCTTCGGCTGGGGCGCGGGCGGGGCGCGGCCCTGCGCGGGGTCGGGGTTCCGGGAGTCTACGCACGCGTCCGGACCGCGCGACAGGCCCTCTCGCAGGTCAGGCCGGATCCGGTTCAGCAGGCGGGATCGCGGTGCTCCGCACAGTCCCGCAGGGCGATCTCCAGCTCCACGTACGATTCCTCGGCCCGCCGGAAGGCCAGCGTCAGTGCCGCTTCGGCCCGGGGCGGCAGGTGTCCGTACGCGCCCTCGTGGGCCTCGTACAGTACGTCGGCCCAGCGTGCGGCCGCGCTCCGCAGGCGGGCCAGCAGCACCTCGGCCTCGGCGGGCCCGGCCGGACGGGTGCGGGGCAGTGCGGTCAGTGCGTCGAGCAGCGCCTGGATTTCGGACATCTGCTTCCTCCCGGGGCCGAAGATCGACCATACCCGCGGGGGTCCGCCGTGGGCGGCCGGCCCGGCCACCGCTGCGGCCGACGGCCCGGGCGGATCGCCGTACGCCCCTCCGGGCGCGGTGAACGGTGCGCCGCCGCGCCGGACGGTCGGCGGGCCGGACGGTCGTTCCCCCACCCCGCCCCACACCACCCCTTCCCGAAACCGGGGCTGCGCCCCGGACCCGGGGTGGTTCAGCTCATTGCCTGGCGCATCAGCAGGTCCCGCAGTTCCCGGGTGTGTCTGCGGCTCACCTGGAGTTCGGCCGCGCCGACGCGGACCGTGGTGGTCCCGGAGTCCAGGCGCAGTTCGTCGATGCGGGCCAGTGCGACCAGGTGGCGGCGGTGGATGCGGATGAATCCGCGTGCCGCCCAGCGCTCCTCCAGCGTGGCCAGCGGTATCCGTACCAGGTGGCTGCCCTCGTCGGTGTGCAGCCGGGCGTAGTCGCCCTGGGCCTCCACGTACGCGATGTCCGCGATCGCCACGAAGCGGGTGACGCCGCCCAGTTCGACGGCCATCTGCTCGGGCGCGCGGTCGGGGGCCCGGTCCCCGCCGCCGCGTGCGGCGGCGACCGCCGTCACGGGGGCGCCGGGGGACTCGGGAGCGGGGGCGGCCGCCGCGGGCTGCTCCCCGGAGCGGCCGGACTGCGCGCAGGCCCGCCGTACGGCCTCGGCCAGCCGCTCCGGCCGCACGGGCTTCAGCACGTAGTCCACGGCCTTGAGGTCGAAGGCCTGTACGGCGAACCCCTCGTGCGCGGTGACGAACACGATCAGCGGCGGCCGCGCGAACCCGGCCAGCAGCCGGGCGATGTCCAGCCCGGTCAGCCCCGCCATGTGGATGTCGAGGAAGACCACGTCGATGACGTCGGCCCCGTCCGGGCCGCTCTCCAGCGCCCTGCTGATCCGGCGCAGCGCCTCGGTGGCGTCCGAGGCGCCCTCGGCGCTGAGCACCCGGGGGTCCGAGCGCAGCAAGTAGAGGAGCTCCTCGAGCAGAGGCTTCTCGTCGTCGACGGCCAGTACGCGCAGCATGATGCGGAGTCTAGGTTCCGCCCGGACGGGGCGAAACGGTGCGCGGCCCCCGCCCCGGGGGGAGGGGAGGCGGGGGCCGCGCGGTCGGCCGGTCCACGGGGCCGGTCGGCCGGCCCGGGTCACCGGCCGGGTCTACTGGACGGTGATGAGCTTGCCGTCGGGGGCCACCGCGTACCAGGTGCCGCCGACGCCCTGCCCGTTGATGTCGCCGGCCTTCTTGTCACCGGTGAAGGTGTAGACGGGCCAGCAGTTCACCGTCTGCTGCTTCTTGCCGTCGGGGCGGTCGAGCACCAGGTAGTTCTTCTCGATGATCCCCTTGGCGTTCGCCCGGTCCACCGGCGGTACGACCGGCCACTTGGCCACGCAGGCGCCCTCGCACTTGGAGACCATGGGCCACGCGGTGTCCGGCTTGAACCGGTAGACCGTCATCCCGTTGCCGTCGACGATGTGCTCGCCGAGCTTCGGGTCCTTGGCCACGGTCAGCGCACCCGAGGTCTGGGCCGCGCCGCCGGGCGCGGGGGCCGCCTTCGCCGCCTTCTTGCCGTCGGGGGCCGCCGCGAACCAGGTGCCGCCGACGCCCTGCCCGTTGGTGTCGCCCGCCTTGGCGTCCTTGCTGTACCGGTACACGGGCCAGCCCGCCACCGTCAGCTGCTTGCTGCCGTCGGTACGGACCACCTCGCCCAGCAGCGCCGGGTCCATGCCCGCCGCGGCGGTGGCGTCGCCGGCCGCGACCACGGGCCAGACCTTCGCGCAGTCCCCGTCGCAGGAGGACTTGGACGGCTTCGCGGTGTCCTTGTCGAAGCGGTAGAGGGTGAAGCCCGCGCTGTCGGCGAGGACGGAGCCGAGCTTCTCGTCCTGGGCGATGGCCAGTTGGCCGGCGGGCTCGGCGGCGCCGTCCGCGCCGGCGTCGGCGCCCGAACCGGATCCGTAGCCGTCGCCCGAGGAGGGGGCCTGGGAGGGAGCGGCGACCGCTCCGGCCGGCTTGGCGGCGTCGCCCGCCGCGTCGTTCCCGCCGCACGCGGTCGCGGTGAGTGCGACGACGACCGCCACGGCCGCCAGGGTGGTTCCGCGCTTGATGCCCATCTTGATCTCTCCCACGTCGGTGTCCCTGCCTGCGCCGCCGCCCCCTTCGAGCGGGGCGGCGGCAACTGTGTGCAGGACACGCCTGGTCGGAGCCGATCTGTTCAATCCTGCCGATGTGGGCTGTTTCACTCACCCCGCGTCGAACCCGGCCCGCTTCAGGGCCGTGGCCACAGCGAGGCCGAGCGTGCGGTGTCCGGCGTCGTTGGGGTGCAGGCCGTCCGCCAGGTGCTCGGGGCCCAGCACCTCCCGCCCCGGCAGCAGCACCAGCCGCTCGTCCCCGGCCGCGATCCGCTCCCGGGTGGCGCGCTCCATCGCGTCGCGCAGGGCGCCCAGGGTGGCGCCCAGCTTGTTCGGGGTGCGTTCCGCGTCGGGGCGCAGCACGGGGGAGAGGAGGAGCAGCGGGGTCCGGGGGTGTCCCTGGCGGACCAGTTCGAGGAACGCGCGGGTGGTCTCGTACAGGAGCGGGGCCGAAAAGGGCACGCGGGACCAGCAGTTGGTGCCGAAGGCGAGGGTGAGGACGTCGGCGGGGAGTCCGGCGAGCTGCTCGGCGCAGGCCAGTTCCCCGCGCGCGGCGCCCGCGTAGCCGAGGTTGACGGTGTCCCAGCCGAGCGCCCGCCCGGTCACCGAGGGCCAGCCGTGCGCGGGCCGGGTGGACCACCAGCCCTCGGTGATGGAGTCGCCGTGCACCACCCAGCGGGTGGCGGGCGGCGCGGGGGCGAGGGGGCCGCCGATCCCGCGCAGGCCGAGGATCAGCGGGGACTGGGTCTCGGGCGGATGGATGGTGAACGGGCCGGAGCCGCCCGGCAGTTCGAGGCGCACGACGGCCTCGGCGGCCGGCTCGGTGTACAGCTCGCCGACCACCCCGTGCCGGTCCCACAGGGCGAACCCGTGCGCGAGGTCGCGGAGCGCGTCGGTGGGGCCGGGCACGGTCGCCCGGTAGTGGATCTCCACCGCGCGGGTGCCGGGCGCGGTGAACTCCAGGCGCACCCCGATGGGCAGGGTGGCCCGCTCGCCGGTGTCCCAGGGCAGCCGCATGGTGTCGGCCGGGTCGGCCCGCACGGGGCGGCCGCCGTCGAGCCAGGCCACGCCGCGCAGGAAGGGGCCGGGGTCCAGCCACGGCCCGGCGCCGTCGCTGCCGGCGCTGCCACCATCCGTGCGCGCGGCCGTGGCCGTCGCCGTGGCCGTGATCTCGTCCGGTCCGGGTTCCCGTGTGCTCATCGTGTGCCTCCGACCGTCGGGTACGGGAACTTCACGCCGACGCCGCCGTCCACGACCAGCGTCTGGCCCGTCATGTACGAGGACTGCGGCGAAGCCAGGAAGTACAGCGCGGCCGCGATGTCCCGGGTCTCCGCGACCCGGCCCAGCGGGGCGTTCTCCGCGTTGAGCCGGCGCCCCTCGGGGCCCAGCAGGGCGGCGACCCGCGGGGTCCACACCACCCCCGGTGCCACCGCGTTGACCCGTACCCCGCGCGGGCCCAGCTCTACCGCCGCCGAGCGCACCAAGGACATCAGGCCGGCCTTCGCGGCCCCGTAGGCGGCGTGCAGCGGGGCCGCGGTGAGCCCGGAGACGGAGGCGACGAAGACCAGGGGGCCGCCGCCCGCCGCGGCGACGGCCTCGCCGCCGTACTGGACGGCGAGCCAGGCGTGCCGCAGCACCAGGTCGAAGTGCCAGTCCCAGCCGGCGTCGTCCACCTCGGGCAGCGCGGCGTACCGGGCCATGCCGACGATGTCGACCACCCCGCCGACCGGGCGGCCGCCGAGCAGCTCCGGCGCGGCGGCGAAGAGCTCCCGTACGGCCTCGCGGCGCGTGACGTCGGCGGCGTACGGGACGCCCCCGGTCTCGGCGGCGACCGCGCGGGCGCGCTCCTCGTCCACGTCCACGCACAGCACGCGGGCACCGCCCGCGGCCAGCGCGTGCGCGGTCTGGCGGCCGATGCCGTTGCCCGCGCCGAGCAGGACGAGGGCGCGGTCGTCGAGGCGGTGCAGGGCGGCGTAGTCGGGGACGGGAGAGGTGTCGGGGGAGGCGGCGGGGGAGGCATCGGGGGACGGGGAGGTGTCCGGGACCGAGGAGGCGTCGCGGCCGCCGCTCACGCGGAGGCCTTCCGGGGCGTGTAGCGGGCCAGCTCCGGGATGACTTCCTTGCCCAGGATCTCCAGGGTCCGCAGGATCTCCCGGTGCTCCAGGTACCCCCACTGGACGTAGCAGATGAGCTGGTCGACGCCGAGGTCCGCGTACCGCTTGGCCTTGGTGACGATCGTCTCCGCGTCCCCGATGAGGATCATGTCCCCGTCGCTGAACTCCCGTACGGGCACGTTCCCTTCGAGGATCGGCGTGAGCAGGGGGAAGGTCCGCTCCCGTTCCTCGGGGCTCAGGTGGGGCAGCTCCCACTCCAGGGTGAACTGCGCCAGGTTGGAGTACCACCAGGCGACCGAGTCCCAGACCCGCGGGCCCGGAGCGGTCCGCGGCGGGGTGGCGTGGACCAGGGTGTAGGCGGCGACCCGGTCCGTGGTGACGTCGGTGAGCGGGCTCGGGGTGGCCGCCGCGGCCCGGTAGGCGGCCACCTGGGCGGCCATCGCCTCCAGCGGCTGCATGATCGAGAAGGAGAGCAGCCCGAGGCCGTGCCCGCCCGCGACCTCCGCGGAGCCGGGGGAGGTGGCCGCCATCCAGGCCGGCGGGTGCGGATCCTGCACCGGCTTGGGGGTGACCATGCGGCGCGGGAAGGTGAAACGCTCCGATTCGTACGCGAAGTACTCCTCGCGCCACATTCCGGTCACGATCTCGATGGCCTCGCGCCAGTCGTCGCGGGACTTCTCCCGGTCCACCCCGAAGGCCGCCTGCTCCATGGGCGTGGACCGGCCGGTGCCCCATTCCACCCGGCCGCCGGAGAGCACGTCGACGGTGGCGACCTTCTCCGCGATGCGCTGCGGCGGGGTGAAGGCGAAGGGGGTCAGGGTCACGCCGAAGCCCAGCCGGATCTGCTCGGTGAGCCCGGCCAGGTGTCCGAGGAGCACCTCGGGGGCCGGGCAGTGCGAGCGGCCCTCGCGGAAGTGGTGTTCGACCGCCCAGACGGTACGGAAGCCCATGCGGTCGGCGTGCCGGATCTGTTCCACCGCCTCCCGGTAAGCGCGCTGCTCAGCGGCCCGCTGGCCGTGCGGGTGGGCTCCCCGCCAGGGCCGCGGCACGTCGATCTCGTAGAGCACGTCCAGGTCCATGGCGGCACGCTGCGGCACATCTGACGAAGTGTCAAGAATGCGGGTCGGGATCGCCCGCGCACTGATCGATCATCCCCGCGCAACAAAGGACCATCCAGGACAGATCCACGCAACGATCAGTCGCCAATGTGCAAGGATGGTGCATTACGGGCGGTATCACTCAGCTCGTAGGCTCACTCGCTGTACGTGGAGTGGCGCGGACCGCCTGCTCGGCGGTCCCCCATGCCCAGGCCCTTCTCGGCTTGCTCCTGCTCCGGACCGCTGCGGTCGACGCCTGAAACCCCACCCGCAGTGACAAAGGAGTCCCCTCGTGCTCGACCACGGCCAGGCGCCACCGCTCGCTCCCGCCCCCGAGGCGCCGCGCAAGCCCGCCCACCCGCTCCTGCGCCGCAAGCCGGTGGAGCAGCTGGTCGCCGAAGGCGGCCAGGGTGAGGGCGGCGCGCTGAAGCGGTCGCTCACCATGTGGCAGCTGACCATGATCAGCATCGGCGCGACCCTGGGCACCGGCATCTTCGTCGTCCTCGGCGAGGCCACCCCGATCGCCGGCCCGGCCGTCTTCATCGCGTTCATCGTGGCGGGCCTGACCGCGCTCTTCTCAGCGCTCTCCTACGCCGAGCTGGCCGGCTCCATACCGGTCTCGGGCTCCTCGTACTCCTACGCCTACGCCACCATGGGCGAGCTCGTCGCCTGGGTCTGCGGCTGGTGCCTGGTCCTGGAGTACGGCGTCTCGGTCGCGGCCGTCGCCGTCGGCTGGGGCCAGTACCTCAACGAGTTCCTCGACGGCACCATCGGGTACACCATCCCCGAGGGCTTCTCCGCCCCGCTCGGCGAGGGCGGCTACATCAACATGCCCGCGCTGGTCGTGGTGATGCTCTGCATGGTCTTCCTGCTCCGCGGGGCCAAGGAGAGCGCCCGGATCAACTCGATCATGGTCGCCGTCAAGATCGTGACCCTGGTCATGTTCTGCGTCATCGGCTTCATGGGCATCAAGGCCGGCAACTACACCCCGCTGGCCCCGCTCGGCGTCACCGCCATCAGCACCGCCGCCTCGATGCTCTTCTTCTCCTACATCGGCTTCGACGCCGCCTCCACCGCCGGTGAGGAGGCCAAGAACCCGAAGAAGGACCTGCCGCGCGCGATCATGCTCTCGCTGGCCATCGTCACCGCCCTGTACTGCCTCGTCGCCCTGGTCGCCGTCGGCGCCATGCCGTGGCAGGAGTTCGAGGGCAGCGAGGCCGCCCTGGCCAAGATCATGGAGAACGTGACGGGGCACGCCTTCTGGAGCGTCATCCTCGCGGCCGGCGCGATCGTCGCCATCGCCAGCGTCGTCTTCGCCGTCCTCTACGGCCAGACCCGCATCCTCTTCGCGATGTCCCGCGACGGCCTGATGCCCAGGGCCTTCGCCAAGGTCGACCCGAAGACCGGCACCCCCCGCGTCAACACGATCATCGTCTGCCTCTTCTGCGGACTCCTGGCCGCCTTCATCCCGCTGGGCGAGCTGGCGAACGCCACCAGCATCGGCACGCTCTTCGCCTTCGGCCTGGTCAACATCGCCGTCGTCATCCTGCGCTACACCCGCCCGGACATGAACCGCACCTTCCGGGTCATGCTCTTCCCGGTCACCCCGATCCTGGGCTTCCTGTGCTGCGGCTACCTCATGACGGAACTGCCGGGGGTCACCTGGTTGGTCTTCGGTGGCTGGATGGCCGTCGGGCTCGTGATCTACTTCCTGTACGGCATCCGCCGCTCCCGTCTGGCCGTCGCAGACCCGGCCGCAGCAGAGAAGTGATCCACGCGCAGTGCGACTGAACGATCTCGACGAACGCATCGTGCACGCCCTCGCCAAGGACGCCCGCCGCTCCTTCGCGGACATCGGCTCCGAGGTCGGACTCTCGGCCCCCGCCGTGAAGCGGCGTGTGGACCGGCTGCGCGCCGAAGGGGCCATCACCGGCTTCACCGTCCGCGTGGACCCCGCCTCGATGGGCTGGGAGACCGAGGGCTTCATCGAGATGTACTGCCGCCACAACACCTCGCCGGACGACATCCGGCGGGGGCTGGAGCGCTACCCCGAGGTCGTGTCCGCGTCCACCGTCACCGGTGACGCGGACGCCCTCGTCCAGATCTTCGCCTCGGACATGCGGCACTTCGAGCGGGTCCTGGAGCGGATCGCGGGCGAGCCCTTCGTGGAGCGCACCAAGTCCGTACTCGTGCTCTCCCCGCTGCTGCGCCGCTTCACCTCGGGCGCACCGGCGTAGGGCCTGTCGTCACATTCCCGTCTGCCTCCCTTCGGGCGACGACGGGAATGTGACGGCGGCCCGGAGGAGTTCCTCCTCCTCGCCCGCGATGGTGAGGGTGCAGTTCAGTTCGCTCGGGTACTCCCTGCAGTCCAGACCTTGCGCATGATGTACCTCCCGGGATGGCAGGCGCCGGTGGACTCACCTCCCACCGTCCTCCCCCCGGGCCGGGGGCGAAAGCCGGGACCTCACCCCGCCGGGAGCTCACCCCCGCCGGGCCCACTCCCCGGCCAGCAGCTGGTACGACCGCACGCGGTCGGCGTGCTCGTGCGTGATCGTGGTGATCAGCAGCTCGTCCGCGCCCGTCGCGTCCCGCAGCCGCTCCAGCTGGTCGGCGACGGTGGCCGGCGAACCGGCGAACTGCGTCTCCACCCGGTCGGCGACCAGCTCGTGGTCCGCCGCCGACCAGCCCCCGGTCAGCGCACGGGCCTCCTCCGGAGACGGGAAGGGGATCGCCCCCTCGCCGGACCGGATGCTGTGCACCCACGGCGCGTACCCGGTCGCCAGCTCCCGGGCCTCGGCGTCGTCCGGGGCCACCACGACATCGGCGGACACGGTCAGGTGCGGCCGGTCCAGCCCGCCCGGCCCGGCCGAGGGCTTGAAGGCCGCCCGGTAGGCATCGGCGGCCTCCAGCACGCTCGCCGGGCTGACGTGGTAGTTCGCCGCGAACCGCAGCCCGTTCGCGCCCGCCGTCTCCGCGCTCACCCCCGCGCTGCTGCCCAGGACCCACACCTGTACCTCGGCGCCCTCCCCGGGCACGGCATGCGCCTCCACCCCGTCCGGCGAGCGGTACTCCCCGCGCAACAGGGCCAGTACGTCCCCCACTTGCTCGGAGTACTCCTGCGCCGTGGCCCCCGGCAGCTGCAGCAGCCGCTGCTGGAGCGCGATGCGCGGGTGATCGCGCAGGTGCGCGAAGGAGAAGGGCTTCGGTATGCGCAGCCCGTTCTCGGTCGTGTACGCCACCGGCGGCTCGGCCCCGGCACGGCGGGCCGGCGGGCCGCCCGCCGAACGGCCCAGACCCAGGTCGATCCGCCCCGGGTGCACCGCGTCCAGCAGGCCGAACTCCTCGACCGTCGACAAGGCCGTGCGGTGCCCGAGCTGGACCGCCCCCGAGCCGATCCGGATCGTGGAGGTGGCCGAGGCGGTCAGCGCCAGCACGACGGCGGGAGAGGTCCCCGCGACGCCCGGATTCAGGTGGTGCTCGGCGAACCAGTAGCGGGCGTAGCCGAACCGCTCGCTCTGCCGGGCGAGGTCGACGCTGTTGCGGAGCGCCTCGGCGGCGGTGGCGCCGGAGGCGACCGGGACGAGGTCGAGGACCCCGAGCGGGATACCGGGCATGGTGTTCCCCCTTCTTCGTGACGGTTGGAGACGGGCTTCGGGTGCTGTCCTGCGGCGGCCGTCAGCCGCGGGCAGGGGCCAGCGCGCGCGGAGCCGCCAGCCCGAGGTGGTCGCGCAGCGTCGGGCCGGTGTACTCGCGGCGGAACACCCCGCGCTCCTGGAGCAGCGGGACGACGGTGTCCGCGAAGGCGTCGAGCCCGCCGGGGGTCAGGTGCGGGACCAGGATGAAGCCGTCGGCCGCGTCCGCCTGGACCAGGGCGTCGATGCCCTGGGCGACGGTGAGGGGCGAGCCGACGAAGGACTGCCGCTCGCTCGTTTCCATCACCAGCTCGCGGATCGACAGCCCCCCGGCGGCGGCCCGCTCCCGCCACTCACGGGCCACGGCCACCGGATCCCGGTGCATGCGCACGCTCGCCCGGCCCAGCGCGATGGTGTTCTCCCCGGGCACCGGATCGACGTCCGGGAGCGGCCCGTCCGGGTCGTAGCCCGAAAGGTCCCGGTTCCACACGTGCTCCAGGCGCTTGATCGCGGTGGCCCCGCTCACCTGCTGGAGCCGGACCTCGCGGGCCAGTTCCTGCGCCTCGGCATCGGTGTCGCCCAGGACGAAGGTCGCCGCCGGCAGGATCTTCAGCTCGTCGGGGGTGCGCCCGTACCGGGGCAGGCGCCCCTTGACGTCCGCGTAGAAGGCGCGGCCCTCGTCCAGCGTGCCGTACCGCCCGAAGATGGCGTCGGCGGCGGCCGCCGCGAACTCCCGCCCCTCGTCCGAATCGCCCGCCTGGAAGACGACCGGCCGCCCCTGGGGGCTGCGCGGCACGTTGAAGTGCCCGGAGATGTCGAACTGCTTCCCCCGGTGGGCGAAGGCACCGGGGCCCGCGTCCCGCAGGAACTCCCCGGAGACCGGGTCGGCGAGGATCTCGCCACCGTCCCACGCGTCGAACAGCTCGCCGGCGGTGTCCAGGAACTCCCTTGCCCGCTCGTAGCGTTCCTCGCGCGGCAGGAACCCGCCGCGCCGGAAGTTCTCCCCGGTGAAGGCGTCCCAGGAGGTGACCACGTTCCAGGCGGCCCGGCCCCCGGACAGATGGTCGAGGGAGGCGAACTGGCGGGCCACCTCGTACGGTTCGTTGAAGGTGGAGTTGATCGTCCCGGCCAGTCCGAGGTGTTCGGTGACGGCGGCGAGCGCCGCCAGCACCGTGAAGGTGTCGGGGCGGCCCACCACATCCAAATCGTAGATCTCACCGCCCTGTTCGCGCAGGCGCAGGCCCTCGGCGAGGAAGAGGAAGTCGAACTTCGCGCGCTCGGCGGTCCGCGCGAAGTGGACGAAGGAATCGAAGTCGATCTGGCTCCCGGCGGCCGGGTCGCTCCACACGGTGGTGCTGTTGACCCCCGGGAAGTGCGCCGCGAGGTGGATCTGCTTGAGCGGCTTGCTCATGGCTGCTGTCGGTCCTTCCTGGGGAATCAGGCGGCGGGTGAAGCGGCGGGCGAAGCGGTGGCGGCGGGAGCCGCCGGGGCGGCGGCGTACCGGCTCGCCGGGCGCGGCAGCCCCAGCAGGCCGCGGAGCGAGGAGGCCTCGTAGGACCGCCGGAACGCCCCGCGCCGCTGGAGCTCCGGAACCAGGCCGCGGGTGATTGCCGGCAGGTCGTGGGCGAGCACCCCCGGCCGCAGCCGGAAGCCGGTCAGCCCGGCCTCCTGCCCCTCCAGCAGCAGGTCGGCGAGGTCCGCAGGAGTCCCCGCGAAGATGCGGGCGGCACTCGTGTACGCGGCCCCGTGCACGGCGTCCAGCCGCTGGAGCCGTCGCTCCGCCGTCGCGGCCTTGTCGTCGAGGAAGACCGTCAGCTCGCCGAACAGGTGCGGGGTGCCGGGGAGCGCGGCGACGGCGGCGCGGACCTCGCCGGCCCGCGCGGTCACGTAGCCGATGTCGGCCGACCGCGCGAGGAAGGGGTACACGGCGGCGTCGGAGGCCAGCGCGCCGACCGGGGGCAGTCCCTGGGGCGGCCGGGGGGTGATGGACGGGCCCTTCACGCTGAAACGGGGGCCCTCGAAGTCGATGTAGTGCAGCTTGGCGCGGTCGACGAACCGTCCGGTGGCCACGTCGCGGATCTCGGCGTCGTCCTCCCAGCTGTCCCACAGCCGCCGCACCACCTCGACGTGATCGGCGGCCTCGCCGTACAGCTCGGCCGGGTCCAGGGGGTCCGTGCGCCGCCCGAAGTGGGCCACCTCGTCCGGCCGTTCGGAGATCTGGATGCGCAGCCCGGCGCGTCCGCGGCTCACGTAGTCCAGGGTGGCGAGCGCCTTGGAGACGTGGAAGGGCTCGGTGTGGGTGGCCACCACGCTCGGCACCAGCCCGATGTGCCGGCTCAGCGGCGCCACCCGGGCGGCGACCAGCACCGCGTCGAGCCGGCCCCGCACCAGGTCGGTACGGCCGTCGGGCCCGGCCGGATCGGTGGACTGCAGGCTCAGCGAGTCCTCGAAGGTGACGAAGTCCAGCAGTCCGGCCTCGGCCTCGGCGACGAGCGCGGCCCAGTAGCCGGCCGTGAACAACCGGTCGGCGTCCGCGCCCGGT
Organism: Streptomyces tatrensis; assembly: GCF_049310065.1. Lineage (NCBI taxonomy): Bacteria > Bacillati > Actinomycetota > Actinomycetes > Kitasatosporales > Streptomycetaceae > Streptomyces > Streptomyces tatrensis. The sequence continues at coordinate 1,863,896 of NZ_JBMDLB010000011.1, read as the reverse complement.
TCGCGCCAGGCGGCGGGATGCCAGCCCGCCCCGTCGAGGGCCACGGCGAGGTGGAGCGCGGGGGAGGGGGCGGAGGACGGGGAAGGAGAGGGAGAAGGGTGCACGGGCATGGCGGAACTGCCTCCTGATCGGACGGCGCGGCGAAGGACGAATCGGATCGCGGAACGCTGATCAGGAACGACAGAGGGAGCCGGCGACGCGCAGGAGGTCGATGTGCGCGCGGGAGTGCAGGTGGACGGCACGGCGCGGGGTGAGGGCGTCACCGGCGGTGCGTACGGTCATGCCCGGCCACCCCCTTCACCTCGTGTTCCGGTCGTCCCTCCGACGCTAGATCAGGGGGGACCGGGCCACAACGGATGGAATGTCAATCCGTGTTAACGCTTCGTGTCGGGCGTGCGAAGCCCGATGAAGACCGGCTCGCGGCGCAGGGTGAACCCCATCGAGAGGTACAGCCCCACGGCCGAGGTGTTCTGCGCCGCGGCGTGGAGGAACGGGGTGTCCCCGCGCTCCTCCACGGCGGCCACGACCGCGCGGATCAGCCGCCCGGCGAGCCCTTCGCCCCGGTGCTCGGGGTGCGTGCACACGGCGCTGATCTCCGACCAGCCCGGTGGCCGCATCCGTTCGCCCGCCATCGCGACGAGCCGGCCGCCGCGGCGGATCCCGAGGTACGTGCCCAGCTCGACGGTGCGCTCCCCGAACGGGCCGGGCCGGGTCAGCTCGACCAGCTCCAGCATCTCGGGCACGTCGGCGGGCCCCAGCAGGACCGCCTCCGGCTCCTCCTTGCCCCGTACCGCCCGGCCGTCGAGCTGTACGCCCGGTATGGACATCAGGGTCTCCCAGCCCGCGGGCGGGGTCGGCAGCCCGGTCACCCAGACCTCCTGCCCCGGGCCGACGAGCTCGGCCAGATCCGCCCAGGCCCGCGGATCCTCCGGGTCGGCGAGCGCGGCGAAGGGCGATACGCCGGCCGGGTACCGGGCGGCGAGTCCGGCGGGACCGCTCTCGGCGAAGCCCCGGTGCGGGCCGTCGAGCGCGGCCCAGACGGGATTGTCGAGGACCGCACCGGGCCGGGACTCACGGGACATGGGCGGGAGCTTCCTTTCCTGGGCATCAAGCACTCTTGCGGGCGGTCTTGACGGCCCCTGACGGTGCCACGAGACTGCGAACGCCAGCCTAATGGGGGCAACGGACAGGAAGGGGGCCCGGTGGACCAGCGCGCCACACCCTCCTCCTCCACCACCCCGCTGCGCCGCTCCTGGCTCACCCGCAGGCTGCACATCGATCTCCTCCGCGTCTGCAGTGCCACGGCCCCGGCCTCCTGAGGCCCCGCCGAGCACGCACGTACATACGCACGCAGACCCAGGAGAGCCATGCCCCAGACCCATGTCCAGGCGCATGCCCAGAGCCATGTCCAGGCCCCTGCGCAGAGCCGCGCCCAGGCCCCGGCCACTGCCCCCGCTCCCGCCCAGCCGTCCGTCCCGTCGCCCGCCCAGCCCCGCCGGCCGGAGCTCCTCCGGGGCCGGATCGGGACCGGGTTCTCGCCCGTACCGCACCGGTACCGGCTCTACGTGGCCGCCGACGACTGTCCGAGCTGCCTCGGCGTCACCGCCGCCTTCGCCGAGCTGGGCCTGCGGGACACCGTGGCCCTGACCGTCCTGCGGCCCGGCTCCGACCCCGCGGGGCACGACGCGCTCCGCCGCGCCTACGAGGCCGCCGGGCACGACCACGACGGCACGCTCACCGTCCCCGCCCTCTGTGACGGCTGGAGCGGCCGGGTGGTCTCCAACCACGCCCCCGACATCCTGGAAGACCTCCGCAGGCTGAGCGTGCACCCGGCCTTCGGACCGGCCTTCGGACCGGCCTTCGGACCGGCCTCGTAGGACCCCGGAATAGGCCTTTCGGACCGTCCGCGCGGACTCCGCGCAACGAATCGCCGCCTTCGCCCGCCCATACGCAACGAATCGATGCGCGGCACGCAACGGTCACGCCTTGTCCCGGTCGAACGCGCGAACGTACCTTTTAAGGACCCCCACCCCTCCTGCCACAGAGGTTCGCCCATGCCCCCGCTGCGCACCGCCCTCCTCCAGAGTTCCGGACGGATCGGCGACACCGCCGACAACCTGAAGGCGCTCGAAGAGGCCGCGACGCGCGCCGCACAGGCGGGGGCCGGGCTCCTCGTGACCTCGGAGATGTTCCTGACCGGGTACGCGCTGGAGATCGAGGACATCGCGCGGCTCGCCGAACCGGCCGACGGCATGTCCGCCCGCGCCATCGGCGAGATCGCCCGCCGGCACGGGCTCGCCGTGCTCTACGGCTACCCCGAGCGGGACGGGGACGCCGTCTACAACGCGGCGCAGCTCGTCGGCCCCGACGGGGAACGGCTCGCGAACTACCGCAAGACCCACCTCTTCGGCGGCTTCGAGCAGGCGGCCTTCACCCCCGGCGACACCCCGGTGGTCCAGGCGGACCTCGGCGGCCTCCGCGTGGGCATCATGATCTGCTACGACGTGGAGTTCCCCGAGAACGTCCGGGCGCACGCGCTGGCCGGCACCGACCTCCTCCTGGTGCCGACCGCGCAGATGCACCCGTTCCAGTTCGTCGCCGAACAGCTGGTCCCCGTACGGGCCTTCGAGAACCAGATGTACATCGCGTACGTCAACCGCACCGGTCCGGAGGGCGAGTTCGAGTTCGTCGGCCTCAGCTGCCTGGCGAGCCCCGACGGGACCACCCGGACCCGGGCCGGCCGCGGCGAGGAGCTGGTGTTCGGCGAGGCCGACCCCGAGCTGCTGCGCGTCTCGCGCGAGACCAACCCGTACCTGCGCGACCGGCGGCCAGGTCTGTACGCCTCGCTCGTCTGACCGCGGTCCCGCGAACCGGCGTCGCCCACCCCCCCCGCTTGCCCTTCCCCCCTGCCCCACCCCGCTAGGAGTCGTACCCCATGACGTCCACGGTGCCCACCACCGCCGTCCCGCACAGCGACGGTCAGATGCCGATCACGATGTTCGGACCGGACTTCCCCTACGCGTACGACGACTTCCTCGCCCACCCGGCGGGCCTCGGGCAGATACCGGCGACCGAGCACGGCACCGAGGTCGCCGTCATCGGCGGCGGGCTGTCGGGCATCATCTCCGCGTACGAGCTGATGAAGATGGGCCTCAAGCCCGTCGTCTACGAGGCCGACCAGATCGGCGGCCGGCTGCGCACCGTGGGCTTCGAGGGCGCGGGCACCGAGGAACTGACCGCGGAGATGGGCGCCATGCGCTTCCCGCCGTCCTCCACGGCCCTCCAGCACTACATCGACCTCGTCGGCCTGGTCACCGAGCCCTTCCCGAACCCGCTCGCCGAGGCCACCCCCTCGACGGTGGTCGACCTCAAGGGCGAGACCCACTACGCCGAGACCATCGCCGACCTCCCGCAGGTCTACCGCGACGTGTCCGCCGCGTGGAACGCCTGCCTGGACGAGGGCGCCGACTTCTCCGACATGAACACCGCGATGCGCGAGCGGGACGTCCCGCGCATCCGCGAGATCTGGGCGAAGCTCGTCGAGAAGCTCGACGACGAGACCTTCTACGGGTTCCTCTGCAAGTCCGAGGCCTTCAAGTCCTTCCGCAAGCGCGAGATCTTCGGCCAGGTCGGCTTCGGCACCGGTGGCTGGGACACCGACTTCCCGAACTCCATCCTGGAGATCCTGCGCGTCGTCTACACCGAGGCCGACGACCACCACCGCGGCATCGTGGGCGGCTCGCAGCAGCTCCCGCTGCGCATGTGGGACCGCGAGCCCGAGAAGATCGTGCACTGGGCCCAGGGCACCTCCCTCTCCTCCCTGCACGGCGGCACCCCGCGCCCGGCGGTCACCCGCCTGCACCGCACGGCGGGCAACCGCATCACGGTCACGGACTCCTCCGGCGACATCCGCACCTACCGCGCCGCGATCTTCACGGCGCAGTCCTGGATGCTGCTGTCGAAGATCGCGTGCGACGACACGCTCTTCCCGATCGACCACTGGACGGCGATCGAGCGCACCCACTACATGGAGAGCTCCAAGCTCTTCATTCCGGTCGACCGCCCCTTCTGGCTGGACAAGGACGAGGAAACGGGCCGCGACGTCATGTCGATGACCCTGACCGACCGCATGACCCGCGGCACGTACCTCCTGGACAACGGCCCCGACAAGCCGGCCGTCATCTGCCTGTCCTACACCTGGTGCGACGACAGCCTGAAGTGGCTGCCGCTGTCCGCGAACGAGCGGATGGAGGTCATGCTGAAGTCCCTCGGCGAGATCTACCCGAAGGTCGACATCCGCCGCCACATCATCGGCAACCCGGTGACCGTGTCCTGGGAGAACGAGCCCTACTTCATGGGCGCGTTCAAGGCCAACCTGCCGGGCCACTACCGCTACCAGCGCCGCCTGTTCACCCACTTCATGCAGGACCGCCTCCCCGAGGACAAGCGCGGCATCTTCCTCGCGGGCGACGACATCTCCTGGACGGCCGGCTGGGCCGAGGGCGCGGTCCAGACGGCCCTCAACGCCGTCTGGGGCGTCATGCACCACCTCGGCGGCGCCACGGACTCCACGAACCCCGGCCCGGGCGACGTCTACGACGAGATAGCCCCGGTCGAACTCCCGGAGGACTGATCTCTTAACGCGCCCCTCGCACCACTCGGCCCTGGCGGGCCTCCTGGGCTTCGCGGCGCTGCGCCGGATTCCGTCCGGCGGTGCCGGGTCGGCCCTGCGGGGCGAAGTCCCCTACCCGCCCTTCGCCCGTTCCCTGGGGCTCCGCCCCAGACCCCGCGCCTCAAACGCCGGCGGGGCTGGGTGTATCCAGCCCGTCCGGCGTTTGAGGACCGGGTCCGGGCGGAGCCCGGGGAACGGTGGAAGGGCGGGTAGGGGACAGCCCCGCAGGGCCCCCGGGGAACGGGGGAGAGGTGGCTGCGCCCCGTCACAGTGGGGCAGGCCGCACCCGGCAGCCGTACCGACCCCGCAGGACGGCTCCGCGCAGCGGGGGTCAGCCCGTCGGCGTCAGCAGGCAGCGGCCGACCAGGCCGACGCCCGCGTCGAGGGACTCGGTGAACTCCTCCGCGAGATCGGGGGAGCGGCGCAGCGACCAGAGGAGGCGCGCCGAGGCCCAGGCCCCCGCGCGGGCCCGCTCCAGACTCCAGGCGCCGAGCAGATGCGTCAGCGGGTCCGCGACCTCCAGCAGGTCCGGGCCCGGCATCAGGTCCTCCCGGATGTGCTCCTCCAGGGAGACCAGGGTGTCACCGACCCGGTCGAAGTCCGCTTCGAGCGCGGCCGGTTCGCAGTCGAGCGAGCGGCAGGTGGCGACCACCGCCAGCGCCAGGTCGTGGCCGATGTGCGCGTTGATCCCGGCCAGCGCGTGCTGGAGCGGCCGGATCCCGGGGTGGCGGCGGTACTGGAGGAGCGGCCGCCAGCACGCCGGGGCCCGGTCGGCCTCCACCGCCGTCAGGTAGCGCTCGGCGAAGCGGACGCTGAGGGCTTCCGCCCGGCGGGGCGAGGGGAACGCGCCGTGCACGATTCCCTCGTGCACGGTCTGCGTCACCGTGAGGTACACCCGGTTGAAGACGGCGACGCCGTCCCGCTCGGGGAGCCGCTCGTCCAGGGCGCGCATTCGCGCCAGCACCGCTTCCATGGGGACCATGGGAGGCAGCGTTGCAGCCGCGGGCCGGGATCAGGGGAACTTGGCCGTACGCTTCGCCGGTTCGGGCGAAACTCCGTCAACCCCGCTTGTCCCCGGGTTCCCCGGCGGGGCTCCCGCCCGCCTCGTCGTACGCCGACGTACCCGAGTCCAGCAGCGGCTCCTGCTGCTTCAGGTGCGCCGGAGCGAAGTACCGCAGCGCGTGGTAGCCCGTGATCACGACGATCGTGCCGAGCGCGATCCCGCCCAGCTCGAAGCTGTCGCTGATGTTCAGCCGGACCCCGCCGACGCCGATGATGATGCCCGCCGCGGCAGGCACCAGGTTCAGCGGATTGCGCAGGTCCACCCGGCCGTTGATCCAGATCTGCGCGCCGAGCAGGCCGATCATGCCGTACAGGATCACGGTGATCCCGCCCAGCACCCCGCCGGGGATCGCGGCGACGACCGCGCCGAACTTCGGGCACAGGCCGAAGAGCAGGGCGAAGCCGGCCGCCGCCCAGTAGGCCGCCGTGGAGTAGACGCGGGTGGCGGCCATGACGCCGATGTTCTCGGAGTACGTGGTGTTCGGCGGGCCGCCGACCGCCGTGGACAGCATCGACGCGGCGCCGTCGGCGGCGATGGCCGTGCCGAGCTTGTCGTCGAGCGAGTCGCCGGTCATCTCGCCGACGGCCTTGATGTGCCCGGCGTTCTCCGCGATCAGCGCGATGACCACCGGCAGCGCGATCAGGATCGCCGACCACTCGAAGGCCGGCGCGTGGAAGGCCGGCAGCCCGACCCAGTCGGCCTTGGCGACCCCCGACAGGTCGAGCCGCCAGTGGTCCACGGCCTCGGGCCCGCCCACCGTCGAGTGGATCTTGCCGAAGACGAGGTCGAAGACCCAGGAGATGCCGTACCCGAAGATCAGGCCGAGGAAGATCGCGATCCGCGACCAGAAGCCCCGCAGGCAGACCACGGCCAGCCCGGTGAACAGCATCGTCAGCAGGGCCGTCCACTGGTCCTGCGGCCAGTACGTGGAGGCCGTCACGGGCGCAAGGTTGAAGCCGATCAGCATCACGACGGCGCCCGTCACCACCGGCGGCATCGCCGCGTGGATGATCCGGGCCCCGAACCGCTGGACCGCCAGTCCCGCCAGGAACAGCGCCGCGCCGACCACGAAGACCGCGCCCGTGACGACCGCGCTGTCCCCGCCGCCCGCCCGGATCGCCGCCGCCACGCCCACGAAGGAGAGCGAGCAGCCCAGGTACGAGGGGACCCGGCCGCGGGTCGCCAGCAGGAAGATGACGGTGGCGACACCGGACATCATGATGGCGAGGTTCGGGTCCAGCCCCATCAGGACCGGCGCCACGAAGCTGGCTCCGAACATCGCCACGACGTGCTGGGCACCGAGCCCGGCGGTCCGCGGCCACGACAGCCGCTCGTCCGGCCGTACCACCGCGCCGGGGGCGGGGGTCCGCCCGTCTCCGTGCAGGGTCCAGCGCACGCCGAGGCCCATGTTCCACCGCTTTTCGTCGTTCTGCGTCGTTCGTCAGGAGCGTGGTCACGCTACGAGGCCGTAGGTGACCAGGCGACATATTACGGCCGGATAGGCGCAGGTTCGTCCCGGTTGGCGGCCGGGGCCTCCGCCGCCACCGGCCGCTGCCGCAGTACGGTCGCTCCCACGATCAGGGCGAACGACAGCAGCGTGACCAGACCGAACGACACCACCAGCGAGGTCGCGTCGGCCACCGCACCGATCGCCGACGGGGCGATCAGACCCGAGGTGTACGTGATCGTCGCGACACCGGCGATGGCCTGCGCCGGGGCCGGACCGCTGCGCGCGGCCGCCGCGAAGGCCAGCGGGACCACCACCGCGATGCCGAGCCCGATCAGCCCGAACCCGGCCAGGGCCGCGGCCGGATGGTGGACCGTGACCACGAGCAGCCCGCCCGCGGTGGCCAGCGCGCCGCCCGCGCGGACCGTGCGGACGGCCCCGAACCGGTCCACGACCTTGTCCCCGACCAGCCGGGCGAGCGCCATCGTCAGCGCGAAGGCGGTGGTCGAGGCGGCCGCGAGGCCGGCGTCCGTGTGCAGCACGTCCCGCAGGTACACCGCGGACCAGTCCAGGCTGGCGCCCTCCGCGAAGACCGCGCAGAAGCCGATCGCGCCGATGAGCAGCGCGGACTTCGGGGGCAGCGCGAAGTGCGGCGGCGCCTCCTCCCCTGCGGTGTCGGTGCGCAGGTCCAGGACGCCCCGTACGGCGATCAGCCCGGCCAGCGTCAGGGCGAGCGCGGCGATCAGGTGGTGCAGGCGGCCGTCCGCTCCGGCGTGCGCGGCGACCGTGCCGGCGGCCGAGCCGATCAGGGCGCCCACGCTCCACATGCCGTGCAGCGAGGACATGATCGAGCGCTTCAGCCGGTTCTCGGTCTCCACGCCCAGCGCGTTCATCGCCACGTCCGACATGCCGGCGGTGGCCCCGTAGACGAAGAGCACGAAGCAGAGCGTCCACAGGTTCGGGGCGAGGCTCGGCAGGATGAGGGCGAGCGTCCACAGGCTCAGCAGCACCCGCAGGGCGGTGCGCGCGCCGAGCCGGTGGTTGATGCGTCCGGCCAGCGGCATCGTCAGCGCCGCGCCGAGCGCGGGGAAGGCGAGGGCCAGTCCCAGGGTGCCCGCGCTGAGCTGCGCGTGGTCCTGGATCCAGGGGATGCGGGTGGCGAAGGAGCCGGTGACTGCGCCGTGTACGCAGAAGACGCCGGCGATGGCGATGCGGGCATGGCGCAGTCGCGCCGGGCTGAGGTCGGTTTCCCCGTTCATGGGGCGTAAACTATCAGGGACCCTGCCTGATAGTTAGCCCCCGGAACTCCTAGGATGGGCGCCGTGACTCCTGCCAAGGCCCTGACCGCCACCGCCCGCGCCGCGACCCCCGCTCCGTCCCCCGCCTCGCCGAGCACGGCACGGGCCATCAACGACCGGCTCGCCCTCCAGCTCCTCCAGGAGGAGGGCCCCCTGACGGCCCCCCAGCTCAAGGAGCTGACCGGCCTGTCCCGCCCCTCCGTCGCCGACCTGGTGGAACGCCTCACCGGGGCCGGGCTGATCGAGGTCGTCGGGGAGTCCGGCGAGCAGCGGCGCGGACCCAACGCCAAGCTCTACGGGATCGTGGCGCGGCGGGCCTACCTCGCGGCGCTCGACGTACGGACGGACAGCGCGACGGCGGTCGTCGCCGACCTCCTCGGCCGGCCGCTGGCGCAGGCGGCCCTGCCGGTGGACGCCGTGGAGGAAGCGGTGGACCGGCTGGAGGAGCTCGCCCGGGAGGCGGGCGCCGACCGGCTCCACACGGTGGTGATCGGAGCGCCGGGGCTGGTGGCCCCGGGCACCGGAGAGCTCCGCGACAGCGCCGGACTGCCCGCCTGGCACCGGGACCTGGTGGCGGCGCTGCAGCGGCGGCTGCCGGCCGTGGTCGTGGTGGAGAACGAGACCAACCTGGCGGCCCTGGCCGAGCAGCGGGTCGGGGCGGCCCGGGACCTGGAGTCCTTCGTACTGCTCTGGCTCGGCGAAGGGGCCGGCGCCGCCGTGGTGCTGGACGGGCGGCTGCGCCGGGGCGCCTCCGGCGGAGCGGGGGAGATCGGCTTCCTGCCGGTCCCCGGGACGGGCGGCCTCCCCTCGGCCACGAACTGCGAGGGCGGCTTCCACGAGCTGGCGGGGCGGGCCGGGGTGGCCGCGCTCGCCGCGGCCCACGGCTTCGACGGGCCGGTCGAGGAGGCCGTCGCGGGCGCCGCCGGACCGGCCTTCCTCGACGCCCTGGCCGACCGGCTGGCCATCGGGGCGGCGGCCGTGGCGGCGATCCTGGACCCGGGCTGCGTCGTGCTCGGCGGGGAACTCGGCCACGCGGGCGGACCGGCCCTGGCCGCCAGGGTCGCCCGCCGCCTCGCCGCCCTGAGCCCGGTCCCGACCGAGGTCCGCGCCGGCACCCTCGGCGGCCCGGCGGTGCTCACGGGGGCGCGGCTGGCCGCCCGCGAGTCGGCGCAGTCCGTCCTCTTCACGGCCTGACGGTCACGTCGGAGGGACTCCACGAGGTCACCGGCCGCTTCCGGGAACGCGAAGACCCGATGGCCGCCGGGCCACCGGGTCCTCACGTCACGTCACTTCACTTCACTGCGACTTCGTCTACGAGGTCACCCCGTGGGGTGTCAGCAGGCGCCCTGGTCCTTCCAGACGCCCCACTCGCCGGTGGTGCCGGGAGTCTCGTTCTGCGTCCACCACTGGGCCTTCCAGTTGCGGCCCTGGTGCGAGACGACGTTGCCGCTGTTGTAGATCGTGCCCGCCACGTACGCCGGGTTGGTGCACGCACCGCCCGTCGGAGGCGTGGTGGTGGGAGGCGTCGTGGTCGGCGGGGTCGTCGTGGGCGGGGTGGTGGTCGGCGGGGTGGTGGTGCCACCCGGCTGGACCACGGTGATGCCGCGCGCCAGGTCACCGGCGAGCGAGTACGTCGTGCCGGAGATGTTCACCGTCCAGTTGGAGGGCGTGGAGACCGGCAGGTAGTAGTTGAAGGCCAGGTCGACCGAGGCGCCCGGGGCGAGCGTCTGCCAGGCCGGGAGCTTCAGCGAGACCCGGTGGAAGTCGCCCTTCAGACCGCCGACGTTGCTGCCGGTGTGGTCGCTCTTGATCACCTTGGTGCCGAAGCCCGACTGGTCCGAGGCGTTGGCCGGAGAGGCGGTCGCGTAGTCGAACTGGAACTCCGTGCCGCCCGGCAGGGTGGCCGTGGTGTTGTTGGTGATCTTGAGCTTCGGGGTGATCGGGTAGTTCGAGTCGCCGAGCTTGAACTCGGTGAACTCCGTCTTGATGTCCACGGCCTGCGTCGGCAGCGCGGTGTTGGACTTCTTGGCGCCGTACGGGGAGGCGGCCTTGAACTTGTCGTACATCAGGGAGGTGAGCGTGTCGCCCATCTCGTACTGGCCCTTGGCGGCGTTCCAGCTGTAGTCGCCCGCCATCTCCCAGACCATGGTGCCGCCGATGCCGCGGTCGATCACGTAGTCGGCCTTGGCCGCCACCGACTGCTCGTCCTCCGTGGAGAGGAAGACCTTCTTCTGCGCGTTCCACAGCCACGGCGCGACCAGGGTCGAGTCGTACTTGCGGGCGTAGGTGCCGGTCAGCGTGGTGTTCGCGGGGAAGCCGTACTTGGTGACGTAGTCGCCGACGATCCCCTTCTCCAGGTTCTTGGCGTGCCACATCGGGTTGGAACCGGCCGGCGACTCGACGCCGTTGGTGTCCTTGTCGTGCCACAGGTTGTCGATGCCGGTCGCGCCGTCACCGCACTTGGTCAGGCCCGCACCGGCCGGGCAGGTGGTCGCGGAGGCCTTGCCCCACAGACCGTCGGTGCCGCCCTGGACGTTCTTGTGGCCGCGGGTGTAGTACGGCAGGCCGATGTTGATGCGGCCGGCCGGCATGGAGCCGCGGAAGTAGTGGTAGGCCCAGTCGGTGTTGAGGTAGCCGATGTTCCCGTACTGGGAGCTGCCGTACACGTTCGCGGCGGCCAGCTCGGCGTCCTTGCCGTCGTCGAAGAGCGAGGCGTTGGGGCCGACGTACTCGTTCCACGCACCGTGCAGGTCGTAGGACATGATGTTGACGTAGTCCAGATACTTCTGCATCTGGAAGGTCTCCATGCCGCGCAGCAGGTAGCCGGAGGAGGGGGCGGCGACGGTCAGCAGGTAGTGCTTGCCGTCGGTGGCGCCGGCCCGGTCCAGCTTCTCGCGCAGGCTCTTCATGAGGGAGTCGTAGCCCTTGACCAGACCGGCGCGGCGGGCGTTGGCCAGCTGCCAGTCCAGCGGGTTGCCCGCGTCCTTCATGGTGGTCGGGTACTCGTAGTCGATGTCGACGCCGTTGAACCCGTACTTGCGGATGAACTCGACCGAGGAGTCCGCGAAGGTGTCGATGCCGGCCTGGTTGACCGAGCCGTCGGCGTTGGTGGCCATCGAGTAGAAGCCGCCCGACGCGACGCGGTTGCCGTCGTCGCCGAAGTAGCCGCCGGTCTCGGCCCAGCCGCCGACCGAGATCAGCGTCTTGACGTTCGGGTTCTGCTTCTTGAATTTGTTCAGCAGGTTGAAATTGCCCTTGTAGGGGAGGGCGGGGTCCATCTCGGCGCCCGCGACGCCCGGCCAGGTCATCCCGGTCGCGGAGTTGTTCGCGTTGTCCGCGCCGACGGAGATCTTGTTGTCGCTGCCCACGTGGGCGAAGGCGTAGTTCAGGTGCGTGACCTTGGACCACGGGATGTTGTGGGGCAGGTAGGCGGGCGTGCCGTCCTTGCCCGTGCGCCAGCCCGTGAAGTAGCCGATGACGCGGCGCTGGTGGTCGGCGCCCATCTTCTCGCGGCCCTCGGTGTCGTACACCGAGCAGTACGGGACGTCCACGCCCGCGGTCTTGTACAGACCGTCGGGGCGACAGGACTCGTTGTCGGCGGCGTGCGAGACGCCCGCCGAGAGCCCGGCCACCAGCAGACCGGCGATTGCGGCGCCGGACGTCAGGAGCATGGCTCTCGTCTTGGTGGGGGACAGCATTGTGCCTCCTGGGGAGGGGAGGATGGCAGGACACAACAGGCTGAAACGTGGTGCGTGTTGGCCCGTGACGTGCGCACATCTGACGGGCTGTCTCCCGGGGAAGATGAAGGGAACGTTAAGAGGACTAGACCAACCCGTCAATAGGTCTGGACCAAAGTGCGCGATCCGGCAAGGTCCGGTGCGCGTATGTGCGCCGATATGGGCCGGGGAGCGAAATGGGCCGAACGGCGCAATCGACGCGCCCGAGAACGACCGAATGTGTGACCCAGGCCACATTGGCTCACCCGCATGGCCGCCGATCACCCGTGGCACACTGGCTTCAGTACCAGTAGCAGCGCACTCCGGGGTCGGTGTAATTCCGAACCGGCGGTTATAGTCCGCGACCCGTCCGCAGCCAGCGGCCGGTTGACCAGGTGAAATTCCTGGACCGACGGTTAAAGTCCGGATGGGAGGCAGTGCGCGGCGGGCCAGTCACCGGTACGCCGCCGTCGGCGGTCCACCGGCACATCCCTCGGGACGTGCCGTCGAACGGACCGTGTTTCCGGCCTCGGCGTCCCCGCGTGTGCTACCCGCTTCATCTGTCGTATCCCGACAGGCCCCGGAGTCCGTGCCCGATGAGGCAGGAGGACCCGGTGGCGACACACGCCGCGCACGCAGCACCCGACGCGGGCACCCGTGCCATGCGCCGAGCCGTCGAGCTCGCCGCCCGCGGACTCGGCTCCACCAGCCCCAACCCGGTCGTCGGCTGCGTCATCACCGACGCCTCGGGCAGTATCGTGGGCGAAGGCTGGCACGAGCGGGCCGGCGGCCCGCACGCCGAGATCCACGCCCTGACCGCGGCGGGCCCGGCGGCCCGCGGCGGCACCGCCTACGTCACCCTCGAACCCTGCAACCACACCGGCCGTACGGGACCCTGCGCGCAGGCCCTGATCGCCGCCGGGATCACCCGCGTGGTCTACGCCGTCTCCGACCCGAACCCGCAGGCCAGCGGCGGCGGCGCCACCCTGCGCGCCGCCGGGATCGACACCGCGGCCGGACTGCTCGCCGAGGAGGCCGAGGCGGGCAACGCCGCCTGGCTGACCTCCGTACGCCTGGGCCGCCCGTACATCCTGTGGAAGTACGCCGCGACCCTCGACGGCCGCATCGCGGCCGCCGACGGCACCAGCCGCTGGATCAGCTCCCCCGAGTCCCGCGCCGACGTCCACCGCCTGCGCGCCGAGTCCGACGCCGTCGTCGTCGGCTCCGGCACCCTGCGCGCCGACGACCCGCACCTCGCGGTACGGGGGATCGACGGCCTCACCGCCGCCGACCAGCCCCTGCGCGTGGTGCTGGACACCCACGCCACCATCCGGCCCACCGCCCGGGTGCTGGACGAGGCCGCGCCCACCCTGATCGCCGTCGCCGAGGACGCGGACACCCGCCACCTCGCCGGAGTGGAGCTGGCCCGGCTCCCGTACGACAAGTACGGGATCTCCGTGGACGCCCTGCTGCGCGAGCTGTACGGGCGCGGCATCCGCTCCGTCCTCCTCGAAGGCGGCCCCACCCTGGCCGGCGCCTTCGTCGCCGCCGGGGCCGTCGACAAGGTCGTCGGCTACCTCGCCCCCGTCCTCCTCGGCGCGGGCCCCGCCGCCCTCGCCGACGCCGGCATCGGCACCCTCGCCGACGCGCTCCGGCTGCGCATCACCGAAACCGTCCGCATCGGCACGGACATCCGCGTCACCGCCGTCCCCGCGCCGGCCCCCTCCGCCCCCACCGCCCTCACAGCCCTCAAGGAGCACTGAGTGTTCACCGGAATCGTCGAAGAACTGGGCGAGGTCGTCGCCGTCGAGGAGCTCGCCGAAGCCTCCCGCTTCCGCCTGCGCGGCCCGGTCGTCACCGAGGACGCCAAGCACGGCGACTCCATCGCCGTGAACGGCGTCTGCCTGACGGTCGTGGAGACCGGTGACGGCGAGTTCACCGCCGACGTCATGCAGGAGACCCTGAACCGCTCCAGCCTCGGCGCCCTCGCCCAGGGCTCCCGGGTCAACCTGGAGCGCCCGATGGAGCTCGGCGGACGGCTCGGCGGCCACCTGGTCCAGGGGCACGTGGACGGAACCGGCGAGATCATCTCGCGGACCCCCTCCGAGCACTGGGAGATCGTCAAGGTCGCCCTCCCGGAGAACCTCTCCCGCTACGTCGTCGAGAAGGGCTCCATCACGGTCGACGGCGTCAGCCTCACCGTGGTCGAGGCCGCCGCCGACTGGTTCACCATCAGCCTCATCCCCACCACCCTCGCGCTGACCACCCTGGGCATCAAGAAGCCCGGCGACCCGGTCAACCTCGAGGTCGACGTCCTGGCCAAGTACGTCGAGCGGCTGCTCGCGGCCGGCGTCGACCCCCTCCACCGTACGGGGGAGTCGAAGTGAGCGCCCTGACCTGGCTCAACACCGAGGCCTTCGAGGTCTTCGGCCAGAAGGTCATCTGGTCCGACATGATCGGCAACCTGATCGGCCTGGGCGCCCTCGCCCTCGGCTGGCGGCGCTCCATATGGACCTGGCCCGCCCAGCTCCTCTCCGGCCTGATCCTCGTCGGCGCCTACGCCTCCGCCCACCTCTCCGGCGGGGTCGGCAAGCAGCTCCTCGTCATCGGCGTGGCCGCCTGGGGCTGGCGCGCCTGGCAGCGCGGCAAGCAGGACGCCCAGGACGGCTCCATCGCCGTCCGCACCGCCTCCTGGAAGGAGCGCGGCCTGCTGCTGGCCGGCGCGGCCGCCGGGACCCTGGCCGTCGGCGGACTGTTCACCCTCTACCCGAACCTGTCGTGGAGCCCGTGGGCCGACGCCTACATCTTCGTCGGCACCATCGTCGCGATGGTCGCCCAGGCCCGCGGCCTGGTCGAGTTCTGGTTCGCCTGGCTCCTCGTCGACCTGGTCGGCGTCCCCCTCGCCTTCAACAGCGGCCTGGCCTTCTCCGGCCTCGTCTACGTCGTGTACTTCGCCCTCGTCGTCTGGGGCGCGTACGACTGGTACCAGCGCTCGCGCACCACCACCGCCCCGGCTCTGGAAGGAGCAACGGCATGACCTCCCCGAACCCCGTCCTGAAGCCCGTGCCCGGCGTCGAGACCGAAGAGACCTTCCGGCTCGACCCCGTCGAGCAGGCCATCCGCGACATCGCGGCCGGCCGTCCGGTGGTCGTCGTCGACGACGAGGACCGCGAGAACGAGGGCGACCTCGTCATCGCGGCCGAGAAGGCCACCCCCGAGATCATCGCGTTCATGATGAGCGAGTGCCGCGGCCTGATCTGCGCCCCGCTGGAGGGCGACGAGCTGGAGCGGCTCGAACTCCCGCAGATGGTCCAGCACAACACCGAGTCGATGCAGACCGCCTTCACCGTCTCCGTCGACGCCGGCGGCGCCCACGGAGTCACCACCGGCATCTCGGCCGCCGACCGCGCCACCACCCTGCGGCTGCTGGCCGACGGGGTCTCGGGCCCCGAGGACTTCGTCCGCCCCGGGCACGTCTTCCCGCTGCGCGCCAAGCCCGGCGGCGTCCTGGTCCGCAACGGCCACACCGAGGCCGCCGTCGACCTCGCCCGCCTCGCGGGCCTGCGCCCGGCCGGCGCCATCGTGGAGATCGCCGGCGAGGACGGCGTCATGCTGCGGCTGCCCGAGCTGATCCCCTTCGCCCGCAAGCACGGCCTGACGATCATCTCCATCGAGGACCTGATCGCCTACCGCCGCTCCGCCGAGCCGACCGTCCGCCGCGAGGCCCAGGTCAGCCTGCCGACCTCCTTCGGCCACTTCACCGCGTACGGGTTCCGCTCCACCGTCGACGGCGTCGAGCACGTCGCCCTCGTCCACGGCGAGATCGGCGACGGCGAGGACGTCCTGGTCCGGATGCACTCCGAGTGCCTGACCGGGGACATCTTCCAGTCGCAGCGCTGCGACTGCGGCCCCCAGCTGCACACCGCCATGGAACGCGTCCAGGCGGCCGGCCGCGGTGTGATCGTCTACCTGCGCGGCCACGAGGGCCGCGGCATCGGCCTGCTGTCGAAGCTGCGCGCCTACGAGCTCCAGGAGCGCGGCCGCGACACCCTCGACGCCAACCTGGAACTGGGCCTGCCCGCCGACGCCCGCGACTACGGGGCCGGCGCGCAGATGCTCGCCGACCTCGGCGTCCACAGCGTCCGGCTGCTGACCAACAACCCCGAGAAGTCGGCGGCCCTCACCAGCCACGGCATCAAGGTTTCCGACAGGGAGCCGATGCCCATGGAGGCGGGCGAGCACAACCTGCGCTACCTGCGCACCAAGCGGGACCGAATGGGCCACGACCTGCCCTGGCTGGACGGGCCCACGACCACGTCCGCCTGCGGCAACCAGTAACAACAACCCCGAGTACCACCCCACACCACACGAATCGCAACGAGGAGCAGAGCTGTGAGCGGCAAGGGCGCACCCGAACTGAGCGTGAAGAACTGCGGAGACCTGCGCGTCGCCGTGATCGCGGCCCAGTGGCACGAGAAGGTCATGGACGGCCTGGTGGACGGCGCCCTGCGGGCCCTGCACGAGCTGGGAATCGACGAGCCCACCCTGCTCCGCGTCCCGGGCAGCTTCGAGCTCCCGGTCGTGGCGAAGGTACTGGCCGGTCGCGGTTACGATGCCATCGTCGCCCTCGGCGTGGTCATCCGCGGCGGCACCCCGCACTTCGACTACGTGTGCCAGGGCGTCACTCAGGGCCTGGTGCAGGTGTCGATCGACACCGGAGTCCCCGTCGGCTTCGGCGTACTGACCTGCGACAACGACGAGCAGGCGCTGGACCGCGCCGGACTCGAGGGGTCGAACGAGGACAAGGGGCACGAAGCGGTCACCGCCGCCGTCTCCACCGCCATGACCCTGCGGACCGTCAGCGAACCCTGGCGCCAGTAGGCAGCCGCCGACCCCGTATTCTGAGGACCATCATGGCGAACAAAACCCCCAAGAGCTTCGAAGAGCTCTTCACCGAGCTCCAGCTCAAGGCCAACGGTGACCCCAGCACCTCCCGTACCGCCGAGCTGGTCGGCAAGGGTGTCCATGCCATCGGCAAGAAGGTCGTAGAAGAGGCCGCCGAGGTCTGGATGGCCGCCGAGTACGAGGGCAAGGAAGCCGCCGCCGAGGAGATCTCCCAGCTGCTCTACCACGTCCAGGTGATGATGGTGGCGCGCGGGATCACCCTCGAAGACGTCTACGCGCACCTCTAGGCCGCACCGGTTCCCAGACCGCAGCAGTTCCGCGCGGGCCCCGGCACACACTGCCGGGGCGTCCGCGCGTTCACCACCCGTACCAGCACACCCTTTCGCACCTACGCACCAAAGGAAGCCCCATGCTGCGCATCGCCGTCCCCAACAAGGGTTCACTCTCCGGACCGGCGTCGGCGATGCTCCATGAGGCCGGCTACCGGATGCGCAAGGAGTCCAAGGAGCTCGTGGTCGTCGACCCCGACAACGAGGTGGAGTTCTTCTACCTCCGCCCCAAGGACATCGCGATCTACGTGTCCTCCGGGAAGCTC
This sequence comes from Streptomyces tatrensis, assembly GCF_049310065.1. Classification (NCBI taxonomy): domain Bacteria; kingdom Bacillati; phylum Actinomycetota; class Actinomycetes; order Kitasatosporales; family Streptomycetaceae; genus Streptomyces; species Streptomyces tatrensis. The sequence goes on along the minus strand of NZ_JBMDLB010000011.1, from coordinate 1,846,200 downwards.
GACATCGGCATCACCGGCCGCGACCTGCTGCTCGACTCCGGCGCCAGCGCCGAGGAGATCCTGCCGCTGAACTTCGGCCGCTCCACCTTCCGCTACGCCACCATCCCCGGCACCGCGAAGGGCCCCGAGGACTTCCACGGGATGACCATCGCGACCTCGTACGAGGGAATCGTCGCGAAGCACCTCGCCGACAAGGGCATCGAAGCCTCCGTCGTCCACCTGGACGGCGCGGTCGAGACCGCCATCCAGCTCGGCGTCGCCCAGATCATCGCCGACGTCGTCGAGACCGGCACCAGCCTGCGCAACGCCGGACTCGAGGTCATCGGCGAGCCGATCATGACCTCCGAGGCCGTCGTCATCCGCGGCAACAACACCGACCCCGAGGACCCCCGGGCCCAGCAGTTCCTGCGCCGCCTCCAGGGCGTCCTCGTCGCCCGCAGCTACGTGATGATGGACTACGACTGCCGCGCCGAGCACCTGGAGCGCGCGGTCGCCCTCACCCCGGGCCTGGAGTCGCCGACCGTCTCCCCGCTGCACAACGAGGGCTGGGTCGCCGTCCGCGCCATGGTCCCCGCCAAGGAAGCCCAGCGGATCATGGACGACCTGTACGAGCTCGGCGCGCGCGCGATCCTCACCACCTCGATCCACGCCTGCCGCCTCTGACGGGTCCGCCGGCGCTCCGCCGCGCGGCATCCCCTCACCATCCGGCACCACCCGAAGGCACCTGACGAACATGGCCGACGCCACCGCCCAGCCCGCACCGCCCGCCCTGCCGGTCACCTTCCGGCCGACCCGCACCCGGGCCGTCCTGCTGGGCGTGGGCGCCGCCATGTTCGTCACGATCACCGCGATCGCGCTGGGCCTCGAAACCCTGCACCCCGGTGAGCGGATCGCCTTCGTCTTCACCGCGGCCCTGCTCTCCTCCGTCCTCGTCCTGCTCAGCCGCCCCAAGGTGGTCGCCGACGAGACCGGGGTCACGGTCGTCAACCTCACCACCACCCGCCGCCTGGAGTGGGCGCAGATCCTGCGCGTCAACCTCCGCCCCGGCGACGCCTGGGTGTTCCTCGACCTGAGCGACGGCACCAGCCTGCCCGCCCTCGGCATCCAGCCCGGAGTCGCCAAGGCCCAGGCGATCGGCGACGCCCGCGCCCTGCGCGCCCTGGCCGAAGCCCACGGAACCGGCTCAAAGAACGACTGAGCCCGGCCGACCTAACGCTGCGTCCCATTGCGGCGGCGATCTCAATGACTAACCTGGTGTGGGGGCGCGACCGTGCGCCCTCCCACCGGCCCCGGGACCCCGAGGCCCGTGGGCACCTGCGACTCGAGGAGTGACTCCCTCCAGCAATGGACGGATCGTCCGGTAGTACACGCGCCGCCCTCCCCACGGAGGCGGCGGCATGACCATCCCGCTACTCCTGCTCGTGGCGGCTTTCGCCCTGATCCTCGCCAACGGTTTCTTCGTGGCAGCCGAATTCGGCCTCGTCACCGTCGAGAGACCCGAGGCCGAACGCGCCGCGGCCGAGGGCGACCGCCGTGCCCGCACGGTCGTCGCAGCCCTGCGGGAGCTGTCCTTCCAGCTCTCCGGCACCCAGCTCGGCATCACCATCACCTCCCTCGTGGTCGGCATGCTCGCCGAGCCCGCCCTCGCCGCCCTGCTGGCCGGGCCGCTCGAAGCGACCGGCCTCCCCAAGGGCGCCGTGCCCGGCGCGGCCGTCGTCATCGGCATGCTGCTCGCCTCCGCCGTCCAGATGGTCGTCGGCGAGCTCGTCCCGAAGAACTGGGCCGTCTCCCGGCCGCTCCAGGTGGCCCGTTTCGTGGCCGGCCCGCAGCACGCCTTCTCCCGGGTCTTCCGGCCGGTCATCGCGGGCCTCAACGCCGTCGCCAACCGGCTCGTCCGGGCGCTCGGCGTGGAGCCCACCGAGGAGATGGCCTCCGCCCGCACCCCCGGCGAACTGGTCTCCCTGGTCCGCCATTCGGCCCAGGCCGGCGCCCTGGAACAGGACACCGCCGACCTCTTCGTACGGACCCTCTCGCTGGGCGAGCTCACGGCGCAGCTGGTCATGACCCCCCGGGTCAAGGTCAGCGCCCTCCAGCACACGGCCACCGCGGCCGACGTGCTCAACCTGACCCGCGCCACGGGCCTGTCCCGCTTCCCCGTCTACCGCGAGCGCATCGACGAGATCACCGGGGTCGTCCACCTCAAGGACGCCCTCGCCGTGCCCGAGTCCGAGCGCGCCCGCACCAGCGTCAGCGGGATCTGCGTGGCCCCGATGCTGGTGCCCGGCTCCCTGCCGGTGCAGCCGCTGCTGGAACGGCTGCGCAGCGAACAGCCCATGGCCGTGGTCGTCGACGAGTACGGCGGCACCGCCGGCGTCGTCACCCTGGAGGACATCGTGGAGGAGCTCGTCGGCGAAGTCCGCGACGAGCACGACCTGGCGGAGGACGGCAGCCCCGAACTGGCCGCCGTACCCGCCGAGGACGGCCGCCCCTCCTGGGAGGCCGACGGGAGCTGCCGCGTGCAGACCCTGCGCCGGATAGGCCTGGAGGTCCCCGAAGGCCCGTACGAGACCGTCGCCGGGCTCGTCGCCGACCTGCTCGGCCGCATCCCCGCCCCCGGGGACCGCGCCGAACTGCCCGGCTGGAAGCTCTCCGTGCGCCAGGTCCGCCGCTACCGCGCCGAACGGGTCCGCCTCGTGCGCACCGCTCCCGCGGGCCCCGGCGCACCGGGCTCCGACGGGCGAGGCTTCGACCGGTTCGGTTCCGTACCCGCCGCCCCTGCGGAGCTGGCGCGGGTGGGTGGCCGGTGAACGCGCTCCAACTGCTGTTCGCCCTGCTCCTCGTCCTGGCCAACGGCTTCTTCGTCGGCGCCGAGTTCGCCCTCGTCTCCGTGCGCCGCAGCCAGATCGAACCCCTGGCGGCCGGCTCCAAGCGGGCCCGCCAGGTGCTCTACGGCCTGGAGAACCTGCCGCGCATGATGGCCGCCGCGCAGTTCGGCATCACCATGTGCTCGCTCACCCTGGGTGCCGTCGCCGAGCCCACCGTGGCCCGGCTCCTGGAGCCCGTCTTCCACGCCGCACACGTGCCCGAAGGCCTGATCCACCCGCTGGGCTACGCGGTGGCCCTCACCGCGGTGATCTTCCTGCACCTGGTCATCGGCGAGATGGTCCCCAAGAACCTCGCCATGGCCGCCCCCGAGAAGACGGCCCTGTGGTTCAGCCCCGGACTGGTCGCCTTCGCCCGGGTCTGCGGACCGGTCACCACGGCGCTGGGCGCCTGCGCCACGCTGATCCTGAGGCTCTTCAAGGTGGAGCCGAAGGACGAGGTCGAGGCCGTCTACACCTCCGCCCAGCTCGGCCGCCTGCTCATGGACTCCCGGCAGGCCGGACTTCTGGAGCCGGTCGAACAGGAGCGCCTGGAGGACGCGCTGGAACTGGGCAGCCGCCCGGTCACCGACGTCCTCCTCGCCCCGGACCGGCTGGTCACGGTCGGCCCGGCCGTCACCCCGCGCCAGATCGAGCAGCTCACGGTCCGCACCGGGTACTCCCGCTTCCCCGTCCGCACCGACAGCGGCGCCTTCATGGGCTACCTGCACGTGAAGGACGTCCTCGACCTCGAGGACCGGGAGCGGGCCGTGCCCCAGCGGGTCTGGCGCCGCATGACCACGGTCTGCTCCACGCTCCCGCTGGACGACGCCCTCAGCGTCATGCGCCGGGACGCCACCCACCTCGCCCAGGTCGCCGACCCGGCCGGACGGGTGCTCGGCCTGGTCGCCATGGAGGACGTACTGGAAACCCTGGTCGGCGAGGTCCGCGATCCCGCGCACCGCACGGCTGCGCCCGTGCGCCGGCCCGAACCCAGCTCGGAGGGGGCACTCACCGGCTGACGCCGTCGCCGGACCCGTCGCACGACGGGTCCGGTGGCCGCGCCGGGCCGTCATACTCGCGGTACGGCGTGGGAGGGGGCGGGGCCATGCGGTCCGACGAACGGGACGAACACGGCGAACACGGCGAGCGCGACGAGCGCGACGGGTCCGGCGGGTCCGGTGGGTCCGGTGGGTCCGGTGGGTCCGGTGGGCTTGACGGGCCCGGCGGGCACCGGGACCCGGAGCACCGGGACCCGGAGTTTCTGGATACGGCCCGCGCGGTGCTGGACCTGCTGAGGGAGGATCCCGACGCACCTTCCCCGGTGGCGCGCCGACTGCGCGAGGTGCTCCTCGACGGGTTGCCGGCCGAACGGGTGGGCGCCGTCGCCGCCTTCGAGCGCGAACCCTACGCACCGGCCGCGGCCCTGGCCCTCGAATCGGCCCTGGAGGAACGCGCGGCGGCGGACCCGGAGTTCGTGGTCCGGGTCCGGGCCCTGCTGCGAGGCGAGCTCGGCGCCGCCGAGGCGGACGCGCGGTGGGCCGAGCGGTACGGCGGACGGCCCCTCTCGGCAGTCTGGTTCCTGATCGCCGCGGTCGTCGCCCTCTTCGTCCTCAACGCCTTCGCGGCCTGCGCCGGACCGGTGCCGGACATGCCGTAGCGCGGACGGGGCCGCGGAAGGCCGGCGCGGTACGGGCGCAGGCCCCCCTCACAGAGGCGGCGGCTCCGGCCGCTCCTGGGGGCCCCGGCCCGACAGGACCTCCCCGTAGGCCTGCATCAGGTCGGCCAGCCGCAGCGTGGAGAGGTCCTCCCGGGAGGGGTCGCCGGTGAAGCCGGACAGCCGCAGGTCCCGGTACGCGCAGCTCTTCTCGTACAGCGTGCGCAGGAACCGGCCGTTCCCCAGTTCGTCGATCCAGCCCTGCTCCACCACGTGCCCGCTGATGCTCCGCAGCTCCTCCAGCGCCTCCTCGTCCCACCGGTCGCCGTTGGCGTCCGCCAGGACCCCGCCGATCGAGGTGAGTTCCAGCGGCCGGTAGCTGGGGAAGTCCACCCGCGTGGTGAACCGCGAGGACAGCCCCGGATTCGTGGCGAGCAGCCGGTCCATCCCCGCCGGATAGCCCGCGAGGATCACCACCAGGTGGTCGCGGTTGTCCTCCGCCCGCTTCAGCAGCACCTGCAGGGCCTCGTCGCCGTACGCGTCGCCCTTGCTGTAGCCGGAGTTGGAGAGGCTGTACGCCTCGTCCACGAACAGCACCCCGCCGATCGCCGAGTCGATCAGCTCGTTCGCCTTCACGGCGGTCTGCCCGAGGAACTCGCCGACCAGGTCCGCGCGCCCGGCCTCCACGAGGTGGTCGCCGCCGAGCAGGCCCAGCGCGTAGAAGACCCGGCCCAGGATCCGCGCCACCGTGGTCTTGCCCGTGCCCGAGGGTCCCGAGAAGACGAAGTGCCGTTTCGGCGGCTGCACCGGCAGCCCCTGACCCGTCCGCAGCCTGGCCATGTGCAGCTGCGCGGAGAGCGCCTTCACCTGCCGTTTGACCGGCTCCAGGCCCACCATCCGCTCGAGCTCCGCGAGCGCGTCGGCCAGCGCCGCCGGATCCGCCGGCCCGGCCGGCAGTCCCACCGGTCCCGGCTGCGCGGGCAGCGAGGCCTTGCGCCGTACACCGGCCGGCAGTCCCGTACCGGGCCCCGGCGCCCCCGGCCCGTGGCGCGGCTCCGGCGGGTCGGACGCCGTCAGCGGGTCCGCATCGGGCTGCCCGTCGGCGGCGATGCCCTGGACCGGACCGCCGCCGCCCAGCGCCACTGCCGCGAAGTCCCCGCCCGACGGGGCCGGTCCGTGCCCGCCGAAGGCCTCGTAGCCGGCGCCGCTCGCGTACCCGGCCAGGCCGTCGGCGTCCTCGCTGTCCTCGATCGCCGTCAGCCGGGCCGCCGTGTCCATGAACGCCGGGTCCACCCGGTGCACCGCCCGGTACAGCGGCAGCGCCGCCGCACTGCGCCCGGTCCCCTCGTGCGCCCGCGCCAGCCAGTACCGCAGCTCCTTGCGCTGGGGCTGCTCGCTGCGGCAGCGCATCAGCGAGGCCGACAGCAGCGGCTCGGCCTGCCCGTACATCTCCAGCCGGACCCGGGCCATCCCGCCGAACAGGCCCGCCTCGATGCCCAGGAGCGGATCGTCGACCAGCGATTCGGTGGAGCGGACCAACTGCTCCCAGTCCTTGACCAGGTACGCCCGGCAGGCGTGCAGGAACCGGACGTGCGGGTCGGTGTCCACGGGCGGCAGGGCCGCGAGCGCCTGGTCCAGCTCGGGGACGTGGCGCCCGTCCAGCCAGTGCGAGGCGTGTGCCAGGAGCAGGTCCCGCCTGGTCTCCAGTACCGGCTGCACCCACCAGCCCAGCCAGTACCAGGAGTTCAGCGTCCGCCGGTGGCGGGCCCGCTGTTCCCCGAAGCGGTCCCGGTGGGCGTACATGCGCAGTAACGCGTTCGTGGTGTCGACGCGGAGCGCGTGCAGGCCCAGCCAGGCATCCGCCATCCCGGGATCGAGTCGTACGGCCGTCCGGAACTCCTCCTCGGCCTGCGGGTAGGCGCCCATCGTGCAGGCGTCCACTCCTCGCAGCCAGGCGAGTTCGGCCGGGGCGTGCGCGCTGCTGCCGTGCGCGGCGAAGTCCATCACATCCCCCACAAGCCTGCCCCCGTGGTGCCCAGCAACCCCCGCGATGCGTACGCGAGTTGTCGCTGCGCCGATGAAATCAGGGGTGCATCGTACCTGCGGTTACGCACCTTACGTAGGGTGCGGTGAAGACGGGCCGGGTGCATATCCGGGTGGTCCACGGTGACACAGGGTGAGGAATCGGCCGGGATGTGCCCCGTGCGACGCCGTGACGGAGGAGTGCCTGGCGGGACTTCCCCCGTGATCGGGGACGGCACGAAGCCCCCGATCACGGGGGAACAATCGGGGGCTCCATGTCGCGGCGGCCGGTGAGGGCCGCTTCTTCAGAACGTAAGGCCGTCCCGGCCCCCGGGTCAAGCAGCCCGGAGACGCCCGGGAAGGGGGACTTTCCGCGGCCCTTCAGCCCTGGGGGCCCTCATCACCCTCTGTCACCCAACCGCTGATTCCAGCCGCCCCAGCCGCCCCGGAAGTCCACTCGTATCCCGTACCGCTCTGCCGCACCAGGGTGTCCGCGAAGGGGCGCGAAGGATCATCCGAGAAGTGCGCGAGCTCCGCGCGCTCCCATCCGTCCCAGAAGTCGGAAAGTTCACGCCCGTCCCGGTCGCGCCCGCGCCCCCACGACTTCGCACGCGGGGTCTCCATCCACAGCAGCCGCGCCAGGTGCGGGCGCAGGGCGCGCCGTCCGGCGCCGACCCCCTCCACGAGCAGCACGGGACCCGGCTCCAGCACCCGCTCCGGCCCGAACCGCCGCTCGACCCAGTCGTACGGCGCCCAGTGCGCGGCCCGCCCCGAGGCGAGCGGCTCCAGCACCTGAGCCCGCAGCCGCCCCACCCAGCCGAACAGCTCCTCATGGGTGGCCACATCGTCCAGCCGCAGCACGGGAACCCCGCCCAGGGCTTCGGCGAGCGCCTTGGCGAAAGTCGTCTTCCCGGACCCGGCGTGCCCGTCGATCCCGACGAGGCGGACGGGCCCGAGGGAGGGCGGCAGAGCGAGGATCTCCCGCGCGAGGGACTGAAGCGACACCTGATCTTCCACGCCCCCACCGTATGACCTCGCCCCCCGGCGCGAAGGACGGCCCCCGCGGGGCGAAGTCCCCGCCCCGCCCTTCCTCCGTTCCCCGGGCGCTGCCCGGACCCCCCTGGGGCTCCGCCCCAGACCCCACGCCTCAAACGCCGGCGAGGCTGGATGTACCCAGCCCCTCCGGCGTTTGAGGAGCGGGGGTCCGGGGGCTGGCCCCCGGCAACGGCGCCGCACGCGGCAACGGGTCCGGGCAGCGCCCGGGGAACGGGCGAAGGGCGGGTAGGGGACTTCGCCCCGCAGGGCCCCCCTCCCGGGGATCGGGGGGAGAGGGGGCGGAGTCCCGTCACCCCGACACGGCCCCCCGGCTTCACGGTCCCGCAGGCGGGAACTGGAAGGGTGGGCGGGAGCCGACCCGCCGCACCGACCCCTGGGGGCCACGCCGATGACCGCACCCACACCCCGCCGAGCCCTCCTGGCAGTAGCCCTGGCGGCAGCCGCAGCCACCGTCCCCGGCGGCCGAGCCTCCGCGGCCGGGCCGCCCCCCGCCACCGGGGCACCGGGGCAGGCGACCCCGGCCCCCTCGACCTCGGCCCCCTCGACCCCGGCCCCCTCGACCGGGGCCGCCGCCGGAGCCACCCGCAAGACGGTCGACAACCGCTTCTGGTACTCGTACGCCCACTGGACCGCCGGCCTCCACCAGGGCACCACCGCCATCGGCGGCGCCCGCCCCGGCCTGGAGATCAAGACCCCGACGGGCCGCACCGAGTACAAGGACCCGCACACCGCGAAGAAGAGCACCTGGGAGTACGCCACCTGGACCTCCCCGGTCCACACCTCCACCGTGCCCGCCACCGAGGCCATCGCCTCCTGGAACGCCCGCACCCCGGCCGGCACCTGGATCCAGGCCGAACTGCGCGGCACCTACACCGACGGCACCGCCTCCCCCTGGTACGTGATGGGCCGCTGGGCCTCCGGCGACGGCGACATCCGCCGCACCTCCGTGGACGGGCAGACGGACGGCAGGTCCACCGTCTGGACGGACACCCTGGCCGTGGACACCCCCGCGAGCGGGCTGCGGATCAAGGACTGGCGGATGCGCCTGACCCTGTACCGCAAGCCCGGCGCGAGCCGCGGCCCCACGGTGTGGCTGGCCGGCGCCATGGCCTCGGACGTCCCGGACCGGTTCACCGTCCCCGCCTCCGCCGCCTCCGGCGGGGCCCACGAGCTGAAGGTGCCGAGGTACTCGCAGGAGACGCACGCCGGCCAGTACCCGGAGTACGACAACGGCGGCGAGGCCTGGTGCAGCCCCACCTCCTCGCAGATGATCATCGAGTTCTGGGGCCGCAGGGCCAGCGTCTCCGCCGTGTCCTGGGTCAAGAAGGACTACGCGGACCCGCAGGTCTGCCACGCGGCCCGCTCCACCTACGACTCCGCGTACAAGGGCTGCGGCAACTGGCCCTTCAACGCCGCCTACGCCGCCACCTACCGGCAGCTCGCCGGCGTGGTCACCCGCCTCGCCTCCCTCGCCGACCTGGAGACCCTGGTCCGGGCCGGGATCCCGGTCATCACCTCCCAGTCCTTCACGGCCGAGGAGCTCACGGGTGCGGGCTACGGCACGGCCGGCCACCTGATGACCGTCATCGGCTTCACGGCGGCCGGCGACGTGATCGCCAACGACCCGAACTCGGCCGACAACGCCGCCGTCCGCCGCGTCTACCGCCGCCGGCAGTTTGAAAACAACTGGCTCCGGACCAAGCGTCTGGGCGCCGCCGGGAAGGTCGTCTCCGGCACCGGAGGCGTCTGCTACCTCTACGGCCCGATCCGGCCGAACCCGGCCCAGGTCCTCGCGCTCAAGGCGGTCGGGGTGCTCTGAGATTTCGCATTGCCCCGGACGGCATGTAAGCGGAACATAAAGGGCAAAAGGCAATAGGAGCTTCTCATAGGAGGCAGCCCGCCATGACCACCCAACCGAGAATCGAACACCACCCCGACCTCGCTGAGATGCGCTCGCGGTTCGAGCGGGTCACCAGCACCCCGAGTGCCCAGGTCGTCGAGGCGCTGGCCCTGATGACGGGCCTCTACATCGCCGCTTCGCCGTGGATCGCCGGATTCAGCGGGCTCAGCTCGCTGGCGATCAACAACCTGATCGCGGGCCTGGCGTACTGCCTGTGCATGAGCGGACTCGGCTCCGCTTACGAACGCACCCACGCCATGGCCTGGACGGCGGTCGGTCTCGCCGCCTGGACGATCGTCGCGCCCTTCGTCATCTCCGGCGACGTCAGCACCACCCGCACGGTGTGGAGCAACGTCCTCGCCGGCGGCATCGCCCTGTGCCTGGCCCTGGCCATGGCGGGCATGGCGGGCCGCGACCGCACCACCTGATCCGGCACGCACGCACCCCTCACGCCCCCGGTCCGCACCCCGCGGCCGGGGGCGTGAGACATGCCACCCGTGACCATCGTCTCTACCGCGAGTGCCGCCCCCGCTGTCACATTGGGGGGCATGACCGCACACAGCGCCGCCCTGACCGCCCGCGCCCGCAACCTGGTCCGCACCGGCGGCCCCGAGGACGATTCCTCCTCCTGGCTGGAGCACGTGCTCGGCTGGACCCTGGTCGTGGTCGTGGCCATGTTCGTCACCCAGGTCGGCTGGTTCTTCTAACCTCCGCCTGCGCCTGGACCTCTGCCCGCGCCTGGGCCTCCGCCCCGCCTCCGCTTCCCCTTGGGCTCGGCCTCCGGCTCCACCCGCCAGTGCCGGTCCGGAACGCCCACCAGTCCGTACAGCGCCCGCACGGGCGAGCGCGCCGGCAGCAGCACCACCCCGGCCAGCAGGGCGAACACCCCGATGCCGGCCCACCACCCCAGCAGCCGGACGAGGACGCTCGCGCCCACCGCCCCCGCGAACGGCAGTCCGTAGACCCCCGCCCCGGCGATCGCCACCGCGACCACCCGGGGCACCTTGAGGTCCGCCGCGGCTCCCGGCAGCCGCCGTATGTTCGGTTGCCAGTACCTTGTTGACAGCTGTCCGTGCCGCTTTGGCCACTGCTGGCGGGGTAGCCGAGTCGGCAGCTACGCTTCCCAGCGATCGTGGTTCCAGGCTTCGGCTGCTATCGCGTAGGTGTGACTGTGTGCGACCAGATGGATCGTGCAGAGAGAGCTACCCCGCGGGCCCAGTCAATGGCCACGGCAGGCAGGGACTACCGGACTTGTGAGGATGCCGCGCACCGCAGCAAGCGGACAAGACGCGAGTACGCCGAGCTCGAACCCGGCCCCTGTGCCCCCGAAGACCGTTCGCGGGGCACCAGGCGGAAACGCCTGGCTCGTGGTGCTGCGGCCAGCGATGGCCCAGTGTCCAAGGAACGGTTCTGCCAGAGCAGGTACGTCCCGGCTCGGGGCGGGCAGCGGGGTCGCGTAGAGCACGGTGAGCGCCATTTCGGGCTGGCCGCGCGGCCTCTCAAAGCGTCGGCCCCGGACCGACCGCTCCCACCACTGGAGCTGGCGCCCGGCGGCCACCGCGAAGGTGGCGCCGATGCCGTACGCCCACAGCGGCGCGGCCTGGAGGGGGATCACGAGGCCACCAGCCTGAGGTTGTCGGTCTTGATCACGTCGGAGGTGACGAGCGCCTGCTCCGCGCTCACCCGGGTCATGAAGACGAACGGCGGGATGACCGGGGGAGCGGGCAGCCCGTCCGGGCTGAATGTCACGCAGAGCAGCCCCTCGATGCACCCGCTGAACCGCGTCAGGTACAAGGTCACGTCGCCGCTCAGATCGAGCCTTCTCGCGGCGAGCCTGTACTCCTCGCGGCCGTCGCGGCTGCGCAGCTCGTAGTCGGTCAGCGTGGCGGCCCGCATCCGCAGCACCAGCACCTTCAGCGGGCCGTCCACCGTGGGCACGTGGGTGACCCCCGCGAAGGCGAACCCCTGCGGGGCGAAGAGCGAGGTGGTCACGGTCGGGGGAGTGCGCGCGGCCATCGGCGGACCGGCCGCGGCGGCCCTCGCCTCCCCGGTCCCTGCCACCAGCGAGGCGAGCAGCACCACCGGCAGCGCGGCCGCCAGCGTGCGCGGCCCGCTGCCGTCCAGACTCGGGACTCCCCCAGACTTCGTCCGGGGGTACCCCCGGGGGCCCTCCTCGCCCGCCTCCGGATCGGGCAGCGGGGTCCAGCCGAAGGCCAGCGCGCTGCCGGCGATGCCGAGCAGCATGCCGAGGAGGAAGCCCCCGAGGTTGGTCGCCACGAAGGACAGCACCGAGAGCAGCAGCGCGTGGATGGAGACGTAGGCCCGGGCCTGGGGCAGCAGCCACAGGAACAGGCCGGCGGCGATCAGCGCGATGCCGATCCCGATGGCGGCGATCCCGCCGAGGCCCAGACTGACCAGCACGGTGAGCGGGGAGAGCGGGACCAGCAGCAGCTCGGTCCCGCCCAGGATCACCAGCAGCCCGCCCCAGAAGGGGCGGGTGCGGCGCCAGGCGCGCAGTCGCCGCCGGGGGCCGGGCAGCGGGAGCCTTCGCTCCAGCCATCCGCTGCCCGGCCCCGCGGCCCCGCGCAGGCCTAGAAGCACTTCTTTCCGTCCAGGCTGACGTTCAGCTTCAGGCCCTTGAGGTGGAAGTTGCCGCCGGTCGCCGACCAGGCGTGCGACTTCACGTCCACGACCTCGATGTCCCCGGCCTGGAGGCCGAACTTGCCGGCCTCGCCCTTGATCCCGCCGACCTGGTCGAGGGTGGAGGCGTCGCGGCCGATCTGGGCCGTCCCGAAGACGGCGTCGCCGGCCAGGTCCTCGCCGTCGATGACGAGATTGCTGGCGGTGACGTTGCCGGCCGGGCCGCCGGCGGTCAGCTTGAAGACCACCTTGCCCACCGGGGTGTCCACCTCGGCGGCCTGGCAGATGTCCGTGAGGGTGGCCTCGCCGATGCCGAGCAGTGCGACGGGATGCCCCTTGCCGTCGACGGAGCGGTCGGTGTGCACGTAGGAGGCCAGGCCCTTGCTGCTCAGCTTGGACGAGGAGACCTGGAAGCTGGTTCCCGAGACGGCGAAGGAGGCGGCGAGCGCGCCCTGCGCCATGACCATCGCCATCGCCCCGACCGCGACGACCGCGGGCATCGCGACGGCGGCCGTCCTCTTCCAGTCGACCCGGCCCTCGGGGGTGTTTCTCGCGGTGCTCGACGTGCTCGACGTGCTCGACGTGCTCGACGTGCTCGACGTGCTCGCCGTGCTCGCCGTGCTCGTCCTGCCGTTGCCCATGATGTGTTCCTCCCGTACGTCGTCCGGTGCGCAGGGGGAGTGCAGAGGGGGGTGCACAGGGGTCTGCCATACTGCGGGCTTCCTGTGGCAGTTCGAGGCTAGGGCTGAATTTGAATAATAGTCAACAGCGCGGAACGACCGGACGTTCGCAGGTTCGGCGGGCCGAACTCATAGCGATCGGCCGCAAGTTGTTCGCCGACACCTCGTACGACGCGCTCTCCATGGACGACATCGCCAAGCACGCGGGCGTGGCCAAGGGGCTCATCTACTACTACTTCAAGAGCAAACGCGGCTACTACCTGGCCATCGTCGAGGACTCGGTGGCCGAGCTCGTGGCCCGCGCGGCGGGCGAGAGCGAGCTGCCCAACGCGCAGCGGGTGCGCACCACGATCGACGGCTACCTGTACTACGCCGAGCACCACCAGGCCGCGTACCGCACCATCGTCACCGGCGGCGTCGGCTCCGACTCCGAGGTCCTCGCCATCCGCGACGCCGTCCGCGAGGAACTCATCGCGACCATCGCGGAAGGCGCGTACGGCCGCCGCGAGATCCCGCCGATCGCCCGGCTGGCACTGGTCGGCTGGCTGGCGGGAGTCGAGGGCAGCACCCTCGACTGGATCGGCCCGGCGGAGCCTGCGGCGCAGGTACCGGCGCAGGGCTCTGCGCGGGCCTCCGACCCTGACGGGACCCCCGGCGGGACTGCTGCCCGGGCCCCTGCCGATGCCCTCGCTGATACCCCTGCCGATGCGTCTCCCGAGGCCTCTCCCGAAACGCCTGGCGAGACACCTGGCGAGCGCCCTCGCCCGACGCCTGAGCACGCCCTCGCGAAGGCCCGGGAGGGGCGTGGGCCCGGGGCTCCCGGGGACCCCGGCCATCCCGACCGGGCCGCGTTCGGCGCCCTGCTGGTGCGCACGCTGCGTGCGACCCTGACGGTGATCGAGGAGTTCGCCCCCGAGTGCCCGGCCCCGCCCGTCCCCGAGGAGGATCTCGCGCCCGTGACGGGAAGCCCCTGATCGGGCATACTCAACCGCCGCAGCCCCTTGAACAGGACCTTCCCGCGATCCGGGAGGGCACCATCGGCTGTGAGTCCCGAGACCCGGCGACGCGTACCACCCTCACGCGCCGCCCCGTGCTTGACGAGTGAGGAGAGCGCTGCCATGACCGACCGCGCGCCGCAGGTGGACCGATCGCTGCCGACCGAGGAGTCCCGCGACCTGCTCGCGCTCGTACGCGAGATCGCACAGCGGGAGATCCGCCCCCGGGCCGCCGATGAGGAAGACGCCGGCAGTTTCCCCCGGGAGGTCTTCACCCTGCTCTCCGAGGCCGGACTGCTCGGGCTCCCGTACGCCGGCGAGTTCGGCGGCGGCGACCAGCCGTACGAGGTCTACCTCCAGGTGCTGGAGGAGCTGGCCGCGGCCCGCCTGACCGTCGGGCTCGGTGTCAGCGTGCACTCGCTGGCCTGCCACGGCCTGGCCGGCTACGGAACCAAGGAACAGCAGAGCGCCCACCTGCCCGCCATGCTCGGCGGAGGACTGCTCGGCGCCTACTGCCTCTCCGAGCCCGGCGCGGGCTCGGACGCGGCCTCCCTGACCACGAAGGCGGTCCGGGACGGCGACGACTGGCTGATCAGCGGAACGAAGGCCTGGATCACCCACGGCGGCGTCGCCGACTTCTACACGGTGCTGGCCCGCACCGGCGTGGCCGGCCCGAAGGGCATCACGGCCTTCCTGGTCCCGGGCGACGCGGAGGGCCTCACGGCCGCGGTTCCCGAGAAGAAGATGGGCATGAAGGGCTCGCCCACCGCCCAGCTGAACTTCGACGGCGTACGGGTCCCCGACGCGCGCCGCATCGGCGAGGAGGGCCAGGGCTTCACCATCGCCCTGGCCGCCCTGGACGCGGGCCGCCTCGGCATCGCCGCGTGCGCGGTCGGCGTGGCCCAGGCCGCCCTGGACGAGGCCCTGGCCTACGCGCTGGACCGCAAGCAGTTCGGCCACCCCATCGCGGACTTCCAGGGCCTGCGGTTCATGCTGGCCGACATGGCGACGAAGATCGAGGCGGGCCGCGCGCTGTACCTGGCGGCGGCCCGGCTGCGGGACGCGGGCAAGCCCTTCTCCCGCCAGGCGGCGATGGCCAAGCTCTTCTGCACCGACGCGGCGATGGCCGTCACGACGGACGCGGTCCAGGTGCTGGGCGGCTACGGCTACACGGCGGACTTCCCGGTCGAGCGGCTCATGCGCGAAGCGAAGGTCCTCCAGATCGTGGAGGGCACGAACCAGATCCAGCGCATGGTGATCGCCCGCCACCTGGCGGGCCCGGAATCCCGCTGACGGGCGGTCGCCGAGGAGGTCCGGGCGCGGGCGGTCAGCCGCTGCTGAAGAGGGGGCCGGTCGGCCAGATGGGCGAGGAGGCGATCCGGGACCACTCCGGATCGCGCTGCCCCGGCACCGTCCGGCCGTCCTCCTCCCACCGGGTGAGCAGCGCACGGTAGATGGGCGGGTCGGGGGCCTGCCGAACCGATTCTTCGTACCCTGCGGCCGGCGCCCGCCGTCGGCGCCCCACCCTCGGCGTGGAAGTCTCCATCGTGGTCATACCGGGCCAACGCGCCACCGGACCCACGGGTAACCCCGCCCATCCGTTCGACCTGTCCCCACCCCCCCGTTACGCGCACTCACAGCCCGACGCCACCCAAACCGCGAGGGCGAGCGGGGGCCGACCCCCGCACCGCCGCCGCCCTCGTCAGCGGGCCCGGCGCAAACCCCCGGGGAACGTCGCGATGGCGAGCGGGTCTCGCCCCCGAAACGGCGCCGCACTCGGCAGGCGGTCCGGAGCGAGGCCCCGGGAGGAGTGGGGGCCGGCCCCAGGCCGTGGTGCCGCACTCGGCAGCGAGTACGGGGCGCAGCCCAGACGTGCGTCGCGTGGGCGAGCGGGAGGCTGGCCCCGGAACGGTGCCGCACCCGGCAGCGGGTCCGGGGCAAAGCCCCGGGGAACGTTGCGAGGGTGAGCGGGGGATGCCCCTCGAGACGGCGCCGCATTCGGCAGGTGGTCCGGAGCGAGGCCCTGGGGGGAGTGGGGCTGGCCCAAGGCAGTACTGCCGCACTCGGCAGAGGCTTAGGAGCTAAGCCCCGGGTTGCGTCGCGAGGGCGAGTGGGGGACGGCCGCCGAAGTGGCGCCGCACTCGGCAGGGGTGCGGGGTGAAGCCCAGAGGTGCGTCGCGAGGATGTGCGGGGCTGGCCCTGGAACGGCGCTGCACTCGGCAGAGGGACCGGGGTGGAGTCCCTGGTGGGAGCGAGTGGCGGCCCCGGCGACGGGTCCGGGACGAAGCCCCGGGGCGTGTCGCGGGGAGCGGAGGTTGGCGCCCGACCAGTGCCGCACCCGGCAACCGCGCCGCACCCGGCGAGGGGTCCGGGGCGAAGCCCCGGGGCGTGTCGCGGGGGGGCGGAGCTTGGCGCCCGACCGGCGCCGCACCCGGCAACCGCGCCGCACCTGGCGAGGGGTCCGGGGCGAAGCCCCGGGGAACGGGGGAAGGGCGGGTAGGGGACAGCCCCGCAGGGCACCACCCGGACCCCGCCGGGCCCGTCACCCAGGCCCCCGACTCGGTCACCCAGGACCCCGGGCTTCTGTCACCCATGCACCCATGAACCCATGCGCACAGGCCCCCCCGGCCCCGGCCCCGGCCCCCGGGCCCCTGGCCCCTGGCCCCGGCCCCGGTGCCCCGGCCTCCCCGGTGCCCCGGCCTCCCCGGCCCCCGGCCCCGGCCCCCGGCCTCCCCGGCCCCGGCCCCCGGCCTCCCCGGCCCCGGCCCCCGGCCTCCCCGGCCCCGGCCCCCGGCCTCCCCGGCCCCGGCCCCCGGCCTCCCCGGCCCCGGCCCCCGAGGCCCGGCCCCGGGAAGGCGGCACAGCCGCTCCACCGCACGCCGCCGGCCTGGCGCCCCGCCCCGCCCCGCCCCACAAGCCCCGGCACGAGTCCGGCGCCACCCGAGCGGAGCCCCGAGCCCCCGCCCGCGGCGCCCCCCAGCGGGACCGGTCCGCCGAGCGCCCACCCCGGGCGCCACGGGGGACCCCACGCCCGGGAGGCCCCAGAGCCCCCCGTCGACGGCCCGCCCCAACCGGGCCCCCGCACGACGTGTCTCCCCGCCAGTTCGTGCCACAACCCTGGCCCCAGCCCCGCAATCTGACGTACCGTCATCTCCGCCCAGGTGTCACCCCTCGCACCCGTATCCGGAGGTTCGCCATGCCCGCCGACCGGCCCGTTCCGCTCGACGAATACCCCATCCACCAGGCCCCGCTGTCGATGAAGCACCTCGTCACCGGCGACCGCAACGCCTACGACCGCTGCATCTTCCACGTCTTCGACCACGCGGGCCGCGCCGTCCTGATCCTCGGCCTCGGGGTCTACCCCAACGCCGGCGTCATCGACGCCTACGCCACCCTCCGCGTCGGCGACGAACTCCTCGCGGTGCGCGCCTCCGACGCCCTCACCGACGACCGCATGAACCTCTCCGTCGGCCCGCTCCGCATCACCGTCGACGAACCCCTCCGCCGGCTCACCCTCTCCTGCGCCGCCGACCCCGAGGACCCCGACGGGCTCTCCTACGACATCACCTGGACCGCAGAGTTCCCCGCCGTGTGGGAGCCGCACCACACCCAGCGCCGCGGCGACCGGCTCATCCTCGAAGGCCGCCGCTTCGTCCAGGCGGGCAGCGTCACCGGCACCATCCGCGCCAAGGGCGAGGAATTCACCCTGGACGCCGACTGGACCGGCACCCGCGACCGCAGCTGGGGCGTGCGCCCGATTCCCGGCGAGGAGGGCGGCCGCGCCGCCGAGGAGCACCGGCCCGACGGCTTCCACTGGCTCTGGATCCCCGTCCGGTTCGAGGACCGCTTCCTGATGGTCATCGCCCAGGAGGACGCCGACGGCCACCGGGCCCTCAGCGAGGCCGTCCAGGTCTTCCCCGAGGGCAGCGGCCGCCACGACGTACAGCTCGGCTGGCCGCACACCGACATCCGCTACCGCCCGGGCGGCCGCCACCCCGAGAGCGCCGTCGTCCACCTCACCGACCCGGCCGGCCGCAAACCCCTGGAACTCGGCGTGGAGATCCTGAACTCCTCCCCGCTCGCCGTCGGCGCCGGCTACCCGCCCGCCTCCGACTGGCAGCACGGCACCTGGCAGGGCCGCGGCTGGACCGACCGCCGCACCTACGACCTCTCCGACCCCGCCGCCCACCCCATGGCCGCCTTCGGGGTCACCGACCACTCGGCCCGCTTCACCCTCGAAGGCCGCACCGGCTACGGCATCTTCGAGCACGGCAGCTTCGGCCGCCACGACCCCAGCGGCTTCGCCGACTACAGCTCGGTGGCCCCGTAACCCCGGAGGAAACGCCCACCACCAGCACCACAACCACAACCACAACAGTCAAGCCAGAGAAGGGGTTTCCCATGGCAGGACCGGCACCGCGCCCCCGTACCTCCACCCGCGAACCCGAGGAGCTGGGCCGGCGCCTCGCCGCCTGGCTCGACACCGCGCTCCCCGGCGCGAAGGTCACCAACATCTCCGTCCCCGGTTCCAACGGGATGTCCAGCGAGACCCTGCTCTTCGACATAGAGCACCCCGACGCCCCGATCCGCGCCTGCGCCCTGCGCCTCGCCGCCGACCCGGCCGCCTACACCGTCTTCCCCACCTACGACATGCCCCGCCAGCACCGGGTCATGAGCCTGGTCGCCGCCCACACCGACCTCCCGGTCCCGCGCGTGCAGTGGCTGGAAGAGGACCCCGGCCCGCTCGGGGCCCCGTTCTTCGTGATGGCCCGCGCCGAAGGGCGCGTACCGCCCGACGTGATGCCCTACACCTACGAGGGGAACTGGCTGCACTCCGCGACCGACGCGCAGCGCGCCGCGCTCCAGGAGTCGAGCATCGCGCTGCTCGCCCGCCTCCACGACCAGTTCCCGCCCGAGGAGGCGCGGTTCCTCCTCCCGGAGGGCGACGGAAGCCCGCTGCGCCGCCACGTCGAGTCCCAACGCGCCTACTACGACTGGGTGGTGGCGGGGAAGTCCCGATCACCGCTGCTGGAGCGGGCGTTCGCCCGCCTCGAAGAGCTCTGGCCGGAAGACGAGGGCGGCCCGGCCGTCCTCAACTGGGGCGACGCGCGCATCGGCAACGTCATCTACCAGAGCGACGGCTTCGAACCGGTGGCCGTACTCGACTGGGAGATGGCGGCCTGCGCCCCGCGCGAGGTCGACCTGGGCTGGACGGTCTACCTGCACTGCTTCTTCCAGGACCTGACCGTCAGTTTCGGCCAGCCGGGCCTGCCGGGCTTCCTGCGCCGGGCGGACATCGAACGCCGGTACGCCGAACTCACCGGGCACACGCCTCGGGACATGGAGTTCCACACGCTCTACGCCGCCCTGCGGCACGGGATCGTGATGCTGCGCATCGCCTACCGGCAGGCGCACTTCGGCGAGGTCGAGATCCCGGCGGATCCCGACAGTTTGATCCTGCACCATGCCAGCCTCACGGCCATGGTGCAGGGAACGTACTGGTAAACCCCTTGAACCCCCGGCAGCCGCTCGGCCCGGGGATCAGGCGGCCTGCGCGTGCTGGCGCATCTGCGGCAGCGCCGCGGGCGCCGGCATCCGCACGGGACGCGAGCCGGGGCCGCCGACGTGCGAGAAGGGCTGCGTGCGCCAGTCCAGCCCCTGGGGCAGTGCCAGGTGGACGACGGGCTCCAGTTCGAGCTCCTGGGCGAGCTCGTCGTCGCCGAAGCCGAGGGTGGGCAGCGCGTCGGAGGCGGGCCGCCCGGTGCCCGCGCACACCGTGAGCCCGAAGGGGTTCCACGGGGTGAGGCAGAGGGCGTGCTCCGGCAGGAACTCCTCGTCCGCGACGAGGGCGATCGACTGGCCGCAGTCGGGGCAGGTCGCGTGGTGGATCTCGAAGCCCTCGGCGTATTCGAGGTACTCGTCGTCTTCGGCGTAACCGCCCTCGACGCTTTCCAGGGGCTCCGGTTCGGTGCGACCGGCGCGCTTGGTGTTCAGCATGGATGTACTCCCCCTTGGGTGGGCCGGGCGGGCAGGTTCTTCGGCCACGGCCACCCCAAGCACTTCCCGTCGCGCGGCACGAGTAACCACATCCGGCCGCCGTACGCCCGCTCACCCCTGTGGCCTTGGTCACATGCCTGCCGCAGGTGCCACCTCAATCCGTGGACACGGCTGGGCCTGAACGGTTCGGGGCCGTAAGTTGTGCGGCTATGAGCGCAATGGAGGAGCTGGACCGCCAGATCGTGGATCTGCTCGTGCGGGACGGGCGGATGAGCTACACGGACCTGGGCAAGGCCACCGGACTGTCCACGTCGGCGGTCCATCAGCGAGTACGCCGGCTGGAGCAGCGCGGTGTCATCCGCGGGTACGCGGCCGTCGTGGACCCGGAGGCCGTCGGCCTGCCCCTCACGGCCTTCATCTCGGTCAAGCCCTTCGACCCGAGCGCCCCCGACGACATCGCGGACCGGCTGTCCGGGGTCCCCGAGATCGAGGCCTGCCACAGCGTCGCGGGCGACGAGAACTACATCCTCAAGGTCCGCGTGGCCACCCCCCTGGAACTGGAAGACCTCCTGAGCCGCCTGCGCGCCCTGGCCCACGTCTCCACCCGCACGACGGTGGTCCTCTCCACCCCCTACGAGGCCCGCCCGCCCCGGGTGTAGATCAGCTGTAAATCAGCCTCGCCGGCCAACTCCAGCCCCGCCGGCGTTTGAGGCGCGGGGTCCGGGGCGGAGCCCCGGGAGCGCCGCCGCACGTGGCAACGGGGTCCGGGGCACAGCCCCGGGGAGCGGGGAGGGGCGGGTAGGGGAATCCCCCCTTCTGGCCCCGGCGGAGGGCCTGTGTTCAGGGAGGCGGCACACACCCGCCAGACTGTCGGCATGACAGACCGCACCGCCGACTCCGCCAACGCCGCCGGAGGCCACCGCACCGCCGACTCCGCCCCCACCGCCGGAGGCCCCCGTACGGTCCTCCTGCGCGGCGGCGAGGTCCACAGCCCCGCCGATCCCTTCGCCACCGCGATGGTCGTGGAGCGCGGCCACATCGCCTGGGTCGGCTCCGAGGGCGCCGCGGACGCCTTCGCGCAGGGCGTGGACGAGGTCGTCGACCTCGGCGGGGCGCTCGTCACCCCCGCCTTCACCGACGCCCACGTGCACACCACCTCCGCCGGCCTCGCCCTGACCGGCCTGGACCTCTCCACGGCCGCCTCCCTCGCCGAAGCCCTCCAGCGCGTGCGCGCGTACGCGGACGGCCGTCCCGGCGACCGGGTGCTGCTCGGCCACGGCTGGGACGCCGCCCGCTGGCCCGAACGCCGCGCGCCCCGCAGGCAGGAGCTCGACGAGGCCACCGGCGGCCGCCCGCTCTACCTCAGCCGCATCGACGCGCACTCCGCCGTGGTGACCACGGCACTGCTCCGGCTCGTACCCGAGGCGAGCGCGGCGGCCGACGAGCCGCTGACCCGTGACGCCCATCACGCCGTACGCCGCGCCGCGCTCGGCGCGCTGACCCCGGCCCAGCGCGCCGAGGCCCAGCGGGCCGCCCTGGACCGGGCCGCTTCCCTCGGGATCGGCTCCGTCCACGAGTGCGGCGGCCCGGAGATCTCCTCCCCGGAGGACTTCGCGGCCCTCCTGGAGCTGGCCCGGACCCACCCCGGCCCCCGGGTCTTCGGCTACTGGGCCGACCGGGACCTCGCCCTGGTCAAGGAACTCGGCGCCGTCGGGGCCGCCGGCGACCTCTTCGTCGACGGAGCCCTCGGCTCGCACACCGCCTGCCTGCACGCCCCGTACGCCGACGCGGACCACACCGGCACCGACTACCTCGACGCGCGGGCCGTCGCCGAGCACGTCGCCGCCTGCACCGAGGCGGGCCTCCAGGCGGGCTTCCACGCCATCGGGGACGCCGCGATCACCGCCGTGGTCACCGGGGTCCGGGCCGCCGCCGACAAGGTCGGCCTGGACCGGGTCCGCGCCGCCCGGCACCGCGTCGAGCACGCCGAGATGATGACCCCGGCCACCATCGCCGCCTTCGCCGAGCTCGGCCTCACGGCCTCCGTGCAGCCCGCCTTCGACGCGCTGTGGGGCGGCGAGCAGGGCATGTACGCCGACCGGCTCGGCGCCGAGCGCGCCCGTACCCTCAACCCGTACGCGGCCATGCTCAAGGCCGGCGTCCCGCTCGCCTTCGGCTCCGACGCCCCGGTCACCCCGCTCGACCCCTGGGGGACCGTCCGGGCGGCCGCCTTCCACCACACGCCCGCCCACCGCATCTCCGCACGGGCCGCCTTCGCGGCCCACACCCGGGGCGGCTGGCGGGCCCTGGGACGCGACGACGCGGGCATCCTGGTCCCCGGCGCCCCGGCCGACTACGCGGTCTGGGACACGGCCGAACTGGTGGTGCAGGCGCCCGACGACCGGGTCGCCCGCTGGTCCACGGACCCCCGTTCCGGCACCCCCGGACTGCCGGACCTGACCCCCGGCGGCGAGCTGCCGGTCTGCCTGGCCACCGTGGTCGGCGGCCGGGAGGTATTCGTACGGCCACAGGGGTGATCCGGGTGGCCGTGGTTCGGTGAGGGCGGCCGGACCCGGATAGGTTCGGCCGGGTCCACCAGCGGACGTCCGAACCGGACGGAGCCGATCGCACAGCCGCGCCCGCGCCTCGGGGGCGAGGGAAGGTTTCGCCGCAACGGTGTCCCCCCTGCTTCGCAGGAGGTTGGGGGCGGGTGGCCTCAGATCGGGGCCCTGCGGTCCAGTAGACAACGGTCAGGCGGCCCGCAGCCAGCGGGAGCCGGTCCGGCCCGAAGGACCGCGGGCCCCGATCGCTGTTCTAAAATCATCCTCTGCGACACGACGTACAGGATGTACGAGAACGCAAAAGGGGAATCAGTGAGCGACGGCGGACAGCGAAGCTACGGACCGCTCGGCACGGCCTTGGTGATCATTCCGACCTACAACGAGGCGGAGAACATCGGGCTGATCGTCGGCCGCGTCCGCGCGGCTGTACCCGGGGCCCACGTCCTGGTCGCCGACGACAACAGCCCGGACGGCACCGGAAAGCTCGCCGACGAGCTGGCCGCCGGGGACGACCAGGTCCACGTCCTGCACCGCAAGGGCAAGGAAGGGCTCGGGGCCGCCTACCTGGCGGGCTTCGGGTGGGGCCTGGAGAACGGCTACGGCGTCATCATCGAGATGGACGCCGACGGCTCCCACCAGCCCGAGGAGCTGCCCAGGCTGCTCACCGCCCTGGAGGGCGCCGACCTGGTGCTGGGCTCCCGCTGGGTGCCGGGCGGCCGGGTCGTCAACTGGCCCAAGAGCCGCGAGTTCCTCTCCCGGGGCGGGTCCACGTACTCCCGGCTGATGCTGGGCGTCCCGATCCGCGACGTGACCGGCGGCTACCGCGCCTTCCGCCGCGAGACCCTCGAGGGGCTGGGCCTGGCCGACGTGGCCTCCGCCGGCTACTGCTTCCAGGTCGACCTGGCCCGCAGGGCCGTGCAGAAGGGCTTCCGCGTGGTCGAGGTGCCCATCACCTTCGTCGAGCGCGAGTTCGGCGACAGCAAGATGAGCAAGGACATCGTGGTGGAGGCCCTCTGGCGGGTCACTCAGTGGGGCATCAAGGAGCACGCCGGCAAGCTCTCGGGCAAGGTGTCGGACACCCTGACGGGCAAGCGGACGGTCAAGGACCGGGACAAGTAGCCCGCCGGCGGGCCGGCCCGCGGGGGCGCCGGGGCGGTCCGCCACCCCTAGGGGATGTCCGGTACCTCCGGCTGAGGACGTCTTTACGCCGGCCCAGGCACACTGGGGATATGACGACCGGAGTTCCGACCTCTACGGCCCCCCGGCGGCGTTCGCCCGCCCGTACGTACCTTCCCCTGGCCATCGCGGCCTGGTTGATCCTTGAGATCTGGCTGCTCGGCCAGGTCGCCGGACTGATCGGCGGCGGGGGCGTCGCCCTGCTGCTCGCGGGCGGCCTCGTGCTGGGTGCGGTGGTCATCAAGCGTGCCGGGCGCCGCGCCTTCAAGAACCTGACGGACACCTTCCAGCAGGCCCAGGAGGGCCGTCAGCCGACTCCGCCGCAGCCCGGCAAGCCCGGCACGGGCAACGGCCTGACCATGCTGGCGGGCCTGCTCCTGATGATGCCGGGCCTGATCTCCGACGCGGCCGGTCTGCTGCTCCTGCTCCCGCCCGTCCGCGCCCTGATCGGCCGCAGGGCCGCCCGCTCCCTGGAGCGGAAGATGGCCTCCGCGCCGGCCGGTTCCTTCGGGGACGCGTTCCAGCAGGCCCGGATCCACTACCCGGACGGCAAGGTCGTCCCGGGCGAGGTCATCCACGGTGAGGTCATCCGCGAGGACGGACCGCAGCGGCCCGACAACGGCTACCGGCCGCCGCTGACCCCCTGACGAACAGCACAGCACAGGACAAAGCCGAGGGGCCCCATCACACACTGTGTGATGGGGCCCCTCGGCTTGGTGCTGTCTTACGGTGCTGCGGTGGTGCTTGCCGCTGTGCTGCGTCCGGCTGTCAGGCGGACTTGCGGCTGTCCCGCGGATGCACGGCAATGTTCATGGCGCCGGAACGAAGGACCGCGAGCCTCTCGGCAAGCACTTCCTCCAGCTCCTCGCGGGTGCGCCGCTCCATGAGCATGTCCCAGTGCGTTCGCGCAGGCTTGCCCTTCTTCTCTTCGGGCCCATCCCCGTCAACCAGGAGTGCCATGGCGCCACACGCCTTGCACTCCCACTCCGGCGGAATTTCTGCCTCAACCGAGAACGGCATCTCAAATCGATGTCCGTTCTGGCATGCGTACTCCACCGCCTGGCGCGGGGCCAGATCGATGCCGCGGTCCGTCTCGTAGCTGGTAACCACGAGCCGCGTACCGCGGAGAGCTCGCTCACTCATGAATCGTGCCTCCCGGGCTTGTCGCCCACAGGACAGGTGTCGCTGTCGTCGTCATCCGGTCAACGTCCGGTCGGCGGTATAGATTCCCGCTCCGGGTCATGCGTCGCCCGTCGTACCGCCCCTTGTTGTACCCACCAGTGCCCGTTTTGTCACATCTGGCAGCAGATGTCACCCAACGTCTTCACTTCATAAGCACGCAGTAACGGTCCGCCTGGCAGGCCAAAGGCGTACACTACCGGCCCTTAGCTTGAACGTCGAAATTCGTTCCGAATTCGTGCGGCCGCGGTTCCGCCGGAGCCGGCGGAACCGTTGGATCCGCAGGTTCCCCGGTCAGATCCGTTCGGGTACAGGATTCCCCGCCGCCTCCACCGCACGCCGCACCGGCACTCGGGCGAGCAGCACGAAACCCAGTGCGAAGAAGACCACCAACGAGATGATCGCGTCCCGGTAGCTGCCCGTGACCTGGTACGTGAGCCCGAAAACGAGCGGTCCCACCCAGCTCAGCCCCCGGTCGCTCATCTCGTACGCCGAGAAGTACTCGGCCTCCTTGCCCGCCGGGACCAGGTGCGAGAACAGCGAGCGCGACAGCGCCTGGCTGCCGCCCAGCACCAGCCCGATCATCGCGGCGAGTGCGAAGAACCACACCGGAGTCCGGGCCGGCAGGAAGTATCCGGCGGCCAGTGTCACGGTCCAGGCGGCCAGCGATCCGAGAATCGTCCGCTTGGCGCCGTACCGGAGGGCCAGCCGGCCCATCCCCAGCGCACCCGCCACCGCGAGGACCTGGACGAGCAGGATCGCCCCGATGAGGGTGGACTGTTCCAGCTTCAGCTCCTCCGACCCGTAGATCGAGGCCTGGGAGATCACCGTCTGCACGCCGTCGTTGTAGATCAGGTACGCCAGCAGGAACGACAGGGTCAGCGGGTAGCGCCGCATGTCCTTCAGGGTGGCGACGAGCTGCTTCCAGCCGCTGACGGCCGGGGCCGCCCCCGGCTCCCGGACCACGGCGCGGTCCCGCAGCCGGCGCAGCGGGATCAGCGCGAAGGCCCCCCACCACAGGCCCGCGGAGGCCAGGCAGATGCGGATCGCCATGCCCTCGGTGAGACCGAAGGAGTCGTGGCCCATGTAGAGCGCCAGGTTCATCACGAGCATCAGCGAGCCCGAGGTGTACCCGAAGGCCCAGCCGCGCGAGGAGACCGTGTCCCGCTCGTCCGGCGTGGAGATCTGCGGCAGATAGGCGTTGTACAGCACCATCGAGACCGACAGCGAGGCGTTCGCCACGATCAGGAGCAGCCCGCCCAGCAGGTAGCGCTCGCCGGCCAGGAAGAACATTCCGGCCGTCGCCGCGGCCCCCGTGTACGCGGCCACGGCCAGCAGCGGCTTCTTGCGGCCGGTCCGGTCGGCGACCGCCCCCGCCAGCGGCATGAGCAGCACGGCCAGGATCACCGAGGCCGACACCGTGTAGGCGAAGAAGGAACCGGCACGCACCGGGATGCCCAGCGGATGCACGAAGCCCTCGGCGTCGGCCGCGGCCTTGGCGATCGAGGTGAGGTACGGCCCGAGGAACACGGTGAGCACGCTCGCCGAGTACACGGACACCGCGAAGTCGTAGAAGTACCAGCCGCGCTGCTCGCGCTTGCGCGCGGCCGTCGCCGCCGCGGCGGCTCTGCCGTCCTCGGCCCCCGGTTCCGCCTCGTCCGTCGTCTGCGCACTCATCGGTGCCCCCTCGCTGTCCCCGTACCGCTGCGGCCACCGCCACCTGGCGCGCAGCCGAACGGGCCGGTCAGGCCCAGGCTCCGCGCCGGTCCAGCACCGTGCGCAAGATGTCGATCCGGTCGGTCATGATGCCATCGACTCCCAGGTCCAGGAGAGCCTCCATGCGTTCCGGTTCGTTCACGGTCCACACGTGCACCTGCAGCCCCCGCTCGTGGGCCGTCCGCACGAACCTCCGGTCGACCACGCGGATGCCCGCCTGGGTCTCCGGCACCTGCGCCGCCACCGCGCCCGCGCGCAGCGCGGCGGGGATCGCGTACGACCGCAGCCGCAGCCCGAGCACCCCCGCCACCCCGTACGAGGTCGCCAGCCGGGGGCCGGCGATCTTCTGGGCCCGGGCGACCCGGCGCTCGGAGAAGGAGCCCACGCACACCCGGTCCCAGACCCCGGTCCGTGCGATCAGGCCGACCAGCGGGTGCACGGCGGACTCGTCCTTGAGGTCCACGTTCCACCGGGCGTCCGGGAACTCCTCCAGGAGGTCCTCGAAGAGCGCGAGGGGCTCGGTCCCGCCGGCCCGGACCTCGCGGATCCGTTTCCACGGCAGCTCCCGGATGCGTCCCTGCCCGTCGGTGACCCGGTCCAGGGTGGCGTCGTGGAAGGCGACCAGCTTCCCGTCGGCGCTGGCGTGCACATCGGTCTCGAAGTACCGGTAGCCCGCGGCGGCGGCCCGCCGGAAGGCCGCGGCGGTGTTCTCCAGCCCGTCCGCGGCCCCGCCGCGGTGCGCGAAGGGGATGGGACCGGGGTGGTCGAGGTAAGGGTGGGGTAGGCGTGCATGCGTCACCGCGGCAGTATGCCCCCTGCTCCCGCCGGCGCGGGAGCGGCCCGGTGGCCGCCCGGTGAACGGCCCGCCGGCTCAGGCCCGCAGCGCCAGGGAATCGAGGCCGGATTACACGTACGCGGTCCGGTAGCCCGGGGCGGAGCGGGGGAAGAGGCCGAGGGCCACCTTCCGGACGCCACCGGCGGGCCCGATCCCGGGGCCTCCCTATGTCGCGCGGAGCCCTCCGTGGCACCCTGGACCCCGCAGAACCAATCCAATGCAGGCCCCCGCGGGTCGACAGGGGCCAATTCGACGAAGGTGGACCGGACGTCATGGCGCAGTGGACCTCGGCCGTAGGTGCCGCACAGCTCGGCCGGCTCATCACCTCCCAGCAGGGCCGGACCGCCGCGCCCGGCGGGCGCAAGCTGCCCGCGTACCGCACGCTCGCCGACGGCATCCGCATGCTCGTCCTCGAAGGCCGCATCCCCGTGGCCGCCCGGCTCCCCGCCGAGCGGGAGCTGGCCGTCGCGCTCTCCGTCAGCCGCACCACCGTCGCCGCCGCCTACGAGGCCCTGCGCGGCGAGGGGTTCCTCGAATCCCGCCGGGGCGCGGGCAGCTGGACCTCGGTGCCCGCCGGCAACCCCATGCCGGCCCGCGGCCTGGAGCCCCTGCCCCCCGAGTCCCTCGGCTCGATGATCGACCTCGGCTGCGCCGCCCTCCCGGCCCCCGAGCCCTGGCTCACCAAGGCCGTCCAGGGCGCCCTGGAGGAGCTCCCGCCGTACGCCCACACCCACGGGGACTACCCGGCCGGCCTGCCCGCGCTGCGCCGCATGCTCGCCGACCGCTACACCGAGCGCGGCATCCCGACCATGCCCGAGCAGATCATGGTCACCACGGGCGCGATGGGCGCCATCGACGCCATCTGCAGCCTCTTCGCTGGGCGCGGCGAGCGGATCGCCGTCGAATCCCCCTCCTACGCCAACATCCTCCAGCTCATGCGCGCCGCCGGGGTCCGCCTCGTGCCCGTCGCCATGGGGGAGGGGCTGACCGGCTGGGACATGGACGTCTGGCGCCAGGTGCTGCGCGACTCCGCCCCCCGCCTCGCCTACGTGGTCGCCGACTTCCACAACCCGACCGGGGCCCTGGCCTCCGACGAGCAGCGCCGAGCGATGGTCGAGGCGGCCCGCTCGGCCGGTACCGTCCTCGTCGCCGACGAGACCATGGTCGAGCTCCAGTTCGACCCGGCGATGGAGATGCCCCGCCCCGTCTGTTCCTTCGACCCGGCCGGTTCCACCGTCATCACCGTCGGCTCCGCAAGCAAGGCCTTCTGGGCCGGGATGCGCATCGGCTGGGTCCGCGCGGCCCCCGACGTCATCCGCAGCCTGGTGGCGGCCCGCGCCTACGCCGACCTGGGCACCCCCGTGCTGGAACAGCTCGCGGTGGACTGGCTGATGCGCACCGGAGGCTGGGAGCAGGCCGTGGAGATCCGCCGCGACCAGGCCCGCGAGAACCGGGACGCCCTGGTGGCGGCGGTCCGCCGGGAGCTGCCGGACTGGGAGTTCCGGGTCCCGCTCGGCGGCCTGACGCTGTGGGCCCGCGCGGGCGGGCTCTCCGGGTCCCGGCTGGCCGAGGTGGGGGAGCGGGTGGGAGTACGGGTCCCCTCGGGGCCCCGGTTCGGTGTCGACGGGGCCTTCGAGGGCTACGTCCGGCTCCCCTTCACCGTCGGCGGCCCGGTGGCCGAGGAGGCGGCGGCCCGGCTGGCCGCCGCGGCCCGGCTGGTGGCCACCGGAGCGGGCGGCGGCGGGGCGGAGCCGCCGCGCACCTTCGTCGCGTAGGAGCGGGAAGGATCCGGAAGGGACGGCCTACGGGGCGTCCGCCGGGACCTCGGGGATCTCCGAGGCGTCGATCGCCGGGGCCTGCGCCTGGGCGGGCGGCTGGACGATGTGCAGCGGCTTGCCCAGGGTGACGTGGTCCGGGACGGGCTTGGGCGGCGCCTGCCGCTCGGGCAGCAGGTCCAGTACCGCCTGCCGGTGTCCCGGGTGGGTGGCGTCGTCGTACGGGTCCGGCGTGGCCGGCACCTGGAGCCGGTGCACGGGACCGGCGCCGAGCCGGGCGTACCCGCGCCCCGGCGGCAGTACGGCCGTCGGCGTGGTGTGCGGGGGCAGCCCCAGCACATCGGCGATCTGCTGGATCGTGGCGGCTCCGAGCACCACGCGGGCCCTCGTGTGCTGCCAGACGGAGTCGTTCAGCAGCTCCAGGTGGTCGAACTGCTCGGCCACCACCACGGTGACGTGCGCGGCGCGCCCGTGCCGCAGCGGCACCTGGAGCTGCGCGATCGGATCGGGGGCGCCCTCGGCGACGGCCAGGTGGGCCAGCACGCTGGGCCGGTCGAGCAGGATCCACAGCGGGCGGCGGGTGTCCTCGGGCGCGGGCCGGCCGGCTTCGCGGGCCCGGTGGGTGGCGATCAGGCGCCGCTCGGTCTCGCGGGCGGCCCATTCCAGGGTGGCCAGCGCCCCGGCCGGCCCGCACTCCACGGCGAGGACGCCGGCGCGGCCCAGGAGGCAGGAGTACTCGCCGGTGCCGCCGCCCTCCACGATCAGGACGTCGCCCCCGTGCCGCAGGGCCTGCAGGGCGATGGAGCGCAGCAGTGTGGACGTACCGCTGCCGGGCTGGCCCACGGCCAGCAGGTGGGGCTCTGCGGAACGGGCGCCGGTGCGCCAGATGACCGGCGGCATGTCCCGGGGCTCGTCGCCGTCCAGGACGGGCAGGGTGCGCTGCACGCTGCCGGTGTCGGTGAAGCCGAGCACGGTCTCACCGGGGGAGGTGACGAAGGGCTGGGCGGCGATGCCCGTGGGCAGCGCCGCCAGCACGCTCAGGTCGAGCTGGTTTCCCTCCTCGTCCCAGTCGAAGAGATACTCCCGTCCGCGCCCGGACTTGGCGTGCAGCAGTGCCTCGATCCGGGCCCTGGAGGTGGCCTCGCCGTCGGTGAAGTAGGCCGGGTAGCGGATGTGGAGCCGGGTGACGCGGCCCGCCTCGTCGAACTCGTAGCCGCTGAAGGCCTTGTCCCACTCCCCGCCGTGGGCGAAGAGGGGGCTCGGGTCCTCCGGGATGGAGAAGTACGGCACGAGGGCTTCGTAGAGGGAGCCGAGCCGTTCGGTCTCGGCATCGCTGGGCCCGGTCTTCACCGGGGTGCGGTCGCGTCCCTGCCAGGCCGCCGCCGCCATGAGGGTGATCAGGGCGGTGAGGGGGCCGTAGGGGACGAGCGCGACCACGAGGACGCAGGCGGCTCCCAGGAACAGCGCGGGACCACGCTTGTCCTTGGGGGTGTCGCACCACTTGCGCCGTCCGGCCGAGGCCAGGACGCGCAGGCCCCGTCCGATGGTGAGGAGCGGATGGAGGACGTCCGTGGCGCTGTCGGCGGCCGTGCGAGCGAAGTCGCGGCCCCGGGTCAGCGACACGGTGCCGCTGCTGAGGATGCGGGGAAGTGGGCGCCGGGCCACGGGCGTCTCCTGGAGTTGTGGATGCTTCGGGGTGGGTGCCGGGGCCGGGCGCTAGAGCTTGATCCCGCCGAGAAGGCTCGCGAGGCTCGCCGTGCTCGCCGTGATGCTGGGGGCGATGGCGGAGCCGGCGAGGAAGAAGCCGAAGAGGGCGCACACGAACGCGTGCGTCAGCTTCATGCCGTCCTTCTTGAAGAACAGGAAGCAGATGATGCCGAGCAGGACGACACCTGAGATGGACAGGACCATGAGTCAGTTCTCCTGGTGGGTGGGGACAGTCACCATCAGTTCTTCCAGGCTCACAGCAAGTATCAATGCGATAAAAGGTGCATATGGGTGAATCCAGTAATTTTTCACTTGACCGGCCCATCCCGGCTGGCGCGCCTGGCGGGATGGGGGCACGGGGGCCGCAGGGTGATCATTGCCTCGGCCCGCGCCGCTCATGTGCAGGTCCGGGCGTTACTCTGACGCTTCACCCGTACGGACGCAGTGCCGTGCGCAGCCCTGCCCGTGAAAGGCGGTACGACCGATGAGTGAGCACGTCGAGAACGGCTCCCAGGACTCCCGGGACTCCCAGGACCCCCAGGCCGTCCAGGACTCTCCGGGCGTTCCCGACGAGGACGTCGTCGAGCTGGCCACCAAGATCTTCGACCTCGCCCGCCGGGGTGAGACCGAGACCCTCGCCGCGTACGTCGACGCGGGCGTCCCGGCGAACCTCACCAACGACCGCGGCGACACCCTCGTCATGCTCGCCGCCTACCACGGTCACGCCGACGCCGTCACGGCCCTGCTGGCCCGCGGAGCCGAGGCCGACCGCGCCAACGACCGCGGCCAGACCCCGCTCGCCGGCGCCGTCTTCAAGGGCGAGGAGGCCGTCATCCGCGCGCTGCTCGCCGGAGGCGCCGACCCGAACGCCGGAACGCCCTCCGCCGTGGACACGGCCCGCATGTTCGCCAAGGCCGACCTGCTGGAACTTTTCGGAGCCAAGTAGTCCGCTTTTGCCGGTCCCCAGGCCGGTTCCGGGCCCGGTTCCTGACCGGTCCAGACCTCACGGGTTGGTCACGGAGGCCTTAAATGTGGTCGCGGTGCACAAACCGCCTGGGTCATCATGGCGTCGGATTCGATTCGCGGACAGGACGGACGGGCAGGAGCGGGCAGGACACAACGGGTGTCCGACCCCCACTCCTGCCGGGGGACCGCCGCCCTGGCCGAGAACACCGACGAGAGTGAGAAGGCAATGGTCTACATCGAGCGGAACCAGACGGCGGACGTCCTCACATGCTGTTACGCGGCCCTGTGAATTCCGATTCCCGGTTGCGTCCCCAGCTTGATTTGAGGCCATTCCCATGTTCGAACCAGTCATAGCGCCGAGCGGCACCCTGCTCGGTCTCCTCCAGCGCGGCCGCGGCGACGGCACGCTGCACGCACTCGCGGCGCCCAGGGCCGAGGCCCTCGCGGCGCTCAACCTCTGCGTGGCCGGCGATCCGCGCCAGGACTGGCAGGTCGAGAACCGCTCCCTGTACTACGCACGCCTGTACCTGGACCTCGACGGCCCCCTGGGCGAGATCGAGGCCCACCTCTTCAGCGTCGACGACCTCGTCGACGAGGACGACCGCCGCACGGGCCTCGCCCTGTCCGTCCTGGGCCACCTGGCCTCGTACGGCCGCGACGACGCGCTCATGCTGCTGCGCCGGTACGCCGCCACGGGCGCCAACTGGGCCTGGGCCCTCGACGAACTCGCCCTGCGCGACGACGACGAGGGGCTGCGCTCCCTGGGCGCCCCGGTCCTCGCCCGGTTCCCCGCCACCGCCGAGGGTGAGGCGCGGCTCGCCGCCGCCGTCCGCGACGCCTACGAGCCCAGGCCCTGGTGCCTGTGGGAGGAGGACCCCGCCTATGGCGAGCGGCTGCGCGCAGCCCGCCAGCAGGGCTCCTTCGACCGCTGGCAGCGCCAGCTCACCCCGCGCGGCCCCCAGCCCGGCTGGGGCGTCCAGGCCGTCTTCGACTGGGCCGCCGACGGACTGCGCCGGGGCACCCCCCTGCACGTCCCGGCCGCCCGCTGCCTCGCCGCCGTGGCCACCCCCGAAGACCGCTCCGCGATCCTGGCGGCCGCCGCCGGCGCGTCCGGAGAGGCCGCCCGCGCCACCGCGCTGCACCACCTGGTCCTCGCCGAGCCGGAGAACCCGGCCGTACTGGACCTCATCGAAGCCGCCGGCGACGAGCCGGCCGTAGCCGCCTACGAGCGCATGTGCGGCCCCGCCGCCGTCGAGCGGGCCCGGCGCTGGGTCCAGCGCCCCGATGCCCTCGGAACGGCCGCAGGGACCCTCCTGGCCGCCCGGGGCGGCGCCGAGGACGCCACCCTGGTCCTCGGAGCCCTGCGCTCCACCGTCCGCGGCTCCGGCCCGGACTCGACGCCGCTGTTCACCCTGGTCGACGGAGCCGGCAGGCTCCGCATCGACTGCGCGGCGCCGGTACTGCGCCACATCTACCGCGAGACGGCCTCCTCCCACCTGCGGGGCCGCGCCGCGCGGGCCCTGGCGGCGACCGACCCCTCCTTCGCGGCGGGCTTCGCCGTCGAATGCCTGTGGGACTGCGAGGAGACCACCCGGGAGGTGGCCGCCCGCCACGCCGAGACGGCCGACGCCCGAGTGGCCCCGCGCCTGCGCCGCCTGGCCGCGGACCCGGCCGAGGAAGAGGACGTCCAGTCGGCGGTCCGCAGCCGCATCACCCCGGAGTCGGCGGTGTAGCAGTGCGGGGAGCGGCCGGCCCGGGGCAACCCGGGCCGGCGCCCGCGGCGGGCACGCGCGCCGCAAACCTGTCGACCGGTGTACCGGTGTACCGGTGTACAACCCCCGAGGCGCACGAAGCGCCGTTCGTGCGTGCACGCGTGCACGTCTGCACGTCTGAGGACGCGAAGATCCCTTGAGCGACGTACAACCCTCGGGGTGTGTGCGGTGTCGTACAGGTGAACGCACGCGCGCTCTCTGATGCCGCATGCCGCATGCCTGAATTCTTGAGTTCCACGGGGGAATTGTGAATACCGCTCTACGCGCCTCTGGCCGTACCCGTCTCGCGTTCGTGGCCGGCCTTGCCGTCCTTGCGAGCGTGGCAGCTCCGATGGCCTCGGCCTCCGCCGTCACTCCGGTGGTGGCGGCTGCCGCGGAGGATGCCGCGCCGGTGACCGTGGTCCAGGAGACCAGCGACATCCGCATGGGTGACGTGCCGGTCTCGCAGATCCGGTTCACCGCCGAACTGCCGGCGGGGTACTCCGGGGATGTCAAGGCGCAGATGGTGATCGACCGCACCCCCGGAGCAGGGTGGGACACCCCCTCCAGGATGATCAGCGGCTTCAGCAACGTCGGCTGCCTGGTGAACGGGGTCCCCGGCTCGCCGTGCAAGTTCTTCGGCGGCACCACCGAAGACGACGACGGCACCCTCTACCTGAATCTGCCCACTGCCACCGTCGTGCCGAGCGCCGGCGGCCAGAAGGTCACCTGGGTGCTGCAGATGAACGTTGCCGACAACCTGTTCGGTGACATGGGGGGCCGGATCGACCTGACGAACGCCGCCGGAGCCGCGCTGGCCACGGCCCCCGTCCGGATCAACTTCGTCGAGGGGCGCGCGTCCCTGCGGCCGACCTTCTTCGGTCGTGACGCCGCCGGCGTGCTGTGGCAGTACGAGTCCGACGGCAAGACCAGCAGCGCGCTCTACGCGCCGCGCACGAGGGTCGGCGGCGGCTGGAACATCTACGCACTTCCTACGTGGGCAGCGAGGCCGCGCCCACGGGGTCGGGCACCGCGTTGGTGGCCCGCGACGCCGCCGGGCAGCTCTGGTACTACGAGCGGAGCGCCGACCCCGTGAACCCCTTCAAGCCGCGCAAGCTGGTGGGTGGCGGCTGGGGCCAGTACACGTCCATCGTCGGCATGGGCGACTCCCGCCGGGACGGGGTCAGTGATCTGCTGGCCCGGGACCGTGACGGGGTCCTGTGGTTCTACCGCGGTACGGGGAACCCGGAGCGGCCGTTCAAGCCGCGCGTGAAGGTCGGCGGCGGCTGGAACCAGTACACGAGCCTCACGGCGTTCCCCGACGGGCTCCTGGCCAGGGACGCGGCCGGGGTCCTCTGGCACTACGAGACGAACCCGAACGGTGACGTCGCCGCCCCGCTCCGGGCCAGGCACCAGATCGGCACCGGCTTCGGCCCCTTCACCGGCTTCGCCTTCGGCGGACAGAAGACCGGAAACCACAACCCCGAGCTGCTCGCCCGGGGCCGCGACGGGAACCTCTGGCTGTACGAGGGCGCCTGGAACACCAGGGGCTACCAGCTCAGCGGCAAGCGCAGCCTGGTCGGCGGCGGCTGGAACATCTACGACACGCTGATCTGACACCCGTGCGGACCCGGCCCCCGGGTGCCCGTCGCCGTTCGGCGGCGGGCACCCGGGCGGTCGGCCGGAGGCCGCCTTCCTACCCGACCGCGTCCCCGCCCCGCAGCTTGGCGTCGCGCGCGGCCTTCTCCTGAGGGCTGAGCTTGCGGACGGGCGCCTTCGACGGGTCGGAGTAGACGGGCACGCAAGTCGGCACCTTCGCCGTCTCCACGGCGCCGAACCCGATCCCGTGGATGTCGGCCGCGTCCACCGGCGTGCTCAGCACGAGGGTGTGCCCGGGGGGCACCGTCCCCGGCGTGATCAGCATGTGCGCGCTCGCGTCCATCTCACCGGCCGGCTGCCCGCCGCCCTCCCCGGGCGTCAGCCCGACCGGGAACGCCTCGGTCGCCGGGCACTGCTCGGAGGGCCGCCGCGGGACCGCCGTGGCCGGTACGCCCAGCGCCCGCAGTTCGTCCACGGTCCCCTGGACCCCCTCCGGGCGGTAGATCTGCACCCAGATGTCGCCGTTCGCCTCCCGGGACACCCCGTACGCCGGCGAGGCACCGCCGTCCTCGCCGAGCACCGGCAGGGACACCAGCCCCGCGACCGCCGCCGCCACCGCACCGAGGGCGATCGGGATCCGGTAGCGCCGGGCGGGAGACCGTACGGGCGCGGCGGCGGGCACCCGCTCCGCGGCGAGGGTCATGAGCTCGGCCTTGAGCCGCCCTTCGAACGCACGGGGCCTGCTCGACGTGCCGGACCCGCTGGACCTGCTGCTCATCGGACTACCTCCAGGTGCGGTTCCGGGGTGGAGAACGGGGTGGGGTCGGTGGCGCGCAGGGCGCGCCGGGCACGGTGCAGGCGTACGCGGACCGTCGTCGTGGTGACGCCCAGGGCCTGCGCCGCCTCCGCCGGCGTGAGGCCGTCGACGACGACCAGGTCGAGCGCCGCGCGCAGCGGCTCGGACAGGGCGGCGTGCCGCTCGGCGACGGCCCGGTAGGCCCGCTCCGCGTCGATCCGCTCCTCCAGCGCGGCCACGTCCTCGTCGTCGAGGAGCCTGCGGCCGCTGAGCCGGGCCAGGGCGCCGCTCTCGCGGGCCAGGCCGCGGGCGTGGCCCGACAGGACGTTGCGGGCGATGCCGAACAGCCAGGCGACCGGCACGCCCCGGTCGGGCCGGTAGCCGCCCGCCGACCCCATCGCCGCGAGGAAGACGTCCGCCGTCAGGTCCGCCGCCACGTGCGGATCGGCGACCCGGCGGGTGACGAAGCCGAGGACGGCGTCGACGTGCTCCTCGTAGAACCTGCCGAACCCCTCGGGCGTGGTGAGATCCGGTGGCCCGGCCTCCCGTGATGGGTTGCGCACCCGTTTCCTCCCCGGTGTGCGGGGCCCCTGCGGCCCCGTTCACCCGTACTTGGCATCTGCCGCGCGAAGCGTTTCACCGGCCGGGCACCGCGCGCTCGCACGTGCCCCGCCTCAGCGGCTCCGCACGAACCGCACGGGGACCCCCGGCCGGGCCTGGGCCGCCGCGTCGAGTGCGGGGCCCGGCGGGACGACGCCGACGACCGGATAGCCGCCGGTGACCGGGTGGTCGGCCAGGAAGACCACCGGCTGCCCGTCCGGCGGAACCTGGACGGCGCCGAGCACCATCCCCTCGCTCGGCAGCTCCCCGCCCCGGGCCCGGACCAGCGGCGGCCCCTCCGTGCGCAGCCCGATGCGGTTCGAAGCGGCCGAGACCCGGTACGCCGCCCGCAGCAGCAGCCCCGTCACCGACTCCGCCGTGAACCAGTCGGCCCGCGGCCCCAACCGCAGCGGAAGCACCAGTTCCGCAGGCGGGCCCGGCGCCGCCGGGGCGTCCGCCCCGGCCACCGGATCCGGACCGGGCGCGCCCACCGCCAGCAGCGCCCCCTCGATCAGGACCGGCGGGCCCAGGCCCGACAGCAGATCGGTCGAGCGACTGCCCAGCACCGGCTCCACCGCGAACCCGCCGCGCACCGCCACGTAGCCGCGCAGTCCCGACTCCGCCCGGCCCACCTCCAGCTCCGCCCCGGCGCGCAGCAGGACCGGGGCTCCCCAGGCCGCCGCGCGCCCGTCGACCCGTACCGCGCAGGGCGCCCCCGTGACCGCCACCACGACCGGACCGCCCACCGCCCGCAGACCCACGCCGTCCAGGGTCGTCTCCAGCGTCGCGGCCCCCGGCGGATTGCCCAGCAGCCGGTTCGCCAGCGCGTGCGCCCCCGTGTCGAGGGCCCCCGAACGGGGGACGCCGAGGTGGGCGTACCCGGGCCGGCCCAGGTCCTGGACGGTGGTCAGCGCGCCCGCCCGTACGACCTCCAGCCCCCTCACCGCGCGGCCCCCGCCCCGGCGAACCGCACCCGTACCCCCGGCGCGAACAGCGCGGCCGACTCGCGCGCCGGGTCCCACAGCACCGCGTCGGTGGACCCGATCAGCTGCCAGCCGCCGGGGGAGGAGCGCGGGTAGACCCCCGCGTACTCGCCCGCGAGGGCCAGCGAGCCCGCCGGCACCGCCGTACGGGGCGTCGCGCGCCGGGGCAGGTGGAGGCGGGCGGGCAGCCCCGTCAGGTAGCCGAAGCCGGGGGCGAACCCGCAGAAGGCCACCCGGAAGGTGATCGCGCCGACGATGCCGGGCACCTCCCCGGGGGACACCCCCCACAGCGCGGCCACCTCCGCGAGGTCCGGGCCGTCGTAGCGCACCGGGACCGTCACCGGGGGCGGCCCGTCGGCCGGCGCCAGCGGGGCGACCCGCCAGCGGGCGATCCGGGCCGCGAGGGCGCGCGGCTCCCGTACCCCGTCGAGCAGGACGGTCCGGGCCGCCGGCACGATCTCCCGTACGCCGCCCAGCTCGCCCGCGTCCCGCCGGCGCAGCAGCTCCGCGTGGAGCGCGGCCACCTCCTCGGCGGAGTCCACCTCCAGCAGCAGCGCCCCGGCGCCGGCCTCCAGCGCCCTCACGCGAAGGCCTCCACCCGTACCCCGGCGCCGCCGAGCGCCCCGCGGACGCGCAGGGCCAGCTCCGCCGCCCCGGGGGTGTCCCCGTGCACGCACAGGGAGCGGGCGGCCACCGGGATCCGGGAGCCGTCCGCGGCCGTTACCGCGTGCGAGGCGGCCATGTCCACCGCGCGGGCCACCACCGCGTCCGGGTCGTGGAGCACGGCGCCCGGCTCGCCGCGCGGTACGAGGGTGCCCGCGGGGGTGTAGGCGCGGTCGGCGAAGGCCTCCGGGACGGCCGCCAGCCCGGCCCGCCCGGCGGCGGCGAGCAGCAGGGAACCGGGCAGCCCGAGCACCGGGAGCCCGCCGGGACCGGCCGCGAGCAGCACGCCGGCCACCACGGCGCCGGCCTGGCCCGCGTCGTGCACGGTGCGGTTGTAGAGCGCGCCGTGCGGTTTCACGTACGACACCCGGGAACCGGCCGCCCGCGCGAAGACCTCCAGCGCCCCGATCTGGTAGGCCACCTCGTCGGCCAGCTCACCGGCCGGCACGTCCATGGAGCGGCGGCCGAAGCCCGCCAGGTCCCGGTACGAGACCTGCGCGCCGATCCGCACCCCGCGCGCGGCCGCCAGCTCGCAGACGCGGCGCATGATGGACGGGTCGCCGGCGTGGAAGCCGCAGGCGACGTTGGCGCTCGTGACGACGGACAGCAGGGCCTCGTCGTCGGTCAGCGTCCACCGCCCGAAGCCTTCGCCGAGGTCGGCGTTGAGATCGATCACGGGGCCGGCCGCCGGGGATTCCGGCGTGATCATGGAAGCCATGCGGTGAGCGTAGGCCGTCTCTTCCGGATCCAGAACACGCCGCGGGCCGGGTGCGGGCCGCGCTCCCGCCGACGGCGGGAGGATCGGGCGAACCATCCCGTTTGGGATGTTGTCAGGGTCAGCGCCTAGTCTTTGCCCGTGACTCTCCCTGCCCCGGCGAAGACCCTTCCCTCTCCGGCGTCGGGCCCGGCCGCCGACGAGGGCCTGGCCCGGCGGCTGCGCGCGCTCGCCTGCACCGCCCCGCTGCACGACCTCGACGTACGCAAGGCCAATCTGGCCGGCGAGTACGGGGTCTACGCGATGGCGGAGGTCGCGCTCGCCGCGATCGACCTGGTCACGCTCAACATGGACTTCGACACCGGCGCGGACCACGAGCAGATAGTGGCCCGCCTGCTGCCGCGCGTCGCCGCCCAGGCGCCGGCGCGCCCTGCGGCCGAGCACGAGCGGGTGGCCCGCTGGGTGCTGGAGAACCTGATCAACGTCGGCAGCGTCGACCGCGGATTCCGCGCGATCTACGGCACGTTCGGCCCGGACGGGGTGTACGTACGCCGCGACTACGACTTCAAGCTGATCGAGGAAGTCCCGGGCTACGGCGGCGCGGTGTACCTGCGGACCACCGACGAGGCCGTCAACGTCCTGGTCGGCGCCCTCGACACGGACGTCACCAGCGCGCAGATCGCCGCCGAGGTCAAGCTGGAGGTCCTGATCAGCCGGGGCCGGCTCGCCGACGCCCAGCTCGCCGCCGAACAGGCCCGCTACCGCACCGTCCAGTACGCCGAGACCCTGCGCCGCACGCTCGACGCGACCCGCCGCAACGTGCGGGCCGTCGACTGGCTGGTGACCGTCCCCGACATGATCGCGGAGGCCCTGGACCACGTCGCCGACCGCTACCGGCACGAGAACGCGATCCTCACCAACATCCGCAAGGCCCGCGACGAGGCGGAAGAGCCCGACAACAAGCGCCGCGCCGCCGAGCTCGTCGACATCGTCAAGGACTGCATCCGCCGCCACACCCAGCTCCAGTCCCGACTGCTCGACGCGGGCCCGCTCTTCCGCGCCGAACAGGACCGCCAGGCCTTCGCGGCCCCCGCGCCGCGCTCCGGGATCGACCTCTACGGGCAGCTGGTGGCCCCCACGCTGCCGCTCCCGGTCGCGCAGGCCATCCGGGTCACGGACGCCTTCTTCGCGTCGGGAGCCGGCCTGCGCACCCCCGTCTCCGTCCGCGTCGCGGACCTGGTGGAGATCCTGCTGACCCCACCGGTGGAGCGCGAACACCTCGGCGTGGAGATGCCGGAGCCGGACCTGATCGCCACCCCCGACGACAGCCGTTTCAGCGAGGAGCAGCTCGCCGCCGCGATGGCCCTCCTGGAACTCCCGCACGACGCCCCGCGCCGCCTGTCCGGCCTCCTCGCCGAAGCCCGCCGCTCCGACCCCGACCTCCCCTACCTGGTCGCCCTGCTGGCCGTCCACGCGGCGAGCCCGGCGGTGGGCACGGCGTACCGCCAGGGCGAGGAGCGGCTCCTCTTCGCGGTCGACGACGGCACGGAACTCGACGACCCGGAATTCGGCGGCGCGGACCTCATCGTCGGCACCGCCCTCCTGGACGCGGCAGCCATGACGGCGGACCGCACGGAGGCGGCGTGACCCCGCCCTCGCCGGGTCGTTGGACGGCTACACCAACAGTCGGCCGGGCCGCACCCACCCCCTCACCGGGCCGCGCCCCGCACCCCGGGCCGACCCCTGCGCCCTCGCGCGGCCGGGCTGTGCGCCGTGGGTCGGTCCCTGCGTCTGTGCCCGACTGGGCTGCACACCGCGGGGCGGTCAATGCGCTTTCGCCCGGCTGGGCCGCGCGCCCCGGGGCCGGCCCCGCGCACGTGCCCGGCGGTGCCGCCGGCCCGGGCGGGCCCGCAGGCTCCGACGCCGGGGCGGGGCCCCTGGTGGCCCGGTCCCACCTGGGGGTGTGGGGGCTTGCCCCCGCTTTCGGGAAGGGGCGGGGTGGGGGAAGAACCGTCCCCGCCGGCCCGGCTGCCGGTCCCGCCGGGCCTGCCACCGCACGGCCACCCGCGCACGCCCGTACGCGAGCCGCTGCCCCGCACCACGCCCGTGCCCAGCACACCCGCACCTGCACCCGCACCCGCACCCGTACCTGTACCGGCACCACCGAGGAGACCCACCCGTGAGCGACCACCACGCCGAGCAGCACCCCGCGTGGAGCGAGCCCGACGCGCACGAGACCCCGGCCCCGATCCCGGTCCAAGCCCCGCAGGGACCGCAGGGCCCCGTCACCCCGGCGGACGCCGCCGACGCGGCCCGCCTCGTCGCGTTCGGGCTCCAGCCCAAGCTGCTGCCCGCCCGCGACGCCGAGTACGCCGAACTGCTGCGCCGCTACCGCGAGGACCCCGCCTTCGCACGGCTCGCCGACGCCGTCGCCACCGGCCTCGGCCTGGTCGTCCTGGAGGTGTCCTCCCGCGCGGGCATGGCCGTGGCCGCCGGTGAGGACTCCGTCTTCGCCGTCCGGATGGGCGACTACGCCCGCCGCACCTCCGCCGACTCCGCGGACCGCTTCCTGCACGGCCTCGCCCACCTCGCCGTGGCGGCCCTGGCCTTCCCCCGCCCCGAGGACCTCGCCGACGACGGCTACATCGGCCGGATCACCGTCAACGGCGTCGACGCCTTCGTCCGGCAGACCTGCCGCCGCCTGGAGGAGCGCGCCGAGGAGCTCGGCGAGAACACCGACCCGGCCTCCGACGCCCCCGGCCTGGAGGCGGCCTGGCGGGTCTATGCCCGCCGCAGCGCGACCGGCGCCACCAAGGACGCCCGCCGGCTGGCCGGTTCCACGACCGGCATCGTCGGCAAGGCCGCCGCCTTCCTCACCGACTCCGGCTTCCTCCAGCGCACCGGTGACGACGTCGGAGGCACGTACCGCACCACCCCCCGCTACCAGCTCCAGGTCCGCGACATGGCGGGCAGCGCGGCCATGGCCGAGCTCCTCGACCTGGGCGTGGTCCCCGTCAGCGACGGCTCCGCCAGCCTGCTGCCGCCGCCCGAGGGCGACGACCTCGAACTCGCCGCCGACGCGGGCCTGCCCTTCCACCCCTGAGCCGCCCCGGCAGCCCTGCCCGCCCGCCACCCGTCCCCGTACGACCTACGAAAGACCACGAGAGTCCGCCGCCATGTACGAGCTGTCCCGGATCCGTCTCTACTCCATCGGGCCCGCCGGCGCGCGCTACGCCGACACCGTGCTCGACCTGCGCGGAGTCGGCGAGCCGGTGCCCCACCCGGCACCCACCCAGGCGGAGTTCTTCGAGGACGAGCCCACCGGCCCGCCGCGCCGCCCCGCGCCCGCCGGCGTGCTCTTCCTGGAGAACGGCGGCGGCAAGTCCGTCCTGCTCAAGCTGATCTTCTCGGTGATGCTGCCCGGCCACCGCAACACCCTGGGCGGCGCCAGCTCGGGCGTCCTGCGCAAGTTCCTGCTGGCCGACGACTGCGGCCACGTCGCGCTGGAATGGCAGCACACCCAGACCGGCGAGTGCGTGGTCGTCGGCAAGGTCAGCGAGTGGCGCGGCCGACAGGTCTCCAACGATCCGCGCAAGTTCGCCGAGGCCTGGTACTCCTTCCGCCCCGGCCCGGGCCTCAGCCTGGACAACCTCCCGGTGGCCGAGGCCACTTCGGTGCGCCCGCCCGTGGAAGGGGCCTCCGGCGCCCAGGGGCGGCGCCGCACCATGAAGGGCTTCCGTGACGCCCTGACCGAGGCCGGCAAGGCGTACCCGCACCTCGAGGTGTACTTCGAGGAGATCCACGACCGCTGGAACGAGCACCTCACCGAGGTCGGCCTCGACCCCGAACTCTTCCGCTACCAGCGCGAGATGAACGCCGACGAGGGCGAGGCCGCCGGCCTCTTCGCGGTCAAGAAGGACTCCGACTTCACCGACCTCCTACTGCGTGCCGTCACCGACACCCGGGACACCGACGGCCTCGCCGACCTCGTCCACGGTTTCGGCAACAAGCTCGGCCGCCGCGCCGAGCTGATGGCCGAACGGGAGTTCACCGCGGGCTCCGTGGACCTCCTCACCAAGATCGTCGAGGCCGCCGCGGCCCGCTCCCGGCTCCGCGACGTCCACGCCGGCGCCGAACGCCGTACGCGCACCCTCGCCCGGCGCCTGTCCGCCCGCGCCGGCGAGGAGCGCGGCCGCGCCGCCGACCTCGCGCAGCGGGTCACCGCCGCCGCCCACCAGGTCACCGCAGCCGAGTCCGCGCGCACCCGCAGCGCCGCCGTCTCGGCCGAACTGGCCTACCGGCACGCCTCACTGGCCCTGACCGTCGCCGACAAGGCCGCCGCCGCGCAGCGCCGCGAACTCCTCGAAGCCCGCACCCTGCACTCCGCCTGGCAGGCCGCCGAGCACGTCCTGCGCCACCGCTCCGCCGCCGACCGCTCCGCCCGGGTCGCCGCCGCGATCCTGGAGGCCGAGCGGGACGCCGCCCCGGCACTCGCCGCCCGGGCCACCGCCGCCACCGAGCTCGTACGGGCCCTGCACGCCGCCGCCGAGCTGGGCGAGCGGGCCGCCAACGAGGAGGAGGAGCGTTCCGCCGTCCTCCAGGAGACCGGCGAGTCCTCCCACCGCGCGGCCACCGCCGCCGCCACGGCCGCGCAGCGGGCCCGCAGCGAGGCCGAGCACCTGCGCGCCCGCCTCGCCGAGGTCCAGCAGGAGACCGCCGAGGCCGTCCGGGCCGGCTGGCTCGACGACTCCGCCCCCGACGCCGACCCGGCGCGCGCCGCCCTGGCCGCCGCCGACGCGGAGAAGACGGCCGTGGCCGCCTGGGACGAGTCCCGCGAGGCCTCCCGCGCAGCCGCCGAGGCCGCCCGCGAGGCCGCCGCGACGGAATCCCGCGCGGAACTCACCGCCGCCCGCGCGGCCGACGCCGCCGACGCGGCCGAGGCGGCCCACGACGCCGAGCACCGGGCCGCCGCCTCCCTGGCCTCCGCACCGCGCCTGGCGGCCCTCCTGGGCGCCCCGTCGGCCCCCGACCCAGCCCGTCCGTCCCTGCGCGCCCACGGCGGTACGCCGGCCGGCGGATCGGGGCCCGACGCCACGGGGCAGGGCTCCCGGGCCAACAGCTCCGCCGAGGGCCGGAGCTCCGGATCGGCAGGGCCCGCCGGAGGCGACGGCCACGCCGCCCCCGGTGCCCCCGGCGCCGCCGACGGCCGGAACACCGGCGCCGCGGCCGTCCCCGCCGGATGGCTCACCGTCGAGGACCTGGACCGGGGCGCCGACGACCTGCGCACCCTGCTCACCGACGGAGTCGCCGCCGCCGAACGCCAGCTCTTCGACCTGCGCACCGCCGCCGCCGACGACTCCCGCATCCTGGGCGCCCTCGGCAACGGCGGCCTGCTGCCGCCCGGCCCCGACGTCCTCGCCACCGTCGAGTTCCTCGGCGAACACGGCATCCCGGCCCTCCCCGGCTGGCGCTACCTCGCCCAGTCCGTGGACCCGGCCGACCACGCCGCCGTCCTCGCCGCCCGCCCCGAACTCGTCGACGGCGTGGTCATCACCGACCCCGACACCCACTCCCGGGCCCGCGAGGTCCTCTCCGGCGCCGCCCTGCTGCCCCGCTCCACCGTCGCCGTCGGCACCGCCGCCGCCCTGCTGGCGCCGGTTCCCCCGGCCGGCGACGCCACCGGCTCCGGCATCTTCATCGTCCCGCCGAACCCGGCCATGCACGACGAGCACGCCGCCGACGAGGAGCGCCAGGCGCTGCGCGCCCGCGCCACCGCCCGCGACACCGAGATCCGCGAACTCGCCGCCCGGCTGTCCGGCGACCGCGAGCTCGCCGCCCGGCTGCGGTCCTGGCGCACCGGCTGCCCGCCCGGCCGCCTCACCGAGCTCGCGGAGCAGGCCGCCGCAGCCCGCGGCTTCGCCGAGGAGACCGACGCCGAGCTCGCGGAGGCCCGTACCGTACGCGCCGAGGCAGACGAGGCCGCCGCCGACGCCGCCCGCGTCCGCGACGAGCGCCAGGACACCGCCCAGCGCGCCCGCCGCGTCGCGGACGCCCTCGCCGGCCTCGCGTACCGGCTGCGCGAGCGCGCCGGCTGGCAGACCAGGCTGCGCGAACT
The DNA here is from genome assembly GCF_049310065.1 of Streptomyces tatrensis. Classification (NCBI taxonomy): domain Bacteria; kingdom Bacillati; phylum Actinomycetota; class Actinomycetes; order Kitasatosporales; family Streptomycetaceae; genus Streptomyces; species Streptomyces tatrensis. Next base: position 1,801,255 of record NZ_JBMDLB010000011.1, on the reverse strand, counting down.
CGCCGACGACGCCGCCGAGTCCGAGGCCCGCGCCGAGGTCTGCCTCGACCGCGCCCGGGCCGCCGACGAGGACCGCCGCGCCGCCCAGCGCGCCGCCGACGACGCCCGCCGCACCGCCCGCGCCCTGCGCGCCGAGCGCGCCGAGATCGCCGGAGCCCCCGATCCGCTGCCCTCGGGCGACGGCACGGCCAAGGCCCCGCTCCCCGCGCTGCGCGAGGCCTACCGCGCCGCCTCCCAGCTCTACGAGAAGGTCGGCGTCGGCGCCGACCTGCGCTCCGAACAGGCCCGCGCCGAGAGCGACGAGTCCGTGGCCCTCGCTGAACTCGACCGTCTCACCAACAAGGTCCGCACCCGCGCCGCCCAGCTCCTCGAAGGCACCGACGGGGCCGACGGCCCCTCCCGGCAGGCCGCCGCCGCCCGCGCCGAAGCCCTCGTACAGATGCTGGAGACCCGCGCCTCCACCGCGAGCGAGCAGCTCGGCCGGCTGCGCGGCGAGGCCGAACGGCACGCCCCCGCCGAGGGCGAGGCGCACACCGAGCTGCCCGAGGAGCTGATCCCCGACAACGTCGAGGACGCCCAGACGAGGCTCCGCACCGCCACCGCCCAACTCGCCGCCCACACCGCCGCCGTGGAGTCCGCCCGCGCGGCCCACGCCGACCTGCTGCGCGCCCACCGCACCGCCGAGGAGGGCGCGGGCGGCTTCGACGAGACCGCGGCCATGCTCCGGGACCTCCTGCGCGACCACACCCACCAGGAGGACGAGCAGGAGCCGGTGACCCACCCCGGCAGCCTGGAGGAGGCCCGCCAGTCGGCCACCGAGGCCCGCCGCGCGCTACGGGCCTGCGCCGCCGACCTGTCGGCCGCCGAGGCCGCCGTCCGCGAGGCGAGCGACATCCTGGTCCGGCACGCCAACGCCAACCGCTACGAGCAGGTACGCACCCCCGCGCGCCAGCAGATCCGCGAACTGCCCGCCTCCGCCCTGCCCGAACACGCCGCGGCCTGGGCCGTGGCCTTCGCCCCCCGGCTGCGCGTCCTCACCGACGAGCTGGCGCAGCTGGAGCGCAACCGGGACAGCATCGTGGACCGGCTGCGCGGCCTCGTGGAATCGGCCCTGGCCACCCTGCGCTCCGCCCAGCGGCTCTCCCAGCTCCCCGAGGGGCTGGGGGAGTGGTCGGGCCAGGAGTTCCTGCGCATCCGCTTCGAGGAGCCCGACCAGGCCACCCTCACCGAGCGGCTCGGCGAGGTCATCGACGAGGCGACCCGCGGCGCCCTGAAGAAGAACAGCACCGCCACCTTCGGCGAAGGCCGCCGCGACGGCATGTCGCTGCTGCTGCACGGGGTCCAGGCGGCCCTGGAGCCCAAGGGCATCGCGGTGGAGATCCTCAAGCCCGACGCGGTGCTGCGCGCCGAGCGGGTCCCGGTCGGCCAGATGGGCGACGTGTTCTCCGGCGGCCAGCTGCTCACCGCCGCGATCGCGCTGTACTGCACGATGGCGGCGCTGCGCAGCAACGACCGGGGCCGCGACAAGCACCGGCACGCGGGCACGCTCTTCCTCGACAACCCGATCGGGCGCGCGAACGCCACGTACCTGCTGGAACTCCAGCGGGCCGTCTCGGACGCGCTCGGCGTCCAGCTCCTGTACACCACGGGCCTGTTCGACACCACGGCCCTCGCCGAGTTCCCGCTGGTGATCCGGCTGCGCAACGACGCCGACCTGCGCGCGGGCCTGAAGTACATCAGCGTCGAGGAACACCTGCGCCCGGGCCTGCCCCAGCAGTTCACGGACGGCGAGACGATCCACGGCGAGATCACGGCGACCCGCATGTACCGCCGCAGCTAGCGGGCTGGCCGGCTGGCCAGTTGGCCGGCTGCCCGCTCTCCCGCCTCAGCCCCGCCCCGCGCCCGTCGACGGCGGCCAGATGCCGGTCGCCTCGCCGCGCGCCGGTACGCGGGGCGGCAGGGGAGGCGCCGACCGGGCCTCCCGGCGCGCCCTGCGGCGCTCGCGGCGCCGGTCCCGCGCCGTACTGCTGGGCTCCGAGAGGACTCCGTAGCGCTGGTTCCACGTCTGCCGGGTGATCAGCACGTCGAGCACGCCCCAGGTGGCCACGACCACCCCCGCTATCGCGCACAGCGACAGCGGAAGCGCGAGCCAGGAGCCGGTGACCGTCAGGAAGAAGGCGATCGTCGCGTCCGTCAGCGTCACGGCGACGATCAGCACCGCCCGCACGGCGGACCTCCGCACCGGGTCCGGCATGCGCCTGCGCCCCGCAGGCTGGTCCACCCACAGGTCCCGCCCCTGCGGCGCCCCGGTCCCCGCGCCCTCGCGGTCGTCCTCGTGCCTCTTCGCCATGGTCGGTCCCTCCCCTCCACGCGGCCGCTCATGCCCGCCCCGAACAGGTAGACGCGCGAAGGGGCCGATAGATTCCCGGATCCCGGACGCACCGTGCGCCCCGAAGTGTCGCGGAACGAAGAATTCCAGCCATCCATTCGGCTAAGGGAACCGAGGCCCCACCAAGTGTCATCTGCCACATATCGGGCCGCACTTCACGGGAACTATCGGACAACTCGTGATCTTCGTCCGGGGGCCAGGCCGAAAACGTCCGGACAGGCCTTCGAAGGTTCGCTGTGGCAGTAGTAGGCTCACGCCGTTTAAATGACGGAACACCAACCCCCGGTAACGGGGTTGAGCTGGGGAGGCTGGGGAGGCCATGCGCTTTCGCGGGAAGTCCATCCGCCGGAAGATCGTGGCGTTGCTCCTTGTGCCGCTCATCTCCCTGACCGCCCTCTGGGGCTTCGCAACCGTGATCACCGGCCGGCAGGCCGTCCAACTGCTCGGTGTCGCCTACGTCATCGACAAGGTCGGCTACCCCGTGGAGGACGTCGTCCGCGTCATCCAGAAGGAGCGCCGCCAGACCCTCGTGGTCATCGGCGACCCGCGCGCCGCCGTCGCCAACACCGAGCTGCTCATCAACCGGGCGGCCACCGACGAAGCGGTCGAGAAGATCTCCGCCGACGCCCAGGACGCGGAGATCGCCGACGAACTCGACCCGGCCTCCGCCCGGCACCTGAGCTCCATCCTCGAGGCCTTCCGCAGCATCGGAGCGCTGCGCAGCGCGGTGGACGGGGGCTCCCTCGACACCAACCAGGCGCTGGAGCTCTACAACCGGCTCGTGGACCCCTGCTACGAGTTCCTCATGAACCTCCACGCGCTCGAGGACGTGGAGATGGACAAGCAGGGCCGCGCCCTCGTCGGCATCACCCGCGCCCGCGAGACGCTCTCGCGGGAGGACGCCCTCGTCGCCGGTGCCCTGGCCGCCCGCAACGTCAGCCAGGCGGACATCCGGCACGTCTCCGACTTCGTGGCCAACCGCAAGCTGCTCTACGAGTTCAACCTCGCGATCCTCCCGGCCGCCGACCGGGAGCAGTTCGAGCAGTACTGGAACAACCCGGAGAGCCGCTCCCTGCGCGAAGCAGAGGAACGATTCCTCGTCCAGGGTCCGACCCACAGCCCGCGCAACGTGACCGCCGGCCAGTGGGACGCCGCCGCGGGCAAGGTGCTCGAAGACCTCGCCGTCATGGGCACCGCCGCGGGCGACCGCTACCAGAAGCGCGTCGAGCCCGTCGCCATGGACGTCCTGGTCCAGGCCGCCCTCGCCGGGGTGCTCGGGTTCATCGCCCTCATCGTCTCCCTCGTCCTGTCGATGCGCATCGGCCGCGAGCTGATCCGCGACCTCTCCCGGCTCCGCAAGGAGGCCCACGAGGTCTCCGGCATCCGCCTCCCCGGCGTGATGCGCCGCCTCGCCGCGGGCGAGCTCGTGGACGTGGAGACCGAGGCCCCCCGCCTGGAGTACGAGAAGGACGAGGTCGGCCAGGTCGGCCAGGCCCTCAACTCCCTCCAGCGCGCGGCCATCGAGGCCGCCGTCAAGCAAGCGGAGCTCCGTCGCGGTGTTTCTGAAGTGTTCGTCAACCTGGCCCGCCGCAACCAGGTGCTGCTGCACCGCCAGCTCACCCTGCTCGACACCATGGAGCGGCGCACCGAGGACACCGAGGAGCTCGCGGACCTCTTCCGCCTCGACCACATGACCACCCGCATGCGCCGCCACGCCGAGGGCCTGGTGATCCTCTCCGGGGCCGCGCCCTCCCGCCAGTGGCGCAAGCCCATCCAGCTGATGGACGTCGTACGGGCCGCCGTCGCCGAGGTGGAGGACTACGAGCGCATCGAGGTGCGCCGCCTGCCGCGCCTGGGCATCGGCGGCCCGGCCGTGGCCGACGTCACCCACCTCATCGCCGAACTCCTGGAGAACGCCACCGTGTTCTCCCCGCCGCACACGGCGGTCCAGGTCCTCGGCGAGCGCGTGGCCAACGGCTTCACCCTGGAGATCCACGACCGCGGCCTCGGCATGACCCCCGAGGCGCTCTTCGACGCGAACCTGCGGCTCAGCGAGACCTCCGAGTTCGAGCTCTCCGACACCGACCGGCTCGGCCTGTTCGTCGTCAGCCGGCTCGCGCACCGGCACGGCGTCAAGGTCCGCCTCCAGATCAGCCCCTACGGAGGCACCACCGCGGTGGTCTTCCTCCCGGTGGCCCTGCTGACGGAGGCTCCCGAGACCAACGGCACCGGCATCCGGCTGGCCGGCGGCAAGGCGCTCGGCGGCCCCGTGGGCGCCTCGCGCCAGAGGGCCGTCGCCGAGAGCAACGCCGCCGGCCGCCGGCTCCCGGCCGGCGCCGAACTGCGCGGCCCCGTCGAGCTGGAGGCCCCGATCGGGATGCTGGGGCTGGACGAGCCCGTCCCGGCCCCGGAGGACGCCCCCAGCGGCATCACGGGCCCCGCCGCAGCCGCCGGGCTCACCGGGCTCTCCGGAGCCAAGGGCAGGCCCGCCATGGCCACCCTCGACGACGAGACCCCGCCCAACGGCATCTCGCGCAACTCCCTGCTCGGCCTGCGCCCGGCAGGCCGCCCGCACGCGGACCGGCACACCGATCGCGGCGGCCCCCGCAAGGGCGACCGGATCGCGGACCGCATGGGCGAGCGGACCCCGGACGGCCCCGGCGACCGCACGGGCCTCTGGAAGGGCGACCGGTCCGCCGACGCCGCCGCCGAACGGGGCGGCGCCCGGCTCACCGACCGCGACCCGGGCCGGGAGGGCCTGCGCGACCGCGACCGGAGCCACGACCGGGACCGCGACCGCAGCCGTGACCACCGCGATCACCGCGACCACGAGCGGGAGCCCCTGCCGCCCACCGGCCCGGTGCGCCTGGAGCCGGCGCGCGCGGACTCCGCCCGCCCCGACGGCGCCCGCTCGCCCGGCGCCGTCCCGCTCCCGCGCCGCCGCCCCACCCCGACCCTGGTGGCCGAGCACGGCCGCCGCGTGGAGCCCCGCCCCGTCTCGGCGGTCCCGGATCCCGCGCAGGACGCACCTGCCCCGAACGGCCCGGCGCACCCCGCGGCTGCGCCCTCCGGGGCGACCCTGCCCCGCCGGGTCCGCCAGGCCAGCCTCGCGCCCCAGCTCAAGGACGCGCCGGCCCCGGCCCCCGCCGAAGCCGCCGCGGACCCGGGGGCCGACCGCGACGCCGAGGACGTACGCCGGCGCATGTCCTCGCTCCAGCGCGGCTGGACCGCGGGCCGGGACCACCACGCCCGGCAGCAGGCGGACCAGGCGACCCAGTCACAGCAGGCACAGGAGACTCCGAAGGCCGCGCCCGCCCAGCAGCCCGACCAGGCGCAGCAGCCGCGGCGACCCGCACCACACCAGTCCGTGACCGAGGCCGGCAGCCCTGCCGCCACCGGTCCCGGCAGCGAGAACGAAGGGGACGGTCGATGACCGCACCGCAGTCCGGCAACGACACCAGGGGCCGCGGCTCCGGCCCGCTCAACTGGCTCCTCGACGAGCTCGTCGACCGGGTCGCCAGCATCCGCAAGGCCGTGGTCCTCTCCGGCGACGGCCTGCCCACCGGAAGCTCCAAGGACCTCACCCGGGAGGACAGCGAGCACCTGGCCGCCGTGGCCTCCGGTTTCCACAGCCTCGCCAAGGGGGTGGGCCGCCACTTCGACTCCGGCAGGGTCCGCCAGACCGTGGTCGAGCTGGACGAGGCGTTCCTCTTCGTCATGGCGGCCGGCGACGGAAGCTGCCTGGCGGTGCTCGCCGACGCCGACTCCGACGTCGGCCAGGTCGCGTACGAGATGACCCTCATGGTCAAGCGGGTCGGTGACCACCTGGCGACCGCCCCGCGCACCGGGCTGCCAGCCGGAGGGTGAGTCGGACGGCATGAGCGATCCAGGCCAGGACCACCCCGCCCACAGACCCGCCGCCTCCGACGCCGCCTCCGACGCCGACTCCGACGTCGCCTTCGACTCCGCTTCCGACCAGTGGTTCGACGACGACGCGGGTCCGGTGGTGCGTCCGTACGCGATGACCCGCGGGCGGACCAGCCACGCCGGACAGCACCGCCTCGACCTGATCGCGCTGGTGGTCGCGGAATCCGCGGCGGCCGACCCGGTCTGGGACACCACCCTGTCGCCGGAACACGCCGACATCCTCGGGCTCTGCCTGCTACGCCCGCAGTCCGTCGCGGAACTCGCGGCCGAACTCGACCTCGCGGTCGGGGTCGTACGCGTCCTGATCGGCGACCTCGTCGACGACGAACTGGTGCACGTGACCCGGCCGGTACCCCCGGCCGAACTGCCCGACGAATCCATTCTGCGTGAGGTGATCGATGGCCTTCGGGCGCTCTAGCCGCACCGGCGCCATGCATGCCGTGACGCCGGTCGAGCCGCTGACCCTGAAAATCCTGGTCGCGGGCGGTTTCGGGGTGGGCAAGACCACCCTGGTCAGTGCGGTGAGCGAGATCAGGCCGCTCCGGACGGAGGAACGCCTCTCCGAGCCGGGCCGCGGCATCGACGACACCGGGGGAGTGGAGGGCAAGAACACCACCACGGTGGCCATGGACTTCGGGCGCATCACCCTGCGCGAGGACCTGGTGCTGTACCTCTTCGGCACGCCCGGACAGAACCGCTTCTGGTTCCTGTGGGACGAGCTGGCGCAGGGCTCGCTCGGCGCCGTCGTCCTCGCGGACACCCGGCGGCTCTCCGACTGCTTCGCCGCCATCGACTACTTCGAACGGCGCGAGATCCCCTTCGTGGTCGCCGTGAACTGCTTCGACGGCGCCGAGCAGTACCCCGTGGTGGCCGTACGGGAAGCCCTGGACCTCACTCCCGAGGTGCCGGTGCTGCTGTGCGACGCACGGGACCGGGAATCGGTGAAGGACGTCCTGGTGGGGGTCGTGGAGCACGCGATGACCCTGGCCAGGGCCCGCCGCCGGAGCCTGACGGCGGGAGCCGAGGGCCCGGCCTGATCCGAGAGGCACGCCCCGGCCGGGCCGCGACATGGAGGCGGCCCGTACCCCCGCCGACTGGGGTACGGGCCGCAGCTCTCATGGGGGGATCCGGTGTCCCGGTGGCGGCGCGGGACCGTGGAGAGAGTGTGAACCCGCCACCGGGGGCCGTCAAGCATCAGGACAGCAGCCGCTGTTCAGCGGCCCACCGGGGGCGGAGCGGAACCGCTAGCGCACGGCGACGACCGCCGATCCGTGCCCGAACAGCCCCTGGTTCGCGGTGATTCCGGCCCGCGCCCCGGCCACCTGCCGCTCCCCGGCGGTGCCCCGCAGCTGCCAGGTCAGCTCGCACACCTGGGCGATGGCCTGCGCCGGCACGGCCTCCCCGAACGACGCCAGTCCACCACTGGTGTTGACGGGGATCCGCCCGCCGAGCGCGGTCGCGCCCTCCCGTACGAGCTTGGCCCCTTCGCCCTCCCCGCACAGGCCGATGTCCTCGTACCACTCGAGCTCCAGCGCGGTGGACAGGTCGTAGACCTCGGCGAGCGAGAGGTCGTCCGGTCCGAGCCCCGCCTCCTCGTACGCGGCGCGCGCGATCGAGGCCCGGAAGGAGCCGGGCACCGGTACGGCCGCGGTGGTCGAGTCGGTGGCGATGTCCGGCAGGTCCAGGACGGTACGGGGATACGTGGGCGTCACCGTGGACACGGCCCGGATCCGCACCGGGTCCGGGACCCCCCGCGAGCGGGCGAAGTCCATGCTGCTCAGCACCAGCGCCGCGCCCCCGTCGGAGGTGGCGCAGATGTCGAGCAGCCGCAGCGGATCGGCGACGATCGCCGAGGCCGCCACCTCCTCGGCCGTCACGGCCTTGCGGTAGCGGGCGTTCGGGTTCAGCAGCCCGGCCGCCGCGTTCTTCACCTTGACCTGCGCGAAGTCCTCACCGGTGTCCCCGTAGAGGGCCATGCGGCGCCGGGCGTACAGCGCGAAGTACGCAGGGTTCGTGGCCCCCAGGACCCTGAAGCGCAGCCAGTCCGGATCGTCCGGCCGGTCCCCACCCGCCGGGGCGAAGAACCCCTTCGGGGCGGCGTCCGCCCCGACCACCAGCACCACGTCGGCCAGCCCGGCCAGGATCTGCGCCCGGGCCGCGCCGATGGCCTGGGCGCCGGACGCGCAGGCCGCGTACACGCTGGTCACGCGTGCGCCCTGCCAGCCCAGTGCCTGCGCGAAGGTGGCCCCGGCCACGTAGCCGGGGTAGCCCGAGCGGACGGTGTCGGCCCCCACGATGGACTGCACGTCGGTCCAGTCCAGCCCGGCGTCGGCGAGCGCGGCCCGCGCGGCGGCCCGCCCGTACTCGACGAAGCTGCGGCCCCACTTGCCCCACGGGTGCATGCCGGCCCCGAGGACGGCGATGTCGGCGACGGAGCCGCTCATCCGGCCACCACCCCCACGGGCCGGAACTGCCAGGTGGTCCAAGCGGCGCCGTCGGCATCCTCGTTCAGCACGCCGCCGACCACCTCGACCTCCATTCCGACCGCCAGATCGCCGACGCCCACCCCGGGCACCGTCTGCCCGAGCACGACCATCCCCTCGGCCTCCAGCTCCACGGCGACCAGGGTGTACGGGGTCCAGGGCGCGTCCGGGTCGGACACGTACGGCGCGGGCGGCCGGTACCGCCCGTCCGTGTAGGACCAGACCCGGCCGCGCGGGGAGAGCGGGGTCTCGGCGAGCTCGCCGCCGCCCGGGCAGCGCGGATTGCGGCAGTACGCGTCCTCGCGCGGGAAGAACACGGCGGCGCAGGCGGAGCACCGGGTGCCGAGCAGGCGGAAGCCGCCGTCCGCGCCGTCCCCGGTGAACCACCCGCTGACCACGGGTGTGCGTGTGCGTTCCAAAACCCCTCCCGAAACCAACTCCTGACGGATCTGACGAACCGTCAGGAGTCTGTCAGGGAACGAGCGGGAGCGCACCCCCGGGAGCGCACTCCTCGCACGGGTTCTCGGCGAGCCACTTCCGCGCGATCTCGCCGAGCTCGGCGTCCCGCCCGGCCAGCATCATCCGGATCATCTGCGCGTCCCCGCGCAGCGACCACCCCGGATTGCCGAAGGTGGCGGGGTTGTTCCCCTCGATCAGGAAGTGCGCCGGCCAGGCGGTCCCGTAGCCGATCAGGGGGAGCGCGGCGAGATAGCGCTTCCGTCCGCGCGCCAGCCCGTAAACGGTCACGGCGAGACCGGAAAGGGTGCCGGCGAGATGGATCCAGCGGGTGGCGGCGCGGGAGTGCATGGCGACGTAGTAGGGCCAGAACTCCTCGTACGAACTGAATGTCATGCGGGCACGGTACTCAGCGGTGAACGGAGGCGACAGAGACGGGAAAATCGAAATACGTGTCCGGGAACGCCTCCGGTGCATGGGTGAAATGCCACCACTCCTGAGGCAGGTTCACGAAACCCTGCGCGCCGAGCAGCCGCCCGAGCAGCTCCCGGTGCTCGCGGGCGGCGCCCGTCACGTGCGGGCTGTCGGTGTGCGCGAGCGGATCGAAGAAGTCGAACGGGGTCCCCATGTCGAGCGGCCCCCGCCCGAGGCGCGTCAAGGTCACGTCGACGGTGCTGCCACGACTGTGCCCGGACCTCTCGGCGATGTACCCCTCCGGGATCAGCCGTTCCTTGGCCACCTCCGGATAGAACTCCGCCTTCGTCCGCTGATCCGCACCGTCCCGGGCCCACCGCACGAACCGGTCGACGGCCCGCTGCGGCCGATAGCAGTCGTACACCAGCAGCGAGTACCCACCGCGCAAGGCCTCCCGCTGCGCCCGCCGCAACGCCTCGGCGGCGGGCCGGGCGAGCAGACAGACGGGCTCGTCATAACCGTCCACGACCGCCCCGGTGAAATTCCGCGACGTGGCGTACCGCATCTCCTGCCCGATGCTCGCATCCACCTCCCCCACCACGACGAACCCACCCGCCGCCGCATACCGCCCCCCGCCGAAACCCGGCCCCCAAACCGCCCCACCGCCCACCACCGGCCCGTGCACGGCCCCCGCCCCCGGCCACCCCACTGCCGCCGGCACGGCCACCGCCCGGCGCCTACCCTCCGCGCCCTGAGCAGCCACTACGCCGGCCGTGCCCACAGCCCCTGGCCGACCCACCGCAGCCGCGGCCCCGTCCCTGTGCCTACCCACCGCGCCCCGCGCAGCGACTGCGCCGGGCGTGCCCACAGTCCCCGGCCGCCGCACAGCCGCCGGCCCGGCCACCGCCCCTGGCCAACCCACTGCCGCCAGCCGCCCCACTGCCGCCGCGGCCCCGTCCCTGTGCCTACCCACCGCGCCCTGCGCAGCCGCCGCCTCCGGCCTATGCACTGCCGCTGGCGCAGCCATCGCCTCCGGCCCATGCACGTCCGCTGGCGCAGCCGCCGCCCCCGGCCTACCCACCGCGCCCTGCGCAGCCACCACCTCCGGCCTACCCACGGCCTCCAGCTGACGCACTGCCGCCGTGGCCACGGCCCTGTGCCTGCCCACCCCGCCCTGCGCCGCCGCCTCCGGCCCACGCGCTACCGCTGGCGCAGCCACCGCCTCCAGCCCAGGCGCGGCCACCACCCCCGGCCGACCCACCGCCCCCGTCGCGGCCACCGCCCCCGGCGTGACCACCGCCGCCAGCACTCCGAGCGCGCCCGCCCACCCCGCAACGACAGTCATCCGCATGCCCCTTGGCATACCATCGCCGCATGCCGGCGCACCTGAAGGACTCGCACTGCTCCGCCTGCGGAGCCACGTTCGATACGGCCGACTGGCCCCGTACCTGCCCCTCGTGCGGCACGACCGCCTACCGCAACCCCCTCCCGGTCGCCATCGCCCTCCTTCCCGTCGAGGACGAACTCGGCACCGGCCTGGTGGTCATCACCCGCACCATCCAGCCCGCCCTCGGCGGCATCGCCCTGCCCGGCGGGTTCATGGACTTCGGCGAGGACTGGCGCGAGTCCGTGGTCCGCGAGCTCCGCGAGGAGACCGGCATCCACGCCCCGGCCTCCGAGGTCGCCCTCGCCGACACCCTCAGCTCACCGGCGGGCCACCTGCTCGTCTTCGGCCTCCTGCCCGTCCGCCCCGTCGCCTCGCTCCCGGCATCGGCCCCGACGGGTGAAACCACCGGCTGGCACGTCCTGCGCGGCCCGGAACAGTTGGCGTTCCCGCTCCACACGAAGGCCGCCGGAGCATGGTTCGAGGGCAGGTACACGCACCCGGCCTGAGGCAGCGGCCCCCGGCCACCCCACCCCGAATCTCAAAGCCCCCGCAGCACCACCCCGTCCACCCGCTCCCCGGCCTCGTCCTCCACCACCACCGCGTCCCCGGCCCACCGCACCACGTACCGCTCCACCTCGCCCGGCTCGAAGCCCGGCCCCGGGTCCCGGATCACCACCCCGCCGCCCGTGCGGCCCCGCGCCGGGGCCCACGCCTCCAGCGCCACCGACCCGTCGGCCGCCCGTACCGGAATCAGCGAGCCGGCCCGTGCCAGCACCGGGATCCGGTCCGCCGGGGCGTCCAGCAGGATCTGGCCCGGCCCCTCGTAGGCCCGGCCCGTCGCCGTGTCGTACCACCGCCCGCGCGGCAACCGCACGGCCCGCCGGTCCGACCCGCATTCCAGCACCGGAGCCACCAGCAGGGCGTCACCCAGCAGGAACGCGTCCTCGCAGTCCCGCAGCGCCCGGTCCTCAGGCGCCCCCCACCACAACGGCCGCACGTACGGGGCCCCGGTCCGCCGCGCCAGATGGGCCAGCGTCACGAAGTACGGTCGCAGCCGCTCCCGTTCCGCGAGGACGGCCCGCGCGGCCCGGGTGGCCTCCTCCCCGAACTCCCACGGCTCCCGCCGCCCCGCCCAGATCGCCGCATGGGTCCGGAACAGCGGCAGGTAGGAGCCCAGTTGCAGCCACCGCAGGTACAACTCCGGAGACGGAGAACCCCAGAAGCCGCCGATGTCCGGCCCCGAGTACGGCACCCCGCACAGCCCGAGACCCAGGACCAGCGCCAGCGAGGCCCGCAGCCCGTCCCAACTGCTCTCCACGTCACCGGACCACGTGCCCCCGTACCGCTGCATCCCCGCCCACCCGGACCGGGAGAAGAGGAACGGCCGCTCGGCCGGGCGCAGTCGTACGAGTCCCTCCCAGCCCGCGCGCGCCATCGCGAGGGCGTACACGTTGTGCGCCTCCCGGTGGTCCCCGCCGGCCCCGTCCAGCGCGTGCCGCGCCGAGCGGGGGAGCGTCCGGTCCCCGAACGGGGCGAAGGACACGGGCTCGTTCATGTCGTGCCAGACCCCGGCGAAGCCCTGCGCGAGCCGCTCCTCGTACAGCCCGCCCCACCACCGCCGCACCGCCGGATCGGTGAAGTCCGGGTACGCGCACTCGCCCGGCCACACCTCGCCCCGGACCTCGCGCCCCGCCGCGTCCCGTACGAAGGCCCCGTGCGCGCCGACCGCGAGCCCCGAGGCGTGCACCGGGTCGCCGGCCTTCACCGCGGGGTCGACGATGGAGACCAGCCGGACGCCACCGTCCGCCAACTCCCGTGCCAACCCGGGCAGATCGGGGAACCGCTCGCGGTCCACGGTGAAGACCCGGTGGCCGTCGTAGTGGTCGATGTCCAGATGGACGGCCGACAGCGGCAGCCCGTGCTCGGCGTACCCCGCCACGATCCGCCGCACCTCGGCGGCGCTCCCGAACCCCCACCGCGCGTGCTGGTACCCGAGCGCCCACTCCGGCGGCACGGCGGCCCCGCCGGTCAGCCCCGACCAGCCCTGCAGCACCCGCCCGGGCGGCCCCACCAGCACCCAGCACCGCAAGGGGCCGCCCTCCATGCGCAGTTCACAGGAGCCGGGCCGGTCCGCCCCCGATCCCGCGCCCTCCTCGCCCTCCCGCAGCACCACCCGCCCGTCCCAGGAGTTGTCGTGGAAGACCAGGTGCGTGCCCGCGTCCGCGACCACCAGCTGCACCGGCATCGTGATGTACAAGGGGTCCGCGCCGGAACCGGCCCCGGACCCGAACCCGCCTTTGGGGTCGGTGTTCCACAGCCGGTAGCTCCCGTCCCGCAACCGAGGCCCCACCGCCCGCCCGCCCAGCCCGAACACCCGCGCGTCCGCCGCCACCTCACTACGCAACAGCCACCGCGCACCACCACCGCCCAGGCCACCTCCCGCACCCAGACCGCTTTCCGCACGTCCCGCACCTAGGCCGCTTCCCGCACCCAGGCCGTCTTCCGCACGTCCCGCACCTAGGCCGCTTCCCGCACCAAGGCCGCTTTCCGCACGTCCCGCACCTAGGCCGCTTCCCGCACCCAGGCCGTCTTCCGCACGTCCCGCACCCAGGCCGCTTCCCGCGCCCACGCCGCTTCCCGCGCTGCCGGCGCCCACACCGTTCTCCGCGCCACCCGCACCCGCGCCCCCCACGGCACCGCTGCGCGCAGCAGGCACCTCCCCGCGGCCAGAGCCAGCCGGCCCCGCCGGACGACCCGCCGGCCCCGCCGGACCACCCCCCGCCCCAGCGGAGCGCCCCGGCGCCGGCTCCCACCACCGCGGCGGCAGGTCCCGCCTCAGCACCGTCCCGCCAGGGGTCCGCACCTCCACCGCCCCGTGCCGGGACACCGCCACCGTCACGCGCTCGGACACCACCCGCCACCCGCCGTCGGTGTCCGGTTCCAGAACGGCGCGCGGATCGGGCTCCGGCCCGCTGCCGACCACCGCGTACGAGGGCGTCGGCGAGGAACCGTCCCAGCCCCAGAACACCGCCCCGCCCACGGTGACCCGTACCAGCAGCTCCGAACGGGTGAACCGGAGCACCCCGCCACCCGGCCGGGGCTCCGTACCGGTCAGCAGACCCGGCACCCGCGCCCGCTCCGCGCCCCGGGGCGCAAGCCCCACCGCGTCCACGCGCCGGTTGCGCCACGCGGAGCGCCAAGCACGCCGCCCCCGTTCGCCGCCGAGGTCCTTCACCGCACGCACCAGCCCACGACCGTCCATGGCGCCCACCCTGCCACCGCCACCCGGCCCAGAAGGCGGCGTTCAACTGCCGTTCACCCGCAAAAGGATCACAGCCGACCGCCGATGACGGCTCTGGTGCGGATGTCGATCACATGGCATCGTCCCTGTGAGCCCCCGTGCGCACACCCCGCGCGCGATGGCACCGTACGAACACAGACGCCACACCACACCGCACACCACGACACGCCCACGAAGCGCGAACCGCAGACGTGACCGGGAGCCGACGCATGACCGCAGCAGCCACCCCCTCCGAGCCCCTCTGGTCCCCGGGCCCCGACCGGATCGCCGCGGCCCGGATCACGGCCTTCCAGGCCTGGGCCGCCGAACACCACGGCGCCCCCGCGGACGGCGGATACCCGGCCCTGCACAGCTGGTCCGTCGACGAGCTGGACACCTTCTGGCAGGCCGTCGCCGAATGGTTCGACGTACGCTTCACCACCCCGTACGAGGCCGTCCTCGCGGACCGCTCCATGCCGGGCGCGGTCTGGTTCCAGGGCGCCACCCTCAACTACGCCGAGCACGCCCTGCGCGCCGCCGAGGACCCGGCCCGCGCCGGAGACGCGGCCCTGCTCCACGTGGACGAGACCCACGAACCCACCCCCGTCACCTGGGCCGAGCTCCGCCGCCAGGTCGGCGCGCTCGCCGCCGAACTGCGCGCCCTGGGCGTGCGCCCCGGCGACCGGGTCAGCGGCTACCTCCCCAACATCCCCGAGGCCGTCACCGCGCTCCTCGCCACCGCCGCCGTCGGTGCCGTCTGGACCTCCTGCGCCCCCGATTTCGGCGCCCGCAGCGTCCTGGACCGCTTCCAGCAGGTGGAGCCGGTGGTCCTCTTCACCGTCGACGGCTACCGCTACGGCGGCAAGGAACACGACCGCCGCGACACCGTCGCCGAACTGCGCGCCGAGCTCCCCTCGCTGCGCGCCGTCGTCCACATCCCGCTCCTCGGCACGCCGGCTCCCGAGGGCGCCCTCGACTGGTCGGCCCTCACCTCGGGCGAGGCCGAGCCGGTCTTCGAGGCGGTCCCCTTCGACCACCCCCTCTGGGTCCTCTACTCCTCCGGCACCACGGGCCTGCCCAAGGCCATCGTCCAGTCGCAGGGCGGCATCCTCCTCGAACACCTCAAGCAGCTCGGCCTGCACTGCGACCTGGGCCCCGAGGACCGCTTCTTCTGGTACACCTCCACCGGCTGGATGATGTGGAACTTCCTCGTCTCCGGCCTCCTCACCGGAACCACCGTCGTGCTCTACGACGGCAGCCCGGGATTCCCCGACACCGGTGCCCAATGGCGCATCGCGGAGCGGACCAAGGCCACCCTCTACGGGACCTCCGCCGCCTACGTGATGGCCTGCAGCAAGGCGGAGGTCCACCCCTCCCGCGACTTCGACCTCTCCTCGGTCAAGTGCGTGGCCACCACCGGATCCCCGCTGCCGCCCGACGGCTTCCGCTGGCTCCACGACGAGGTCGCCGAGGACCTCTGGATCGCCTCCGTCAGCGGCGGCACCGACGTGTGCAGCTGCTTCGCCGGCGCCGTCCCCACCCTCCCGGTGCACATCGGCGAGCTCCAGGCCGCCTGCCTGGGCACGGACCTCCAGGCCTGGGACCCCTCCGGCAAGCCCGTCACCGGCGAGGTCGGCGAGCTCGTCGTCACCAACCCCATGCCGTCCATGCCGATCCGCTTCTGGAACGACCCCGACGGCAGCCGCTACCGCGACAGCTACTTCGAGATGTTCCCCGGCACCTGGCGCCACGGAGACTGGATCACGATCACCGACCACGGCTCCGTGGTCATCCACGGCCGCTCCGACTCCACCCTGAACCGCCAGGGCGTCCGGATGGGCTCCGCGGACATCTACGAGGCCGTCGAGCGACTCCCGGAGATCAAGGAATCCCTGGTCATCGGCCTGGAGGAGCCGAACGGCGGGTACTGGATGCCGCTCTTCGTCCACCTGGTGCCCGGCGCCGTCCTCGACGACGCCCTCCGCTCCCGGATCAAGGCGACGATCCGCGAGGAGCTCTCCCCGCGCCATGTCCCCGACGAGATCATCGAGGTCCCGGGCATCCCGCACACCCTCACCGGCAAGCGCATCGAGGTCCCGGTCAAGCGCCTCCTCCAGGGCGCCCCCATGGCCAAGGCGGTCAACCCCGGCTCGGTCGACAACCTCGACCTCCTGCACTTCTACGAGGAGCTCGCCCGCACCCGCGGCTGACGCGAACGGCCACTGTCAGTGGCGATGATTACTCTGAGTGAGCAAGTGATCGCGTCACTCAGGGGGAACCATGCCACGCTCGAACGACACCGCAGCCGCCTCCACCAGGGGCCGTCCGCCCCGCACCGGCAGGCGCCGCACCCTGCGCCGCGAAGTCCCCAGCACCGTCGGCCTCCTGGCCGACGCCGGGGACTTCGCGGCCATGCGCGGGTACCGCAGCTTCGCCTTCGACGACCACCGCGACTACCTGGACCACGTGGACCGGCTGCTCCGCTCCCTCGCGGCGCAGGGCATCCACACCACGGTGGCCCTCTTCGACCCGGTGGAGTACGCCGACTACTGCGCGGACCGCGGCCTCGATCCGGACACCCCCGGGTCCCGCACCCGCTTCACCGCCGAGCTGGGCGGAGCCACCGGCGGTCTCCCGTATGCCGGCCAGCCCATCGACGAACTGGTCCCGCTCCTCGTGGACGCGGCCGTCCGCCAGGCCACCTGGGAGTACGCGAGCTCGCTGCTGGCCGAGGTGGGCCGCTGCGCCGACTGCGGGGAGGACATCGGGACCGCTTCCTTCGAGCGCGCCACCGAGGCGCTCCGGCGCCTGGTCGACCGGGCCGCCCCCGGCCACCACCACCTGGTGTGCAGCGTCCCGGCCCGGGACGAACAGCTCGTGGCGGTCCTGCACGCCGACACCGGCCCCGGCGGCCGGCACCGGGTGGACGGCCGCGACGGCCTGGACTTCGTGACCGTCCTCGCCGCGGGCCTGGCCCTGGGCGGGCCCGGGGGACTGGTCCTGCGCACCACCGCCGAAGGAGACCGGGACCGGGTCCACGGCTGGCGCCTGGACCGAGGCCGCCTGGTACCCCTCTCGGCGGCGGCCGTCTTCAACGCCTACTGCACCGACGCCGACACCGGGGAGCCCGTGGGCCCCGAGCCCGGCGTCGAGTACTGCCCCGGCTACGAGGTGGACGAACCGGGCCCGCACCACTGAGCCGGGCGGCCGCTGCCCGCCCGGGGAACGGCCGAGGGGCCCCCGCCACCGGCGAAGGCCCCTCGAACGCCGACGCCACACCAACCGGTGCGGCGCCTTCCCGTACTACTCGCCGGACAGGACCGCCTGGGCGGCCACCCGGGCCTCCTCGGCGCTGTCCGCGGCACGCGCGGCGGCAGCCGCACGCTCGCACTGCGCGAGGGTGTACTTGGCCAGCGTCGCCCGCACGTAAGGAATCGAAGCGGCACCCATCGACAGAGAGGTGACACCCAGACCCGTCAGCACACAGGCCAGCAGCGGGTCGGAGGCGGCCTCGCCACAGACGCCACAGCTCTTGCCCTCGGCCTTGGCGGCGTCGGCCGACATGGCGATCAGGTCGAGCAGCGCGGGCTGCCACGGGTCCTGCAGCCGCGAAACGGCACCGACCTGACGGTCGGCGGCGAAGGCGTACTGGGCCAGGTCATTGGTGCCCAGCGAGAGGAACTCGACCTCCTGGAGGATCGAGCGCGCCCGCAGCGCGGCGGAGGGGATCTCCACCATCGCACCGAACTTCGCCTTCAGACCGGCCTCGCGGCAGGCGTCCGCGAACGCCTTGGCGTCGATGCGGTCGGCCACCATCGGGGCCATGACCTCGAGGTAGACCGGCAGCCCCTCGGAAGCCTTGGCCAGCGCGGTGAGCTGCGTGCGCAGCACGTCCGGGTGGTCGAGCAGCGAGCGCAGACCCCGGACACCCAGGGCCGGGTTCGGCTCGTCGGCCGGGGTCAGGAAGTCCAGCGGCTTGTCGGCGCCGGCATCCAGAACGCGTACGACGACACGACCCTCGGGGAAGGCTTCGAGGACCTTGCGGTACGACTCGACCTGCTTCTCCTCGGTCGGGGCGTGCTTGCTGTCGTCCAGGAAGAGGAACTCGGTGCGGAACAGGCCCACACCCTCAGCCCCGGCATCGACGGCGGCCGGTACGTCCGCCGGACCGCCGATGTTGGCCAGCAGCGGCACCTTGTGACCGTCGGACGTGGCACCCGGACCGGAGGAAGAGGAGAGGGCTGCCTTGCGCTCGGCGGCCGCGGCCTCCAGCTCGGCCCGCTTCGCCGCGCTCGGCTCCACGAACAGGTCGCCGGTGCTGCCGTCGACGGCGATGACCGTGCCTTCGGCGATCTCACCGGCACCCGGCAGCGCCACGATGGCCGGCACGCCCAGCGCCCGCGCGAGGATCGCGCTGTGGCTGGTCGGGCCGCCTTCCTCGGTCACGAAACCGAGGACCAGCGCCGGGTCGAGCAGAGCGGTGTCGGCGGGAGCCAGGTCCCGCGCGATCAGTACGTACGGCTCGTCGCTGTCGGGCACACCCGGCATCGGCACGCCCAGCAGGCGCGCCACGATGCGGTTGCGCACGTCGTCCAGGTCGGCGACGCGGCCGGCCATGTACTCACCGGCACCGGCGAGCAGGTCACGGTAGGCGGCGAACGCGTCGTACACACCGCGCTCGGCGGTGCTGCCGACGGCGATGCGCCGGTCGACGTCCGCCATGAGCTCGGGGTCCGTGGCGATCATCGCCTGGGCCTCGAGCACGTGCTGGGCCTCGCCACCGGCCAGCTGGCCCCGGGCGATCAGGTCGGCCGATACGGCTTCCACGGCCTGACGGGCGCGCCCCTGTTCGCGCTCCGCCTCGTCCGCGGTGATCTGCCTCGCCGGCGGTTCGAGAACCGCCGTGCCCATGTGCCGAACCTCGCCGATCGCCACACCGTGGCTCACGCCGACGCCTCGCAGCGTTGTCTCCATTTCACCTGTCTCCGATTGAGCGGCGGGTCCACCCGCCGCGTTGGATGTCCAGTTCGCCCGAGCAGGCGGATACGTCACTGCCAGCCGAAGAGAACGTCTCCGGCCTTCATGTCTCCGGCCTCGACGACGTCAGTGAGGGAGTCGGCAGTCGCTTCCAGTGCCACGACGGGGCAGATGGGGGACTTGCCGGCGGCCTCGACCGCAGCCGGGTTCCAGCGGATGACGGCCTGGCCGCGGGTCACGGTGTCGCCCTTGTTGACGAGCAGCTCGAAGCCCTCGCCGTTGAGCTGAACGGTGTCGATCCCCAGGTGCGTGAGCACACCGTGGCCTTCACTGTCGACGACGACGTACGCGTGCGGGTGCAGGGAGACGACTACACCGTCTACGGGGGACACCGCCTCCGAAGGCTCGCGCACAGGATCAATAGCGGTGCCCGGTCCCACCATCGCGCCGGAGAACACCGGATCGGGCACTGCCGCGAGTCCGATGGCGGTCCCGGCAAGTGGGGACGTCACGCTGGTCATGGGGGCCTCCCAGGGGTGGGGCTTCTTCGTGTCGCCGTCACTACCTGTCGCGAACGGCGTACTCTCCAGAAGGATAAGTCACAACATGTTCGGGTTCGCCCGATGTTGGTCCCGAACCGGACTGGTCCTTCGGCACGGAGACTAGTGGACTAGACCGGTGGACTAGACCATACGCCTGAATCGATTTGCTTGGGTCCCGGCGGACCTGTACTGTCGTGACTCCCGCCAGGACGCCCCGCGTGAACATGTCGCGAACGGCTGATGGACGGGACTCCTCCTCTCTCTTGTTCTGATCTTGATCTCACCTCCTTTCCGCATGCCCATTCGGCAAAACGGAGAGTGGTCAGAGGGAAAGAAAAGAACTGCTAGAGTCGGACTCGCCGGAAAGGGAAACGCGAAAGCGAAGAACTGGAAAGCGAAACCCGCTTCGACCGGGAATCGGACACGAAAGAGTCTGATAGAGTTGGAAACGCAAGAACAGAACGAAAGCCCGGAGGAAAGCCCGAGAGGGTGAGTACAAAGGAAGCGTCCGTTCCTTGAGAACTCAACAGCGTGCCAAAAATCAACGCCAAAAAGTTGATACCCCGTCCATTTCGGTGGATGAGGTTCCTTTGAAAAAGACCTGTGAGGTCACTGGCTTCGGCCACGACACTTGCAGGCAATTACACAGCGAGGACGCAGTGGACGGTCGGTCTTATTCCGACATGACTGTCCCGCTCTAAGTGCGTGTGCACCGGATTACCGGTAAACATTCATGGAGAGTTTGATCCTGGCTCAGGACGAACGCTGGCGGCGTGCTTAACACATGCAAGTCGAACGATGAAGCCCTTCGGGGTGGATTAGTGGCGAACGGGTGAGTAACACGTGGGCAATCTGCCCTTCACTCTGGGACAAGCCCTGGAAACGGGGTCTAATACCGGATAACACTCCTGCCTGCATGGGCGGGGGTTAAAAGCTCCGGCGGTGAAGGATGAGCCCGCGGCCTATCAGCTTGTTGGTGGGGTAATGGCCCACCAAGGCGACGACGGGTAGCCGGCCTGAGAGGGCGACCGGCCACACTGGGACTGAGACACGGCCCAGACTCCTACGGGAGGCAGCAGTGGGGAATATTGCACAATGGGCGAAAGCCTGATGCAGCGACGCCGCGTGAGGGATGACGGCCTTCGGGTTGTAAACCTCTTTCAGCAGGGAAGAAGCGAAAGTGACGGTACCTGCAGAAGAAGCGCCGGCTAACTACGTGCCAGCAGCCGCGGTAATACGTAGGGCGCAAGCGTTGTCCGGAATTATTGGGCGTAAAGAGCTCGTAGGCGGCTTGTCACGTCGGATGTGAAAGCCCGAGGCTTAACCTCGGGTCTGCATTCGATACGGGCTAGCTAGAGTGTGGTAGGGGAGATCGGAATTCCTGGTGTAGCGGTGAAATGCGCAGATATCAGGAGGAACACCGGTGGCGAAGGCGGATCTCTGGGCCATTACTGACGCTGAGGAGCGAAAGCGTGGGGAGCGAACAGGATTAGATACCCTGGTAGTCCACGCCGTAAACGTTGGGAACTAGGTGTTGGCGACATTCCACGTCGTCGGTGCCGCAGCTAACGCATTAAGTTCCCCGCCTGGGGAGTACGGCCGCAAGGCTAAAACTCAAAGGAATTGACGGGGGCCCGCACAAGCAGCGGAGCATGTGGCTTAATTCGACGCAACGCGAAGAACCTTACCAAGGCTTGACATATACCGGAAAGCATTAGAGATAGTGCCCCCCTTGTGGTCGGTATACAGGTGGTGCATGGCTGTCGTCAGCTCGTGTCGTGAGATGTTGGGTTAAGTCCCGCAACGAGCGCAACCCTTGTCCTGTGTTGCCAGCATGCCCTTCGGGGTGATGGGGACTCACAGGAGACCGCCGGGGTCAACTCGGAGGAAGGTGGGGACGACGTCAAGTCATCATGCCCCTTATGTCTTGGGCTGCACACGTGCTACAATGGCCGGTACAATGAGCTGCGATACCGTGAGGTGGAGCGAATCTCAAAAAGCCGGTCTCAGTTCGGATTGGGGTCTGCAACTCGACCCCATGAAGTCGGAGTTGCTAGTAATCGCAGATCAGCATTGCTGCGGTGAATACGTTCCCGGGCCTTGTACACACCGCCCGTCACGTCACGAAAGTCGGTAACACCCGAAGCCGGTGGCCCAACCCGTAAGGGAGGGAGCTGTCGAAGGTGGGACTGGCGATTGGGA
Organism: Streptomyces tatrensis; assembly: GCF_049310065.1. Lineage (NCBI taxonomy): Bacteria > Bacillati > Actinomycetota > Actinomycetes > Kitasatosporales > Streptomycetaceae > Streptomyces > Streptomyces tatrensis. The sequence goes on along the minus strand of NZ_JBMDLB010000011.1, from coordinate 1,779,198 downwards.
CGAAGTCGTAACAAGGTAGCCGTACCGGAAGGTGCGGCTGGATCACCTCCTTTCTAAGGAGCACAGTACCGATTGCAGACAAACGTTCTGCACGGTCAGCTCAGGGTGGAACGTTGATTAGTTGGCACGGTTTCCAAAACCTTCTGTAAGTACTGCTTCGGCGTGGAAAACAGGAAGAGTGGCGGGGATCGTGCTTGGCACGTTGTTGGGTATCTGAGGGTACGGCCGAAAGGCTTTATCTTCGTGATGCCGGCCCCAGTGAACTTCGTCTGCGGATGAGGGTGATGGGTGACTGGTCGTTGCTTGAGAACTACACAGTGGACGCGAGCATCTGTAGGCCAAGTTTTTAAGGGCGCACGGTGGATGCCTTGGCACCAGGAACCGATGAAGGACGTGAGAGGCCGCGATAGGCCCCGGGGAGCTGCCAACTGAGCTTTGATCCGGGGGTGTCCGAATGGGGAAACCCGGCAGTCGTCATGGGCTGTCACCCACTGCTGAACACATAGGCAGTGTGGAGGGAACGCGGGGAAGTGAAACATCTCAGTACCCGCAGGAAGAGAAAACAACCGTGATTCCGGGAGTAGTGGCGAGCGAAACCGGATGAGGCCAAACCGTATGCGTGTGATACCCGGCAGGGGTTGCGCATGCGGGGTTGTGGGAATTCTTTTGATCGGTCTGCCGGCCGGTCGGCGAGTCAGAAACCGTTGATGTAGTCGAAGGACATGCGAAAGGTCCGGCGTAGAGGGTAAGACCCCCGTAGACGAAACATCAGCGGCTTGCTTAAGAATCTCCCAAGTAGCACGGGGCCCGAGAAATCCCGTGTGAATCTGGCGGGACCACCCGCTAAGCCTAAATATTCCCTGGTGACCGATAGCGGATAGTACCGTGAGGGAATGGTGAAAAGTACCGCGGGAGCGGAGTGAAATAGTACCTGAAACCGTGTGCCTACAAGCCGTGGGAGCGTCGCTGTATGTGCTTGCACATACAGTCGTGACTGCGTGCCTTTTGAAGAATGAGCCTGCGAGTTAGCGGTGTGTAGCGAGGTTAACCCGTGTGGGGAAGCCGTAGCGAAAGCGAGTCCGAATAGGGCGATTGAGTTGCACGCTCTAGACCCGAAGCGGAGTGATCTAGCCATGGGCAGGTTGAAGCGGAGGTAAGACTTCGTGGAGGACCGAACCCACCAGGGTTGAAAACCTGGGGGATGACCTGTGGTTAGGGGTGAAAGGCCAATCAAACTCCGTGATAGCTGGTTCTCCCCGAAATGCATTTAGGTGCAGCGTCACGTGTTTCTTGCCGGAGGTAGAGCACTGGATAGGCGATGGGCCCTACCGGGTTACTGACCTTAGCCAAACTCCGAATGCCGGTAAGTGAGAGCGTGGCAGTGAGACTGTGGGGGATAAGCTCCATGGTCGAGAGGGAAACAGCCCAGAGCATCGACTAAGGCCCCTAAGCGTACGCTAAGTGGGAAAGGATGTGGAGTCGCAGAGACAACCAGGAGGTTGGCTTAGAAGCAGCCACCCTTGAAAGAGTGCGTAATAGCTCACTGGTCAAGTGATTCCGCGCCGACAATGTAGCGGGGCTCAAGCGTACCGCCGAAGTCGTGTCATTGCAGCAATAGGGCCAACGCCCGCTGTGATGGGTAGGGGAGCGTCGTGTGCCGGGTGAAGCAGCAGCGGAAGCTAGTTGTGGACGGTTCACGAGTGAGAATGCAGGCATGAGTAGCGATACACACGTGAGAAACGTGTGCGCCGATTGACTAAGGGTTCCTGGGTCAAGCTGATCTGCCCAGGGTAAGTCGGGACCTAAGGCGAGGCCGACAGGCGTAGTCGATGGACAACCGGTTGATATTCCGGTACCCGCTTTGAAACGCCCAATATCGAATCAGGCGATGCTAAGCCCGTGAAGCCGTTCCGGACCCTTCGGGGAAAGGAAAGTGGTGGAGCCGGTGACCCAGACTTGTAGTAGGTAAGCGATGGGGTGACGCAGGAAGGTAGTCCAGCCCGGGCGGTGGTAGTCCCGGGGTAAGGGTGTAGGCCGAGGGGTAGGCAAATCCGTCCCTCATATAAGGCTGAGACCTGATGCCGAGCCGATTGTGGTGAAGTGGATGATCCTATGCTGTCGAGAAAAGCCTCTAGCGAGTTTCATGGCGGCCCGTACCCTAAACCGACTCAGGTGGTCAGGTAGAGAATACCGAGGCGTTCGGGTGAACTATGGTTAAGGAACTCGGCAAAATGCCCCCGTAACTTCGGGAGAAGGGGGGCCATCACTGGTGATCGGATTTACTCCGTGAGCTGGGGGTGGCCGCAGAGACCAGCGAGAAGCGACTGTTTACTAAAAACACAGGTCCGTGCGAAGCCGTAAGGCGATGTATACGGACTGACGCCTGCCCGGTGCTGGAACGTTAAGGGGACCGGTTAGTCACATTTCGGTGTGGCGAAGCTGAGAACTTAAGCGCCAGTAAACGGCGGTGGTAACTATAACCATCCTAAGGTAGCGAAATTCCTTGTCGGGTAAGTTCCGACCTGCACGAATGGCGTAACGACTTCTCGACTGTCTCAACCATAGGCCCGGTGAAATTGCACTACGAGTAAAGATGCTCGTTTCGCGCAGCAGGACGGAAAGACCCCGGGACCTTTACTATAGTTTGATATTGGTGTTCGGTTCGGCTTGTGTAGGATAGGTGGGAGACTTTGAAGCGGCCACGCCAGTGGTTGTGGAGTCGTCGTTGAAATACCACTCTGGTCGTGCTGGATGTCTAACCTCGGTCCGTGATCCGGATCAGGGACAGTGTCTGATGGGTAGTTTAACTGGGGCGGTTGCCTCCCAAAAAGTAACGGAGGCGCCCAAAGGTTCCCTCAGCCTGGTTGGCAATCAGGTGTTGAGTGTAAGTGCACAAGGGAGCTTGACTGTGAGACCGACGGGTCGAGCAGGGACGAAAGTCGGGACTAGTGATCCGGCGGTGGCTTGTGGAAGCGCCGTCGCTCAACGGATAAAAGGTACCCCGGGGATAACAGGCTGATCTTCCCCAAGAGTCCATATCGACGGGATGGTTTGGCACCTCGATGTCGGCTCGTCGCATCCTGGGGCTGGAGTCGGTCCCAAGGGTTGGGCTGTTCGCCCATTAAAGCGGTACGCGAGCTGGGTTTAGAACGTCGTGAGACAGTTCGGTCCCTATCCGCTGTGCGCGTAGGAATATTGAGAAGGGCTGTCCCTAGTACGAGAGGACCGGGACGGACGAACCTCTGGTGTGCCAGTTGTCCTGCCAAGGGCATGGCTGGTTGGCTACGTTCGGGAGGGATAACCGCTGAAAGCATCTAAGCGGGAAGCCTGCTTCAAGATGAGTATTCCCACCTCCTTGAGAGGGTAAGGCTCCCAGTAGACGACTGGGTTGATAGGCCAGATGTGGAAGCCCGGTAACGGGTGGAGCTGACTGGTACTAATAGGCCGAGGGCTTGTCCTCAGTTGCTCGCGTCCACTGTGTTAGTTCTGAAGTAACGAACTGTGTCATATCCGGTTTGGTTAACTTCATAGTGTTTCGGTGGTCATAGCGTTAGGGAAACGCCCGGTTTACATTCCGAACCCGGAAGCTAAGCCTTTCAGCGCCGATGGTACTGCAGGGGGGACCCTGTGGGAGAGTAGGACGCCGCCGAACAATCATTGTAGAGAGCCCCGTACCGGGTAACCGGTACGGGGCTTTTCTGCGTTTACGGACCGGTCCACCGGCTCCTGTAGGGTCAGGGGGCATCGTTCGACATTTCTACAGTCACAGTGGAGGCCCCCGGGTGGAGGTCCAGGAGACTCGGGTTCAGACTGACCGAATTTTCACCATTCCGAACATCCTGAGCATGGCTCGCCTCGCAGGCGTACCGCTGTTCCTGTGGCTGATCCTGGCCGAGCACGATGGCTGGGCTCTTGCGGTCCTCATGCTCAGCGGGATCAGCGACTACCTCGACGGGAAGCTGGCCCGGCGCTGGAATCAGATCAGCAGCCTCGGCCGGCTGCTGGATCCCGCAGCGGACCGGCTCTACATCCTGTCCACCCTGTTCGGTCTCACGTACCGCGAGATTCTGCCTCTTTGGCTCACCGGGGCGCTGCTCGCCCGCGAGCTGATGCTCCTGGTCATGGTCTGGATCCTGCGCCGGCACGGCTATCCGCCGCCCCAGGTCAACTTCCTCGGCAAGGCCGCGACCTTCAACCTGATGTACGCGTTCCCCTTCCTCCTGGTGAGCACCTGGACGGGCTGGTTGGCCTGGATGGGGTCAGTTTTCGGATGGGCGTTCGCCGGATGGGGTACAACCCTCTATTGGTGGGCAGGAGTCCTTTACGTGGTACAAGTCCGCCGGCTCGTGAAGGCGGACACCACGGCCGATTGAGCTCGCTCGGCGCCTGACTGACGCGGGGGAGTGGTCCAGTCACCGTCCGGGACGGGTGAGGTCGGCTATACGCCGTCTCTCAAGGAGGACTCTTCCGACATGAAGGCCGTCGTGATGGCTGGTGGCGAAGGCACTCGGCTTCGCCCCATGACCTCAAGCATGCCCAAGCCGCTCCTGCCGGTGGCGAACCGGCCGATCATGGAGCACGTGCTCAGGCTGCTCAAGCGGCATGGGCTCAACGAAACCGTGGTCACCGTGCAGTTCCTGGCGTCGCTCGTCAGGAACTACTTCGGTGACGGCGAGGAGCTCGGCATGGAGCTCACCTATGCCAACGAGGAGAAGCCACTCGGGACCGCCGGCAGCGTGAAGAACGCCGAGGAGGCTCTGAAGGACGACACCTTCCTCGTCATTTCCGGTGACGCGCTCACCGACTTCGACCTGACCGACCTGATCCGGTTCCACAAGGAGAAGGGCGGGCTCGTCACGGTGTGCCTGACCCGGGTGCCGAACCCGCTGGAATTCGGCATCACCATCGTGGACGGGGAAGGCAAGGTCGAGCGCTTCCTGGAGAAGCCGACGTGGGGCCAGGTGTTCTCGGACACCATCAACACCGGCATCTACGTCATGGAGCCGGAGATTTTCGACTACGTGGACGCGGACGTCTCCGTGGACTGGTCCGGTGACGTCTTCCCCCAGCTGATGAAGGAAGGCCGGCCCATCTACGGCTACGTCGCCGAGGGCTACTGGGAGGACGTCGGCACCCACGAGAGCTACGTCAAGGCCCAGGCCGACGTACTCGAGGGCAAGGTCCAGGTCGACATGGACGGCTTCGAGATCTCCCCCGGCGTGTGGATCGCCGAAGGGGCAGAGGTGAGCCCCGACGCGGTGCTGCGCGGGCCGCTGTACATCGGGGACTACGCCAAGGTCGAGGCCGGCGTGGAGATCCGCGAGCACACCGTCATCGGATCGAACGTCGTCGTGAAGAGCGGTGCGTTCCTGCACAAGGCCGTCGTGCACGACAACGTGTACATCGGGCCGCACAGCAATCTCCGCGGCTGCGTCATCGGCAAGAACACCGACATCATGCGGGCCGCCCGGATCGAGGACGGGGCCGTCATCGGCGACGAGTGCCTCGTCGGCGAGGAATCGATCATCCAGGGGAACGTCCGGGTCTACCCCTTCAAGACGATCGAGGCGGGCGCCTTCGTCAACACCTCGGTCATCTGGGAGTCCCGGGGGCAGGCACATCTGTTCGGCGCGCGCGGGGTCACCGGGATCCTGAACGTGGAGATCACCCCGGAGCTGGTGGTCCGGCTGGCCGGTGCCTATGCGACGACCCTGAAGAAGGGGGCGACGGTCACCACGGCCCGTGACCACTCCCGAGGCGCGAGAGCGCTCAAGCGGGCCGTGATCTCGGCGCTCCAGGCCAGCGCCATCAACGTCCGGGACCTGGAGAACGTACCGCTGCCCGTGGCGCGGCAGCAGACCGCGCGTGGCAGCGCCGGCGGGATCGTGCTGCGGACCTCGCCGGGAGTGCCCGACTCGGTCGACATCATGTTCCTCGACGAGCGGGGGGCGGACCTCTCGCTCCAGCAGCAGCGCAAGCTCGACCGGGTCTACGCGCGCCAGGAGTACCGCCGGGCGTTCCCCGGCGAGATCGGCGACCTGCAGTTCCCGGGAAGCGTCTTCGACGCCTACACCGGTTCGCTGCTGCGGCGCGTGGACATCACCGGGGTCGCGGACTCCGGGCTCAAGGTGGTCGTGGACGCCTCCAACGGCAGCGCCGGCCTGGTGCTGCCCAGCCTGCTGGGCCGGCTCGGAGTGGACGCCCTCACGGTCAATCCGGGGCTCGACGAGTCCCGGCCCACGGAGACCGCGGAGTCCCGCCGGGCGGGACTGGTGCGGCTCGGGGAGATCGTGGCGTCCTCGCGGGCCGCCTTCGGAGTGCGCTTCGACCCGGTGGGCGAGCGGATCTCCCTGGTGGACGAGCGCGGCCGGATCATCGAGGACGACCGGGCGCTGCTGGTGCTGCTCGACCTGGTGGCCGCCGAGAAGCGCAGCGGCAAGGTGGCGCTGCCCGTGACCACGACCCGGATCGCCGAGCAGGTGGCGGCGTACCACGGGACCCAGGTGGAGTGGACGACGACCTCGCCGGACGATCTGACCCGGGTGGGCCGGGCGGAGAACACCATCTTCGGCGGCGACGGGCGGGGCGGGTTCATCGTCCCCGAGTTCAGCAGCGTCTTCGACGGGTCGGCCGCCTTCGTGCAGTTGATCGGGCTGGTGGCGCGGACGCAGCTCACGCTGAGCCAGATCGATGCCCGGATCCCGCGGGCGCACGTCCTCAAGCGGGACGTGCCGACCCCGTGGGCGGTGAAGGGGCTCGTCATGCGGCGGGTCGTGGAGGCGGCCGGGGACCGGCAGGTGGACACCACCGACGGGGTGCGGGTCGTGGAGGCCGACGGGCGGTGGGCCCTGGTGCTGCCGGACCCGGCGGAGGCGGTCACCCACCTGTGGGCCGAGGGACCCGACGACGCGTCCGCGCAGGCGCTGCTGGACGGCTGGGCAGCGGTGGTGGACGGTGCGGGGCACTGAGCACCCCGCACGGGACGGCGTAGGCCCGAACGCGGCGGCGTAGGGCCGGAGGTCCGGTGGAGCGGGCGGGGCGAAGGTCCCGTCCGGTCCACCGGGCGTCCGCATTCGGTGGGAGCGGCGCCGACATGCGACGATGTGCGGCATGTCGCAGCCGCCCCACAACCGCAGTTCGGCACCTCCGGCGCGGCCGGACGCTTCCATGTCGCTGCTGACGCACGTGATGGACCACTCCCTCGACGAGGGCTACGCGGAGGCTTCGGCCCGGCGCGAGGCCGAGGGCACGTCCGGCCTGCCGCGGACCCTCAAGGCCAAACTGGGTCTCGCCGCCGGGCTGGTGCTCGCCGCCATGGTCGTCACCCTGGGTGCCGCGCAGGCGCGGGCGACCGCGCCGGTGCTGGCCAAGGAGCGTCACGAACTCATCGACCGGGTCGAGCGGGCCGACGCGCACGCGGACGGTCTGGAGCGGGACATCGAGCGGCTGCGGGACACCGTCGCCGCCCGGCAGCGCGAGGCGCTCAAGCAGCACGGCGGCGAACAGGGCCAGCTCGTGGCGCTGCTGTCCGGGGCCACCGAGGTGCACGGGCCCGGGATCAAGCTCACGGTGGACGACGCGAAGGGCTCGACGACCGGAGACGGCTCGCAGCCGCGCGAGAGCGCCGGTTTCTCGGACACCGGGCGGCTCCGCGACCGCGATATGCAGAAGATCGTCAACGGGCTGTGGCAGTCGGGGGCGGAAGCGATCTCGATCAACGGGCAGCGGCTGACGTCCCTCTCGGCGATCCGGGCCGCGGGTGACGCGATACTGGTCGACAACAGGCCGCTGGTGCCCCCGTACGAAGTGCTGGCGATCGGCGACAAGAAGCGCCTCGGGACCGCGTTCCAGGACTCCGCGGACGGCCAGTACCTGCACGTGCTGCAGGAGAACTACGGCATCCGCTACTCCTTGTCGTCCGAGGCCGAGGTGCGCCTTCCGGCCGCGTCGAGCCTGACCGTACGTACGGCTACAGCAGCAGAGCAGCAGAAGGGTGCATCGTGATCGCGGTACTGGGCCTCGTGGTCGGAGTGGTGGTCGGACTTCTCGTCCGGCCCGAAGTGCCGGCCGTGGTGGAGCCTTATCTGCCGATCGCCGTGGTCGCGGCGCTGGACGCGGTGTTCGGAGGCTTGCGAGCGATGCTGGACGGCATCTTCGTGGACAAGGTCTTCGTGGTGTCGTTCCTGTCGAACGTGGTCGTGGCGGCGCTGATCGTCTTCCTCGGCGACAAGCTGGGGGTCGGCTCGCAGCTGTCCACGGGTGTGGTCGTCGTCCTCGGCATCCGCATCTTCTCCAACGCCGCGGCCATCCGCCGGCACGTGTTCCGGGCGTGAGGCCGATGAGTACGAACGACACCCCGCCCGAGGACCCCGGGGCCGCCGCACAGCGGCCGAAGGCACAGCCTCCGCTGGAACCGCCGGCCGGGCCCGTGGCGGAGGAGCGGGGCCGCGAGGGGACCGCGGACGCGCCGGCCGGATACGCGCCGACCGGGACCGGGGAGAGCGGGCCCGAGCAGACCGGCCGGCAGCGGCTGGCGGCCGGGCTGTGGCCGCCGCGGGTGAGCCGTGCCCAACTGATCGTCGCGGTGCTGCTGTTCGTCCTGGGGCTCGGTCTGGCCATCCAGGTACGGTCGAACAGCGACTCCAGCGCGCTGCGCGGAGCCCGTCAGGAGGACCTCGTACGGATCCTCGACGAGCTCGACGGGCGGACCAAGCGGCTGGAGGACGAGAAGCAGACGCTCGACGACCAGCGCCGGGAGCTCGAGAGCAGTTCCAACCAGGCCGAGGAGGCCCGGAAGCAGACTGTGGAGAAGGAACGCCAACTCGGGATCCTGGCCGGTACGGTGGCCGCGCAAGGGCCGGGGATCGTGCTGAAGATCACGGACCCCAAGGGCCAGGTGCAGTCGGACAAGCTGCTGGACACCTTGCAGGAGCTGCGGGCGGCCGGGGCCGAGGCGATCCAGATCAACGGGGTGCGGATCGTGGCGGACTCGTACTTCTCGGACGAGGAGGACGGGGTCGCGATCGACGGTAAGAAGATCACACAGCCCTATGAGTTCAAGGTGATCGGCAAACCGCAGGATCTGGAGCCGGCGCTCAACATTCCCGGTGGCGTCGTCCAGTCGCTGGAGAAGGAGCAGGCTGTCGTCACCGTCACACGTCCGGCGAAGATCGTTGTGGATGCCTTGCGGGCTGCGAAGCAGCCTGACTACGCTCGGTCGTCATCGTCGTGATGCGGGAGGTGCGGGAGACCGGCTCACGCGGGCGAATGCCTGCGGGGGGTCGAGGCACCGAAGTCGCGGTGCGTGGTGGAAACTGTCTGATGGTTACGGACGTTGTAAGTATGTCCGGGTCGGCAGGTGTTGCATTCGGAGTTCGTCCTGCCCCACGGGCGGGTCTGTTTCGGTCAAGGGGAATCGCCCGTGAAGTTGTTTGAGAAGTTGTTCGGCAAGAAGAACCGCGAGGAAAGCGGTGCGGCCAGGCACCGCGCGGGGCACGGAGACGTGGAAGGGCAGGGCGACCGGCCGCTCTTCCGCGACGAGGTCGCCGGGGCGGGTGATATTTCGGGCGCGCACGGCGCGTCGACTGTTGACCCTGCCGGTACCGGACGCATAGGTTTCGGTGAACCATCAACCTCAAGTACGGGTGGAGGGTTTGCCCCCGACCCGTATGCCACCAATGCCTCCGCGGGGCAGCCGCGGCGCGAGGAGCCGTCCATGTCGGCCGAGCAGATTTGCAGCAGGTGCGGGCACCGCAGCGATGCGGCGAGCCGGTTCTGCTCCAACTGCGGGGCGCCGCTGCGGGCGGGTCTGACGCCGGAGCGTGCCTCGGAGACCACGTCCACCATCTCGATCTCGGGCCTGGAGGCCTACGAGGCCGAGGTGTCGGGACAGACGCACGTGTCGTCCTCGCTGTCCCCCGAGGCCCAGGCCGCGGTGGAAGCGCTGCCCCCGGGTTCCGCCCTGCTGATCGTGCGGCGCGGCCCCAACTCCGGCAGCCGGTTCCTTCTGGACGGTGAGCTGACGACGGCCGGCCGGCACCCGCAGAGCGACATCTTCCTGGACGACGTCACCGTCTCCCGGCGCCATGTCGAGTTCCGCAGGAGCCACGACGGTTTCACCGTCTCCGACGTCGGCAGCCTCAACGGCACGTACGTGAACCGTGAACCGATCGACTCCGTCGCCCTGCACAACGGCGACGAGGTGCAGATCGGCAAGTACCGGCTGGTCTTCTACGCGAGCCTGCGGGGGCACTGACCCTTCAAGGGAAGGTCCCATGCTGCGTATCCCGGCAGGCGGTGCCGCCAAGGGCGGCACCGCCACCGCCGCCTCCTCGGGCGTGCGGCTGGTGAGCATCGGAACGGTGCTCACGATGCTGCGTGACGAGTTCCCCGAAGTCACGATCTCGAAGATCCGTTTCCTGGAGGCGGAAGGGCTCGTCGAGCCCCGGCGCACACCTTCCGGATATCGCAAGTTCAGCACCGACGACGTGGAGCGTCTCGCCCACGTCCTGCGGCTCCAGCGCGACCACTACCTTCCGTTGAAGGTCATCCGCGAGCAGCTCGACGCGCTCGCACGGGGTGAGCAGATCCGTATCCCGGCGCCTACGGCGCACGGGGAGTCCGTCGACCCCGCGAGCCCCGTCGCCCTCTACGGCGAGGTGGGCCGGGAGCGGCCGACCGTGGCCCGGGTGGGCCGGGCCGAGCTGATCGCCGCCGCGGACGTGGACGAGGTCCAGCTAGTGGAGTGGGAGTCCTATGGGCTCATCGCGGAGGCGCCCGGCGGTGGTTTCGACGCCGAGGCCGTCACCGTGGCCCGTCTGGTGGCCGATCTCGGCCGATTCGGTCTGGAGCCGCGCCACCTGCGGGCGATGAAGGCCGCCGCCGACCGGGAGGCCGGTCTGGTGGAGCAGGTCGTCTCGCCGCTGCGCAGGCACCGCAATCCGCAGACCAGGGCCCATGCCGAGGCCACCATGAAGGAGCTCGCGGGGCTCTCCGTACGGCTGCACGAGGCGCTCGTACAAACTGCTCTCGGCGTGCGGCTGCACTGACGGCTGCACCGATCCGGAGGGGTTTTCGGGCCGACTTCGGGTGACTTCGCCGGGGCTTCGGGGCAGGCTTGGGGGAGCCCGACTACCCAAACCTGCCGGGCAGGTCCTAGGGTTGCTGTGTGAACGAGCTCGACGTTGTGGGTGTCCGGGTGGAAATGCCCTCGAACCAACCGATCGTGCTCCTGCGTGAAGTGGGAGGCGACCGGTACCTCCCCATCTGGATCGGACCAGGGGAGGCGACCGCCATTGCCTTCGCGCAGCAGGGGATGGCCCCTGCCCGGCCGCTGACGCACGACCTTTTCAAGGACGTGCTGGAAGCGATCGGCGAGGAGCTCACCGAAGTCCGCATCACGGATCTGCGGGAGGGCGTTTTCTACGCGGAGCTGGTCTTCGCCAGCGGAGTCGAGGTGAGCGCGCGGCCCTCCGACGCCATAGCGCTCGCCCTGCGGACCGGGACGCCGATCTACGGCAGCGACGGCGTGCTCGACGACGCCGGAATCGCGATCCCGGACGAGCAGGAGGACGAGGTGGAGAAGTTCCGCGAGTTCCTCGACCAGATCTCGCCAGAGGACTTCGGCACCGGCCCGCAGTGAGGCGCGGGTCGCGCCGTCCTCCCGGATATTTCAGCCCATTCGAGTAGCCTTTCCCCGCAATGGGGTACGGGAAACCACTCTCAGGGTGATTATCACTCGGCGTGCCGAGTGTGGCGATCGTTGACGCACCCCTGGTGACTGCCTACCTTCAAGGTGGCAGGTCAAGGACGGAGGGTCGGCGTGAGAGTCACGGGCGACGGTATGACCGGGGGCATCCCCGCACGGAGTGACGGTGGGCCGTACCCGCTGCACGGTGGTGCGGTGAACTCCGCGCGCCGTCAGCCGGAGCCCGCGCCGGTCGGTTCGGTGGGGCCGGTGGGGCCCCAGGGCGGCGAGTCCGCACCCGAGCAGGTCGGATACCGAGGGCCGACGGCGTGTGCCGCGGCCGGCATCACGTACCGGCAGCTCGACTACTGGGCACGGACCGGGCTGGTGGAGCCCACGGTGCGTCCCGCCTACGGGTCGGGGACGCAGCGCCTCTACAGCTTCCGGGACGTGGTCGTCCTCAAGATCGTGAAGCGCTTCCTGGACACCGGGGTGGCGCTGCAGAACATCCGCACCGCCGTGCAGCACCTGCGCGACCGGGGTTTCTCGGACCTGGAGCGGATGACGCTGATGAGCGACGGCGCCACCGTGTACGAGTGCACCTCGCCGGATCAGGTCGTCAGCCTGCTCCAGGGCGGCCAGGGCATCTTCGGCATCGCCGTGGGCGTGGTCTGGCGCGATGTCGAGAACGCGCTGTCGCAGCTGCACGGGGAGCGCGTGGACACGGGCGAGACGGTGGTCGGGCACAACCCGGCCGATGAGCTGGCCGCCCGGAGGAACCGGGCCGTCTGAGGCGGAGCGCGGGGGCGAAGGCGCGGGGGCTGGGGGGACGGGCCGGGTGGTCCGTCCGGCTCGCCTGGCTCGGGTGCGGGCCGATTGTCAGTGGTGTAGGGCAGCATCGGAGCTGTGAGAGCCGCGCCGACCATCCTGCACCTGGACATGGACGCCTTCTACGCCTCCGTGGAGCAGGCGTCGAAGCCGAGCCTGCGCGGCAAGGCCGTCATCGTCGGCGGGCTCGGGCCGCGCGGGGTCGTGGCCACCGCCTCCTACGAGGCCAGGCGGTTCGGTGTGCATTCGGCCATGCCGATGGCCCAGGCGCGGCGGCTCTGCCCGAACGGCGCGTGCCTGATTCCGCGCTTCAGCCTGTACCGCGAGGTCAGCGACACGGTCATGGCGATGCTCCGGGAGCTGTCCCCCCTCGTGGAGCCGCTGAGCCTGGACGAGGCCTTCGTGGACCTCGAGGCGGGCGGCGTCGCCTTCGACGCCCAGGCCGCGCGGGCCGTCGGCGAGCGGCTGAGGGCCGACATCACCGCCGCGACCGGGCTGAGCGGGTCGGTGGGGCTCGCGGGGTCCAAGATGCTCGCCAAGGTCGCCTCCGAGGAAGCCAAGCCGGCCGGGCTGCTGCTGATCGAGGTCGGCACGGAGCGGGCGCACCTCGCACCCATGTCGGTACGGACCCTGCCCGGGGTGGGGCCGGCCACGGGGGAGCACCTGCGGCGGGCCGGGATCACCACGGTGGGGGAGTTGGCGGAGGCCGGCGAGGACGAACTGGTCCGGATGGTGGGGCGCTCGCACGGGGTCGGGCTGTACCGGATGGCGTTCGGAGTGGACGAGCGGCCGGTGGTCGCCGAGCGCGACGCGAAGTCCGTATCGGTGGAGGACACCTTCGACGTGGACCTGCACGACCGGGTGCGGATCCGCAACGAGGTGCACCGGCTCTCCGACCGGTGCGTGGAGCGGCTGCGCGCGTCGGGGCACTCGGGGCGGACCATCGTGCTCAAGGTTCGGCGGTACGACTTCTCCACGCTGACCCGCTCAGAGACCCTGCGGGGGCCCACGGACGACCCCGCGGTGGTGCGGGAGGCGGCGGCGCGGCTGCTGGAGGCCGTGGACACCACGGGCGGGGTGCGGCTGCTGGGGGTGGGGGTGACGGGGCTGGCGGACTACACGCAGGAGGACCTCTTCGCCTTCGCCGACGCGATGGCTGCGCGGGCGGGTGTGGGGGGTGGCGCGGTGGCCTCCGGGGGCGAGGCGGTTGCCGTTGCCGCTGGGGCGGGGAGGCCGCTTGCCGACGCCGGTGGGGGGCCGGAGGCGCAGGTTCCGGCCTTGGGTGACGGTGCCGGGCAGGGGCTCCGGTCCGGGCAGGAAGAGAGTGCCGGGCAGGGCCGGGGTGGGGCCGCTGCCGCCGGGGTGGGGCTTGGCGGGGGCGCCGGGCAAGGTCAGGCTGCGTGGCAGGACCAGGGGCAGAGCCAGGGACAGGCCCAGGGGGCTGGGGTAGGGCAGCCTGAGGTTGCTGCGCAGGATCAGGTCAGCCAGGAGGGGCGGGGGGCCGGGCACGGGCAGGGCGAGGTCGCCGGGTCGGCACAGGGTGACCAGCAGGGGCAGGGGGCCGTGCAGGGGCTCGGGGGTGCGGGCGGTGCCGACGGTGTGGTTGAGCGGCGGTGGGCGGCCGGGAGCGATGTGCGTCATGCGGAGTACGGACCCGGGTGGGTGCAGGGCAGTGGGGTCGGGCGGGTGACCGTACGGTTCGAGCAGCCCGGATCCGAGCCGGGGCGGGTGCGGACGTTCCTGGTGGACGACCCCGAGCTGGAACCGTCTGATCCGATGCCGCTGGTCGGGGACCCGGCCGTGGGGGTCGGGGGCTCGACGGCTCTGTAGTGAGGCCGGCTGCGGGGTCTCGCCGGGTCGGGGTGTCCGGGTGTCCCGGGGGCTGTTAGCCGCTGCCGCTGCCGCTGCCGCTGCCGCTGCCGCTGCCGCTGCCGCTGCCGCTGCCGCCGAGGGGTTGGGGGTGTCCCCGTGTCGTCCCCGGCGCACGCCTCCAGCCGCTGCGCCCCGCAGCGAGAGCTCTGGGGCCAGGGCCGTGGGGGTCGGCAGCAGCCGCTGCCTGGTACTGGTGCCTGACGCAGGTCCCCGCTGCTTGGTGCCTGCTACCGATCCCGCCGGGTATCACCGGGGGCCGCGTGCACGCACGCTGTTGGGGCCGCCTGGACCGTGGGAGGTGTTGAGTACCCGCTACCCGCTACCCGCTGCCCGCTACCTGCCGGGCCCCCCGGGGTGCCCGCTGCCCGGTGTGCGTCGTCGGGTGACGGTGGCCGTGGGGGCGGCTGGGGCGTGCTGTCTGCGGGCTGGGGGCCGTTGCCGGGGCCCCTGGATGGTGTGGGGGAGTTTTTCGATGGGCGGGGGAGGCGTGGCCCGCTGCCCCGGTTGGGTGGTGGGCAGCGGGTGTGGGGGTCAGGGGGAGTCGGGGGATTTGTGGCCGAAGTCGTGCTGGAAGTCGGACGGGAGGGCCAGGTCCAGGCCGTAGTGGTGGTAGAGCTGCAGCTCCTGTTCGGGGGAGAGGTGGCGGCCGACTCCGAAGTCGGGAGCGTCCTTGATGAGGGAGCGCTCGAAGGGCACGCGCAGGGTGTCGCCCACCATCTCGCTGGGCTCCAGCGGGACGAAGGCGTCCCGGCTGAAGAGTCCGGTGCGTACGGCGGCCCATTCCGGGACGCCCGTGGCGTCGTCGAGGTAGACCTCGTCGACGGTGCCGATCTTGGTGCCATTGCGGTCGAACGCCTTGCGGCCGATCAGGCTGCGGGGATCGATGTCGGTCTGCACGGTCCGGTCCCTCCATTTGGGCGCAACTCCTCCGTAAGCACTACAAAAGTGCATTTCTGGAGAGGGGGCCACTCGAGGGAGGTGCCCAGATCCTCGCTGGTAGGCTGGGTGACGGCTGTTGACCCTGTGCGGGAGAGTCCTCCGAGTGAGTGAGACGGAGGCGCCGAAGGAGCAAATCCTCCCCGGAATCTCTCAGGCATACGTACCGCACGTGGTGAGGCCACTCTGGAAAGCAGGTGTGGGTACCGGGCGCGCAGTGCCGGTCCCTCTCCTCACCGACGGTGAAAGCCGGATCTCGTGGGCGATCCCCGCGCGGCCCGGTGAAGCTCTCAGGTTGTGATGACAGAGGGGGAGGCCGTCCGGGTGCCCGCGCCGTGGTGCCCCTCGCAGGTCGTACGACCAGGAGGCCTCCGTACATGACCGCCAACCGCATTTCGCTCTCCCAGCTGGAGCGAGGCATCCCCTTCGAGCAGCGCCACATCGGCCCGGATGCCGAGGCGCAGGCGAAGATGCTCGCTCAGGTGGGCTACGGCTCCCTCGACGAGCTCACCGCCGCCGCGGTGCCGGATGTGATCAAGACCACTGCCGCGCTGAACCTGCCCGAGGCGCGGACCGAGGCCGAGGTGCTCGCCGAGCTGCGTCAGCTCGCCGACCGCAACCAGGTCCTCTCGTCCATGATCGGGCTGGGCTACTACGGCACCTTCACGCCGCCGGTGATCCTGCGCAACGTCATGGAGAACCCGTCCTGGTACACGGCGTACACGCCCTACCAGCCGGAGATCTCCCAGGGCCGCCTCGAGGCCCTGCTGAACTTCCAGACCGTCGTCGCCGAGCTGACCGGCCTGCCGACCTCCGGTGCCTCCCTGCTCGACGAGGGCACGGCGGCCGCCGAGGCCATGACCCTGGCCCGCCGGGTGGGCAAGGCCAAGGGCAACGTCTTCCTCATCGACGCCGACGCGCTGCCGCAGACCATCGCGGTGATCCAGACCCGTGCCGAGCCGATCGGCATCGAGGTCGTCGTCGCCGATCTGAGCGAGGGGATTCCGGCCGAGATCGCCGAGCGCGGCGTCTACGGCGTGCTGCTCCAGTACCCGGGTGCCTCCGGCGCCGTGCGGGAGATCAAGCCGGTCATCGAGCAGGCGCACGCGCTCGGCGCGATCGTCGCCGTCTCCGCGGACCTGCTCGCCCTGACCCTGCTGACCTCCCCGGGCGAGCTGGGCGCGGACATCGCGGTCGGCACCACTCAGCGCTTCGGCGTCCCGATGGGCTTCGGCGGACCGCACGCCGGCTACATGGCCGTCCAGGCCAAGCACGCCCGCTCGCTGCCCGGCCGCCTCGTCGGCGTGTCCGTGGACGCGGACGGCAACAAGGCCTACCGCCTGGCGCTGCAGACCCGCGAGCAGCACATCCGCCGCGAGAAGGCCACCAGCAACATCTGCACCGCGCAGGTGCTCCTCGCCGTCATGGCCGGCATGTACGCCGTCTACCACGGCCCGGACGGGCTGCGGACGATCGCCCGCCGCACCCACCGCTACGCCGCCCTGCTCGCCGCAGGTCTGACGGCCGGCGGGGTCGAGGTCGTGCACGGCGCCTACTTCGACACCATCACCGCGCGGGTCCCGGGCCGGGCCGCCGAGGTCGTCGCCGCGGCCCGCGAGGGTGGCGTCAACCTCTTCCAGGTCGATGCCGACCTCGTCTCGATGTCCTGTGACGAGACGACCCTGCGCGCCACCGTCGAAGCCGTCTGGACCGCCTTCGGTGTCACGGCGAGCGTCGAGGCGCTGGACGAGAGCACCGCCGACGCGCTGCCCGAGGGCCTGCTGCGCTCGGACGCGTACCTGACCCACCCGGTCTTCCACCAGCACCGGTCCGAGACGGCGATGCTGCGCTACCTGCGCAAGCTCTCGGACAAGGACTACGCGCTGGACCGCGGCATGATCCCGCTGGGCTCCTGCACCATGAAGCTCAACGCGACCACCGAAATGGAGTCGGTCACCTGGCCGGAATTCGGCCAGGTGCACCCGTTCGCCCCGGTCGAGCAGGCCGAGGGGTACCTCACGCTCATCACCGAGCTGGAGGAACGTCTCTGCGAGGTCACCGGCTACGACAAGGTCTCCATTCAGCCGAACGCCGGCTCCCAGGGTGAGCTCGCCGGCCTGCTGGCCGTCCGCGCGTACCACCGGGCGAACGGCAACGAGCAGCGCACCGTCTGTCTCATCCCGTCCTCCGCGCACGGCACCAACGCCGCGAGCGCCGTGATGGCCGGCATGAAGGTGGTCGTGGTCAAGACCGCCGACGACGGCGAGGTGGACGCGGACGACCTGCGCGCCAAGATCGAGCAGTACCGCGACGAGCTCGCCGTGCTGATGATCACGTACCCCTCCACGCACGGTGTGTTCGAGGAGCACGTCGCCGACATCTGCGCCCAGGTGCACGACGCCGGCGGCCAGGTCTACGTGGACGGCGCCAACCTCAACGCCCTGGTGGGCCTGGCCAAGCCGGGTCACTTCGGCGGCGACGTCTCGCACCTGAACCTGCACAAGACCTTCTGCATCCCGCACGGCGGCGGCGGCCCGGGCGTCGGCCCGGTCGGTGTCCGGGCGCACCTTGCCCCGTACCTGCCCAACCACCCGCTCCAGCCGACCGCCGGTCCGGAGACGGGCGTCGGCCCCATCTCGGCCGCTCCGTGGGGCTCGGCGGGCATCCTGCCGATCTCCTGGTCGTACGTGCGTCTGATGGGCGGCGAGGGCCTCAAGCGCGCCACCCAGGTGGCGGTGCTCGGCGCGAACTACATCGCCAAGCGCCTGGAGCCGCACTACCCGGTGCTCTACACCGGCCCGGGCAACCTGGTCGCGCACGAGTGCATCATCGACATGCGCCCCCTGTCGAAGGCGACGGGCGTGAGCATCGACGACATCGCCAAGCGCCTGATCGACTACGGGTTCCACGCGCCGACCATGTCCTTCCCGGTCGCCGGCACCCTCATGATCGAGCCGACGGAGTCCGAGGACCTCGCCGAGATCGACCGCTTCTGCGACGCGATGATCGCCATCCGCGCCGAGATCGAGCGGGTCGCGGGCGGCGAGTGGCCGGTGGACGACAACCCGCTGGCCAACTCCCCGCACACGGCGGCGGCGCTGGGCGGCGAGTGGAACCACCCGTACACCCGCGACGAGGCCGTCTTCCCGGGCGGGGTGTCGGCCGCGGAGAAGTACTGGCCGCCGGTGCGTCGCATCGACGGTGCCTTCGGCGACCGGAACCTGGTGTGCTCCTGCCCGCCGCTGGACGAGTACGACAACTGATCGACAACATGACGAAGTGACATGACGAAGTGACATGACGAAGGGGCCGGTCCGGGAGTTCGCTCCTGGGCCGGCCCCTTTCGTTCGCGTCGTTCGGCTAGGCCGCCTTCATCACCTGCGCCGCCGCGAGCACGCGGTGCGGGGCGATGATCTGGCCGTCCGGCAGCAGCTCACCGGTGTCCTCGAAGAGCAGGACGCCGTTGCACAGCAGGCTCCAGCCCTGTTCCGGGTGAACGGCCACGGGGTGCGCGGCCTCCCGGTCGGCGGAGTCGGCGGACGGGCATGCTGGCTTGTGCTGGCACATGGATGCGTTCTTTCGCTGCGGTGTGGTCTGTGTGCTGCGGCTCGATGCGTTGGTCATGGCCGCCCCCCGTATCAACGACTTGGCTCGGTCAGAGTCCCCAGTGTTCCCCCACGACCTAGTGTCCGGAGGGATTTCCCGGCAGCTGTCCTCATAGATTGATGACGCATCACCCGTGCGGGCGGTTCAGGCCAACTCCCCTGTCATTTCGGGTGGTTCGCTGGGGGCCCGAGTGGGCTAGGCCGAATGGGCAGAACCGGCCAGAGCCGAAGATCAGGCGGCCGGTGCGGCCATGGAGGGCGGTGCCGGGGGCGCCGTCGGCGTGAGCCGATGGGTCAGTACGGGCAGCAGTTCGGACACGGGATGCGGCCGGTAGGCGGCGATGCCGGGCGGGGCGGGCGCCAGCGGGACCAGGAGGTCGGCGGCGGCCGGTAGTCCGGCGGAGGCGTCGGCGCCCACCGAT
Organism: Streptomyces tatrensis; assembly: GCF_049310065.1. NCBI lineage: Bacteria > Bacillati > Actinomycetota > Actinomycetes > Kitasatosporales > Streptomycetaceae > Streptomyces > Streptomyces tatrensis. Next base: position 1,759,849 of record NZ_JBMDLB010000011.1, on the reverse strand, counting down.
CCGTGCAGCCACAGGGTCAGCATGTACAGCTCCGGTACGGACAGCAGCCGCGGCTGGTAGTTCTTGCCGAGCGATTCGGCCTGGCGCAGCGCCCGTTCGGTGGCGGCGACGTAGGGGCCCTCGAAGAAGTGGGAGAAGGCCCACCCGTCGGGGGTCAGCCGGGTGTCGGCCGCCGCGACGTAGCGGTCCCCGCTGCGGATCAGGAACCGCCAGCCGGTCAGCCGGGTGCGCGGCGGCCTGCCGCCGGCGGTCAGGCCGGAGATGTGCAGCCGGTCCAGGACGTGGACGGGCAGAGGCAGTTCGGCGGTCACCGGCCCCTGGAGGGCGCGCAGGGCCGGGGTGTGTGCCTCGTGGACGGCGGTGGGGGAGCCGAGGGCCGCGAGGACGCTGCGCAGGGCGGGCGCGGGAGCCGGAGGGACGTGCAGCGGCATGGTGGGTCGCCTCTCACTTGGGAGACCTGTGGAACGGGGCGGGTGCGGGGTGCGGACGGCGCTGTCGCATTCTGGGGTCAGAGGGGGGCTGAGGGGCAATGGCCGCGCGCCAACTCTCTGCCTCGCATGCGGAGTTTATCTGACATGTGTTCACGCAGTGTTTCGGCTAGCTGTCCCGCCTATTGCCGACAAGGCGCTTACCGGTCCCTCTGACGTGGCATTCATGCCGGGCGCGCGCAAAAGTTCCGCGCTGACCTCGGAGGTTACCGGATGAGGGCTCGGCTGAAAAGCGTCGGTTATCGATAACCGGCAAGGTCTACACTGTATTTGCGCAGGAGCGCTTGCCAGGTGAATGTGCCAAAGCGCCTGTCGGCCAAACCGGCGCGCGCTCCCCGCCAGTCACGCCCCTTCCGCGTTATCGATCACCGCGCCGGGGCATCATCGACCGTAACGCGCGCCCGGACGGCGGATCCATTCCACGCCGGCCGGGCCCAGTCGAGGAGGGACGCTCCGATGGGGGAGAAGGTCGTGGCGGGCGGATTCGACCTGTCCGATCGGCAACGGTACCGGAGGAAGCTTCACGAGTGCCTGGAGGTACTGGAGCGACTTCTGGAGGAGAAGAGGTTCGATCGCCCCAAGAACATGATGGGGCTGGAGATCGAGTTGAATCTCGCAGGTGCCGACGGGTTGCCGAGAATGGTGAATGCGCAGGTCCTCGAGCGTATTGCGAGCAACGATTTCCAGACCGAACTGGGAATGTTCAACCTGGAGGTGAACGTCCTTCCGCACCGGCTCGGCGGCCGGGTATTCGACCAGCTCGCCGAGGAACTGAGCGCGGGTCTCGGCTATGCCCACCGGCAGGCTCAGGAGGTCGGCGCCGGGGTGGTCATGATCGGCATCCTGCCGACGATCTCCCGCACCGACCTGGTCACCGCCAACCTCTCGGCGGTGGACCGCTACTCCCTGCTCAACGAGCAGATCCTGATGATGCGGGGCGAGGACTTCGTGCTCGACATCGACGGGGTCGAGCGGCTGACCTGGACCTCCGGGTCGATCGTGCCCGAGGCCGCCTGCACCTCCGTACAACTGCACCTGCAGGTGACCCCGGCCCGGTTCGCGGACGTGTGGAACGCGGCCCAGGCGGTGGCGGCCGTGCAGATAGCCGTCGGCGCCAACTCGCCCTTCCTGTTCGGGCGGGAGCTGTGGCGGGAGTCGCGGCCGCCGCTCTTCCAGCAGGCCACCGACACCCGGCCGCCCGAGCTCCAGGCGCAGGGGGTGCGCCCGCGCACCTGGTTCGGCGAGCGGTGGGTGGACTCGGCGTACGAGCTCTTCGCCGAGAACGTCCGCTACTTCCCGGCGCTGCTGCCGATCTGCGACGAGGAGGAGCCGCTGCGGGTGCTCGCCGAGGGCGGGGTGCCGAGCCTGCAGGAGCTGGTGCTGCACAACGGCACCGTCTACCGCTGGAACCGGCCCGTCTACGGGGTCGCCGACGGGGTGCCGCACCTGCGCGTGGAGAACAGGGTCCTGCCCGCCGGGCCGACGGTGGCCGATGTCGTCGCCAACGCGGCCTTCTACTACGGGCTCGTACGGACCCTCGCGGACGAGCAGCGCCCGGTGTGGAGCCGGCTGCCCTTCGCGGAGGCGGAGGCCAACTTCGACGCGGCCTGCCGCTACGGCATCGACGCCCGGCTGCGCTGGCCGCGCCGGGGCCGGGGCGGGGGACTGGCGAGCGTGCCCGCGGTCCGGCTGGTGCTGGAGGAGCTGCTGCCCATGGCGGCCGCGGGGCTGGACGCGTGGGGCATCGAGCCCGCCGACCGGGACCACTACCTCGGCATCATCGAGGAGCGCTGCCGGCGCCGGGTGAACGGAGCCACCTGGCAGGTGGACACGTACCACCGGGCGCTCGCGGACGGCCTGGAGCGGGACGCGGCGCTGGCCGCGACCACGCGCCGCTACAGCGAGCTCAGTCACCACGGCGATCCCGTGCACACCTGGCCGGTGGGTCTGGGGGGTGGCACCGCGGCGGCCGGACCGGCGGGCGCGGGCTGATCCCGGGCTGATCCCGGGCTGATTCCCGGTCCCGGCCGGTCCCGCCCGGTGATCCCCTTGCCCCGTGGAGGAGGCAGTATGGGGTGATCGGGGCGGGACGCCCCGCGAGATGTCGCCGCCGTGATGTCGCAGGAGCGGTGGTGGGACGGGAGACGGGCGTGCGTACGGAGCCGGAACCGGTGGTCGGGGAGCTCGAACTCGGCGAGGGCTCGAAGGATCGCAGGATGCTGCGCTCCGAGACGCTGCTCGTGCTCGCGCTGTCCCTGGGTGCGAGCGGCGTCTCGGCGCTGATCAGCTTCATCGGCTCGCTGACCAAGCCGGGCGGGCTCAAGGACCAGGCCGCCACGCTCAACGGCTCGTACGCCCCCGGGCGGCCCTGGCTGGACCTGGCCTGGCAGCTGTTCGGCATCGCGAGCGCGCTCGTACCCGTCCTGCTCGTCGCGCACCTGCTGACCCGCGAGGGCGCGCCCGGGCTGAAGGTGCTGGGCTTCGACCGCACCCGGCCCTGGTGGGACCTGGGCCGGGGCGCGCTCGTCGCCGCCGGCATCGGCAGCGCGGGACTGGCCTTCTACCTGGGGGCGCGGGCGACCGGCTTCAACCTCACCGTGGTGCCGGAGGCACTGCCCGACGTGTGGTGGAAGTTCCCCGTGCTGATCCTCTCCGCGGTGCAGAACTCCGTGGTGGAGGAGGTCATCGTGCTGGCCTACCTGCTGCGCCGGCTCGACCAGCTCGGCTGGTCGCCGATGGCCGCGCTGATGGCCAGCTCCGTGCTGCGCGGCTCGTACCACCTCTACCAGGGCATCGGCGGATTCATCGGCAACGTGGTGATGGGCGTGGTCTTCGTCCTCGCCTACCGGCGCTGGGGCCGCGTGGGGCCGCTGGTCGTCGCGCACGCGCTGCTCGACATCGTGGCCTTCGGCGGGTACGCCCTGCTGGCGGGCAAGGTGGGCTGGCTGCCCACGCCGTAGGCCCCGGTCCGGTGGGCCTCACCCCGTAGGCCCCCACCCCGTAGGCCCGGCGCCCGGACGCCTACGGTGCGCTGAGCAGCTCGCCGTCGACGACCGTGACCGCGCGCCCGATCAGCAGCGTACGGTCGCCCTGCAGCCGGACCCGGACGAGGCCGGTGCGGGCTCCGCCCTGGAGGCCGACCAGCTCGGTGCGGCCCAGCCGCTCCGCCCAGAAGGGGGCCAGCGCGGTGTGCGCGCTGCCGGTGACCGGGTCCTCGTCGATGCCGACGGCGGGGAAGAAGCCGCGCGAGACGAAGTCGTAGCCGCGGGAGGGGTCCTCGGCCGCCGCGGTCACGATGATCCCGCGCCGGGAGTAGCCGCGCAGGGCGGCATGGTCCGGGGTGAGTTCCCGTACGGTCCGCTCGTCGGCCAGCTCCACCACGAGGTCCCCGATGTGCTCGGAGGTGTCGTGGACCGACTTGGCCGTGGCGCCCAGCGCACGCTCCACGGCGGCCTCGGGCTCGACCTCGGTCAGGGAGGAGGTCGGGAAGTCCATGACCAGGGTCCCGTCCCCGTCGGCCGTGACCTTCAGGATTCCGCAGCGCGCCGCGAAGCGGACCGTCCCGGCCGCGAGGCCGGTGGTGGCCAGGACGTGGGCGGTGGCCAGGGTCGCGTGGCCGCACATGTCGACCTCGGCGGTCGGGGTGAACCAGCGCAGCGCCCAGTCCGCCTCGCCGCCGGGCGGGAGCGGATGGGCGAAGGCGGTCTCGGAGAGGTTGACCTCGGCGGCGACCTGCTGGAGCCAGGCGTCCGGGGGGAACCCGCCGTCGAGGAGCAGGACCCCGGCGGGGTTGCCGCCGAAGGGGCGGTCGGTGAAGGCGTCGACGATTCGGATGCGCATGTCATCGACCGTAGGGACGTGGCGGAGCCGCCCGCAAAGGCCAATCCGGGATGACTGGACTGCTACCGGCGCCGGCCGTCACGCCGGGTGCAGTACGGCCATGGCGATCTCACGCACGCGGTCCATCGTGATTCCGGTGCGCTGCTCGACGGCGAGCGGGTGGTCGGTGGGCTCCAGCTCGATGAGCGGCCCCTTGCCGACCGGCCGCGTGTGGGCGTTGGTCTTCAGGTCGGTGGTGCCCTCGGAGCAGAGCGCGAGCTCGGTGCTGAGCCAGCCGAAGTACGGCTTCTCCGCCTCGCGGCCCTCCGTGTTCCAGACCTCGAGAGCACGGGCGAAGTTCTCCTTGCTCAGAGAGACCCAGACGCCCCACGAGAAGACGTCCTCGCTGCCGATCACAGGTATCTCGATCAGGCCCCTGATGAAGAAGTGCTGGCCCTTGATCACGCACTGGTCGGACGACAGCATGCTGGCCGGATCGCTCTCGAAGCTGGGGTCCCAGGCATCGGGGGCGATGGCCGAGTAGCTCATGGGGAGCTCTGCGTGGTGGTCGCCGCAGCATGAGCAGGTGAAACCGAGATCGTTAGACATGGCGTGAGCCTAGCGACCATCTGCGCCGGGGCTGCCCGGGTCACCGAACACCTGCTGATGTCCCGTCCCACCGAAAGTTGGCCGGTCTCACCGGTCAGGACCGGCCCGACCGGGTCAGGGGGAATCCGTTGCGTCGTCCTCGGCCGGGCCCGGGCCCGGGGCTGCCGTGCTGTCGGCGGCCTGGCCGGCGGCCTGGTCGGCGGCTCGTTCCGCGCGGAGTTCTTCGGCGACGTCGTAGGCCCGGCCCGGGTCGTAGACGGTGACCGAAGTGCCAGGGCTGTACATCGCGTTTGCCCGGGGCGTGTACCGATAGCTTTCGACGCCGCGTTGGGCGGCCATGCCGTCGACCTCGCCGACGGGTACCCGCCACAGCTCGGCGGTGTGGGACGGGGTCCACCACTCGTCCGGACGCAGGAAGTCTCGCTTTACCTCCGTCTGACGCTCCACCGCCACCTGGACCCGGCCGAGTTGCTCGGTCAACCAGCCGGTCAGCTCCTGTGCGTCGAGCCGAGAGAGCGGTGCGGACGTCGCCGGTGCGCATTCCACCGTCTCGCTGCGGGTGTGGAACACCATCTTGATCGACTGTCGCTGCCCCAGGCTGAGTCGCTCGATGACGACGACTCGCTGCAGATCAGCCATCGCCGTGGTCGACGAACGCAGAAAGCGGGCGATCACGACCTGGGCCGGAGTTCCCAGGGGGCGGAGCTCGACCCACCGCACGGTGAGGGAGGCCGTGACGTACAGCATGGCCACGGCGAGCACGATCACTGCGACCACCGTGAGCGCCAGTAGGACCCGGAAACAGCCCCAGAAGAATGAGCTCCCCGAGACCACGGCGGCCACCAGAGCGGCCAGCAGGAGTGGGGATGCGACCACCGGCGGGACCATGATGCTCCCGCCGAGCGCGGTAGCCAGCTCGCGGGCCCTGCTGGGTACGAACAGCAGCCGCCATCCGGCTGTCACGGGTACCACAACTTCCGCAAGCGAGCCGGGATGCCGAGTCTCCATGACTCAAAGGTAGGACCCTGCAAAGGAGTTCGTAAGGCCGCAGCAGCAGGGCGCACTCGCCCGAGGCCAAGGTTCGGTGGGACTGACCGACTGTCCGTTGACAATGAAGTTAGTCGGGTGCGGTGTCCTGACCTGGGGCGACTAGGTTGGATGGCAAACGATCAGACCCGTCTTGGGCTTGTGCGAGGTGGTACCAGTCCTGGGTGGTCGCCCAGGACTGGTAGTCCCGGAAGATTCGGGCGAGGCCGTCCGGCTGCTCTCGTGTGGTGAAGAATTCCCCGATGAGTCGGTGGAGTGTGGTCACCGCCGCGGTGTCGGCGGGTGCGGAGAGCGGGTGAACCCAGCCTCCGGGGGTGAGGTGTCGGACGAGAACGGGCCAGGTCAGGTCATGTCCCTTGCCGAGCCGGACGACGAGCCATTCCTGAAATCCGGTGAGCATGCTCCACGAGCTGCCGGCGTCGAGGCCGAGCAGGAAGGCTGTCGTAGTGGCGTAAGAGCCGTCGAGTCCGTGTCGTGCGGGGTCGCGGCGGATTGCGGTCAGCAGCGCCTGGTAGTGCTTGATCACGTTGCCGTAGAAGGGCAGTTGAGCGGCCGCAAGGAAGTCTCCTGAAGGCTGGCCGGGCTGCCGGGCCAGGGTGTCCGTGCTCCAATGGGGATGGCTGGCCAGGTAGCGGTGGACGGTGGCGTAGGCGGAAGTGACACCGTGTTCGTCCAGCAGCTTCTCCCAGATCACCCTCATGGTGGGGAAACAGCCGGCGTGGGCGGCGGCGTACTCGTCGAGGATGGCGTCGATTGTGGGGCCGATGCGTCCCTTGGCCGGGCCCATGGTGGGAGGCCGTTTCTTTCGGGGTGGAGGCGTGGGCGAGTTCAGGGCCTGGCGGACGGTGGCGGGGCTGACGCGGTGGCGTCTCGCCAGATGTGAGACGGGCAGCCGTTCGACTTCGGCGTCTCGGCGGATCGCCGCGAAGAGCGCGGGTTTGTCCGCGGCCTTCGTGAAGCTGCGCTTGGGCTTCTTGGGATTCGCGGGCTTCTGACGCACCAGATCGGACAGAGCTCGTTCCAGAACGTCTTGCTGTCGTCCGGTGAGAGCGGCGAGCCGGTCAGGTCGTGGACGCTTCCCGGGCCCGTAGTCAGGCGGTCCGGCAAGATAACTAAGCAGGTAGCTGGGCTTGAGATGGTTCGCGAGGGCCAGGCGGCGGACGTAGGAGTCAACGGACTCTTCAGACCGCGGGCGAACACGAACGGGAAGCGGAACCAGATGTTCGACGAGGTGAGGGCGAACGGATGGATCGGTGCCTTCACCGAGTCGCGGTGAGGCCTGGATGGGAAGCCGTGCGGGTGCGCCGGTCACCTGGGGGCCTTCCTGGCCGGCTTCTTCTGGGTCTCCGCCGCGTGGTCCAGCGGGATCGCGGCGAGTCCTTCCTTGGTGACGCACTCGGTGCCGCTCAGGATCGCGTCGATCGCGGCGCCCCGGATGGCGTGGGAGAGCGCTCCGATCATCCCGGCGGTCCGATCGTGGAGGTAGCGGTCCAGCTTGACCAAGGTTCCCGGCGGGTGGTCGTGCAGGAGCAAGGTCTCCTCCATGGTCGCCACCAGTCCCTTCCACTCGGCGCCGTAGGGGAAGGGGCGGGTGGGGACGAGGGTGAACCGGCCCGAGATCTGAGCGCCCCGGGTGCCGGCCAGGAGTTCACTGGTCTCCAGGCCGATGCCCGCGTAGACGAACGTGGCGGGGATGCGCTCGGAGAAGTACTTCAAGGTGTCGGAGACCTCGCCCCCTGCCCGGGTGACCTGCGAAACGTTGTGGATTTCATCGACCAGCACGAGGCCGGTGCGGGTATCGGTGCAGACGCCGACCACGGCCTCGATGATGTCCGTCATGTTCGACCGGGGCCGGACCGGCAGGCCCAGGAAGCGGGCGAACTCGGCTGCGACCATGCGGGCGGTCGCGGCGGGCGGGACCGTGATGTAGAGGACGGGAATGCGGTCGGCGACGTTCGGGTGGCGGGCCCGGTCGAGGAGTTCGTGGGCGCGTCCGAGCTGGGTGATGGCGCTGGTCTTGCCCGTTCCGGGAAGCCCGGAGACCATCAGGCCGCGGCGGGCGCTGATCGCGTGGCGGTTGAGCAGGACCAGGCGGCGGCCGCAGACCACGGTCTTCTCGACGAACGAGGTCGCGACCACGAGCATTCGGGCGTGGTGGTCGAGCCGGTCTTCGTCGTAGAGATCCCGTTCGCTCGTGGACAGCCGCTTCAGATCGCCTGGCGGCAAAAGAACCGGGGGCGCCGGCGGGCCTTCGATCGACTTCCGCCATCCGTCCAGGGTGGTCAGCTGCCGGTTGGCCTCGGCGTCCGCCTCGCCCAGCGCGGGGTGGCGGGCTGTCGGCTCGGAGATGGTCACGTGCGCCTCCAGGGGTTGGCGAGCGGGTTGAACAGGCCCAGAGGGATGACCTTGGCCACGTCGGTGTCCGCCTCCTCGTCGTGCGCGGGCTCGGAGGCGGGCAGGTCAGGGATCGGCCGGTCGGTGGCGGTGGCCCGGGTGCGGGCAGCGACCCGCCGGTCGCGCCGTGAGCGTCTGGCCGAGCGGCCCTTCTCCTCAAGTGGGCCGTTGTGGGCCCGCCGCAGCAAGGCGGCGGCAGCATCGGCGATCTGTTCCTCGGTCCCGTCCGGAACTTGCTCGCGGGCGTGGTCCCAAGCCATCTCACCGAACGGGACGCCGACGCGGTGCAAGTGCTTCCAGAACACCGTGATCCACTGATCTGCCTCTCCGCGGCGGTCGCGTACCCAGACCCGGGAGACGTCGTAAGGGTCGTAGTGGATCTCCCACAACCCCTTCTTCTCCACCACCCCGGAGTGCTGCCGGCGCAACGGGGCCAGTTCGCGACCGTCGTAGGTCCGGTGGTTGATCCGGATGCCGTAGGAGTTGACCGCCTGCCAGCGTTCGGGCAGCAACTCGACGTAGTCCTCGCCGCTGAGCGGGGCCGGAACGTAGCCGCACGATTCCAGCAGCGTCGCGTACTTCTCGTTCGGTGAGAACGCCCGCTTCGGCGAATCCGGGTCCCGCAGTGCATCGTGCGGCCGGTTCTGCCAGACGGCGACGATCCACTCGTCCAGCAAGCTCTGCAGCTCCGGCAGCGACCACAGAGGACCGTTCTCCAGGCCCCGGCCGCGGCGATCCACCGACCGGCCGGTGTAGCCCGCTACGAACTGTGCGAACAGCGTGGCCACTGAGCCCAGTGTTTTCTCGATCGTGCCCTTCTCGAAGGGAGACGCTTTGTGAGTCGGCTGAAGACTGATGCCCAAGTAGCGGCAGGACGCACGGAAGTTGTTCGAGATGAAGACCTTGCCGTGGTCGCAGACGATCGTGTCCGGCACGATCACCGGCCTCGCAGCCGCGTGCTCCAGCCGCTCGTCCAAGCCCAGCAGCCGCCGGTGCGGCAGAACCGACCTCGACATCCGAAGGGCTTCTGACCAGCCCGGACGCATCAGCTCAGGAGTGACACTCCGGGCCAGGAGAGCAGAAGCATCAGCCGCTTTCGTCGTCGGCCGCAGCACCGCAGCGGGAAGGGACCTGGTCGCCAGGTCGACCATTCCTGTCAGTTCGACCTTCTCGGCGATCCCCTCGTCCAACCGCACCAGGACATCCAGCGGCGTGGAGTCGATCTGCATCCACTCGCCCGGCGCGCAGGCCGGCACTTCCCCGAATGGCCCGGCCGGACGCGCATTCACAGAACGGCGGGTGGTCGCCGAGCCCGTCGCATGGGTGCCGATGGCCATCTTGTCGAACAGCCGGTAGAGCGTGCGCTGTGAGGGCACCTCGATGTCCGCCGCGTCCTCACGGGCCGCCAGGATCTGCGTCGCCCGCCAGACCACGAAGCCGATCGTCTTCGACGATGCCTCGGCCGTCTCGGCGATCGCCTGTTGCATTGCCTCGGTCACCGCCGGGGCAACCCTGCCGAAGGCCGGCATCCGTTTGGCCGACCGGCCGTCGGCCAGTCCGACCAGACCGTCGCGCTGGTAACGCTGGCGCCGCTGCTTGATGCCGCTGGCCGTCATCGCGTGTCCGGCCGCCGTCAGCTCGGCCGCCTTGGCCCGCTCGCGCTGGGCCAGCGAGTTCACCCTCGGGTCGAACTCCGGCCGTGGGGCAGTCCCTTCGGGAGCATCAGGAGGCAATCCGTCCAGGACCTCAAGAATGTGGTTCTCCCACCAGCGAGCCTGTCCGGCAGCCGTCTCAGGAAACTCCGCGATCCTGGCCGTCGGAGGAACCCGCCGCCCCTTCCCCGTCACCGGACACCTCCACTCACCAGGCGCACGATCGTGGACGGGCCAAGCAACTCCACCGTCATCTCCTCCGCGGTCAGCTCCTGGAGCCAAAGCAGATGGAACAGCGCGGGCAGCGTCGCGAGGCGGTCGCCGGCTGCATCCGCGCCAGCCATCAACGGGCACGGGGCCGCGAAGACCTCCCGGAGCCGGTCCGCAATCGGGCTGTTCAAGCACCTGGGATGCCTGTAGCGCGACAGCCACCGGACATTCGCCGACAGCACCTTCTCCGGCACTCCGACCCGCTCAAAGCCCCAGCCGGCCTGATCACAGGCCAGACGGGTCACCTCGAACGCCTCAGCGTCCTTCGGCTCGATCCGGTCGTCCGCGCGAACATCAACGACCACCGCCGAGCCGTCCACCCGACGCACGAAGTAGTCCGGAGCGTGCCGACGCTCCCGCTTGCCGTCGTACCAGTGCAGCCAGAACGGCTGCGAGGCGATCCCCGCCACCGTGGAATCGAAGTCCATCAGCAGGAGCCGGTCCCGTTCCAGCCACGACTCGAACCCCACATGCTGCCCGGTCGTAGCCGCCCAGTACCAGCCAGGGAAGTGACGCTCACCTCGCGACCAGCGAAAGCGCCGCACCGGAGCGATGTCCTCGAAGCGGGCCGTCACACAGTCCAGCAGCGGACGCCTCAACCGCTCGCGTACGGCGCCCACGTACGACAGCTCGACACGTGCTTCTGCAGACTCCACCCCAACCGGTTCAGCCACCCAGCACCCCCAGCCCGTCACCCGGTACGACTAGGTTCGCTGGCAAAGAAGCCGAAACGACTGGGTTCGCTGTCAAACGCCTCGATTGGATGACAACGGACACCGACCTTCGGTGAGACGGGACAGCTGATCGCTGTCCCGTCTCACCGAAGTTTGATCAGTCTCACCGAAGTTTGACCGGGCGCTCGCTGGGTGCGTGGGGTGGTCTTGATCGGGCCCAGGGCCGTCACCGTGCGCTTCCTGTGGCAGCCCCGGGCCCAGCGGTGGCGGGTCAGGCCTGGGCCACCTCCTGGGTGAACTGCAGGATGATGAATTCGGCGGGCCGCACGGTGGCGAGGCCGGCCTTGACGATGAGTCGGCCTGCCGCGACGTCCTCCTCCGTCATCGTGACGCCCTTGCCGACCTGGACGAAGTGCGCCTCCTGTGGGGTGTAGCCGAGGAGGCCACCCTGCTTCCACAGAGCGTAGAGGTAGGTGTCGATGGCGGAGCGGACCTGCTCCCAGGTGGACGTGGCATTCGGCTCGAACACCGCGGTGCGCAGCGCCCGCTGGATGTCGTGCTCGACCGTGTTGACGAGGCGGCGGGTGGGGATGTAGCGCCACTGGTCGGTGTCGGAGAGGGTCCGTGCGCCCCAGATCAGCGTGCCCGTCCCGGGGAAGGCGCGGATGAAGTTGAGGTTGCGGTGGGCGGCCTGGTCGGTGTCACCGGCCTGGTGGAGTGGGCCGTCGATACCGCGAAGGGCGATGTTGGCGGGGGCCTTCCACACGCCGCGCTCGCGGTCGACCGCAGTCCAGGCGCCCGCGATGGCGCCGCTGGGCGCGATCGGCTCGTCGTCGCCGCTCTGCCGCAGCCAGGGGAAGTACACCGCCGCGTAACCCTGCGCGTCCGCGTCCAGGTTCCAGGCGTCGATCGCCGTGCCGGCCTGGTCGGGGGTGTGGTCGCGGTCGGTGTGCAGGACCGTCATCGCCTTGTTCTGCGCGGCCCAGCCGGTGAGCGCGCGGGCCCACTCACCGGCTGCCTGTGCGCCCTGGTCCCACAGGCCGGGGGCGACCAGGATCGTCACGTCCCCCAGGGCGGTCACAGCTTCCAGGGCCTCGGCGAGGGAGGCCTCGGCGGTGCTGACCAGGTAGCAGGAACCGCCGCCGTTCTGGAAATAGCTCTTGAGGACCGGCCCCAGCGCCTTGCGGATGCCCCCGTTGCTGTCCTCGTCGGCCAGCTTGGTGAAGTCCAGCCAGTTGTTCACCCGCGTCCCGCTCACTGGCGCGCCGGTGAAGTCACCGACGAACGCCGTCACCGCGGTTTGCCCCGACTGGACGTACAGGGTGAAGCTGAACGTCTCCTCGACGTAGACGCCCGGAATGGAAACCGCCATGTGGCTCTCCTCCACTGTGGTGTGCACAACGCAGGCGATCATGCACCGGTACCGCAGGCGTCTGCCGCTGTTCGGGTGTTCTGCCCACCGCCACACCGCACGTCAGGTAATGCACCCCGAACCACCATGCGGACCTGCCCATCGCCGCACCCGCCGGCGGTCAAACTTCGATGAGACTCGTCAAAGTTCGTTGAGACAGGACATCGCGTCGGGCAAGGGTGTTCGCTGAGAGAGTTTCCGATATATCGTTGACGCATCGCGATGGGTTAGCGATAGTAGAGACATCGCAATAGCGACAACGAGACACCGGATGACGAAAGGAGCGCAGTCATGCGTTCACACGGACAGCACGGACACGACCACGGACATGAGCACGGACGGGGTCACGGCCACTGCGGGCCGGACCGTCGGGAGGAGTTCCAGGGGCGGCGCGCCGCCTTCGGGCCGTTCGGGCCGCCCTTCGGCGGCGGGCCCTTCGGTGGGCGCGGCGGGCGCGGTGGACCGCGCGGCCGGGCCCGGCGGGGTGATGTGCGCGCCTCCATCCTGGCGCTGCTCACCGACCGGCCGATGCACGGCTACGAGATGATCCAGGAGATCGGCGAGCGCAGCGGCGGGGCGTGGAAGCCCAGCCCGGGGTCGGTCTATCCGACCCTGCAGCTCCTGGAGGACGAGGGCCTCATCACCAGCGAGAGCGAGGGCGGCAAGAAGCTGTTCACGCTCACGGACGCCGGCCGCACCGAGGCCGGGTCCGGCCCGGACGCCCCCTGGGAAGAAGCCGGCCGAGGCTTCGACTTCGAGGCGATGAACGAGGTCCGGACGGCCGGATTCGGCCTGATGGAGGCCTACGCCCAGGTCTTCAAGACCGGTACTCCCGCGCAGCGGGAGAAGGCCCTCGCCGTCATCAACGACGCCCGCAAGAAGCTCTACCTGATCCTGGCCGACGAGCACTGAGTGCCGGCCGGCGGGACCTCCCGCACACGCACGTGACGGCGCGCCCCGCGAGGCTTCTCGCGGGGCGCGCCGTCATGCGGGGGAGTGTGCGCGTGCGCTCGTGTGCGCTCGCGTGCGTACGGACCTGCTCGATCGGAGCGTGCTCAGGCGACCAGGCCGGAGAGCTTGCGGAGCGACTCGTTCAGGGCGGCGGTGGCCGAGTCCTTGAGCTTGCCCGCCATGAGGGAGACCGCGGCGCCGGTGAACTCGCCGTCGATGCGGACCGTGGTGGCCCCGCCGTCCGGGATCAGGGTGTAGCGGGTCAGGACGGCCACACCCATCGGGCCCTTGCCGGTGATCGCGAAGACGCGCTCGTCCTCCAGCTCCGAGACGGTCCACAGGACCTCGGCGGGGAAGCCCATCATCTTCATGTTCTCGGCGAAGGTGGAGCCCACCGCGAGGGTCTCGGGGCCGCCCTTCGGGAAGTTGGTGTGGGTCATGCTCCACTGGCCGTAAGCGTCCCAGTCGGTCAGCTGGGACCAGAGCTTCGTGGCGGACGCCTCGATGCGTGATTCCGCGGTGACTTCAGCCATGCGACCACCCCTTCTCGTCAGGTACGTGCGGCGGAAGGTAGTCCCGGCGGACGCAACATTCAAGACTGACGACCTGTCAGATATCGGGGATCGGGGCGGGTGGGGGCCCGGCCGGTATCGGGTCGGTCTCGGGAGCGTCTCAACAGGCGTCACGGTCCCGTCACTCCTGACCGGTCCTGTCATGATGTCCGAATGCAAGCGTCAGGGAGACATGCCGGACTGGGCCTCGCCCTCGTTTCGGCGATCGCGTTCGGTGGTTCGGGTGTGGCGGCTAAGCCGCTGATCGAGGCGGGTCTGGACCCGCTCCACATGGTCTGGCTCAGGGTGGCCGGGGCGGCGCTCGTGCTGTCCCCGCTGGCCTGGCGCCATCGCGATCTCGTACGCCGCAAACCCCTGCTGCTCGCCGGTTTCGGACTCATCGCCGTGGCCGGCGTCCAGGCCTTCTACTTCGCCTCGCTGTCCCGTATCCCGGTCGGCGTGGCCCTGCTGCTGGAGTACCTCGGCCCGGCGCTGCTGCTCGGCTGGATCCGCTTCGTGCAGCGCAGGCCCGTGACCCGGGCCGCCGCGGCCGGCGCCGCCGTGGCCGTCGTGGGTCTCGCCTGCGTGGTGCAGATCTGGGCCGGGCTCAGCCTCGACCTGCTCGGCGTGCTGCTCGGCCTCGCGGCCGCCTGCTGCCAGGCCTTCTACTTCGTCTTCGCCGACCAGGGCAGCGACGGGGACGACGTTCCCGACCCGATGGGCATGATCGCGTACGGCATGATCGTCGGCACCCTCGTGATGACCGTGATCGCCCGGCCCTGGCAGATCGACTGGCAGGTCCTGGCGGGCGACGCGGCGCTCGGGGACCTGATGGTGCCCGCGCCGGTGCTGCTCGGCTGGGTGGTGCTGATCGCGACCGTCTTCGCGTACTTGACCGGCGTGGTCTCCGTGCGGAAGCTGTCGCCGCAGGTCGCGGGTGTGGTGGCCTGCCTGGAGGCGGTCGTGGCGACCGTACTGGCCTGGGTGCTCCTCGGCGAGCACCTCTCGACCTGGCAGATCATCGGCGGCGCGCTGGTGCTGGGCGGGGCCTTCATCGCGCAGACCTCCCGGCAGGTCGCGCCCGGGACCGCTGAGCCGGTGGCCGCCCTGGACCGCGATCCGAGCAAGGTCTAGGCTCTCGATCATGCCGACGACCGTGCTTCCGCCTCCCGCCGCCTAGCGCGGGCGGCTGCCACCACGTAGGAGAAACCGGCCCGGGCCGTGACCCGGGCGGATTCGCGCTGCCCGCGAAGCGATGACCTGCTCCTTTCATCCTTCACGCACGCGCGGAGACCTCTCGTGTCGATCCAGTCGGTCCAGTCGGACCACACGCCCGCCACCGGGCGCAGCCTGCTCTTCCTCGTCATCGCCGGAACCGCCTGGGGCACGGCGGGGGCGGCGGCCTCGCTGCTCTACCTCGCCAGTGACCTCGGCCCGCTCGCCCTGTCGTTCTGGCGGTGCGCGGGCGGGCTGGCGGTGCTGCTCGCGGTGCTCGCCGTACGCCGTCGCCCGCGGGCCGCCGGCGCCGTCAAGGCCGACGCCGTCAGGGACGGCGACGCCCAGGCGGGTGCCGTCCGGGCGGGCGCCGTCCGGGCGGGTGCCGTCCGGGCGGGTGCCGTCCGGGCGGGCGCCGTCCGGGCGGGCGCCGTCCGGGCGCGGGCCTCGGTGGGGTCGCTGATCGCGACCGGGCTGATGTTCACCCTCTTCCAGTCCGCCTACTTCGCCGCCGTGCGCGAGACCGGCTTGGCCGTGGCCACCGTGGTCACCCTCGGGTCCGGGCCCGTGCTCATCGCGCTCGGGGCCCGCTACTGGATGGGGGAGCGGCTCGGCCGGGGCGGGATCCTCGCCGTCGGCGGGGCGCTGGCCGGGCTGGCCGTACTCGTCCTCGGCAGCGGCGGCGGCGAGGTGCGGCCGCTCGGCGTCGGCTGGGCGCTGCTGTCGGCCGCCGGCTACGGGGCCATGACCCTGCGGGCCAGGCTGCTCGGGCGGCGCGGGACCGGCGGGAACCCGCTGGTCACCACCGTCTGGTCGGTCGGGGTGGGCACGGTGTGCCTGCTGCCCTTCGCCCTGGTGGAGGGGCTCGTGCCGCACACCGCGGAGCCCGTCCGGGTGCTCTGGCTGCTCGCCTACATGGCCACCGTGCCGACTGCGCTGGCCTACGCGCTCTACTTCAGCGGGGCCGCCGCGGTGCGGGCCGCGACGGTGTCCGTGATCATGCTGATCGAGCCCGTCGGCGCGGCGGCGATCGCCGTCCTGGTGCTCGGGGAGCGGCTGACCGGGCCGGTGGCGCTGGGCACCGTACTCCTGCTGACGGCGGTGGGGGCGCTGATCGCCGCCGAGTCGCGGCGGCCGGCGGACACCGGGAACGCGGACGCGCCGAAGGGCGGGCCGGAGGACCGGCCCGCCCTTGCCGGCGAGGTGGCCGTCAGAGCGCGGTGACGTAGTCCGGGACGGCGATGCCCGCGGCGAGGTCGGCGGCCGGGACCGGGATCCCGTACGCCGGCGCGACCGGGACCACGCCCGTCCAGAACGGCAGCCCCAGGTCCTCAGGGTCGTCGTTCGGCCCTCCCGTACGGAGCTTCGCGGACACCTCGTTCAGGTCGAGGCGGATCACGGCCGTGGCCGCGAGCTCCTTGGCGTTCGCCGGCCGCGAGTCGGCCGAGCGGCCCGGGACGACCTGGTCGACGATGGCGTCGAGGGCGATCCGGCGCTCCTCGGGATCGGTCACCTCGTAGGCGGTGCCGTGGACGACCACCGAGCGGTAGTTGAGCGAGTGGTGGAAGGCGGAGCGGGCCAGGACCAGGCCGTCGACGTGGGTCACGGTGAGGCAGACCGGCAGCCCCGGGTCGGCCTTGCCGGCCGCGAGGAGGGGGCGCGAGCCCGTGGAGCCGTGGATGTAGAGGGCCTCACCGACCCGGCCGAAGAGGGTCGGCAGGACCACCGGGGCGCCGTCGCGGACGAAGCCGAGGTGGCAGAGGTAGGCCTGGTCGAGTATCGAGTGCACGGTCTCGCGGTCGTAGCGAGCGCGGTCGCGGGACCGGGTCGGGACGGTACGTTCGGTGGGTGAGTACCCGGTGGCCGACGCTTCGGAGGGCGCGGTCGCGGCCGCTGCCGTCGACGTCTCCGTGGTGGTCTCGGGGGCAGGCGTGACGCTCATGGCGGACTCCGTTGCATTAGTGCATACTTGGCTTTGTGCTAGGAGAGTATCTGATCATCGGGCGGCGCGCATCGGAAATCGCCGCGAGTGTGGAAGCGGGCGTCGCCTCGGGCGCGCTCGAGCCGGGAGCGCTGTTGCCGCCGATGCGGGAGCTCGCGGGCGTGCTGGGGGTGAACCCCAACACCGTGGCCGCGGCGTACCGCACGCTGCGCGAGCGCGGGGTCATCGAGACCGACGGGCGGCGCGGCAGTCGGGTGCGGGCCCGCCCGGCGACCGCGCCGCGCGACCAGCTGCGCATGGTCGTCCCGGCGGGGGTGCGCGGCATCGCCTCCGGGAACCCGGACGTGCGGCTGCTGCCCGCGCTGGGCGACGCCCTGGCGGGCGCGGCGCGCCGGTACGCGGCGGAGCCGACGCTCTACGGCCACGACCCGGTCGTCCCGGAGCTGGCGCGGCTCGCCAGGGCCGCCTTCGACGAGGACGGGGTGCCGGCCGGGGAGGTGGCGGTGACCTCGGGCGCGCTGGACGGCATCGAACGGGTGCTGGCCGCTCACCTGCGCCCCGGAGACGCGGTGGCGGTGGAGGATCCGGGGTGGGGGAGCGTGCTCGACCTCGTCCCGGCGCTGGGGCTACGGGTGGTGCCGGTGGCCGTGGATGACGACGGCCCGCTGCCCGACGCGGTGGAACGGGCGCTGGCCCAGGGGGTGCGGGCGCTGCTCGTGACGGCCCGGGCGCAGAATCCGACCGGGGCGGCGGTGAGCGCGGAGCGGGCCGCGGAACTGCGGGCGGTGCTCGCCGGACACCCGGACGTGCTGGTCATCGACGACGACCACGGACACGGCATCGTGGACCTGCCGCTGAACGTGCTGGGCGGGGCGACCCGCCACTGGGTGCTGATCCGCTCCACCGCCAAGGCGTACGCACCGGACCTGCGGCTCGCCGTGCTGACCGGGGACGGGATCACGCTCGACCGGGTCCGCGGGCGGCAGCGGCTGGGCCCGGGGTGGGTGAGCAGGCTGCTGCAGTACACGGCGGTGGAGCTGTGGCAGGCCGGAGCGGTCGACCACGTGGCGGTCGCGCGGTCCTACGGGGAGCGCCGGGACGGACTGGTCGCGGAGCTGGCCCGGCGCGGGGTGCGCGCGCAGGGGCGGAGCGGGATGAACGTGTGGGTGCCCGTCGCCGAGGAGACGGCGGTGGTGACGCGCCTGCTGGGCTCGGGCTGGGCGGTCGCTCCGGGGGCCCGCTTCCGGGTGGAATCCGGGCCGGCGGTGCGGATGACGATGTCGACGCTGTCCCTGGCGGACGTACCGGGGCTGGCGGACGCGGTGGCCGCGGCCGTCCGCCCGGCGTCCGGGGGGCGGCTGGACTGACGGGCGCCCGCCCGGCGCCCGCCGCCCGGGGAGGGCGGGAGCGTGGCGGCGGGCCTCAGCGGCGTCTGGTCTGGGTGAGGGCCGCGCCGGCCAGGACGATGGCGGCGCCCACCGGGGTGTTCCAGTGGAGCTGCTCGTTCAGGAGGAGGACGCCCGCCGTCGTCGCGATGACCGGGATGAAGTACGTGACCATCTGTGCGGTGGTCGGGCCGATCTCCGTGACCAGGCCGTACTGCATCTGGAGGGCCATGCCCGTGCCCAGGGCGCCCAGGGCGATCACCGACAGGGTGGGCCAGAGCGGGAACGAGGTGGGGGCCGAGGTGAACAGGGCGCTGACCACTGCCAGTTGGAGGGTGGAGACCAGGAGCTGGGCGCCGGTCAGGGCGACCGGGGAACCGGGAGTGGCGGCCAGGGTGCGGCGTACGTAGATCCAGCCGATCGGGTAGCAGAGCGCGGCCAGCAGGGCGAGCGCGGTGCCCTTGGCGTCGAGGCCCGAGAAGCCCTGCCAGGCGCCGAGGACGGTCAGCACGCCGAGGAAGCCCAGACCCAGGCCGGCGAAGCGGCGGCGCGTCGGGCGGTCCTCGGAGAGCGCGACCAGCGAGAGGGCCATGCCCCACAGCGGCGAGGTGGCGTTGCAGATGCCCGCCAGGCTGGAGGGGATGGTCAGTTCCGCGTACGCGAAGAGGGAGAACGGGGCGGTGTTGAGCAGCAGGGCCGCCACCGACAGGTGGGCCCAGGTGCGCCTGCCCCGGGGGAGCGGTTCGCGGCGGATCAGGAGCACCGTGAGCAGGGCGAGCGCGCCGAAGAAGACCCGGCCGAGGGCCACCTGGAACGGGGCGTACGCCTCCGTGCCCACCTTGATCAGCAGGAAGCTGAAGCCCCAGATCACCGAGAGGATCGCGAAGCGCAGGCGCCAGTCCAGCCGGGCGGTGGTGGGAGCCTTCGCGGTGGCGGTGGCGGTGGTGGCGGCGGGGGCAGGGGCAGGGGTGGAGATCGGGGACAGCGGCGGGACCGGGGTGCTGGGGGCGCTCATGAGAGCAACTCTGGCCCTCGCGACCTCTTAGGACAAGCGAAAGTTGTTGGGGGCGACGTCGTAGGATTGCTTACATGTTGAACCTGGAGCGGCTGCGTACCCTCGATGCCCTCGCCCGCCACGGCTCCGTCAGCGGCGCCGCCGACGGGCTCCACGTCACCACCTCCGCCGTGTCCCAGCAGATGGCGAAGCTGGAACGGGAGGTCGGCCAGCCGCTCCTGGCCAAGAACGGGCGCGGGGTCCGGCTCACCGACGCCGGCCGGCTCCTCGCCGAGCACGCCGCCCGGATCATCTCCCAGGTCGAGCTCGCCCAGGCCGATGTCGAGGCCCGGCGCGGGTGCGCGGTCGGCGAGCTGCGGATCGGCGCCTTCCCCACCGCCATGCGCGGGCTACTGCCCCAGGTTCTCGCGCAGTTGCGCGCCGAGCACCCCGAACTTCGGCCCCGGGTACGGGAGCAGGAGCCGGAGGAGAGCATGACCGCCGTCGTGCGGGGCGACCTGGACATGGCCCTCGCCATCGACTGGCACAACAAGCGGATGCCCGTACCGGCCGAGCTCACGCGGACCCATCTCCTGGACGACTCCATGGACATCGCCGTGCCGGTGGGGCATCCGCTGGCCGGCCGCGACGGGATCTCCCTGGCCGAGTTCGGCGGTGACGACTGGATCTCCTGGACCGAGGGGCAGTTCTGCCACGAGTGGCTCGTCTCCACCCTGCGGGGTACCGGCATCGAGCCCCGGATCGCGCACATCGCGGAGGAGCACCACACCCAACTGGCCTTCGTGGAGGCCGGACTGGGCGTGTGCGTGGCCCCCCGGCTGGGACGCGGACCCGTGCCGCCGGGGGTCCGGCTGCTGCCGGTGCGCGACAGCGTCCGGCGCCACGTGTACGTCGTCTGGCGGGCGGACGCCGACCGCCGCCCGTCGATCCGGGCCGCCGTCGAGGCCTTGAGGAGGGCGGCCTCGGCTGCTGCCGGGGAGAAGAGCACCGTGAGCCCTGCCTGACCGGCCGGGCACCCCCTAGATCTTGCGGAAGTCCCAGGACACGATCGAATCCGGTGTCAGCCGGATCCAGGCGTGCCGTCCGTCGTGCGGCATCTCCGTGATGCCGAAGTTCTTGACGGGGAAGAGGCGCTCCGGCTCCGCCAGTTCCTCGCACGGCTCGCCCGTACGGGGGGCCTCGCCCACGAAGACGGCCGTGCCGGACAGTTCCACCCCGCGCAGTTCGTCGTAGGCCTCGCCGGCGTCCACGACCACCGAGACGCGGGGGTCCTTGCGGAGGTCGGACCAACGGCGGCTGCGGGTGATCGAGTACAGCCACAGGGAGGTGCCGTCCCAGACGAACCAGAGCGCGCCCACGTGCGGGCGCCCGTCGGGGGAGACGGTGGCCACCCGGCAGGTGCGCTGCTCGCGCAGGAAGGCGTTCGTCTCCTCCTCGGTCATCATGATGCGGCGGCCCCGCCGCTGCGCCCTGTCCGCGGGCGCCCCGTCCGCGGGTTCCATGGGTGGTGTGCCGTCCACGGGTGTGCTGTCCATATGGTCCGCGCCCCTTCACATCTGACTATGTGTCAGGAATCATGCGTGCTCTTCCGTCGCCACGCCAGGGGGAGCCATGGCCGATCTCGATCCCGCCACCACCGCACTGCTCACCGTCGAATGCCAGAACGGTGTCGTCGGCGAGGAGAGCGCCCTGCCGGAACTGGCGAAGGAGGCGCGGGACTCCGGCATGCTGGACCGGGTCGCCGCGCTGGTCGAGGCCGCGCGCGGGGCCGGGGTACAGGTGCTGCACGCCGTCGCCGAGCGGCGGCCGGACGGGCTCGGGGCCAACAGCAACGCCCGGCTGTTCCGGGCCGCCGACAGGCTGCCGGTGCGCCAGCTGACCGGAAGCCCGGCCGTGGAGGTCGCCGCGCCCATCACCGTCACCGAGCAGGACCTCGTGGTGCGCCGGCTGCACGGACTCTCCCCGATGGCGGGCACCGACCTGGACGCCCTGCTGCGCAACCTCGGCATCCGCACCCTCGTCGTCACCGGGGTCTCCTCCAACATCGCGATCCCGAACACCGTCTTCGACGCGGTGAACCTCGGCTACCAGGTCGTGGTCCCCTCCGACGCCATCGCCGGGGTGCCCGCAGCCTCCACCGCCGAGGTGATCCGCAACTCCCTCTCCCTCGTCGCGGCCATCACCACGGCCGAAGCCCTGCTGGCGCAGTGGGCCCCGGCGCGCTGATTGATCCCCTCCGTCGCGACGGGCATCGTCATCGACGCCACCGTCGTCCGTGGCCTCCTCACCCCGGCCCTGATCACCCTCCTCGGGCGGTCCACCTGGTGGTTCCCGGACGCCTTGTCGGGGACGGGCCCGCGCGGTCGCCGGCGTCAGGAATCCGCGACGCCGGGGATCTGACGCGGACCGATGCCTGGAAGTTGAAGCCTCCTCGCCCGATCATGACCGGACGGTCCTGCCCCGGGACGCGGCGGTCGGGGATCGCGCGTCACGCGAAGGCCCGGCCGGAGAGGAGCGTCAGGTCCATGGAAGACGAGGCGGCGGACGCGGTGGCCACGGCCACGGCGATCGTGCATGCGGCGGCGGTCAGGCGGGCACGGCAGGATCAGGCCGTACGGGCGGGGTCCTGGCTCTGGGCCGGGACCTTCCTGGCCGGCTGTCCGTCCGGTCTGTGGTGGCGGGGGGACCGGGCGAACATCCCCCTCGTCGGAGAGGTGCTCGCCGGCTGGGGCCCCGGCGCGATGCCCTATCCGACCGACCTGATCGGGCTGATGCTCCTGGCGTACGCGGCCCTCTTCGGGGCCGCCGGGGCGGGCGCCCTGTGGTGCGGCGCGGCGGACGTCGCCCGGCGCGTGAACCCGCTCGCGCGGTACGACCGGCCCCGGGAAAACCGTGGATCGTGAACCATGATCGCCGGATAGCCTGGGAAAATGCTCACAGAAGTGATCGCGACCCGCTATGTGACGCCCCTGCGTGAGGGCGGCTCGCTCCCGGGAATCGTGGAGGCCGACGATCTCGGCACGTACGTCATGAAGTTCACCGGAGCCGGTCAGGGGCGCAAGACCCTGGTCGCCGAGGTCGTCTGCGGGCGGCTGGCCCAGCGGCTGGGGCTGCGCGTCCCTCGGCTGGTGCAGATGCAGCTCGACCCGGTCATCGGGCTCGGCGAGCCCGACCAGGAGGTCCAGGAGCTGCTGAAGGCCAGCGGCGGTCTGAACCTCGGGATGGACTACCTCCCCGGCTCGATCGGCTTCGACCCGCTCGCGTACCAGGTGGACCCGGTGGAGGCGGGGCGCGTGGTCTGGTTCGACGCACTGATCAACAACGTCGACCGGTCCTGGCGCAACCCCAACATGCTGGTCTGGCACGGGGACCTCTGGCTCATCGACCACGGCGCCACCATGATCTGGCACCACAACTGGCCCACCGCCGCGAGCGCCGCCGCCAAGCCGTACAACGCCTCCGACCACGTACTGGCCCCGGTCGGCCCGGACATCGCCGCGGCGGCGGCCGCGCTCGCGCCGCTGGTCACCGAGGAACTGCTCACCGAGGTCGCCGCCGACGTGCCCGACGAGTGGCTGGTCGACGAGCCGGGCTTCGACTCCACCGACGCGCTGCGCCGCGCCTACGTGGAGGCCCTGCTGCCGCGCGCGGCCACGATCCACGAGAGGATCACGATGGAGGCCGAGGTGAAGGTCCGGTCGGGTCCGCCCGGCTGGCTCGCCGACCGCCTCGACCCCCGTCCCCGGAAGATGAAGAGCGACAGCGAGTGATCAAGCGGGACGTGTTCGAGTACGCGCTGGTGCGGGTGGTGCCCCGGATGGAGCGCGGGGAGTGTTTCAACGCCGGTGTGATCGTCTACTGCCGGGCGCATTCCTACGTCGCCGCGCGCACCCATCTGGACGAGGCGAAGCTCCTCGCGCTGGATCCGGGGGCCGACGTGGCCGGGGTACGGGCCGCGTTGCGCGGGGTCGAGGGAGTGTGCACGGGCGGCGAGTTCGCGGGCCAGGCGGCCGGCGACGACGCGGGGCGGCGGTTCCGGTGGCTGATCGCACCGCGGAGCACCGTCGTGCAGCCCGGCCCGGTGCACATCGGCCTGACGGCCGATCCCGCGCTGGAGGTGGAGCGGCTGCTGGACCTGCTGGTCCGGTAGCCGGGTGGTGGAGCCCCGGCCGGCCGTCCGGCGGCGGGGCCGGATCCGCTCCCCGTTGACACGGGGTGCCAGGGCTCCTAGCGTCTCCTCAGCTGAAGCTACTAAGCGGTTGCTCACCCCTGAGGGGCCGCTTCTTCGAGGGCGAGGAGATCCAGCATGTCCACCACCGAGCAGCGCGTCGCGATCGTGACCGGGGCGGCCCGGGGCATCGGCGCGGCCACCGCCGTACGCCTGGCCGCCGAAGGCCGGGCGGTCGCCGTCCTCGACCTGGACGAGGCGGCCTGCAAGGACACCGTGGAGACGATCACGGCGGCCGGCGGAACGGCCGTCGCGATCGGCTGCGACGTCTCCGACAGCGCGCAGGTCGAGGCGGCCGTCGAGCGGGTGGTGAGCCTGCTCGGCGCCCCGACCATCCTGGTCAACAATGCGGGTGTGCTGCGGGACAACCTGCTCTTCAAGATGAGCGACACCGACTGGGACACCGTCATGAACGTGCACCTGCGCGGGGCGTTCCTGATGTCGAAGGCCTGTCAGAAGCACATGGTGGCAGCCAAGTTCGGCCGGATCGTGAGCCTCTCCAGCAGCTCCGCGCTCGGCAACCGCGGCCAGGCCAACTACTCGGCGGCCAAGGCCGGTCTGCAGGGCTTCACCAAGACCCTGGCCATCGAGCTCGGCAAGTTCGGCATCACCGCGAACGCCGTCGCCCCCGGTTTCATCGTCACCGAGATGACCGCGCACACGGCCGCCCGGGTCGGCATGGACTTCGAGGACTTCCAGGCCGCGGCCGCCACCCAGATCCCGGTGCAGCGCGTCGGGCGCCCGGACGACGTGGCCAACGCGATCGCCTTCTTCACCGGCGAGGCCGCCGGCTTCGTCTCCGGCCAGGTCATGTACGTGGCCGGCGGCCCGCTCAGCTGAGAGAAGGCAGGGTTCACGTCATGACGTACGACGGAACGGACAGCGGCAGGGTCGCGCTGATCACCGGGGCGAGCCGGGGCATCGGCTACGGCATCGCCGAGGCCCTGGTGGCGCGCGGCGACCGGCTCTGCATCACCGGCCGCAACGAGGAGGCCCTCAAGGAGGCCGTCGAGCGGCTCGGTGCGGACCGGGTGATCTCGGTCGCGGGCAAGGCGCACGACGAGGCCCACCAGGCCGTCGCCGTGGAGCGCACGATGGAGGCCTTCGGCCGCGTCGACTTCCTGATCAACAACGCGGGGACCAATCCGGTCTTCGGGCCGATCGCCGACCTGGACCTCGGGGTGGCCCGCAAGGTCTTCGAGACCAACGTGATCTCGGCGCTCGGCTTCGCCCAGCGGACCTGGCACGCCTGGCAGAAGGAGAACGGCGGCGCGATCGTCAACATCGCCTCGATCGCCGGCGTCTCCGCCTCGCCCTTCATCGGGGCGTACGGGATGAGCAAGGCGGCCATGGTCAACCTGACCCTCCAGCTCGCCCACGAGATGGCTCCGGGGGTCAGGGTCAACGCGATCGCGCCCGCGGTGGTGAAGACCAGGTTCGCGCAGGCGCTCTACGAGGGCCGGGAGCAGGAGGCGGCCGCGGCCTATCCGCTGGGCCGGCTCGGGGTCCCGGAGGACATCGGAGGGGCCGCCGCTTTTCTTACATCTGCACAAGCGGAATGGATCACGGGACAAACTCTGGTCGTTGACGGGGGAATGTTCCTCAATGCCGGAGTGCACTGACCGATAATCGGACGCATTTGCCTCTCGAGAGGAGGCAAATGCGTACCGAATGGGCACGTAATCGGTCAAGTGCCGCACGAAACCTACCCATTGGTTTCGTGATGCTCTGCGGTAGGGTCTGCCGCACCCCTGGCTGATCGAGGAGCGTGCACGTGTTCAACCGGACCAGATGCCTGCAGATCACTGCGGCCGTTGCGTCCATATCCCTGCTCTCCGGATGCGGCCTGTTCTCGGACGACGGCGGCAATGGCGAACAGCGGATTGTCGTCGGAACGACGAGCGCACCCACGACCCTCGATCCGGCCGCGGCCTGGGATGGTTCCTGGGAGCTGTACCGGAACGTCTACCAGACCCTGCTGGCGTTCCCCACGGGTGCCACCAAGCCCCAGCCGGACGCCGCCCAGAGCTGCGAGTTCACCGACTCCGGGAACGAGTCGTACCGCTGCACCATACGCAAGGGCCTGAAGTTCTCCGACGGCGAGCCGCTGGACGCGAAGGCCGTCAAGCACTCCCTCGACCGGATCAAGACCATCGACGCCCCGTCCGGCCCCAAGGCCCTCTTCGGCAGCCTCGACAAGATCGAGGCACCGGACGCGCAGACGGTGGTCTTCCACCTGAACACCCCGGACGCCACCTTCCCCTTCGTGCTCGGCTCCCCGGCCGCCTCGCTGGTCTCGCCGAAGCAGTACCCGGCCGACAAGCTGCGCGAGGGCGACAAGGTCACCGGCTCCGGCCCGTACACCCTCGAGTCGTACAAAGAGGGCAGCGAGGCGGTCCTGAACCGCAACGACGGCTACAACGGCTTCGCCAAGCGCCGCAACGGCGGGGCGACCATCCGCTACTTCGCGGACTCCAAGAAGATGATCGCGGCCCTCAAGGGCAAGGAGATCGACGCGACGTACCGCGGCCTCTCCGCCGAGGAGGTCAAGGACCTCCAGGCCCCCGCCTCGCACGACGCGGGTGTCCAGGTCGTCGAGAACGTCGGCTCGGAGATCCGCTACCTGGTCTTCAACCCCAAGGACCAGCAGGTGGCCAAGGTCGAGGTGCGCCGGGCGATCGCGCAGATCGTCGACCGCGGGGCGCTCGTCTCGCAGGTCTACCAGGGCACCGCCGAGCCGCTCTACTCGATGGTCCCCAAGGGGGTCGTCGGCCACAAGACGCCGTTCTACGACACGTACGGCCAGCCGGACGTGGCCAAGGCCAAGAAGACCCTCAAGGAAGCCGGGATCCCCACGCCGGTGGACCTCACCTTCTGGTACACCACCGACCGCTACGGCGCCTCCACCGCGGACGAGTTCACCGAGCTCAAGCGCCAGCTCGACGAGAGCGGGCTCTTCAAGATCACCCTGCGCGGGCAGCCCTGGAAGGCCTTCCAGGAGGGCTACAAGAAGGGCGACTACCCGGTCTTCGGCCGCGGCTGGTTCCCCGACTTCCCGGACCCGGACAACTTCATCGCGCCGTTCGTCGGCAAGGAGAACGCGGTCGGCACCCCGTACGAGTCCAACGAGATCGTGAGCGTCCTCCTGCCCAAGTCCCGCCGCGAGAGCGACCGGTCGGCCGGTGTCCACGAGTTCGAGAAGGCCCAGCAGATCTTCGCCGACGACGTCCGGCTGCTGCCCCTGTGGCAGGGCAAGCTGTACGTCGCCGCCCGCGAGGACATCGCCGGCGCGGAGCGGGCGCTCGACCCGCAGACCGTCATGCAGCTGTGGGAGCTGTACCGCAAGACCAGCTGGTAGCAGGCCCGTACGCCGCCCCGCCCGTCCGCACCGCCCACCCGGGCGGGGTGGGCGGGCGCCGCGTTGTCAGTGGTCACCGGTAAGTTCTTGATCCGTCGCGCGAAGCAGTTGCGCGAGCGCGCATGCGTGCAGACCGCGCATGCGCGCGGACGTGAAGTCCCGAACAACGCGTACCGGAGGTTGTCGCCGTGACCCAGATGCTGCCCGAGTCCTGGCTCCCCGTCCTCGGCGGGGAGCTGGACCAGCCCTACTTCAAAGAACTCACCGAGTTCGTCGAGAAGGAGCGGGCGAACGGGCCGGTCTACCCGCCCCGCGAGCAGGTCTTCGCCGCCCTGGAGGCCACCGCGTTCGACGAGGTGAAGGTACTGGTCCTCGGCCAGGACCCGTACCACGGCGCCGGCCAGGGCCACGGCCTGTGCTTCTCCGTGCAGCCGGGCGTGAAGACCCCGCCCTCGCTGCGCAACATCTACAAGGAGATGCAGGCCGAGCTGGGCACCCCAGTCCCGGACAACGGCTATCTGATGCCGTGGGCCGAACAGGGCGTCCTGCTGCTCAACGCGGTGCTCACCGTCCGCGAGGCGGAGCCCAACTCGCACAAGGGCAAGGGCTGGGAGAAGTTCACCGACGCGGTGATCCGCGCGGTGGCCGCGCGCCCCGACCCGGTCGTCTTCGTCCTCTGGGGGGCGTACGCGCAGAAGAAGCTCCCGCTGATCGACGAGGAGCGGCACGCGGTCGTCAAGGGCGCCCACCCCTCCCCGCTGTCGGCCAAGAAGTTCTTCGGCTCCCGGCCGTTCACCCAGATCAACGAGGCCGTCGCCGCCCAGGGCCATGCGCCGATCGACTGGCGGATCCCCGACCTGGGCTGACGCCCGACCGCGCCTAGGCGGCATTGACCGTGCCTCCGGCTAGCGTCTTGATGATCAGACCGGAGCAGGTCTGACAGGAACAAGCCGGAGGCCGCGTTGACGGAGCAGCAGGAGGCGTCCGAGGACGCCGTCATGACCAGGATCGGCCAGGCGGCCATCCTGCTGCACGCCGGCGACCGCGAGGAGGCCCGCAACCGGCTCGGCGAGATCTGGTCCGAGATCGCCGCGGAGGGCGACTCCCTGCACCGCTGCACGCTCGCGCACTACCTCGCCGACGCGCAGGACGACCCCACCGAGGAGCTGGCCTGGGACCTGCGGGCCCTGGCCGCCGCGCACTCCGACGCCGACGGTCCCGGCCCGCCCTCGGCCGTCCGGGTCTTCTACCCGTCGCTGCACCTGAGCCTGGCCGCCGACTACGTGAAGCTACGGCGCCCGGAGGCGGCCCGCATCCACCTGGCGCGGGCCCGCGCCGCCACCGGGGTCCTGGCCGACGACGGGTACGGGAACGGCGTACGGGCCGCCATCGCCCGCCTGGAGCGGCGGCTGGCGGCGGAACCGGGGGAGGGGCCCCGACCGTTCCCGGAGCAGACCCAGTAGCGGGAGCAGGTCCCGGCCGGTGTAGGTCGGCCGGTCTCGGTCGGCCGGTGTCGGCCGGCAGGTGTGGGTCAGCCGCCCTGGACGCCCGCGCAGATGCGGGCCTCCGGGCTGTCCGGGTGCCAGCGCCCGTGCCGGCGGCCCAGCGCGCACACGTCGGCCGGCCGCACCGGCAACTCCCGCACCAGCTCGCGCGGCACCTCATCGCCCCCGGACCGGGGCCGGTCCGGGCGCTGCCCGCCCGGACGCCCGTCGGCGTGCTCGCGGTGCCCGCCGTGCTGCCGGGGCTCCGGGATGTCCGGGACCGGCGCAGTCGCCGCCGGTGCTGCCCGGGCTCCCGCCCGGCCGTCTCCGGCGGCCGGGGCTCCGGCCCGCGGGACGGCGGACCGGCCCGAGGCGGAGGGCGCCGGCCCGGCCGGCCGGCCCGGCACCGCCTCCACGGCCTCCAGCGCCTCCAGGGCGGGCGCCCGCACGACCACCGGCGCGGCCCCCGGCCCGCCGCGGGTCTCGTGCCTGGGCGGCGCCCCCGGGGTGCCGGGGGCGGCCGCCGGCTGCAGGGGGGCCGGGGTCACGTTCACGCAGCCGGAGACGGCCGAGACCGCACAGGCGACGCCGAGCAGCAGTTTTGTCGTGGTTCGGGTTGGATGCACTCACACAACTCTGCTGTGCGAGGCCCCTCTTGCGAAAACCCGGAGCCGATATTCACCCCGCACGGGTGACGGCTACTCGCCCGTGACGCCGTCGATGTGCTCCCGCAGCAGGTCCGCGTGGCCGTTGTGGCGCGCGTACTCCTCGATCATGTGGTTGTAGACCCAGCGCAGGCTGAACACCTCGCCCCGGCGGTGGCTCTCGGGCTTCGAGGCGAGGTCCAGGGACTGGCCGGCCGCGGCCTGCCGGGCCAGCTCGATCTCGGTCTGCCACACCTGCTCGGCCTCGGCCCAGGTGTCCCCGTCGGCGAACTGGAAGTCCCCGTCGGGGTTCTCGTGGCTGCTGTACAGCTCGGGAAGCTCCTCGTCCAGCATGATCTCCCGGAACCAGTACCGCTCCACCTCGCTCATGTGCCGCACCAGCCCCAGCAGGCTCAGTCCGGACGGCAGCAGCGGGGTGGTGCGCAACTGCGCGTCGGACAGCCCCTCGCACTTCCAGGCCAGGGTGGAGCGGTGGTAGTCGAGCCAGCCGTCGAGCATCTCGCGCTCGTCGGCCGTGGTGGAAGGTTCGGGACGGTGGGATCCATCACTGATCGTCATGGGTTCCATCCTGGTCGAACACGGGGGTGGTCACCAACGATTAGGCTGCGTACTCCCACAAGGAACAAACCTGGAGGTCCCGGTGAAGGTCGGCTGTATCGGACTCGGCGACATCGCGCAGAAGGCGTACCTGCCCGTCCTGACCACCCGCCCGGGGCTCGAACTGCACCTGCAGACCCGGACCCCGGCCACCCTCGAACGGGTCGGCTCCCAGCTCCGCGTCCCGGCCGAACGCCTGCACACCGACCTCGACTCGCTGCTCGCGCAGAAGCTCGACGCGGCCTTCGTGCACGCCCCGACCGCCGTCCACCCCGAGATCGTGGAACGGCTGCTGGAAGCGGGCGTGCCGACGTACGTCGACAAGCCGATCGCCTACGAGCTCGCGGAATCGCGCCGCCTGGTCGAACTGGCCGAAGAGCGCGGGGTCTCCCTCGCCGTCGGCTTCAACCGCCGCCACGCGCCCGGCTACGCACAGTGCGCCGACCACGCGCGCGACCTGATCGTCATGCAGAAGAACCGGGTCGGCCTGCCCGAGGACGTACGGACCTTCGTCCTGGACGATTTCATCCACGTCGTCGACACCCTGCGCTTCCTGCTGCCCGGCGAGGCCGACCAGGTCGACGTACGGGCCGTGGTGCGCGACGGCCTGATGAGCCAGGTGGTGCTCCAGCTGTCCGGTACGGGCTTCACCGCGCTCGGCATCATGAACCGCCTCTCCGGTTCCACGGAGGAGGTGCTGGAAGTGTCCGGACAGGACACCAAGCGGCAGGTCGTGAACCTCGCGGAGGTCATCGACCACAAGGGCCAGCCCACGGTCCGGCGGCGCGGGGACTGGGTGTCGGTGGCCCGCCAGCGCGGCATCGAGCAGGTTGTCGACGCCTTCCTGGAGGCCGTCGCCGCGGGCACGACCCTCAGCGCGCGCGACGCCCTGCTGACCCACGAGCTGTGCGAGCGGGTGGTGAGGTCCGCTCTGGAGCAGGCGTCCTGAGCGCCCGCGACGCAGGCGGCTAGGCCGTCTCTTTCGGATCTTGCCGGGCCCGCGCCGCCCGGCACCGCGCCTCGCCGCACTGCCGGGGCACCTGAGTACGTCCAGTACGCGGGAGCCCCGGCAGCGCGCCGAGGCACGGCCCCGGACGACGCGGGCCTGACCGACAAGATCCGAAAGAGACGACCTAGCCGGTCGGCGTCCGGGGTGTCCCGACGGGCGCCCCGGCCGGTTTCCCGAGCCGTACGGAGCGGGCGCCCGCAGCCGCGCCGTAGACGGCCAGGGCGGCCAGTGCGGCGCCCACCGGCCAGTCCCCGAAGCGGACGTACAGGGTCGTGCCCCGCGCCAGCGGGACCTCGTACACCCGCGCCGTACTCGCCGAAGCGGACAGCAGCGGCCCGATCCGCTCGCCGGACGGGCCGTGCACCGCGCTGATGCCGGTGAGGGTGGAGTGGACCTCGGGGCGGCCGGTCTCGGCGGCGCGCAGCGCGGACAGCGAGGCGTGCTGCGCCGGGGCCCAGCTGTCCTGGAAGGTGGACGTGGCCGACTGGTCGACCAGCAGGGTGGCGCCCTCACGGGCGAGGTGGCGGCTCATGTCCGGGAACGCCGACTCGAAGCAGACCAGCGGGCCGAGGCGGACGTCCGCCCGGCCGGGCAGGTCCATCAGGACCGGCGCCCGGCCCGGAACGCGGTTCTCCTCGGCCGCCTTGCCGACCGAGGTGGCCCAGCCCAGCAGCTCGCGGGCCGGCACGTACTCCCCGAAGGGGACCAGCCGCATCTTGTCGTACCGGTCACCGGTCGGGCCCCCGGGACCGACGAGCACCGCCGATTTGCGGATCCCCGGCCGGTCGGCGGCCCGCGCGTCCACGTTGACCAGCAGCGGAGCCCCCACCCGCGCCGACAGGGCGGCGAGCCGCCGGGCCAGGTCCGGGCGGGCCGTCAGGTCCGCGCCGACACTGCTCTCCCCCCACACCACCAGGTCCGGCCGCTGCCCGGCCAGGGTCCCGGTCAGCCGCTCCCCGACGGCGAACCGCCGCTCCGCACCGTCCGGGCCGTCCGGGAGCGGGCCCGGCTGTACGAGAGCCACGCGCAGCGAGCCCGCCGGCTCCGGGCGGGGTGCCCACAGCCACACCACCCCCGTCAGCACCGCGCAGCCCGTCACCCCGGCCACCGCCGCCATCCGCGCCCCCGGCGCGGTGATCAGCAGCACCAGCGCGCAGTTCACCGCCACGACCAGCAGGCCGACCAGCCAGACCCCGCCCACCGAAGCCAGCCGCAGCGCGGGCGCAACCTGCCACTGACTGGCACCGAGCAGCCCCCACGGCCCGCCCAGCCCCTGCCAGGACCGTGCCAGCTCCGACAGCAGCCAGCCCGCCGGTACGAGGACCAGCGCGGCCGCCGCCCGGCCCGGCCCCGGGGCCCCGCCGAGCAGCTTCCGGACCAGCAGTGCCCAGGGAATCCAGAGCAGACCCACGAGCGCCGCCACGGCGAAGAGGAACACGTGCAGGCTGGGCAGCAGCCAGTGGTGGACGGCGAAGACGAAGCCGGCGCCCCCGAGCCAGCCCTCCAGGGCCGCGCGCCGGCCGGTGGGGGCCGACCTCAGCAGCAGGATCCAGGGCACGAGGGCGACGTAGGCGAACCACCACAGCGCGGGGGCGGGGAAGGCGAGGCAGGGCAGGGCTCCCGCGGTGACCGCAGCCGGCGCGCGCCACCACGGGACCCGCTTCGAGCCAGTCCGGACCGTCGAGACCATCAGCATGTCGTAGGGCCTCCGCTTCCAGTGTGGAACAGCCCTGCCCGTCGAAGCATCAGAACGACATGTGCCGCCACTTCTCGTGGACGGTGACCCGCGAGAGCCGCCAGCCGGACCGGGCGGTACGGGTCACGGCGAAGGTGTAGCGGCCCGCGGCGACGAAGTTGGGCGCGGTGACGGCGGGGCCTCCCTCGTCGGGCTCCTCCCCGGCCAGCCGCATGGGATTGAGGAAGTCGGCCCGGACCTCGGCCGTGTCACCGGGGGAGCCGCCCTGGTCCGCGATCCGGATCAGCCGGTTGACGATGAGGTGCTGGCGCACCGGGAACAGCTTCATCGTCTCCGCGAGCCAGTCCGCGACCTCCCCGGCCGGGCCCTCGATCCCGCCGGCCGAGGCGTAGTCGGCCCGCCCGCCCGGGGCGAACAGGGCGCGGTAGGCATCCCAGTCGCCGTCGTCCACGGCGATGGCGTACCCCGTGACCAGCTCGTCGATCGCCAGTCGGTCCATCACGCCCGCAAGGTCCACACGCTGCGTCATCGGGTCAGTGTGCGGGCGCGGGCCGCGGAGGCCAAGGGGCGTGCGCGGCCCGGATCTTCCGGCCCCGGGTCAGTGACCGGAACGCGCCTCCCGGGGACGGACCACCACGAGGTACGCGTCGCTGGCCAGATCCATCACCACCTCCGCGGGCACGCCCTCGCGCATCCGCTGCGCCGCGTACTCCTCGGCCGGCCAACTCCCCCTCGGACTTCCGGCCGGAAACCGCTCCAGAACCACTCGACCCATGGGACACCCCCTGCTGTTCGTCTTCAGGTCTCTCCCTCCACAACGACGCGGAGGCCGCCCGGGAACGTTCCCGGGCGGCCTCCGATTCACGCGAAGCGGTGAGCGGGCGCCGTACTAGCCGGCCGACTCGCCGGCGTGGGGGCTGAGGACACCCATGCCGATCAGGATGAACAGCAGGATGCCGAGCAGGACCCGGTAGATCACGAACGGCATGAAGCTCTTGCTGGAGATGAACTTCATGAACCAGGCGATGACCGCGTAGCCGACGAGGAAGGCGACGACCGTGGCGAAGATCGTCTGGGGCCACTCGATGTGCCCCGGCTTCTCCATCACGTCCTTGATCTCGAACAGGCCCGAGGCCAGCACGGCCGGGATGGCGAGGAGGAAGGAGTAGCGGGCCGCCGCCTCACGGGTGAAGCCCAGCAGCAGACCGCCGGAGAGAGTGGCACCCGACCGGGACACACCCGGGATCAGGGCCATCGCCTGGCAGAGACCGAAGATCAGACCGTCCTTGACGCCCAGTTCCTTCAGGGTCTTGCGCTCGCGGACGACCCGGTGCCGGCCGCCCTCCTCGTCGCGCGCCGCCAGCCGGTCGGCGAAGCCGAGCACGAGGCCCATCACGATGAGGGTGGTGGCGATCAGTCGCAGATCGCGGAACGGGCCCTCGATCTGGTCCTTGAAGGCGAGGCCGAGGACACCGATCGGGATCGAGCCGACGATCACCAGCCAGCCCATCTTGGCTTCCTGCTCGGACCGCAGCGCCTTCGTGTACAGCGAGCGGAACCAGGTGGAGATGATCTTCGCGATGTCCTTGCGGAAGTAGATCAGTACGGCGGCTTCGGTGCCGATCTGCGTGATGGCGGTGAAGGCCGCTCCCGGATCGTGCCAGCCGGCGAACGCCGCGGTCAGCCGCAGGTGGGCGCTGGAGGAGATCGGGAGGAACTCCGTAAGTCCTTGGACGAGACCGAGGATGAGGGATTCGATCCAGTTCATGTCGGGGTGCGCTCGTCCTTGTGATCGTTGGGCAGTTCGGGTCCGATGCTAGGGCCCGTGGGGTGCCGCCGTGACCACAGGGGGGTGTACGGCCGTCAGTTCCCGCGCCGGCACGGGCCGCTCGGGCCTGCGTACGGGCGCCAGCCGGTGCCGCTTGCGCCAGGCGACGACCGACGCACCCACCGCGGAGAGGGCGATGAAGCCGAACGAGGCGAGGAACGCGGGGGAGGTCGGGGAGGAGGCGCTGGCCCCCGCGATCACGTACGCGGCGGTGTTCGGGACCACACCGATCGCGGTGGCGAGCAGGAAGGGGAGCCAGCCGCAGCGGGACAGCGCGGCGGCGTAGTTGGCCATCGCGAAGGGCAGACCGGGGAAGATCCGGACCGCCAGCATCGAGCGGAAACCGTGCCGGGCCAGCTGGTCGTCGGCCGCCTGCAGCCAGCGGCCGCGGATCAGCGGACGCAGGGCGTCGCGCCCCATCATCCGGCCGAGGCCGAAGGCGATCCCGGCACCGATGACCGAGCCGCCGACCGCCGCGACCAGGCCGAACTGGGAGCCGAAGAGGGCCCCGGAGGCCAGGTTCAGCAGGGGGCGCGGCACCAGGGCGGCCGTGCACACCCCGTACGCCGCGGCGAAGAGCAGGACCGCGGTGCCCACCGGGAGCCCCGGGGGCCAGCCCTCCGCGAGCAGCCGCTGGGGCTCGTACAGCACGACGCAGACGCCGGCCGCGAGGAGCAGCACGACGAGCAGCGAGAGCCGGGTCCACGGCGCGAGGAGGAGGGACATTCCGGGAGACTAACCGACCCCCCTGTACGAGCGCCGTAATCTGGGCCTCATGCAGCCGAACGACCGGAGGCCTCCGCGGGCCGCGCACAGCGACCTCGCCGAGCTGTTGGTGACACGGCTCACGCAGTCCTACGGCGCCGCCGCCGACGCCGGGCGGGCGGGGCCCATGGCCGCGTACATGAAGGACGTCGCGCCCTTCCTCGGGCTCCCCACCCCGCTGCGCCGCGAGCTGTCGCGGGGCGTGACCAAGGGCACCCCGAAACCGTCCGAAGCGGACTGCGCGGCCCTCGCACTGCGCTGCTGGGAGCTTCCGGAGCGTGAGTACCGGTACTTCGCAGTCGACTACCTGCGCCGGCACGTCTCCCGCTGCTCCTCCGGCTTCCTGCCCGTGGTCCGGCATCTGATCGTGACCGTCCCCTGGTGGGACACCGTCGACCTGCTCGCCGCGCACACTGTCGGCCCGCTCGTGGCGGCGGACCCGGCGCTCGCCGCCGTCATGGACGAGTGGATCGAGGACGAGGACCTGTGGGTGGCCCGCACCGCCCTGCTCCACCAGCTTCGGTACAAGTCCGCGACCGACACCGAGCGGCTCTTCGCGTACTGCCGCCGCCAGAGCGGCCACCCCGACTTCTTCGTCCGCAAGGCCATCGGCTGGTGCCTGCGCGAGTACGCCAAGACGGACCCCGGCGCCGTACGCGCCTTCGTCGCCGCCGAGCGGCAGTCGCTGTCCCCGCTCTCGGTGCGCGAGGCGCTCAAGAACATCGGCGAAGTCCGGCCCGCCGCCGAGTAATTCACTGGCCCCGCAGGCCACGGTCCGGCAGGATCGACCGCATGTCCAGGCACGCCTTCCCCGCAGCGCCGTCCGCAGTCGCGGACGCGCCGAAGGCTGCCGTCCCCGCGGAACTCACCGCAGGCGCACCCGCATTCGGCGGCGCACGAAGCTGACCCTTCCCGGAACGTCCGGCGGACCCCGCAGGGGGAGGGTCGGTTCGCTCAGGGGGTCCCGTATTTCCAGCTTCGGATCCACACGGGAAGACATCATGGCCAAGACGGCCTTCGTGCGCACCAAGCCGCACCTCAACATCGGCACCATGGGTCACGTCGACCACGGCAAGACGACGCTGACCGCCGCCATCACCAAGGTCCTCGCCGAGCGCGGCGGCGCCTCCTTCGTGCCGTTCGACCGGATCGACCGGGCCCCCGAGGAGGCCCGGCGCGGCATCACCATCAACCTCACGCACGTCGAGTACGAGACAGACACCCGCCACTACGCCCACGTGGACATGCCCGGTCACGCGGACTACGTCAAGAACATGGTCACGGGCGCGGCCCAGCTCGACGGGGCGATCCTCGTCGTCTCCGCCCTCGACGGGGTCATGCCGCAGACCGCCGAGCACGTGCTCCTCGCCCGGCAGGTCGGCGTGGACCACATCGTCGTCGCGCTGAACAAGGCCGACGCCGGGGACCCCGAGCTCACCGACCTCGTCGAGCTCGAGGTCCGCGAGCTGCTCACCGCGAACGGCTACGGCGGGGACGGTGCCCCGGTCGTACGGGTCTCCGGGCTCGGGGCGCTCGACGGCGACCCGCGCTGGACCGCGTCGATCGAGGCCCTGCTCGACGCCGTGGACACGTACGTGCCCATGCCCGTGCGGTACACCGACGCGCCCTTCCTGATGCCGGTCGAGAACGTCCTGACCATCACCGGGCGCGGCACCGTCGTCACCGGCGCCGTCGAGCGGGGCACCGTGACCATGGGCGACCGCGTCGCGCTGCTCGGCGGCGACGGCGCGGCCGTGGAGTCCGTGGTCACCGGGCTGGAGACCTTCGGGAAGCCGATGGACCGTGCCGAGGCCGGGGACAACGTCGCGCTGCTGCTGCGCGGGGTGCCGCGCGACGCGGTGCGCCGCGGCGACGTGGTGGCCGCGCCCGGCAGCGTCGTACCGAGGCGCCGCTTCACGGCGCGGGTGTACGTGCTGTCCGCCCGCGAGGGCGGCCGCACCACGCCCGTGGCGACCGGCTACCGGCCCCAGTTCTACATCCGCACCGCCGACGTGGTGGGCAACGTGGACCTGGGAGAGGCGGGCCTTGCCCGGCCGGGGGACACGGTCACCATGACCGTGGAGCTCGGGCGGGACGTCCCGCTGGAGAGCGGGCTCGGCTTCGCGATCCGCGAGGGCGGGCGCACCGTCGGGGCCGGGACGGTCACCGAGGTCGGGTAGCGGCCGGGCAGGACCCGCTGTGGTGGCGGTGGTCGGCTTGCGCCAGACTGCCGTCACCACTGGCATGCGGGGAGGGAGCGGTTCATGGGCGAGGGCAGCAGCGGCGGCGGGGAGAGCAAGGGCACGGCCCTGGTGCTCGGCGGCGGCGGGCTGACCGGCGTCGGCTGGGAGGCCGGGATGCTCTACGGGCTCGCCCGCGCGGGCGTCGACCTCACCGGAGCCGACCTCGTCGTCGGGACCTCGGCCGGCTCGGTCGTCGGCGCGCAGCTCACCTCCGGACTGCTCACCCCGCGGGAACTGTACGAGCGCCAGCTCGGCGGCGCCGGCGGGGAGCTGCCCGCGAAGCTGGGGGCCTCCCTGATCGGGCGGTACGCCGTCGCGATGGTGCGCTCCCGCGACGCGAAGTCCTACCGGCGCCGGATCGGCGCCTTCGCGCTCGCCGCCGACACGGGGCCGGAGGCGGTGCGCCGCAAGGTGCTGGAAGCCCGGCTGGTGTCGCACGACTGGCCCGAGCGGCGCCTCGTCGTCGCGGCGGTGGACGCGCTGACCGGCGAGCTCGCCGCCTTCGAGCGGGGGAGTGAGGCCGGTCTGGTCGACGCCGTCTCGGCGAGCTGCGCCGTACCCGGGGTGTGGCCGCCCGTGACGGTCGCGGGGCGGCGGTTCGTCGACGGCGGGATCCGCTCCGCGACCAACGCCGACCTGGCCTCCGGCTACGCGCGCGTGGTGATCCTCGCGCCGATGGCCACGGGCGCCGGGCTGATCCCCTCGCCCGCGGCGCAGGCCGCACGGCTGCGGGAGGCGGGGGCGAAGGTACTGCTGATCACCCCGTCGCCGCAGGCCCGCAAGGTCTTCGGGCGCAACGTACTGGACCCCGCGCGCCGCGATCCCGCCGCGCGGGCGGGGCTGGAGCAGGCCGCGGAGCACGTGGAGCAGGCGCGCGAGGTGTGGGCGGCTGCGGGGGCCTGACAATGGTCCGGTGAGTGACGAACAGATCCCGGTGATCCGGGACGTGGCCCAGGGCACCGCCAAACTGATGCCGGACATCGACCGGGAGCGGGCCTGGCTGCTCACCGTGGACGGGGCGCCGCAGTCGTACGTGGACCTCGACGACCCGGAGCACCTGGAGTTCGAGTACGTACGCCGCCTCGCGCACGTCCTGGACTGCGTGGGTGAGCCGGGGGCCGCGCTGGACCTGCTGCACCTGGGCGGCGGCGCGCTGACCCTGCCGCGGTACGCGGCGGCGGGCCGGCCGGGGTCGCGCCAGGACGTGGTCGAGTTCGACGCCGGGCTCGTCGCGCTGGTCGGGGAGTTCCTGCCGGTGGCGCCCGGGAGCGGGATCGCGGTGCACGTCGCCGACGCGCGGGCCTGGCTGGCCGGGGCGCCGGACGCGAGCGCGGACGTGGTGGTGGGAGACGTCTTCGGGGGATCCCGGGTGCCCGCTTCGCTGGCCTCGGTGGAGTACGCGCGCGAGGTGGCCCGGGTGCTGCGGCCCGGCGGGGTGTACGTGGCGAACCTCGCGGACGGGGCGCCGTTCGCGTTCCTGCGGGGGCAGCTCGCGAACTTCGGGGCGGTCTTCGGGGAGTTGGCGCTGATCGCGGAGCCGGGGGTGCTGCGCGGGCGGCGCTTCGGGAACGCGGTGCTGCTGGCTTCGGAGCGGGAGCTGCCGGTGGCGGAGCTTTCGCGGGTGTGCGCGGGGGACGCGTTTCCGGCGCGGGTGGAGGTGGGGGCGGCCCTCGCGCGGCTGATGCGGGGGGCTCTGCCGGTGGCCGATGCCGATGCGGTGGCTTCGCCCGAGCCGCCGGAGGGGGCGTTCAGCCTCGGCTGAGGGGGGCTTGCCGGTCGGTCCGTTGCGCGGGCCCCCTGTCCCCTACCCGCCCTTCCACCGTTCCCCGGGCTGCGCCCGGACCCCTCGGGGCTCCGCCCCGGGCGCCGCGCCTCACACGCCGGCGGGGCTGGATTTGGCGGCGCTCGGTTCGCCGTGGGCGTGGGCGGCGGGCGGTTTGCGGGTCATGCGGCGGACGTCCGGGACCAGGAGGACCGCTGCCGTCACCAGGACCACCAGGGCCGCGCAGCCCCAGAGGGCCGAGGTGCGGCCGACCGCGGTTTCGACCGGGCCGGCCACCGCCATGGCCAGCGGGAGCATCGAGAGCGAGCCGAACCAGTCGTAGGAGGAGACGCGCGAGAACATCTCCTCGGGGATCTCCTGGTGCATCGTCGTCATCCAGCTCACGCCGAACACCTCGATGGCGGCGCCGCTCACGAACATCACCGCGCACAGGCCCCACACGGGGAGCGGCACCGCCAGCCCCGCGGAGGGGAGCGCCAGCGGGAACACGCACAGGGTGCCGGCCAGGAGCAGGCGGCGAGGCTTCCAGACCATCATCAGGACGGCCCCGCCGATGGTGCCGAGGCCGAAGAAGGCCAGGGCCACGCCCCACGGAGCCGCCCCTCCCAGCTGCTCCATCGCGACCAGGGGCCCGTAGACCGCTTCGGCGGTGCCGACGACGGCCACGACGACGGAGAACTGGAGCACGATGCTCCACAGCCAGGGACGGCTCCTGAACTCCACCCAGCCCTCGCGCAGATCGGACAGCAGGCCGCCGCCGGGAGCGCGTTCGGCGGTGTGGCCGACGTCGAGGAAGGCGCGCAGGGCTCCGGCCGCGGCGAAAGCGGCCGCGTCCACGGCGAGCACCCAGCCGGGGCCCAGGAAGGCGACCATGGCCCCGCCGAGCGCGGCTCCGCCGACGGTGGCGCCGTTCATCGCCATCCGGAAGAGGGCGAAGGCGCGGTTGGCCTGCGGACCGGAGACGGTGGCCATGAGCATGCCCTCGGCGGCCGGGTTGAAGAAGGCCGTACCGGTGCCGCACAGCGCCGTGAGCAGCATCATCTGCCACAGCTTCGGTTCGCCGGTCAGGACGAGGAAGGCGAAGGCGGCCTGCGAGAGGCAGTTGAGGGTGTTGGCCGCGACCATGACGTGGTGGCGGGGGATCCGGTCGGCGACCGCTCCGCCGATGAGGAGGAAGAGGACGAGCGGCAGCGTACGGGCGGCGGCCACCAGGCCGAGGTCGCCGGCGGTGCCGCCTGACTGGCCGACCGCGAAGGCGGTCGCGATGAGCGCCCCGTGGCTCCCGAGGTTCGTGATGACCGCGGCACCCGTCAGCAGGGTGTAGTTGCGGCCGGCCCACTCGGGCCTCCGGCGCGCGGAGGACGGACGGCCGGTACCGGGGGAGGGGGAGGGGCGAGAGCTCACCCCCGGACTATCCCCGTCCCGGGCCGGGAATCCAAACGGATATCCGGCCCGGGAGGCGGGGAGCGGGAGATCAGCCCGCGTTGAGGCGGACGCTGCTCAGGATCTTCTCGTAGGTTTCCTTACTCACTTCGTCCTGGACGCCCGCGGCGCCGTAGAGGACCCAGGTGGAGAGGTCACCGTTGGCGGTCGTGAAGCTGAAGGCGACGGACTTGCCGTCCGAGGAGCACTTGTTCTCCTTGGGCAGGCCGCTGACGGTCGCGGTCGCCATGTGCCCCTTGAGCCCGGAGGTGGTCGTGTACTCCTTTGCCGGGGCGACCTTGGTGGTGCCCTTCGGCGCCTTCTGCGCGTACGCGGCGAAGACCCAGTTGCCGGCCTCGTTGTACGCGGCTTCGGCGGTGCTCTTCGCGCCCTGGCCGCCCTTGGTGCCGGTGGCGGCCAGCGAGGTCGAATCCTCCTTGCCGTCCTTGTCGGCGTCGACCATGCACCACTCCTCCTTGAGGATGGCGGGCGCCCCCATCATGACGATGGCCGTGCCATCACTCTTGGACTCGTCGCCGAAGCCGATGGACAGGCTCGAGGACTGGACGTCCCAGTCCGGCGGGACGTCGAAGGCGGTGCCGTACTTCGGGTTGACGACGACCTTCCAGCCGGGGATCACCGGCTGGACGTCGCCGCCGCCGCGCGGGTTGGCGCTCGGGCTCGCCGGGGGGGCCGCGGCGGAGGAGGCCGGGGCGGAGGGGGAGGCGCTCGGCTTGCCGTCCGCCTGGTTGGCCCCCTTGTCGTCCCGCGTCAGGACGAACGCACCGGTGGCGGCGGCCGCCACGATGACGGCCGAGGCCGCGACGATGGCCACGGTCCGGGTCGCGAACGGGCTCCCGCCGCGCGGGGGCTGGGGCGGCGGGGTGCCGCCCCACTGGGGTACGGGAACGGTCGGGGGCTGCTGGCCCCAGGCCTGGGGAGCGGGGGGCTGCTGCGGGTACCCGTAGCCGGGCTGCTGCTGCTCCCCGTACGCCGCCGTCGGCGGTTGCTGCTGGTACGGGTTCGGCGTTCCCGGCTGCTGCTGGTACGGGTTCTGATGCGCGTCCTGGGGGTTGGGTTCTCCCCCGGGCGGCTGCTGCTGTCCTGGCCACATGGCCGGTAACGATAGTGGGAGTGCGGGCGGGGAGCCACGGCCGCCCCCGGACGGGTATGGCCAAGGCCTACTACTCGCGGGTAACATCGCGTTCCATGAGCGCTGAAACGATGAACGTGGGCGAACTGCTCGCCGCGACCGTGCCGATGGCCAAGACCCTGAAGCTCCAGTTCCTGGAGACCACCCCCGAGCGTGCCGTCGTCCGGCTCCCGGACCAGCCCGAGTTCCACAACCACCTCGGAGGCCCGCACGCCGGCGCCATGTTCACCCTCGCCGAGTCCGCGAGCGGCGCGATCGTCCTGGCCGCCTTCGGCGACCAGCTCTCGCGCGCGGTCCCCCTCGCGGTGAGCGCGGAGATCGGCTACAAGAAGCTCGCCAAGGGCGTCGTGACGGCCACCGCCACCCTCGGCCGCCCGGCCGCCGAGGTCGTCGCCGAACTCGACGCGGGCGGCCGCCCCGAGTTCCCCGTCACCATCGCCATCCAGCGCGAGGACGAGGCCGTGACCGGCGAGATGACCGTCGTCTGGACGCTGCGCCCCAACGCCTGACCCCGCTGGTGCGGTGACCGGGAAGGTTCGCCGGGTCGCGACGCCCGGCGCGGCACGCCGCCGCGTTGTCGGACCACGGGAGTGCGCCGGTACGA
Organism: Streptomyces tatrensis; assembly: GCF_049310065.1. Classification (NCBI taxonomy): domain Bacteria; kingdom Bacillati; phylum Actinomycetota; class Actinomycetes; order Kitasatosporales; family Streptomycetaceae; genus Streptomyces; species Streptomyces tatrensis. The sequence continues at coordinate 1,717,591 of NZ_JBMDLB010000011.1, read as the reverse complement.
GCCGTGGCCTTCCGCCTTGCGATGCACCGCACCGGACGCCGCGACCCGGCAGGCCTTCCCGGCCAAAGCACTAGAGTCCCTCCTCCGACGACGGATGGAGGGGGTCCCGTGCCGGGCCGAGCCAAGATCAGCATCAGCCTCGACGCCGAGCTCGTGGTGGAGGTGATGGTCCTCGCGGGGATCGGATCGCCCCAGGACGCGGTGGAGGCCGTCGTACGGGACTACGTCGAGCGCGGGCACCGCACCGAGGCGCGGGTCCAGCTCCAGGACGAGCCCCGGCGCGAGTCCCACCCCGGCGGGCAGCCGCCGCAGGGCTGAGCACGGGCGCCTGCCGGCCTCGTGCGGGAGTCTCCGCCGGGTTGAGCATGGGCGTCGGCCGGCCGCGTGGGGGAGTCTCCGCTGGGCTGAACACCGGCGCCTGTCGGCCTCGTGCGGGTGTCTCCGCTGGGCTGAGCACGGGCGTCCGCCGGGCTGAACACCGGCGCCTGCCGGCCTCGTGCGGGAGCCGCCGCAGGGCTGAACATCGGCCTCGTGGTGGCGCGCCTGAAGCGGGCCCGCGTGGCGGTCGGCGCACAGTGGGCGGCGGGAGCGGTCCGGCGCGGGCCGCTCCCGCCACCTGACGCCGATGCCCACGCCGCAGGGAGCGCCCATGAGCGAGGCCGTGTCCAGACGCCGTGCGATGCGCCTCCTCGGGGCGATGGGCGCCCTCGGTGCCGCCCTCGGCGCGGCCGGCTGCGTACCGGCGCCGCCGCCCGGCGCGCAGCCCCGTAAGGCCTCCGGCTCCGCGGCGTCCCCCACCGCCGCGCCCGTGGCCGGCCGCACCGCCCGGATCGACGCCCTGCTGGAGCGGCTCACCCTCGAGGAGAAGACCGTCCTGCTGCACGGCGGCCCGGACCCGGACCCGCTCGGCCAGGCCGGCTACGTGCCCGGCATCCCGCGCCTGGGCATCCCGGCGCTCCGCCTCGCCGACGGTCCGGCCGGGGTCCGCGTCGCCAGGCCCGCCACCGCGCTGCCCGCGCCCGTACTCCTCGCCTCCGCCTTCGATCCGGCGCTCGCCCGCGCCTACGGCCGGGTCCTCGGCCGCGAGGGCCGCGCGCTCGGCGTCGACGTACTCCTCTCGCCGATGGCCAACCTCATCCGCACCCCGTACGCCGGGCGGAACTTCGAGACGTTCTCCGAGGACCCGAAGCTGACGGCCGACCTCGTCGCCGAGGTCGTCCGGGGCATCCAGGACGAGGGCCTCATCGCCACCGTCAAGCACTTCGCGCTCAACAACCAGGAGAAGGGCCGCGACACCGTCGACGTGATCGCCGCCGAACAGACCCTCCACGAGACGGAGCTACGGGGCTTCGAAGCGGCCGTGGCCGCCGGGGCCGGCGCCGTGATGGGCGCCTACAACAAGGTCAACGGGGTCTACGCCTGCGAGAGCAAGCCCCTCCTCGACGAACTGCTCCGCGGGCGCTGGGGGTTCGACGGCTGGGTGATGTCGGACTGGAACGCCACCCACAGCACCGTCGCCTCGATCGGCGCCGGCCTCGACATGGAGATGCCCGGGGGGACGCACTACGGCGCCCCGCTCCGGGAGGCGGTGCGCGGCGGCTCCGTCCACGAGGGCGCCGTGGACCTCGCCGTACGCCGGATCCTGACCACCCTCGACCGCTTCGGACTGCTCGCCGGGCACCCCGCCGCCCGACCCGCCCGGGACGCCGCCGCCGGAGCCGCGACGGCACGGCAGATCGCCACCGCCGGCGCGGTCCTGCTGCACAACGAGCGGGCCACCCTGCCGCTGACGGGCCCCGCCGCCCGCTCCATCGCCGTGATCGGCCCCACCGGGCGGACCCCCTTCGTCGGCGGCGGAGGCAGTGCCCACGTGGTGCCGGACCGGGCCGCCGCCCCCCTCGACGAGATCCGGCGCCGGGCCGGGAGCGGCTCGACGGTGGCCTACGCGCTCGGCGAGGACCTCTACGGGCGCCCGCTGCCGGCGAAGCTCCTGACGCCCGACGCGGGCCTCGACGACCGGTCGGTGGCCGCCGGGCGCACCTGGGGCTTCGAAGGGACCTTCCGGCTCGCCGCCGACGACGAGTGGACCCTGCTCGTCCACTACACCGGGAAGCGGCCGTCCGTCCGCCTCGACGGGGAGGAGCTCTTCCCCGTACGGCAGGGCGTGGCCGAGCAGTTCGCCGGCGGACTGCTCGCGGCCGCGCCCGACGGCCGCACCGTGCGCCGCCGCGCCCTCGCGCTCAAGGCGGGCGAACACCGGCTCGCCGTCTTCGCCGAGGGCGGGCCCAAGGGGCAGCGGCTGCGGCTGCGGCACACCACGAAGGCGACCCGGGCCGCAGACCTCGCCGAAGCCGTCAAGGCGGCCAAGGCGGCCCACAGCGTGGTGCTGTTCGCCTACGAGGACGCCACCGAGGGCAGCGACCGCACCTCCCTGGGCCTCCCCGGCGGCCAGGCGGCCCTGATCGAGGCGGTCGCCGCCGTCAACCCGCGCACCACGGTGGTGCTCAACACCTCCTCCGGTACGACCATGCCGTGGCTCCCGCGTACCGGAGCGGTCCTCCAGATGTACTACCCGGGCCAGGAGGGCGCGGCCGCCACCGCCGACGTGCTCTTCGGCGACGCGGACCCGGGCGGCCGCCTCACCCAGACCTTCCCGGCCGACGAGCGGGCGACCCCGGTCGGCGCGGACCTGATGCGCTACCCGGGGGTGGGCGGGCGGCAGGAGTACACCGAGGGGGTGCACGTGGGCCACCGCTGGTACGACCAGCAGCGGGTGGCTCCGCTGTTCGCCTTCGGGCACGGGCTCTCGTACACGACCTGGGCGTACGAGAAGCTGGCCGTCCGGCCGGGCGGCGCGCACGGGAAGCGGAGCGGGCTGCGCGTGGAGTTCACCGTCCGCAACACCGGACGCCGCACGGGCACCGAGGTGGCCCAGGTCTACGTAGGGCCGTCCCCGGACCTGAAACTGGACCAGCCGGTCCGGGCGCTGGCCGGGTACCGGCGCCTGACCCTCGAGCCGGGAGAGGCCCGGCGGATCGTCCTGGACATCGACGCGCGCACGCTGTCGTCGTGGGATCCGCAGCGGGACGCGTGGGTCGTGGGGACGGGGCGGCGCGAGGTGTTCGCGGGGCGTTCCTCGCGCGAACTGCCGCTGCGGGCAAAGGCTGTGGTGGCGACCGGATAGGCTGCCCGTTCGGCCCGCCACAGGGGGCGGACCGGGGTGGAGAACTTAAGGGGACGTACCGGTGCACATCCAGGAATGGCTGGAGACGATTCCGGCGGTCAGCATCTACCTCCTGGTGGGGCTCGTCATCGGACTGGAAAGCCTCGGCATTCCGCTGCCGGGCGAGATCGTCCTGGTCAGCTCGGCGCTGCTGGCCTCGCAGCAGGGGCACATCGACCCCGTGGTGCTCGGCATCTGCGCGACCACCGGGGCGATCGTGGGCGACTCGATCGGCTACGCGATCGGACGCCGGGGCGGGAAGCCGATGCTGGAGCGGCTGGGCCGGCGCTTCCCCAAGCACTTCGGGCCGGACCAGGTGGCCATGGCGGAGCGCTCTTTCGACAAGTGGGGCATGTGGGCCGTCTTCTTCGGACGGTTCGTGGCCCTGCTGCGGATCTTCGCGGGGCCGCTGGCGGGGGTCCTGCACATGCCCTATTGGCGGTTCCTCGTCGCGAACGTCCTCGGCGGGATCCTGTGGGCGGGCGGCACGACGGCCGTCATCTACTCGATCGGCATCGTCGCCGAGCCGTGGCTGAAGGGGTTCTCGTGGGTGGCCCTCGCCCTGGCCCTCGTCTGCGGGCTCGCCATGACCGTGGTGGTGCGCGGACGGATGAAGAAGGCGGCCGCGACGGTGCGGGCCGAGGCCGGTACGGACACGGCCGCCGACGCGGTCCCGGCGCAGACCTCGGCCGCTCCGACCGTGCTCACCGACTGAGAGGGCCCGGCCCCCGCCCGGCCCGAGGGCGGGCGGGGGACTTCGGCGCCCGGCCCGTTACGCGCCCGGGGTCACCGAGGCGCGGTGCTGACCGGCCAGTTCGGTGTACATGAGGGCGTTGACCTTGAGGCCCTCGCGCTCCTCCGCGGTCAGTGGGCGCCGCACCTTCGCCGGGACGCCCGCGACCAGGGAACCGGGTGGGACGATCATGCCCTGCGGGACCAGCGCCTGGGCGGCCACCAGCGAGCCGGCGCCGATCACCGCGCCGTTGAGGACCGTCGCGCCCATCCCGATCAGGCAGTCGTCCTCGACCGTGCAGCCGTGCACGACGGCGTTGTGGCCGATGGACACGCGCTCGCCGATGGAGACCGGGAACCCGGGGTCCACGTGCACGGTGCAGTTGTCCTGCACGTTGCTGTCGGCGCCGAGCGTGATCGGACCGCAGTCCGCGCGGAGCACCGCCGAGTACCAGATGCTCGACCCCGCGCCGAGGGTCACGTCACCGACCACGACGGAGGTGGGAGCGGTGAACGCCGTCGGATCGATCACGGGGTTCTTCCCGCCGACACCCGCCACGAGTGCCTGGGCCGCCTGCTGCGTCATGTGTTCTCTTCCTCTTCCGGTACGTCGTGTCGCGCTACCGGCACCGTAGGCCACGCCGTCCGCGGCCCCGGGGATGGGGTGAAGATCACGGCGCGGCCCGGGCTCCCGGCGCGCTACGGTGACCCGGTGGCGAAGAACCAGAACACGTTCTCTTCTCTGACGGCGATCCCCTCCCTCACGGGCCTGCGCCGCCGGCTCGCCGGGCGCGCGGTCCACGCGGGCTGGCGCTGGATGCAGCGGGCCGGCGCGGTCACCGCCCAGACCCCCGGAGGGCTGCGCTTCGGCGCGATCGGGCACGCCACCCGGCTCGCCTTCCCGCAGGGCACGGTCTTCGGCGCGCCCTGGATCCGCCTCGGTGACCACTGCATCATCGGGGAACAGGTCACGCTCACCGCCGGGATGATGCCGGACCTCGACCTCGGCGCCGAACCGGTCCTGGTCCTCGGCAACGGCGTGGTCATCGGCCGGGACAGCCACGTCATCGCCGACACCCGGATCACCATCGGCGACGACACCTTCTGCGGTCCCGGGGTCTACATCACCTCCACCAACCACAGCTACGACGACCCGCACGAGCCCATCGGCAAGCAGTGGCCGCGCAGCGCCCCCGTGGAGATCGGACCGGGCTGCTGGCTGGGGACCGGCGCGGTGATCCTGCCCGGGGCCCGGCTGGGCCGCAACGTCGTGGTGGCGGCGGGGGCCGTCGTACGGGGTGACGTGCCGGACCACGCCGTGGTGGCGGGGGCGCCGGCGCGGATCGTCCGCCGCTGGGACCCCGAGACGGGCTGGCAGCCACCGCTGCGCACCCCGGCGCCGGTCCCGATCCCCGACGGGGTCACCCCGGAGCAGCTGCGCGCACTGGGCGCACTGGCGGACATGACGGAGCCGGAGTGAGGCCGTGGGTCAGGGGCAGGTCTCCTCGAGCTTGACCGTGTCGAACACGATCTTCGTGCTGGTGGCGGCCTTCGTGCCGGCGGCGGGTGCCTGCGAGCAGACCTTCCAGTTCCGGTCGAGGACCTGCATGCGGCTCTGGCCGAGGGCGTCCGTGGAGCCGAGGAAGAAGAACCCCGCTGCCTGCGCATTGTCCTGGGCGGTCTGCAGGACCTGACCGACGCCGTTGGGGACGGCTGCCTCGGCGGGCGCCGGTGCGGGGGCCGCCGGCGGAGTGGTGGCCGGCGCGGCGGGCTTGCTGCTCACGGGAGCGGGTGCGGGTGTGGCTGCGACGGTGGTGGCTGCGGCGGACGGCGGGGAGACGGGCTTGGCGTCGGGCGTGGGCTCGCTGGTGAGGGCATCGGAACAGCCGGTGAGGGCCAGAAGGCCTGCGGCGGCGAGGGCGACGGCGGTGCCGTGTGTGCGCATCGCGCCACTCTGTCCGGGGCGCGGGGGCTGTGTGGTGGCTGTGACCGGTCTGTGACGCACGGGGATGCGAGGGCGCCCGAGACGGCCTAGCTGTATTGATCACGAGCGTTGTTAACAGGGCCGGGTCTTGATCATGGCGAAGACCTCCGGTGTGGTGGAGGTGTCTAGGCTCCACACCACGTACGGAGGTCTTCGTGTCCCACCGTAATGCCCGGCTGACCGTTCACGGCAGGCGGATCCTGGTCGAACGTGTCCTGGCCGGGCGGCCGGTCGCGCATGTCGCCGCCGAGATGGGCATATCCAGGCCCACGGCCCACAAATGGGTCCGCCGCTGGCGAACTGAGGGCCAAGCTGGACTCCACGACCGTTCCAGCCGCCCGCACACGACACCGCACCGCACTCGCCCCGCGGTCGAAGCCCGGGTCTGTGACCTGCGCAGAACCCGCAAGCTCGGCCCTGCCCGGATCGGCCCGATCCTGGGCCTGCCCGCCTCGACCGTCCACCGGATCCTGACCCGTCACGGCCTGGGCCGCCTGGCCTGGCTGGACCGGCCCACCGGCCAGCCGATCCGCCGCTACGAACGCGACCGGCCCGGCGAACTCGTCCACGTCGACATCAAGAAGCTCGGCAACATCCCCGACGGCGGCGGCTGGCGCGTGGTGGGCCGAACCGCAGGCGACCGAAACCGGCAGGCCACCACCGACCAGCGCAGAAGCAGCACGCCAGTGATCGGCTACTCCTACATCCACTCCGCCGTCGACGACCACTCCCGTCTCGCCTACAGCGAAGTCCTGGCCAACGAACGACAGGAAACCGCAGCCGGTTTCTGGCAACGGGCAAACGCCTTCTTCGCCGCCCACGGCATCACCGTCGAACGCGTCCTGACCGACAACGGCTCCTGCTACAAGTCCAAGCTCTTCACCCAGACCCTCACCGAGGCCGGCATCACCCACAAACGGACCCGGCCCTACCGGCCACAGACCAACGGCAAGGTCGAGCGCTTCAACCGGACGCTCGTCGAGGAGTGGGCCTACCTGCGGCCCTACACCTCGAATCATGAACGGACCGAAGCCCTGGCAGACTTCCTCCACAACTACAACCACCACCGCTGCCACACCGCACTCGCCGGCAAACCACCCATCAACCGAGTGAACAACCCTGCGGGTCAATACACCTAGCCCGTCGCGAGGAGGACCGTGCCTGCCAGGGCCAGGCCCGCGCCCGCCGCCTGGACGGGGCGCAGGCGTTCTTTGAGGACGGCGAACGCGGCCAGGGCGGTGATCACCGGGTAGAGGGAGGAGAGCACGGCGGCGGTGGTGACCGGGCCGTGCTGGGCGGCGATCGAGTAGGTGCCGTTCGCCGCGACGTCCGCGAGTCCGACGAAGGCGAGCGCCGGCAGCAGCCCCCACAGGATCCGCAGGCCGCCCGTACCCGCCGGGAGGGCCGGGACGCCGCGCCGGGTCCGCACCCACAGGGCCGTGCCGCCGACGGCCACGTTCGTGACGCGCTGGACGAACAGGGCGAGGAACAGGCCGGGCACGGTGGAGGAGGCGGGGGCGATCAGGGCCATCACCGCGCCGAAGCCGAAGGCCGCGACGAGGGTGAGGATCACGGCCTGCCGCTGTACGGGAGCACCGCGCAGCTCGGGGCCGCCCGCGAGGACGATGCCCACGACGGCCACCGCGATCCCCGCGAGCTGGGCGGCGCCGGGCCGCTCGCCCAGGAGCAGCCCCGCGCCCATCGGCACCACCACGCCGAGGGAGCCGAGCGGGGAGACCACGCCCATCGGGCCGAGGGCGAGCGCCTTGTAGAAGCTGAGCATCGCGACCGGCCCCACCAGCCCCGCCCCCACCGCGAACCAGAGCTGCGGTCCGGCCTCCCGCCAGGCGCCGGTGCCCAGGACCACCGCGCCGAGCACGAGGACGGCGAGGACCTGGGAGGCCACGACCACCGTGAGGGCAGGTATCCGGCGGGTCAGCAGCCCGCCGCCGAAGTCGGCGAGGCCCCACAGGACGGCGGTGGCCAGGGCGAACAGGGCGGTCATGACGGGCCTCGCAGTACAGTGCGTTGAACGGTGGAGTACACGGTGGAGTACAACGCACGATAGTTCAGTCCAATGAACCCTGTCATCCAAAATATTGTACGAAGTGGATGGAACGGTGTCCGATCTCGAACAGCTCACCCAGGCACTCGGCCGCAACCTCAAGCGCTGGCGCGGGGAGCGCGGGTTCACCCTGGAGGCCCTCTCCGCCCGGTCGGGGGTGAGCCGCGGCATGATCATTCAGATCGAGCAGGCCCGTACGAACCCCAGCGTCGGCACGACGGTCAAACTGGCCGACGCGCTCGGCGTCAGCATCACCACCCTGCTCGACCACGACCGCGGACCGCGGGTGCAGGTGGTGCTGCCGGGGCAGGGGGTGCAGATGTGGTCCACCGAGAGCGGTAGCGGCGCGAGCATGCTGCTCGGCGACGACCGCAGAGGGCCGGTGGAGATGTGGACCTACCGGCTGGAGCCCGGTGAGGGGACCGCCTCGGACCCGCATCCGCCGGGCACCTTCGAGATGCTGCACGTCACGGTCGGGGAGCTGACGCTGGTGGTCGCCGACGAGGCGTACGCCGTACCGGCCGGCGGGGCCGTCTCCTTCGAGGCGGACGCCCCGCACGCCTACCGCAACGAGGGGCCGGGTCCGATGGAGATGACGCTGGCGGTCTCCATCCCGCCGGTGACCGTCCAGGCGCACGCCCGCGCCTGACCGGGGTGGGGCGGGGTAGGGCAGGTCCCGTGCGCGGTCAGCGCGGGCCGGCGACCCCCATACCGGCGCCGCGGGACGTCCCGCGTGCCGTCTCCGGGGTCGCGCCCAGCACCGGGTGCTTCGCGATCAGGTCCTGGCAGACGGCCAGTACGTCGCGCCGGTCGGCCGTGATCCAGTCCCGGTCCATCGCCCAGCCCCGCAGGACCGGGTCCGGTTCGAAGGCGACGGCCAGGCCGACCTGCTCGAACACCTCGGCATCGGAGGGGGAGTTCCCGATGGCGAAGGAGCTCCGGCGGTCCACCGGGCTGCCCTTGGTCGCCGTGCGCAGCGCCGCGCGCTTGCCGCCGGGCAGGGCCGGTGTGGTGGTGAGGGCTCCGGTGCAGCGGCCGCGCCGGAACTCGGCCCGCATGCCGTGGGCCTCGCCGATGCCCAGCTCCGCCGCCGCGCGCCGGACGATCTCGTACGGGCTCCCCGAGATCAGCACCGTCCGCAGCCCGGCCGCGTGCAGGAGCCGTACGAGCTCGTCGGCGAAGGGCAGGATCCGCTTCCGGGCCTCCGGCCAGGCGGCTTCGGCGGCCCGTTCCACGTCGGTCCGGTCCGCTCCTTCGAGGGCCCGCGCGAAGTGGGCGTAGAAAGCGGCGGCGGTGGGGGCGTGGGCCGCCGCGTCCTGCGGGTCGGCGTCCTCGTCGTGGTAGCCCGCTATCGCGGCGAGCGCCGCCCGCCCGGCCGCCGGTTCGCAGACGCCGCCGGCGATGAGCGACTCCACGAACGGTCCCGCCAGCGAGCCCTCGGCCAGGGTCCCGTCGAGGTCGAGCACGGCGATCCGGGCGTGGCTGTGGGCGTGACTGCGGGCCTGGCTCTGGGCATGACTGATCACGGTGGCACTCCCTGGTCGGGGTCGGTCCGAGGTGCGCGGCAGACCCCGACGGGGAGGCGCGGTCTCAAGTATTCGTACCGTTTGGGCGGTTTGGATACTTGAGCCGCGTTGAAAGGGTTGAAGGGCGGGAGGCTCCCGGACGTCCTACAGGGCCGGGATCTCGATCGCCGGGCAGCGGTCCATGACCATGTCCACACCGGCCGCGCGGGTACGGTCGAAGGCGGTCTCGTCGACCACGTTCAGCTGGAACCAGACGGCCTCCGCGCCCTTCGCGACGGCCTCGTCGGCGACCGTGCCCGCCAGTGCGCTGTTCACGAAGACGTCCACCACGTCCACCTTGAAGGGGATCGCCTCCAGCGAGGGGTAGCCCTGCTCGCCGTGGACCGTCTCCGCCTTGGGGTGCACGGGGACCACGCGCTTGCCGTACCGCTGGAGGACCTCCGCCACGCGGTACGCGGCCCGGTCCTGGTTGTTGGACAGGCCCACCACGGCCCAGGTGTCGCCGAGCTCGGTGAGGATCTTGCGGATGGTTGCCGGGTCGCCGTACACGTGTGCCGCCTCCTGCTGCTGCTGGTCCTGCTGCGTCCGAACCGCTGATGGCCGCTGATGGCCGTCGTCCCGATCAACAGAAAAGACGCATGTCGGATTCCCCGTAGGGTGGACGGGTGAAGGCAGACCAGTACGTGACGGTGGCCCGTGAGGGTGTGCACGAGTCCGAGATCAACCGCTCGCGGTTCCTGTGCGCGCTCGCGCCGGCGGCGACCAAGCGGGAGGCGCAGGAGTTCGTCGCACGGATCCGCAAGGAGCACCCCACCGCCTCGCACAACTGCTACGCCTACGTCATCGGCGCCGACGCCTCCGTGCAGAAGGCCAGCGACGACGGCGAGCCCGGTGGCACCGCCGGGGTGCCGATGCTCCAGATGCTCACGCGCCGGGACATCCGCTATGCGGTCGCCGTCGTCACCCGCTACTACGGAGGCGTGAAACTCGGCGCCGGCGGGCTCATCCGTGCCTACGGCGGTGTCGTCGGGGAGGCGCTCGACGTGCTCGGCACCGTCACCCGCCACCGCTACCGGCTGGTCACCGTCACCGTCGACCACCAGCGGGCCGGCAAGACCGAGAACGACCTGCGCTCCACCGGCAGGACCGTGGTCGACGTGCGCTACGGGGCCGCCGTGGAGATCGAGATCGCCCTCCCCGAGGCCGACCTGCCCGCCTTCGAGGCATGGCTCGCCGACAGCACCGCCGGGAGCGCCACTCTCACGCCGGGCGGGGAGACGTACGCACCCTGAGTGCCGGCGGGGGACGTGTCAGGGGGGTCAGCTCACCGGCTGGGCCGCCTCCACGAGCCGCGGGTCGGAGAAGAACTCGCCGGGCTCGGTGATGCCCGCGTTCACCCGGACGAAGCCGTCCATGGTGTCCTGGCTCTCGGCGACCTTGCCCAGGACCCGCTGCATCTCGGGCGGCGGCGGTTCGAGGGCCGCGAACCCGGCGGTGAACTCGTACATCTGCATGACCCGTTCGTCCCTCGCCCGCTGGTAGCCGCGCATGGCGTCCTCGAACGCACTGCGGCCCGCGAAGGCGTCGCCCAGGGCCTGCGCGCACAACTCGGCGTCCTGGAAGGCGTCCTGGATTCCCTGGGCCGTGATGAAGTCCTTCAGGTACCCGGCATCGCCGACCAGCGCCCACCCCGGCCCGTAGGGGACCCGGAAATGGTTCTCGACGGCGGTGCCGACCAGCCGTCCGGTACTGGTGGCTGCGGCGATCCGCTCGGCGAAGGCCGGCACCCGGTCCAGGGTCTCGTGATAGCCGCCCTCGATGTCGGCGCGGTTCGCCTCGAAGTCCCGCATCGGCAGTCCGCAGATCACCAGCGTCACGTCTTCGTTGGTGGGCCAGGCCGCGAAGGCGCGGTCACCGCGCACGTACGCCTCGAACCCGCCGTGCATCGGCATGTTCGCCCAGTACGTGTAGTAGCTGACCTGGAGCTTCGGCTTCTCCGCGTAGCGGGGGGCGTCCACGGCGCGGGCGACCGCCGAGTGGGCGCCGTCGGCGCCGATGACGACCCGGCCGTACTCGGCGGTCGCGGCCCCGTCCGGGCCGTGGCCGCGGATGCCGGTCACCGCGTCCCCCTCCGTGACCAGGCCCTCCACGGTGAACTTCTCGCGCACCTCGGCGCCGGCCTCCACCGCCGCGTCGACCAGGATCTTGTCGAGGACGGTCCGCCGGGGCGCGTACGAACCCTGGAGGCCCAGGCCGGCCGGCGACCCGGAGATGACGAGGGGGCCCAGGTCGAAGGTGTACGTGGTGATCTCCGGGCACCCGGTGGCGACGACCCGGTCCAGCAGGCCCCAGCGCCGCAGGGCCGCGAGCCCGGGCGGGTGGATGAGGTGGGTGGAGAGCGTGTCGCTGGGGAAGACCGCCCGGTCCACCACCAGGACCCGGCGGCCCTGGCGGGCCAGCAGCATCGCCGTGCTCGCGCCCGCGCAGCGGGCTCCCACGATCACGGCGTCGTAGGTCTTTCCGGTCATCCCGATCGCCTCCCCGAAGGGGTGGGTCTCCTCTGTGTTCCACGGTAGGCGGCGGCGCCGGCCACCGCCCAGGGAGGACCGCCCCGGGCGACGGCGAGCAGCAGGGCCCCGCCGCGCACCCGGCGAGCGCGGGGAAGCAGGTGCATCGTTTGGGCGGCGAGGGGAACGACTTCCCATTTCCGGGGTGATCCGAGGTGAGTGGTGGATCGGGGGGCGGCATGCGTTAGCGTGGCAGGAGTCGACTGCGAGCCCCGTGCTGGTTCGTGCTGGTTTTTGAGGCGCAGTAGGGGTAAACGTGCAGGTCAGGACGATTCTGTGAGATTCCTGCACACCTTTTTGACGCATCCATTAGCATGAACGCTCATTCGAGCGCAAATATGCAGGTCAAGCACCTGGGCCTCGCCTCTCGGCGGGGCCCTCCTGTATCCCCGTGCTGACCTGGTGCTGACCTCTCATCACCCGTCATCACCCCTGCGAACCTCAACCGTGCTGGGTCGGTGCTGACTTAGTGGTCGGCTTCGGAAGTCCTTCGGGGGTTGACTTGAGCACTGGTCGTGTGGGGTGCATGGTCGATCGCGGAGCGATTGCGCCCTGTTGTGTGGTCATCAAGTCAACCGGTTCGCAGGGCCTGCAGCAGTTGCGTCAGCGCGGCGTTGGTGTGGTCCAGGTCTTCGGGGTCGGAGGAGGATGCGAGCCACAGGGCGGCCTCGTTCATTGCCCCGGAGAGCAGGTGGACCAGTGGTGCGACTGGCTGCGGGGCGATGATCCTTGCGTCGATGAGGGAGGACAACGCGTCGGCGAGGTGGCGGGCCGAGGCGGCTTCGTCCATCGCCCGCCATTGGCTCCATCCCAGTACGGCAGGCCCGTCGACCAGCATGACGCGTTGGATGTCCGGATCGGTGGTCGCGGTGAGGAACTCCTGGCAGCCGACGGTCAGCTGGGTCCAGGGATCGTCGTAGGCGTCGGCGGCCGCCGCCACGCGCCGGCCCACTTCCTGCTGCATCTCCTCCAGGACGGCGCGGAAGAGGTCCGCCTTGCCGGTGAAGTGGTGGTAGAGCGCGCCCTTGGTCACCCCGGCTGCCTGGACGATTTCCGCCAGGCCCACCGCGCCGTAGCCGCTGCCTGAGAACAGGCGCCTGCCCTCCCGCAGCAGCGCCTGCCTGGTCTGCTCCCGCTGCTGTGCCCGGATGCCCATCCCACTCCTCGTTGACATACCGACGGTATGCGAATACCGTCATTCGCATACTAATGGTATGTGAAAGGGGTTCAGGTATGAAGCTGACCGGCTTCTATCCCGTGATCGGCACAGCGAAGCTGCGAGAGTCTCGCGACTTCTACACCCGGCTGCTGGGGTTCGAGACGACGTTCGAGGCCGACTGGTACGTCAGCCTGCGCCAGCCGGGAGACCCCGGGTACGAGCTCGCCCTCCTCGACCACAGCCACCCAACGGTTCCCAAGGGCCACCGGATCCCCGCACAGGGAATGCTGCTCAACTTCGAGGTGGAGGACGTGGACGCGGAATGGGAACGGCTCGTCACCAGCGAGGGGCTGCACCCCATCCTTGAACTGCGCAGCGAGGACTTCGGGCAAAGACACTTCATCGTGGCCGATCCCAACGGTGTCCTGATCGATGTGATCACGCCCATCGCCCCCACCGCGGAGTACCGCGAGCAGTACGTCACCAGCTGACCCCCGAGGGGCGTGTTCGTCAACGACCTATCGGGCACGCCCTGGCCACCGGGGACTTGAGGGCTGCGCCGGTGAGGGAAGCCGGAGCTGTCCCTCCCGTTCACCGCCCCGAGAGATGGGCCGCTCTCCTTCCATGCCCGTGTGCTCTGCCGTGCCCGTGGAGCTGACCGCTTCCGAGCGCCACCGACTCAAGAAGATGGCCTACGGCCACAAAACTCCGCACCAGGCACGCCAGCGGGCGGCGATCGTGCTCCTGGCGGCACGAGGTCGCGGCAACGCCCGGATCGCCGCCGAAACCCACCTGCACGTGGATACCGTGCGCCGCTGGCGCGGCCGATTCGCAGCCGGCAGGGTGCCTGCCCTGGCCGACCGCAAGCGATCGGGACGGCCGCCGACATTCACCGCGCTGCAAATCGCCGAAATCAAGGCGCTGGCCTGCCAGTTGCCCACCGAAACCGAAACTCCGCTCTCCCGCTGGTCATGCCCCGAGCTCGCGCGCGAGGCCGTCACCCGGGCCATCACCGAGACGATCTCCGCCTCCACGGTGCGCCGCTGGCTCAAGGACGACGCACTCAAGCCCTGGCAGCACCGCTCCTGGATCTTCATCCGCGACCCGAGCTTCCGCGCCACCGCTCAACGGGTCCTGGACCTCTACGCCCGCACCTTCGACAGCGTCCCGCTCGGCGAAGACGAGTTCGTCATCTCCGCGGATGAGAAGACCTCCATCCAGGCCCGCTGCCACCCCACCCTGGCCCCCGGCCAGGCCCGCGCAATGCGCGTCAACCACACCTACGGGCGCGGCGGAGCCCTGGCCTACCTGGCCGCCTACGACATCCACCGGGCCGAAGTCTTCGGCCGTTGTGAACAGACCACCGGCATCGTGCCGTTCATGAAACTGGTCGAGCAGGTGATGACCAGCGAGCCTTACGCCAGCGCGAGACGCGTGTACTGGATCGTCGACAACGGCTCCTCACATCGCGGCCAGTCGGCCATAGACCGCCTGGCCAACAGGTTTCCGAACGCCGTCATGGTCCATACACCCGTCCATGCCTCCTGGCTGAACCAGATAGAGATCTTCTTCTCCATCGTGCAGCGCAAGGTCGTCTCACCCAACGACTTCACCGACCTCGACCAGGTCAGGGACCGTCTCCGAAGATTCGAAGACCGCTACAACACCACGGCACAGCCGTTCCAGTGGAAGTTCACCACCTCCGACCTGGACGATCTGCTGGCCAGACTCGACCGGCACGCAGGCACCGACCTACTGGAGGAATCCTCCACGGCACTCGCAGCATGATCAACCCCCGAAGGACTTCCGGAGCCGACCACTTAGACAAGCCCAGCCTCGATGCCTTCGGTGGTCTATCGGCAACCTGGGCAACCAGGATCGGACGGGCGAACTTGGCGACATCGGTCTCGGCGGTGACGGTGTGTGGACGGTAGAAGCCAGGGGCCGGTAGGTGTAAGTCAGCCACCGCGGACCGGTGCGGTCCGATTCTTGCGGGAGAGGAATACCTGGGTGGCACGATTCCGCCCGGCTTCAGGCCGCACATCTTCTGGTGTGAACGTTCTCGTTATTCGGCTCTGTCGGGGATCTTGTGATGTCGCAGGGTCACGGGGCGAGGAGTACGCGTTGGCGTAGGACGTCGAGGTTTGGCTTCTAGGACGGCGTCCCGGAGGCCAGGCCGGCGAGGATGTCGGTCTGGGATGAGAACGTTTCCCACATGGCCGACACAGACGAAGTAGAAACCGACGTTGAGCATGCCGTCATCGCTCACTACCGACTGGCCGACGCCGGCCTCGGCGATCCAAGCCAACGGGAGGCCGTCCGCCAGGCTCAGTCCCTGCTGACCGAGGCGATCGAGCAAGCTGACGTCGGCGAGTTCGACGGAAACGAGTACGGAGGAGGCAAGGTGGTCCTCTACGCCTACGGACCGGACGCCGACGCACTCTTCGCTGTCATGAAACCCATCCTGAACGACCTGCCGTTCCGGCCAGCGCACGTCGTCCTGCGCTACGGCTCCGTCGATGACCCATCAGCTGCCGAGCATCGCGTCGACCTCTGACGAGACGAGTCAACAGGAGATCGCATCCCGATGGTGATCCTCGACCTCGTCGAGAAGCTCTCCGCCACGGCGGAAGGCGACACCATCACGCTCTCCATCACCACACCGGACCAGGCCGCACTCGCAGCCTCCTGGTGCGAACGCACCGGCAACACCCTCACCACCGTCGGCGACACCACGATCACCGTCCGCAGAGGCCGCCCACCCGACCCGATCGCCGCCCTGCCCCCGGCCCGCCGACCCGGAGCACGGCTGTGGCTCTACACCAACTTCGACTGCAACCTCGCCTGCGACTACTGCTGTGCCAGGTCTTCACCACAGACGGCCAGGCGGGCACTGGGTGTGGACAGGGTGAAGGAGATCGCGAAGGCCGCCCCGGACGCGGGCGTCAACGAAATCCTGCTCACCGGCGGCGAACCGTTCATGCTCCCCGACCTGGACGAGATCGTCACCGCGTGCACCGCCGTGCTGCCCACCACCCTCCTCACCAACGGAATGCTGTGGCGCGGGCGCCGGCTCCAGATGCTCCAGGCCATGCCCCGCGACCGGCTCACCCTGCAGATCAGCCTCGACTCCGCCACCTCCGACCTGCACGACTCCCACCGCGGCAAAGGCACCTGGGCCAAGGCCGTCGCAGGCATCCGCACCGCCCTCGGCGAGGGCTTCACCGTACGGGTGGCCGCCACCCTCACCACCGACGGCCGGCACGAGGAGAAGGAGCTTCGGTCCTTCCTCGATTCACTCGGCATCGCCCACGAGAACCAGGTGATCCGACCCCTCGCCCACGAGGGCGCCGCCGACGAGGGCTTGGAACTCACCGTGGAAACCCTGGTACCCGAGGTCACCATCACCGCCGACGGCGTCTACTGGCACCCCGTCGGAGCCGATGATGACGAACAGCTCGTCACCCGCGACATTTTCCCCCTGCACACCGCCATCGACCTCGTACGAGAACAGTTCCGCACCTACCGTCTGACGGCCGAGGCATCGCCCCGCACCTTCCCCTGCGCATGAGCCAACGCGCCCCAAGACGTCGGCAGCCCGAGCGGCGGTCAGCAGCCGGGCGAACCCTTCCCGACGCCGGCGGGAAAGCCGCCCATGATGCGCCTACGCGAGCCTGGAACGCACGCTTCAGGCCCGGGGGCTTCGACGGGCAGGTCGTGTCCTCAGCCAGCTGGACCGGCATGGTCAACAACCTCAACGACGCCCTCGCCTGGGGCGTCTTTCCCCTCCTCTTTGCTGCCCACGGCCTGTCCATCGCCCGGATCGGGCTGCTCGCCGCCCTCTATCCCGCTGTCTGGGGCCTCGGTCAGATCCTGACCGGCTGGTGGTCCGACCGTATCGGCCGCAAGCACCTCATCACCGCGGGAATGCTTGTGCAGGCCGCCGCCATCGGCCTGGTCGCCGCAGGCACCGCCTTCCCGGTCTGGGCCCTCGCCCAGATCCTGCTCGGGGCGGGCACCGCGATGGTCTACCCGACCCTGCTCGCCGTGATCGGCGACGTTGCCCATCCGGCCTGGCGGGCCCGTGCCGTCGGCGTCTACCGGCTGAGGCGCGACGGCGGCTTCGCCGTCGGCGCCCTCCTGGCGGGAGCTCTCGCCGACGCCTTCGGCTTCACCACCGCCATCTGGGCCGTCGCCGCCCTCACCGCCGTCTCCGGACTGGTCGTCGCCATCCGGATGTACGAGACACACCCGAGGCCATGAGGACGGCCGGCGCGGCAGGCGCCGCGTGGACGCGTCCAGGGATCCGGATCAGGTGGTCGTCGGGCGGGCGGGGGTTCATCGGGGGGCGCGATTTTGCGGTCGCTCGGCCTAGCCAGGGATCCCCGGCCCGCAGCAGTGCATGCAGGCCCTGGCCGGGGCACTGAGCGTCGATGTGAAGGTGATGCGCCCGTGCTACGGGCGGTGTGTCCCGCGACGGCGGCAGGAGCCGCCATCGCGGTGTGGGTGTCCTCGCCGCTGCCGATCAGGTTCGGCCGTCAGATCTTGCCGGGGATAGGCAGGCGCCCAGGCCGACGATGAGGACCTGGTGGTGAGCCCGCCACGGCCGTGGTCCAGGGCGTGGTCGGCTGGTACGTCGGTGCACCAACGGGGGAGCACCCATCGACCCGTTCCACTAGTACGTGGGCGGCGAGCTGCGGATCACCTTCGAATGGCCCACGGACAGGTACGGCACCACACTCGACGACCTGCTCCGCCGCCTCGGCACGCGCCCGGCCCGAAGCCGAGGCGCCGATCGTCACCCTCGGGCCTTCGTCACCCTTCCCTTGATTCTCGCGATGCCCAACGTTCCGGCGGGCGATACCGTTCGCCATCTGCTGCCGGTGCGGCGGCTCTGCGCGGCCGCCATGTGCTCGTGGGGAGGAACTGGTCGACAGCCACGGCCCGACTGCCTGGCCAGAACACGCCGCGACCGCACCCGCTTCTCCGTCCCGCCACGGCCGCCCGCGGTGGCGGCCGTGGCGGGGATGCGGTGGCCATGGTCCAGCGGCCGCTCCCGAGGGCCAAGGGCAGGGCACCCGTCAGCCCGTCAGGGACCTCCACATGGTCAGGGGTCGGTCCTCGACCGTGATCTGGTCCTCGTGGCCGTGGCCGTCGCGGATCACGATGATCCGGTACTGGTCCTGGTGGAACACCCAGAACAGACTCATTCCGTTGATCCGTTGCATGTCCGGGACCGCGAGGAATTCGTCGACCCGTGTGATCCCGGTCAGTGATCGCCACAGGTCGAGCCCTCGGTCGCCGCGCTCGAGGGCGTCCTGGTGCATCCTGCCGTCGGCGACCGAGATGAGCCGGTAGACCTGACGACCCATGAGGGTGTGGAAGACCCAGTAGTGGCTCTTGCCGTTCACCCGCTGCATGTCGGACACCGGCAGAAAGGCGTCCACCCTTTCGATGCCGCTGAACGAGGCCCAAGCGGAGAGCGAACGGTCCGGCAGGTCGGTCCCGGCCGCCTGCTCGGGAGGGAGCCCGGACTCGGCGCCGTCGGCGATCCAGATCCGCCGGTAGACCTGCCGGCCCTCGATGGTGTGGAACAGCCAGAACCGGCTGCGGCCATTGATCCGCTGTTCGTCCGGGACGGGCAGGACCGCGTCGACCTTCGTCACTCCGACGTAGCACGGCCACATGGTCAGCGGCCGGTCGGGGCGTTCGCGGACGTCCGTGTGCTCGTCCCCGTCGGCGATGGAGACGGTTCGACAGACGGCGCCGTCACTGGCCGCCCCGTACGCCCAATACCAGCTCTTGCCCTTGTCCCGTTGCATGTCGGGGATGGGCAGGAAGGCGTCGGTCGGCCGGACGACCGCGGGCGGCGTGTCGGTGAGCCGGCCGTCACCGAGCAGCCGCAGCAGGGTCAGCGAGGGAGCGAAGGCGTAGATGGACCCCTCGGTGAAGACGAACTGGCTCAGGCTCAGCTGTGTGGTCTTGCCGGGGGTCTCGTAGCTGAGCTTGCCGGCGGCGCCGACCATTCCGTCGGGGCCGGGCTTGTTGGTCCGGTTGGGTGGAAAGTCCGGGCTGTCGATCCACGCCTTCTGGATGAACTCGAACTGCTGCACAAGGTCCGACTGGTAGCAGACGAAGAGCAGACCACGCTTCTCGTCGGGCCCTCCGGGGCCCTCCGAGGCGGGGTCGAAGGGCGCGCCGTACGGGGCGCCGCGGCGGATGATCCGGCGGCGGTCCATCACCGGGTTCTCGTCGAACGGCCGGTCGCCGGGCTTCTCCTGCAGGCCGTCCCGGGGGTTGGTCTTGCGCAGGTGTGAGAAGAGCGGGGTGATGAAGCCCTCGGGGTCGTTGCGGTAGCCGAAGTCGTTGTCCTCGCCGGCCAGCGCGCTGGAGGGCCGGTCGGCATTCGGGCACGTGGCGACGGGGGTGCCGGACCGCCACCGGCCGACGAGGCGGGCCGCCAGCCACTCCGTGGTGGCCTCGGGCGGCACCACCTTGGCCTGCTTGAGCGCCTTCAGCTGCCCGGCGACCTGGAACCAGAAACCGGGGACGTCCTGGCCGAGCCGACGCACCACCTGGAAGCTGCCGTTGTCGGCCCAGTCGGGCGTCTCGTGCGGTACGCCACCGACCCGGTCGTGCCCGACGACGAACTCGCCGGGCGGGATCAGCCGGGTGCCGTGATGTCCCTTGACGTACTCGGGCTTGACGGGGTCCGGCTCGTCGAAGCCGATGACACCGGGCTCGCTGACGCCGTCCTTGAAGCCGAAGTGCTCCTTCCCCCTCCGGGTGCCGGTCAGGGTGGCGGCGTCCTGCTGGAACACGATCACGATCTTGGCCGCGGCGCATGCCTCGCGCTGCTGTCTGACCGTCGCCTGGAGGTCCTGGACGGTGTCCGAGGCGACGGTGAGCACGGCGTGGACGACCTGGCCCTTGCCGTTGCCGAAGAGCCACATCTCCGGCGAGCTGTCGCCGGTGTCCCCGAGCGCCCGCTTGTCCGAGCCCTGTTTGAAGGCCTCCAGGCCGCTGCCGGGCTTGACGGAGGGCAGCGGATCCTTGCCGGTCAGCTGCCGCAGGCCCTCGTGGGTGAGACTGACGTTGATCCAGGTGGCCTTCAGCGCCTTCGGGTCGTCGCCGGCCGAGGCTTTCCTGGCCTTGCTGAAGGCGGCGTTGAAGACGGCCACCTGCCGCGTCGTGGAGATCTGCGGTTCCAGCGCCTTGACCCAGGTGCGCGCCCGCGCCGCGTCCTCGAACTTGAGGAACAGCAGGGTCATCTGGTCCTTCTTGAAGCCGGCGATCACATCACCCTGGATGTCGTCGCTCTCACGCAGCTTGAGATCGTCCACCATTCGCTCTCCAGAAGATCGACACCTCCACGCCGATGCTGCGCAGAGTAATCAACAACCTATGCGGCACTCCCGCACCCTCCCGCCGACCGACTGGCCGATTACGCCGACCGCCGCCCCTTCACGCCCCGAATGTGCTGGTCGAAAGCGCGCGGAAGCCTTTGGGTGGTCCGAGTCACTCGCCTGCACGTCTCGGGGTGACAGCCGACCGGCGCGCCTCAACACTGAAGATCGTCACTGTGCGTGATCATGTGGCAGTCCTGGCGCAGCCCGTGTCAGCCGACGTGTCCCCCAGTCGGAGCGCTGTGCCTTCCTCTCGCCAGCAAGGAGTCCCATGTCCCGCAGTAATCCGCGCCTACCCGCCCGCCGGAGGCTCGCCACGGCGATCTCCGTCTGCGCCGCCACCGCGATGGCCGTGTCCATGGCCCTGGCATCGGCAAGCCCCGTACTCGCCCACACTGGTCACGGAGACGAGAGCGACGACGTCCCGTACGGCCCCGCCTCCCGGGCGGCGAGCGCACCGGTCACCGTCGACCCGGAGGAGGCCGCGACACTCGGCAAGGAACACGCCGAGGAGCACGCCCGCACCCGAATGGCCATGGCCGGGATCGGCGAGTACCCGCAGACCACCCGCACGGCGCGGCTCAAGGCGCTGACCGCCTCCCAGGAGAAGGCCAACGCGTCCTTCGACGCCGCCGAGTTCGGCCGGTTCCGGGAGTACTTCCAGTCCCCGGACTTCGCGGCCCACATCGCGCTGCTGCCCACCGGCAAGGTCCTCTTGTTCTCCTTCGAGCGGATCGAGACCAACCCGCAGAATGAGCCCGCCCCCACCCAAACCATCGGCAAGGAGAACGCCGGCCGCGCCTGGATCTGGGACCCTGCCAAGGGGACCGGCGCCGGCGCATTCACCGAGAAGAAGCCACCGGTCATCAACATGCCCGACGGCAAGAACGAACCCCGCCCGGCCCCGTTCTTCTGCGCCGGCCACTCCTACCTGCCCAACGGCATGCTCGGCGTCTTCGGCGGCAACCTCGGCGGCAACGGAGGCAGCGGCGCCAAGCTGTCCCTGGTCTTCGACCCCTGGGCGGAGGAGTGGTACCTGAACAAGGACATGTCCGTCGGCCGGTGGTACCCGAGCGTGGTCACCGGCGCCGACGGACGCCAGGTGATCATGTCCGGCCAGTCGGAGCTCGGCTGGGGCACCCCCACCCCGGTCGTCGAGCGCTTCCCCGCCGCGACCCAACAGGTGCCCTTCGAGAAGTCGGTCAAGCCGATCGGCTGGGGAGTGGACCAGCTCAAGACCGAAGCCCCCTTCAAGTGGGACTACCCGCAGTTGTTCTCGCTGCGCGACGGGAAGATCTACGGACTCGGCCGCTCCGTGGACCAGCAATGGCTCTTCGACACCGCCGCCGACACCAAGACCGACCTGCCGAACCGCCCGGACATCAACAAGGGCAAGCCGGGCCCGGACGGCGGGGAGTGGAGGCGCAACTACGGCTCCGCGGTCCCCCTGCCGGCCGGTTTCAGAGGCCCCGACTCGGTCCTGGTCCTCGGCGGCGACCGCAACGACCCGAACACCTACCGTCTGGCCGGCGGCAAGTGGAACACCGAGAAGCCCCGCGCCTTCGGCCGTACCCAGGACGACACTCTGCTCCTGCCGAACGGCAACCTGCTCACCGTCAACGGTGCCTTCGACATCCGCGACTACGGCAACGGGCCGTACAACCCCAACGCCGACCTCAAGTACCGCCAGGTCGAACTGCGCGATGAGAACGGCGACTGGAGGCTCGGCCCCGTCCAGCGGCTTCCGCGCGGCTACCACTCCAACGCCGTGGTCCTCCCGGACGGCCGAGTCATGGTCACGGGCGACGAGCTCCAGCAGCTCGCCAACGACCCCGACATCACCGACAACAACAACGGCAGCATCGAGATCTACGAGCCCGCCTATCTCCACCAGGGCAGCCGCCCCGCGCTCGGCCTGATCTTCAACCCCAGCGTCGCCTACAACGAGAAGATCACGGTCAGCACCAGCACGCCCAACGACGTCACCCGCGCCGTCCTGCTGGCCCCGACCACCGCCACCCACTCGATCAACACCAGCCAGCGTCACCTAGAACTACGCATCAAGAGCCGCAGCGGCAACTTCCTGGAGCTCCAGGCCCCACCGACCGCCGCCGCGGCCCCGCCCGGCCACTACATGCTCTTCCTCCTCAACGAGGAAGGCGCACCGAGCAAGGCGGGCTGGATCCAGCTCAAGCCCCCGACGGTCGCCGCGGGTGCCACCGCCACCAAGGTGAAGCCCGGCGGCTGACACCCGCCGGCACCTCCGGGACGAGCCCCCAGCCTGGTCACGGGACACGGCTGGGGGCTCAATGCGGACAGCCCGCGTGAGCCCCGCCGAGCCCTGCCGGCCCTTCCCGCAGATTTTGTCCTCGACCACGCCACACAGTGGACGTCGTGCGCCGGGACGCCGACGACGACGGCCGCGCCCCGAACGAGCGGCTGCGGGCCGGCGGTGGGGCGCCGCTGGAAGAGCGGCGGATGGTCCCCCGTACCCAGGTGATGGCCACGGGCGCGATCGACGGCACAAGAACCTGAACGTGCGGCCTCTACAGCTTCACCGCCTCCACCGCGGCCGGGGGTAGCCTGCGGCCGCTGCGCGACCCGGACGCCGTCGAACTCGACGACGACGAGGACGGTGCGGAGGACTGAACGGCGTCAGGGACTGGCAGGGCGGTGATCAGCTTCCGGGCCACCGTCTTGGTCAGCCGTTCCAGGGCCTGCGCGGCATGAGGAATTGACTTCCAATTTTCGGGGTGATCTGAGGTGAGTGGGGGATCAGGGGGCGCCATGGGTTAGCGTGGCAAGCGTTGATGGCGAGCCCCCGTGCTGGTTCGTGCTGGTTTTTGAGGCGCAGTAGGGGTAAACGTGCAGGTCAGGGCGATTTCATGAGATTCCTGCACACCTCCGACTGGCATCTGGGCCGGAGCTTCCACCGGGTGAACCTGCTCGGCGCTCAGGCCGCCTTCATCGACCACCTCGTCGAGTCCGTACGGGAGCACGAGGTCGACGCCGTCCTCGTCGCCGGCGACGTGTACGACCGCGCCGTGCCCCCGCTGCCCGCCGTCGAGCTGTACGACCGGGCCCTGCACCGGCTCGCCGACCTCGGCGTGCCCACCGTGATGATCTCCGGGAACCACGACTCCGCCCGCCGCCTCGGTGTCGGGGCGGGGCTGATCGGGCGGGCCGGGATCCACCTCAGGACCGACCCCGCCGGGTGCGCCGACCCCGTGGTGCTGGCCGACGTACACGGTGACGTGGCGCTGTACGGGCTGCCGTACCTGGAGCCGGCGCTCGTCAAGGACGAGTTCGGTGCCGCGAAGGTGAGCCACGAGGCCGTTCTGGGCGCGGCCATGGACCGGATCCGGGCGGACCTCGCCGGCCGTGCGCCCGGGACCCGCTCCATCGTCCTCGCCCATGCCTTCGTCACCGGCGGGCAGGCCAGCGACAGCGAGCGCGACATCACCGTCGGCGGGGTCGAGGCCGTGCCGGCCTCCGTCTTCGACGGGGTCGACTACGCCGCCCTCGGCCACCTCCACGGCTGCCAGACGATCAGCGAACGGGTCCGCTACTCCGGTTCCCCGCTCGCCTACTCCTTCTCCGAAGCCGATCAGCGCAAGAGCATGTGGCTCGTGGAGCTGGGTGGTGGCGGGGAGATCGTGAACGCCGAGCGCGTCGACACCCCCGTCCCGCGCGGCCTCGCCCGGGTCCGGGGACCGCTGGAGGAACTGCTCACCGAGGGCGCGTACGCCCGGCACGAGGACTCCTGGCTGGAAGCCACCCTCACCGACCCCGTCCGGCCCGAGGACCCCATGGCGAAGCTCGCCGTCCGCTTCCCGCACACCCTCAGCCTGGCCTTCGACCCCGAGGGCCGCACCGAGGACGCGGGCGGGTCCTACGCGCAGCGGCTCAAGGGCCGCAGCGACCGGGAGATCGCCGAGGACTTCGTCGCCCACGTGCGCGGGGGCGGCGGCTACTCCGACGAGGCCGAGCGGTCCGTGCTCCAGGGCGCCTTCGACGAGGTCCGGGCCGAGGACAGCCGGCAGGAGACCCACCGATGAGGCTGCACCGGCTCCGCATCACCGCCTTCGGGCCCTTCGCCGAACCGCAGGAGATCGACTTCGACGCCCTCTCCGGCGCCGGGATCTTCCTGCTGCACGGTCCCACCGGCGCGGGCAAGACCTCCGTCCTGGACGCCGTCTGCTACGCCCTCTACGGTTCCGTCCCCGGCTCCCGCCAGGCCCCCGGCACCAGCCTGCGCAGCGACCACGCGGCCTCGGACACCCCGACCGAGATCACCCTCGAACTCACCGCGGGCGGCCGGCGCCTGGAGATCACCCGGCGCCCCGAACAGGACCGGCCCAAGAAGCGCGGCACCGGGACGACGAAGGACAAGGCGCAGAGCTGGCTGCGCGAGTACGACGGGGAGAAGTGGGACGCCCTGAGCCGCTCCCACCAGGAGATCGGCGAGGAGATCGAGCAGCTGCTCGGCATGAGCCGCGAGCAGTTCTGCCAGGTCGTGCTGTTGCCGCAGGGCGAGTTCGCGCGCTTCCTGCGGGCCGACGAGGTGGCGCGCGGCCGGCTGCTGGGCCGGCTCTTCGACACCCGCCGCTTCGCCGCCGTGGAAACCCTGCTCGGCGAGCGGCGCCGCGCCGCCGAGGCCAAGGTCCGCGCCGGTGACGAGCAAGTGCTGCACACCGCCCAGCGCCTCGCCCAGGCCGCCGGAGACGCCGCAGACCTGCGCGCCTGGCCGCTGCCCCGGCACCAGCCGGGCGACCCCGGGCTGGCCGGGGCGATCCGGGCCTGGGCCGCCGTCGTGCGCTGCTCCGCCCGGGAGCGGCTCACCGTCGCCGAGTACGCCCTCGCCGCCGTCGAGGGGCGCTACCACGCCGCCCGGCGGGCCGCCGAGGAGGCGCGGGAGCTCGACCGGCTGCAGCGCCGGCACGCGGAGACCACCCGTCGGGCGGCCCTGCTCGCCGAGGCCGGTCCGGAGCGGGAGCGGGTGCGCGCCCTCCTCGACCGGGCCCGGCGCGGAGCCCTCGTCGCCCCCGCCCTGGAGCTGCGCGGAGCCGCCGCCGGCGCCCACATGGCCGCCGCGCACGCGGAGTCGGTGGCCCGGGCGGAGCTGCCGCCGCAGCTCGCCGAAGCGGGGACCGAGCAGCTGGCCGCGGTCGAGCAGAGGCTGCGGGGCGATCTGGGAGCACTCGGAGCCGCCCGCCGCGCCGAGCAGCGCAGCGCCGAGATCGGCCGCGAACGGGCCGACCTGGAACGGGAGTCCCGCGCAGCCGAGGAGCAGCAGCAGGAGACCGCCGAGTGGCTCGGCCGCTGGGAGGCCACCCGGACCGAGCTGGCCGGGCGCGCGGACGCCGCCCAGCAGGCCGCGACCCTGGCCGAGCAGCTCGCCGGCAAACTGGAGCCCGCCAGGCTGCACCTGCACGCCGCCCGGCGGCGCGACGCCCTCGACGAGGACGCGGAGCGGGCGTCCGGCGAACTGCTCACCGCGCGCGAGGAGTCGGCCGCCGCCCGGGAGCACTGGCTGGAACTCAAGGAGACCCGGCTGCGCGGGATCGCCGCGGAGCTCGCCGCCGCCCTGGTGGCGGGGGAGCCCTGCACCGTGTGCGGGGCCGCGGAGCACCCCGCTCCCGCCCGGCCCGCCCCCGGTCACGTCGACCGGGCCGCGGAGGAGTCGGCGCACGCCCGCTTCGAGGGGGCCGAGGAGCGCAGGGCCGGCGTCGAGCGCAGGCTCGCCGCCGTCCGGGAGGCCCGCGCCGAGGCCGCGGCCGCCGCGGGGGAGGCCACCACCGCCGAGCTCCTGGAACTCACCTCCGGGCTGAGCTCCCGGCACGCCGAGGCGCACGCCGCTGCCGCCGGACTGCACACCGCCCGCGAGCGGCTGGCCCGCGCGGAGCGGGAGCACGCGGTGCGCAGCGCCGAGCGGAGCGAAGCCGACGCCCGGGCCGCGGCGCGGGCTTCGCGCCGCGAGGCCCTGGACCGGGAGCAGGCCTCGCTGGAAGGGGAGCTCACCCTCGTACGGGACGGGGCGCCCAGCGTCGCGGCCCGCGCCGGAGTGCTGGAGGACAGGGTCCGCATGGTCACGGCGGCGGCCGTCTCGCTGCGCCGGGCCGAAACCACCGCCGCCCGGCTGAAGGAGGCCGACGACCAGCTCGCCGACGCCGCCTTCAAGGCCGGCTTCGACACCATCGAGGAGGCGGCCGACGCCGTGCTCCCCGAGTACGAACGCAGCGCGCTCCAACGCCGCACCGACGCCTGGCAGGCGGAGGAGGCCATGCTGGCCGACCGCCTCGGCGAGGCCGACACCGCCGCGGCGGCGGCCCTGCCCCCGGCCGCGCCGGAGGCGGCCGAGGCGTACGCGGCGCAGGCAGCCGCGAAGCTTCGTACGGCCGGGTCCGCCGTGGACGCGGCCCGGGTCCGGTGCCGGGACCTCGACGGGCTCTCCCTCCAGGCGGAGCGGGAGCTGCGCTCCCTGGGACCGCTGCGCGAGGCCTACGAACGGGTGGCCCGGCTCGCCGGACTCACCGCGGGCACCTCCGCGGACAACGAGCGCAAGATGCGGCTCGAGGCGTACGTGCTCGCGGCCCGGCTGGAGCAGGTCGCCGCCGCGGCCACGGTACGGCTGCTGCGCATGTCGGGCGGCCGCTACACCCTGCTGCACTCCGACGCCAGGGCGAGCGGGCGGGGGCGTTCCGGGCTCGGGCTGCACGTGGTCGACGCCTGGACCGGCAGCGAGCGGGACACCGCCACGCTGTCCGGCGGCGAGACCTTCTTCGCCTCGCTCGCGCTCGCACTGGGCCTGGCCGACGTGGTGACCGACGAGGCGGGCGGCATGCGGCTCGACACGCTCTTCATCGACGAGGGCTTCGGCAGCCTTGACGACCAGGCACTGGACGAGGTGCTCGACGTACTGGACTCGCTGCGCGAACGCGACCGCAGCGTCGGCATCGTGAGCCACGTCGCCGACCTGCGGACCCGGGTGCAGGCCCAGCTGGAGATCGTCAAGCAGCGCGGTGGCTCGGTGGTGCGGCACCGCACGTCGGGCGGAACGGGCTGAAACCCCTGGTCAACGGGGTGAAACCGGTCCTCGGGGACACTCGGGAACCCTCCCGGCCGCTCCGCGCCGTGTGTGCACGGCGCGGAGCGGCCGGGCTCCCGTCGGTCAGAGCTTCGACAGCTCGTCCACCAGGTCGTCCAGGCCCAGCGAACCCTGGGACAGCGCCGCCATGTGCCAGGCCTTCAGGTCGAAGGAATCACCGTGCGCGGCACGCGCGTTGTCACGGCCCTGGAGCCAGGCGCGCTCGCCCAGCTTGTAGCCGATCGCCTGGCCCGGCATCGAGAGGTAGCGGGTGAGCTCGCTCTCGACGAAGTCGCCCGGCCGGCCGCTGTGCAGGCCGAAGAACTCCTGCGCCAGGTCCACCGTCCAGCGCTCGCCCGGGTGGAACGGCGAATCCGCCGGGATCTCCAGACCCAGGTGCATGCCGATGTCCACGATGACGCGCGTGGCGCGCATCATCTGGGCGTCCAGGTACCCGAGGCGCTGCTCGGCGTCCTTGAGGTAGCCCAGTTCGTCCATCAGCCGCTCCGCGTACAGCGCCCAGCCCTCGCAGTTGGCGCTGACGAGACCGATGCTGGCCTGGTAGCGGGAGAGCTGGTCCGCCACGTGCGTCCACTGCGCCAGCTGGAGGTGGTGGCCCGGAACGCCCTCGTGGTACCAGGTGGAGACCAGGTCGTAGACGGGGAAGCGGGTCTGGCCCATCGTCGGCAGCCAGGTGCGCCCCGGACGGGAGAAGTCCTCCGAGGGGCTCGTGTAGTACGGAGCCGCGGCGCCGCCCGGAGGGGCGATCCGCGACTCCACGCGCTTGACCCGCTCGGCGAGTTCGAAGTGGGTGCCGTCGAGGTTCTCGATGGCCTCGTCCATCAGGCCCTGCAGCCAGGCCTGGACCTCGTCCACGCCCTCGATGTGGGTGCCGTGCTCGTCCAGGTGCCCCAGCACCTCCCAGGGACCGGCGTCCGGCAGGATCTTGGCGGCTTCCGTCTTCATCTCGGCCAGCAGCCGGTGGTACTCGGACCAGCCGTAGGCGTACGCCTCGTCCAGGTCAAGGTCGGCACCGTTGAAGTAGCGGGACCAGCGGGCGTAGCGCTCGCGGCCCACCGGGTCGGGCTTGCCCTCGACGGCGGGGGCGTACACGTCCCGCATCCAGTCGCGCAGTTCCACGACGGCGGCGGTCGCGCCGGCGGCGGCCGCGTCGAGCTCGGCGCGCAGCGCCTGGGGGCCGGTGGCGGCGAACTCCGCGAAGTAGCCGCCCTTGCCCGCGCTCTCGGGGCCCTCGCCCTCGCCCGCCCAGGCGGTGAGCTGCTCGATGAAGGTGGCGGTGGTGCGCGGGCTCCCGAACAGGCCGCGGTCCAGGCCGAGCGCGAGGCACTCGCGGTAGCCCGCGTACGCGACCGGTACGGCGCGCAGTCGCTCGGCGATCGCCGCCCAGTCCTCGTCGGTCTCGGCCGGGGTCAGGGAGAAGATCTCGCGGACCGAGTGCGCGGGGGAGTGGATGTTGCTGACCGCGCACAGGTCCTCGTCGGCCTCGTGGACGGCGAGTTCGGCGGTGAGCCGCTCGCGCAGCAGCCGGGCGCAGCGGCGCTCGACATCGCTGTCGGCGCCCGGCTGCCGCTCGGCGGCGTCGAGCCGCGCGAGCGTGGTGCGGGTGAGTTCGGCGGCCGCCGCGCGGCCCGCGGGGGAGAGGTCCGGGAGCTTGCCGGAGCTCGCGGCGACACCGAGATAGGTGCCCGTGATCGGGTCGATGGCGATGAGGTCGTCGACGTAGGCGTCGGCGACCTGGCGGGGCAGGCGCGCTGCGCTGTCACTGGTGATGATGTCTGACATGTGGACATCTTCGTACGCGGGACGGGTCCGCGTCATCACCAAAGATCGTCAGCCTGCTGACGCGGGGGGCAGCGGAAGGGGCAGCGGAGGCCGCACATCCCACTCCTGGAAGGTCAACCGGGTCTCCGCCCGTGGGACTTCGCGGCGGAGTTCGCTGGGCAGCTGCGCCAGGTGCGGTTCGCCACCGGCGGGGTCCTGCGCCCGCCGGCAGCGCACCTGCTGCTACGAGGGCTCTCGACGCTCCCCGTACGGGTCCGGGCGGCCTCCGCGAGCGCCGGCCGTCGAGGAGCGGGCCGGTGCGGCCGTGCAGGTCACTGCCGGCCGCGGGGCAGGCCGCGGGATTCGCCCGGGAGCTCGTACGGCAGTCGGGAGCTGACCGGGGTCGCGTCCAGCCGGGCCGTGATCACCAGGGTGCCCTCCTCGATCTGGTAGTCGAGGGGGAGGCCGAGACCGCGCATGGCGGCGACCATGCCGGTGTTCTGGGCCTGGGTGACGGCGTACACGCTGTCGCATCCGGCCTCGACGGCCATCCCGATCAGCCGGCCCAGCAGCTCGGAGCCGATGCCGCGGCGCTGCCAGTCGTCCTCGATGAGCAGCGCCACCTCGGTCTCGTCGCCGTCCCAGAGCAGGTGGCCGAGGGCGACGAGCTTGCCGGAGGCGGTGGTCGCGGCGAGGGTGCGGCCGAAGCGCGGGCTCAGCAGGTGGCCGAGGTAGCGGTCGGCGTCGGCGACGGGGCCGTGGTAGCGCAGGCCGAGGGTGCGCTCCGAGCAGCGGTCGTGCATGGCGCGGGCCGCGGGCAGGTCGGAGCCGTCGGCGCGGCGGACGGTGATCTCGTTGCCCTCGGGGAGGGTTAGTACGTCCCGGCTGCGCGGCACCCGCGGTCCGAGCCGGGCGTCCAGCTCGACGAGCGCGCGGGCGCGGGCGAACTCGGTCGGGGTGAAGGGCAGGTAGGGCCGCTCGATGGTGATCGCACCGCCGGACGGGTCGCGCAGCTTCATGACCGTGGCCTCCAGGACGCCTTCGACGGGCGCGTCGGCGCCGGCGTTGGGGCGCCCGGAGAGGGTGGTCGCCGGGATCGAGTGGATGGTGCAGCGGCCGAGCAGCTGGCGCAGGGCGAGCGGCAGCTCGGCGGCGTCCAGTGCGGTACGGGTGGCCAGCCCCAGGACGCGGGTCGGGGTGTCGACCAGGTCGTGCGCGTCGGCGCGCTCGATCCAGGTGCTGTGGCCGCCGGCGCCGGAGATGGCCCGGGTGAGGTCCGCGGAGGGCAGCTGCTGCGGGGCGCGCAGCAGGAACTCGTCCACCGTGCCGCCCTCGGGGAGCGGGTGCGTCTGCAGGGTCAGGATGTCGACCCCGCACCGGGCGAGCGCGGTGCAGAGCGCGGCGAGGCTGCCGGGCTCGTCGCGCACGGTCGTCCGCATCCGCCACAGGGCGGAGGCCGGCGCCGTGTCCGTACCGTCGTCGGCACCGTCCGCACCGTCCGCCGCCAGGGCCGACGCCGTTCCCGTGGCCGGGTCCGAGGGCGCGGTGTCCGTGGGCGGCGGCGCATGGCTGTGGCGGCGTTCCCACCAGGTGTGGAACGCCGCCGTGACCAGGAGCGCGACGGCCGAGGCCACCAGCAGGACCGGGCCGCGCGGACCGTGCACCACGAGATTGGCGATGGCGTCGGCGACCGCGACGGCGCAGAAGAGAGCGGCGAGCTCGACGACGTCGCGGCGCCAGTGGTGGCGGTGGGGACGCTGGGCAGGGGCAGAAATACGCTCAGTCATGCAGACCACTGTGACGCAGGGGTGTTGCGTGATCACGAACGATCTGTGACCGACTGGTTAAGGATCCATCTGGCCGATTTCGCCCTGTTTTCCGGCTGATTTCAGATCCGGCGTGTCGGCGGGCGGCCTTCGGCGGCTCCTGTCTGCTGATCCACTTGCTGACCCCGCTTGCCGGCCGCTCACTGACCCGCTCACTGACCCGCTTGCTGCCGCCGCCCGTTGAGCCGCCTACTGCCCCACCCGTCCGGGCTGCAGGGTCCGGGTGAAGAGTACGCCGCCTCCCTGGCGGCGCAGCCGGACGGTGAGCTCGCCGCCGTCACCGTCGATCTCGACCTCCCCGTAGTACGGGGGGTTCTCGGACGGGGACATGTTGGCGAAGGGCGCGGACTGGACGTACGCCATCTCCGGGCCGAAGGTGGCGTCCAGCCGGCCGGAGGGGAAGCCGCCCGCGCCGATGGGGCCGGAGACGAACTCCCAGAAGGGCGCGAAGTCGGTGAAGGCGGCCCGCTCGGGCGCGTAGTGGTTCGCGGCCGTGTAGTGCACGTCGGCGGTGAGCCAGAGGGTGCCGGTGATGCGCTGGTGCTTGATGTGGCGCAGCAGCTCCGCGATCTGCAGTTCGCGACCGAGCGGTGCGCCGGGGTCGCCCTGGGCGACGGCCTCGAAGTTCGCGGCCCCGTCGGCCACCACGATGCCCAGCGGCATGTCGGCGGCGATGACCTTCCAGGTGGCGCGGGAGCGCGACAGCTCGCGCTTGATCCAGGCCAGCTGCTCGGGGCCGAGGATGCCGATGGGGTCGTCGGTCTGGCGGCCGGGGGAGTTCGCGTCGCGGTAGGTGCGCATGTCGAGGACGAACACGTCGAGCAGCGGGCCGTAGCGCATCACCCGGTACATCCGGCCCTCGGTGCGGCCGCCCCGCAGGTCGGTGACGGGGAAGTACTCGCCGAAGGCCCGGCGGGCCCGGCCCGCGAGGGTGTCGACGTCCTTCACGGTGTAGCGGGGGTCGTCGAGGATCTGGCCGGGGTACCAGTTGTTGCGGACCTCGTGGTCGTCCCACTGGGCGAGGACCGGCACCTGGGCGTTGAAATCGCGCAGGTTGCCGTCGAGCAGGTTGTAGCGGAAGTTGCCCCGGAACTCGGCGAGGGTCTCGGCGACCTTCGCCTTTTCCTCGGTGGTCACGTTGTGCCACAGGGTTCCGTCGCGCAGCGGTACGGAAGCCTGGATCGGCCCGTCGGCGTAGATGGTGTCCCCGCTGAAGAGGAAGAAGTCGGGGTCCCGCAGGCGCATCTCGTCGAAGACGCGGTAGCCCCCGAGTTCCGGGTTGATGCCCCAGCCCTGGCCGGCGAGGTCTCCGGACCACAGGAAGCGCACGTCGCGGCGGCGGGAGGCGGGGGTGGTCCGGAAGGTGCCGTGGACCGGCTCGCCGGTGCGGCGCGGATCGTCGGGGTCGGCGAGGAGCACCCGGTAGTGGATCTGCTGCCCGGGAGGGAGCTCGCGCAGGGTGGTGGTGCCCGTGAAGTCGGTGTCCGGGCCGAGCAGCGGGCCGCGGTGGCGGCGGACGGCATAGCGGAACGACTCGCTGGGCGAGGTCTCGACGTACATCCACGCGGGACGGTCCGAACGCGTCCAGATGGTGGCCGAGTGGGCGGTGATCTCGCCGGACTGGACACCCCAGAAGGCGTTCGGGCGGCCCGAACGGGCGAAGGCGGGCGCCGCCGCGTGGGCGGGAGTGGTCAGGGCGCCCGTCAGGGCGCTGGACAGGGCGAGGCCCACCGGAACGGCGAGGGAACCGCCGAGCAGGGAGCGTCGGGTGTGCGGCAGAGGTGCCATCGGTGCGTCTCCAGAGGCCGGCGGGGACGGGCCGGACCAGTGTGCCGCCGTACACCGGCGGCACACCGGACCGCCCGCGTCGCGCACGCGAACCATGCGTGAACACTGATGCGGATGGCTGACGCCCCGTCAATCCCTCATCGGGCGAGCTTTGTTGTGTCCAGGATGACGCGGGCGACCAGGGCCGGGTCGTCGTTCATGGGGACGTGGCCGCAGCCGGGGAGCCGGACGAGGCGGGCACCGGGGATGGTGTGCTTCGCGCGGACGCCCTGGCGGCGCAGGAGCAGCCGGTCACGACTGCCCCAGGCGATGGTGACGGGCAGGCCCGGCAGATCCGCGGTGAACCGTACGGAGCCGCCCGCGGCCAGCGTCTGCTCGAAGCCGGAGGCGTCGCGCAGGGCGAGGGTCTCGGCGACCACGGCGCCGGGCGAACGCCGTCCCGGGCGTGCGTAGATGCTGCCGGTGAGCGCGGCGCGTCCGGCGGTGCTGCGGGCGAGCCGTTCCACGGCGGAGCGGGGCAGCGCCCCGGCGCCGACGCGCATCGCGCGCAGCGCGGTGAAGGCGTAGCGGCGCTCCCCCTCCGACCAGAACCCGGCGGGGGAGAGGGCGGTGACCGAGCGCGCCAGGCCGGCGCGCCCCATCTCCAGGGCGAGCAGACCGCCGAGGGAGTTGCCCGCGACGTGCGGCCGCTCTATGCCGAGCGCCGTGCAGAGCGCGCTCAGTGCCGACGCGACGGTGCCCAGATCGTACGGAACCCCGTGCGGCAGCGGCTCCGAGACGCCGAAGCCGGGCAGGTCGACGGCGATCACGTCGTACTCGGCGGCCAGGACGTCGGTCACCGGATGCCAGGCCTGAAGGTGGTGGCCGATGCCGTGCAGCAGCAGGAGCGGCTCGCCCGCACCCTTGCGCTCGTAGGCGACGGTGGTGGTGCGGGGGCCCAGCGGCGAATCGATCGTGAAGGAGACCGTGGCGGTCATGCTGCTCCTCGTCGGGGGTCGGGCGGCTTCGGCGGCCGTGTGAGACGGCTTGTCAGTAGTGTCTCCCGGCCGGTTACCGCCCGGTAGCCCCTGGGGGCGGGACTTCGGATTTCGCGGCGGTTCTCGCGGCGGCTCCCGCGGCGGCTCCCGCGGTGGATCCGGCGGCGGCTCCGGCGGCGCCCTTCGAGGCCCCTTCTGTGGCGCCTTCCGAGGTGCCTTCCGAGGTGGCTTCCGAGGTGGCTGTCGGGGGGTGCTTCGGGGTGGCTTCCGTGACGCCTTCCGCGCACTTTCCGCGGTGCTCGCGAACATCCCGTGAACAGCTTGATGCATATGCCCGATCTGCCCGACAAAGGGATGAGCATTGGTCTTGACCAAGGGGGTGCGCCGTCCTATCGTCGCAGGCATAGTGCAGGAACCTTTAATAAACAAAGGCGCGGAACTCCCGCTGGAACACGGCGAGTGCGGCGATAGCAGGAGGAGTCAGGGTGGGGACCACGCAGCTCGAAACGGTGCCGGAGCCGAAGTACTTGCACCTCAAGACCGTCCTCAGTGAGGCGCTCGACCAGGACTTCGCCGTGGGCGAGGTCCTGCCGAACGAGCGCGAGCTCGCCGCCCGCTTCGGTGTCGCCCGGGCGACCCTGCGCCAGGCCCTGGAGCAGCTCGAGCTCGAAGGCCGCCTCCAGCGCCGCCGCGGCGTCGGCACCACCGTCGCCCCGCCGCGCGTGGGCGTCGACGTCGGCAGTGCGCAGCACAGCTGGCCCGGCGAGAGCGTCGACGGGTGGGAGCCGGTGGACGCGGCGGAGGCCGCGCCGGGCCCCGCCGTCCTGAAGCTCCTCGGGACCGCCCCCGGCGAGCTGGTGCTCGCGGTGCGCCGGACCCGCGTCGAGCAGGGCCAGGTCCTCGCCGCCGAGCTGCTGTACGTGCCGGCCTCCTCGGTGCCGGGGCTCTCCGCGATCGACGCCCCGGCCGGTCCGGCGCGCGCCCGCGCCGTCATGCGCGAGCTGCAGAAGCTGGTCCTCGACGGCCAGGACCGCTCCGTGGAGCTCGGCTCCGCCCGCGCCGACGACGCGAAGGAACTGGACCGCCTGCCCGGCGCCCCGGTCCTGCTCGTCACCACCCGCTACTTCACGGTGGCGGGCACGGCGGCCGTCTCGGTGGCCACCTACCGGGCGGACACCTGCCGGCTGACCTTCGGCGACACGGGTGACGTGCAGATCACCCACGACACGCGGGTCGCGTCCTGACCACTTGCTGACCGCTTGATGACCGGGGCGGCCACGAGGTGGTGGCCCCGGCCGGTGGACGCAAGGCGCGCGAGCAGACTTGTGGCCGTTTTCAGCCTGTCCGGCGTTTGAGGACCGGGTCCGGGCGGAGCCCGGGGAACGGGGAAGGGCGGGTAGGGGATCTCGCCCCGCAGGGCCCCACCGACACCGAACCGCAGCCTTGACCGGCCCCGGCCCCGGCCCCGGCCGCTGAGCGGCGGCGTGTGCGCGGGTCGGCAGCCTGGAGGAACCGGGGCACGCGTTCGCAGCCCAGAGGAAACGGCGGCGGCGCGGACCCGCCCCCGTACCGGCCCCGGAGGGGGTCAGCGGCGGGCGGTGACCGTCTTCTCCACCGCGAACAGTTCCTCTTCCACGTGGTCCAGCGCCAGCCGCAGCGCACCCGTGGCCACCGCCGCCTCGCCCAGCAGGGACAGCGCCACGCGCGGCGGGCGCAGGCAGTACCGCTCCAGTTCCCGGCGCAGGGGATCCAGTACCCCGTCCAGCCCGGCCGCCCAGCCACCGACCACGACCAGCTCCGGATCCATCGCCAGGACCAGCGCGGCCACGTCGTGGACCAGGCGCTGGATGAACCGCTCCACCGCCGCCACCGACCCCACGTCCCCGCGCTTGGCCATCGCGAAGACCTCCGCCACCGCGCGCTCGTCCAGCGGGTGCAGCGGTTCGCCGTTGGTCGAGAGCAGCTTCTCGGGCGTGACCTCGCGCCCCAGCAGGTGCAGTGCGCCGATCTCCCCGGCCGCCCCGCCGAATCCGCGGTGCAGCCGGCCCCCGATCAGGGAGCCCGCCCCGGGGCTGAGGCCGGCCATCACGAAGACCATGTCGTCGGTGTCGGTCGCGGCGCCCTTCCAGTGCTCGGCGACCGCTGCGGCGTTGGCGTCGTTCTCCACCTGCACCGGGCAGCGGAACGAGCGCCGGAGCCGTTCCCCGAGCGGCAGCCCGGTCCAGCCGGGCAGGGCCGTGCCGAGACGGACGGTGCCGTCGGCCTCCACGATCCCGGGGCTGCCCACGCCGACCGCCCGCAGGGAATCCCGCGGTACCCCGGCACGGCGCAGCAGGTCGGCCACCGCACCGCGGACCCGCTCGAGCCGTTCGTCGGCGGAGGCCGTCTCGGCGACCTCCTTGGTGCCGGCGCCGATCACCCGGCCGTCCAGCCCGGACAGCAGCACTGCGATGCGGTGCGCGCCGATCTCCACGCCGAGCAGGTGCCCCGCCTCCGCGCGGAAGCGGAACCGTCTGGCCGGGCGTCCCTGGCGCCGTGCGCCCTCCTCCGCGCCCGCCTCGACGACGAGGCCCGTCCCGATGAGCCCTTCGACGACTCCCTCGACGGTGGGCCGCGAGAGTCCGGTGACCCGGGTGAGGTCAGTGAGCGTCGGCGCTTCGGCCGCGCGCAGGGCCCGCAGCACCACGGCGGAGTTGATCCGCCGCAGCAGTGAGGGGTCCCCGCCGGTCAGCTGCCCCAACGTGTGTCCTCCCAGCGAGCGAGCTTGTCAGGCGGATCGTACTGCGCACCGGGCGCGGCGGCGAGAAGCAGCCCCCCATCGGCCGGAATCAGCCCTTCCCCAGACCGCCCGGCCGGGCGGTCACGCGGGAGCGACGAACCCGGACTCGTACGCGGTGATCACGGCCTGGGTCCGGTCCCGTGCCCCCAGTTTCGCCAGGATCGCGCTGACGTGCGACTTCACCGTCTCCGTGCCGACGATCAGCTCGCGGGCGATCTCGATGTTGGTCAGCCCCTTCGCCATCAGCCGGAGCACGGCCTCCTCGCGCTCGGTCAGTGCCGCCCGCTCCAGTACCGTCCGCGCGGAGCGGTTCCCGTACTCGGCGGCCAGCGAGCGGACCGCCGCCGGGAAGAGCAGCGTCTCGCCCTCCGCCACCAGACGGACCGCGTGCACGATCTCCGACGGGCGTGCCCGCTTCAGCAGGAACCCGTCCGCGCCGGCCCGCAGCGCCTGGTAGACGTACTCGTCGTTCTCGAAGGTGGTGACCACGAGGATCTTCGGCGGCGAGTCCACGCTCCGCAAGACCGCCCGGGTCGCCTCGATCCCGTCGAGCAGCGGCATCCGCACGTCCATCGCCACGACGTCGGGGCGCAGTTGCCGCACCAGCGGGACCACCGCGGCGCCGTCGGCGGCCTCGCCGATCACCTCGATGTCGGGCTGGGCGTCCAGGACGGCGCGCAGACCCGCGCGCACCAGGGGTTCGTCGTCGACGAGCAGTACGGTAACCGGCATCCGGTCAGCGTATTCGCTCCAGCGGCAGCCGCGTGCGCACCCTCCAACCCCCCTTGTACAGCCCGGTCTCGGTCTCCCCGCCCAGCAGCGCGGCCCGCTCCCGCATCCCGCGCAGTCCGGTACCGCCGCCGGTCATGACGGAGGGCCGGTCCGGCAGCGGATTGGTCACCTCCAGGTCCAGCCGGTCGGCGACCATGCCGATCCGCACCCGCACCGGTACGGGACCGCAGTGCCGCAGCACGTTCGTCAGCGCCTCCTGCAGGATCCGGTACCCCTCCTGACTCACCGAGTCGGGCAACTGGTCGAGCGGGCCGACCAGCTGCGCGTCGACGGTGGCTCCGGAGGCACGCGCCGACTCGAAGAGCCGGTCGGCCTCCACCAGGGTGGGCCGCTGGGACGTCCGCTGGCCGGACTCCCGCAGGACGCGCAGCACCCGGTCCAGGTCCTCCAGCGCGGCCCGGCCCGTCTCCTCGATCGCGCTCAGCGCGCGGTCCGTGAACTCCGGATCGCCCGCCGCCCGTGCGGCCCCCGCCTGGACGACGGCCACGGTCAGCGCGTGGCCGATGGAGTCGTGGAGCTCCCGCGCGATGCGGGTGCGCTCCAGCAGCTGCTCGGTCCGCACCTCCAGCGCGGTGAGCCGCTCCGCCGCCGAAGGCCCCAGCAGCCGGCGGGCGATGGCCGTGATCATGTCGCCGAGCAGCACCACGACGACGATCAGGAGGACCGGCGGCAGCGGAGCCAGCGCCCAAGCCGCCCAGACCGGGAATCCGGCGGGTATCACGTTCTCGGAGGTGACCCTGCTGCCGAGTCCCGCCGTGACCAGCTGGACCGTCAGCATCGGCAGCCACACCGTGGCCATCATCGCGACCATGGAGACGACGAGCCGTATCTCCAGCCACAGCAAGGTCCGCCAGCGGTCGCTCCACGTCTGCGACCCGACCGTGCTGAAGCTGTGCTCCTCGGGCTCCGCCCGCGTGCCCCGGGCATTGCGCTCGGACGGAGCGAGGAGGAACTGCGCCTGGAGCCCCTCGGCCACCCGCATCCAGGGCAGCAGCCCCATCGGTATGACGAGGACGAGCGGCATCCACGGGGCCTCGGGCTCGATGAACATCCATACGGCCAGCATCAGTACGGGCACGCACAGATGCACCCAGCGCGAGTAGGTCACGGGGCGCAGCGCGGCGCGGAACAGTCGGTGCATCCCCTCATCGTTGCAGTTCGGGGCGGTGTGGCTCCTCCCCCACGTGGGGGAGAGGGAATCCCCGCATGGGGGAGGAAGAGGCGTGGGGCCGGCGGCGAACCTTGAGACATGAACAGCATCGAGATCCGAGAACTGACCAAGGAGTTCGGCCGTACCCGGGCCGTGGACCACCTCACCTTCGATGTCATGCCCGGTCGCGTCACCGGTTTCCTCGGACCCAACGGGGCCGGGAAGTCCACCACGATGAGGCTCCTGCTGGGCCTGGACCGGATCACCTCCGGGACGGCCACCATCGGGGGCCGGCGGTTCACCGAACTCCCCGATCCCCTCCACCGGGTGGGCGCCCTGCTGGACGCGCAGTCGGCGCACGGCGGCCGCACGGCCCGGGACCACCTGCGCTTCCTCGCCGCGGCCAACCGCATCCCGATGAGCCGGGTGGAGGCGGTCCTGGAGCAGTCGGGGATAGCCTCGGCGGCCAAGCGGCGGATCAAGACCTTCTCGCTGGGCATGCGTCAGCGTCTCGGCATAGCGGCCGCGCTGCTCGGCGACCCCGAAGTGCTGCTCCTGGACGAGCCCACCAACGGGCTCGACCCCGAGGGCATCATCTGGATCCGGGAGCTCATGCGCGGTCTGGCCGCCGAGGGGCGCACGGTCCTCGTCTCCAGCCACCTGATGACCGAGACCGCCGCCCTCGCCGATCACCTGATCGTCCTCGGGCGGGGAAGGCTGCTGGCCGACACCTCCATAGAGGAGTTCATCGACGCCCGCAGCACCCCGAGGGTGCGGCTGCGCACCACGGACCCCGTCCGGCTCCGCGCCACCCTGGCCAGGGACGACTTCGAACTGGTCACGGCCGAGGGCGGCCGGTGGACCGTGGACGGCATGCAGGCCGAGCAACTCGGCGTCATCGCCGCCCGCGAAGGCATTCCGATGCTGGAACTGATCGACGAGCGGGCCTCCCTGGAGCAGGCCTACCTCGACCTCACCGCGGGCAGCGCCCAGTTCGCCGCCACCAGCTGACCCACCCCTTTCAAGGAGGCTTCCCCATGAGCACCGCTCTGCCCACCATCCCCGTCCTGCACTCGGAATGGATCAAGATACGGTCCCTGCGCGGTCCCTTCGGGGCGCTGATGGCGATCTTCGCCGCCACGGTGGGCATACAGGTACTGACGGCCTCTCTGATCGGCACGGCAGAGGAAGGCAGCATGGGGGAGGACCCTCTCCTCGCGGCCTTCTACGGCCTCAACTTCGGCCAGATAGCCGCCTTCGCCTTCGGCGCGACCGCGCTCTCCTCGGAGTTCTACAACAGCGCCCTGCGGACGTCGTTGACCGCGGTGCCGAACCGTGCGCGGCTCTACCTGTCGAAGATGGCCATGGTGGGAGGGCTCGCCTTCCTGGTCGGCCAGCTCACCGCAGTGGCCACCTTCCTTGGCGGGCAGGCCTTCATGGGGCCGTACACCCTGGAACTGGGCAGCCCGGGCACCATCCGCGCCATCTTCGGCTGCGGTGTGTACCTCTCCCTGATGGCCCTGTTGGCGGCCGGACTGACGGCGGTGCTGCGCAGTGCCTCGGCCGTCCTGAGCCTGCTCATACCCTTCGTGCTGATCCTGTCGTTCGTCCTCGGCCAGGCTTCCGAGGGCGTCGCCGGGTACCTGCCGGACCGTGCCGGTCAGATGATGATGAGGCTGGACACCTCGGTGGGCCTCGCTCCCTGGGCCGGTCTCGGGGTACTTGCCCTGTGGACACTGGTCGCGGTGACCGGCGGATGGGTGTCGGTGCGGCGGCGGGACGCCTGACGCCGGACCGGCCGACCGGGCCCCGCCTCCGGCGGGGTCAGTGGCCGGTCAGGAGGCCGGGAAGATCGCGCATGTCGTCGAAGACGACGGTCCCGGGGCCTTCGAGCCGCTCGGCGGGGGTCAGCCCGCCGGCGTAGCCGAAGGCCCGCATCCCGGCGGCGCGGGCCGCCTGGACGCCGGGCCGGCTGTCCTCGACCACCGCGCAAGCGGCGGGATCCACACCCATCCGCTGTGCGGCGTACAGGAAGAGGTCCGGGGCGGGCTTGCCGCGGGCGACCTCGGTGGCGCTGTGGATGCGGCCCGCGAAGCGTTCGTAGAGGCTGGTGCGGCCGAGGGTGTGGCGCATCTTCTCGTGCGAGCCGCTGGAAGCGACACACGTCGGCAGGGCGATCGCGTCGAGCGCCTCCGGCAGCCCCTCGACGGGGGACAGCCCGTGGTCCACCGCCTCCCGGTGGCGCTCCTCGAACAGGTCCCACCAGAGGGCGGCCGTCCCCGGACCGAGCCGTTCGGTGACCTGCTCGCGGATGGAGACGGAGGAGCGCCCGATGAACCGCTCGACGACCTCGGCCTCGGTGAGGGGCCAGCCGAGCTCCGCTCCCAGGGCGACCTGTACGCGGGCGGCTATCCGTTCGCTGTCGACGAGAACCCCGTCACAGTCGAATATCACGAGCTCTACGGGCTTGATGATCATCCCCGGAGAATAGACGGCTCTCCGGACCGGCAGTGCGGGCGTTCTAGGCGCCGGTGTCGGCCGGCCCCGGGTGCTCGGCGGCCGCGCGGAGGCGGGCGTACTCCTGGGCCATGGAGGCGGCGGTCCAGCGGGCGTTGAGGCCGCTGGGGTTGGGAAGGGCCCAGACGCGGGTGGCGCCGATGGTGCGCTCCTGGGGGCCGATCTGGACCTTTCGTTCGCCGAACGGTTGACGTAGAAACTAGCATGTGATGCATGGACAACCCCAAAGCTGTGCCACCACAGCGAACGCGCGTTACCCTGCGCGCCGTTGGAGCCATTCGACTCAGCAAGTTCACCGACGCGTCGACGTCCCCTGAAGTTCAAGAGGAGATGATCACTAACATCTGCGACCGCATCGGCGGATCGTTTGTGGGGTGGGCACGTGACACGGACGTGTCAGCTCTGAAGACCACGCCGTGGGAGCGAGCCGAACTGGCGCCGTGGCTGAACTCGCCGGAACTTTGGGATGTCATGATCTGGCAGCGCCTCGACCGCGCAGTCCGATCGATGGCAGACATGGCGGACCTCGGTAGGTTTGCCAAGCAGCACAAGAAGCGGCTGATCTTCGCTGCCGGTCCCGGCGGGGACATGATGGAGCTGGACTTCAGCTCGTCCATGTCGGAGCTGATTCTCCTCATCTTGGCCTTCGCTGCACAGCTCGAAGGTCAGACGATCATGGAGCGCAACCAGGGTGCGGCTGCGCACCTCCGGTCTATCGGCCGATACTCGGGAGGAAGCATCCCGTACGGCTATCAGCTCGTCCGCAAGGTCTTCAGTGACGGGCGTGAGGGATGGTGGCTCGGACTGCACGAGGAGACGGCAGTTATTCGACGTGCAGCCATTGCGCGGACAATCGCGGGTCACGGCGCAACGAAAATTCTACGGTGGCTGGTTGAGTCGGAGGCCATCACTCCGAAGAACCATCAGGCGCGCTTGGTGGTGCCGCCCAGGGAGCTTGATCAGGAAGACACCTGGAAGCTCACGACGGTGTACGACATGCTGCGGTCACCTATCGTCCGAGGGCATCAAGTTCGACGCGACGGCAGCACCCCACGCAATCCTGACGGATCCCCGGTCATCCACGCCGAGCCGATGATCGACGACGAGACGTGGTACCGGCTCGAAGGCGCCCTGAAGGAGTTGGCGGTGCCAAGCGTGTACCCCCGGCGCAAGGACGGTCACGAACTGCTCTCTGTGCTCATCTGCGGCACGTGCGAACGGAACATGTACGCGGCGTGGAACTCCTTCAGCGGTGTGCGCAAAGGCACCTTCCGATGCCACGGGAGCGAGCACGAAGAGAACCAGCCTGCGAGCAGCATCCTGCGGTCGGCGGCCCTGGAGTATGTGGAGGAGCAATTCACCACGCACTTGGGTCCGTTCCGGCGGACGCAGGTAGTACGGACAGCCGGCGTCGACCACACGGCCGAGATTGCCGAGCTGGAGGAAGATCTTGAGGAGCTGTCTGGCCGACTCGTGCGCCTTCGCGGAGCTGCCGCCGACGTCGTAGAGAGGCAAGTTCAGGGCATCTCTGACCGTCTGGAGCCCTTGAAGGCGCGCCCGGTCATCCCGCCAAGGGAAGAGCTAGTAGAGCTCGACACCACGTGGGGTGAGGCGTGGAACCAGACGGAGGACTGGAGCGCACGCCGTCAGATGCTCATCGACCTAGGGGTGAAGGTGCGCGTCAATCCTGGCAACCGGTGGACGCCGAGGGACGACCGCTTGTCGTTCGCTGTGGGTACTCACGTGGACCCGGAGCAGGACGCGCTTGACGACGCCGCC
This sequence comes from Streptomyces tatrensis, assembly GCF_049310065.1. Lineage (NCBI taxonomy): Bacteria > Bacillati > Actinomycetota > Actinomycetes > Kitasatosporales > Streptomycetaceae > Streptomyces > Streptomyces tatrensis. Next base: position 1,674,452 of record NZ_JBMDLB010000011.1, on the reverse strand, counting down.
TATCAGGCGTCGCTCTAGATAACGACTAGGTAACGGTATCGAGCGCGTCGGGAGTCCATCCGGCGCGCTTTATCGTGTCTCGGGGCGTCGATTTGCGCACCGCTCGTCGCCAGCATCCTCCCCCGCCAGGCTTCCCGAACGGACGGTCGGGTGCTGTGAGTTACGAACGGCACCCTGTCGTGGCGCAGCGTAACCAATAGTGCTGTTTCAGCGTCGAAAGTGTGCGACCAGGTGTCATTTCTACTTTTCCCTTAACGCGTTTAGAAGAAATGGAAAAAGGGGTTCAGTAGCGCACTTCACGCACCGCGGCCCGCTACGGGGCGGAGGAGGGGCCCGGCTCCAAACTGATGACGTCCCCCCATAACCAAAGTAGAGGGAAGAACTGGCGACCGTCGCGACTGGCGGACGGTCCGCTTTCCTCCGACAACCGGTGCCGCTCCTGTGCTCCCCGAACTCTCCTCCGGGTAGATGTGCGGTAGAGCGGCGTCGGTCTGTCCCAAGACTTCCCGCCCCGTGTGAGTCCTCGTATGCGTCGGAGCGGGAGGAGCGCGACGGCTCACCCGCCCTACGGGGCCACTGAGTCGCGAGGTAAGGCCGTATGGCTTCCCGGGGTATACCGGGCACCGTGCGGCAGGCTGCGAAGCACAAGGGATGTGCGCCCACCCAAACGTGGGAAGCGATCGGGTTCGAGTCCCGGCACAGCCGCTGTGTGCGTCAGGGGCCGGCGGCTCAGAATCCGGGCGAGGACGCTGTGAGCGAGCATCCAGCGAACCCACCGGATGCAATCAGTTCTCGCGCAGCCTCAAGCGTTCGCGGTCGACCACGGCCGTGGCAGGTTGTCGTCAGCCCACCGACGTCGGATTTGTAGTACTCGATCACACCGCCGTGGTGGCTGCACGCGCCTTGGCGGCCGATCCACATCGACGACGTGCCGTCCGCGCATCCAGAACCGGAGTAGCGCCACTCAATTGGCGTGGTGGATCTTGTGGGGGTGGGGGCGGGAGGCGCGTAGGACGGTGAGGAGTCGTCATCGTCTCTGTTGGCCTCCGCCCAGATGATGAGGACGATTCCCGCGATGCAGACGACAACATAGAACGCTGCGAAGGTCAGCCGCAGCACGGCTATGAATATTCGCCACACGCGAAGCCACATGACTTCCCCTTGACTGGTAGACCCCGGGACGTAGCTCAGAGGTAGAGCACCCGCTTTGGGGGCGGGTGGCCGCGCGTTCGATCCGCGCCGTCCCGACACAGGCACCACTTAACGGGGCGCCCGGTCGTCCCACGACGACGAGGACCCGAGTATGACCCACGAACTCAGACCCGAAGACTTCAGGGCCGTGCCAGGCAAGGACGCCACGGAGGCGTTTCGCGCTCTCTTCGCAGAGGTCAACCGCCGGCTGAAGCCCGATGCTGGCGGAGGCGTTCCCGTCTCGACGGTGAGCGTGCTCCTGACGTCGACCTACACCGTCTCCGGCACGATCATGGAGGCGGCTCCAGGGCGCGCGCAGGGGCTGACGATCCGCGGCATAGGCAAGCGAGCGAGCGAGATCGTGATGACCGGCCCCGAGCCGCTCCTGATCAACTCCGATCGCTGGATGGGTGTGCGCATCCGTGACGTAAGCTTCCGCTCGACGAATCCGCGGGCCTCGTTCCTCCGCAGTCTAAGCACAGGCGGGGCGCAGGATTGGTCGTTCAACAACGTCGAATGGCGCGGCGTCTGGCGCTACGGCATCGGCCTAGACGGTCCGGTCGCATCGAACTGCAATTCCGAGTGGGACTTCGACGGCTGCCACGTCAACGGCAGCTATGACGTTGCGTTCCTCTGGAGTGGGATGACGCCGGCCATCGCGAGTCAGGATCAGTTCCTGAACTTCTGGTTCCGGGCGTGCAAGATTGAATATGAGCACGGTGACTTCCTCCGCTTCGACAAGGGAGGCTTCGTCACCGTCGACGGCGGCTCGTTCATCATCAAGGGCAAGCGCCCTGACGGCGGGACGTCGCGGTTCTTCCACCTGCCGACGGCTGGCCACTACGACAGTGTTCAGCACCTGCACGTGCGAGGCGTTCGCTTCGAGTTGCGGAACGCGGCGTCGCAGGTGATCAAGAGCCTGTGGGGAGGCGGACACATCGTCTTCGACGGATGCTCGGACGCGGCCCTTGGCTTTCAGTCGCACAGCCCCGGACTCGTGGCTCACGAGTACACAAACCCCGCGGGCGTGAGCTACAGAAGCTGCGATCTCGTCGGCCGTCACGCGTACCACCTGACGGTGCCGAGCGCACGTCAGAGGGTCGTCTACGACGCTTGCACGCGCAAGAACAACCGGACGGAAGGAGGCATTCCTCCTCGTCGACGGAGCGAAGGCTCTAGCAGCCCCTGCGATCGTCCACGTGAACGACGGGGACGGAATCAAGTAACCCAACCCCTGGAGTCCTCATGGCCCGTGCTGTCCTTCCCATCGTCACGCCAACTCGTGCCAGCGTCGCCCTTGTTCCGACCGCTGGTGACACCGTCAACGGGCACTCAGTGGTCAACTCGGGCCGCCTGGTGCTCATCGTGGAGAACAGCGGCGTCACTACGCGCACGGTGACGTTCAACGTCGCACGCAAGGTGGACGGCCTTTCCGTCACGCCCCGAACGGAGACGCTGACCGCGAGCGCGAAGGAAGTCTTCGGCCCCTTCGACCCACAGGAGTACGGCGGGAAGCTCCTCGTCGAGGTGGATCACGCGGATCTGAAGCTCACGGCCATCGTGCTCTGACGCTGCTCAGATCCGGGCACGGAAGACGAGCAGCCACGACGTGTTGACGCCGACGGCGCTCTTGCCGACAAAAGAGTCCGGCTCCATGCGATCCAATACCCAACCGATCGCCTCGACCCGCTCAATGGCGTCCGCCACGTCAGACATGTCGTTAGACGGTGTTTGCGGGAGCTGAAGGCGGTAGGCGAAGACGCGATGTCCGCGCTTCATGCGGGCCTCTGCGGACAGGCCTATGTCCGCAGCTATGACGGCGTCTCGAAATCCCATGGCTGCACAGTAGAGGAGGTGGGCGCATGGCGTGGGACGGATCCACACGCAGGGCCCGCCTGCCAAAGGACTGGCCTCGCATCCGGCGCCGCATCATCCGGCGTGACGGAGGCGTGTGTGTGGCCCGCTATAGCGATGGCCGGCGCTGTGAACTGCCTGGTACAGACGTGGACCACATAGCCCCTGGCGATGACACAGGGACGCGAACCTACAGCTCCTGTGCCCTTGGCGCCACAGCCACAAGAGCGCCACTGAGGGCGGTACAGCAGCGGCCCTCACGAGGGTGAGCATGCAGCGCCCACGCTCCACACACCCAGCCCTGGAGGACGGATGAGCGGTGCTCATGTGGTGCTGACGGAGGAGCAAGACACGGGTGAAGACGGCGTTCTAGTCACGCACGTGAGCGTCAACGGCATCGACGTCGGACGGCTTGCGCGTGCTCCTGTGGTGCGTGTTGCGGGTAAGGGCGAAGGCAAGATCACCACGGTAACGCTGACCCTGATCCCGAGCCGCCTGGAGATCCGCGGCGAGCTTGCTGACGGTGACCGTCGTGCGCCTCGCGCTGGCTTCACCGCCGAGATTGACTAGCTCTGAGCTCTTTGATTTCAAGATCCTTCGACGTGATCCATGCCAGGAGGTAACCCCCAAGCCGATCATGTGGAGACCGTAAGGTGCTGGTCCTCGCTGTCTGTACGGGTCTGGAGGGTGCCGCCAAGGCGTCCGCAGGAGCCCGCTGGAGCGCCGACCAGCCGCCGACTGGAGTGCTTTGACCCCCGATTCGGGAGGCGAGCGTACAACGATCCAGCACGGTCAAGATTCGCATCTGTGCAGGTCAGCGCATTGAAAGTGTGACACGCCGCATGTATCCTGGAGCCGTGACCCGAACCTGTGAACACTGCGCCGGCCCGCTTGCCGTCATGGCTCGGGCTCACGCGCGCACGTGCTCGCCCCGGTGTCGGAAGGCGCTTTCGCGCGCGAAGCAGACCACTTTCCCGGTTGAGCTGACGACCTGCGACAGGTGGGTTCGGCGCTCCGCGGGCAAGGTCCCGCTGACGGTCGACGGCATGTCGGTTTCGTCGACGAACTCGCGCACCTGGAGCACGTACAAGGGCGCCGCCACTTCGGAGGCTGGCGTCGGTCTGGGGTTCGTCCTGAGCGACGAGGACGACATCGTGTGCATCGACCTGGACCACTGTTTGAACCCGCTTACGGGCCGCCTGGCGCCGTGGGCTGCTGCCATCGTTCGCGACGCGGGCGCCACCTACGTAGAGGTGTCCCCGTCCGGCGATGGACTGCACATCTGGGGCCGCGCGGACGTGCGACAGGGACGCCGTATCCGACGCCCCGACGGTACGGCCGTGGAGATCTACGGGACCGGCCGCTACATCGCGATGACGGGGCGCCGACATGGCAACGCCCCGTCGATCCTCGCGGACGTCTCAACCCTCGTCACATGCTTCGTGACGAGCTGAGTAGGAAGGGGGATTAACCTTCCTTCCCCTTGCGGAGCTCATCCCTAAGCGCACGCAGTGAGCGAACCGCCAGCGTGGCCTTCCTGCTGAGTGGGGGAATCTGCTCCAGCGCATGCCTGACGACGAGCTGAGTGCCTCCAATGGCACTGATACAGATTGCAACCCAACCGACGGTTTCCACCGAGTCCCTCACCCTTCTTGGGCGGCCGGACCGGGGGCGCGCGCACTCGGCCCGACCACACGCGTGTGTAGTCGAAACCGAGATGCGCTCCCAACGGCTCCGCATTGCGGGGCTCAGCGAATCTCGAAGGGGTACAGCCTTTTGATGCTTGTCTCTGCTGCTGCTACTGAGGGCCACTGACTGACCGGCGTTGGGTTGCCGATCCAGTGGTTACGGAAGGCAATCCAGCTTTCCGTGGCCGGTAGGCGCTCATTCGATTGCCCTTCGGTGACTCCATAGTACACCGGGCGGAAGGGTCCCCAACTGGCCCTGGATCTAGCTCTAGTGAGGAGGTTTCATGGCCGGACGAGGCCCAGCGCCGAAGGATCCCGCTCGACGCCGCCGGCGTAACGCGGGGGAGCCGGAGACGGTGGTCACCCCCGATGACGAGATGCGTGGCCCAGAGCTGCCCACGGGGGTTCTTGGCATGGACGAGGCGACGGGCGAAGCCCTTCCCTGGCATCCCATGACTCAGCTTTGGTGGGACTCCTGGCGGCAGTCGGCACAGGCGCAGACCTTCGTAGAAACTGACTGGCTCTTCCTGATCGACACCACCCTCATGCACCACACGATGTGGGCCAAGGGCCGTTGGGAGTTCGCCAGTGAAGTGCGCCTTCGGGCGGCCAAGTTCGGCGCTACGCCGGAGGACAGGGCGCGCCTGAAGATGAAGGTCGATGACCCCGCGAACGCCCCTCAGAGGCCCGCACAGAGCCCCGGGAATGTGAGTGACATCAACAGTCGTCGCGCCCGTCTTACCGGTTAGGAGACCGCGTGCCGCGCGTCTACAGCGCGGGAAGACGCATACCAAGCCTGGATTGCAGCTCTAGCGCATCCATCTGGAGATCCTCGCCCGTAACCTCCGCAAGGTCGCCGAGCAACGCCACAAGGGCCTCAGCCTCCCCGCGGGTGAGAAGCGGGAGGCGCTCGCCGGGCCGATCCATCGGGACGTCATCGTCATAGCTCGTGTTGGAGACCATGCCCATGCAACGGGAGCTCGTCCCGCTGGTCACGGTCCGTCGCCTTCAGCCTCATAGACATGTGGCTGTCCGCCCTGCCACGCGATAGCCGACGAGTCGCCGAAGACTGGGTCGTCCGGGTCGGGGAGATCGATTCGGCGTAGGAATTCGATCAAGTCCCGATCGCTGTGAGCCACGCCAAGCACAGTGTCGACGCCCCGGATTCGGATGACGACACGCTGGCCGCCCGTCGGGGAGATCCGGTGTACGAGGATCGGGGCGTGGTCCATGCCTCCAGCCTGACGCGTGCTGGCCCGTGGGGCATCCCGAAACCTAGACGTGCAGGGCATGGTGAAGCGCCCGCCTCCAGCAATGGAGACGGGCGCTGGTTGCTGCTGGTGTTAGAGCTGCCCGCCCTTGACGGCGTCGACGAAGACGTCCCACTGGGAGTCACCGAAGACCACGGCAGGACCGGCGGGGACCTTGGAGTCACGGACGGGCATGGCGCCTGCAACGCCGAGGGCCACCTCTACGCAGTTGGCCGCGCCTTCGCTAAAGCTGCTCTTCGTCCAGGTAAGGCCTGCGGTGGACGCATTGGGGATGATCGTCGTCATTTCAGATCCTTCATGATTCTTGCGGTGAGGTCGGCTGACTTGTCGAGAGGCAACGCATGCGCCCGGAGGTGCTCAAAGGCGCTGTTGCAGACCGACACGTCTGCGGCGTCTTCAACGTACAACGCGGAGACGAGGTGCTCGACAAGGACGACGTCAAGGTCCGCACTCTCAGGGAAGCGAAGCACGGTGAAGGGGCCGCTCATGCCGGGATGCGGCGACGCAGTGAGCGGCATGATCTGTATTGAAACGTTGGACAGCTCCATCTGTTCGAGCAGATGGCCGAGTTGTGCACGCATGACCCGGGGAGGCAGCTCCGGATGAAGCGCCGCTTCGTGGACAATCGCCCATACTTCCAGCGGTGTCGGACGAGTCAGTACTGACTGACGAGCGAGCCGCACCTGAGCCAGCGCGTCTACTTCCTCAGCGGTCAGCGTCGGATTGATCCCCGCGATGGTGGCCCGCGCGTACTCGACGCGTTGAAGGAGTCCGGGGATGAGCTGAGTCTGATAGGAGCGGAGCGACTGTGCGTCGGACTCCAGGCTGATCAGCTCCGCGTACGAAGGCGAGATGACGTCCTGATACGTCTGCCACCATCCGCGCTGCGAACCTGCCCGCGCCAGTGCCACCAAGACGTCCCGCTTGCCGGGCTCGGTCACGCTGTAGACATCGAGCAAGGCCGCGACGACTTCCGGCTTCACGCGCAGCTGTGCCCGCTCCACGCGGGAGAGCCGCGGGCCGTCGTATCCGTGACCAACTTGCCGAGCGACATCGTCCAGCTTCAGGCCGGCAGCCTCGCGCAGAGCGCGCAGCTCGGCGCCAAGACGTCGCTGGCGTACTGATGGTGCGCTCACGGCCTCCCCTATCTGATCGGTGCCTCTGTGGCTGCCCGTGGGCGCATGCTTCCACACCCTGGGGTCACCGCGCGGCGTGAATATACAATTTTGTAAATCATGGTCAGTCAGTTGCATTGCGTGCCTACAAGTGCCACGCTGAGTTTACAACCACTGAGCGTCACGGCTCGATTGCGGTGAGGGGTGCTTCATGTCCGTCGAACCCAGCACAACCGTTGAGGCGGAAGTCCTGCGCCTCTTCCCGAATCCTCAGCCGGTGTCTAAGTGCGACGTCTGCGCGGCGCTCTACAAGCAGCGGCTTGAATGCGTGAACCGCACCTCGCCGGAGTACAACCCCGCCCGTGCGGCGGAGCTCAATCACGAGATCCGCAATCACCCGCACCTGGGATGACGGATGTCCGGCGGGGGATACCGGTTCGACGAGGAGGCTAGTCAAGAGCTGGCCGATGTTGTGGCCTCCCGGATACGGGTGGCTCAGGATGTCGAGTGGCTGGAGGCCGCAACCGGCGCCGCGCTCGACGCCCTTGAATGGTGGACGGCGTCTACCAACTGCTCGCCACGCGAGCGCCCATAGACCCGCCGGCGGCCGTTCGCGGTCGACGTGCGGAGGGGCGGCAGGGCCCGGATTCCGGTTCGCCGGGGTGAGGTCGGGGCCCTGCCCGCTCCTTAGATCGGATGCACCAATCACACACGCTTCTCCACCACTGATCATGGAGGTAGAAATGTTCGTGCACTCGGACCGAATGCCGACCGGTACGCCGCTCCCGAACGGTCTCGCCACGGTGGCCCCCTGGGGGTTGCGGAGGATGACCCCGTACCCGGCCTTCGCGCCCTCGTACGGCAAGGTCGAGCTGGACCCGGTTACCCAGAAGGGCCGCTACTTTGGCGTCGACGGAAACGTCATGGAGATGCCGGGACACGGAACGAGCTCCGGCACCAACCCGGCTACGAACACCGGTAACCCGTCCGACGGGCAGGGTGGCGGCGGCGACACCGACACGGGCAACGACTCGGACCAGTGACTCGCACGGGTCCGGTTCTGGTCGTCACCAATCTGGACGACCCCACCGCTGACCTGGTGATTGACGAGCTGCACGGCCGGGATGTCCCGGTCGTGCGGTTCGACAGCGGGGACTTCCCCGCCACCTTGTCGCTCGTGGCCTACATGACGCCTCACGGCATTCAGGGGTCGCTGACGACCCCGACGCGGACCGCGGACTTATCCCGTGTGCGGTCGATGTACTACCGCCGGCCTTCCGGCTTCACCTTTCCGCATCTGCACGACCAAGACGCGCGCTTCGCCGTCACGCAGGCGCGATACGGCTTGGGAGGCGTCATGGCGTCCCTGCCGGGCTGCCTGTACGTCAACCACCCGCACCGCATCGGCGACGCGGAGTTCAAGCCATCCGGCCTGGCCGTGGCCGTTGAGTCAGGGTTCCGCGTTCCTGCCACGCTCTTCACATCGGATCCGGATGCGGCTCGACAGTTCATCAAGCAGTACCAATCGGTGATCTACAAGCCGCTGTCGACGCCGCTGTACCGGAACGAGACCGGCACCTCGTGCAGCGTGGCCGTTCTGGAGGTGGCGGCCGATGAGATCGACGAGGCTGTAGCCGGCACGGTTCACCTGTTTCAGCACCGGGTGGAGAAGACTGCCGACGTTCGCGTGACCGTGATCGGCGACGAGATCTTCTGTGTACGCATTGACTCCGACCTGTTGGACTGGAGGACGGATTACGACAAGCTCACGTACAGCGTCGTAGAACCTCCACCCGGCATCGCTGAGGCCCTGCGTGCCTACCTCTCCCACTTCGGGCTTGTCTTCGGGGCGTTCGACTTCGCCATCGACCGGACCGGGGCATGGTGGTTCCTCGAATGTAATCCGTCCGGTCAGTGGGCGTGGATGGAGCCTGAAACGGGCCTGCCTATGGTCGCCGCGATGGCCGACTTGCTCGAAAGGACAACGTCGTGAACGCCCATGAACAAGAGCTGCGTGCGCGTCTTGCCGCACAGCTCGTGGCCGGCGGGCAGCTTCGTACTGAGCCATGGCGGGAGGCCGTGGAGGCGGTACCTCGGCATGAGTTCCTTCGGGGCGGGTTTTTCGAGCGCGTTGACAACCCTGGACGTCCCACGGCCTGGACGCCGGTCATGCCCGATGCGCCGCTGTGGTTGGAGCGCTGCTACGAGGACGAATCCCTCGTCACCCAGATCGCGGGCACCATTGTGCCGGGGGATCTCCGGGGTGAGATCACGCGATCTCCGACGTCCTCAAGCACCATGCCGAGTCTCGTCGTGGGGATGCATGAAGACCTCCTAGCGGAGGACGGGCACCGAGTCATGGAGATCGGCTCAGGTACCGCGTACTCCACGGGTCTGATGTGCCATCGGCTGGGGGAGGAGCTTGTGACCTCGATCGAGGTCGACGCCGACGTGTCCGGCCGTGCCGGCGTATCCCTGGCTCGAACCGGGTTCCATCCGAATCTCGTCGTCGGGGACGGTCTCCTTGGCCACAACGACGGAATCCTGTACGACCGGATCAGCGCCACCTGCGGCATCGTCACGCTTCCGTACGCGTGGGTCGAGCAGACCTGCCCTGGCGGGATCATCCTGGCCACGATGTCCGGCTGGATGTACTCCTCCGAGTTGGCGCGGCTCACGGTCAACGAGGATGGCACCGCCTCCGGGCGGTTCCTCGGAGGTCAGATCTCGTTCATGCTCGCCCGGCCTCAGGCGCCGCCCCCGCTCGGCGTCCTCCCCGATATGAGTGAGGGGGTGGAGCGTTCCGCGCTTTTGGGTGCCGATGTACTGGACGATTGGGACGCCCGATTCGTCGCTCAGGTTGCGGCCCCTCGTGCCCAGAGGTTCAGCCTCGACCGTGATGGGCGCACGGAACACGTCTTGATCGACGTGGAGGTGGGATCGTGGGCTGTGCTCTACGAGGACGGTGGACGGTGGATCGTCAGGCAGGACGGACCCGCCTGCCTGTGGGATGACATCGAAGACCACGTCACGCGGTGGCGCAACGCTGGCTCTCCGACGTTGGACAAGTTCGAGATCACGGTGACGCCGACCGGTCAGACGATTGCCTGGCCGGCCTAGACAGCTGGCAACAAAGTCCCGGTCATCTTCGGATGGCCGGTACTTTTGTATACCCGCAGGTCAAGCCGCCAGCATCCCATGCAGGTTGCTACTGCTTGCGAACAGCCAGCAACTCGGCACTGACGCTGATCCGTTCCCACAGCGTCCGCCGGGCTCGGGTGAGCTCGGGACAGCCGGGTACCGAGCGCGGGGCGGGGCTTATGGGGCATGGGGACACCTCGCAATCAATCAAAGGGCAGTACGGGTTACTGACCATCAGTCATGAAATGGTTAGTGCGGTCCGGCATGGTGCCGAGCCAGCGAGGAGACGGGCATGACTGAGACCACACTCCCGCCGGATAAGGACGACACAGCGCCGAAGCCGACGAAGTCGGGATACAACCCGCACAGCGAGGAGTCGGAGTCAGCACAGCACACGCAGAGCGAGCAGCCGGCGCAGTCGGAGGTCGAGGACAGCCGCGACTAGAGCCAACGATCCGCCCACGCTGCCCCGGTCCGGACCTTTCAACTTCCGTGCTGGGGCGTCGTGCGGCCCGATCGTAATTCCGGAGCCCCAGAGCTGACACCGCGCCTGCCTGCCCCAGCACAGCACGCCGACGTGTACCGGGGCGGAGCCACGTTCGCGGGGTGTACGGACTCGAACCGTGTTCTTCCGCCACGTTCAGCCCCGGGACCCACCGGGCGCCTACTGCGGTCTGCGGGCGCACCTACACGCACGCCTTCCGCCCTGTACAGGCTTGGTCGGGACCGGTACGGGGCGGTGCTGTGAGCCGGGCGTGACTCCGGCGGGTTGAAGATCGTTGGTGGGGCATGAACAACACCAAGCGCGTACTTGCCGCCGTGGCCCTCGCGGGGGCAGCACTGTCGGTCGCCACGTCAGCGCACGCAGCCGATCCGGTGCCGGTTTCGGGCAGCAATTGGCTGGTCACCGACATCGGGTTTGGTCCCGAAATTGAGTCGGGGGATCACGACTTCTACCCGAACGGGGGCACGTACCAGCCCGGATGTTCACTTCCTGTGGCAGGCGAAATCGTTGCCTGCAATCACGAGCGGTAGACCCGCTCGGGACTGGTCTAGAACGGCGGACCAGCGGCCCCGAAGTCCTCGCGCGTTTTGAGCTTGTGGCACGGACGGCAGAGCGGCTGAACGTTCCCGTCCGTGTCCGTCCCGCCAAGCGCGACGCCCTCACCGACATGGTGGGGGCTTTCGCATGTCCGCAGGTCAGGCGGCAGTCGTCACATGCAGGTTGCTACGGCTTGCGAAGGCGGTGCGGTAGGCGGTGACGCCGACCACGGCCAGCCACTGGGGACGCAGGAGTTCCACCTTGGCCGTCAGGATGCGGCCGCCCTCGCGGAACTCCTCGGCGCTCAGCTCGTCGGCGCGGGCCGTGGCCCGGGCCACGACGTTCGTGATGCCGAGGCGGTACGTCGGCAACTCGTCCTGCTCGTCGGGGGACAGGAGGCGCGGGGTGAAGCCCGAGAGGTGGAGGACCGGCCAGAAGCGGTTGCCGGGGCGGGCGAAGTGGTGGCCCGTCGCGGCGGAGAGGAGGCCCGGGTTGATGCCGCAGAACAGCACACGAAGACCGCCCGTGACCACGTCCGGGAGGACGCGGTCACGGGCGGAGCCGAGCTCTTCGGGGGTCAGAGGATCGACCCCGGGGTGTAGGCCGCGGCCTCGGGGTGCTCCTTGGTGATCTCCTCGATGCGCGAGACCACCACGGCGACCTGATCGCCCGCCGCGCCGGTGAAGGACAGCTTGTCGGCCATCAGGGCGTCCAGCTGGGCCCGGTCCAGCGGCATCCGCTCGTCGGCGGCCAGCTTGTCCAGCAGCTCGTTGCGCTCGGCACCCTGCTCGCGCATGGCGAGGGCGGAGGCCACCGCGTGCTCCTTGATGACCTCGTGGGCGGACTCGCGGCCCACCCCGGCCCGCACGGCGCCCATCAGGACCTTGGTGGTGGCGAGGAAGGGGAGGTAGCGGTCCAGCTCGCGGGCCACGACGGCGGGGAAGGCGCCGAACTCGTCCAGGACCGTCAGGAAGGTCTCCATCAGGCCGTCGAGAGCGAAGAACGCGTCGGGCAGCGCGACCCGGCGGACCACGGAGCAGGAGACGTCGCCCTCGTTCCACTGGTCGCCGGCCAGCTCGCCGGTCATCGACGCGTAACCGCGCAGGATGACCATCAGGCCGTTCACGCGCTCGCAGGAACGGGTGTTCATCTTGTGCGGCATCGCGGAGGAGCCGACCTGGCCGGGCTTGAAGCCCTCGGTCACCAGCTCGTGACCGGCCATCAGGCGGATCGTCTTGGCGATGGAGGAGGGCGCCGCGGCCAGCTGGACCAGGGCGGTGACCACGTCGTAGTCGAGGGAGCGCGGGTAGACCTGGCCGACCGAGGTGAAGGCCTGGCCGAAGCCGAGGTGGGCCGCGATGCGCTGCTCCAGGTCGGCCAGCTTCGCGGCGTCGCCGCCCAGCAGGTCGAGCATGTCCTGCGAAGTGCCGACCGGGCCCTTGATGCCGCGCAGGGGGTAGCGGGTCAGCAGGTCGTCCAGGCGGCCGTACGCGACCAGCAGCTCGTCGGCGGCGGTGGCGAAGCGCTTGCCCAGGGTGGTCGCCTGAGCGGCGACGTTGTGGGAGCGGCCGGCCATGACCAGCTCGGCGTGCTCGCCGGCCAGCTTGCCCAGGCGGGCGAGGACGGCGACCGTGCGGTCCCGGGCCAGTTCCAGCGAGAGCCGGATCTGGAGCTGCTCGACGTTCTCGGTGAGGTCGCGGGAGGTCATGCCCTTGTGGACGTGCTCGTGGCCGGCGAGGGCGTTGAACTCCTCGATGCGGGCCTTCACGTCGTGCCGGGTGATCTTCTCGCGCTCGGCGATGGAGGCGAGGTCGACGGTCTCCAGGACGCGCTCGTAGTCGGCGAGGGCCTCGTCGGGGACCTCGATGCCGAGATCCTTCTGGGCGCGGAGCACGGCGAGCCACAGTCGCCGCTCCAGCGTCACCTTGTACTCGGGGGACCACAGGACGGCGAGCTCCGCGGAGGCGTAGCGGCCGGCCAGGACATTGGGGATGCGGGGCTTGGCAGTCACGTGGATGGATTCTACTTGGGCCTCGGCTGTGCGTTTACGCAGGTAGGGGACCCGGCCGGGATTGTGCCTTGCTACGAGAGGGAACAGGGGTGGACGAGGGGCGGGCGCAGGCCCCGCGGGCTAGACGAGCCGGTCGGCCGGCGGAGCTTCGTACGGCCGGAGTTCCGGGCGCTTGGCGGGCCGGCCGTCCCCGCTGGAGCGGCCCGTCAGACGGCGGCCGACCCAGGGCAGCAGGTGCTGCCGGGCGAAGCTGAGGTCCTGCGAGCGGCGCGCGGCCCAGCCGGGAGGGGCGGTGGGCGGCAGTGCGGCGCTCCAGTCCGCCTCGGGCGGCAGGCCCAGAGCCTGCCAGACCGCCTCCGCGACCCTGCGGTGGCCTTCGGCCGTCAGGTGCAGCCGGTCCACGTCCCACATCCGCTGATCGCCGAGCACGGAGGACCCGTACAGGTCGACCACGAGGGCGCCGTGCCGCGCGGCGAGCTCCTCGATGATGACGAAGAGCTCCTCCATGCGCGGGCGGAAGCGTTCCATCACGGGGCCGCTGCGGCCCGGCGAGCGCATCAGGACCAGCGTCCCGCAGGAGGGTGCCAGCAGGCCGACGGCCTCCTCCAGGTGCCCGCGCACCCGGCCCATGTCCACCTTGGGGCGCAGGGTGTCGTTCAGCCCGCCGACCAGGGTCACCACATCGGCGCCCATCCCGGCGGCCGCGGGCGCCTGCTCCCCGGCGATCTGCCCGATCAGCTTGCCGCGGACCGCGAGGTTCGCGTAGCGGAAGCCCGGCTCGCGGGCGGCGAGGCGGTCGGCGAGCAGATCGGCCCAGCCCCGGTAGGAGCCGTCGGGGAGCAGGTCCGACATGCCTTCGGTGAAGGAGTCGCCGACCGCGACGAAACTGGTGTACCGCACATTCATCTCCATGGCGGGAGCGATGCTACCGCCCGGTACCCCGGCCCCGCACGCGGGACCGGGGGAGCGGGCGCAACGCTCCGCGCTACGCCGAAGCGGGCCTGCCGAACAGCTCCCGCAGCACGTCCTCCATCGTGACCAGGCCCGTCATGACCCCGTCCGGCCCGAGCACCGCCGCCAGGTGCGTACGGCTGCGCCGCATCGCGGTCAGCACGTCGTCCAGCGGGGTCTCCGCGCGGACCTGCGCGATCGGCCGCAGCGCGCCGACGGGGAAGGGCTCGTCCCGCTCGGCCGCGTCCAGGGCGTCCTTGACGTGCAGGTACCCCAGGATCCGGCCCTGTGCGTCGATCATCGGGAACCGGGAGTACCCCGACTCGGCCGACAGCCGCTCCAGTCCGGCCGGTGTGATGCCCTCGCGGGCCGGAACCACCCGGTCCGCGGGCAGCACCACATCGGTCACCGGCCGCCGCCCCAGTTCCAGGGCGTCGTGCAGCCGCTCGCTCGCGCGGTCGTCGATGAGTCCCGCGTCGGTGGAGTCCTTGACGATCCGGGCCAGCTCGTCGTCCGAGAAGGTCGCCGCGACCTCGTCCTTGACCTCCACCCGCAGCAGGCGCAGCAGGGCGTTGGCGAAGGCGTTGATCGCGAAGATCGCCGGCCTCAGCCCCCGGGTCAGGGTCACCAGCGGCGGACCCAGCAGCAGGGCGGTCCGTACCGGCTCGGCCAGCGCCACGTTCTTCGGCAGCATCTCGCCGAAGAGCATGTGCAGGTACGTGGCCAGGGCCAGCGCCACCACGAAGGAGATCGCGTGGGTCAGCCCGGACGGCACCCCGAAGAAGTCGAACACCGGGGTCAGCAGGTGGGCGATGGCCGGCTCGGCCACCACGCCCAGCACCAGGGTGCACAGCGTGATGCCCAGCTGGGCGGCCGCCATGAGCGCCGACACGTGCTCCAGGCCCCACAGCACGGCGCGCGCCCTGCGGTCACCCTGCTCGGCGTACGGCTCGATCTGGCTGCGCCGTACGGAGATCATGGCGAACTCCGCGCCGACGAAGAAGGCGTTGACGACCAGGGTCGCCAGGCCGATCAGCAACTGGACGGCGGTCATCGGGCCTCCTCCACACCATCACCGGCGGTCGGGCCGGCCGGCACGTGCAACAGCACCCGCGCGGCCCGCCGCCCGCTCGCGTCCACCACGTCCAGCCGCCAGCCGTCGAGCTCCAGGCTGTCGCCGACCAGCGGGATGCGTCCCAGCTCGGTCGCTATCAGGCCGGCCAGCGTCTCGTACGGGCCGTCCGGCACGCGCAGCCCGATCCGCTCGAGCTGGTCGGTGCGCGCGGAGCCGTCCGCGGAGAACAGGGCGCGCCCGGAGGCGTCCTCCCCGGCCGGGGCCAGGTCGGGGGTCTCGTGCGGGTCGTGCTCGTCGCGGACCTCGCCGACGACCTCCTCGACGATGTCCTCCAGCGTGGCCACACCGGCCGTACCGCCGTACTCGTCGATGATCACGGCCATCGTCTGCCTTCCGGACAGCCGGTCCAGGAGCCGGTCCACGGTCAGCGACTCCGGTACGAGGAGGGGCTCGCGCAGCAGCGAGGACACGGGGTGGCTGTGGCGCTCCTCGGCGGGCAGCGCCAGTACGTCCTTGATGTGGACGGTGCCGACGACGCTGTCGAGATTGCCCCGGTAGACGGGGAAGCGCGACAGCCCGGTGGCCAGCGTCGCGTTCGCCACGTCCTCGGCGGTGGTCTGCAGCTCCAGGGCGGTGACCTGGACCCGCGGGGTCATGACGTTCTCGGCGGTCAGGTCGGCGAGGTTCAAGGTCCGCATGAACAGTTCGGCGGTGTCCTTCTCCAGGGCGCCCGCCCTCGCGGAGTGCCGGGCCAGGGCCGCCAGCTCCTGCGGGGTGCGCGCCGAGGCGAGCTCCTCCGCGGGCTCCATCCCGAACCGGCGGACCATGTGGTTCGCCGTGGTGTTCAGATGGCTGATGAGGGGCCTGAAGGCACGGCTGAAGACCCGCTGGAAGGTGGCGACCCGTTTGGCGACGGCCAGCGGGGAGGAGATCGCCCAGTTCTTGGGCACGAGCTCGCCCACGACCATCAGGACGACGGTCGACAGCACGGTGCCGAGGATCAGGGCGGTGGTGGACGCCGCTCCGGCGGACAGGCCCATGGCCTCGAAGGGGCCCTTGAGGAGGGCGGCGATCGAGGGCTTGGAGATCATGCCGATGACCAGGCCGGTCACGGTGATGCCGAGCTGGGCGCCGGAGAGCTGGAACGTCAGGCTGCGGACCGCGGCCAGGGCGCTGTCGGCGCCGCGCTCACCGCGCTCGACGGCCCGTTCCAGTTCGCTGCGCTCGATGGTGGTCAGCGAGAACTCGGCCGCGACGAAGACTCCGCAGGCAAGGCAGAGCAGCAGCGCCACGACGAGCAGGAGCACTTCGGTCATCGGTCCTTCACCTCCGTCCCATGATCAGCCAGGAGGAGGGGTGTCGCGCGCTGTCGCGGACGGGAAGGGAGGGGACTGGGAGGCTCGCCCATGGACGGACGCTCACACCTTTCGTTCGGGGGGAGGTGGGGAACAGCTGCCTACATGGTAAAGGAAGGGCAAAGTGGGCGGATCATTCTTTTGGGTGGGGCCGTACGGCGGGCCGTGGAGCGGAGCCGTGTGGCGGAGTCGTGCGGCCGGGCCGTATGTGAACGATCTTCGCATCGAACCCGCTCCGGCGTCCGGGAGATGGGCGCGGGTGCACCCACCCGGTCCGTCCCGGTGGGCGGAAGTCGGTGGCGGGCCACCGGCCGGTCGTGCTTGGCTCCCCGGCATGACCGATCTGCACATACGGGCCGCGGTGCCGGCCGATGCCGAGACCGTGCTCGCCTTCTGGAAGGAAGCGGCGGAGGGCACGTCGATCACGGACGACGCGGACGGAGTGACCCGGCTCGTCACCCGCGATCCCGAGGCGCTGATCCTCGCGGAGCGCGACGGGGTCCTGGTCGGGTCCGTGATCGCCGGCTGGGACGGCTGGCGGGCGTCCCTGTACCGGCTCGCCGTACTCCCGTCCCGCCGGCGTCAGGGGATCGCCACGGCGCTCCTGGAAGCGGCCGAACGGCGCTTCGTCGCCGTCGGGGGCCGCCGCGGTGACGCGATGGTCCTCGAAGCGAACGAGCGCGCGCAGCGGGCCTGGGCCGCGGCCGGCTACCACCGTGAGGACCACTGGCGGCGCTGGGTCAAGCCGCTGGTGGAGACGGCGTGACACCCCGCACGGGCGTCGGAACCCGTGTCGCAGCCCTGCTCCTCGCCGCCGGAGTGATCGCGCTGACCGGCTGCGGCACGAGGACCGCGGGGGCCGGGGACCCGGAGGAGCCTCCGGCGCCGACCGTGACCCCCTCCGTGGACTACGCGGCCCAGGCGGCGGCCGCGGTCGCGCGCCACGACAAGCTGTTCCCCGCGATCGCGGCGCGGTGCGCGGACGTGGGGGAGGCCGGAGCGAGCCCCGGGGCCACGGCGGGAGAACTGCCCGCGGATCCCGAGGCACGCAAGTACGCGGAGAACCACGCCTTCAAACAGCAGGCGCCGCTCACCCCCGGGGCCCGGTGCCGGGGGGACGCGCACGCCGCACGGATCAAGGCGGCGGTGACGGGCGGCTCCGGCGGGAAGGCCGCGCCGCGCACGGCGGAGGAGGTCCGCGCGGTCCTGACCGAGCTGGGGTACGGGTTCGACGGCGGGGGTGTCTACGGAACCGGGTCGGTGAACGTCTCCTTCGTCCTGTCGGTCCCCGAGAGCGGCCCGTGCGTGACGGGCCGACTGGGTCCGCCGGTGACCGTGGAGGCCCACGGCATGTACGTCGAGGGCGGCTGCCTGGAGCCCCGCGGAGGCCACTGACCCGGCGGGGCGACCGGCCCCGTGGATGTGACTGGCCCCGGGAGGCCGCTGCCGCCGCTGAGGGGGTTGTCCCTGGGTCGAAGGGGCCCTCTCATGTCGTGTTGGCGTCGGACCCCGCGCTGTGCCTGGCCAGGGCGAGTACTCCGGCGCAGATCAGGGACAGGCCCAGCAGCTGGGGCAGCAGCCACCAGTGGGTCCGCAGGTGTTCCTCGTACAGGAGCACCCCCAGCGCGACGCTGACGCCCGCGTCGCCGAGCGTCAGCGCGGGCTGGGAGGCGACGAGCGGGCCGCCCTGCATCGCGTGTTCGAGGAGCAGGAGGGCGCAGATGCCGGTCGCGGCGAAGCCGTAGGTCTCCCAGGTGTGCAGGAAGGCGCCGATGCCGCCTTCGTCGAGTACGTGCACGGCCGACTTCATCAGCGCGGCGGTCAGCGCGTAGCAGACGGCGGTGGCCGCGCCGAGGCATCCGGCCCGCATCCGGCCGGGCCGCTGCCGCAGGCCGGCCACGCCGAGCACCGCCACGGCCGCGGCGCACGCCGCCAGGGCCATCACCCACCGGTCGGCCGGGACGTCCGTACGGTTGCCCGTCGGCGAGGCGGCCACCAGCACGATCCCGAGTCCGGCCACCACCGCGCCCACGGCGAGCCACAACGGCCCCGGCATCCGGGTCCGCGTCACCAGCGAGGCGATCAGGAGGGCGAGCGGCAGCTCCAGGACGAACAGGGGCTGTACGAGGGCCAGCGGGCCCGTGGCCAGCGCCACCGCCTGCCCGGCGCCGGCTGCGATCACGGCCAGGATCCCGCCGATCCACAGCGGTTGCCGCAGCAGGTCGAGCACCAGCCCGAAGCGGAAGCCCTCGCTCTGCGGCACGATGAGCGCCGCCCGCCGCTGGAGCACGGTCGCGAGCGCGTTGCTGAGCGCCGCGAACAGCGCGAAGAGGACCGGCACGAGGAAGCCCACCCCCCGATCCTCATCCGCCCCGCCGCGCCTGCCCACCACGACACCGCCGGGTGACCGCGCGGCACCGGTCGTTCCCCCGTCCGGCCCCACGGGACGGGGCGGCGGGGCGCCGTACGGAGCCCCGCCGCCCGGGGGTCAGCCCGCGGGCGCCGACCAGGTGCCGTGGAGGGGGGCGCCGAGCCAGGCCGGCGCCGAGGTGCGGAACGCGGCCGGCGGGAGGGTGCCCGCGCCGGCTGGGACCGCGCCCAGGAGGGGGAGTGCGGAGACCGAGGGCAGGTCGGCCAGGTTGCAGCGGGACGCCAGGTCCGGTTCGGCCGGCCAGCTGCCGATCACCACGCCCGGGGAGGTGAGGCCGCGGGACCGCAGGGCTTCGGCCGTCAGGGCGGTGGAGTTGAGCGTGCCGAGGCCCGCCGGAGCCACGATCAGCACCGGAGCGCCGAGCAGGCGGGCCGCGTCCGCCAGGGTGTGGCCGGCCTCGTCGAAGCGGACCAGGAGGCCGCCCGCGCCCTCGACCAGGACCAGGTCGTGGGAGAGGGCGAGCTCGCGGGCCGCCTCCGCGATCCGCTCCGGGGACACCGTCGGGAGACCCGCGCGCCGGGCCGCCGTGTCCGGGGCCAACGGCTCCGGGTAGCGGGCCAGCTCCCTCGTGGTGACGGCGGAGCCCGCCAGCCGGCCGACCTCCGCCGCGTCTCCGGGCTCGTCCGGGCCGACGCCCGTCTGGGCCGGTTTCAGCACGGCCACCGAGAGGCCCGCCGCGAGGGCGGCAGCCGCGACGGCCGAGGTGACGACCGTCTTGCCGATCTCGGTGCCCGTCCCCGAGACCATCAGCACCGCCATGTCAGGCCTCCTTCGCGGCCGCGACCACGGCCCGGCAGATGCGGGCCACGTCGGCGTCGCCCGTGACGAACGGCGGCATCGTGTAGATCAGGTCCCGGAACGGGCGCAGCCAGACGCCCTCCCGGACCGCCGCCGCCGTGGCGCGGGCCATGTCGACGGGGTGGTCGAGCTGGATGACGCCGATCGCGCCCAGGACCCGTACCTCCCGTACGCCCGGCAGGTCCGCGGCCGGGGCCAGGCCCTCCAGCAGGCCCGCCTCGATGCGCTTGACCTCGCCCTGCCAGTCCTGGCCGAGCAGCAGGTCGATGGAGGCCAGGGCCACCGCGGTGGCCAGCGGGTTGCCCATGAAGGTCGGCCCGTGGGCCAGGACCGGCACCTCGCCCTGCGAGATCCCGTCCGCGACCCGCTCCGTGCAGAGCGTCGCGGCCAGGGTGAGGTAACCGCCGGTCAGCGCCTTGCCCAGGCACATCACGTCCGGGGTGATCCCGGCGTGGTCGGCCGCGAACAGTGCGCCCGTGCGGCCGAAGCCCGTGGCGATCTCGTCCAGGATCAGCAGCACGTCGAACTCGTCGCACAGCTCCCGCAGCACCCGGACGTAGCCCGGGTTGTGGAACTGCATGCCGCCCGCGCCCTGGACCACCGGCTCCACGATCACGGCCGCCAGTTCGTCCCGGTGCGCGGCGAACAGGGAGCGCAGGTGGGCGACGTAGGACTCGTCCACGGGAGCGGAGAAGCCGCTCGGCGGGGCCTCCGCGAAGAGCTGGCGCGGGAGGATGCCCGACCACAGCTCGTGCATGCCGCCCTCGGGATCGCAGACGGCCATCGGCTGCCAGGTGTCCCCGTGGTAGCCGCCGCGCCAGGTGAGCAGGCGGCTCTTCCCGGGGCGCCCCACCGAACGCCAGTACTGGAGGCACATCTTCACCGCGACCTCGACCGAGACCGAGCCCGAGTCGGCGAGGAAGACGTGCTCCAGGCCGGCCGGGGTGAGCTCGACGAGCTTGGCGGCCAGCCGGACGGCGGGCTCGTGGGTGAGCCCGCCGAACATCACGTGCGACATCCGGCCGAGCTGGCCGGTCACGGCCTCGTTCAGCGCCGGGTGGTTGTACCCGTGGATGGCCGACCACCAGGAGGACATGCCGTCGACCAGCTCGTCGTGCCCCTGCGAGGGCTCGGCCAGCCGCAGCCGGACCCCCGAGGCGGAGGCGATGACGAGCGGCTCCTGGCGTCCGGGCATGGGGCCGTACGGGTGCCAGACGTGCTGCCGGTCCAGCGCGAGCAGTTCGCGGGCCGGCAGCGCGTCGGGCGAGTGCTGCGCGTGGTGCTGGTCAGGCATTGGGCGCGAGGTCCGTTCCCGCACCGCGGCGGCGCACCGCCACCAGACCGGGCCGGACCTCGCCCGCTTCCGCCTGAGCCGGTACGGGTCCCTCGGCCGGAGCGGCGACGGAGGCCGCCACGGAGGCCGCTACGGGGGCCTCGTGCCCGGCGTGTCCCGAGCAGCCGCCGCACGCCGAACCGCAGCCGGGCCCGTCCGTGCCGGCGGAGGAGCCGCAGAGCGAGGCGCCGGAGGCCGAGGCACCGGAGGCCTTCGAACCACAGCCCCCGCCGGCCGCCGCCGCGACGTCGGAGCGGTGTGCGGGAAGGGTCGTCGTACCGGCGCCCTCCACCTCGAAACCGGCGTCCGCGATCATGTCGAGGTCGGCCTGTCCGGCCTGGCCCTCACTGGTGAGGTAGTCGCCCAGGAAGATCGAGTTCGCGATGTGCAGCGCCAGCGGCTGCAGGGTGCGCAGGTGCACCTCGCGGCCGCCCGCGATGCGGACCTCGACGTCGGGGCAGACGAAGCGGACCATCGCGAGGATGCGCAGGGCGCGCTGCGGGGTGAGGTTCCACTCCTTGGCGAGCGGGGTGCCCTCGAAGGGGATCAGGAAGTTGACCGGGACCGAGTCGCTGTCGAGCTCGCGCAGCGCGTAGACGACGTCGACGAGGTCCTCGTCGCTCTCGCCCATGCCCGCGATCAGGCCCGAGCAGGCCGACAGGCCGGCGGCGTGCGCCTTCTGTACCGTGTCGACCCGGTCCGCGTAGGTGTGGGTCTTGGTGATCTGGCCGTAGGTGGCCTCGGAGGTGTTCAGGTTGTGGTTGTAGGCATCCGCCCCCGCGTCCTTCAGGCGCTCGGCCTGGCCGTCCGACAGCAGACCGAGGCAGGCGCACACCTCGACGCCCTCGTTCTGCTCCTTGATGGCCGCGATCGTCTTGCCGACACGCTCCACGTCGCGGTCCGTCGGACCGCGCCCGCTCGCCACCAGACAGACCCGCTTGGCCCCGCCGGCGACGCCCGCGGCCGCGGCCTGGGAGGCCTCGTCGGGCTTCAGCCACGTGTACTTGAGGATCTCGGCCTTCGATCCCAGCCGCTGGGAACAGTACGAGCAGTCCTCGGGGCAGAGCCCCGACTTCAGGTTGACCAGGTAGTTCAGCTTGACCCGGCGTCCGAACCACTGTCGGCGCACCTTGCCGGCCGCGGCCACCACGTCGAGCAGTTCGTCGTCAGAGGTCGCCAGCACGGCGAGTGCCTCTTCGCGGGTCGGCAGCTCACGCCGCAGCCCCTTGTCCACGAGGGTGTTCAGCAGGTCCATGCTGTCGATCCTGTCCCACCCGGGCACTCCCGGCCAAGGAGAGATCGAACAACATGGCCGGAAGAGAGTGTGTGTATCGCCACACCTGACGCAGGGGTCACGTGCGGTTAGGGTCGGGCAGGTCTGTGGACTGCCGACAAAAACTCGAGGACCGTCGATGCCGCACCAGCACACCCCCGCCCCCGTGGACGTCTTCTCCTGGATCGACGAAGCGGAGCGGGCCAGGGAGCAGGCCGGACTCGTCCGGACGCTGCGTCCGCGCCCGGCGTCCTCCCCGCTCCTCGACCTCGCGAGCAACGACTACCTCGGGCTGTCCCGGCACCCGGAGACCGTACGGGGCGCGCGCGAGGCGGCCGAGCGCTGGGGCGCGGGGGCCACCGGATCGCGGCTGGTCACCGGCACCACCGAACTGCACGCCGAGCTGGAGCGGGAGCTCGCCGCCTTCTGCGGGTTCGAGGCGGCGCTGGTGCTCTCCTCCGGATACGCGGCCAACCTGGCCGCCGTCACCGCGCTCAGCGACCGGGGCACCCTGGTGGTCTCCGACGCGGGCAACCACGCCTCGATCGTGGACGGCTGCCGGCTGTCGCGCGCCGAGACCGCCGTCGTCCCGCACTCCGATCCGGAGGCCGCCCGCAAGACCCTTGCCGCCCACCGGGGGCGGGCGCTGCTGGTCACCGACTCGGTGTTCTCGGTCGACGGGGACGCCGCCCCGCTCGCGGCCCACGCCGAGGCCTGCCGGGCCGAGGGTGCGGCCCTGCTCGTGGACGACGCGCACGGCCTCGGGGTGCTGGGCGAGGGCGGCCGCGGGGCGCTGCACGCCGCCGGGCTCGCGGGGGCTCCCGGGGTGGTCGCGACGCTGACGCTCTCGAAGTCCCTGGGCAGCCAGGGCGGGGCGGTGCTCGGCCCGGCCAAGGTGATCCGGCACCTGGTCAACACGGCGCGGACCTTCATCTTCGACACCGGGCTGGCCCCGGCCGCGACGGGCGCCGCGCTGGCCGCCCTGCGCCTGCTGGAGCGGGAACCGGAGCGCGCGGACCGTGCCCGCGAGGTGGCCGCCGAACTGTACGGGCGGCTCACCGCGTCCGGCCTGACCGCGGCCCGGCCGGACGCGGCCGTGGTGTCGGTACGGGCCCCGTCGGCTTCGGCGGCACTGCGCTGGGCCGCCGACTGCCGCGAGGCAGGTCTGTCCGTGGGCTGCTTCCGGCCGCCGTCGGTGCCGGACGGCATCTCCCGGCTGCGACTGACCGCGCGGGCGGATCTCACGGGGGTGGAGATCGGCCGTGCGGTGGAGACGATCCTGGGGACCGCTCCGGCCGGAGCCACGGACCTCTAGACGGAGCCGTTACGGGTGCTCCCGCATGGCCACGCCCTGCCGTGCCCGGCAGGCCCGGCTTGTGGCCCGGCCCGCACCGTGCCTACGTCTCCAGATCCGCACGAACGGAGACGAGGAAGCCGTCCCAGGCCGGCCCGGTGAAGAGCACGGCCGGGCCGTCCGTCCGCTTGGAGTCGCGGACGGCGAGCAGACCGCCGCCGAGGGCGGCCGTTTCCACGCAGTTGTTCATTCCGGTGCTGCGGCTGCTTCGCCGCCACCGCGCGCTGTTCAGAAGTCCGCCTGTGGATAAGGGGGTTGCGGACACGGAGGTGCCTCCTTACGCGTCGTCAGCGAGGGCGCTGATGAGATCCGACGAATCGCGGGGCGGGAGGGCGTGCGCCTGGATGGTGCGGAACGCGGCGCTGTACGCCTCAAGGTCTTCCTTCCGCTCCAGATAGAGGCTACTCGTCAAATGGTCGAGTACCACCACATCCAGATCGGCGATGTTCGGAAATGAGAAGATGACGAACGGTCCGGTGAGGCCGAGATGTCCCCCCACGCTGAACGGCAGTACCTGAAGCCGCACTTGGGGCAAACGCGCCACCTCCACCAGGTGCCTCAACTGTTCCTCCATCACCCCCGCCCCGCCGATCGTGCGCCGCAGCACCGCCTCGTCCAGCACCGCGCTCAGCTCCAGCGGCGGATCGGCCCGCAGTACCGACTGACGTGTCAGCCGTACGTCGACCAGCGCGTCCACCTTCGGCTCCGGCAGCCCGCCCAGCGCGGCCCGGGTCACGGCCCGCGCGTACTCCGGGGTCTGCAGCAGCCCCGGCACCACGGACAGCTCGACGGTGCGGGCCGACCGGGCACCCGCCTCCAGGCTGATGAAGTCCCGGTACTCCTGCGGCAGCAGCCCCCGGTAGTCGTGCCACCACTGGCGGCCGCGCCCGGTGTCGGCGTCCGGGGCGGGGCCCGCCGCCGAGGCCGAGAGCGCCTCCAGCAGGGCGCGCTGCTGCGCGCTCACGACGTCTTCCCCGTACACGTCCAGCAGCAGCCGGATGTCCTCCACCTTGACGCCGCTGCGCCCCGTCTCGATACGACTGATCTTCGACTGGTGCCAACCCGCCAGCCGGGCCGCCTCACCGCTGGTGAGTCCGGTCCGGTCACGAAGGGCACGCAGTTCCTCGCCGAGCTTGCGTCGGCGCACCGCGGGACCATGCTGCACACCCGCCTCCTTCCACCGGCACAGCTCGCACCAGTCTGCCGTCCAAATACGCTCTTCCGTAGCAGAGTTCACCGCATTGAGCGACAGATATATGCATATCTTGAGGGATCGGCGGAAACGACGGGACGATGGGTGGCACTCTGGCGTCCAGCACAGATCCGGGACGGCTTCGCCCCGGTGGGAAAGGGACCGTCGCCATGGCAGATCATCAGGAAGCATCCGTCACTCTGCCGAGCGATCCCGCCTCGGTCGCGGCCGCCCGCCGCTACGTCGCGGACGTGCTGGGCGAGTGGGGACTGTCCGAGGGGACCGACGCCGCCGACAGCATCCGGCTCATCGTCTCGGAACTGGCCACCAACTCCGTGCAGCACACCTTCGGCCAGTCACCGACCTTCACCGTGGACATCCGCCTGGAGCGCGAGGAATGGCTGCGCATCGGGGTCACCGACAGCCACCCGCGCTGGCCCAAGCGGCTCCCGGCCGCCGTCCAGCAGGACAACGGCCGGGGGATGGTCATCATCCGCTGGCTCGCCGCGGAGGCGGGCGGGCGGCTCTCGGTCAGCCCGACCGAGGACGGCGGCAAGACCGTGTGGATCGCCCTGCCCTGGGTGTCGGCCGGCGCCACGGCGAGGACCGCCACCGGCTGCTGACGGGCCGGGGAGCCACGGCGTCAGGACCCGGCGCGCTCCGCGGCACTGCGCTCTATGCACAGCTCGTTGCCCTCCGGGTCCGCCAGCACGACCCAGCCGGTGCCGTCCTGCCGGCGCTGGTCGGACACCAGTTTCGCGCCGACCCCGAGCAGCCGCTCCACGTTCTCGTCGCGGGTGCCGGTGGTCGGCTGGATGTCCAAGTGGACCCGGTTCTTGCCGGAGTTGCCCTCCGGCACCTGGATGAACAGCAGTCCGGTCACTCCCGGCTGCCCCGGGACCAGCGAGATCTCGGGGTCGTCCGCCAGGTCGTCCGGGTGAATGGGCCAGCCGGTCACCTCGGACCAGAACTGCGCCAGCGCGTACGGCTCCTGCGCGTGGAAGGTGATGTGGTGGACGGGGTTCGCGAACATGCAGCTCCTCGTGGCTGGTTCCGTATACGGAACCGGGCTGTGCGATGCCCGGAGTTGAACCAGGTACCTGCCCGAAACGTGGGTTAACTCAGTGGAAAAGCGCGGCCCTTAGCGTAACGGCCACGTTCCTTCCGCCAATGGTCACCCATGGGCCGGTAAAGCGGCGGTGGGCGGGACGGAAAGCCTTGCCCTGTGTGGGGCAAGACACGCTTGGCTCGGATATGCGCAGGTCAACAGAGTGTTGACGGCCCATAGGGCCGGCTCGTCGCGATGTTGATCATGTCCCGGAAGCTTGGTGATTGCTGTGCAGCTGACCCCCCACGAGCAGGAGAGACTGCTCATCCACGTGGCCGCCGACGTGGCCGAGAGACGCAGGGCGCGGGGCGTGCTCCTCAACCATCCCGAGGCGATAGCCCTGATCACCGCACACATCCTCGAAGGAGCCCGCGACGGCCGGACGGTGGCCGAGCTCATGGCCTCCGGGCGGACCGTGCTCTCCCGCGAGGAGGTCATGGAGGGGATACCCGAGATGATCCACGACGTCCAGGTCGAGGCGACCTTCCCGGACGGCACCAAGCTCGTCACCGTCCACGACCCCATCGTCGACAGGCGGGTATCCGCATGATCCCCGGTGAAATCGCCTACGGGGACGGCCCGGTGCGCCTCAACGAAGGCCGGCCCGTCACCCGGATCACCGTGCTCAACGCCGCCGACCGGCCCGTCCAGGTCGGCTCGCACTACCACTTCGCCGAGGCCAACCCCGGCCTCGACTTCGACCGCCGCGCCGCCCGCGGGCTGCGCCTCGACATCGCCGCCGGCACCGCGGTCCGCTTCGAGCCGGGCATCCCGGTCGCCGTGAGCCTCGTACCGCTGGCCGGACTGCGGACCGTGCCGGGACTGCGCGGGGAGACAGGAGGGCCGCTCGATGGCTGAGATATCGCGCCAGGTCTACGCCGACCTCTTCGGGCCCACCACGGGCGACCGCATCCGCCTCGCCGACACCGACCTCTTCGTCGAGATCGAGCAGGACCTCGGCGGCGGCCCCGGCCGGGCCGGTGACGAGGCCGTCTTCGGCGGCGGCAAGGTCATCCGCGAATCCATGGGCCAGGCCCGCACCACCCGCGCGGAGGGGGCCGCCGACACCGTCATCACCGGGGTGGTGATCCTCGACCACTGGGGCATCGTCAAGGCCGACGTCGGCATCCGCGACGGCCGGATCTGCGGCATCGGCAAGGCCGGCAACCCCGACACCATGGACGGCGTCGACCGTGCGCTGGTGATCGGCCCCGAGACCGAGATCATCGCGGGCAACGGGAAGATCCTCACCGCGGGCGCCGTCGACGCCCACGTCCACTTCATCTCCCCGACCGTGATCGAGGAGGCCCTCGCCTCCGGCATCACCACCCTGGTCGGCGGTGGCACCGGCCCCGCGGAGGGCACCAAGGCCACCACCGTCACCCCCGGACCCTGGCACCTGGCCCGGATGTTCGCCGCACTGGAGGCCTACCCCGTCAACATCGGCCTCCTCGGCAAGGGGAACACCATGTCCCGCGAGGGCATGTACTCCCAACTGCGCGGCGGAGCGCTCGGCTTCAAGCTCCACGAGGACTGGGGATCCACCCCGGCCGTCATCGACGCCTGCCTCACCGTCTGCGAGGAGACCGGCGCCCAGGCCGCCATCCACACCGACACCCTCAACGAGGCCGGGTTCGTCGCCGACACCCTCGCCGCCATCGGCGGACGGACCATCCACTCATACCACACCGAAGGCGCGGGCGGCGGGCACGCACCCGACATCATCACCGTGGTCTCCGAGCCGAACATCCTGCCCAGCTCCACCAACCCGACCCGGCCGCACACCGTCAACACCGTCGAGGAACACCTCGACATGCTGATGGTCTGCCACCACCTCAACCCCGCCGTCCCCGAGGACCTGGCCTTCGCCGAGTCCCGGATCCGGCCCTCCACCATCGCCGCCGAGGACGTCCTGCACGACCTCGGAGCCATCTCGATCATCTCCTCCGACTCCCAGGCCATGGGCCGCGTCGGCGAGGTGATCCTGCGGACCTGGCAGACCGCCCACGTGATGAAGAAGCGGCGCGGCTCCCTGCCCGGCGACGGACCCGCCGACAACCACCGGGCCCGGCGCTACGTCGCCAAGTACACGATCAACCCCGCCGTCGCCCAGGGCCTGGCCCGCGACATCGGCTCCGTCGAGACCGGCAAACTCGCCGACCTGGTGCTGTGGAAACCCGCCTTCTTCGGGGTCAAGCCCGAACTGGTCATCAAGGGGGGCCAGATCGCCTACGCGCAGATGGGCGACGCCAACGCCTCCATCCCCACCCCGCAGCCGGTCCTGCCGCGCCCCATGTTCGGGGCCTACGGACGGGCCCCCGGGCTCAACTCCGTCAACTTCACCGCCCAGGCGGCCCTCGACGACGCACTGCCCGAACGGCTCCGACTCACAAAGGAGTTCGTCGCCATCGAGAGCACCCGCAAGGTGACCAAGGCGGACATGCGCAACAACGACGCCATGCCGAGGGTGGAAGTCGACGCCGACACCTTCACCGTCACCATCGACGGCGAGGTGGTGGAACCGGCCCCGGCGGCGGAACTCCCCATGGCCCAGCGCTACTTCCTCTTCTGATGGGAATCCCGAAGGAGATCCCGAGGGGAAGGGGCCTCGTCCGATGAGCCTCGCCACCCTGCTCGTCCTGGCCGACGGCCGCTTCCCCGCCGGAGGGCACGCCCACTCCGGCGGGGCCGAGGCAGCCTGCAAGGCGGGCCGGATCCACGACGCCGACACCCTGGCGGAGTTCTGCCGGGGCCGGCTGCACACCGCCGGGCTCGTCGCTGCCGGGCTCGCCGCGGCGGCCGCCCTCGGCATCGACCCGGCGGCCCTCGACGAAGCCGCCGACGCCCGGACCCCGTCGCCCGCGCTGCGCGCCGCCGCCCGGCGGCTCGGGCGCCAGCTGATGCGGGCCGCCCGCGCCACCTGGCCCGGCGCGGAACTGGACGCGCTGGCCGCCGCGTTCCCGCGCGGGGCGCACCAGCCCGTGGTCCTCGGCGTCACCGCCCGGTCGGCGGGGCTCGGGCCGCTGGACGCCGCGCACGTGGCGGCGTACGAGAGCGTGAGCGGGCCGGCCACCGCCACCGTGCGGCTGCTCGGCCTGGACCCCTTCGAGGCGAGCCGGGTCCTGGCCGGGCTCGCCCCCGAGCTGGACTCCGTGTCCCGGCGCGCGGAGCGGGCCGCGCTGCGGGCCCGCACCGACGGTACGCACACCCTGCCCGCGGCCTCCTCGCCGCTGCTGGACATCGCGGCGCAGGCCCATGCCGACTGGCCGGTACGCCTGTTCGCCTCCTGATTCACCCGGCTTCCTGATCCACCCCGCACCGTGCGCCGCAGGCCCCGCCCCGCCCCGCGCCGCACACCCCGCACCCCCTGCCTCAGCTCAAGGAGACCCCCATGCACCTCGACCCCTCCCTCGGCGGTGTGACCTTCCCGCACCGCCACACCCACAGCGCCGAGCCGCTGCGGGGGGACGGGACCCGCCGGGCCCTGCGCATCGGCCTCGGCGGGCCCGTCGGCTCCGGGAAGACCGCCACCGTCGCCGCCCTCTGCCGGGCCCTGCGCGCGGAGCTGTCCATGGCCGTGGTCACCAACGACATCTACACCCGCGAGGACGCCGAGTTCCTGCTCCGCGAAGCCGTCCTGCCGCCCGAGCGGATCAGCGCGGTGGAGACCGGCGCCTGCCCCCACACCGCCATCCGCGACGACATCTCCGCCAACCTGGAAGCCGTGGAGGAGCTGGAGGAGGCCTTCCACGGGCACGGACGGCTCGACCTGATCCTCGTCGAGTCCGGCGGCGACAACCTGACCGCCACCTTCTCCCGGGGCCTCGTCGACGCCCAGATCTTCGTCATCGACGTGGCCGGCGGCGACGACATCCCGCGCAAGGGCGGCCCCGGCGTCACCACCGCCGACCTGCTCGTCGTCAACAAGACCGACCTCGCCCCCCACGTCGGCTCGGACCTGGGCCGGATGGCCCGCGACGCCGCCGCACAGCGCGGCGAACTGCCCGTCGCCTTCCAGTCCCTGCGCGGCGAGGAGGGCGTGGCCCCGGTGGCCGCCTGGGTGCGCGAGCGGATCGCCGCCTGGACCGCCCGGTGAGCCCTACGGCGATCCCCGAAGCCCTCCCCACGGCGACGGGTGTGCCCGCCCGCCCTCCGGCCGGACTGCGCGCCACCGCCCGGATCGGCGCCGCCGCCGACGGGCGGGGCTCCACCGCCCTGCCGCTGCTGGCCGGAGAGGGGCCGCTCGCGCTGCGCCGCACCCGGGGCGGACCCGGCGAGGCGGGCGTCATGCTGGTCGGCGCCATGAGCGCCCCCCTGGGCGGCGACCACCTGACGATCGAGGCCACCGCCGGAGCGGGCGCCCGGCTGGTGCTCCGCTCGGCGGCGGCCACCCTGGCCCTGCCCGGCCGGCACGGGGAACCCGCGCGGTACGACGTACGGCTCCGGCTCGGGGGCGGGGCGGCGGTGCGCTGGCTGCCGGAGCCCCTCGTCTCGGTGCGCGGCAGCGACCTGCGGGTCCGAACCCGAGCCGAACTCGCCCCCACCGCCCGGCTCCTGCTGCGCGAGGAGCAGGTGCTCGGCCGCACCGGGGAGGCTCCGGGCCTGCTGCGCGCCCGGCTCACCGTGAACCGGGGCGGGCGCCCGCTGCTGGACCAGGAGCTGGCCTGCGGACCCGGCGCGCCCGGCGGCTGGGACGGCCCGGCGGGGCTCGCGGGTCACCGGGCGCTGGGGCAGCTGCTGGTCGTGGACCCGGAGTTCGCCAAGGCCCCGCCGCAGGCCGGGATGCTGGGGGAGTTCGCGGCGCTCACCCCGCTGGCGGGTCCGGCCGTCCTGGTCACGGCCCTGGCCCCGGACGCACTGCGGCTCCGCGAACTGCTCGACTCCGCCTGCGCCGCCTACGGTTGGTGAGCCCGGGCGGCCGCCGCGGCCGGCGGCCACGGGACCCGGGACCTGGGACCTGGGACGAACCGGGCACCGCTCAGCGGTACACCCATTTCCGGATATCGGGTTGGCAAAGAACCGCCCCGTGCTCTGTCGCCCGCTCCCGATCAGGCGGAAGTATCCCCTGCACATGCCGACGCACGTCCACTCCGGCACGAACTACGCCGCCCAAGGCGGCAGATGACGCAGGGGGAACAATCACGTGATACGCAACGCGGTGCTGGGGAGCGCCGCCACTCTGGTCACCGGCACACTGGCGGCGAGCCTGCTGCTCGCACCGTCGGCTTCGGCCACCTCGACGTTCTCGTCCGGCCCCTCCGGCCGCGACAACCCGATCGCCGAGGCGTTCGGCACCCAGATCGCGGCCGCCCGCGCGGCCCGCGCCGGGATCGACTGGAAGGACTGTCCGCCCGACTGGGGCTTCGCGGCGCCCATCCAGTGCGGCTTCGTGAAGGTCCCGCTCGACTACAGCAAGCCCTTCGGCAAGACGATCGAGCTCGCCGTCGACCGCGCCGTCAGCACCGGCACCAAGGAAGAGCGCCAGGGCGCGCTCGTCTACAACCCCGGCGGCCCCGGCGGCTCGGGCATGCGCTTCCCCCGCCGCATCACCACCAAGAGCCCGCTGTGGGTCAACACCGCCAAGGCGTACGACTTTGTGGGCTTCGACCCGCGCGGCGTCGGCCACTCCGCGCCGATCTCCTGCATCGACCCGCAGGAGTACGTCAAGGCCCCCAAGGCCGACCCGGTGCCGGACAGCAAGGCCGACAAGGACGCCCAGCGGGGGCTCGCCGAGGAGTACGCGGACGGCTGCAAGGAGCGCAGCGGCGAGATGCTGCCGTTCATGACCACGCCGAACGTGGCGCGCGACCTGGACGTCATCCGTGCCGCCCTCGGCGAGAAGAAGCTGAACTTCCTCGGCGTCTCCTACGGCACCTACATCGCCGGGGTCTACGCGACCCTGTTCCCGACGCACGTGCGCCGCATGATCGCGGACAGCGTGGTCGACCCGTCCCGCGACAACATCTGGTACGAGGCCAACCTCGGCCAGGACGTCGCCTTCCAGATGCGCTGGAACGACTGGGAGGACTGGGTCGCCAAGAACGACGCCTCCTTCCACCTCGGCACCACCCGCGCCGAGGTCGAGGCCAAGTGGCTGGAGCTGCGCGCCAAGGCCAAGGCGAATCCGCTCGGCGGGATCGTCGGCCCGGCCGAGCTCATCGGCTTCTTCCAGAGCGCCCCGTACTACGACTCCTCCTGGGTGCCCGTCGCCCAGACCTGGGCCGCGTACGCCGCCGGTGACGAGCAGGCGCTGATCGACGCCATCGCCCCCGACATGAGCGACATCCAGGGCAACGCCTCGGCGGAGAACGGCAACGCGGTCTACACCGCCGTCGAGTGCGCCGACGCCAAGTGGCCCACCAGCTGGTCCAAGTGGGACCGGGACAACACCAAGCTGCACGCCCAGTACCCCTTCATGACCTGGGCCAACGCGTGGATGAACCTGCCCTGCGCCACCTGGAAGTCCAAGCAGCACCACGCGATCGAGGTCGGCGTCGGCGCGCACCGCGGGCTGCCGCCCGTGCTGATCGTCCAGGCCGAACGGGACGCGGCCACGCCGTACAAGGGCGGGGTCTCGCTGAACCAGCGGCTCGCCGGCTCGCGGCTGATCACCGAGAAGGGCGCCGGCTCGCACGGTGTCACCAACCTGGTGAACCCCTGCATCAACACCCGGGTGGACACCTACCTGCTCACCGGCAAGGTGGACGACCGGAACGTGACGTGCGACCCGCACGCCACCCCGGTGGCCCCGGCCCCCGTCGCCGCCAAGCTGCTCGCCCCGGCCCCGGCCGCCGACCAGCGCGCGATCGACGAACTCCCGGCCGTCCGCTAGCCGGACCGGGCGGGAACGGTTCCGCATGACACGGGAGGGGGCTCAGCGCGTCCTGCGCCGGGCCTTCTTCCGTGCCTGCTCCTCCTCCGCCTTGACCTCGGCGGCGTACCGGTCCACGTACTCCTGGCCGGACAGGGCGAGGACCTCGTACATGATCTCGTCGGTGATGGCCCGCAGCACGGCCCGCTCGCCCTCCATGCCCGCGTACCGGGAGAAGTCCAGCGGCCGGCCGAAGCGGATCGTGACCCGGCGGATCTTGGGGAGCTTCTGTCCGGGCGGCTGGATCTCGAAGGTCCCGACCATCGCGCACGGGACGACGGGCACCGCGGCGCCCAGCGCCATCGCCGCCACCCCGACCTTGCCCTTGTACAGCCGTCCGTCGTGCGAGCGGGTGCCCTCCGGGTAGATGCCGAGCAGTTCGCCCTTGGACAGCACCCCGAGCCCCTCGCGGAGCGCGGCCTGACCGGCGTCCTTGCCGGAGCGGTCGACCGGGATCTGGCCGGCGCTGCGGAAGAAGGCGGCGGTGAGCCGTCCCTTCACGCCCGGTCCGGTGAAGTACTCGGCCTTGGCGAGGAAGGT
This sequence comes from Streptomyces tatrensis, assembly GCF_049310065.1. NCBI lineage: Bacteria > Bacillati > Actinomycetota > Actinomycetes > Kitasatosporales > Streptomycetaceae > Streptomyces > Streptomyces tatrensis. Next base: position 1,640,858 of record NZ_JBMDLB010000011.1, on the reverse strand, counting down.
GATGCGCCGCTTGAGGATCGCGGGCATCAGGAAGTGGTCGGAGAAGGACAGGTGGTTGCCCGCGACGATCGCGGCCCCGTCCTCAGGGATGTTCTCCAGTCCTTCGATGCGGGGCCGGAACAGGAGCCGCAGCAGCGGTCCCAGGATCACGTGCTTGAGCAAGTGGTAGAACACCAGGCGGCTCCCGTCGACGTCCCTTGGTCACGGACATCCTACGGACGGCTCACCAGAGGGTGGAGGGTGCGGCTACTCAGGTACCTACTCAGGTAGCTGCTCAGGCACCGCCCGAGGCAGCCATTCCCGCGGTCAGCAGCCCCAGCACGACCCAGCCGAACCACAGCCAGCCGTTGCTTCCGAGGGCCACGGAATACGTGGCGATCGCCACCAGAGAGGCGAAGGTCATCACTGCCATAGCCTTCACGGATCCGGTCATGCCCCATGGTGGCGCCTCAAGGCGGTCCGGCGCTACTGGCCACGCGCTTGGAGTGAGGCGAGATACGAGTTGTAGGCCGCCAGCTCCTGGTCCCCGTTGCGGTCCTCGGAGCGGTCGGAGCGCTTCGCGGCCCGCTGTTCCGAGTGGTACCACTGGTAGACCAGCGCGATCAGCACCAGCACCGAGGGGATCTCGCTGAAGGCCCAGGCGATGCCGCCGCCCCACTGCTGGTCGAGCAGCGGGTCGATGCCGAGGGAGGCGGGCGGGTTCGCGTACGTCTTGATCATCGGCTCGCTGCCCATCATCAGCGCGATGCCGAAGAAGGCGTGGAAGGGCATTCCGGCGAACAGCTCCAGCATCCGCATCACGTAGCCGGGGCGGTGCGGGCCCGGGTCCACACCCATGATCGGCCAGAAGAAGACGAGGCCGACGGCGAGGAAGTGCACCATCATCGCGATGTGGCCGGTCTTCGACCCCATCAGGAAGTCGAAGAGCGGGGTGAAGTACAGCCCGTAGAGGCTGGCGATGAACATCGGGATGGTGAACACCGGATGGGTGATCACCTTCATGTACCGGCTGTGCAGGAGCATCAGCAGCAGCTCGCGCGGCCCCTTGTGACCGCGGGCCGCCGGCGGCAGCGCGCGCAGCGCCAGCGTCACGGGCGCGCCCAGCAGCAGCAGGATCGGGCTGAGCATGCTGATCACCATGTGCTGGACCATGTGCACGCTGAACATGACCATGCCGTAGTCGTTCAGCTTGGTGCACATCACCAGGGCCACGCTCAGCACGCCGATGGTGAAGGCGACCGTCCGCCCGACCGGCCAGGAGTCCCCGCGCCGGCGCAGCCGCAGCACGCCCCACCCGTACAGCGCGAGGCCGAGGAGCGAGCCGATGAGGAAGAAGGCGTCGAAGGAGAACTCCAGCCCGCGCCCGAGGGTGAAGGGCGGCAGGTCCATGTCGTGCATGTCCATGCCGTCGTGCGCGAGGTAACTCAATCTCTTCACTCCCTTGACCCGTGGTGCCCCACCACAGTAATGCCGCCCCCGGACGGGAAATCGTCCGGGGGCGCCCATTACAGGAGTGACACGTAGAAGGGGGGAAAGATCACAGAACGTTCTGCGCCTCGGCGTAGCGCTCGGCCGGGACCGTCTTCAGGGTCTGGACGGCCTCGTCGAGCGGGACCATCACGATGTCCGTGCCGCGCAGCGCCGTGAGCATCCCGAACTCGCCCCGGTGGGCCGCCTCCACCGCGTGCCAGCCGAAGCGGGTCGCGAGGACGCGGTCGTAGGCGGTGGGGGTGCCGCCGCGCTGGACGTGGCCGAGGATGACCGGCCGGGCCTCCTTGCCGAGGCGGTCCTCCAGCTCGACGGCGAGGCGGTTGCCGATGCCGGCGAACCGCTCGTGGCCGTACATGTCGGTGCCGCCCTCCTCCAGGGCCATCGAGCTGCCCTCGGCGGGCTTGGCGCCCTCGGCGACCACGACGATCGCGAAGCGCTTGCCCTGCTCGAAGCGCTCGCCGACGATCGCCGTCAGCTCCTCGATGTCGAAGGGGCGCTCCGGCACGACGATCGCGTGCGCGCCGGCCGCCATGCCCGAGTGCAGGGCGATCCAGCCGGTGTGACGGCCCATGACCTCCACGACCATCACGCGCTGGTGGGACTCCGCGGTGGTCTTCAGCCGGTCCAGCGCCTCGGTGGCCACGCCGACGGCGGTGTCGAAGCCGAAGGTGACGTCGGTGGAGGCGATGTCGTTGTCGATCGTCTTGGGGACGCCCACGATCGGCAGGCCGCCCTGCGAGAGCAGGTTCGCGGCCTTCAGGGTGCCTTCGCCGCCTATCGGGATGATGGCGTCCAGGCCGAGGTCGGCGACGTGGCCGCGGGCCCGCTCCACGCCGTCGCGCAGATGGGCGGGCTGGACCCGGGAGGAGCCCAGAATCGTTCCGCCACGGGCCAGGATGCCGCTGACGGCGTCCAGATCGAGCTTGCGGTAGTCGCACTCCAGGAGGCCGCGCCAGCCGTCGTGGAAACCGATGACCTCGTCCCCGTGGTCGACGACGGCGCGGTGCACGACGGAGCGGATGACGGCGTTGAGCCCGGGGCAGTCGCCTCCGGAAGTGAGCACACCTATGCGCATGGCAGGGAGGACCTTTGCAACGTGGGCCGACGACCGGACCACGTCGTCCGGTTGGAACTACCCAGCACCCTACAAGCGGATCGAGGGTGGACTGAACCATCCTCCACATGCTGGTCAGATCAGTCGTACGAAAACACGTCGGCCCGGATCCCACCAGGGGAATCCGGGCCGGACAACGGGTGCCGAGAGGGCTACGCGGGCTGCGTGGCCGCCGCGATGCGCTCGGCGCGCAGCGCCTCGTACCAGCGGTCGTCGATGGGCGGCAGCGCGTTCACGTCGAGGGCCAGCTTCAGCAGCAGGTCCGCGATCTGCGGGTTGCGCGCCATCACGGGACCGTGCATGTACGTGCCGAACACCGTGTCGTTGTACGCGCCTTCGGTGCCGTCGCCGGTGCCGTTGCCCCGGCCCTTCGTGACCCGCGCGAAGGGCCTGGCCGTCGGGCCGAGGTGCGTGACGCCCTGGTGGTTCTCGAAGCCGGTCAGCTGCGGCAGCCCGAGCCGCGGGTCGATGTCGCCCAGCACGTCACCGACGCACCGCTCGCCCTCGCCGCGCACGGTCACCACGTCCAGCAGGCCGAGGCCCTGCTGGCGCTCGCCGACGTCGTTGACGAACTCCTGGCCCAGGATCTGGTACCCGGCGCAGACGGAGAAGACGATCGCCCCGTTCGAGACGGCGCGCTCCAGACCGCCGTCGCGCACCAGGCGCTCCGCGGCCAGCCGCTGCGGCCGGTCCTCGCCGCCGCCGATCAGGTAGATGTCGCCCGAGGTCGGGATCGGCTGGTCGCTGCGCACGTCCACGCGCTGTACGTCCAGGCCGCGCCGGCGGGCCCGGCGCTCGACGACCAGGGCGTTGCCCTGGTCTCCGTACGTGCTGAGCAGGTCGGGGTAGACCCACACCAGACGCAGGCTGTTGTCGCTCATGCTCTTGTCCTTATGGGTACTAGTTGCCGACGCGGCGGCGCACGTCCTGGAAGGCGGTGTAGTTGGCGATCAGCTCGATCTGCCCGGGCGGCGCCAGCTGCACGGCCTCGTCGAGGGTCTCGCACACGCGGAAGTCCAGGCCCGCGACTTCCAGACGGACCGCGAGGTCCAGCTTGCGGTCGCCGATCACGAAGATCGGGTGGCCGGCCAGGCGCGGGTAGTCCACGTCCCACAGCCAGGAGGTGTCGGTGCCGTCCGCGCCGCGCGCGTTCACCGACAGGATCACCGGGGTCGGCGGCGGGTCGATCAGGGAGAAGGTCTCCAGCCAGCCGGCCGGGTTCTTCGCGAGCAGCAGGCGCAGTTCGCGGCCCTGGAAGCTCACCACGTCGTAGCGTCCGGCGACGGCCTGCACCTGGTACATCCGCTCCAGCGCCACCTGCGGCGGGACGCCGAAGACGGCCGCGACCGCGGCCGAGATGGCGGCGTTCGCCTTGTTGGCGCGGCCCGGGAGCTGGAGGCTGATCGGCCAGGCGCTGCCGTGCGGGTCGAGCACGTGGTCGCCGGAGAGCACCCAGCTCGGGGTGGGACGCCGGAAACCGCACTCGCCGCAGAACCAGTCGTCGCCCGGACGCTGCATGACGCCACCGCAGGAGGGGCACGACCAGGCGTCGTCCTTCCACTCCTGGCCGGCGGCGACCCAGACCACGTTCGAGGAGGAGGAGGCGGCCCACACGATCAGCGGGTCGTCGCAGTTCGCGACGACGACCGCCTTGGAACCCGAGAGGCCCTCGCGCCACTTCTCCGCGAGCATGCGGGTCTCGGCGGCGCGGTCCAGCTGGTCGCGGGAGAGGTTCAGCAGGGCGATCACCTTGGGGGTGACGTCCCGGGCCACTCCGGCCAGGTACTTCTCGTCCACCTCGATGACGCCGTAGCGGGCGTCCGAGCCGCCCGCCAGGGCGGAGGTGATGCCCGCGGGCATGTTGGCGCCCAGTGCGTTCGAGACGACCGGGCCGCTGGCCCGCAGGGCCTCCGCGATGAGCCGGGTCGTCGTGGTCTTGCCGTTCGTCGCCGAGACGAGGACGACGTCGAGATGCTGCGCCAGCGCGCCGAGGAGATCGGGGTCGAGCTTGAGCGCGACCTTGCCTCCGATCACCGATCCGCTTCCGCGTCCCGCGGCCCGCGACACCGCCGCTGCGGCCTTGCCCGCCGTCACGGCCAGCTTGGCCCGCGGCGAAAGCGGCTCCGTGTTGCCTGCCATCGTCCCTTGTCCTCCTTGCGTCGGTCGCCCCCAGCCTATCCATGACCTGCCCGCGCCCCGACCGCGGCGCCCCCGGTCTGCCGAAGATCTCCTCATATAGTCGCCCGTCGTACCCTTACCGCCATGCGACAGCGCCCCCTCCCCGGTACCTCCGGCATCGTCCGCACCATGAGCCTGCTGGGCGACCCGGTGCTCCATTCCGCTTGTGCGGAGGTCACCGAGTTCGGACCGGCCCTCGACCGGCTCATCGAGGACATGTTCGCGACGATGTACGCCGCCCAGGGCGTCGGCCTCGCCGCGAACCAGATCGGCGTCGGGCAGCGGGTGTTCGTATACGACTGCCCCGACGACGAGGACGTCCGGCACGTCGGGCACATCGTCAACCCGCGCCTGGTGTCGGCCGACGGGGACGAGTACCTGGGGCCCGAGGGCTGCCTGTCCCTGCCGGGGCTGGAGGCGGGGACGCTCCGCTACGACAGCGCGGTGGTGGAGGGGGTCACGTCGGACGGCGCGGCCGTGCGGGTGGCCGGGACCGGGTTCTTCGCGCGGTGCCTGCAGCACGAGTGCGATCACCTGGCCGGTGTGGTGTACGCGGACCGGGTGACGGGGCTGCGGGCCCGGCGCCTGCGGCGGGCGATCCGCAAGACGGACTGGGGCGCGGCTGCGCTGCGCGACTAGCTTGCGGTGGGCCCGGGCTGTTTCAGCCCCGCCGGCGTTTGAGGCGCGGGTCCGGGGCGGCGCCCCGGGAACCCCGGCTCCGCCGGGCGCCGGGCTCTGCCCGGACCCGCGCCTCAAACGCCGGCGGGGCTGGATTTGGCCCGGCGGCGCCGGACGTGCCCGGGCGGGCCGGGTGGTCCCGGGGGCTGGACGCGCCCCCGGCGGGGTCGAGTGGGGTCCCGGCGGCCCGCTTCGGTCAGAAGCCCGGGCCGTCCGCTCGGTTGCCGGCTGTGGCCAGGCGGCCCCATAGGAGGTCGGTGAGGGCGCTGACGAGTTCCTTGCGGTCGCAGGGGCGTTCGCCGAGCCACCAGTCGCCCGCCGCGTGCATCATGCCGACGATGCCGTGGCCCCAGACCCGGGCCAGGCGTTCGCCGCCGGGGCCCAGGTCCACGCGTTCGCCGATCACCTGGGCCAGTTCCTCGCCGAGGCGGCGCAGCAGCGGGGCCGAGTGCAGGCCGACGTCGAAGCCGCGTTCGGGGGCCTGGGAGTCCTCGGCCGGGTGCATGAGGAAGCGGTAGACCTGGGGACGGGCCTCGATCGCGGCAAGATAGGTGTCGAGGGTGGCCTCGACCCGGCTGCGCCGTTCGGCGGGGGCGTCCAGTGCCGCGCGCAGCGAGTCGAGCAGGGCGTCGGTGTGCCGGACGGCCAGGGCCTGGTAGAGGCCCGCCTTGTCGCCGAAGTGGCGGTAGAGGATGGGCTTGGTGATCCCGGCCTCCGCCGCGATGGCGTTCATGGACGCTTTGGGGCCGTCCCTGAGGACGACCCGGTCGGCGGCCTCCAGCAGCTCCCGCCGCCGGCGCTCGCCCGCTCCCGGCTCGCCGGACTGCCGTGTGGTCTCCATGCCGTGTCACTCCCCGCCCTTGCGATGTCCTTCAGGCCCACGCAACGTAACACCCCGCACACCCTGGTGATCTCATCGGCGGTCCGTCATCGCCGCTGCTTGACAGTGCTTACCGGCCGGTAACAGACTGGAGTCGGAGTGAGGGTTACCGTTGGTAACTGCCGCTGGTAACTACTGTGCAGAGAAAGCTGGAGGGGACATGGCGGAGTTCACCATGGAGCTCAACGACGACCAGAAGCAGGTACGGGACTGGATCCACGGCTTCGCCGCCGACGTGATCCGCCCCGCCGCCGCGGAATGGGACGAGCGCGAAGAGACTCCGTGGCCCGTCATCCAGGAGGCCGCCAAGGTCGGCATCTACTCCCTCGACTTCTACGCCCAGCAGTTCTTCGACCCCACCGGCCTCGGCATCCCGATGGCCATGGAGGAGCTGTTCTGGGGCGACGCGGGCATCGCGCTGTCCATCGTCGGCACCGGGCTCGCCGCCATCGGCGTCGTCGCCAACGGCACCGAGGAGCAGATCGGCACCTGGATCCCCCAGATGTACGGCACCCCGGACGACGTGAAGGTCGCCGCCTTCTGCTCCTCCGAGCCCGACGCCGGCTCCGACGTGGGCGCGATGCGCACCCGCGCCGTCTACGACCAGGCCGCGGACGAGTGGGTGCTGAACGGCACCAAGACCTGGGCGACCAACGGCGGCATCGCCAACGTCCACATCGTGGTGGCCGTGGTCGACCCGGAGCTGGGGACCAAGGGGCACGCCTCCTTCATCGTGCCGCCGAACACCCCGGGCCTGTCCCAGGGGCAGAAGTTCAAGAAGCACGGCATCCGCGCCTCGCACACCGCCGAGGTGGTGCTGGAGGACGTACGGATCCCCGGTTCCTGCCTGCTCGGCGGCAAGGAGAAGCTGGACGAGCGGCTCGCGCGGGCCCGTGAGCGGGCCAGGGCGGGCGGCGGCGAGCGCGTGAAGAACGCGGCCATGGCCACCTTCGAGGCCTCCCGCCCCGCCGTCGGCGCCATGGCGGTCGGCACGGCGCGCGCCGCGTACGAGGTGGCGCTGGACTACGCGAAGACCCGTACGCAGTTCGGCCGGCCGATCATCGACAACCAGGGCATCGCCTTCCAGCTCGCGGACATGCGGACCTCCATCGACGCGGCCCGGCTGCTGGTGTGGCGGGCTTCCTGGATGGCGGTCGCGGGCAAGCCCTTCACCTCGGCCGAGGGCTCGATGTCCAAGCTGTTCGCGAGCGAGACCGCGAAGAAGGTCACCGCGCAGGCGATCCAGATCCTCGGCGGCAACGGTTTCACCCGCGAGTACCCGGTGGAGCGCATGCACCGCGACAGCGCGATCTACACCATCTTCGAGGGGACGAGCGAGATCCAGCGGCTGGTGATCGCGCGCACGCTCTCGGGCATGCCGATCCGCTAGCGCGGGGCTCGGGCGGGGAAGGGGCCGGGGGCCGCCTCAGGGCGGCCCCCGGCCCCTTCGCGTGCCGGTGGCGCCCTCAGGGGCGCAGGAGGGCCTTCAGGGCGCGGGTGAAGAGGAGGCGCGCCGCCGCCGCGACCAGGGGGTCGAACGGGCGGCCCAGGCCGCGTACGCGCAGTTCCTCGCGCCATTCGGCCTCGCAGCCGCCCGCGGGCGAGGGGCGGAGCTCGATCTCCGCCCGGCCCCGCACCACACGGCCGTGTTTGACGAGCCGGACCAGTCCCGCGGAGCCGCCCTGCGGGGGCTGCCAGAAGGTGACTTCCATCGGGTCGTCGAAGGTGACGCTCCCCACGCCCGTACGCATGGTGAAACGGCTTCCGGTGTGCGTGGGAGGCGGCGTTTCGATGATCGCCCGGGTGAGCGGGACGACGGCGGCGTGGTGTTCCCAGTCCGTCAGCCTCCTCCACGCCTCCCCGGTGTCGAGAAGTGTGCGGTGAATGATCCGGATAGCGGGCATGAGCGCATCGTAATCGGGCATACACACCCTGAACTGGGCGGCGAATATGGGTTCCGTCCGGGGGTGGCGATCAGCAATACTCACCGCCACCGTGGATCGCGGATTCGACCGGGTGACCACCGGCCTTCCCGCCCCACTCTGCGAGGAGGTGCGCCATGTGCTCCCACCAGCCCCCCTGCCCTACCGCCGACAGCGTCGACCACGACGCCGCACGCACCGTGGCCTTCCACCCCGAACAGGGCTGGAACCTGCTGTGCAACGGTGCCGTGGTCTTCGATGACACAGGTGAACTGCTCCCCGACGGCCGCACGGTGGAACCCCGCCGCCCGGCCCTGGTCTGAGCGAGGAGGCAGCATGCGCCAGCAGCTGATCCGAAAGCCCGTCCCGAAGCCCGCACCCCGAGACCTGGACCTGCGTACCCCGTCGGGCAGACCCCTCCCGTACTGACGGGAGCCCCGGAGTTACGCCGACGCGCCACTGGCCGCGTCGTCCACTGGTTGAACCCAAGGACAGGGATTCAGCCGGTGGACGCCGCCGCGCCGCCCAGGAAGGCGTGCTCGTACGCCTCGTCGCCGATCGCCGCCCTGGCCTGCCGTTCGCCCTGGTCGCGCACGGCCGTCAGCGAGGGGGAGCCCATCTGCGGCCGGCCCACCGTGCGCCACCAGGCGTGCCCCGTGCCCAGCAGCCGGGCCGCCAGCTCGCCGTCTCCCATGGCCGCCACCGCCGCCGCCAGCAGGTCGAGACCGAGCGCGATCCCGAAGCGGTCGCCCAGCAGCCGTTTGCCCGACAGCATCGCCCGCGCGTGCCGGGCCGCCTCCCCGTGGTGGCCGAGCCCCAGCGCCGCCACGGCCAGGATGTAGTCCGCGTACGCCCGCAGCCAGCGCTCGCCCAGCTCGGCGCAGGCCTCGCGCAGGCCCCGCGCCTCCTGCTCGGCCTCCTCGAAGCGCCCGAGGTCGCACAGGGCGTAGCCGGTGGCCAGCCGGCACAGCAGCCAGCCCACGCCGCTGGGTCTCCCGCCGTGCCCCCCGCGTGCCCGGGGGCCGGCGAGCGCCAGGGCCCGTACGGGATCGCCCGGCATCAGCACCGCCACCGCGTGCAGGTACGCGGCGCGCAGCTCCGGCTCCGGGTCGGCCAGCGTGGCCGCGGCCCCGGTGCACGCCTTGCCGAGCTCCTCGGCCGTGGCCAGGTCGCCCTGGAGCAGGGCGGTGAGCCCCAGGGCCCACAGGGCCTGGACGTAGGCGGCTCCCGAGCGCGGGCCCCGGCTCAGGGCCCGTTCCAGGAAGGCCCGGCCCTCGTGGACGTGGCCGCAGGAGAACCAGAAGAACCAGAGCGCGCCTGCCGTCTCCAGGGCCGCCGTGGGGTCCGAGCGGAGCAGGTGTTCCAGGGCGGTACGGAGCTGCGCGTGCTCGGCGGTCATCCTGCGGTACCAGTCCAGCTGGCCGGGGCCCATCCAGCCCGGGTCGGCGGCCTTGGAGAGGGCCGCGTACCAGTGGGCGTGCCGGTCGGCGACGCCCCGTTCCTCGCCGAGTTCCGCCAGCCAGTCCTGGCCGTACTCGCGGATGGTGTCCAGCAGCCGGTAGCGGGCGCCCGCGCCCCGTTCGCGGCTGCAGCGGACCACCGACTTCGCGACCAGGCCCGCCAGGACCCGCTCCACCCGGGCGGCGGGCAGCGGGCCGCCCGAGCACACCGCGCGGGCCGCGGCGACGTCGAAGTCCCCGGTGAACACCGACAGCCGGGCCCACAGCAGCCGTTCGACCGGCTCGCACAGCTCGTGGCTCCAGCCGATCGCGGTGCGCATCGTCTGGTGCCGGGGGAGCCGGGCGGTGGTGGTGCCGGCGAGCAGGTCGAAGCGGCCTTCGAGGCGCTGCGCCATCTGTTCCAGGGTCCAGAGCCGCATCCGGGCTCCGGCCAGTTCGAGGGCGAGGGGGATCCCGTCCAGGCGGCGGCAGACGTCCGCGGCGAGGGCCGCCCGGTCCGGGTCGGCGAAGGCGGCCGCCGCGTGCGGGGTGGCGGCGATCGCGCGGGCCCGGAACAGCGCGAGGGCGTCGCTGTCGGGCCCGTCGCTGGGCAGCGGGCTGACCTCGACCAGCTCCTCCCCGGGGCTGCGGAGCGGCTCGCGGGTGGTGATGAGCACCGTCAGGCCCGGCGCGGACTGCAGGAGTTCGCCCACCAGGTGGCGGCAGGCGGCCACCAGGTGTTCGCAGGTGTCGAGGACGAGCAGCAGCTCCTTGTCGGCCATCCACGCGCACAGTTCCTCGTCCAGCGGGCGCGGGGACTGGTGGGCGAGACCGAGGGCGTGCGCCACGGTGGCGGTGAGCAGTTCGGCGTCGCGCAGCGGGGAGAGCTCCACCCACCAGATCCCGTCGGGCCTGCGCTGGCGCGGGTCGGCGGCGGCCCGCAGGGCCAGCCTGGACTTGCCGACGCCGCCGACGCCCGTGAGCGTCACGAGCCGCCGCTCGCGCAGCAGGTCGGACAGGAGGCCGAGTTCACGCTCACGGCCCACGAAGCTCGCCGTTTCCGGCGGCAGGTTTCCCGGCACGGCGCCAGAGTCTGGCCCAGGATCGCCGTCCGCGGAATCTGCCTGATTGTTGTTGACCGAGCACTCACCGAACACGGGAACATTCTGCGCGATCTTCTTTCCCCGCAGTACCGTTCGGGGCAGATCGAACGAACAGGTTGTCAGGAAGTGCTCCGCCGACCGGAGTTCGGGAGGCGGTTCGGGAGGCGTGCGGGGCGCGTTTCAGGAGGCCAGTTCGATCCGTCGTTCCTCGGAGAAGGCGCCCCACGTACCGTCGGGCAGCCGCGCCCGGAGCTTCACCGTCCATGCGGTGCCGGGGGGTTCGGCGACCGTGAGGCGGTGCTCCGCCCGGCCGGCCGGGACCGCGCCCTTGCCGAACTGGATGACGGTGGTGGGGCGGCCGTTGACGTAGAGCTCGTACTCGGTGGTCTCCCGGCCGGTCGCCGGGGCGGTCCAGGCGAGGGCGACCGCGCCCGGCGAGGCGACCGCCGTGAACTCGGCCGGAGCGGTGCCGGCCCGCTGTCCGGGCCCGGGCGGGGTGGTCACGTCCGCGGCGGGACCGGCGGGGGAGGAGTTGTCGGCGCCGTCGCGGGCCCGGACGGTGAAGGTGTACACGCTGTCGGGCCGGAGGTCCTCCAGGACCGTCGTGGTGGTGCCGGGGCCGGCCGTGTGGATGCGGGCGTCGCCCTGGTAGACGTCGTACGCGGTGACGCCCGTGTCATCCGCGGCCGCGGCCCAGGTCAGCCGGGCGGAGGTGGGCCCGAGGGCCCGGCCTTCCGTACGGGGCGGGGCGGTCGGGGGCAGCCGGTCCTCGGCCGTGGCCGCGGGGGTGGTGGCCGAGGCGGCCGCGCCGGCCGGGGAGGTGTTCCCGGCGGCGTCCCGTGCCCGGACCGTGAACGCGTAGGCCGTCCGCGGAGCGAGGCCGGTGATGTCCGTCATCGTCTTGTCGGCGGGCAGTTCACGGACCAGCCGGTCCGCCTGGAAGACGAGGAAGGAGGTCACCCCGTCGGCGGGCGCGGGCGACTCCCACATGACGTGGACCGAAGTGGCGCTGCCCGCTTGGGCGGTGAGCCCCGCCGGGGCCGCCGGGGGCGTGGTGTCGGAGGCGCCGCACGCCGTCAGCGCGGCGGCCGCCAGGGCCAGCGCGAGGGCGGGCGCCGCTCCCCGTACGGACGGCCGCCGGGAGCGGCACGGGGGGTGCGGCGCGGTGCTGGGTGCGGGGTCGTGCACGGCGGGCGCCCTCTTCTTCCGTTCCTCGGGTCTTGCGGTGCGGCGGATCTTCCTGCGGGGTGGTTCTTCCCGCGGGGTGGATCTTCCGGTTCTTCCGGCTCCCCGGAAAGGTCTAGACATATATGGCATGCCCTGCGGCCGTCGGGCAAGACCCCTGCGCGCCCTTCCCGCCGGTACGGCCCGGTTCGTGTTCTTCCGTTTCCGTCTGGCATTATTGCGAACTATTTGCAATAACGGAGGAAGTGCATCAGATGAAGGCCCGGACCGTACGGGGAATGGCCGGGGCGACCGCGGCCGCGGTGATCGCCACAGGCGCGGCGGCCTGCTCGAACCCCGGGGGAGGTGCCGCGGCGGGCGCCGGGGCGGCCGACTCCGCCGTGGTCGGCATAGCCACCGAGCCGGAGAGCCTCAGCCCGCTCCTGGGCTACGGCAAGGACGGCAACTCGAAGATCTTCGACGGACTGCTGGCGCACGACGCCGACATGAAGCTGAAGCCCGCGCTGGCCGAGGCGCTCCCGGAGGTCTCCGCGGACGGCCTCACCTACACCTACCCGCTGCGCCGGGGCGTGAAGTTCAGCGACGGACGGCCCTTCGGCGCCAAGGACGTCGTCTTCACCTACCGGACGATCCTCGACGCGAAGACGAACAACGCGTCCAAGTCCGAGCTCGACGCGGTCGCGGACGTCACGGCGCGCGGTGAGGACGCCGTCGTCTTCACCCTGAAGTACCCCTACGCCCCCTTCGCCGAGCGGACCGTCCTGCCCATCGCCCCCGAGCACGTCGCGGGCGGACAGGACGTCAACAGCGGCGAGTTCACCACCAAGCCCATCGGCACGGGACCGTACGTGCTCACCGCCTGGTCCAAGGGCGAGAAGCTGAGTTTCAGGGCCAACCCGTCCTACTGGGGCGGCGAGCCCGCGGTGAAGAAGTTCACCATGGCGGTCATCAAGGACGACGACGTGCGCGCCACCCGGCTGCGCTCCGGCGAACTGGACGGGGCCGTCCTGCCGCCGAACCTGGCCAAGGGGTTCAAGGCCGACAAGTCGCTCAAGACGTACGCCGCCAAGACCTACGACTACCGCCAGGTGACCCTGCCGACCGAGAACCCCGTCACCGGCGACACGGCCGTCCGCCGGGCCCTGGACATCGCCGTGGACCGCGGCGCGCTGGTCGACAAGCTCCTCGAAGGCGCGGGCAAGGCCGCCTACGGCCCCGTCCCGACCGGCAGCCCGTGGTTCACCGCCGGCACCGAGCGCCCGTACGACCTCGCGAAGGCCGAGAAGATCCTCGACGACGCCGGCTGGATCCCCGGCGCCGACGGCATCCGCGCCAAGGACGGGGTCCGCGCCGCCTTCCCGCTCTGGTACCCCTCCGGCGACAAGCTCCGCCAGGACCACGCCCTCGCCTTCGCCTCCGACGCCAAGAAGGCCGGCATCCAGGTCACCACCGAGTCCGGCAGCTGGGAGGTCATCGAACCCAGGATGCGGACCGACGCCGTCCTCGCGGGCGGCGGCTCCCCGGCCGACCCCGACTTCGACCAGTACCTGACGCTGAACTCCGCCCTCGCGGGCGACGGCTTCAACAACATGGCCCGGTACGCCAATCCGGCCGTGGACAAGGCGCTGACCGACGGCCGCCGCAGCGCCGACCCGGCCGTGCGTAAGGCCGCGTACGACACGGTCCAGCGCGAGCTGGTCAAGAACCCGGGCTACGTCTACCTCACCCACATCGACCACCTCTACGTCGTGGGCGACCGCTGGGACGGGCCCTCCACCCAGACCGAGCCGCACGACCACGGCCTCGGAACCGGCCCCTGGTGGAACATCGAGAGCTGGAAGCCGAAGCAGAATTGAATCCTCTCCGCCCTAAGGGGCGGGGATTCCTGGCTCACGTTGGCCTTGGACCTGCGGTCCGTCAGCTCTTACACGATCAGCGCCAGCCGGGTTGAGACCAGCCCGGACGAGCATCACGTGTGCGGAGTTCTTGTCCCTGGGGGACACGGCTCCGCACGCGGTGCAGGTGTAGGTACGTTCTGAGAGAGGTAGTGCGTGCTTGGTTCTCGCTCCGCACTGCGCGCAGTCCATGGTGGTGTGCGCGGGGTGGACAAGGTGCACGATGCGCCCGTGCTTGCGCGCCATGGCGATCAGCGCCGTCTTGGTGGCAGAGATTGCTGCGTCTGCGGCTTTGCGGGCCATGGTGGACTTGGCGAGGAACTTCGGGCGGAAGTCCTCCACGGCCAGGGCATCGTGGTCGCGGACGACCGTCTGGGCCCATTTGCGGCCGGTGTCCTGCCGCTGCCGGGCCACCTTCTTGTGCAGCTTCGCCGTCAGCTTCTTCGCCGCCCGGTAGCCCCTCGATCCGGGTTTGCCCTTCACCGGTTTCCGGCGGGCCATCATCCGCTGATAGCGGGCGAGCCCCGCGGCGGCCTTCCGCCCGTGCTCGGCATGCGGGAGGTCATGTGCGTCACTGGTGGTGGTCGCCGTCTCCCTCACACCCCAGTCGATCCCGATCACCGCACCCGTTTCCGGCAGGGTCTGTGCTTCGGTGCGCACGACGAAGGAGGCGTACCAATGACCGAGGCCGTCGCGGAAGACCCGCACCGACGACGGGTCCGCCGGGAGATGGCGGGACCACACCACCCTCAGGCTGATGCCGCCCGCGAGGTGCAGACGGCCGTCCTTGATCCGGAAACCGCGCCGGGTGTAGTTGAGGCTCGGATCGGCGTGGGCCTTCTTCTTGTACTTCGGCATCCCCGCCCGCTGCCGCATCGGCAATCGGGACGTGACGTCCTTCAATGCTTTGGTACGGGACTTCCCGAAGTCCCGTACCAACTGTTGCTGCGGAACCGAGGAACCCTCCCGCAGCCACGTATTCGCGGTGCGGGCCGCGGTCAGCATCTTGTCCAGCCGGGCGGGGCCGCACTTCTCATCCTCGACGCGGGCTTTCCTCGACCGAGCGACGCACTCGTTCCAGACCCACCGACACCGATCCCACTCACCCAACAACCTGGTCCGGGCGGCAGAGGACACACGAAGCCGGTAGGTGAACCGGGCATGCCCGGCGCCCTCCGTCTCCTGAGATGCAGCCATGCGAGCAACCTAGACCAGACCACTGACAACGCCAGAAAGAGCAAGTCACCACAGATGCGAAGAGAACTCCGGCGCCCCACAACCACCTTGCCGGGATCCATTCCTCCCCGGGCTGAAGCCCTGGGCATCCCGGGAGAAATCCGGTGACTACCAGCTCTGTTCGTCTCCCGTGGGGGCCGATGGCGCGCATGGTGGGGCGGCGGACGCTGTTCGCCGGGCCGGTGCTGGTCGTCGTGACCTTCGGGGTGTTCGCGGTCGCCGCGCTCTCCCCCTTCGACCCCGTCAAGGCGTACGCCGGATCCGCCGGGCTCACCGCCTCCCAGGCCGGACTCGACCAGCTGCGGGTCAACCTCGGCGTGGACCAGCCCCTGCTCTCGCGCTGGTGGGGGTGGCTCACCTCGGCGCTGACCGGGGACCTCGGCACCTCCGCGGTCATGCGCCAGCCCGTCTCCGACGTCATCGCGCAGCGGCTCGGCTGGTCGGCGCTGCTCGCGCTGTGCGCCTTCGCCATCGCCGTGCTGCTGGGCACCGGACTCGGCGTCCTGGCCGCGCGGCGCCAGGGCGGGCGGCTGGACCGGGCCGTCTCCGGGCTCGCGTACACCCTCGAAGCGGCCCCGGCCTTCTGGTTGGGCCTGCTCGCCATCTGGTTCTTCTCGGTGCGCCTGGGCGCGCTGCCGTCCGGCGGCCTCACCGACGCGGGCAGTGACGTGGTCACCGCAGGGCAGGTGGCCCACCACCTGGTGCTGCCCGCGCTGGTCCTCGGCATCTCCCAACTGCCCTGGTTCTTCCTGTACGTCAGACAGGGCGTGGCCGACGCGCTGGAGGAGGATCCCGTACGGGGCGCCCGTGCGCGGGGCCTGGGGGAGCGGCGGGTGCTGCTCGGCCACGGACTGCGCGCCGGCATGCTCCCGATGCTGACGCTGATCGGGTCGCGGGTGCCGGAGCTGATCACCGGCGCGCTGCTGGTGGAGACCGTCTTCAGCTGGCCCGGCATCGCCGCCGCCACCGTCCAGGCCGCGACCTCGGTGGACTTCCCGCTGCTGGCCGCGCTGACCGTCCTGGCCACGGCCGCCGTGCTCGCCGGGAACCTGCTGTCCGACCTGCTCTACGGGCTGGCGGACCCGAGGGTGGGCTTCGATGGCTGACACGACGACGGCTGGCACTGTCGACAGGGCCGACGTGGCCGACACGGGCGACACGGGCGGAGCGCGGCTCTGGCGGTCCCACGGCCGCGACCGGAGCTCCACCCGGACCCTGCGGATGCGCACCTCGGCGGTGATCGTCGTCCTGATCGCGCTGGCGGTGCTGCTCGTGCCGCCGCTGGTCCAACTCGACCAGCAGGCGGTCGACTTGTCGGCAAAGCTCCTGCCGCCCTCCTGGGCCCACCCCTTCGGCACCGACGACGTGGGCCGCGACCTGCTGCTGCGCTGCGTGTACGGGCTGCGCGTCTCGCTGCTGGTCGGGCTGGTGGCCGCGCTGGTCGCCACCGTCCTCGGCACGGCCGTCGGCGCGCTCGCCGGGGCGCTCGGCGGGTGGCCGGACCGGTGCGTCATGCGGGTGGTGGACGCACTGTCCTCGATCCCGCACCTGCTGCTCGGCATCTTCATCGTGGCGATGTTCCGGCCGGGGGTGTGGCCGGTGATCGTCTCCGTGGCCCTGACCCACTGGCTGTCCACGGCCCGCATCGTCCGTGCGGAGGTCCTCTCGCTCCGCTCGCGGCCCTACGTGGACGCCGCCGTCTCGGGCGGCGCCTCGCGGTGGCGGGTGGCCGTACGCCACCTCGTGCCCGGAGTCCTGCCGCAGGCGGGGCTCGCCGCCGTGCTGATGATCCCGCACGCCATGTGGCACGAGTCGGCCCTGTCCTTCCTGGGCCTCGGCCTGCCGGCGCACCAGGCGAGCCTGGGCAACCTCGTCCAGACGGCCCGCGGTTCGCTGCTCGCCGGCGACTGGTGGCCCACGCTCTTCCCCGGGCTCCTCCTGATCGTCCCGACCCTGGCGATCGCCGGCCTCGCGGGAGCCTGGCGCGAGCGCCTCAACCCCCGCCGCCGATCGGAGCTCAGCCTTTGAATCCTCCCCCGCCGAAACCGGGGGATTCCTGGCTCACGCCGCTCGATCGCTCAGCGAGCGAGAGAGTCTTCCGCGATCAACACCAGCCGGGTTGAAACCAGCCCGGATCTATGAAGTTGTGGAGGTTGCCGTGCCGGCTTGGTTCTCGCTCGGCACGTTGTGCGTGCTTGGTTCTCGCAGCGCACGACATGCACGTTACCCGGTGTCGCTCGGCCCTGAGGGCGAAACTCCGGTTTCCGGCCCGGAGCCGGTACTCACATTGGACCGGCTCTCCGTCCGCTTCCGCATGCGCGGCGGCCGGTACGTCGAGGCCGTCACCGACGCCACCCTCGCCCTGGCCCCCGGCGAGTGCCTCGCGCTCGTCGGGGAGAGCGGCTGCGGCAAGTCCGTGCTCGCCTCCGCACTCCTCGGACTGCTCCCCGGCAACACCGAGACCGCCGGCTCGGCCCGGCTCGCCGACGGGACCGACCTGCTCGCCCTCGACGAGCGCACCCTCGCCCGGTCCGTCCGGGGCCGCCGCGTCGCCCTGGTGCCGCAGAGCCCGGCCGCGCACCTCACCCCGGTCCGCACCATCCGCTCCCACCTGGAGGAGACGGTCCGCGAACTGACCGGAACCGCCAAGGCGGAGCTGCGGGAGGCCGCCGAAGCCGCGGCCCACCGGGCGGCCTTCCCGGCCACCCACCTCGACCGCCATCCCCACGAGCTCTCCGGCGGGCTCGCCCAGCGCGCCGCCACCGCGCTCGCGCTGATCGGCGACGCGCCCCTGCTGCTCGCCGACGAGCCGACCACCGGCCTCGACCGGGACCTCGTCCACCGCACCGTCGACGAGCTGCGCGCCCACACCCGGGACGCCGGCCGGGCACTGCTGATGATCACGCACGACCTCGCGGCGGCCCACCGCATCGCCGACACCGTGGCCGTCATGTACGCGGGCCGCATCGTGGAAACCGCCCCCGCCGGAGCCTTCTTCGGCGCTCCGGGCCCCCGCCACCCCTACGCGCGCGGACTCCTCGACGCCCTCCCCGAGCGGGCCTTCACCCCCGTCCCGGGCGCCCCGCCCGAGCTCGGCGCCCTCCCGCCCGGCTGCGCCTTCGCCGCCCGCTGCCCCATCGCCGACGCCCGCTGCCGGGCCGAGCGGCCCCCGCTCACCGAAGGGGTGGCCTGCCACCATGCTTGAGCTCACCGGCATCACCGCCGGCTACGACCGCCGGGCCCCCGTCGTACGCGGCGCCCACCTGAGCCTGGCCCCCGGCGAATCCCTCGGGCTGCTCGGCCCCAGCGGCTGCGGCAAGTCCACCCTGGCCAGGGTCGCCGCACTGCTGCACCGGCCCGACCGGGGGACCGTGTCCCTCGGCGGCTCGGCGGTGACCGGCTTCCGGCACCGGGCGCCGCGCGCCCTGCGCATCTCCGTCGGCATGGTGTTCCAGCAGCCCCGGCTGGCGGCGGATCCCCGGCTCAGGCTGCGCGAGCTCGTCGCCGAACCGCTCCGGGCCACTGGCCGGCGTAGCGAAATCGAAACCACCGTCGGCGAGTTGGCGGACCGGGTCGGCCTGGGCGCCGACCTGCTCGACCGGCGGCCCCACGAGGTCAGCGACGGCCAGCTGCAACGGGCGTGTGTGGCCCGGGCCTTGGTGCTCCGGCCGCGCTGGCTGGTGTGCGACGAGATGACCGCCATGCTCGACGCGTCCACCACCGCCGCGCTGGTCGGCGTCGTCGAGGAGTACCGCTCGGAGTCCGGCGCGGGCCTGCTGGCGGTCGGGCACGACGCCGTACTGCTGGGCCGCTGGTGCGGGCGAACGGCCCACTGGGACGAGATCGTCAAGGACTGAACACCGGTCACGGACCGTCAACACCCGTTTGGCGGACACGAGTTTCGCCCGAAGGGCCCTCCCGCTGCGCCACCATGGCGCCGCGTAAGGAGGTGTTCCGATGGTGATCTCCCTCTCCGTCCTCGTTCTGCTCCTCGTCCTCGCATGGATCTTCATGCGCGGCGGCGGCCTCAAGCTGTCCCACGCGCTCGTCTGCGTCCTGCTCGGCTTCTACCTCGCGAGCAGCAGTCTCGCGCAGACCATCCACAACGGGGTCTCGGCCACGGCGAACGTGGTCGGCGGTCTCACCCCCTGACCCGCGGCCGGTCGGCGGCACCCGCCGCTCTCCGCCCGCGAGTTGATCAACTGTTGCGCCTTCGTGAATCATCCGGCTCTTCCATGGACTCCTCAGGCAGTGCGATCTAGCGTCTGGCCGCGGCGCGATGTCATACGCAATGTCAATAAGTCCGAGGACGAGAAAGGAAGTCCGGATGTTCCGAAGAGCGCTGAACTGCGCCGTGGCGCCGGCTCTCGCCGCGTGCGCGGTGTTGTACGGGACCTCGCCGGCCACCGCCGACGAGATACCCCTGGCCCCCGGCCACCGCCTGGTCAGCCATTACGAGGGCGCTCCGGCCACGGCCGCGCCGCTGCCCGGAGAAGCCCCGCCGCAGCACCCGTTCCTCGCGCCCAACGGCCGCAGCGGCATGCACTCCGACGCGGCGGGCAGCGCCACCTCGCCCTGGTCGGGACCGCTCGGCAAGAAACCGGAGGTGACCAGCGAGAAGATCGCCGCCCTCGGCGGCGAATGCGCCACGGCCACCTTCGACTCGGGCGGCCGGCTGGTCACGGTGTGCGGCACCTTCGGCGGCTTCAAGGTCAAACTGCTGGAGCCCCGTACGCTCGCCACGCTCGCGGAGTACCAGCTCCCGCAGCGTTCCTCGACGGTCCAGGCGATCACCTCGCTCGACTTCTCGAAGATCTTCAAGGACACCTCGGGCGGCGCCTACTTCTACCTGGACAACCAGGACCGGGCGGTGCTGGCCGACTCCCGCCAGCACATCCTGAGGCTCTCGCACGTACAGCAGCCGGACGGATCCTGGCAGTTCAAGGTGGACAACGACTGGGACCTCACCGGCCAGGTCCCGCACGACTGCGTCGACTGGACCAACCTGTGGCCCACCGGCACCTGTGACCCGGTCACCTCGGTGATGCCCGACTGGAACGGCCGCATCTGGTGGGTCACCCGCCAGGGCCGCGTCGGCACCGTGGACCCGGCGACCTCGGTGATCCGCTCGGTCCGGCTGGCGGGGGAGGAGATCCAGAACTCCTTCTCGGTCGGCGAGGACGGGGTCTCCATCGTCACCGACCACGCGCTCTACAGCTTCACCGCCTCCGCCGACGGCACCCCCGTCACGCAGTGGCGCCAGACCTACGACCGGGGTACGGGAACCAAGCCCGGCTCGGTCAACCAGGGCTCGGGCACCACCCCGGACCTCTTCGGCAACGGCTACGTCGCGATCACCGACAACGCCGACGACCGGATGAACGTGCTGGTCTTCAAGCGGGGCCTGGACGTGCCCGAGGGGCAGCGCCTGGTGTGCAAGGTCCCGGTCTTCGGATCGGGCGCCTCGACCACCGACAACTCCCTGATCACCTGGGGCAACAGCATCGTCGTCGAGAACAACTACGGCTACGAGAACGTCACCTCGCTGGTCCTCGGCAAGTCGGTCGTCGGCGGCGTCAGCCGCATCGACGTCCGCGCCGACGGCAGCGGCTGCGACACGGTCTGGCAGAGCGCGATCCGCTCGCCCTCCGTGGTCCCCAAGCTCTCCACCGCGAACGGGCTGCTCTACTTCTACGAGAAGGAGCCGAACTTCTGGGGGATCGACGCCTGGTACCTCACGGCCGTCGACTTCCGCACCGGTGAGCGCCGCTGGCGTCAGCTGACCGGCACCGGCCCGCTGTACGACAACAACTGGGCCCCGATCACCCTGGGCCCCGACGGGACGGCCTACGTGGGCGTCTTCAACGGCATCGTCTCGGTCCGCGACGGAGGCTGAGTCCCGGCGCCGGACCACCGCGCCGAGCCGCGGCGGGGGCCCGTCCACCCGACGGGTCCCCGCTCAGGGCAGCGGGCCGACGCGCTCGATGGCCACCATCGCCGCGTCGTCGCCCAGGAGGCCGTCCGGGGTGTGGGCGAGGAGGTCCGCGCAGAGGTGGCGCAGGAGGGCTTCCGGGCCGTCGCCGGGCCAGTCCGCGGCCCGCTCCGCAAGGGGGTAGAAGGCTCCCGACGCGTCACGGGCCTCGATGACGCCGTCCGTGTACAGCAGGACCACGTCCCCCGGCTCGAAGGGGAAGGACTGCGGGGTGAAACCGGTGTCCACGAACTCGGACAGACCCAGCGGCGGCGCCGGACGGTCCACCTGGAGGGGGATGACGCGGCCCCCGCGCAGCAGCAGCGGTGGCGGGTGCCCGCAGCTGACCACCCGCAGCGACGGCTCCCCGTCCGGGATGTCGAGGACCGCCGCCGTGGTGAACCCCTCGTCGGGCCGTCCGGGGCCCGCGGGGCCTTCCGCGCCCCGGTCCGGGTCGGCGGCCACCGCGGCCTCCAGATAGCCCACCAGGCCCGGCAGGTCGGCCTCCAGGTGGGCGGCGGCCCGGAAGGCTCCGAGGACGACCGAGGCCTCCCCGACCGCCTCCAGTCCCTTGCCGCGGACGTCGCCGATGATCAGACGGGTGCCGTCGGCGGTACGGGCGGCCGCGTACAGGTCGCCCCCGATCTGGGCCTCGGCCTCCGCCGACAGGTACACGGAGGCGATCCGCAGCGGGCCCATCCGGTCGCGCAGCGGTCGTAGGACCACCTGCTGGGCCGCGACCGCCACGGAGCGCAGCCGGGTGAGCTGCCGCTCGTGCACTTCGCGCAAGTGTGCGAAGAAGGTGACGAAGGCCGAGATCAGGACGAGGGCGATGATCTGGAAGGTGTGGTTGAGGTCCGTCAGGGAGGTCCGCGCGATGGCGACGCCCACCTGCGCGAGGACCGCGACGGCGCCCACGAACCCGGTCGTGCGCGGCCCGGCGAAGGAAGCGGTGAGGGCGGGGGCGGCCACCAGGAAGGGGCCCAGGTGGACCTCCGGCGGGGCCAGGACGTCCACCACGGTGACGATGGCGATCAGCAGGAACGGCACCGCGAGCAGCACCGCGCGCGATTCCCGGAACCGGCTGGTGCGTGGGTGCGGCGCTGAGGGGGCCATGCCTCCTGCATACACCGCGCACGGCCGGGCGGCACCCGCTCCGGCCGTGTGGCCGGGGCGGGTGCCGCCCGTGTGGTGTTCAGGGTGCCGGGGGCGTCAGCTCACCTGGAGGGTGACGTCGTCCACGACGAAGGAGGTCTGCAGGGAGGCGTCCTCCACGCCCTGGAACTTCAGCGTGACCGTCTGGCCCGCGAACTGGGAGACGTTGAACGTCTTGAGCTGGTAGCCGGAGGCCGCGTTCACGTTGGACAGGGTCGTCAGCGTCTGGCCGCCCACCGAGACCGTGAAGGTGTCGTAGACCGTGTTCTCGGTCTCGGCGGTGTCGATGTGCAGGTAGAAACCGAGCTGGTACGAGGAGCAGCCGGTCGGGATGGTCACGGACTGCGAGGCGCTGTCCGTGCGGGTCGTGCCGTAGCCGTTGAGCCAGGCCTTGTAGGTGCCGCCGTGCGGGGTCTGCCCCGCCTGGTTGGTGATGACGTTCGTGGTGGTGGTCCACGGGGTGGTGCCGCTCTCGAACCCGCCGTTGGCGACGAGCTGGCGCGGGGTGCAGGAGGGGCCGGTGCCCGTGACGGTCAGGGTGTAGGTGGTGGTGTGGCTGACCGAGCCCGTGCCGGTGACGGTCAGGGTGTAGGTGCCGGGTGCGGTGCTCGCGCCGACCTGGACGGTGAGCGTCGAGGAGCTGCCCGACTGGACCGAGGTCGGGCTCAGCGAGGCGGTGGTGCCGGCCGGGGCTCCGGTCACCGACAGGGCGACGCTCTGGGCGGCGCCGCTGGTGGTGGCGGTGTTGATCGTGGAGGTGGCGGTGCCGCCCTGGGCGGCACTGCCGGTGGCCGGGGAGGTGCTGATCGAGAAGTCCGGGCCGGGGGTGGTGCCGCCGACGGCCTGGTTCCAGACGGTGTAGGCCACGCCGTCGGCGCTGCGGTCCAGGACCGTGGCGCTGATGTTGTTCGTGGTGTCGCAGGAGGCGTGGTAGCAGGGGTCGTAGGCCGCGTTCGCGGTGCCGCCCCACTTCGTGGCCTGCGCCGAGGTCTTGCGGGCGCTGGCGCCGGCCGCGTAGCCGGAGGTGGGGATGCCGCCCTGCTGGAAGGAGTAGTCGTCACTGCGGCCCTGGCCCTCGGTGTTCTCCTCGGGGGCGAGGTTCAGGGAGGTCCAGTAGGCCTTGAGCGGGGCGGCCGCGGTGGAGTTGACGTTGTTGATGAAGTAGCCGCCGTTGGTCGAGCCGACCATGTCGAAGTTGTAGTAGGCCTTGATGGCGGTCTTCTGGGTGCTGGTGAGCTGGTTGACGTAGAACTTCGAGCCGTTGAGGCCCTGCTCCTCGTCGGTCCACCACGCGAAGCGCACGTGCTTGGTCATGGTGGGGTTCTTCTGGGCGAGGACGAGCGCGTTCTCCAGCAGGGTCGCGGAGCCCGAGCCGTTGTCGTTGATGCCCGGGCCCGCCGAGACGCTGTCGAGGTGCGCGCCGAACATGATCGTCTGGTCGGCGGGGCCGCCGGGCCAGTCGGCGATCAGGTTGTTCGACGGGTAGGTGCACGAGCTGCAGTACTGCTCGGTCACCGTGTAGCCGGCGGCCTGCAGCTTGCCCTTGATGTACGCCACCGACGCCGTGTAACCGGCGCTGCCCGCGCGGCGGTTGCCGCCGTTCTGGGAGGCGATCGTGTTGAACTGGGTCAGGTGCGCCTGGACGGCGGCCACGTCGATGTTCGGCGCGCCGGGGTTCGGCGTGGTGCCGCCGACGGTGAGCGCGTAGTCGACGGTGTGGGAGAGGCTGGTGCCCTGCCCCTTGACCACGACGGTCGAGGATCCGGGGGCCGCGCTGGAGGAGGCGGTCAGCGTCAGCGTCGAGGACTGGCCGGACTGCACGGTGGCCGGGCTGAAGGAGGCGGTGACCCCGGCCGGCAGGCCGGACGCGGTCAGGGTCACCTGCTGGGCCGTGCCCGTGGAGATCGCGGTGGCGACCGTGGTGGTGGCCGAGGCGCCCTGCTGGACGGTGCCCGAGGACGGGTTCAGCGCCAGCGAGAAGTCGCTGTTCTCGCCGCTCGGGGTGCAGGTCGGGTCGGCGGTCTGCGCCGGCACGCTGATGGCGTCCCAGGCACCCTTGGTCTTGTTGAACAGGTTGCAGGTGGTGTCCAGCGACTTGGCGGAACTGAGCGTCGCCGTGCGGTACTTCTTGTAGGACATGCTGGATGTCTTGAGCAGCATGCCGCCGTAGAAGATCTTGCCGGCGTTCTGGATGCCCACGCCGGTCAGCGTGGACTGGTTGCAGGTGCTGCTGTTCGGCTTGCCGCCGCCCGGGCTGGTGCCCTCGGCGAGCAGGTAGAACCAGTGGTTCAGCGGGCCGGCCGCCGCGTGCACCTCGGTGCCGGGTATGGAGGAGCTGTAGCAGGCCGGGTCGTTGTTGACGGCCGCCGGGTTGTACATGTTCCGGATCGGCCCGCTGCCCACGAGGTTGATCGTCTCGCCGACGAGGTAGTCCGGAGTGTCGTACGGGGAGGGCTGGTTGATGTAGGCCTCGGTCAGCGCGCCGAAGATGTCACCGGTGGCCTCGCCGAGCCCGGACTCCTGGCCGCTGGTGCCGCCGGGGGTGTTGGAGTCGATGGCGTGCCCGTACTCGTGGGCCACCACGTCCACGCTGGCGATCCACTCGTTCGCGTTGTTGTGGCCGATGGTGACCGAGCTGCCGTCCCAGTACGCGTTGACGTCGTTCAGGCCGACCTTGGCCGGGAAGCTGCGGCCGCTGCCGTTGACGCCGTTGCGGCCGAGCCACTGGCTCAGCATGTCCCACTGCTTCTGCGCCGCGAACATCAGGTCCGTACAGCCGGTCTCCTTGGAGGTGGGGTTGCCGGTGCCCCAGGAGTCGGTGGACTTCGAGAAGACCGTGCCGGAGCTGTAGTCGGCGCAGCTCAGGGCAGTCCGGTTCGGGTCGCGCAGGGAGTACGTGCTCCCGGAGGCCGTGGTGTCGATGGTCAGCGGGTTCGGGCCGTTCCACTTGCTGTTGCCGCTGCCCGCCACCACCTCGTCGAAGCTGTCGACGAACTTTCCGGTGCGGGCATCCACGAACACGTGGAGCTTGCTGGGCGCCTTGGCCGTACGGCCGAGCAGGACGGTCTCCCAGGCCAGCACCGGCTTGTCGTCCTTGATCTTGACGACGAGCCGGCTGCTCTCCACCTTGTCGGTCTTGACCTGCCGGCCGCGCGAGACGGCCTCGGCGGCCTTCGCCGAGAACGACGCGGTGGTCGACACGTCGATCACGGTCGCGGAGGCTGACTGGAGGGCGCGCACCCGGCCCTGGCCGTCGGCGAGGACGACCGCGTCGCCGCCGACGACCGGCAGACCGCGGTAGCTGCGCTCGTACGCGACGGAGTAGAGGTCCTTCACCCAGGGGGTGACCAGACGGCGGTCGTACTGCTGCTGGGGGGAGTTGACCAGGCTGTCGAGCCCGCTGCGCACGGCCGCGTCGGCCGCGGCGACCGCCCGTTCGGCAGAGGTGGGCGGGAGGGGAACCGCGTTCTGCGAGGCGGTGGCGGTGGTGGCCAGCGTGCCGGCGAGGCCCGTGGTCAGCACCATGGCCGTGAGGGCGGCCATCCATCTGGTGGGCTGCAAGAGTCCACTCCGATCGTGTGGGGGGGATGGGACGGGGAGGGGCGGGGAGGGGCGGGGAAATCCGGGGAAGGCGGTCCTGCTGTTCGCGGCCGAGTATGGGCGTGTCCATGACCAGATCGGGACATCCCTGCGGGCATAAGACCGGCGTTATGGCGGCGGCGGATGGCGCTGCGTAAGCTGCCCGGATGCAGCTGGAGTTGAGACATCTGCAAGCCGTCTGCCAGATAGCGGAGACCGGAAGCCTGGGGGGCGCGGCGCGGATCCTCGGGGTCTCCCAGCCGGCGCTCTCCGCCCAGCTGCGCCGGATCGAGCGGGTCACCGGCGGCGAACTCTTCGTCCGCGGCCGGCTCGGCGTCGAACCCACCCCGCTCGGCCAGTTCGTCCTGGCCAAGGCACGCCGGGTGCTCAGCGAAATGGACGCCCTCGGCTCGGAGGCGCGGGCCCGGACGGCCGACGCCCCGCTGCGCCTGGGCTGCATCCTGCTGGTGCTGATCGACGGGCTGATCGCCCGGCAGGACCTGGTCCTGGCCGGCCGGGAGATCACCGTGGACATCGAGGACTCGGTGACCGCCCTGGTGCGGATGCTCGGCGCGGGCCGCTACGACGTCATCGTGTACGGCGAGGTGAACGACCACGAGGTGCCGCTGCCCGCGGGAGTGACGGCCCGCACCCTGGTCCCCAAGGAGCCCTTCTGCATCCGGATGTCGGCGCGGCACCCGCTGGCCCGG
Organism: Streptomyces tatrensis; assembly: GCF_049310065.1. Classification (NCBI taxonomy): domain Bacteria; kingdom Bacillati; phylum Actinomycetota; class Actinomycetes; order Kitasatosporales; family Streptomycetaceae; genus Streptomyces; species Streptomyces tatrensis. The sequence goes on along the minus strand of NZ_JBMDLB010000011.1, from coordinate 1,614,322 downwards.
CTGGAGGCCCTCGACCTCGCCGACCTCGCCGACGAGCAGTGGATGACCCTGGTGGAGGACGACGACGGCGGACCCGAGGCGCTGGTCGAGGCCTGCGCCAAGGCCGGCTTCGTCCCCGCGCTGCGCTACCGGATCACCGACCGCATGATGCAGTACGACCTGATCTCAGCGGGCCGCGCCATCTCCCTCAGCCAGCCCACCGCACCCGCCGTGGCGGGCACGGTGATGCGCCCGCTGATCGGGGCGCCGGTCACCGGACGCATCCGGCTCGCCTGGAACCGCTCGACGGTCTCGGCCCGCCAGGCGGAGCTCTTCTACCGGTCGGCCGTCTACGCGTACCTGGCCAATGTGGACAACAACCCCTTCCACCGGGCCTGGTGGGACGAGCATCCGGAAGCCCACCCGACCCTCGACTGACGCCGGTTCACGGACGCTGACCTCATTTCATACTCCGTACATGGAACAGGTATTCAGCTCCCTCTACGCTCTCCGCATGGCAGTGGCCGCCACGTCATTTCCCCTTCGGACAGCAGAGGAAATAACCCATGAGCAAGAGAATCCGCGCACAGGTCAGCCGCAGAGGATTCCTCGCGGGCACCGCGGCGGCCGCGGCGGCCGCCACCGTCCCCGCGGTCGGCCAGGCGGCGGCGGCCCCCGCGGCGGCCGCCGCGAATCGCCCCAACATCCTCCTGATCGTCACCGATGACCAGCCCAAACACACCGACTGGGCCCTCCAGAAGACCATCGGCTGGCTGGCCGGGGAGGGCGTGAAGTTCAACCACGGCCACGTCACCACCCCGCTGTGCGCCCCCTCCCGCTCCTCCGTGTTCTCGGGCCGCTACGCCCACAACCACGGGGTCCGCAACAATGCCGCGTCGGCGTCCCTGGACCAGAACACCACCGTCCAGCGCTATCTGAAGCAGGCCGGATATCGCACGGGCCTCTTCGGTAAATACCTCAATGCCTGGAACATCGCGGACGCGCCCCCGCATTTCGAGGATTTCGCGCTGCTCCAGCCCTCGTACGTGGACGGCAAGTGGAACGTCAACGGGACGGTCCAGACGATCAACGGCTACACCACGAACGTCATCAAGAACCGGACGCTGAGCTTCCTGGACAAGGCGGCCACCGACACCCGGCCGTGGTTCGCCTACGTCACCCCGTACGCCTCGCACGGACCCCGCACCCCCGAGGCCAAGTACGCGGGCGTGCCCGTACCCGAGTGGAACGGACGACCCTCCGTCACCGAGGCCGACCGCAGCGACAAGCCGACCTACATCAAGGAAGCCACCGGCACCCTCGAGGACGGCAAGCGCATCCGCGCCGAGCAGCTGCGCGTGCTGCTCTCCGTCGACGACGCCGTCCAGGCCTTCAAGGACAAGCTGGCGGCCACCGGCCAGCTCGACAACACCCTCGTCATCTACATCGGCGACAACGGCTTCGGGTGGGCCGACCACGGCTGGACCGCCAAGTCGGTGCCCTACAGCCCCGCCCACGAGGTGCCCTTCTACCTCTCCTGGCCCGCCGGAGGCCTCGGCGCCGGCACGGTGGACAACCGCATCGTCGCCAACATCGACATCGCGCCCACCATCCTCGACGCCGCCGGGATCACCCCGAACACCCCGCAGGACGGCACGTCGCTGCTGAGCTCCCACAGCCGCGACCACCTGCTCGTCGAATGGTGGCGCAAGGGCCAGGGCACCGACCACCGCACCTGGTCCTCCTACGTCTCCAAGGACAAGCAGTACGTCGAGTACTACACGCTGTACACCGATGCCAACGGCACCGTGGCCGGCACCGGAGAGGTCAAGTTCCGCGAGTACTACGACCTCGCAGCCGACCCGCACCAGCTGGTCAACAAGCTCTACCAGGCCACCCCGGCACAAGAACGGGACCTGGGCATCCCCGCCCTGGCCGCCCAGCTCGCGGCCGACCGGGTCGGCTAGCCGCCGGACCTCCGGCCGGGCGCGCCCCCGTGCGCCCGGCCGGACCGCACCCATCCGCACGTACGTCCACCGGAGCCCTCATGTCCTCCTCCTGCTGCACCCCGGGCCACGACTCCCCGGCCGGCACCCTGACCCTGCTCGCCGCACCGGTCGTCGCCGCGCCCCGGGCCGTCCGCGGCCTGCTCGACCTGCCCGGCGGGCGCTTCCTCATGGGCACCGACGACGCGGACGGGTTCCCGGCCGACGGGGAGGGCCCGGTCAGGGAGGTGACGGTGGACCCCTTCCGGATCGCGCCGACGACGGTCACGAACGCCCAGTACGCCACCTTCGTCAAGGCCACCGGCCATGTCACGGAGGCCGAGGACTTCGGCTTCTCCTTCGTCTTCGCCGGGCTCCTGGCGGACGAACTCGCCCTCTCCGCGCCGGCCGTGGACGGGGTCCCGTGGTGGCGCGCGGTGTCCGGCGCGAGCTGGAAGCACCCCGAGGGACCCGGGTCCTCGATCGCCTCCCGGCAGAACCACCCCGTCGTCCACGTCTCGTGGAACGACGCGGTGGCCTACTGCGCATGGTCCGGAACCAGGCTGCCCACCGAGGCCGAGTGGGAGTACGCGGCGCGCGGCGGGCTGGAGGGGCGCCGCTACCCCTGGGGGGACGAACTCGCACCGGGCGGCCGGGTGCTGCTGAACATCTGGCAGGGCGACTTCCCCACCACCCACACCGGAGGCCGCACCGGCACCGTCCCGGTGAAGTCGTACCGCCCCAACGGCCACGGGCTCTACAACACCGTCGGGAACGTGTGGGAGTGGTCCGCGGACCCCTTCGCCCCGGGCCACCCGTCCCGCGCGATGCGCGGCGGATCCTTCCTCTGCCACGACTCGTACTGCAACCGCTACCGGGTCGCGGCCCGCAGTTCCAACACCCCGGACAGCTCCACGTCCAACATCGGCTTCCGGGTCGCCGCCTGACTGACCATCACTCGGCGCGTACGAGGCCGGCCACGTGATCGGTGACCATGTCCAGGATCTCGGCTGCGGCCTTCTCGTCGCCGAGGACCAGGAAGTTCAGGGTCACCCCGTCCGTCATGGCCGCCAGATAGCGGGCCAGCACGTCCACCGGCACGCTCAGCTCGAACGGCGTGATCCGGCGCAGCTCTTCGAGCAGCTCGGCGTACGTATCGCAGTACGACTCGTACTGCTTGCGCGCCAGGTGCCCGAACTCCGGCTGCCGCAGCGCGTACTGGGTGAGTTCGTAGGTCAGCATGTGCGCGCCGGGGGCGGCCACCACGTGGTCCCAGTACGCCTGGAAGCCGGCCCGGATGGTCTCGCGCAGCGTCGGCCTCGGCACGATCGCGGCCTTCACGAGGGTGACGTAGTGCGCGGTGATGGTCTCGATGACCGACTCGAGCAGCGCCTGCTTGGAGTCGAAGCAGTAGTGGAAGACGCTCAGGGAGACGCCCGCCTCGGCGGCGATGGACCGGGTCGTGGTCCTGGACACCCCGTCGCGGGTCATCGCGCGGATCGCCGCCTCCGTCAGCTGCCTGCGCCGGTCGGTCAACGGCATCCGTGCCATGTACGGGTTCCCCTTCGCTCCGGTGCGCCCCGAGCGGGGTGTCCGCGGGCGCACCGGCCCCGGACACCCCGCAGGGCGCCGTCAGCTGCTGTATACGCCGACTTCGTACAGGGAGTAACCCCACTGGGTACCGCGTCCCGCTCCGTGGACGCGTACGTACCGGGCCGGGACCCCCGAGAACTGGGCCGTGTCCAGGCCGCCGTCACCGCTCGCCGTGGACCAGGCCGTCTGCCAGTTCGTGCCGTCCGGGGAGAGCTCGATGCGGTACGACCTCCCGTACGCGCGCTCCCATTCGAGCGTGACCCGCTTGACCAGGGACGGGGAGCCCAGGTCGAACTGCACCCACTGGTCGTCGTTCCAGTCGCTCGCCCAGCGGCTGCCCCGGTCGCCGTCCACGGCCCTGCCGGGCGCGTAGCTGGTGAACGGGTTCCACTCGGCGGAGCTCGCCGAGGCGGCCGCGCCCGACGCGAGGTTCACGCCGGCCTTGTGCTGCTCGGAGTTGCCCCAGGTGCGCAGGTAGGACTCGGCGCCCTTGAACAGGTCGTCCACTACGCCCTGTCCGCCGGTGAGCCGGATGTCCTCGATCCAGTCGGGCACCAGGCCGTAGTGCGAGGCGCCGTCGGTGTTGAGGTCCCACGTGCGCTGGCCGGTGGTCACCTTGTCGATGACGGAGCCGCCGTCGGTGCTGCGGAAGGGGTACGTGACCGGGTTCGGCGTGTTCGCGCCCCGCGGGCCGGGCCAGCCGCCGACGCCGTTCATGTCGGTTCCGTAGCCGTAGCCGACGTTGTACTTGTCCCGCAGCGCGTCGGTCCGCTTGGCCTCGGCGCTGAAGCCCTCGGAGCCGCCCATGTACGCGGCGGCGAAACCGCCGAGCTTGTAGAGCCGCTCGGTCCAGCCCAGGTCCATCCAGCTGTGCGAGGAGATGACGCCGGGGTAGGACTCGGTTTCGAGGATGTCGAAGGCCTGGCCGGCCGCCTTCACGCTCATGTGGTCGAGTTCGAGCATCATCTTGCGTTTCATCATGCCGCGCACCGCATAGTCACCGAGGTCGGTGAGGCCGCGGGTGTTGCACTGGGCGCCCGAGGCGTACGAGGGCACGCTCACGCCCGCCGGCAGCTGCTTCTCGGCGGCGGCCGCCGGGGCCAGGCCGATGGGGTTGTCGTGCTGCGGGCCGGCGCACGCCTCCGTCTTCCAGAAGGTGCCGGTCGACAGGAACTGCCCGACGTTGATGGCCGTTCCCAGCGCGCCCTCGTCGAAGCGGACCCCGCACAGGGCGTTGTCGAACTTGTGGCACAGGAACATGCTGCGCACGCCGAGGTTGTACAGCTCGTCGAGGCCGCGGTCGATGTCCTGCCTGCTGCACTGGGCGATGTCCAGGATCTGCTTGCAGCCGAAGGGCTCGGAGGTCTCGACGCCGAGGACCACGGCCAGCTTGCCCTGCTTGATCACCTCGCGGGCCTGCGCGGAGTCGGTGACGATGCGGAACCAGCCCTTGCCGGCGCCGCCGTACATCTTGTCGACGTAGGCCTGCATGTCGTAGGTCTTCTTCGCCTCCAGGCGGATGGCGGTCATCTCGTCGCAGCCGCGGTCCTTGAAGAAGTAGACCGAGCAGATCACCCCGTTGGTGACGAGGTCGTTGACGAGGACGCGCTGGCCGCCGCGCCAGGCGCGCTCGATCCAGGCGTAGTAGTTCTGCTGGTGGGTCAGCGAGTCGTGGGCGGGCCAGTCCTTGAAGGTGGGCCAGCCGTCGGGGTCGTGCTTGCCGTCGCCGCCCTTGGTGATGAAGTCGAAGATCGCCAGGCTGCCGTCCGGGTAGTGCTCGGGACAGTCCTTGAGCGCGTCGGCGATGCCGGCGTCGGAGAAGGGCTTTCCGCAGATCAGTCGGCCGCCGAAGCCCTCGTTGGACATGATGTGGTCGTGCGCGTCGACGAAGCCGCGGACGTTGCCCTGGGCGTCGGTGCCCTTGAAGGGCTCGCCGGTCACGTTGATCTGGGAGTCGGGCGCGGGCCGTGCGGTGGGGTTCCACCAGCCGTTGTCGGCCGCCGCTCCCGGTACGGGGCCCAGTGCCATGGCGAGCAGGCCGATCAGCAGGGACAGGATCGCGATCGGCTTGCGCCGGCGGTGGGGGCGGGGCCCCTCTTGTTGCCTTCGTGGTTCTCGGGTCAGGGCCACTACTCACGTCCTCGGTCGGCGGAGGGCGCGGTCGAGGACACGGTCCACCGGAGGCGTGGCCGCCCTGGCACCTGTTTGTCATGTCCCGCGCAAGCATTGGGTCGAGAATCGCTACTGCCGGGTACAGAGTCAAGGGTCCGGGTCACATGACCTGATGGATCGTCACCCTACTCGTCCGTAGGGTCGCCGTCAGCGGGATGCGGAGGATCGCGGCGCGGAGGGTCGGGGCGCGGTGGAGCGGGCGTAGCGCCCGGGGGTGGTGCCGACGGCGCGCTTGAAGTGCCGGGTGAAGTGCGCCTGGTCGTAGAAGCCCGCCTCGGCGGCCACCTCGGCGGCCGGGCGGCCGTCGAGGAGCAGCCGGCGGGCCAGGGAGACCCGGCGCGAAAGGAGGTACTGGTGCGGGGCGATCCCGAAGGCGGCGCTGAACGCACGGACCAGGTGGGCGGGATGGGCCTGGAGCAGACCGGCCGCCTCCTCCAGGGGCAGGCCGTCGGCCGCCCGCGCGTCGAGGAGCTCGCGCAGGCTCCGGGCGAGGCCCGGGCCGGGCAACGGGGCCCGGCCGTGCGGGAGTTCGAGGCGGGGCCGGAGCAGGGTGCGCAGCCGTTCGCCGATCAGGGCCAGCCGGCTCTCCGCCTCGAACTCGTCGCCGGGGGCGGCCAGGACCCGGTGGAGCTGCCCGACGCGCCGGCGCAGTACGGGGTCGGCGAGGTCGGGACCGTCGACCGCGGCGCCGATGAAGCGCGCGTCCAGCAGGGTGGTGTCGAGGTAGACGACGCGCTTGCGGAACCCGTCCGGGGTCGCGGCGGAGCCGTTGTGCGGCACCTGCGGCGGGAGCAGGCTCACGGTGTCGCCGGGGGTGCCGCGCCGGTGGCGGTCGAGGTCGTAGCGGACGGCGCCGTCGTCGACGATCAGCAGGGTCCACGCGTCGTGGACGTGCATGGGGTACGCGTGCGCGGTGAAGCGGGCGTGGAAGACCTCGACGACACCCGCGACCCGCGGACGCCAGGCCGAAACCTCCTGCTGGGGCTGCACGCAAAGAACGTACAAGACCGTGCGCGGGGACGCCCGGCAGTCTCGGGGCATGAGCGACGAGACGAAGAGCGGGGCGACCATGGAACCGGCGAGCGAGCGGGACGCGCCCGTGCGGTTCGACACCAAGATCGCGGTGCTGCTGCGCGACGACCTGGAGACGTGGCAGCGGCTGAACGTCACGGCGTTCCTCGTCAGCGGGCTCGGAACGGCGTCCCCCGAGGTGGTAGGCGAGCCGTACGAGGATGCCGACGGGACCCCCTACCTGCCGATGTTCCGCCAGCCCGTACTCGTCTTCGAGGGCGGGAAGGAGACCGTGACGGCGGCGCACGAGCGGGCGGTGCGGCGCGGGCTGTCGACAGCGGTGTTCACCTCGGACCTGTTCGGGACGGGCCACGACCGGGCCAACCGGGCGGCCGTGGCGGCGGTGGGCAAGGAGCGGCTCGACCTGGTCGGGATCGCCGTCCACGGGGCGCGCAACTCCGTGGACAAGGTGCTCAAGGGGGCCCGCATGCACGGCTGACGGGGCGGGGGCTCCGACGCCACTGACGCCACTGACGGACTGACGCCACTGGCGGGCCGGCGGGTCCGTCGGGGCGCGGCGGGCCCGGCGATCGGCAACCCCGGCGATCGGGTGGCCGGACAGCCGACGGGAGGGTGTCGGGAGGGCGTCGGGCGGCCCGCGAAGGGGTGGCGTTTCGGCCATGGGGCTCCCGTGCGTCGGGCCGGTGGCCCGGAGTCCGGGCGGCGCTCCATGCCCCGGGGTCGTGTGTGCGGGGCCTCCCGTCCGTGGTGGCGGTGCCGCGGGCGGGACGGGTGTGAAGACTCCCCGGGATCCGAGGGGAGGCTTCGCGCGCCCCGGCTCCGGCCCGCTCCCGGTCGCCGCAGGCGAAACGCGCCTCCGCCGCGCGTTCACGTGTTCTCCGTTTCTGCTTCACCGATCCGTGTGCCCCAGAGTCCTACGCCCCGTGGATTGTCATGCCCGCGGCCATGGGTGGGTGGCCGTTTTCCAGCCACGCACGGCTTGTGGGGAAGGGGGGCGGTCCGATGTCTCAGCCACGTTTTCTGTTCGTGTCCTGGGTGGACGTAGAAAGACGTCAGGCGCCTGCGCCGACGGCGGTGGGACCGTACGGAGTCCGGGGGGACGGCGGCCCCGGCGGGAGCCGCGGAGGCGGGCCCGACGCCGTGACCTGGCGCCTGGTCGGCTCCAACAATCACGAACTCGGGCGCAGTCCTTCCGTGTACCGCGCCCTCGGCGCCTGCGGCGCGGCCGTCGAACGGCTCCGGGAACGGATCGCCGAGGCCGTCCCGATCGTGGTGATGTCCACGGGCGCGGTGGCCGGTGCGGGTGCCTGCGGTGCGGGGGGTGCGGCCCCGGGCGGCCCCGGTGCCACCGCAAGCGCCATGTACGGCTCCGGAGCCGGCGCCGCGTCCGGTTCGGGCTCCGGTTCGGGCTCCGGTTCGGGCTCCGGCATCGGCGCCTGGACCTGGCAGCTCGTCCTCGACGAGCAGTGCGTGGCCGTGGCCGTCCGCACCTTCCGCCGCCAGCGCGAATGCCGCCACAGCCTCCAGCTGTTCCTGTCCGCCTCCGTCGAGGCGCAGGTGGCCTCCGGCGTCACCCACACCCGGCGGCTGCGCGGTCTGCGGCTGCCCGGCGGCGGGGACGCCCAGGGGCTGGCCCTGCGCGGGGGAGGTCTGCGGTGACCCTGACCACGGTGATCCCTCCGGCCGCCCCCGAGGACGCGCACGTCACCCCGCGCGCCCTCGCCAAGAGCGGCGATCCGGCCGACCGGATCTTCCGCGGCTCGGCCCGCACCGCCGGCGCCGCCGTCCTGCTCGTCATGACCCTGGTGGGCGTCTTCCTCGGCGCCCGCGCACTGCCGGCCCTGGACGATGCCGGCTGGGCCTTCCTCACGACCTCCGCCTGGGAGCCCGACTCCCACAACTTCGGTGTGGCGGCGGTCCTGGTCGGCACCCTGCTCATCGGCGGCGTCGCGATCCTCTTCGCGCTGCCGCTGGCGATGGGCACCGCCCTCTACATCACCGAGTACGCGCCGCGCCGCGTCAAGCAGACCCTGATCAGCCTGGTCGACCTGATGGCCGCGGTGCCCAGCGTGGTCTACGGCCTGTGGGGGCTGTTCCTGTTCCAGCCGCACGTGGTCGGCCTGTCCCGCTGGCTCACCACCTACCTGGGCTGGTTCCCGCTCTTCGCGGTGAACGGGGACGATCCGAGCGATCCGCTCAGCCCGAACACCTTCTACACCTCCTCCACCTTCATCGCCGGGATGGTCGTCGCCCTGATGGTCACGCCGATCGCCTGTTCGGTGATGCGCGAGGCCTTCGCCCAGGCGCCGCCCGGTGAGCGCGAGGGTGCCTTCGCGCTCGGCGCCACCCCGTGGGGCGTCATCCGCTCCGTCGTCCTGCCCTTCGGCCGGGGCGGGATCATCGGCGGCACCATGCTCGGGCTCGGCCGCGCGCTGGGGGAGACCATCGCCGTCTTCCTGATCATCTCCCCGGTCTTCGTCATCCAGCCGCACATCCTCGAGAACGGCGCCATCTCCGTGTCCGCCCTGATCGCCCTGCGCTACGGCTCGGCCAGCCCCCTCGGGATATCCGCACTGATGGCGGCCGGCCTCACCCTCTTCCTGATGACCCTGGTGGTCAACTTCATCGCCTCCTCGGTCGTGGCCCGCAGCCGCTCCGGAGCGGGGGCCGACGCATGACCGCCCTCACGCACAAGCCGCACGGGGGGCCGGGTGCCGCCGGCACCACGCACGCTCCCGCCGTCGCCACCGTCCGCCCGCCCGTGGTGCTCGACGGCGCCGGGGTGCCGCCCGAACGCCGGCGCAACACCGCGACCTTGCACCTGCGCGACGTCCTCGCCATGGTGGGCGCGGCCGTCGCCGCGCTCGCCGTGACCGCCCTGCTGTTCGGCCGTCTCCTGCCCTTCAACGCGCCCCTCGGCTTCGTGGTCGTCCTCTACCTGGCCTTCATGGCCCTCTACGCCGTCCTGGTGTCCCTGGACGAGTCCGCCGCCACCGTGCGGGCCCGCCTCGCGCAGGCCCTCGTGCACAGCGTCGCCGCCCTGCTGATGACGGCCCTGGTGTTCGTCGTCGGCTACGTGCTCATGCGCGGCTGGGCTGCCCTGGCCCACCTCAACTTCTTCACCGAGGACATGGCCGCCACCGGCCCCCTGGAGCCGCTGACCCAGGGCGGGGCGCTGCACGCGATCGTCGGCACCCTGGAGCAGATCGGCATCGCGCTGGCCATCTCCGTGCCGCTGGGGCTGGCCTGCGCGGTGTTCCTCAACGAGGTCCCGGGCCGCTACGCGCGGTTCGTCCGCACCATCGTCGAAGCCATGACCGCGCTGCCCTCGATCGTGGCCGGCCTGTTCGTCTACGCGACCTGGATCCTGCTGCTCCACTTCGAGAAGTCCGGCTTCGCCGCCGCCCTCGCGCTGTCCGTGATGATGCTGCCGATCGTCATCAGGGCCTCCGACGTGGTGATCCGGCTGGTGCCGGGCTCGCTGAAGGAGGCCTCGTACGCGCTGGGAGCCGGTCAGTGGCGCACCGTGTGGACGGTGGTCCTGCCCACCTCCCGGTCCGGACTGACCACCGCCGTCATCCTGGGCACCGCCCGCGGCATCGGGGAGACCTCCCCGGTCCTGCTCACCTCGGGCATCGCCACCGGACTCAACGCCAACCCCTTCGAGGGGCCGCAACTCTCGCTTCCGCTCGCCACCTTCAGCCTGGTCGGCTCCCCGGAGAAGTCCATGATCGCCCGCGGGTTCGGCTGCGCCGCCCTGCTGATGGCGCTGGTGCTGCTGCTCTTCGTGCTCGCCCGTCTCATCGGCGGCAAGGCCCCGGGCCAGCTCGGCCGCGGTGCCCAGCACCGCCGGGTGCTCGCCTCCGCCCGTGACGTGGAGCGGATGCGGGCCCGGGCCGCCGAGCGGGACCTCGCACTGACCGAAGAGGGAGCCGGGGGGCCGGAGCCACAGGGGTGGGAGGCGCTACCTCCGCCCCGGGTGTGACCCCCCGCTCCTCGCGGCCCGCGCCGCGTCCATTCGTACGATCTGTGACCGATCAGGAGAGTTACCCATGCCCGGACGACCCCCGGCATACCCCGTGCGTGCCCCTTCGGGCGACCGCGCACCCGCCCGGCGTGGACGCCTGCTCGTCCGCGGACTCGCGCTGGTCCTGGCCGCGCTGGCCGCCGTCCTGCCCGGCGCGGTGCCGGCCGCCGCCGAGAGCTACGTACCGGTCTCCGGCGCGGGTTCCACCTGGAGCCAGAACGCCCTCGACCAGTGGCGGGCCAACGTCAAGCAGTACGGCATGACGGTCAACTACAGCGGTACGGGATCGTCCGACGGCCGCAACCAGTTCCGCAACGGCACCGTCGACTTCGCGGTCTCCGAGATCCCCTACGGGATCAAGGACTCGGGGGTCGTCGACCCGCCGCCCGCGCGGAAGTTCGCTTACATGCCGATCGTCGCGGGCGGCACCGCCTTCATGTACAACCTCAAGATCGGCAACCGCCGGGTCACCAACCTCCGCCTCTCCGGCGAGGTCGTGGCCAAGATCTTCACCGGCGTGATCACCACGTGGAACGACCCGGCCATCAAGGCCGACAATCCGGGCCTCGCCGCCGCCCTCCCCGCCCGCCGGATCGTCCCCGTCGTCCGCTCCGACGGCTCGGGCACGACGGCCCAGCTGACCAAGTGGCTCAGCACCCAGCACGGGGGGCTGTGGGACGCCTACTGCGGCAAGGCCGGCCGCTCCACCCCCTGCGGGCAGACCTCCAACTTCCCCACCGTCGCGGGCCGCGGGTTCGTCGGCCAGTCCGGCTCCAACGGCGTCTCCGGCTACGTGGCCCAAGAAGGCAACATCGGCACCATCACGTACGTGGAGTACTCCTACGCGGTCTCCACGACGGGCTTCCCGGTCGTCAAGGTCCTCAACAAGTCGGGCTACTACACCGAGCCCACCGCCCAGAACGTCGCCGTGTCGCTCGGCAACGCGCAGATCGACCCCGTCGACCTCACGCAGAAGCTGGAGGGCGTCTACACGGGGGCCGACGAGCGGACCTACCCGCTCTCCAGCTACAGCTACATGATCATCCCGACGGCGCAGGAGTCGAACTTCAACCCGCAGAAGGGCAAGGCGCTCGGCGCCTTCGCCTACTACTTCCTCTGCGAGGGCCAGCGATCCGTCGACCGGCTCGGCTACTCGCCGCTCCCCATCAACCTCGTCCAGGCGGGTCTGGAGCAGGTGCGCCGCATCCCCGGCGTGGCCGTGGCCAACATCGACATCAAGAACTGCCGCAACCCCACCTTCTCGCCCGACGGCAGGAACATCCTGGCCGAGACCGCCCCGAAGCCCGCCGCCTGCGACAAGCAGGGCCCCACCCAGTGCGAGACGGGCACCGGCGGAAACAAGACCCCCACGCAGAACGGTAGTTCCGGTGGCGGCGGCGCCGCCGCTTCCTCCGGCGGAGCCACGGGCGCCGGCGGTGCGGCGGCCTCCGGCGGAGCCACGGGCGGTACGGCCGGCGCGGGCTCCGGCGGGGCCACGGGCGGCTCTGCGGGCACGGCCTCCGGCGGTACGGGGGGAGCCGACGGCGGGAGCGGCGCCGCGGCCGCCACCGGCGGTACGGGTGACGGCCCGGGCAGCGGCGGCGCGGACGGCGGGGCAGTGGACCCGGTGACCGGGCAGCCCCTCGCGGCGGGCACGGCCGACCTGTTCGGGATCCCCGTCACCACCTCGACCGGCATCGGCGGGCCCCTGCAGACCGTCCTGATGGTGCTCGGCGCCCTGCTCCTGCTGGCCGTCACGGTCGCCCCGCCGCTGCTCACCCGGCGCCTGACCCGGCGCGGCCGCACGGGGGGCGGGTCCTGATGCGCACCCCGCTTCGCACCCTGTTCCGCGCCCCGTTCCGCACCCCGTTCCGCGCCCCGACCCGCAAGCGCCGGATCCGGCTGCTCTTCGGCTCGCTCTGCCTGGCGCTGCTGCCCGTGGTCGCCACCTCCGGGCCCGCCGGCCTGGGCCCGCAGACCGCGTACGCGGCGGGCGGGGAGGGCTCCGAGGTCACCGTGTCCGGGGCCGGCGAGTTCGCCGACCTCAAGGTGACGGTCGGCCAGACCCGCAACCTCGTCGGCCAGGTCGTCAAGATCTCCTGGACCGGCGGCAAGCCCACGGTCTCCGACACCGCCTACAGCGCCAACTACCTGCAGATCATGCAGTGCTGGGGCGACGAGCCCACCGGGCCCGCCACCGACCAGTGCCAGTTCGGCGGTTCCTCCGCCCTCGGCGCGGGCGCGGGCAACCAGGCCGGTGCCTACACCAACACCCGCCAGCTCAACTACGGAGACAACCTCCAGGACGCGGAGAACGAGCCGCTGCCGCCCCCCACCCCGAGCGGGATCTCGTACGCCCCCTTCCGCACGGTGGGCGGGGACCCGGTCAGTCCGGGCAACTGGAACGAGTTCTACGACGTCAACAGCACCAACGAGGTTCCCTACGCCCGCACCAACGCCCGCGGCGCCGGCGAGGTCTGGTTCGAGACCCAGACCGCCGTCGAGGCCCCCGGCCTCGGCTGCGGCTCCGTCGTCGCCGCACCCGCCCGGGTCGCGGTGGCCGGACGCGGCTGCTGGCTGGTGATCGTGCCGCGCGGCGAGAAGGAGGTCGACGGCAGCCCGCACACCGCGCAGTCCAGCGGGCAGCTCCAGTCCTCCCCGCTCAGCCCGGCCAACTGGAAGCAGCGCATCGTCGTCCCGCTCGGCTTCGAACCCCTGGGCAGCTACTGCCCGATCGGCGCCGAGGAACGCGGCACCATCGGCAGCGAGATGGCCGCCGAGGCCGTCACCCGCTGGCAGCCCGCCCTCTGTCAGACCGGCGGCAAGGCCATCTACGGCTACGCCCAGGTCCCCGACGAGACGGCCCGCGTCAAACTGCTCTCCGGCACGCCCGGGCTGGTCTTCCTCGGCCGGCCGGCACCCGCCGACCCCGAGCGCAAGCCCGTCTACGCGCCCGTGGCCCTCTCCGGCATCACCATCGGCTTCTTCATCGAGAGCCAGGCCGGATTCTCGGCCCCCGACGAGGTCAAGGCCCGCAACGGAACCCGGCTCGACACCCTGCGGCTGACCCCGAGGCTGGTGGCGAAGCTGCTGACTGAGTCCTACCAGGACGGCAACTCCCGCTTCGCCGAGAGCACCGCCAAGAACCCGGCGAACCTGGGATGGGACCCGGAGTTCATGCGGCACAACCCCACCTACGCGGGGCTGGACTTCGGCGGCAAGCTCGGCGACGCCCTGGTCCCGCAGCCGCTCGCCGACACCACCCGGCAACTGTGGGAGTGGGTGGGCCGGGACCCGGCCGCGCGGGAGTTCCTCGACGGCACGCCCGACAACACGGGCGCGCACGGGGACGCCTCGTACGCCGGCATGGCCGTGAACCCGAACTACCGCGGCCTCGCCCTGCCGTTGGACACCTTCCCCAAGAGCGACCCGTACTGCCAGCCCTTCCCGGAGGAGCACCCGGAGTCCCCGCTCTGCATCCAGGACAAGCACCCCTACGCCACCGACATGCACGCCGCCGCGCGCGCCGCGAGCCGCGGCGACACCCTGGCCCGTACCTCCTGGGACGCCACGGCCACCCCGCCCACGTACAAGAAGGACCCGCCGCAGCTCGCCGGCTCGCGCGCCGTGCTCGCCGTCACCGACACCGCGACCGCCGACCGGTACGGCCTGGTGCGCGCCGAACTCCTCAACGCGGGCGGCACGTTCGTCGCCCCGGAGCCGGCCGCCCTGATCGCCGCCGCGAACGCCCGCAAGGCCGGGGCCGACGGGGTCAGTTCCCCCGACCCGGCGGCGGCGGACCCCGCGGCGTACCCGCTCACCGTCCTCACCTACGCCGCCACCGTGCCCGCCGACCTCACGGAGGCGGAGGGCAAGGACTACGGCGCCATGCTGGCCTACGCGGCCGGCCAGGGGCAGACCCCCGGCGTGTCCGCGGGCAGCCTGCCGCACGGCTACGCCCCGCTGCCGCAGGCCCTGCGCGCCCAGACCCGGGCGGCGGCGCAGCGGGTGAGCTCCGAGGCGGGCAAGAAGCCGACGCCGTCGCCGGAGCCCCCGGCGCCGAGCAGCCCGGCCCCGGGCACCGCGGGCGGCACGGGGTCCGGTTCGGGCGGCGCGCCGGCCCCGTCGGACTCCGGCGCGGGCGGTACGGGGAGCTCCGCCTCCGGGGCCTCGGGCGCAGGCTCCGCCGCGGGCGGCGCGGCCGTACCCGCGCCCACCACGGCCTCACCCAGCGCCGCCGCGGCGGTCACGGGCGGCGCGGCGGCCACCGGTACCTCGGGCGCCCCCGCGGCCCAGGCGGCCGGGAGCACGCCGGACTGGGTGGTCGGAGCCATCCGCAACGTCCTGCTGATCTGCCTCGTGGTCGGGGCGTTCGCGGCCTTCGCGGGACCGGTGCTCCCGCGCTTCCTGCCCCGGGCCGTGCCGTGGCTGCGGTCGCTGCGCGGTGCGGCGGGGGGAGCGGCCGTGACGTCCGGCGGGTCCGCGGACCTGCCGGCGGACTGGGCGACCCACAAGAAGGCTGGCCCGAGGGACTGGAGCCCGCCGGACCAGGACTGACCCGGAGCCCGCATCCCGTCCCGGCTCCGTACGACGAAAGGAGGTGGTGCCCGGCGACAACCGTCTGACCAATCCGCGCCAACGGAACTTCATCCCACGCGCGCCGGGCACCACCCCGGGCGCAGCCTAGCTGAGGGGTCATCCCAAGTGAACAAGAAGAAGATCGTCTTCGGCGTCTCGGCCTTCGCTCTCGCGGCCACCATCGCCGGAGCCGGCCTCGCCGCCGCCGACCCGTCGGGCCCGCCGCCGTACCGCCAGCTCTCCGGCGTCGGCTCCGACACCACGCAGGACGTCATGAACGGCCTGGCCGCGGCCATCACCGTGAACGGCCAGAAGGTCATCGGCTCCTACGACTCCACCGGCTCCGCGAACATCACCACCAAGGACCCGGCGGTCAACGCGAACTGCACCATCGCCCGCCCGAACGGCTCGGGCGCCGGCCGCTCCGCGCTGCTCACCTCCCTCCAGGCGAGCAACGGCTGTCTGGACTTCGCCCGTTCCTCCTCGCTGAACCTCGCGGCGGCGGCTCCGGGCCTGACCTACGTGCCCTTCGCGGTCGACGGCGTCAGCTACGCCATCACCCCCGGTTCGGCGATCCCGCGCAAGCTGTCGCTGGCCGACCTGAAGGCGATCTACCACTGCGACCCGAACTACGTGGGCACCGGCCCCAACTACGCGATGACGGTCTACCTGCCGCAGGCCGGCTCGGGCACCCGCAGCTTCTGGGAGTCCCAGATGGGGATCACGGACGCCGACGTGGTCGCCGGCATCTACCCCTGCATCAAGGACAAGAAGGGCACCACCCCGGTGCAGGAGCACGACGGCCGCCTCCTCGACGACAAGTCGATCGTGCCGTTCTCCATCGCCCAGTACCAGTCGCAGTCCTCGCAGACGATCGCCGACCTGCGCGGCCGCGCCATCCTCGGCACGGTCGACGGCACGGCGCCCACCGTCCTCAACAGCGGGTTCGGCGTGAAGCGCGACGTCTACAACGTGATCCCGACCAACAAGGTGGCCACGGCTCCGTGGAGCACCGTCTTCGTCGGCTCCAACTCCGAGATCTGCAAGCAGACCTCGGTGATCAACACCTACGGCTTCGCCACCAGCCCGAACTGTGGCGACACCACCAAGCAGACCCCGTGACCCTCCCCGTGACCCTGATCACCGCCCGAGCTTCACATTCTGGAGACGTTGTGCTGAAGAACAGAGTTCTGCGGACCATGGCCCTGGGGGTCGCCGCCGTGACCACCGCCTTCGCGGCGGGTCTGGCCGGGGCGAGCGCCGCGTACGCCGCCCCGATCGGCACCCTCGAGATCAACCCGGCGACCGGCGCGGACACGTCCGGCATCGCGTTCACCACCTCGGCCGCCTGCCCGGCGGGCGCCACCAACGTGCTGGTCACGGTGGCGGGCTCCGGCTTCCCGGCCGAGGGCCTGAACGTGGTCGGCAACTCGCCCATCGCGACCTACCCGACCGCCGCCAACGGCGGCATGGTCATCCCGCTGACCTCCACCATGCGGGACTACGCCAGCCAGGCGGGCTTCACCACCCTGCAGGGCAAGTACGACTTCACCGTGATCTGCCGGACCGCCTTCAACGGCACCAGCCTCGGCGACTACACCGGCGCGATCTGGTTCACCTCGAACACGACCTACCAGAACACCGACCCGGCGGTGAAGACCGACACCGTCACCTCCCTCGCGCTCTCCCCGGCCGGCCCCGCGCAGGCGGGCTCCCCGGTCACCCTGACCGCGGGCGTCACCCCGGCCGGCGCCGGCGGCACCGTCCAGTTCAAGGACGGCGCGGCCGACCTGGGCACCCCGGTCACCGTGAACAACGGCACCGCGGCGCTCACCACGTCCAACCTGACCGCCGGTACGCACAGCCTGACGGCCGTCTTCACGCCGGCGAGCGCCTCGTACAACGGCTCGGCCTCCTCGGCCGTCTCCTACGTGGTCACGGCCGTCCCGGCCACGGCCACCACGACCGCCCTGGCCGTCTCCCCGGCCGGCACCGCGCCGCAGTTCAGCCCGGTGACCCTGACCGGTACGGTCACCCCCGCGGGCGCGGCGGGCGCGGTGAAGTTCACCGACACCGTCGGCGGCTCCACCGTCACCCTGGGCACCGTCCCGGTGGCGAACGGCACCGCGGTGCTGAACACCAGCAGCCTCCCGGTGGGCGACCACTCCTTCACCGCCGTGTTCGTCCCGGCCAACGCGGGCGCCTTCCTGGGCTCCGACTCGGGCGCGATCCCGTACGTGGTCGGCGCCTTCGCCGGCGTCTCCGCCTCCGAGACGATCACCACCACCGTCAACTCGGGCGCGCTGGCCATCAGCGTCGCCAACCCGCAGGTCACGCTGCCCTCGCCGGTGCTCAACTCCGACGGGGACCTGCTGACCACGGCCGGCTCCATCAACCCGGTCACCCTCACCGACACCCGCGCCGGGAACCCGGGCTGGACCGTCAGCGGCCAGGTCACCGACTTCTCCGACGGTGCCACCCACGCCATCAACGGCCAGAACCTGGGCTGGACCCCGAAGCTCGTCGACAAGGCGCCCGCGCAGACGGTGACGGCCGGTTCCGCCGTCCCCGCCGCGGGCGGCGTGACCACCGGCGACTCGGGCACGGCGGGCCTCAAGTCCGCCCGCACGCTCGCCAACGGCACCGGTCTCGGTACCGCGCACGTCACCGCCGACCTGGCGCTGAACGTCCCGACCTCCACGGTCGCCGGCACGTACTCCGCCACCCTCACGCTCACCGCCATCTGATCCAGGCATGAGCTCCGGGCCGGAGCGGCCCGCGCCTTCCCGCGGCCCGCTCCGGCCCGCCCCTGACGCCTGGAACCGTCACAGCCCTTCTCCGGATCGGACGCCCGAGCCATGAACCCCACCGCCCCCGCCGCCTGTGCCGCCCGGCGCGGCCGCCGCCCCGGCCCACCCGTCCCGGCCGCCCCGCTCCTCGCCCTCCTGCTCGCGCTCCTCGCGCTGGTCCTCGTAGCGCCGGCCCAGGCCGCGGCCTCGGCTCCGGCCGCTCCCGGGGAGGACCGCAAGTCCACCTTCGGCGTGCAGCCCGCCGGGCCGAAGGGGCCCGACGCCCGGCCCCATTTCTCCTACGGGGTCACCGGCGGAGCCACGACGCGCGACCAGATCGCCATCTGGAACTACGGCGAGGAACCGCTCACCCTCGCCGTCTACGCGAGCGACGCGGTCAACACCGCCGACGGCGGCTTCGACCTGCTCCCGGCCGGCCAGGCCCCGAAGGACGCGGGCAGCTGGATCAAGCTGGAGAAGGACAAGGTGACCGTCCCGGCCAAGGGCAACGTCATCGTGCCCTTCACCGTCACCGTCCCCCGCGAGGTCACCCCCGGGGACCACACCGGCGGCATCGTCGCCTCGCTCGCCGCCGGAGCCACGGACGCCCAGGGCAACAAGGTCAGGCTCGACCAGCGGGTCGGCGCCCGCGTCTACGTACGCGCCGCCGGGACCCTGACCCCGCGCCTGGAAGTCCAGCAGGTCACCGCCTCGTACGAAGGTTCCGCGAACCCCTTCGCGGAGGGCTCGGCGACCGTCACGTACACCTTGAGCAACACCGGCAACGTCCGGCTCGGCGCCCGGCAGGCCGTACGCGTCAACGGCCTGTTCGGCACCTCCGTCACCGCGGACGGCGTGAAGGACCTCGGCGACCTGCTGCCCGGCACCTCGCTGACGATCACCACCAAGGCGGACGGGGTGGCCCAGGTGCTGCGGTCCTCCGCGGTGGTCTCCGTCCAGCCGGTCGCCGCCCGCGACGGCGTGGACCCCAAACTCCCCTCCCTGACCCGATCGGTGTCGCTGTGGACGGTCCCGTGGGCGCTGCTCGCGCTGGTCCTCGTGATCACCGGGGGCGGGCTGTGGGTCTGGCGCCGCAGGCGCCTGGCCCGGGCCGCGGCCGCCGTGTCGGCCCGCCGGCGCGCCACCACAGAGACGAACGAACGCCAGAACGCCAAGAAGGAGTCCATCGTGCAGTTCACCCGCCTCAGCCGGCGATCCGCGGCAGGCGTCGCGACCGCGGCCGCCGCCGCCCTCGTGGGTCTGGCCCTGACCGTACCGACGACGGCCCAAGCCGCCGCCGCGGCCGGCCCGGCGAAGATCAACCCGGCCACCGGCAACGACGGCAGCAGCGTCGACGTGACCACGTCGGCCGCCTGCCCGGAGCCCTCCACGCACATCCTGATGAAGGTGGCCGGCAAGGGCTTCCCGGCCGAGGGCCTCAACGTGGTCGGCAACTCGCCCATCACCACGTACCCGCCGGCGGAGTCGGGTGGCATCAGCATCCCGCTGACGATGACCATGCGGGACTACGCGAGCCAGGCCGGCTTCACCACCCTGGAGGGCCGCTACGACCTGACGGTCGTGTGCCGCAAGGCCTTCGGCACGGAGACCTACGGGGAGTTCGCGGCCTCCCTGTGGTTCACCTCCAACACCGAGTACCAGACGACGGACCCGGGGACGGGGAACCCGACGCCGACGCCGACGCCCACGCCGTCGCCCACCCCGACCCCCACCGCGACGCCCACGCAGACCCCCACCCCGACCGAGACGCCCACCCCGACGCCGACCCCCTCGGAGTCGGCGTCCCCGACCCCCGCTCCGTCGGAGACGGCGTCCCCGTCCCCGTCCGTGTCGGCCTCCACGGGTACGACCACGAGCGGCGGCAGCGTGGGCGTCTCCACCAACGTCTCGGGCGGATCCTCCGGCGGCGCCGGCGGTCCCGGCGGAGGCCTGGCCGACACCGGCGCCAACGCCACCACGCTCGGCCTGCTCAGCGCGGGCCTCGTCGTCACCGGCGGCGCGTTCGTCTGGTGGGCCCGCCGCCGCGGCCTGCTGACCTTCTCGGGCAACTGACCGACGCCGCCGCAGCCGCCGCATCCCCGCACCGGCCGCACACCGCACCCCCGCAGCATCCGCATCCGCATTCGGAGAAGACACGATGACAGCCACCTCCACCCCGCCGGTGGACGTGCGCCCCGACCCCGCCGGAGCCCCCGAGGCCCCGGCGGGGCGTACGGGCGCACCCGGCCTGTGGGCCACCGGCGCGGCCCTGGCCATCCTGGGCGCCCTGCTCCTCGGCTTCGTCGCGGAAGTGGGCCCGCTCGGACACCTCCGGCACGAGCGGGACCGCCGGGTGGGGTACGCACAGCTGCGGGAACAGCTCGCCAACGCCACCGCGCCACTGGGGCCCACCGCGCCCGGCACCCCCGTCGCCCTGCTGGAGATCCCGCAGATCGGGCTGCGCGAAGTGGTCCGTGAGGCGACCACCTCCGGGGTACTGGCCTCCGGACCCGGCCACCGGCGCGACACGGTCCTGCCCGGCCAGCCCGGCACGAGCATCCTCATGGGCCGCCAGGCGGGCTACGGCGGCCCCTTCGCCCACATCGCGGACCTGGCCCGCGGGGAGACCTTCCGGGTCGTCACCGGCCAGGGCGAGCACACGTACAAGGTGCTGGGCGTCCGCCGCGCGGGCGACCCGCAGCCGGCCCGGCCGACCGGCGACGCGGCCCTGCTCACGCTCATGACCGCGGACGGGACCCCGTACATGCCGGACGGCGTGGTCCACGTCGACGCCGAACTCACCTCGCCCGTACAGCAGTCCGGCGGACGCACCCCGGGGCGGCTGGCCGCGGACGAGGCCCCGCTCGGGAGCCAGACCTCGGCCTGGTTCCCGCTGGTCCTGTGGGCCCAGGCACTGCTGCTCGCCGCGGCGGCCCTGGCCTGGGCGCGGATCCGCTGGGGCCGCGCGCACACCTGGCTGGTCGGCTTCCCCGTACTGGCGGCCCTCGGTCTGGCGGTCGCCGACCAGGCCGCCCTCCTCCTGCCCAACCTCCTGTGAACGAGGCCGTGATGACCACCCAGACGATCCCCCTCCCCGCGCTCCCCGCCACGGGCGCGTCCACCCTCGACGCCCGCGACATCTCGGCGTGGTTCGGCGGCCGCAAGGTCCTCAACCGGGTCTCCCTGACGATGCCCGGCGGCCAGGTCACGGCCCTGATCGGCCCCTCGGGCTGCGGAAAGTCCACCTTCCTGCGGATCCTGAACCGGATGCACGAGCTGATCCCGGGCGCCGAACTGGCCGGCGAGGTCCTGCTCGACGGAGAGGACGTCTACGCCCGCGGCCGCCGCCTCACCGACGCCCGCCGCCGGATCGGCATGGTCTTCCAGAAGCCGAACCCCTTCCCGGCGATGTCGGTCTACGACAACGTCACCGCGGGCCTCAAGCTGACGGGCATCCGCGCCTCGGGGTCCGAGAAGGACGCGCTCGTGGAGGAGTGCCTGACCAAGGCCGGGCTGTGGAAGGAGGTCCAGGACCGGCTCCGCCAGCCCGGCGGCGCGCTCTCTGGCGGCCAGCAGCAGCGCCTGTGCATCGCCCGCTCCCTCGCGGTCCGGCCGCGGATCCTGCTGATGGACGAACCCTGCTCGGCCCTGGACCCCACCTCCACGCGCCGCATCGAGGAGACCGTCCGCGAGCTGGCCGACGAGGTCACCATCGTGATCGTGACGCACAACATGCAGCAGGCGGCCCGGGTTTCCGACCAGTGCGCCTTCTTCCTCGCGGAACAGGGCACGCCCGGCCAGATCGTGGAACACGGACCCACGGCGGCCATGTTCTCCACCCCCGCCGACCCGCGCACCTCGGACTACGTCCAGGGCCGCTTCGGCTGACCCCGGCGGCTCCGCCCCGCGCCGGATCAGTACATTGGGGCACATGCCCACGCCTGAACTGCCCGTGATCCTCATGCTGTCGGGAAGCCTGCGGGCCGGCTCCTCCAACGAGACCGTCCTGCGCACCGCGCGAGCGGCGGCCCCCTCCGGGCTCCGGACGGTCTTCTACGAAGGGCTGGCGGACCTCCCGCACTTCAACCCCGACGAGGACGTCGACCCGCTGCCGGGTCCCGTGGCCGGGCTGCGCGCGGCGATCGCGGAGGCGGCCGGGGTGCTGATCTGCACCCCGGAGTACGCCGGCACCCTGCCCGGTTCCTTCAAGAACCTGCTCGACTGGACGGTCGGCGGCACCGAGATCTGCGACAAGCCCGTCGCCTGGGTGAACGCGGCGGCCCCCGGCCGCGGCCAGGGCGCGGAGGCCACCCTGCGGACGGTCCTCGGCTACACCGGCGCCGACATCCGCGACGCGGCGTGCGTACGGATCCCCGTGGACCGCAGGACGGTCGGCGCGGACGGCACCATCGCCGACGAGGCCGTACGCGCCCAACTCGCCCGGACCCTGGCCCTGCTGGCGACCGAGGGCTAGGGCCTGTCGTCAAACTCCCGTCTGCCGCGCGACGTCTGGCACGCGCTCTCGCCGCACCGGGCGAAAGCCAAGTACGTCCAGTACGCGGGCTTCCGCCCGGCACGCCGAGAGCACGCACCAGACGCCGCGAGGCCGCCCTTCGGGCGACGACGGGAGTTTGACGACAGGCCCTAGGCCGTCCCTTCCGGATCTTGCCGGGCCCGCGCCGTCCGGCCGCGCACGCGGCACCTCATCCGTCGAGGAAGAAGCCGGTCCTCCGCACCGCGAGGGACCGGACGATCGCCTGCAGGTCGCTGTCGCCGACGGTGGCTCCGCCTCCGGTGAGGACCACGATGACGCCCTGGCGGCGCGCGATGTACCGGACGGAGGTGTAGCTGGTCGAACGCCAGGTCTCGGGGGCCACTTGTTCGCAGCGGCCCGTCCCTTCGTACGCGCTGCCGGTCAGGACCTGGCACGCGTCCGGAGGCGCGAAACCGGGCAGCTGCCGTCCGACGGTCACCTGGATGCCGCGCTGATACCGGTCGTCGGCGCCGATGGGGACCGATGACGGCAGGATCAGGTAGCCGAACGTCCCGCTGAACTCGTCGACGTGCGCGAAGTGCACCCGGTAGCCCTCCAGTTCGGGTGCCAGCAACGGGACGGCGGCGGAGACGAACAGCTGCTCGCGCTCCGCGGCCACCCGTCGGTCCCCGAGTGCACCCGTCAACGGCCACAGCAGTACGAGGACTCCGGCGAGGGCCGCCCAGCGCCGCCGCGAGCCGACACCGGGAAGCGCGACGGAGGCCGCGGCCGCGTAAGCCGCGGCCAGCAGGAGGGGAGCGGCGAACGAAATCTCCAGGCCCGAAGCACCCGCCCGGGCGGGCAGGACGACGGCCAGTGCGCCGAGCGGCGCGCCCACCGCGGCCACCCGCCAGGCCGGACGGACCCCCGCCAGCCGCAGCAGCAACCATCCGAGCAGAGTGGTGACGACGGGTGCGGTCGTCGTCACCATGAGCATGAACTCCAGGCACCCCCAGCCCTCGCCCCGGCAGAAGTCGTCGAAGTCCCAGGGCAGTACGGCCACCAGGAGCCACAGGCCTCCCAGCACCGCGCCCACGCCGGCGGGCCGGATCAGCGGCCGGAGCAGTTCACGGCCGCGCCACCCCGTCCTGCCGGCGCCCCGCGCCTCGGCCGTCACGTCCATGTCTGCCGCCCCCCCCGGTGAAGATTCGGCCAGGTGACCCCCGTCCATCGTGGTGCCGCTGTTGTGCTCACGCCATGAGTACGGATACTCATCCGGGCTTGAGGCGGCGCAGGGTGTAGCCCCCGTGCGCCGGGTCCAGGGGCCTGGTGGCCTCCTTGAAGAGGTGCTCGGCCCGCTCGTAGGACAGGCGGCGCCGGCCCGTGTCCGGGCAGAGGTCGGCAGGGGAGGGGGTCCGGGCCGGTCCGGGCCGCCGCTCGGAGAGGAACACCGGACCCCGGGTGCGGCCGGCCAGCAGCAGGGGCAGGAGCCGGGCCGTACCGGAGCGCCAGCTCACCCACCCGCGGCCCGCACGGGCCCGGCGGTCCTCCAGGTCCAGGTCTTCCACGTTCAGGGACAGCACGGCCTGCACCCCCGCCGCCGACTCGTGCAGGAGCCGCCACAGCGTCAGTTCCCGCAGGGGCACTTCGGGGTCGCTCCAGAGCGCGTCGAGCTGTACGGGGTCCAGGGCGGCGCCCCGGGGGAGGGGCTCGGTACGCCGCTCCAGCCCTGCCGCGAGCCCCTCCAGGCCGGCCCAGGCGCCGAAGGAGCGTACGGCCGAGCGGTGCCGGTTCCAGGTCCGGGCCGCCGCGGAGCCCCAGGCGGCCGTGCACACCCGTGCCACCTCCTCGGCCGTCAGCCCGGAGAGCGGCGTGCCGTCGCCGAGGCCCAGGCGCAGCCGCCGCAGGGTCTGCCCGTACGAGCGGACCGTCGCCGCGTCCAGATCCGCGCGGCCGAGGAAGCCCTCGGCGGCCCGCCCGAGGGCCGGACCCGGCGCCGGACCGGCCGGGCCGGCGGCGGCTTCCTCCGCGCGCCGGCGCAGGAAGGCGCGCTCGGCGGCGTTCTTGGCGAGGGCCGCCGCCCGGAGGAACTCCAGCCGCGCCTCCGGGCCGCGGTCCAGGCGCAGCAGCAGGTCTCCGCGGACGCTGGGGAGGAGGTGGTAGTCGCGGAGCACGGGATCGGCGACCAGGGAGTCCACCAGGTCGAGGCCGGCCTGCGGCCCGTGGGCCATCCCGAGCGCCACCGCCCGGTTGAGCTGGACCACCGCCGTCGGCAGCAGCCGCGCCAAGGCCCCGTACAGGGTCGCGATCTGCGCCCAGTCGGTCTCCTCGGCGGTGCGTGCCTGTGCGTGGCAGACGGCGATCGCCGCTTGCAGCATGTACGGGCCGGGACCCCCGCCGGCCTCCCGCGCGCGCAGCATCGCGGTGAAGCCGCGGCGTACGAGCAGCTGGTCCCAGCGCCCCCGGTTCTGCTCGTGGAGCTGGACGGGCTCGCCCGAGGGCCCGGTGCGCGCCGCCGAACGGGAGGCCTGGATCTCCATCAGCGCGACCAGGGCGTGCACCTCGGGCTCCCGGGGGGCCAGCTCGGCCAGCAGCCGGCCCAGCCGGAGCGCTTCCAGGCAGAGCCCGGGGCGCATCAGGTCGTCGCCGGAGGTGGCCGAGTAGCCCTCGTTGAAGATCAGGTAGATGACCTCCAGCACCGAGGACAGCCGCTCGGGCAGCTCCGTCTCCTCCGGCAGGTCGAAGGGCACGCGGTGCTCGGCCAGCGTGCGCTTGGCCGCGGCGATCCGCCGGGTGACGGCCGTCGCCGTGACGAGGAAGGCCCGTGCGATCTCCTCGGCCGTCAGGCCGCCCAGCAGCCGCAGGGTGAGCGCCGCACGGGCTCCGGCCGGGAGCACGGGGTGGCAGGAGAGGAACATCAGCCGCAGGACGTCGTCCTGTTCGGGCTCCTGGTGCTCCTGCCACTCGTGGCGCTCCTGGCGCTCCTCCAGCTCGTGGGCGAGCTGCTCCTGCTTGTCCGTGAGCAGCCGGGAGCGCCGGATGTGGTCGACGGCCCGGCGTTTGGCCGTGGTCGTCAGCCAGGCGCCGGGGTTGTCGGGTACCCCGGCGGCCGGCCACTGTTCGAGCGCGGCGACGAGCGCGTCCTGGGCCAGTTCCTCGGCGAGGCCGACATCGTGCACCAGGCGCGTGAGCGTGGCGATGATCCTGGCCGATTCGAGCTTCCAGACCGCGTCGATCGTCCGCGAGATGTCCGGCACGGGTCAGGGGGCGAAGACCTGCTGGATCACGCTCTCGCCGTCACCGACGATCCTGCGGAAGCGGCGGGCCAGCTCGATCGCCTCTTCCCTGGACCGGACCTCGATCAGCGCGAAACCGGCCACGGCCTCCTTGGCCTCGGCGAACGGCCCGTCCGTCACGGTGATCTCCTCGCCGGAGGAGGCCACCAGGATGCCGCCCGGCTCCAGGCCGCCCGTGGCCAGCAGTACGCCGGCCGCCGTCAGCTCCTCGATGAACCTGCCCATCTCGGCGTACAGCTGCTCGTCGGGGGCGGCGTCGGAAGGCTTCGTCGTCATCAGGTAGCGCATGGGGACTCCCTCGTCTCGTGGTGCCGGGATGCTGCCGGTACCTGCCTATACGTCGAACCGCCGATGTGACAGGGAACGCGCCCGTTCCCTGTCACATCGCCGCTTCGACGTATCGGCGAGAACCGAGATCGAGAGCCGCGCACGACGACCCGAGAGGCATCCATCATGACCACCCAGGCCCCCACCACTGCCACCGTCTCCTCCGCCACCCGCTCCTCCTCCTCCTCCTCCGCAGGCACCCGTTCCCTGCTGACCTGCGCGGTCGTGGCCTCCCCGCTGTGGGCGGTCGTCTCCCTGACCCAGGCCGCGACCCGCGAGGGCTTCGACATCACCCGCCACCCGCTGAGCGCGCTGAGCAACGGCAGCCTCGGCTGGCTCCAGATCACCGCCTTCCTGCTCGCCGGAACCCTGCTCGCCCTCGGGGCGACCGGCCTGCGCCGGGCCCTGCGCGGCACCCCGGGAGGCGCCTGGGGGCCACGGTTGGTCCGGATCGCGGGCATCGGCATGATCGCCGCGGGAGCCTTCGTGATGGACCCGATCGACGGCTTCCCCGTAGGCGCCCCCTCCGCGGAGGCCGCGACGCTCACCTGGCACAGCTACGCCCACTTCGCCGCCGGGTCGGTCACCTTCACTTCGCTGATCGCCGCCTGCTACGTCCTGGGCCGGCACTTCGGCCGCGCCGGGAACCGCCGGTACGCGATCGCCTCCCGGGCGGCCGGCACCGCCCTCCTGATCGGCAACGGCTGGGCGATGGGCGGCGGCCCGGCCGGCACCCTGACCCTGGCCGTCGGAGCCGTCACGGCGATGCTCTGGATTTCCGCGGTCGCGTACCGCAGCCGTCGCGGCATCTGACCCGCGGGGCCTCCCGGGCTTTTAAACGGTGGCGCGGTGGGTGTCAAGTCCCGAGTTTCCGGAACATGACCCGGATGTACCCGCCGGGGCTTACTTGAGGCACAAGGGAAGAGACGGAAAGCCTCCCCGAGGAACTCCCCCTCTCCCCTCATAACCACACCGCTCCGAATACCCGGGGCGTACACCATGAGGAGAAGGTCATGAACCGTAAGACTCGCACCAGCAGCATCGTCCGCACCAACCGTCGTGGATTCCGCCTGGCGACCCTGGTCGCATCGGCCGCCATGATCGGCGGAGGGGTCCTCCTTCCGGCCTCCATGGCGACGGCGGCCCCGATGCCGGCCCACGTGGCCACTGCCCTCCCGGCCGCCGGTGGCGCCGGAGGGGACGGCGGGGAAGGCGGCGGCGGCCTCGTCGGCGGCGGTGGCGGCTCCGGCGGCTCCGGCGGGGCCAGCGTCCTCGGTACCGGCGGAGCCGGCGGCAAGGGAGGCAAGGGCGGCGACGGCCTCCTCTCCGGTGGCGGCGGCGGCGGCGGTGGCGGCGGTGGCGAAGGCGTCGTCGGCGGCAAGGGCGGCGACGGCGGCGGTGGCGGCACCGGCCTCTTCGGTGGCAGCGGCGGCAACGCCGGCAGCGGCGGCGACGGCATCCTGGTCGGCGGTGGCGGCGGCAAGGGAGGCAAGGGCGGCGACGGCGTCTTCCAGGGCGGCAGCGGCGGCAAGGGCGGCAAGGGCGGCTTCGGTGGCCTGTTCGGCGGCGTCGGCGGCGGCGGTGGTGCCGGAGGCATCAGCATCTTCTGACCGCTGACCCCGCACCGTGCTCGACGGGGTGGAGGCTTTCAGGGCCTCCACCCCCACCCCCCCAGATCCACCCTCACCCCCCCTTCTTTGATCAGCGACATCCGTGCACACGGAAACGGAGAACCCCCATGTTCACGAGCCCCTGGCAGCGTCCGCTCATCTTGGCGGCGGCCTCCCTGGCTTTCGTCACCGGTACGGCGTGCGCCGCGCAAGCGTCGCAGTCCCACACCCCCACGAGCACCGTTTCCTCGCCCATGACCGGATCGCCCGCCCACTGCGGGTTCGGCGGCGAAGGTGGCGAAGGCGGCGAAGGCGGCAAGGGTGGCGAGGGCGGCAAGCCCGGCAAGCCCGGTGAGCCCGGCAAGCCCGGACGGGCCGGCTGCTTCCGGTTCGAGGACCTGCCGGACAAGTCCAAGTCGGAGCTGACGATGGTGGACAAGGTGCGCATCGTGGTGACCCTGCTGGCCGACGACTCCGACGAGACGAAGGAGAAGATCGCCAAGAAGTACGACATCTCGACCAAGCAGATCGACAGCTGGAAGAAGAGCTACGAGGACGGCGACTGGTTCGCCCTGATGGGAAGCAACAGCCCCTTCTCTCCCCTCTCCACCTGACATACGGGCCCGACCGGCCGGTGGCCGGCCGGGCCTTTTCCCATCCGAATTCCCGACACCGTTCAACCGCAATCGGCAAGGAGAATCCCATGCGCACGCGTTCCTGGAAGTTCCGTATAGGTCTTGTCATCTCGTCGACGTTGATCGGTGCCGGTGCGATGGCGCCCGCGGCCATGGCCGCCCCGACAGCCACGACCACGACGGTCGCGGCGCCCAGCGGCTGGCAGGACGGTGGTGACAGCAGACCCGGCACGAGCCGCCTCACCGGCAAGGTCAAAGTCGGCAACGGCAGCGTCCAGGTCGGGGACAAGGTCTGCGCCGGCAACTGCAACGGAACGGTCAACGGAACCAACGGCGGCAACGGCGGAATCTGCGCCGGACTCTGCAACGGCAGCGCCAACGGCGGGACCGGCACCCAGGGCCGGCCGTCCGGCGACGGTACGAAGGGCGGCAACGGCGGGATCTGCGCCGGAGTCTGCAACGGCAGCGTCAACGGTGGAACCGGAGGCAAGGGCGGCAACGCGGCCCCCGGCGGCGACGGCGGCACCGGAGGCAAGGGCGGCACCGGCGGCATCTGCATAGGCGTCGGCTGCGAAAGCAGTGGCCGCGGAGGCAACGGCGGAGCCGGCGGCGACGACGACTGACCGCCGGGCCGAGGGCCCGGACACGGCACATCCCCGTGGGGCGAGCACCGCTCGCCCCACGGGCGTGCGTGTGGATCACTCGATAGACTTGGCCGAGGGAGGCGCCTGATGGGCACGGCAGCGAACCGGGGCCTTTATACGGGCCGCGCCTCCGGCCTGATCGGGATGCAGATCGCCGGCTACCGGATCGAGCGCATCATCGGCCGGGGCGGCATGGCCGTCGTCTACCAGGCGAAGGACCTGCGCCTGGACCGTACGGTCGCGCTCAAACTGATCGCCCCGGAGCGCGTCCGGGACGAGGTCTTCCGACGCCGCTTCGCCCACGAATCCCGGGTCGCCGCGAGGATCGACCACCCGCACATCGTCCCCGTCTTCGAAGCGGGGGAGACCGACGGGGTCCTCTACATCGCCATGCGGTACGTCGCCGGGATGGACCTGCGGGCCCTGCTGGACCGGGACGGACCGCTGCCCGTGCCGACCGCGCTGCGCATCGCCGCCCAGGTGGCATCGGCGCTCGACGCCGCCCACGAGCACGATCTGGTGCACCGGGACGTCAAGCCCGCCAACATCCTGGTGGCCGAGGGCACCGACAGCGAGCACCCGGAACACATCTACCTCACGGACTTCGGCCTGACGAAGAAGTCGCTGGCGCTCACCGGGTTCACCACGGCGGGCGAGTTCGTCGGCACGGTCGACTACATGGCGCCCGAGCAGATCTCGGGGCGTCCGGTCGACGGCAGGTGCGATGTCTACAGCCTCGGCTGTGTCGTCTACGAGTCCCTCACCGGCGGGCCGCCCTTCGTCCGGGACGACGCCCCCGCGCTGCTGTGGGCGCACCAATACGACAAGCCGCCTCCCCTTGCGGAGAAGCGGCCGGATATCGCGCCGGAGGCCGGCGCCGTACTGGAGAAGGCTCTGGCGAAGGTCCCGGAGGACCGCTACGACTCGTGCCTGGAATTTGTGGCGGCGCTCCGTGCCGCGACCGCCACCGCGGTGACCCGACGGGCCGCTCCGCGGCCTCCCGGGGATCCGGGGAGCGGCGAGCCGCCGCGGGAGCCGCCGGACTGGGCGCGGCCGGTGTTCACAGACCCAGCGAGATGGCCAGGCGGGTGAGCTCGGCCGTGGTGTTGATGCCCAGCTTGGCCCGGATGCGGCGCAGGTAGGCGTCGACCGTGTGCTTGGAGAGTCCCATGGAGCGGGCCGTCTGCACGTAGGTGCACCCGGCGGCGATGTGGCGCAGGGCCTCCTGCTCGCGCGGGGCGAGGGTGGCTGCGGGGGCTTCGGTGGCTTCGGCGTGCGGCGCGACGAGTGTGAGGCTCATGGGACTTCCTCCGGCACTTCGGCTCGTTCATCACGGCTGCTCGCACCTTTGGAAGCAGAGGACATGTCCACGAATGTGAATGTATGTCCGTGTTAAAGAGCCTGTCGGTGGGAGTTCATCACCCTGTCCGTCGTCTGTCACGGGCGTGTCACAGGGAAGGGGAGAAGGTCCTCTTACGGGTCCCCGGAAGCCCCCGGAAGTCCCCGGAAGCTCTCAGAAGCCGGCGAGTGACTGCTCGGCCCAGATGGTCTTGCCGAAGAGGGTGTGCCGGGTGCCCCAGCGCTGGGTGAGCTGCGCGACCAGCAGCAGGCCGCGACCTCCCTCGTCGAAGATCCGGGCACGCCGCATGTGCGGGGCGGTACTGCTCGCGTCCGAAACCTCGCAGATCAGCGTCGTGCCCTCGTGGATCAGCCGTAGCTGCACGGGCTGCTCGCCGTAGCGGATGGCGTTGGTGACCAGTTCGCTGACCACGAGCTCGGTGACGAAGGCTGCCTCGTCGAGCCCCCAGACGGTCAGCTGATCGGTGGCGTTGCGGCGGGCCTGCGCGACGAAGGAGGGGTCGGAGGGCAGGTCCCAGACGGCGACCTTGTCGGTGTGCAGGGCCCGGGTCCGGGCGACGAGCAGGGCCACGTCGTCATCGGGCCGGTGGGTCAGCAGGGCCGTCAGCACCCGGTCGCAGACGGTGTCCAGAGTCGAGGAGGGCTGGACCAGGGCCGCGAGCATGCTGTCCAGGGCCTCGTCGATGTCGTGGTCGCGGGCCTGCAGCAGGCCGTCGGTGTACAGCGCGAGGAGGCTGCCCTCGGGAAGTTCGACCTCGACGGTCTCGAAGGGCAGGCCCCCCAGGCCCAGCGGCGGTCCCGCCGGGACGTCGAGGAGGTACGCGGAGCCCTCGGGGGAGACCACGGCGGGCGGCGGATGGCCGGCCCGGGCGGCGGTGCACCGGCGGGTCACCGGGTCGTACACCACGTACAGGCAGGTGGTTCCGATGCCGCCGGTCGATTCCCGGCCGGTCTCGTCGGCCGACAGATGGATGATCAGGTCGTCGAGGTGGGTGAGCAGCTCGTCGGGAGGCAGGTCGACGTCGGCCAGCGTGCGCACCGCGGTCCGCAGTCGGCCCATGGTGGCGGAGGCACGCATGCCGTGGCCCACGACATCGCCCACGACCAGGGCCACCCGGGCCCCGGACAGCGGGATCACGTCGAACCAGTCGCCGCCCACGCCCGCCTCGCCGCCGGCGGGCAGATAGCGGGAGGCGATCTCCAGCGCCGACTGCACGGGCAGCGTGTGGGGGAGCAGGCTCCGCTGCAGCGTCATGGTGGTGGTGTGTTCGCGGGCGGTCCGGCGGGCCCGGTGGATGGCCGTGGCCGCCCGGGCCGTGAGCTCCTCGGCCAGCCGCAGGTCCTCCGGGTCGAAGGGCTCCCGGTTCTGGTGGCGGCTGAAGACGGCCAGGCCGAGGGTGACCCCGCCGTCGCGCAGCGGCACCAGCATCATCGAACGGGTCCCCTGCTCGCTGATCCAGGCGGCCCCGGGATCCTGCGCCACCCACCGGGCGACGGCCGGGTCCGCGGTTCCGTACACGGCGCCCCGACCTGCGGCCAGACACTCCACGGGGGGTGACAGCGCCGGGTAGACGGCGCTCTCCCCGACCGCGAACCGGGACTCCTGGCTCCCGCCGAGGACCGACCGTACGGCGCTGCGGGACACCGTGAGCGCCCCCGTCCCGGGATTCCGGGACGAGGCCTCGCCGCGCGAGGAAGGTTCCAGCAGGTCGACGACCGCGAAGTCGGCGAGCCGGGGGACGGCCGCGTCGGCCAGCTCCTGCGCGGTACGGGCACTGTCCGGGGCGGAGGCGGTGGCCGTGCGGGCGCCCGCGAGGGTCGTCGGGAGCGGCCGCCGCGGGGCGGTGTCACCCGCGGCCCCGTCGTGCGCGGTCAGGTACACGGCCCGCACCCGGCCGTCCGGGCCCGGTACGGGGGCCAGCGAGGTCGCCCAGCCGTTCGCCGAGCCCGCGCGGGGCGGCCGGACGAAGCCGTCCACGGACTGCGGCTCGCCCGTCTCCAGCACCCGGCGCATCCCCCGCTCGGTCTCCTCGCTCACCGGGTCGGGGGCGATGTCCGACAGGCGCAGCCCGCGCATCTCGGCCTCCGTCAGGGAGAGCTCCCGGTGCATGCCGGCGTTCGCCCGCACCAGCCGCAGGTCCTCGTCGAAGACCGCCAGGACGCAGGGGGACCGGTCGAAGGCCCATTCGCCCAGGGGCCCGTCCCAGGACGCGTCCGGCGCTCCCGCCACGGCGGACACCACGAACCACTCGGCCGTCCCGCCCTCTCCCGTCCTGCGGTGCGCGAGGAGCCCCGTGTCCACCCGGCGTCCGTCCCGGTGGCGCAGCGGCACGGTGCCGCTCCACCGCTCCTGCCCGGGTGCGACCGGCCGCGCCGCAGTGTCCGTACCGCCGGATCCGCCGAGGCCGACGGGCTCGGCGGGCCGGTCCGCGAGCAGGTCCGCGGCGGGCAGGCCCACGACCTCCGAGGGCGCGTAGCCGAGCAGTCGGCGGGCTTCCTCGCTCCACCCGGTCACGATGCCCTGCTCGCTGACGGTGGCCGTGGCCGTGTAGGCCGCCCCTGCCCCCGCCCCCGGGGAGGCGTGCGTCGTCCGGGCCGGGCGCTCACCGGGAGGGGTGGGAAGTTGCTCCATCGCCGCTCATCTCGCCTTCGCTGGCCAGGGGCTCCACTGACAAGCATGAGACGGCGCGGCAAGGAGCACCAACGCAGTGCGGTCAGGTGCCCGGGTGCGCCAGTACGAGGGCCAGGACCGCGCCCGCCGCCCGCCACACCACCGCGCGCCGCCGCCCGCCGAGGAGGGGCGGCCGCAGGCCCAGGATCTCCACGCGGAGCGGAGCGGCGCCGAACATCCCGCTCCGGTCGGCTTTGACCGCCGCCTCCTTCAGAGCCCAGGCGGCGGCCAGAACCTCGGGCCGGCCGGCACCGACGAGGGAGAGCTCCCCGGGCGTCAGCACCCGGTCCGCGACCCGGCGCACCACGTCGGCCGAGGCGGTTTCGCACAGGTCCACGCCGACCGGTTGCGGTGCGAGGGCCGCGGCGACGTGCCCGGCGGTGTGGCTGACGGAGAGGTGCAGGTCCGCCCGCGGACTGCCGCCGACCAGGACGTACGGGCTGCCGTCCGCGCGGGGCAGGACCTCCACCTCCCGCTCCGGAGCGCCGACGGCCTCATGGACCAGCCGCTTGGCGAGCAGCCGGCCCGCCGTCCACTCGGCCTGCCGCCAGG
Organism: Streptomyces tatrensis; assembly: GCF_049310065.1. Lineage (NCBI taxonomy): Bacteria > Bacillati > Actinomycetota > Actinomycetes > Kitasatosporales > Streptomycetaceae > Streptomyces > Streptomyces tatrensis. The sequence goes on along the minus strand of NZ_JBMDLB010000011.1, from coordinate 1,580,599 downwards.
CCGGCAGCGCGTGCAGCACGCGCCGCTCGGCGGGTGAGAGGAAGGGGTCGCGGGCGGGAGCGTCACGCCGGGCCACGAGGAGGACGGCGCCGCCCCAGCGGTGGACGTGACCCGGTGCGAGCGGCGGGAAGGAGTCGGTGCGCATGGCGGCGGCGGTCCGGGCGCGGGCTCAGGCGGCCCGGGCACGGACCCGCGCGACGAGGGCGTCGAGGCCTCCGGCGCCGACCAGGTGCACCCTCCATGCCGGCCACTGCCGCTCGAGGGAGGTGAGGAGGTCGGTCAGCGCCAGCGGGTCGAAGCCGAGCTCCTCGAACAGGAGTTGGCCGCCGCGCAGGTGGTCCACGGGGAACGCGCCGATCCGCGCCACGTGGGCCCGTACGGCCTCGGCGACCTCGTAGAGGTCCGCGACCGGCGGGGCGAGGCGCAGCGGGGAACGGCCCGGTACCGCAAGGCCCCGTACCGCGAGGCCCGGTACGGCGGGCGGGGTGGGCGCGGGCTCGTCGGCGGGGAGGCAGGCCGGGACCCGGAGGGAGCGGCAGTCAAGCTTGGCCACCGGCAGGTCCAGGAGCCGGCGGTCCTCCGCGGGGACCAGCGCGCGCGGGTCGACCGGGGCGCCCAGGACCGCGAGCCGGGCGAGGGCCAGTACGAAGGTGCGACCGTCGTCCGGCACCTCCCCGGCGACGGGAACGACGTGGACGTCGCCGTGGCCGGTGAGGTTGCGGCGGACCGAGGTGAGGAGCGAGGTCCCGCCGCCCACCTGGAGGAAGACGCGGGCCCCCTGGTCGTAGGCGGTGCGGACGGCGTCGTCGAAGAGGACCGGCGCCGATGCGTGCCGGGCCCACAGCTCGCGCAGCCGGCCGGGGTCCTCGCAGACCTCCGCGTTCACGGAGGAGACGAACGGCACGGCGGGCCTGCTGATGCGACGGGCGGCGAGGCCCGAGCGCACGGCCTCCTCGGCCCGGGCCAGCCGCGGGGAGTGGAAGGCGTTCGAGACGTCGAGCGTCGCCGTGACGACCCCGGCTTCCGCGCAGGCCTCCCGCAGGGCGGCGAGACCTTCCGCGGTGCCGCTGACCACGACCTGCCGCGGCTGGTTGAAGCAGGCGAGCCACACGTCGTCGATGCCGTCGACGAGCCGGCGGCAGGTCTCCTTGTCGGTCTGCACCGCGAGCATCCCGCCCCGGAGCCCGGCCGCGGCCCGCCGCAGGGCCGCGCCCCGGTGCACCAGCAGCCGGACGGCGTCCACCTGGGTCAGCGCTCCGGCCGCGGCGGCCGCCGCGAACTCCCCGGCGCTGTGACCGAGGGCGAGGTCGGGGGTGATCCCGCAGTCGGCCAGGACCCGGGTGGCGGCGATCTGGACGGTGCCGAGCAACGGCTGGCACACCTCGGTCGCGGCGAGCATGCGCCCGAGCTCCCCGTTGTCCGTGAGCGGGGCGCGGGGCACGGAGGCCTCGCCGTACAGCAGGTCGGCCAGGTCGAAGCCGAGGTCGGCCCGGGCCACGGCGCTGAGTACGCAGACGGCCGAGCGGTAGGCGGGGAACCTCTCGTAGAGGTCCCGCATCATGCCCGGACGCTGGCTGCCCTGACCGGGGAAGAGGAAGGCGGTACGGCGCTGCGCGGCCGGCAGCGGGGCGTCGGCGGCGAAGGCTCCGTCGCCGAGGTCGCCCCGGGCGCCGGCGAGGAGCTGCTCACGGGCGTGGCGCAGCCGCTGGACGAACGCGCCGGTGCCGGTGGCCACGATCGCGAGCCGGGCCGGCAGCGCAGCCCGCGCGCCTAGGGTGTGGGCCACGGCCGCCAGCGGCGTACGGTCCGCCGCGTCGAGTACGCCGAGTACCTCGCCGATGTGGTGGTCCAGGAGCCCGGGGTTTCCGGCCGAGAGGAAGACGAGCTGGGGCCGGGCGGCTTCGGTGTCGTGGGCGGCTCCGGCGCTCCCGCCGCCGAAGGCGCGGTGCGCGGGCCGTCCGGGGACCGGTGCGGAGAGCTGTCCGGGGACCGGCTCGGGGCGTTCCTCCAGCACCACGTGGACGTGGCCACCGCCGAAGCCGAAGGAGCTGACGGCGGCACGTCGCGGGGTGCCGCCGCCCGGAAAGGGCCGCGCGGTGTCGGCGAAGCGCAGGCCGGCGGCGGATACGCCGAGGTCCGGGCGGGGGGTGGTGGCCGGCTGCGGCACGATCGTGCGGTGGTGGACGACCAGGGCCGTCTTGATCAGTCCCGCGATGCCCGCCGCGGCCAGGGAGTGCCCGATCAGGGCCTTGCCCGAGGCGAGGTAGCACAGGGACGGGTCGTCGTCGGGGTACTCGGTGCGCAGCCGGCGCAGCGCCTCCACCTCGGCCCGGTCCTCGGCGGCGGTTCCCGTCCCGTGGGCCTCCAGGAAGGCCACGGAGGACGGGGCGACTCCCGCGTCCGCGTAGGCCCGCCGCATGGCGCGGAGCCGTCCTTCGACAGCGGGGGCCAGGGGGTCGGGGGAGGCGCCGTCGTCGGCCGAGCCGATGCCCTTGATCACCGCGTAGACCCGGTCTCCGGCGTCGAGGGCGTCGGCGAGCGGCCGTACGACGACGACACCGGCGCCCTCGCCGAGGACGAACCCGTCGGCCTCCGCGTCGAACGGGCGGCACACCCCGGCGGTGGACAGGGCGCGGAGTCCGGGGAATCCGGGCACGTCGTCGGGGGTGAGGTCGAGGCGGACGCCGCCGACGAGGGCGATCCGGCAGCTGCCCTGACGGAGGCGCGCCATCGCCTGGTGGAGGGCGACCAGCGAGCCGGAACGGGCGGCGTCGACGGCGAAGCCGGGACCGCCCAGGCCGAAGTGGCGGCTGACGGCGGCGGACGCCGGGGTGAGCGGGCTCCCGGGCAGGGTGAAGGCCTCGGATCCCGACAGCCCGAGGAAGACCCCGGTGTGCTCCCGGTCGAAGTCGCCGCGGCCCATCCCCGCGTCGTCGAGGGCCTCGCGGCTGACGTCGAGCAGCAGCCGGTGGTGCGGGTCCACGGCCCGCGCGCGGGCGGGCGGAACTCCGTGGTGCAGGGCGTCGAAGCGGTCCGCGGAGTCCAGGAAGGCCGCGTGGTTCCGGCGTTCCCCGGGCGCTGCGCCGAACTGGCGCGCCCCGCTCAGCAGGAGGTTCCAGTAGCCGAGGACGTCGGGGGCGCCGGGGAAGCGGCAGCCGAGTCCGATGATGGCGATGTCGGTCATGGCGGGTCTGCCTCCGGTCCGGTGGCGCATCGCTCCTGCCGTGCGCAGGACGGTCGCTTTCCACCGTGCCCGGAGGCGGCGCGGGGCCGTAGACCCGGCTTTTCGTTACTTGACAGGGCCGGGGACGGGTGCTGCCCGCCCGTCCTCAGCTGCCGCCCGCGCCCTCCTGGAGGTAGGCGGCGATCATGGCGACGTCGTTGGCGATGTCGAGGATGCCGCTCGGGTCGGTCGTCGGGGTCGAGGCGCCGGTGACGCCCGCGTAGAACACGTCGAAGCGGCCGTCGCCCTTGTCCAGGTAGCCGGCGATGGTGATGGCGCCGATGCCCAGGCGGTCGTTGAGGGCGTCCAGCCCGACGGCGGCCCCGGTCTTGGCGAACACCTTGCCGCGCGCCGGGCAGTCGCGGCAGTTCTCGGCCAGCAGGCCGTCGACCCCGAGGATCGGCAGGGCCTCGCGGAAGCGGCGCGCTTCGGGGGAGCGCAGCCAGTACGTCAGCATCTGGATCTCCGCCCGCGGCGTGGACCGGTCGACGGGGTTGCCGCCCCGCCCGTCCAGGAGCTGCACCTGGGCGCGGTCCACCTTGGCCTGGTCCAGGAAGGAGGCCAGGACCGGGAAGCCGTCCATGCAGGCGCGGCTGCCGGTGGTGACCGCCATCAGGCACATGCCGAGGTTGGCGCCCAGGTTGTGGCTGACCTTGAGGATGAGCTCGGCGTACTCGGCGAAGGGCGGCGAGGTGTACGCGGCCACCCGCGCCCGGCCCTCGTAGCCGGCGGGCAGCAGGTCCACCGGGTTCCCGCCCGCCGGGTCCGCGGTCACGTCCACTCCGGCCCGTTCCAGGGCCTCGATCAGGGCGGTCCGGCCGAAGGCGGCCGGGTCGGTGATGGGGGAGACCTTCAGCACCGGGGCGGCGCCCGCCGCGATCGTGCCGGACAGCCGGATCCGGGTGCCGTTGTCCGAGGTCGTGACCGTGATGGCCGTCGGCTTGCCCGCCGCCACGGTCTTCACCGTCGAGGTGACCCGGTACGGGGCGACCTTCGGCCGCCAGTCCAGCCGGGCGGGCGCGTCGGCGCGGTCCCCCGGGGTGGTCGTCAGGTCGATGAGGTTGTCGTTGACGATCAGCGGGGTCGGCATGGGGATCAGGACGGGCTCGGGCGCGAAGAGCCGGTCGTCGACGATCACGTTCCCGTCGACCCGGGTGATGCCGGAGTCGCGCACCTGGCGCGCGAGGAGGTCGATGCCGGCGAGCGGGTTCTGCGGGGTGAGCGTGGCGCCGGGGACGTCGTCGGCGTAGGTGTGGTCGAGGTCGGTGAAGGCGACCGTACCGTCGGGGCGGGTCCTGCCGCCCATGGTCAGATCGCCCTGGGCGACCAGGGCGAGATCGCCGGTCAGGGTGGCGCCGCGGCGCTCGCCGACCGCGTAGAGCGGCGTCACGAAGCGGTGGTCGCCGCCGAGGGCGTGCCAGGCGCCGGACACGCTGAAGAGCTTGGCCGTGGACCCGGGGATGAAGAGCTGGTCGGGGAACCGGCTGTGGACGGTCCGCCCGGTGTCCGGGTCGACCTGGAGGAGGCCCCACTGGGCGTTGCGGTAGCCAGGCTTCCGCATGATCTCGGTGATCCGGGGGTCGAGCGGGTCGGAGCCACCGGAGTCGGAGGGCGTGGGCGTCGGCGGTGTCGCCCCGGCGGCCGTGCCCGCGGTCAGGACCACGAGCAGGAGGGCCGCGCATCCGGCGGTCATGCGCCGCCGCAGGGACCGGGGGTGCGTTCCTCGTGCCACGGCGAGCCCCGTTCGTCTGGGCGGCGGGCTCCTGCGGAGGTGTCACCCGGTCGCCTGTACCAGTACCCAGGGTTCCGCCAGCGTGGCACGCCCGCATCCTGCACGCACCTCGCCGGGGCCGTCCCCCTGATCAACGCGGTCGTGGGGGCGTACGGCGACCTCGTGCTCCCCGACCGGTTCCCGATACCGCGCGAGACCGGGCGGGGGCCGCCGCGGAAATCCGCGACGGCCCCCGGTCGTACGAGCCGGACGGTCAGCCGGTGAAACCGGCCGTGATGGAGGTGAACTGCCAGTCGCTCTGAGCGATGCCGGAGCAGGTTTCCTGCAGGCCGCCGCCGGGGCAGCCGCGGTCGCGGTTCACCGACCAGAAGGCGAGGCGCGCGATGTGGTGGGAGTTGGCCCAGTTGCGGATGTCGGTCCAGTTCTGGACGGTGGTGGTCTCCTGGGTGTCGCTGATGCCGTTCATGCCCGAGATGCCGATGTGGGAGTACGCGGTCGCGTCGTCCCAGCCGTAGGTGGACTTGAGCTTGGCCTTGAGGCCCTCGGTGGCGCTGACGGTGCTGGCGTACATGTCCGTCGAGGCGTTGCCGAAGTCGAACGGCATGATCGTGAAGACGTCGATGCCGGCGTTCAGCGCCTTGGACTGCTCGATCAGGCGGTTGCCCCAGCTGGTCGGGCCCGTGGTGGAGGTGCCGAAGGTCAGGATGGTCTTCAGGCCGGGGTTGTTCTGCTTGACGATCTTGAGCGCGCCGAGGATGCGGTCCTGGACCACGGCGTTCTCGAACTCGTCGGTGTTCTCGATGTCCACGTCGATGGCCTTGAGCCCGTACGCGGAGATGACCTGCTGGTACGCACCGGCCAGGGCCTCGGCGCTGGAGCAGTTGGGGCCGAGCTTGTTGCCCTGCCAGCCGCCGATGGAGGGCACGATGTCGCCGCCCGCCGCGCGGATCGAGGCGATGGTGCTCTGGTCGATGCCGCCGGTCAGCGGGCGCTGCCCGTCCCAGGAGGGGTTGCAGCCGCCGGAGGAGAGGATGAACGCCATGGTGAACCACTTGGTGCCGGTCGCGTTCATCACCGTGGTCGCGCTCGGCGGGTTGCCCCAGCCGAGGTAGAGGTACGGAGCGGCCTGCTTGAAGCCGGTCGGCGGCGTGGTCCCCGTGTCGGTGGTGACGTTGACGGTGTTCGAGGCGGCCGAGGTGTTCCCGGCGGCGTCGCGGGCGCGCACGGTGAACGCGTAGGCGGTGCTGGGGGTCAGGCCGGTGACGGTCGCGCTGGTGGTGCCCGAGGTCGCGACCTTGGTCCCGCCCTGGTAGACGTCGTAGCCGTTCACGCCGACGTTGTCGGTGGAAGCGGTCCAGCTCAGGGAGGCCGTGGTGGAGGTCTTGCCGGTGGAGGCGAGGCTGCCGGGCACGGTGGGCGCCTGGGTGTCGACGCTGCCGCCGGGGCCGTCCAGGGTGATGTCGTCGGCGTAGTAAGTGCCCTGCCCGTACCAGCCGTTGAGGTAGATCTCGGCGCTGGTCTGGGATGCGCCGGTGGTGAAGGCGACGGTCAGCTTGGTGTAGGCCGCGGCCGAGGGGGTCCAGGTGGAGGCGCCGCCGGTGACCCCGAGGTAGACGTAGCTGCCGCGGACCCAGGCGGAGAGCGTGTAGCTGGTGTTGGGCTGTACGGCGACGGTCTGGACGCACTTGGCGTTGTCGCTCGCGCTGGCCGCGCCGGCCAGGGCCTTGCTCCCGCCGTGCACCGGTGAGCCGACCACGGAGCCCAGGGCGCCGGAACAGGACCAGCCGGCCGTGGTGCCGGACTCGAAGTCGCCGTTCGAGAGGATGTTGGCGCCGAAGGCGGCCCCGGGGGAGGTCAGCACCGCGGCCGCGCCGAGCAGGGTGGCGCCGAGGGCGCAGGCCAGCCGTGTGCGGGTTCGGTTTGGGGTACGCAAGGAAGTGCCTCCAGTGGGAATGGGGGGACGGCGTGGAGCGCGAAGCGTGGGCGTGCGGCCCGCCGGGGACGCGTGGGGACGCTTGGGGACGGGGCGGCGGGCCCGTGGGTGGGGGGCCTGCGACCGGGTGGGCGTGGGGAGTTGACGCCGTATCCGCTTCGTGGCCGGGAACCTAATCCTCCGGAAGGACCGCCGTCAACAGGTCTGGACCAACTGATAGGTGGTTGTCTCAATCGGAAGGTTTACTAACGGTGAAGCTTGACAAGCCTCCCGCCCCTTCGGAAGCATGACGCGGTGCCAGCCTCCCGCCCCCACCACGTCGCCGTCCTCGTCCTCGAAGGGGCGAAGCCCCTCGACGTCGGCATTCCCGCGCAGGTGTTCACGACCCGCGCGAGCATGCCGTACGAGGTCCGGGTGTGCGGCGCCGCCCCGGGGCTCGTGACCGGTGGTGACGGCCTGTCGTACGCCGTCGCCCACGGCCTCGAAGCCCTCGCCTGGGCCGACACCGTCTTCGTCCCCGGCTACCGGTTCCCCGACCGCGAGGACCCGCCGCGCGCCGTCGTCGACGCGCTGATCGCCGCCCACGAACGGGGCGCGCGGCTCGCGGCCATCTCCACGGGGGCCTTCGCGCTCGCCGCGACCGGCCTGCTCGACGGCAAACGGGCCACCACGCACTGGCACTACACCCGGGCGCTCGCGGCGAAGTGGCCGCTGGTCCGGGTCGACGAGAACGTCCTGTTCGTCGACGAGGGCTCCGTACTGACCTCGGCCGGAGCCGCCTCGGGCATCGACCTGTGCCTGCACGTCCTGCGCAGCGATCTCGGGGTGGCCGCCTCCAACCACACCGCCCGCAGGCTGGTCGCGGCCCCTTACCGCAGCGGCGGCCAGGCGCAGTACGTGCCGCGCAGCGTGCCCGAGCCGCTCGGCCCGCGGTTCGCCGCCACCCGCGAGTGGGCGCTGCACCGGCTCGGCGAACCCCTCACCCTGGAGGCGCTCGCCCGGCACGCGGCGGTGTCCCCGCGCACGTTCTCGCGGCGGTTCGCCGAGGACACCGGGTACACGCCGATGCAGTGGGTGATGCGCGCCCGCATCGACGTGGCCCGCGAACTGCTGGAGCTCTCCGAGCGGAGCGTGGAGCAGATCGCCGCCGACGTGGGCCTGGGCACCGGCGCGAACCTGCGGCTGCACTTCCAGCACATCCTGCGGACCACGCCGAGCGAGTACCGGCGCACGTTCGCCCGGGGCGAGTGACGGGAGGCGCGGAGCAGAGCCGCCGCCGGACGGAGCCCCCGCCGACGCATGGCGCGATCCTTGCGGACCGTGGCGATCGCGCCGCTGTCGCCGGCGCCCCGGACCCGCGAGTCTGGTGACGAACCCAAGGGACAGGGAACAGGGAGACACCATGACTCGCATCGCCATCAACGGATTCGGCCGCATCGGACGCAACGTGCTCCGCGCACTGCTCGAGCGCGACAGCAAGCTCGAGGTCGTCGCGGTCAACGACCTCACCGAGCCCGCCACCCTCGCGCGGCTGCTCGCCTACGACACCACCTCCGGCCGGCTCGGCCGGCCGGTGACCGTGGACGGGGACGTCCTCGTCGTCGACGGCCGCCGCATCAAGGTGCTCGCCGAGCGCGAGCCGGCGCAGCTGCCCTGGGCCGAGCTCGGCGTGGACATCGTGCTGGAGGCCACCGGCCGCTTCGCCACCGCCAAGGCCGCCCGCGCGCACATCGACGCGGGAGCCAAGCGGGTGCTCGTCAGCGCCCCGGCGGACGGTGCCGACATCACGCTCGCGTACGGCGTGAACAGCGACTCCTACGACCCGGCCCTGCACACGATCGTCTCCAACGCCTCGTGCACGACCAACGCGCTCGCGCCGCTGGCCGCCGTGCTCGACGAACTCGCGGGCATCGAGCACGGGTTCATGACCACGGTGCACGCCTACACGCAGGAGCAGAACCTGCAGGACGGTCCGCACCGCGACCCCCGGCGCGCCCGCGCCGCCGCCGTGAACATCGTGCCGACCACGACGGGCGCCGCCAAGGCCATCGGCCTGGTCCTGCCGAACCTGGACGGCAAGCTCTCCGGCGACTCGATCCGCGTCCCCGTTCCGGTGGGCTCCATCGTCGAGCTGAACACCACCGTCGCCCGCGACGTGACCCGCGAGGACGTCCTGGCCGCCTACCGCGCCGCCGCCGAAGGGCCGCTCGCCGGAGTGCTGGAGTACTCGGACGACCCGCTCGTGTCCTCCGACATCACGGGCAACCCCGCATCGTCGATCTTCGACTCGCAGCTCACCCGCGTCGAAGGCCGCCACATCAAGGTCGTCGCCTGGTACGACAACGAGTGGGGCTTCTCGAACCGGGTCATCGACACGCTCGAACTCCTCGCGAGCCGCTGAGTCCGGCTCACGCTCACCGTGCGCGCCGCGGACCGGGTTTCCGGTCCGCGGCGCGCCGCTTCTACCGTCCCTTCCCGGCCATGCGCAAGGCTTGAACCAGAAAATCCTTGATGTCGCACTAGACTGGCGGGTTGTTTGGCGCTGGACCGGAACAACCTGGGCAGACCCGGGCTCCGCCCGGCGACCCGGAGGGTTCCGGGAACACGACGCGAGGGCCGATGGCAGCCACACCAGAGCACGGTGAAGTCACTCTGCTCGACGACGGGACCGGACTCGACGAAGGGCACGGGCCCGACGCCGGGGAGGGGCCCGGGGAGTCCGGCAAATCGGCCCTGTTCTCCGCCGGACCCGCCGCCCCGACGCGCACCCTCGTCGACGTCTTCGAGGCCTCCGTACGGGCCCACCCCGACGAGCTCGCCCTGGACGACGGGGCCACCCGGCTGACCTACCGGGCGCTCGCCGTCGAGGTGGAGCGCCGCCGCCAGGCCCTCGCGGCCGCCGGGGTGGGGCTCGGCGACCGGGTGGGCGTACGCGTCCCGTCCGGGACCAACGAGCTGTACGCGGGCATCCTGGCCGTCCTCGCGGCGGGCGCCGCCTACGTGCCCGTGGACGCCGAGGACCCGGACGAGCGGGCCGACCTGGTCTTCGGCGAGGCCGGAGTACGAGCCGTACTGGGCGCCGGCCAGCGCATCGAGGTCGCCGCGCCGGGCAAGGGCGCCGGCCCGGGCACATCCGCCCCCGCCGCCCGCCCCGCCGCCCGCCCCGGCCCCGAACACGACGCGTGGATCATCTTCACCTCCGGCTCCACCGGCAAGCCCAAGGGCGTGGCCGTCAGCCACCGCAGCGCCGCCGCCTTCGTGGACGCCGAGGCCGCGCTGTTCCTCACCGAGGAGCCGATCGGCCCCGGCGACCGGGTCATGGCCGGACTGTCCGTCGCCTTCGACGCCTCCTGCGAGGAGATGTGGCTGGCCTGGCGCTACGGCGCCTGCCTCGTCCCCGTCCCCCGCTCCCAGGTCCGCAGCGGCGCCGACCTCGGCCCCTGGCTGGCCGAGCAGGAGATCACCGTGGTCTCCACGGTGCCGACCCTGGCCGCCCTGTGGGAGCCCGAGGACCTGGGCGAGGTCCGGCTGCTCATCTTCGGCGGCGAGGCCTGCCCGCCCGAGCTCACCCAGCGCCTGGTCACCGAGGGCCGCGAGGTCTGGAACACCTACGGCCCCACCGAGGCCACCGTCGTCGCCTGCGCCTCGCTCCTGACCGGTGAGGAACCGATCCGCATCGGCCTCCCGCTCAACGGCTGGGAACTGGCCGTCGTCGACGAATCCGGCGAACCGGTCCCCATGGGCGGCAGCGGCCAGCTCGTCATCGGCGGTGTCGGCCTGGCCCGCTACCTCGACCCCGAGAAGGACGCGGAGAAGTACGCCCCGCTGGAATCCCTCGGCTGGGAGCGCGCCTACCGCAGCGGCGACCTCGTCCGCGCGGAACCCGAAGGCCTGGTCTTCCTGGGCCGCGGCGACGAACAGATCAAGCTCGGCGGCCGCCGCATCGAGCTGGGCGAGGTGGACGCCGCACTCCAGGCCCTGCCCGGGGTCGCCGGCGCCGCCGCCGCCGTCCGCACGGCACGCAGCGGCAACCAGCTCCTCGTCGGCTACCTGGTCACCCAGGACGGCTGGGACCACGCGGCGGCCGTGACCCGGCTGCGCGCCGAGCTGCCCGCAGCGCTCGTACCGCTGCTCGCGCCCGTCGAGGAGCTGCCCACCCGGACCTCCGGCAAGGTGGACCGGAACGCCCTGCCCTGGCCGCTCCCGGAACTGGAGACCAGCGGCCCCACCGAACAGCTCTACGGGACCGAGGCCTGGCTCGCCGAGCAGTGGGGCGAGACCCTGGGCGTGGCCGTCACCGGCGCCGCCGACGACTTCTTCGCGATCGGCGGCAACAGCCTCGCCGCCGCCCAGCTCACCACCCGGCTGCGCACCCGCTACCCGAGCGCGGCCGTCGTCGACATCTACCAGCAGTCCACCCTGCGCAAGCTGGCCCGGCACCTGGAGAAGTCCGCACAGGACGACGGAGCGGTCCGGACCATCGCCCCCGTGCCGCCGCGGACCAAGGTGATCCAGTCCCTGCTGCTGCTCCCGCTCTTCACCCTGGTCGGCCTGCGCTGGACGGTGGCGCTGCTCGCCCTGGGCAACGTACTGCACTGGTTCGGGCCCTATCCGTGGGCTCCGGCCGCCTCCTGGTGGCTCGTCGCCGCCGGCGCCGCACTGCTCTTCAGCCCGCCCGGCCGCCTCGCGATCGCCGCCGGCGGCGCCCGGCTGCTGCTCCGCGGGGTCAAGGCGGGGCGCCACCCGCGCGGCGGAAACGTTCACCTGCGGCTGTGGACGGCCGAACGGCTGGCCGAGTACTCCGGCGCCACCTCGCTCACCGGCTCCTGGCTGGAGCGCTACGCGCGGGCGCTCGGCGCCAAGATCGGCCCCGAGGTGGACCTGCACTCCCTGCCGCCCGTCACCGGCATGCTCAAACTCGGCCGCGGCTGCGCCGTGGAGTCCGAGGTGGACCTCTCCGGCCACTGGCTGGACGGGGACCGGCTGGAGATCGGCGCCGTGAAGGTCGGCGCGGGCGCCGTGGTCGGCACCCGCAGCATCCTCTTCCCCGGCGCCCGCGTCGGAAAGCGGGCCGAGGTGGCCCCCGGCTCCGCCGTCGTCGGCCAGATCCCGACCGGCCAGCGCTGGGCCGGAGCCCCCGCCGGGAAACTCGGCAAGGCCAAGCGGAACTGGCCCAAGGAGCGCCCGCCGCGCGGCCTGCCCTGGCGCGCCGCCTACGGGGCGGCCGGCTTCTGCCTCACCTCCCTGCCCGTGCTCGCCGCCCTGCCCGCCCTCCTCGTGGCCGGCCGCTTCGTGCCCGCCGACGCCGGACTCGGCCGGGCCCTGGCCGGAGCGCTGCTCGCCGTCGTGCCGGGGGCGCTCGCCTTCGGGTTCGCGTACGCGGCCCTGCTCCTGGTCTCCGTACGCCTCCTCAGCCTCGGGCTGCGCACGGGAGTCCATCCCACGCACAGCAGGATCGGCTGGCAGGCCTGGACGGTCACCCAGCTGATGGACCTCTCCCGGGAAACCCTCTTCCCCCTGTACGCCGGACTGATCACACCGGTGTGGCTGCGGCTGCTCGGCATGAAGATCGGCCGGGGCGCCGAGGTGTCCACCGTGCTCGCGCTGCCCAGCCTCACCACCGTCGGCGAGGGCGCCTTCCTCGCCGACGACACCCTGACCGCCCCCTACGAGCTGGGCGGCGGCTGGCTGCGGATCGGCCACTCCGAGATCGGCCGGCGGGCCTTCCTCGGCAACTCCGGGATGACCGCGCCGGGCCGTTCCGTACCGGACGACGGGCTGGTCGGCGTCCTCTCCGCCACCCCGAAGAAGGCCAAGAAGGGCAGCTCCTACCTGGGCCTGCCGCCGGTCCGGCTGCCGAGGTCGGCGGCCGACGCCGACCAGAGCCGGACGTACGATCCGCCCGCGCGGCTGCTGTGGGCGCGCGGGCTGGTGGAGCTGTGCCGGCTCGTCCCGGTGTTCTGCTCGACCGCGCTGGCCGTGGTCACCGTGGCGGCGTTCTGCGCGCTGGCCGGAGCGGACGGGCCCGGCGCGTGGGTGACCGCGCTGCTGTCCGGAGCCGTCCTGCTCGCCGCCGGGGTGGCCGCGTGCGTGGTCGCGACGGCCGCGAAGTGGCTGCTGGTGGGCCGCCACCGGGTGGGCGAGCACCCGCTGTGGAGCGGCTTCGTGTGGCGCAACGAACTGGCCGACACCTTCGTCGAGGTGCTGGCCGTGCCCTGGCTGGTCGGCTCGGTGCCCGGCACGCCGGTGCTGTCCCTGTGGCTGCGCGGACTGGGCGCCCGGATCGGCCGCGGCGTGTGGTGCGAGAGCTACTGGCTGCCCGAGACCGACCTGGTCACCCTGGGTGACGCGGTCAGCGTGAACCGGGGCTGCGTGTTGCAGACGCACCTCTTCCACGACCGGATCTTGAGGACGGATACTGTGGTCCTCCGTGAGGGCGCCACCCTGGGCCCGGGTGGAATCGTCCTGCCCGGGAGCACGGTCGGGGCCCGCAGCACACTGGGTCCGGCCTCCCTCGTGATGGCCGGGGAATCCGTTCCCGCCGACACCCGCTGGCTGGGCAACCCGATCGAGGCGTGGCGGTCCTGAAGAGCGGGTCCCACCGGACCGGCCCGGCACCACCAGCACGTCGTACGAGCACAACGCAGGGAGCGGAAGCGTCAGTGAACGGCCAGAAGACAGCGGCATCGGACCCGTACTTTCCGGCCAACGGCGACCCCCGTTACCGCGTGCACCGGTACGAACTCGCTCTGGAGTACCGTCCCGGCCCCAACCGGCTCGCCGGGACGGCCCGGCTCAGCGCCATCGCCGGGCGGGCGCCGCTCACCGAGTTCCACCTCAACCTGGCCGAGTTCAAAATAGGCCGCGTCCTCGTCAACGGCCGGGCGCCGCACTACAGCCACCGGGGCGGCAAACTCCGCATCCGGCCGCCCAAGCCGCTGCCCGCCGGCGCCGCCTTCACCGTGGAGGTGCACTGGGCGGGCAACCCCACCCCGGTGCGCAGCCCCTGGGGCGGCCTCGGCTGGGAGGAACTGACCGACGGAGCGCTGGTGGCCAGCCAGCCGGTCGGCGCTCCCTCCTGGTACCCGTGCAACGACCGGCCCGCGGACAAGGCCTCGTACCAGATCTCGGTCAACACCCCTTCCGCCTACACCGTCGTGGCCGGCGGCCGGCTGCTCACCCGGACCACCCGGGCCTCCACCACCACCTGGGTGTACGAGCAGCCCGCGCCGACCTCCAGCTACCTGGTCGGCCTGTCCATCGGCATGTACCAGACGGTGCTGCTCGGCGACCCCGGGCTCGGCGGCGTCCCGCAGAGCGCCCACGTACCGGCGCACCTGCTGCCCCGCTTCTCCCGCGACTTCGCGCGGCAGCCCGCCATGATGACGCTGTTCGAGGAGCTGTTCGGCCCCTACCCCTTCGGCGAGTACGTGGTCGTCGTCGCCGACGAGGAACTGGACGTGCCGGTGGAGGCCCAGGGGCTCTCCCTGTTCGGCGCCAACCACGTGGACGGCGTACGCGGCTCCGAGCGGCTCATCGCCCACGAGCTCGCGCACCAGTGGTTCGGCAACAGCGTGACCATCGCCGACTGGCGGCACATCTGGCTCAACGAGGGCTTCGCGAAGTACGCGGAATGGCTCTGGTCGGAGCGCTCCGGCGGCCGCACCGCGCACGAACTGGCGGCCGCCGCACACCGCTTGCTGTCCGGGCAGCCGCAGGACCTCCTGCTGGCCGACCCGGGACGCAAGCTGATGTTCGACGACCGCCTCTACCAGCGCGGCGGCCTCGCCGTGCACGCGATCCGCTGCGCACTGGGCGACGGCCCGTTCTTCCGCATGCTGCGGGAGTGGGCCACCGTGCACCGCCACGGCGTGGTCACCACGGCCGGCTTCACCGCGCACGCGTCGCGCTACGCGCTCGAACCGCTCGACGACCTCTTCACGGCCTGGCTGTCCGAGCCGGCCCTCCCGCCCCTGCCGGCGACGGCCGCGGGAACCTAGGGCCGTCTCCTAGAGCCAGCCCTTCTTCTTGACGAAGACGAAGGTGCCCAGGGACGCGGCGAGGACGGTGCCGAGGAGGACCGGCAGGGCGAAGAAGTTGTCGAAGCCGTACTCGTTGAGGTGCTCGAAGTTGGCACCCGGGATCGCGGCGAAGGTGGACGGGATGACGAACATGAGGGTGAGCGCCGTCAGCTTCCGGTTCTCCACGGTGGACTTGACCTGATCTTCCGTCAGGGCGTTCAGGCGGTCCATGTCCCGGTTGAAATCGCGCAGTTCGTCGCGGATCTCGTGCAGGACGGCCAGGGCCCGGTCCTGCTCCTCGGTGGTCGCGGTCGTGGTGGCGATGGCGCTGGTGTTGATGGTCATGACAGTGCTTCCTTCTGTGGAAAGGGAAGAGGGCGTGGCGGTCCGCGAGACGTCGCGCGGACCGGACAGGGCGGCCTGTGGACGCCCTGGAAAAGGGTGGTGGAGGAGCCCGGAGCATGCCGGACGAGCCCGCCGGAAGGGCTGGGCGCGGGGTTGCCGGAACGGGCCGGAGAAGGGCGGGCGGCTGGGCGGCGAGCGCCGGCGGGCCGCCGGGGGTGGAGAGGGCTCTGGCTACGCGGAGATGCGGCTCAGAGCGCGGCGGAGGACGAGGCGACGCGGCGCGGGTGGTTCAGTGGACTCGGACTGTGATCCATGGGGCGATCGCCTCCTCTCGGCAGGGCGTACGGCATACGCGGTCGCGGCCATCGGCCATCGAACGGGCGAGCGCAGTGCACTCACGGGCGGCGACACCTCAACGCTAACAGCAGCTCAGGGGCCCAATCCGGGCCTTTGGTCCCACCGGGCGGGCCGAAGGTCCCTTCGGCGGGAACGCGGAACGCCCCGCCCGGCCCGCCGCGGCCGGGTCGGAATCCGGGGCGCGGGGGCCGGGCGGGGCGTGCGGCGTGCGGTCGGCGCGGTCAGTACCTGAGCGCGGTGCCGACGCCGGCACGCACTTCGCCCGAGAGCTTGTGGGTGCTGCGCGCGGTCCCGTCCTTGGACTGGCCGGCGGGCACGTCGGAGACGGTGACGACCACCGTGTCCAGCGGATTGCCGGAGGCGTCCTTGTAGTCGACCTGGACGGCGAAGGACTTCGTCGATCCGTCGGTGTTGCGGGCCGTGACGGTCACGGCGGACAGCCCGTCTCCGTCGGTGGCGACGCTGCCGAGCGTCACCGCGTCCTTGGCGTCGACCCCGTCCTTGACCTCGTCCAGCTGCTTTTTCGCCGCCGTGGTGGCCGAGTCGACCGCGTCGGCGGCCTGCGACTGGACGGAGGCGGCGGCCGAGGCCGCCTTGGACACCCCGGTCGACACGTCGCCGCCGGAGTCGGAGCAGCCGGCCGTCGTGGCGAGCACCGCCACCGCGAGCAGGGCGCCGCAGGCGCCGCGGATCGCCTTCCTGTGGTGCGCGGGGGTCAGGGGCATGTGACGCCGACCGAGGCCGCGACGAGGGTCTCGTCGAACTTCTGGATCTGGGGCTTCAGCTGGGTCACGGCCTGGGAACCGGTGGTGTCGCCCGGCAGGTCCCCGAAGCCGGACTTGAGGTCGCCCACGGCGGATCCCACTGCCGACCTCTTCGCGGATTCCAGGTCCTTGAGGGAAGAGGAGACGCTGTCCCAGTCCTTCTGGATCGCGTCGACGGCGTCCTTGACCTGGTCCTTCGTAGCGGAAGCCGGGTCCAGCGCCGCCAGTTCGGCCTGGTCCGCCTTCAGGGTGGAGAGGCCGGTGCAGAGCTCCGAGGCGGCCTGGGTCGCCTGCGCCTTGGGGCTCGGGTCGTCCGAGGAACAGGACGTGAGGAACAGGGCCGCGGCCGCGCCCAGGGCCGCGGTGATCGGGAGACGCTTCATGGAAATCCTTCCCATTTCGGAACTTCTGGATAAAACCTGACATACAAACTAATGGGCTGCATCCGGGGGCAGTTCGGTCCGCCGGGCCTGCGCCGCCGACCGTGCCGCCGATACCGCCTCGTCGACGGTCTGGTGGACCCCGGCGCCGCCCAGGTGATCGCCGAGCGGGTGGCGGGCCAGTTCCCCGGCGGCCGGTGAACGCATCCGGGCCAGGTGCAGGGCGACGCCCTGCCGGTCGAGTTCCTCGCGGAGCTCCTCGAGGGTGTCCAGGACGGGAACGCCGAGCTGGAAGCAGGCGGTCAGGTCCAGGACGACGGCCCGGGGGGCCGCCGGAGCGGCCCGCAGCCGCTCCAGCACTTCGAGCCGTACCCGGTTGACGTTGCCGAAGAAGAGGCTGCCGTCGGGGCGTACGACCAGGACGGCGGGGTCGGTGGCGGCGTTCTCGTGGCCGGCGGCGTCTCCGTACAGCCGGGTCCCGGGCAGTCGGCCGAGGACGGCCACGTTGCGCCGGCTGGCGGCGGAGACGAACAGTGCGAGGGAGAGCGCGACGGCGAGCAGCAGTCCGGGCAGCAGGTCGAAGAGGAGCACGCCGAACAGGGCGGTGAGCGCGACCCAGAGGCTGCGCCGGTCCAGGCGGAAGTAGCGGCGCAGTTCGCCGACCCGCAGGAAGCCGCGTACGGCGAAGATGACGATCGCGCCCAGGACCGGCTCGGGCAGGTCGGTGAAGAGCGGGGTGAGGAAGGCGCCGGTCAGCAGGATCAGCCCCGCCGCGATCAGCGAGACCATCGGGGTCCGGCCGCCCGCTCCGGCCGCGGCCGCGCTGCGCGAGGCGCTGCCGGAGACGACGAAGCCGCGGAAGAGCCCGACGGCGATGTTGCTGAAGCCGATGGCGGCCATCTCCCGGTTGGCGTCCACCTCCTGCCCGTGTTCCCGGGCGAAGCGGTTCGCGATGCTGAAGGCCTCGGCGAAGACCACCAGGGCCACGCCCAGGGCCCCGCCGAACAGTGCGATCCAGTCGGCGGCCGGGATCCCCGGCAGGTGGGGGACCGGCACGGCCGAGGGGATGTGGCCGACGGTCTCGACGCCGTGGCTTTCGAGGTCGAGGGCCGCCGACAGCACGAGGGCCGCCACCAGGACGATCAGGGAGGCGGGCAGGCGCGGGAGGAAGCGCTCCAGCAGGAACAGCAGGGCGAGCGCTCCCGCCCCGACGGCCAGGGTGACCAGGGACCAGTGGGGGGCTCCGGACAGGACGGTCCAGGCCCGCTCGAAGAAGTTGCCGTCACCGCCCGGCACTCCGACGAGCTTCGCGGCCTGCCGGACGACGATGGTCAGGGCCATGCCGAACAGGAAGCCCAGCAGGGCCGGTTCGGCGAGGAAGTTGGTCAGGAACCCGAGCCGGGCCAGCCCGGCCGCCAGCAGCACCGCGCCCACGATCACCGCGAGGGCGGCCGACAGCCCGACGGCGTCCTCGGGGGCGGGACTCACGGCCGAGACGGTGGCGGCCGACAGGACGGCCGCCGCCGAGGTGGCGCCGATGAGCAGGAAGTTGGACCGGCCCAGCAACGCGTACACGAGGAGGGCCACCGGGGCCGCGTAGAACGCGTTCTGCGGGGGGACCCCCGCGATCTGCGCGTAGGCGACGCACTCCGGCACGATCAGCGCCCACGCGGTGAGGGCGCCCAGCGTGTCCCCGCGGAGCCATCTGCCGCGGTAGTGGCGCAGCCAGGGGGCCACGGAGC
Source organism: Streptomyces tatrensis (assembly GCF_049310065.1). NCBI lineage: Bacteria > Bacillati > Actinomycetota > Actinomycetes > Kitasatosporales > Streptomycetaceae > Streptomyces > Streptomyces tatrensis. The sequence goes on along the minus strand of NZ_JBMDLB010000011.1, from coordinate 1,562,102 downwards.
TCGCCGCGGCCTTGTCGTGTGTTCCTGCCGTCCGCGGAACGCTCACCGCTCGGGCCCCTTCCTCAGCTCGGCGAAGACGCCGCACACGGCGGCGGTCGGCGGGACGTGCGCGCCGCCGCGGCCCGGAGCCGGGGGAGGAGACCCACCGGTCCGGGCCGCGGTGTCGTGTCGACGGGTGGTTCTCAGGCCGCGAAGACCTCGCGGAGCTGCTGCTCCTGCGCGCCGGAGAGGTTGGAGCGGACCAGCTGCGCCTGCCCGCCGGGGAAGGCGCCCCGGACCCGCTCGACCACGGCGTCGGAGGAGAGCAGGAACAGGGCGGAAGTTCCGGGCTTCACCTCGGACTTCACCTCGTCGATGAACTGGTCGTCGATGCCGACGTCGGACAGCGATCCACCGATGGCCCCGGCCGCGGCGCCCACGGCGGCGCCGAGCAGCGGCACGAAGAACAGGAGCCCGAAGAGCATCCCCCAGAAGGTGCCGGACAGTGCGCCGGCCCCCGTGAGGCTGTTCAGCTGCTGGGTCTTCGGCTTCTTCGCGTCTTCGTGCCAGGTGACGACCGCGGCGTCGTGCACCTGTATGAGCTGTTCCTTCTGCAGGGCGAGAAGGGCGGACTCCGCCTGCTGGGCCCCCTCGGGAGTGGGGAACTTCCAGACGGTGAGAGTGGTGGATGCCACGTAACGCTCCAGTTCCTGGACGGTGTTGCCGGCGTCCAGTACAACCCACAATCCGACAATTCACCACAATTAGCATAATCGTGACTCTATGTCATCTGCCGGTCCGTCAGCGTCATTCGCCCGTTCGGCCGTACTCGGCTGTTCGGCCGAGCGGATCCGCACCCAGGGTGGGGAGGGTGCGGCGCACCGAGGCCCCGCACGACGAAGGAGTTCCCCATGGCACAGACCACATCCCCGACGGGTACCCCGAAGCACGCCTCACCCGCAGGCACCGGAGCCCCGGTGGGCACCGGGAGCGCCTGGGCCGCGGGCGGTGCGATGTTCGCGGGAGTCGTCCTCCTGGTGGACGGAGTCATAGCCGTCCTCAAGGGCATCTCCGGCATCGCGAACGACGACGCCTACGCCCGGCTCGGCGACTACGTCTACAAGTTCGACACCGCGGCCTGGGGCTGGATCCACCTGCTTCTCGGCCTCGTTCTCGCCTTCGTCGGCTGGGGGATCCTCAAGAGCGCCCCGTGGGCCCGGGCCACGGGCGTGGTCCTGGCCGGCCTCAGCATCGTCGTCAACTTCATGTGGCTGCCCTACGCCCCGATGTGGGCCCTCGTCTCCATCGCCCTCGGGGTCTTCGTGATCTGGTCCCTGTGCACCGCCGCCCCATCCGGCACGCGGAGCTCCGCCTCCTGACCCCTCTGACCCCTCTGGTCCCTCGATCCCTCTGACCACGCAGATCCCCAGATCCCCAGATCCCCTTTCCGAAGGAGCCGGCCCGCATGGAGAACCCCTCGCCCGACACCGCACGCGACATCGCGACGGAGGCATGGATCTGGGGATACCCCCTCCTGGAGAACTACCGCACGATGTACCCGCAGGCCGTCGACCGTGCCGACCCCAGGTCCGTAGGAGGATTCGGCCGCTTCCGGCACTACTGCGAGCCCTTCACCCCGGCCAACACCGACGTGGTCACCCCCAACAACGACACCCCGTACTCCTGGGCCTGGCTCGACCTGCGCGCCGAGCCCTGGGTGGTGTCCGTACCGGCGGTCGACCGCTACTACGTCCTGCCCTTCCACGACCTCGACACCTCCTACGTCGGCTACATCGGCTCCCGCACCACCGGACAGGACGCCGGGGATCACCTCGTCGCGGGCCCGGGATACACGGGCGCGGTACCCGACGGCCTGGCCGGGGTCCTGCGTGCCGACACCGAGCTCGTCGGGGTCGTCGGCCGCACCTACTTGGCCGGGCCCGAAGACGTCGGGACCCTGCGGGCGATCCAGCGGCAGTACCGGCTGCGCCCGCTCTCCGCGTTCCTCGGCCGGCCCGCGCCGGCGCCCGCGCCGGAACCCGCCTGGCCGGTCTGGCGGGAAGAGGCCCTGGACAGCGCCGAGTTCTTCACCTTCCTCGACTTCCTCCTGCGCTTCTTCCCCGTCCTCGACGCCGAGCGCGCCCTGCGCGAGCGGTTGGCCTCGCTCGGGGTCGACGGCTCGGGGACCTTCGATCCGGCCGCGCTCGACCCGGTCGTACGGTCCGGCATCGAACAGGGCATCGCACGGGCGCGCGCCCTGCTGGAGGAGGCGAAGAAGGACGCGGCCGATTCCACGGGCTGGTTCGGCACCCGCGCCGAGCACGGAGCCGACTACCTGACGCGCGCCGTCGGCGTGGACAAGGGCCTCTACGGGCTGCCGTCCGCCGAAGCCTGGTACGCGGGCTGGCTCCAGGACGACCGGGGAAACCGGCCCCCGGACGCGTCCGTGCACGACTACACCATCCGCTTCCCCGCAGGCGGGCTGCCGCCCGCCCGCTTCTTCTGGTCGGCCACCATGTACGGGCTCCCCGGCCGGCTCCTGGTGGCCAACGGGGTCGGCCGCTACTCGATCGGCGACCGCACCCCCGGGCTGGTGTACGACGAGGACGGCGGCCTGACCCTGCACGTGCGGACCCGCGCACCGCGTGACCCGAAGGAGGCGGCGAACTGGCTCCCGGCTCCCGAGGGCCCTTTCAGCGTGGCCATCCGCGTATACGGTCCGGAACCCGCCATTCTGGACCGCACCTGGACCATGCCGAAGCTCTCCGTACGCGACTGAAGGCCGAGGGAACCCCCGTGACGGAACCCGACCGCACCACGATCCGGCGCCGGATCCCGCCCGTGGAGGTGGCCCGTGGGTGAAGCCATCAGCCAGATGCTCGGCTCCGCGGTCGGCATCGCCATCAGCCCGCTCCCGCTGATCGCGGTGATCCTCATGCTTGCCACCCCGCGGGGGCGGACCAACGGCACCGCCTTCGCCGTCGGCTGGGTCGTCTCCCTCGCCGCCCTGGTGACCGTGGTCGTCCTGGCCGGCTCGGGCGCGGGCGCGGCCGGAGAGGGAGAACCGGCGAAGTGGACGCTGTGGCTCAAGCTGGCACTCGGCGTGCTCTTCCTGTTGATGGGCTTCAAGCAGTTCAAGGGCCGTCCGCGCGAGGGGCGGGAGTCCCCGCCGCCGGCCTGGATGAAGGCCATCGACCACTTCACCCCGGGCAAGTCCGCCGGTCTCGCGGCCGCGCTCGCCGTCGCCAACCCGAAGAACCTCGTCCTCGCCCTGGGCGGCGCCGTGTCCATCGCGTCCAGCGGCGCCGGAACAGGGGGCAAGGCGGTCGCGGCGGCGCTGATGGTGCTGATCGCCTCGCTGTGCGTCCTGCTGCCGCTGGCCGTCTACCTCTTCGGCGGACAGCGGTCGGCGGACACCCTGGCGGGGTGGAAGGCGTGGATGAACCGCCACAACTCCGCGATCATGACCATCGTCCTGTGGGTCCTCGGAGCCAAGTACGTCGGCGACGCGATCGCCGGTCTCAGCACCTGAGGCGGACGCCAGGACGGGGCGAGGACCCCCGGCGGGCGGCGCCCCGGAATGCGGGGGCGCCGCCGGCTCGGTTCGGCTCAGGTCAGGGCATGAGGTGGTGGTCGGGGAAGTTGCCCGGCAGCCGCTCGCCCGCCGGTCCCTGGGTCACCGCGCGGACCAGGAGGTCCCCGCCCACGAACGCGCCGCGCCAGGAGGCGCCGAAGCCGCCGAAGAGTTCGTCGCGGTCCCCGCGGGAGCGGGGCGTGCCGTGGCCGACCTTGAACGCGCGGATCTGGGGCGCCAGCCGGTCGTACGTCGCCCTGTCGTCCGTCGACAGGGTGGCGACGAGCGCGCCGTTCGAGGCGTTCATGGCGGCGAGCAGCTCGGCCTCGGTGTCGACCAGGACGATGGTGTCCACCGGGCCGAAGGGCTCCGCGTGGTGCAGCGGTGAGGACGGGGGAGGGCCCAGGAGCGTGACCGGCTGGACGTACGCCGAGGTGTCCTGGCCGGGCAGGAACCGGGCGTCGGCGAGCCGGCCGCGGTGCAGCGGGACGGCGCCCCGGTCGATCGCCTCGGCCACCTGGTCGTGCAGGTCCTTGGCCTTGGCCGCGTTGATCACCGGGCCGAAGTCCAGCTCCGGGTACGGGTCGTCGGGGTGCTCGACCGCGAGCGGATGGCCGATGCGCAGCGTGCGGGCGGCGGGCAGGTAGGCCGTCAGGAACTCGTCGAACAGGGAGCGCTGGACGACGAAGCGAGGGTAGGCCGTGCAGCGCTGCTTGCCGTAGTCGAAGAGCTTGGGGACGACCTTGGCCAGGGCGTCCCAGTCGGTGTGGTTCCAGATGCCCCAGGTGTTCAGGCCCTCCTGTTCCAGGATGTGCCGCTTGCCGAGGTCGGCGACCGCGGTGGCCACCGCGGCGCCCGTGTCGCGGCCGCCGACGAAGGAGACGCAGCCGATCTCGGGCGCGCGGACGAGGGCCTCGGACAGCTCGCGTCCGCTGCCGCTGACGAGGGTGACGGGAATCCCCTCGCGGGCGGCGAGCGCGCAGGCCAGGGTGAGACAGGCGACGCCGCCGTCCGTCGGGGTCTTGGCGACGACCGCGTTGCCCGCCAGCGCCTGTACGAGCACGGCGTGCACGAGCACGCTCATCGGGTAGTTCCAGCTGGCGATGTTGGAGACGGGTCCGTCGAGCGGGGACCGGCCCGCCACCATGGGCTCGATGCCGTCTACGTACCAGCGCACCCCGTCGATGGCCCGGTCGACGTCGGCGAGCGCGAGCCGCCACGGTTTGCCGATCTCCCAGACCAGCAGGAGCGCCAGCAGCTCGCGGTGCTGGGCCAGTGCGTCGAGGGTGGCCGCGACGCGGGACCGGCGCTCCGCGAGCGGCACGTGGCGCCAGGCGCGGTGCTGGTCGAGCGAGGCGCGTACGGCGTGGCGCGCCGTGGCGCCGTCCAGGCGCGGCGGGCCCGCGATGGGGCCGCCGTCGACGGGGCTGGTGGCGGGCAGGGCCAGGCCGTCCGCCTGCCAGGCGGAGCCCCAGAGGTTCAGGACGCGGTCGTCCCGGAACGCCTCGGGCGCGACCCGGAGGCAGCGCTGCCAGGCCTCGGCCCAGGTCGTACCGGATTTCACGACGAGGTGGGCGGGATTGAGGGTGCTAGCCATTCGGTCTCTCCGCTCTCGGTGCACGGTCGGGGCGGGGCGCCGGCCTCAAGTCTCCTTTCGTTAAAAGTTGTTGCACGCCCCCTGGACATCACCCATGGGATACGGGATAACAATCCTTCATACAGTATTCGTCGACTGTATGCAATGTACAGATGCCGGGTGGCGGGAGCCGGGAGGCGGGTTCATGAGCTGAGTCCACGCAGGGCCGCGAGCGCACGAAAAGGCATGGGGCAGGGGGCGCTGTCCAGATCCTTCGAACGCAAGGGGTGCTTGAACACATGACAACCACCGACTACGCAACGCCCGCCGCCTACAGGGAGGTGACGGACGCCGGAGGCCGCCTGTACCGCATCGGGGAAACCGACCGCGACATCATGGGGCGTCCGCGCTGGACGATGGTGCTCTTCCCGTGGATGGGCATGCTGGGCATCAGTTCCTCGGAGTACGCGTTCACCGCCGCCGAGGACACGCTGAGCGAGGCCCATCTCTGGTCGAGCGGACACATCTTCTGGCTGATGGGCGTCTGGATCTTCTTCCAGGCCGCCGTCGCCTTCCCCGCCGGCCAACTGCGCGAGAGCGGAAGGCTGCCCGCGCGGTACGCCATGATGCTGGGCGCGCTCGGCACGGTGCTGGGCTACCTCTCCCTCGCGTTCGCGCCGCACGTGATCGTGGCCTACATCGGGTTCGGCATGTTCAGCGGCATCGGGGCCGGCCTGGTCTACGCGACCTGCGTGAACATGGTCGGCAAGTGGTACCCGGAACGAAAGGGCGGCAAGACCGGTCTGGTCAACGGCGGATTCGCCTACGGCTCGGTGCCGTTCGTCTTCCTGTTCACCTCGGTCCTGGACCTCGACAACTACCGGGTGCTCTTCACCTGCGTGGGCTTCGGCCTGTGCGCGCTGGTGGCGGCGGCGGGCTGGTTCTTCAAGGACCCGCCCAAGGGCTGGTGGCCCGCCGACGTGGACCCGCTGAAGGTGTCCGAGGACCCGCGGATCCGGCGCGCCCTGGCGGTCAACCCGCCGGCGGCGAAGCAGTACACGCCGAGGGAGGCGGCCCGCACGCCGCTGCTGTGGATGATGTGGTTCTGCCTGCTCTGCACGGCCGGCATCAACATCTTCGGCATCGCCTTCCAGGTGCCGTTCGGCAAGGACATGGGCTTCGCGGGAGGCATCGTCGCCACGGCGATGTCGCTGAAGGCCATCGTGAACGGCACGGGCCGCGGGGTGATCGGGTGGATATCCGACCGCTACGGCAGACGCAACACGCTGATCATCGTCTGCCTGGTGCTGGGGTCCGCCCAGTTCGGGGTGCTGGTGTCGGGGTCCATGGGCAGCATGCCGTTCTTCCTGTTCTGCTCGATGGTCTCCGGATTCGGCGGCGGGGCGATCTTCCCGCTCTTCGCCGCGATGACCGCCGACTACTTCGGCGAGAACAACAACGCCTCCAACTACGGGGTCGTCTACAGCTCGAAGCTGATCTCGGGCCTGGTGGGCTCCGGCATGGGCGCGGTGGTGGTCGGGGCCTGGGGCTACGAAGGAGCCTTCGTGATCGCCGGGTGCGTCGGGCTGATGTCGGCCGTACTGGCGGTGTTCCTCAAGTCCCCGCACCGGACCGGGGGATGACCTGAGGCCCGGTCCTGACGCCGAGGCCGGCGTCAGGACCGGGCCCGTACCGCCGATGACGTACAAGCGACGACGTACAGCCGACGACGTACAAGCGACGACGTACAACCGAGGTGGCGATCATGAAGAAGGCCCTTGAAGGCGTCCGCGTCCTGGACATGACGCACGTGCAGTCCGGCCCCTCCGCAACCCAGATCCTCGCGTGGCTCGGAGCCGACGTGGTCAAGGTCGAGCCGCCGGGCGGGGACATCACCCGGCGCCAGCTGCGCGATCTCCCGGACGTGGACAGCCTCTACTTCACGATGCTCAACAGCAACAAGCGCAGCGTCACCCTGAACGCCAAGACCCCGCGCGGGAAGGAGATCCTGACCGAGATGATCAGGCGCTCCGACGTCATGGTCGAGAACTTCGGGCCGGGCGCCGTCGACCGGATGGGCTTCACCTGGGACCGCATCCGCGCGATCAATCCGCGCATCGTGTACGCCTCCATCAAGGGCTTCGGCGAAGGCCCGTACACCGACTACAAGGCGTACGAGGTGGTCGCCCAGGCCATGGGCGGCTCGATGTCCACCACCGGGTTCGAGGACGGGCCACCGCTCGCCACCGGTGCGCAGATCGGCGACTCCGGCACCGGAATGCACGCCGTAGCCGGCATCCTCGCCGCCCTCCTCCAGCGCACGCACACCGGCCGCGGCCAGCGGGTCAACGTGGCCATGCAGCACGCCGTGCTCAACCTCTGCCGGGTGAAGCTGCGCGACCAGCAGCGGCTCGCGCACGGGCCGCTCGCGGAGTTCCCCAACGAGGACTTCGGCGACGCGGTGCCGCGCTCGGGCAACGCGAGCGGGGGAGGGCAGCCCGGGTGGGCGGTCCGGTGTGCGCCGGGAGGGCCGAACGACTACGTGTACGTGATCGTCCAGCCCGCCGGCTGGGAGCCGATCAGCGAGCTCATCGGCAGGCCGGAGCTGTCCGGGGACCCCGAATGGGCCACGCCCGAGGTCCGGCTGCCCAAGCTCGGCAAGATGTTCCAGCTCATCGAGGAGTGGACGAGCACGCTCCCCAAGATGCGGGTGCTGGAGGCGCTCAACGCCCACGGCATCCCCTGCGGGCCGGTCCTGTCCACCAAGGAGATCATCGAGGACGCCTCGCTCATCGCCAACGAGATCGTCGTCGAGGTCGCGCACCCCGAGCGCGGTTCGTACGTGACGGTCGGCAGTCCGCTGAAGCTGTCCGACTCCCCGGTGAAGGTGGAGCGGTCCCCGCTGCTGGGCGAGCACAACGAGGAGGTCTACCTCCGGGAGCTGGGCCTCTCTCCGGAGGAGCTGCCGCTGCTCAAGAGCCAGGGGGTGATCTGACCGATGGCCGCCGCCCCGCAGACCCCCGACACCGGGACGGTCACCGACCGGCTCGTGGAGTCCAACCGTGCGTACGCCGCCCGGTTCGCCGACCCCGGCATGGGCGCCCGACCGGTCCTGGGCGTCGCCGTGGTGTCCTGCATGGACGCCCGGATCGACCTGCACGCCGCGCTGGGCCTGGAGCTCGGCGACTGCCACACCATCCGCAACGCGGGCGGAGTGGTCACCGACGATACGATCCGCTCCCTGACGATCAGCCAACGCGCCCTCGGCACCCGCAGCATCGTCCTCATCCACCACACCGGCTGCGGTCTGCAGAGCCTGACCGAGGACTTCCGGCTCGACCTCGAGGCCGAGGTCGGCCAGCGGCCCGCGTGGGCCGTCGACGCCTTCCGGGACGTGGACCAGAACGTACGGCAGTCGATGCGGCGGGTGCGCAGCTCCCCGTTCCTGCCCCGCACCGACGATGTACGGGGCTTCGTCTTCGACGTGGAGACGGGCCTGCTGCGGGAGGTGGCCCCGGACTAGGCCGACGACCGACGACCTGGGGCGGCGCGGAATGCCGGTGCCTCAGCCCTGGGCGGCCCGGGCGGCGAGCTGCTTGCCGTAGAAGCCGGTGGTGCGCTCGGTGTGCTTGCGCATGACTTCGCTCGCCCGCTCCGCGTCCCCCGCGGCGATCGCCTTGATGAGCTGGGCGTGCTCGTTCCAGGCCTCCTTGCCGCGGGGCTGCGCGATGGGGGCGTAGTACCAGCGCACCTTCTGGCTGACCACCGAGATCAGCTCGGCGAGCACGGCGTTGCCGCCCATCGCGGTGATCGCGGCGTGCAGTGCCGTGTTGGCCGCGACCAGGCGGGCGACATCGCCCTGGGCGAGCGCCTCGACACCCTCGCGCTGCAACTCCCGGAGCCCTTCCACGTCTTCGGGCTTCGCGTTCTCGGCGGCGAGCCGGGCCGAGTAGGTCTCCAGTACGGCGCGGACGCTGAGGAGCTGGACGGCCTCCTCGTCGGTGGGGGAGTGGACGAAGGCTCCCTGGGCGGGGCGGAGGTCGACCCAGCCGTCGGTCTGCAGCCGTTGCAGGGCCTCGCGGACCGGCTGCCGGCTGACGCCCAGCACCTCGGCGAGTTCGGCCTCGACGAGGTGCTGGCCGGGCTTGAGGGAGCCGCTGACGATCAGCTCGGTCAGCGCCTCGTAGACGGCCTGGCGCAGGGGTGCCGGGCGGGTGACCCGCAGGGAGGCGGCGGCCGTGAGTGCCTCGCGCATGATTGCCCCGTTCCGCCACCGGGTCCGTGGGGCCGACGGCTCTGTCGAGTGGAGACCGTCGGGAGGGTTGCCGGCGGCCGCCCGAGCATACAGGTTTTGGTATGCAAAATGGTGGCGGAGGGGGAGGTGGGGGCGGTGGGGGGCGGCGTTCGATCCTTCGTGAAGACTGTATACAGAAGCCTGTATGGGGTATTGTCTCAGTCCCCTGCATGCATCGTCATCGACCAGCGGGAGTGACGTGACTGTCGAGAACGTGGTCCGAAGAGCGGCGGCCGCCCACCGGGCCGAGCGGGGTGCGCTGCTTCCCGTACTGCACGCCGTACAGGCCGAGTTGGGGCACGTGCCGCAAGAGGCGATCCCGGTGCTCGCCGACGAGTTCAACCTCTCCCGCGCCGACGTCCACGGAGTCGTGACCTTCTACCACGACTTCCGCCGCGAGCCCGCGGGGCGCACGATGGTGCGGATCTGTCGCGCCGAGGCCTGCCAGGCCCTGGGAGCCGAGGAGTTGGTGGCCTACGCCCGCGCGGCCGGACTGGCCCTGGGGGAGACGACCCCGGACGGCGCGGTGACGGTGGAGCAGGTCTTCTGCCTCGGCAACTGCGCCCTGGGCCCCGCCCTGGAGGTGAACGGGCGACTGCACGGACGGGTCGGCCCGGCCGAACTGGGCGCACTCATCGAAGGGGCGGTCTCCTCATGAGCGCGCACCCGGTGCGGGTCTACGTTCCCCGCGACTCGGCGGCCCGGTCCGTCGGGGCCGACGCGGTCGCCGACGCCCTCCAACGCGCCGCGGCCGAAGCCGGAACCGGCATCGAACTGGTCCGCAACGGCTCGCGCGGCATGCTCTGGCTGGAGCCCCTGGTCGAGGTGGAGACCCCGCGCGGCCGGGTCGGGTACGGACCGGTGTCCCCCTCGGACGTACCGGGGCTCCTCGACGCGGGGCTCCTGGACACCGGCCCCCTGGGTGGTGCCGAGCACCCGCTGCGCCTCGGCATCGTGGACGAACTGCCCTGGCTGGCACGCCAGACCCGGGTCACCTTCGCCCGGATCGGGGTCACCGACCCCCTGTCGGCGGCGGACTACCTGCGGCACGGCGGCCTGGTGGGGCTGCGTACGGCCCTGGAACGCGAGCCCGCCGACGTGGTGTCCGAGGTCACCGCGTCGGGACTGCGCGGCCGCGGCGGCGCCGGCTTCCCGGCCGGCATCAAGTGGAAGACCGTACTCGGCTGCGCCGACGAGCTGAAGTTCGTCTGCTGCAACGCGGACGAGGGCGACAGCGGCACCTTCGCCGACCGCATGGTCATGGAGGGCGACCCGTTCATGCTCATCGAGGGCATGACCATCGCGGCCCACGCGGTGGGCGCCGCCGAGGGCTACCTCTACATCCGCTCGGAGTACCCCGACGCGGTGGCCACGATGCGCGCGGCGATCGTCATCGCCCGCGAACAGGGCTGGCTCGGGAAGGGCGTCCTCGGCTCCGCGCTCGACTTCGACCTGCACGTACGCGTCGGCGCCGGCGCGTACATCTGCGGCGAGGAGACCTCCATGCTCGAAAGCCTGGAGGGCAAGCGCGGCACGGTCCGCCCGAAGCCGCCGATCCCCGCGATCGAGGGACTCTTCGGCAGGCCGACCGTGGTGAACAACGTCCTCACGCTGGCCACCGTCCCCGTCGTCCTCGCGGCCGGGGCCGCGGCGTACCAGGAGCTGGGCGTCGAACGCTCCCGCGGCACCCAGGTGTTCCAGCTCGGCGGCAACATCGCGCGCGGAGGCATCGTGGAGACCGCCTTCGGCGTCACCCTGCGCGAGCTGGTCGAGGACTACGGCGGCGGCACGCACTCCGGACGCCCGGTGCGCACGGTGCAGGTCGGCGGCCCGCTCGGCGCCTACCTGCCGACGTCGATGTTCGACCTGCCGATGGACTACGAGGCCTTCGCGGCGGCCGGAGCGATGGTCGGCCACGGGGGTCTCGTCGTCTTCGACGACCGCGTGGACATGGCCGCCCAGGCGCGCTTCGCGATGGAGTTCTGCGCCGAGGAGTCCTGCGGCAAGTGCACCCCCTGCCGGGTCGGTTCGGTACGCGGCGTGGAGGTGATCGACAAGATCATCGCCGGTGAGCACCGGGACGAGAACCTGGCGCTGCTCGAGGACCTGTGCGACCTGATGACCGAAGGCTCGCTGTGCGCGATGGGCGGGCTGACACCGCTGCCCGTGCGCAGCGCCCTCACGCACTTCCCCGACGACTTCCTCGGCGGCCGGCGGAGCCTGCCGCTCCGACCCGTACGCGCGACCGGCACGAGGGCCGCCACTTCGACGGAGGGACGGACATGACCCTGCTCAAGGAACCCGACTACGGAACCCCGGAGCGGCCCGGCGGGGCAACGGTCTCGGTGGAGGTCGACGGCACGGCGGTGAGCGTCCCGGAAGGCACCTCCGTGATGCGCGCCGCCGCGCAGGCCGGGATCGACATCCCCAGACTGTGCGCCACCGACAGCCTGGAGCCGTTCGGCTCGTGCCGGCTGTGCGTGGTGGAGATCGGCGGCCGCCGGGGCACACCGGCGTCCTGCACCACACCCGTGGCGGAGGGGATGCGGGTGAGCACGCAGACCCCGAAGGTGGAGAAGCTCCGCCAGGGCGTCATGGAGCTCTACATCTCCGACCATCCGCTGGACTGCCTGACCTGCCCGGCCAACGGCGACTGCGAACTGCAGGACATGGCGGGCGTGGTCGGCCTGCGGCAGGTGCGCTACGGCTACGAGGGGGAGAACCACCTCGACGCCGAGAAGGACACCTCGAACCCGTACTTCGACTTCGACCCGTCCAAATGCATCAGCTGCTCCCGCTGCGTGCGGGCCTGCGGCGAGGTGCAGGGCACGTTCGCGCTGACCATCGAGGGGCGCGGCTTCGCCTCCAAGGTCTCGGCGGGCGCCGGCGAGAGCTTCATGGACTCCGAGTGCGTCTCCTGCGGGGCCTGCGTCCAGGCCTGCCCGACGTCCACGCTCCAGGAGAAGTCCGTCGTCGAACTCGGCATGCCCACCAGGTCGGTGATCACCACCTGCGCCTACTGCGGCGTCGGCTGCTCCTTCAAGGCCGAACTGCGCGGGGACCAGGTGGTGCGGATGGTGCCCCACAAGGACGGGGGCGCGAACGAGGGACACTCCTGCGTGAAGGGCCGCTTCGCCTTCGGCTACGCCTCGCACCCCGACCGGATCCTGAAGCCCATGGTCCGCGAGCGGATCACCGATCCGTGGCGCGAGGTCGAGTGGGACGAGGCGATCGGCACGGTCGCGCGCACGATGCGCGAGCTCCAGGGGCGGTACGGGCCGAGCTCGATCGGCGCCATCTCCTCCTCGCGCTGCACCAACGAAGAGGTCTACGTCGTCCAGAAGATGGTGCGCGCGGCCTTCGGCAACAACAACATCGACACCTGCGCGCGGGTCTGCCACTCCCCGACGGGGTACGGGCTCAAGCAGACCTTCGGCGAGTCGGCCGGCACCCAGGACTTCCGGTCGGTGGCCGAGGCCGACGTGATCATGGTGATCGGGGCCAACCCCACGGACGGGCACCCGGTGTTCGCCTCCCGGATGAAGCGCAGGCTGCGCGAGGGCGCCGAGCTCATCGTGGTCGACCCCCGTCGCATCGACCTGGTCCGCTCGCCGCACATCCGGGCGGCGCACCACCTCCAGCTCAAGCCCAGCACGAACGTGGCCGTCGTCAACGCGATGGCCCACGTGGTGGTCACCGAGGGCCTGGCCGACCTGGCCTTCGTGGCGCAGCGCTGCGAAGGCTTCGCCGAATGGGCCGAGTTCGTCGCCCGCCCCGAGCACAGCCCCGAGGCCACCGAGGCGATCAGCGGCGTACCGTCCGGGGAACTGCGGGCCGCCGCGCGGCTGTACGCGGCCGCGCCCAACGGGGCCATCTACTACGGCCTCGGCGTCACCGAGCACAGCCAGGGCTCGACCATGGTGATGGGCATGGCCAACCTCGCCATGGCCTGCGGCAACATCGGCCGCGACGGGGTCGGCGTGAACCCGCTCCGCGGCCAGAACAACGTGCAGGGCTCCTGCGACATGGGATCCTTCCCGCACGAACTGCCCGGCTACCGGCACGTGTCCGACGACGCCGTGCGGGAGGTGTTCGAGAAGCTCTGGGGCGGCACGATCCTGTCCGAGCCGGGGCTGCGGATCCCCAACATGTTCGACGCCGCGATCGACGGGACCTTCCGGGGCCTGTTCGTGCACGGAGAGGACATCGCCCAGTCCGACCCGAACCTGGGGCACGTCACGGCCGCCCTGGAGGCCATGGAACTGGTCGTCGTGCAGGACCTGTTCCTCAACGAGACGGCCAAGTTCGCGCACGTCTTCCTGCCGGGGGCCTCGTTCCTGGAGAAGGACGGCACCTTCACCAACGCCGAGCGCCGGATCAACCGGGTGCGCGCCGTGATGAAGCCGAAGACCGGCAAGCACGAGTGGCAGATCATCAGCGAGATCGCCACCGCCATGGGCTATCCCATGTCCTACGATCACCCCTCCCGGATCATGGACGAGATCGCCGCCGTCACCCCGACCTTCACCGGTGTCTCCTTCGAGGTCCTCGACAAGCTGGGCAGCGTCCAGTGGCCGTGCAACGAGGCGGCGCCGCAGGGCACGCGGGTCATGCACGTCGACGAGTTCGTCCGCGGCAAGGGCAGGTTCGCCATCACCGCGTACGTGCCGACCAACGAGCGCAGCACCCGCCGTTTCCCGCTGGTCCTGACCACGGGCCGGATCCTCAGCCAGTACAACGTGGGGGCGCAGACCCGCCGGACCGGCAACGTCGCCTGGCACCCCGAGGACGTGCTCGAACTGCATCCGCACGACGCCGAGACCCGCGGCATCAGCGACGGGGACCTGGTGACGCTGGCCAGCCGGGTCGGGCGGACGACGCTGCACGCGGAGATCTCCGACCGGATGCCGGCCGGCGTCGTCTACACCACCTTCCACCACCCCGTGACCGGAGCCAACGTGGTGACCACGGAGAACTCCGACTGGGCCACCAACTGCCCGGAGTACAAGGTGACCGCCGTACAGGTCGGCCTCGTCCACCCGCTTCCGGCGGGCGGCGCCGCGCCGCCGCCGGACGGGGCCGGGGACGGCCGGCCGGTCGCGGTGGTGAACTGAGATGGCGGGCACCGTGCCACCGGAGTCCAGGATGGCCAACGACATCGCCGCCCACCACGGCCACCTGACGACCGGAGCGGCCGCCGAGGCGATCGCCGGACACCTGGGTCTGTTCTGGGACCCGCGCATGCGCACCCGGCTGCGGGAGTACGTCGACGCCGGCGGGGACGGGCTCGACCCGCTGGTGGTCGCCGCGGTGAAGCTGATGCGCTGACGTGCTGATGCGCTGACGTGCACCTCCGCCGACGAACCAGGCCCGCCGTCCGGCGGCCTTGGGTACCCTTGGCCGCCCCATGGCACCCAGCAAGGAGCCGCTCATGCTCTTCCGCCAGCTCGAGTACTTCGTGGCGGTGGCCAGGGAGCGGCACTTCGCCCGGGCGGCGGAGTCCTGCTACGTATCGCAGCCGGCGCTCTCGGCGGCGATAGCCAAGCTGGAACGCGAGCTGAACGTCACGCTCATCAACCGGGGCCACAACTACCAGGGCCTGACCCCGGAGGGCGAGCGGCTCGTCGTGTGGGCCAAGCGGATCCTCGCCGAGCAGGACGCCTTCAAGGCCGAGGTGGCCGCCGTCCAGTCGGGCATCACCGGGACGCTCCGGCTGGGTACGGATCCCACGGCGTCGACGACCCTGGCGCTGCCCGTGGCCGCGTTCTGCGCCGCGCACCCGCTGGCCAAGGTGCAGGTCCGCTCCCGTCTGTCGACGAAGGAACTGCACCGCCAGTTGCGGGAGTTCGAGCTGGACGTGGCGATCGCCCACTTCGACCCCGGTGACCAGGAGGGCCTCCAGGTCGTCCCCCTGTACCGGGAGCGGTACATGCTGCTGATCTCGGCCGACCAGCTCACTCCGCAGAGCGCCTCCACCATGACCTGGGCGGAGGCGGCGCAGTTGCCGCTCGCCCTGCTGACCCCCGACATGCGGATCCGGCAGAACATCGACCGGGTCTTCGCGGAGAAGGGCCTCTTGGTGAGCCCGCAGGTGGAAACGGACTCGATCGCCTCCCTCCACGCGCACGTGGGGGGAGGCGGCTGGGCCAGCATCGTGCCCCACGCGTGGCTGAGCGCGATGCCGGTGATCGGCCGGACGCGGGCGCTGCCCCTGGTCGATCCGGAGGCCGGCACGCAGATCTCGGTGGCCATCCACGCGGCCACCCCCGGGTCGGTCGCCGCCCGGGCGTTCGTCGACGCGGCGAAGGGGCTGGCGCTGGACGAGTTCTTCGACCAGCCCCTGCCCGCCGAGCCCCGCGTGAGGTGAACCGGGTCAGGTGAACCGGGCGGGCCGAACCGCGGCGGCGGCCGGCCGCGTCACCGCGCGTACCGGGCCTCCACCGCCTGCCGGTCGAGCGCACCCTTGGCGGTGTGCGGCAGCTCCGCCACGAGATCCAGCCGGTCGGGCACCTCGAAGGCCGCGAGCCGGTCGCGGGAGTACCGCAGGATCTGCTCGGACCCGATGTCCTCCCCCTCGCGCACGACCACGACGGCGCCGACCCGCTGCCCGTAGACCGGATCGGGGACGGCGAACACCGCCACCTCGCCGACCCCGGGACAGCCGGCGATGATGTCCTCGACGTGCTCGGGCGAGATCTTCTCCCCACCGCGGTTGATGAGGTTCTTGATGCGCCCCGTCAGGGACAGGTACCCGTCCTTGTCCAGCGACCCCAGGTCGCCGGTGCGCAGCCATCCCTCCACGAAGCTCCGGGCCGTCTCCGCGGGGTTGTCGAGGTAGCCCCGGGTGACCGTCGGACCGAGCACCCACACCTCCCCCTCGGTGCCGACCGGACACGTGCGCCCGTGCGCGTCGACGATCCGCAGTTCCACTCCGGAGGACCGGCCGACCGACCCGTGCTTCAGGGGCCCGCGCGCCGGCAGCGGCTCGCTGGCGGCCTGGTGCGTGGACTCGGTCATGCCGTACGCGGACAGCAGCGGTGCGCCGAAGGTGCGCTCCAGCGCCCGCTGCGTGGCCGTGTTCAGGGGCGCGCTGCAGCTGCGGATGAACTTCAGCCGCGGCGTCCGCGGGCCCGGGAACTCGCTCTCGGCCCGGCTGAGCAGGACCTCGTGGATGGTCGGGACCGCGGTGAACCAGGTGGCGTCCACCGCGCGCATCTCCTCCCAGAAAGTGCGCGCAGAGAACCGTCCCCGGGCCGGCAGCAGGACGCGCCCGCCGCCGGCCAGGGACGCCAGGAGCGCCGCGAACAGCCCGTGGCCGTGGAAGAGCGGCATCACCGCGACCGTCCCGTCGTCGGGCCCCAGCTCGTAGGTGGCGCAGATGTCCCGTACGGACGCGGCCACGTTGGCGTGGGTCAGCGGGACCATCTTGGCGCCGGCGGTGGTGCCCGCCGTGAACAGCACGAGGGCGTCCTGGTCCGAGAGCCCGCGGGCCGCGCCGTGCGCGCGGCGCAGGGGCGGCGCCGCGGTGTCCAGGGTGAGGGCCGCCGTCCCGGCGCGGGAGGCGGTCACCCGCAGCGGCCACGCCGGTACGGCGACCGGGGCGGCCGGCCGGGCGCCGGGCGCGGGCGGGCCGAGCAGGAGGGCCCGCGCACCGAGCGCTTCGAGCCGGGCGGCCAGCTGCGGGGCGGGCAGCGCCGGGTCGAGCGGAGCCACGACCAGACCGGCCCGCGCGGCCCCGAACAGGGCGACGACGAACTCGGCGCTGTTGGCGCAGAGCAGCCCGACCGCGTCGCCGCGCCGCAGACCGGCGGAGCCGAGCCGGGCGGCCACCTCGTCGGCCAGGGCCGCGAGCGCGCGGTAGGACAGGTCCACCCGGTCCGCCGTGATGACGAGGGCCCGCGCGTGCGGACGTTCCCGTACGTGCCGGTCGAGCAGGTCGGCCAGCCCCGTGACCGCGGGCGGCCGGTACTCGCCCCGGTGCTCGCCCCCGTCGCACACGGATGTCTTCGCCACAACGGCCATGACCCCACCTCCCACGCCACGTCTGATGAAGCAGTCCCCAGCGAGCCTGCGGCCGGGCGGGGTGCGCGTCCAATACGCAACGGCGAACGCGCGATAACGGCTGCCTATCAAGGGAGTTGGAGGGCCCGCCGCAGGCCCTGCGGCGCCCTTCGATAGACGCCGGTTATCAGCTGGTCGCCGATGCGTCTTGGACGCGGGGAGCACAGGTCAGGAAGGTGGAAGGAGCAGCCGCACCGCAGGACCCGCCCAAGGAGGACCTCGGATCATGACCGCCCCCTCGACTCCGGAGACAGCGGCGACCGCCGACGTCCCGACCGAGCTCACCGACGGCTACCACCTGGTCGTCGACGCGCTCAAGTTGAACGACGTGGACACCATCTACGGGGTGGTCGGCATCCCGATCACCGACCTGGCCCGCCTCGCCCAGGCACAGGGCATCCGCTACATCGGATTCCGCCACGAGAGCAACGCGGGACACGCGGCGGCGGCCGCCGGCTACCTCACCAAGAAGCCCGGCGTGGCACTGACGGTGTCCGCACCGGGCTTCCTCAACGGGCTCGTCGCGCTGGCGAACGCCACCACCAACTGCTTCCCGATGGTCCAGATATCCGGCTCCAGCGAGCGCCACCTCGTCGACCTCAAGCAGGGCGACTACGAGGAGATGGACCAACTCGCCGCGGCGCAGCCGTTCGTCAAGGCCGCCTACCGCGTGAGCCGGGTCGAGGACATCGGCCGCGGCATCGCCCGCGCGCTGCGCACCGCGGTCTCCGGGCGTCCCGGCGGCGTGTACCTCGACATCCCGGCCGCGGTCCTCGGCTCCATCATGGACGCCGGGGCCGGAGCCGCGACCCTGAGTCGCCTCGTCGACCCCGCGCCCCGCCAGCTTCCGGCCCCCGAGGCGGTGGACCGGGCGATCGAGCTGCTGGAGGGTGCGCGGCGGCCGCTGATCGTCCTGGGCAAGGGAGCCGCGTACGCCCAAGCGGACGCCAGGGTACGCGAGTTCGTCGAGTCCACGGGGATTCCGTACGTACCGATGTCGATGGCCAAGGGCCTGCTGCCGGACGACCACCCGCAGTCGGCGGCCGCCGCCCGCTCCCTGGCGCTGAAGAAGGCCGACGTGGTGGTCCTCGTCGGTGCCCGCCTGAACTGGCTGCTCAGCCACGGCGAGGCACCGCAGTGGAACTCCGACGCGCAGTTCATCCAAGTGGACATCGAGCCCCGGGAACTGGACAGCAACCAGCCCATCGCGGCCCCGCTCGTCGGAGACGTCGACTCCGTGCTCGAAGCGATCGCGGAGCGCACCAAGCCCGGCCGGATCAGCGCCCCCACCGCCTGGCGCGAGGAGCTGGCGGCCCGCTCGGGGCAGAACGCCGCCAAGATGGCCGAGCGCCTGGCGGCCGACCCGCACCCGATGCAGTTCATGGGCGCCCTCAGGGCGGTGCGCGACGTCCTGCGCGAGCGCCCGGAAACGTACCTGGTCAACGAGGGCGCCAACACCCTGGACATCGCGCGCAACGTGATCGACATGCACGTACCGCGCCACCGCCTCGACAGCGGCACCTGGGGCGTCATGGGCATCGGCATGGGGTACGCGATCGCCGCCGCCGTCGAGAGCGGCGCGCCCGTCGTGGCCGTGGAGGGCGACAGCGCCTTCGGATTCAGCGGCATGGAGCTGGAGACCATCTGCCGCTACCAACTGCCCGTCGTGACCGTGGTCATGAACAACGGCGGGGTCTACCGGGGCGACGACGTCAACCCCCTCGACGACGCCCCCTCCCCGACCACGCTGATGCTCTCGGCACGGCACGACCTGATGATCGAGGCCTTCGGCGGCAAGGGCTACCGCGCGACCACGCCCGCCGAGGTCACCGCCGCCCTCACCGAGGCGCTGGCCTCCGGCCGCCCGGCGCTCATCGACTGCGCGATCGACCCGTCGGCCGGCACCGAGAGCGGCCACATCGCCCACCTCAACCCCAAAGGCATCACCGTCGGCAACATCGCGCCCGCGAAGAAGTAGAGAAGGAATCCACCATGAGTGACACGAGCCGTGACGCGAACCACAAGCCGCTCGCCGGAATCAAAGTGATCGACTTCACCGGGGTCCAGGCCGGCCCCGCCTGCACCCAGATGCTCGCCTGGTTCGGCGCCGACGTCGTCAAGGTCGAGCGCATCGACGGCGGCGACGTGACCCGCCGTCAGCTCCGGGACATCCCCGACCTCGACGCCCTCTACTTCACCATGCTGAACAGCAACAAGCGTTCGCTGGCCATCAACACCAAGTCCCCCGAAGGCAAGGAGGTCATGGAGAAGATGATCCGCGAGGCGGACATCCTCGTCGAGAACTTCGCACCGGGCGCCATGGACCGCATGGGCCTGGGCTGGGACCGGATCCACGAGCTCAACCCGCGGCTCATCTTCGGCTCCGTCAAGGGCTTCAACGACGACTCGAAGTGGAACGACCTCAAGGTCTACGAGAACGTGGCCCAGGCCGCCGGCGGCGCCGCGTCCACCACCGGCTTCTGGGACGGCCCGCCCACCATCAGCGGCTCGGCCCTCGGCGACAGCAACAGCGGCATGCACCTGCTCATCGGCCTGCTGACCGCGATCATCCAGCGCAACGCCACGGGTCTGGGCCAGAAGGTGTCGGTGTCCATGCAGGACGCCGTGCTCAACCTGACCCGGGTCAAGCTCCGCGACCAGCAGCGCCTGGCGAAGACCGGCTACCTGGAGGAGTACCCGCAGTACCCGAACGGCGAGTTCGGCGACGCGGTGCCCCGCGGGGGCAACGCCGGCGGCGGCGGACAGCCGGGCTGGATCCTGAAGTGCAAGGGCTGGGAGAACGACCCCAACGCCTACATCTACTTCACGATCCAGGAGCAGAACTGGGCCCGCACCTGCGAGGCCATAGGCAAGCCCGAGTGGACCGAGGACCCGCACTACACCACCGCCTCCGCCCGCCAGCCGCACATCATGGAGATCTTCGGCGAGATCGAGAAGTGGCTGGCGGACAAGACCAAGTACCAGGCGGTCGACATCCTGCGCACCTTCGAGGTGCCCTGCGCGCCCGTGCTCAGCATGAAGGAGCTCGCCGCCGACCCCGACATGCGCAAGAGCGGCACGATCGTCGAGGTCGAGCAGAAGGAGCGCGGCACCTACCTGACGGTGGGCAGCCCGATCAAGTTCTCCGGCTTCACGCCCGAGATCGAGGGCGCGCCGCTGCTCGGCGAGCACACCGACGAGGTGCTCGCGGACCTCGGCTACGACGCCGACGCCATCCGGGGGCTCCACGAGAGTCGGGTCGTGGCCTGACCCGGCCGCCCCGAAAACCCAGGTGCCCTGCACGCGGTCCTCGCGTGCAGGGCACCTTCTCGTGTGCGGCGGACTCAGCCGGGCGGCGCGGCGTCTGCGGGCTCGTCGCCGGCTGTCTCACGCCGCATCCGGGCCTTCTCCCGGGCCCGCCGCGCGGTGACGTCGCGGATGACCGCGCCGCAGTGGGCGGCGGCGCCGTCGGGGCCGGGCAGCAGCACCACGCTGAACTCGATGGACAGCCTGCGGCCGTCGGCCCCCACGGCGGGCACCGACAGCAGGTCGGCCTCCCCGTACCTGCTCACCCCCTGCTGCATCGCGGTGGCGAAGCCGTCCCCGTGCCGCTCGCGGTGCTTCTCGGGAATGATCAGGTCCAGGCTGCGCCCGGCGACCTCCTCGGCGGAGTACCCGAAGATGCGTTCCGCGCCCCGGTTCCAGTAGCGGATCAGCCCTTCGCGGTCGACGATCACCAGGCCGTCGGGGGCCCGGGCGGCCATGGCCGGCACGACCGCGGGATCGAGCTCTGTCATGTCTCCTCTTTTCCTGGTGCCGGCACGGCTGAGGCGGGGCCCCTCCGGCGCAGGGGGCGCTCCCCGCCGGTAGGGACCCCGCCTCCGTGCCGCGGGGGAGCGGGTCAGCCCTGGGAGGCCGTGGCCCGCAGGGCGATGCGGTGCTCGCCCGCGTACACGTTCATGGAGGCGCCGCGGAGGAAGCCCACGAGGGTCAGGCCCGTCTCCGCCGCCAGGTCGACCGCGAGGGACGACGGGGCCGACACCGCGGCGAGCACCGGAATGCCCGCCATCACCGCCTTCTGCGCCAGTTCGAAGGAGGCCCGCCCCGAGACCAGCAGCACCGTCCGCGACAGCGGCAGCATGCCGCTGCGCAGGGCGCGCCCGACCAGTTTGTCGACCGCGTTGTGCCGGCCCACGTCCTCGCGGACGTCCACGAGTTCGCCCTCCTCGGTGAACAGTGCGGCGGCGTGGAGCCCCCCGGTCCGGTCGAAGACCTGCTGCGCCGCCCGTAGCCGGTCGGGGAGGCGGGCGAGCAGTCCGGGATCCAGCCGGACCGGGGGAGCGTCGTGGATCGGCCAGCGGGCCGTCGTGCGCACCGCGTCCAGGCTCGCCTTGCCGCACAGGCCGCAGGACGAGGTCGTGTACACGTTGCGTTCGAGCGTGATCTCGGGCAGCACGAGGCCGGGAGCCGTCCGCACGTCGACGACGTTGTACGTGTTCGCCCCGTCGGCCGCGGCTCCCGCGCAGTACACGATGTTCCGCAGCTCCTCGGCGCTGCCCAGCACCCCCTCGCTGACGAGGAAGCCCGCCGCCAGGGCGAAGTCGTCGCCCGGTGTGCGCATCGTGATGGCGAGGGGCCTGCCGTTGAGCCGGATCTCCATGGGTTCCTCGGCGACGAGCGTGTCCGGCCGGGTGGAGACCGAGCCTTCCCTGATGCGCAGCACCCTGCGCCGTTGCGTGACGCGTCCCACGGCGATCACGCGGTCCGCAGGGCGAGCAGGTCCGAGATGGCGTGGACGGTCCGGAGCGTCTGCACCGGGACCCCGGTGATCTCCGCCAGCTCCACCACGGCGGCGAGCAGCACGTCGAGTTCGAGCGGCTTGCCGCGCTCCAGGTCCTGGAGGGTGGAGGTCCGGTGGTCGCCGACGCGCTCCGCGCCGGCCAGCCGGCGTTCGATGGAGACCCCCACCTTGCAGCCGAGGGCCTCGGCGACCGCGAGGGTCTCCGTCATCATGATCTCGATGACCTTGCGCGTACCGCCGTGCAGGCACATCTCCCGCATCGTGGCCCTGGACAGGGCGCTGATCGGGTTGAAGGAGATGTTGCCGAGCAGCTTGAGCCAGATGTCGTTGCGCAGGTCCTGCTCGACCGGGCACTTGAGTCCGCCCTCCTGCATGGCCTCGCTGAACGCCAGGCACCGCTCGGAGAGGGACCGGTCGGGCTCGCCGATGGAGAAGCGGGTGCCTTCGAGGTGGCGCACGACTCCCGGGCCGGCCAGCTCCGTCGCCGCGTACACCACGCAGCCGATGGCCCGTTCGGGCGCGAGGACGGCGCTGACGGCGCCGCCCGGGTCCACGCTCTCGATGCGGTGGCCCTCGTACGGTCCGCCGTGCCGGTGGAAGTACCACCAGGGGATGCCGTTCTGGGCGGCGATCACAGCGGTGCCCTCGTGCAGCAGCGGCTCGATGAGCGGCCCGCACGCCGCGTACGAGTTGGCTTTGAGGCCCAGGAAGACGTAGTCGACCGGACCGATCCCGGCGGGGTCGTCGGTGGCGTGGGCGCGGGCGGTGAAGTCTCCGCGGGGGCTGAGCACCCTGACCCCGTGCTCCTTCATGGCCGCCAGATGCGGCCCGCGGGCGACGAGGTGCACGTCGGCGCCTGCTCGGTGCAGCGCGGCGCCGACGTAGGCGCCGATCGCACCGGCGCCCAGAACTGCGACTTTCACTGATTGGCACTCCGTTCGGTCGAGGGTACCGAGGAACTGCCGAACGTTGTCGACGAAATATTGTCTACAGGATGGAATCCTGCACGGCAAGGGCTGACGCGGGCCGGGCGAGGGGGAGTTGGCCGTCCGGGGACGGCGGAACGGTGCGCCGTAGACTGTAGGCGAAAGACAATCCATCATGGGGTTTCGCGACGCAGCCGCCGGCGCTGCCCGGGAGGGGACCGTGATGTTGTCGACAGGACTGCCGCAGGGGGCGGTGCCCAAACTGGAGCGGCCGGGCCCGCTGCGTGACCGCGTCTACGGGGCCCTGCTGGAGCTCATCACCACCCGCGCCCTCCAGCCGGGGCAGCACCTCGTCGAGAGCGAGCTCGCCGGACACCTCGGGGTGTCCCGGCAGCCCGTACGGGAGGCCCTGCAGCGGCTCAGCACCGAGGGATGGGTCGATCTGCGGCCCGCCCAGGGGGCGTTCGTGCACGAGCCGACCGAGGAGGAGGCGGACCAGCTCCTCACGGTCCGCACGCTCCTGGAGGCCGAAGCCGCCCGGCTGGCCGCCGACCGCGCCGGAGCCGGGGCCGTCGCCGCGCTCGAAGAGCTGTGCGCGGAGGGGGAGCGGGCCGTCGCCGCGGACGACGTGGACGCCGCGGTCAGGGCGAACGCCCGGCTCCACGCGAAGATCATGGAGCTCGCGGGCAACGCCGTCCTCGCCGAGCTGGCGGCGCAGGTGGACCGGCGCGTCCGCTGGTACTACACGCCCGTCGCCCGCCAGCGGGGCCGCCGGTCCTGGGTCGAGCACCGCGAGCTGATCGCGGCGATCGCGGACCGCGACGGGCAGGCCGCGACGGCGATCATGCGCGCGCACACGGAGCACACGCGGAAGATGTACCACGAGCGGGAGAAGTAGCCCGCCGGGCGGCCCGTGACCTCAGGAGGCGTGGTCGAGCAACGGCCCGAAGGCGGCGGGGAGTTGCTTCCAGCCCTCCCGCCCGGCGGCGTACTCGGCCTCGGTCAGGAGGCAGGAGTCCAGGAGCTGTTCGATGCCGTCGCGGTCCAGGCCCGGTGAGGTGAAGACCAGGTGCTGGCAGCAGTCGCCGTGCTCGGGATCCCAGTCGAGGGAGGCCGCGGCCCGGCGCATGGCGGGGACCAGGTCCCAGGCGGCGTCGGGGAGCGAGGCCAGCCAGGGGCCGGCGCTCTCCACGCACAGCGCGCCGCCGGCGGCGTCCCAGGCGAGGAGGGTGTCGGGCCGGTCGGCCAGCCAGAACCGGCCGCGGCTGCGGGTCGCGGCGCAGCACAGGTCCTCCAGGGCCTCGTAGAGCCGCTCGGGGTGGAACGGCCGGCGGCGCCGCCAGACGAGCGTGGCGACTCCGGCCTCGTCGGCCTCCTGGGGGAGCAGCGCGCAGGCGGGGTGCTGCGCCGCGGCGGCGCTCTCCACATCGAAGCCGGCGAACGCCAGGCGGGTGAGTTCGCTGGAGCCGGTGGGCACGCGGCGGGCCGTCGGGTGCAGCTGGGCGAGCAGGGCGCGGTCCTCGTCGTCGGCCTCGCCGCCGTCGGCGATGGCGAGGACCGGCGCGTATTCGAGCTGGCGGGCCCAGGTGTCCCCGACGGTCCGCCGGTCGGTGGCGGCCGCGGCGAGGCCGGCTTCGGCGAGGTCGTCCCCGTTGCCGAGGCAGGGCAGGACGAGCGCGGGGTCGACGGCGATGATCACGTTGGTGAGTTCCAGGGCGTCGCCTGAGTGCGCCGCGACGACCTCGGCCATCGCCCTGGGCTCGACCGAGTCCCAGAGCTCCACGACGGCCAGCCGGGTCAGCCCGCCGGCGGCCAGCCGCTTCAGCTCGGGAACCAGGTCCTCGCGCAGGGCGCAGCAGGCGCAGTCGTTGACCAGCGGGGTCTCCTCGGCGGAGATCGCGCCCCCGGAATCGCGCAGCGTGCGCAGGACGTTGCCCTCGGCGGCCGAGGACGGATCGTGGTGCAGGGCGATGCTTCCCGGCACGGTCCGCAGCAGGTGCTCGACCGTCTCCTTGCGTGCGTCGGCGTGCATCCCGCCGACGATCACGACGGGGAGGGTCACTCGGACCCTCCGTGGCGGGCGGGGCGGATCGGGGACTTCACGGGGTGGCTCTCCTCAGCTCTCGGGGCGCAGCAGGCCGCGTTCGTACGCCTTCACCAGCCGCTGCGGAACCAGGTACACGGCCCCGTCGACGGTGATCGGGGCGAGCTGCGGCGTCGTGGCCTTCCACTGGGCCCGGCGGTGGCGGGTGTTGCTGCGGGACATCTTCCGTTTGGGCACGGCCATCGGGACCTCCTGGTGTGGGTGTCGAAGCGTCCGGCGTGAGCCTATACGAAAACGACGACCATTTTCAATAAGGGGGTGGGGTGGGTGCGCGTCAACCGCCGTCGGGCCGGGGGAGGCGCGTCTCCGTGTCCCATTTCACGGTCCGGCATGGGGGAAGTCGTGTTCATTTCCCGGGCGTCCGCCCTACTGTGGGCCTCGCAGCTGGTTCGCCCCCGCCCGCCAGGCGGGAGGCGTCGTAAGAGGGAACCCGGTGGGAATCCGGGACTGCCCCGCAGCGGTGAGCGGGAACGACCGCCGTCATACGCACTGGGACCGGAACCGGTCCTGGGAAGCGACGGCCATTAGGTGCCCGTCGGGAGACCGGCAGGCGAGCCCGCGAGTCCGAAGACCTGCCCGTTGCCCGCGCGCGATCGACCGCGCACGGTTTCCCGGTGACCTCGTGGGCGGGTCGGCGTGCTTCAGGCGGGTCCTCCCGTCGCGTACCGAGCCGTACGCGACCCCGGCGCCCGCCCGTTCCCGCACCCTTCGCGTCCGCGGCCCGTCACCGGGTTCATGGAGACACGCTCGCGAAGGAGAGTTCCGTGACCACCGAGTCCGCAGCCGCGCCCGTAGGCGCACCCGCAACCGCGCCCGTGGGCGCCACCGTGTACGGCTACCCCCGCCAGGGACAGAACCGGGAACTGAAGAAGGCGGTCGAGGGCTACTGGAAGGGCCGCGTCACCGCCGAAGCCCTCCGCGCCACGGCCCGCGACCTGCGCCGCACCAACTGGGCCCGGCTCGCCGGGGCCGGCATCACCGAGCTGCCCACCGGCGACTTCTCGTACTACGACCACGTCCTGGACACCACGGTCATGCTCGGCGCGATCCCCGACCGCCACCGGTCCGCGGTCGAAGCGGACGCCCTGGACGGCTACTTCGCGATGGCGCGCGGCACCCAGGACGTGGCCCCGCTGGAGATGACCAAGTGGTTCGACACCAACTACCACTACCTGGTCCCCGAACTGGGCCCCGACACCGTCTTCACCGCCGAACCCGCCCGACAGGTCGCCGAGTTGAAGGAGGCCCTGGCCCTCGGCCACACGGCCCGACCGGTCCTCGTCGGACCGGTGACCTACCTCCTCCTCGCCAAGCCCGCACCCGGCACGGCCCCCGGATTCGAGCCGCTGGCCCTCCTCGACCGGCTGCTCCCCGTCTACGCACAGGTCCTCGCCGCACTGCGCGCGGCGGGCGCCGAATGGGTCCAGCTCGACGAACCGGCCCTGGTCCAGGACCGCACCCCGGCCGAACTCAACGCCGCGGCCCGCGCCTACCGCGAGCTCGGCGGCCCCGGCCTCACCGAGCGCCCCAAGCTGCTCGTCGCCTCCTACTTCGACCGGCTCGGCGAAGTACTGCCCGTACTGGCGAAGGCGCCCGTGGAGGGCCTCGCCCTCGACTTCACCGACCGGGCCGCCGCCAACCTCGACGACCTCGCCGCGGCCGGCGGCATCCCCGGCAAGCGCCTGGTCGCCGGCGTGGTCGACGGCCGCAACATCTGGATCAACGACCACCAGCGGTCGCTGACGACCCTGGGCACCCTGCTCGGCCTCGCCGGCCGGGTCGACGTCGCCGCGTCCTGCTCCCTGCTGCACGTCCCGCTCGACGCCGACGCCGAGCGGGACACCGATCCGCAGATCCGGCGCTGGCTCGCCTTCGCCCGGCAGAAGACCACCGAGATCAGCACGCTGGCCCGGGGACTCGCCCGGGGCACCGACGCGATCGCGGCCGAACTCGCCGCCAACCGGGCCGACCTGGCCTCCCGCGCCGCCTCCCGGATCACCCACGACCCCGCCGTCCGCGCCCGCACCGCCGCCATCACCGACACGGACGGCCGCCGCGTCCCGTCCTACGCCGAACGGGCCGCCGCCCAGCGCGCCCACCTCGGCCTGCCGCTCCTGCCCACCACCACCATCGGCTCCTTCCCGCAGACCACGGAACTGCGCGCCGCCCGCGCCGACCTGCGCGCGGGACGCATCGACACGGCGGCCTACGAGGACCGCATCCGGGCCGAGATCCGCGAAGTCGTCTCCTTCCAGGAGAAGGCGGGCCTCGACGTGCTCGTGCACGGAGAGCCCGAACGGGGCGACATGGTGCAGTACTTCGCCGAGCAGCTGACCGGCTACCTCGCCACCCAGCACGGCTGGGTCCAGTCCTACGGCACCCGCTACGTCCGCCCGCCGGTCCTCGCCGGTGACATCTCGCGCCCCGACCCGATGACCGTCCGCTGGACCGCGTACGCCCAGCAGCAGACGGCCAAGCCGGTCAAGGGCATGCTCACCGGCCCCGTCACCATGCTCGCCTGGTCCTTCGTCCGCGACGACCAGCCGCTCGCCGCCACCGCCCGCCAGGTGGCCCTCGCGCTCCGCGACGAGGTGACCGACCTGGAGGCGGCCGGCACCTCCGTCATCCAGGTCGACGAGCCCGCCCTGCGCGAAACCCTCCCGCTGCGCGCCGCCGACCATGCCGGCTACCTGGAGTGGGCCACGGAATCCTTCCGCCTCACCACCAGCGGGGTCCGGCCGGACACCCAGATCCACACCCACATGTGCTACGCGGAGTTCGGGGACGTCGTCGAGGCCATCGAGAACCTCGACGCCGACGTCATCAGCCTGGAGGCGGCCCGCTCCCACATGCAGGTAGCGACCGAACTCGCCGGCGCGGGCTACCCGCGCGAGGTCGGCCCCGGCGTCTGGGACATCCACTCTCCCCGCATCCCCTCGGCCGGCGAGGCGACGGCCCTGCTGCGCAAGGGACTCGGGGCGATCCCCGCCGAACGCCTCTGGGTCAACCCCGACTGCGGCCTGAAGACCCGCGGCTGGCCCGAGACGCGGGCCTCCCTGGAGAACCTCGTCGAGGCGGCCCGCCGGGTGCGCGCGGACGTCTCACCGAGCGCCTGATCCCGTCTGATCCCGCCTCATCCCCCGTAGGACGGCCGGCATCCGGAGGCTCCGGGTGCCGGCCGGGTGCGCGCTCCGGCGGCCGCCGTGGCCGGGGGATCAGGCCGCGGGCGGGTCGGGCGCCGGGCCGACCCGGACCCGGGGGCGGCCGCTCAGCTGGGCCCCGACCAGGATGCCCAGGCCGATGGCGACGAGGGTGACCATGGCGTTGAGGAGGAGCCCCATGCTGGCGGCGGTGTGCCGGGCCAGCAGTTCGGAGACGCCTTCGAGGCTGCTCGCACCGGGTACCAGGACCCAGTAGCAGGGGAGGAAGATCAGCAGGTCCGGGATGTTGCGGCGGCGCTGGATCCAGGCGGCCAGCGCGGCAGCAGCATGCCCGCCAGGAAGGCGCCGAGCGCGATCCCGGCCACGGCCTGACCCGCGGTCTGCACCAGTCGTGCCAGCAGCAGGGCGGCGATCATCCAGGGCATCGTCCGCGCGGGCGCGGAGAAGTAGAGCGTGAAGCCGACGAGGAACAGCACCGCCCCGACCCACCCCGCCCAGGGCCCGAACACCTCCGGGTACGGGGGTGCGGCGGGCCGTGCGTCCACGGCCTGGACGCCGGCCAGGATGCCCACGGCCAGCAGGAGCAGGACGTTGACCGCCCCGGCCAGCCGGGCCACGCCGGACAGGGTGTAGCCGAGCGACAGCTCGATGGGCGCCATCGTCAGGGCCGCGCCGGGCAGGAAGCCGACGAGCGGGGCGATGAACAGGAACTGGGGCGACTCGTGCAACAGGGGCCCGGCGAACGCCTGGGCGAGACCGGTGGCCAGGATGCCGGCGACCACCGGCAGGATCGGGCCGAGGACCGGCCAGTAGCGCGCGGTGAGCACCTGCAGCAGGCCGACCGCCAGCCCGAGCACCGCGTAGCCGATGATCGCGGGGACGGTGGCGTGGAAGACCATGCCCAGCCCGACGGTGGCCACGACGTATCCGAAGACCGAGGCGACCGTGCTCACGCTCTGCGGCATCGACCGCACCTCCTCCAGCGCGGCACGGACCTCGGGGAACGGCTGGACGCCGGTACGCAGCCGGGCCAGCAGTTCCTCCAGCGCCTGCGTCTGGTCCAGCCGGAGGTCGGGCCCGTGCACCAGGGCGAAGTCGAGTTCCCCGTCCACCGGCGAGGAGACCGGGTCGACCCGGACGAACAGGCCGGTGGGCACGACGAAACTGCGGGCCCGCATGCCGTAGCACGCCGCGATCTCGCCGAGCTCGTCCTCCACCGTCGAGGTGCGCTTCCCCGCCCGCAGGCTCTCCGCGCCCAGTTCGCTCAGCAGACCGGCCAGATCCCGCATCCAGGCCCGCTCGGGATCGAGCGCGCCGGGAACCGTGACCGGCTGGACGGGGTGGTGGGCCGGATGGAGCCGCGGCAGGCGCCGCCGGCCGGGAGAGGGGTCCGACTCGCCATCCACAACGGCCTCCACCTTCTGACCACGGACATGTGAGGTCGGAGAGGGCAACGTACCGGCCGTCGGCGCGCGGATACGGCCGAAGCGGACTCCCTTCCCGGGGTGTCGCCCTGACGGCCGCGCCCGAGGTGCTTCCCGTCAGGCAGGGTGGGGCTCGAAGCGGGCCCAGATGAGGGGGTAGCTCTCGCTCCCCGCCCGGTCGACCCACTGGAGCCGGTCCCGTACGACCCCGCGCCGGCTCTCCGGAATCCGCTCCGCCAGCCTGCTCAGCAGATCGCGCATCCTGCGCAGTGCCATCGGGGAGCCGGCGGCGGAGGAGAGCAGGTCGTCGACGGCCGTGCGCACGAAACGCTCCCAGTCGGGCACCGGGAGCGTCACCCGCACCCGGCCGCCCCCGTCGGCGAAGCGGCCGACGCCCAGGTCCAGGCCTGCCAGGCGGGTCAGCAGGTCTTCGAGGCGGTCCATGCTCTCCACCGCCGTGGCCGGGTCGTTGACGGCCGGGGAGAGTGCGCGCAGCGCGATGTCGGCGAGGAGCCTGAAGGGCAGGTCGGGGTCCTGGTCGAAGGTGCGCTCCACCCCGGTCTCCAGAGCGCCGCGCAGCACCGCCTCGGGCAGCGTGCCGCCGGTCACCTCGGCGAGCGTCATGCCCCGTGACACGGTCGATCCCGGGGAGACGAGGAAGGCGATCGAGCAGTCGTGCTCCTCGGCCAGGCCGACCAGGGCGCGTACGTCCATCTGCTGGACCACCACGGCCGGTCCGGACCAGAGCACGGCGGTGGCGCCGGCCCCCGGGGGCGGCGCGCCCGTGGGCGCGGCCGTAGTCCTGCCCGGGTCGTGCGGCCGTACGTACACGTCGTCGAACAGCCGGTGCGCGCGCGTGGCGATGGCGGTCAGGGAGTGGCCGAGCTGGATCGAGTGGAACGCCCGCGTCTGCAGGGTCCGCATGAGGGTGAGCGCGATCAGGGTGAGCACCATGGCGGTGCCGGGAACGAAGGTCGACACGGTCGTCCTGCGGGCACCGATGGCCAGCCCCGAGGTGATGCTGAAGACGAACACGCCGACGGTGAAGGCGAACGCGCGCCACACGATCGGGTCGTCGCGGAAGAGGCCGAGGCGCGGCGTGAAGGTGCTGGCGGAGAACTGGATGACCAGGAACAGCATCGAGTAGATGATGCTCACCAGGCTGATGACGCCGAACCCGAGGGTGAACAGGAGCGTCACCACGGGTCCGGGATCCACCTGGGGTCCCAGCGACAGTCTGGGGAGCAGCATCCCCAGAGCCAGCCCGGCGACCGCGCAGAAGAGCTGGGCGAGATCCCGGCGCACCGCCCGCGGGGGAGGGCGGAACGTCACGCCCCGCAGAGGTCGGCGTTGCCGGGTCCGCGGGCGCGTGGGGTCGTCAGCCGAGCCGGACATCCAGCCTCCTCCAGGTCCCGGTGAACGCGCCCTTCCGATGAGGATGCAACCACGGGAGCCGCGCGAGCTTGCGGTGAAATGCCGGATACGTTCTATTTTCGGGAAGAGGTGGGGAGACTTGGCGTCCGGGCGCGGGCAGCGCGTGGAGCCGAACCGACTGCGGCTGTACGCCTCGCGTCAACGGGGCTGCCATGCGGCGGATCCGGGCCGCGGGATAGGGTCCTGACATGATCACGGCCCGAGCTGCATCCAGCGCGAAGCGGGTCCGCCGTCCGGCGGGCGCGCTGCGGCTGCTGTGGCCGGCCGCCCTGCTGTTCGCCCTGCTGTTCGCCCTGCTCTACACGCATGCCGCCGGAGCCGAGAGTGCCTCGGCGCACGTCGCCCGCGGCGCCGTGCCCGTCGCTCACCTGGATGCCGTCGGTGGCGACCGCTCCACCGGCGACGGCCGCGCTGTCGGCGACGGCCCTGCCGTCACCGTCGACTGCGCCGTCACCGTCGACCGCACCGACGCCGCCGGCCCTCACGGCGCCGAGGCGCCCCGCGGGCACGGCGACGGCGGTGGGCACGGTCACCCCGCCGAGGCGTGCGTATCCGGCCATCCCCAGCAGGGCGGGGAGCTGCCCGCGCCGCCGCTCGTTCCACTCGGTGATCTGTCGCCCGCCGTCGCCGCGATGCGGCCGGGCCCGTGGGAGCCGACCGTTCCGTCCGGCCTTCCGCCGTTGCGAAGTGTTCTCGGCTCCGTGGTGCAGCAGGTATAGAACCGGGCGCTTTGCCCCGTTCTGACCCGACTCTCATCACAGGCCCCGACCCGCCCTCCCAGGGGGCGACGGGGTGATGAGCCGTGCACGCAGCATCAAAAGGAACCCGTACGTGACTTCGCCCCAGCTCCTCGGCACCCGGACCGCGGACATCTCGCCCGACTCTCCCGCCACGGGACGCGCCGCCCGGCGCAGACAGCACGCCGGCATGGCCCGGAAGCGGTCCCTGGCCGCCCGGTACCTCGGCTACGTCGGCTACTTCGTCGGCGCCGGCCTCATCAGCGGCGCCGTCGTCCACCACCCGCTCGACCCCGACCGCTACACCCGCATCGCCGTGTACGGCGCCCTCGTCTTCCTCGCCGCGACCGTCCTCAACGAGTTCGTGCTCACCAGGGAGCGTCCCGGGCTGCCCCGTCTGCTGCTGGTGATGGGCGCCTCGCTGCTGCTGTCCTTCGGCATCGGCATGCTCAGCGGCGGCCTCCAGCACTTCGACGACTTCCCCGCCCGCGGCGCCGTCCTGGTCCCCGCCGGACTCCTCGTCTCCTTCGTCGCCTACGTGCTCAAGGACGCCGACACCCCGACGCGGCGGATCTTCAGCCTCGTCGGCCTGGCCGTCCTCGTCACCGCCTCACTCGCCTTCCTCGGCCTGCGGGAAGTCGCGGCCTCCATGGAGAGCGCCCCCGGCGGTGGCGGCCACAGCCACGGCTCCGCCGAGGAACCCGCCGCGGACGACCACGCCCCTGCCGCCACCCCGAAGAGCCCGGCGGCTCCCGCTCCCGGCGTCTCGCCGACCGTGAAGCCGGCTGTTTCGGAGGCGCCGCACAACGACGGCCACGGTCACTGAGCCACGGGGAGGGGCGGGTTCACCTGCCCCTCCCCGTGAGGGCCTTCGTCCGCGCCGACACGCCTCTCATCAGCCGGGCCGCGCCGGCCGCGTAGGCGATGCCGAAGAGGAGCGAGGCCAGGAACGCCAGGTGCCGGGAGAACCCGTCGATGAGCGGGAAGATCTGCCAGTGCGTCAGGTAGACGTACAGGGAGCTGGTCGCGAGGAGGCCGGCCAGTTGGTTCAGGCGCTCCCGGCTGGGCAGGCTCGGCACCCACACCAGGAGCACGAATCCGGCGAGGATGATCGCCTCCCGCCCGGGGTCCCCGGGGAAGAAGCCCGGCACGGTGGCCAGGGCCACGAGAGTGACCAGGAGGCGCTGTCGCGCGCCGGCGGCCTTCGCCGCCGCCCAGCCGAGGGCGAACAGCCAGAACACGGTGATGGCGTCGGGAATGTGCTCGCGCTCCGGCAGGCCGACGAGGTCGTACCGGGTCAGGAGCCCCAGCCCGGCGAGGGCCAGGGGCAGGGCGTACGGGAACCGGCGCTCGGCGCGGTCCACCGCGGGCAGGCCCAGGAGGCCGACGGCGGCGACCAGGATGTAGACGAGGGCCTCGATGAACCAGAAGTGCATGCCGGTCTTGAGGCCGGCGGGGCCCATGACGCTGTCGAGCAGGAAGAGATTGGCGAGCGTGTAGTCGTCGTTGAGGAGCAGGATCAGGCCGATCCAGGCCATGCTCGGCAGCGCGACGCGGGCGAGGCTGGTCCAGCCCCGGCGCACGCGTACGCGCCGTTCGGCGGAAGTGAGGTGGAAGCGGGCGAAGTTGTATCCGGCGACCGCGAGCAGGATGTGCGCCCCGCCCTTGATGCCGAACACCTGGATGTGCGATCCGACGATGCAGAAGATCGCCAGGGCGCGGAGGGCGACGCTGGTCTCCAGGGTCCGTCTGCGGGAGGTGTCCGCGCGCTCCGGAGGCTTGAGGTCCCGGATCGGCGTCGTGTGCCAGCCGGCCGGCAGGTGGCCGAGCCGCTCTTCGAGCTGGATCGACATCTCCACGTACGAGAGCGAATCGCCGCCCAGGCCGACGAAGGAGCTGTCGTCCGTCACGTCCGAGCGGTCGAGGACCCGTGCGTAGAGCAGGTGCAGGGGTTCGGGGGCGCCGTCCGGCGTGGCAGCGGGGCCGGTGCTGGTGCCAGTGGTGCCAGTGGTGCCTGTGATGCCGTTGGTGCCGTCGGGCGTCTGACGGGTCAGTTCGCGCACGGCCCGGTAGTCGGGCTTGCCCGAGGGGAGGCGGGGGAGGGCGGTCAGCATCTGGACGTGCACGGCGCGGGCCGGGAGACCGCAGTCGCGGGCCACGAGCCTGGCTGTCCGGCGGGCGTCCCGGTCGTGGTCGCCGACGGCCACGATGCGCAGTGCCTCGTCGTCGCCGGTGCACAGGGCGCTGACGCCGTGCCGGGCGAGCATCGCCTCGACCTGCCCGGGGTCGATGCGCAGGCCGAGGATCTTCGCGAAGCGGCTGCTCCGGCCGGTGATCTCGTACAGCCCGTCGGGCGAGCGGCGCGCGATGTCGCCGGTGCGGAGCTCGTGCACGGTCCGGCCCAGCGCGAGGTCGCCGGGGGAACGGGCGTAGCCGAGCATGACGTTGGGGCCGGAGTAGACGAGCTCTCCGGTGCTCCCGTCGGTGCCGTCAGTGCCGTCCGTCGCGTCGATGCCGTCGGAGCCGTCAGGGCCGTCGGTGTCGTCGGGCAGCGGCCGAAGGCGGAAGGAGCCGCCCGGGATGGGGATTCCCGCCGCCTCGGGGCGGGATTCCGCGAGGTGCGGCGGCAGGTAGGCCATGCGGGCCGTCGCCTCGGTCTGGCCGTACATCACGAAGAGCTGCCAGCCGGCGGCGCGGCCGAGTGCGGCGTACCGCCGGACCCGGTCGGGCGCCAGGCGGCCGCCGGCCTGGGTGACGTAGCGCAGGTGGGGCAGTTCCATGGCGGCGAAGCCGACCCGGTCGAGCAGGTCGAAGGTGTACGGCACCCCGGCGAGCGACGTGCCCCGCGCGGCTTCGAAGAGCTCCCAGAAGCAGGTGTCGGCGACCGACAGGTCGGTCAGGATCAGTCCGGCGCCGCGCAGGAGGTGGCTGTGCACGACGGACAGGCCGTAGCAGTAGTGCAGGGGCAGGGTGGTGGCGGCGCGGTCGGTGTCCCGGATGTCCAGGTACTGGGCGATGGCCTCCGCGTTGGCCTGGAGGTTCTCGTGCGACAGCCGGACGAGCTTCGGCGATCCGGTCGACCCCGAGGTGCTGAGGAGCAGGGCGAGGTCCGGGTGCAGCTCGTGCGCCGAGCCCTCGCGCCGCTCGTCGAGCAGCACGTCCCCGCCCCCGGGGCGGGCCACGACGTCCGGGTCGTACGCGTCGATCAGCGACTGGACGGCTTCGGGGTGGTCGCCCGGCACCAGGAGGACGGGGTGCCCGGCCGCGAGGGCGGCCAGGTGGACGACGAGGGCGTCGACGGTGTTGGTACCGACCAGCAGGACCAGGCGGCGTTCCCGGCCGAGGCGGCGGGCCGTGCTGTCCACGCGTACGGCCAACTCGGCATAGCTGACCGGGCCGTCGGCCGTGATGACGGCGGTCCGGTCGCCGTGGGCGGCGAGGCCGAGGGCGAACGGGACGGACGCGGTGCCTGGGAGGAGGTCGGGAAGGACTGTCACGGGCGCATCTTAGGAAAGCCTTACCTCGGCCGATAGTCACAGGAAAGTCACAGATGGCTCATGGGAGATCCAAAGGAAAATAAACGGTAGGCTCGGCTCCGCCGATGCGTGGGTGCGGTCGAGTTGTTGCGTGCGTCACCCTTGACCTTTAGGTTAGCTTTACCTTACTTATGGGGCGTTACCCATTTCTCCGCCGCCCTTGTAGGAAGGCTTCCCATGCGACGCCCCCTGGTCCGACGCCTGACCGCGCTCTTCGCGGCGGCACTCCTTCTCCCCGCCGTCGCGGCCTGCGGCGTCGACGAGGACGACGCGGGCCTCGTCATCTACTCGGGCCGCAACGAGAAGCTGGTCAAGCCGCTCCTCGACGAGCTGGAGAAGGCCGTCGGCACCACGGTCGCCGTCCGCTACGGCGAGAGCGCCGAACTCGCCGCCCAGATCCAGGAAGAGGGGGGCAAGACCAAGGCCGGGCTGTTCTTCTCCCAGGACGCCGGCGCCCTCGGGGCCCTGTCCACCAAGGGCCTGCTGGAGAAGCTTCCGCAGGCCTCCCTCGACAAGGTGGACCCCGGCTTCCGCGGCGGGGCGGGCGACTGGGTGGGCACCTCCGGCCGCGTGCGCGTCCTCGCGTACAACCCCGGACAGGTCTCCAAGGTGCCGGACACCGTCCACGATCTGGTCAAGCCGGAGTGGAAGGGGAAGGTCGGCTACGTCCCGACGAACGCCTCCTTCCAGGCCTTCGTCACCGGCATGCGCGTCCTGGAGGGCGACGACGCCACCCGCACCTGGCTGAAGGGCCTGAAGGCCAACGAGCCGAAGGTGTACGACAACAACCTCAAGGTGCTGGAGGCGGTCGGCAAGGGCGAGGTCTCGCTCGGGCTGGTCAACCACTACTACTGGTACGAGCAGGTCGCCGAGAAGGGCGAGGCCAAGGTCAAGGCGAAGATCCACTTCCTCCCCGCCGGAGACCCGGGCGGCCTCGTCAACACCGCCGGTGTCGCCATCGTCAAGGGAACCGACCAGGCCCCGGTCGCCCAGAAGGCCGTCGACTTCCTGCTCTCGGAGAAGGCGCAGAAGTACTTCGCCGATGACACCAAGGAGTACCCGCTCGCCTCGGGCGTGACCAGCACGGTCAAGGGCCTCCCGCCGCTGGCCACCCTGGACGCCCCGAAGATCGACCTCGGGAAGCTCGAATCGCTTCAGGAGACCCTGAAGATGCTCCAGGAAGCCGGGATGGTCTGACCCCCCATGCCCTCCACGGATCCCGTCACGCCGACGGATCCCGCCACCGCCCACCGCCCGGACGGCGCCACCGCGCCGACCGGGCGGTGGCGTGCCGGGAGCCGGCCACCCTCCGTCCTGCTCGTCCCCGCGGCCGTCGCCGCCGTGTTCGCCCTGCTGCCCCTCGGCTACCTCGCCGTCCGCTCCCTGGAGCGCGGCCCGGCCTTCGCCTGGGACGTCGTCTCCGACGAGCGCACCGCCCAACTGCTCGGCCGCAGCCTCGGACTGGCCGCCGTGGTCGTCTCGGCCTGCCTGGTCCTGGGCGTCTCGCTCGCCTGGCTGACCGTACGGACCGACCTGCCCGGCGCCCGTGCCTGGTCGGTGCTGGTGACCCTGCCGCTGGCCGTGCCCAGCTACGTCGCCGCCTTCGCCTGGCTGTCCGCCTTCCCGGAACTGGCCGGCTTCACCGGGTCGGCCCTCGCACTGACCCTGGTGAGCTTCCCGTACGTCTACCTGCCCGTCACCGCCGCACTGCGCGGCACCGACCCGGCGCAGGAGGAGGTCGCCCGCTCACTGGGCCACGGGCCGCTGAAGACCTTCCTGCGGGTCACGCTGCCGCAGCTGCGGCCCGCGGCCGCCGGCGGAGCCGTACTCGTCGCGCTCTACGTGTTCTCCGACTTCGGCGCCGTGTCGCTGATGCGCTACGACACCTTCACCCGCGGCATCTACACCTCCTACCGGGCCAGCTTCGACCGCACCCCCGCCGCCGCCCTGAGCATCGTCCTCGTCGTGATGACCATCGCCCTGGTCGCCGCCGAAGCGCGGACCCGCGGCCGGGCCGGCCACGCGCGAACGGGCGGCGGCACCGCCCGCCCCGCCGTTCCCGCACTGCTCGGCCGCTGGCGGGCGCCCGCGCTGGCCTGGTGCGCGGCCGTCACCGGCGTCGCCGTCCTCACCCCGCTGGCGACCCTCGGGTACTGGCTGGCCGTCGGCAACTCCGCGACCTGGGACCCGGCCACGCTCCTCGACACCGCCGCCACCACCCTCGGCGTCGCCGCCGCGGGAGCCGCGCTCACCACCCTGCTCGCCCTGCCGGTCGGAGTGATCGCCGCACGCCACCGCGGCCGGACCGCCCGGCTGCTGGAGCAGTCGGCCTACGCCGGCCACGCGCTCCCGGGCATCACCGTCGCCCTGTCCCTGGTCTTCTTCGCGGTCCGCTACGCCGAACCGATCTACCAGGAACTCCCGCTGCTGGTCTGCGCGTACGCCGTGCTCTTCCTGCCCGTCGCCGTCGCCGGGACCCGCGCCGCCGTGCTCCAGTCCCCGCCTGTCCTCGAGGACGTGGCCCGCTCGCTGGGCCGCTCCCCGCTGCGCGTGCTGCGCGAAGTGACCGTGCCGCTGGCCGCCCCCGGGGTCGCCGCCGGAGCCGCGCTCACCTTCGTCGTGTGCATGAAGGAACTCCCCGCCACCCTGCTGCTGCGCCCCACGGGAATGGACACCCTGGCCACCCGCCTGTGGACGGAGACCGGCACCGGATCCTTCGCCGCCGCCGCGCCCTACGCCGCCGCGCTGATCCTGCTGGCCGCCATCCCGTCCTACCTCCTCGGAAGGCACCGCACATGACCGACCTGCAGATCGTCGGCCTGACCAAGGCGTACGGCCCCGGAGCGGCCCCGGTCCTCGACGGCCTCGACCTCACCGTCCCCGGCGGCGCGCTGACCGCCCTCCTCGGCCCCTCGGGCTGCGGCAAGACCACGCTGCTGCGCATCGTCGCGGGCTTCCTGCGCGCCGACGCGGGCACCGTCACCCTCGACGGACGCGAGCTCACCGGCCCCGGAGTCCACCTCCCGCCCGAACGCCGCCGCATCGGCATCGTGCCCCAGGAGGGCGCGCTCTTCCCGCACTTGAGCGTGGCCCGCAACGTCGCCTTCGGCCTGACCGGCCTCGACCGGGCCGCCCGGCGGGCGCGCACGCAGGAGATGCTCGAACTCGTCGGCCTCGCCGGCTACGGCGAGCGCATGCCCCACGAGCTGTCCGGCGGCCAGCAGCAGCGCATCGCCCTGGCCCGCGCCCTGGCACCGCAGCCCGCCCTGGTCCTGCTCGACGAGCCGTTCAACGCCCTCGACGCCGCGCTGCGCACCGGCGTACGGGCAGACGTGCGCGCTGCCCTGCGCGCCACCGGAGCCACCGCCCTCCTCGTCACCCACGACCAGCAGGAGGCCCTCTCCACGGCCGACCTCGTCGCGGTCGTCCGGGACGGGCGGGTGGCCCAGTGCGCCACGCCGGACGAGGTGTACAGCCGTCCCGCGGACCCCTGGGTGGCGGCCTTCGTCGGTGACGCGGTACTCGTCACCGCCACCGCGGACCGGGACACGGCGTCCACCGCGCTCGGCCGCATCCCCCTGGCGGACCCGCCCGGCGGGCTCCGCGAGGGCGTCGTCCTGCTGCGCCCGGAGCAGCTCCGGCTGACCGACCCGGAGACGGCCCGGGCCGGCGGCACCGTGACCGACGTCCGCTTCTACGGCCACGACGCCATGGTCACGGTGGCCGTCGACGGCATCGACGACCCCATCGACGTCCGGGTCCCCAGCCCGGCCGCCGCCCGCCCCGGGGAACGTACGGGGATCGAGGTGACGGGGAAGGCGACCCTGCACCCCGCGGCCGGCGGTCGGAGCGCAGGAGCGTTCCCCGGTGGGGCCGGAGTGACCGAGCCCGTCCCGTAGGACGCGATCACCGCCCGGGCGCGATCGGCCCCGCCTCAGGGGCGGTTGGGGAGCCGGCGCGGCCGGGGGCGGCTGCCCGGCCGCACCCGGCCCGGGGTCAGGACTTCGGAACGGTGTTGATGTGGCTGGTTCCGGCGCTGTAGAAGCCGTCAGTGGCTGCTGGCCAGCCAATGGTTCACCCTGCTGGTGGCGATCCCGCTGGTCGGCGGCCTGGTCCTGACCTTCGGCTGGGTCGAGGACGTGGCCGCCAAACGCTCGCCACGGCTCCTGCCGTACCCGCGCCGCCAGCGGGGCAGACGCCGCTCCAGCGACTGACGGGGGCCCGGCCGGTCAGACGTGTGCCGCGGCGCCCCGCGCGCGCGGCAGCGGGGTGCCGGCGGGCGGAGCCGCCCGGCCGGAACGGGCCTTCCCGACCGTGAGGTACACCTGCAGCGCTCCGATCCGCACGAGCGCCGAGCCCAGCAGGTGCAGCAGCACGAGGAGCGACGGCAGGGCCGTCACCGACTGCACCAGCCCCACGAGGCCCTGGCTCAGCAGGACGGCCAGGAAGACGACGGCCTTGCGGCGCGCGGCGCCGAAGCCGCCCTTGGGCAGCGCGTGGAACAGGGCTCCGGCCAGGACCAGCACCGCCCCGGCCAGCACGCCGTGGACGACGGTCACGGCCGTCCAGTCGAAGGGCATCCGCGGCACGTCGGAGGAGTCACCCGCGTGCGGGCCGGAGCCGGTGACGAGCGTGCCGACGAAGACCAGCAGGGCCGTCACCGCGCACAGCGCCCCGGTCAGCAGCCGGTTCCCGAACTCGATGGCGCCGTGCAACCCCATTTCCACGCCCATCTGCGGCATATCCGTAGGGCATATTCGTCGTACGGCTCGGCGGGGTCATCACCACCGAGACGGCGCGCTCGCGCCGGTGGGACGGCCGACCGCCTCCGTACGCCAGGGCGCTTTATCCTCATTTCGCAGATATTCTGATAAATGTGATCGAGTCTGGACGGCCGCGGGTCCGCAGACGCCCCGGCCAGGAATGGCTTGTGCGGCTGTCACCGGTCCTCCTGACCATCGTCATCGCCAGCCTCGCTTACACCACTCCGCCGGACATGGCCTTCAGCCGTCTGCTGCCCGCGGCGCCGGCCCTCGCCGCCGCCATGTGGCCGGTTCTCCCCACCGTCCTGCTCGGTACGGTCTGCCTCCTTCTGATGATCGGCCTCAGCCTCGTCTTCCCCGATCTGGGGACGTGGTGGACGGCCTCGGGGATCATCGCGGTCACCGTGGCCGCCGCGTACGGAAGCCATGTCCGCCTCCAGCGGGAGCGCACGCTCTTCCAGGTGCGGCTCGTCGCCGACGCGGCGCAGCAGGTGGTGCTGAGCCCCATGCCGCGCCGCATCGGCTGCATCGAGATCGAGTCGCTGTATCTCGCGGCCGCGGCGGAGGCCCGCATCGGCGGGGACTTCTACGAAGGCGTCGACACCCCGTACGGGGTCAGGCTGCTCATCGGCGACGTGCGGGGCAAGGGCCTGCCGGCCGTGGGGGCGGCCGCGGCGATCGTCAACGCCTTCCGCGAAGCGGCGTACGGCGAGCCCGACTTGGTGGACATCGCGCGCAGGCTGGACGCCAGCAGCATGCGGTACAACTCCGCCTTTCCCCCCGAGGGGCCGATGGAGCGCTTCGCCACCGCGCTCCTCGTCGAGATCCCGCACGAGGGCGCACGCATCAACATCCTCAACTGCGGACACCCGCCGCCGCTGATCCTGAACCGCGGGAAGCTCCGTGTCCTCGACCCGGCCAGCCCCTCCCCGCTGCTCAGCCTCGCGGAGCTGATCGGTGATCAGTACAGCGTCGACACCTACGACTTCGCCACCGGCGACGTGCTGCTCCTGTACACCGACGGGATCGCCGAAGCACGCGCCCGCGACGGCGAGTTCTTCCCGCTGACGGCCTGGATGCGCCGACAGCCGGTGGCCCCGCCCCGCGAACTGCTCACGGCTCTCCACCGTGATCTGCTCCGCTACAGCAGGGGGCGCCTCGACGACGACATCGCCGCCCTCGCCGTACGCCTGTGTGAGCCCTGAGGAGCGGAGGGTCAGCCCGTTTCCGCGGCGCGGGTGGCGATCCGGCCGGCCGCCTCGCGTCGGGACAGGCGCTCGCCCTCCCGGTCCGCCCAGCGCCGGACCCGGTCGGTGTCCAGCGGGGCGCCGTGGCCGACGTGGAGTCGGGTGGGGTCGAGGGCGAGCATGGCGCGCAGGCTGGTGAGGTTCTGCCGGGGGTCGTCGTGGAAGGGCGGATTGGCCGGTCTGCCCGGGATGAGCCCCATGAAGGAGTTCGCCACCAGGTCGCCGGCGACGAGGTCGCCGCCGTCGGTGAGGACGGAGACCGATCCGGCGGTGTGCCCGGGGGTGGGCATGATGCGGGCCGCGACCCCGAAGTCCTCGAGGGAGGTCTCGCCGCGGATCAGGACCCCGGGGTCGATGGGTTCGGCCTGGGCGTGCAGGTCCTTGCTCCGGTCCATGATGCGGCCCATCGGACCGGTGGGCAGGTACGGTTCGCGGACCCGGCCGGTGCGGTACGGCCCGAGGTCGGCGATGTGGCCGGCGACGGGCGCGCCGGTGAGCCGGTGCAGTTCGGCGGCGGAGCCGAAGTGGTCGACGTGCCCGTGGGTGATGACGATCAGCGAGACCTCGCAGGGGTCCACTCCGTGCTCGCTGATCCGGTCGTAGATCTTCCGGCCGCTGCCGGGCGTCCCGGCGTCGACGATCACGGGCCGTCGGCCCAGGAGCAGGTAGGCGTTGATGGCCGTTCGGCCCATGACGGGGATGGGGATGACCTTCGTACGGGACATGGCGTCCTCCATGACGTGTCTGACGGCTGCTGCCCGTGCGGGCATGCCGGGGATCCGCCGCGCTGCCGATGGACGGTGCGGGCGGAGGGGGCGGACGGATGGCGCCGCCGGATGGCGCGGGTGTGTCGGGGCTAGCGGAATCGGCGCCGGTATTCGGCGGGCGTGGTCCCCAGCCGGCGCCGGAAGGAGCGGTGCAGGGTCTCCACCGAGCCGAGGCCGGTGGTCGCGGCGATCTCCGGCAGGCTGCCGTCGCTCTCCTCCAGCAGCCTGCGGGCGGCTTCGAGGCGGGCGGATTCCACGTAGGCGGCCGGCGTGCCCCCGGTGCGCAGCCGGAACAGCCGGGAGAAGTGGCGCACGCTCAGGTGCAGCCGTGCGGCCAGGGCCTCTGCGCCGAGGTCCTCGGCGAGATGGTCCGCGATCCACACGCGCAGCTCGTCGATCCGGTCGCCCGAAGTGGCCGGGGCGGAGAGCGGAACGCTGAACTGGCTCTGCCCGCCGGACCGTTTGACGTACATGACCATCATCCGTGCCGTGGCCAGGGCAAGGGCCTGGCCGTGGTCCTCGGCGACCATCGCCAGCGCCATGTCCAGCCCCGAGGTGACGCCGGCGCAGGTCCACACGTTCCCCGACCGGATGAAGATCGGGTCCGACTCCACGGTGACCCGGGGATGGTCGGCGGCCAGCCGCGCGGCGGTGAGCCAGTGGGTCGTGGCGGACCGTCCGTCCAGCAGGCCCGCCGCGGCCAGCAGGTGCGCTCCCGCGCAGATCGACCCGGTCCTGCGCGCGGGCGGCGCCGCCTCCCGCAGCCAGCCGGTGACCTCACGGTCGATCACCGGCTCCACCGCGTCGCCCACCACGTCGACCCCGCCGGCCACGAGCAGGGTGTCGACCCGGCCGCGCACCTCGTCGAGGGCCAGGTCCGCCAGCAGCCGGACGCCGCTGGAGGTGGCCACCGGTCCGCCGTCGGCCGTGGCGATCTGGACGAGATAGCCGGGGCCGGTGGTGCCGGCCACCCGTGTGGCGACCGAGAACACCTCGGCCGGGCCGGTGACGTCCAGCAGTTCCGTACCGGCGAAGGCCACGATGACGACTCTGTGCGGTTCGGGCATGCGCTGATCATTTCGCCCCGCGGTGATGGCCGCAATGACGAGGTTCTGTCAGATCCGGCCACTCCGCGCGCCCGGCCCCGTAGGGCCCGTCCAGCCCGGATCGCGCCCGCTCAGCCCGACCGCCCGGTCCAGCAGCGGGGCGTCGTCCGCCACGGGCACCACGGGACCGAAGATGTCCCCGCCGCCCCCTTCCTTCGCAGACTCCAGGAGGAAGGCGTACGAGGTCTCCAGCGCGGCCTGATCGGGTGCGTACTCCTGGCCGGTGGCCCGGGCCAGGTCCCAGCCGTGGATCACCAGTTCGTCGACGGCGACCACCCCTGCGATCTCGCCCGGCAGGTCCACGCCGCCCGCGCGCGTCATGCCGGTCCAGGCGGCCGGATCGCTCCAGGCCTCGGCCAGTTCGCCGAGGACCCGGGGCAGTTCCTCGCGCCAGTCGGCGGGGAGGGAGGGCACGGCCGTGTCGGGGGCCGTGTCCGTCGTGGGGCCCAGATCCTTGCGGGCGGCGTCCCGGAAGGCGACGGCGAGGCCGGCGAGGTGGCCCAGCAAGGTGCCGACCGCGTACTCGGGGCAGGGCGTCGGCCCGGCGAGCAGGGCGTCCGGGACGCCCTCCGCGAGGCGGGCCACGATCCGGGCTTGCGGTCCGAGGTCGAGAATCGTCGTACCGGTCATGTTCCGCTCCTTCGGGGCATGGGTC
This sequence comes from Streptomyces tatrensis, assembly GCF_049310065.1. Taxonomy (NCBI): domain Bacteria; kingdom Bacillati; phylum Actinomycetota; class Actinomycetes; order Kitasatosporales; family Streptomycetaceae; genus Streptomyces; species Streptomyces tatrensis. Next base: position 1,517,957 of record NZ_JBMDLB010000011.1, on the reverse strand, counting down.
TGGAGGGTAGACCGGCGGTGGAGCCCGAACTCATCGCGACGCGGGCGGAATGTTCGTGCGGAGCGACAGCTCGGCCCGGGTGGGGGACGAGCCGGGTGGGGGACGAGCCGGAAGGTGACGAGCCGGGAGGGGAACGAGGTGGGGATCGAACCCCTCCCGGGCGTCGAGCGGGCTCAGGGGCAGCTGATGCGGGTGTCGCCCGGGTCGGTGGTGCAGGTGTCGGAGCCCATGCCGCCGTTGGCGGTGTCGTTGGCGCCGACGCCGTCGGTGGTGGTCAGGCGGTCGTTGCCGTAGTAGCCCGTGAGGGTGTCGTTGCCCGGGCCGCCGTTCAGGGTGTCGTCGCCGAAGCCCCCGTCGATGTTGTCGTTGCCGGGTCCGCCGTGGACGGTGTCGTTGCCGTAGCTCGCGCGGACGGTGTCGTTGCCGCTGAGGGCGCAGATCACGTCGTTGGAGTAGCCGCCGTTCAGGGTGTCCGTACCGCTGGTGCCGATGAGGGTGCAGCCGCGGGAGTTGTTCACCGAGGTCGAGGCGCCCGCACTGTTGTCGGCCGGGTTCGGGTCCTGGGTGGAGGCGGTGGCGGAGGCGTTGTTCGTCAGGGTGCCGGTGGCACGCGGTTCGGCCGTCACCGTGACCGTGGCGCTCGCACCCGGTGCGAGGCTGCCGAGGGCGCAGTTCGCCCCGGTCGCCGTGGTCGTACAGGTGCCCTGGGAGGGGACGGCGGACAGGAGGGTGCCGCCGGCTCCCGAGAGGGTGTCGGTGAGCGTCACGCCCGTCGCGGTCACGGTGGACGTCGCGGCGCTGGAGACCCGTACCGTGTACGAGGCCTGGTCGCCGATGCTCACGGCCGTCGTGCCGGTCTTCGTCACCGACAGGTCGGCGGTCGGCGGGGGCGGGGTGCTGCCGCCGCCTTCGTAGCGGGCGATGCCGAAGGCACCCAGTCCGGCCAGGCCCGCGGCCACGATCTTCCCGTCGGGCTGCACGAGCAGTCCCCGGACCTCCTCACCGCCCAGCATGCCGGTGTACACCCGGCCGTCACCGCCGCCGAAGCCGGTGTCCAGGCTGCCGTTCGGCAGGTAGCGGGCGAGGGCGAAGTCGGTGGCCTCCTGGCTGTCGGGGTCGTCGGCCGTACCGCCGACGAGGATCTTCCCGTCCTGCTGGAGCGTCATGTCGTACGCCACCGCCGTGCTGAGGGGCCAGACGGTGGTGACCCGGCCGCCGGTGCCGAAGGCGGCGTCGGGACTGCCGCCCGCGGTGAACCGGGCCAGTGCGAAACCGGTGTTGGTCGATCCGGCGGCGACGACCGCGCCGTCGGACTGGACCGCCACGGCCCGGCCGAAGTCCGTGCCGCCGAAGTCGGCGGTGGCCATGCCGTCGCCGCTGAAGGACGTGTCGAGGCTGCCGTTCGACAGGTAGCGGGCCACCCCGAAGTCGAAGGCGGTACTGCCCACCTGGCCGACGGCGACGAACCTGCCGTCCGCCTGGAGCGCCAGGCCGGTGGCCTGCCCGCCCGCGTCACCGGGGAAGGCGGGGGCGAAGCCCGCCACCACCGTGCCGTCCCCGCCGAAGGACGGGTCGGGACTGCCGTCCGGGTTGAGTCGGGCGAGCGCGAAGCCGGCCCCGCCGCTGAGGCCCACCGCGAGGATCTTTCCGTCCGGCTGGACGACCAGGTCGGCGGCCCCCGAGGCACTGCCGAACGCGTCCACGCGCACCAGCCCGGCCGCGCCGAAGCCCTGGTCGAGGGAACCGTCGGTGTTGTAGCGGGCGACGGAGAAGAAGCAGCAGCCGCCGCCCTCGTCCGGAACCTCCGTACGGCCGGCGACCACGATCTTCCCGTCGGAGGGCTGTACCGCCACCGCCTCGGCCTGGTCGTCACCCCCGAAATCGCTGGTCACCCGGCCGTCGCCGCCGCCGAATCCGGTATCGACGCTGCCGTCGGCGTTATACCGGATCAGCGCCATGTCGAACGGGACGCCCGGCCCCGTGACGCGGCCGGCCACGACCAGCTTGCCGTCGCCCTGCCGGGCGACGTCCAGACCCTCGGCGTAGTCCCACGGACCGCCGTCGTCGGGGAAGTACGTCTGGACCCTGCCGGAGTCGGCGAAGGCGGGGTCCAGGTCCCCCGGAGCCGCCAGCGCGATGCCGGGCAGCGCGAGGACCAGTGCCAGGGCGGCAGTCGCGGCTGCCGCCCCCGTGGCCGCCCGTCGGCCGCGCCGGACGGAGCGGGGACACTCTGCGGGTGGGCTGGGGTGTGAGTGGGGCATGGGCCTACGGACCTCCGAGTCGCGCCGGGAAGTGGGCAGGCAGCAGCTTCGTGCCGGACGCGCGCCGGACGGCCGAGGCGGGGGCCGGGCTTGAGCCCTCCGGGGGAGGGGATCCACCCCGGTGGGCGAACCGGGAGGCGGGGGAGCAGCAGGCCTTCCTCCGGCCGCGGACTTCCCTTCGGCCGCGGGCCTCCCTCAGACCACGGAGATCAGGTCCACCACGAAGACGAGCGTGGAACCCGCCGGGATCAACGGCGAGGGGGACTGGTCGCGGTAGCCGAGGCGCGGGGGAACGATGATCTCGCGACGGCCGCCGACCTTCATCCCCCTGATTCCCCGGTCCCAGCCCTTGATGACCCTGCCTCCGCCCACGGCGAACTTGAACGGCTCGCCCCGGTCCCACGAGGCGTCGAACTCTTTTCCGGACGCGAAGGTGACCCCGACGTAGTGCACCCGGACGACCCTGCCCGGCTTCGCCTCGGGCCCGTCCCCGACGACGAGGTCCCGGACGGTCAGCTCCTCGGGAGCTTCACCCTCCGGGAGTTGGACCTCGGGCTTCGTCAGTTCACTCATCGCAGCCTCATCGCTCTCCGCCGGAATCCCTCGTACACACGGCTGAAGTACATCAAACTCCACGGCGGTCGCGGGCGGGGGCCGGAGCGCCCGCGACGGGGTACGGGACGAAGGTGCTGCTGTTCTCGTCGATGGCCAGGGCCCGGCCGAGGGGCGGGACGGCCCGCTGGGGGCAGTCGAGGCGTTCGCAGAGACGGCAGCCCATGCCGATGGGGGTCGCGGCCGACCTGTTGTCGAGGTCCAGTCCGTCCGCGTACACGAGCCGGGAGGCGTGCCGGATCTCGCAGCCGAGCCCGATCGCGAAGGTCTTGCCCGGCTCGCCCCAGCCGCCGCGGTGCCGGGTGACGGCGCGCGCGGTCCACAGGTAGCGCCCGCCGTCGGGCATGGCGGCGATCTGGACGTGGATCCGGCCGGGTGCGGCGAAGGCCTCGTACACGTTCCACAGCGGGCAGGTGCCGCCCGCTCGCGAGAAGTGGAATCCGGTGGCGGACTGCCGCTTGGACATGTTCCCGGCCCGGTCGACCCGGACGAAGGAGAACGGAACACCGCGCAGCCTGGGGCGTTGCAGAGTGCTGAGGCGGTGACAGACCGTCTCGTAACCGATCCCGAAGTGGTCCGTGAGCCGCTCGATGTCGTAGCGGAACTGCTCCGCGGCGGTGTGGAACGCCGCGTACGGGAGGATCAGGGCTGCCGCGAAGTAGTTCGCGATGCCGATCCGCGCCAGGGCGTGCGTCGGGGAACCGGGCGCGAAGTCCTCGGTGGCCGGCCGGTCGAGTTCGTCCCCGTACTCGATCAGGGCGAGTTGGGTGGCCATCCGGAAGGCCTGCTGTCCCGGGCGGAGCCGGTTGGACAGGTGGAGCACCCGGGCGCTGGCGTCGTAGTGGTGCAGCCGGTCGGAGTCCGCGCAGACGCGTATCCCGTGCCGGTCGGTGAGGCGACGGGTGAGTGCGCGGATGACGTCCCCGGGGCGGATGCCGATCTCGCCGGCCAGGTCCTCGGCGGCGAGGTCGGTGTCGTGGAGGTAGTTCTGCCGCCGGTAGAAGAACTCGCGGATCTCCTCGTGGGGCGAACGCGGAGCCTCCGCCGTCGAATCGCGGCCGTCGGCGGTGTCGGCGAGCCGCTCGGCCAGCAACTGGCTCCGCCGGCCCAGGTCGAGCAGGACCGAGGCGACGGCCGGCATCCGCGTGGCCAGCTCCGCCAGATCCGAGGGGGAGACCCGGGCCTCGGCCACCTGTTGGGCGAGGGCCTCGCGCAGGTCGGCCACCATGCGGCTGGTGTCACGCTCCGAGAAGAACCCGGGATCCACCCCGAACGCCTCGGTCAGCCGCAGCAGCACCGGGACGGTGAGCGGGCGGGAGTCGTGCTCCATCTGGTTGAGGTAGCTCGGTGAAATGCCGAGGAGCCGGGCGAGGTCCGCCTGGGTCATGCGGCGCTCCTCGCGCAGCCTGCGCAGGCGCGCCCCCGCGTACGTCTTGCTCACCGGACTCCTCCACCGTCGGACGGGCTCCGTCAGCATAGGGGGACTTCGCCCGCACCGAGGCTTCGCAAACTTGGCAAACGCGGCCTCGAAGATTCGCAAACCTTGGCAGCCGTACCGCCTTGTTGGCACCCAGTGCCAATGCCAGAGTCGGTCATGCGGCCAGCCGGAAGCGGTAGCCGGAACGGACCCCGGATCCCCGACTCATGCCCTGATTTCGGCGATCTGGTCAGCCCACCTCCGGCAGATCGGCAGCATTGCCCGGCTCCGCCCCCGCAGGCGGGTCCGGCGGCCGCATCTCCTACTCAGGCACGTAGTGCCAGCGCCCGGTCTTCTCCTCGGTGCGTTGGCAGAACAAGCGACGGATGGAAACGGTGACGGTCATGGCAGAGGCGAACGCGACGACGACGGCGGCGGCCGAGCAGCTGAAGCGGCGGTGGGCGGACGACCCGCGGTGGGCGGGCATCGAGCGGACGTACACCGCCGAGGACGTGGTCCGGCTGTCCGGCAGCGTCCGCGAGGAGCACACCCTGGCCCGGCGGGGCGCGGAGCGCCTGTGGCGACAGCTCCACGAGCAGGACTACATCCACGCGTTGGGCGCGCTGACCGGCGGCCAGGCCGTCCAGCAGGTCCGGGCCGGGCTGCAGGCGATCTACCTCTCCGGCTGGCAGGTCGCGGCCGACGCGAACCAGGCCGGGCACACCTACCCGGACCAGAGCCTGTATCCGGTCAACTCCGTTCCCCAGGTGGTCCGTCGGATCAACAACGCGCTGCTGCGCGCCGACCAGATCGCCACCGCCGAGGGCGGCACGACGGGCTCGCCCGACGGGGGGACGGACTGGCTGGCGCCGATCGTCGCGGACGCCGAGGCCGGCTTCGGAGGACCGCTGAACGCCTTCGAGCTGACGAAGGCGATGATCGCGGCCGGCGCCGCGGGCATCCACTACGAGGACCAGCTCGCCTCGGAGAAGAAGTGCGGCCACCTCGGCGGCAAGGTGCTCGTCCCCACCGCGCAGCACATCCGCACCCTGAACGCGGCCCGCCTCGCCGCCGACATCGCCGACACGCCCACCCTGATCATCGCCCGCACCGACGCCCTGGCGGCGAACCTGATCACCAGTGACGTGGACGAGCGCGACGCCCGGTTCGTGACGGGCGAGCGCACCGCGGAGGGTTTCTACCGGGTGCGGAACGGCATGGCCCCGGTGATCGCCCGCGGTCTCGCCTACGCCCCGTACGCCGACCTCATCTGGGTCGAGACCGGCACCCCGGACCTGGCCCAGGCCCGCGAGTTCGCCGAGGCGATCCACGCGCGGTACCCCGACCAGATGCTGGCCTACAACTGCTCGCCGTCCTTCAACTGGAAGGCGGCCCTGGACGACGACCAGATCGCCAAGTTCCAGCGCGAGCTGGGCGCGATGGGCTACCGCTTCCAGTTCATCACCCTGGCCGGCTTCCACTCCCTCAACCACGGCATGTTCGACCTCGCCCGCGGCTACGCCGAGCACGGCATGACCGCCTACGTGGACCTCCAGGAGCGGGAGTTCGCCGCCCAGGCCCAGGGCTTCACCGCGGTCAAGCACCAACGCGAGGTCGGCACGGGCTACTTCGACCTCGTCTCCACCGCCGTCAACCCGGCCTCCTCCACGACGGCGCTGGCCGGTTCCACGGAGGAAGAGCAGTTCCACTAGGAACCCCCGTGCTCCGGCCGGGCCTTGCTCCGGCCCGCCGGCCCCGCACCAGCCGGCCCGCGTCCTGCCACCTGCCGTCCGACGGCGCCCGGGGCCCGTTCCTCCCCGCCCCGGGCGCCGGCCGCCCCACGCCGAGGAGAAGATCCGCATGTCACTCAAGCCCCCGATCAGCAGCGTCCAGGTCCTCGGTGTGCCGGGTGAGCGCCACGAGGAGATCCTGACGGCCGAGGCACTGGAGTTCATCGGCCGGCTCGACGCGGCGTTCGCCGACCGCCGCCTGGGCATCCTCAAGGAACGGACCCGCCGCTCCGCCCACCTCGCCGACGGCAAGCGGCTCGCCTTCCCGCTCGCCACCCGAGCCGTCCGCGACGACCCCCACTGGCGGGTCGCGCCTCAGAGCCCCGGGCTCACCGACCGCCGTGTGGAGATCACCGGTCCGCCCGAACGCCGCATGACCGTCAATGCCCTCAACTCCGGCGCCCGGGTGTGGATGGCGGACTTCGAAGACGCCACCGCGCCCACCTGGGACAACGTCATAGGCGGCCAGCTGAACCTGCTCGACGCGATCGAGCGCCGCATCGACTTCACCACCGCCGCAGGCAAGGAGTACCGCCTCGGCGAGAACCTCGCCACGATCATGGTCCGCCCGCGCGGCTGGCACCTCACCGAGGAACATCTGGCGATCGACGGGCGCCCCGTGTCCGCCTCCCTCGTCGACTTCGGCCTGTACTTCTTCCACTGCGCACAGCGGCAGATCGACGCCGGGCACGGCCCGTACTTCTACCTCCCCAAGCTGGAGAACGCCTCCGAGGCGCGGCTGTGGAACGACGTCTTCGTCCTCGCACAGGACCTGCTCGGCATTGCGCGGGGCACCGTCCGGGCCACCGTTCTGATCGAGACGATCACGGCCGCCTTCGAGATGGAGGAGATCCTCTACGAACTGCGCGAGCACAGTGCGGGACTGAACGCGGGCCGCTGGGACTACCTCTTCAGCCTCATCAAGACCTTCGGCCACCGCACCGACTTCCAGCTCCCCGACCGGGCCGCCGTCACCATGTCGGCCCCCTTCATGCGCGCCTACACGGAACTGCTCGTCCGGACCTGCCACCGGCGCGGAGCCCACGCCATCGGCGGCATGGCCGCCCACGTCCCGAGCAAGGACACCGGTGCGAACGCCGCCGCGCTCGCGAAGGTGCGCCTCGACAAGGAGCGGGAGGCCGAGGACGGCTTCGACGGCTCCTGGGTCGCCCACCCCGGTCTCGTCCCCGTCTGCCACGAGGTCTTCGGCCATGTCCTGGGGGACCGGCCGAACCAGCTGGACCGGACGCGCGAGGACGTCGAAGTCGACGCCGCCGACCTCCTGTCCGTCCGCCGGATCGCCGCCCCGCCGACCCCGGAGGGCGTCCGCTCCAACGTGGCAGTGGCGCTGCGCTACTTCGACGCCTGGCTGCGCGGCAGCGGAGCCGTGGCCCTGTACGGCCTGATGGAGGACGCCGCGACCGCCGAGATCGCCCGCGTCCAGATCTGGCAGTGGCTCCGCCACGACCGGGTGGACCGCGGAACGGTCACCGACCTCCTCGACGCCGAATGCGCGGCCCTGGAGGCCGAGGATCCACAGGCACGCGCCCTCGAAGCCAGGGAGATCTTCGTGGATACCGCCCTGTCGATGCGGCTCCCCGCCTTCTTCACCCCCGAGGCCTACACCCGCCACCTCGTCCACCGCACCGCCGCCACCGCGCGGGTGACCGCATGAACGGCCCCGTGAATGCCTCCGCGAACGCCCCCGCGAACTCCCCCTTGCAGCCGGGCCGGATCCTGCGCGTCGGGGTCGTCGGCGGCGGCCTGATGGGCGCCGGCATCGCCGAGGTGTGCGCCCGCGCAGGACTGGACACCGTCGTCGCCGAGGCGGACGCGGCCGCTGCCCGCGCCGCCCGCGAGCGCGTCGCCGTCTCCCTGGAGCGCGCCGTCCAGCGCGGGAAGCTGGACCGGAGCTCCGCCGAGGACGCGCTCTCCCGTCTGCTCTTCACCGGGGATCTGGAGGACCTCGCCGACCGGCAGCTCGTCATCGAGGCCGTCACCGAGAACCCCGACGCGAAGACCGAGATCTTCGCCGCCCTCGACAAGACCGTCGAGGACCCGGAGGCCATCCTCGCCACGAACACCTCCGCCATCCCGATCATGCGGCTGGGCATGGCGACCGGCCGCGCCGACCGGGTGGTGGGTCTGCACTTCTTCAACCCCGTGCCCGTCCTGCCGCTCGTCGAGGTCGTGTCCTCCCTCCACACGTCGCCGGACACGCTCGCTTCCGTCGAGGCGTTCGCCCGCGACACGCTGGGCAAGACCACGGTCCGCTCCCAGGACCGGGCCGGCTTCGTCGTCAACGCCCTGCTCATCCCCTACCTCCTCTCGGCCGTCCGCATGGCCGAATCGGGCTTCGCCGACGCGCAGGACGTGGACGCGGCCATGGAAATGGGCTGCGCCCACCCGATGGGGCCGCTGAAGCTGGCGGACCTGATCGGCCTGGACACGGTCGCGGCCATCGCGGAATCGCTCTACGAGGAGTTCAAGGAACCGCTGTACGCCCCGCCCCCGCTGCTCCAGCGGATGGTGCAGGCGGGGCTGCTGGGCCGCAAGAGCGGCCGTGGGTTCCACACGTACGGCCGGGTCTGAGGGGCCCGGCACACCTCCGGCCATGAGGGTGCGCCGGAGGCGCCCGGACGCGGCGGGGGGCGCGGCGAGTGGTGTCGCCGCACCCCACCGCGTCCGGGCTCAGGGCGTGCGTCAGCGGGTGGCGCCCCGGGGGATGGCGAAGTCCGTCAGCCGGGCCGAGCCCGGCGCGAGCCCCTGCCAGGGGCCGGGGCAGGCCAGTACCGCGATGCCGGACGTCGGGAACTTCTCCGACAGCCGCCCGATCCTGTCGGCCTCCGCCGCGTCCACGGCCTCCCGGGCGAGGCTGACGACCAGATCCGCCATGCCCGGGTTGTGACCGACGAGCAGCAGCGTCCGTACCTCCTCCGGTACCTCGGACACCACCTCCAGCAGATCCTCCGGCTCGGCGGCGTACACCCGCTCGTCGAAGTGCACCGGCACCTCGGCGCCGAGCTGTCCGGCCGCCAGCGCCCAGGTCTCGCGGGCCCGCCGCGCGGTGGAGCAGATCACCAGGGCGGGCAGGCAGCCGGCATCGCGCAGCCAGCGCCCCGCCGCCGGCGCGTCCCGCAGCCCGCGCGGCCCCAGCGGCCGCTCGTGGTCCGCGACGTCGGGCCAGGCGGACTTGGCGTGGCGCAACAGCACCAGACGGGCGGCGGCTCCGGTACTCATGACGACCTCATGCCCTCAGCCTCGCATCCATCACCGTTCATGGGGAACGCCGTGAGTTCTTCCGTGCCCGCCCGCAGCCCTTCGGAGCATCCGATGCCCGACCGCCGCGCGCCGTCGGCACGTGTGCGTCACCTTCGGGATATCTCTGGTCGCAGGCGGCGGTCGGCGTGGCCGCCACGGTCCGAAAGGCAGGTGGCCGGTGAGTGTCCAGCCCATTCCCGAGGGATACCCGCGCGTCACTCCGTACCTCTGTATCGACGGCGCCGCGGCCGGGATCGACTTCTACGTCTCCGTGCTCGGCGCACGGGAACGGATGAGGATGGCCGCACCCGGAGGCAAGATCGGCCACGCCGAGCTGGAGCTCGGCAACTCGGTCATCATGCTCGCGGACGAGTACCCCGACATCGGATTCCGCTCGCCGAAGTCGGTGGGCGGCACGCCCGTCACCCTGCACGTGTACGTCGAAGACGTCGACGGGGTCTTCGCCAAGGCACTCGCCCGGGGCGCCACGGAGCTGCGGCCGGTCAAGGACGAGTTCTACGGCGACCGCACCGGCCAGTTCGAGGACCCGTTCGGGCATCGCTGGAACGTCGCCACGCACATCGAGGACGTCCCGCCGGACGAGTTGGAGAAGCGGTCCGAGGAAGCCGAGCGCGCCATTGAGTCCGATCAGGGCGGCGAGTGAAGGATCCTCGATCGGGGCCGAGCCGGCCACCGCCGTCTCGAAACTCCGGCCCGTCCCCCGGGCCCGTGCCCCGGCTCGGGGTTCGGGCCGGGGGATCGCCGCTGCGCATTTCACCAGGGCACGACACCGGCGTCGTCGAAGAACGCGCCGGTCGGGCCGTCGTCGGGCAGGGTCGCCAGCCTGATGGCGATCGCCGCGCCCTGTTCGGGGGTGCGCACGCCGCGGAAGCCGTTGAGGTCGGTCGCGACGTAGCCGGGGCAGCCCATGTTGATCAGGATGTTCGAGCCCTTCAGCTCCCGGGCGTACTGGAGGGTGACGGCATTCAGGAACGTCTTCGACGGCGCGTACGCCGCGGCCACCGGACCCGCCGTCAGCTCGGCGGCGGTACCTGACTGCCGGGCGAGGGAGCCGACACTGCTGGACATGTTCACGATCCGCGGCGCGGCGGAGCGGCGCAGCAGAGGCAGCATCGCGTTGGTGACGCGGACGACGCCGATCACGTTGGTCTCCATGACCGTCCGGATGGTGGCGGGGTCGACCCGGGTGGGTTCCTGTGGCATGCCGCCGGTGATGGCGGCGTTGTTGACGAGCACGTCGAGGCGCCCCGCCCGTTCCTCGATCAGCCGCGCGGCGGCGGTGGCGCTCGCGTCGTCGGTCACGTCCAGCGGTACGCCGAAGGCGTCGACGCCGGCCGCGCGCAGTTTCTCCACCGCTGCCTCACGGCGCCGATCGTCCCGGGCGCCGACGCCGATGCTCCAGCCGAGGGCGCCCAGGCCCGCGGCGATCTCGTAGCCGATCCCCTTGTTCGCGCCGCTGACCAGCGCAATCGTTCGTTCGCTCATAGGGCCATGCTGCTCCCGGAACCTGCCGGGGGTCCAAGACCGATCGAGTGGGCAGCGATACCGTCCGGGTATTGATCCGGGGTAACGTGGCCGCATGGAGACCCGGGAACTGCGGTACTTCGTCGCCGTCGCCGAAGAGCTGCACTTCGGGCGCGCGGCGCAGCGACTCGGGATCGCGCAGCCGCCCTTGTCACGGGCCATCCAACAGCTCGAACGCCGCCTTGGAGCGGCGCTGTTGGATCGGACCAGCCGTAGCGTCACGCTGACCGAGGCCGGCTCGGTGCTGTTGGTCGAGGGCCGGGCGGCCCTCGACGCGGTCGACGCCGCCGAGCGCCGGACCCGCCGCGCCGCTCTTTCCGTGACCGGCCGTCCCGGCCTGGTCCTGGTCACCAAAGCCAGCGCGTCCAGGGACCTGCTGGCGAAACTGCTCGAGGCGTACGCCGCCGAACCCGGCGCGGTCCCCGTCGAGGTCATCCTGTGCGGCCCGGCCGAGCAGGAACGATTCCTGCGCGAGGGCCGGGCCGATGTGGCGCTGCTGCACCGGCCGTTCGACTCGACGGCCGGGTTCCACACCGAAGAGCTCAGCACGGAGGGCCAGGTAGTGGTCCTGCCGGCCGGGCACCCGCTCACGGTCCGCACCCATGTGCACATGGCCGACATCGCCGACCTGCCGGGCCTGCCCCTGCCGCGCTGGCCCGACCGCGACGGTACCTACCCGCCCGGCCCCGGCCCGCAGGTCCGCGACCATGCGCAGCTGTTGCAGCTCGTCGCGCTCGGTCGGGCCTGCGCGGTCTCACCGGAGTCGTGCCGAGCCCAACTGCACAGCGACCTCGCCGCCGTGCCTGTGCTGGACGCGCAGACAGTCACCACCGTGATCGCCTGGCCACCGCACAGCCGGTCCAGAGCCGTCGCCGACCTCGTCCGCACTGCGACACGTCTCTAGCAGCTCCCGCCTGCCCGGTTCCCGTGCCTGAGAGGCGGGCCGAGAACTCCTCACGCAGTGGTGCCCGGTACACCTCACGCGCTCTCAGCGCTCGGGCCTGCCGCATACGCCAACGGTGGCGCGATCGCCCGCACGTCGACCTGCTCCGCGACCCACAGGCCGATGAACAGCGCGGCGGTCGCCTCCAGCAGTCCGGCGCGTTCCAGCCCGCCTGCGGCCACCGGCTCGCAGCCCACGGCCCGCACCAGCTCGTACGCCCGCGCGAGCGCCGCCTCGTCGTCCCCGCAGACCGGGACTGCGAGGGGCTGACCGTCGAAGACCGGCGGGGCCATCCGCCACACGTCCTCGTGACAGAGGTTGAACGCCTTGACGACCTGCGCACCCGGTGCCGCCGCGGCAAGGCGCGCCGCCGCCGAGGGGCCGCCTTCCGTCAGCAGCCGGAAGCCGGGCCCGACCGGATTGGCACAGTCGAGCAGGACCTTCCCGCTCAGCGCCGCCTGGAGCTCCGCGACGACGACCGCTCCCGCGCCGTACGGCAGCGCGGCCAGCACCACCTCACCGAAGCGCGCCGCCGCCCGCAGGCTCCCGTGCCCCGCACCGCCCCCGATGCGTGCCGCGAGCCGTTGGGCCTTCGGCTCGTCCCGGCCTCCGACGACCACCTCGTGCCCGGCCCGCGCCCAGTGCGTGGCCAGTGCATCTGCCATGTTTCCCGTCCCCAGCACACCGATCTTCATCGATCCGCCCCTCTCCGCGCCTGCTTCGACCGCTTCCGGGACGACACTAGGAAACCCGTCAGGCACCATTTGGTACGTGACGACCGACGCCCACCTCGCCGACTGCCGCGCCCGCCTAGCCTTCGACCTCCTCTCCAACACCTGGAACGCCGTCCTGCTCTGGGTCCTGCGCGACGGTCCCAGGCGTCCCGGCGAACTCCGCGAGCGCATCGGCGGCATCAGCCCCAAGGTCTTGACCGAGACGCTGCGGCGGCTGGAGTTCAACGGTCTGGTGGAACGACACGCCTTTGCCGAGGCTCCGCCCCGTGTCGAGTACGAACTCACCGCCCTGGGAAGGGCGTTGCTCGGCCCGATCGAGGCATTCGGCGCCTGGGCCTTCGAGCACGGCGACGAGGTCATGGCTGCCCAGGACCGAAACGGTGGCCGAGCTCCATACCACGGCCCACGCTCCGACCCGCCTTCACCGTTCTAGAAATCTAGAAGAAGCCGAGCTTCTTCGGCGAGTAGCTGACCAGAAGGTTCTTCGTGTGCTGGTGGTACACGTGCCACACCGCTCTGAACAGGCAAAATGAAGGTATCTACACTCGGTGGGTCGGTGTTGGCCCGCAGCTGGCCCGGATCTTGGTCGTGGGGGAGTGAGGGAGCACTGTCGCTCCGTGGCCAGGGCCCGAAGCGTTGCTCGTCGGTGGAGAGCGCCAGATGCGGCCGCGCCCCGAGGGGGCGACGCCGCTGGTTAGGGGCCCTATCCGGGCGGTGGTACCGACTACTCAACGTGGAGGAGGAGCTGGGGAAGGCCATTCTGCCGCCAGGGGGTTCGTTGCCGTCCGTAGGGCGTTGCGGACCTGGCCTGGCTGGTCGGACCCCAACACCTGAGCGACGTCGAAGCGCGCGCCGACGAATGCGTAGAGAGCTTTCCTGATCTGGTCACGGGCTGGAGTCTGGGGCCGGCTGCACGAGGAGATCCTGCACCGGCTCGACGACGCCGGCCTGCTCGACCTCTCCCGCGCCGTCCTCGACTCCGCCCACGGCAGGGCCAAAAAGAGGGCGAACTCACAGGTCCGAGCCCCGTGGACCGAGGCGAGCCAGGTTCCAAGATGCACGTCCTGTCGGACGCGGCAGGGCTGCCCCTCCTCGTCGGTCTCTCGGCTGCCAACACTCACGACAGTCAAGCGCTGAAGCCCATGGTGCTCGGTCACCAAATGAGACACGACCCCCACCGCGGTCGCCACTTCAAGCCCCAGCGCCTGTACGCCGACAAGGCCTACGACATAACTGAACTGTGGAAAAGGCTGTGAGGCAGGCGGATCGGTGTCCGTATCGCACGCAAAGGCATCGAGTCTTCCGAACGGCTCGCGCAACGCCGGTGGGTAATCGAGTGGACCGTGTCCTGGCTGACCGGCTACCGCCGGCTCAACCACCGCTACGAACGCCATCCCCGCAACTACCTGGCCTTTCTCGGCCTCGAGGCAGCCCTGTGCGATGGATTGTTCCGGATGGACTGTGCCGATCACCCACCGGCAGCGGCCCAATCCGTGTGCCTGGCGGGCCCTGCCGCCATTGTGTCGCAGCAACTGCGGGAGCGGTCTGGGCCGTTGCCTTCTTCGGCTCTGCCCTGGTGGTCTTACTAGTTGTGGTCCAGGCGCCCGCGCTCGTCCCCGCGCTGTACATCTTCGTGCGGTTGTGACCCCTCGGCCCCCAGCGCATAGCCGCACCGCCGTTGCCCCTGCGTGGTGCCCGGCGCCGCCCAGCAGAGCTGCGGCGACGGGCATCAGCTAGGTTCTCTGAATCTGCAACCCAGGAGTCTGTGGCTGGTGTCGGCAAGACGAAGTCCCACCCCATGACAGAGGTTTGACCTGACGCCGGCGCAGTTCCGACTGGGCTGGACGCTTACTTCTCCGTCGGCAGTCCCGTCGTGCGCAGCCGAGCCACCGTCTGCGCCGAAGTCGCGCGGGGCGCCTGGGCCGCCATCGCCGACAGCAGCCCTTCCCAAGCGTCGGGGAGTCCCGCGTCCACGGCCGACTGGTACGCGGCGCAGGCCTCGTGTGTCCGTCCTTGTTCCAGGTATAGGGCGCCGAGCGTGGCGTATGCCTCTGCGTCACCGGCCTTGCAGCCGCGGACGTAGGCGCGTTCGGCGGCAGGGATGTCACCCAGTTCCTCACGCACGCGGCCCAGCGCCGTCCAGGCGTCGGAGGCTCCCAGGGCGGCGGCCCGCAGTACCGCACGCCGGGATCCGTCCCGGTCCCCGGCGCGTTCCCGTATCCGGGACAGCGCGGACCAGGCATCGGTCGCACCCCGCTCGGCCGCCAGGTCGGCGGCGAGCTCTGCGCCTTGCCTGTCCTCGGCATTCTCCCGGGCCCGCGCCAGCATGATCCAGGCGTCCACATCACCCGCGCGTGCTGCCTCCGCTGCGGCGTGGGCGGCGCCCGCCTCGTCACCGTTTTCCTCGCGGGCTTCCGCCAGCGCGGTCCAGGCCTCCGGGTCGCCGGTGCGTGCCGCCTGAGCGGCGGCCTCATCGGCGGCCACGCTGTCACCGTCCGATTCGGCGAGCAGGGCCAGTTCGCGCCACGCGGCGCCGACGCCCAGGCCTGCCGCCTGGCGATGGGCCGCGGCGGCCCCTGCCCGGTCCCCAGCCGCGTTACGCAGCCGTGCCAGGAGGGACCACCCTTCGGGATGTCCTGCGTCCGCGCCGCTGGTGGCCGCTTCCAGGGCTGACGCGTGGTCACCGAGCGCCCAGTGCAGCCGTACCAGAGCCGCCCATGCAGCGCCGACTTCCTTGCTTGCCGCCCGGGTGGCGTGTGCCACCGCCGCGGCGAGGTCGCCGGACCGTTCGGCGACCTGTGCGAGCCCCATGTCGCCCCAGCCGTCGCCAGCGCGTGCCGCTTGCTCGAACGCCTTGGCCGCCACCGCACCTTGCGTCGCCCGCATCCGGCCGAGCGTCCGCCAGGCCAGCGGCTCGCCCACTGTCGCCGCCCGCGCCGCGACCGCGTCCGCCGCGACCTGGTCTCCCTCCGCCTCGCGGATCCGGGCCATGGCCGCCCAGGCCCACGAGTCGCCCGACTCTGCCGCGCGCCGGTACGCGTCGTAGGAAGCGGGCCCGTCGCCTTCCGCTTCCCTCATCACTGCGAGGGCGGCCCAGGCGGTGGGGTCCGTCGCGGCCGTCTCTTCGGCGGTGGCCTGCCCTTCGGTGGTTGCCCGTAGCACGGCGAGGGCGGCCCGCGCTTGGCTGTGGCCCTGCTCGATTGCCTGCTCGTACAATGGGACGGCGCTGCCGTAGCGACGCCGCTGCTCGGCGGCCCGGCCGAGAGCGTAGGCGTCGTCGGCCGTCCTGGCCCAGCGTGCCCCGGACCAGAACTCGGCGGGCGGCGCCCGGTGGGCGCGGACCCGGCGGATGTGCTGTTCGAGAAAGTCGTCAGGGCGATAGCTGTCCGGTTCGCCGACACCTGGTTCGTGTCGCTCCGCGATCAGCGGAGCGGGGCTGCCCTCCGTGGCCGTCAGTGCGCCGATAGCGGTCGGGAACCACTCCTGTCCCGCGGTCGCGCGCGCGGCGGAGTCCATAAAGCCGGCCGCCGCCTCCATCAGCATGCGCGCGGGCACGGCGCTAGCGTGGCCCAGCCTGCGTGCCTCCGTGGCCGCCGTAAGCACGGCGTGTTCGGGCGCGGTGAACCACTGATCCGGGCCCATCTCCCATTGGCGCACGAACTCCGGTCCCACGGTGAGGTGTTGCAGTACGCGTTGCCCGGATCCGGCCGCCCGTACGGCAACGGCGACACGCGGGTCGCGGGCGGCTGCCGAGGCGATGGCTGCGGGGTCACCAGCCAGCGTGTCCGGAACCGTGATCATCGCGTTGGGTCTGGTCAGCAGCGCGAGGGTGTGCGGGGCTCCCTCCAGGCCCTTCTGGCGATTCGTCAGGCGCCGCATGTGTTCTGGCCACATGGTGCCCACCACCGTTAGCGGTGTCACCTGGTCGAGCAGACGACCCAGCGCTCGAGCGGCCCGCTCCCCCGCGGCGCCGTCCAGGAAGCGCTGCGTCTCGTTGAGCCACAGTACGGTCCGTGGGTCAATGTCGGCTGCCTCGATCCACGCGGTCAGCTCCTCCGCGTCGGCGGGGAACAGTACGGGCCAGTCGGGCAGCACGGCGGCCACCGCCTCGTACAGCGCACGGGTCTTGCCGCTCGCGGAACGGCCCACCAGCAGCATGAGCGACGCCTGGTTGGTCGCCGCCGTATGGGCCAGCCGCTGGCGCAGGGTGGTGTCGTGCGGGCGGGTAAGGTACTCCGTCAGCGGAAGGTCCATGGTCCCGTCCGGGCCGGGCGCGGGGTGGACGCCCAGGCGTACGGGGTCCCATTCCGCTGCGGTGCGCAGCCGAACGCGCGGCGTCTGCCCCGCGGCCGCCCAGAGCGCCTGTACCTCTGTAGTCACCTGGTCGGGGTCCTCACCGGCCAGCCTCGCGAGCGCCGCGGCGACGGCCACAGTGTTCCGGAGCGAGGGCGGTGGCGCACAGGCCAGGGCCTGCTCCACGGTGTCCTGCGCGGGCCGCCCCTGGGTGCTGTCAGCGTCTACGGCGAGGGACTGGGGCGCCGGGCTGCCTGCGGCCAGGTACAGCGAGCGCAGCCGTTGCTGGAGGGCATGGCGGGGCCCTGGCGGCAGGCGAGGCGTGGTGACGGAGCGCGCGTCGTCCGACCAGTCGTCCGCAGCCTGCAGGGCGCCGTCAGTCATGGACGCCAGGTACTTCCCGGCCGAGGAATTCAACCGCGGGGTCCACCATGTCGAAAATGGGAAACGCTTTGGTCAGCCCAGTGATCCGGAACACTTTCGCAAGTCTGTCGTGAGGCACCACTAGCGCCATTCCGCCATCATGGGCGCGGACCCGCTTCAGACCACCGATCAACACACCGAATCCCGTCGAGTCCAAGAAGTCGACCGCCGACAGATCCAGGACCAGGAACACCCTGCCGTGGTAAATCAGATCGACCAGCAGTTTGCGCAAGGCCGGCGCGGTGTAGACGGTCAGCAAGCCCACGAGTGTCACCACGGTGATGTACTCGGAGACGTGCTCATACGAATGGCCGCCCTGTGGGACGATGCGGCTCCCCTTCTGCGCGATGGCGGCGCGCCGCTGCTCGACGCTCCTCTCCGCGTAGGAGGCGGCGAGCGCCGCGACCGCGCTCGCCACGGTCTCGTAGGTCCGGAAGACCTTGTCCCAACCGGTGTCAGCCAGAATTTCCCGCACCTGCTGGCTTGTCACGACCATGGCGAGGGCACCGCCTTGGGTGCGCACCCGCATCAGACCGTCTGCCAGCACGCTCAGGACCGCCCTGTCGATGCCGTCCGCCGGATTCAGGTCGACGACCAGAATGAGCCGCCCGCCCTCGATGGCCTCCAGTAATGCGGAGCGCAGGGCCGGAGCGGAGGCGGCGTCCAGCACACCACCCTGGCCATCGCCTTCGACCCGTACGACAGTAATGTCGTCGGGTCCGTCCTCGTACGACACCTTCAGGTGCACCCGGCTCCCGCTTCATGCCGACTGCCCGGCGCGTCAGCGTGCCCCACGCCTGGTCGCGCCAAGCGGAAAATTGCGTCATCTCAGACATGATGGATTCTATCCGGCGGGCGCGTGCTATGCAGGGCGCGAGAGCTTGCGCGGGCCACCGTCGGGAAGTCATCCTGCGCGACGGTGTGGGCACACGAACCGACTGGCGCCCCGGGCTACCCGCGGCCCGGTACAGCGATCGCAGCTGTTACTAAAGGGCGCGCACTGCCCTGGCGGCAGGTGAGACCGGGTGACGGAGTGCGCGTGGTCCGACCAGTCGTCCGCAGTCTGCTGCGCGCCGTCAGTCATGGACTCCAGGTACTGTTCGGCCGAGGTGCTCGACGGCGGGGTCCACGCTGTCGAAGATGGGAAACACTTTGGTCAGCCCCTGGATGCGGAACCCCTTCGCTATTCTCTCTTGAGTCACAACCAATGCCATTCCGCCTTTATGGGCGCGGACCCGCTTCAGGCCGCCGACCAACACACCGAATCCCGTTGAGTCCACGAAGTCGACCGCCGACAGATCCAGTACGAGGAACACCCTTCCATGGTTTACCAAGTCGACCAGCGGATTGCGCAGTTTCGGCGCTTCGTAGACGTCCAACTCGCCCTCGAGTGTCACCACAGTGACGAACTCGGAGATGTGTTCATACGACACCTTCAGGTCCACCTGACCCCGCTTCATGCCGATTGCCCGGCGCGCCAGCGCGCCCAAGCCTGGTGACGCCAAGCGGAAATTGCATCATTTCGGACATTGCTTATCTTAGTGGGCGACCGCTGACTGCGCAGGGCTGAGAGCCGCGCGGGCCACGGTCAAGAAGGCCTCCTGTGCGACGGCCTGCCCGGTTCCGGGAGCGTTGGCGACCAGTGCGTCGCGAAGGTTCTCCGCCGCCGTTGCCACTCCGTCGGGGCCTTCGAGGCGTACGACGTTCAGTACCTCCGCGACCTCGCCCACAGCGACGTCATACTCCCGGCGCCGCGGCGCCTCGTCCGCGGTGCCAATGGCGCTCTGCCAAGCCGCGAGTGCCTGGTGGGCGCTGTCGGTGCGGCTCAGGTACGTGACGTAGGCGGCCCGACGCACTGCCCGCTGGTTCGCCAGTGTCTGCTCGGTGAGGGTTCGGCGAGCGACGTCGAGTTGGGCCGCGGCCTGGAGTTGTCCGGAATCCCAGGCGGCGGCTGCCTGTCGCTGACCGGCTTCCCATGCGGCCGTGGCCTGGCGCTCGCCCGCCGCCCAGGCGGCAGCGGCCTGGCGTTTGGCGGCAGCGAGGGTGAACACCCCTGTAACCGCTCCGCCGCCGATTGCTGCCCCGGCGGCGATCAGCGCCGTCAACACGTTCTCGTCCACGTCAGGCGCCCAGGGCCGCGAGCGCCATGGGCCTGGCCTCCTTCTGGATCCGGCGCAGATAGTCCGGGCAACGGAAGGGTTCCGTGTAGACCTTGCAGACGACCTCGGTGCCCGAAGGACAGGACGCGAACAGGAGGGGGGTGACCTTGATCCCGCCAAGGGCGGCGGTATGCCGTTGCCGGAGGCCTGGGTGAGGCCCGTGGTACCCGGCTCGCCAGCGAAGGCGCCAGCAGTCCGGCGCGGGCTTTGGATCCCAGAGTTCCGAGCCCGGAGGGGCCATTTCGGCGGGATCACTCATCTGAGGCACCCATTCCCGCTGCGTGACCGGCTGACGCCCCGCGCGGCGTGACCGCTTCTTCTGATTGTTACTCGACACCTGAACTCCCGTCCTCCACACGTGTGCCCCATCAACTACTGGACCCACACACGGTCAGGCGGCACGACGCGCCGGCTTGTCAGCCGACCGATGTCGTCACCGTCGTCGTCCCCCGGTAGGCAGCAGGGGCAGGCAGCGCGTCACGCGACTCCGAAACCAGGTAGCAGATCCTCCTGCATGTGCTTGTTGCCGGGGAAGACACGGATGCGCTCGTACGGCACGCGCGCGCCCCGGTCGACCGCCTGCTCTCGTACACCCAGGGAGTATCGGGCAGCGTCACCGTCTGCGTGTACTCGTTGCACCCGTGGCTGCACGTGAAGGTGTCCGCCCACAGCGTGACGTCCTCGGTGCTGCCCGGCAGACGCATGGTGCTGGATCAGGAACGCGCCGTCCTCACAGCCGCATTCTTCGCCGTGGAGCCGTCCGAACTCCCGCACGGACAGGGCCTGCCGGGCTCATGCTTAGTGGCCAGGTCCGGAAGGCGGACCGGCGGTGGCAGTCGGCGCGGGTCCCGGTACGAGGAAGCCGCACTCGGGGTCGCACCGTCCAGCGCGTGCCCGGACGCCGCCGAGAAGGGGTGCTGCTGACGATGACCGCGGAGCGCTGGCGCACCGCGCCAGTGGCCTGCTCGCTGTCCGGGGAGGCCAGCCTGGATGGAGGTCTTCTCGCCGCTGGAGGGGACGTACTCGTCCGGGCTCAGCGCGGCACCCGCGAGCTGTCGCCGCTGGCGACCATCGTGCTCGTGCTCCTCACCCTCTTCGGTGCGCTGCCCGTCTACCGGCGGGTCGCCGAGGAGAGCCCGATCGGTGAGGGCTCGATCGCGATGCTGGAGCGGCTGCTGACGTTCTGGAAGGGGAAGCTGTTCGTCCTGACCCTGCTCGGGTTCGCGGCGACCGACTTCCTCATCACGATCACCCTCTCCGCCGCCGACGCCACGGCGCACTTGGTGGAGAACCCGCACCTCACCAGCACGCTCCACGGTCACGAAGTTCTGATCACCCTGATCATGATCGCGCTGCTCGGCGCCGTGTTCCTCAAGGGGTTCAGCGAGGCCATCGGCGTGGCCGTGGTCCTGGTGGCCACCTACCTCGGCCTGAACGTCGTGGTCGTGGCCGTCGGCCTGTGGAATGTCGCCACCGAGCCGCACGTCGTCACCGACTGGACGACCGCACTGACGACCGAGCATGGCAACCCGTTCATGATGATCGCCATCGCTCTCGTCGTGTTCCCGAAGCTCGCGCTCGGCCTCTCGGGCTTCGAGACAGGTGTGGCGGTCATGCCGCACGTCAAGGGCGACCCCTCGGACACCGTGGCCCATCCGGCCGGCCGGATCCGTGGTGCCAAGAAGCTGCTGACGACCGCGGCCGTCATCATGAACGTCTTCCTGATCTGCTCCAGCTTCATCACCACACTGCTGATCCCCGCAGACCAGTTCAAGCCAGGCGGCGAGGCTAACGGCCGGGCCCTGGCCTACCTCGCCCACGAGCACCTGGGCTCCGCCTTCGGCACGGTCTACGACATCTCCACGATCCTGATCCTCTGGTTCGCGGGCTCCTCGGCCATGGCCGGCCTTCTCAACCTGATGCCGCGCTACCTGCCCCGCTACGGCATGGCCCCGCTCTGGGCCCGCGCCCTGCGCCCGATGGTCATCGGCTTCGGCGTCATCTCGGCCGTCTTCATCTACACCACGGCCGTGAACGTCGTAGAGCGCCCGGACGGCGTGAAGATCGGCGCCTGCTTCATCGCCGGCATGATGGCCCTCTCCCTGCTCTCCCGCCTGGCCCGCGTCTTCGAGTTGCGCGTCACGGACGTGGAACTGGACGACATGGCGCAGCGCTTCATCCGCGACATGTCCAACCGCACGATTCGCTTCATCGCCAACGAGCCCGACAACCGGGACTTGGACGAGTACCGGCAGAAGAAGGAGCAGATCCGCGCGGACAACGACGTCCCGCCCGGTGACGACGTGATGTTCGTCGAGGTCACCGTCCTGGACGCCTCGGAGTTCGAATCCGGTATGCGGGTCCGCGGCGAAGTGCTCCACGGCCGCTACCGCGTCCTGACCCTGGAGAGCTCCAGCATCCCCAACGCCCTGGCGGCCTTCCTCCTCCACGTCCGCGACGAGACCGGCCAGCGCCCCCACATCTACTTCGAGTGGACGGAGGGCAACCCGATGGCCAACTTCCTCCGCTTCTTCCTCTTCGGCCAGGGCGAAGTCGCCCCCGTCACCCGCGAGGTCATCCGCGAGGCCGAACCGGACCGGACCCGCCGCCCCCACGTCCACGCAGGCTGACGTCAGGCGACGGGGCGTCAAGAACACGACAGGAATCCCGCCGGCTCCTCGACGCGAGGGGGATCCGGCGGGACTCTCACTGCTGTGACCATCGACTGGCGTCCCGACCGCGGCATCCACCGGACCGTACTCGCCCTCGGGACAGGCGGCCTGGTGGTCGTCACCACCGGCGCGGCCCTCGACGTCATGTGGCTCCTGGGAATCGGGGTCTGGGGGCTCATCGCGGCGATGGTGATCGAGCTCGTCTACCGACCTTAGGGCGTGTTGTGGGAGGCGGCCGGCACCGTCGGCCCGGCTATTTCGGGTCCCGGTTGAAATGTGCCGCCGACCAGCGGTGGCCAAGCGTGATCAGGCCGATGTACACCATGGCGCCGGGCGGCCCGAGTTCACGACGTACGAGGGACGACGGACGCGGTCAGGGCCGCCTGCACGCTTACTACTCAGACCTGCGGAGCCGCGAATCCGATTGGTCTCTGCGCCCAGAACGCCCGGAGGTGAGGACCGCTCCGACGACGCATGACAGGGCGACGAGGGAGAGAACAGGGATGACGAGGTCGACCGTGCGTCGATAGTGGGTCGGCTGGTTGCGAAGGTGGCCACGGTCTGCTGGTAGCCGAGGTGGTCCGTAGCGGGACCTGTGGCCCGGCGCCCCGCGGCATTACACAGCCGACCCGTCGGTAGGGACAGGGGGGTCGCTCCATGTCCAGGGCTTTGCAGCGCGACCATCGGTTTCGATTCCATAGGGAAACGGGTCATAGGGCTCCAACGCAGCGCGAGTCGGGTCCTGGAGGCGCTGGGAAACTGCGGCTGCGGCCCGATCTGCGCCGGCAGCCCGCAGTACATCCACCAATGCGGTCACGAACATGGGGTCGACGGTGAGGTCTGCCTCGGCGGCACATCGCCGCGCGGCGGCATAGAAGGCCTGGTCCGCGCCCACTCTCACTAGTGCCCTCAACAATAAGCTGGAGTAGAACGGGTCTGTGAGGTCGGCCTGGGCGACGGGGTCGCGGTCGAGTAGCGCTCTCACTGCCTGCTCCGCGCCCACCTCGTGAAGCGTTTTCAGCAATCCGGCAACGTTGGACGCGTTCGTGAGGTCCGTCTCGGTGGCGGTCCGCTGCGCGAGAGCGGCAACGGCTTGATTCGCGTCCGCCGCATGCAGGGCCCTCAGCAATGAGCTGGAGTGGAACGGGTCTGTGAGGTTGGCTTGGGTGCCCGCCCTGACTGTGGGACACCAGAGCCAGATCCGGAAAATCCTCGCCCTCTGTCTCAAGGAACCCCTTGAGGTCGTCGGCAATGGTCTCAAAGGTCGGGATGCGACGCAGAGGATTCAAGGACATGAGGGATGTGGCGTAGTCAAACGGCAACGGGGTGACGAACCCCAAGTCGGCGTCACTCTGTATGAGCTCCAGGAATGGGTCCCAGACGGAGCTGGAGGACCCGAAACCGTGGATGAAAACCGCCCCAAGTTGCCCATCGGTCGATTCCGTGCTGGCTCCCGCACTGGTAAGAGGCAGCCGTCCGTGTAAAGCCCAGAACATCCTGACAGCGCTTGCCTCGTGTACGAGCGGCACCTGCCTCATCGCGGCAAGTGGTGGGTCCCACCGCAGAGGTCCTATGTTCAAAATGCCGCGATGGGGAAGATCGGCCACTTTAGAGGTCGTAGCAGCATCTTGTTGAGATGCCTGGTCGGCGTGACCGATGTGACGACTTCGCAAGGTTGATGCGGGCCGAGAATCTGAGAGTGCGCCAAGCGGGCTTCGTCGAAGTCACCAGGTCAATGGAGTCCGGTGGCCGGCGGATAGTCCGTCGCCACGTCCTGCCCCACGCCCGGGGCCCGGTGACCTCGCTCGCGGCGCTGGAGTTCGGCGACGTGATCCTCGCGGTCTCCGGACTGAGCTTCCTCGGCTACGGCGCCGAACTACCCACCGCCGAATGGACGTTGCTGGTGGCAGATGGCCGCGACTACGTGACAACGTCTTGGTGGCTGTCGACGCTCCTGGGCCTGACCACCGCCACCACAGTGCTTCGGTCAATCACATGGCCCGGACCGTCGATGGAGAGCGGGGCGGAGTTGGATGACGGCATTGTGCTCGACAAGGAGGACGCCTCGGACCCGGTCCTGCAGTGAGCTGAATCGAGTTCGGGGAATGATCCGGCGGGGGGCTGGGCCAGCGGGTGGGGCCACTGTGTTGCAGTGTCGCTGCCTATCGACCAGCGGAGTCGTGCGCGCCCACGGGGCCGCTCACATGCAGGCGTGCATCGGCACTCGTCTACACGTCCTCGGGCGTGCGGCCGTGGAGGACGGTGGCGCCGCGCTCGGCCAGTTCGCGGGTGGTCTCGTAGCCGAGTGGTGAATGCTGTCTGCCGCTCCGAAGGGTACGGATGGGGCATTGCAGCCGCGGCTTGACGGAGGGAATTCGTCTGGCTGTGCCTGGCGGTGAGACGCCAGAACGTGTGCGTGGGAAGCTCAGCCGTGCTCTTCCTCTTCGGCCTCCATGCGCCGGATTCCTTCGTGGGTGAGGGTGGCCATCGCGGGGGTGTTGCCCGGTTCCCAGTCGACGGTGATCAGGCCTTCGCCCGCCAGGTAGGTGCAGGCGGCGGCCAGGTCCTGTTCCGGTACGTGGAGGTCGCGCCGTAGCTGTGCTCCGGTGATGCCGAGGAGGCGGTTGCCTTCGACGGCTTCGTACAGGACCCGGAGTACCTCGTCGCGGTAGGTCCTGCGTTCGCGCAGTGTGGCCATGACCGCGTCCTTTCGTGTGCGGGTGGGCTCCGGGGTCCGTGGCGGTTCTCAGGTCTCGTCGGAGTGGGTGCCGGCGCCGACGGGCGTCCGGCTGGCGGCCAGCCAGGTGCGGACGGGGCCGGCGGGTCTTGCCGTGTCCACGGTGAGGTGGAGGCGGGTGTTGCCGTCGAGGCCGGGATAGCTGCGCTGTTCCGCGCCTGCGAAGCAGCCGCGGAGTGCTTCTGCGACCGCGCGTGCGGCTTCGGGCGTGTGCGCGATGATCCGTACCTCGGCGTGTCCGAGCGACGGCAGTGTCTGGGTCCGGATGTACTTCACGTGGGCGTGTTCCCTTCGTGGTGGGCGAGGAGCCGGCGGGTGGGGGCGCCGTGGCGCCCCGCCCGCTGCCCCCGGTCGGAGGAAGGTCTGTTCCTCACCGGTCGGCATCCGTGTGGTGGGCTCGACGACTGATGTCGTCCGGCAGGCCGGGGGGCCTCGGCAGGGGGTCGCTGAAGTGGTAGGCCTCGATGCGGGCGTCGTGCTGGGCGTTGAGCAGGTGGATCAGGCGCATTCCGATGCCGGCCGTGAGGATGGTCACGGCGATGAGGACGAGGGTCTCCACGGAGCTCACCTCCAGCCGTTCCCGGGCAGTGGCAGGGTGCGTCGGTCCATGGAGTTCCCGAAGGGCGACATGCAGGCTCCGCCTTCGCTCTCCCAGCCGGCTTCCTGGCGCTGGGCGTCGCGGATGCCGCGCCCGATGGCGGCTTCGTTGGCCATCAGGACGCTCGCGGTGAGGTCGCTGCCGGGGATCGCGGCGGCGGCCATCAGCCGGGCCGCGGCGGCGGGCTCGGTCTCGGGCGGGATGACGAGGAGGTCCCAGCGGCCGACGGTGTACGAGAGCAGGATCAGTTTGTCGGGGTCCTGTCCGGTGAACCAGCCCACGTGCAGCGTGCGCCCGTCCGCGGGCACCGTGTGTGGTACGGCGAGCCAGCGGCTGGGGTTCACGGTGACGCGGGTGATGCGCCCCCAGGGTTCCTCCAGGGCGGCGGCGAGCGGTGGGAGCTCGGCTTCGAGGTCACGGGAGTGGGGCCACCAGGCCCCGTCCAGCTGGCCGGCGAGCATGGTCTTCGGGGTGAGGGACAAGCGGGCCGGGAGGGCCGGAAGCTCTGCGGCGAGATCGCGGGGCGCGGTCCGGTCGAAGGTGGTGATCATGATGCGGACCTGCCCCCGGACTGCCCGTCGGCAGCCCGGATCTTAGGCGATCGCCAGGAATGGCACCCGCGTGAAAGCCGGTGCGCGAAATACTCCCAGTGCTTCCACTGTACGCCCGTTCGGCGGACCACGACCGGCGTGACCAGGCATTTCCCGGCGGCGGTGGAGCAGGCGGCGGGCGTGCCGCGAATCGTTGCCGGGCTCGTGCACGTCGCCGACCAGGCACCGGCGTCGACCTGCGATGACGTACGGCCGCACCCCGTAGACGGGCGGACCCACAAGGCTGACTCCGACAGCCCCCCACGCCCCCCACACGCGTCCACCTCGACTGCGACCCGGTGGTGCAGAGGTGCGGGGTCGGCTGTTGGGGAGGGAGGATGGGAGTCGCGGGTGGCACAAGCGAGGACGTCGGCCCGGGACACCCAGGGCGCGGTCAGCGGGTGGAAGGAGCCCCGGGATGCGCGCAACCGAATCCTTCCCGGCCCACCCCGGCCGGCCTTCGGATGGTGTTTCCCCCGAGCCCGGAGGGCTACTCGATGTCCTGAAGGTCGCGGCCGTGGTGCTCGACGCGGACGGGCGGATCGCCTCGTGGAGCCCGCAGGCCGAGGAACTGTTCGGATACACCTCTGCTGAGGCTCTCGGCCGGTTCGCGGGCCGGCTGCTGGTCCACGAGCAGCACCTGGAGCTGGTGGTCGACCTGTTCGCGCGGGTCATGGCCGGCGGGGCGAGCTGGGCGGGCGTGTTTCCCGTGCGCCACAAGGATGGCGGCACGCGGCTGGTGGAGTTCCGCAACATGCGGCTGGAGGACGGCCGGAAAGGCGTCTATGCCCTGGGCCTGGCTACCGACCAGGCGACCTTGCGGCGGGTGGAGCGGGATCTGGCGCTGTCCACTCGGCTGATTTCGCAGTCCCCGATCGGGCTGGCGGTGGTAGACACCGCTCTGCGGTACGTGACCGTCAACCCGGCGCTGGAACGCATCAACGGCCTGCCGGCTGCCGATCATGTCGGCCGGAACGTCTGGGAGGCATTGCCCTTCTTGGATGCCGAGGCCATCGAGTCCGCCATGCGTGAGGTTCTGGCCGACGGAATCCCGATCCTCGACCGTGAGTCCGCGGGGCGCACCCCGGCCGACCCGGACCGTGAGCACGTGTGGTCGGTGTCCTTCTACCGGCTGGAAGCTTCCAACGGCAAGGTGCTCGGCGTCGCGACGTCCGTCGTCGACGTCAGTGAGCGGCATCGCGCCCAGGCCGAGGCTGCCCGGGCCCGGCAGCGCCTCGGACTCGTAGCCGATGCCTCCCTGCGCATCGGGACCACGCTCGACCTCGACCAGACCGCGCGCGAGCTCGCCGATGTCTCCGTGCCGGAGCTGGCCGACGTGGCCGCGGTGGACGTGCTCGACAGCATCCTGCACAGCCGTGCGGCCGTTCCCGTACACGAAGGGTCGGCCGTATTCCGGGCCCTGGCCGTGGCTGCCGCGTACCCCACGGACGCCGTGGATGCGGCCGATCCGCCGGGTGAGGTGGCACGCTACGACGCCGACCGGCTGGTCACCCAGTGCGTGAGAACCGGCCGCCCGGTCCGCGTGCCCCACGTGGACGCCGACGACCTGATCCGCATCGCCCACAGTCCTGAGGCCGTCGGCATGCTGGCCGCCGCAGGACTCCACTCCTACCTGGCCGTGCCGCTCATCGCCCGTGGCGAAGTCCTCGGCGCCCTCGACCTCAAGCGCCTGCGCAATCCGGAGCCGTTCACTGCCGCCGACGAGGTTCTGGCCGGCGAACTGGCTGCCCGCGCCGCCGTCTGCATCGACAATGCCCGCTGGTACCAGCACGCACGCAACACCGCCCTCACCCTCCAGCGCAGCCTCCTCCCTCAGCAGCCGCCGGACCCGCCCGGCCTGGAGATCGCCTACCGATATCAGCCCGCCCAAGCGGCGGACGAGGTCGGCGGCGACTGGTTCGACGTCATCCCCCTGACGGGGGACAAGACCGCCCTCGTCGCCGGCGACGTCATGGGCAGCGGCATCAGCGCCGCCGCAACGATGGGCCAGCTCCGCACCGCCACCCGCACGCTGGCCGAACTCGACCTCGCCCCGGCCCGGCCCGGGTACTGCGTCACCTCGACCGCCTGACCGACTCCATGGGGCAGACCATCACGACCTGCGTCTACGCCGCCTACGACCCCCACCACACCCGAGGCCTCATCTCCAACGCCGGGCACCTTCCACCCGTGTTGATGCGTCGGGGACGGCCGCCGAACTACTGGCACTACCCACCGCAGTCCCCCTCGGCGTCGGCGGCGTCCCCCTCCACACCACCACGTTCGATCTGCACTCGGGCGACCAACTGGTCCTCTACACCGATGGCCTGGTCGAAACCCGCGACCAGGCCATCGACGAACGCCTGAACGTTCTCCTGCCCTCCTCGCAGAGCCGCCGCGATCCCTGGAGGAGACCTGCGACATGCTCCTCCAGGCCCTGCGCCGCCCCGGCGACCACGACGACGTCGCGCTGCTCATCGCCCGGGTCCAGCCCTGACACTCCCGCGGCCGGGCTCGGGGTGGGTGGGTGAGTGGTGGTCCGGTCAGAGCGTCTCGTCGTGCAGGTCTTCCTCGCGCAACAGGTCATCCTCACGGCGGCGCGAGGTCTCCTTCTGGCCCTACTGCCGGCCTTGCTTCTGTTCCTGCTTGCGGGAAGCCTTGCCCGGCTGGGGGCGTGCGGGGTCCCCGGAGCGATGATGCTCCTGTGCCTCGCGGCCCTTGCCCTGCTCCTGGTGCTTGTCCTGTGCATCGCCCATGACGGCGACTCCTCTGGATCCGTGGGATGGGGATTCCTCGCGAATCACGCTGACAGGCATGGTGACAATCTGCATCATCTCGACCGCAAGGTGTGGCTTACGGGTGACGCCCGTCCTCGATGCGCGCGCCCCGAGCCCGGAGGCCCTCCAGGATTCCTTCGCCGAGTGCTTTCGACGGGCGTCGTTCGAGCTGGTGGACGCGGGGCGGCCAGGCGGGCGCTGCGGGCCGCGTTGGTCTAGCACCGAGACGAGGGTGGCAACCGAGTTCCTCATCGACACCGGACGGCGTCGCGCAGGTGGCTCCAGGCCGCTCACGTCATACGTTCAGGTGGGCGCGAATGAGTGAGTCGAGCCGTTCCCATGCCGGGGAAGAAGCGTTGACCGTGCCCTGGACGAGGGCGGGGATCTCGGAGTCCGCATCCAGGCCGGGCAGTTCGCCGGTCCCCTAGCGCTCCCGGTTCGCCTCGGCGATACGGAGGGCGAGGTCTTCGAGGCGCGGGTCGCCGGCGTCGAGGTCGTACGCGTGGTCGTAGCCGAGGAACAGCTGCCGTAGCTTCGGGTCGGCCAAGATGTCGGCCTGGTCGTGAAACAGCATGGTCGCGTGGTCCGGGTGTGTGGCGAACACGAGGATCCACAGGTCGCGTTGCAGGTCCACCCATCTGGACGTGAACCCCCATCGGGTCAGGTCTTCCAGATGGGAGGCGACTTCGTCGGGCAGCGGCACCAGCCGCCCCGCGGCGAGCCGGCGCAGACGGGCCTGTGTTTCCCGCAGGCTGCGGATGCGGGCGTCGAGTTCGTCGTCGATCTCGCCCAGCGACTGCCGGAGTTCTTCCTCGCCCGACGCCCTCAGGTCGCGAATGCGAGCCAGGGGGACACCGGCTTCGGCCAGTGTCCGGATCTTGATCAAGGCGACGGCGTCGCTCGCTCCGTAGCGCCGGTAGCCGGACGAGTCGCGGTCGGGCTCGGGGAGCAGTCCCTTGTCGTGGTAGACGCGGACGGTCTTGATCGACACGCCGATGTAGCCGGCCAGCTGCCCGATGGTGATCACCCGGCCATCGTCCCACTTGACCTTGCCCCTGGGGCAGGGCTGCAGCATGGCGTCATGGACAACACGAATGTGGATCGGGAGACCCTCCGCGAGCTGGCCGACGAGGGCAACGAGACCGCACTGGACCGGCTGGCCGATCTCGCGGACGAGGCAGGCGACCTCCGGGAGCTGAGCGAGCTGCTGGACGAGGGGTCCATGCAGGCCGGGCTCCTGCTCACTCGACGCGCGGTCGCCTCCCGCGACCTCCGCGAGCTGCGACGGATCTCCGACGCCGGCTACGACGGGGCCGGGAGCGAACTGAACCGGCTACTGAGGGCGCCGGCCGACGGACGCTAGTCGCCGATGTCACGGATCCGGATGCCGTCCAGCGTTTCGCTCCGTACGAGTGCCCGGTCCGTGCCTTCGTGGACGACGACAAACCGGTCTCACCCATGCGCTTGACGGCCGTTGCGCGGTAAAGGCCCCGCGGAGTCGCGAATCCGCGGGGCCTCTACGCACAGAATGCCCGGAGGTGAGGACCGCACCGACGCATGACAGGGTGGCGAGGGGGAAGCGCCGCCAGATGTCCGCCCACAGTTGAGAACAGGGACGAAGAGGTCGACAGTGCGTCGATGGTGGGCTGGCTGGTTGCGAAGGTGGCCACGGTCTGCTGGTAGCCGCGGTGGTCCAGATTCCTTTCTGGCCCATGTATGGCCCGGATCTTCTTTGTAGAGTGGGGATGATCGGAGAGATCTGACTCTGGAAGCAGCCAATTTGGGTTGCTTCCACTAGGGCGGACTGCGATGCCCAAAGGGTGTGTTTGTGCAGGTCAGGCGCCGTTCTCAACTTCTTAGAAGAAGCCGATCCTGTTTGGTGAGTAACTTACGAACAAGTTCTTCGAGTGCTGGTGGTACACCCACCACACCGCTCCTGACCAGGCAAAAAAAGGGTGTCTGTCCTCGGTGGTCCGGTGCTGGCCCGCCACTGGCCCGGATCTTGGTCGGTGGCGGTCTCTTTCGGATCTTGCCGGTCGAGCCCGGTATCCCCAGCTATCGATGGGGGAGCAGAGTCCGGAAGAGGCGGCCTAGGGTTGGCCCATGAGTACGGCAGACGACGACCGCATCGCCCTCGACCTCCTCGACGCCCACCTGGAAGACCTGTGGCGGGCAGCCGGCGAACTCCAGCGGGGAAACCGGGCGATCGTCCCTGAGGTGCCGCTCGACCTGGGTGGGGCGTCCGCGGACGGTGCGGCCACGGAACTGCTGCGGTGGGGGAATGGAGAGCTGGCCGGCATCCCGCGCTCACCGGCCGACGTGTTCGCCCGCAGCGCCGGCACGACCATCATGGAGCTGCGGCGCCGCCGCAGCCCCTGGAACGCGGCGGCCCTGCGCCTGCTCGAGGACCGGTACGTCTTCCTCGCCACCGGTCCGCGCCGGCACGAAGACTGGGCCGAGGACATGCTCGCCCTGATGCACCGCGAGGTCCCGGACCCGCGCGGCTGGCTGCGGATCGACGCCGACCGCACCAAGGATGCCCGCCACGCCGTGCCGGCTTACCCCTTCGCGCCGCCGCCCGCCGCCCGCCGCCCGCCGCCGGGTTCCGGGACCGTCTGCACGAGCTGGAGCCGGCGGGGCCCGTCACCGCGCTCGCCGTCATGGCGGAGGAGTGGGGAGACGGCCGTCCCGTCCGGAACCGGCCGGAGCGCGACGCTCTGCTGGCCGACGCACGGTTCCTGCTGGACCGCTACGGCCCGGATGCCCAATTCTGGACGAACGCCCGGGATGCAGCCTGGGACCCGGCCCGGGACTTCGTCCGGGCCGGCCTCAAAGGGGCGAGGGTCAACGGGTTCATGACGGGCGAGTACATCAACGGCCTCGACCTGCTCGAAGAACTGGGCCTCGTCGCCGTGTCCGGCGACGAGGTCGGGGTCTTCTGGTCCTTCGGCGCGTACTGACACCGGTCCTTCCGACACGCAGACCCCTCCAGCGCCCTCGTACGTCCCAACTCCTGGGCCGTTTCCTGCGAATCACCTCGCTGACCAGATGAAGATGGCGACGCACTGCAAGTTGAGCGAGCGCGGCAGGAGCATCATCTGCAGCGCGACAGCAGTGGTCGGCCTATAGGGGTCACGCGCGTGCTAGTTTGTGAGCGATCGTTCAACTACGGGGGGCGTTGATGGGCCGGAAACAGGTCTGGGACCAGGACGAGGTGCTGGCCTCCGCCATGCGCCTGTTCCGTCGTCGTGGATACCTCGGCGCCTCGCTGCGCGACCTCGAAGAGGCGACCGGAATGCACCCGGGCAGCCTGTATCGGGCGTTCCATAGCAAGGAAGGCCTGTTCAGTGCCGCGCTGGACGCCTACAACGAGCGTGTGGTGGAGGGCCGGGTCCGGGTCCACCTGCGGGACGCGGAGGACCCCGTGGCCGGCATCCGCTCGTTCTTCACCTCGGCGTTCGACACTGGCATCGGCCCCGAACCCGATCCGGGGTGCCTGCTCACCAACACGGCGGTGGAGTCGTTCACCGTTCCGCAGGCGACGCCGGGCGTGCGCCGGGGGCTGGAGACGATCGAGTCCGGCTTCGCCGACGCGCTGACGCGCGCCCGTGCCCAGCGGCTGCTGCCCGCGGAACTCGACGTCGAGCAGTCAGCCGCCCAGCTCCTGGCGCTCTACCAGGGACTGCTGGTACTCGTCCGGTCCGGTACGGCCGCCGCCAAACTGCACACCATCACCGCCGGAGCCCTGGTATCGATCGGCGCCAGGCAAGCCAAGACAGCCAAGCAAGCCGAGCAAGTCAACGAAGAGGAACAGCGATGAGTGACCAACAGCAGCTCTGGGACGACTACGCCGCGTGCTGGTCGGTCGACCCCTCGATACGGCTTACCGCGCTCGGCGCGGTCGCGGTCGACGACGTCACCTACCGGGACCCGGGGACCGAGGTCGGCGGCCTGGCCGAACTGGACGCGTACATGAACGGCTTCGCCGGGGCGTTTCCCGGACACCGCTTCCGCATCGACGAGGTCCTCGACCACCACGACCGGTCACTGGCCCGCTGGACCCAGGTCGGCCCGGACGGTGAGACCTTCATGACGGGCGTGAGCAGCGCGGTGCACCGCGACGGCCTGCTCGCCGACGTGACCGGATTCTTCCTCCCCGCCTGACGACTCGGGGACCGCATCACCAGCCGCACATGGCGGTGATCAGTCCTTGGGCTTGGCCGGCCGCGGCAGCTCGGCCGTGGTGGTCGCCTCGGCGAGCGCGGCGGCCGCCCTTCAGCTCGGGCACGTTGGGACATGATGGCGATGAGGTCTTGGATGGAGCGGCCGAGCCGGTCGAGCGACCCGAAAGTACGAGAGTGGCCGCGCTTGTCCCTGGCTACGCCTCTTGTTCCGTCTCGACCTGCGCGTGCCAGTCCCGTTTGACGGCGCTCCACGCCTCGTCGCTCTGACCTTGACGCCAGTACCCGGAGAGCGACAGGCGCTCGCGCGGGACCTGTCGCTCCTTGCGGAGGTGGCGGCGGAGCTCCTTGACGAAGCCGGCCTCTCCGTGGACGAAGACCTCAGGGGTGCCCTCGGGGAAGGCGAGCGAGGAGACCGCCTCCAGGAGCGGTGTGCCGATCGGGCGCTCGCCCCGGTGGAGCCAGACCGGGTCAACACCGTCCACCGTCGCGATCTTCTGTTCCTCCGCCGGGCCGGAGACCTCGATGCAGGCGTGCACGGTGGCCCCCTCCGGCATCCGCTCCATGGCCGCGGCGATGGCCGGCAGCGCGCTCTCGTCCCCGGCCGGCAGGTGCCAGTCGGCCGCAGGATCGGGTGCGTAGGAACCACCGGGCCGAGGAAGTACCGGATGGAAGTCTCCTCGGCCGGTTCGCGGCCCTCTTCGGGGCAGCCGGGGTCGGCGGCGCCCTGTGGTGTGGCGCCGCCGACGTGGCCTGGACGTCCCTCAGGGCTTGTGCCGGCTGGGCGCCACGCGGCTGCCGCGGTGTCCGACGGCTCGGCCACGCATAGTCGATCCGGCTCCGGTCCGCCGCGGTGGCCCAGCTCGGCGGGATGCATTCGGTAGCCGACTGTCGTGCCGGACACGAGTCGTCTCTCTGCGTGACGCTGGTCTCCAGATCGAGCACCACCGCAACGTCGCCGACGAGGCACAGCGTGATCCCGTCAGGGGCGAAGGCGCAGCGGGTGGTCCGCCGGCACTTCCACTACGGCGATGCGCACGCCGTCTGGGTCGGCGATCCACATCTCGATGAGGCCCCAGGCCTCGCGTCGTGGCGGTCGCAGGACTTCGATGCCCCGGCCGCGCAGTTCCTCGTACGCCGCGTGCACGTCCGCGACTTGGAGCCACAGTTGAAGGCCGGGCGTGGGCGGTGCCTCGGCGCGCCCCGATACCTCGAGGAACCCGCCGCCGAGGAAGTAGACCGTCCCCCGCTCGGGTCCGGTGCCGAACTCGCGGTAGACGGCGAGGCCCAGGGCGTCACCGTAGAAGGCGCGGGAGCGCTCGGGGTCCGTGGGACGCAGCAGAATCCTGCTGCCCAGTACGTGCACCATGACCCCTACCCCCGCTCACGCGGTGTACGGGCTCCGAGGACCGCGACGGCGCCGATCATCCGGTCCCAGAACCGGTCGGTCTCCAAACCCACCGCGACCCGGGCGTTGACCGGGCGGTCCACGTAACGCTCCAGGTCCACCACGGTGGCACCGCGCGTGTACCGGCCGTGCAAGTCCACGACGACGTTCGCGTCCACGCAGTGCACGAGCCCGGGGTCGATGACGCGGGCCACCGCGACGGGGTCGTGCAACGGCGGGTGCGGGAACCCCCACAGTGTGCGGTACGTGGACGCGAAGAAGGTCAGCAACTCGGCGCACAGGTGTCCGAGGGGCGTACCGAGCCCCTCGAAGCGGGCCACCACCTCGGGCGTGGCCAGCGCCTGGTGCGTGACGTTGAGACCGCACATGGTGACGGGCACGCCACTGCGGAAGACGATGTCCGCGGCCTCCGGATCCGTGAGGATGTTGAACTCGGCTGCCGGGGTCCGGTTGCCACGCTCCGTCGATCCGCCCATCAGGACGATCTCGCGGATACGGGCAGCGTCCTGCGGAAAGCGGGTCAGCAGGAGGGCGATATTGGTCAACGGCGCCGTCGGTACGAGGGTGACCGGCTCCGGATGCCCGGTCAGTATCCGGTGGATGAGGTCCACCGCGTGCTCCGGGACGATGTCCACGGTGGGCTCCGGGAACATCGGTCCGTCGAGGCCGGAGGCGCCGTGCACGTCGTCCGCGACGCTGAGTGCCTGGACGAGCGGCCGGGCGCAGCCCGCCGCGATGGGCACATCGGTGATCCCGGCCACTGTGCAGACGCGCCGCGCGTTCAGGGTGGTCTTGTCGAGCGTCTGATTGCCCGCGACGGTGGTGATGGCCAGCAGGTCGACCGCGGGGTCCCCGGCCGCCAGCATGATCGCGAGGGCGTCGTCGTGTCCGGGATCGCAGTCGATGATGATCGGGACGGGCACGTCGCTCCTGCCGGTGCGGGGCCGTGGACCCTTCAGTGTGCCGCCGTGCCGGTCCCGTGACCAGGAGGCGCCCGAGGAGCGGCTGGGAAACGCCGCGCCCCGGCTTCGGTCAGCAGCGCTACCCGGCCGCTGCCAGCAGGTGCTTCGTGAACCAGGCCAGGGCAAGGCCGGCCACCTCGTCCAGTGCTCCCGGTTCCTCGAAGAGGTGGGTGGCGCCGGGGATGATGTCGAGCCGGTTCTCGCAGCGCAGCTCCCGCTGGGCCCGCTGGTTGAGGTCGAGCACCCTCGTGTCGCGGCCGCCCACGATGAGGAGCGTGGGTGCCCGTACGTCGGCGAGCCGTGGCCCGGCGAGGTCGGGGCGGCCGCCGCGGGAGACCACGGCGCCGATGTCCGCGTCGGGAGACGCGGCGGCCCGCAAGGCCGCGGCGGCTCCGGTGCTCGCTCCGAAATAGCCGGTCGGGACGGCCTGGAGGTGCCGCAGCCAGCGGGTGGCGTCCGCCAGCCTCCGGCCGAGGGTTTCGGTGTCGAAGACGTTCGCGCGGTCGGCTTCCTCAGCCGGCGTGAGCAGGTCGAAGAGCAGGGTGCCCAGGCCGGCCCGGTTCAGGGCCGCCGCCACCGACCGGTTGCGCGGGCTGTGGCGGCTGCTGCCGGAGCCGTGGGCGAACACGACCACGGCCCCCGCACCCTTCGGCATGGTCAGCTCCCCGGTCAGTCTGACGTCGCCCGCCTCCACCACCACCTCGGCGGCCCGGGCGGGCCGGCGCGCCGCGAGCCCGTCCGGGGCCTGTGCCAGAAGGGCGACGACCTCGTCGTCGGGGGTCTGCGAGAAGTCCTGGTACCACTCGCCGACGGCGCGAAAGGCACGTGGTGTGGAGAGGCACACCACTTCGTCCGCTTCGGTGCGTAGCCAGGCGACGGCATCCGGCGGAGCCACAGGCACGGCCAGAACCACCCGCGCCGCACCCATCGTCCGTACGACCGCGCACGCGGCTGCGGCCGTGGCGCCGGTCGCGATCCCGTCGTCCACGACGATCACCGTCCGGCCGTCGAGCGGCACGCGCGGGCGGTCGTCGCGGAACCTTCGCGCTTGGCGTACGAGCTCCGCCTCCTCGGCGTGCTCGACCGCCGCGAGGTCCTCCTTCTCGGCCCGGCTCTGGCGGACGATGTCGTCTCTGATGACCCGAACGCCACCCTCGCCGATGGCGCCGAACCCCAGCTCCCGGTGGTACGGGACCCCGAGCTTGCGCACCACGATCACATCGAGCGGGGCGCCCAGCGCCCGCGCCACCTGGAAGGCCACCGGGACTCCGCCACGGGGCAGACCCAGGACGACGGGATCCGCCCCCTCCAGGTGCCGGAGGGCTTCGGCAAGACGCTGTCCCGCGTCCGCGCGATCAGTGAACATCATGGTGCTTCACCCCAATGAGGGGAGACGGAACCCTGTACACGCCTACTTCGAAGCAACCCCATTTGCGACTTCGGCGCAAGCCGTGGACGGTCGGCGTATGGAACGAATCCGAGCGGTCCTGATCGACATCGACGGTGTGCTCACGGTGTCGTGGAAGCCGCTGCCCGGCTCCGTAGAGGCCATGCGGCAGCTCCGAGCCGAAGGAATCCCGCTGGTGCTGGTCACCAACAACACCTCACGGACCCGCGCCTCGATCGCCGCGAAACTGGCCGCGGAGGGCTTCCCCGTAGGCGTCGACGACATCCTCACCGCACCCGCAGCCACCGCCGCATACCTGCGGGAACACTACCCGGGCGCCCGCTGTCTGCTGGTCAACACCGGCGACGTCCGTGACGATCTCGCGGGTCTGACGCTCGTCGACGAAGCGAAATCGGATGCGGACGGCGCCGCGCCGGACGTGGTCGTCTTCGGGGGAGCGGGCGAAGCTTTCGGCTATGGGGCCCTCAACCGAGTCTTCAGGCATCTGCAGCGTGGTGCGCGTCTCGTCGCCATGCACCGGAATCTGTACTGGCGTACCGCCACCGGCCTCGACCTCGATACGGGGGCCTTCCTCCTGGGACTGGAACGGGCCGCCCGGGTGGAGGCGGAGATCACCGGCAAACCCGCCGAAGCGTTCTTCGCCTCCGCCCTCAAGCACATGGGCGCCACCCCGTCCGAAGCTCTCATGGTGGGCGACGACATCGAATCCGACGTGCTGGCGGCCCAGCGCAGCGGAATCACCGGCGTGCTCGTCAGGACCGGCAAATACCTGCCCGAGACGCACCGGGCGGCCGACGGCACACCGGACCACGTCCTCGACTCCTTCGCTGACCTTCCCGCGCTGCTGGAACGGCTCGGGCGCCGTGTCTGAATTGATAGTGAATGGCAGTTATCGGTAGTTTTGTGCGCACGCTCCGGATGGCTTGCTCGACCCAGTAGCGACGTTCGGACAGGAGGTGCAGGCCGGTGCCGGGTTCGAGGCGGGAAGCGCGGCTGAGGAACAAGGCACAGCGGGCGGTGGTGCGGGGGGCCGACGGCTTGGACGCGCGGCTGCCGCTGTCGGAGCTGGCGCGGTCGGTCGTGCGGAAGATCTTTCCCGACCACTGGTCGTTTCTGCTGGGCGAGCTGGCGCTGTACAGCTTCATCGTGCTGTTGCTGACCGGGGTGTTCCTGACCTTCTTCTTCGATCCGTCGATGCGGGAGACGCCCTATCAGGGTTCCTACGAGCCGTTGCGCGGCGTGCTCATGTCGCAGGCCTACCTCTCCACCCTGAGGATCAGCTTCGACGTACGGGGCGGGCTGCTGATCCGTCAGATCCACCACTGGGCCGCGCTGGTCTTCCTCGCCGCCATCGGGGCGCACATGCTGCGGGTGTTCCTCACCGGCGCCTTCCGCCGCCCTCGCGAAGCCAACTGGCTGGTGGGAGTGACACTGTTCCTGCTGGCACTGCTGGAGGGCTTCGCGGGATACTCCCTGCCCGACGACCTGCTGTCGGGCACCGGCCTGCGGATCGCACAGGGGATCATGCTGTCGATCCCGGTCGCCGGCACCTATCTGAGCTTCTTCGCCTTCGGCGGCGAGTATCCCGGGGGCGACATCATGTCCCGCCTCTACCCCGTGCACATCCTGCTGGTCCCCGGCCTGCTGCTGGGCCTGATCACGGTGCACATCCTCCTCGTCTTCACCCTGAAGCACACGCAATGGCCGGGGCCCGGCCGGACCGGCCGCAACGTCGTCGGCCTGCCCTTCTTCCCCCAGTACGTGGCCAAGTCCGCCGGGCTGTTCTTCACCGTCTTCGGGCTGATGGCCGTCCTGGGAGCCGT
Source organism: Streptomyces tatrensis (assembly GCF_049310065.1). Taxonomy (NCBI): domain Bacteria; kingdom Bacillati; phylum Actinomycetota; class Actinomycetes; order Kitasatosporales; family Streptomycetaceae; genus Streptomyces; species Streptomyces tatrensis. The sequence goes on along the minus strand of NZ_JBMDLB010000011.1, from coordinate 1,479,363 downwards.
CGCGCAGATCAACCCCATCTGGACCTACGGCCCCTACCGCGCCGACGTGGTCTCCATCGGCGCCCAGCCCGACTGGTACGTCGGGTTCCTGGAAGGGGCGCTGCGCCTGATGCCCGGTGTGGAAACACGCCTGTGGGGGCACACGATCATGTGGAACCCCCTGCTCACGGCGGTAGTCCTGCCCGGCATCCTCTTCGCGCTCCTCTACGCCTACCCCTTCTTCGAACGCTGGATCACCGGCGCGACGGGGGAGCGGCACCTGTGCGACCGTCCGCGTGACCGGCCTGTCCGTACGGCCCTGGGTGTGGCGGCCCTCTCCTGCTACGCCGTGCTGCTCCTCGCCGGGGCCCAGGACATCCTCGCCTTCGTCTTCGACGTGCCCGTGCACGCACTGACCTGGGTGCTGCGCATCGGGTTCTTCGCGGTACCGGTGACCGTCTTCTGGCTCACCCGGCGGCTGTGCCTGGCCCTCCAGTCGCGCGAGCGCCGACTGCTGGCCGAGGGGGAGGCGTCCGGCCTGGTGCACCAGAGCGCCGAGGGCGGCTTCCACCCTCAGCACCGGGCCCTCACGGCCGTCGAGCGGTACGCCGTGCTCGCCAGGGAGCGGCCGCGGCCGCTGCGCCCCGTCGACGACGATGCCGGCCCCGACCGCAGCGGCCTGCGCCGTCTGCTGGACAGAGTGCGGTCGGCGATCAGCGCCTGGTATTACGAGGACCAGGTCGCCTACCCCACGACCGCCGAACAGCGCCGGAAGATCGACGCGACCACTGCGGGACCGGATGCTCACAGGTCTGCCGAGGACGGCTGAACTGCTCCTCGCGACTACTCCTCGTGGCCGAGGTTCTGGAAGGCGAATCCCAGGATCCCCGGCAGCAGGACGCCGAACCCGATGAGGCACAGCCACAGGCCCTGGACCACCCCCAGGCCGATCAGCGCGCTGCCCGCGGCCGCCAGTACGGGAAAGTAGCTGCGGGCGGGGAAGAAGGCCTGTCGGCCGCCGGCCTCTTGTACCTCGGCCTCCTTACGGTCCTCCGGCCGCTCTCCGCCGCGCCGGTACTGGCGCCAGAGGTAGGCGGCGACGAGGCTCGCCATGACGAAGGAGACGCAGAGTGCGGCGCTGCCCGCCGGCTCCCGGGAGAACCAGCCGTAGACGATGGTGGTCGCCGCGAAGAACAGGGCCGTGCCGGTGAAGAGCCAGGCCTCACCTTTCACGGGGCACCTCCGGGTGGTGAAGGTCGAAGGCCGGGGATTCCGAGCGGATCCGGGGCAGGGCGTGGAAGTTGTGCCGTGGTGGCGGGCAGCTCGTCGCCCACTCCAGGGAGCGGCCCCATCCCCAGGGGTCGTCGACGGTGACCCGCTCGCCGTAGCGGTGGGTCTTCCAGACGTTGTAGAGGAAGGGCAGCGTCGAGAGGCCCAGCAGGAAGGACCCGAGGGTGGAGACCGTGTTGAGGAGCGTGAAGCCGTCGCTCGGGAGGTAGTTCGCGTAACGGCGCGGCATGCCGGCCTCACCCAGCCAGTGCTGGACCAGGAAGGTGGTCTGGAAGCCGATGAACAGCGTCCAGAAGTGGATTCTGCCGAGCCGCTCGTCCAGCATCCGCCCGGTCAGCTTGGGCCACCAGAAGTAGAAGCCGCCGAAGGTGGCGAAGACGATGGTGCCGAAGAGGACGTAATGGAGATGGGCGACGACGAAGTAGCTGTCCGTCAGGTGGAAGTCCAGCGGTGGTGACGCCACCAGAACACCCGTCAGGCCGCCCAGGAGGAAGGTGACGAGGAAGCCGATGGACCACAGCATCGGTGTCTCGAAGGAGAGCGATCCCTTCCACATCGTCCCGATCCAGTTGAAGAACTTCACGCCGGTCGGCACGGCGATCAGGAAGGACAGCAGGGAGAAGAAGGGCAGCAGAACGGCCCCCGTCGCGAACATGTGGTGAGCCCACACGGTCGCGGAGAGTCCGGTGATGGCGATCGTGGCACCGATCAGGGACACGTAGCCGAACATCGGCTTGCGGCTGAAGACGGGGAGGATCTCGCTCACCACCCCGAAGAACGGCAGGGCCACGATGTAGACCTCCGGATGCCCGAAGAACCAGAAGAGGTGCTGCCACAGCAGGGCGCCCCCATTGGCAGGGTCGAAAACATGCGAACCGAACTTCCTGTCCGCCTCCAGGACCAGTAGTGCCGCCGTGAGGACCGGAAAGGCCAGGAGCGCCAGAATAGAAGTGAACAGCACGTTCCAGGTGAAGATCGGCATGCGGAACAAGGTCATGCCGGGGGCGCGCAGGCAGATGATGGTGGTAATGAAGTTCACCGATCCAAGGATCGTGCTGAGCCCTGAGACGGCCAGCCCCATGGCCCACAGGTCGGGGCCTGTCCCCGGGGAGTACCGGGCGCCGTTCAGTGGTGCGTAGGCGAACCACCCGAAGGACGCCGCCCCGTCCGCGGTCAGGAAGCCGGAGATCACCAGGAGGCCCCCGAACAGGTACACCCAGTAGGTAAAGGCGTTGAGTCGGGGAAACGCGACATCCGGCGCGCCGATCTGCAACGGCATGATCGCGTTGGCGAATCCGGTGAATGTCGGGGTCGCGAACAGCAGCATCATGATCGTGGCGTGGATGGTGAATGCTTCGTTGTACTGCTGGTTCGAAATGATCTGCAGCCCGGGGCGGGCGAGTTCGGCGCGCATGAGCATGGCCAGCACGCCGGCGAAGAGGAAGAAGGCGAAGGCCGTCACCAGGTAGAGGTTGCCGATCACCTTGTGGTCGGTGGTCGACAGCCACCCCAGGACGGCGGAGCCCTGGCCGGCCCGCCGCGCGGTCCTCGGCCCGGTCCGGTCGTCGGGTAGTGCCTCTTCCGGTGAACGGTCCACCGACGTCATCCGTCCTCCAGAAAGCCTCGCCGCCGCGCCTGCACTCCTTCCCCTACAGGCTGTGGCGTCCTGCGAACCGGCGGCGCGCCGGGGACCCCGGTCGCGTACCCCCGGCTGCCGTGCTCAACGGCTCCGCAACCGGCTCCCTGTGTCAATCCCCTCGAACTGTGGAGTCCTTCCTATACAGCCAGTCCCGCGGTGAGGCCGGCCCGGTGCTCGTCCTCGTAGTCGATCGGGTTCTTGGACCCGCACACGCTGTGTAGTCGGCGGATGTTGTAGAAGTCGGTGATCCAAGTGGCGATCCTGATCCGGGCCTCGGTGAGGGTGCGGAGAGTGCGCCGGTGGACGTACTCGCGGCGGGCGTTCTCGCCCAGGCCGCCCGCGTCAGCCTCATGGCGGCCTCGCACCGGGCTCCCGCCGGCAGCTTCCTCACCGTCCGCGATGGGACGGCCGTAGTGGTGGCCGCCGTTGTCACCGCCCTTGCCGTCCTGGCCTCCGGGCGAGCCGCCTGCTAGGTCGTGCACATGGACGCGCGGTTGACGGTGCTGCGTGCCGAGGTCTGCTCCGACGGGGGCAACTAACGTGCTCGTTCGGCGGGTGCAGGGCACGTCGTGGTGGACGCGCCCGGTTGCCCGGGATCAACTGGCGCCGGGCGATCCGCGCATCCGGACGGGCCGCCCCGTACCCGATGGAGGCCTCGTGAAGCGAACCGGTGTGGCGATCAAGTGGATGACGGCCGCGGTGTTGCTCGCTGCTGTTGGCAGCGGCTGCTCCAGTTCCAGCAGCAAGTCGTCGTCAGCCGGCCCCTACTCGTCCACCAGTGTGCCTGCCTCCAGCACGCCGTCCTCAGGCACTACGGCCACCGTGTCGGTCGCCAACAGCAAATTCGGGGGCATCCTGGTCGGTGCTGACGGCCGTACGCTCTATCTCTTCGAGGCCGACGCGTCGGCCACATCCACGTGCAACGGTGCCTGCGCGGCAGCCTGGCCGCCGCTGACCGCCACCGGTGCCCCGCAGGCCGGGCAGGGCGCGACGGCCGGTCTGCTCAGTACCTCCAAGCGCGCCGACGACACCATGCAGGTGACCTACAAGGGCCATCCGCTGTATTACTACGCGGGCGACGCGAAGGCCGGAGACACCAGCGGCGAGGAGTTGAGCCAGTTCGGCGCCAAGTGGTACGTGCTGAACGCTGCCGGCGACAAGGTCGAAGGCGACTGACCCGCCGTGCGGCGCCCTGCCCGCAGCACCGTAGAGGTACTCGCGGCCGTCCTGCTGCCGGCGGCTGTGACCTTGGCCCTGTACTGGTACGGCCTCTCGCGCACCCCCGACTACCTCAGCAGCCTCTTCGGCCGCCGCGACGGCGACGCCAACGACCTCAAGGCCCTCCTGGGCACCGCCCTGCTCGGCATGGCGGTGCTCCAGCTCCTCCTCGCCCTGTGGCTCTACCGGCGTCTGCCGGGCGCGGGCCCCGCCCCGCGCCCGGTGCCCGTCCTACACCGGATCGGCGGTCTGCTCGCCTTCTTGCTCTCACTGCCCATCACCTACCACTGCGTCACCGCCTACGGAGTCCAGCTCACCGGCACCCGGGTGGCGGTGCACTCCGTGACCGGCTGCGTGCTCTACGGCGCCTTCGTTGCCAAGGTCGTGGTGGTACGCAGCCGGCGCCTCCCCGGATGGACCCTGCCGACGGTCGGCGGCCTGCTGGTCGCCGCGATCGCGCTGCTCTGGTACTCGGCCGCGCTATGGCAGTTGAACGGCCAGCACCTTCCCGGCCTCTGACACCGATCCAGGAGCAGTGATGGCCGATGGCGGGGGAGGGTGATGAAGATGCAATGGGCGATCGGGTGTGGGCCGTGCCCGTCCGCTACCGCCGTTCGCCGATAGCCATCGGCCGCGTTCCTCTCTCGCCGGTCACCAGCGCCTCTCGGCGACGGGTGAAAACTACGGTTCAGCCGCCGCCGACACCATTCAGCTCTACTGCCGCTGAAGCCGCCCGGTGCGGGGGAGTGGTCATCCCGGCGGTCCGAGGCTTCCACGGAGTGCCGTAGGGTGGTGCTACCGACGCGGGGTGGAGCAGCTCGGTAGCTCGCTGGGCTCATAACCCAGAGGTCGCAGGTTCAAATCCTGTCCCCGCTACTTTTGGAAGAGGCCCGGATCCCATGGATTCGGGCTTCTTCTGTGTCCGGCATCACCGCAACCAAAGACATCTACATCCAGTGATCGCGGAGCTGAAGCCGACAGCACGGGAGCCGAAGGATTTCTTCGCCGCTGCGTTCGACCACTGTTGTGGCGCCTCGAGCACGCGGATGCCCTCAAGGCTGCCCAGAACTCGCCGGCCGGGACCACGGCTACCGCGACTCAGCTGGACCCTTGGCCACCCAGAGCGTGTCGCTGCATCAGCCGGGATATGTCCTTGGCGGTGACGATCCCCACCAGATGGCCAGCGTCCACCACGAGGATGGGCATGCCGGTCCCTGGGCCGAGCCTGTCGAGAACCTCGCTCAGAAGCTCGTTCGGAGCGGCAGCTGCACACTGCGCGAGCGCCGTCGCCACCTCGCGTACGCGCAGCCCTTCCCGGTGTGCTCCCGGGATCGAGGCCAGCCGGCGCACATGCACGATTCCGCTGGGACGGCCTTCGAAGTCGAGCAGCGGCAGGGCGGAATGCCGGGATTTCACTGCCACCTCGTCGATGAAACGCTGGACGGTCAGCCAGTCGGGACCAGTGGTCACCGGGCTGGACATGGCATCGGCCACGCGCACACCCTGTACGGCCGTGTGGAGAACGGCGTTCTGCCGTTCCGCGCCGGCGACGACCGTGATGAAGAGGCCGACGAGGACGAGCCACAGCCCGCCCGGCACTCCGCGCAGGAAGGAGATCCATCCGACGGCCGCCAGCAGTACTCCCATGACCTGACCGCTGCGGGATGCCGCCCGGTCCGCACGCTGCCGGTCTCCGGTGCGCCACCACAGCAGCGCCTGCAGCACCCTTCCGCCGTCGAGCGGTGCGGCGGGCAGCAGGTTGAACGCGCCAAGGAACAGGTTCGCCCAGCCGAGCCACACCAGGACGGCCGCGGGCACCGCCCAGCCGAGTAGCGCATGCAGCCCTATTCCGGCTCCGAGCGCTACGCCTCCGATGGCCAGGCTGGCGAGCGGCCCGCTGACCGCCACCGCGAAGGCCGCCGCGGCGGTTTGCGGGCGCCCCATTCTGGTCATCCCGCCCAGCGCCCACAGCGTCACGTCCTGTACCGAGATCTTCCTCCTGCGGGCCGTCGCGGCGTGTGCCGTCTCGTGGAGCAGCAGGCTGCCCATGAGAAGTGCCGCTCCTACGACACTGGCGAAGGCGTACACGGCATCCGAGCGTCCCGGAGCCATCGCGGGGAGGGCCTGGCGGCCGAGACCGTAGGCGAGCAGCACCGCCAGCAGCGGAACGCTCCAGTGCATCCGCAGCGGTACCCCGACAACACGTCCGACACGGACGGAGCCGTTCATCGTCGTCTCCTGCCGGCTCGGCAACCGGTCCATCCGAGCAGGCCCTGCCACCTGCACTCCGTGAACCGACCGGCACGGCACTCACCCACAATTGTCACTCTCGGAATCTCCGACAGTCGGCCGGTGCGGCCTGGGGTGTGAACGCACCGGCCGGACGCTCTCATCACTCAAACGACTGCAGGATGCACAGGTGGTAACCGGCGCGCCCGCCCTGCTTCCTGCGCCCGGCGCTCGGACGGCCCGGTAGACCGGGGCCCTGGGCAACTCCTCGCCGTACTCCCCTTCCTGCTCTCGCCGCTGCGGACCGCACGTGAACGACGCCGATGCGCTGACCGGCGCGCAGATGCAGACCATCACCCGGGAACTTCGGCACTTCGAGCCCGTCTTCCTGATCCACGATGGCGATCGGAGCGCATCCGGCGGGCGCGTGTCTTCGACCTCGCTGAGGAACTGGACTTCGCCGGCCACCCCTCATCGGGGCCGCCACGGTCCTGCACGCCCTCCACGGCACCGCGGACCACGCCGGATCCGGGGGCTCACCCGCGGCGAGGCCATGGCTTGGGGATGGCCTTCGGACGGCCGGTTGTCACACGGGGCAGGGGCGGTATTCGAGGCTGAGCTCACGGTCGACGGCGTAGCTGGTCCGCATCGACGCGTCGGTGACCTTCTCCCAGGAGCCGTACTTGGCGTAGAGCTGGTCCGCGGTGGGTCCGAGAGGGTTGCCGTACTTGGCCGTGTTCCGTTCCTCCAGGATGCGGACCTCCTCCGGGGTCATGCCGGCGCGGGTGATCTCCTTGGCCTGGTTGCGCATGTCGACCAGTTCCCTCGCGATCTCTTCCTCGGAGGCTCCCGACTCGCGCATGTTCGCCTCGGTCCGGTGCATGTCCTCCAGGAGGCCGTGGTAGCGGATCCGGGTCCGCTGCGCCTCCACCTTTTCGTCCATCGGCAGGATGCGGATGCGGCACACGACCGGGTCGGTGCTGGGGCAGGGATCGTCGGCGGGAACCGACGGTGCGAGCGGAGCGGTGATGACCGAACCGCACGACTCCAGCGCGGCAGATGAAGCGGCGGCGGTCGTGGTCAGCAGTGCGACGGAAGCCACGAAGGGGACGAGGGCACGGCTCAGCAGGGAAGATGTAAGGCGCATGCGCGCATCCTTGGCGACGACGGCCCATGCCTCCACGTAAACACACCGATGATCACTCGTACGGGGCGCTCTGGTCCGCTCCGCCGTCTCCTGTCGGGGCCCGCGCATCCGTCCGCGCTTGGGCCGCGCGGATCTGCGGGCCGCCGCGATGCGCGGCGGAAGTGCGAGGGGTCGGTCGATGCCGCCTCGCCTCACCGAGACCCTGATGGCAGGACAGAGCCAGCTCGCTGGGGACCAGTTGGGGACCACACGGCATGCGCGATGGCACACGTTGGAGTCTCCTGCTCACAACTTGCGCGAAGCAGAGTGGGCCACACCCTCACAGACCGTGGCCGGCTGCAGGATGTACGGGAAGGACCTGCATGAAGAACACCAGGCCGACGCTGCGTTCCGGCAACCGGGAGCATGCAGTGGTGGTGGGCGCCGGAATCGCCGGACTGCTGGCAGCCACAGTCCTCGCCGACCACTTCGATCAGGTGACCCTCTGACCCCCGCCTCCACCACACCACGGCAGGAGCGCGACGGCGTCACCACACAACAATCAGTGTCTTTCCGGCTCAGCCATCCCCGAAAGGATCCACACCACATGAGATTGTCAATATCGGCTTTACGGTCCGGGGTGGTGGGATGCCCCGTGGAAGAGACGGGGCTGGACGTCGGTGGAAACGTTGAACGCTGGCCCCGCCCGGGGGTGGGGGTCCGTCAGTCAGGCGTTGACCTGCGCCAATGTCGACGTCCGCGCTGTTGTCGCCCAGAGCGGCGAGGTAGCGCTCGTCGTCGAGAGCCGCTGCGCAGCCGGAGCCGGCTGCGGTGATGGCTTGGTGGTAGGTGTGGTCGACGACGTCGCCGGCTGAGAAGACGCCCGGGATGTTCGTGCGGGTCGAGGGCGAGGCGACCTGGATGGTCTCCTCAGCCACTGCGGTCGCCTGGCAGTTCTCCGCACGCGAGCACTCCGTACGCGAAGCCCGGGAGAAGACGACAATGCGGATCATCGCCGTCTCCTTCCTCGCGCTCGCCGCCTACATCAGCGTCGACGCCGTACGGGCACCGGCGAAGCCACCCGCTCCATCCCCGGCATAGGCATCGCCTCACTCTCCCTGGCCGTCATGCCATTCCTGTCCGCAGCCCAGCGCAGCGCCGGCCGGGACCTGGGATCCGCCAGCGCGGTCGCCGACTCCAAGCGGACCTTGCTGTGCACCTACCTCTCCGCAGTCCTCCTCGTCGGCCTGGTCCTTAACGCCACCCTCGGCTGCTCCTGGGCCGACCCCATCGCCGCCCTCGTCATCGCCGTCATCGCCGTGAAGGAAGGCTGCGACGCCTGGCAGGGCAAGGGCTGCTGCGCCCTGGCAGCCGCCGCAGCCCCCATGCCGGAAGCGGATGCGTGCGGATGCAATCCCGGCTGCACCTGCTGCTCGTGAACGTCGCATTGCAGATCGGCCGCCCTGGGAATGAGCGGGCTGATACTGGCCTGACGATTTCAGTACGGGCAGCGGCGGATTGGTGGCTTGTGCTGGGAGGGCTTGCCGCCAGGCTGCTGACCGCGTTGGTCAGCGCGCCGGTCGGAGTTTCGGGTGCGGTGCTCCTCCTCCCGGTCCAGCTGAGCGTCCTCGGCAAGCACCACCGCGAGAAGCGGGCGTGCCGCTGGTCGGAGTCGTCGCTCAGGGGCGCGCTGGGGTTCATGGGGGCGCGCATCCAGCGTTCGTTGCCGTAGGCGTCCGTCAGCGTTCCGCCGGCGTGGCCCTCAACCGGACCGGCTAGGGGCCCGCCTGGCAGTGGAGGCGGCACAACCTGCCGGAGCTCGGTCCCCTCGCTCTACGATCGCCCTCACTCCGCTCTTACATACCCCCCATGGGTATGCTACGTTGCTTCGCGAAGGTACCCCCTAGGGGTATGATGCAGAGAAGGGTCAGGGCAATGTCAACCGTCAATCCCCGGCGCTGGTGGGCACTTGCCGTGCTTGCCACCGCGCAATTCATGGTCATCATGGACACTTCGATCATCGGAGTCGCGCTCCCCGAGATGCAGAAGGACCTCGGCTTCTCGCAGGGCGAGCTGCAGTGGGTCTTCAGCGCCTATGTCATCGTCTTCGGCGGATTACTCCTGCTCGGCGGCCGTCTCTCCGACCTTGTCGGGGCCCGCAAGATCTTCGCCGCCGGCTGGGTGACCATGATCGTCGGTTCGATCGTCGCCGCTGCCGCGCAGACAGCCGCGGTCGAGATTGTCGGCCGTGCCGTCCAGGGCATTGGTGGCGCGCTGATCGCACCCGCGGCCATGACCTTGCTGATGATGCTCTTCATGCATGACCCGAAGGAGCTCGGCAAGGCGATGGCGCTGTATGGCGCCGCTGCCCCCGCCGGCGGTACTGCGGGTGTGTTCCTCGGTGGTGTCTTCACCGAGTGGATGAGCTGGCAGTGGGTCTTCATCATCTACATCCCGATCGGACTCGCGAGTCTCGCTGCGACCAAGCTGCTGCCGGCCGTCGCGTCCCGCCGAGGTTCTGTCGACGTTCTGGGTGCGGTGGCCGTCACTGCCGGCCTCGCGCTCGCCGTGTTCGCTGTCGTCCGTGCCCCTGAGGTGGGCTGGGGTTCCACCGCCACCGTCCTGGAGCTGATCGGCGCGGCCGTTCTGCTCATCGTCTTCTTCGTGGTCCAGAAGTCCGTCCGCGAGCCGCTCATGCCGCTCAGCGTCTGGCGGGTGCCGCGCCTCGGCTCGGCCAACCTGGCCATGACGCTGCTCGGTGCCGCGTGGATCCCGATGTGGTACTTCCTCAACCTCTACCTCCAGCAGGTCCTCAACTACGGGGCCTTCGCCTCCGGCGCCGCGCTGCTCCCCATGACGATCCTGCTGATGATCTTCATGACGGCCATCACCGCTCGCCTCATGGGCAGGTTCGGTGCGAAGCCGTTGATCGTCGCCGGGCTTCTGGCCCTCGCCGCCGGGCTGGTCTGGCTGTCGGCCGTGGAGCCGACCGGCACCTTCCTGGTCGACGTTCTCCCCGCCTCGCTCGTCGCAGCCCTCGGCATGGCCCTCGCCTACATCCCCGCGATGATCGCCGCCATGTCGGGCGCGCCCCAGGAGCAGGCGGGTCTGGCCTCGGGCATCGTCAACACCACGTACAACGTGGGCTCGGCCCTCGGTCTTGCCGCTCTGACCGCTCTTGCCACCACGCAGGGCGCTGGTGAGCTCGGCAACCTGCCCGCCCTCACCGATGGCTTCAGTGCCGCCTTCCTCGCCGCCGCCGCCATCGCGGCCGCCGGCGCCGTGATCACTCTCCTCGTGATGAAGGGCGACAAGGCGGCGGCGCCCGCAGCTGCTCCCACGCCGCAAAGCGAGACCGCGGGGGTGTGACGTACGGGCTCGTCCCGCACTCGCCAAGGGGTCGCCCGATGTCCTCCCAGGACGTCGGGCGACCCCTTTTCTGCTCCCCGTATGTGACGCAGACGGCCGGACGGACCGGTCCATCAGACAGGAGACCCCATGGAAGACAAAGACATCCGAACCCGTGCCGTGCATGTGGTGAATCAGCCTTTACCGCAAGGGAGTTGGCCGCTCTCCGTGCCCCTGGTGCAATCCTCGGCCTTCGCCTTCGACTCCGCGAGCGAGCTGGCCGAAGCCATGGCCGGCCCCGACGGCCAGTACGTCTACAGCCGCCGCGGCAATCCCACCGTCCGAGCCCTGGAGCGCACCCTCGCCGGTCTGGAGGGCGGGGCTTCGGCCATAGCCTTCGCCTCGGGCATGGGGGCCATCAGCGGCGTCCTGCTGGCGCTGTTACGCCCTGGCGATCACGTGATCGCGCAGCGGTGTCTGTACGGAGGGACGTACGCCGCCCTGACCGACCTGGCGGACCGCTACGGCGTGGACGTCACGTACATCAGTGGTGACGAGGTGGCCGAGTTCGAGGCGGCCGCAGGTGGCCGGACCCGACTGCTTCTGCTGGAGACCATCGCGAACCCGACGGGCCAAGTCGCGGATCTACCGGGCCTGCTCGCCGAAGCCCGTCGCCGGAGCATCATCACCGTCGTGGACAACTCCCTCGCGTCGCCCGTCCTGTGCCGCCCCATCGGACTGGGAGCCGACATCGTGCTGCATTCCACGACCAAATACCTGGGCGGCCACTCCGACGTCCTCGGAGGCGTGGCCGTCTTCGCGGACGACGGCCTGCGGCAGGAGATATGGCCGCGCACGGTCGAACTCGGAGCCAGTGTCGACCCGTTCGCCGCGTGGCTGACCCTCCGAGGGATACCGACACTGCCCCTGAGGATGCGGGAGCACTGCGCCAACGCTGAACTGCTGGCCGCTCGGCTGGCTGCTCATCCCGCCGTCGGGGCCGTCCACTGGCCATGGCTCACCAGCCACCCGTCCTACGCCACCGCCCGCAAGGTGCTTTCCGGCGGGGGAGGACTGCTCTCCTTCGACCTGGCCGGCGGGCGGGAGGCGGGGCGGGTGTTCGTGGAGGGAGTGCGGGTGGCACGGCTCGCGCTGTCCCTGGGCGGTGTGGAGACGCTGGTGACGCATCCGGCCAGTACCTCCCATCGAGAGTTGGGCGAGGAGGCGTTGGCGGCGGCCGGTATCGGGGCGGGTCTGGTGCGGATGTCGGTCGGTATCGAGGACCCCGGAGACCTGTGGAGGGACACCGAACAGGCTCTATCCAAGCTTCTTTTGGCTTGACAAAATAAACGAACGATTCGTAGATTGGTTCGTGCCAAGGAACCACTGCTCTACGTCAAGGGGGGCGCGTGATGCGCTACTTCGAGGACTTCCGGACCGGTGATGTCCACGAGCTGGGCACGATCACCGTCACCACCGAGGAGGTGCTGGAGTTCGGAAAGCGCTTCGATCCGCAGCCCTTCCACACGGACCCGGAGCTCGCCGCCCGGTCGCCGTTCGGCGGTCTGATCGCCAGCGGCTGGCACACCGCCTCGATGTTCATGCGGCGCTACGTGGACGGGTTGCTGGTCCACAGCGCGTGCACCGGCTCCCCGGGGGTCGACGAGATCCGCTACGTGCGCCCCGTCCGCCCGGGAGACGTCCTCACCGCCCGAGTGGAGATCCTCGGGTCCCGCCCGTCACCGTTCAACCCGACCACCGGCATCGTGCAGCCCAAGTGCCTGCTGGTCGACGGCGACGGGGCGGTCGTCTTCAGCATGATCCTGCACAGCATCTTCCAGCGCCGGCCCGCCGGTCCCGACGCCCCGCGCTCCGGGACGAAGTCCGCGGCAGAGGACCCGGTCGCCTGCGTGCGATCCATGGCTTGACCGCGCCGGACCGGGGCCCATTGCGGATTCCATAACTGCTTGTACCCATCTCACCCGATGTGAAGGGAGACCTCCTGTGGAGGCCGTATCCCGCACCGCCCAGTGGACCGCCGCAGCGCGAGCCCTGGAGACCGACCGCGAGGACCGGCTGTTCGCCGATCCCTACGCGCGCACCGTCGCCGACACGATCGGCTTCGAACTTCTGGAGCGCTACGCCGGGGCGGGCACCGTGCCGTTCCTCGCCATCCGCACCACCTACCTGGACCGGGCGATCGTCCGGGCCGTCGAGGAACACGGCATCCGCCAGGTCGTGTTCCTCGCCGCGGGCATGGACACCCGCTTCTACCGGCTCCCGTGGCCCGACGACGTGACCGTCTACGAGCTGGATCGTCCCGCGCTCCTGGAGGCGAAGGCGCAGATGCTCGCCGATGAGCCCGCCCCCGCCGGACGCACCCGCGTCACCGTACCGGTGGACCTCACGCAGGACTGGACCGGTCCGCTCAAGGAGGCCGGCTGGCGCAGTGACGAGCCGGTTCTGTGGGTGGTCGAAGGGCTCCTCTTCTTTCTCCCGGAAGGCGCCGTGCGCAACCTGATCTCGACGCTGGCCGCCCACTCCGCGCCCGGCTCGGTGCTGCTCGGAGACGTCATCAGCCGGGCCGCGCTGGACAACCCGCTCTCCCGCCCCTTCCTCAAGTGTCTGAAGGAAGACGGCAACCCGTGGCTGTTCGGCACTGAGACCCCCGAGCAGCTCCTCGCCGACTGCGGCTGGGACGTGCGCGAGGTGCGGCAGCCGGGAGAACCGGGCGCCGACTTCGGCCGCTGGCCGTACCCGGTTCCGGCTCGCAGCGTGCCGGGCGTTCCCCGTTCCTTCCTGTTCACGTGTGACCTTCCGACCTCCGAGGCGGTGGCGGTATGAGCGGCACGCACGAGTTCCACCAACGGGTCATCAGCGATGCCGGAGCCGCCGTACGGGGGCTCACCGTCGCCCTCGGCGAACGGCTCGGCCTGTACCGCGAGCTGGCCGAGGCCGGCCCCCTCACCGCTGCCGGGCTCGCCGAGCGCACCGGCATCGCCAAGCGGTACGCGGAGGAGTGGCTGCACGCACAGCTGAGCGCCGGGTACGTCGAGCGCCACCCGAGCGCCGATACGTACACGCTCCCCGCCGACCACGTGGCCGTACTGGCCGACCCGAAGGCCGTCACGTTCGCCGCGGGCTTCTTCACCGCCCTCAAGGCGCTGTACGCCACCGAGGACCTGCTCGTCGACGCGTACCGTTCCGGCGACGGCGTCGGCTGGGCGGAACACGACCCGGCACTGGACACCGGGATGGGCAGCTTCTTCCAGCCCACCTACGAGCACCGGCTCGTCCCCGACTGGCTGCCCGCCCTGCACGGGGTCACCGGCAAGTTGGCAGCCGGCGGCACCGTCGCCGACGTCGGGTGCGGCGTCGGGCACACCACGCTGCTCATCGCGAAGGCGTTCCCCCAGGCGACCGTGCACGGCTTCGACTACTCCGAGGAAGCCATCTCCATCGCCCGGCAGCTCGCCGAGGAGGCCGGACTCTCCGACCGCGTCGTCTTCGACGTCGCCTCGGCCGACGACTACCCCGGCTCCGGCTACGACCTGGTCACCTTCTTCAACGCCCTGCACGACATGGGAGACCCGGTCGCCGCCGCGCAGCACGTACACAAGTCCCTGGACGGGGACGGGACATGGATGCTCGTCGAGTCGAACGTCTCGCCCGCGGACATCGACACGCAGACGCCCGCCGCCCGCATGTTCATGGCGCTGTCGGCCGTGATGTGCCTGCCCGTGGCCGTCGCCCAGCGCGGCCCTCACGCGCTCGGCAACCACTCCGGCGAGAAGGCGTTCCGCGCCATCGCGGAGGAGGCCGGCTTCACCCGCTGGAGGCGCGCGACCGAGACCCCGGTCAACGCCGTTTACGAAGTCCGGCCCTGAGCCTTCGCTCGCCGCAACCCACCACACACCGAGGGAGTCTCCATGGGCGTCGCTGCCCCCCTGCCCGTCACTGATCGCTTCCTGGAAGTCCTGGAACGGCTGAGCTCGCGCTCCATCGAGGAGTACTACAACCCCTACCAGCAGTTCGACTGGCCCGAGAAGCTCGAAGAGGGCCGGCTGTGGATGACCCCCGAGCTGCTCACCGTCTACGGCACGCCCTTCTACGAGGAGCTCGGCGAGGAGACCATCCGCCGCCTTTCCAAGTGGGAGAGCATCAACTTCTACAGCCTCAACGTGCACGGCATCCGTGAGCTTCTCATCGAGGTGGTCGGCCGGATCCACATGCCCGGCTTCGAAGTCCCCTCCGACTTCTTCCACCACTTCATCGGTGAAGAGAACGAACACATGTGGTTCTTCGCCGAGTTCTGCCGCCGGTACGGCGACAAGATCTACGGCTCGACCGCCATGCGCGCCGACTCCGCGTGGGAGCCGGAGGTGGAGAATTTCCTGGTCTTCGCCCGGATCCTGTTCTTCGAGGAGCTCGTCGACCACTACAACATGCGGATGGCGCAGGACGAGTCCCTGTGCCACACCATCCGCGAGGTCAACCGCATCCACCACCAGGACGAGTCCCGGCACATCGCCTTCGGGCGCGAGCTGGTCTCCCTGCTGTTCAAGCGGATGAAGGACACCGTCTCCGCCCAGCGGCTCGCCGAAGTGGAGGCGTACCTCAAGCGGTACGTCGTCTACAGCGTCAACTCCCTCTACAACCCGCACGTCTACCGCGACGCCGGCATCGCCGACCCGCTGGCCCTGCGCAACGCGCTGGTCGCCGACGAGGGCCGCCGTCCGTACGAACGCAAGGCAATCCGCAAGCCCCTCGGCTTCTTCCTGAAGACCGGGATCTTCACCGACGACGTCCTGCCCGTCGTCTGAACGAACCGTCCGTCGTCCGAGAGGTGACTCCACCATGACCGTGACAACCCCTGCGAGCGTCGGGGAGACGAGGGGCCTGCCGTCCCTCGGACCCGAGGGAACCGCCCTGCTGCGGCTCCTCGACGACACCTTCGAGGGCTGGGGCGTGAGCGCGGGCGCCCGCCCGATGACCATGCCTCCGCTGCTGCCGGCCGCCGACCTGGCCCGGCTCGACTACTACGACAACTTCCCTCACCAGGCCGTCGTCGCCGCCCCGCTCGACCTGTCCGCACGGGAGACCGACGAGTTCTGTACGGACAGCGGTTGCTTCCCCTGCACCGCCCTCCAGCCGGCAGCCCTCGGACTCCCCTCCGCGTCCTGCTACGCCGTCTACATCGACCACCAGGGCCGCCAGGTCGCGGACGACACTCTGATCACCGTCGTCGGCTGGTGCTTCCGCAAGGAGGAGCACTACGAGGGCCTGCGCCGACAACTCGGCTTCCGCATGCGGGAGGTGGTCGCGATCGGGACCCGCGAGCACGCAGAGTCCCACCTCGCCCGCTTCACCTCGCGCATCCAGGCCTTCGCCGAGGCGCTGGACCTGCCGCTGCGCAAGGAGGCCGCCTGCGACCCGTTCTTCGACAAGGGCAGCTCGAAGGCGGTGCTCCAGCGCCTCACCCCGGTCAAGCACGAGTTCCTGTACGAGGACCTGGCGATCGCCTCGGTCAACACCCACCGCAACTTCTTCGGTGACCGCTGCGAGATCACGCTGGCGTCGAGCGGCAGCCCGGCCTTCACCAGCTGCGCCGCGTTCGGCCTCGAGCGCTGGCTGTCCGCGCTGACCAGGCGCCACGGCAGCTGGGAGGCGGCGACCGAGGCCGTCCTGCGCGCGAATGCGGCCGGGCCGGCGATCTGACGTGCCGACCCGACCCGTCGCCCCGCCGGCGGGCGGCCTGGGCTGGGCGAATCTAGGCATGGACATCGTGTCCGTCACCCGTGTCCGCCGACTGCTCGCCGAGTACGGCGAGGACTTCTTCGAGCGGATGCTCACCCCAGGCGAACTCGCCGACTGCCGAACTGCCTCCGGGCTCGACCTACTGAGTCTGTGCGGCCGGATAGCGGCCAAGGAAGCAGCCTTCAAGACCCTCCGCGTGCGGGGCAAATTCCTTCCCTGGCTCGACATCGTCGTGCGGCGTTCCGAAGGGGGCTGGCCCCTCGTAGAGCTTCGCCGGGGCGCGGCCGAGATGGCCGCGGAGTCCGGCATCGCCGAGATCACCGTGTCCATCAGCCATGACGTGGATTACGCGGTAGCCGTGGCCGCCCCGGTGCTCCATGCCGACTCGGCGGGCTACCCCCTCGCGCCGGGTCTTCCGGATCCAGCCGGTGCTCTCGGCGTCGCCCCCGCAACCAACACCTCATCCATACAGAGCACTTCAAGGAGAACAACCATGTCCGACGGTCTGCAGCAGGTGAAGAACTGGCTCCTCGCCCGTCACACGGAGCGTGACGACATCGCCTCCGACCTGGACCTCATCGAGAACCGGCTCATCGACTCGCTGTCCTTCGTGGAGTTCGTCTTCCTGCTGGAGCAGCAGAGCGGTCGATCCATCCAGATGGAGGCCCTGGAAGTGGACGAGATCCGCACCCTCGCCGCCATCGAGTCGCACTTCTTCCCGGTCGAGGTGGGGCAGGCATGAGCAAGCGGCTGTTCACCTCAGAGTCGGTGACCGAGGGGCATCCCGACAAGATCGCCGACCGGATCAGTGACACGATCCTCGACGCGCTGCTCCGTGAGGACCCCACCTCGCGGGTGGCTGTGGAGACCCTGATCACCACCGGCCTGGTCCACATAGCCGGCGAGGTGACGACCAAGGCCTATGCGCCCATAGCCGCCCTCGTTCGTGAGGCCATTCTCGACATCGGCTACGACTCCTCGAAGAAGGGCTTCGACGGCGCCTCCTGCGGGGTGTCGGTGTCCATCGGGGCGCAGTCACCCGACATCGCCCAGGGCGTCGACACCGCATTCGAGAAGCGTGTCGGCGGCGCGGGGCCGAGTGACGAGCTCGACAAGCAGGGAGCGGGCGACCAAGGCCTGATGTTCGGCTACGCCTGTGACGAGACGCCCGAGCTGATGCCGCTGCCGATCCACATCGCGCACCGGCTCTCGCGCCGGCTGTCCGAGGTCCGCAAGGACGGGGTCATCCCTTACCTGCGTCCCGACGGCAAGACGCAGGTCACCATCGAGTACGACGGTGATCAGGCGGTGCGCCTGGACACGGTGGTGGTCTCCTCCCAGCACGCAGCCGACATCGACCTCGACGCACTGCTGGCCCCGGACATCCGTGAGTTCGTCGTGGAGTACGTGCTGAACCAGCTCGTCGAGGACGGCATCAAGCTGGAGACCGAGGGTTACCGACTGCTGGTGAACCCGACCGGGCGCTTCGAGATCGGCGGCCCGATGGGCGACGCCGGCCTGACCGGTCGCAAGATCATCATCGACACGTACGGCGGGATGGCCCGTCACGGTGGCGGCGCCTTCTCGGGCAAGGACCCGTCCAAGGTCGACCGTTCCGCCGCGTACGCGATGCGCTGGGTGGCGAAAAACGTGGTCGCTGCGGGCCTGGCCTCGCGATGCGAGGTCCAGGTCGCGTACGCGATCGGAAAGGCCGAGCCCGTCGGCCTCTTCGTCGAGACCTTCGGAACGGGGACGCTGCCGGACGAGCGCATCCAGGAAGCCGTGTCGAGCGTCTTCGACCTTCGGCCGGCCGCGATCATCCGCGATCTGGACCTGCTCCGCCCGATCTACGCCCAGACCGCCGCGTACGGCCACTTCGGCCGCGAGCTGCCGGACTTCACCTGGGAACGCACCGACCGCGTGGACGCCCTGCACCGGGCCGTTGGGGTCTGACATGCGCATCGTTGTGACGGGATCCATCGCGACCGACCATTTGATGACCTTCCCCGGCCGGTTCGCCGAGCAGCTGCTCGCGGACCGGCTGGACCGGGTATCCCTGTCGTTCCTCGCCGACAACCTGGAATTCCGACGCGGCGGAGTAGCGGCCAACATCGCCTTCGGTCTGGGAACGCTGGGACTGAGGCCTGTCCTGGTGGGCTCTGTGGGTCGAGACTTCGAGCCGTACCGGGTGTGGCTCAAGGAGCACGGCGTCGACACCGACTCCGTTCGGGTCAGCGAGACGTGCCACACCGCGCGTTTCGTCTGCACCACCGACCGGGACCAGAACCAGATCGCGACGTTTTACGAGGGCGCCATGGCGGAGGCCCGCGAGATCGACCTGCGGGACGTCGTCGCACGGGCCGGTCGCCCCGACTTGGTGCTGATCTCGCCCGACGACCCAGAGGCCATGCTCCGCCATACGCGGATCTGCCGTGAGCTGGCCATCCCCTTTGCCGCGGATCCGTCCCAGCAGCTGGCGCGACTGGAGCGGCCGCAGGTGCGGGAGCTGGTGGACGGTGCGAGCCGGCTGTTCACCAACGAGTACGAATCAGCCTTGCTGTGCGAGAAGTCCGGGCTCACCGAGGAGCAGGTCCTCCAACGCGTCGGCTCCTGGGTGACCACCCAGGGCGAGGGTGGCGTACGAATCCAAACTGCGGGCAGCACGCCGCTGACCGTGCACGCGGTCGAGGTCGAGGAAGTCGTCGACCCGACCGGTGTCGGCGACGCGTTCCGGGCCGGGTTCCTCGCCGCCACGGCGTGGGGTGTGTCCGAGCGGAGCGCGGCTCAGCTGGGCTGTGCGGTCGCTGCGACCGTCCTCGATTCCGTGGGTACGCAGGAGTACCGATTGTCCGGCGAATCGTTGCTTTCCCTGCTCGGCATGGCGTACGGCTGCCGGTACGAGACGGAGCTGACCGCACACCTGTGGGAGTTGGCATGAGACGGTCTCTGAGGGAGGAGCTGGCGCAGCGGGTCGTGGTGGCCGACGGGGCGATGGGAACGATGCTCCAGGCAGCCGATCCGACGCTCGACGACTTCATGGGTCTCGAAGGCTGCAACGAGATCCTCAATGTCACCCGGCCCGACATCGTCCGGTCGGTCCATGACGAGTACTACGCCGTGGGTGTGGACTGCGTCGAGACCAATACCTTCGGGGCCAATCTCTCCGCACTCGCCGAGTACGGCGTGGAGGGGCGGGTCTATGACCTGTCCGAGGCCGGAGCGCGCATCGCCCGCGAAGCCGCTGATGCGTTCACGGCGAAGGATGGACGGCCCCGCTGGGTCCTCGGCTCCATGGGCCCCGGCACCAAGCTGCCCACGCTCAAGCATGTGGCGTACGAGCCCTTGCGCCAGGCGTACCAGGAGAACGCCGAGGGTCTGATCCGAGGCGGCGCGGACGCGCTGTTGGTCGAAACCTCACAGGACCTCCTCCAGGCGAAGGCGGCCGTCATCGGCGCGCGCCGGGCGCTGGAATGGTGCGGAATGGGCGACCTGCCGCTCATCGTGCAGGTGACGGTTGAGGCGACCGGCACGATGTTGCTGGGTTCGGAGATCGGCGCGGCGCTGACGGCGTTGGAGCCGTTGGGTATCGACATGATCGGTCTGAACTGCGCGACCGGGCCGGCGGAGATGAGTGAGCACCTGCGTTATCTCGCGCGGAACTCCCGTATCCCGCTGTCCTGCATGCCCAACGCCGGCCTGCCCGTGCTGGGGAAGAACGGAGCGCACTACCCGCTGTCGGCGACCGAGCTGGCGGACGCGCAGGAGACCTTCGTCCGCGAGTACGGGCTTTCCCTTGTCGGCGGTTGCTGCGGCACCACCCCGGAGCACCTGCGCCAGGTCGTCCAGCGGGTGCGCGGGCTGAGCCCGGCTGCCCGTGACCCTCGTCCCGAGCCGGGCGCGTCCTCCCTCTACCAGACGGTCCCGTTCCGGCAGGACATCTCGTACATGGCGATCGGCGAGCGGACGAACGCGAACGGTTCGAAGAAGTTCCGCGAGGCCATGCTCGAAGCCCGCTGGGACGACTGCGTGGAGATGGTCCGCGACCAGATCCGCGAGGGCGCGCACATGCTCGACCTGTGCGTGGACTACGTGGGCCGCGACGGCGTCGCCGACATGAAGGAACTCGCCGGACGCTTCGCCACCGCCTCCACCCTGCCGATCGTCCTGGACTCCACCGAGGTCCCCGTCCTGCGGGCGGGCCTGGAGAAGCTCGGCGGGCGCGCCGTCATCAACTCCGTGAACTACGAGGACGGCGACGGCCCCGAGTCCCGCTTCGCGAAGGTCACCAGCCTCGCCCAGGAGCACGGCGCCGCGCTCATCGCGCTGACCATCGACGAGGAGGGCCAGGCCCGCACCGTCGAGCACAAGGTCGCCATCGCCGAGCGCCTCATCGACGACCTCACGGGCAACTGGGGGATCCTCGAGTCGGACATCCTCATCGACACCCTGACCTTCACCATCTGCACCGGCCAGGAAGAGTCCCGCAAGGACGGCATCGCCACGATCGAATCGATCCGCGAACTCAAGCGCCGCCACCCCGACGTCCAGACCACCCTCGGCCTCTCCAACATCTCCTTCGGCCTCAACCCGGCCGCCCGCGTCCTCCTGAACTCCGTCTTCCTCGACGAGTGCGTCAAGGCCGGCCTCGACTCCGCGATCGTCCACGCCTCCAAGATCCTGCCGATCGCACGGTTCGACGACGAGCAGGTGAACACCGCCCTCGACCTGATCTACGACCGCCGCGCCGAGGGCTACGACCCGCTGCAGAAGCTGATGGCCCTCTTCGAGGGCGTCAACACCAAGTCCATGAAGGCCGGCCGCGCCGAGGAACTCCTCGCCCTGCCCCTGGACGAACGCCTCCAGCGCCGCATCATCGACGGCGAGAAGAACGGCCTGGACGCCGACCTCGACGAGGCCCTCCAGACCCGCCCCGCCCTCGACATCGTCAACGACACCCTCCTGGAGGGCATGAAGGTCGTCGGCGAACTCTTCGGCTCCGGCCAGATGCAGCTCCCCTTCGTGCTCCAGTCCGCCGAGGTCATGAAGACCGCGGTGGCCCACCTGGAACCGCACATGGAGAAGAGCGACGACGAGGGCAAGGGCACCATCGTCCTGGCCACCGTCCGCGGCGACGTCCACGACATCGGCAAGAACCTCGTCGACATCATCCTCACCAACAACGGCTACAACGTCGTCAACATCGGCATCAAGCAGCCGGTCTCCGCGATCCTCGAAGCCGCCCAGGAACACAAGGCCGACGTCATCGGCATGTCAGGCCTCCTGGTCAAGTCCACGGTGATCATGAAGGAGAACCTGGAGGAGCTCAACCAGCGCAAGCTGGCAGCCGACTACCCGGTCATCCTCGGCGGTGCCGCCCTCACCCGCGCCTACGTCGAACAGGACCTCCACGAGATCTACGAGGGCGAGGTCCGCTACGCCCGCGACGCCTTCGAGGGCCTGCGCCTGATGGACGCCCTCATGGGAGTCAAACGCGCAGTCCCCGGAGCGAGCCTGCCCCCGCTCAAGCAACGTCGAGTACCACAACGGAAACCCCTGCTCGACGTACGTGAACCCGAGGTCGTCGGCCGCTCCGACGTTGCAGTCGATGCCCCCGTACCCGAGCCGCCATTCCTCGGCTCCCGCGTGGTCAAGGGCATCCCGCTCAAGGACTACGCCTCCTGGCTGGACGAGGGCGCCCTCTTCAAGGGTCAGTGGGGCCTCAAGGACGCCGACTTGATCGAGTCGGAGGGCCGGCCGCGTCTGCGTGGCTGGCTGGACCGGCTGCACACCGATCAGCTGCTTGAAGCGGCAGTCGTCTACGGGTACTTCCCCTGCGTGTCCAAGGGCGATGACTTGATCGTCCTGGACGAGGACGGAGGCGAGCGGACGCGGTTCACGTTCCCCCGCCAGAGCCGCGGCCGTCGCCTGTGCCTCGCAGACTTCGTCCGCCCCGAGGAATCGCGGGAGATCGACGTCGTCGGCTTCCAGGTTGTCACCGTCGGCAGCCGGATCGGCGAGGAGACCGCCCGCCTCTTCGAGGCGGACGCCTACCGCGACTACCTGGAACTGCACGGGCTTTCAGTGCAGCTGGCCGAGGCGCTCGCCGAGTACTGGCACGCCCGGGTGCGGGGCGAACTCGGTATCGAAGGGTCCGACCCCTTGTCCATGGAGGGAATGTTCCGCACCGAGTACCAGGGGTGTCGCTACTCACTCGGCTATCCCGCCTGCCCCGAGCTGGAGGACCGCGCGAAGATCGCCGAGCTGCTGCGGCCCGAGCGGATCGGCGTTCACCTCTCCGAGGAGTTCCAGCTCCACCCGGAGCAGTCCACCGACGCCATCGTTGTCCACCATCCCGAGGCCAGCTACTTCAATGCCGGGGGCCGCCGGTGAACCACGTACCGGCCCCCGCCGCCCATTGCACCGACCGGAGCACAAGGAGCGTTCTTCATGCCTGCTGAATTCACCGATTTCAAGGTCGCAGACCTTTCCCTCGCCGCCTTCGGGCGCAAGGAGATCACCCTCGCCGAGCACGAGATGCCCGGCCTGATGTCCATCCGCCGAGAGTACGCGGCGGCGCAGCCGCTGGCCGGGGCCCGGATCACCGGCTCCCTGCACATGACGGTGCAGACGGCCGTGCTCATCGAGACGCTCGTCGCCCTGGGCGCGGACGTCCGCTGGGTCTCGTGCAACATCTTCTCCACCCAGGACCACGCGGCGGCCGCCGTAGCCGCCGCCGGCATCCCGGTCTTCGCCTGGAAGGGCGAGACGCTGGAGGAGTACTGGTGGTGCACCGAGCAGGCGCTGACCTGGCCCGACGCCGCCGGTCCCAACATGATCCTGGACGACGGCGGTGACGCCACCCTGTTGGTTCACAAGGGTGTCGAGTACGAGAAGGCCGGAAGCATCCCCGCCCCCTCGACCGCCGAGAACGACGAGATGCGCGTCGTCCTGGAGCTGCTGCACCGCACGTCCCTGAAGTGGACCGAGCTGGCCTCGGAGATCCGTGGCGTCACGGAGGAGACCACGACGGGCGTCCACCGCCTGTACGAGATGCAGCAGGCCGGCGCGCTGCTCTTCCCGGCGATCAACGTGAACGATGCCGTGACGAAGTCGAAGTTCGACAACAAGTACGGCTGCCGCCACTCGCTGATCGACGGCATCAACCGCGCGACGGACGTCCTGATCGGCGGCAAGGTCGCGGTCGTCTGCGGCTACGGCGACGTCGGCAAGGGCTCCGCGGAGTCCCTGCGCGGCCAGGGTGCCCGCGTGATCGTCACCGAGATCGACCCGATCTGCGCCCTGCAGGCCGCGATGGACGGCTACCAGGTCGCGACGCTGGACGACGTCGTCGAGATCGCCGACATCTTCATCACGACCACGGGCAACAAGGACATCATCATGGCCGGCGACATGGCCAAGATGAAGCACCAGGCCATCGTGGGCAACATCGGCCACTTCGACAACGAGATCGACATGGCCGGTCTCGCGAAGATCGAGGGCATCGTCAAGGACGAGGTCAAGCCCCAGGTCCACACCTGGAAGTTCACCGACGGCAAGGTCCTCATCGTCCTGTCCGAAGGCCGCCTGCTGAACCTGGGCAACGCCACCGGTCACCCGTCCTTCGTGATGTCGAACTCCTTCGCGGACCAGACCCTGGCCCAGATCGAGCTCTTCACCAAGCCGGCCGAGTACCCCACCGACGTCTACGTGCTCCCCAAGCACCTCGACGAGAAGGTGGCCCGCCTCCACCTCGATGCGCTGGGCGTGAAGCTGACGACGCTGCGCCCCGAGCAGGCCGCGTACATCGGCGTGGACGTCAACGGCCCCTACAAGCCCGACCACTACCGCTACTGATCCGCATGACAGTTCTCGACGAGATACGTGACCCTTGGCTTCCGGACCGGTTATTGCGAACCGAACGCGACGCGTTGATGCCGCTGTTGCGTCGAACCCCCCCGGAGGCATACGAGCTACGCACGGCCTGCCCTGGCTGGACGGCCCGGCAGGTGCTCGCCCACTGCGCGGCGGCCCTGGTGCGGATTGTCGAAGGACGGTTGGAAGAGGGCGTGTTCCTCCCCGAGGCCAACGCGGCGGACGTCGCCGAACGCGAAGACTGGCCGTTGGCCCGGATCCTTGACGAGTTGGAGCGGGGCTTCACCGAGGCCGGCCCGGAGATCGCGGCGGGCGACGGCACGCTGGACGCGGTGGCGCTGGGGGAGTGGGTCCATGCCGGCGATGTCCGTGACGCGTTCGGGGAGCCGGGGGCTTACAGCGGGGACAGCCTGACACTTGCCCTGCCTCTTCTCCGCATCACGAGCCGCAAGCGGGAGACACCTCGGCTGGTCGCACAACTCAATGGTTTGGACGGCCACTTGGTTTTGGGCAACGAGAATCAGGGACGGCCCGCGGCGCGCTTCCACGGCGACGCGGCGACGCTGATTCGCCTCTACTCGGGCCGTCCGCTGGTCGCGACCCGCTACGAACTCACGGATGCGACAGAACAAGAACTGCTCATCTACCGCTGACGAGCCCGAGCCGGTCCGTCCGTCATGGCAGGCGGACGGACCGGGGCCTCATTCGATCTTCACGACCTGGAAGGCTTCTGCCATCCGCCCCGCCGGCAGTCCCGCTGCTCTTGCGTGTTCCCCCAACCAGTCCCGTAGTAGCCCCGCCAGGTCGTCGAAATGGGCCGTCTGTGAGGTGTGGATCCGCAGAGCCTCGACCTTGCGTTCGAAGACGGGGGTCACGTCGATGTACTGGTTCGGCGTGGGGCCGGTCATCAGCCACAGTTCCGGCACGATCCAGGGCTCCAGTCCTTCCTCCTTGAGGAGGGAGGGATGCGCGAAGGGGTTGCGGGCCTCGGGGTAGATCGCACGCAGGGCGGCATCGCCGACCGCGCGATGGTCCGGGTGAAGGTCGGCCACTCGGGCCCAGTTGATCTCCGGGCTGGGGATGACGGCGCGCTGCGGGCGAACCTGTCGGATCACCCGGCACAGGTCGCGGCGCAGCTCGACGCTCGGTTCGACGAAGCTGTCGGGGTAGCCGAGGAAGCGGACGTCCTCGACGCCGCTCCGCTTGGCCGAGTGCACCTGTTCGGCTCGCCGGAGGTCCCCCATCGCTTGGCGGGGGAGCTGCTCGTCGTATCCGCCGGCCCCGCCATCGGTGACGATGCAGTACGTGACCCGCGTCGTGCCCTGGGCGATCCACCGCATGACCGTGCCGCTGACACAGAACTCGATGTCGTCCGGGTGTGCGGCCACCACCAGCAGGGATTCCGGGGCGCTGCGGTCTGTTAGATCGGTCGCGAAGTGCTCCATGGACTCAGCCTGTTGTGCCTGGTGGCGGCTTGCAAGGCAACTCATCTGGCGTACTTGCGACATGGCACTTCTACGCCAGTCAAAAATTTGGTAGCTTCAAATAAATGATCCAATCGCATGTACGTGGAATCCGGAGGCACCGGCATGTGCAGGATTTTCGGCTCCTTCTCGGCCGGCGCGGCGCGCCCCGACCCGGGCGAGCTCGCCGCGGTCTCCGCCCGCCAGCGGCACGGTGGTCCCGACGAACATGACGTGCTCAGCGGGGCCGGCTGGTCGCTCGGGTGCGACCGGCTCGCCGTGACCGACCTCCGTGGCGGTCGACAGCCCTACCGGCTGCCCCACTTGCCCGGGATCATCGCCGTACTCAACGGCGAGATCTACAACCACCGCATCCTCCGTCGCGAGCTTGCGGCCCGCGGCCACCGCTTCCCCGACACGTGCGACGGCACCCTGCTGCCCGCGCTCTACGCCGAGTACGGGCCGGCCTTCGCCGAGCGGCTCGATGGGATGTTCGCCGTGGCCGTGCTCGACCTGAGGGCGAGCCCCCTACTCGTCTTGGCCGTCGACCCCATGGGGATGAAACCCATTCACTACCACCGGGGCGAGGACGGCTCCTTCCGCTTCGCCTCCGAGATCCCGGCACTCCTGGCCTTCGAAGGGGTGCGGATCACTCCTCGCGCTGACACCCTCGACACGGTCCTAGCCACACGGACACCCTTCTCCACGCAGACTGCCCTGGAAGGCATCAGTGTCATGCCCCCGGGCGCGACCGCTGTCGTCAGCCCTGGGCGGGAACCGGCCGTACGGCGGCGGCCCATGCAGCCGGCGGCGCCCTCAGAGGCCGGCTTCGGCACCGAGGACGTTTTGCGCCGCGAAGTGCGACGCCTCGCCCGAGCCGATGTGCCGGTCTGTGCCCTCACGAGCGGCGGTCTCGACTCCGGCCTGGTGACCGCGCTGGCAGCAGAGTACGCGCGTGAAACCGGCGCGCCGTCCCTGCACACCTTCCATCTCACCTACCAGGGCCGATGGCCGGGCTCGGAGCACATCCATGCCCGCGCCGTGGCCCGGCAGGCCCGGACCGTCCACCACGAAGTGGCGCTGGATCCCGGGGAGCTGGGATCACTGCTCACCCGCGCCACCCGGCATCTGGGGCAGCCGAACGCCGACCCCATCGCCCTGAGTACGTACGCCCTCTTCCGGGCCGTACGAGAGGCCGGCTTCACCGTCGCTCTCACCGGGGACGGCGCCGACGAGCTGTTCGGTGGATATGCCCGGATGCGGGAGGCCCTGGAGGCCCCTGCGGGTGGCGACTGGGCCGCCTCGTACGCCGACGCGCTGTCCGCGGCACCCAGGATGCTCCGCGAATACCTCTACACCCCCGCGTACCGGGCCTACATCGCCGAGGAAGGTTCGGCTGCCGACCGCATAGTGCGGGAGCTTCGCTCCGCGCGCACGGATCGGCTCACCGCGATCACTTCGTTCGAGACCCGCTGGCGGCTGCCCGCCTACCACCTTCGCCGAGTAGACCACCTGAGCATGGCGTGGGCGGTCGAGGCCCGGATGCCGTTCTGTCAGCCCGCTGTCGCCGCGCACGCCCGGGGACTCCCTCCGGCCGCTCGACGCGGGAAGCCGGCGCTGTACGAGGCCGGGCGCGACCTGCTGCCCGCCACCGTGCTGAACCGGCCCAAGCAGCCCTTCACCCTGCCCGTGACCGCGATGCTCAGCCCTGGTAGTCCCCTCCTCGAGCCCGTGCGGGAGCTCTTGTCTCCGGACCGGCTCTTGCGGGGCGGCCAGGTCCGGCCCGACCGGGTACAGCGCTTGCTCGCCCGGCAACTGGAACGGCCTTCGGACCAGGACGCGCTCACCCTATGGGCGCTGGCCACCCACGAACTGTGGACCGAAGTCGTCCGGGGGATGGGTATCCCGGTCGGATGCGCCGCGTGAACGGAGCGGTCGTCCCGTGATCGCGACAGTGGTGAGGGCCGCGGGGGCTCCCGGCCCCACCCTGGTCCTGGAGCTGTCCGAACTGCCCCTAGGCGCACTGGCGTTACATACGGAACTCCGCGGCCTTCGGGAGAGCTTGGAGGGGTCTAGCTACGACCGCCTCGCCAAGATCGCCCTCTACGGGCCCTCGGGCGCGCCCGGCACGGACCTGGACTATCGATTCGTCCAGGCCATGCCGGACGGCAGTTTCGACTTCCGGGCCGGATGCGGTCACTCCCTCCTTGCCTGTGTAGCCGCCGCCGGGTCGCCCGGTCCCCTCACCGTGCGGGCCGTAACGACCGGGGACGAGGTCGTGTGCGCGTCGGAACAGCCTCACGGAGGGGCTCCGGACGCATACACGCTGCACTTCTTGCGGGCGCCGGACGCACCGGGCGTGCTGCCCACGGGCCGGCCCATCGACAGGCTCGACGGCGTTCCCGTTTCCCTGGTGAGGTACGGGAACCCGTACGTCTTCGTGGACGCCCGCGACCTGGGGATCCGTAGCCGCGACCAGCTCTTCGCCGCCGGGGAGACGGTACTGCGCCGGCTCCTGGCCCTGCGAGCCCTCGCCGCTGAGGTGCTGGGACACCCGCCCCACTCCGCCCTGCCCAAGATCGCTGCTGTCGACTACTCCGCGGCCACCCCCGCTGTGCGCGCCGTCACCGTCGGGGGCTGGCATCCCTCGCTCGCACTCACCGGTGCCACTGCCCTCGCCGCGGCGGCCGCGCTGTGCGGTACGGTCGTGCGCCCGCTCGATGGAGTCGTCGACACTCCCGGCGGCCCGGTCACGGTCTCCTGCACGGCCAACCGGGTAAGCGTGCACCACAAGCGCGCGACCGTTCTCCGACGGATGGAGCTGCCGTGGCGTATCCACGCAACGGCGTGAATGCGCAACCCTTCTGGGGGACTCCCCGCTTCCCGTCTCTGGCACGCTGATGTGGAGCCCCCGTCCGGACTACCGGACGGGCGTCGTGAATTCGACCGCATTCGCATCCCAGCGGGGAGACCGAGCGAAGAATGAAATTCGAAAATCTGCGTGTTGTAGTCACGGGTGCCTCGCGCCATTTCGGCCGGGCGCTCGCCATTGGATTCGCCCACTTGGGAGCCGAGGTCTACGTCTCGGCTCGGACCGTGGAGTTGGCCGAGCGAACCCGTGCCGAGGTCATGGGGTCCGCACGCGACCGTATCCATGCCTTCGGCTGCGACCTCAGCCGACCGGCGGAGATCAGGGAGTTCGCCCGCCAGGTCGGCGAACACACCGACCGGGTGGACCTGCTGGTCAACAACGGTGCCCGATGGCTGGACGCCGTCGATCTGGAGGACGCGTCGGACGACGCGATCGTGGAGACCATCGAGTCCACGGCCGGCGGCACGGTCCTGATGGTCAAACACTTCCTGCCGCTTCTGAGGTCGTCCCAGCGCCCCGACATCGTCAACATGGTCGCCGTACGGGACGCCGGCGGATCCTCCGCGGCGGCGGCGCACGAGGCGTTCTGGACGGCCAAGAGCGCACAGGCCGGGTTCGCCGAAATTCTTTCACAGCGACTGAGGCCTTCCGGTGTCCGGGTGTTCTCCCTGTATCCCCCCGACTTCTCCACCTCCGACCCGCGATTCGCCGAGTGGGACGGAATCAAGGCGGACGACGCGATGCGCGACGAGAAACTCACCACCCAGGCCCTCTTCGAATGCATCGTCTACGCCGTCGAGCAGCCGCGTGACTGTTTCATCCGCTCCTTCCATTTCGAGCCTCGCTGAGCACTTCGCACCACAGCGTCAAGGAGGTCCCATGAGCACCCCTTTCTGGATCACCGCGACCCCGCCCGCCACGCACGGTGAACTCCACATCGGTCACCTTGCGGGACCGTACGTCGCAGCCGATGTTCTGTCCCGCTACCTGCGCGCCGAGGGCGAACCGGTCCTGTTCACCACCGGCACCGCTGACCACACCAGCTCCGTACACGTACGCGCACTGCGGGCGGGTCGCAAGCCGGAGGAGGTCTCCGAGGGCTACCGGGCCGCGATCACCGCGGACTGGCTGCGCTCGGGCATCGAGTTCGATCACGTCGTGCGCCCGCGTCAGGACCGGGGATACGGCCGCTGGGTGGCGGACCTCTTCCGGCGGCTGCACGCGGAAGGCGTCATCGCCGCGCGTACGAGGCTGCTGCCGTACTGCGAGCCGTGTGGCCGTTGGCTGTACGGCGCGCACGTCACGGGGGCCTGCCCGCACTGCGCAGCCGTCAGCGACGGCGGGATGTGCCACGAGTGCGCCCGCCCCAATGACGGTGGGGACCTAGTGGAGCCCCACTGCGCCGTGTGTGCCACCCCGGCAGTGCCCCGGCGCTGCCGCCGCCTCTACATCCCGCTGGAACCCTTCCGCGAAACGCTCGCCGACTACTGGGACGCCACCGGCCTGCCGCCCCGTCTCGCCGCACTGTGCGAGTCGCTGGTCGAGGACGGTCTGCCGGACATCGCGGTTTCGCATCCGGCGGAGTGGGGGCTGAGCGTCCCGGTGGACGGCTTCCCCGAGCACCGGATCGACGGCTGCTTCGAGGCAGCCGCGATGCATCTCTTCGGCTACGGCGACGACCGGCCGCTGCCTGAACGCACCATCCACTTCTGCGGGTTCGGCCATGCCTTCTGCCACGCCGTCTTGCTGCCGGTCATTCTCCTGTCCCAGGGCATCAAGCTTCCACAGGAATTCTGTGTGAACGAGTCGTTCGTCATCGAGGACAAGGCCATCGTCTCCGGCTCCGATCACAAGGTGTGGGCGCTGGACCTCCTTACCGAGTACGGGTCCGACACGCTCCGCCGCCACGTCCTGCAGGCTCGCCCGCTGGGTCGGCGAACGGTGTTCCATGCCGACCGGCTCGATGCTGCCCGAAAGGAGTTGGACGAGAACTGGAACAGCTGGCTGTCCCGGCTGTTCGCGGCGGTAAGGGCAGAGAGCGCGGGCTTGGCTCCCGCGGCGTTGCCCGGTGGCACAGGCTGGGAGGTCTTGGCGCAGCGACTGCTGAGGGCGGTGGAGGATCTGCGCGAGGCGTACGGTCCTGACACCTTCGATCCCCGCAGGGCGGTCGCCCTGCTCGACGAAATCGTCCGCTTGGTGTCCGACTTCGGCCACGTCAACGCCCACGAGACATGCCGCCCCACGGCGGACTGCCGTCACCTTCCGGCCCTGTCCGCCCAACTGGCGGTGGCTTCCGCACTAAGCGCCTGGGCCCGGCCGGTGATGCCGGAGGGCGCAGACCGTCTGTCGGCGGCGCTCAAGGCGGCGCCCGGGCGCCCCGTGTCCGATGCGGCACTCGCCCCGCTGCCGCCCGGCAGTCGGCTGGCCCCACCGTCGGGTCCGATCTTCGGCTTCTGACCGGGCCGCCCGGCAGGCCCCCTGACGCAAGACAGCAAAACGGCAAGATTCCCCCCTTCGCCGCGTGGCGCGCCGGCCGGCCACGCGGCGGGCGCAGGGCACGTGGCCCGTTCCCCTAGGAGCTCCACGTGTCCCTGCGCGTCGCCATGCTCAGTGTCCACACCTCACCGCTCCACCAGCCCGGCACCGGGGATGCGGGCGGCATGAACGTCTACATGGTTCAGCTCTCCCGCGCTCTCGCCGAACAAGGCATCGAAGTAGACCTCTTCACCCGCTGTCGCGGTGAGGGCCGGCCGTCCCAGGTCGACCTCGCCCCGGGGGTACGGGTCCGGCATCTGCACGCGGGGCCACGCGCCGCCCTCCCCAAGGAGGACATGCCGGGTCTGGTGGTGCCGTTCTCGCTGGCGCTGATGAAAGAGCGGCGGCGCTACGACCTGGTCCACTCCCACTACTGGCTCTCCGGCCAGGCCGGCCGCATCGCCGCCGCCGGCTGGGGGATACCGCTCGTACACACCGCACACACCCTCGCCCTGGTGAAGAACGCCGCCCTCGCCGCCGGCGACACCCCCGAGCCCGAGCTGCGGATCCGGGGTGAGCAGCAAGTCATGGCCTCTGCGGACAGGCTGATCGCCAATACGGCAGACGAAGCGGGGGCGTTGCGTGATCTTTACGGGGCGTCGGCACCTCGCGTCGACGTGGTCCGACCGGGCGTGGATCTGGACACCTTCCGCCCCGGTGAGGGTCGGGCAGCGGCGCGGGCGCGACTCGGGTTGCCCACCGGGGCCTTCATCCCCGTGTACGCGGGACGAATCCAGCCACTCAAGGGGCCGGACGTCCTCGTGAGAGCGGTCGCCGAGCTTCTGAAGACCGACCCTGCGCTGCGCAGCCGTCTTCTTGTCCCGGTGGTCGGCGGACACTCGGGCGCCGGGCCGGTCGGCGGACCCTGGGACCTGGCGCGTGAGCTGGGGGTGGCGGACGTACTCCGATGTTTCCCGCCCGTGGCGCAGGCAGAGCTGGCGGACTGGTTCCGGGCGGCGGACGTCCTTGTGGTGCCCTCGCGCAGCGAGTCCTTCGGGCTGGTCGCGCTGGAGGCGCAGGCCTGCGGAACCCCCGTACTGGCGGCGGCCGTCGGTGGACTGCCGACGGCCGTGTGGGACGGGGTGACCGGAGTGCTGGTGCCCGGCCATGATCCGGTGGACTATGCCCGCCGCCTGCGGTGGTTCGCGCAGCACCCCGAGGCCGTCGTGAGCATGGGAGGGGCCGCGGTGCGCCATGCGCGGGCGATGAGCTGGCAGGCCGCGGCCACGCGGACGCTGGAGGTGTACCGGCGCGCACTGTGTGCGCAGCGGCCTGCCGGAACGCAAATGAGGCAGGAGCGACGGCACGCTCCTGCCTCTCCGGCGCTTCCCTCCTGGAGGGTCGAGAAGGCCGGAATACCAGTCTAACATCTCTTTTGGTTGGACCAAATAACTGGAACTGTAACGTCTGCATGAACTCTCCTGGGATCGTGGCGTGTTGATGTCCCTTGTCTCATCCACGCCATGGCGTTTCCACGCATGGAGGAATGCTGGATTCAGCCTTGAGGGTGCGACAAGAATAGAGATGTCTTCAAGGGGAGCCCGGCGGCACGGGGCCTACGAAGGCGGAAATCACATTCCACATTCCTGGAGGAATCATGTCTGCTGGGCACACCACCGGAATTCGCAAAACGGCCGGCCAGTTCGCCCTCGCGCTCCTGCTCTGTACCGCGGTCGCCGGTGGAGCGGCGGTCGCCGTATCCCCGTCGGCGACTGCTTCGCAGCGCTCGGTGGCCGAGGGTTCCGACCCTAGCGCTCCGTCCCCGTCCCCGAGCCCGTCGAACGGAAACGGCTGGGACTCCGCCACACCGGCCGCGGCGTCGGCGGACGGTGCCGACACCCCGGTGCCGTCTCCGACTCCGTCGAACGGAAACGGCTGGGACTCCGCCAAGCCGGCCCCGGCCCCGGTGGCTCCGGCCAATTAACGCAGCCGAAGCGCCCCGTGATCGCCGCTCCAGGCGAACACGGGGCTTTTCGGTCTTGCGGTCCGAAGCGCTGCGTCAGTATTTCGCCACTGTGCAGGTCGGAATCGGGCAGGAATCAGTCGAGCCAGCCGAGCCGATAGGCGCGTACGCCGGCCTCGAAGCGGCTCGACGCACCGAGCTCCTGCATCACCTCGGACAGCATGCGGCTCACTGTCCTCAACGAGACTCCCAGACTTCGGGCGATCTTTTCGTCCTTCATGCCCGAAGCCAGCATTTTGAGAGCTGCCCGCTGCTGTTCGGACAGGCCGTCCCCGCCGCGTTCGGCAGCGACGTCGTCGCCGTACGGAGTCGCCGTGTGCCAACAGTGCTCGTACAGCGCCAGATACGAGCGGACGAGCGCCGGTCCGCGAGCCAGGATGGCGCCGGCGGCCCGGTCCTCGCGGTGGACGGGGAGAACGGCGAACTGCTGATCGGCGATGATCATGTTTATGGGGACCGCGGGGGACAGCCGGATCTCGACGCCCACCTCGACCCGGCGGCGCAGCATCTCGGCTGCCTCCGGGGATGCGGTGATGCGTTGGTGATAGACGGCGCGGATGCGCACGCCGTTCTCGATCTGCCTCAGATCCCGGCTGAGTACGCGGTCCGCGACCTCTCGCACAAGGGCGGTCACGTGCATGGACGCGAGATTGTGCTGGATGACATCGGTGATGTCCTCCAGCGCCTGCTGGATCCTCCGGTAGTCACTGAGGAGCTCTACCTCGACTGCGGAGCCGTTCAGCGAGCCGGGCCGAAGGAATCTCCCCACTAATGCTTCGAGCGTGCTGTAGGCGCGGTCGGACTCGTCCAGGTGCTCCCGGAGCCGCTCCCGCTCCTGCTGCAGCATGCGGAGTAGGGCGATCTCGGGGTCGACCACGGCAACCGCATCCGGTCCGGACTCCCAGGTACCCGCCTGGAGATCGGCACGTGTGGCATGGGTGGTGCTGGTTGGCACGATGAGGCCGAGGGTGATCAGTTCCGCGCGTCGCTGTTCGTACTCTTCCGGCGGTAACTTCAGCTCATCGAAGACCTCGTCGAGATTGGACACCCCGCGCTGGCGGAGTTCCTGGTAAAGCGCGAGAACCCTCTCGGCAGACTGGATACCGCTGCTGTCGTCACCCGTCGACATTGCGAAGTGACCCCCTGATCATAAGAATGCCCGCCACACTTTGTCACACGCCAGGACAAGAACTTCCGGCCCCGAAGTGGCTTGTGGGGCACGTCACGCAGGGCCCTCCGGCGTGCTGCTCCTCGCGTCCAGCCAGCCGAGACGGGCCGCCTTGACCCCCGCCTCGAAGCGGCTCGCGGCCCCCAACTCCTGCATGATTTCCGAGAGGAGGCGACTTGCGGTGCGCAGGGACACTCCCAGGTTGCGGGCTACCTCCTCGTCCTTTACGCCTGAGGCGAGCATGTGAAGTGCGGCTACCTGCTGTTCAGACAGCCCGTCGCCGCCGCGCTCGGTAGGGGAGTCCTCCCCGTGGGGCGTCGCGCAATGCCAGCAGTACTCGTACAGCGCCAGGTACGAGCCGACCAGTGCGGATCCCCGCGCGATGATTGCGCCCGCAGAGAGATCCTGCAGGTCGATGGGCAGGAGGGCGAAGTTCTCGTCCGCGAGGAACATGTTCATCGGGACTACGGGGGAAAGTCTTATTTCCACCCCCAGTTCGGCTCGATCTCGCAGGTGCCGCGCCATGTCCGGTACGGAGGCCGCGCGGCGGCCATACATGGCTCGCACCCTTACGCCGCGCGCCAGCTGTCGTCGATCTTCTTCGAGAGTCTGTTCGCTCTCCTCGCGGCCGACCGCTCCTGTATGCATGGTCTGACGGTCGCGTGCCACGGACTCGGAGATTCCGGCTCGCTCCAGACGGACTCGGCTCAGGTCGGTCACGATCTCGACCCCGACCTCACGCTTGGGTGCGGCGCCGGCACGCAAGACGGGCCCAGCCAGAATGTCCAGGGTGTCGTGGAAGCGGCCGGTCTCTATCAGCCGGTTCCGCAGGCGTTCCCGTTCGGCTCGGAGGAGCCCGAGTAGTGCGGTGCCCGGTTCGACGGCAGCGCGGCTGTCTCTGGCCCCA
The DNA here is from genome assembly GCF_049310065.1 of Streptomyces tatrensis. Taxonomy (NCBI): domain Bacteria; kingdom Bacillati; phylum Actinomycetota; class Actinomycetes; order Kitasatosporales; family Streptomycetaceae; genus Streptomyces; species Streptomyces tatrensis. The sequence goes on along the minus strand of NZ_JBMDLB010000011.1, from coordinate 1,443,997 downwards.
TGGTGTTCAAGCAGGCCGAGCGCGGAAAGCTCGGCCAGGCAGCGCTCGCGCTCTTCGGTCGAGAATCCGAGGGAGGCTGCGATCTTCTCGACTCCGGACTCCGGGCGCTCACGAAGCTCGAGGTAGAGCGCGAGGGTCTGGTCACCCACTCGCGGACCGATCCCGTACCTGCTCAGAGTGCAGCACCCCCTCCGGACTCAGGCTCAATCCCCCGCCGCACGGAGGCAGTCGGGGCACAAGCCCTTGAACACTACATCCGCTTCGCCCATCCGCCACTCCTCGAGACCCTCGCCGATCGCTTTCGGCACCTCGGATTCCACGTTCTCCACCCGGCCGCAGCGCACGCAGAGCGCATGCTGGTGAGGTGTGCCTGAGATCTCGAAGACGGCCGGCAGTCCGGGGCGGTCGAACTTTGTAGCCAAGCCCGTATCGAGGAAGTGGCGAAGCATCTCGTAGACGGCCTGGCTGGTCAGGGTGCCGAGCCTCTCACGGGCGGTCGCGGTGATGGTCTCGACGTCCATGTGGCCACCCGCTGCCATGACCTGAAGCACCTCCAGGCGGGGCCCTGTGACCCGCAGTCCCACGTCACGGAGGCGCTGGATCACCGCCTCGCGGCCCGTTGACACCTGCACGCCAGCCACTCCTCCGCCACCCCTGTCAGCAGGTGTCCATCACCTGGTCAGCCCAAAGGTTTGAGGGCATCGTACCTCTTGTCCGCCCGGCTGGGAGAGAGGTGGGAGGAGTCGGTTGCTGAGGTCGTCAGTCGTGGGCCCGGCAAACGAGGAACACGCTCTCGGTCCGCTCGTCGATGCGGCGGCGTTGCCGGCCCTCGATGCGGAGTCCGGCCGCGTGCAGCTCGTCCGTGAGTCGTTGCGGGTCGATGACCCACTTGTCGGTGGTCAGGACCACCCGCTCGGAACTCGACTTGCCCGTCCGGACCGCGTAGTACGTGATGCGCTCGCTCATGTCCGCCAGGTCGAAGACCTGGCGAGCCACCACCCACTCCTCGATTCCGTCGAAGCGGGGAACTTGGAAAGCCCACGTGCGGTGGGGATCCTCGGACAGCCCCCGCAGTTGGTGCGCCGTGTAGTCGAGGGCGAGCGCGCCGCCGGGGTCCAGGTGTGATGCGATCTCGCGCAGCAGTTCTGGGCGCACCCGTGGCGATACGGCAGAGACCATCGTCCCGGCGAGCAACGCCAGACGGTACGTGCGCCGCAGGTGCAGCTCCGCGAGGTCGGCGCGAGTGGGGATCACCAGCTGCGACACCTGCGGCCCGATCCGCCGGCCCCACGTCTGGAGCCGTTCCAGGCTCGAAGTGTCCCGGTCGACAGCCTCGACGAGGAAGCCGTGCCGGGCGAAGGGAACGGCGAGTCGACCCGCCCCTGAGCCGAGGTCGAGGACCGGGCCGCCGGTGACCCGAGCCAGCCTCAAGTAGCGGACGATGTCGGCACTGTGGGGGCCGAGCAGTGCGTCGTGCAGCCACACCGAGTCATTGTCGACGGGAGCGGTCGACTCGAGGCCGGGCAGGTATTGCGCGGTGGCGCGGATGCTGGTGCCCAGCGCCTCACACCGTCCCGCGTATCCGGACGGCAGGACCGGCACAAGCGCAGCAGGCACGTCGGGCAGGGAAGTGCCGCTCGGTGTGTGCATCGCTCCTCCAGGGGCTCGTTCGGTCCAGCGGTCCCGGCGAGGTTCCGTGCCGCCGGGACCGCGCCGTTGAGGAAATCCTGTCCTGTGGTGCGGGGACGGACCAGCGGAAAGGGCTGCGTGAACACGCGATGGCGTGGATCTGCCACGGTCTGGAGTGATGCGGGTAGCGGCGATGGCCCAGCGGCAGGTCAGAGAGTGCGGCCGAGCCGGAGCGGCGTGACGAGGGCGAAGCCGTGGTGCGTGAAGAACGGCAGCGCAGGGTCCTTGTCGACGGGAAGACTGATTCGCTGGGAGGTGGCGCCGTACGCGACCATCCGTATGGTGACCGCCGCAAGCAATGCCGTCCCCACGCCTTTGCGGCGCCGGCCGGGAGCGGTGCACAGGGCGTATATCTCACCCTGGGTTGGAACGGCGACGCCGCCTGACGCAACACCGTGGATGTTGCCGTCCGGGTCCACGGCCACCAGCCAGCCCAGCCAGCCCGGCGCCCCGCCGGGCATTTCGATTTCAGCTCTTAGGCGGGGCAGGGCGCACTGGTCGGAAACCAGCCGCTCGGTGTCGGTCCGTCCGAGAATTTCGCCGTAGCTATCGCGAATCCCCACGGCGAGAAGTCGAGAAATTGATGTTGCGTCGTCAGATGCTGCCGTCCGGACGTGACCCAGCAGCATATGTCCATACCTCTCGCCGTTCCCGGTTCTGCGCTCGCACGCGCCCACAATAGCGGGGAATTCGAGTGAGGGAAGCTGATGCCAAACTTACGAATTCGCTTAGTAATTAGAGTGGTTGGGGGTAGGGGCTGCTAACCCGGCACCGAACAACAGGCGAGGATCAGCGGAGTGATGGCGCCCGCCGCTGCCGTGACCGCGAACAGCCCACGCAGGACGGGGTGTCCCGCACGATGCGGAGTGAGGATGCGGCGCATGCGCAGAGCTGCCGAGGGGCCGCTCGCCGCGAATGCCTCGCGCGGTGACCGTCCGACTGCCAGCGTGTAGAGCGCCGTGGCCAGTGCCTCTCGTGAAGCAGCACGCATCGCTTGATCGTCCGCCGCCATCTCCAGCAGGAGCGGTACGGCCCTTCCGCCGAGCCGGGCCAGCGGCAGTCGGGGGAAGGCGGTTGCGTAGGCTCTGGCCGCCGCGACGAGCAAATGATGGCGGCCTGCGATGTGAGCCCGCTCGTGACAGAGGGCGGCGGCCAGCTGAGGTTCCGTCAGGGTGGTGACCGCCCCTGACGAGACCACCACCTGGCGCGACCGTCCGGGAAGGCAGTAGACCGCGGGGCGTGGGTCGTCCAAGACGGTCGCTCCCAGCCTCGCGTCGTAGCGGCCGACCAGTTGCAGTAGTCCTGCGTGTCGGGACCGGGCCCGACACGCTCTCAGGACCTCACGCAGGAAGCCGGTGACGGGCAACGCCAGGACGGCGAGAGCGGTAGTCGCTGCGGCGTATTCGAGACCGGTCGCATGCCTCAGTTGGTGAAGGGAGGGGAGGGTCAGGGTCAGGGCCATGTCGACGAGCCGGTGGCTGATCCTGCGGGGGAGTAGCAGTTGTGCCGGGATCAGGGCCACCGCGAGCGCGAAGATCAGGCCGCATGCCGTCCACACGGTGAGCGCCAGCCGCGGAACCTGCTGGGCCCAGCGGGCGCGTGCCAGCGTCCAGGGCAACAATGCGCCTGTGGCGAGGGCGAGTCCGAGGGGAGGCAGGACGTGATGGTTCATTGCCTGCTCCAGGGGCCGCCGGCCGGGCGGTCGCGTCGGGCGGCGCGCAGTACGGCGTCCAGCGTTTCCACGTCCTCGTGGGACATGCGTTCCACGAAATGCAAGAGGGCGGCCTCGCGGTTCTGGCTGTCCCCGAGTGCGTCCTGCATGAGACCTGCCGTGTATTCCTCGCGACTGCGGACCGCCTCGTAGAGCCACGCGCGACCTGCTTTCTCGCGACGCAGCCATCCCTTGCGGTGAAGGATGTCGGCAACCGTCATGACGGTCGTGTAGGCGACCTGGCGCCCCCGGTTTATGTCGTCGACGATCTCGCGGACCGTAGTGGGGCGTTCCCACAGCCATACCCGGTCCATGATCTCGGCTTCCAGCTCTCCTAGCCGGCGCACACGCATCCCCCTCGCCCCTCGCCCCTCGCAAGCGGCTCATCGTACGGGCCGCCACCGCAGCACCGGCATACCCCCAGTGGGTATTTGGGTGTGATTCGTCGCCAACACCACGGACCGCCCCCGCAGCGTGGTCTTCCTCGCTCGGGGGCAGTGCGTACGGGCCGTGAGATCAGGCCCGGATGAGCCGGGCGATGGCTTTCGAAGCCTCGCCCACCTTCACCTTCGCCTGGTCCCCGCCCGCGGTGATGGCCTCGGTGACGCAGCAGCTGAGGTGTTCGTCCAGCAGGGCCACCGCGCACGACTGCAATGCGGCGTTGATCGCGGCAACCTGCGTGAGGACGTCGATGCAGTAGGAGTCCTCGTCAACCATCCGCTGGACCCCGCGGACCTGGCCCTCGATTCGGCGCAGGCGTCTGATGATGACTTCCTTGCTCTGTACGTAACCGGCCACGGGAGGCTCCTCAGTTGTCGGTGGCCTGGAAGCCGCGCAGTCGCAGGCTGTTGCCGACGACGAAGACGGAGGAGAAGGCCATGGCCGCTCCGGCGATCATCGGATTGAGCAAGCCGGCTGCGGCGAGCGGCAGAGCGGCCACGTTGTAGGCGAAGGCCCAGAACAGGTTCGAGCGGATGGTGCCGAGCGTCTTGCGAGCGAGGCGGATCGCATCCGCCGCAGCTCGCAGGTCTCCTCGTACGAGTGTCAGGTCACCCGCTTCGATGGCGGCGTCCGTGCCGGTTCCCATGGCCAGGCCGAGGTCGGCCTGGGCGAGTGCGGCCGCGTCGTTGACGCCGTCGCCGACCATCGCGACGCTGCGGCCCTCGGCCTGCAGCTTTTTGACGACATCGACCTTGTCCTGGGGCATGACCTCCGCGATGACCTCGTCGATCCCGACTTCGGCGGCGACGGACTCGGCGACGGCCTTGTTGTCACCGGTGAGGAGGATCGGCTTGAGGCCCAGGGCGCGCAGGCGCCGGATGGCTTCCGCGCTGGTCTCCTTGACCGCGTCGGCGACCTCCAGGACCGCGCGTGCCTCACCGTCCCAGGCCACCGCGATGGCGGTGCGGCCGGCGGCTTCGGCCTCCGCCTTGGCGCGCTCCAGTTCCGCGGGCAGTTCCATCGCCCATTCCGTGAGCAGTTTCTCGCGGCCGACGAGAACGGCGTGGCCTTCGACGACACCCTGCACGCCCAGTCCGGGGATGTTGGCGAAGTCCTCCGGGGCGGGCAGCGCGCCTACCTTGGCAGCGGCGCCGGCAGCGACGGCCTGCGCGATGGGGTGCTCGGAGGCATGCTCCAACGCTCCTGCCAGGCGCAGGACTTGGTTCTCGTCGGTGCCGGCCGCGGTGTGCACGGCGAGCAGAGTCATCTTGCCGGTGGTGACGGTTCCGGTCTTGTCCAGAACGATGGTGTCGACCTTGCGGGTGGTCTCCAGTACCTCGGGTCCCTTGATCAGGATCCCGAGCTGGGCGCCGCGGCCCGTGCCGACCATGAGGGCGGTGGGGGTGGCGAGGCCCAGGGCGCAGGGGCAGGCGATGATCAGTACGGCGACGGCGGCGGTGAAGGCGGCCGCGAGGCCGGATCCTGTGCCGAGCCAAAAGCCGAGGGTGGCCAGGGCCAGACCGATGACGACCGGCACGAACACGGCGGAGATCTTGTCGGCGAGCCGCTGGGCCGCGGCCTTGCCGTTCTGCGCGTCCTCGACCAGCTTGGCCATCCGGGCCAGCTGGGTGTCGGCACCGACGCGGGTGGCCTCGACCACGAGGCGCCCGCCGGCGTTGAGGGTGGCGCCGGTGACGGAGTCCCCGAGCGAAACCTCCACGGGGACGGACTCGCCGGTGAGCATGGAAGCGTCCACGGCGGAGGAACCCTCGACGACGGTGCCGTCGGTGGCGATCTTCTCTCCGGGGCGTACCAGGAAGCGGTCGCCGACCTGCAAGTCGGCTGTGGGTACGGTGACTTCGCGGCCGCTGCGCAGCACCGTCACTTCCTTGGCGCCGAGCTCCAGCAGCGCCTTGAGGGCGGCGCCGGCCTTGCGCTTGGACCTGGCCTCGAAGTAGCGGCCGGCGAGGATGAAGGCAGTGACCCCGGCCGCCGCCTCCAGGTAGATGTTTCCGGCGCCGTCGGTGCGGGCGATGGTGAACTCGAAGGCATGGGTCATCCCGGGCCTGCCGGCAGTTCCGAAGAACAGAGCCCACAGTGACCACAGGAACGCGGCGGTCGTACCCACCGAGATCAGTGTGTCCATGGTGGCCGCGCCGTGCTTGGCGTTGGTCCAGGCGGCGCGGTGGAAGGGCCAGGCAGCGTACGTGACGACGGGCGCGGCCAGGGTGAGCGAGAGCCACTGCCAGTAGTCGATCTGCAGGGCCGGGATCATGGCCATGGCGATGACCGGCAGGGCGAGCGAGACGGCGGTGACGAGCCGGTGGCGCAGAGGGCGCAGCTCGTCGTGCTCGGCCGGGTCCTCCCCGCTGCCGGACGGGCCGTTCGTACGGGGCGGCGCAGGCTCCTGCGCCGTGTATCCGGTGGCCTCGACGGTGGCGATCAGGTCCGCGACGGAGATGTCGGCGTCGAAGGTGACCTTGGCCTTCTCGGTGGCGTAGTTGACGGTCGCCTCGACGCCGTCCATGCGGTTGAGCTTTTTCTCGATGCGGGCCGCGCAAGAGGCGCAGGTCATGCCGCCGATGGCGAGCTCGACCTGGGCGGCGCCGGGAGTGATGGTGGTCATGAGGGCTGCTCCTCGTTCGAGCGCGGGGTGGAGGCCGGGGCCCGATGGATGGACGGGGCCCCGGCGGCCAGGTTGGTCGGGGTCGGGCTGGGTGTCAGACCCGACCGGTCAGCTCGTAGCCGGCGTCGTCCACCGCCACGGTGATCGCGGCGTCGTCGGGGTCGCCGGCCGTGGTTACGGTGATGAGGCCGCCGGCCACGTCCACGTCGACGGAGAGGACCCCGTCGAGCGCGCTGACGGACTTGGTGATGGCGGTCTTGCAGTGGCCGCAGGTCATGCCCGACACGCGGTAGACGGTGGCGGTGCTGTCGACGACGGCCGTGGCTGTCGTCGATTCGCCGGCGTTCGTGCTGCAGGTGCCATCAGGGGTACAGCAGGAAGACATGGACTTCTCCTTGATCGATTCAGATACCCGCAGGGGGTATCCGGACTGGCTTCAGATATACCCCCCTGTGGTATCTCCCCGCAAGTGTTTCCTCGGCTTGACTTGGTACCCCCCAGGGGTATGGTGGGCTCATGGAACCGCTGGACGCGGCACTACGTCGTACGGGAGAGCAGCCATGAACACCGGAGTGAAGACCGCCGTCTTTGCCGCCGCACTCGCAGCGACTTTCGGGGCCGCCTACGGGGTCGGGGCGGGCGTAGGACCCGTAGGTACACCGGGGAAAACGGAACATGCGGGCCACGCGGCACCGGTGTCGACCGATGCGGGCGCCGCCGGGCGCGGAGCTCATGAGGAGGCGGCCCAGGGGCCGGCGGCCGGGGGCCTGCAGGTGTCGGAGGGCGGCTACACGCTGGCCCTGGATACTCCGCAGATCGCCGTGGGTCCGGGTGAGCTGAAGTTTTCGATCAAGGATGCGGAAGGCCGCAAGGTCACCGCCTTCAAGACCGAGCACGGCAAGGAGCTGCATTTCATCGTTGCCTCACGCGACCTCACCGTCTATCGCCATCTGCACCCGGTGCGTGCGGACGACGGGACGTGGTCGGCGCCGGTGGACCTTCCTGCGGCAGGGGCGTACAAGGCCTTCGCCGACTTCGCGCCCGCTGCGGAAGGCGCGAAGGGCGTCACCCTGGGCGTTGACCTGTCGGTGCCTGGGGCGTACGCGCCGAACCCCGTGCCCCCGGCCGCGACGACTGCGGAGGTGGAGGGCTATCAGGTCACCCTTGGTGGGACCCTCGACCCCGGTAAAGCCGGCGAACTCAAGCTCGCGGTCAGCAAGGACGGCAAGCCGGTCACGAACCTCGAGCCCTACCTCGGGGCGTACGGCCACCTGGTCGCCCTTCGCGACGGAGACCTCGCCTACCTGCACGTCCACCCCAACGAGGGTGGCCCCGGGCCGGACGTCTCCTTCACTGCCACGGCCCCGAGCGCAGGAACCTACCGGCTCTTCCTGGACTTCCAGCACGAGGGCAAGGTTCGGACGGCAGCTTTCACGGCCCAGGCAGGCGGATCCGGCGCCCCGGCAGCGAACGCCACCACGGCCGAGCCGGGTGGTCACTCCCACTAGGGTGACGGGGGTGGCTCCTGGAGGAGGGCTCGCAGTACCTTGTGGGCCCGGTGGGCCCCTGCGGCACGCGGCCGGAGCCGGCCATGATTCCTGACTCGGTGGATGTCGCCTGACCCTTACCTGTAGAAGGTGCCCCCGCCCGTCGCTCGGGCGGGGGCACTTATGCATTCGCCCGACGTTCAGCGGAACAGATGGCTGCAACCCATCGTTATGGTTATACCCCCCGGGGGTAAAACGCCGATAGGAAGGAAGGGATCGCCCCGTGCACGGCTACACCGCCAACAAGGACGACATCCTCAAACGGCTGCGCCGCATCGAAGGCCAGGTGCGTGGTCTGCAGCGCCTGGTCGACGAGGACACCTACTGCATCGACGTCCTCACCCAGGTCAGCGCCACCACCAAGGCCCTGCAGTCCTTCGGGCTGACCATGCTGGAAGACCACCTCCATTCATGCGTCGCCGACGCCATCGCGGAAGGCGGCGACGGAGCCCGCGACAAGGTCCAGGAAGCCTCCCAGGCCATCGCCCGCATGGTTCGCACCTGACGGGATCAGCCGTGTACGGGCTCCCGTACGGCGGTGACCAGCCAGGAGCTGCTGCGAAGCCACACCGCTCCGTCCGCCTCGTGATCTCGCAGGGCGACCGTCAGCGCCTTGCGTGCCTGGGTCTGCTCCTGCGGCCCGACCTGGTCGAGGAGGTGGCGTCCAGGGCCGGAGTCGAGCAGGAACGCCGTGGCATCTGCCGCGTTGACACCCCACTTCCCCGGCACCTCGACCCGCTGCACATCGACTTCGGCGAACCCGCCCGCGGTGAGCAGCATCCGGGTGTGGTCGGGGTCGGTGAGCGCGAACATGCCGAGTGTGCCCGGCTTTCCGAAGCCGCCGAGCGGCAGGATGCCCTCGAGCGAGGCCATTGCCTGCAGCCACTCGTTGGCTTCGGCTTCGGCCGCGCAGATGAAGGCCAGCCGGCCGCCGGGGCGCAGCGCGCGGTGGAGATTGGTGAACGCGGCGACGGGGTCGGTGAAGAAGGTCATGCCGTAGCGGCTGATGACCGCGTCGAACCCCTCGGCGTCGAAGGGGTGGACTTGGGCGTCGCCCTGAATGAAGGAGACGTTCTGCACGCCTTCGCGCAGGGCGCTGTCGCGGGCCTTCTCCAGCATCGGGCCTGACAGATCCAGTCCGAGTGCCTGGCCTCGGCCGGCGCGCTGGGCTGCGAGCCGGGTGGTGCGGCCTGCCCCGCAGCCGATGTCCAGCACGCAATCGGTTTCCGAGATGGCCGCAGCCTCCAGGAGGGGCTGGTTGAAGCCGTCGTTGATGGCGTCCCAGCGTTCCTGACTGCGGGCCCATTGTTCGCCCTCGTAGCCGTTCCATGCCTCTGCCTGTGCGGTGTTGGCGAGTCGTTCCATGGGTGAACTCCCTCCCACCGGGGCGCGGTACGGCGCCCCGGCCCTAGTATGGGCAAGTGCCCAAACAGTATGGGCGCTCGCCCATACTTGCAATGGGCCTGAGGGAAGGGGCTGCTGTGTCACCTCGTGGAGTGGCGATTCCGGACTTGCGTGAGCGGCTGTTCGCGGCTGCGGAGCGGGTGGTGGCCCGCGACGGCGCAGGGGCTCTGACCAGCCGTGCGATCACCGTGGAGGCTGACTGCGGCAAGGGTGTTCTGCACACGCACTTCGCCAGCCTGGACGAGTTCGTTGCCGAGCTGGTCCTGGATCGGTTCGCGCGCAGCGCCCGCCAGGCCGAAGCGCTGAAGGCGAAGGTCGGCCAGGCGACGGTTGCGCACAATCTTCAGGAAGTCGTCCTCGTCCTGATGGACGCTCTGCCTCCTGCGGTGGTGGGACTGGCGATGACACGCCCCGCGGCTGCGCTGCACACCCGGGAAGGCCTCCAGGCCGGCGCACCGGCGTTCGCTGCGATCCAGCACGCCTTCACCTTCTACCTGCAGGCGGAGCAGCGCGGCGGTCGGCTGGCCGCGGGTGCCGACGCTGCCACCATCGCGCTCGCGCTCGTCGGGACGACCCACCATCTGCTGATGACACGCGATCCCGGACGGGGAGAGGACACGAAGCTCACCACTGGTCTGCTGCTGGCTGTGCTGCTCCGCAGCGCCGAGCAGCCTCCGGTGACGTAGTCCTTCGGGTCAGTGCCCGTGCCCATCGTCGTGGGGCTGCTCTGCGGCGGGCATGGCGGCACCGGTGCGGGCCGGTGCCGACGGCTTGGTCCGCGCGGGCTGCGTGCTGCTGGTCACGGCGGGTTCCTCGCGTTGGGTCTCGCTCCCGCCCGTACTGGTGGCGTGGCTGTAGCCGCCACCGGACTCGGGGGTCATGGTGGAGGCAACGTAGCGGAGGCCGACGGCGGCTGCGAGGGCTGTGATGAGGACAGCGGGGCCGGCCAGGCCCAAGAGGCGCCGCCAGGAGGCGTGCTCGTCCTTGATCACGTAGGCGACGAAGGAGGGCAGGGCGTCGGCGGGGAAGTCCTCGAAGTGCTGGAGTGCGGTCAGTGTGGGCGAGGAAGGGGCCTTCGGTCTGCAATTCGAGGGGGCTCGCGACTAGGCTTGGGCCGCTGGTGGGCTTCCAGGGCGTCCTCGACGGCGAGGGGGTGCAGGTCGAACTCCTCGGCGACGGACAGCAGCTCGGCCTCGGTCGGCCGGTGCAGGCCGATCCACGCCGTGCCCCCTTCCGTCTCGGGGAGCTTGCCGACGCCCGGATGTCCGCCGCCCGTACGCCTGCTGCCGTCAGCCGGGCGGCACCGCGGATACGGGTGCGGTCGGCTGTCCCCACGCCAGGGTTGTGTTCGACCCAGCCGTCTGCGGGAGTCGGGTCAGACGGACTGCCCGGCCCTGGTGAAGCTGAGCACCACCTGGGCGCGCACGCCAGTCCCGGGCCTCCAGGGCCGAGACCAGCAGCCTCTGCGCCCTGGTTACCGGCCTCCTCGACGAAGACCCCGCCGAGCTAGCCGGACGGGGAGAGTCCAGTGTCATCTGCCACGTCATCGAAGACGCCCAGTTGGCGTCCGAAGACGGATCACGCTTGCGCTCATCGCCGGGGGGTGCCGGGTATGAGAAGGGCGGACGCCGTCAGGCGGGAGGGCGGCCTCTGGGCGAACGGCGGTCTCCGCGCTTCCTCTTGGTGTCGGTAGGCTGAGGCCGCCGCAGAGTCCCGAGCACGAGCTGATACTGCCGAGTGCGGGCCGCGTTCGTCTGGATCGCTCACTAGAATCGGGGTTGTACGCACGTGCTGGTGGCAGAGCGGTACTGGTTGGACGCCTCTATCGGCTGCGGTGGCATGGGGGAGGTCTTTCGGGCCTCTGACCAAGTGCTGCGCAGGCCGGTTGCCGTCAAGCTGCTGCTGGGGGGAGCAGTCGACCCGTCGGCGGGCGACCGCTTCCGCCTCGAAGCGCAGACTGCCGCGCGCCTGAGCCATCCCCATGTGGTGGGAGTCTTTGACTTCGGCTCTTGGGAAGACCGCTTCTACCTCGTGATGGAACTGGTCGAGGGTGCCAGCCTGGCCCAGGAACTGGAACGGGGCGGCCGGCTGTCGGCCGAGCGCGTGGCCCGCATCGCCGCACAGGCTGCTGCCGGACTGGCGGCAGCCCACGGGCAGGGCATCGTGCATCGTGACATAAAGCCCGGCAATCTCCTGACAGATGCCACCGGGGCGGTCAAGATCGCCGATTTCGGCATTGCCAAGTTCGTTGACGATCCCTCCGCGGCGCTGACCTCCACCGGTCAGATTCTGGGAACCGGCCTGTATTTGGCCCCTGAGCGGGCCCTGGGCCGGCAGGCGGGTCCTGCGTCCGACGTGTACTCGCTCGGCTGCGTGCTGTATCAACTGCTCGTCGGGAGCCCGCCGTTCCAGTCCGACACCACGACGGGCGTGCTCTACCAGCACGTCGACGCAACTCCGGTGCCGCCACGACAGCTGGGCATGGATCTGCCTGTCGCGTTCGAGTCCTACCTGCTGCGGCTTCTCGCTAAGCAGCCGGAGGACCGTCCGACAGCACAGCACGTGGCCGAATGGTTCGCTACGGAATCGTGGCGGGGCCACACCGCTCCCCGTCCCTCGACGGCGCAGCCGACCGCGTACGGGAAGGTGCCCACACCGCCGGCCGCGGCCGAGACCGCTCACATGCCTGCCCTGACCGCACCACCGTCTACCGGCGGGCACCGGGCCGTGCCCGGACAGCCCCGCAGGATCACGGAATCGATCCGGTCCATGCCGCGGGCAACAGGGATGATCGCCGCAATGGTTGTCCTGTTCGCCGCATCCCTGATGGGGATGATGTGGCTCTCGCCCGAGGGCTCGGACAAGACTCCGCAAGCGGATCCGTCCGGCTCGGTAATCAGCCCGCCGCGCCCGTCGGCCTCCCTGCCCACGCCCGCGCCTACGCAGTCGTCCGGCGAGCCGGAGGACGAACGGGAAGAGGGCGATGACAAAGGCAGCGGCAAGGACCGGAAGAGGCAACACGGCAAGAAGGGCCAGGGAGACTAGTGCGGCGAAGGGCGCCTCGTTCGCGGTGAAGGCAGCGGGCGCTGGTTCACAGCTGCACGAAGAGGGTTTCGCCGCGGTGTTCGACGATCTTGACGAAGTTGATCAGGTCGGTAACATCGAGTGTGATGCCTTCTTGGGCACCGGCGGCGTGCGCGGCAGCGGTACCAGGGCGGTCCTTGGTTGACCGCTGTTCACTGTCCTGACTGGTGCGAAATGTAGGGCGCGGGCCTACGGCCGCAGCCGGGCGGCTGCCTCGCAGGCGGCGTCGATGACCCCGGCGCGGGCGGCTCGAATCGACAGCCAAGGGACTGGAATGTCCCGGCGAGATCGCGCCGGGACATTCCGCTGGGTGGCCGATGTCCGGAAGGGCATGGTCAAGCGGGTGCGCTCTGTCGCTTCATCTGCTCCAGACCGGCCCGTGTCGCACGTCCGCTCTCGCTCACGCATTCGGGCCACTGACCGTGGCGCCGGTCATCATCCCTCGCGTTCAGTGGAGTCTGCATGAGCGGTCGCTCCGTTGGGGGTCCGCGCGGTGGGACGGTCCGAGCGGCAGCGTCGCTTCTCGGCCGTGGCCATGGGGCCCGTGCGCTGGTAGACGCGGTCGGCGAGGGTGCCCGAGGGGCCGTCGACGGTGATGTGGAGGCGGTACTGCTGGTCGGGATTGTCGGTGGTGCTGGTGAACCAGCCGTCGGTGCGCTGGCGGGCGGCCTGGGCTTCGATCCAGGAGGCTTCGCCGGCTTGGATGACCTCGTTGATCTCGCGGTTGGAGGCGGGGGTCCAGCGCCAGGGGGCGGGTGAGGTCTTCTGGAAGCCCGTGTTGAACTGCTTGTGCAGGTTGTCCTGGGTGTTCTGGAGGCGCTCGTTGCCGGTGGTCTGGCGGAGGCTGTCGTAGGTCAGGTCTGTGTAGCCGACGGGCCGCTTGTGGGTGAGCGGGTTGCGGGTGCAGTCGATGTAGGTCTCCAGGACGGTGCGCGCCTTGTCGTAGTACGCGTACGAGTAGGCGTCGTCCACGGTGAAGGTGCATCTGTTCTGGATGTCGGCGCACGCCGTCGCCGCTTCGTCGACGTCGATGCGTTCGTTGCCCTTGAAGGCCACGGCGTCGGGCAGCCGGTTCTTGGGTACGGACTTGTCCACGGGAGGCGGACGTGGGTCGCGCGTTTACTTTCGCGGTCAGGGGGCCGCAGTTCCAGTCGTACTCGGTGGACCGGGACGTGAAGCTGAGCAGCGGTCCGTACTCGGTGGCCGTGAAGGTGTAGGTGCGCCCCTGTTTCCATTGGCGGTCGCCAGGCTCGCTGACGTACCCGGTCTTCGGGCCGCCTGCGCCCTGGACGGAGTAGGTCTGGCCCCTGGCCAGCTGGGCGGTCGTGCAGGCGTTGCCGGTACTGCCGGCGCTGTCGTCGAAGGTGACGGTGACCTCCGCGCCGGGATGGACGCCGCGCAGGCGCTGGGCGGCGGTGTGGTCGTTGGTGGAGCTGTTGCGGAGCAACAAGGCCGTCGCCCAGCTGGCGACGTGCAGCCGTCCAGGACTCGGCTGCCCTTGCGCAACGCGCCCCGCTGAGCGGGAGCGGTCGGCCGGAATGGGGCAGCGGGGCGTCAGGCTGGTGGCGGCGGGCGTGGGCGGTGGCCCGATGCGGACTTACGTATCGCGGGAGCGTACGAACTGCCGCTGGCGGACCCGCTTCAGTCGACGGCTATCGCGCGGACAAGGTCTTTCATGAACTGACGGAGCCCGTAAGGGTGTTGACGGAAGCGCAGCGGGTTCTCGTGTCGGGTGGGCGGATGGTGTTGATCGGGCAGGACGGGGACGCCTTCATCATCGACTCCGACGATCCGGCCTTCACTCGCACCATCGTGCATGCCCGTGCCGACCTGGCTGCCGGCCCACGGGCGCGCCCGTGCTGCCGCCGACCGGCTGTTGCTGGCGCTGCCGATGTTCGTGGCGGCGGCGACTGCGCCGCGCTGAGCTGGATGGTGACTGGAGGGTCCGGGGCCAGTCCGGGCAAGCCTGCGCCGGAGCCGCCGTATGCAGGAGAGCGGCCGCGTTGTAGGCGGTCTCGACAGGAGCGTCGCGCAGCCCCAGGCACGTGCCCTGAAGCCCTCGTGGCCGCCGGCTCAGTGGGCGCCGTGCCGGTGGTGGCGGTGGGGCGATGACTGTCGGCGGCCTGTCCCGTCCTCGTCGATGGGTGCCAGGACGACGGCTTCGGCCGGGGCGCGGAGCCCGGCGAGTGTGACGGCGACCAGCCTGTGGACCGCGGCCTTGCTGGGCAGACTGCCGGCTGCACCGAGGGCGTGGAGGCAGTAGGCGGCGAGTTCGTCGGGTGAGACGTCGTCCCGGAGGGTGCCGGCCTTGGCGCCGTCGGCCACCAGGTCCCGGATTAGGTCGTTGAGCTGTTCGTGCGCCCGGGTGATGTGCTCGCCCTGGTGCAGGAGCGCACTGAGCTCGGTGCCATGGTGCCCGTGCCGCCCGTGGGTGATGAGTGCGTACGCCTCCAGTACGGCCTTCAGACGGTCGGCGGTGTCGCCTGCCTGGTCCCGTACCGCGGTGAGGTGTTCGAGGTGGTGGGTGATCTGGCGCTCGTGCCAGGCGGTCAGGACCGACTCGACATCGGGGAAGTACTTGTAGAGCGTTGCCCGGCCGATGCCGGTCTCCTGGGCGATGCGCGACATCGTCACCGAGAGCAGGCCGTGCTCCGCCACCAGCGCGGCGGTGGCGTCCAGGGTCGCCTCGCGCACCGCGTGCCGGTGCGCCTCGATCGTCTCGGTCCACAGTTTCGGCATCCTCCAAATATACGCGACGCCGATTCCGTGACACGATGACTTGACGGAGACACTGTGTCTCGCAAAAGTGGCCGCCACTAGAACCGGTAGCCACGCGCGACAGCGGAGGACGTACTCATGGCCAACTCTCCCTCTTCTCCCGGTACGGACCCGGGCCGGCCGCGATGGGTGACCGCATTCCTGTACGTCGCCATCGCCCTCGTCCTGGTCTTCGTGATCGTCCACCTCGCCGGTGGGGGCATGGGGAGCCACGGCTGATGGCCGCCATGTCGCCGCGCGGGCGGAAGCTCGCGCTCACCGCGCACGTGACGGTCTCGGTGGGTTGGCTGGGCGCGGTCGCGGCCTTTCTGGCCCTCGCCGTGGCAGGCCTGGCCGGCAAAGACGCCCAGACTGCGCGGTCCGCCTACCTGGCCATGGATGTGACCGGCTGGTACGTGATCGTGCCGCTGGCCGCGGCCTCGCTGCTGACCGGGATGATCTCCGCACTCGGCACGACCTGGGGCCTGCTGCGCCACTACTGGGTCGTGGTCAAGCTCGTGATCACCGTCCTGGCCACGGTCGCCCTGCTCGTCCACATGGGTCCGGTCAGCTATGTCGCCGGCCTCGCGGCGGGGCCGGACTGGTCCGCCGGTGAGCACGCAGGGCTGGGGGCGCAGCTGGTGATCCAGTCCGGCGCCGCTGTGCTGGTGCTGCTCGTCGCGACGGCACTGTCGGTGTACAAGCCTCAGGGCCGCACGCGCTACGGACGACGTCGCCATGTCGCCGGCACAGCCACGTCCGGTCGGCCACGCGGGATCGCGACGATGCGCTGACCCCGCGGCCGAGAGTCGAGGAGGAAACCGCCATGAGTGAACGTGGTGCCGAACTGATGGCGAAGGCGAGTCGGCAGCTTTTGGAGCTGACGGAGCTCTTCGCCACCTTGAGGTAGGCCGACCTCCCCAGGCCCTGCCCGGGTGGGGAGGCCGGAGACACCGTAGGGGCCCTCGCCGCCCACATTGCCGAGGGGTATCACCGACTTGGTGGGCTTCTGGTCGGCGCGGCGCGGCCCGCTGGGCAGGCAGTTGCTGAGCGAGAGCCCCGGCACGGGCCAGGGCCGGAGGCAGAGTCCCAGGCAGAGCACATCGCCACGCTGCGGCAAGCCCTCTCCTAGCGCTGCCCCGCTCGGGCTCGCCAGGTCGCCTCGGTGTTCCAGCGCTGAACGCGACCGGCCCGCAGCCGTGCGCCCGCCCGCGGGCCGGATCGGAGCCTCGTCCTTCAGTGACCGTGGCCGGCGCTGTGACCGGCGCTCTTCTTCGGGCCCTCGCTTGCCTTCGGAGACGCGGCCGGGGCCGGAGAGTGTGACGCGGAGGGGGTAGCGGCGGGCTCGTCAACCTGCGGGGTCGACTCCTTCGAGGTGCCGTGGCCGTGTCCCCTACCCTCCGTAGTCATGGAGGCGGCCACCTGCCGCAGACCGAGGGAGGCCCCGACAGCGGTGACAAGTACCGCGAGCCCGACCAGGCTGAAGATGCGGCGCCAGGACGTGTCCGCGTCCTTGATGACGTACGCGATGAAGGACACCAGCAAACCCAACGGGATGAGGGCCGCGGCGCGGGCCGGGAAGTCCTGGAAGTGCTGGAGGCCGCCACTGAGCATGCCGATGCCGAACGACAGCATCAGAGAGGCGCCGATCACCGTGAGCACGCGCGGCAGGCCGGGTCGGCTGCGGGTGAGGACGAACTCGTTGAGGACGGTGGCTGCCAGGAAGACCACGACGCCGTAGCCCGCGATGCGCGTGTAGCGGGCGGGATCGAGCGGGTGGTGCACAACCGCTCCGCTGATGAGGCCGGCACCGACGAAATAGCCGATGTACCCGAGGTAGCGGGCAGGAAGAGACATCCATCGGCCGTGGCGGGCACGGGCTCTGCGCAGCGCGGCCCGGCCGCTCCCTCGGGTGGTCGGCTTGGCAGAGCCGGGTCGGTCGATGAGCTGGTGCGAGGACAAGAAGTCTGCTCCTTGACGGGGCGTGGCATGATTAATGGCCCCATGCCACGTACTGAATGGGGAAGCTGGTGTGAACCGTTCAACGGGCGGCGCGGTCACGTGCGTACGGGACGCGAGAACACCACCGGGAAGGGATCGGCCGAGTGGGTCCACATCCCGCGCAGTGCTTGAGCAGGCGCAACTCAGCCGAGAACCGATCTCGCGAAACCGGCCAAAATCTGCTGTGCCACTGTGCCCGTTGAGCTGATCGACGACGAAAGTGCCGATCAGTCTCTGGCCAGTTCAGACTTTCCCTGCTGTGAACACCTGGCAGGGCAACGGCCGTTTGCGAGAAGTCGGTACGGGATTGAGTGACCGGCCGTCTGGGTTGACCGGCCGCTCACGCCCAGACCGAGGACACAAGTGAACCTCTGGGGTGACCCGTTCGGCGACGGCGAGTTCGTCTATTCGGCCCCCCCTCGCCGTGAAGTACGTGCACGCCGCCCACCCGGACAGAGCCCCTGCCCCGCATCCGCTGAACCGGTCCCAGCCGGGCAACAGCTCCTCGGCTGTGAGCTTTGGCTGCTCGGATTCGAGGTAAAACGGCTCGTTGCCGTGCGCCCCACCGAGCGCCCCCCCATTCGGTCCGTCGGCGTTGCCGAGCTATGCCTGGGCCGTGACAGTGAGCTAAGGCGGCCTGCCGGGCGTCGCGGGCACCGGGCGTCGCGGGCACCGGGCATCGCGGGCACCGGGCATCGCAGACAGTGGAGGCGAGGATCAGCCGGCGGCCGCAGGGGGCAACACCTGTACGAGGAGCAGCCATGGCACTCGGAGACGGCATTCGCCGCAACCTCGCCACCATCGACCCCAAGGAGCGCACCCTGCTGCGCGACGCGATCCTGAAGATGAACAAGACCAAGTGGGACGGCAAGCGCGACGATGCCGTACCGGGCGGGGTGACGTGGGTGGTTCAAGCAAGACGAGATCCACAAGGCCACCCACGTCCATACCGGCCCGGAGTTCCTGCCGTGGCACCGGGAGATCGTCAACCGGTTCGAGGACCAGCTGCGCGTAATCGACTCACGCGTGTCGCTGCACTACTGGGACTGGACGCAGGACCCGAGGAGCATCGCGAACGCCAATCTCGGCAACGGCAACGCGGGATCGCTGAACCTCTTCACCCCGGAGTTCATGGGCTACGGGGGCCAGGCCCTCCAGCCCATCGGACAACCTTTCGAAGGTGTGGGGTTCTACGACCCGCAGGCGAACCCGTTCCGGTCGGACAACGCCTTCGACCCGAACAACAACCCCGCGGACAAGCCGAGGGCTGTGCGCAGGCAGGTCAACGGCCTGCCCATCGCCTCGTCCCGGGACCAGGACGTGCTGACCGCCGAGGACTACGCGGACATGATCTCGCTGCTGCAGGACAGCCACAACGAGATGCACGGCTTCGTCAACATGGGCAACCAGCACATCTCCTTCCGTGACCCGTTCGTGTTTCTGCTGCACTCGAACGTGGACCGGCTGTTCGCCCTGTGGCAGCTGCAGCCGGGCAACCCCGAACGCCTCGACCCTGACCACGTGTACGGGACGATGGGCGGGGACCCGGGGCTCGACGGCAACATCGAACCGTGGACGACGGGGGCCACGGACCAGGTCCGCCCTTGGGGTGGGCCCGAGAGCCTGGGCATCCCCAAGACCTACAAGGATCTGTCGGTCGTCATCCCTCGCCGCTACGACACGAACCCGGGTGTGGTCTGACAGCTGGCCGTCTGTCAGTTGTGGTGGGAGTGGCCGTCGACGGGGGCGGACTGCTGATGTACGGGCTGCTGGGGTGTCGGGGAGTGGCCCGGCGTCGGGGTCTTGGCGTGCGCGGTCGGCTCCGGTGTACCGGTGTCCGAGGCCAGGGTGGCTGTGATCAGTACGGCTAGGCCGAAGATCGGCCGGGTTGAGGTGTTGGGGTCCTTGACGACGTACGCGACGAAGGAGACGACGAGGCCGGCGGGGATGAGGACGGCGCCGCGGGCGGGGGAAGCCGTCGAAGTGCTGGAGGCCTTAGCAGAGCATGCCGATGCCGGAGGGCAGCGTCAGGGAGGAGCCGATCACCACAAGCGTGCGGGGAAGGCTCGGGCGTTCGCGGGTGAGGACGAACTCGTGGAGGACAGTCGCTGCGAGGAAGACGGTGGCGCCGTAGAGGGCAGGGTGGCCAGTCACAGCAGGCGCAGCCGGCCCGCCGATGTGCGGGTCCGCGGCATATCGGATGCGAGGCGGGCCGTGACCATGGCGCGACTCCAGCGGGGCACCCGCCTGACCGGGGGCCTGCCTGAGTGCCGCCCGAAGCGGTGATCTTGACGGTCTCAGGGAACCGGGCGCAGGCCGCCGATGGTGACGGCGACCAGCCGCTCGACCGCAGCCCGGGACCGAAGGGTCAAGGCGGCGGTCATTGCGTGCAGGCAGTAGGCGGCGAGCTCTCCGGCCGGTACGTCGTCACGCAGGTCGCCAGCCTGGGCGCCCTCGGCGATGAGGGTCTCCAGCAGGTGGGTCGGGTGCTGCTCGGCGTGGCTGACATGCTCGCCCTGGTGCAGGAGAGCGGCAAGCTCCCCGCCGTGCCGCTGCCGGGCCAGCCCGGCGTACGCGGTCGCGACGGCCGCCAGGCGCAGGGCGGCGGTGCCGGGGTGTTGGGCTTCTTCTTCTTCGGACTGCGCCAGGTTGCCTCGTCCACCGTCGCTCACAGATGAGGCCGCCACCCCGGCGGTTGCAAGGCAGCCGATGGCCCATGTAGTTGACCAGGGGCCGCACCCGCCGCGGTGAGCTCGGGAAGATCACCAGCGAGGAGAACCTGCTGGAGGAACGCCTCGCCGACTGCGCGCCCGCAGGAGCGCGCCGCATCCCGAGCCCGCCGACGGCAGGTGGAAGCGCCGTGAGCGGACTGCGGGCCCAGCGTGGTCCACGTGGACCCGCGAGAACGGCTACGAGGTTGCCGGACCGGGGTCAGTGGCTATGGGATGTATGTCCGTCCTTCGTCGGCTCGGCGGGTGCCTTGGCCGGAGGGCCTTGCTCAACGGGAGCCTGGTCCGGCTTGGCGGGGGTCCCAGTCGTGGAGCCCTGGTCGTGGCTGTGGCCATCGGAGCTGATGGTGCCGGCGAGGGCGGTCATGCCCAGCCAGGTGAGGGCCGAGATGACGACGACGGCGGCCGCGAACGGGCTGATGAGGTGTCGCCAGCGGCCCTTGGAGTCCTTGGCGACGAACGCGACGTACGACATGAGCAGGCCGAGGGGGGTCATCCAGGCGCTGCGCTCGGGGAACTGCTCGAAGTGCTGGATGCCGCCGCCGACCATGCCGACACCGAAGGACAGCAGCAGGGAGAACGCGACCAGCGAGACCGCCTGGCTCAGCGCCGGACGCTCGTCGGCCAGCACGAACTCGTTGACGATGGTGCCGAGGAGGAACACGAAGGCGCCGACGACGCAGATGATCGCGTACAGCGACGGATTGATCGGGTAGTGGACGACGGCGCCGGCGATGAGGGCGGCGCCCATGAAGTAGAGCATCTGGCCGCTGTAGCGAGCCGGGAGTGCCTTCTTGTCGAAGGTGGCGCGGCGCGGTTTCGGGGCGGGAGTCTGGTGGCGCTCGGGTTCGAGAACGGTGGTCACGTGGGTAAGGCCTTTCAGATCTTGGTGGGTGAGAGCAGGCAGAAGCCACGCCGACACCAGTGGTGCGGCGTCATGCTGGTGCAGCTCTCAGCAGCGCAGGATCGAAAGTTGGTGCAGGCACGGTGGGTCGCCGGTGCGGCTGATCCAGGGATGCGTGCGTGCTGCCCATCGGCGCAGGACGCGGTTGGAGCCCCCGCGGCTGAGGACGAAGGTGAACAGGGCTGCGACGATGCACAGCAGCGCCAGGCAGCTCTCTCCGACTCCGCCGTGGTCGCAGGGGGGTTCACCGTCCGGGCTGTCCGGTGTTGTGGTGGCGTCCCCGGGGGCGACGTCGGAGTGGGTGTGCTGAGCCTTGTCCCCTGCGTCGATGAGCGGGAACGCGGCGGCGTGCCCGCTGTGGTCTTGCTGGTGTGAGGCCAGTACGTGCATCGCGAATAGGGCAAGCACCACCGCGAGGAGCGTTGCCCGCAGCAACGCTCCCGTGTGATGGTCGCGACGGACCTTGCCTGAGATCACGCTTCCCGACCATAGGAGGGCTTGGTAGCGGGAATGCCAATAGGGGCGTCCCGACCTGGACTGGGAGGAAGATAACACCAGGTGTGGATGCGTCTGCGCGGCGTCTCACGGCGTGGGCTGCACCGTGCTCGCTTGTCCCGTGGCTCGGAGCCAAGGAACGAGCAGATGACCAAAGTGTCACCTGGAGTGACCACGGTGAACTTTGCGTTCGTATTCGCACCGTGGGCCACAGGACTAGCGTTCGCGCCTCCGTCACGGTGACCTTTTTGCGAACGGGGGGGCGCCCACCCTGGACTTCCACTTTGCCCGGTGACCTGGTATCCCGTCTCACGAGATCTTGGCTCCGTCTCACCTCCTTGTCCGGTTCGCACGTCAGGGACAAGGTCAGGTGAGACAGGCCAGGTCGGCGCACTGCCGCCCGTCGATCGGCGGCAAGATCGAATGAGGCGGGACGCCTGGGCACTGAGGGACCGTCCCGTCGGGACCCCATATCCGTAGCGAGGGTGTGGGCGGGGCTGTGGAGGGTGGCGCCCGCACGGGTTCAGCCGGGCGCCACCGCTCTGCACGCTGTCGGCGCCCATATCCCTGAGTAGGGATGGTGGGCGACCCTTGAGGCTCAGCCAACGGTTTTGATGCGGGCGATGAGGAGGGCGATGTCGTCGTCGGCCGAGGCGGGCACGAGGTGGGTGAGCAGGCTGTCGCACAGTGCGTCCAGGGACGGGGCGGGCTGAGCGAGCAGGTCGGTGAGTTCGGCGAGGCGCTCGTCGATGTCGCTGCCGCGGGCTTCGATGAGTCCGTCGGTGTAGAGGACGAGGAGGCTGCCCGGGGGCAGGGTGATGTCGGTGGTGGTGAAGCGGGTGCCGCCGACGCCCAGCGGGACGCCGGGTGGCACGTCGAGGAGGCGGGCGGTGCCGTCCGGGGTGACGGTCGCGGGCGGCGGGTGGCCGGCGCGGGTGATGCGGCAGTGGCCGGTCGCCGGGTCGACCACGATGGAGAGGAAGGTGGCGAGCATGGGCTCCGCAAGGTCGTCCAATGCCGCCTCGAGCTGGTACAGCAGTTCGTCGGGTGCGATATCAAGGCGGGCGAGTGCCCTGACGCTGGCGGAGAGCCGTCCCATCACCGCCGCGGCCGCGGTGCCGTGGCCCATCACGTCTCCGATGACGAGCGCGGCCCTGCCACCGTTCAGGGGGACGACGTCGTACCAGTCGCCTCCGACCTCGTTGACGTCACTGGCGGGCAGGTAGCGGTGGGCGATCTCGATCCCCGGCGGCGGGGTGATGTGCTGGGGGAGCATGCTGCGCTGCAGAACGGCGGCGGTGTCGTGCTCGCGGTGGTAGAGCCGGGCGTTGTCCACGCACACCGCGGCCCGGGCGGCCAGCTCACCGGCCAGCGTGACCTCGTCCTCGGTGAACGGGCCGATGGGCCGGGCGCGGTAGAAGGTGGCCAGCCCCAGCACCACACCGCGGGCGAGCAGCGGGGTCATCATGAGCGAGTGCACCCCCTGCTGGAGAAGCCGCGCGGGCACTTCGGAGTGGCGGGCCGCCGGGGCGATGGCCTGTTCGTCGAGCTCGGCGACGACGAACGGCCGGCGGGCGGCGAGGGCCTGCGTGTAGGGGGCGCCTGCCGGGAAGGCCAGCGTGCGTCCCAGCGGAGCGAGGGTGCCGGTGATGCGCGATCCGGTCAGTGGGGCTTTGCCCAGACGCCGCAGCGCGGCGCCGCCGACCAGGCCGGGGCCGAGGTCGCCTCCGGAGGCCAGGCTCTCCAGGACATCGACGGTTACAGCATCCGCGAGGTCGGGCACGGCGACGTCGGCGAGTTCCTGAGCGGTGCGCTCCAGGTCCAGGGTGGTGCCGATCTTGACGCTGGCCTCGTTGATGAGGGCCAGGTGACGGCGTCCGGCTTCGGCGGCGAGCTGGGCCTGCTGCTGCACGGTGATGTCGATCAGGGTCGCCGCCAGGCCGATGGGCCGGCCGTCCGGGTCCTCGATCCTCACATAGGAGCCCGACCACACGTGGTCGTGGTCCGGGTCGGCCGGGGTACGGCCGGTGCGGCGGGAGTCCAGGGCCGGCTCCCCGCTGTCCAGTACCTGCCGCATCGTGCTCTCCATGTACGCGGCGTTCACATCGGGCAGGATCTCCACCAGGCGGCGCCCGACGTGCGCGGCCTCCGACAGGCCGTTCATCACCTCCAGCGCCGGGTTGACGCGCAGGAACCGCAGTTGCGTGTCCAGTACCGCGATACCGACCGGGGAGCGGGAAAACAGCCCGTCCCACACTGCCGACGAGCCGCGGATCCGACGTGCGGCCTGGGCTTCGGCCGCGAACACCAGCACGGTGGTGCCGCCCCGGTGCCGGGCCGGCATCGGGCACGCCCAGATCTCCAGCTCCAGCGGACGTTCGTCCCGGTGCCAGGCGGTCACCGTCCCCATCACTCCGCGGCCGGTGGCCGCGCCCTCCCACAGCGACCGGCCGAGGCTGCGGTCCGCGCCGGGATGCAGCAGATCGGCGATGTGGCGGCCGAGCACCTCATGGGGGGTGTAGCCGAGCAGGTCCTGCGCGGCGTGGTCCCACCGGACGATCGTCCCGTCGCCGCTCGTGGCCAGCACTGCAACGGGCAGGGCGCCCAGCCACCCGCCCGCATCCCGGGCTGCGCTGGGGGTCACTTCATCGAAGGGCACCTGCTCCATCGCTGCCGCGCTCCCGTACGGATCCCTGCACGACCGTCGTCCTCTTCAGTATGGGCGCGCATCCCCTGCCTCGTCGCTCAGGCCGGCCTGAGCGGTATCAGCTGCCAGGGTGCACCCTGCGGCCCGCGGAGCTCGGCGGCGCCGGTGGTGGCGGACTGAATTGCGCAGCAGGCGTCGCCGGTGGTGGTGGCGCTCTTGCCGACAGTGTCGGCGTCGGGCTTGACGATGCAGGCCTCCCAGGGCTCCTGGCCGGGGGCGGTAACCCAGACCTTGTCGTGGATCGGCATTCAGGTCGTGCTCTGGCGGGATTTGGTTTGATCTACACCAGCCTGACCGGGCGGGTGTTGGTGCCGGAACGCGCCGTCACGTCGGCAACGGGCAACAGTGGCCAGGCCGCAGTGGCTGCCCAGTGACTCCGTACGGACACCGCGAAGGACCCGCTGAGTGCGCCCTCGGCGGATTCTTCGCGTATCCGCTCCGCCGCGGGTGAGAACTGCCGACGAGCCGTCCTTGCTTGAGCGATGGACTTTCGGCCACGCACCTATCTGGTGTACTCGTCCGCTGTGCGCGTAATCTGCCCTCCTGTCCTGCGAGGATGTGGAGGCGCTGTGGCTCGGTGGGTGGAGCGCGAGTGGCTGAATGAAGACGGCCGCCGGATACGCGTGATCGTGACGGCGGAGATGGCCGAGTTCACGGATGAGGAGCTTCGTCTGTGCTTCGAGGCCAGGCATGGTGTTCCTCGCCAAGGGCGCGGTTCTGCAAAGGAGTTGCCTGGGCGCCTACCCGAAGAAGGCCTCGGCTCAGGACTGGATGACATGACCCGCGGGTTGATCGCGGAAGTGACGTCGTGGCTGGCAGCGCAGGACGGCTCCGGGCCGGGTGCGGGACGCCGTCCGCTGGAGTAGCCGCGCATGGCTGCGGAGGGCCGTCCTCGCGGTGAACCTCGTAGTTCGACACGGGGCGCCGGCGATTGAGAAGAAAATCGACCGTTGCTACTAAGGAACTAAACTGCTTAGTATCTGTGGCTGAACCTCCGTACCGTCGGCCACCCGCCGGGGGTGGTGGCGGAGGTAGCTGCCGCATCCGGTTCCGGGCACGGGGATTGGGTGTTTCCTTCCCCGGCGGCTGAGTACGAAGGAGCCCGCCTCAGTGGCATCCCACCGCCGTCCGAAGCAGCGCAGCCAGAGCTACGTGGCCGTGCTGACCGCGACCGCAGCAGCCTCTGTTGCCCTGTCGGCGCAGTCCGCTTCCGCCGACCCCTTGCCGGACCCGAGCAAGAAGGGCGTTCAGGCGCAAGTCGACCGGCTGTACGAAGAAGCCACGAAGGCGACTGAGAAGTACAACGGCGCGAAGGAAAAGGCTGACGCGCTGCAGAACGAAGTGGACGGGCTTCAGGATGCGGCTGCTCGAAAGCAGGGCGAGTTCAACGAACTGCGCGAAAAATTGGGATCGGTAGCGGCAGCGCGGTACCGCAGTGGCGGGGTCGATCCCATGGTCCAGTTGTTGCTCTCGGATGATCCGGATGCGTACCTGGAAAAGGCATCAAGCCTCGACCGGTTGACCGCCAGCCAGGCCGGCATGCTCGAGCAGTTCTTGTCGCAGCAGCGCGCTCTCGCGCAGCAACGCACCGAGGCCATGCAGAAACTCAGGGACCTGGGAGAAACGCGCAAGGAACTGGGGAGCGGGAAGGATGAGATCCAGGGCAAACTGGCAGAGGCGCAGCGGCTGCTGAATACGCTGACGGCCGAGGAGCGAGCGAAGATCGCGACCGAGGAGGACCGCGCCAATCGCGCGAGCGGACGGGTCGATCTGGGTAACGAGTCCAGCGCCTCGCAGCGTGGCGCTGCCGCTCTCGGCGCAGCCAAGAGCCGGGTCGGTATGCCCTACGTGTGGGGCGCGACTGGACCGAGTTCGTTCGATTGCTCGGGACTGACGTCGTGGGCGTTCCGCCAGGCAGACGTGTCCATACCTCGTACCTCCCAAGCCCAGGCGAACGCTGGTACCCGAATCAACTCCCTCGGCGAGCTCAGGCCCGGAGACCTCATCATCATGCGGACCGACCTGAGCCACGTCGGTTTCTACGCCGGCAACGGGCAGATTCTCCACTCGCCCAAGCCTGGGGCGCAGGTCCGGTACGAATCGATTGCCCGCAGTGGAATGCCGTTCATGTGGGGTGTGCGACTTTAAGGTGACTCGGCCCCAGGTGCCCGTCGTCTTCAGTCGGTGGGCGTGCTCGATCATCAAGGTAATTCATTAGACCTGCGCATGAATAAAGTCACCTCGTCACGGTCGGGAATCATGCTGCCGGTACACTCGGCGAGTGTTCATACCACCGCTGGCTCGACTGGCTCTCCTCGTCACGCTTCTGGCGGCTGCGGCCGGTTCGCTGCTGTTGTGGAGTCCGCGAGAGCTCCTTGCACAGGAGGGCATCGCCGGAGCCTCGGAGTTCTGGGCAGCCCCCGCTTTCGTACTGGTTTTCGCGCTGGGGACGCTCGCGTTCTTCCCCAAGCCGGTGCTCAACGCCGCCGCTGGGGCGCTTTTCGGGATCACTGAGGGCCTGATGCTGGCAGTCGTAGGGACCACTCTGGGTGCATTGCTGGCCTTCAGTCTGGGCCGCACCCTTGGGCGGGACGCGCTACAGCCACTACTGAAGAAGAAGATCCTGGCAACCCTTGACCACCGGCTTACCGATCAGGGTTTTCGAAGCGTGTTTCTGCTGCGCATCGTGCCCGGTATCCCATTTCCTGCGGTCAATTTCGCAGCGGCCTTCTCCGGCGTGCGCACGTGGCCCTTCTCGGCCGCGACGGCCCTCGGCGTGCTGCCCGCTACCGCCGCCTACGTGATCGCCGGGTCGTCAGCCTCTTCCCCGACCTCGCCGGCCTTCCTGATCTCGACCGTGGTCTTGATCGCCATGACCGCGCTCACATTCATCTCCCTTCGAAGGGCCCACGGCGCACTCAAGGCGCCGAGCGCAGACTCTGCGCTCTGAGCTGTTTCGGGGGCGGGACGGCTGGTTCGGCCCGTTACGTGCCGATGGTCGCACCGGTTCTCCGGGCGTGGGCGGCACAACCGGCCCACAGCGGGGGCCGGACTCTGTGTGGCTGGCTGGCTGGCCGGCCGAGCCCGATCGGGCCGCCCTGGCGCGGTGGCGCATACAGATCGGTTCGGACCGTACGCGAAGTGTCGTCGCCCCGACCGCATCGGTAGCTTCGAAGCAGAGGACCCAAGGAAATGAACAGCATCGACCGACGCTCTGTCCTGCTCGCCGGGCTGGGAGCCGTAGGGGCTGGCGCTCTTGCCGCCTGCGCCGGTGAATCGGGGTCCGGCAGCAGCCCGGCCTTGATCAGCCCGTCCGGCTCGGAGGTCGCCGCAGCGGAGAACAAGCGCGTCGGTACCGGACGCGAGCAGAAGCTCACCCTGACCGCCGCGCCCGCCGTGATCGACCTGGGCGGCGGCCTCATGCCCAGGACCTGGGCCTTCGACGGCCGGATCCCAGGCAAGGAGGTTCGGCTTTCGGTGGGTGACACCCTGGTCGCCGAACTGTCGAACCAGCTCCCGAACAAGACCGCCACGTCGGTCCACTGGCACGGCATCGCGCTGCGTAACGACATGGACGGTGTCCCGCCAGCCACCCAGACCGCCGTCAGGGCGGGTTTCCACCTTCACGTACCGCTTCATCGCCGACGCCCCCGGCACGTACTTCTTCCACCCGCACGTCGGAGTGCAGCTCGACCGTGCCTTGTACGCCCCGCTGATCATCGAAGACCCCAAGGAGACCCTCGCCTACGACGATGACTGGGTCGTCCTGCTCGACGACTGGGTAGACGGTGTCACTGGCACGCCCGACGAGGTCTTCGCCGAACTGAAGCAGGGCATGGGCGGCATGGACATGGGCGGCCACACCAGCTCGAGCAGCATGGACGGCGGCGACATGGAAGACATGGGGCATGGCGTGCCCCCAACCGCTTCGGCCTCCGCCCCCGGCCCGATGAAGTTCATGCTGACGGGAGCCACCAGCAAGCTGCTCGGCGGCGACGCCGGCGACGTGAAGTATCCGCACCACCTGGTCAACGGCCGGGTGGCGACCGACCCCGACGTCTACACCGGCAAGCCGGGCAAGAAGGTACGCCTGCGGATCATCAACGCCGGCTCCGACACTGCCTACCGGGTCGCCCTGGGCAACCACAAGCTGACGATCACACACACTGACGGATTTCCGGTCCAGCACCAAGAAGTGGACGCCCTGCTGATCGGCATGGGCGAGCGCTACGACGTGCTCGTCACCCTCGGCGACGGCGTGTTCCCGCTCGTCGCGCTGGCCGAAGGCAAGAACGCGAACGGCCTTGCGCTGGTGCGCACCGGATCCGGCAGCGCGCCGTCCCCGAAGGTCCGCCCGAAGGAACTCGACGGCGTGATCACGACTGCTGCCGAGCTGCGTGCCGCCGATGAAGTGCGTTTCGGATCCGCCCCGACCGACGTCACTCACCAGATCAAGCTCACCGGGGGCATGGACAAGTACAACTGGGCCATCAACGGCAAGCCGTTCGATATGGACCAGCCTGCGGCGAACCCGATCCTGATCGAGGAGGGGCAGCGGGTACGACTCGACTTCGTCAACGACACCGATATGTGGCACCCGGTGCATCTGCACGGCCACACCTATCAACTCGGCGACTCCGGACCGCGCAAGGACACGGCGATCGTGCTGCCCAAGAAGAAGCTCTCGGTCTTCTTCGACGCCGACAACCCAGGCCAGTGGATGCTGCATTGCCACAACGCGTATCACGGCGAAGCCGGAATGATGGCGAACGTGGCCTACCACGCCTGAGCGTGCCGCCCCTCCCGGTCGACTTCGGGGACGGGCCCGGCATCCCGGTAGGCGTGCCGGGCCGGTCTCGGCGATGACGTGCGGAGTCAAGCGATGATGAGTGTCCCCTGCATCTGCGGGTGGATGGAGCAGAAGAAGGGGTAGCTGTCGGGCTTGGACGGTGCGGTGAAGGTGGCGGACGTGCCGCCGACGATCATGTCGGTGTCGAAGGCGTCGCCCTGCGCGGCGGTCAGAGTGTGCGGAGCCGAGTCCTGGTTCATCACGGTGACTGATGCACCAGGGCGCGCCTTGACCTCCGCAGGGATGAAGTTGAACCCTCGGATGCGAACGTTCGTACCCTCGGTTGCGACGGTCGACGTGCCGGCGCGGGACGTGGGTGCGGCACTGCCACTGCTTGTGGCGCCGACGATGGCGAGCAAGGCGCAGGCGGCGCCGACCGCTGCTCCCCGAGTACGGTTACGAATGCGGCGGGAACGGGTGATCGACATGGCCACCCCTCTGACGAACCTGTGATGGTTTTGACCAGCCCTGACGGGTCTCTCCTTCGACGCCTCGCCGGGCCGGTTCACGTCCGCCTGCCGTGGGCGATGCGGCTCATGCGCAGCTGGTAGTCGGCCGTATCGAGCCTGCCGTGGAGCAGCAGGCCGACGCACCATCGTGCGGATCTCGTCTCTTCCCCCATTGTCCCAGGCCGCCGCTACCGGGGCACTCCGTGGCTACGGGGCGGTCGGACCGTCGAGTACGGCCAGCACCGGACCGCCTGCCAGGCCGATCCCGAGCGAGAGCGCGGTGGCCGCGTAGGCGACGCCGCGCGCCGTGCGGTCGCCCTCGCGCAGCCTGTTTCCGGGGCCGCCGGACAGGGCGGGCACGATCCAGCGAAGGTAGTAGAAGAGCGAGGCGACGGTGTTCACGGCGGCAAGCACGGCGAGCCAGGCGTAGCCGCCGTCGATTGCCGCGCTGAAGGCTTCGAGCTTGCCGACGAAGACCGACGTGGGCGGGGTGCCGACGAGGCCCAGCAGGCATACGACAAGGCAGGCAGCCAGCAGCGGGCGTTGTCGGGCCAGGCCACGGTAGTCCTCGACGCTCCGGGCGCGGGGCACAGCGCACACCACCGCGAAGGCGCCGAGATTGGTGACGGCGTACGCGGCCGCGTAGTACAGCAGCGCCTCCTGGGCAATGGCGGAGCGCCCCGCCACGGCCACCGGCATCAGCAGGTAGCCGACCTGGCTGATCGTCGAGTAGGCGAGCAGGCGTTTGACGTCCTGCTGGAAGAAGGCCGCGAGATTTCCGAGGCTCATGGAGACCGCGGCGACAACGGCGATCAGCCAGGGCCACGGCAGGGTGCTGTCGGATAGGACGACGTCGCCGAGACGGAAGAGCGCCGCGACCGCGCCGATCTTCGGCAGCGTCGTGAGAAGTGCGGCGACGGGTGGACTGCTGCCCTGGACGGCGTCCGGTACCCAGAAGTGGGCGGGTACGGCCCCTGCTTTGAACAGGATCCCCGCGATGAGGCCGATGGTTCCGGTCGCGACCAGGGCCTCGGGCGCGTCCCTCAGGGCCGGGCCGAGCGCCGGGTACGAGGTGGCGCGCGCGGTCGCGTACAGCACGGTGATGCCGGAGAGCATGAGTACGCCGAGCAGGGCGCCGATCACGTAGTACTTGAGCGCGGCCTCGGTACCGGGGCCGTCCTTGCGGAACCCGGCGAGGGTGTAGGCGGGGATGCTCGCGAGCAGATACCCGGCGGCGATCAGCAGCAGATCCTGTGCGCCGGCCATGACCAGGGCGCCGAGGGCGGCGAGCTGGAGCAGAACGTAGAACTCGCTCTCGCGGGGATGGCCGCGGAACGGTCCCGTGCTCAGGGCGAGAACCAGCAGGGTGCCACCGAGGATGACGATGCGGGAGGTGCTGGTTACCGTATCGACGGCGAACGCCGCACCGAACGCGGTCAGCGGCGGGCCGGCCGCCGCTACGCCGGCGGCCGCGATACCGCCGACGCACGCTGTGGCTGCCACCCAGCCGACGATCCACTGGCGGCCCCGCGGCAGCCAGGCCCCGAGCAGCAGCCCGAGCACGGCCGAGGCCGCGAGCAGGACCTCGGGCAGGATGTCGAGAGGGTTCTCGTTCATCTCGGTCATCGGGCGAGCTGCTCCAGCACGGCCCGGGAGGCCGGCTCGATGACGTCGAGCAGGAAGCGGGGCGCCACTCCGAGGACCACGGCCAGCGCCAGCAGCGGGATGATGGCGGCGTTTTCGTGGAGGCGGATCTCGGGGAACGCGCGCGGCGTGCCCGGTGCGTCGGGCAGCTGGAGCGGCCCCATGAACATCTGGCGTAGCGCGCGCAGGAACAGCCCGGCCGTGAGCAGGATGCCGAGTACGGCGAGGGCGGTGGCCAGCGGGCGTGTGCCGAGACTCCCCGTGAAGATCTGGAACTCCGCGATGAAGCCGGAGAAGCCCGGCAGGCCCAGCGATGCGAACGCGGCCAGGCCGGTCATGGCGGCGAAGACAGGCGCGACGGCCGCGATCCCGGAAT
Source organism: Streptomyces tatrensis (assembly GCF_049310065.1). Classification (NCBI taxonomy): domain Bacteria; kingdom Bacillati; phylum Actinomycetota; class Actinomycetes; order Kitasatosporales; family Streptomycetaceae; genus Streptomyces; species Streptomyces tatrensis. The sequence goes on along the minus strand of NZ_JBMDLB010000011.1, from coordinate 1,412,584 downwards.
AGGAGCCCATCTCGTACGTGCGCCCGCGTTCGTAGAGCACACCGGCGAGCAGGAACAGCGCGCCCGTGATCAGCCCGTGGCTGACCATTTGGGTGACCGATCCGGTGACCGCGAGGGATCGCGCCTCGGCGGAGCTGTCCGCGGTCGCGGCGGCGGCGCCGACGGCGAGCACGATGTAGCCCATGTGGTTCACGGAGGTGTAGGCGACCATACGTTTGAAGTCGGTTTGCGCGAGGGCGACCAGTGCTCCGTGGAGGACCGAGAGGACGCCGATGACGACGAGCACCAGGGCGTAGCGGCGCCAGGCGTCGGGGAGCATGGGCATGGCAATGCGCAGGAACCCGTACGTGCCCATCTTCAGGAGTACGCCGGCGAGGATGGCGGATCCGGCGGCGGGTGCCTCGGTGTGGGCGGGCGGCAGCCAGGTGTGGAAGGGGACGGTGGGGGTTTTGACCGCCAGGCCGACGACGACGGCGAGGAGGACGAGGGCGGCGTAGCCGGATCGGCCCGCTAGCGGGTTCTGCCGGGTCAGCTCGACCATGTCGAAGGTGTGCGGCGTGGCGGCCAGGTACAGGCCGATGAAGCCGAGCAGCAGCGCGAGCGAGCCGATGAAGGTGTACAGGAAGAACTTCAGCCCTGCGGCTGCCGCGTCTCGGTGGCCCCATCCGACGATCACGAAGTACATCGCCACGATGGACAGGTCGAAGAACACGAAGAACAGGATCAGGTCGAGGGAGACGAACACCCCGAGACAGGTCGTCTGCAGGAAGAGGAAGAGCGCGGCGAACTCACGGATCCGTCGTGACTCCCGCAGCGAGTACACGGCGCAGGAGACGAAGAGCACGCAGCTCATGGCGAGCAGCGGCAGGGACAGCCCGTCGACTCCGATGTGGTAGCCGACGCCGGCGCTCGGGATCCAGCGTGCACGTACTTCGTATTGCACACCGCCGCCGCTGCGGTAGCCGGCCCATACGGCGATGACAAGCGCGAGCTCTGCCGTGGTCGCCGTCAGCCAAGCGGCGCGGAACACCGTCTGGGGGGTACGTGCGGGCAGACCGAGGAGCAGCAATGCCACAGCGGTCGGAGCGAAGACGAGAACGGTGAGCAACGGGTCACCTCACGAGGACGAGCGCGACAGCGAGGACGGAGAAGGCCGCGACGGCCTGGGCGAGGTACTGGTGCAGTTGTCCGGTCTGCGGGCGGCGGGCCCAACGGCTGCCAGCTCGAGCCGCCGCCGCGACCGCGTACACGCTGCCGTCGACAGTGCGCTCGACGATCTTGTTCGTCCAGCGCGCGAGGCGAAGTGCCCCTCTGGCCATGCCGTCGACGCCCCGGTCGAGTACCCGGTCGTCGAAGACGGCCGCGGTGCGGGCGGTCCACCACAAAGGGGACACGACCAGGGTGTGGGCGGCACGCTCCAGGCCGAGCCAGTCACGGCACATCGCCTTCGCCCCGGCCGGCAGCGGGAGCGGGCGCGGCCCCCAGACCCAGGCGGCGGCTGTGCCGGCGAGCGCCAGCGCGCCGGACACCGCCAGCTCCCAGGCGTGCGGCGCTGGTTGATCCGAGGCGCCGAGGGCGCGGCCGAGGGCGTCGCGGACCGGGGGGAAGGCCACAGGCGTCAGGGCGACGCAGGCCACGGCCAGGACACCGAGCGGCTGCACGGCACCGCGGGGAACAGGGCGGCCGCCGGCAGACGGCACGGCGGGGCGCCATACGAACCAGAGGATCTTGGCACTGTAGATGGCGGACAGTACGGCAGCGGCCAGCCCGGCGGCGTACAGCCACGGATCGCGGCCCAGTGCCCCGGCCAGCAGCACGTCCTTCGCGGCCCACAACGACAGCGGAGGCAGTCCCGCGAGTGAGAGCGCGCCCACGGTGCAGGTGACGCCCACGGTCCGGTGGTACCGGGCGGCTCCGCGCAAAGCGGCCAGCTGCTGGGTTCCCAGGGCCGTCAGCCAGGCGCCCGCCACGAGGAACAGCAGGCTCTTCGCGGCCGCGTGCGCCATCAGCTGCAGGGCTCCTCCGAGGGTGGCGCCGGCTCCCGCGGCGAGCACCATGAATCCGATCTGAGCACACGTGGACGCGGCAAGCAGCTGCTTGAAGTCGGTCTGCGCCACCGCCACCAGCCCGAGGCCGACGGCGGTGGCAGCACCGGCCCAGGCCACCACATCGCTGCCCCATCCCGAGGCATCCAGCAGTGCCCCGGTTCGGAGCAGCAGATACGCGCCGGCCACGACCATGGCCGCCGAGTGCAGCAGCGCCGAGACCGGGCTGGGCCCCTGCATCGCCCGCGACAGCCAGAAGCTGAAGGGCAGTTGGGCGGACTTGCCGAGCGCGGCGGCGATGATGCCCGCGGTGACGAGGGACAGCCACGGTTCCCCGAGGCGCGCGAGGCCGTCGAGCCGGAGCCCGTCGGCACCGCCGCCGGCGAGGGCGGCGCCCGCGGCCAGATACAGGCCGAGGTCGGCGGTACGTGTGGTCAGGAAGGCTGTGTCGGCAGCGGCCGTACGCTCCGGATCCCGCCACCAGAAGCCGATCAGCGCCCAGGAAGTCGCGCCCATCACCTCCCAGCCCATGAGCAGGATGGGAAGCGTGGCGGCGGTCACCGTGACCAGCATGCTCCCCGAGAAGAGCAACATCAGCCCGAAGAACCGGGCTCGTGCCTCGTCGGCGCCGAACTCCGCCGCGCTGAAGAGGAGTACGGCCAGAGTCACGGCGGTGACCGTGACGACCAGGACCCCGGACAGGCCGTCGACGGCGAGCCGTACCGGAAGCTGCGCCAGCAGGGGGGCTTCGACGCCCGGCTGAACCACCGCGGTCGCCACAGCAAGGCCGAAGGCCACGGCGGCGACACCGACAGCCGTGCCCGGCGCCACCCGGTCCGCTGCCCGACCGCTCAGCGCGAGCAGCGCACCCGAGGTCAGTGGTAGGGCGATGAGCGCCCAGAGCAGGACGCTCATTCCTTCAACTCCGCTGCCATGTCCGTCATGTCGACTTCGCGGGACCGGAACAACGCGGTGACCACGGCGAATCCCATCGCCATCTCCAGGGCCATCGCCGTAATGGCGACCACGACCAGTACCTGTCCATCGGCCGCCGCCGGGGCGATGTAGCGCCAGGCCGACGCGGCCGCGAGGATCACTCCGCCCAGCATCAGCTCCAGGCCCATCATCAGCATCACGATCGATTGCTGCGTCAAGGCACCGAACAGACCGACGCAGAACAGCGCCGCCGCGCAGAGCAGGAAGAGTTCCAGGCTCATCCGCCGACACCGCCCCGTACCGGATCGTCGGCGCGCCGCGCCCGCAGATCGTCGCCGAAGCGGTCGTAGCGGCCGCGCCGGGTCGCCAGCACCACGGTGGCGACGATGGTCGCGAAGAGTGCCATCCCCAGGGTCATCATCGTCAGCATCTGCGGGCCCATCAGGGACAGACCCAGGTCCATGGTCGGATCCTCGGGTGGCCTGCCCCGCCGGTCGGGCCACGGGGCCAGTAGAACTCCGGCAGCCAGCAGCAGGAAGGCGCTACCGCAGATGACGACCGCGCCCTTCTTGTTGTGCACCATCGTCATCGGCATGAAGCCGGCCGGATTCATCATGAACATGATCATGAAGACAGCCATGATGGCCATCTCGATGGTCATCATCAGCACGGTGACGATCCCCAGATAGTCCAGGCCGAGCAGCAGCAGCTCCCCGCCCACGCACAACAGAGAGGTGAGCAGTGAGAATGTCGCGCGCGCCATGGAGTCGAACCGAAACACCATGACGCCGCTGCCCACCGCTAGGAGGGCCAGCACCCAGAACGCCACGTTGCTCATCACGCACCGCACCTCACCGGTTCAGCACCACCACGGCGACGACCAACGCCTGTACCACCGCCAGCGGTGTCAGCACGACCCACGCAAGCTCCACGTACCGCTCCATCCGTACGGTCGGAATCCTCCGGCGGGCCCAGACGAGGAAGACCAGCACGGCGGCCGTCTTGAGCAACGTCCAGGCCCAGCCGGGCAGCAAGGGCCCGTGTCCGCCGCCCAGGAACAGCGGCACACTGAAGGCAGCCGCCACCACGAACAACAGCCAGCGACCGCCGAGGAACACGATCCGGTCCACGCCCGACAGCTCCGCGGCCGCTCCTCCTGCGGCGTCCCGTCCGACAGGCTGGTCGAACGGTCCCCAGAAGGCCATGGCCAGAGCGCTCAGCAGGTAGATCCCGAAGGCCGCCGGCATCCACACGGCGAACCACACGCCGGACTGGGCATCGACGACCTCACCCACCCGCAGAGACCCCGCTCCCAGTGCGGCCGTGGTGATCGCGAGCATGTGCGGCAGCTCGTACGCCAGCCCCTGGGCCAGAAAGCGGTAGCCCCCGATCAGCGAGAGCGTCGAGTTCGGTCCCCAGCCGGTCAGCCATACCGCGGCCCATGCCAGTGCCTCCATCGCGTTGAACCAGACGATCCCCTCCGGAAGATCGCTCACCGAGCGGAAGCCGAGGGGGAGGACGGCCGCTGCCAGGACTGCCGCGACCGGCAGGAGGATGGTCCCTGCCCGGATCAGAGGGAGATCGGCGACACGAGTACGACGCGGCTGCTGTACCAGCAGCCGCAGCAGCTCGCGGCCCGGTCCCGCCGGCCGCGTTCCCGCCGCGAGCGCGGCGTCGAACGAAGCCACCGCCCACGTCGCAGCTGCCAGGGCCGGCGGCAACACAAAGGCGGCCCACAACGGCGTGGCGTCAGGCATGAGGAGGCCCCTGCGGCCTGTTGCCCGCCCAGATGAGTTCGTCGAGGTCAGGGTCGAGGCTCGCGACGATCAGGCGGGCGCAGGCGAACTCGGTGCCTTCCAGTAGATCCGGCAGGGCGTCGAGCAATGCCTGGGACGGGGGTTGCGCGCCGTCGACTCGACCGCGAGGTCCGGTCAGGGCGGCTGTGCTCAGCCTTTCCGGCGCGTCGAGATCGACCGCGCTGCGTTCGATCTCGTCAAGCCAGACGAGAACTCTGCTGTGTACGTCTCCGCCGGCGACCAGAGCCGGTCCCGTCACACCCATGCGGTGCGCCTGCTCAGCGGACAGCACACCGAGCCCTGCGGTCAGCCAGCGCAGCGTCCACGAACGCCGGATGCGCCGGATCAAGGGACTCACCAGCGACCGGAGTTCGCGGCGCGGACCACCTGCCAGCGCAAGGTCTCTTCGATACCGGGCACCGACCGCCGCGTCACCCCACCCGGCCACGGCGAGGAACCGGCCAAGGCTGTCCAGATGTGCCGCGCAGAGCCGCCGTGCCGCCTCGCCGTGGGCGACATGCTCGCCAGCCCATGACCGCAGCCACGGTTCGTTCCAGAAGGGCGGAAGCGAGGAGGCTGGGGCAGCAGCTCGCTCGACGGCGGCTCGTTGTACGACGTCACCTTGGAGTTCCAGCCGCAGTACCAGCCCGATCGGCCAGTCGGGCAGTGCCGGCCCGAACGGCACATGCAGCCTGTCGAGCCGGAGGCCGTCGCGGTCATCTGCCCGGGCTGCCATGGGCAGCCCGGCGACGACTCCCATGTCATGGCCGCCGTGCATACCGTGCCCGTCGTGCTCCCCGTGCTCGCCATGCTGAGCGGCGCCTGCCGAGCCGCTGGTGCCTTGCCCGCCGTCGTGCGCGTCATGGCCCTCGTGCGCGGACGGGCCGGAATCCGGTTCCGCGTCCTGGCCTTCGTGGTGCTCGTGGTGTTCGCCGTCGTGGTTGCTCCCTCGCGCCTCCTCGGCCTTACCGGCGCTGTGTGCGGGTGGCCCGACGGCTTCGGTCACGGCAGCGTGTCCCTCGTCGAGGCCCGCAGCCACTTGGGCCGCCTCTGTGACGGTCACCCGCGCCCTCGGGGCAGGAACGCCGAGCCACAGGCGCTCGGCCCAGTCGTCCGGCTCCAGTCCGGGTTCGCCCACGACGACCAACAGGTTCGCGGCAGCCGGGGTCGCAACACACGGCCATCCACGGCGCGCCAGTTCCGCCTCGACGGCCAGCCGCTCCCGAGTCGCCCCGGGCCGCACGGCCAGCAAGACACCCGGTCGTGCTGTGGCCGCACGCAGGAGTCTGGCCTTCAACTCCACCTGAACGCTCCCTCGCGCCAGGCGTAACCCACTCCTGCGAGCAGCACGCCGAGGAAGAGGAACATCTCGACGACCGCGCTGGCTCCGACCTGGGCGACGACCTTCGCCCACGGATACATGAAGAGCATTTCCATGTCGAAGGCAAGAAAGACCATGGTGACGGGGTACCAGCGCACGTGAAACCGCGACAGGGGATGCTCTCGCGGCTCGAATCCTCCACTGAAGGGGCCCGTAAGGAGAGGCTCACGGACTGTCCGGACCGCGGCTGCGACGGCGTGGAGCAGAACAACGGCCGCGACGACCAGGACGAGCAGGATGAATACCGGTCGCCAGTCGGAGGTGTGCACGCGGTCCCTTCCTGGCGGCCGGTCTGAACGCGACCACCGGGACGCAGCATTGCAGTCGACTCGGCCGCACGGAGTGCGCGACACCATCGGGGCCGGGATATTCAGATAGAAGGGCGAGTGACCGCCGGGGATGATGGTCAGCTCGCTGAATTCCTTTATCGCGCGACTGCTTCTTTGGGAAGGCATCGGTACTCCCGCGGGACTCCGGCACGCCTTTCACTCCTGGGCGGCTAGCTCATCCCCGGGACTCCGCCCCCGGCTCGCGCGGTTCACGAAGGGACGGGGCAGCTGCCGGCCGTGCGCCGGCGGCGGACCAGTGCGAGGAGCAGGAGGCCGACCGAGGCCAGGGCCAGTACCGGCTGGAGTGGCGCCCAGAACGACAGAGCACCGCTCACGCCGATGGCCAGCACGACCAGCTTGTTGCAGATGGGGCAGCCGACCGCGAACGCCGACAGTAGCCCCGCGCCCAGGGCGCGAGCCGTCGCGGCCCGCTCCCGTGTTCGGGCCTGGGTCGTGGATCCCTCGCCTACGCGTACGTACGTGGCGACGAGCAGGCCCTCGAGGATGGAGCTCACCAGCCACACCGGGTAGTTCCACCACAACACCGGGGTCATCCGGGTGTAGAACGGCGAAGGGATCACACCGGTGGGAACCCCGATGACGAGCGCGGCAAGAACGGTGACCGCAGCCGCGACGGCCCATCTCTCGGCGGACCGGCTGCGCATGGTTACTCCTCTGAGCAGGACCCGTCGGCCGGGTGAGCTTGCGGGGGAGCCTGCTCATCGCTTCCGGCCGACGGTGAATGAATAGTAATTTACGAAGTTGATTAGTAGCAATGGTGGCGATTGCAATGGCGGCCGAGGGGGCCGGCAGAGCGGTGATTGTCAGCGCAGAGCGCGCTCACGAGTGCGGCCGGAGCGGGCGACTCCGTTCCGAGGGCTGCTGATGGCGGGCCGCATCCCAAGCAGCGGCCTCTTCGGGCAGGGCGTCCTTCTTTGACTTGGGCGGCGGGACCTGGACCTGGTCGGGGTACTGCTTGCCAGACCCCGGTAGCCTGAATCGACCTTGGCCTTGACCTTCGGATACCGCTCGAACAGGTCGCAGATTCCCGCGGTCACCACGGCCGTCTGGTCGTGCATCCGGCCGGGCCGGAACGCCCCTGTCCACAGTGTGCGGCCCCGCTCGTCGGTGACCACAGTGGCCTTCTTGGTGTTCTGCCACATCTTGCCCGGCACGAAAGCGCGCCGGCCGGGCCTGTTCGCCTTCGGGTGGCGCACCCGGACCTCGGTACCGTCCAGCCGCAGTTCTTCGTCTCCGGTGGTGTTGGTCCGCAGCCACTGCGTGAGCTGTTGGCGTTCGTCCTTGCCCAGGGCGTCTCCGAGAACGAATGCCCGCAGGTCTCCTTCCCTCGCGCGGGGTGTGGTGGTGTCACCTGTCTCTGCGAGAGCTGCGGCCAGGCCCTTCGGCCCGCCCAGTGCGTCGAACAGGAGGTTGGCCGCGGTGTTGTCGCTGTAGCGGACGGCTGCGTCACACAGGTCACGCAGGGTCAACCATGGCCGGCCCCCTGGAGTCCGACACACTTCGTCGGGTGGACCGGCCCCATCCGATCGGGTGACCGCGGCAAGCCCACGGCCTGGCGGTGCAGGGCCCTGCTTCGGCGGGGCCCCTCTTTCCTGCGGGTCTGGCGCGAACCATCATCGCGGCGTGGAGCCCGATCACCGCCTCCAGCAGCGGGCATGGCTCCGCTCCCGGTGCGAGAGTGGTTCGGGGGCCCTGTGTCGATCCATGAGGGAAGTGCCCAAAGTGACCGAACCCGTTGCCCTGTCCTACGAGGTCCTCGTCGCGGACGGAGTACCCAGGAAGATCGATCTGCGGCTGCCGAACGGGGACGAGATCGTCTCCTCGCCCATCTCGTCCACCCTGATCTATGGCGAGCGGGATGCCGTCCTGGTGGACCCACCGCTGACCCTCAGCCAGATCGCGCAGGTCGGGCAGGGTGTGGCGCGCTCCGGCAAGCGGCTCGCGTTCGTGTACATCACTCACGGCCACCCCGACCATTGGTTCGGCACCGCAACGCTCGTGGAGCGGTTCGGCGACACCGACACCGTCGTGTACGCCACCGAGGGCACCATCCGGCAGATGCACGAGCAGCTGAAGGGCAAGGAGGAGGGGTTCGCGAAGACCTTTCCCCAGGTCCCGGAGAACACCCCGGTCCTCGCCGTCCCCGTACCGGCCGAAGGTTTCCGGCTGGAGGGCCAGGTCCTGCGCGCGGTCGAGACCGGCCACACCGACACCGACGACTCCACCGTCCTGCACGTGCCCTCGATCGGCCTCGTCGTCGCCGGAGACGTCGTCTACAACGGCGTGCACCAGATGATGCTCGAAGGCGGCAACGGCGGCCTCCAGGCGTGGCTCGACGGTATCGACCGGATCGCCGAACTCAACCCCAGTCACGTGGTCGCCGGCCATAAGAACAAAGACCTGCCCGACGACCCCAAGATCCTCGACGAAACCCGCCAGTACCTGCGGGACGCGATCCGCCTTCTCGCCGACAAACCATCCCCGCTGGAGTTTTTCGACGCGATGCTGAAGCTCCACGGTGACCGGCTCAACCCCGGCCCGCTTTGGTACAGCGGGCTGGGCCTGCTCGCCTGAGCGCACACCGCCCGCCTCACGGGCATGTACCCGACACCGTTGTCAGCTCGGCCGGGCATGATCGCCTGTCCGGCCAATCACGCCCGCCCTGCGACTTCATCTGAGGGAACGGCTGAGAACCGGTCAGTGTCAAATAGTGTGACAGCAACACCGGTTCCCTGGGCCGTTCCTACTCGGACCCCGGAGGTGTCCGCGTCCGGGCCGGTCCAGCCGGTGGTGTCGGCGCCCCGATCGTGGGGCGGCTTCGGTCAGGAAGCGAGAGGTGCGAGCAGGACGAAGGTCTTGCCGCCGTCGCGCGACTCGTGGATCCCGGACTGGGTCGCTACGAGCACACGTTGGGCGTCCACCGCGGTGAGTGCCTGCGGTGCCCCGCCGGGCACGGCCGAGATCAGGCTCCACGTCGCGCCGCCGTCCTCGCTGCGGCTCAGCTTTCCGGACGGGTCGACACCGAAGAGGGCCTTCTCCGCTGGCCAGGACACGTGCGCCTGAACGGCGCCCGTTGCCTTGCCGAACGTGCGGCCCCCATCGCTGCTGGCGACAACTCCTTCGGCGGTCGTCGCGAGCAGCCGCTCGCCCTCGCCTGGGCCGGCTGCCAGGTCCAGCGCTTTGAGGGTTGCCCGGTCTTCCCACGTCTTCAGGTCGCGGGTGACCCGGATCCGGCCGCCCTTGTAGCCGTAGACGGTGCCGCCGGCGGCGTCGAGGGAGTGGAAGTCCGCCTCGCCGGACAGGGACGGCGACGTCCAGGTGAGTCCCGCGTCCTTGCTCTCGATCAGACCGAGATTGGCCGGCCGGCCGCTGCCCGGGGCGCCGTGTCCGCTGGCGATGAACGTGCCCTTGCCGGTCACGGTGAAGCCCATGAAGTCGTCCTTGCGGTCACCTGCGAGTTGCGGCTCCGCGCCCTTGCCGACGCTGTACAGCCCGTCGTGTGTCGCGACGTACACGCGGCCGTCCGCCGGGTCGACGCCCAGTCCGTGGACATGCGCGAGACTCGCGGGCTTGGTGGCACCCGCCGGTCCGTCCCCGCCGGTCCCGCAGGCCGCCAGCGTGACGGCCGTGAGCGTGGCGGCTGCCGCGGTGGCGAACGGGCGGAGTCGGAGACGTACGGTCACGACGGTCCTCACGGTGATCGCAGGAATAGCGGTGCGCGTAGGCGTACCGTGCTGGGCCTGGACCCAAACAAATGAAAACTTAGTAGCTTCGTAGATGGGGTCGCAAGCCCGGACCGGCCCGGCGTGTGTCACACCGGTCCGTCGGTCAGAGACTTGGAGTGCAGGCGACCAGCAGCGGCAGCAGAGGCACGGCGAGGGCCACGGCCGCCGTCGAACCCCACAGTGCCGGATGCGCCCCGCCGCGCCGGGCGAGAATGCGCTGCATGCGGATCAGGGCCGCGTGACCACCGGCGCCGAACGCACCCTTGGGCGCCCGGCCTGCGGCCATTTCGTACATCGCGGTGGCGAGCACGTCATGGTCAAAGCTTCGCAGCGCCCTGTCGTCGGCGACCATCTCCAGCAGGATCGCCGTCTGTTCCCTCATATGGCGGGCCAGCGGCACGCGCCGAAAGACCGTGGCGAAAGCCTCTGCGGCGGCGAGCACCAGGTGGTGGCGTCCCGCGACGTGTGCGCGCTCGTGCTCCAGTACGGCGTCGAGCTGCTCCTCGGAGAGCAGCCGCACGGCCGCCTCGCTCACGACGATCCGGGATCGCCGCCCGGGCAGGCAGTACGCGGCAGGCGTGTCGTGGGCCAGCACGGTGGCTCGCAGGTGAGGCGAGTGCACCCCGACCTTGTCAAGGATGCCGCGGTGCCGGGCCCGCGCACGGCCGGCCCGCGTCGTGTGGAAGACGAAACTCGCGACCAGGGCCAGGATCACCGCGCTCGGCAAGGCCACGGCCAAGCGGTCCGCGGTGTCCGGGTCGGGAGAGGCCGCGCCGGAGCCCAGGCCGCAGGCGTGCAGAAGGCCGGTGAGACCCGCGTGGATGTGCTCGGTAGGTGTGGCGAGGTGGTACGCCGCAAGGGCGACAGCGAGGGTGAACGAAACGGCGAGCGCGTGCCAGGCGGCCACCGCGACGGCGGGCGCCCGATGTGTCCAGCCGCCGCGCAGCATGAGTTGCGGGGCGGCGAATCCGACAGCCGCCGCGTAGCCGAGCAGCGCGGGCGCGGCGTTCATGCCTTTGTCCGGCGACCTACGGTACGGAGAGCCTGGCGCAGGGCCGCGACCTCGTCCTCGGACATGTTCTCGACGAACTGGACCAGCGCGGCCGGCCGGTCCTCGCTGGTCCCCAGCGCGTCCTCCATCAGCGCCGCGGAGTACGCCTCGCGGCTCTGGGCCGGCTTGTACAGCCAGGCACGGCCCTCCCCTTTGCCCCGCGTGAGGTAGCCCTTGTGGAACAGGATGTTGGTGACGGTCATCACGGTCGTGTACGCGATGTCTCGCTGTTCGTTGAGGTCGTCGACGACTTCGCGCACCGTGGAGGGGCGATTCCACCTCCAGAAGCGGGCCATGATCTCCGCCTCGAGCTCCCCCAGCCGACGCATGGGCCGAATCCTTTCGCCACTGTTGTACGCAACTACATAGTAGACCGCACAGATGAGCGGAGGATGGCCTGCATATTCATTCGGACCAGACCCGCGAGGCAGGAATCGCCGGCCTGTGCCTACGATTGCGCGATGCCACGCAACGAGAAGCCCGCTCAGCCGCAACCGGTGTTGCGGCTCGGCGGGCTGCTCGTATTCGCCCTGCTCCTCGGGCTGATCGGCATGCACGGTCTCGGTTCCGTGCCGATGGCGGAACACCGGGGCGAGCCGCCCCGTGGTGCCGAGGCCCGGTACGTGGCCCTCGTGGACGGGCCGGAGGACTGCGGCCATGACTGCCACGGGCCGGGCGGCCACGCGGACCATGCGGATCCGACGTGCGCTTCCAGCGGCGTGGCGGGCTCTCCGGCGCTCCCCGCCCTCGTACCCACAGGCATCGGCGTCGCAGAGCCTGTTGCTGGTCCGATCACGGCCGCCGGAAGCGGCCCCGACGGTGGCCGCGCGCCTCCCTCGCTCTCCGAACTGCAACTCCTGCGCATATAGGCAGGCCCCCGCGCCTCCGGGTACCCGCTCTGGGTGCGGCGTCGCGATTCGCCATGACCTGCCACAGCAAGATCCAGGAGTTTTCACATGAACGCGCACCGCAAGCTGATCCGTCGTACCTCCCTCGTCGCCGCCACAGGAGTGGCCGCGCTGGTACTGGCCGCCTGTGGAGGGGGCAGCAGCCACGACATGGGTTCGATGGAGTCGGGCTCCTCGCCGTCCGCCACGGCATCTGCGTCCGTCAAGGCCGGCGACCACAACGCAGCGGACGTCACCTTCGCCAAGGACATGATCCAGCACCACCGCCAGGCGGTGGACATGGCGGAGCTGGCCGCTACCCGGGCCTCGTCCAGCGAGATCAAGGACCTCGCCACGAAGATCAAGGGCGCCCAGGACCCGGAGATCAAGACCATGTCGGGCTGGCTCACCTCGTGGGGTGAGCAAGTCCCCCAGGCCATGGGCGGCCACGACATGCCGTCCGGCATGCCCGGAATGATGAGCATGGACGACATGACCAAGCTGGAGACGGCGAAGGGCGCCGAGTTCGACAAGATGTTCGCCGAGATGATGATCAAGCATCATGAGGGCGCCATCGAGATGGCCAAGACCGAGAAGGCGGAGGGCACGTACGACTCCGCGAAGAAGCTGGCTGACGCTGTGATCACGGCGCAGACGGCAGAGATCGAGCAGATGAACAAGATGCTCGGCAAGAGCTGAGTCGTTGGGGCGGGGCGGCCGACGGATCCTCCGTCGGCCGCCCCGCGGCTTGGATGCCAGCGGCTACAGGGTGTCGAAGACTCGCATTGCCAGCCCGGCCGCAGGCTTGGGGCCGAACGAGGTTGATTTGCGGGGGAGTAGGACCCCTCTCGCTGCGAGTTCTCGCACGGTGTCCTCACTCACGGAGGGCAATAGCACCGCGGTACCGCCCTCGCGGGCGGCGACGGCGGCCAGAGCCTGGTCGGCGTCGTGCACATGCCGGACCGCGCCGGGAAGATCCGGAACCGACCAGGCGCGAGCGAGGAGCAGATGGTCCGCCACGGCTGCGGGCTGGTCCCGCCATTCACGCGGCTTCCCCTCCAGGGCCTCACGCAGTGCTGCCGGTCCGGGGGCGGTGATGCTCCAGGCCCGGCCGGATCCCGTGATCACGAGCTCGTCCGGGCCGGGCAGTCGGGGTCCCGAGGGCAGCACACGCACCCGCGCCACGTCCGCTGCCGCTGCCGCGGCCTTCTCCGCTTCCAGCCCGGGTATGACCCGGTGGATGGCCGCCAGCCGCAGCGGCGTCGCCGCGGAATCGACCAGGAGGGCCAGACTGCGGCCCCAGGGGTTGTTGCCGCCCTGCTCCCGCATCAGCAGCAGGCAGGCCGCGTGGCGGTGGTGCCCGTCGGCGATGAGCGCCTGGCCGCCTGTCAGCCCCGTAGTGAGTGCCGACTGCTCGGCGGGATCGGTGCAGCTCCATATGGTGTGGGTGATCGCTCCCAGCAGTGCGAACGCGGTGGGAGGCCGGCGGGTGACCTCCTCGATGAGTCGGGTCGCCGCGGGATCAGTTGAGCGATGTGTCAAGAGCAGCGGCTCCAGTTGGGCCCGTAGCCCCGCCATGTGAGCCGCGCGCTGTGCGACCACGTGTGCACGGACGTCCTCGTGCGGGAGGACCGTCCTGTCGTTCTGGTCGGGCAAGGTCAGTTCGCCTATCAGCCCCTGCTGCAGGACCTGCTGCCCGAGCCGCTGCTGATAGACGTACAGAGCGGGATGGGAATCGCGACGCAGAATGCCTCGATTCAGCCATCGCTGCCATTGGTTCACGGCGGCATCCAGGTCACGGGCGTAGAGCAGCCGGGCGATGTGGTGCGGTCGTACACGATGCGACAGCGCGTGGGCGGGCGGGAGATCGTCGTATGGAGGGCTGAGCACGGTGGACAGGTCGCCGGCGCGCTCCGGGTCGTATCGGACGGCCCGAAACGGCCTGAGCTGCAAAGCCGTTGGGGCCTTCCGGCATGGGTTGGATATCACGGTTCACTCCTGATGCGAAGGCATGGCAGAGCGGAGGGACGGGCGGTGGCAGCCGCCCGCCCCTCTCTGGTGCCGGATAGTTCGGTCAGACGGTCACGGCTTCGGGCCGCGCCTGCGCCGCGGGTGGCGCGAGGCGACCGGTGCGGTGCAGCCCGTACAGGGCTGCGGCGCACAGCAGGCCGAGGGCGAAGAGCGCCAGCCACGGCAAGGCGGACATTCCCGCACTGCGGGCCGCGTCTAGCGCCGCGCCCGTAAGGAGATTGCCGAGTGTGATGCCGATGCCGCAGATGGTGTTGTACAGCCCGTAGTGGGTGGCCACCAGGCGGTCGTTGGCGAGCCGCACGATGGTATCCATCTCGAATGGGTAGGCGATCATCGTGCCGAGGGCCAGCAGCAGGGCGGACAGCGCCGGTGGCACCGAGGCCAGCAGCCGCAGCCCTATGCCGCCGTCCGGTACCGGCACGGTCGTGACTGCCAGAAGGGGGACGAAGGCCAGGCCCATCGTCAGGAGTCCCCAGGTGAGCGCGCGGCCGGGTTCCATGCGGGCCTTGCACCACGCGGTGATCTTCGTCTGGAAGAGGATCGTGCTCAGTCCGGAGACGGCGAACAGCACCGCCACCGCGGCTGTGCCGAACTGTCCTTCGCCGCCCAGGCGGCGCACTTCCAGCGGGAGTGCGAGATAGACCTGGAAGGACATGACGTACGAGCCGATCATGGCCACGGAGAAGAGCACGAAGGGCCGGTTGGCCAGCATGCCGCGCCACTGTGAGAGCACGCTCTCGGCCGGGCCGTCCTGGTCCGCCCTCGTTTCATTGCCCCGCCTGGCGGGCAGAGCGCGGATCTGGACGACGCTCAGCACGGCGAAGATCCCGGCCGCCGTCAGGCAGGTGACGCGGAAGCCGACTCCGGTGAGCACCATGCCGACCAGCGGGCCGAGGAGGATACCGGCCTGGTAGAAGACGTTGAACAGGGCGAACGCCTCCACCCGCCGCTCGCCCGCATCCGTAGCAAGGTAGGCGCGGGTGGCCGGGTTGAACAGTGCTCCGGCCAGGCCGGTGGCGGCTGACGCGGCCAACAGGGCGGGTACCGAGTCGACAAGTCCGAGGGTGGCGAAGCCGATGACGCGCAGCACCATCCCCGCGATGATCATCGGCTTGTAGCCGATGCGGTCGGCGAGGGTGCCGCCGATCAGGAACATGCCCTGCTGGCTGAAGTTGCGCACGCCGAGGATCAGCCCGACCAGCCAGCCGGCCAGCCCGAGGGGGCCGGCCAGGTGGGTGGCGAGGTAGGGCATCAGCATGTAGAAGCCGAGGTTGATGGTGAACTGGTTCACCATCAACAGCTGGACGCTGCGCTCGTAGGTGCGGACCTGTGCGATGGTGCCCTTCACGCGGTCTTTTCCTCCGAGTCGCCGTCCGTCTCATCGGCTTCCGGAGCCTGGCCGTCCAGCGTCAGCGGGTCGACCACAGTGGTGCACCGCGTCCAGCGGGTCACCTCCTTCTCGTCCAGGCGGCCGATCACCTCGGGCTCGGGCGCCGGCGGTGAGCTGAGGAGGCCGTGGGCCGCGCAGTAGTCGTCGTCGTAGACCGTGCCGAGGTAGCGCTGCGGGCCGTCGGGGAAGATCGCCGCGATCCGGGTGTCCTTCGGCATGGCTCGGGCCGCCCAGCCCGCCACCAGGGCCACGGCGCCGACGCTCCACCCGCCGGTGGCGTAGTGGGAGGAGGCCAGTTGGCGGCAGGTCCACACCGCCTCGGCCGGGGCCACCCAGTGCACTTCGTCGAAGTTCTCGTACGCGACGTTGCGGGGGTAGATGCTCGATCCGAGGCCGCGCATCAGCCGGGGCCGGGCGGGCTGGCCGAAGATGGTGGAGCCGACCGTGTCCACGCCCACCAGGGTCAGGTCCGGATAGAGCTGGCGCAGCACGCGCGAGACGCCCGCGGAGTGCCCGCCGGTGCCGACGCTGCACACCAGTACGTCGATGTGCCCCAGCTCGGTGGCCAGTTCGAGGGCGAGCGGGGTGTAGGCGGTGGTGTTGTCGGGGTTGTTGTACTGGTCGGGGCACCAGGAGTCCGGGTGCTGTGCCATGAGCTGCTGCACGCGGTCGCGGCGGGCCTGCTGCCAGCCGCCGGTCGGGTGCGGTTCGGAGACGACGTTGACCTGGGCTCCGTAGGCGGTCAGCAGCCGGGTCATGGACATCTCGAGCCCCGGGTCGGTGACCAGTGTGACCGGGTGTCCGTAGACCATGCCGGCGAGCGCCAGGCCGAGGCCCAGGGTGCCGCTGGTGGATTCGATGATGCGGGCCCCCGGCTTCAGGTCGCCGCGGGCGCGGGCCCGCTCGACCATGTGCAGACCCGGGCGGTCCTTGATGCCACCGGGGTTGAAGCCCTCCAGCTTCGCCCAGAAGCCACGCCCCGCGGGGGCGAGCGGGTCCGAGATACGAAGCAGCGGGGTGTTGCCGACCAGCCCGGAGAGGGCTGCGCGGGCGGGGGGAGTCACGTCGGTCGTCGAGGAATGCATTGGTTCGCTCTCGTTCGATGATGCGCGTCAGGTACTCGCTCATGTCGCATGCCGTTTCGGCACAGGGCTGAGCGCCCCGGCTGTGGAGATGGGCATGCGGCAGCCGGTGCGTACGGCTGCGTAGCGAGTTGTCTAGATGCGCCACCGACAGATGCTGGTCAGCGTGGAGCGGCCGCTCTCGGCTATGTGCGGTCTGGAAGCACCGGGCAGGGTGTCCGGTGGCTCAAGCGTTTCGGGTTGACCGGCCAAGGAGACGTGCACTATTCCTGGCGCCGCCGCGGGCTGGGATGCGTTCTGTGCCTGCGGCATGAGAACGGGAGTGGCGCATGAGCTGCCGTGGTCGTGCCGAGGGTGATGGTGCTCGTCTGTCCCTGTCGGGGCGTTGTGCTCAATGACCCCTGCGGTCGCCACCATCGGCGAGGCGTGCCCGTGGCCGTCACCGGCGAGATAGGAGGAGCAGTGGACAGCCGCGAGCAACAGGGCGCTCAGCATGCCTGCGAGTAAATGGCTGGGCCGCGGGGACGCCCAGTGGGCGAGGCGGACGAGGGGGTGGCGTGGCACAGTTCCTCCGTGCGGCTGTCGCTTCCCCAAGGGAACGGGGAGCGGCAAGAAGTCGGCGGGCGTCATCGGCAGTCCGCCCTGTGGGGTTCGCGTACGCGATCACAGGGCCTTAGGCCGCCAGGGAAACTGGACGATCCCGAACATAGCGCCATAGGGCGGCGCATACGCTTAGCCGGGTCGCCAGTCGGAAGCGCGCCGCTTCTAAACCTGTAGCACGCTCGAGGTTCTCGGGTGTTGCAGGGAGGGGCTGGAATCGCCTGCCGCGCGACGTGCTTCGAGGTGCGGACAGCCCTCCGCGGGGGTGTGCCGTACCTCGACCAGCGGGGCAGGGCTTGACGCAGCCAGGGGAACCGTTTGTCGCGGCGCGCCCGGAGCGCACTCGTGCGCGGAGTGGGTCGGATCCTGCTGTCCGGGGAGTAGCGCCTGCGCGGTGCTGATGCCGTGGACTGAGGCGGAAGCGGTCGCGTCGGTGGTTGCGTGGCCTGCGATGCCCTCGGCGTTCAGGCCGTGTGTGTAGAAGAAGCCCAGAAGGAGAAGGGCCAGCCCAAGCAGCCTCAGGAGACCCGCACTTGAGCGGGTTCGTGAAGCGGAAAAGTGCGACCGGGCTGTAATCACGTCGTGATCTTAGCGGTTCGTTCGTGGCATGGGAGACCGATATCTGGACAGTTCGTAAAAGAAACGGGGCTGATGTGTGACGGTTGGTTCTATCTACTATTCAACTTAGAACTTGAATGGTTGATTTTCTTGGCTCTCGCCATGGGAGTCGCTCCGTTCATGCCGTTGGCGCCAGGGGAGGGGAGGGGCTGCCGTGGCATGGGAAGGGGGGGCGGGCCCACCTGGCCCGCCCCCCTTGGGGATGCGGTGGATTCAGTCGGTGGCGGCGCGGAAGCCGCGCAGGCGGAGGCTGTTGGCGACGACGAAGACGGAGGAGAAGGCCATGGCCGCTCCGGCGATCATCGGGTTGAGCAGGCCGGCCGCCGCGAGCGGCAGGGCATCCACGTTGTAGGCGAAGGCCCAGAACAGGTTCGAGCGGATGGTACGGAGGGTCTTGCGGGAGAGGCGGATCGCGTCGGCCGCGGCCCGCAGGTCGCCCCGTACGAGCGTGAGGTCGCCGGCCTCGATCGCGGCGTCGGTGCCGGTGCCCATGGCCAGGCCCAGGTCGGCCTGAGCCAGGGCGGCGGCGTCGTTTACCCCGTCGCCGACCATGGCGACCGAACGGCCCTCTGCCTGCAGGCGCTTGACCAGGCTCACCTTGTCCTCGGGCATGACCTCGGCGATCACCTCGTCGATGCCCACTTCGCGTGCCACCGATTCCGCGACGGCCTTGTTGTCGCCGGTGAGCAGGATGGGGGTCAGGCCCAGGGCGCGCAGCCGTCGGATGGCCTCGGCGCTGGTGTCCTTGACGGCGTCCGCGACTTCGAGGACCGCGCGGGCCTCGCCGTCCCAGGCCACCGCGATCGCGGTACGACCAGCCGCCTCGGCCTCTGCCTTCGCCCGCTCCAGGCCGGCCCAGCAGCTACGACTGGCCGGAAGGCGAGTAGCGCGCCACGTCCAAGGTTCGTCGGGGCCGCCGTCGGGCATGGCCTAGCATGGCGCGCATGCCGCGACTCCTGCCCCCGTCGCTCCGGACATGGTCCGGAGCGCTGATGGTGTGCGCGCTGTTCGTGTGCCTGTCCGGACTGGCGCGTCCCGCGATGGCGATGCCGGGACCGATGGGCACGGCACACCAGGCCATGACCGCCGGGCACGCCGAGCAGGCGGAGGCTCCGGCTGTGGCTGGGATGCCGGATCAAGCTCCGGGCTGCCCGGTGGCCGAGGAGCAATGTGTGGCGCCGAAGGGCGTCCTACCGCAGGACGCTCAGGGGAGCCCGGCGCCCGCGGTCGCACTGGGCGTCATGGCCTGCGGCCCTGAGTTCGGGCCGGCGCAGCCGCATGCCCCGCCACCAGCGGTCGCCCCTCCTGATCTGCATCGGTTGTGCGTGTCACGGACGTGACGGTCGGCTGCTCGTGAGGCTCTCCCACTTGCCTCGCGGGACGCCGTGTTCCCTCATGTCCTCTTCGGCGCGCCCGGATTCCGTATCCGTGTGTGCGTGCCGTTGTCGCAGAACAGGAGTTACGACGCATGCCGTCGTCCGTCGCTTTGCTGATCACCGGTGCGAGCACCGGTCTGCTCGCCGGTGGTGCCTCGTGCGCCGCCGTTCAGGGGGGCCTGCTGGCCGGGGCTGTCACCCGCCGCCGCACCCCCGCCCACGTCCCCGCCGCCAAGAAGTCGTCCCCTAAGTCTTCCCGCCCCGCGCGCGCTTCGCGTCCCGTGAGCACGGCGAGTCCTGCGCGGGATGAGGCCAAGCCGCTGGCGCCGGTCGGGGCGTTCCTGGCCGGGAAGCTGGTCTCGCACACCCTGCTCGGCGTCCTGCTGGGCGTCTTCGGTGATGCGCTTCAGCCGAGCCCTCGTACCCAGGCGGTACTGCTGCTGGTGGCGGGGCTGCTCATGGTGCTGTTCGCGCTCGACCTCTTCGGGGTGAAGTGGGTGGGACGGTTGCTGCCGCACCCGCCGGCTTCGTTCGGCCGGCTGATGCGCCGAAGTGCGAAGACCGATTCGGTTGCCACGCCGGCACTGATCGGCTTCGCGACGGTGCTGGTGCCCTGCGGAGTGACCCTGTCGATGGAGCTGCTGGCCGTCACCTCCGGGTCTCCGGTGGCCGGCGCGGCGGTGATGGCGGGGTTCGTGGTCGGCACCGCCCCGCTGTTCGCCGTACTCGGCTACGTCTTCCGGCGCAGCACCCAGGCACTGTCGGGTCGGCTGGCTGTGCTGACGGGTGTGGTGGTGCTGAGCGTGGCTCTGTGGACGATGGGCTCCGCGCTGCAGGCGGGCGGCTGGGTGTCGTTCAACAGCCCCGGCAAGCAGTCGGTGGCGAGCGGGCCGTTCATCGTCGAGGGCGGTGACGGAAGCGGCGACGACAACGGCGGGACCGCGACCGCCGAGGACGCTCCGGTACGCATCGACGCTTCCGGGAAGCAGACCGTCATCCTGACCGTGACGGACTTCTACCTCCCCACGCAGTTCACCGCGAAGGCCGGCGTGCCCACCACACTTGTACTGCGGGGCAAGGACTCGGGCGGCTGCGCCCGTGCCTTCACCATCCCCGAGCTCGGCGTCCAGGAAATCGTCAAGCGGGACGGTGACACCGAGATCGACCTGGGCACCCGCAAGCCCGGAACCCTCCGCTTCTCCTGCGCCATGGGCATGCAGACCGGCGCCATCGAGTTCAAGAAGGACGCGTGATGAAGCTCTTCAGCCGTAAGAACAAGCCCGGGACCGAGGCCGAGGCCGTGGCAGCGAACGGCCAGCACGTGGTGCTCGTGGTCGAGGGCATGCACTGCGGCAGCTGCGGCCTGCTCATCGACGACGAGCTTGAGCAAGTCGCCGGAGTCCGCTCGGCGGCCACCGATGCGCGTACCGGACGGAGCGTCGTAGTCCTTGAGGACGGCGCCGAGGTCGACACCGCGGTGCTCATTGCGGCGGTGGAGGCGGCAGGCGACTACACGGCGCGCCTCGCAGACTGACGCGCGTACGCGAGCAGCCATGGCTGAAAGCCCGGCCGGGAGCAATACCCGGCCGGGCTTTCCGGCTTCGTGGCGTCTCAGAGGCCGAGCACGAGGGTGGGGGAGTGGGACCGGGAGACGCAAGGGTAGATGAGGTCGCGGCGGGTGCGGTCGGTGGTCGGTACGGTGTCGCGGTGATCGGGGGTGGCGTCCAGGACGCGCACCTCGCAGGCGCCGCAGAAGCCGGACTCGCAGCCGGCGGGGGTGTCGGGGACGGCCTGGCGGATCACATCGAGGAGGCTCCGGTCGGCAGGGACCGGCAGCACGCTTGCCGTGCGCCGGAGTTCGACCTGGAACTCTCGGGCAGCGGCGGGTGATTTCGCCGTCCGCGCGAAGCGTTCGACGCTGCATAAACGCCCTCTCGGGGGTTCGTCCGCCCATCCGCGCTATGAGTCGGGCGAAGTGTCCGACAGGTTGCGGCCCTCTCCGGAGGCCCCCAGGGCAAGGCAGGCGGCCGCGACGGATAGCGAGGCCAGAGCTGCGAAGAGGTGGGGGTAGCCGCCGAGTGGGCCCGCGAGGGCGGCGCCGGCCCAGGGAGCCAGTGCTGCGGCGATGTGGGCTGGTGCGCAGAGGAGGCCGGAAAGGCGGCCGTAGTGGGTGGTGCCCCAGCGGGTCGGTGACTGCGGTGGCCTGGAGGAGGGTGAGGTTGCCCCGTACGACTCCGGCCAGGACCGCGAGTACGACCAGCAGCGGAATAGGGCCCGGAATGAGAGCGAGCGTCGCCGTGCTCGCGCCGCCCAGGGCGATAAGGGTGGTCGTTCGGGCGGTGACCGAAGTGCGGACCGAGAGGCCGACGTAGAGGGTGCGGCCGAGGGTCTGCCCGGCACCGCCGAGTCCCAGGGCCCAGGCGGCCGTTGACGGGCTGGCGCCACGTTCCGTCAGGAGTGGGATCAGGCCCATGACGACCGCGTACATGGCGAAATGAAGGCATGTCCCCTTCGAAGGTGTTTGCCCTTGCTGGAGCCGGACGCCGTCGCGGCGTGCTGCCCGCCCCTGTCGGAGCGCCCGCTGACGGCCGAGGAGGCCGAGCGGACCGCGGTGATGTTCAAGGCTCTGGGCGATCCTGTGCGCCTGCGGCTGTTCTCCGCCGTCGCCTCGCGCGTGGGCGGAGAGGCGTGCGTGTACGACATCTCGGATGTGGGCGTCTCCCAGCAGACCGTGTCCCACCACCTGAAGAAGCTGAAGGACGCCGGCCTGCTCTCCTCCGAGCGGCGCGGCACCTGGGTCTACTACCGCGTGGAGCCCGCAGTGCTCACCGCCATGGGCGCCATCCTGACCCAGGCCGGCACCGGATGAGCCTGCGCATCGAGCCGCTGACCTGGGCACACGCGGACCAGGCCTTGGCGATCTACCAAGCCGGGATCGACGAGGGTAACGCCACCTTCGAGACCGAGGCCCCCACCTGGGCAGCTTTCGACACGGCAAAGCTGCCGGAGCACCGCTTCGCCGCGGTCGACCCCGACGGGAAGCTGCTCGGCTGGGTGGCCGCGTCGAGGGTATCCGACGGCTGCGCGTACGCGGGCGTGGTCGAGCCCTCCGTCTACGTCCACCCCGGCGCCCGGGGCCGCGGCGTCGCCCGCGCCCTGCTCGACGCGCTGACCGCCTCGACCGAGGCGGCGGGCATCTGGACGATCCAGTGCGGGATCTTCCCCGAGAACACTGCGAGCATGGCCCTGCACCAGCGGGCCGGCCTCCGCGTCATCGGCACCCGCGCCCGCATCGGCCGCCACCACGGCAGGTGGCGCGACGTCGTCCTGCTGGAGCGCCGCAGTCCGGAGATCAGCTGACCGTGCCCCCGCCGTCGAGGGTGAGCTGGCGGTGGTGGAAGTCGAAGTGCCGGGTCGGGTAGCGGTAGATGTCCGCGCGGGTCATGTAGTCCTTGAAGAAGGGGTCCCACCGGACGGGGTAGTGCATGCCGCGGGTGAGGTCAGCTTCTGACTCCGCCGCGAGATGGTGGAGCAGGGAGTCGGTGACCCGGTCGAATGCGTCGCCCATGCGACGCGACCCGTAAACCTTCACCGCGCCGCACGGACCCAGGTAGTTGACCAGGTCGAAGGGTGCGGTGCCCGCGTTCAGTGCCCGCGCGAACCCCTTGCCGACCTTCCGGGGGAGCGGCCCGAAGACCCGCACCAGGACGAGCAGCGCTCGGACGACCATGTAGCCGAAGAGCATGTGCCACAGCAGCTGTTCGTTGGTCCACTTGGTGTCGATGGAGGGCTTGGCGAGGTCGTCCCGCGATGCGGTGTCGAGGAGGCGGTGGAAGGTCTGGCGGGCGCGCTCGTAGTCGTCGTACACGGCCTGCCGGTCCATCGGGGTCGGATTCGCCATGGCCTGCCGGCTCTCGGTCGGGGTCCGGGGCTCCGCCCCGGGCTTTGATGATGCCCGCTCCAGGGCTGTCTCTCACCGGCGCCGGGCGCGTCAATCGTCCTGGAGGAGCGGGCCGAAGGTCTGCTCGGCGATCTGGACGGCCCGGTCTTGGCCGACGGCCTGGCCGTGCACCTCGGGGTGCTCTTGCCGCCACTGCTCGGCCGAGGCTCGTCCGGTGAAGAAGTTCAGCGTGTCGCAGCACACCGTGGCAGCAGGGCCCGCGCCCGTGCGGCGGCCGACGAACACGACGGCGTCCGCCGGCTCCCATCGTGCGGTGCCGCCGGTGAAGGTGATGGTGACCGGCTCGCCGTTGACCGGGTCCGAGGAGGAGATCCGTACGTCCTGGCCGCCGAGCATGGCGGAGATGCCCAGGGCGTCGACGGCGCACATCGACCACACCTCCACGCCTCCGGGCAGCCGCACGCGATGCCGGGTCCGGACTGCGGAGAACGGGTACGCTGCCCGGATCCGCCCCGCCTCGTCGAGGGCCAGGAAATCCTCCTGGTCCAGTTCGGCCAGTACGCCGGAGGCGGTGCGGCCGGCGAGGGCGGCGACGGCCTCCAGCACGGACGCCTCCGGTGCCGTGCCTGCGGTGGCGAAATGCCGCAGCACCGCCTGGTGGACGGCGCGCAGACCGTGCTCGTCCGGGGCTCGTCGGCCCCGGCCGGCCCGCCCGATCGGATCGAGCAAGTCCACCTCGCAGCACTCTTGGTCCCCAGCGGGTTCCCGGGCGAGAACCGCACCGGACAACACCTGGCGCAGGTCCTCCACGCTCGGCGCCCCGTCCACGCGGCCGCCCGCGTCCCGGTAGAGGCGGCAGGACAGGCTCGGCGCAGCACCGGCCACCGCGAACGGGTCGGCCCCGTCGAGGAGCACGGTCGGCGAGCCGGTCATGCCCCAGAGGGCGGCCTCGCCCTGCTCGCGTACTTCGACGACCTCCACCTCGGCGCTCCGGCCGCCGAGCGCGGTGGTGATCCGCCCCCGGACTACGGGCGCGTTCGGGCAGTCCGGCACCGTCAGGATGGTGATCCGCATTTCCGCTGTGCTCCCCGTTCGTGGCTTGTCGCCCGACGGTATACCTTCCAGTGCGCTGGAAGGTCAAGGCGTAGCGTGGAGGGATGCGCATCGGTGACCTCGCGGCGGCCGGCCACGTGACGGCCAAGACCATCCGCTTCTACGAGCAGGCCGGACTCCTGTCCGCCCCGCCCCGCACGGCGGCGGGGTACCGCGACTACGCGCCTGAGGCCGTGAACCGGCTGGCGTTCATCCGCGACGCACAGGGCGCCGGTCTCACCCTCGCCGAGATCCGCTCGGTCCTCGAACTGCGCGACAGCGGCAAGGCCCCGTGCGACCACGTCGCCCGGCTCATCAGCACGCACCTCGACCAGATCGAGCAGCGCATGGCGGAACTCCGCAAGACCCGCGCTCTGCTGACCGACCTGAGCCGCAGAGCAGCCGAGACGGATCCGGAGTCCTGCCCGGAAGGCGACATCTGCACCATCCTCCGGCAGCCCTGACCAGCGCGAGCGGTCAAACCGTGGTCAGTCGTGGCGGGCGACCTTGACCGCCGAGATCAGCAGGATGATCGCGAGTGCGGGGATGAGGATCAGGTCGGGGATCACGCCGAGCAGGGGTCCGCCGAGGAGCGCGCCGGCGATCGAGCCCGTGGCCATGAGTGCGGCGAAGTGCAGGTTGGCGCCGAGGACGGAGAAGCTGCCGTCGCGGCTGTACCGGGTGAACGCGACGAGCACGGTGGGGAGGGACACCAGCAGGGACAGGCTGCCCGCCAGCTTGATGTCGGCACCGTACAGCAGCACGATCGTGGGGATCAGCAGCTCTCCGCCCGCGACGCCCATGATCGCCGCGACCACGCCGATGCCGAATCCGGCGGCCACTGCGCCCACCACCTGGACCGAAGTCGGCAGCCGCGCCGACGCTCTCGGCCGGACCGCGGACCTGCGCGAAGGCGACGCCCAAGCCCTGCCGTTCCCCGACGTGTCCTTCGACACCGTGGTGTGCACCCTGTCGCTGTGCGCGATCCCGACGACCAGCGTGCCATCGCCGAGATGAGCGGAGTGCTCAAGCCCGGCTAGCTCCGCTCATGCCGTCCGTGTGCTCCAGCGGCTCGTCGAACTCGTCACCGTTCCGCTCGGCGGCGAGCCTCTGCTGCGCCGCCCTCTCCAGCATGTTCAGGCGGAAGAACTGGAGATCGAGCAGCTGGGCTGGTTCAAGCTCGGCATCGTGGAACGCCTCGCCGCCCGCAGGTCCATGGCTGGATCCACCGGAAGGACGAGCTGATGCGTACGCCGAAAGGGGCGGCCGGGACTTCTGTCCCGGCCGCCCCTCACCCGTATCCCGATCAGCGCAGCGGTGCGAAGCGGCGCAGCCGCAGGCTGTTGGAGACCACGAATACCGAGGAGAACGCCATCGCTCCGCCCGCGATCATCGGGTTGAGCAGGCCGAGCGCGGCCAGCGGCAGCGCGGCGACGTTGTAGGCGAAGGCCCAGAACAGGTTCGCCTTGATCGTACGCAGCGTGCGCCGGGCGAGCCGGATCGCGTCCGCCGCACCCCGCAGGTCGCCGCGTACCAGGGTGAGATCGGACGCCGCGATCGCCGCGTCTGTGCCCGTTCCCATGGCAAGGCCCAGGTCGGCCTGGGCGAGTGCGGCGGCGTCGTTGACGCCGTCGCCGACCATCGCCACCACCCGGCCCTGGCGCTGGAGGCGTTCGACCTCGGCGACCTTGTCCTCGGGGTGGACTTCGGCGATGACCGTCTCGATGCCGACCTCGGCCGCAACCGCGCGGGCCGCGGCGGTGTTGTCGCCGGTGAGGAGTATGGGGGTGAGCCCGAGCCGTTTGAGGTCGGCCACCGCTTCGGCGCTGGTGGGCTTGACGGTGTCGGCGACGACCAGGGCGCCGCGCACCGCGCCGTCCCAGGCGGCGAAGACGACCGTCCGTCCCTCGGCTTCGGCGGCATCCCGTGCGCGGCCGAGCTCTTGGCCCAGCACCTGGCCCTGCTCCTCCAGCCACGCCGCCCGCCCCGCGCGGACCGTACGGGCCTCGACCTGCCCGGCCACGCCCCGGCCCTGGGTGTTGGCGAAGCCGGTCACGGCGGGGAGCGGACCAAGCTGCTCGCGTGCGGCGTTCGCGATGGCGGCGGCGATCGGATGCTCGCTGGCGTCCTCCAGTCCACCGGCCAGCCGCAGCACCTCGTCCTTGTCCTCGCCCTCGGCCGGCACGACGGCGACGAGGCGCATCCTGCCCTCCGTGACGGTGCCGGTCTTGTCCAGGACGACGGTGTCGATCCGCCGGGTCGACTCCAGTACCTCGGGCCCGCGGATGAGCAGCCCGAGCTGGGCACCGCGCCCGGTGCCGACCATCAGGGCGGTGGGGGTGGCAAGACCGAGCGCGCAGGGGCAGGCGATGATCACCACGGCAATGGCCGCCGTGAGGGCGCTCGTCGCCGAGGAGCCGGTCAGTATCCACGCGCCGAACGTGCCTGCCGCGAGGGCGATGACGACCGGTACGAAGACCGCCGAGATCCGGTCCGCGAGCCGCTGCACCGCCGCCTTTCCGGTCTGCGCCCGCTCCACCAGCGCGGCGATCTGCGCCAGCTTGGTGTCCGCCCCGACCCGTGTCGCGCGTACGGTCAGGCGGCCGTGGCTGTTGACGGTGGCTCCCGTCACGGCCGAGCCGGGCTCGACCTCCACGGGCACGCTCTCCCCGGTGAGCAGGGACTCGTCCACCGCCGAGGCGCCTTGGACGACCTCCCCGTCCGTGGCGATCTTCTCCCCTGGCCGCACCAGGAACAGGTCCCCGGCCGCCAGCTCCTCGACGGGAATACGGACCTCGCGCCCGTCGCGCAGTACGGCCACATCCTTGGCGCCCAGGTCCATCAGCGCCCGGATCGCATCCCCGGCCCGCCGCTTGGCGCGGGCCTCGAAGAACCGTCCGGCCAGCAGGAACGCCGTCAGGACGACGGCGACCTCCAGATACAGGTGCTCCCCGCCCACGGCCAGAGTGGCAGCGCTCCACAGATACGCGGCTAGTACGCCCAGCGACACCAAGGTGTCCATGGTCGCCGAACCGTGCCGCAAATTGAGTGCCGCCACCCGGTGGAACGGCCACGCGCCCCATGCCACCACCGGCGTCGTCAGTACCAGCGCGACCCACTCCCAGCCCGCGAAGTGCAGTGCGGAGATCATCGATAGGACCACCACGGGCAGTCCGAGCAATGCCGAGCCGATCAGGCGGCGCCGCAGCCCGGCGACGTGGGCCTGCTCCGCGTCGCCGGCCCCGGTCTCATTCGTCTCCGCCCCGGCCCCCGTCCTCGCCGCCGCACCGGCTCCGGTCGGCTGGGCGCCGTACCCGATGGCCTGGACGGCGGCGACCAGCTCGGGCACCTCGACGGACGGGTCCTCGCAGGTGACGTGCGCGGTCGCGGTCGCCAGGTTCACGGTGGCGCTCACGCCGGGCAGTTTGGCCAGCTTGCGTTCGACCCGGGCCACGCACGAGGCGCAGGTCATTCCGGTGATGGCCAGCTCGATGGAGCGAGCCCTGTCGGTGGGTGTCGTGGTGGCCATGGTGTTGGTGCCTTCCTTGTTCATTCTCTGCCTGCCGGCGTGACGACGGCGAAACCCTGGCCGGGTGCGGGCCGCCAGCTCAGCTCGCCCGCGTACAGGCGGCGTACTACGTCGGGCGGCTGGTGGTAGCAGAAGACCGACGCCTCGGCGCCGACGACGGCCGGGGTGTCGATGAACAGCGGCAGCTCGGCCAGGAAGTAGCGCACCGCGCTCTCGATCTGCTCCTCGTCATGCCGCCGGCCCTCCGGCAGCTTCCCGTCCATCACCCACGTGGTGGCCTCGTGGCACGCGTCGCGAAAGCCCGCGTCCTCGGAGTACCGCTGCAGCCCTTCTTCGTGGAGCTGGACGAAGGCCGGGTTGTCCGCCAGCTCGGCCCAGCCCAGCACCCGCGCCCCGGGGTCGGCCACCCCGAGCGAATCCAGCGCTGTGGTGATCCTGTTACGGGTGTACCGGCCCTGCCTGCGCGCCTTCCACGCCGCCTTCTCCGGTTCGTAACCGAGCGCCTCGAAGGTGAAGGCGCTCGGTGCGTCCGGCACGAAGAAGTCCACCCGCTCGAACCGGGCGAGCCCCCACGCGGCCAGCTGACGGATCCGTGCCGTGGAGAAGTAGCTGTTGAACGGGCTGATGCCGATGCATGCGTGCTCCGCCCGCTCGACCACCGCGGCGCACCCACCGCTTAGCGGAGTCACCGCCAGGGGGCCCGTACAGCCGCCGCCTTGATCTGTGTCCATGCCCCGACGCTAAAACCTTGCCCTTAGGGCAAGGTCAAGCGCAGACTGGGACCCCTCACATGAACGGAGCCGCCCCATGCTCACCGTCGGCCGCATCGCAGCCCGGACCGGGCTGTCCCCCAAAGCCGTACGCCTCTACGAGGCAAACGGTCTCATCGACGCGCCCGAACGCACCGACGCCGGCTACCGCACCTACACCGACGACACCGTGCCCGTCCTCGGCTTCATCCGGCAGGCTCAGGCCCTCGGCCTCAGCCTGAAGGAGATCAAGGACGTCCTCGACCTCCAGCGTCGCGGAGAGCAGCCCTGCGCGCTCGTCACGGGCCTCCTCGACAAGCACCTCGCCGACATCGACCGGCGTATCTCTGACCTCGAATCCCTGCGTACGACGCTTCAGCACGCCCGCACGCAGGCAGACCAGGCTGTCGGCCGCGGAGACGAGGCCCTGGTATGCCACATCATCGAGGGCTCCGCCCCGGCGACGGAGCCCGGAGAGCGCTGAACCCGGCTAACGCGGCTGCCTCCACGCGCGCCGAGGTCCGCCCGAAGCCTGCCCAGGGAGGACTCCCTGGTCCCCCTGCGTGTCTCCTCGTGGGTCACGGGTGTCCTGCCTTCGTTCATTGGGGTGTGGGTTGCTCGTGCTGCGCGGTGGTGCAGGTGGCGGTCAGTGACTTGACCGCCTGATTGATGTCGGTGGTCGTGGTCCAGCGTCCCAGGGAGAGGCGCAGGGCGGACAGTCCTCGGTCGGCGTCGAGGCCCATGGCACCCAGGACAGGTGAGGGCCGGTAGTCGCCGCTGTGGCAGGCCGAGCCGGTGGAGGCCGCGATGTCCGGAGTGGCGGCGAGGAGTTCGTGGCCGCGGGTGCCGTCGATGCTGATGTTGAGGGTGTTGGGCAGGCGGTCGCGGGTGGGGCCGTTGAGGTGGACGCGGCCGGGCAGGGCTTGGTCGAGGCGGGTATGGAGGTCGTCGCGGAGTGCTGTGATGCGGTGGTGGGCGCCGTCGGCGAGGTCCTCGGCGGCGAGGTGGGCGGCGTATCCAAGTGCGGCGGCGAGCGCGACATTCTCGGTGCCGGCGCGCAGGCCGCCCTCTTGGCCGCCGCCGTACACGAGCGGCTCGAGCGAGATCCCCTCGCGGACGTACAGGGCGGCGATGCCCTTGGGCGCGTACATCTTGTGCCCGACGACGGTGAGAAGGTCCACGCACAGGGCCCCGACGTCCAGAGGGATCTTGCCAGCGGCCTGGGCGGCGTCGCAGTGGAAGAGCGCGCCGTGTTCGCGCGTGATGCGGGCCAGTTCGGCGATGGGCTGGAGGGCTCCGGTCTCGTTGTTCGCGGCCATGACCGAGACGAGCACGGTGTGCGGGGTGAGTGCGGCCGTCAGGTCCGCTGGATCGACGAGGCCGTGGTGGTCGACTGGCAGATAGGTCACCTGGGCGCCGTGCAGGCGTTGAAGGGCGCGGCAGGTTTCCAGTACGGCGGGGTGTTCGGTGACCTGAGTGATGACATGTGGATGGTCGGATTCGGCGGCGAGGACGGTGCCGCGGAGGGCGAGGTTGTCGGCCTCCGAGCCGGAGCCGGTGAACACGATCTCCACGGGGTGGGCGCCCAGGAGCGCGGCGACCTGCTCGCGGGCGTGGGCGAGGGCCTGCTTGGGCTCGGTCGCGTACGCGTGGCCGCTGGAGGGGTTGCCGAACCAGTGCGTCAGGTACGGCTGGATCGCCTCGGCGACCCGGGGGTCGACGGGCGTGGTGGCGTTGTAGTCCAGGTAGACCGGGCCGCCGTCGAGCCCGGCAGGAACGGGGATCATGCGGGGGCTCCGATGGCTACGGGCAGCTCTGCGAGGCGCCATTCCAGCATTCCGTCGGTGAGCCGGATCGCCTTGAGGCCGCGCTCCTGCAGCAGGCGGACCGCCTCGTAGGCCAGGACGCAGTAGGCGCCGCGACAGTACGCGACCACCTCCATGTCCTCGGGGAGCTCGGCGATGCGGTCGGCGAGCTGGTCGACCGGGATGGACAGGGCGCCGGGGACATGGCCCGCGGCGTACTCCTCGGCCGGGCGCACATCCAGGACGACGACCTCGCCCGCCTCGGCGCGTGCCATCAGTTCCGCCCGTCCGACCTCTTCGGCGGGGGCGTTGCCGCTGCCGAGGTAGGCGGTGCGGGCCGTCTCGACGCCGGCCTGGTGGCGCTGGGCGACCTGACGCAGCAGTGCGTAGAGGGCGGCGACATCGTCTCCGGCGAGACGGTAGTGGATACGTACCCCCTCGCGGCGGGTGGAGACGAGGCCGGACTGCTTGAGGGTCTGAAGGTGGGCCGAGGCGGTGGTCAGGTTCAGGCCGGCCGCCTTGGCCAGTGTGTCGACGGTGCGCTCGCCCTGGGCGAGCAGGTCGAGCAGTTCCAGACGCTTGCCGCTGGCCAGGGCCTTGCCGGTGGTGGCGAAGGCGTCGTACAGCTTCGCCTTGCCCGCGGGGTCTCCCATTCCATCCTCCAAAGTTCTACGGAATATTGTAAGAGTAAGGGGGGGGTGCTGTCATCCCGTCCCGTTCGGCACCGCTGTCGCGCGCTGCCGCTGCTGCTCCGATAGGAAGAAGACCATGGGCTTCGCCGACGACTACCTGATACCCCTGGTCGACGAGGGGCTGGGCAACAGCGCCTACCTCGTCGACCTCGGTGACGGCCGCGCTCTGGCCGTCGATGCCAGCCGTGATCTGCGTACCCTGCGGGCTGCGGCCGGTCGGCGCGGGCTGACGGTCGCGTTTGCCGCCGACACCCACCTGCACGCCGACTTCCTCTCCGGCGCCGTCCAACTCGCGGCGGACGATCACGCCACGGTGCTGGCCTCCGCCGCCGGGATGCGGGCCTTCGGCCACCGCGCCATGGGGGACGGCGACGAGATCGATCTCGGCGGGCTGACCCTGCGGGCACTGGCTACCCCCGGCCACACCGACGAGCACCTGTCCTTCCTGCTCCGGGATGGCGCGGCGGAGCTCGGGGTGTTCACCGGCGGATCGCTGATCGTCGGTTCCGCAGCCCGGACCGACCTCCTCGGCGCCGACCGCGCAGAGGAGCTGGCCCGCGCCCAGTACCGCTCCCTCAAGCGCCTGACCGAGCTGCCCGATGGGGTGGCGGTCTGGCCCACACACGGCGCCGGCTCCTTCTGCTCCGGCCCGCCCGGCGCCGAGCGCACCACCAGCATCGGCGCCCAGAAACGGGCCAACCCGCTGCTCGCGGCACCCGACGAAGACACCTTCGTGGCCCGGCTGCTGGGCAGTCTCGGCTCCTACCCGGCCTACTTCGAGCGGCTGGGCGAGGTCAACCGGCGTGGCCCCGCAGTGCTCGCCGAATCACCCGTACTCGCCGCTCTCGATGTGCCGCAGGTGCGCGCCCTGCTCGGCGAGGGCGGGCAGGTCGTCGACGTACGCCCGGTGGCCGACTTCGCCGCCGGCCACATCCCCGGCGCCGTCTCGATCCCGCTGCGGGACCAGTTCGCCACCTGGCTGGGCTGGCTCCTGCCCCAGGACGCCCAACTCGTCTTCGTCACCGCCCCGGGCCAGGACCACGCCGAACTCACCTGGCAGGCATTGAAGATCGGTTACGAGTGCCTCGCCGGCCGCCTCGGCGGCGGCATGGCCGCCTGGACCGCCGAAGGCGGCGACACGCAGACCATCGCCCTCGTCACCGCCGACAAGGTCGCCGACCGTCCGGTCCTGGACGTCCGCCAGAGCGCCGAACACGCGGCCGGCCACATCCCCGGCGCCCTCAGCATCGAACTCGGATACCTCGCCGCACAGGCCGACCAGGTCCCGGACGGCGCCGTGGTGGCGTGCGGACACGGTGAGCGCGCCATGACGGCCGCCAGCGTCCTGCAGCGCGCCGGCCACACCAACCTGTCCGTTCTCAACGGCGGCCCCGCCGACTGGGCGGCCGCCTACGACCGTCCGCTGGAGTCGGGCCGGTGAAGATCACCCCGCCCGCCCCCCACGTCGCCGGCGCCGCACCGGTACGGCTGGGACTGCGGGAGAACCGGCTCCAGTTCACGCTCCTGGTCGTCGTCACCGCGTGCGTCGGCGCCCTGGTCGGCCTGGAGCGGACCACGGTCCCGCTGATCGGCACCGAAGTCTTCGGCCTCACCAGCGACCTGGCCGTGTTCTCCTTCATCATCGCCTTCGGCGTCACCAAGGCTCTGACCAACCTCGCTGCCGGCGCACTGACGGCACGCTTCCGCCGCAAGCAGCTTCTGATCGCGGGCTGGCTGATCGGCATCCTGGTGCCCTTCGCTCTGGCCTGGGCACCGGGCTGGGGCTGGATCGTCGCCGCGAACGTCCTGCTCGGCGCCAACCAGGGCCTGACCTGGTCGATGACCGTCAACATGAAGATCGACCTGGTCGGCCCCGGCCGCCGGGGTCTTGCCACCGGCCTGAACGAGGCCGCCGGGTACGTCGCCGTCGGCGTCACCGCCCTGGCCACCGGATACCTCGCCACCGCCTACGGATTGCGCCCCGCTCCAGAGCTGATCGGCGTCGTCTTCGTCGCCGCCGGGCTCACCCTGTCCCTCCTCGCACGCGACACCGCCGGCCACGTGGCCCTCGAACTCGCCCAACACCCCGCCCCCGCACCCGCGGTCGGTACGCCCGGTCTGGCCGCCACCTTCGCCCGGACCTCCTGGACCGACCGCAGTATGCGCGGTGCCAGCCAGGCCGGACTCGTCAACAACCTCAACGACGGCCTGACCTGGGGCGTCTTCCCCCTGCTCTTCACCGACCACGGCCTCGGGATCGCCGCCGTCGGACTGATCAAGGGCCTCTACCCCCTGCTGTGGGGCATCGGCCAGATCCCCACCGGACACCTCGCCGACCGCATCGGCCGCAAACCCCTCATCGTCACCGGCATGTTCGTGCAGTCAGCCGGATTCGTCCTCTCCCTCGCACTCCTGGACCGGCCCCTGCTGGCCGGCATCCTCTCCGCGATCGCTCTCGGACTGGGCACCGCCATGGTCTACCCCGCCTTGATCGCCTGTGTGAGCGACCACGCCCACCCCACCTGGCGTGCCAACGCACTCGGCACCTACCGCTTCTGGCGTGACATCGGCTATGCAGTCGGAGCCCTCCTCGCCGGAATCCTCGCCGACCTCGCCGGACTCAACGCCACCGTCATCGCCGCCGCCGTCCTCACCGCGGGCTCCGGAATCCTCGCCGCCCACTGGATCACCGAACGCCGCCCGACCGAAGGCGCCCCGGCCCCGGCGGGCAGAGCCGGCTGAATGCCCGGGCGCGGGCAGGCCCGGCCCTTGCCTGGCGTGCCGGTCGCCACTGGCCGCCCCCTGACCGGCGGGTTCGTACGCGATCCGCACCCCGTTCGCGACCACCGGACTTCGTGCGGGCGCCCTTCGTGCACGGGCCTCTCGATCCATGGTCTCGTGAATCCATGTTTCTCTGGACTGTTGTACGGTGCTCACAGCCACCCCCGACATCGAGGTGCTGGCCCGCTTCGGCCGCGCACTCGCCGACCCCATCCGCTGCCGCGTCCTGCTCGCCCTGCGCCAGGCGCCGGCATACCCCTCCGACCTCGCCGACGCGATCGGGATCTCCCGCACCAGGCTGTCCAACCACCAGGATACGATCGCGGTCGGCGCCCCCGCCCGCCTGCTGGAGGGCGCTTCGGACACGGACACGGCCTCGGCCCGCGCCGCGCTGACGGTGGGCGAACTGGACGCCGGCGGCCGTACCGCGGTCCTGGTACGACGCGACGGCAACCCGGTCGGGATACTGGGCCCCGCCGACGGGCTGCGCCCCGAGGCGGCCGCCACGGTCGCCGCCCTCACCAGGCTGACCGGCCGTACGCCGATTCTCGTCACCGGGGACAACCCGCGCGCCGCCGCCCGCCTGGCCGCTGAGGTCGGCATCGCCCGGCACGACGTCCACGCCGGCCTGCTGCCGCAGGACAAGGTCGAGGCGGTGCGCCGCCTGGAGGCGCGAGGTCGCAAGGTGCTGGTCGTCGGAGACGGCGTCAACGACGCCCCCGCACTGGCCGCCGCCCACACCGGCATCGCCATGGGACGCGCCGGCTCCGACCTCGCTCTGGAAACCGCCGACGCCGTCATCGTCCGCGACGAACTGGCCACCGTCCCCACCGTCGTCGCCCTCTCTCGCGCCGCGCGCCGCCTGGTCGTGCAGAACCTGGTCATCGCCGCGGTCTTCATCTCCGGCCTGGTCGTCTGGGACCTGGCGGGCGACCTGCCCCTGCCGCTCGGCGTCCTCGGCCACGAGGGCTCCACGGTCATCGTCGGCCTCAACGGCCTGCGCTTGCTGCGCGACGCGGCCTGGAACCGCGCCGCCGGAGACGTGCGGTGAGCCGCCGCAAGAAAGCCATCCCCACGCCGGCGCCGGCCCGGCCCACCGTCACCGTCTGCCGCGGCTGCTGCGGCACCCTCGCCAAAGTCCCGCGCCTGGACCATGAAGGCCAGCTCACCTCGGAGCGGTGGGGGCCGGCCTTGACGGCCGCGTCTGCGGTGTGGGTCGCGCGCTGTTGCCTGTCGCTGGCTCCTCCCGGTGGCTGTCGCTGCCGCCCGGGTGGGGCGGGGGGAGGATGGGAGGGCGGCCGACACGGGTGAGGGAAAGGACTGGATTGTCGGCTCCAAGGCTCCGCGGGAGTGGGTGAAGGAGGTCCGGTCATGGTCGCGTCCGAGGTGTTCCGGGCCGGGTCCGGACCGGTGGGGGTGGTTCCGTCCGAGCCCGGCGGTCTGCTGGATGTGCTGAGTGTGGCCGCGGTGGTGCTGGACGCCGAGGGGCGGATCACCTTGTGGAGCCCTCAGGCCCAGGTTCTGTTCGGCTGGTCCGCCAAGGAGGCGCTGGGCAGGTACGCGGCCGAGCTGCTGGTCGCCGACGAGTACGTCGGCCTGGTCCTCGAGCTGTTCGCCAAGGTCATGGCCGGTGGCGGTGCCTGGGCCGGGGTGTTCCCCGTGCGGCACAAGGACGGCTCCACGAGGCTGGTGGAGTTCCGCAACATGCGGCTGCTGGACGAGTGCGGAGGCGTGTACGCTCTAGGGCTCGCCTGCGACGAGGCCGTACTGCGTGGCGTGGAGCGCGACCTGGCGCTATCGGTGCGGCTGGTGGCGCAGTCCCCGCTCGGGCTCGCTGTACTGGACACCGACCTGCGCTACGTCCTGGTCAACCCGACGCTGGAACGGATCAACGGCCTGCCCGCCGAGATGCATCTTGGCCGTACCGTCCGTGAGGCGCTGCCGTTCCTGGACACCGACGTGATCGAAGCCTCCATGCGTCAGGTCCTGGAGACCGGCGCACCGCTGCTGGACCAGTTTGCCATCGGGCGCACCCCCGCCGATCCGGACCACGACCACGCCTGGTCGGGCTCGTACTACCGGCTGGAAGACCCCGGCGGGCGGGTGATCGGTGTCGCCCTGTCGGTGGTGGACGTCACTGAAAGTCACCGCGCGGCCATAGAGGCAGCCGAGGCCCGCAGGCGCTTGGACCTCATTGCCCGGGCGTCGGTGACCGTCGGGACCACCCTGGACCTGGAGCGCACGGCCCGCGAACTCGCCGACCTCGTCGTGGCCGACCTGGCCGACGTCGCCTCCGTCGACGTCCTCGACTCGGTCCTGGAAGACGGAGTGACCACGGCGCCCGGCCCCGTGTCAGGCCAGGCTCTCTTCAGGGCCCTGGCGGTAGCGGCGGCCTACGAGACGGACGCCGTCCACGCTGCCGATCCGGTGGGGGAGCGCACCACCTATCCCGTCGAGCGCCTGGTCACGCGCTGTGTGAGCACCGGTCGTCCCGTCCTGGTGGCGCATGTGACCCGCCCCGATCTGGCGCACATCGCGCGCGACGAGGCGGCCGCGGACCTCCTCGCCCAGGAGGGTGTGCACTCCTACCTGGCCGTGCCGCTGACCGCCCGCGGGCAAGTCCTCGGGGTGCTCGGCCTCCTGCGCGCCCGCAACCCGCTCCCCTTCAGCCAGGACGACGTTGCTCTGGCCGGCGAGTTGGCCGTCCGCGCCGCGATCGCCATCGACAACGCCCGCTGGTACCAGCACGCGACCGACACCGCCCTCACTCTCCAGCGCCACCTTCTGCCGCACCCTCCGCCCCAGGTCGCCGGCCTGCAGATCGCCTACCGCTACCAGCCGGCTTCGGTGGCCAGCGGGATCGGCGGCGACTGGTTCGACGCGATTCCCCAGGCCCAGGACAAGACCACCCTGGTTGTCGGCGACGTCATGGGACACGGTGTCCAGGCCGCCGCCACCATGGGACAACTGCGCACGGCTACCCGCACGCTTGCCGATCTCGGCCTCGCCCCGGCCCGAGTCCTGCGCCACCTCGACCACATCACCGCTGGACTGGACCAGACCATCGCGACCTGCGTATATGCCGCCTGGGATCCGTACCGCTCCCACTGCCGCCTCGCCCTCGCCGGCCACCCGCCTCCCGTCCTCATACGGTCAGGACGGGTCCCCGAGTTGCTCGATCTTCCCGCCGGTGTGCCGCTCGGCGCAGGCGGCCTCGGAGGCTCCCCCTTCCAGACCACTGTCCTCGACCTGCTCCCCGGAGACCGGCTGATCCTGTACACGGATGGCCTCGTCGAAACCCGCGACGAGGCTCTGGACGACCGCCTGGACCTCCTCCTCAGCCTCCTCAGCGATCCGGGCCTCCCCCCAGAGGCGACCTGCGATCGGCTCCTGACCGCGCTGCGTCACCCTGAAGCCGCCGACGACGTCGCCCTCGTCATCGCCCACGTGCGACCCACCCGCCCGCAGATGGGGCGAGCGCATTGACGGGTTCGTCGCGGCGAGCCGTCCCCGGTCACGCCGGGCTGGGCTGGACTGATCAGGTGTGCAGACGGCTGTTGGGGCCGTCCTGGTCGCTGGCGTGCTCGTCGTTGAACCAGTAATCACCGGCGGCCAGGTACCGGAAGGAATGCGTGCTCTTGCTCGGCAGCTCGGCAGCTCGGCAGCTCGGCAGCTCGGCAGCTCGACCGTGACGGCCCGCTTCCCGTCCTTGCGGGGCCGCAGGTTGTGGGCACCGGGCTGCCAGTCGTTGAAGTCGCCCACCACGCTGACCGGGCCGGGGGCAGGACGAAGGTGACCTTCGTGTGGTCCTTGCGCAGCGTGCGCTCCAGCATGAGACGGGCTCCTGACAACAGGCGGGGGCTCTCGTCTATCCGGCCGGCATTGGTGCGTGGCGGATTCTGCGCAGGTCGAGCGTGGCACAGTGGAAGGATCCTCCCAATGCCTGGACATGACGGAAGGGAAGAGGCAGCGGCGTCAGACCCAGTGAGACGAGGAGCGCCCGGAGCTTTTCGTCGCCTGCTTCGACGACAACGTACTCGTGGCCAATGACCAGCAGGTTCATGGTCACCCAGGGGCTGGTCATGTAAAGCGGTGGGCTGTGACGTGGTTCGGGCGTGGGTGCGGGCAGGAGTTCCCAGCCTTCCAGTGGAGTGCCGACGAGGTGGACGGGATCGATCCGCTCGGGGTTGTACAGGGCCAGGCCTTCACCCAAAGGACACAGGGTGGCATCGATGTGCATGGCGTGCGGGTCATCGGGCTGCAGTAGATGGACACGGGTTCCGGAACCGAGCTGGTGGCGCAGGTGGTCAACGCCTGAGCGGTTGGTGACGTGGCTGAGCTGACCGACGATCGTCCCAGGGCCCAAGCGCAGGAAGTCGGCGGCGTCCCACGCGGGACGACCCTCGCCGATCACCCGGCGCCCGGAGTACGAGGGCCCGCTGGCGAGGGGGTCGACGCAGAGATCCACGGCCGACGGCAGCCAGTGGCCACCCGACTGGCGCAGCCGCTGCAGGAGCGGCCAGTAGGCGAGCAGCTCGTGACGGCGGGTGCGCCATGCCATCGGCGCTTCGATCACCCGGTTGCCCATGACGAGCAGGACATCCCGGGGCATGGCCGCGCAGTAACCGTCGAGTCCTGCCCACGGCACCCGACGGGGGCGGTGCACGACGCAGCCCACGCCTTCCAGCAGTTCCGCAAGGCCCTGAAGTTCCCGCTCGGCAGCCTCGACAATCCAGGGCGGGAAAGGGTGGCCCGGGCGGAACTCCCCCCAATGCTCCCGAGGCATCGTCGCCTCGATCATGCGCTGGTCCTCTGCCGGGAACATCGCCCCGTAGGCGGTGCCGACCACCACCTCGCGCAACGGACTCCACTCGTCGCAGGCATCCACCACGATCATCTTCATCGCTCTCCTGGCGGCCACGCCGGACCGTCCGGATGGCGTCGTCCGATCTCGCTGCCGCCCGGCCCGGCGAGCACCCCGACATCATCGACGAGTGGACGTCAACCGGGCGAGTGCCGCCACACCAGTCCACCCGAATCAGGGACGCTGTTTTCGGCCAGCCGCTCATTGCCCATCCGTGAGACAGCCGCGGGAATATCCACTGAAGCTCCGCCATCTTGAAGTGGCTGGTCAGCGGGGTGGCGTGACCTCGTTTCGGGGTACTCGTGCTGGTCGTGGGCGGCAGTCTGTGTTGTAGATCGTCCGGCGGGGTGGTTTTGCCGATGAGTTCACCGTCCTCGAACGGTCTACCCAGCGACACGACCGTTCTCGACAGGAGTGCCATGTCCACCATCCAGCCAGTGATCGTGACTGCCGACCAGGACGTTCTGCTCGGCTTCTATACGAAATTGTTCGGCGCTGAGGAGATCTTCCGGGTACCGGCGGAAGGCCCGGCCTTCTACCTCGGCTTGCGCATCGGCGACACCGACCTCGGGCTGGTGGCCAAGGAGAACCCGGGGAACGGGGCGGCACCGCGGATCCTGCTCAGCATCGGTGTCGACGACGTCGACGAGACGCTCGGCCGGGTGGAGGCGCTGGGCGGCTCGGTCCGCAGCGGCCCCAACGACATGCCGTGGGGACAGCGCGTCGCCCACATCTACGATCCCGACGGCAACCCGGTGAACCTCACTCAGCCGATCCCTGCCCGGTGACGCTGTTCCGGGGGCATGTGCTGATCGTGGGCCACCTGCGGTAAAGATCAATTGTCGGTAGTGGCCTCGATGTTCGTCAGGACGAGCAGCGCGCGAAACAGGTGGGTGGCGCGGGCGGGGTCAGTTCCCGTCGGGTCGTTTGTGCAGCCAGCCGCGGTTGGCCAGCTTCGTGAGCTTCCCGCGCAGTGGCTCCAGCTTGCCCCGTACCCCGGTGTCCAAGCCCAGCATCTCGCCGATCTGCCGGGTGGAGACCGGGCCGGAGGCCTGCCGCACCGCGGTCAGGATGCGCTGGTACTCCGCTGGCAGTGCGGACTCAGCCACCCCCGGCCCACGGTCCGGGACCAGCCGTACCGCCCGACCTGCCACCTGGACCACCGGCGACCCGGCCTCCGTGCGCTCGTCGGTGAGCTGCTCGCTCATCCGCTGCCACACCCGCTCGGCCACGGCCAGCTCATCGCGCTCAGCTCGTACCTCCGACAGCTGCTTGACCAGCTGCTCTTCGAGTCCGTCCAGCTCCGCACGCCGCGCGGCGATCCGCTCCAACACCTCGGGATCCATGATGGGCCGGAGCGTAGGAGCGGCACCCGCGACGGCCGGGTCATCGCGGAGGTCCACCCCGAGGACAAGGTCGCCGAGATCCGGCGGCTTCAGGAGCAGGGCCGCGTGGTGGCGATGGTCGGCGACGGCGTCAACGACGCGGCCGCGCTCGCCCAGGCCGACCTCGGTCTGGCCATGGGCACCGGCACCGATGCCGCGATCGCCGCATCCGACCTGACGCTCGTACGGGGTGACCTGCGGGCCGCCGGTGACGCCATCAGGCTCGCGCGCCGCACCCTCCGTACGATCAAGGCCAACCTGTTCTGGGCGTTCGCCTACAACGTGGCCGCCCTGCCGCTGGCCGCCCTGGGCATGCTCAACCCGATGATCGCCGGCGCAGCCATGGCCTCCTCGTCCGTCTTCGTCGTCACCAACAGCCTGCGGCTACGCCGCTTCCAGCCGCTGCATCGCTGACCCGCGGGTTCTGTGCTGAGCTGGAGATGTCCTCGGGCAACGGCGCCCCTGGGAGGCCCGCCATGCCGCACGTCCACCTCGACGCACCCGCGCCGACCCGGCCCGGAGTCCTTCTGCCCCGGCGGGATCTGGCGGTCGGCTGGACGCTGATGGTGCTGATCGCGGTACTCGCGTGGGTGCTCACGATCGGGCAAGCCCAACACATGGGAATGGAGCCCGGCACCATGGGACTGGCGCTGCCGCTCTTCCTGCTGCTGTGGGTGGTCATGATGGCGGCGATGATGCTGCCGTCGGTGGCCCCGGTCGCCATCACCTGGGTACGGGGCATCAGCCGCCGCTCGACAGGCCCGGCACGCGCACTGCACATCGCCGAATTCGTCAGCGGCTATCTGCTGGCCTGGACCGGGTTCGGGCTGCTCGCGTACGGAGCCCTGGCGTTGACCGGACACCTGGTGGACGGCAACCCGGACGCCGGCCGCTGGATCGGGGCGGGGGCCTTCCTCCTCGCCGGGCTGCATCAGTTCGGGCCGCTGAAGCGGGTCTGCCTGCGGCATTGCCGCAATCCGATGTTCCAGCTGCTGCGGTACTCGCGGTTCCGGCCGTGGGCGAAGGATCTGCGGGTCGGCGCGCACCACGGTCTGTACTGCGTCGGCTGCTGCTGGGGGCTGATGGCCGTCCTGATCCCGCTCGGCTTCATGAACGTGGCCGCGATGGCGGCCGTGGCCGCGGTGATCTTCCTGGAGAAGCTGTGGCGGCGGGGCCCCTGGCTCACCTGGGCCGTCGGGATCGCCTTCCTTGTCCTGGCGGCTCTCGCTCCCTTCCAGGGCTGGCTGCTGCCGGGCCTTCAGGACGCGCCGCCGATGGAGGAGATGAACCAGATGAGCGGCCCGCTCTGAGCGGAAGCCTCGTCGCCGCCCGCCAAGCTCCACCTGCGCGGGAGGAGACATGTACCGTCCTCCTCCCGTGTTCGACGTACGGGCCGACTGCGCGCTACCGCCCTACGGGCGCGCCCTCGGGCTGCTCGCTGGAGAACGTGTAGTCGGACTGCTCTCCGTACGCAGGCTCGAAGGTCAGGCCGAAGGCAGTCGAAGTGCCGGTCGTGCGCCCCAGGGTGAACTCGGGGGAGAACCCGAACATCGCGTTCTTCATCGTCGTAGGCCCACCATCGGGACCGCGAAGAGGCTCGAATGCCAGCTCGGTCCTCCCAGCGACGCTGAGCCGGGGCTTCTCCCCGTCCGTCAGGGAGACACTCGCCCTCTCCACACCGAGGTACTCGCCGTAGAACTGCGACAGTTCACCGAACGCACCGCCTTCGCGCCCGGACACAATGCGCTCGAGTGCATCGACTTGCTCGTCGCTGGCACCCTCGTCGACGACGACGCCGACCTTCCAGTTGCCGGCCGTCAGGTTGGAGGGGAAGTGGTTGTAGAAGGCGAAGGTCACCCCGGACAGGTCAACGTCGTCCAACCGCCCGTCCGCCACATGGAACGCGGCGCACCCGAGGCATTCCTCGCGTCCTTGCGGGTCGTGCGGCTTCGCGTCGACGGCGCATCCGCAGACCATCGCGCATGAGCAACCAGCCAGGTAGTTGCCCGAGATACTCCACGTCATGACTGCTCCCGATCGCTGGAGGGGTTCCGCCGTCCGACGGTGCGGACGACGCCGGCGTCGAGAGCGGCGGGCGGGGAACGCGCGGACCCCTCGGCGGGCACGCTGCAGGCCATGGAGCCGACGCTAACCCCGGCAGCGGCGGCATACCTCACCCCGCTGCCCAGGCCAGAGGTTCTGTCCAGCGCGATGGCAGCATGCATCTCCGACTCGCACCTGCGGACGCTGTTCCGGCCCGAGGAGCCAGCCCTTCCCTTCAAGGCTAGGCGTACCCGCCACGGGTGTACAGATCGTCCCAGCCTCGGCGTCCTCGACTTTGCCCATCGCAGGAGGAGGGGGAGAATTGAGGAGATGACCCGCGCCGCCGAGCGCCGGCTGTGATGTCCGGCGGGGGCTTGCCGACCACGTGTTCCCTGCCCGGCGCGGGCCGTGTGGAGGCGATGAGATGTCCGGTGTCGAACGCCTTGCCGGAGGAGGATTCCAGCTGCTTCATCTCCTCGGCCGTCATCATCCCGGACATGTCGTGCCCGCCGTGGCCCTCGCCCTCGGCCGGTACCTGCTCGCCCCAGGAGGCCAGCCAGCCGGAGAGGGTCTTGACCTCCGGGTCTTGGGCCTTCTTGATCTCGTCGGCGAGCTTCTTCACCTCGGGGGACCCGGCGCGGGTCGCGGCGAGATCGGCCATCTCGATGGCCTGACGGTGGTGGGGGATCATCCCCTGGGCGAACGTGACGTCGGCCGCGTTGTGGTCGCCCTGCTGTGCCGGGGCGGAGGCGGACGGTGAGGCGGTGTTGTGGCCGTTGCGGACCGCGCCGCTGTCGCCGTTGCCGCCGCAGGCGGCGAGGACGAGCGCGGCTGTGGCGGCCGCGGCCACGGCGGTGGCGCGGCGAATGAGGGAACACTTGGTGGTCATGGTGGAACTCCTGCGATGAGGGCACGCGCGCAGACGGGCGTGCCGGGGTAAGGGCTGGTCCGAGAGGTCAGAGCCGCCCTATATGCGCAGAAGTTGCAGTTCACTCAGTGACGGTGGGGCGCGTCCGCCGGCGGCACCCTTGAAGTCGATCCCGGAAGCGAGGGCCGGGACGGCCGAGGTGACACCAGGGCCGGTGGCCGGGGAGGGCAGTACCGGGGTGCTCGCGGTACCCGCGGCGGCGCAGGTCGGCGGTGACCCTGGTCTGGAAGATGATCGTGCTCAGCCTGCCGGGATCTCCCGGGTACTGCGACAGCTCTACCCGGATCTGACGCTGGTAGGAGTGTTCTGATTGCCGCTGGTGCCCGGGGCGCCGGTGGAGCCGTCCTGGCAGATGAAGACACCCTGCGGGAAGGCCGGGCCGAGGTTGGCGGCGCTGGCGTCGATGCCGTCGGTGTCCTCGCAGTCGTCGGCCGCGGTGCCGTTCGCGACGGAGAAGCGGCCCAGGTAGGCGTGGTTGGTGCGGTCGTAGACGGTGAAGTCGTTGCTGCCCTGGGAGGAGACGTAGATCCGGTTGCCGGCGGCGGTGATGCCCTCGGTGTCGGCGGTGATGTGGCCGGCGGAGCCGGTGGAGTCGAGCTTGGTGCGGGTGGTTCCGGCGGTGGGCTCGGCGCCGTAGATCCAGACGCCGACGTCCTCCTCGCCGAGGTAGAGCTTGCCGGTGGTGTCGTCGGCGTAGCAGCCCTCGACGGCGGAGCCCGCGTCCCACAGGCGGACGGAGGTCGCGGTAACCGAGTCGCCGCTGACGGCGAGCTCCCACTGCTCGACGCGGCCGGAGGTGGAGTTGGGGAAGGCGTACAGCTTCCCGGAGGCCGGGGAGGTGTACAGGCAGATGCCGTGGGCGGTGACCTCGGTGGGTACGTCCTTCAGGCGTTTGAGCTGCCGGGTCGCGGGGTCGATGCGGTAGATGTGCATCGCGCCGTTGCCGCCGGCGGCCTCGTCGTCGG
Organism: Streptomyces tatrensis; assembly: GCF_049310065.1. Taxonomy (NCBI): domain Bacteria; kingdom Bacillati; phylum Actinomycetota; class Actinomycetes; order Kitasatosporales; family Streptomycetaceae; genus Streptomyces; species Streptomyces tatrensis. Next base: position 1,368,582 of record NZ_JBMDLB010000011.1, on the reverse strand, counting down.
CGGTGACGACGATGTTGCCGCGCAGGTCGACGTTGTTGCCGTAGTCGCCGCTGATCCGCTGGATCCGGGCACCGGTCATGTCGTAGACCTCCGGCGCGCCCTTCTTGTCGGTGCCCACGACGACGGACTTGGCGGGGTCCGTGGGGTGGACCCAGATCGCCGGGTCGTCGGCGGCGTCGCCGCTGTGCGAGACGGGGGCGGTCTCCACCGTCGCGGTGACGGAGAAGGAGGCCGCGTGCGCAGGCGCGGCCGGAATCGCCAGGGCGGCCAGGATGGCAGCGGGGAGCACAGCTCGACGGGCGGAGACGGTCAAGGACACCGGTTTCCCTTCCAGTTGGGGGACGGACAGAGGGAGGCTAGGCACGGGGAGCCCGGCGTGAACGGCACCTGAACCAGGGAAGGCGAAGCCCGGGCCGTGCAAGCGCGGCCCGGGCGGGTGGGTCAGTGGCGGCTCTCCTGCCAGACCGTGACGACCGACGGGCGGGCAGGCGCAACGCTTGCCGGGCCTCTTGGTGGTTACCCCCACCTGTTCGTGGTGCTCGCCGTTCTGGCGGGGGTGCCGTCTGTGTGGCCTTGATTGCAGACGCTCGGCGGGATTGGGGCCGGAATGAAGCGTTCAGCGAGTAGTTCCAGAAGCCCTGAGTGCTTGGCCGCGGTGGTTTGGCTCCCGGCGACCTCGTCGCCGGGAGCGGCGTTTTGGTCTGCTGGGGGAGGGGGTGGATCAGGGGCTTAGAAGGCACCTGCCCTATTGCGCGGCCAACAGTGTTGCAGCGCGACGCGTCTGGTGTACGTGACTTCCTCCGGTGACCAGCGCGCGACGACTTCGTGGCGCCCCTGGCCGCATCGCTGACGGCAGACGAAGGCGGGCCTGAACCGACTGGAATGACCGGCTGCCTGCATGGCAACCTTGATCATGTGCCCGGGGTTTCCGGTCGAGGGAGTGGGGGTCGCGGGGGTCGGTTTCGTTAAGTTCGGGGGCTGTCACCTTCCTCGGTTCCCCCTTCATGTCGTGCCAGAGTCCATGTGCCGAGGTGGTCTGATCCCTGAATATCACACCAAGCGTGATTTCCGAATTCACGGATTCTTCGGAGAATTAAGAGTGCTCCAACGGTGGCGAGATGACGGACCGACCGTCTGTGACGCCCTGCTGAGCCTTTTTGAATTGACCCATCTCTGTGAGGAGCCGCACCATGTCTGTCGAGGCGATCGATGAACCCATCCTGCTCTCTGTTGAGCAGAGTGAAGCGCTCATTCGGTGGGTGAGTGAGCAACCCGAGTACGGGTCTACGATGCGTGCGTTTCTGGCTGCCGTTGCTTGCGCGGCTCTGAGGCCGGCAGAGTCCGCAGGGCTCCGTGTCCGAGACGCGATCTTGCCGGAGTCGGGTCTTGGCGAATTGGCGATCCCTCGCCCGTGGCGCGAGCAGGCTGACAGGACAGAGGGCGCCGATGGACTGCGCAAGGGGGAGATGCGAAGGGTGCCAGCATCTTCGGAGCTCGTCGAGGTGCTGCGTGAGGAGGTTTCCCGGCGTGGGCTGACGGCAGACGATCTGCTGTTTGCCGGCACCTCGGGTGAACCGATGTCGAGTGCGTTGTACCGCCGGGCATGGGCGCGAGCCCGGGAAGCTGTTTTGGATCCGAACGAAGTTGGGTCCCCGCTCGGGAGGCAAGTCTCCGACCTTCGCGATGCCTGTGTGGCACGGTGGTTGGTTTCTGGTATCTCCGTATTCGCGGTCGCCGAGGTGGTCGGAACGAGTGCCTCGTATCTGGCGAAGCGCTTTCCTCACTGCTTCCCGGTGGGTGCAGTGATTCCGTGGGATCGCATCGAATTGGCTCAGGCCTTGGATCTTGCTCCCATCGCCGCGACACATTCTCCTCGCCGCAGTCGTGGGTAGTCGGTCGAACCGTGTTCTCCACCCACTCCGTTCCCACGCCGTCCGCGGTCGGCCAACGGGGCCTGTAGGTAGACGGATCATCCGGGGCCGGCCCAAGGCGGCGAGATTTTCCCGACTTGGCACTTGCGTTCGCCGGGCTGTCGCGAGCATGCAGCGCAGACATGACCCGATTCCCCGGATTCTCCCGATACCCGCCATGGCTGGGGACGCCCGATTTTACCCCTCGTTGCCTCGCACCAACACCGAGAAGAAGGCAGTCCCCGCATTGGCCCGTCCTCCCGCGCTCAAGCTCGCTGAGGTGCTCGCTGAGATCCGCATGAGCCCGTCTGCGTTCTACCGCCTGGGTGCCCGTAACCAGGCTCCTCGAATGATCAAGCTGCCGAACGGTGAACTCCGCTGCCGTCGCGCCGACCTGGATGCCTGGTGGCAGGCGTGTGAAAGGGATACGCCTGAATGGCGATGAGCTACAAGGTCCGCTTCTGGGACATCCGAGAGCGGCCGAAGCGGCGCAAGCCTTCGAGGTTCGATGGACAGTGAACGCGCGCGAGCGTTCGGAGTCTTTCATCACCAAGGGCCTGGCCGAGAGCCGGCGTGCGAAGCTCATGACGGCTGCCCGCGACGGCGAGGCGTTCGATGAGCAGACGGGGCTGCCTGCATCTGAGATGCGCGCTATCAGGCAGCGGACCACCTAGTATGACGTGGCCCACGCCTACATCGACGAGCGATGGGACCGGACGCCAGGCAATACCCGCCGCACCTTGGCCGATGCACTAGCCACCATCACGCCCGCGCTGGTGCGTCCCGGAGTGACGTATTCGGAGCCAAGGGTTCTCCGACGCGCGTTGTATTCATGGGCCTTCAACAAGAAGGCTTGGGGCGGTGAGCCGTCAGACGAGTGGCAGCATGCCTTGGACTGGATACAGAGGAATTCTCTGCCCGTCAGCGAGCTGCTGGAGCCGGACACCGTGCGCAGGGCGTTGGACGCCCTCAGTCGAAAGATCGATGGCAAGCCCTCGGCGGCGAAGACCGCAGTGCGGAAGCGGTCTGCCTTCAGCGAGGTCCTCGGAACCGCCGTTGACAAGGGGTACTTCACCGAGAATCCGCTCGCGAGGGTCAAGTGGAAGCCACCCGTTGTCAGCGAGGTGGTGGATCCGGCCTGCGTGCCCAACCCGACCCAAGTGGCTCGACAGCTTTCCTCCGTAGGCGGGCAAAGGGGGCGTGGCCCGCACCTGGAGGCGTTCTTCGGGTGCATGTATTACGCGGCGATGCGGCCGGCGGAGGTCATCCACCTTCAGTTGTCCCAGTGTTATCTGCCGAAGGTCGGCTGGGGGATGCTCAACCTGACGGGCGGCGTCGTCGCGGCGGGTAAGGGGTGGACGGATGACGGGTCGGTCTACGAGGTGCACTCCCTGAAGCGGCGAGCCCTGAAGGCCACGCGTCCTGTGCCGATACCGCCCTCGTTCGTGAGCATGCTGAGGGAGCACATCGAGCGTTTTGGTGTGACGTCAGACGGCCGTCTATTCCGTAACGCCGCGGACAACTACGTCGATGCGGCTGCCTACGGCATCACGTGGGCGCGAGCACGTACGGAGGCCCTCGCGGGCCATGAGCAGTCGTCACTGCTCGCCAAGAGGCCCTACGACCTCCGCCACGCAGGCATCTCGTTCTGGCTGCACTCCGGCGTGGACCCGGCCGAATGTGCTCGCCGGGCCGGGCAGAGCATCCAGGTCCTGTTCCAGTTCTACGCCAAGTTCCTGGACGGCCTGCAGGAGCATTCCAACCGGCTCATCGAGGAGTCGATCCAGGAGTGGAGCCGTCGGAGCGTAGACGCCGGAACCACGGACTGACCCCGGATCTGGCCCGTGTATGGCCCGGAACAGCTGGTCAGAGGTGGGAAACGGGCGGGAGGAACTGGGAGGAGCAGCACATTTCAAGCGCTGCCGTGAATGGAGCGCTTGAGTGATCAAAGAAGGCGCCTGCCGGGCAAAGGCCCAGGTCAGGCGCCTTCTTTTGTGGGCCTAGAAGAAGCCCAGCTTCTTCGGCGAGTAGGACACCAGCAGATTCTTCGTCTGCTGGTAGTGCTCCAGCATCATCTTGTGGGTCTCGCGGCCGATGCCCGACTGCTTGTAGCCGCCGAAAGCCGCGTGGGCGGGGTAGGCGTGGTAGCAGTTCGTCCAGACGCGGCCCGCCTGGATCGCGCGGCCCGCGCGGTAGGCTGTGTTGATGTCGCGGGTCCAGACGCCGGCGCCCAGGCCGTACGCCGTGTCGTTCGCGATGCGCACGGCGTCGTCGAAGTCCTGGAACGAGGTCACCGACACCACCGGGCCGAAGATCTCCTCCTGGAAGATCCGCATGCGGTTGTCGCCCTCGAAGATGGTCGGCTGGACGTAGAAGCCGCCCGCCAGTTCACCGCCGTGGTCGATGCGCCCGCCGCCGGTCAGGATCTTCGCGCCCTCCTGCTGCCCGATCTCCACGTACGACAGGACCTTCTTCAGCTGCTCCGCCGAAGCCTGCGCGCCGATCATGGTGTCCGTGTCCAACGGGTGCCCCGGCACGATCAGTTCGGTGCGGGCCACGGCCGCGTCGAGGAAGTCGCCGTAGCGGCCGCGCTCGATCAGGGCGCGGGACGGGCTGGTGCACACCTCGCCCTGGTTGAGGGCGAACATGGTGAAGCCTTCGAGGGCCTTGTCCCGCAGGTCGTCGTCGGCGGTCCAGATGTCGTCGAAGAAGAGGTTGGGGCTCTTGCCGCCCAACTCCAGCGTGACCGGCTTGAGGTGCTCCGCCGCGTACTGCATGATCAGCCGCCCGGTGGAGGTCTCGCCGGTGAAGGCCACCTTCGCCACGCGCGGGCTGGACGCGAGCGGCTTGCCCGCCTCCTCGCCGAAGCCGTTGACGATGTTCACCACGCCCGGCGGCAGCAGGTCGCCGATCAGGCTCATCAGGTAGTGCACCGACACGGGTGTCTGCTCGGCCGGCTTCAGCACCACCGTGTTGCCCGCGGCCAGGGCCGGGGCCAGCTTCCACACGGCCATCAGGATGGGGAAGTTCCACGGGATGATCTGGGCGACCACGCCCAGCGGCTCGTGGAAGTGATAGGCGACCGTGTCCTCGTCGATCTGGCTGAGGGCCCCCTCCTGGGCGCGCAACGCGCCCGCGAAGTAGCGGAACTGGTCGACGGCGAGCGGCATGTCGGCGGCCAGGGTCTCGCGGATCGGCTTGCCGTTCTCCCAGGTCTCGGCGACCGCGAGCGCCTCCAGGTTCTGCTCCATCCGGTCCGCGATGCGCAGCAGGATCGTGGAACGCTCGGTGATCGAGGTGCGTCCCCACGCGGGCGCCGCGGCGTGCGCCGCGTCCAGTGCGCGCTCGACGTCCTCGGCGCTGCCGCGCGCGACCTCGGTGAAGGTCTCGCCGGTCACGGGGGAGGGGTTGGCGAAGTACCGTCCGAGGGCGGGCTCGACGTGTTCGCCCCCGATGAAGTGGCCGTAGCGGGACGCGTACGACATGAGCGCGCCTTCGGTACCGGGCGCAGCGTAACGGGCCATGGATGGTCCTCCCCTTGCCGGGCACCGGCCGCCGTCGGCCGGTGCTCGCCGTGAGGCTAGGGGCGGGCAGGTTGCCGGTACGTTGCACGGCCGCGCGGTGAACGGGCCGCGGGCGGTGGCGTGGTGGGCCTCCCTGTTGTGGCGGTGTCCGCCGATGTGACAGTGCTCGGCGATGTGGCGGTGCCGAGTTCCGCGTCGAGGGCCCGTACGCGGGCCAGCGCGGCCGTCCGGCCGGCAGCCGGGAGTACGGCCGCCAGGGCCCGCCAGACCTCGGGGTCCTCCGCGCCCCACGGACTGCACACCCAGTCGGTCAGCAGCCCCGGGTCGGCCCGCGCGATCACGGCGGCCCGCGCCTGCTCCTCGATGCGGCGCCGGAGCCGGACGATCCCGGGCGCCGTGGAGGCGGGCAGCAGCGGGCCCGGGTAGCGGGCCAGCGCCGCCGAGACGGCGCCCGAGGCCAGGTGGCGGGTGACGGCGGTGAAATCGGACTCCAGCGGCGCGGCCGTGCGGTAGGGGCGGGAGAGCGGGGCCCGGGACCCCAACAGGCCGCGCAGTCGCGACATTTCGGCGCGCAGGGTCACCGGCGACACCGACTCGTCCTCGTACAGGGCGATCGCCAGTTCCTCCCCCGACAGGCCCTCCGGGTGGTGCGCGAGCAGCGCCATGATCTCGCTGTGCCGCCGCCCGAGCCGGACCTCACGGCCACCGCCCGTCAGCAGCGCCTCGTCCCGGCCGAGCGCGGTGAGGCAGTCCCCGGGGGCCTGTGGCGCCGGATCCAGCAACGCGAGCCGGGCCTCCGCCGCGTACGCCACCGCCCGCACGAAGGCCAGGGAGTGCGGATGGGCCAGCCAGTCGCCCCCGGTCACGTCGACGGCGCCGAGCAGCCTTCCGGTGCGCGGATCACGGACCGGAGCCGCCGCGCAGGTCCATGGGTGCACCCGACGGCTGAAGTGCTCGGCGCCGAAGACCTGGACCGGCTCCCCGACCGCCACCGCCGTGCCGGGGGCGTTGGTGCCCATCGCCGTCTCCGCCCAGTGGGCACCCGGCACGAAGCCGAGGCCCTCCGCGCGCCGCATCGTGGCGGGTTCGCCCTCCACCCAGAGCAGGCTGCCCCGCGCGTCGCACACCGCCAGCAGATGGGCCCCGTCCGAGGCGAAGGCCCCCACGAGGTCCCGGAACAGCGGGAGCACCCGGGCCAGCGGGTGCTGCTCCCGGTACGACAGCAGTTCCGCCCCGGCCAGCTCCACCCGGGGCGCGCACTCCGGGCTGACCCGGGCCCGGGCGCAGCGGCGCCAGGACCTCGCGATGACCGCCCGCACCGGGGCCTCGACCCGCCCGTCCTGGGTGAACGCGGCGTGGGCCCGCCGTAGTTCCCGCGTCCGCTCGGCGGGGTCGGCCCCGCCCGGCAGAGCCACCGAAGGATCGTCCATGTCGCCCTCTCGCGGTGCCTTGGTACCCGGAGCGCCCCATCGTCGTACCGACCCGCCGCCCCGGCAAGCGGTACGTCGGCCAGTGCGGGACGTACGCAGGCCGGTCCCCGTCGGTGCGGCGGCGGCAGGCTCTAGGGCCTGTCGTCAAACTCCCGTCGTCGCCCGAAGGGCGGCCTTGCGGCGTCTGGTGCGTGCTCTCGGCGTGCCGGGCGGAGGCCTGCGTACTGGACGTACTTGGCTTTCGCCCGGTGCGGCGAGAGCGCGTGCCAGGCGTCGCGAGGCAGACGGGAGTTTGGCGGCAGGCCCTAGGGCGCGCCCTCCAGGTCCTCCGCGAGCTCCGAGTCCTCCGCGTCCTCTGAGTCCTCCGGTTCCAGCGCGGCCAGCGCCGCCGCCGGGTCCGCGGACGAGGGGCCCGCCGGGAGCCAGTGGTCCCCCGTGCGGCGGTACGGCCACCAGCGGCCCTCGCGTCCCAGGCGGAGCTGGCGGTCACCGCCCGGCTCCGTCCAGCGGGCGCGGATCCGGCGCAGCACCGGGGCGGGGGCGTCGGAGCCGGTGTCGGCGTCCGCCCCGCCGGGCCGGGCCGACGCCAGCGCGACCCGGGCCCGGGCGAGCGACGCCCGGTCCGGAGCCCAGTCCTCCTCCAGTACCGCGACGGCCTGCGCCCCGCCGAAGCCCCACGCGAGTACGGCCCGGTCCATGGCGGCCCGGTCCCTGTCGGCAGCCGCCGACAGGCGGGAGCGGACCCGAAGGTCATGGGCCTGCGCCGTGAGCCGTACGGCGTCCTGCACGAGGGTGGGCCCGGGCTGCGGGGCGCGCTCCGCATGGGCCGGAGCGAGCGCTTCCGCGAGCAGCCCGTACGCCTGCACCGCGGCCGCCTGCGCCAGGAACTCCACCCCGTCCACGTCCAGACCCGGCGGCTCCGTCCCCGTCTCCGTGTCCAGCGTCGGAGGCTGGCCCGGCGCGTCCGGCAGCCGCGCGGGCGGGGGCAGCGGAGGCAGGGCCGCAGCCGCCGCGTAGACCTCGGAGGCGGCGACCCCGGCGTCACGGGGGCCTTCCGGAGCCTCCGCTTCCGCCGTGCTGCGCTCCTCCAGCTCGGCCACCAGACCGGCCTCCGCGCGCCCGCGCAGCAGCAACAGCACGAAGGGGTCCTGGTCCAGCAGCCGCGCCACCTGGTAGCAGAGCGCCGCCGTGTGCGGGCAGTGGTCCCATTCGTCGCAGTCGCAGCGCGGGTCGAGGTCGCCGATCCCGGGCAACAGCTCCACCCCGGCCGCCGCCGCGTCCTCCACGAGCTCCGGCGGGACCTCCCGGTCGAGCAGCGCCGCGATGTGGCCGGACTCCGCGGCGGCCAGCCCGAGCAGCCGGTCCCACTCCGCTTCCGTGAACTCCTGCACCAGCACGTCGGTCCGGTGGGCGGTCCCGTCCGGGTCGCGCACCACGGCCGTCAGCCCGCCCGGCCGTACGGACACGGCCCCGACCGCGCCGGAACGCGCGTACCGCCGACCCTGCTTGACCTGCTGCCCGTCCAGCGCGCTGTCCTCCAGGGCGCGCAGCCAGGCATGCCCCCACCAGGTGCTTGCGAAGCCGCGGCCGGGGGCGGGCGGGAGCGGCGGGAAGGTCTTCTCGTACGGGTCCTTCGCGTACGGGTCCTTGGTGTTCATCCGTGTCACTCCCCGGAGGCGGTCGGGCGGAGCGCGACGAGTTCGGCCAGCTCCGCGTCGCTCAGTTCGGTCAGTGCGGACTCGCCGCCCGCGAGCACGGCGTCGGCCAAAGCCCGTTTGCGCTGCAGGAGTTCGGCGATCCGGTCTTCGACGGTGCCTTCGGCGATGATGCGGTGGACCTGGACGGGCTGGGTCTGGCCGATCCGGTAGGCACGGTCGGTGGCCTGTTCCTCGACGGCCGGGTTCCACCAGCGGTCGTAGTGGATGACGTGGCCGGCGCGGGTGAGGTTGAGGCCGGTGCCGGCTGCCTTGAGGGAGAGCAGGAACACGGGCACCTCGCCCGCCTGGAACCGGTCCACGAGCTCCTCGCGGCGCGGAACCGGCGTGCCTCCGTGCAGCAGTTGGGACGCGACGCCGCGTGCGAGGAGATGGCGTTCGATGATGCGGGCCATCGCCACGTACTGGGTGAAGACCAGCACCGAGCCGCCCTCGGCCAGGATCGTGTCGAGCAGCTCGTCGAGGAGTTCCAGCTTGCCGGAGGCCGCCCCGGTGGTCGCCTCCTTCGAACCGGGCTGCTCCTTCGTGTACTGCGCGGGGTGGTTGCAGATCTGCTTGAGCGAGGTCAGCAGTTTCACGACGAGCCCGCGGCGCTCCATCCCGTCCGCCCCGGCGATCGCGGCGAGGGTCTCGCGCACGACTGCCTCGTACAGCCCGGCCTGTTCGCGGGTCAGGGACACGGCGTGGTCGGTCTCGGTCTTGGGCGGCAGCTCGGGGGCGATTCCGGGGTCGGACTTCTTGCGGCGGAGCAGGAACGGCCTGACGAGCGCCCCCAGCCGGGCCGCCGCCCGCGGGTCGCGGCCGCTTTCGACCGGATCGGCGTAGCGCGTGCGGAAGGTGCCGAGACGGCCGAGCAGGCCGGGCGTGGTCCAGTCGAGGACGGCCCACAGCTCGGAGAGGTTGTTCTCGACCGGAGTGCCGGTGAGGGCCACGCGGGCGGCCGAAGGAATGGTGCGCAGGGCCTTGGCGGTCGAGGAACGCGGGTTCTTGACGTGCTGGGCCTCGTCCGCGACGACCATGCCCCAGCGCACGGCGGCGAGTCGGGGTGCGTCCAGGCGCATCGTGCCGTAGGTGGTGAGGACGAATCCGCCGGGCGGCCCTTCGAGGTCGCGGCCCGAGCCGTGGAAGCGGCGCACCTGCGTGCCGGGGGCGAACTTCTCGATCTCCCGCTGCCAGTTGCCCAGCAGCGAGGCCGGGCAGACCACCAGGGTCGGGCCCTCGTGCCCGTGCTCCTGGCGGTGCAGGTGGAGCGCGATCAGCGTGACGGTCTTGCCCAGACCCATGTCGTCGGCGAGGCAGGCTCCGAACCCGAGCCCGGTCAGGCGGGCGAGCCAGCGCAGGCCGCGGAGCTGGTAGTCGCGCAGGGTGGCGCGGAGGGCGGCCGGGGCCTGTACGTCGGCGGGCGCGGCGGAGTGCTGCGGGGCGGTGTGCGCCGTGGCGGCGTGCCCGGGATCTGCGGGCACGGGATCTGCCGGTTCCGGCTCCGGGGCGGCACGCTCGGGATCGGCGGTGAGGAGCGTGCGGAGCCGTTCCAGCGCACCGGTGGCCTCTACGTCGTACCGCGTGCCGTCGAGCTCCGCCGAGCCGGTCAGTACGGCGGCCAGCGCATCGGCGGCCGTCACCTCGCGCTCCTGGCGGGCGAGGGCCCGGGCCCGGCGGGCCGCGGCCGGATCGATCAGGACCCACTGGTCGCGCAGCCGGACCAGGGGCCGCTTCGCCTCGGCGAGCCGGTCCAGTTCGTCGGCGGTCAGGTCGCCCTGGCCGCCCAGGGCATGGCGCCAGCCGACGGGGTGTGCGGAGGCGGCGGAGAGCGGACCGGCCAGGACGGACGGCCCGGAGCCGGTGGCGGGCCGGCCCACGACGGCCCGCGCCGTGAGCGTACGGGCGAGCCCGCGCGGCCAGTGCACCTGCACCCCGTCGGCCGCCAGGGCGTCGGCGGCCTCCCCGAGCAGCTCCGCGACCTCCTCGTCGGCGAGGTTCACCGCGTCGGGGACGGCCGCGCCGAGCAGCGGCTCGAGCGGCGGCCACAGGCGGGCGGCACGGCGCAGGGCGCGCAGCGCGTCCAGGCGGGCGCGCGGCGGGAAGGCGGCAGCGGCGGGCCCGGAGCCGGCCCAGACGTCGGCGGCGTCCGCGACGAGGGCGGCGTCCGCGAGGCCGTGCATCTGCAGGACGGCGCGGAAGGCCGGTGGTTCGGCGTCCGGGTCCACTTCGATGCGGAGCGAGACCCGCACCCCGGCGTCGTGCCCGGCCGCGACCTCCGCGGCCCAGTCGCGCAGCTCGGGGTGGAGCCGGGCCGGGCGGGCGGCGAAGGCGGAGCCGCCGGCGGCGGCGGGTGCGGCGGGGGAGCGGGGCAGGGTGTCGGCGACGGCGTCGAGGAAGGCGCGCAGCAGCGGCTCCGGGGCGGGCAGCCGAGGCGGGGCACCGGGGCCGGGTTCCCCGCCGGTGTCGCGGTCCCGGGCGGTGTCACGGTCCCGGCCGGTGTCGCGGTCCCCGCCGGGGCCGTCGGGGGCGACGGGCACGCAGTGGGCGTCGGGCGGCATGGCCGCCGCCAGCTCCCGTACCTCCTCCAGGTCGGCGGCGTCCAGCGGCCCGAGCCGCCAGGCGTCGTACCCGGCGGGGCTCAGTCCGGGCAGCAGCAGCCCGCGGGCGGCGAAGCGCAGGGCCAGCAGGGCGGCGGCGCCCCAGAAGGGCGCGGCGCCGGCCGATGAGGCGGCCCGGACCCGGGTGAGCATGGGCAGGGCGTCGGAGAGGGGCAGGACGAGGGCCGTCACCGTGGTGCGCCGCAGGTCGGGCGTGACGATGGTGAGCCGCTCGGTGGTGCCCCGGCCGTCCAGGCGGAGGCCCTCGGCCGGGTCCGCCCGCCAGAAGGCGATCCGGCCTTCGCGGGCCGGTTCGGCGGGGAGGAAGACGGCGGAGCAGGGGATGAGGCCGGAGATCGTCGGGAGCACGCATTCCTCAAACTTGACTACCGGATACAGGGTGGCCGAGAGTAACCCACCCTCGAGTGTGCCCGCCCGGGGCGACACCCGTGACCCGGATCACTTCCCGGGTCTCTCGCGCGGACGAAAAGGTGCGGACGCGGACGCGCGAGCGGAAATGCCGGGGCGGGAACGCGGGGGCGCGAACGCGCGTTGTGTGGGGTAGTGGCCGACGGAGAAAGAGGGTGCCGCAGATGTCCACGAGCGGAAAGATCGCGGTTGCCGGTGTGGTGGCAGCCATCGTGCTGTTCTGGGCGGTCGGGTTCTGGGCCGGACTGCTGGTCCTGATCGGTGTTCCCGTGGCCGCCTACCTGCTGTTGGACTCCTCCCAGCGTCGTAGGCTGCGGGGGATGTCCAGGAAGCAGATCGGCCGCTGACGGCGGCAGGGGGGTCCATCATGAGCACGGCGAGTACGGCAGGCGCGGCGAGCCCGGCGGGCGCGGCGCAGGTCGCGGCGGTCAGCAGCAACGGGGTCTATTCGTTCACCAAGCCCACGCGCGAGAGCATCACGCTCCTCGAAGGGCTCGGGGTCGAGGGAGACGTCCACGCGGGGGTCACGGTCAAGCACCGTTCCCGCGTGGCCCAGGACCCCACGCAGCCGAACCTCCGGCAGGTGCACCTGATTCACCGGGAGCTCTTCGAGGAGGTGGCCGAAGCCGGCCACCAGGTCGAGCCGGGCCAGCTCGGGGAGAACGTCACCACCGAGGGCATAGACCTGCTCGCCCTGCCGACCGGCACCCTGCTGCGCCTCGGCGCGGACGCGGTGGTCGAGGTGACCGGCCTGCGCAACCCGTGCCTGCAGATCGACAACTTCCAGCACGGGCTGCTCAAGCAGGTGGTGGGCCGGGACGAGGAGGGCAACCTGCTCCGCAAGGCCGGAATCATGGGCGTGGTCCACCGGGGCGGCACCATCCACCCCGGCGACACCATCGAGGTCACGCTCCCCCCGACTCCGCACACCCCCCTCGAACGGGTCTGACCGACTGAGCCCGAGGCCCGGCCGAGGCCGAACCCAAGGCCGGGCCGAGGCTGACCTCAAGGCCGGTCGAGGCCGACCTGAAGGTCCGGCCGGGGCCGGGCCCAAGGTCCGGCCGGGGCCGAGCCCTCTCAGCCGATCCATGCCCGAAGACGCTCGCTGAGCACCACGTCGTGGGGCAGCTGCTCCAGCTCGTGCGCAGGAACGTCCACTCCGTGCTGCCCGAGGACGCCGGCCAGGTGGCCCCAGTGTCCGGCTGCCATCTGCTCCTGCGTCATGCCGTCGAAGGGCTCGTCCGGCCCGACCACCGTCCGGGCCGTCTCCTCGATGTCCTCGATGGAGGTCAGCGCGGGGAGCCCCGACAAACCCGAGCTGCTCCAGCCGCGATCGTCGAGCAACACCACGCTGCGGCCGTCCGCGAGTACGGCCTCCAGCCGCGCCGACACCGACAACTGCCGAGCGTTCGTGGCGCCGACGTCCAGATCGGTGTAAGTGACCAAACGCGTCACCACGGTCATGCCACACCCCTGTCGGCTCGCCTCGACGCCCGGCCCTTTTCCCCGAGCTCACCGTGACGGCCCGTCACACGCGCTCGCGGAATCGCGGAGCCTCGAAGGCTACACTCGGCGCCCCGCTCCCGGCCCGCCCCACCCCGCGCGACTCAGTAGTAGTCGCGCATCAGCTCCGTAGCCCACTCCGGTTGGCGGTGCTCGCCGCGCGGGCCGAATTCCGTCATGTACGGCTTGAGGTCGAGCACGGGAGTTCCCGCGATCGCGTCCAGCCCCTCCACGTGCAACTCCGGTCCGTCCGCCGCCAGTACGTCCACCTTCAGGACTCGGCAGCGCGAGAGGCCCAGCCGGTTGGGGCGGTTCTTGCCGCGCTGGGCGAAGATACCGACGAGCGGCCAGTCCGCATTGCCCCGGGGGTGCCGAGCCCCCGTCTCGATCTTGTCCTCCGGCACCCGGTCGAAGTGGAAGACCACCTCGACGTGCGAAAAGTCCTCCAGCCCGTACAGGGCTTGCGGACCGAACCGCTCCGGGTCCAGGCGGATCACCGCCGTCTCCCGCCCCCAGTCGTCGTCGACGACCGCGGACCGGCCGCCCACCACCACGCCCACCGGAACCACTTCCACCGGATCCATCAGCGCATCCTCCCCCTCACGACCAACTCGTACAGCGCACGTGCCTCGCACGCGCACCCCGTTCCATCCGACGCCACCCGACCCCACCAGGCCCCACCAGGCCCCACCAGGCCCCGACCGTTCCGTGACCAGGCCGGCTCCGTGGCTAGGCCGGGCGTACGGCGATCCGGTCCAGCGCCGCCAGCAGCTCCGGCAGTTCGGGAAGCTCCCCGTGCGCCTCGTGCGGTACGGCCAGCACCTCGCTCGGCTGCTCGTCCAGCAGGACGAAGGCGGCCCCGCCGGTGCGGGCCACCAGTGACCAGCCCGGCCCGTCGACGCGCAGCGTCCGCGCCTCGTCGCCCGCGAAGGACGACCGCACCCTGCCGGGCGGCGGCGGGCTCTGCGTGTACCCCAGAGCCTCCTCCAGGGCCCGCGCCAGCCCCGGGTGCGCGGCTGCGGCGGCCCCGCCGTCCGTGGCCACGCGTTCGCTCCAGTCGGCCCACTCCCGGGCTATCTGGTCGGCGCCCATCCGCCGCTGCACCGAACCCCAGGCCTCGGCGGACGGCGGGGACAGCGGTACCCGCCCGGTGCCGTCCGCGCCCTGTTCGGGGTCGTGCGGATCGGGGATCCCGGCCGTGGCCACCGCGAGGTCGAGCGGCCAGCCCGCCAGCGAGACCACGATGGACCGTTCGTCGGGGGACAGGTCGTACTCCATCCCGCAGTCCCACGAGGCGATGGCCATGGCCACGAGCGCGACGTCGTCGACCACGACCGTCCAGCGCGCGCCCTCCTCGTCCTGCCCCAGCACCATGCCGTACCCGGCTGCCGCAGGCGGCACGCCCAGCAGCGAGCAGGCCTCGGGGTAGTCGTCGCCCAGGATGCTCGGGAACTGCGCGGGGGTCAGCAGCACGGCGGTCAGCACGTACAGCGAACCGCCGTCCTCCTCTTCGGACACGTGGCCTCCCGGTCGTTCTCTCGTCGGCGCACCCTAACCAGCGAGTAACCACCGCGTCGAGAGCTGGCGGGAGCCGATTTCCGAGGCCGCCACCTGCGCGGAGGGGTGGCCGCCCGTCACGGAACCGCTCCGGCGCCACCGGCGGCGTACCCGGGGATCGCTCGGCACGCGTCGGTGCGGCCGCGATCGGGATGCGCGGGCCCTCGGAGCTCCTGGGCTCCGCGACAATCGGGCCACGGTCGGCCTCCTGGCGGGACGGTGCTCTTCGGGGCGGCCCCGCCCGCGCACGCGGCCGCGACCGTCATCTCCAGCGAGCACATGTCCGTGGAGATGTCCCCCGTGCAGGCGGCGCCCGGCGATCAGGTCACGATCAAGGTCCCCACGGTCAACGACCGTGACTTCGATGACAGTTCGGGCGTGTACCTGGAGCAGCCCGACGGGCCTGCCTGGTCGTCCTCTGCTGACCGACCGCGGGCGAGTGGCCGACGTAGAAGGTTCGTTGGTCAGGGAGTGCGGACCGCCAGCGCGAGGAAGCGGGTGTCCTCGTCGGCGTACGAGGTCAGCTGCCAGCCCGCATCGGCCAGGAGCGGGCCGAGGTTGTGCTCGGCGCGCATGTCGTCCGGGGTCAACTCCCGGCCGTGGCGGGCCGCGAGGGCTGCCCTGCCGATCGGGTGGAAGAGCGCGAGCCGGCCGCCCGGGCGGACCACGCGGGCGAGCTCGCGCAAGTTGGCACCCGGGTCGGGCAGATGGGCGATGAGGCCCGCGGCGAACACGGCGTCCAGCGCCTCGTCGCGCAGCGGCAGCAGGGCCACGTCAGCCAGGAGCAGGGCGCCCTCCGCGTCCCGCCCGGCCTCCTGCGCGGCGGTCAGCATCTGCGGAGTGACATCGGCGCCGAGCACCGTTCCCGACGGGCCGACGGCCGCGCGGAGAGCGGTCAGCGCCCGCCCGGTGCCGCAGCCCGCGTCGAGCACCCGGTCCCCGGGACGCAGTCCGAACTCGCCCACGGCGGTCGCGAAGGCGGGCTCGTCCCCGGGGAACTTGAGGTCCCAGCCGGCCGCGCGCGCCCCGAAGAACTCCTGGACGTGGCCGCGGTCCCGCGTCTGGTCCTGAGGCCGGTCCCGAGCGGGGTTCCGGGGGCGGTCCCGAGCGGGGTCCTGTGACCGGTCCTGTGTGCGGTCTTCGCTCATGTGCCCATGATCCCTCACCGGGGCTCCGGCACATGCCTGCGGAACGTGTGCAAGGTGGTACGCGGCGTGATCGAAGATGAACGTATCTCTGTCATATTCCAGCAGTTCCAGTGGCTTTCGAAATGCGGCCCGTGTTCGCTCCCTCACCCGGACTAGCTTCCGTGGCCATGGGACACCTGGACCACGCCGCCTATGGCTGGCTTACCCCCGCGCTGTCATACGTGATGGCTTCGATCGGCGCCGCCCTCGGCCTGCGCTGCACCGTTCGCGCGCTCGCCGCGACGACCGGAGCCTCCCGCCGCAACTGGCTCCTCACGGCGGCCTCGGCCATCGGCACCGGGATCTGGACGATGCACTTCGTCGCCATGCTCGGTTTCCACGTCACCGGGACCGAGATCCGCTACAACGTGCCGCTGACCATCCTCAGCCTCCTCGTCGCGATGCTCGTCGTCGGCGCCGGAGTCTTCGCCGTCGGCTACGGGAAGGACCGCGGACGGGCCCTCGTCCTCGGCGGTCTCACCACCGGCCTCGGCGTCGCCAGCATGCACTACCTCGGCATGGCGGCCCTGCGCCTGCACGGCTCGGTCTCCTACGAGCCGCTCACGGTCGGGCTCTCCGTCGCCATCGCGGTCGTCGCCGCCACGGCCGCCCTCTGGGCGGCCCTCAACATCAAGTCCCCCGTGGCCGTCACCGTCGCCTCGCTCGTCATGGGCGCCGCCGTCAGCAGCATGCACTACACCGGCATGCTCGCGGTCGCCGTCGAGGTCACCCCCTCGGACACGGCCCTGCCGGGGGCCACCGCCATGCAGTTCATCTTCCCGCTCGCCGTGGGCCTCGGCTCCTACCTCTTCATCACCTCCGCGTTCGTCGCCCTCTCGCCGACCGCCGACGAGCGGGAGGCCTCCGCGATGGCCTCCGCCGACCTCCGCCTGGGAGAGCGGGCCGCCACCGCCCCCGCGGGCTGAGGCGGCGCCGCCCGCGCCCCACCCCGCCACCGCCCCCGCGACCGTCACGTACGCACGCACCGCCCGGAACGAGGAGCCCATGCGCAGACCCCGCAGAACACCGGAAGCAGCGGCGTCGCGGCCGCCCGCGCCCGCGCCGGCGGGCGGCCGCGGCAAGGGGCCGGGCCGCCGGGCGCACGCCGGACCGCCCGCCCGGGAACCGATGGAACACGAGGGCTCCGGCATGCTCGCGGCGATACCTGGCACGGCCGGCGGCGGTGGCCGGGGTCCGCGCCTGCGGCTGCGCCCCGCCACCGTCCGGGCGAAGATCGTCTCGCTGCTGATGGTGCCGGTGGTCTCGCTGCTCGCCCTCTGGGCCTTCGCCACCGTCGACGCGGCCCAGGACGTCGCCCGCCTCAGCCGCGCCCAGCGCGTCGACCAGGAACTGCGGGCACCGGTCGAGACCGCCGTCACCGCGTTGCAGGCCGAACGGCGCACGGCCGTGCGGCTGCTGGCCGACCCCACCGGCGGCCAGGCGGCCGCCGCCCAGACCCCCGGCCAGGCCGCCGCCCTGGACGAACAGGCGCGTCGCACCGACGGGGCCGTACGGGCCCTGCGGCTCGGCGACCGCAACACCGTGGCCGACTCCGGCGACTACCGCACCGACATCGTCATCCGGCTGCGCGCCTTCGTCGCCGCCGCCGAGGGGCTGGGGTCGGCGCGCGAGGACGTCGCCGGGCACCGGGCGACCCCGGAAGCGGCGTACGAGACGTACACCCGGGTGATCGACGCGGCGCTCGAGGTCGGCGGGGCCCTCTCCGGAGGCGGCCAGGACGCCGAACTGGGCGTCGACGCCCGGGTCCTGCTGGAGTTCGCGCGGGCCGGGGAGCAGCTGTCGCGGGAGGACGCCCTGCTGGCGGTGTCGGGGCCGCGCACCGCTGAAACGCTTCGCCGGCTGACCGGCGCCGTCGAGACCCGGCGGGCCCTGACCGCCTCCGCCGCCCGGGACCTGCCCGCGGCACAGCAGGACGCCTGGCAGTCCGTGGCCAAGAGCGCCGCCTACGCCGACCTCACCGGGGCCGAGGACCGGGCGCTGGCCGCCGCGGCCGGTGCCGCCGGCCAGCCCCCCGGCTGGGAGGCCGCGTACACCTCCGTCGCCGGCTCGATGCGGGAGATCACGGACGCCGCCCACGCGGCATCCGCCGACCGCACGGACCCCTTCGGCGCGGGCGCGCTGAGCCCCGCCGGAGCCGCCGTCGCCCTGGGCCTGGCCGCCGTGGCCGCCTCGCTCGTCATCTCGGTCCGCATCGGCCGGGCCCTCGTCGTCGAGCTGGTCTCGCTGCGCAACACCGCACTGGAGATCGCGCACCGCAAACTCCCGCGGGCCATGGACCGGTTGCGGGCCGGGCAGGACATCGACGTGTCCGCCGAAATCCCACGTGGACCGGTCGCCGACGACGAGATCGCCCAGGTCGGCGAGGCCCTGGCCACGGTCCACCGGGCCGCGCTCAGCGCCGCCGTCGAACGCGCCGAACTGGCCAGCGGCGTGAGCGGGGTCTTCGTGAACCTCGCCCGGCGCAGCCAGGTCCTGGTGCACAAACAGCTCACCCTGCTCGACTCGATGGAGCGGCGCGCCGACGACCCGAACGAGCTCGGCGACCTCTTCCGCCTCGACCACCTCACCACCCGGATGCGACGGCACGCGGAAAGCCTGATCATCCTCTCGGGCGCCGCCCCCGGTCGAGCCTGGCGGATGCCGATCCCGCTGACGAACGTCGTACGGGCCGCCGTCTCCGAGATCGAGGACTACCCGCGCGTCGAGGTCCGCCAGCTCGCCGAGGCCGCCGTCGTCGGCGGAGCCGTCGCCGACCTCACCCACCTGCTGGCCGAACTCATCGAGAACGCCACCCAGTTCTCCCCGCCCCACACCAAGGTCCGGGTCAGCGGAGAACCCGTCGGCGCCGGCTATGTCCTGGAGGTCGAGGACCGGGGGCTCGGCATGGGCCGCGAATCCCTCCAGGAGGCCAACCGGCGCATCGAGCAGTCCGAGGCGCTCGACCTCTTCGACAGCGACCGGCTCGGGCTCTTCGTGGTCAGCCGCCTCTCGGCCCGCCACGGCGTGAAGGTGCACCTGCGCATGTCACCGTACGGCGGCACCACCGCGGTGGTGCTGCTCCCGAACTCCCTGCTCCAGGGCGCCCTCACGGCCGCCGCCCCGCAGCCGGAGGAGCAGGCACCCGCGGCGCCGGCGCCGACTGCGGAGCCGGTCGCCGAACCGGTCCGGGAACGGCTGCGGGAGCCGTCCCAGGCCATCAGCGTCGTACGGGACGACGTGCGCGGGGTCCCGGTCCCGGACCGGAGCCCCGTACGGGAGGAGCCCCGGCCCTCCCCGGTGGCCCCGCTGCGGCCGCGCGGCTCCGCGGGCGCGGTTCCCCGTACGCCCGCCCCGGCGATCACGCCGGCTCCGGCTGCCCCCTCGGGCCCGGCCGCCTCGGTCACCGAACTGCCGCGCCGGGTCCGGCAGGCGAGCCTCGTCCCGCAGCTGCGCGAGGCCCCCGCCCCCAAGGCCCCGGCCGGCGTGCGGGGAGCCGAGGAACCGCGCGGCCGAAGCCCCGAGCAGGCGCGCGAGCGGATGGCGGCGTACCGGGCGGGCTGGGTGCGGGGCACACAGGCGAGCGGCGAAGCCGGCGCGGACGGTCAGGGGAGCCCGGGCGGCACGGGTGGGCCAGGCGGGACAGGCGGCACGGGCGGGACAGGCAGTACTGGCGAAGGCGAAGGAGCACGATGATGATCGAACATCAGAGGATCGACCTCGACGGCGTCCGCAGGTCGGGCGAGCTCGACTGGCTCCTGGACGACCTCGTGGTCCGGGTGCCCGAGGTGCGGCACGCCGTGGTCCTGTCCAACGACGGCCTGGCGGTGGGCGCTTCCAGCGCGCTCAGCCGGGAGGACGCCGAGCACCTGGCGGCCGTGGCCTCCGGCTTCCACAGCCTGGCCAAGGGCGCGGGCCGGCACTTCCACGCCGGGGGCGTGCGCCAGACGATGGTGGAGATGGACGAGGGCTTCCTCTTCGTGGCGGCCGCCGGAGACGGCTCCTGCCTGGCCGTGCTCAGCGGGGCCGGCGCCGACATGGGGCTGATCGCGTACGAGATGGCCCGGCTGGTCAAGCGGGTCGGCGAGCACCTGTACACCCCGGCCCGGTTCGCGGCGCGGCCGCCGGCCGCCGGTTGAGGGCGGCGGCCTTGAGCACGAACGGCCAGTGGTACGACGCCGAGGCGGGTCCGCTCGTCCGTCCGTACGCCATGACCGGCGGACGTACGAAGCCGGGACCCCACGGGGTCCGGTTCGACCTGATCGCGCTGGTCGTCGTGGACCCGGCGGGAACGGACGAGGCGGCCGAGTCCCTGCTGGGGCCGGAGCACCGTGCGCTGCTCGGCCTGTGCCGGGACGAGACCCAGTCGGTGGCCGAACTCGCGGCGGACGCGGACCTGCCCGTGGGCGTGGTGCGCGTACTGCTCGGGGACCTGCTGGAGGCCGGACACGTCAAGGTCAGCCGGCCGGTGCCGCCCGCACAGCTGCCGGACGAGCGGATTCTGCGTGAAGTCATCGAGGGATTGCGAGCGCTGTGATGGGACTGCAGGACAACGGGCCGGCGCCGGCCGCCGAGGGCGGCGAGGAACTGGCAGCGCTCGCGCTGAAGATACTCGTGGCGGGCGGCTTCGGAGTCGGGAAGACGACCCTGGTCGGTTCGGTCAGCGAGATCCGGCCGCTGCGGACGGAGGAGCTGCTCAGCGAGGCCGGGGAGCTGGTCGACGACACGGGCGGGGTCGACCAGAAGACGACGACCACCGTGGCCATGGACTTCGGGCGGATCACGATCAGGTCGGGGCTTTCGCTCTACCTGTTCGGGACCCCGGGGCAGGACCGGTTCTGGTTCCTGTGGGACGAGCTGTCGCAGGGCGCGCTGGGCGCGGTGGTGCTCGCCGACACGCGGCGGCTGGAGGACTGCTTCCCGGCGGTGGACTACTTCGAGCACCGCAAGATCCCGTTCGTGGTGGCCGTCAACTGCTTCGCGAACGCGCGGCGGTACGCCTCGAACGAGGTCGCGCGGGCGCTGGACCTGGATCAGGGGACGCCGGTGGTGCTGTGCGACGCGCGGGACAAGGACTCGGGGAAGGAAGTGCTGATCCGGCTGGTGGAGTACGCGGGGCGGGTGCACACGGCGCGGTTGCTGGAGTCGGTGGAGCCGCGGGCCGATTCGGTGTGAACCGGCCCGCGGCCGAGGGACGGTGCAGGGTGGGATGGTGCGGGGCGGGGCTGAGGTGTGGGCGCGGGGGCCGCGGTCAGTCGGCCACGCCGGCGGCCGAGATCACCTTCTCGATGCCGACCCGCACGAGGAGTTCGCCGGGGACGGCGTTGCGGCGGCCGAAGGCCTCCCCCTGCTCCTCGCCCATGTAGCGGGCGCCGATCCTGGTCGACCAGGGGAGCATCGCGTCCAGGTCCTCGCTGATCTGTGCCCGGCCCTGGAGGATCACGTAGGAGAAGGGCGGCCGGTCGTCGTCCACGCAGAGCGCGACGCGGCCGTCGCGGGCCAGATTGCGCCCCTTGACGCTGTCCTTCCCGGTGTTGAACACGAAGGAATCGCCGTCGAGAACGAACCAGATGGGAGCGATGTGAGGGCTTCCGTCCTCACGGACGGTGGACAGTTTCCCGGTGCGGGTGGAGTGGGAGACGAACTCCCGCCATTCCTCTTGAGTCATCTTCTTCACCATGGGTCCATCCTCCTTGCCGGAAAGCCGCTGGTGGGGAAGGCTGGCGGCACGACTATGCGGGGTGGGGCGCGGCCGGTCGGCCGCGTCGACGGGGAGGGACTGTATATGGCGCTGGACAAGCAGCTGGACTGGCTGCTGGACGACTTGACGCGGCGGGTGCAGCAGGTGCGGCACGCGGTGGTGCTCTCCAACGACGGCCTGGTGACGGGCGCGAGCGCGGGACTGGCACGGGAGGACGCGGAGCACCTGGCGGCCGTCGCAGCGGGGCTGCAGAGCCTGGCGAAGGGCTCGGGGCGGCACTTCAGGGCCGGTGAGGTCCGTCAGACGATGGTCGAGTACGACGACGGGGTCCTCTTCGTCATGGCGGCGGGTGCGGGCAGCTGCCTGTGCGTGCTGAGCGCCTCCGAGGCCGACATCGGGCACGTGGCGTACGAGATGACACTGCTGGTCAACCGGGTGGGAGAACACCTGGGTGTCGCGGAGCGGCGGATCACCGGAGGCTGAGGCCGGGGGCGGCGCGTTCCGCTCCTTGCGGGTTGTCCACAGGGCCTGCAGGGTGTCGTCGCTCTGCGTTACGTTCTTCACGCACAGTAATCACTCTGGTGGGGAGAGCATGATGACGCAGACGATTCAGGCACCGCGGTCACTGTCGGCACTGCAAGCACCGCAAGCACCGCAAGCACCGCAGGCGCCGCAGGAACGGCAGGCGCTGCGGGCGCCGCAGGCGGCGGACATGGCGGGCGCGGCGGACGTGGCGCAGGTCGCCGGGCTGCTGGGCGGCGGGCGGGCCGCGGGGGAACTGGGGCTGAGCCGCAGCGAGTTCGCGCGCGCCGTGCAGCTGGGCATCGTACGGGCCGGGCCCCAAGGGGCCGCCGGGGCCGCGCGGTACACCCGGACCGAACTCGACCGGGTCCGGTCGGCCGAAGGATTCCCGGACACGCTGCGCGAGCGCGTGGAGACGGTCGCGGGAGCGGAGGCCGCGGCCGCCGTCCTGGGGGTGGGCCCGAGCCGGTTCACCCGGCTCGCCCGCTGCGGACACCTCGCTCCGGTGGGATACCGGATCAACCGCTACCGGGCGGTGGTGTGGCTCTATCTGACCGCGGAGCTACGGGACTTCGCGGCACGCGAGCCCGGGATGCTCCGCGGCAGCGCGCCGCCGGGGGACCGGGAGCTGATCGAGACCAGGACCGACCTGCGACCCCGCAAGTGGCGGGAGCGGCACGTCGGGCTGTTGCTGAGACGGACCGCCGACCCCTGGGAGCGGGCTGCCGTCCTGGCCTCCGTCCTCCCCGAAGACGACGTGCGCAGGGCCGTGCCCGACCCGGCTGAGCGCATCCTGCTCGGCGCACTCGCCCCGCCCCCGCCCTACGGGCACCCGCAGGTGCCGGCCGCCGCGGAGGTGGCGGCCCGGCTGCTGCGGGCCGGGCCGCCGGACGAGATCGGCTGGTACCGCACCAGCCTCGACTTCGCCCTGACCGGAGCGAGGGGTCAGTCGAAGTCCACGGGGGAGAGGGGGCCGACGTAGACCCAGGCCCCGTTCTCGCGGGCGAAGGAGCTGTGCTCGTGCAGCGAGCCGGTGTGCCGGCCCTCGCGGTAGTGCGCCCGGAACTCCACCGAGCCCGCCGTCTCGAACATCCCGCCGCGCTCGGTGGCCAGGATCTCCAGCCGTTCCCAGCGCTGCCCGGGATCCAGGTCGAGCACGCCCGGCCGGGTCGTCGGGTGCCAGGAGCGCAGGAGGTACGCGGTGTCGCCGACGGCGAAGGCGCTGAAGCGGGAGCGCATCAGCAGTTCGGCGGTGGGCGCCTGCCGCTCACCGGAGTGGAAGCGGCCGCAGCACTCCGGATAGGCGGCGGGCAGCCCGCAGGGGCAGGGCAGGGCTGGAGTGGCCGGCGTGGGCATGGGAACTCGCTCAGTTCTTCGAGGACGGAGGGACTACTGGGGTGACACGGCAGGCTTGGAAGCCTTGGCGCCGTAGGGGCGGAAGAGCCCCTCCTGGACCACCGAGACCAGCAGCTTGCCTTCGAGGTCGTAGATGCGGCCGCGGGCCAGGCCCCGGCCGCCGTGCGCGATGGGCGATTCCTGGTCGTACAGGAACCACTCGTCCGCCCGGAACGGCCGGTGGAACCACATGGCGTGGTCGAGGGAGGCCATGTCGAAACCGCGCATGCCCCACAGGGGTTCCACGGGGATGCGCACGGCGTCGAGGAGGGTCATGTCACTGGCGTAGGTGAGGGCGCAGGTGTGCACGAGCGGGTCGTCGCCCAGCGGGCCTACGGCGCGCATCCACACCGCACTGCGCGGATCGGCGCCCTTGAGATCCTCGGGGGTCCAGCGGAGCCGGTCCACGTAGCGGATGTCGAAGGGCTGGCGGCGGGCCATCCGCTCCAGTGCCTCCGGCAGCGTGCCCAGGTGCTCGCGGATCTCGTCCACGACCTTCGGGAGCGTGTCCGGGTGCGGGAAATGGCGAGGACGCAGCTGGTGCTCGATGCTGCCCTCCTCCGGGTGATGGAAGGAGGCGGTCAGATTGAAGATGGTCTTGCCCTGCTGGACCGCGGTGACCCGGCGGGTGGTGAAGGAGCGCCCGTCGCGCACCCGCTCCACCTGGTACACGATCGGCACTCCGGGGATGCCGGGGCGCAGGAAGTACGAGTGGAGGGAATGGACGGGCCGGTCGCCCTCCGCGGTGCGGCCGGCCGCCACCAGCGCCTGGCCGGCGACCTGGCCGCCGAAGACGCGCTGGAGGGACTCCTGGGGGCTGGCGCCCCGGAAGATGTTGACCTCGATCTGCTCCAGGTCGAGCAGATCGACCAGCCTCTCGGCGGGGTTCGTCATCAGAGGATCTCCACTGTCGGGCCCGGCGGCCGTGACGGCGCCGGTCGGTTGCGGGTCGGGGGACGGTTGCGGGGCGGGTGCCCGCCCGGGCGGAGCCGGGAGGAGGTCAGAGCTGGCCGAGTTCGCCGACCGAGGTGACGCGCAGGACCGCGCGGCCCTCCTCGTCGGAAGCGGCGAGGTCCACCTCGGCGCTGATGCCCCAGCCGTGGTCCCCGTTGGGGTCGGCGAAGGTCTGCCGGACGCGCCACAGGCCGTGCGCCGCGTCCTCCTCGATCTGGAGCAGCTTGGGGCCGCGCGCGTCGGGGCCCGTACCCAGGTCGTCGTACTCGTCCCAGTAGCCGTCCATGGCCTCGCCCCAGGCGTCGGCGTCCCAGCCGGAGTCGCCGTCCAGCTCGCCCAGCACGTTGACGTGGTCCAGGGCCGCCAGCTCCACCCGGCGGAACATGGCGTTGCGGACCAGGACGCGGAAGGCGCGGGCGTTCGCGGTGACCGGCTTGACCTGGTCGGCCTTCTCCTGGGCCTGCTCCGCCGTCTCCACCTCCGGGTTCGCCAGCTGCTCCCACTCGTCGAGCAGGCTCGAGTCGACCTGGCGGACCAGCTCGCCGAGCCACTCGATCAGGTCCTGGAGGTCCTCGGACTTGAGGTCGTCGGGGATGGTGTGGTCCAGGGCCTTGAAGGCGCTCGCCAGGTAGCGCAGCACGATGCCCTCGGTGCGCGCCAGCTCGTAGTACGAGGTGAACTCGGTGAAGGTCATCGCGCGTTCGTACATGTCGCGGATGATGGACTTCGGGGAGACCGGGTGGTCGCGGACCCACGGGTGGCTCTTGCTGTACACGTCGTAGGCGTGCAGGAGCAGCTCTTCGAGCGGCTTGGGATAGGTGATCTCCTGGAGCCGCTCCATCCGCTCCTCGTACTCGACCCCGTCGGCCTTCATCGCGCCCACGGCCATGCCGCGTTCCTTGTTCTGCTGGGCGGCGAGGATCTGGCGCGGGTCGTCCAGCGTGGACTCCACCACCGAGACCATGTCCAGCGCGTAGGAAGGGGACTCCGGGTCCAGCAGGTCGAAGGAGGCCAGCGCGAAGGTGGACAGCGGCTGGTTCAGCGCGAAGTCCTGCTGGAGGTCGACGGTCAGCCGGATCGTGCGGCCCTCGGCGTCCGGGGTGTCGAGCTTCTCGACGACACCGCCGTCGAGCAGGGAGCGGTAGATGGCGATGGCCCGCCGGATGTGGCGCAGCTGGGCCTTGCGCGGCTCGTGGTTGTCCTCGAGCAGGTGGCGCATCGCCTTGAAGGCGTCGCCGGGCCGGGCGATGACCGACAGGAGCATGATGTTGGTGACCTTGAAGCGGGAGGTCAGCGCTTCCGGGTCGGCGCCGATGAGCTTCTCGAAGGTGGTGTCCGACCAGGCCACGAAGCCCTCGGGAGCCTTCTTGCGGACCACCTTGCGGCGCTTCTTCGGGTCGTCGCCCGCCTTGGCGAGGGCCTTCTCGTTCTCGATGACGTGCTCGGGCGCCTGGGCCACCACATAACCGGCGGTGTCGAAGCCGGCCCGGCCCGCGCGGCCGGCGATCTGGTGGAACTCGCGGGCGCGCAGCGTGCGGACCCGGGTGCCGTCGTACTTGGTCAGCGCGGTGAACAGCACGGTACGGATCGGGACGTTGACGCCGACGCCGAGGGTGTCGGTACCGCAGATGACCTTCAGCAGACCGGCCTGCGCCAGCTTCTCCACCAGGCGGCGGTACTTGGGCAGCATGCCCGCGTGGTGCACGCCGATGCCGTGGCGGACGTAGCGCGAGAGGTTCTGGCCGAACTTCGTGGTGAAGCGGAAATTGCCGATCAGCTCGGCGATCTTGTCCTTCTCCTCGCGGGTGCACATGTTGATGCTCATCAGCGACTGCGCCCGCTCGACCGCCTGGGCCTGGGTGAAGTGCACGATGTAGACCGGCGCCTGCCGGGTCTCCAGCAGCTCGGTGATCGTGTCGGTGATCGGCGTCGTGACGTACTCGTACGACAGCGGGACGGGCCGGGTCGCGGAGCGGACCATCGAGGTGGGCCGGCCGGTGCGCCGGGTCAGGTCCTCCTCGAACCGCTTCATGTCGCCGAGCGTCGCCGACATCAGGATGAACTGCGCCTGCGGCAGCTCCAGGATCGGGATCTGCCAGGCCCAGCCGCGGTCCGGCTCCGCGTAGAAGTGGAACTCGTCCATCACGACCTGGCCGATGTCGGCGTACTTGCCGTCGCGCAGGGCGATCGAGGCCAGCACCTCGGCGGTGCAGCAGATCACCGGGGCGTCCGAGTTCACCGAGGCGTCGCCGGTCAGCATGCCGACGTTCTCGGTGCCGAAGAGCTTGCACAGGTCGAAGAACTTCTCGGAGACCAGTGCCTTGATCGGCGCGGTGTAGAAGGTGACCTTGTCCTGGGCCAGGGCCGTGAAGTGCGCGCCCGCCGCCACCAGGCTCTTGCCGGAGCCGGTCGGGGTGGACAGGATCACGTTCGCGCCCGAGACGACCTCGATCAGCGCTTCCTCCTGAGCCGGGTACAGGGTGATGCCCTGGTCCTCCGCCCACGAGGAGAAAGCCTCGAAGAGGGCGTCGGGGTCGGCGTTCGGCGGGAGCTGATCAATGAGGGTCACACCCCCCATCTTGCCTGGCTTCCCCCCGGATCAGGGAACCGGCGGACAGAAGGAAGATCATCGGCGGTACGCTGTGCCGTCGATGAGGCCCGAACGACACCGTCAACAGGGCCCGACCAGCACACCACCGGGGCGGGGAACGACCATGATGGGTCCGGCGCACTCACTGTCCGGGGCAGCGGCATGGCTGGGGGTGGGTGCCGCGGCGGCCGCCTCCGGGCACCCGATGCCCTGGCCCGTCCTGGTCGTCGGCGCGCTCATCTGCGCCGGAGCCGCCCTCGCCCCCGACCTGGACCACAAGTCGGCGACGATCTCCCGCGCCTTCGGTCCGCTCTCCCGGGGCCTGTGCGAGGTGGTCGACAAGATCTCCTACGGGGTCTACAAGGCCACCCGGGCCCCGCGCGACGCCCGCCGCACCGGAGGCCACCGCACGCTGACCCACACCTGGGTCTGGGCCGTCCTGATCGGCGCCGGCTCCTCCGCGATCGCCGTCACCGCGGAACGGTGGGGCGTCCTCGCCCTCCTCTTCATCCACCTGGTCCTCGCCGTCGAAGGCCTGCTGTGGCGGGCCGCCCGCATGTCCAGCGACGTCCTGGTCTGGCTGCTCGGCGCGACCAGCGCCTGGATACTGGCCGGCGTGCTCGACCAGCCCGGCAACGGCTCCGACTGGCTCTTCACCGCCCCCGGCCAGGAATACCTGTGGCTCGGCATCCCGATCGTGCTCGGTGCCCTGGTCCACGACATCGGCGACGCCCTGACCGTCTCCGGCTGCCCGATCCTGTGGCCCCTGCCCATCGCGGGCAAGCGCTGGTACCCCATCGGCCCGCCGAAGATGATGCGCTTCCGTGCCGGCAGCTGGGTGGAGCTCAAGGTCCTGATGCCGGTGTTCATGCTCCTGGGCGGAGTGGGCGGAGCCTCGGCCCTCGGCTTCTTCTGACCGCCTGACCGCCTGACCGGCCCGTCGTCCGGCGGTGGGCCGTCGTCGGCGGCGACGTAGCCTGGCCGGATGCCCGACGACATCCTTGCCCTGTGGCCGCTCGCCTCCCCCGCTGAGACGGACTGGCTCGCCGAGCTGGCCCAGGACGACGGGCTCACCGGCTACGAGGCCCCCGGCCGGCCCGACGCCGCCTGGGTACTCGGTGGCATGTACGAGCGCGGAGAGAACGCCGGGGACTCCGTCAATCACATCCAGGACCGGGTCGAGCACCCCGGCCCGGGCTGGGAGCGGCTTCGCTGGGCGGACCTTGCCGTCCGCCTCGGAGATCCGGTCGTGCCGCAGGGGATCTACCCCTGCTATCACTGCTTCCCCTCCGCGAAAGAGGCGGGCATCCGGCCCGGTTCCGTGGAGTGGCCCGCCGAGGGCAGTCTCGACAGGCCCACGTGGGACCAGTTGATCCGGTTCCTCACCACCTGCAGCCCCCGGGGAGCGGACACCCCCTGCACGGCGTACTACAGCCCGCTGGCCAACGGGGACTTCGACGGGAAGCACGTCCGCTCCGGGCGGCTGGGCGACGCCCAGGGACTCTTCGACCACCCGGACGTCCTGTACACCCCCTCCAACCTGTGGCCCGAGGACCGCTCCTGGGTCGTGTACACCGACTACGACCTGTGGGCCACCAAGGTCTCCGGACCCGAGCGCCTGGTCGAAGCGCTGCTCGCCGACCCCGAGATCGAGGCCGTCCGCCTGCCCTGGACCACGTAGAGAAGGACCGGGGCAGGCGGGGCGGCGGCGGTCAGCCGTGCCAGGAGCGCCACAGGGCGGCGTACGCGCCGTCGGCCTCGACGAGGGCGTCGTGCGAGCCGAGCTCGGTGATGCGGCCGGCCTCGACCACCGCGATCACGTCCGCGTCGTGCGCGGTGTGCAGCCGGTGCGCGATCGCGATGACCGTGCGGCCGTCCAGCACCCGGGCCAGCGAGCGCTCCAAGTGCCGGGCCGCGCGCGGGTCCAGCAGCGAGGTGGCCTCGTCCAGGACGAGCGTGTGCGGATCGGCCAGCACCAGTCGGGCCAGCGCTATCTGCTGCGCCTGCGCCGGGGTCAGTGCCGCGGACCCCGAGCCGACCTCGGTGTCCAGACCGGCGTCCAGCGCCCGCGCCCAGTCCTCCGCGTCGACCGCGCCGAGCGCCGCCCACAGCTCGGCGTCACCCGCCTCCGTACGAGCCAGCCGCAGGTTGTCCCGCAGGGAGCCCACGAACACGTGGTGCTCCTGGTTGACCAGGGCCACGTGCTCGCGCACCCGTTCCGCCGGCATCTGCGACAGCCGCGCCCCGCCGAGGGTGATCTCACCGGTCCGCGGCGCGTAGATGCCCGCCAGGAGCCGGCCCAGCGTGGACTTGCCGGCGCCCGAGGGCCCGACCAGGGCCATCCGGGTGCCCGGCGGCACCGACATCGACACCTGGTGCAGTACGTCCACGCCCTCGCGGTACCCGAAGTGCACCTGGTCCGCACGGACGTCCCGGCCGTCCGGGGAGACGCCCGCGTCGCCCGCGTCCGGTTCGATCTCCCGCACGCCCACCAGCCGGGCCAGCGAGACCTGCGCGATCTGCAGTTCGTCGTACCAGCGCAGGATCAGGCCGATCGGGTCGACCATCATCTGCGCGAGCAGGGCGCCCGTGGTCAGCTGCCCCACCGACATCCAGCCCTGGATCACGCAGTACCCGCCGATCATCAGCACCGAGCCGAGGATCGTCACGTAGGTGACGTTGACGACGGGGAAGAGGACCGTCCGCAGGAACAGCGTGTACCGCTCCCAGGCCGTCCACTCCTTGATCCGCCGCTCCGAGAGCTCGATCCGCTGCCCGCCGAGGCGGTGCGCCTCGATGGTGCGGCCCGCGTCCACCGTCTCGGTGAGCACGGCGGCGACCGCCGCGTACCCGGCCGCCTCGGACCGGTAGGCCCGCGGCGCCCGCTTGAAGTACCAGCGGCAGCCGATCACCAGCACCGGCAGCGCCACCAGCGCGGCCAGCGCCAGCGGCGGCGCGGTCACGGCGAGCGCCCCGTAGAGCAGCCCCGCCCAGACGACGCCGATGGACAGCTGCGGCACGGCCTCGCGCATCGCGTTGGCCAGCCGGTCGATGTCGGTGGTGATCCGCGACAGCAGGTCACCGGTTCCCGCGCGCTCCAGTACGCCGGGCGGCAGGCCCACCGACCGCACGAGGAAGTCCTCGCGCAGATCGGCCAGCATCTCCTCGCCGAGCATCGCCCCGCGCAGTCGGACCAGCCGCACGAACACGGTCTGGACGCCGAGCGCGAGGGCGAACAGCAGTCCCACCCGGCCCAGATGGAGCTCGCGGGCCCCTTCCGAGAGCCGGTCCACGACCTGGCCCAGCAGGTACGGGCCGACCATGGAGGCGATCACCGCGACCGTGTTGACCCCCACCAGGACCAGGAAGGCCCGCCGGTGGCGGCGGAACAGGCCGCGCACGTAGCCCCGAACCGTCGCGGAGCTGCCCACGGGCAGGGTCGCGGCCGTTTCAGGGGCGGCCGGATCGTAGTCCGGCGGCGCCACGCCGATCATGCGGATTCCTCGATCTCTGTCAGTACGGATTCCAGCCGCGGGAGCCGCTGTTCGTCCCCGGCCCGCTGTTCTTCCTCGGTCTCGCGGGTGACGACCGCCCGGTAGCGCGGGTCGCCGTGCAGCAGCTCGCGGTGCGTGCCGCTCGCCACCGCCTTGCCCTCGTGGATCAGGACGACCCGGTCGGCGCGGTCCAGCAGCAGCGGCGAGGAAGCCAGTACCACCGTCGTGCGACCGGAGCGCAGGGCCGAGACCCCGTCCGCGATCCTGGCCTCGGTGTGCGAGTCGACCGCCGAGGTCGGCTCGTCCAGCACCAGCACCTCGGGATCGGTCACCAGGGACCGCGCCAGCGCCAGCCGCTGACGCTGGCCGCCGGACAGCGAGCGGCCGCGCTCGGTGATCCTGGCGTCCATCGGATCGTCCACCCCGTCCGGGGCTGACTGCAGCAGGGCGTCCAGTACGTCCGTGCACTGGGCCGCCGCGAGCGCCGCCGGCGCTTCGACGGCCCCGGACGCCGGTACGTCGAAGAGCGCGTGCAGCGTCCCGGACAGCAGGACCGGATCCTTGTCCTGTACGAGGACCAGCGTGCGCGCGGTGTCCAGCGCGAGCTCGTCCAGCGCGACCCCGCCCAGCAGGACGGACGGCCCCGCCGCGGCGTCCATCGGGTGCCCGCCCAGGCGCTCCGCGAGCCGGCCCGCCAGGTCGGGGTCCCCGCACACCACGGCGGTGAACCGGCCCGAGGGGACCAGCAGTCCGGTCTCCGGGTCGTACAGGTCCCCGCCGGGGGCCGGGGGTGCCGGGGTGCGGGCGACTGCGGTGGAGGCCACGGGCTCCGCGCCGGCCACGGCCTCCGCCCCCGCCTCCGCCTTCGCGTCGGTCCGCGTCAGCGACAGCACCCGCGCCGTCCGCTTGGCGGAGGGGCGGGAGAAGGAGTACGCCATCGCGATCTCCTCGAAGTGCCGCAGCGGGTAGAGCATGGTCGCCACCGCGCTGAAGGCGGCGACGAGTTCGCCTACGTCCAGCCGGCCGTCCAGCACGAGCGCTGCCCCGTACCAGACCACCGTGACCAGCAGCGCTCCCGGCAGCAGCACCTGGATCGCGGAGATCAGGGCCCACATCCGGGCACTGTGCACGGCCGCTTCGCGGACCTGCTGCGAGGCCTCGCGGTAGCGGCCGAGGAAGAGTTCCTCGCCGCCGATGCCGCGCAGGACCCGCAGGCCCGCCACGGTGTCCGAGGCCAGTTCGGTGGCCTTGCCCGCCTTCTCCCGCTGGAGGTCGGCGCGTTGGGTGGCGCGCGGCAGCAGCGGCAGGACGGCCAGGGCGAGCACCGGCATGCCGAGGGCCACGACCACGCCGATCGTGGGCGCGTAGAACAGCAGGACGACACAGCCGATGACCAGGGTCAGGGCGGCGGCCAGGAAGCGGGACACCGCCTCGACGAACCAGCCGATCTTCTCCACGTCGCCGGTGGAGACGGCCACCACCTCGCCCGCCGCGACCCGCTGGGTCAGGGCGGAGCCCAGGTCGGCGGTCTTGCGGGCGAGCAGCTGCTGGACCCGCGCGGCGGCGGTGATCCAGTTGGTGACGGCCGTGCGGTGCAGCATCGCGTCGCCGAGCGAGATCGCGACGCCGAGCAGCGCGATCAGACCGCCGACCCACAGCAGCCGGGCGCCGTCGCCGTCCACGACCGCGTCGATGCCCATGCCCACGGTGTACGGCAGGCCCGCGATGCCGCCGAAGTGGAGCAGCCCCCAGCACAGGCTTTTGGCCTGCCCGCCGAGTTGGCCCCGACCTAGCCACCAGAGGAACCGGGGGCCGGAGCGAGCGTCGGGTACCCCTGGGTCCGGATACGGAAGATCGCTGATCTGCATGACGCCCCATGACTGGTCGAGTGTTCCAAACCGTGCAAGGTTCGCGTTCCGGACCGGTCCGGGGCAATCGATTTTCCGTTGGCCAAAGCTCTGCGCGGGCAGGCTTGTGGCCCGGGTGACCAGAGGGGTGGCGCTCTCAGGGCCGGGTGGCGCGCTCCAGTTCCAGGAGCGCCGAGTAGTAGCTGCGGCCCGTGGCCCGGTCCATGCCCACCTCGCACATCCGGTTCGCCGACAGGTGTGCGTCGAACTCCCGCGCCGTCACCTCGGCGGCCTCGCGGGCCGTCGCCGATTCCGTCAGCTCCGGGTGCAGCATGCCGCGGTCGCCCGCGAAGGCGCAGCACCCCGCGTCGTACGGGACCACCACCTCGTCGGCGCAGGCCTCGGCCACCGCCCGCAGCTGCGCCTCGTCGTCCAGGTGCCGCATCGAACAGGTGGGGTGGAGCACCGCCGAGCCCACCGTGCGCCGGACCTCCAGGTGCGGCAGCAGCTCCTCGGCGGCCCAGACGATGGAGTCGACGATCCGCAGCTCCGAGTGGAGCGCCCGGTTGTCGTCCGTCAGGTACGGGACCACCTCGTGCGCGATGCCCAGGGTGCAGGAGGACGCGTCGACCACGAGGGGCAGCCGCCCGCCGGCCGTCCAGCCCCAGGCGGCCTCGACGATCCGGTTGGCCATCACGCGGTTGCCGGCGTCGTACCCCTTGGAGTGCCAGATCGTCGCGCAGCAGGTGCCCCTGACGTCCCCGGGGATCCACACCGGCCTTCCGGCCCGCTCCGACACCGCCACCACGGCCTCCGGAAGGGAGGGGCCGGGCCGGCCTTCGGGGCCGCCGAAGATCCGGTTGACGCAGGCCGGGTAGTACACGGCGGCGGCGCCCACGCGCCGGGTGGCGGGCAGCTTGCGGGCCGCGGCGCCGGGGACCTGCGGCAGCCACTCGGGAACCAGGTCGGGCCGTACGGCCTTGCGCGCGGCCCCCGTCACGGCCCGCAGGATCCCGTCCCCGACGGCGTCGGTGATCTTGTCGGCGGCGGCCACGGCCAGCCGCGCGGCCACTTCGACCGCGCCGAACCGCAGGGCGGCGAGCTCGGCCGCGCGCTCCTCGCGCGGGCTGTGCCGGCGGTGGCGGAAGTCCTTCATCAGGGCGCCGGTGTCGATGCCGACGGGGCAGGCGAGCTTGCAGGTGGAGTCGCCGGCGCAGGTGTCCACGGCGTCGTACCCGTACGCGTCGAGCAGGCCGTCGAGCACGGGGGAGCCGGGCTGCTGGCGCATCATCTCCCGGCGCAGCACGATCCGCTGGCGCGGGGTGGTCGTCAGGTCCTCGCTGGGGCAGGTCGGTTCGCAGAACCCGCACTCGATGCAGGGGTCGGCTACGGCTTCCACCTGCGGGATCGTCTTGAGGCCGCGCAGGTGCGCCTTCGGATCGCGGTCCAGGAGGATCCGCGGGGCGAGCACCAGGTCGGGGTCGATCACCCGCTTGGTGCGCCACATCATCTCGGTGGCCCGGGGCCCCCACTCCAGTTCCAGGAAGGGGGCCATGTTGCGGCCGGTGGAGTGCTCGGCCTTCAGGGAGCCGTCGAAGTGCTCGACGGTGAGCCGGCAGAAGGCCTCCATGAAGGCGGCGTACCGCTCCACGTCCGCGGGCCGGGCTGCGTCGAAGGCGAGCAGGAAGTGCAGGTTGCCGTGGGCGGCGTGGCCGGCGACGGCGGCGTCGAAGCCGTGCTCCGCCTGGAGTTCGAGGAGGGCCTCGCAGGCCTCGGCCAGCCGGGACGGGGGGACCGCGAAGTCCTCGGTGATCAGGGTGGTGCCGGAGGCGCGGGCGCCGCCGACGGCCGTGACGAAGGCCTTGCGGGCCTTCCAGTAGCCGGAGATGGTCCTGGCGTCACGGGTGAAGGCGTTGGTCACCGAGGCCACCGGGGTCACCAGGTCCAGCCCGGCCAGCACCTCGGCGGCCCGCCGCTCGTACTCCGCGCGGCCGGCCTCGTCGGGGGCCCGGAACTCCACGAGCAGCGCGGTGGTGTCCTTGGGCAGGCCGGCCCAGTCGGCGGGGACGCCGGCGACGCTCACCGAGGCGCGCAGGGTGTTGCCGTCCATCAGCTCGACGGCCAGCGCCCCCGCCTCGTTGAAGAGCGGTACGGCGGCGGCCGCGGCGGGCAGCGAGGGGAAGAAGAGCAGGGCGCTGGTGAGCTCGCGGTCCAGCGGCAGGGTGTCGAAGACGACCTCGGCGATGAAGCCGAGGGTGCCCTCGGAGCCGACCATCAGCCCGCGCAGGATCTCCACCGGGGTGGCGCCGTCGAGGTAGGCGTCGAGGCGGTAGCCGGTGGTGTTCTTGATCTCGTACTTGGCCCGGATGCGGGCGACGAGCTCCGGGTCGGCCTCGATCTCCTTCTTGATCTCCATCAGGCCGTGGCACAGGGATGGCTCGGCGTGCTCCAGCTCCTCGTCGGCGAGCGGGTCGGCGGTGTCCACGACGGTGCCGCTCGGCAGGACGAAGGTGAGGGAGGACAAGGTGCGGTACGAGTTCCTCGTGGTGCCCGCCGTCATGCCGGAGGCGTTGTTCGCGACGACTCCGCCGAGGGTGCAGGCGATGGCGCTGGCCGGGTCCGGGCCGAGGACCCGGCCGTGGCGGGCGAGCGCGGCGTTGGCGCGCACGACGGTGGTGCCGGGCTGGATCCGGGCGCGCAGCCCCTCCTCCAGCACCTCGACCCCCGCCCAGTGGCGGCGGACGTCGACGAGGATGTCCTCGCCCTGGGCCTGGCCGTTGAGCGAGGTCCCGGCGGCCCGGAAGACCACCTCGCGCTGCCTGCCGTGGGCGTAGGA
This sequence comes from Streptomyces tatrensis, assembly GCF_049310065.1. Lineage (NCBI taxonomy): Bacteria > Bacillati > Actinomycetota > Actinomycetes > Kitasatosporales > Streptomycetaceae > Streptomyces > Streptomyces tatrensis. The sequence goes on along the minus strand of NZ_JBMDLB010000011.1, from coordinate 1,333,412 downwards.
CAGGACGGCGGAGACGTCGTCGATGTCCTCGGCGATCACGACGACCTGGGGCAGGAACCGGTACGGGGAGGCGTCGGAGGCGTAGCGGACCAGGTCGGAGACGCCCGAGAGCACCTTGTCGGCGCCCAGCAGTTCGCAGAGCTCGCTCCGCAGCGGTTCGGGGGTGCCCTTCGAGGCCCGGTCGGGCACCCGGTCGGGGGAGGGGCCGCTGATGGTGCGCGGGCGCAGGGCCCCCGGCTTCGGTTCCAGCAGTGGCATCTGCAGCCCCTCAACTCGCGCCGTGTGGGTCGGTCTCACTCGTTCGGCGCAGCCCCGGCCCTGTCCCGGCCGGACCGTCGCCCGTCAGCAGCCGTGCTCCGCCGGAGCGTCCGCCAGAGCGTTCAGCAGGCCGCCGAGCACCTCGCGCTGATCGGCGGTCAATGGAGCCAGGATCTCCTCTGCGGCGCCGGTTCGCGCGTTGCGCAGGCGGCGCAGCGTGGCGCGGCCGGTGTCGGTGAGCTCGATCCTTATGACACGGCGGTTCTCGGGATCGGGCACGCGGCGGACGCAGTCGGCGCTCTCCAGGCCGTCGACCAGCGTGGTCACGGCACGGGGCACCACCTCCAGGCGGACGGCGAGGTCCGCCATCCGGGGCGGGCGCGCCGCGGAGAGGTGGGCGACGGTGCGCAGCAGCCGGGACTGGGCCGGGGTGATGCCGAGCGGCTCCAGATGGCGCTTCTGGATGCGGTGGAGCCGCCGGGTCAGGCGCAGGAGCTGCTCGGCGAGCACGCCGTCGGTCGTGTCGGTGGTGCCGGCCGTGTCGGAGCTCTCGGCGCCGCCGGTGCCCCGGGCGCTGTCGGTCTCGGAAGCGGTGCTCATGCTGCGGTCCTCATAATGGGAACGATATCAGGACCAGATTCATTGTGAGTATAGGTAACAATGAGCTATGCTCATTCGAGTCTCGTCACCTGTCATGAAGGAGGCCCATGCGCCCCAAGGAACCCGAGTGGGAGCCCTCGAAAGAATCCCTAGACCCCAGCGGTCCCGCCCCGGACGAGCGGCCGCGCGAGCTGCGCCGCATCGTCTCCCTCTTCCGGCCCTACCGGGGCAGGCTCGCCGTCGTCGGCGTGCTGGTCGCCGCCTCCTCGCTGGTCGGAGTCGCCACCCCCTTCCTGCTCAAGGAAGTCCTCGACGTAGCGATCCCGCAGGGCCGTACCGGGCTGCTCAGCCTGCTCGCCCTGGGCATGATCGCGACCGCGGTCGTCACCAGCATCTTCGGCGTGCTCCAGACCCTGATATCCACCACCGTCGGGCAGCGCGTCATGCACGATCTGCGCACCGCGGTCTACGCACAGCTCCAGCGGATGCCGCTGGCCTTCTTCACCCGTACGCGCACCGGCGAGGTGCAGTCCCGCATCGCCAATGACATCGGCGGCATGCAGGCCACGGTCACCTCCACGGCGACCTCGCTCGTCTCGAACGCGACGGCCGTCATCGCCTCCGTCGTCGCCATGCTCGCGCTCGACTGGCGGCTCACGCTCGTCTCGCTCGCCCTGCTGCCCGTCTTCGTGTGGATCAGCCGCCGCGTCGGCGGCGAGCGCAAGAAGATCACCGCGCAGCGCCAGAAGCAGATGGCCGCGATGGCTGCGACGGTCACCGAGTCGCTGTCGGTCAGCGGCATCCTGCTCGGCCGCACGATGGGCCGCGCGGATTCGCTCACCACCTCCTTCGCGGAGGAGTCCGAGAAGCTCGTCGACCTCGAAGTGCGCTCCAGCATGGCCGGGCGCTGGCGGATGTCCACCATCGGCATCGTCATGGCCGCCATGCCCGCGCTCATCTACTGGGCGGCCGGCATAGCCCTGCAGACCGGGGCCCCCTCGCTCTCGGTCGGCACCCTCGTCGCCTTCGTCACCCTCCAGCAGGGCCTGTTCCGGCCCGCCGTGAGCCTGCTGTCGACCGGCGTCCAGATCCAGACCTCCCTGGCGCTCTTCGCCCGCATCTTCGAGTACCTCGACCTGCCGGTGGACATCACCGAGCGCGAGGACCCCGTCCGCCTCGACCGCGCCAAGGGCGAGGTCCGCCTGGAGGACGTCCACTTCGCCTACGACGCCAAGAGCGGCCCCACCCTGACGGGCATCGACATCACGGTCCCGGCCGGCGGTTCCCTCGCGGTGGTCGGCCCGACCGGATCCGGCAAGAGCACGCTGAGCTACCTCGTGCCCCGGCTCTACGACGTCACCGGCGGCCGGGTCGCCCTCGACGGCGTCGACGTGCGCGACCTCGACTTCGACTCGCTGGCCCGCTCCATCGGCGTGGTCTCCCAGGAGACCTACCTCTTCCACGCCTCCGTCGCAGACAACCTGCGCTTCGCCAAGCCCGACGCCACCGACGAGGAGATAGCGGAGGCGGCCCGCGCGGCCCAGATCCACGATCACATCGAGTCCCTGCCCGACGGGTACGACACCCTGGTCGGCGAGCGCGGCTACCGGTTCTCCGGCGGAGAAAAGCAGCGCCTGGCCATCGCGCGCACCATCCTGCGCGACCCGCCGGTGCTCATCCTCGACGAGGCCACCAGCGCGCTGGACACCCGCACCGAGCATGCCGTGCAGCGCGCCATCGACAACCTCTCCCAGGGCCGCACCACCATCACCATCGCCCACCGCCTCTCCACCGTCCGCGATGCCGACCAGATCGTGGTGCTCGACGGAGGCCGGATCGCGGAGCGCGGCACCCACGAGGAACTGCTGAAGGCCGACGGCCGGTACGCCGCTCTCGTACGGCGCGACCGGGAGAGTGCGATCAAGCCGGAGGCCCCGGCGTCCGAAGGGCTCCTGTCCGGGGCGCTCGGTTCGGAGATGCGCAAGGCGGATCTGCTCAAGCCCGGGACGTTCAAGCCGGACACCCTGCGCGGCACCGAGCCGACCCCGGTGAACGTGTGATCGTATGACCGGCACACGGGTCGGGATGCCGGGAATCCGACGGTTCGCGGGTTAGCGTGCCCGCATGCCTCATGAGAACCGGCTGCCGTCACCGCGCCGTTCCCGGCTCACCCGCCGGGGCAGGCTGGCGCTCTTCCTCGGAACCGTCCTGGGACTCGGGGCAGCCCTCCTGATCCCCTTGTTTCCCGGCGAGGAACCGCCCGAGAAGCCGCGCCAGTTGCTGATCCCCGAGGGCTGGCGGGCCCCGCAGGTCTACGCGGCCATCGACCGCGAACTGAAGCTCCCGGCCGGCTCCGCCAAGGCCGCGGCTGCTACGGCCGTCCTGCCCCTGCCCGCTGAGGCGAAGGGCAATCCGGAGGGGTACCTCTTCCCGGCCACCTACCCGGTGACCTCGAAGTCCACCCCGGCCTCACTGCTCACGTACATGGTCGAGACGGCCAACAAGAGCCTCGCGACCAAGGCCGTCGCGGACGGCGGCAAGGCCCACGGCATGACCCCGTACCAGACGGCCACCCTCGCGAGCATCATCGAGGCGGAGGCCGAAACCCGCGGGGACATGGGCAAGGTCGCCCGGGTGGTCCACAACCGGCTGGCGAAATCGATGCCGCTCCAGATGGACTCCACCATCAACTACGCGCTGAACCGCTCCACGGTGGACACCAAACTGAGCGAGACGAAGATCGACAGCCCCTTCAACACGTACGAGCGCCAGGGACTGCCGCCCACCCCGATCGACAGCCCCGGCCTGCAGGCCATGGCGGCCGCCGTCGCCCCGACACCCGGAGACTGGCTCTTCTTCGTCACCGTGAAGCAGGGGGACACCCGCTTCTCCGCCACGTACGAGGAGCACAAACGGCACGTGGCCGAGTTCAACCGGCTCCGGGCCGCCTCGCGCGCCGCCTGATCCGAACGGCGCGCCTCAGACCGTCTCTTGGATGCCGGCCCGGGTGCGGGTGAGCAGACGGCCGATCTCGCGGGCCGCGGCGCCGCCGGCGCGGTTTGCGCCGATGGTCGACGCCGAAGGGCCGTAGCCGACCAAGTGGATCCGCTCGTCACGGACCGCGCGCGTGCCGTCGAGCCGGATGCCGCCGCCCGGCTCGCGCAGCCGCAGCGGAGCCAGGTGGTCGATGGCGGGGCGGAAGCCGGTGGCCCACACGATCACGTCCGCTTCGACGCGGGCGCCGTCCGACCAGGCGGCCCCCGACCCCGTGAGGTGGTCGAACATCGGCCGGCGGTCCAGGACGCCCGACTCCAGCCCGCCCCGGACGGCCTCGTTCAGCGGCAGCCCGGTGACGCTGACCACGCTGCGGGGCGGCAGGCCCTGCCGTACCCGGTCCTCCACCAGGGCCACCGCCGCACGGCCCTGCGCCTCACCGAAGCTCCCGTCGCGGAACACCGGGGGCCGGCGGGTGACCCAGGTGGTCTCCGCCGCCACCTCGGCGATCTCCAGCAGGTGCTGCACCGCCGAGGTGCCGCCGCCCACCACGATGACCCGGGCTCCGGCGAACTCAGCCGGCCCCGGGTAGTTCGCCGTGTGCAGCTGGCGGCCCCGGAAGAGTTCCTGCCCCGGGTAGCGCGGCCAGAACGGCCGGTCCCAGGTCCCGGTGGCGTTGATCAGGGCCCGCGCCGACCAGGTCCCGGTCCGGGATTCCACCAGCAGCCGGCGGTCGGCCCCGTCGCGTACGGCCGTGACGTCCACGGGGCGGCGTACGCGCAGGTCGAAGCGGTCCTCGTACGCGGCGAAGTACTCCGCGATCACCTCGGAGGACGGACGCAGCGGATCGGCGCCGGTGAGTTCCATCCCGGGCAGCGCGTGCATGCCGTGGACCTTGCCGTAGGTGAGCGAGGGCCAGCGGAACTGCCAGGCGCCCCCCGGGCGCGGCGCGTGGTCCAGGACCACGTGGCCGATGCCCGCCCGTGCCAGGTGGTAGGCGCCGGACAGGCCGGCCTGCCCCGCGCCCACGACCACCACGTCCACGTCCTGCACCGCGAATTCGTTCACGGTTCTACTAACTGGGAGCGGCGCCGAGATCTTCCCGGACCCCGCCGGTCCCGGACCCGCCGGTCCCGGCCTCAGCGCGCGAGCAGGCCGCGCGCCGCGAGCTCCGGAGTCACCCCCTCGCCGAACCAGTAGGCCTCCTCCAGGTGCGGGTAGCCCGACAGCACGAAGTTCTCGATCCCGAGCGCGTGGTACTCCTCGATCCGGTCCGCCACGTCCCCGTGGCTGCCGACCAGGGCGGTGCCGGCGCCGCCGCGCACCAGCCCGACCCCGGCCCACAGGTTCGGGGAGATCTCCAGCTTGTCGCGCGAGCCGCCGTGCAGGGCCAGCATCCGCTGCTGGCCGACCGACTCGCTCGCGCCCAGCGCCGCCTGCGCCGTGGCGATGGACGCGTCGTCCAGGTCCCCGAGCAGCCGGTCCGCCGCCGCCCAGGCCTCCTTCGCCGAATCCCGGGAGATGGTGTGCAGCCGGATGCCGAACTTCACCGTCCGGCCCCGCTCCTCGGCCAGCGAACGGATCCAGTCGATCTTCTCCTTCACCTCCTGCGGCCGCTCGCCCCACGTCAGGTACACGTCCGCGTGCTCGGCGGCCACCGGACCCGCCGCGGCCGAGGACCCGCCGAAGAAGATCTCCGGCAGCGGGTCGGGCGGCAGCGCCGTCAGTCCGCCGTCGATCCGGTAGTGCTCGCCGTGGAAGTCGAAGGGCTGCCCGCCCCAGACACCCCGTACGACCGAGAGGAACTCGGCCGTCCGTGCGTAGCGCAGATCGTGCCCGAGGTGGTCGCCGAAGCGCCGCTGCTCCGCCGAGTCGCCGCCCGTCACCACGTTGAGCAGCAGCCGGCCGCGCGTGATCCGCTGGTACGTGGCCGCCATCTGCGCGGCCAGGGTCGGCGAGATCGCCCCCGGCCGGAAGGCCACCAGGAACTTCAGCCGCTCGGTGTGCTGCGCGAGCGCCACCGTCGTCAGCCAGGCGTCCTCGCACCAGGTGCCGGTCGGGGTCAGCACCGCCTCGAAGCCGAGCCGCTCGGCCGCCTTCCGGATTGCCGCGACTACTCGATGTCGGGCTCGCGCACCCCGGCGGCGGCATGGTTGTTGGCGTAGGCGTGCCGGTCGACGAGGGTGCGGCCGTCGCCTCCGGTCGGCAGGAACCAGTGCAGTCGTACCGTCATCAGGAGTCCTTCCCGTACGTGCGCGCGGGGGTGGTGGAGGGCGGCAGGTTCCCGTTGAAACGGGTGTCCACGAAGTCCTTGAAGACGACCTTGCCCGGGATCAGCTTCAGCTCGGTGAAGGTGTCGGCGATCTTCTGCTCGGAGGCCACGGCCGCATCGTCCACGGCCACCGGCACCCGGGTGCCGGTGCTCCGCTTCACCGCGTCGAAGGCCACCTCGTACGGCAGCCCGGTCTCCTTCGACCAGACCTTGGCCCACTCCTCCGGGTGCTTGAACACCCAGTCCTGGGCCCGCTGGAGGCGCTGGAGGAAGTCCCCGATGGCCTTCCCCTTGCCCTCGTCCGCCAGCGCGCCGGGCGCCGCCACCTGGAAGGAGAGCCCGTTGACGACCCCCTCGCCGCTGGTCAGGATGCGGGCGCCGGAGCGCAGCACCTGGGAGGTGTACGGGTCCCAGACCGCCCAGGCGTCGACCTTGCCGCTGTTGAAGGCGGCCAGTGCGTCGGCGGGCTGGAGCAGGGTGATCTGTACGTCGGCCGGGGTCAGGCCGGCCTGCTGGAGGCTCGCGATCAGCTGGAAGTGGGCCGAACTGCCCTGCGCCACCGCGATCTTCTTGCCGCGCAGCTCGGCGGGGGTCTGGAGGGTGGAGCCCTTGGGTACGAGGATCGCCTCGCCGGCGGAGGAGCCGTGGGAGGCGCCCACCACCGTGATCTTCGACTTGGCCGCGGCGGCGAACACCGGCGGGGTGTTGCCGACGCCGCCGATGTCGACGGCCTTGGCGTTGACGGCCTCCAGCAGCGGGGGACCGGAGGTGAAGGTGGACCACTTGATCTCGTAGTCGATCTTCTCCAGTTCACCGGCGGCCCGCAGCAGCGACTCGTAACCGCCCTTCTGGTCACCCACGTTGAGGGTGACCTTGGCGCCGCTCTTGGCGCCGTCCTTCGCGCCGGTACCGGTGTCGGCGGCCGAGCTGCCGCCGCAGGCGGTCAGGACCAGCGACAGCGGAAGCAGCGTGGCGAGCAGGGGCAGGGTGTGACGTCTCATGTCGCTTCTCTTCGATCTCTCGTACGGGAATCAGGGCAGGGGAAGCAGAGGGGCCGATCGGCAGCTCAGCCGGCGCCGAGCTCGGCCAGCAGCCGGGCGCGCCATGCGGCGAAACCGGGGTCGCCGACCGGGCGCGGCCGCTCCAGCGGCACCTCGGTGTCGTAGGCGATGCGGCCCTCGTCCATCACGAGCACGCGGTCGGCCAGCAGCACCGCCTCGTCGACGTCGTGCGTGACCAGCAGCACCGCGCAGCCGCGCCGCTGCCACAACTCGGCCACCAGTCGCTGGGCGTTGATCCGGGTCAGCGCGTCGAGCGCGCCGAACGGCTCGTCCAGCAGCAGCAGATCGGGCTCGCGGACCAGGGCCCGGGCCAGGGAGGCCCGCTGCGCCTCGCCGCCGGACAGGGTCTTCGGCCAGGCGTCGGTGCGGTGTTCCAGCCCGACCTCCGCCAACGCGCGCTCCGCACGGTCGCGTTCGGGGCGCCCGGGCAGGCCGAGCAGCACGTTGCGCCAGACCTTCTTCCACGGCATCAGGCGGGGAGCCTGGAAGGCCACCGCCCGGCGCTCGGGCACCAGGACCTCGCCCTCGACCTCCCGGTCCAGGCCGGCGAGCACGCGCAGCAGCGTGGACTTCCCGCAGCCGCTGCGGCCGAGGAGCACGGTGAACTGCCCCGCCCGCAAGGTCAGATCGAGTCCGTCGATGACGGCCCGGCCGTCGAAGGACCGGGTCAACCCCCGGACCCGTACGGCGGCATCGGCCGGGTCCGCCGTGGCGGTGACGGTGGCGGCGGCCGTGGTGACGGTGGTGACGGCGGCGGTCACTGGCCGGTGAAGGTCGGTCGCCATTGCAGCAGCAGCCTTTCGAGAGCGCGGACGATGAGGTCGGCCGTGAGGCCGAGGAAGGCGTAGACCACGAGGCAGACGACGATGACGTCGGTGCGGAAGAACTCGCGGGCCTGGTTCATCAGGAACCCGATTCCGGCGTCGGCGTTGATGGACTCCCCGAACACCAGGGCCAGCCAGCCGGTGGCCAGCGAGTACCGCAGCCCGGTCATGAACCCGGGCAGCGCGCCCGGCAGCACCACGTGCCGTACCAGACCCCAACGGCCCAACCCCAAGGCCCCGCCCGCTTCGATGAGTTGCTCGTCCACCCCGCGGATCCCGGCGTACACGTTCAGGTACAGGTGGAAGGCCGTGCCGAGGGCGATGAGCGCCACCTTCGGGGCCTCCCCGATGCCCATCCAGATGATGAACAGCGGGATGAGACCCACCCAGGGCGCCGTGCGCAGCATCTGCACGCTCGCGTCGATCAGGTCCTCGCCCAGCCGGGAGAGCCCGGACAGCAGCGCCAGCACCGTCCCGACCGTCCCGCCCAGGACGAGACCGATCGCCACGCGCTGGAGCGACACCCCCATCGCGGCGGGCAGGGTGCCGTCCGCGATCAGGCCGGCCGCGGCGCTCGCGATGGTCGAGGGCGGAGCGAGCGCATCGGCCGGCAACCAGCCCAAGCTGCTCGCCAGTTGCCAGGCGGCGAGCAGCAGGAGCGGTCCGATGGTGCGCCGCGCCCAGCGGGGCGGGGAGCGCCGTTTCGCCGAGGCGGGCACGACCGGTACGAGCGCGGGGGCGACGCCGGCCGAAGACGCAGATGGTGCTTTAACCGATATGTCCGGCCGCGCATGGCTGGTGAGGGTCATGGGTGCTCCACGGAAGGGGAGGGGGCGGGGCGAGGCAGGGGGAAGCGCACACCCATCGGCCCCCACGCCCGTACGGAGGCGGAGTTCAGGGGCCGCGGAGCTCGGAGAACCGGGGCCGCGGAAGACCGGAGCAGCACGAGACCGGAGCCACGGAGGGTCCGGGACTCCGGGGGATCGGCGGCTCAGGAGATCAGAGGCTCGGGGGATCGGAGACTCAGGGCGTGCGAAAGGAGAGCGCGGAGCGCTCGTGCCACAGGTAAAAGGGCGTCAGCAGCCGCGACAACACGCGGCGGAGGCCACCCGCAGCAGGTCGATGTGACCGCGCGTGGTGAGCATGACGGGACGCAACATGCGGCGAAACTTAGCCATTCGCCCGAGCCGGGTCAATGGCGTCTCGCCCCCTGGGATGGCGATCTCTCCCGTCGGGACGCGGCTCTCGCCGGCGGGGCCCGGCCCGCTCCCGTCGGGACGCGGCTCTCTCCGTCAGAGCCCGGCTCTCTCCGCCAGGACGCGGCCGTCAGGGCCGGTGCGCGCGGAGCGTGGCCAGGACCTGGTCCCTGGGCTGGAGGGTGAGCCCCGGGAGGACCCCCGCGCGGGTCGGACCGCTGTCAAGGTGGAAGCGCTGGGCCACGACGGCCAGGACGAGGGCGGCCTCGACGAGGGCGAAGCGGGCCCCCAGACAGGCACGCGGGCCGCCGCCGAAGGGGAACCAGGCGTGTTCCGGGATCTGGTGAGCGGCGCCCGCATCCCACCGCTCGGGGCGGAAGGCCTCCGGCTCCGGAAACCAGCGCTCGTCCCGGTGCATCGACCAGGGGCTGGTCCACACCGACAGCCCGGCCGGTACCGGACGCCCGCCGAGGGTGGCACCCTCCCTCGCCACCGCGGAGATCAGCCAGATCGGCGGGTAGATCCGCAGCGCCTCCTTGACCACCTGCTGGGTCCAGGGCAGCCGCGCGTAGTCCTCGTACGTCGGCAGCCGCCCGCCGAGCACCCGGTCCAGCTCCTCCGTCAGCCGTGCGCGTGCCTCCGGTGCCCCCGAGAGCAGCTGCCAGGCCCAGGTCAGGGTGGTCGACGTGGTCTCGTGGCCGCCGATGTACAGGGTGATCGACTCGTCCCGCAGCTCCGTGCGCGACAGCGGCCCGCCGTCCTCGTCGCGGGCGGCCAGGAGCCTGCTGAGCAGGTCGTCCCGCTCCTCGCCGGCCGCCGAGGCCGCCTCGTGCTCCTGGATGACGTGCTCGATCTCGCGGTCGAGGACGTCCACCGCCGCCCGCATCCGGCGCCGGCCGGGCGTCTGCACCCAGGGCGGCAGGAACATGGTCACGCCCCGGAACTCGGCGCTGAGTTCGCGCTGAGCGGTGGCCATGGCGGCGCTGATCGGCGCCTCCCGGCCGGCCGCGTCGCTCCCGAACAGGGTCCGCACCGCGATGCGTTGGGTGAGCCCGGCCATCTCCCGGTGCACGTCGATCCGCGCGCCGTCGCTCCAGCCGGATACCAGTGCGTCGCTGCACTCCACCATCGTGCCCGCGTACGCGCGCACTTGGCGCGGGCGCACCGAGGGCTGGACCAGTGCGCGCTTGCGCCGCCAGTCCTCGCCGGTGGCCACGACCACCCCGTTCCCGAGCAACTGGCGGAAGGCCCAGCCCAGTTCGGTCGGACTGAAGGTGGACTCCACGGCGCCGAGCAGCTCGCCCGCGTGCTCCGGCCGCGAGACCAGGACGTTGCGCTGCGGGCCGAGCGCCCAGGGCACCCAGTCCCCGTACTCGTCGCGCAGCGACTCGAAGAAGGCCAGCGGATCGCGGGCGAAGGCGGGGAGGTTCCCCAGCAGGGGCCAGCGGCGCGGTCCGCGCTCGGAGCCCGGGGGCAGCAGGGTGGCGGTCACCCCGGCATGGTGACAGCGCCGCCCGCAGGACGCCAGAGCATCCGGTCAGGGCGTCCGGCGGCTCAGGCCGCCCGGGCCGCCGTGAGCCAGGTGTAGGCGCTCTCCGCGCTGAACTCCGTCTGCCCGGAGGGGAAGAGGAGCCCGGCCGCCGCGAAGGCCGGGTCGTCGGCGGTGGCCGCCACGTACGGGACGGCCACGCACCGCATGCCCGCGGCCTGCGCGGCCAGGGCGCCCGGGGCCGCGTCCTCGACGACCACGCAGTCGGCGGGGTCCGCGCCCAGCCGGCGCGCCGCCTCCAGGAACACGTCCGGGGCGGGCTTGCCCTGCGCGACCTCCTCGGCGGACACCACCGTGGTCAGCAGCGCGTCCAGCCCGGTGCCCGTCAGGACCGCGTCGATCGCCTCGCGCGAGGAGCCGGAGGCCACCGCCATCGGGACGCCCTCGGAGTGCAGCCGCCGTACGAAGGCGCGCATCTCGGGGTAGGCCTCGGTGTGGGTCCGGGCGAGCTCCAGGTAGGCGGCGTTCTGCTCGGCGAGCAGCTGCTCCACCGGGGCCGGGATCCCGTACTCGTCCCGGAGGATCTCCAGGGTTTCCAGGGTGCCGATGCCGATGTACCGGGAATGCTGCTCCCAGGTGAAATCGGGGACCCCGTGGCGCTCCAGCGTGCGCCGCCCGGACTCGTAGTAGTTCGGCTCGCTGTCCACGAGGGTGCCGTCGAGATCGAATATGACGGAGATCATCCGTAGTGCCCGTCCTGCCGGTGCCCGGTCCTGCCGGTGCCTGCCTCATACCTGTCCCGACCATCTTGTCAGGGTTTGCGCGCTGCTCGACCCACGGACTCGACCAGGGGGAGGAGCCGGTGCGGCACCCGCTCGCGCAGCGCGACCTCGGTCCGGGTGCGCACCACGCCGGGCAGCCGGATCAGCCGCTGGATGACGTCCTCGAGGTGCGCGTTGTCCCGCGCGGCCACCCGGGTCAGCAGGTCCCCGCCGCCGGTGATGGAGAAGGCCTCGATGATCTCCGGTACGGAGGCCAGCGCGTCGCCGACCTCGTCCAGGTGCCCCTGGGTGACCTCGATGTGCACGAACGCCAGGACGGGATGCCCGAGCGCGGCGGGGGAGAGGACCGGCCCGGTCCCGGTGATCACCCCGGTGCGCTCCAGCCGGTCCAGCCGGGCCTGGAGGGTGCCGCGCGCGACGCCGAGGATCCGGGCGTACTCCCGGACACTGGTGCGCGGCTGCTCGATCAGCAGGCGCAGGATCCGTGTGTCGAGCTCGTCCACCGCCATGCCGCGACTGTACCAATGCGTCCGGATCAAACCCGGTCTGACCTGCGGTGGTGCCGCGACCGGCGGGGCGGCCGGGGCAGGAAGCCGCTGGTGCGGGCGCGGTACGCGGCGTAGCCGGGGCGGTCCGCCATGTGCCGCTCCAGCAGCCGTTTCCCGCTGCCGCCGATCAGCAGGTACGACATCGCGAGCGGGGAGACCACCGACACCGCCACCGCTCCGCCCGAGGTCCAGGCGGTCAGCGACAGCCCCCACCACACGCAGAAGTCGCCGAAGTAGTTCGGGTGCCGGGTCCAGGACCACAGGCCCCGGTCCATGATCCGTCCCCGGTTCGCGGGATCGGCCTTGAACCGGGCCAGCTGGTGGTCGCCGACCGCCTCGAAGAGCAGCCCGCACAGCCACAGCGCGGTACCCGCCACCGCCAGGGCTCCGGGGCGCCCGGTCGCGTACGCCGCCGCCTGCACGGGCAGCGAGATCAGCCAGACCAGGGCCGCCTGGAGCAGGTGGACCATGCGCAGCGCGTACAGGTTCCGGTTGCCCGGGGCCTTGGCGAGCATCCGCTCGTAGCGCGGGTCCTCGCCGTGTCCCCGGCCCCGCCAGGCGATGTGCGCGGCCAGCCGCAGGCCCCACAGCACCGCCAGGACCGCCGGCAGCGGGTGCCCGGCCGCCCGACAGCGCGTACGTGGCCACCGAGACGGCGACGAAGCCCAGGCCCCAGGCCACGTCCACCACGCGGTGCATGCGCAGCCGGACCCCGACGGCGAAGGCGGCCAACATGACGGCGAGGGCCGCTCCCGCCGAGACGGCCAGGTTGAGCCCGAAGGCGCCCCAGTTCACCGGGGACCACCGCCCGCCGCGAGCCCCTCAGAGGTCGTGCGCGTCAGCAGGAACTGGTGCACGTCCAGGTAGCCCGAGGCGAAACCGGCTTCGCAGTACGCCAGGTAGAAGGTCCACATCCGCCGGAACGTCGCGTCGAAGCCCAGCTCCGCCACCCGGTCGGCCCGCTCCGCGAAGCGCTCCCGCCACAGGCGCAGCGTCTGCGCGTAGTGCGCCCCGTAGGCCTCGGAGCGGGTCACGCGCAGCCCGGTGTGCGCACGCGCCATCTCCTCCACCACCCGCACGGACGGCAGCATCCCGCCGGGGAAGATGTACTTGTGGATCCAGGTGTACGTGTCCCTGGTGGCGAGCATCCGCTCGTGCGGCATGGTGATCGCCTGGAGCGCGACCCGCCCGCCGGGCGCCAGCAGCCGGTCCAGCGTGGCGAAGTACACCGGCCAGTACTCGGCGCCGACCGCCTCGATCATCTCGACGCTCACGATCGCGTCGTAGCTCCCCTCGGCCTCCCGGTAGTCGCACAGCCGCACCTCGACCCGGTCGGACAGCCCCGCGGCCGCGATCCGGCGCAGGGCCAGCTCCCGCTGCTCCCGCGAGAGGGTGAGGGTGACCACGTGCGCACCGCGCCGGGCGGCCCGTACGGCCAGCTCGCCCCAGCCCGTACCGATCTCCAGCAGCCGGGTGCCGGGACCGGCCTCCACCAGGTCCAGCAGCATGTCGATCTTGCGGTGCTGGGCCTCGCCGAGCTGCTCCCGGCCCGCGGGCAGGGAGCGGAACACCGCCGAGGAGTAGGTCATCGTCGGATCGAGGAACTCCGCGAAGAGCTCGTTCGACAGGTCGTAGTGGCGCTGGATGTTCGTCCGGGAACCGTCCGGGGTGTTGCGTTCCGAAGCCGGGTGCCGGGAGGCCCACAGGCCGCGCAGCCGCTGGAGCGGAGCCGGGACCAGCCCCGTCACGTGCCCGGCCAGCACCGTCAGGACGGCGACCGGGTCGCGCGCGTCCCACTCCCCGGCCAGGTAGGACTCGCCGAAGCCGATCAGCCCCTCGGCCGCGATCCGGCGTTCGAAGGCGTCCGGGTCGTACACCGCCATCGCCGGGCCGCCCCGTCCCAGGGTCCCGTCGGGGCCCATCCGGACCTGGAGCGGCAACCGGTCCAGGGCCCGGCGGATCAGCAGCCGTCCGACGGCGGCCCTGGCCCGGGAGCAGGGCGGCACGGCCGGGGCGGTGGCGGTGGTGGTGGTCGACGTGCTCACTTCAGGCCCTCCTGGGGTACGTGGCGGGGACGCGGCCGGACCGGCAGGCCGCGCAGCCACAGCCGGACGCCGTGGAAACGGATGCCGACGCTGACGGCGGCGGTGGACCAGGGCCTGCGCAGCGCGGCGCGCAGCAGTCCGCGGGCGCCGGCGGGGCGGCGTTCGCCGCGGACGGTCGCGGTCAGGCGGGCGCCGTCCGTACCGCCGGCGAGCCGGACGGTCAGTGCGAGGTGGTCGCCCGGCTCGGGCAGCTGCATGCGGTAGGCGCCCTCCACCGCGAGGAAGGGGGAGACGTAGAACTCCTTGGGGACCGGGGACACGTCGAGGTCACCGCGGTCACCGCGGTCGCTCCGGTCGCTCCGGCCGCCCGGGTCGGCCAGGGCGGTCTCCGGAGGGAGCAGGTAGCAGTGCCGTTCGCCGTACGTGTTGTGCACCTCGGCCACCACCTGGCGCAGGGAGCCGTCCGGGCCGTGGCACCAGTACACGGTCAGCGGGTTGAAGACGTGGCCGAGCACCCGGGCGTGCGCCAGCATCAACACCCTTGACCCCGGGGGGAGTCCGGCGTCGCGCGCCGCGAGGAACGCGTCCAGTCCGGCCCGGATCGAGGGGACGCCGCCGCCGAAGTGGTCGCGCGCCTCGAAGCGGGCGAGCGGCCGCAACGGCCGGGGGAGGCGCGGGAGCCGGTCGAGGTCCACCAGCCACAGGTACGTGCGGTGCCGCAGCCGGTAGCGGCTCCCGCCCGACCGGACGTGCCGGATGTCGGCCAGATAGAGGCGGGGCTCCATCGGGCGGGGCTCGGCCGGGCCGGGCTCGATGGGGCCGGGCTCCATCGGGCGGGCCTTCGACGGGCCGGGCTCGGTCGGGCCGACCTTGATGGGGCCGGGCTCCATCGAGCCGGGCCCCGGCGGGCCGTGGTTCACCACGTCACCCCCAGTGCGGCGGCCGCCTCCACGCCCGAGCGGCAACCGTCCTCGTGGAACCCCCACCCGTGGTAGGCGCCGGCGAAGGCCGTGACCGGCCCCGACAGCGCGGGCAGGAGCCGCTGGGCGGCCACCGACTCCGTCGTGTAGACCGGGTGTTCGTACTCCATCTCGGCCAGGACCAGCTCCGGCCGCACCGCCCCGTCCGCGTTCAGCGTGACCACGTACGGCTCCGGCCCGTCCAGCCCCTGGAGCCGGTTCATGTCGTAGCTGACCCGTACGTGCGCGTCGGCCGGCCGGCATCCCGACAGCCGGTAGTTCCAGCAGCCCCGGGCGCCGGGCGTGCGCGGCAGCACCGAGGTGTCGGTGTGCAGCAGGGTCCGGTTGCGGGAGTAGCGGAAGGCGCCGAGCGCGGTGCGTTCCGCCTCCGTCGGATCGGCGAGCAGGCGCAGCGCCTGATCGGCGTGGACGGCGACGACCACCCCGTCGTAGAGGGCGGTGGCACCGCCGGCGGTGGTGACCGACACGCCCTGCGGGGTGCGCGCGAGGGCCCGCACCGGGGTCGCGAGGTACACGGCGTCCAGCCGTTCGCGGACCCGCTCCACGTAGCGCGCCGAGCCGCCCTCGACCGTGCGCCAGTTCGGCGAGCCGCCGACCGACAGCATGCCGTGGTGCTCCAGGAACCGGAACAGGTACCGGGCCGGGTAGCCGAGCGCCGTGTCCGGCGGGCACGACCACACCGACGCCACCAGGGGAATCGCGAAGTGCGCGGTGAAGTAGGGCCCGAAGCGGCCCCGTTCGAGGAACTCGGCGAGGGTGATCTCGGCGGCGGCCCCGCCGGTGTCGCCGGCCTCGCCGGTCCCGGAGCGGGCGTCGGCGGCGGCCAGCAGCCGCCTGGCCCCCCGGTGGAACGCCGGGATCCGTGCCAGCATCCGCAGGTACTCCGGGTTCACGGCGGACCGGCGGCGGGCGAAGAGGCCGCGCGGCCCGCGCGCACCCGCGTACTCCAGCCCGCACCCCTCGCAGCGGACCGACAGGCTCATCGTCGTCGGCCGGGTGGCCACCCCCAACTCGCCGAAGAGCCGCAGCAGGTGGGGGTAGGTGCGGTCGTTGTGGACGATGAACCCCGAATCCACCGCCCGGACCACCCCGTCCGGTCCCTTCAGCTCGTGCGTGTGCGCGTGCCCGCCCAGCCGGTCGTCCGCCTCGTACAGGGTCACCTCGTGCGAGCGCGCCAGCACGTATGCCGCCGTCAGCCCCGACACGCCCCCGCCGATCACGGCCGTCCGCGGGCGCGGCGCCCCTCGCTCGGTCATCGTGTTCCTCCCTCTCCACCCCGTCACCCGGGGCACCCCGTCACCCCCTCTTCGGAGCCGAGGGGGGTCTTGGATGTGCCGTACGGGGGAATCCCGCATCCGATCCGGCGCGCCGCGGAGAATCGGAGGGAGGGGGCGGAGGTACCGAAGGAACAGCGCGCGAGGAGCGGAGACAGCCATGACGGGCAAGAACTGCCTGGTCACCGGGGCCACCGGATACATCGGCGGACGCCTCGTACCGGAACTCCTGGACGCCGGGCACCGAGTCCGCTGCCTGGCCCGCGCCCCGGAGAAACTGCGCGACCATCCCTGGGCCGGCGAAGCCGAGATCGTCCGGGGAGACGTCACCGACCCCTCGTCCCTCGCCGGGGCGATGACCGGCATCGACGTCGCCTACTACCTCGTGCACTCCCTGGGCACCGGATCCGGCTTCGAGGAACGCGACCGGGACGCCGCCCGGGCGTTCGCGGACGAGGCCCGCGCCGCCGGTGTCCGCCGCATCGTCTACCTCGGCGGCCTCACCCCGGCGGACATCCCCGTCCGGTCCCTCTCACCGCACCTGCGCTCCCGCGCCGAAGTCGGGGAGATCTTCCTCGCCGGAGCCGTCCCGGCGACCGTGCTGCGCGCCGCCGTCGTCATCGGGTCCGGGTCCGCCTCCTTCGAGATGCTGCGCTACCTGACCGAACGGCTGCCCGTCATGGTCACCCCCAGCTGGGTCGGCACCCGCTGCCAGCCCATCGCCGTCCGCGACGTGCTGCGCTACCTCGTCGGCAGCGCCGGCATGCCGCCCGAGGTGAACCTGGCCTTCGACATCGGCGGGCCCGACGTGCTCACGTACGAGGAGATGATGCGCCGCTACGCCGCCGTCGCGCGGCTGCCCGCCCGCCTGATCCTGCGGGTCCCGATGCTCACCCCGAGGCTGTCCAGCCACTGGATCGGCCTGGTCACCCCCGTGCCGAGGGCGCTGGCCCGGCCGCTCGCCGAATCCCTGCGGCACGAGGTGGTGTGCACGGAGCGCGACATCGCCGTCCACGTCCCGGACCCGCCGGGCGCGCCCATCGGCTTCGACGAGGCCCTCGCGCTGGCCCTCCGGCGGATCCGCGAGGCCAAGGTCACCACCCGCTGGTCCTCCGCCTCCGTCCCGGGCGTGCCGAGCGACCCGCTGCCCACCGACCCCGACTGGGCTGGCGGCAGCCTCTACACCGACCACCGGGAGCTGGCCGTCGGGGCCCCGACGGCCGCACTGTGGCGGGTGGTGGAGGGCATCGGCGGGGAGAACGGCTGGTACTCCTTCCCGCCGGCCTGGGCCGTACGGGGCTGGCTGGACCGGCTCGTCGGCGGAGTCGGCATCCGGCGGGGCCGCCGGGACGCGGCACGGCTGCGGGTCGGGGACTCCCTGGACTTCTGGCGGGTCGAGGAGATCGAACCGGGCCGGCTGCTGCGGCTGCGCGCCGAAATGCGGCTGCCGGGGCTGGCCTGGCTGGAACTGCACGCCGACCCGCCGTCCCCGGGGGAGACCGGATCCCGCTACCACCAGCGGGCCCTGTTCCATCCGCACGGCCTGCTGGGCCACCTGTACTGGTGGAGCGTGTCACCGTTCCATGCCGTCGTCTTCGGCGGCATGGCCCGCAACATCGCCCGCGCGGCGGAGCGCGCGGACGCCTCCGACGGGGGTGCGGGAGAATCGGGTCCGTGACGATCGGATCCGGGGACTTCGAACTGACCATGGACGAGCTGCGCGTCGTCGCGCACTACGTTCTGGGGAGCGCTGAGGACGTTCTTCACGTGTTCGAGGAAGCCGTGCCCGGCGATCCTCGACCCCGTGCGGCCGTCAACGCCGCGCAGGACTTCGCGAGCGGCGCCAGGAGGACCAACCTTCAACGCACCACCTCCCTGGACGCCCACCGGGCGGCGAAGGAAGCGACCACGGAGGCCGCACGGCTCGCCGCGCGCGCCGCGGGAGACGCCGCCGCCGCGGCCTACCTCCATCCGATCGCGAAGGCCACCCAGGTGGGACACATCCTGAGAGCCGCCGCGAGCGCGGCACGCATCGGCGAACTGAACGCGGACGACGATGCCGCCGTCGGGCTCCGGCTGATCGAGGAGGCCCGCCAACGCGCCACACCCGTCCTGATCGACGTCCTGAACAGGTACCCGCTCGCACCGGCCGGCAAGAGCCGTACCGCACAGCTCATGACCCTCCTGGACGCGTCCCTGCGCGTGCCCGCCGGCCGGAGCCCGGAAGTGTCCTCGTAGACACCCCGGGCACCGCGCGGCGGCGCCACCGCATCCGGGAGGGGGCCCGGCGCATCCGGGAGGGGGCCACCGCATCCGGGAGGTGTTCCGGCAGCGAAGTACCTCACGACAGCCCGTACCCACCCCCCCCCACGCGGAGCGAACCCGATGAACGTCGCGGTGGTCCTCTACACCTCCGACCTCCGGCTGCACGACCATCCGCCGCTGCGGGCGGCCCTGTCCTCTTCCGAGCAGGTGGTCCCCCTCTTCGTGCGCGACCCGGCGGTCGCCGCCCCGCCCAACCGGCTCGCCTTCCTCGCCGACTGCCTCGCCGGCCTCGACGCCGGGCTGCGCTCCCGCGGCGGCCGCCTCGTCGTACGGTCCGGCGACCCGGTCGCCGCGACCATGGCCCTCGTACGGGAGGCCGACGCCGACGAAGTGCACATGGCGGCCGGGGTCAGCGCCTACGCCCACGCCCGTGAGCAGCGGCTGCGCGAAGCCCTCGAAGCCGAGGGGCGGAGGTTCCACGTCCACGACGCGGTGATCACCGCGGTGGCTCCCGGAGCCGTCACTCCCACCGGGTCCACCGGATCCGACCACTTCGCCGTCTTCACCCCGTACCACCGCCACTGGTCGGAGCACCCCCTGCGGGCCGCCGCCCCCGCGCCCCGCACCGTCCCGGTGCCCGACGCGATCCGCTCCGAGCCCCTGCCCGAGCGCGCCGCCGTCACCGGCACCTCCCCGGGCCTCGCCCCCGGCGGGGAGTCCGAGGCGCGCCGGCTGCTCGCCCGGTGGCTGCGCTCCGGCATCGACCGCTACGGCGAGACCCACGACGACCTGGCCGGCGACGCCACCTCCCGGCTCTCCCCGCACCTGCACTTCGGCACGCTCTCGCCCACCGAGGCCGTCCACCGGGCCCGCGCCGCCGGCGGCCCCGGAGCGGAGGCCTTCGTACGGCAGTTGTGCTGGCGCGACTTCCACCACCAGGTGCTCGCGGCCAGGCCCGGGGCCGCCGCCGCGGACTACCGGGACCGCGGAGACCACTGGCGCACCGGCCCCGCCGCCGAGGAGGAGACGCTGGCCTGGAAGGAGGGCCGCACCGGCTACCCGATCGTCGACGCGGCCATGCGCCAACTGGTCCACGAGGGCTGGATGCACAACCGCGGCCGACTGCTGGTCGCGAGCTTCCTCACCAAGACCCTGTACGTCGACTGGCGCGTCGGAGCCCGCCACTTCATGGAGCTCCTCGTCGACGGGGACCTCGCCAACAACCAGCTCAACTGGCAGTGGGCGGCGGGCACGGGCACCGACACCCGACCCAACCGGGTCCTCAACCCGGTCCGTCAGGGCCTGCGTTACGACCCCGACGGCGGCTACGTCCACCGCTGGGTCCCCGAACTGGCCGGACTCCCCGCACCGCGCGTGCACGAGCCCTGGCGGCTGCCCGGCCTGGAGCGGGCGCAATACGACTACCCCGACCCGGTGGTCGGCCTCGCCGACGGCCTCGACCGCTTCCGCGAGGGCCGCGGCACGGGACCGGGATCCGGGTGACCGTGCACCGGCCCGCCGCGCCGTACGGTGGAGAGGTGGAGCCCGAAACCCCGCAGCCCCAGCCCCAGCCCCAGCCCCAGGCCCAGGCCCAGGCCCAGGACCCCCACGGCCAGGCCGAGGCCCAGACCCCGCCCCAGACCCCGCCACCGCCCGTCGCCCTCGGCACCGGGGCCGTCGCCCGGCGCCTCGGGGTCTCCCCGACCACGCTGCGCTCCTGGGAGCGCCGCTACGCCATCGGGCCGGACCGCCGCGAAGAGGGCAGGCACCGGCGCTGGACCCCTGCGGACATCGCCCGGCTGGAGCTGATGTGCCGCCTCAGCGCCCAGGGCGCACCCCCGTCCGAAGCCGCCCGGGTGGCCCGGGGAGTCGCCCCGGACGGCCCGGCCGCAGCCGATCCCGCCGCCACGACCCCCGGAGGGCCCCGAGCGCTGCGCCTCGGGGACGTCCGCCCGGAGTGCAGGGGGCTCGCGCGGGCCGCCGTACGGCTGGACGCGCCGGCCGTGGAGGACCTGCTGGCCGCCGTGCTCGCCGAGCTGGGGCCGGTCACCGCCTGGGAGGAGGTGATCGCGCCGACCCTGCACGCGGTGGGCCGCAAGTGGGCCTCGTCCGGGGAGCGTTACGTGGAGGTGGAGCACCTCCTGTCCTGGTACGTTTCCGCGGCCCTGCACCGCATCCGGCGGGCCCCGGAGCCGTTCCCGGCGCCGCCCGTACTGCTGGCGTGCGCGCCTGGGGAGCAGCACAGCCTCCCGATGGAGGCGCTGGCCGCCGCCCTCGGTGAACGGGCCCTGCCCGTAAGGATGTTCGGAGCCGCCCTGCCCGCCGACGCCTTGTGCGAGGCCGTCCGGCGGACGGGTCCGCGGGCCGTCGTGCTGTGGGCGCAGTCCCGTACGACGGCCGACGCCGCGCTGGCCAGGTCGGTGGCGGGCATCGAGTGGGGCCCGCGCGGCGCCCGCGGTCACTCGGTGCTGCTGCTCGCCGGCCCCGGCTGGGGCGCCGGAGCCACAGCCCAACCAGCCCGTGCCGAGCGGCTGTTCGGGCTCCGATCGGGGCTGGCCGTCATCGAATCGGTTGTGGCACTCCGGACTCCAGGGACGGCTCCAGGGACGGCTCCAGGGACTGCCGCATGACGTGCAGGGCCCGCCGCATGTGGCTCTTGACGGTGCCCAGCGGGAGTCCGGTGCGGTCCGCGATCTGCGACTGCGTCAGGTCCGCGTAGAAGGCGAGCCGCAGCACCCGCTGCTGCGCCGACGGCAGCCGGGCCAACTCACCGAGCAGCAGCACCCGTTCCACGGCACGCTCCGGCCCGGGCTCCGGTTCGGGCCGGCCCTGTGCGCAGACGCGCGCGGCGGCCCGTACCACCCGGGCCCGCCTTGTGCGGGCCTCCAGGGCGTCGGCCACCTTGTGCCGGGTGATGCCGGTCAGCCAGGCCCCGAGGCCGCCCGGCCCGGGCCGGTACCCGCCGCGGCCCCGCCACGCGGCGAGGAAGACCTGCTGGGTCACGTCCTCGGCCTCCCGTTCGTCGCCGAGCGAGCGTGAGGCCAGCGCGTGCACCAGCGGCCGCCAGCGCCGGTAGACCGCCGCCACGCAGTCCTCGTCGCCCGCCGCGAAACCCGCCGCCAGCCGGGTGTCGTCCTGGTCGTCCATGCCCCGAGCCTCGCGAGCGCGGCCCCGCCGGCCAACTTGCACCGCTTGCGCATCGATTTCCGCAGCGGTTTCCCCACGTACGGCGGACACCGGCGGCACCTCAGGGACTGCGCCCCGATGCCGCAGGGACTAGGGTCCGAAGGGTGAGCGACCTGCTGCTGGTGAGGCACGGCGAGACCGCCTGGAGCGCGACCGGACGGCACACGGGGCGCACCGACGTCCCGCTGACCCCGCACGGGGTCGAAGAGGCCATCTCGCTCTTCCCGTACTTCCGGGACAAGCACCCGGCCCTGGTGCTGACCAGCCCGCTCCGCCGGGCCGCCGCCACGGCCGAGCTCGCCGGCCTGAGCGGGGGCGTCACGGACCCCGACCTGTACGAGTGGGACTACGGCGGCTACGAGGGCGTCACCACCGCGGAGATCCAGCGCGAGCGCCCCGCCTGGTCCCTGTGGACCGACGGCGTACCGCCCGGGGACGCGGAGCACCCCGGCGAGAACGCCGCCCAGGTCGGCGCCCGCGCGGACCGGGTGCTGGCCCGCGTGGCCGGGGTACTGGGCGAAGGCCGGGGCAATGTCGTCCTGGTCGCCCACGGGCACCTGCTGCGCGTGCTGACCGCCCGCTACCTCGGTCTGCCGCCCGAGGCCGGACGGCTCTTCATGCTCCGGACGGGCACCTTCAGCGCACTGTCCACGGAGCACGGCCTGCCGGTCATCGCGAGCTGGAACTCCCGCCCCTGGGGCACGCGGCCCGCGGGAACACCGACCCCGGGAACACCGACCCCGGGAACACCCGCCCCCGAACCGGAACGCCCGCCCCAGTAGCAGTCCCTCGCCCGGCCGCGTCTGCCGCGTCCGCCGAGCCCCCCGCCTCGCGCGCGGCCGCCGTCTGCGTGACGATGCGTACATGGCCCACGATGGCTCGGACGGCGTGCCCCCTGAGAGCCCGGAACCGCTTCCGGGAGCGAGGGCCGTCACGGACTCCGGCGGCGCGGACGCGGAACCCGGGCTCAAGGCCAATGCGATCGGCTTCCTCGACGCGCTCGTCATCGGCCTGAACTCGACCTCGCCCGCCTACTCCCTGGCCGCGGTCATCGGGCCGATCGTCGCGCTCGCCGGCATCTACGCGCCCGGCGTCATGCTGGCCTCCTTCGTCCCGATGCTGCTGATCGCCGCCGCCTTCTACTACCTCAACAAGGTCGACCAGGACTGCGGGACCACCTTCTCCTGGGTGACGCGCGCCATGGGCCCCTGGGCGGGCTGGCTCGGCGGCTGGGCCATCGCGATGACCGGCGTCCTCGTCATCGGCTCGCTGGCCGACGTGGCCGTGCACTTCGGACTGCTCGCCGCCGGACTCGACAGCTGGGCGGCGAACGAGGCCCTGCGCCAGAGCCTCACCGTCGTCGTGATCCTGGCCATGACGGCCGTCTGCGTCATCGGCACCGAGATGTCGGCCCGGCTCCAGGACGTCCTGATCCTCGCCCAGGTCTTCTTCCTGCTGGTCTTCGCCGTCGTCGCCCTCTACCGGGTCTACGCGGGCACCAGCAGCCTCGACGGCACCAGACCCGCGCTCGAGTGGCTCAACCCCTTCGGCGCGGGCGGCGCCGCCCTCACCGGCGGACTGCTGCTCGGCGTGTTCATCTACTGGGGCTGGGAGTCGGCGGTCAACCTCACCGAGGAGGTCGAGAACTCGGCCACCGCACCGGGCAAGGCCGGCATCTGGTCCACCGTCGTCCTGCTGGTGACGTACCTGTCCGTCGGCTTCGCGGTCGTCGGCTACGCCGGGACGAAGTTCCTCTCCGAGAACGCGGGCGAGGAGGAGGCCGTCTTCGCGGTCCTCGCGCACGAGGTCATGGGCGGCTGGGACTGGATCGTGTTGCTCGCCGTCTGCACCTCCGCCCTCGCCTCCACCCAGACCACGATCATCCCGGCCTCCCGTACGGCCCTGTCCATGGCCCGCCGGCACGCTCTGCCGCCGAACCTCTCGCACATCCACCCCCGGTTCCGGACCCCGGACGTGAGCACCTGGTGGGTGGCCGGCATCGCCATCGCCTGGTACCTCGCCGTCAACCAGATCAGCGAGAACGCGCTCCTGGACTCCCTGACCGCCCTCTCCCTGCTGATCTCCTTCTACTACGCCCTCACCGGCCTGGCCTGCGCCGTCTACTACCGGCGCCACCTGCTGGAGAGCGTGCACAACTTCCTGCTGATCGGCCTCGGCCCGGTGCTCGGCGCCGGTCTGCTGGCCTGGCTGCTCGTGCAGTCCGTCGCCGACATGTCCGACCCGGAGAACTCGGCGAGCGGCGTCTCCTGGTTCGGCCTCGGCCCGCCGCTGGTCATCGGGATCGGCATCGCCGTCGTCGGCGTGCTCGTCATGTGCTTCTGGCGGATCAGGGACGGCCGCTTCTGGCAGGAGCGGCGCGGCGTCGCCGACCCGGCCCTCGTCCACGCGGCCACGAAGCCCCGTAAGCCCGAAGTGCCGAAGCCCTGAAGCGCCGAACCCAGAACCCAGAACCCCCGAACGCAAGCCGAGCCGAGCCGAGACCAGAGGAGCCCCGATGTCCGTCGTCCTCGGGTACGACGAGTCCCCCGGAGCCGAGCGCGCCCTGCGCGTGGCCCTGGAGGTGGCCGCCGCCTTCGGCGAGCCGCTCGTCCTCGTCTACGGGGCCGCGGCCCCGGGTCCCACCGGCGAGGAGTACCGCGCGCACCAGGAGGCCGTCCGCGAGGCAGGCCGCAGCGCGCTCTCCCGGGCGGTGGAGGCCGCCGACGAGGCGGGAGTGCCGTCCACGGTCGAGGTGGCCGACGCGAAACCGGCCCAGGCGCTGCTCGACGCCGCCGAACGGCACGACGCCCGGGTGATCATCGTGGGGAGCTGGGGCGACAGCCCGATCCGCGGCGCCCTGCTCGGATCCACCCCGCACAAGCTCCTGCACCTCTCCCCGGTCCCGGTCCTGTGCGTTCCGACGGAACACGCTTCCGGGGGCTGACCCGCCGCCCCGGGTCCGTTGGCCTTCCCATGGGCGAAGATCACCGCTCCCGCCTGTGCCAATGGCCCACCCGGAGCGGCCCGAGTTGAGCCAATGCCCCTGTGGATGCTTATCTGTGTCCTATCCATGTATCTACGGCGCCACGCAGCGCCGGACGGCAACGAGGCCGCTCCGGACCGTGGCGCCTTCGCCGTGCCCGTGTACCGCCCACCACCCCCGGGCGGACGCGGGTCCGGCGTGCTCCATCGCAAGGGGGGCGGCACACCGCCGTGAAGAGGATGTTCGTGGCTCCGGATCCGGGGCGCGCAAGACTCAGGAACGCCGTGCGGGCCGTCATCGGCGTCGCTCTCGCCGTGGCCGTGGCCGAGCTCTGCGGGCTTTCGCTCGTCGCGTCGATCACCGGGGGACTGGCGGCCCTGCTCGCCCTCTTCACCGTCACCGACTCGACCGTGCGCGCCCAGCGGGTGACCACCGCCCTGCTGCCGGCCGTCGGATTCCCCGTGCTGGCCCTGGCCACCACCCTGCACGGCGTACCGCTGGCCCGCGACGCGGTGTTCGTCGCCGTGGTGTTCGCCGGGGTCTACGCCCGCAGGTGGGGGGTGCGCGGCCACGCCCTCGGCATCTTCGCGTTCATGAACTTCTTCGTCACGCAGTTCCTGCACGCCCGGCCCGGGCAGCTGCCCGAGCTCTACGCGGCCGTCGGCCTGGCCCTGCTGTCGGCCGGCGCCGTGCGGTTCGTCCTGTGGCCGATCGAGCGGCGCGTCCCGCCCGCGGCGGTCCCGCCCGCGCCGCCCGGGACCGGGCTGGCCCGGCCGACCACCCGCCAGGCCTTCCAGGCCACCGCCGCCTGCGCGGTCGCGCTGGGCATCGGCCAGACCCTGTCGCAGGACCGCTGGTACTGGGCGGTCGGCACCGCCTGGTGGATCTTCGTCAACACCGCCTCGCGCGGCGAGACCCTGGTCCGCGGCTTCCGCCGGGTCCTCGGCACGGTGTTCGGGATCGGCGCGGGCCTGCTGATAGCCATCCCGCTGAACGGTGCGCCGGCGCCCACGGCCGTCCTGGTGGCGCTCTGCGTCTTCGGGATCTTCTACACCGCCGCCGTGTCCTACAGCTGGATGATGCTCGCCGTGACGGTGATGGCCGGCCTGCTCTACGGACTGCTGGGCGTGCTCGACCCCGGCCTGCTCGTCCTGCGCCTGGAACAGACGGCCGTCGGCGCCGTGTGCGCCGGGCTGGCCGTGATCCTGGTGCTCCCGGTGACCACCCACGCGACCAACGACATGTGGATCCAGCGCGCGCTGCGCTGCGTGCGCACCTGCACGGCCGAGGCCGCGGCCCGGCTCGCCGGCTCCCCGGTCGCCGACCCCGCGCCGCACGCCGCCGAGCTGGAGCTGTTCCTGGGCCGGGTACGGCTCTCCCTGGCCCCGCTCGTCCACCCGCTGAGCCCCTACCGCGGCCGCAAGGCCAGGGCCCGCCGGGTGCTCGCGCTGCTCGACGAGTGCGCCGTGGAGGTCCGCGGGCTGGTCTCGGTGGCGGCGGACCCGGACGCGAGCCACGACGCCCGGCTCGCGGCCGCGTGCTGGCGCGTGGAGGCCGCCGTAGAGGCCCTGCTGACGCCGGAAGCGGAACGCGGCACGGAGGCGGAGCACCGGTCGGCCACCGCGGCCGTGAACCCCGCGCGGGTCGCCTCGGAGCCCGCGCTGGCGCACCTGCACGGCCTGGAGCGGCTCCTCGCCCAGCTCGACGGCCCCCTGCGCACCGCGTCACGCTCCCCGCTGGTGGGCGCCTGACCCGGGCGGCGCGGGCGCGTCCCGGCCGGCGTCGAGGACTCCGGCCTTCGCGAGGCTGAAACCGAGTTCGGCCCTGCTGCGGCTCGCGAAGCGGGTCGCGGCGCGTTTGATGTGCGCGCCGATGGTGCGGGTGCTCAGGCCGAGCCGCTGGGAAATGGCCTCGTCCGTATGCCCCCGCACCATGAGTTCCAAAATCGCCTGCTGGATTTCGCCGGTGAGCCGGGGAGGCTGTTGTCCCGTCATGTCGAACGCGACGGGGACCGCCCGTTCCCACACGGCCTCGAAGGTCTTCGTGAGGTATTGGATCAGGCCGGGTTCGCGGATTTCCAGGGCGTACGCGTCCTTTCCGCTCTCGGTGAGCACCGCGATGAACGCGGCCGACCGGTCGCACACGATCAGCCGCTCGAAGCGTTCGCCCACCGTCCGCACCTCGGCGCCCTCCCGGGTGACCCGTTCGATGTGGGCGAGCGTCGGGCCGTGCGCGCGGACCGTGTGTCCGTAGATCGTGCGCTGGCGGACTCCCCGGCCCGCCGGGGCGAGATCGCGGGGCAGCGCGTCGGTGAGCACGCCGGAGGGGCGGCCGCCCTCGGGGTGCGCGCTGAGCAGTTCCTCCGAGCAGGCCTCCAAGGCGCCCTGGACGGCGGTGTCGATTACATCGCGGCCGATCAGCGACTGTACGTGGTCCTGGTGGCGCCGGCGTTCGTGCCGGTAGACGGCGTCCATCGGGGTGAGGGCGGCGATCATGTCGTCGAGCGCGGCCCGCTGGTCCAGGATGGCCCGCTTGATCGGCCGCGCGAGGGTGATCGCGGCGACCGAGGGCGGTACCGGGAGGTGCTCGTCGGAGCCCTCGGACTTCCGCAGCAGCCCGAAGGCGATCAGGCATCCCGGAACGGCCCCCGATAAACCGCCCTCGCGCAATGCCCTGCGGTAACCGGCCGCGCAGTTCCCGCAGATCGACGTGCAGCCGTCAATGTCGGGATGTGCGGTGTTGGTGTTCATCTGGACCCCCTTCTTGTTCCGGCAATGCAAGATCAGGATGCCCCGGCCCGTTGGCCGCGGGGGAGGGGAACGGCAGGATCCTTCCTGCCTGGTGATCGCGAAATGGCCCACATGACCGGTGGCGGGAGTGGCGACGGTGAAGCGAGACATTCATTCCGAGCACGGGATCGCGCCGGCGGGGCCGATTGCGGCGCTGGACTTGCTGGCGCAGGCGCGCAAGGCGCTGGACGAGGCGTACGGATCCGACGAGCAACTGGCCCGGGTGGCCCTGCATTTGATCGACTGCGCGGCCGACGCCTCGGCGCTGCTCTCCCGCGAAGGCGGCCTGGAAGCGGCCCGCGAGGCGCTGGGCTCCGCCCGCTCCGCGGTCGTCGCCGCCACCGCCGCGGTGCGCGTGATCCACGACGAGACGCGCGTCTGAGCGGTCGGTCGGGGGCGCGGTTCGGGCGCCCTTCGGATGCCCTTCGGACGCCCTTCGGGCATCGCTCGGTCGAGCGCCCGGGGATGCCGCGGATGGTACGTCCCCCCATGTCCCGTCCGCAGGCCGATCGATGAAGATCACACGGAGGAGTGTTCCGGGCGCGCCTTCCACACGCCGCTGACCTGCGACGTGTACAACGGGTGATTGTTCATTGCACATTCATCCGGCATGGCGCCCGTTCACGGCGCGCGGGGTGGACCTGGTCGGATCGGACAGGGGGTAACCGCCCGGAATGGAAATACTTCAACAGCGCGCCGACACCGCTCAGGTGTGGGAAGCGGCCGAGGAGTTCATCCGGCTGTTCCACAGGGAGAACCCGGGCGCGGGTGATCCGCGCGAGCGGCTCGCCGCCGTACGGGCCGAGCTCGCCGAGACGGACACGTACCGGCACACTCCCGAGGAACTGGAGCACGGCGCCCGCGTCGCGTGGCGCAACAGCAACCGCTGCATAGGCAGGCTGTACTGGAACTCGCTGCGCGTCCGCGACCGCCGCGGGCTCACCGACGCCGACGGGATCGCGGAAGAGTGCTTCGAGCACCTGCGCGAGGCCACCAACGGCGGCCGGGTCCGGCCCACCATCACGGTCTTCGCCCCCGACACCCCGGACCGTCCCGGCCCGGTCATCTGGAGCGAGCAGCTGGTCCGGTACGCCGGATACGGCGACCACCCCTCGATAACCGTCGGCGACGCCCGCAACGCCGAGCTCACGAGCGCGTTGCTCGAACTGGGCTGGTCCCGCGGCCCCGGCACCCCCTTCGACCTCCTTCCGCTGGTCGTGCAGGGGGTCGACGACAAACCCCGCTGGTTCGACGTCCCCCCGGACGCGGTGCTGGAGGTGCCCATCGAGCACCCCGAGGGAGCGGCCGGCGGTGACGGCTGGTCGGACTGGGGCCTGCGCTGGCACGCCGTACCCGCGATCTCCAACATGTGCCTGGAGATCGGCGGCATCCACTATCCGGCGGCGCCCTTCAACGGCTGGTACATGGGCACCGAGATCGGCGCCAGGAACCTCGCCGACACCGACCGCTACAACCTCCTGCCCGCGGTCGCCCGCCGCATGGGCCTCGACACCGCCAGCGACCGCTCCCTCTGGAAGGACCGCGCGCTCGTCGAGCTCAACCGGGCGGTGCTGCACTCCTTCGACCGGGCCAAGGTCACCATCGCCGACCACCACACGGAGTCCCGGCGCTTCCTGACGCACCTGGAGAAGGAGGAGCGCAAGGGCCGCGACGTGGGCGCGGACTGGTCCTGGATCGTGCCGCCCATCTCCGGGTCGGCGACCCCGGTCTTCCACCGCACGTACGAGGACCGGCCCAGCTCGACCGCCTACGTCCACCACCCCGGCGCCCAGGAACGGGCCCAGGGGCGGGATTTGGTCTAGACCTTCTGTTACCGTCGCTCACGAACGGATCCGGAACGGCGGAGAGGGGCCTCTCGTGAGCGGCGCGGACAGTGGTGTGGGCGGTATTGACCGTACGGCCGACGGCGGCGGACACCTGGCCTGGATCGGCTCGTTCACCTCGGGGGGCGGCCGCGGTGTCACCACCGCGGCCGTGGATCCGGTCACCGGAGCGCTGACCCCGCTCTCGGCCACCGACGCCGTCGCGGACCCCTCCTACCTGGCCCACGACCCCGCCACCGGCGTGCTGTACGCCGTGAGCGAGGCCGAACAGGGCGCCGTGGGCGCCTTCCGGACCACCGCCGCGGGGCTCGTCCCCCTCGGTGCGGTCGTCCGCGTCGGCGGCTCCGGCCCCACCCATCTCAGCGTGGCCGGCCGGCGGCTGCTGACCGCCAACTACACCTCGGGCGGCGTCAGCAGCCTCCCGCTCGCCGCCGACGGCTCGATCGGGGGGCCCGCCGCCGTACTCGTCCACCAGGGCTCCGGCCCCGACGCCGGCCGGCAGCAGGGCCCGCACGCCCACCAGGTGCTGCCCGACCCGAGCGGACGCTGGGTGCTCAGCGTCGACCTCGGCACCGACTCCGTACGGGTCTGCGCGCTCGACCCGGCCACCGGAGCCCCGGTGCTCCACGCCGAGACCGCGCTGCGCGCCGGGACCGGCCCCCGGCACCTCGCCTTCCACCCCTCCGGCGAGGTGGTCTACGTACTGCACGAGCTGGAGCCGCAGCTGACCGTCTGCCGCTGGAACGGGGAGTCGGGCGAACTCCAACCGGTCGGCGAGGTTCCGGTCGCCTCCACGGGCGCTCCAGGGGCACCGGCGGCCTGCCCCTCGGCCGTCGTGGCCTCCGCCGACGGCCGTTTCGTCTGGGCGGCCGTCCGCGGAGCCGACACCATCGCCACCCTCTCCCTCGCCGGCGGCGCGGAGAAGCCGCTGCTCACGGGCACCGTGCCGTGCGGGGGCAGTTGGCCGCGCGACCTCGCCGCCGACCCGTCGGGGCGCCGGCTGTACGCGGCCAACGAGCGCTCCGGCGACGTCACCTGGTTCGACGTGGACCCCGTGACCGGCGAGCCGCGCCGGGCCGGCTCGGTGCCCGTGCCCGCCGCCACCTGCGTGGTCTTCGGCTGAGGCCACGTCCGGCAGCGGCCGGTACGGGACGGCCGTACGCACGAGGGCCCGCGCCCCGGCTCGTTCGATTCGGAACGGTCCGGGGCGCGGGCCCTCGTACGCACGGCATGAGCGGGGGGTCAGTGGGCGGCGGCGCCCAGGGTGATGCCGAGGGCGGCGGAGTACTGCGCGACGGCCAGCTTGCCGAGCGCCGGGTAGGCGCCGAGCACGTCGGCGGCGCTGCAGCCGGCCTCCTTGCAGGCGGTGTCGAGGAGTCCCTCGGCGGCCTCCGGGCCGATCAGGTACGGGGCCAGCGCGAGCTGCGTCGAACCCTCGCGGCGGAGCTGGTCGGCGATCGCGGCCACCGAACCCTCCTCGTCCAGCGCGGCGGCCATCACCGGCACGGCGAGACGGGCGGCCAGCAGCATGCCGGTGATCCCCGCGGCCTGCACGGCCTCCTCGCCACCGGTGGTGACCAGGACGATGCCGTCGGCGGCCGTGGTCACGCTGAAGAGCCTGGCCCGGTCGGCGCGGGCGAGACCGGCCTCGGACAGCCGCACGTGCAGCGCCTCGGCGAGCAGCGGGTGCGGGCCGAGCGGGTCGGCCAGCTCGGCGGCGGCCGAGGAGTCCATCAGGGCCTGGCGCACGCGGCGCAGCAGATCCCCGTCGGGGCCGGCCAGCAGGGGCACGACCACGGCGTCCGGGCCGGTCGGTGCGGGCACCTCCTGGCCGGCGGCGCGGGCGGCCTCCGCGCGCGCGGCGCGGTCGTGGGCGACGGCGTTCAGCACGCCGGACAGGGACGGGAACTCGGTGTCGTCGTCACCGTCGAGGAAGCCGACCCGGGCGTCGAGGCCCGGCAGCTCGGAGCGGCCGATGCTGATGATCTCTTCCGCCAGCCCCCGCGAGGCGGCTGAGGGGGCACCGGGCACGGCGAGCACCAGCGCGGGCGCGCCCTCTGGCGCCACCGCGGGCTCGGGCCGGCGGTGCCGTCCGGTCTGGCGGGGTCGCGGCATTCGTACGGGCAGGCCATTTGCGGGCCCAGTGGGGGAGCTCATGGCGCCGCATGCTACTGGTTTATCGAAACCGGGTGTTCGGGCAGGGTCTTCTTCGGCGGCATCTGTCCGTATTTATCCGAGGAATGTCAGATACCGTTCAGGCTTTCGGTCACCCCGGGTCGTTCGTCCTGCTGAACGGCCTGCAATGGTACCGGCGGTGGTCCGCGTGCGGGGGCTTGTCTGTGTGTGCTGTGCCTCGGCGTGAGCCTGTGGGACGTGGGCCAGTAGAGTGACGCCCTGTGGCACCTCGACCGTTGTGTGAACTCGTTGAAGCAGGCTGGGCGAAGGCGCTGGAGCCCGTGGCCGGACGCATCGCGGCCATGGGGGACTTCCTCCGGGCCGAGATCGCGGCCGGCCGGACCTACCTTCCGGCCGGGCCGAATGTTCTGCGGGCGTTCCAGCAGCCCTTCGACGACGTCCGCGTGTTGATCGTGGGGCAGGATCCCTACCCCACGCCGGGGATGGCGATCGGGCTGAGTTTCGCCGTCTCCCCGGAAGTGCGTCGACTGCCGGGCAGTCTGGAGAACATCTACCGGGAGATGAACTCGGACCTCGGGCTGCCCAGGCCGTCCAACGGAGACCTCTCGCCGTGGACGAAGCAGGGCGTGCTGCTGCTCAACAGGGCCTTGACGACGGCGCCCGGCAAGCCGGCCGCGCACCGTGACAAAGGGTGGGAGTCGGTGACCGAGCAGGCGATCCGGGCGCTCGCCGCGCGGGGCACGCCGCTGGTGTCCATCCTGTGGGGCCGCGACGCCCGCAATCTGCGGCCGCTGCTCGGGGACCTCCCGGCCATCGAGTCGGCGCATCCCTCCCCCATGTCGGCCGATCGCGGGTTCTTCGGGTCACGCCCGTTCAGCCGGGCCAACGACCTGCTCGTACGCCAGGGAACACAGCCGGTCGACTGGCGACTGCCGTAGAAACGCCCTGACCGGCAGCCGGAGATCGCCCTCCGGGGTCAGAGGCCGACGGCGGTCCATTCCTGACGGGCGGAACCGTTGGCCGACACCGACGGCCTGTTGCCGGTGACCGCGAACCGGGTGGCCCCCTTTGGCGTAGGCGTCGGTCGCGGTCGCGCCGGGCGGGTTCAGCGGCAGTTCGTACAAGGGCTGCGGCGTCGTGGTGTGAACGTAAACATGTCGGCCTGGTCAGTTCAGCACGCGTTGCGACGGCGCGTCAATGTCCGTGCGGGTCGGTGGAGGCTTGCCAGGCGCTGCGTGTTTACGCAAACATACTCACACCGGGATCTTCGCGTTCCGCGACAGCGCACCTCACCCAGCACAGGAGCATCCGTCCATGCCTCTTCTCCAGATCGACGAGGGCGGCTTCACCCTCGATGGCGAACCGTTTCGGCTCCTGTCGGGCGGTCTCCACTACTTCCGCGTGCACCCCGACCAGTGGGCGGACCGACTGCGCAAGGCCCGGCTCATGGGGCTCAACACCGTCGAGACGTACGTCCCCTGGAACCTCCATCAGCCACGGCCGGACCGCTTCACGCTGGACGGCGGCCTCGACCTGCCCCGGTTCCTCGACCTCGCCGCGGCGGAGGGCCTGTACGTCCTGCTGCGCCCCGGCCCGTACATCTGCGCGGAATGGGAGGGTGGCGGCATCCCCTCCTGGCTGCTCGTGGAGCCGGACATGCGCCTGCGCTCCCGCGACCCCCGGTTCCTCGCCGCGGTCGACGACTACTTCGACCGGCTCCTCACCCCGCTCCGGCCGCACCTGGCCTCCCGGGGAGGCCCCGTGCTCGCCGTACAGGTGGAGAACGAGTACGGGGCCTACGGCGACGACACCGCCTACCTGGAGCACCTCGCCGCAACCCTGCGCCGCAGTGGCATCGACGTGCCCCTCTTCACCTGTGACCAGCCCGCCGACCTGGAGCGCGGAGCCCTCCCCGGCGTCCTCGCCACGGCGAACTTCGGAAGCCGCTCCGCCGAGCACCTGGCCGATCTCCGCGCCCGGCGCCCCGAAGGCCCCCTGATGACAACGGAGTTCTGGATCGGCTGGTTCGACCGCTGGGGCGGGCACCACGTGGTCCGCGACCCCGATCAGGCGGCCCGCGAACTCGACGAACTCCTCGCCACCGGCGCCTCGGTGAACTTCTACATGTTCCACGGCGGCACCAACTTCGGCTTCACCAACGGCGCCAACGACAAGCACACCTACCGGCCCACCGTCACCTCCTACGACTACGACGCGCCCCTCGACGAGGCGGGCGACCCGACGCCGAAATACGCCGCCTTCCGCGACGTGATCGCCAAGTACGCTCCCGTACCGGACGGCCCCGTCCCGGCGCCCGGCCCCAAACTCGCCCCGCGAACCGTGACCTTGACGGAGACGGCGGGCCTGTTGGCGCACGCCGCGACCCTCGGGACCGCGGTCGAGGCGCGCCGGCCCCTCACCATGGAGGAGCTGGACCAGGACTTCGGCTTCGTCCTCTACGAGACCGCCCTGCCCCTCGCGGGCCCGGTGCTCCTGGAGGTCGAGCGGGTCCGCGACCGGGCCCAGGTGTTCGTCGACGGGCAGCCCGTGGGCGTCCTGGAGCGCGAGAACCACGAGCACGCCCTCGCCTTCACGGTTCCCAGGGCCGGCAGCACGCTCACCGTCCTCGTCGAGAACCAGGGCCGCGTGAACTACGGCCAGGGCATCCACGACCGCAAGGGCCTCCTCGGGCCGGTCCTTCTCGACGGCACGGAGCTCGCGGGCTGGACCAGCCGGCCGCTCCCGCTCACCGACCCGCAGGACCTCCCCTTCGCGCCCGCTGCCGCGACGCCCGTCGGACCGGCCTTCCACCGCGGCAGCTTCGAGGTGACCGACCCCGCCGACACCTTCCTGCACCTCGACGGCTGGACCAAGGGAAACGCCTGGGTCAACGGGTTCACGCTCGGCCGTTACTGGTCCCGCGGCCCGCAGCGCTCCCTTTACGTGCCGGCGCCGGTCCTGCGTTCCGGTACGAACCAGGTCGTCGTCCTGGAGCTGCACGCGGCACACCGGGCCCGTACGGTCCACTTCCGCGACGCGGCCGACCTCGGGCCCACCGAGGAGTAGCCGCGGCCGCACGGACAAGAGCCGGGCCCCGACCTCCCGGTCGGGGCCCGGCTCTTCGGGCTTCAGCTCAGCTGCTGCGCGGCGGTGCCGTCGCACGTCCGCTGGACCGCGGCCGCGCCGTCCGCCGTGGAGGCGCCGCTCACCGACAGGCACTTGGCGCTGTGCCGGGCCGTCAGGGTGAGGTGGCCGTCAGCGGTGGCCCGTACGGCCCACTCCTGGTTGCGGCCTCCGTTGCAGGAGTACTGGAAGACCTCGGCGCCGTCGGCCGTGGACTGACCGCTCACGTCGAGGCACTTGCCGCTGTGCCGGGCGACGACGTTCACGTAGCCGCCACCGGTGGAGCGGAGCGACCACTGCTGGTTGGACCCGGTGGTGCAGCCGTACTGGACGACGGCCGCCCCGTCGTTCGTGCCGCCGCCACTGACGTCGAGACACTTGGAGCTGTGCCGGAAGGACAGGCTCTTCCAGACGTCCGGTGCGGTGCTGATCAAGGCCCAGGACTGGTTGCCGCCGGTCGTCGGCTGGTGGACCCCGACGGGTGCCCCGTCGGCGGTCGACGCGCCCGTGACGTCCAGGAGCCGCCCACTGGCCGCGTTGATCAGGGTGCTGTGGCCGTCGCCCGTGGTCGAGCGGATCCACTGCTGTGCGGTGGACGATCCGGGCGACGCGAAGGTCAGGGCGCCGTTGGAGACGGAGAGTGCCTTGCCGGTCTTGGCGTTGGTGACCCGATAGGCGGCGGTGCTTCCCCAGTCGGCGGCGGACAGCTTGGTGAAGGTCCACTGCTGAGAGCTGTCCGCCGGGGCCGGGGTGCGCTGCACGACCGTGCTCTTGCCGCCCACCGTGGCGACGGCGAGGGCCTTGCCGCTGTTGTCGTTGAGCAGCCGGCGCGGCGCCGCGGTGGGCGCGGTGGTCGACGACGCGTTCACGCCGGTGACGGTGGGCAGGACGAACGTGGTGACGGAACCGGGGCCGACAGTGGCCTTGAGCGTCCGGCCGCTCACCGCCGCGTCGGCGCCACGCTGCAGGTTCCTGGTCGCGTCGGTGGTCCACCGCTCGACGGGGCCGGCCGCGGCCGTCTGGAAGCCGTCGAGGTTCAGTGTGACCTCGCGCTCGTCACCCGTCGGGTTGGTGTGGACGACGACCACACCGTTCCCGCCCGGCCGCACCGCCGCCAGCGTCTGCGGGTCGTCGGTGTTGACGATGCGCGCGCCGGGGCGGACGAAGCGGCTGTAGTTCGCCATCGCCCAGTACTTCTTGTTCTTGCGCAGGGGTTCGGTCGCCGCGTCGTCGGGGGTGAAGTCGGTCTGGATCAGACCCCAGTTGGAGTTCTCGCGGCCCGGCGTCATGTTCTCGTAGTCCTCGACGGCCTGCCACAGCACCCACGCGCTCGGCTCCAGCTCACGGATGTCGTCGTTGATGCGCTGGGCGAGGTCGAGCGCGGGGCTCATGGAGGTGAAGCTCTGGGGGACGCTGCCGCCGAGATCCACCTCGGACATCCACAGGGGTGTGGTCTCACCCTTGGCGATGTCCCGGACGCCGGTGCGGCCGTTCGTTCCGTACGTGTGCGTGTTGAGCCGGCCCACCGCGTCCCGGACGGCGGGGGCGTACGACTCCCAGTCGGAGCGAAACTTCCCCGGGTTCGTCTCGTCCATCCCGGCGATCGGGGTCGTCACGCCCTTCGCGTCGAGCGCGGCGCGCAGCGTCGTGATCATGCGGGCCTGGGAGGCCGGGTCCCAGTGCGAGCCCTCCTGGCGCCCGCCCGCGTGCCAGTAGTCGGTGTCCGGTTCGTTGACCGGCGAGACGGAGTCGAAGGTGACACCGGTGGCGGACTGGGCCCGCTGGAGCGCGCCGGTGAGGTAGGCGGCGAAGCGGTCGTACTGATCCGAGCGGAGGTTGTCCCGCCAACCGTCGACCGCGCCCGAGACCAGGCCGCTGTTGGTCATGAAGTACGGGGCCGAGTTGGAGAAGGCCTCGAAGGTGCTGGCTCCGCGCGCCTTGGCCGCCGTGAGCCACCAGCGCTGGTTCGCGTCGGCACCGGCGTTCCAGTGGTCGGCGCGGTTCGGGTCCCACCAGTCCGGGGCTTCCGGGCCGGGCCGGTTCCAGTAGCCGGGGACGGCCGCGCCGGGCCGCATGTAGGGGGCGGTCTCGGGGCTGTCGCCGCCGCCGATGTTGTAGCGGGCGATCGTGAAGCCCAGGCCGTCGGCGCCGTAGAGGGCGTCCGCGAGCGAGTCGCGCTGGGCGTCCGGCCATCCGCCGGTGACGTTGGCGAACCAGGCGAGCGCGGTGCCCCACCCCTGGAAGGCCGGGTGCTGGTAGCTGGGGTCGAGGCGTACGGTCAGTGCCGCGGCGGGGGTCTCCGCGGCGTTCGCCGGCGCTGTGCCGGGCCCCACCGTGCTGACGGCCGTGGCGGCGAGGGCCGTGGCGGCGCCGAGGGCGGCCAGGCGCGCGGTGAGCCGGGGCCGGCGGGGTGACGCCGTTCGGTGGCGGGTGGGGATCACGACCTGCTCCTTCGAGTGGAGTGGGGGATGGGGGACCGGGGAGGGGACGGGGTGGCGGGTGGGTCCGGTGCTCGCCGCCGCGCCTTCTCACGGGCGGTGGTCGGGAGGCGCGGGTGGGTGACGCGGGGCGGCCGGGGACGCCGACCGCCCCGCGCCGGTCTCGCGGCGGGCGCGGCGGTCAGACCGCCGAGCGCCGCCACTTCTGGTTGTCGCCCGTGTTGCAGGTCCACTGCGCGAGGGCGGCTCCGTCGGCGGTCGACCAGTTCGACACGTCGAGGCACTTGCCGCTGTGCCGGGCAACGAGTTCGACGTAGCCGGCGACGTCCGTCGTCCGGACCTTCCACTGCTGGGAGGCCGAGCCGTTGCAGGTGTTCTGTACGGCGAGCGCGCCATCCGCCGTCGAGGCCCCGGCGACGTCGAGGCACTTGCCGCTGTGCCGGGCCATGATCTGGACGTATCCGGTGCCCAGCTTCTTGATCCAGAAGTGCTGGTTCACACCGCTTCCACAGCCCCACTGAACGAGCGGGACCCCGTCCGCCGAGTCGAAGTTCGCCACGTCGGCACACTTGCCGCTGAGGCGGGCGGTCAGCGACTCCCACGGCACGCTCATCCCGCTCACGGTCCCCGCCGCGGTGTCGATGGTGACCTGAGGGGAGTAACTCATGGTCATGGTGGTGCTGGTGGGGAAGACGAGCGGCAGCCACACGTACTGGGAGTCGTTGACCGTCCCGCCCATGGA
The DNA here is from genome assembly GCF_049310065.1 of Streptomyces tatrensis. Classification (NCBI taxonomy): domain Bacteria; kingdom Bacillati; phylum Actinomycetota; class Actinomycetes; order Kitasatosporales; family Streptomycetaceae; genus Streptomyces; species Streptomyces tatrensis. The sequence goes on along the minus strand of NZ_JBMDLB010000011.1, from coordinate 1,295,583 downwards.
GTTGCCCCAGCGGTCTCCCATGTAGAGGTAGCCGGTGCCCCTCGTGCCCTGGACCGGAAGGACGTAGGCGGTCTGGCTGCGGAAGGTCGTTCCGTCCCCGACGTCCTTCAGGTCGCTCCACGAGCCGGTGATGCTGGTGGCGGTGGCGTACTTCTGCTGGTTGGGGGACCATCCGGTGGCGCCGGAGGTCAGGAGGAAGTACACGTCCCCGCGCTTGAACATGGCGGGCGCCTCACGCCAGTTGCCCTGCCACAGCCGCTGGACCTGCGATTCCACGGCCGTGTAGTCCGGGGTCAGCCGGTAGACGTGCAGGTCGGCGTTCTCGTTGGCGGCGGAGATCATGTAACCCGTGCCGTCGGTGTCGACGAAGGTCGTGATGTCCCGGGACATGTGGCCCAGGGGGCGGAAGCTGCCGCGCCAGGTGTAGTCGCCGTCCACCGTGGACGAGACGGCGACGGCGGCGCGCGCCTCACCGTAGTCCGAGCCGTTCTCCTTGTGCATCCACATGACGAACTGCTGGGTGGAGCTGTTGTATACGACCTTGGGGCGCTCGATGTTGGCCCAGTCGAGCTCCGGATCGGACGCCTCGGTCAGGACGTGGTTGCGGAACTCCCAGGTCTTCAGGTCGGTGGAGCGGTAGGCGGAGACGTAGCGGAAGGTGTTGTCGGTGTTCCGGTTCTCGCCGAACCAGTAGTAGTACTGGCCGACCTTGAGCACGCCGCCGCCATGGGCGTGCACGGGGTTGCCGGCCGGATCGGTGAACTGGGTTCCGTTGGCGATGGTCACCGGGGCGGCGTGGGCGGTGCCCGCGGCGGTGACCAGGGACAGGAGGAGGGCGCACAGGAGTGCAGCCGTCCTGGAGATCTTGAGTCGCATGGCGCGATACCTCGTGATGTTGCGTCGGACCGGGCGCTCCGCGCGGACAGCGCGGCGGACGACCGCGCCCGGTTGTCCGGAGAGGTGGGGCGCCTGGAGAGGACCGGTCGTTCAGACGGTGTGGAGCACCGTGATCTCCGTAATGTTTTCGTAAACACGGTGTAGCCGGAAGTTTCGGAGGAGCCTGGGAGCCTGTCAAGGATTCGGACGAAAGAGGCCAGGGTTTTGACCGGGGGACCCTGTTTGCGTCAACATGACTTGATGGGGCGCGTCAGCGTGCGTCCTCGAGGCCTCGCGGAGGGGACGGTCGAACGTGGCGGACAAGGCAACGCGAACGCCCCGCTCGCGCCCACCCCGCAAGTGGCCCTCCATGGCGGAGGTCGCGGCGCGAGCCGGAGTCTCCTCGCAGACGGTCTCGCGCGTGGCCAACAACCACGACAACGTCGACGAGGCCACGCGTGCGAAGGTGCTGGCCGCGATGCAGGAGCTCGGCTACCGCCCCAACGCGGCGGCGCGCGCGCTGGTCACCGGCAAGTTCGGTGCGATCGGCGTGGTCAGCTTCGACGTGGGCGCGCACGGCAACGCCCGCACGCTCGGTGCCATCGCGGACGCGGCGCGGGAGGCGGGCTTCTCGGTCAACTTCATGGGTATCCGGGCGCAGACCGAAGCCGCTGTGCGGCAGGCCTTCCGGCACCTCATGCTGCAGTCGGTCGACGGCATCGTGCTGGTCGAATCGCAGATGCTCGACACGCCGTCGCTGCACCTGCCTCCCACGATGCCGGTGGTGGTCGCGGACGGCGACACCGGGCACGAGTACCCGAACGTCGACTTCGACCAGGCCCGCGGCACCCAGAGCGTGGTCGGCCACCTGCTGGAGCTCGGGCACCGGACCGTTTACCACGTCAGCGGCCCACGCGACTCCTTCGCCGCCCGGCGGCGCGCCGAAGCCTGGGAGCGCACCCTCGTCGCGGCCGGCGCCCCGGTACGGCCGACGCTGTACGGGGACTGGACGGCCGAGTCCGGCTACCTGGCGGGGCGGACGCTCGCGCAGATCCCCGACGCCACGGCGGTGTTCGCGGCGAACGACCAGATGGCGCTGGGCGTCCTGCGCGCCATGCACGAAGCAGGGCGGTCCGTGCCGGGCGACATCAGCGTGGCGGGCTTCGACGACGTTCCCGAGGCCCCCTTCTTCGAGCCGCCGCTCACCACGGTGCACCAGGACTTCGACGTGGTGGGGCGGCACTGCGTGACCCTGCTGCTGGAACAGATCGAACGCCGCGGCAACGGCCCCCGGCGACTCGCGGTGGAACCCACCCTCGTGGTGCGGGCCAGCACGGCGCCTCCGCCCGCCTGACGGATTCCGTCGTTCACCTAGCCGCCGCGGCCGGATCGCGTGCGGCCGTCGGCGCGTGCCCTCGGGACGGGACGATGCGCTCTCCGTCGCGCCGGTAAGCCGAGCTCCTCTCCCCGCCACCTCCAGCTCCCGGGGTGGGGGCGCAGACATATCGGTCGAGTCCCACTGCCTCCGTTCCCACCTGCGGTTTTCTCTCACCACCCTCGCGAGGACGGCGAGTCCGTGCGGCCGCCGCGACCGGATGAGTCCGCGAACCGCCGGCATTCATCACCTGAATTCCGCCTCTTCGCTACCTCTTTGTGCTTGACGCCCATCTGGGGGTGGTGCAGCATCAAGCCATCGCGATGATTACGTAAACATCGACTCATCGGCCCGGACCTCTTCCAGCCTTCCGGCCCGGAGATCCTGCTTCCCCGCTCCGTTCCCGACCGGTCGGTCACCGACGCAAGGAACCACCATGACGCTCCTGTCGACGTCAGCGCAGGCGGCCCCGCCGCCCCGCCGCCGAGCGCGCTCCCGCCTCCGCAAGGAGGCCTTGACCGGATGGGGATTCGCCGGCCCGTTCGTCGCGGTCTTCGGCCTGGTGTTCCTCGCGCCGATCGGATACGCCCTGTACCTGAGCCTCTTCAAGGACCGGCTCATCGGCGGCACCTCCTTCGTCGGACTCGACAACTACGGCGAGGCGCTCACCGACCCGCGCTTCTGGGACGGACTGGCCCGGGTGGGCCTGTTCCTCCTGGTCCAGGTGCCGGTCATGCTCGGCATCGCCCTGCTCGTCGCCCTCGCGATCGACAGCGGCCGGCTCTACGGCAAGAGCTTCTTCCGCGTGGCGGTCTTCCTGCCGTACGCGGTTCCCGCTGTCGTCGCCAGCCTCATCTGGGGCTTCATGTACGGCACGCGCTTCGGCCTCGTCGGCAACATCAACGACGCGTTCGGGGTCACACTGCCCGACCCGCTGTCTCCCTCGCTGGTCCTCGCGTCCATCGGCAACATCGTGACCTGGGAGTTCGTCGGCTACAACATGCTGATCTTCTACTCGGCGCTCAAGGTCGTGCCCCGCTCGCTCTACGAGGCCGCGGCGATCGACGGGGCGGGGGAGTGGCGCGTCGTGACCTCGGTCAAACTGCCGGCGATCCGCAGCGCGCTCGTCATCGCCACGATCTTCTCGATCATCGGCAGCTTCCAGCTGTTCAACGAGCCGAGCATCCTCCAGAAGCTCGCCCCCAACGCGATCACCAGCGACTTCACCCCGAACCTCTACACCTACTCGCTGTCCTTCGCGGGCCAGCAGCACAACTACGCGGCGACCGTGGCCATCGTGATGGGTGTGATCACCGCGATCATCGCCTACGCGGTCCAGCTGCGCGGCATGCGGAAGGGCTGAGCCGATGACCACCTCCCTCGCGACGACGGCGTCCCCTACGAGCTCCGCCCCGGCGACAGCCTCGGCTGCCGCACCGGCGGCCGGGCGCCGCAAGCGCCGCCCGCACACCCCGCTCAACCCTCGGCCCAGCATCCCGCTGACCGTCGTCACCGGCCTGGTCCTCGTCTACACCCTGCTCCCTCTCGGGTGGCTCCTCATCAACGCCACCAAGGATCAGAACGGACTGCTCGACTCCTTCGGCCTCTGGTTCGCCGACGACACACACTTCTGGGACAACATCACCCGCACCCTCACGTACGACGACGGCGTCTTCGTCCGCTGGCTGCTCAACACCCTGCTGTACGTCGCCGCCGGCGCGGGCGGCGCCACGGTCCTGGCCGTCCTCGGCGGGTACGCCCTCGCCAAGTACGAGTTCCCGGGCCGCCGGGCGGTCTTCGCGGTGGTCCTCGGGGCCGTGGCCGTGCCCGGCACCGCGCTCGCGGTCCCCACCTTCCTGATGTTCAGCAACATGGGCTTGACCAACACTCCCTGGGCGGTGATCATCCCGTCCCTGATCTCGCCCTTCGGGCTCTACCTGATGTGGGTCTTCGCCGCCGAGGCGGTTCCCACCGAGCTCCTGGAGGCCGCGCGCATCGACGGCGCGGGCGAGCTGCGCACCTTCTTCACGATCGCGCTGCCGCTGCTCATGCCGGGCACCGTCACGGTGCTGCTGTTCTCGATGGTCGCGACCTGGAACAACTACTTCCTGCCGCTGATCATGATCAAGGACCCCGACTGGTACCCGCTGACGCTCGGCCTCAACGCCTGGAACGCGCAAGCCCAGACGGCCGGCGGCGAGGCCGTCTTCGACCTCATCATCACCGGCTCCCTGCTGACGATCGTCCCGATCGTCGCGGTCTTCCTGCTGCTCCAGCGGTTCTGGCAGTCCGGCCTGGCCGCCGGCAGCGTCAAGGAATGACTGCCCCACCCCCGGCCTCCCTCCCGTCACGGCTCTCCGCCCATCCGCACGCCCTCCCGCACCACCGACCAGGAGCACACCCCATGAGAACTCGCACCACCCGCAGACTCCTCGGCGCGCTCGCCGCCGTCTCCGTACTCGCCCTCACCGCCACGGCCTGCGGCTCCGACGCCTCGGACGGTGCCGGCGGCGGCCCGAAGGACATCAAGGCCGCACTGGAGAAGGGTGGCAAGGTGACGGTGTGGGCCTGGGAACCCACGCTCAAGAAGGTCGCGGAGGACTTCGAGGAGAAGTACCCCAAGGTCGATGTCGAGCTGGTCAACGCCGGCACCGGCGACAAGCAGTACACCGCCCTGCAGAACGCGATAGCGGCCGGCTCCGGCGCTCCCGACGTGGCGCAGGTCGAGTACTACGCCCTCGGCCAGTTCGCCATCGGCGAGTCGGTCGAGGACCTGTCCTCCTACGGAGCCCAGAAGTACGGCACGAGCTTCACCCTCGGCCCGTGGAACGCGGTCACCGACGGCAAGGCCATCCACGCCCTGCCCATGGACTCCGGTCCGATGGCGTTCTTCTACAACAAGCAGGTCTTTGACAAGCACGGCATCAACGTGCCGACCACCTGGGACGAGTACGTGGAGGCGGCCCGCGCTCTCCACAAGGCCGACCCCAAGATCTTCATCACGAACGACACGGGCGACGCCGGTGCCACCACCAGCCTCATCTGGCAGGCCGGTGGCCGCCCGTACAAGACGAACGGCACGGCCGTCACCGTGAACTTCGGCGACGAGGGAACCAAGACGTTCACCGCCACCTGGCAGAAGCTCCTCGACGAGAAGCTGGTCGCGCCGATCAGCTCCTGGAGCGACGCCTGGTACAAGGGTCTGGCCGACGGTTCCATCGCCACCCTCTCCATCGGTGCCTGGATGCCGGCCAACCTCGCGTCCGGCGTCGCCTCCGCCTCCGGCGACTGGCGGGTCGCCCCGCTGCCGCAGTGGACGAAGGGCGCCAAGGTGAGCGCGGAGAACGGCGGCAGCTCGCTCGCCGTTCCGAAGGCCTCCAAGAACAAGGAACTCGCCTACGCCTTCACGGAGTTCGTGACCACGGGCGCCGGGGCGAGCGCCCGCGTCGCCGAGGGGGCCTTCCCGGCCACCAGTGCCGACCTGGAGTCGCCGGCGTTCCTCGACGCCCCGTTCCCGTACTTCGGCGGCCAGAAGGCCAACCAGATCTTCGCCGAGTCCGCCCGTAATGTCGGCGTCGACTGGAACTACCTGCCCTACCAGGTGTACGCGAACTCGGTCTTCAACGACACCGCCGGAAAGGCCTACGTCTCCCCGACCAAGCTCTCCGACGGCCTGAAGGCCTGGCAGGACGCGAGCGTCAAGTACGGAAAGGACCAGGGCTTCACCGTCAACCAGTAGGCGCGTTCACGGCTCCGGTCTCCCCGCGAGGGGCGGCCGGAGCCGCACGGGTGCAGATGATGGTGGTTTCTGTTCGGTTCTCCGAGTCAAGCATTGTCATGGCCATGACCTACGGCGATGCGGTTCAACTCGGCTGCAATCTGGGCTATTTGAGATTCAGCGGTCGGATATTACGGACGCATCTCGGCCTTGCCGTAGTCCTTGACGGTGCGGGCGATGCGTTGTGTCATGGAGCTTAGCGTTTGAGTTTGTTTGATTTTGATGGATTGTGATGCTCAGGTGAGGCGCCCCGCGCCTCCCGGCCCGTCCCCCTCCTCCCTCCCTCTCTCCTCCCTCTCCGACCGGCCCCGCACGCCCCCGGGCGCGGCGGTTGCCGCATGCATCAAGGAGCCCCCTATGTTCCGATCCGCCCCCCGCCGCGCGGCTGCCGCCACCGGTCTTCTCGTCACGCTCGGACTGAGCGCGGCCTGCTCGTCCGGCCAGACGGCGCGCTCCACCGGAGACCAGGTCGCCAAGGTCGACGGCAAGATCTCGATCACGTATCTCCAGAAGCAGGGCGACCAGGAGTACTTCATCGGCGAGGCCGCCGGTGCGAAGGCGAAGGCCGCGGAGCTTGGCATCGACCTCAAGGTCGTCAACCTGGGCAACGACGCCAACAAGACCGTCAGCGAGGTACAGGCGGCGATCGCCCAGAAGACGAACGGCGTCATCATCGTCGTGCCGGACCCGGCAGTCGGTCCGCAGGTCATCGAGACCGCCAAGGACGGAAAGGTCGCACTCCTGACCTCCGATGACCAGATCTGCTCCACCGGCCCGGACCCGGCCGCCTGTGGCAAGAGCGACCTGGTCCCCCGGATCGGGTTCAGCGGCGCCCAGATGGGTGAGGAGGTCGGCAAGCGTGCCGCCGCCGAGTTCAAGAAGGCCGGCTGGACGGCCGCCGACACCCGGGTCGCCGCGGCCTGGAAGCAGGACGTGACCGTCTGCGGTGACCGGGTCGCGGCTGCGAAGAAGGCATTCGATGCGGCCGTTCCCGGCGTGAAGTCCATCGACGTCCCCACCGACAACACGCCCACCGGCGCCCAGGACAAGATGGCCGCCACGGTCACCGCCAACGCGGGCGTGAAGAACTGGGTGGTCTGGGGCTGCAACGACGAGAACGTGATGGGCGGTGTCACCGCGCTGGCCAACGCCGGAGTCGGCCCCGACCACGTCGTCGGAGTGGGCCTGGGCGCTTACCTGGCCTGCAAGGAGTGGCAGTCGGACAAGTCGTCCGGAATGAAGGCCGCGCTGTTCATCAACGGCAAGGACGTCGGCGCCCTGGCCGTCCAGACCATGTACGACAAGCTCAAGAACGGCAAGGACTTCCCCGCCGAGGCCTTCGCCCCGACCACCATGGTCGACCGGGACTCGTGGAAGAGCGCCGGACTCACCTGCGGCTGAGTGCTCCCGCTCCCCGACGCGTCGGACATCCCCCCGGAGGGGCCCGACGCGTCGGGGCCACTCCCCACCACGCCTGCACTCTGCCTTCGAGGTGAACCGAGACATGAGCCCATCGCATCACCCGGCCTCCGCCGCAGGATTCCCTGACGGCCCGCCACCCGCGGGATCCCCCTCCTCGTCCGTCGGGGTGCGCGGAATCGTCAAACGCTTCGGCGAGGTGCGGGCGCTCAGCGGCGTCACGCTCGACTTCCCCGCCGGACAGGTCACCGCTCTGATGGGCGAGAACGGTGCGGGAAAGTCCACGCTGCTGAAGATCCTCACCGGCGACCACCAGCCCACCGAGGGTCAGGTGGTCGTCGACGCGGAGCCCGTCGCGCTCGACTCCCCGGCCCGCGCACACGCCGCCGGCATCAGGATCATCCCCCAGGAACCCGAGATCGTCCCGCACGTCTCGGTCGCGGAGAACGTCTACGCCGGGGCCCTGCCCCGCAAGCGGGGGCGCCTCCTGGACCGGGCGGAGCTCAACCGGCGGATCAGGGCCGACCTCGACCGTCTGGGCTTCGCGCACGTGCTCGACCCGGACCTGATCGGATCCCAGCTCACCCCGGCCCAGCGGCAGTTGGTAGAGATCATGCGCGCGCTGACCGGTGACACCACCGCCCGGCTGATCGCGTTCGACGAGCCCACGTCCTCCCTGTCGGAGCACGAGGTCGACGCACTGTTCGCGCTCATCCGGCGACTGCGCGACGAGGGCATCGCGATCGTGTACGTATCGCACCGCATGCAGGAGATCTTCCAACTCGCCGACCGCATCGCGGTCCTTCGCGACGGCAGCCTCGTCGATGTCCAGGACGCCCGGACCACGGACGAGAGCGAGCTCGTCCGCCTGATGGTGGGACGCGATCTGTCCGCCATGTTCGTACGGCAGCGGGTCGCCACGGACCGGCTGGTCCTCGACGTCCAGAACCTGACGACCGACGACGTGTCCGACATCTCGCTGCGCGTGCACGCCGGTGAAGTCGTCGGCCTGGCGGGCCTGATCGGAGCCGGCCGCTCCGAACTCGCCCTGGCGCTCGCGGGCGACCGGCCCGTCCTCGCCGGCACCGCCACGCTGGACGGGGTGACGCTGCGCAGCGGCCGACCGGGGGACGTCATCCGCGCCGGACTCGGTCTCGCACCCGAGGAGCGCAAGGCGCAGGCCCTGTTCCTCCGGCAGTCCGTCAAGGACAACGCCTCCCTCGTCGTACTGGACCGGCTGCGGCGCTTCCGGTTCGTACGGCGGACGGCCGAACGCCGGCTCGCCCAGGAGTTCTCCGACCGGCTCAGGGTGCGCACCCCATCGATCGACCACGAGGTGCGCAAGCTGTCGGGCGGCAACCAGCAGAAGGTCGTGCTGGCCCGGTGGCTGGCCCGTAAACCGAAGGTGCTGATCCTCGACGAGCCGACCCGTGGCATCGACGTCGGCGCGAAGGCGGAGATCTACCAGATCATCGCCGACCTTGCCGCCGAGGGCGTCGCGGTGCTGGTCATCTCCTCCGAACTCCCCGAACTCCTCGGCCTCGCCGACCGGATCGTCGTCATGCAGGGCGGCCGGATCACCGGCGAACTCGACCGCAGCGAAGCCACCGAAGCAGCCATCCTCGAACTCGCCATGGCCGACGACATCGTCGGCTCCGGCGCCGGAGCCTCATCATGACCCTCACCAGCACTCCCGTACCGGCTGCGAAGAGCCCCCGGGGCCGCGACGGCCGCGCTTCGCGCAGGCCCAGGTTCCTGGCCGGCGTCGACGGCCAAAACATCAGCCTCATCGGCGCACTCGTCGTCGTCCTCGCCCTGTTCGGACTTCTCAACGACAACTACCTGAGCCTGTCCAACATGCAGGTGATCGCCGAAGCGGCGACCATCACCGGGCTGCTCGCCGTAGTGCAGACCGTGGTCATCATCTGCGGCGGACTCGACATCTCGGTCGGCTCGCAGGTCGGCGTCGCGTCCGTCGTCAGCGCCATGGTCTTCACCACGACGGGTTCGGGCGCCTTCCTCGGAATGGCCGCCGCTGTCGGCGTCGGCGTTCTCGTCGGTGCGCTGAACGGCCTGGTCATCGTCTACGGACGGGTCAACCCCACCATCGCCACGCTGGCCGGCCTCGCCGCCTACAAGGGCCTGGCCCAGCTGCTGTCCGACGGCCGCGCCCAGGGGTACGTACTCAACGACGCCGTCTTCGTCTTCCTGGGGCGCGGCAAGATCGCCGGAATTCCGGCCATGGTCTGGATCCTGATCGTCGTGGCCGCGACGGTGCACCTGCTGCTCAAGTACACCGACATCGGGCGCAACCTCTACGCGATCGGCGGCAACGACACCGCCGCACGACTGGCCGGCATCAGCATCAACAAGTACCTGATCTGCGTCTACACCCTGATCGGCGTGGTGGCCGCAGTGGCCGGCATCCTGCTGACGGCTCGTACGGGCTCCGGTCAGCCGGTCTCCGGCAGCGAAGGCCTCGAACTGAAGGCCATCACCGCCGCGGCGCTCGGCGGCGCCGCCCTCAAGGGCGGCAAGGGCGGCATCGGTGGCACCCTCCTCGCGGTGGCGCTGCTCGGCTGCCTGGAGAACGGTCTGACCGTCGAGGGCATCAACACCTTCTGGCAGAACGTCGCCCAGGGCGCGCTGCTGGTCATCGCAGTCGTCATCCAGCAGCGCCGCAGCGGCGAACGCGCGGTCGGCCTTCCCCACTGAAAGCCTTTTCCCCGAGTCCGGCGCCGCTCACCGCGGCGCCGGACTCGCGTGTTACCGGCGGGAGACGATGCGATCCGTCGGGTCAGCGCAGTTCGGTCACCACTCGGCCTGGGAGCCGTCGTCGCGGCGCCAGATCGGGTTGCGCCAGCGGTGACCTTGCTCGGCGGCGCGTTCGACTGCCTTCTCGTCGATCTCGATGCCCAGGCCGGGGGCTGTCGGGAGGCCGACGTGGCCGTCCTCGTAGCGGAAGACCGACGGGTCGACGAGGTAGTCGAGGAGGTCGGAGCCGTCGTTGTAGTGGATGCCGAGGCTCTGCTCCTGGATCAGGAGGTTGGGTGTCGCGAAGCCGACCTGGAGGCAGGCGGCCAGCGCGATCGGACCGAGCGGGCAGTGCGGGGCCAGCGAGACGTCGTACGCCTCCGCCATCGCCGCGATGCGCCGGACCTCGGAGATGCCGCCGGCGTGGGACAGGTCGGGCTGGGCGACGGCCACGCCCGCCGCGAGCACGCTCTTGAAGTCCCAGCGTGAGTAGAGGCGTTCACCCGTGGCGATCGGGATGCTGGTGGACCGTACGACCTCGCCGATGCGGTCGCTCAGTTCCGGCACCACCGGTTCCTCGACGAAGAGGGGGAGGAACTCCTCCAGCAGGGGCAGGACGCGACGCGCCATGGGGAGCGTGAGCCGGCCGTGGAAGTCGACGGCGATGTCGAAACCGTTGCCGACCTCCGCGCGGACGCTCGCCACCCGGTCGACGATGTCGTGCACGGCCTCGGGGGTATCGATCAGGCGCAGCTGCGCCGACGCGTTCATCTTGATCGCGGTGAAGCCCTCGTCCCGGCGGGCCGCCGCCTCCTCGGCGACGTCGGTCGGGCGATCGCCGCCGATCCAGCTGTAGACCCGGACGCGATCGCGGACGTTGCCCCCGAGCAGCTGCCACACCGGGACGCCCATCGCCTTGCCCGCGATGTCCCACAGGGCCTGGTCGATGCCCGCCACCGCGCTGGAGAGCACGGGACCGCCACGGTAGAAACCACCCTTGGTGAGGACCTGCCAGTGGTCCTCGATGCGCAGCGGGTCCCTGCCGATCAGGTAGTCGGAGAGTTCGTCGACGGCGGCGGCGACGGTGTGCGCCCGGCCTTCGACGACGGGTTCGCCCCAGCCGGTGATGCCCTCGTCGGTGTCGATGCGCAGGAAGCACCAGCGCGGGGCCACCAGGTACGTACGCAGGGAGGTGATCTTCACTTGGACTCCTTCTTGACGGCCCAGCCACCGTCCACGGTCAGGCTCGTTCCGGTGATGTACGAGGCCTCGTCGGAGGCCAGGAAGACGACTGCGGCGGCCACCTCTTCGGGGCGGCCGAGCCGGGAGAGGACGGTGGCCCGGGCGGACAGTTCGCGGCCGTCCTCCGCGACGCCGTCCCAGGTCTCGGTGAGGATCGGCCCCGGCAGTACGGAGTTGAAGCGCACGTCGGGGCCGTATTCGACGGCGAGCTGGCGTACGAGTGCGCACATGCCGCCCTTGGCCGCCGCGTACGCCGGATAGCCGGGCAGGCCGAACAGCGCGTGCACGCTGGACGTGGCGACGAAGGAGCCCCGGGTGGCGCGCAGGTCGCCGAGGAACGTGCGGACCGCGAAGTAGACCGCCGTGAGGTTGACGGACATCTCGCGGTTCCAGTCGGCGGGGGCGAGCTCGTGGACCGGGGCGTCGCGGTGCGCGAAGGCGTTGCTGTGGACGACGTCCGCGGGCCCGAACAGCTCGTGCGTCCGTTCGCGGAGGGCGGTCCACTGCTGTTCGTCGGAGACGTCGCAGGGGACGAACGCGGCACGGCCGCCGCGGTCGCGGATCGTCTCCGCGAGGGTCTCGCCCGCCTGCACGGCGATGTCGGCGAGGACGACGGCCGCGCCTTCGGAGGCGAGGCGGGAGGCGACGGCGGCGCCGATGCCGGAGGAAGCGCCGGTGACGACGGCGGTCCTCCCGTGGAAACGGTTCATGGTGTGGTTCCTGTGTGGTGGAGGGGAGAGGGGAGTCCGGACGGGCACGTCAGCACGGGGAGGTCAGCGGGTCACGTCGTCGCCGTGGACGAGGGCGAGTTCGGCCCGGCGGGGCAGGCCCTCCCAGTCGCCGTGCGCCGCGACGGTGAACGCGCCGCACGCCGCGCCGGTCCGCAGCCGGTCGGGGACCGTGCCGCCGTCGAGGAGTGCGGCGAGGTAGCCGGCGACGAAGGCGTCGCCGGCACCGATGGGGTCGACGGGCGTGACGGGGACGACGCCCTGGGGGGTCACCTCGTCGCCGACGGCGGCGAGGGCGCCCCGCGAGCCGAGTTTGAGCACGGCCTCGCGGGGACCGAGGCGCAGCAGCGCACGTGCCATCCCGCCGGGGTCCGCAGCGGGGACGACGAGCGAGGCTTCCTCCGGACCGGCGAAGACGACGTCCGACCGGGAGACGAGATGGGCCAGTTCGGCGGCCGCCTCCGTACGGGACCACAGCAGCGAGCGGTAGTTGAGGTCCAGGCTGACCGTGACGCCGGCCGCGCGGGCGAGGTCGACGGCCCTTCGGACCGCCGCCCGGGGGCCGTCGCCGAGCGCGGGCGTGATGCCCGTGACGTGCAGGACGCGTGCCCCGGCGACCAGTTCCTCGTCGATGTCCTGCGGCACCAGGCGGGAGCCGGCCATCCCGCGCCGGTAGTAGCCGACGCGCGTGTGGTCCGCGGTGCGGCGCTCCCTCAGCATCAGCCCGGTCGGTTCGGTGCCGTCGCGGACGACGCGGCTGATGTCGACCTCCTCGGCGCGCAGTCCGTCGAGGATCATCGTGCCGCCGGCGTCGTCGCCCACCCGGCCGGTCCAGGAGGTGCTGTGGCCGAGGCGGCGGACACCGATCGCGACCGTGGCCTCCGCGCCGGCGAAGGCGAGACGTGCGGGTGAGCCGCTGCGCAGCGGCCCGGGGTCGGTCGCGGCGACCACGAGCATCGCCTCGCCGAGGGTGACGAGCGCGGTCATCGGCCGATCGCCTCCAGCAGGCCGGCGGTCCGGTCGCGCAGGGCTTCCAGGCTGCCGCCTTCGCAGGCGTCACCGACCAGGGGACTGCCCATGCCGAGGGCGGTGGCGCCGGCGGCGAGGTAGCCGGCGGCCTGGTCGAGCGCGATGCCGCCGGTCGGGACGAGCGGTATCGCTCCGAGGGGTGCGCGTACGGCCTTCACGTACTCCGGTCCGCCGACCGAGGCCGGGAACAGCTTGACCATGGCGGCACCGGCTTGCCACACGGACAGGATCTCGCTCGCCGTGAACGCTCCGGCCAGTACCGGGACGCCGAGCAGTCGTCCCTCGGCGATGACGTCCAGGCAGGTCGCCGGGGTGATGAGGTAGGTGGCGCCCGCGTCCACCGCCTGCTGGGCGTCGGCCGGGGTGATGACCGTGCCGGCGCCGAGGGCCAGTCCGTCGGGCTTGGCCGCCGCGTACTCGCGCAGCGCCGCCAGGACGCCCGGGGTGGTGAGCGTGAACTCGATGGTGCGCACCCCGGTGGCGTGGAGGGTGTCGGCGACGTCGGCGAAGTGCCGGGCCGTGCCGGAGCGGAGGATGGCGATCACCGGGGTGGCGGTGACGGTGTCGAACAGGTCCGTCATGACGGGGCTCCCTGTTGATCGTGGGCGGTCGTGGGGCCGGACGCGGGCGCGTCGGCGAAGGGGGCGATCGGCAGCCCGGTGGCGCCCGGCCGGCAGACGAACAGCCGTCCGGCGTCCGGTTCGGCGCGCAGTTGCTCGGGCCCGCGCCCTTCGCGGGCGGTGGTGATGACCAGGACGTCGAGGTCGGGTCCGGCGAAGGCACAGCTGGAGACGTGTGCGGCGGGTACGTCGACGACGCCGTGCGGCGTTCCGTCCGGGGCAAAGGCCCTGACCTGGCCGGCGCCCCAGACCGCGACCCACACGCGGCCCTCGGTGTCCACCGCGAGCCCGTCCGGTTCTTCGCCCGCTCCGAAGCGGGCGAAGGGACGACGGTCGCCGAGTGCGCCGGACAGCGGCTCGTAGTCGAAGACGTCGACGCGGTGCGTCGCGCTGTCGGCGAAGTAGAGCCGGCGTCCGTCGGGGCTCCAGCCGAGGCCGTTGGAGATGGTCACCGAGTCGAGGAGGGTGGTGACGCTGCCGTCCGGGTCGAGGCGGTACAGGGAGCCCGCGCCGGGGGTGATGTCGTACGCCATGCTCCCGGCCAGCAGCCGGCCCCGCGGGTCGCATTTGGCGTCGTTCATCCGGCGCCGCACGCCGTCGGAGGGGAGGGAAGGGGCAGTGAGAGGGGCGGCGCGGCCCGTCGCGCCGATGGTGAGGAAGCCGGTACCCGCGGCGGCGACCAGGTCGCCGGACGCGCAGGGCGCCACGGCTCCGACCGGCCGGTCGAGGGTGAGGGTGCACAGGGGTGCCACGTCGGGCAGCCCGCTGCCGTCGGCGCGGGCGACGAGGCCGCCGCGGTGGATCAGGCCGGCGGTGATGTCGACCCAGAGGAGTTCTTGTCGGTGCGTGTCCCAGACCGGCCCTTCGGACAGGAGTCCGGGCTCGGGGGCGCAGGGCACCGCGGTCCATTGCATGTCGTTGCTCCTTGTCAGTTGGGGCCAAACTCTAGGACTTCGTCTAACCCATGTAAATACTCTTCCTCCACTACCTGGAATAAGCTCGTGCGACCACTCGCCACATCTCGATCACTCGCCACACCCGATCGCTCACCACCCATGGGGGGAAACGGCACATGGTCAGGCGCACTGCCCAGGACATCCGGCGCGGCAACCGGTTCGACGTGCTCCGGTGCGTCTACGCGGTCCCCGGGCAGGTGACCCGGCAGGACATCGCGGCGGCCACCGGGCTCTCCTTCGCGACCGTGGCTAACCTCGTGGCGGAACTCCTCGAAGCCGAGGTGCTCGCCGAGGCCGGGCACGAGGACTCCGGCGGCGGGCGCCCGCGGGCACGCCTGGAGATCAATGCCGGGCGCGGGTCGCTGATCGGCATCGACGTGGCCGAAACGACCCTCCAGGCCCAGCTGTTCGACATGAAGCTGAGAGTGCTGCACAGCGTCGAGATGCCCCTGCCCCTACCTCTGGAGGATGCCCGGGAGGTCTCCGAGGTCCGGCCGGCCGATGTCGTCGACACGATCGCGACCGCCGTGGAGGAGCTGATGACCGCCTCGGGCACCCGCCCGTCCCAGGTCCTGGGAGCCGGAGTCAGCGTCCCCGGCGTCGTCCAGCGGGAGGGCGGCGTGTCCGTCTTCTCGCCGTACTGGTCCTGGCGCGAGGTGCCGCTGGGAGCCCTGCTGGCCGAACGGCTCGGCATGCCCCTCTACCTGGACAACCCGCTCAAGGCGAGCACGGTCGCCGAGATGTGGTTCGGGGCCGGCCGGGACGTCGGCGACCTGGTGGTGGTGACCCTGCGCGGGGGCGTCGGCGCGGGCATCGCGATCGGCGGCGCCCTGTACCGGGGCGCGGCCAACCGTGCGGGCGAGTGGGGGCACACCCGCCTCGTCGACGGGGGGCGGGAGTGCCGGTGCGGCAAGCGCGGCTGCGTCGAGGCGTACGTGAGTACCGCCGGCGTCGCCAGGACGGTCCGGGAAACGGCCCCGGACAGCGCCATGACCGGCCATGGCGACGAGGCGGCGGTCGTGGACGCCCTCGCCCGCGCCGCCGCCGCGGGCGATCCGGCCGCCGTCGAAGCGGTCACCCGGACCGCCCTCCACCTGGGCACGGCCGTGGCGGACCTGCTCAACCTCTTCGACCCGCAGGTCCTGGTGATCGGTGGTCCGACGGCCGAGCGGCTGGGGGAGCGGCTGCTCCGCGAGACACGGGACGTCGTCGCGCGGCACGCCCTGCCCCACGCCCTGGACTCGGTGGAACTCCGGCTCAGTGCCGTCCGGAACAATCCCGTGAGCCTCGGCGCCGCGACGTTCGCCCTGGAGGGCTTCCTCGACGACCGGGAGACCTTCGGACCCGTGAAGGCCGGGCGCCGCGCGGCCCGCACCCGGCCGGTCGCCTGAGGTCCCAGCCGGGCCGCAGAGCCGACGGGCCCTAGGGGCGTCACTTCCGAGTGCCGGCCCGCCAACGGCGCATCCCCTTGCGGGCGGTGGCCCCCGATACGCGCATCCCGTCGTGCCGCCACGATCGACGGGCCTGCGGCACCTCCCCGGCCGGCCGTTGTCGCTTCGATACCTGTTCGCAACTGGTTCGATTGCTCCAACTCCCCGTCCCGGGCGTCACATTCAGCACCGATGACGTTCGAGGGAGACCGTATGGAGCCCCACGAGGACCGCATGCCCGCCGCGCCCCGCACGCCCAGTACCCCCGGCACGTCCCCCACGGGCCGCCCGGCCCGGCGGAGAACCTACGGCAGACTGACCGCCGCGCTCCTCGCCGGCGGCCTCCTGCTGACCGGCTGCGGAAGCGGCGGTTCCAACCGCAGCGCCGACGGGGAGTGGAAGGGCGGAGACTCCAGGCCGCGGCCGTCCGCCACCCGGCCCGGCGGAGAATCCACGGAGGGCGAGAGCGACGGACGGCGTCCCACCACACCGCCCGCCGACTACCTCTCCACCTTCGCGCTCGACGTGGACACCGCCAGCTACGGGTACGCCCGCCGCACCCTCGCGGACGGCAAGCTCCCCGACCCCGCCACCGTGCGCCCAGAGGAGTTCGTCAACAGTTTCCGGCAGGACTACCAGGAGCCCGACGGCGACGGCTTCTCCGTCACCGTCGACGGGGCCCGCACCACCGAGGCGAACTGGTCCCTGGTCCGGGTCGGCCTCGCCACCCGCGTCGGCAACGGCGGAGCGGACGGCGCCGAGGCCCGGCCGCCCGCGGCGCTCACCTTCGTCGTGGACGTCTCCGGATCCATGGCCGAGCCCGGCCGCCTCGACCTCGTCCGCAGCTCCATGAAGCTGATGACCGACCAGCTGCGCGAAGACGACTCGGTCGCCATCGTCACCTTCAGCGGCAAGGCCCAGACCCGGCTGCCGATGACCCGCGTCGAGGGCCACCGGGCCCAGATCCACGAGGTCGTCTCCGCACTGCGCACCGCCGACTCGACCAACGTGGAGGCCGGGGTGGTCCGCGGGTACGAGGTCGCGGTCGCCTCGCTGCGGCCCGGCGCCACCAACCGGGTCGTCCTGCTCTCCGACGCCCTGGCCAACACCGGCGCCACCTCCGCCGACACCATCCTGAACCGGATCGGCGAAGCCCGGACGAAGCACGGCATCACCCTGTTCGGCGTCGGCGTGGGCAGCCAGTACAACGACGCCTTCATGGAACAGCTCGCCGACCGGGGCGACGGGCACACCACCTACGTCTCCGACACGGAGGGCGCCCGCAAGGTGTTCTGCGAGGACCTCCCGGCGCACGTGCAGCTGCGGGCCCGCGACGCCAAGGCCCAGGTCGCCTTCGATCCGGGGACCGTCGAACGGTTCCGGCTGATCGGCTACGACGACCGCCGCGTCGCCGACGGCGACTTCAGGAACAACACCGTGGACGGGGGAGAGGTCGGCTCCGGCCACACCGTGACCGCCCTGTACGCGGTGCGGCTGCGCCCCGGTGCCACCGGGCACCTGGCGACGGCGACGGTGCGCTGGCTGGACCCGCGCACCCGGGCGCCGCACGAGGAGTCCGGCCGGATCGAGGCGGCGGCGCTGTCCGGCGACGTGTGGACCGGGGCGTCCGACCGGTTCCAGGTCACCGCGACGGCGGCCTACTTCGCCTCCGCCCTGCGTGAGCGCGACGGCGGCTGGGAGCGGGTGCCGGGCGCCGTCCCGCTGGGCATCCTGGCCGGGCACGCGGAACGGCTGGCCGGGAGCACCGAGGATCCGGCCGTACGCCAGCTGGCGCAGGCCCTGCTCGAGGCCCGGGCGCTCACCGGCTGAGCGCCCGGACGGGGGTGACGCGGGTACGGGCCGCCGTCGCTAGCCGTCCAGTACGGCGGCCCGTACGCACAGGACGTCGGGGAGGTGCTCGGCCAGCAACTGCCAGGTGTCCCCGTCGTCCTGGCTGGCGTACAGCTCGCCGTTGCGGTTGCCGAAGTAGATCCCGGCCGGGTCCGCGTCGTCCGTGCAGAGCGCGTCCCGCAGCACCGTGCCGTAGTGGTCCCCGGCCGGCAGGCCCTTCGTCAGGGGCTCCCAGTTGGCACCCGCGTCCGTGGTGCGGAAGACCCGGCAGCGGTGCTCCGCCGGGACGCGGTCGGAGTCGGCGTT
This sequence comes from Streptomyces tatrensis, assembly GCF_049310065.1. NCBI lineage: Bacteria > Bacillati > Actinomycetota > Actinomycetes > Kitasatosporales > Streptomycetaceae > Streptomyces > Streptomyces tatrensis. Next base: position 1,277,219 of record NZ_JBMDLB010000011.1, on the reverse strand, counting down.
GAGCGGGAAGACGTAGGCGGTGCCGGGCCGGTGCGGGTGGGCGGCCACCGCGAAGCCGAAGTCGGAGGGCAGGCCCCCTCCGATGTCCGTCCAGCGGGTCCCGGCGTCGTCGCTGCGGTAGACGCCCCAGTGGTTCTGCAGGTAGAGCCGGCCGGTGTCCCCGGCGTCCTGGGCGATCTTGTGCACGCACTGGCCGAACTCGGGATCCGGATCGGGCAGGAACACCGCCGAGACACCGTGGTTGGAGGGGGCCCAGCTCGCCCCGCCGTCCGTGGTCCGGAACACCCCGGCCGTGGAGACCGCCACCGTGACCAGGTCCGGGTCGCCCGGGTCGGTGATCACCGTGTGCAGGCCCTCGCCGCCGCCGCCCGGGACCCACTTGTCCCGGGTCGGGTGTTCCCACAGGGGGCGGACCAGCTCGAAGGACTCGCCGCGGTCGGCCGAGCGGAACAGCGCGGCCGGTTCGGTGCCCGCGTAGACCACGCCGGGGGCCTCGGGGCCGGCCGGATGGAGCTGCCAGACCCGCTCAAGGGAGGCTCCGGTGTCCTCGGGGAACTTCACGGCGGCCGCGGCGGGCTCCCGCCAGGTCGCGCCCAGGTCGTCGGAGCTGAAGACGGACGGTCCCCAGTGGGTGCTGTCCCCGGCGACCAGCAGCCGGGGCGCGCCGTCGCGCCGGTCGATGGCGACGGCGGAGACCGCCTGGGCGTTGAACTGCGGTTCGCCGAACTCCCAGGCGCCGCCGGATCCCCGGCGGCCGATGAACAGTCCCTTGCGGGTCCCCGCGAGCAGTACCACGTCGGTCATGGCCGACACCTCCGGACGTCTTTGTCCTGCACGGCAGCTTTTCCGCCAGTCTGCACCCGACCACTGACAGGGGCAGGTCGCGGCGCGCGAGCCCGCCCCGTCGTACGAGAGGCTTCGTACTACGAAGGATTTCGTAGTACGGTGACTCTCGTACTTGGCGGCCGGTTCCCCGGCGCGCTTCCAGTCGCCCCTGGAGACCCCTCATGAGTGCTGCCCCCGTTTCCTTCGCCGCCCTGTTCCAGCCGTGGACCATCCGCTCGGTCACCGTCCCGAACCGCGTGTGGATGGCCGCGATGTGCCAGTACAGCGCCGAGCCCTCCGGTCCGGACGCCGGGGTCGCCCACGACTGGCACTTCGCGCACTACGCGGCCCGCGCCACCGGCGGCGCCGGCCTGATCATCCAGGAGGCCACGGCCGTCGCCCCCGAGGGGCGGATCTCCCCGTACGACCTCGGCATCTGGAACGACACCCAGGTCGAGGCGCTGCGCCGGATCACCTCCTTCGTGAAGGGCGCGGGCGCGGTCCCCGGCATCCAGCTCGCCCATGCCGGCCGCAAGGCATCCACCGACCGCCCCTGGAAGGGCGGCCGGCCCGTCGGATCCGAGGCGCACGGCTGGCGGCCCAGCGCCCCGAGCCCCGTGCCGTTCTCCGCGGACCACCAGGTCCCGCACGAGCTGACGGTCCGGGAGATCCGTGACGTCGTAGGGCAGTTCGCGGCCGCCGCCCGGCGCGCCCTCGCCGCCGGCTACCAGGTCGTCGAGGTCCACGGCGCCCACGGCTACCTGATCGGCGAGTTCCTCTCCCCGCACAGCAACAAGCGCACCGACGAGTACGGCGGCTCCTTCGAGAACCGCACCCGCCTCGCCCTCGAAGTCGTCGACGCCGTACGGGCGGTGTGGCCCGAGGAGCTGCCGCTGTTCTTCCGGATCTCCGCCACCGACTGGCTGGAGGAGGACGGCTGGACCGCCGACGAGACGGTCCGGCTGGCCGGACTGCTCGTGGAGCACGGCGTGGACCTCCTCGACGTCTCCACCGGTGGCCTCGCGCCCGGCGTGACGATCCCCGTCGGCCCCGGCTACCAGGTGCCCTTCGCGGCCCGGGTCAAGGCCGAGACCACCCTGCCGGTCGCCGCCGTGGGGCTGATCACCGAACCGGAGCAGGCCGAGAAGATCCTGGCCAACGGCGAGGCCGACGCCGTCCTGCTGGGCCGCGAACTGCTCCGCGACCCGTTCTGGGCCCGCCGCGCCGCCGCCGAGCTGGGCGCGGAGATCCGTACGCCCGAGCAGTACCTGCGTTCGTGGTGAACCGGTGCGGCGCGGGGGCCGGGCTCCCGCGCCGCACCCGGCCGTTCGGCTCCGCTCCTACGATGGTTCTCGTACGATGGAGGGGCACCCGACACCCGGATACCCGGAATCGTGGAACCGCGGCAACGCCCAGCGAGTGGAGTACGGACATGACGGAACGTGACGCGGCCCGTGTCCTCGCCCACCCCGAGGCCGCCGAGATCAGGCTCGAAGGGGTCCTGCACGCACTCTCCGACCCCGTCCGGCTCTCCATCGTCCGCGACCTCGCGGCCACGGACGCCGAGTTGGTCTGCTCGCACTTCGAGCTCCCGGTCACCAAGTCCACGACCACGCACCACTTCCGGGTCCTGCGCGAGAGCGGTGTCGTGCGCCAGTCCTACCGCGGCACGGCCAAGCTGAACGGTCTGCGCCGGGCCGAGCTGGCGGAGCTGTTCCCCGGGCTGCTCGACGGCGTCCTCGCCGCGGCCGCCGCCGAGGAGACGCGCGACCGGGGCTGACCGCGACCGGGGCTGACGGCCAGGGCTGACGACCGGAGCTGACCCGGGGATCAGTCCGTGCCGCCCGCCGCGGCCAGCAGGCCCGCCCAGTCGGGGATCTTGACGGAGCGCCGGCCCAGGGACCGCCCGAGCTCCGCCTCGGCCGTCTCGATGGCGAGCCACCCCGGCCACCGGACCGGTCGCAGTCCGGCCCGGAGCAGGGCCTCCAGCGGGTCCCGCTCGCGGTCGCGCCGGGCCAGCGCCCCCGCATCCTGGAGCAGGGAGGAGGCCGTCTCCTTCGCGCAGGGCCGGTTGGTGCCGATGACCCCGGTCGGGCCGCGCTTGATCCAGCCCGCCACGTACTCTCCGACGGCGGCCCGGCCCTCCCTCAGCACCCGGCCCGCGGCGTGCGGGACCGTACCGCGCCGCTCGTCGAAGGGCAGTCCGTCCAGCGGGACGCCCTGGTACCCCACCGAGCGCAGGACCAGCTGCGCCGGGACGTCCTCGTAGACCCCCGTACCGGTGACCCCGCCCAGACCGTCGGGGGCCGTCCGCTCGAACCGCATCCCGGTGACCCGGCCGTCCGGGCCGCCGAGCACCTCCACCGGGCGCAGGAAGAACCGCAGCGCGATCCGCCGGTCCCCGCCGCCCGCCGGGGCGGCCGCCCAGCCGCGCAGCACCTCCACGTTGCGCCGGTTCACCGCGGGCAGGGCCGCGCCCGGGTCCGCGTACGCCGGGTCGAGGGCCAGCTCCGCGGGGTCGGCCAGTGCGTCCACGCCCGGCAGCGTGCCCAGTTCGCGCAGCTCCTTGGTGGTGAACTTGCCCTGCGAGGGCCCGCGCCGGGCCACCATGTGGACCGCGCGCACCGCACTGTCGCCGAGCGCGCCCAGGGCCGGCTGCGGCATGTCGGTGGGGGCCAGCTCCGGTACTCCCCGGGCCAGGATCCGCGTGACGTCGACCGCCACGTTCCCGGCGCCGACCACGATCGCCGCATCCACCCCGGGCAGCCCGAAGGCCTCGGCCGCGGCGTCCGGGTGGCCGCTGTACCAGGCCACGAAGGCCGTGGCGGAGTGCACCCCGGCGAGGTCCTCGCCGGGGATGCCGAGCATCCGGTCCCGGGCCGCGCCGACGCAGTACACCACCGCGTGGTACAGCTCCAGGAGCCGGGCGGTGGGCAGGGCGTCCCCGCCGACCTCGACGTTCCCGAGGAAGCGGATCCGCTCGTCCTCCAGCACGGTGCGCAGGCTGCCCTGCAGGGACTTGATCTTCTCGTGGTCGGGGGCCACCCCGTAGCGCACGAGCCCGTACGGAGCGGGCAGCCGGTCGAGCACGTCGACGCGGATCCCCGGCACCTCACGCTGCTGTACGAGTGTCTGTGCGGCGTAGACCCCACTGGGACCCGATCCGACGACGGCGATACGAAGCACGGCGGAGCTCCTCACGCAGGTGTTCCCAGCATGACACCGGGTGCCCGGGCCGTCAGCCCATCGCGCGCATCCGGTGTACCTCGGCGCTCTGGGTGGCCGCCACCTCGTTGGCCATCTCCTCCACGGCGGCGTTGTTGCCCGAGGCCAGGACCTCGCCCGCCATCTTCAGGGCGCCCTCGTGGTGGGCGGTCATCAGGGCGAGGAAGAGCCGGTCGAAGTCCGCCCCCCTGGCCGCGGCCAGCTCGCCCAGCTGCCGCTCGGTGGCCATGCCGGGCATCGCCGCGTGCTCGTGGCCCCCCGGGTCGGCGGTGGGCGCCGGGTGCCGGGCCGCCCAGCCCTCCATCGCGCCGATCTCGGGCTTCTGAGCGGCCGCGATCCGCTCGGCGAGCCGCTTGACCCCGTCGGCGGACGCCCGGTCCGGGGCGAGCGCGCTCATGGTCAGTGCCTGACCGTGGTGTTCGATCATGTTCCGCACGTACGCTCGGTCCGCCGCGTTGGGGGTGTCGTCGGGCAGCTCCTTCGCCGCCTGTTCGGGGGAGATGGTGCGCGCCTGCTCGCCGGGTTTGCCGGGGGCGATCACCATCGGCCTGCCGTCGGCCGCCGCGCCGTCCGTCCCCTCGCCGTCCGTGCAGCCGGCGAGGGGGAGCAGGAGCCCGACGGCCAGGGCCGATCCGACGATTCGCCCGAGTGAGACTTTCGCCATGTCCATGCAAAGGACCATACTGCCGGGGTCCGCGTTCCGTTCCCACCACGGGCGGAACCGATCGGACTCATGGGAGGGCACGGTGACCTTGATGCACACCAGCAGACGGCGCAGATCCCTTGGAGTGGCCGCAGCCGCGGCCGGGCTCCTCACCACGTTACTGGCGGCCGGCCCCGCGGCCGCCACCCCCGATCCGGGGGACCTGCTCCCGGGCGCGGGTGCGCCGCAGAGCGCCGCCACCGCGGCGGGCGCGGGCCGGGAGTTGGCACCCGGCGAGATACCCGGCCAGGACGAGATCGTCCACAGCCGGAACATCAAACCCCTGGCCAACATCCCCAGCAGCGACCCGAATCAGATCAACTCCGACATGGTGTTCCAGGGCAAGTACGCCTACGCGGGCAACTACAACGGCTTCGTGATCTACGACATCGGCAACCCCAAGGCGCCGAAGAAGGTCACCGAAGTGCTGTGCCCCGGCGGGCAGAACGACATCTCGGTCGACGGTGACCTGGTCTTCCTGTCCACCGACTCCTCGCGCAGCGACGACTCGTGCAACAGCGTCTCGCAGCCCGCCACGGAGAAGTCCTCGTGGGAGGGCATCAAGATCTTCGACGTCAAGGACAAGAAGAACCCCAAGTACATCAAGTCCGTCGAGACCCCGTGCGGTTCCCACACCCACACGCTGGTGCCGGGCGGCCGGGACGCCTACCTCTACGTCTCCTCCTACAACCCGAACGACGCGTTCCCCGACTGCAAGCCGCCGCACGACGGCATCTCGATCGTGAAGGTCCCCAAGAAGAGCCCGACGCAGGCCGCGGTCGTGGCCTTCCCGATCCTCTTCCCGGACGGCGGCAACCCGGGCGGTCCCACCAACCCGGGCGTCTCCAAGACCACGGGCTGCCACGACATCACCGTGCTGCCCTCCAAGAACCTCGCCGCGGGCGCCTGCATGGGCGACGGCATCCTCTTCGACATCAGCAAGCCCGAGGAACCGCGCGTCATCGACCGGGTCCAGGACAACGTGAACTTCTCGTTCTGGCACTCGGCCACCTTCAACGAGCGTGCCAACAAGGTGGTGTTCACCGACGAGCTGGGCGGCGGTGGCGGCGCCACCTGCAACGAGGCCACCGGTCCCACCCGGGGAGCCGACGGCATCTACGAGATCACCGGCCGCGGTGACCAGCGCAAGCTCGTCTTCAAGAGCTACTTCAAGATCCCGCGCATGCAGGCGGACACCGAGAACTGCGTGGCCCACAACGGCTCGCTGATCCCGGTCGGCGGCGGCCGCGACATCATGGTCCAGGCCTGGTACCAGGGCGGCATCTCCGTCTGGGAGTTCACCGATTCCACCAGCCCGAAGGAGATCGCCTACTTCGAGCGGGGCCCGCTGACCACCGACAAGCTCGGCCTCGGCGGCTCCTGGTCCGCGTACTACTACAACGGGCACATCTACTCGAACGACATAGTCAAGGGCCTCGACGTGCTGCGGCTCGACGACTGGCGCACCGACAGCGCCAAGTGGGTGTGGCTGGACCGGCTCAACGTGCAGACCCAGCCCGTGTACCACTAACGGGGCGAGGGAAACGTTCCGCCGGGCGGTCCACCGTCCGGCGGAACACCCGACTCCCAGTCCAGCCCGTACCGCTGGAACAACTCGGCCCGCAGCCGGGTCGCCGGCATCGGCGCGCCCGGCAGCAGCACCGCCACCACCGCGCCCATCAACAGCGCCCGCAGCAGCGGGTAGTCGGTGTCCACGTCCGCCGACCCGTACCGCACGACGGTGTCCCGCAGCAGCTCCGCGAGCCGCTGCTGCTCGGCGCACTGGACGAACCCCTCCGCCTGCAGGATCCCCGCCATGTGCGTCCGCATCAGCCGGGGCTGGTCCCGGGCCAGGCCGAGGATCGCGTCGACGGCCCGGGCCAGGCGCTCCCGGCCGTCCTGCGTACGGGGCTCGCGCTCCAGCGCCGCTTCCAGGGTGAGGTGCATCAGCCGGTGCACGGCCGACTGCAGGAGCTGGCGCTTGCCCGGGAAGTAGTAGGACACCAGACCGCGGGCGGCTCCGGCCCGGTCGGCGATGTCACCGAGGGTGGTGGCCTCGTAGCCGCGCTCCGCGACGAGCTCGACCGTGGCCTGCAGCAGCCGCTCCCGGGAACGCCGACGCAATTCTTCATTGACCGATGCGCTGCGCGGGGACATGCTTGCTCCTGCGTTGACTGGCTCGCAGCCAGTATACTCAGCGCACCGGACCGTCTGCTCGGGGCGACACGGGGGATCGCCCCGAGCAGACACCGTCAGAGGCCGAGGCCGCGACCGTGAGCGCCACGAGTACCGCGCCCAGCAGCCAGCCCGCCAGGACGTCCGAGAACCAGTGGACGCCGAGGTAGATCCGGGTGAAGCCGACCCCGAGGACCGAGACCGCGGCCAGGGACAGGGCCAGGACCGGGAGGGGGCGCGTGAAGGGGTGCGCGGCCGGTCCCGTTGCCGGTCCCGTGGGCCGGCGCGCGACCAGCCACACCAGCAGACCGCAGACGACCATCGCCGTCAGGGCGTGTCCCGACGGATAGGCTGCGTAGTCCGCGGTGACGACCGGATCCGGCCAAACAGGCCGCTCCCGCCCCACCAGCACCTTCAGTCCCTGACTGACCGCCGAGGCCGCGAGGGCGGCCAAGGCGACGAGCAGTGCGCACCGGCCCTCGCCCCGCCACCACAGCCACGCGCAGGCCGCGCCGGCCAGGGCCCGCATGGTCCACGGGTCCCAGACCCAGTCGGTGAGCACCCGCATCAGCCCGGTGACCCCGGGACGGGCGACCGCGTAGGAGTGCAGCCCGCGCGCGACCCGCTCGTCGAAGGACAGGAGCGGACCCCAGCGGACGGCCACCAGGACCGTCAGCACGGCCGCCGCGGCGAGCAGCGCGCACACCAGTGGGGTCCGCAACCGTACGTACTCGCTCCGCATCCGCCGATCCTTGCACCTGTCGGCGCCGATGCCACGCAAGGCAAAGGCCCCGCGATCCCCGGCGGCCGGCCCTCAGGCGAGCGCGCCCAGCCCGGGTCCGAACGCCACCAGCAGCGGAACCGCCGGAGCCAGCGTCGCCAGGGCCGTCAGCCGCAGCCGGCGTACGGCCGACAGGCGGGGCGCGGCCGCGAGCAGCCGCCGGACCCGCTCGGGGACGTGCGCGTCCGGTGCGGGGGACGGGCCGAAGACCCCGCGGTCCTCGTTCAGGCCGATCAGGGCCAGGGCGGTGGTCAGGCGCCCGTACCGCCGCGAGGCCACGTCGTCGGCGGCCAGCTCCACCAGCCGGTGCATCTGCGCCTCGAACGCGGCGAAGACCGGGACCTGCGGGAACCCTCCGGACAGGGCCCGCGAGCAGTGCAGCAGCCAGTCGTGCCGGGCCGTCGCGTGCCCCTGCTCGTGGGCCAGTACGGCGTCCAGCTGACTCCCCTTGAGCCGGCCCAGTGCCGCCGTCGTGACCACCAGCCGCGGGGCCGGACCCGGGAGCCACCAGCTGTCGGGCCGCTGCCCCTCCAGGACCACGAGCCGCGCCCCGGAGGCTTCCTCCCCGGGCAACAGGGGTGCCCGCAGCAGCAGTTCGGCGCCCCGCGCACGGCGCCCGGTGCGGGCCCGCAAGATCTCCCGGGCCAGCATCGCGCCGGTCCACAGCCCGCCGCCCGCCAGTGCGACGGCGGTGCCCGCGGCCCAGAGCCCGCCGGTGGCGTCCAGTGCGTAGGCGTCGACCACGCCGTGCGGAGCCGGGGCGAACAGCCCGCCCCGTACGGCCTGCCAGGCGGCGGCCGCGCTCAGCAGCATCGACAGCGCGAGGCACAGGAGTACGGCGCCCACCACGCACTGCCACGTCCACAGGGCCACCACGGGTTCGCGCTCGGGCCATCGGGCCCGGGCCAGCAGGCGGGGTGCGAGCACCGCGGTCAGGGCGCCGAGCAGCAGGAGAACGGCGGGGACCATCATGGCCCCAGCCTAGGAGCGTGCGGCTACCTGGGGGTACGGTCCGGGCCAAGGGTGACGCAGGACACGTTTGCCCGGCCCGATCGGGGCCTCACATCGTGAGCAGCATCGCCAACATCCCCATTCCCATGGCCAGTCGGCAGGCGCGGATCACTTCCGCCGGTCCGGCGGGGGCTCCGGGGCCGCCCGGGCCGCGCGCGCCGCCCGCGCTCGGCGCGCCCCCGGCCGTGACCAGCCGGGCGCCGCCCAGCACCACGTACCCGGCGTAGTAGACGAGCAGCAGGCCGGTGAGCAGCGGCAGCCCGGCGCCCTGCCCGTGGGCGTGGCCGGAGGAGCCCGCCCCCGCACCGGTACCCGCGGCCAGCGCCATGTAGACCATGGTCAGCGAGCCCACCAGGTGGTGCGCGTGGTGCGGTCCGCCGCGCAGCAGCCACAGCGCGTGCAGCGCCGCCCCGCAGAAGACCACGCCCAGCACGGGAGCCTGCCAGTCGCCGCCCAGCCGGAGCGGCACCGCCATCAGGGCCATGCCGAACCCCATCGCCGCCTCCCCGGCCGCCGGTCCGCCGCCGGCTCTTCCCGCTCTTCCCGCGCGCCGCAGACAGTACGCACCGCTCACCGCGCAGAGCAGGACGAGCAGCCAGGCGGAGACGGAGGTGGAGAGGGACGTGGCGGGACCGTGCACGGCGGAACCTCCCGGTTCGTCGGCTTCACCGGAAGAGATGCCCCCTTCACGCGGCCATCACGCCGGGCGAGGTTAGGCTCTGTGGGACCACCGAAGAAGCACGTCGAACGACCTCGCGCAGAACGGAGCCCTCGATGCCGAGCGCCGCCCCCCAGGCCTTGACCTACCGCAGTGCCGTGGAGGCGGACATCCCGGAGCTCGTGGAGCTCGTGGAATCGGCGTACCGGGGGGATTCGAGCCGCGGGGGCTGGACCACCGAGGCGGACTTCCTGGACGGGCAGCGGACCGACGCCGAGGGCGTGGCCCGGATCGTCGGACACCCGGAGGGCATGCTCCTCGTCGTGGAGCGCGCCGGCGAGATCGTCTCCTGCTGCCACCTCGAACACCGGGGCGACCACGTCTACTTCGGCATGTTCGCGGTCCGGCCCGGCCAGCAGGGCGGCGGACTGGGCAAGGCGGTCATGGCGGAGGCCGAGCGCCGCGCCCGCGAGCAGTGGGCGGCCAAGGAGATGCGGATGACCGTGATCAACGTACGGGAGGAGCTCATCGCCTTCTACGTGCGCCGTGGTTACGAGCGCACCGGCGAGATGAGCCCCTTCCCCTACGGGGACGAGCGGTTCGGCGTCCCGCTCCGCGACGACCTGGCCTTCGAACTGCTGGTCAAGCCGCTGTAGTCGCGGGGCGGGGCCCACGGGTCGTCCGTGGTGCGTGCTGCTCAGGCGGTGAAGCGGCCCGTGGAGCGGATCTCCGGGAAGTCGGTGAGCACGCCGTCGAGTTCGAGGGCCCGCGCGAGGCGCAGCCGCTCCAGCGTGTTGACCGTCCACCCCGTCACGCGCAGTCCGGCCTCGTGCGCCGACTCCACGGTGTGCAGGGTGAGGTGGCCGATGTTGAGGGCCACCGTCTCCGCGCCCGCCAGGGCTGCCCGGGCGACGGCCTCCCCGGCCTCGGCCGGGGTCTGGTTCGCGTAGAGCACGGTCCGTACGCCCGGCACCAGGCGGGCCGCCTCCACGAGCACCTCGTCGCGGAAGGAGGCCACTTCGACCCGGCCGGTCAGATCGCGGCGCAGCAGCAGCTCCGCGAAGGTCCCGACGGCGGCCAGGTCGTGGACCTGGATGCGCAGCGGGGCGCGGACCGCGTCGAGGACCTCGTCCAGGACCGGCACGTGCTCGCCGTCTCCGGCGTCCAGCTCGCGCAGCTCGGCGAGGGTCAGGTCGGCCACGGCGCCCGAACCGTCGGTGGTGCGGTCCACCTCGGCGTCGTGCAGGACGACGAGGGCGCCGTCCTTGCTGAGCCGCACGTCCAGCGCGACGACGTCCATGCCGGAACGTTCCGCGCGGACGAACGACCGCAAAGTGTTCTCCGGTTCGACACCCATGACCCCGCGGTGCCCGATGGTGAGGAAAGTCAAGGCTCTCTCGCTTCCGTCGACGGCGGCTCCCCGCGCGGTCGCGGTGTCCCGACCGGCCGCGCGCGATGGTGAGGCGCATGCTAGTGCGCCCCGCATGCGATGAAACCGCCTTTGCGGGGCCCCGGCAATGCCGTCCGGCCGCTCCCCGACGGGCCCGCCGGGGGCTGGAACGCCCCCGGTGCGGCCCGCGCGGTCACCCGGGGGTGGGCGCGTCCCCGCCGGCTTGACGTTCCTGCACGACCAGTCCCTCCAGGTCCGCGAGCAGCGCGCGTGTCAGCTCCAGTTCGGCCAGGTGCTGGCGCTCGCTCCAGCGCAGGGCGAGCACCGGGAAGGCCCAGTCGGGCTCTGTCGCCGCGTGCGCCATGGCCTCCCGTACGGCGGTCAACTCCTCGGTGGTGCGCTCCAGATGCTCCGTCACCATGCCGCGCAGCCGCTCCGGCTCGGCCAGGTGCCCGAGCCAGACCCGCAGCAGCAGCCCGTGCTTGAGGACCGGGGGGCCCACCTCGGCCACGTCGCCGGCCCAGCCGGCCAGCGCCTCGCGCCCCGCCGGGGTGATGCCGTAGCGGCGCTTGGCCCGCGCCTCTTCGGGGCCCGAGCGCACGGAGGCCGCGTAGCCCAGTTCCTCCAGGCGGCGCAGTTCGGCGTAGATCTGGCTGATGGCCGGTGACCAGTAGAAGAAGCGCAGCGAGGAGTCCGCCCACTTCTTCAACTCGTAGCCGGTCCGCTCCCCGGGGAAGGAGAGCAGGCCGAGAACCGCCCACGCGGTCGGTGGAAGCTCTTGCTTCTTCGACGTCTGACTACTAGTCATATTTCGAATAGAAGTGAGACCGGGTACGGGACGCAACCCTGGAGGCACCGTGAAATTCTCCGTGATCTTCGAAGCTCAGCTCGCCGACCCGACCGTGGAACGGGAGCACCAGGTCATCCGGGACTGCGTCGAGCAGGCCGTGCTCGCCGAGCAGATGGGGTTCGACCGGATCTGGGCCGTGGAGCACCACTCCTTGAAGTGGTACGCCCACATGAGTGCCCCCGAGATCTTCCTGACCTGGGTGGCGGCCCGGACCAACACCATACGCATCGGGCACGGAGTCGTGTGCATGCCCTTCGCCTTCAACCACCCCGTCCGGGTCGCCGAGCGGGCCGCGATGCTCGACCTGCTGTCCGGCGGACGGGTCGACCTGGGGGCCGGGCGGGGCGGGACCGTGCAGGAGACCTCGCTGTGCGGGGTGGACAGGGACCGCACCACGGCGGAGGTCGAGGAGGCGCTGCGGATCATCGGGAAGGCCTGGCAGGAGGAGGAGCTGGAGTACCACGGGGAGCTCATCGACATCGATCCGCACCCGATCCTGCCGCGGCCGAGCCAGCGGCCCCATCCGCCGCTGTTCCTCGCGTGCAGCCGGGCCGAGACCCTGGTGCAGGCCGCGGAACTGGGTGTCGGGGCGCTGGTGATGGGATTCGCCGGGCCGCAGTCCATCGCGGGCATGCGCTCCGTCTACGACGCCGCGATCGCCGGCCGGGACGGCGGCCGCTTCGTCTCCACGGCCGTCAACGACCACTTCTCGGTGCTCTGCCCGACGATCGTGCTCGACGACCCGGAGGAGGCGCGCCGGATCGGGATCCGGGGGCAGCGGTTCTTCGCGCAGTCCATCGGCCACTGGTACGGCGGTGCGGGAGTGCCGGACGAGGCGGTGGTCGCGGGCGCCGACGAGGGGGCGGAGATGCGCAGGGCGGCCGAGCAGGTGGTGGCCCGGCTGCACGAGCAGGACATCCCGGTGCGGCCCACGGCCACGGCCACCTTCAACGCGGACCACGCCTACGGGAGCGCGGACGAGGCGATCGCGTACGTGGAACGGCTGCGGGAGGCGGGGGCCGACGAGATCATGTGCCTGATCCAGATGGGGACCGTGCCGCAGGAGGCCTGTCTGGAGACCCTGCGGCAGTGGGGCGAGAAGGTCATCCCGCACTTCGCGAACCAGCGGGCGTAGGGGCCCGCCGCCGTGACGGACGTGACCGCTGGGGCCGACGGGGCCGACAGCCCCGCCCCGGTCGACCGGCTCGATCCCGCCGCCCGTCCCTACGCCGACGCGCTGGCCTCCTTCTTCCCCGACCTCGGGGGGCGCGTCACCGACGCCGGCGAAGCCCGCCGGATCCTCGCCGCCGTGCCCGCCACGGCCCGGCCGGCCGTCGTGGGCGCCGTGGAGGACCGGGAGGCCCCCGGGCCGGCCGGGGCGCCTCCGGCCCCCTTACGCGTCGACTACCCCGACTCGGAGCGGTGGCCCGGGTCCCGGCCGACCGTGGTGTTCTGCCACGGCGACGGGTGGGCCCTGGCGGTCATCCTTGAATCGACGGCGCGGAACCCAGGAGCTCGCTACAGTCATTGGTGACCTCAGCGATAACCAAGCTGGAGTCGCTGAGGTGCAGTATGACGTGAGCGAGTCTCGTACTTGCTCCGGCGGCCGGGAGGGTCGTCGCCGGACAGGCATGACCTGTCAAACCCGCCAGGGCGACCTAGGGGGGAATCTCCCGGCTTCAGCCGGGAGAGAGCTTCAACCGTGCCTGGACGCCGCCCAGGACACCGGGTCCTACCGGAGCAACGCCGAGGGCTGCTTCCTGACCGCTGCGCACTCGCGCTGGTTCTGGGAGCAGTACCTGGGCCCCGACGGCGACGGCGGCGATCCGCTGGCCTCCCCGCTCGCCGGGGACCCGAGGGGGCTGCCGCCCGCCTACGTGGTGGTCGCCGGCTGTGATCCGCTGCGGGACGAGGGGGAGGCGTACCACCACCGGCTGCTCGGCGCCGGGGTCCGGTCGGCCCTGGACTCCCACCCGGGAATGTTCCACGGGTTCCTCGCACTGGCCGGAGTACTTCCCGAGGCCCGTCAGGCCTTGGCACGACTGGGTGAAGTCATCGATTCCACGCATGAGAACGGGAAGACTTCCCGTGAAACCGGGGGTGACGCAGGATAATTTCCCGGACCTCCTCTTGAGTAAGAGAGCCTCACATGCCTACCCTGTCGCGACGTGAGGTTCTCCTGTGGAGGAAGTGACATGACGGAAACTCTTGTGCCGGGTACCGGCGGTGCCGTGATAACCGCTGGTGTTCGGGTGGTCGACCACCCGGCTTGGCCCGAGCTCAAGGCCGCCGTGGAAGAGATCCGGCCCTGGCAGTCGGCCGACGGCTCCATCGACTTCGAGGCCGAAGGCGAGCACGCCCGTGCCACCGTCCAGGCCGCGGTCGAGCGCGTGATCGAGGGCGTCGAGGCGCTGTCGCCGCTGCTCCCGCACGGCGCCGCGTACCACGCAGCCCTCATCGGCGACCTGCGCAAGTGGGCCGACGGCGGCTTCGGCGTGCCGGACTTCCTCGACTCCCTGCTGGCCTTCGCCCCGGCCGCCGAGCGCGCCGACGGGCTCCAGCACCTCGTGGTCTTCCCGATGTACACCCAGAACGGCAACCCGGACCGCAACCTCGAAGCCGTCGTGCTGAAGATGGTGTGGCCCGAGTGGCTCTCCGAGCTGGAGCGCACCCGGTACGACAACCCGCTCTTCCTCGGCATCACCTTCGAGGACTTCACCCCGGGCTACGACACGCACTCCGCCGTGCTCTTCCCGGAGACCATTGCGGTGCGCGAGGCCCCCGAGCGCTTCACCTGGGGCGGCATCTTCTGCGACCGCGAGGCCGCCCGCTACCGCAAGGTCACCGAGGCCGCCGTGGACATCCTGGGCATCGAGCTGCCCGAGGACATCGCCCGGATGGTCGAGGACCAGGAGCGCTGCGAGAAGGCCTTCGTCCTGTGGGACATGGTCCACGACCGCACCCACAGCCACGGCGACCTGCCGTTCGACCCCTTCATGATCAAGCAGCGCCAGCCGTTCTGGATGTACGGCCTGGAAGAGCTGCGCTGCGACCTCACCGCCTTCAAGGAGGCCGTGAAGCTGGAGTCCGAGGGCAACGAGCACGGCCGTGACGTGCAGTACGCCGTCCTCTTCGACCGGATGTTCCGCTTCCCGGTGTCCGGCGACCGCAACCGGAACTACGACGGCCTCGGCGGCCAGCTCCTCTTCGCGTACCTCCACAAGCACGACGTCGTACGCTGGACGGACAACAAGCTGAAGATCGACTGGATGCGCGCCCCGCAGGTCACCAACCAGCTGTGCGCCGAGATCGAGGACCTCTACCGGGCCGGCATCGACCGCCCGAAGCTCGTCCACTGGTTCAAGGCGTACGACCTGGTCGCCGAGTACCTCGCGCCCCACCCGGGCTCCAAGTGGGCCAAGGGTCCCGACGCCCTGGACCTGACGCAGCCGCCGCGCAAGCTCGTGGACGACGTGCTTCCGGACGAGTTTCCGCTGAGCATGTTCTATGAGGCCCTGGCCAAGAAGCTCAAGGGCGTGATCGCCTCGACCAAGGGCATCACGGCAGGGAACGCCGCGGACCGCGAGACCGCCGCGCGGGTCGCCGCGTGAGCGCTCGCCCACAGGAGGCTGCACAGATGAACGGCTCCGGTAACGGGAACGGGAACGGGAAGCTCCACGGGGCGGTAGTGGCAGTGGCGGGGGCCGGCGGGCCCGCGGGCCGCGCCACCCTGCTCCGCCTCGCAGAGGCGGGAGCCGTGGTCGTCGCCTCCGACGCCGACGCGGCCCGGCTCGCCGAAGCGGTGGACGCCGCACGCTACGCCCACGGCGGCGCCACCATCACCGGTGACACCGTCGACCTGCTCGACCTGGACGCCACCAAGGCCTGGGCCGAGCAGACCGAGAAGGAGTTCGGCCGCATCGACGGCCTGGTCCACCTCGTCGGCGGCTGGCGCGGCAGCAAGACCTTCACCGACGTCGACCTCGCGGACTGGGCCTTCCTGGAGAAGCTCCTCATCCGCACGGTCCAGCACACCTCGCTGGCCTTCCACGACGGGTTGCTGCGCAGTGACCGCGGCCGCTACGTCCTGGTCAGCCAGTCCGGTGCGCACAAGCCGGTCGCCAACAACGCCGCGTACAACGCGGGCAAGGCGGCGGCCGAGGCCTGGACGCTCGCGATGGCGGATTCCTTCCGCAAGGCGGGTGGCGAGGACGGTCCGGGCGCCGCGGCTGCGATCCTGGTGATCAAGGCATTGGTACACGACGCGATGCGCGCCGAGCGTCCCACTGCGAAGTTCGCGGGCTTCACCGACGTCAAGGAGCTGGCCGAGGCCATCGCCAACGTCTGGGAGCGGCCCGCCACCGATGTGAACGGACAGCGCCTGTGGCTCACCCCCCAACCGTGAAGACCGGTGCCGTGAAGACCGCGATACGCAAGTCCGCCGCGAAGACCGACGCCCGCCGGCACCACGACCCGGCGGTGCGCGGTTTCGCGAGCGACAACTACGCCGGGATCCACCCGGAGATCCTCGCGGCCATCGCGCTCGCCAACGGGGGCCACCAGGTCTCCTACGGCGACGACGAGTACACCGAGAACCTGCAGCAGGTCTTCCGCGGCCACTTCGGCCCGCACGCCGAGGCCTACCCGGTCTTCAACGGCACCGGCGCCAACGTGACCGCCCTGCAGGCACTCACCGACCGCTGGGGCGCGGTGATCTGCGCCGAGTCGGCGCACATCAACGTCGACGAGGGCGGTGCCCCCGAGCGGATGGCGGGCCTCAAGCTGCTCACCGTCCCCACGCCGGACGGCAAGCTCACCCCCGAGCTCATCGACCGGCAGGCATGGGGCTGGGAGGACGAGCACCGGGCGATGCCCCAGGTCGTCTCGATCACCCAGAACACCGAGCTCGGCACGGTCTACACCGTGGACGAGGTCCGCGCGATCTGCGAGCACGCGCACGCCAAGGGGATGAAGGTCCACCTCGACGGCGCCCGGATCGCCAACGCCGCGGCCTCGCTCGACGTGCCGATGCGCAGCTTCACGAACGCGGTCGGCGTGGACGTGCTGTCCTACGGCGGCACCAAGAACGGGATGATGGCAGGCGAGGCCGTCGTCGTGCTGAACCCGGACTCCGTCCGGCAGATGAAGCACATCCGCAAGATGTCGATGCAGCTCGCCTCCAAGATGCGCTTCGTGTCGGTGCAGCTCGAGGCGCTCCTCGCGAAGGACCTGTGGCTGCGCAACGCCCGCCACGCCAACGCGATGGCGCAGCGGCTGGCGGCCGGGGTGCGCGAGACCGACGGGGTGGAGATCCTCTACCCGGTGCAGGCGAACGCGGTGTTCGCGCGGCTCCCGCACGAGGTCACGCGGCGGCTCCAGGAGCGCTACCGCTTCTACTTCTGGGACGAGATCGCGGGCGACGTCCGGTGGATGTGCAGCTACGACACCCAGGAGGAGGACGTGGACGGCTTCCTCCAGGCCCTCAAGGAAGAGCTGGCCCGCTAGGCCGTCCTTGAAAGAGGCGTCGAATCCGACGCCATAAATCTATAGGCATGCAGAGTCATGCATGAGTATGCTCCTGGATCATGGAATTGATCCAGGAGCATACTGACCTTGCCGCCTATCTGGCCGCCGATGACGTGGTAGATCACGGACATCCGCTGGTCCAGGAGACCGCCGACGCCCTGTGGACTACCACGGGCGATGCATATTCATACGCCAAAGCGGCCTTCGAGTTCGTCCGTGACACCATCCCGCACTCCGCCGACTCCGGCGACGGCCGCGTCTCCTGGCGGGCCTCCGACGTCCTCGGCACGCGCAACGGGATCTGCTACGCCAAGGCCCACGCGCTGACCGCGCTGCTGCGCGCCCGGGACATCCCGGCCGGCCTCTGCTACCAGCTCCTGGGCGACGACGACGGGTCGAACCTCGTCATCCACGGCCTCGTCGCGCTGCGGCTGCCCGGCAGCGAGGACTGGTCCCGCGTCGACCCCCGGGGCAACAAGCCGGGTGTGGACGCCCAGTTCACCCTCGACCGCGAACAACTCGCCTTCCCCGTGCGCACGGAGCTCGGTGAGATCGACTACCCCGGGCTGTACGCGGCCGCGCATCCGGCCACGCTCAAGGTGCTCCAGGATTCCGCGGACCGGCCGCAGTTGTGGCGGAACCTGCCGACGGGCCTGTAGCCGCCGGGCCGGTGGCCGCGGCCGGGGTCGCGTCCCGTGCGGGGCCGCGTGCCGCCACCGCGGTGTGCAGCAGGGCCGCGGCCAGTTGCAGGACGGCGATCGCGAGCACCAGGATCCAGGGCGGCACGTCGGCCGCGAGCCCCACGAGCGCGGCGCCCGTCGAGGCGGCGGTCACCTTCAGCCCGGCGCCGAGGGTGAACACCTGGGTCCGCACCCGCGCGGGCGCGAACTCCGAGCGGATGCGCAAGGTGGCCGTCAGCAGCGGGCCGTCGCACACCCCGGCGGCCGCGAACGCCACTGCGGTGAGCGGGACGGACGGGGTGAACGCGGCCGCCGTCAGCGCCACCCCGGTCGCCGCCATGGCCCAGCGGGCCAGCCGGCCCGGCGGTACGGACGTGATCCGGCCCAGCGTCAGGGAGCCGGTCAGGGCGCCCAGGGCGAAGGCCGTCATGAGCACCCCGCCGCCGCCCGGACTGCCCAGCGCGGTGGCCAGCAGTACCGCGGTCGTGGTGAGCGCCCCGATGCCCACGAAGGCCAGCGTGGTGGCCGAGGTGACGGCCCGCAGCTCCCGGATCCGCCACAGGGCGGCCAGTCCGCCGCCCAGCCCGGCCCGGGGTGCGCCGTGGGCGGGTCCGGGGTCCGGGTCCGCGTAGGGAAGGGTCGCCGCCAGGGCGGCCGCCAGGGCGCCGGAAGCTGCGAGCAGGGCCATCGCCGGCCCGGCCGAGCCGAAGGCCGCGACCAGGCTGACGGCCGCCGGAGCGGTGACCGCGGCGCCGTTGTAGGTCGACGCGTCCCAGCCGTACGCCTTGTCGCGCGCCGGACCGGCCGGAACCAGCCCCGCCACCAGGCTCGACAGCCCGCCCGTCACCATCGGCCCGCAGGAGCCGCCGAGTACCGCCACCGCGAGCACCACCGGGGTCGGAGCCCGCCCGAGCAGGAGCGCCAGTGCCGCCACGGCCGTGGTGAATCCCGCCAGGGCGCCCACCTGGAAGAGGCGGGGCCGGCGCGACCCGGCCGCGGCGGCGCCCGCGAGCGGAGCCGCGAGCACGTGCGGGGCCAGCCAGGCGGTGAGCACGAACGCGCCGTGGGCGGCGCTCCCGGTGCGCTGGAGGGCGAGCAGCACGACGGCCATGCCCATTCCCTCGGAGGCGAAGCGCGCCGCCAGTGCGGCGGCCAAGTACCGTCCGAGCCCCGGCATCCCGGCCCCTTTCGCCAGGTGACGTGGCAGAGGGGTGCGAGGTTACGCCATACGGGTGTAGGGCGAAAGCATCGCTGTTTTCGGTCAATAGGAAACTTTCCTGTCTGACATCGTTGTCAGCTTGGCATGCGCATGAGTATCTTCGGCCGCAGGATTCCCCCCACGGACTCTCCGAAGTACCCCTGACGCACCTCGAAGGACCCCCCACCTCCGACCTCCGACCGGAAGGCGCTTCATGCGTTACGGAGTCCCCGCCAGGCTGCTCGCCTCGGCCCTCGGCCTGGTCGCGGCGCTGACCCTCGCCCCCACCTCCGCCGCCGTCACCCCCCACCCTCCCGTCACCCCCGCCGCATCCGCTGCCTTCGCCCATCCCGGAGTCCTGAACAGCCGCGCCCAGTTGGACTTCGTACGCGCCAAGGTGCAGGCCGGGCAGCAGCCTTGGAAGGCGGCGTTCGACGCCATGCTCGCGAGCCGGTACGGCTCGCTGTCGCGGACGCCCAAGCCCCGCGAGATCGTCGAATGCGGCTCCTACTCCAACCCCAACATCGGCTGCACCGACGAACGGGAGGACGCCATAGCCGCGTACACCGACGCGCTCGCCTGGTACGTCACCGGCGACGTGCGGTACGCGAAGAAGTCGATCGAGCTGATGGACGCGTGGTCGGCCCGCATCAAGGACCACACCAACAGCAACGCCCCGCTGCAGAGCGGCTGGGCGGGCTCCACCTGGCCGCGCGCCGCCGAGATCGTCAAACACGCCTACACCGGCGGCTGGCCGAACCAGGGACGCTTCGCCACGATGCTGCGCGAGGTCTACCTGCCCGAGGTGATCGGCGGGAAGCCGAACAGCAACGGCAACTGGGAACTGATCATGATGGACGCCGCCGTCGGCATCTCCGTCCACCTCGACGACCGCGCGAGCTACGACAAGGCGATGGCGATCTACCTCGGCCGGGTGCCCGCCTACTTCTACCTGGCCTCCGACGGGCCGCAGCCCACGTACCCGCCGCGCTCCACCATCGACACCAGGAGCGAACTGATCGGCTACTGGCACGGCCAGAGCACCTTCGTCGACGGTCTGGCGCAGGAGACCTGCCGGGACTTCGGCCACACCGGCATGGGCATCGCGGCGGCCATGCACGTGGCCGAGACCTCGCGCATCCAAGGGCGCGACCTGTACCCGGAGTTCAAGGACCGGTTCCGCCACGCGCTGGGCTTCCACGCCAAGTACGAACTCGGTGAGGCCGTGCCCTCCTGGCTGTGCGGCGGGAGCCTGACCAAGGGCCTGGGCCCGGCGACCGAGGTCGGCTACAACGCCCTGCACACCCGGCTCGGCGTCACCATGGAGAACACCCGCCGGCTCACCGAAGGCCGCCGCCCGGCGGGAACGGAGAACCACTTCGAGGCGTGGGAGACGCTGACCCACGCGGAGAACCCGAACTGACGCACCCCCGGCGCGAGACCGCGGCCCCGCCCGATGGGCGGGGCCGCGGTCTGCCGTAAGGCTCGGCAGGCCTCAGCAGGCCTCAGAGGCCCCAGCAGGCCTCAGCCGGCTTCCTTGACCTGCTCCGGGGTCGGCGCGGTGCCGCCGAGGTGGGCCGGCAGCCACCAGGAGTCCTCGATGCCCTTGGGCTTGGCCGGGTAGGCGGCCTGAGCCGCGTCCAGCAGCTCCTGCACGCGTCCGCGCAGCCGGCGGGTGATGGCGCCCGCGTACTGGTCGGCGGGCGCCTCCAGCGGCTCGCCCACCCGCATCGTCACGGGGATGTGGCTGCGCTTGAGGTCCTTGGGGCGGCCCTTGGTCCACATCCGCTGCGTTCCCCACAGCGCCACCGGGATCAGCGGGACACCGGCCTCCTGGGCCATGCGCGCCGCACCGGACTTGAAGCTCTTGAGCGTGAAGGACTGGGAGATCGTCGCTTCCGGGAACACGCCGATGATCTCGCCGGAACGCAGCGAGTCGAGCGCGTGCTGGTAGGCCGTCTCACCCTGGGCGCGGTCCACCGGGATGTGCTTCATCGCGCGCATCAGCGGGCCGGACACCTTGTGCCGGAACACCGACTCCTTCGCCATGAAGCGGACGAGCCGCTTCTGCGGGCGAGCGGTCAGCCCGGCGAAGATGAAGTCGAGGTAGCCGATGTGGTTCGACACCAGAACGGCTCCGCCCTTGAGCGGGATGTTCTCGGTGCCCTTCATGTCGATGCGGACGTCGAGGGCACGGAAGAGGGCGTGCGCTGCTCCGATGACCGGGGGGTAGACGAGCTCAGCCATGGTGGGGAGACCCCGCTTTCTGCCTGGAGGTGCTCCCGGCCGGAAGTTACGGCAGCGTAGGTACGCGGCCATGGGGATCGTGCCCCATACGGGAGCCGCAGGCCAGCCCAGACGCCCGTGCCCGGGGAGATTCTCGTCACGCCGGGAATGCGGCGCGACCGCGGGGCGCTCCGATCAGCGTACGAACGTACCGGGATGATGGGCGCGGGCCCGTACGGGCAGGTGGCGGCGGAGACGGGGGCGCGGGTGCGAGCGGGCGAGCGGGACGAGAGCGCGGGCGAAGGCGTGGTCGAAGATGTGGTCGAAGGCCGGCTGGGCATCGCCGAACTGGGTGCCGAGCCGGGGGAGCGGGCCACGCTCGTGCAGTTCTCCAGCGCCTTCTGCCAGCCCTGCCGGGCCACCCGGCGGATCCTGGAGGAGGTCGCGGCCATGGTCCCGGGCGTCCGGCACGTCGAGATCGACGCCGAGAAGAACCTGGACCTCGTACGGGCCCTCGGCATCGAGAAGACCCCGACGGTACTGGTCCTGGACGCGGCCGGCCGGATCGTGCGGCGGGCCGCCGGAATGCCGCGCAAGGCGGACGTGATCGCCGCCCTGGGCGCCGCCGTATGACACGGGCGCGGGCGCGGAAATCACCCGGTCGCGGGCGCCCGGGGCGTCCGGTGAGCCGGTACGCACGTCCGCACGCAGCGTGACGCGCCCTACATCTGGCCGTTGAGGCTTGACTGTGTACACGAGAGATCGCCAGGCTTGCGATATGCGGTATGAACTCCTGCTTTACGGACGGGGCACCTCCTGATGACGGCTCCGACGGCTCCGTCCCCACGGGTCGGCGCAGGCCTGCCCGGCTCGCCCGCGCTGTTGCGCTCGGTGTTCCGCCGGCATGCCGCGGGCGTCGCCGTGATCACCGCCGAGAGCGGCGGCCGGCCGGTGGGTTTCACCGCGACCTCCCTCAACTCCGTCTCGGCGGACCCCCCGCTCCTGTCGTTCACCATCGGCACCGGGTCCTCCAGCTGGCCCGGGGTACGGGACTCCGAGCACCTCGGGGTCCACATACTCGGCGAGCACCAGGGTGAGCTGGCGGGCCTGTTCGCCCGCAACGGGGCCGACCGCTTCGGGCCGGCCACCGACTGGGCGCCCGGCCCGCACGGGGTCCCGGTCCTGGGCGGCGTGCTGGCCTGGCTGGTGTGCCGGATCGTGGCGCGGGTTCCGGCCGGCGAGCACCGGGTGATCATCGCGGAGGCGGTCGCCGGGGACCCGGCGGGGGACCCCGTGGGAGATCCGGCCGGTGAGGCCCGCCCGCTGCTGTACCACCAGGGGCGCTTCAACGCGTTGAGGGACTGAATCGTCCCTGCTGGGGCCGGTCCGCCGGCGTTGGCCAGATCACAGCTCGCCGACCTTGCAACCTGGCGGAACCCGCTGTGTACTGACGAGTAACATTCCTGAACGGGGCGCGGGCCGCCCCGGCGGGAACGGCCCGAGATGGCGCCTATGCTGCCTGAACAAGGCGGTACCAGAAATGTCGATGCGGTAGGAGAGCCGGCGTGAGCCTGAGGATCGTTGTCTGTGTGAAGTACGTGCCCGACGCCACTGGCGACCGGCAGTTCACCGAAGACCTGACCGTCAACCGTGACGACGTCGACGGCCTGCTGTCGGAGCTCGACGAGTACGCCGTCGAGCAGGCGCTGCAGATCGCCGACGAGGCCGACGACGCGGAGATCACCGTCCTGACGGTGGGCCCCGAGGACGCGAAGGACGCGCTGCGCAAGGCGCTGTCGATGGGTGCCGACAAGGCCATCCACGTCGAGGACGACGACCTGCACGGCAGCGACGTCATGGCCACCTCGCTGGTGCTCGCCAAGGCGATCGAGAAGGCCGGTTACGACCTGGTCATCACCGGCATGGCCTCGACCGACGGCACCATGGGTGTCCTCCCGGCGATCCTGGCCGAGCGCCTGGGCGTCCCGCAGGTCACCCTGCTCTCCGAGGTCAAGGTCGAGGACGGCGTCGTCACCGGCCGCCGCGACGGCGACTCGGCGAGCGAGCAGCTGGAGGCCTCCCTCCCGGCGCTCGTCTCGGTGACGGACCAGTCGGGCGAGGCCCGCTACCCGTCCTTCAAGGGCATCATGGCCGCCAAGAAGAAGCCGGTGGAGTCCTGGGACCTGGAGGAGCTGGAGATCGAGTCCGACGAGGTCGGTCTCGAAGGCTCCTGGACCGCGGTCGACTCCGCGACCCAGCGTCCGGCCCGCACCGCCGGCACGATCGTCAAGGACGAGGGCGAGGGCGGCAAGTCGCTGGCCGCCTTCCTTGCGGAGCAGAAGTTCATTTAGGAACTGTCTGGCCGGCCAGAAGTTCATCCAAGAGCTTCGGCCCCTTCTCAAACGCCCCCTGACTACTTCGCATTCGCAGGAGCATCCCCAATGGCTGAAGTCCTCGTCTACGTCGACCACGTCGACGGCGCCGTCCGCAAGCCCACCCTCGAACTGCTGACGCTGGCCCGCCGCATCGGCGAGCCCGTCGCCGTCGCCCTCGGCAACGGCGCCGAGGCCACCGCCGCCGTGCTCGCCGAGCACGGTGCCGTCAAGGTCCTCACCGCCGACGCCCCGGAGTTCTCCGACTACCTCGTCGTACCGAAGGTGGACGCGCTCCAGGCCGCGTACGACGCCGTCTCCCCGGCCGCCGTGCTGGTCCCCTCTTCCGCCGAGGGCAAGGAGATCGCCGCCCGCCTGGCGGTCCGCATCGGCTCCGGCATCATCACCGACGCCACCGACCTGGAGGCCGGTGACGAGGGTCCGGTCGCGACGCAGGCCGCGTTCGCCGCGTCCTTCAGCGTCAAGTCCCGCGTCTCCAAGGGCACCCCGGTCATCACCGTGAAGCCGAACTCGGCCCCGGTCGAGGCCGCCCCGGCCGCCGGCACCGTCGAGGCGCTCGCCGTCACCTTCGGCGCCCTGGCCACCGGTACCAAGGTCACCTCCCGCACCCCGCGCGAGTCGACCGGCCGCCCCGAGCTGACCGAGGCCGCGATCGTCGTCTCCGGCGGCCGCGGCGTCAACGGCGCCGAGAACTTCCACATCATCGAGGCGCTCGCGGACTCCCTCGGTGCGGCCGTCGGCGCCTCGCGCGCCGCCGTCGACGCCGGCTGGTACCCGCACTCCAACCAGGTCGGCCAGACCGGCAAGTCGGTCTCCCCGCAGCTGTACATCGCCTCCGGCATCTCGGGTGCGATCCAGCACCGCGCCGGCATGCAGACGTCGAAGACGATCGTCGCGATCAACAAGGACGCCGAGGCCCCGATCTTCGACCTCGTCGACTACGGCGTGGTCGGCGACCTCTTCGCGGTCGTCCCCCAGCTGACCGACGAGATCAAGGCGCGCAAGGGCTAAAACCCTGCCGCAGGGGCTGACCTGCGGGTAAGTGGTCTCCGGGGCCGTGTGGTGTTTCTCACCGCACGGCCCCGAGTCGTTTGTCCAGGACGGCGGAGGGACCATTGACGGAGCGGAACCCCGTGACTAAATTCTGTAATGCGGATCTAAGATTCCGTGAAGCGGAAAAGAGGAGAGTGCACGATGGGTCAGCAGGAGAAGGTGGCGACGAGCCTCGCAGGCGCGGTCAGCGAGGGCATCAGCGCTTCCCTCAAGCCGGTGGACGCGGAACTCGCGCGCCACTACCCGGGTGACCCCGGCACCCGTCAGCCCATCCACACGGTCTACGTGCCCGGTGACGTCTTCGCCGCGGACACCATCCGTAGCTGGGGCGACCAGGCCCTCGCGGCCCTGGACGAGCACGCCCCGGACGCCGCCACCTTCGCCAAGGTACTGGGCATCTCCGACGAGCTGGCCGTACCGGTCTACGACCGCGTCCGCGCCAAGCTCGCCTCCGAGCCCATCGAGGACCTGCGCGTCGACTTCGAGGACGGCTTCGGCGTCCGCTCGGACGAGGAGGAGGACCAGGCCGCGGCCCGCGCCGCCCGCCTCGTCGCCGAAGCCTTCTCCAACGGCACGAACGCCCCGTACATGGGCATCCGGATGAAGTGCATGGAGTCCAACGTCCGCGACCGCGGCATCCGGACCACCGACATCTTCCTCTCCGGCCTGCTGGCCCACGGCGGCCTCCCCGAGGGCCTCGTCCTGACGCTGCCCAAGGTCACGTACCCCGAGCAGGTCACGGCCTTCGTGCAGCTCCTGGAGGCCTTCGAGACCGCCCGCGGCCTGCGCCCGGGCCGGATCGGCTTCGAGATCCAGATCGAGACCAGCCAGTCCATCCTGGCCTCCGACGGCACCGCCGCGGTCGCCCGGATGATCGAGGCCTCCAAGGGCCGCGCCACCGGCCTGCACTACGGCACCTTCGACTACAGCGCCTGCGTCGGCGTCTCCGCCGCGTACCAGTCGAGCGACCACCCCGCCGCCGACCACGCCAAGGCGATCATGCAGGTCGCGGCCGCCGGCACCGGCGTACGCGTCTCCGACGGCTCGACCAACGTCCTGCCGATCGGCACCACCGAGCACGTCCACGAGGCCTGGAAGCTGCACTACGGCCTCACCCGCCGCGCCCTGGCCCGTGCCTACTACCAGGGCTGGGACATGCACCCGGCGCACCTGCCGACCCGCTACGCGGCCGTCTTCGTCTTCTACCGCGAGGGCCTCGAGACGGCCGCCGCGCGCTTGAAGGCGTACGTCGCCAAGATCGAGGGTGACGTCATGGACGAGCCCGCCACCGCGAAGGCCCTGGCCGGCTACCTGGTCCGCGGCCTGGACTGCGGCGCCGTCGGCGCCGACGAGGTCACCGCCCTGACCGGCCTGACCCGCGCGGAACTCGACGCCTTCGCCATCCCGCGCCGCTCGGCGACGCTGACGGCGACCGCCTGAGGCGAGTAGCCCCGAACGAGGCCCGGCCGGACTGCCCCCGGCCGGGCCTTCGGCGTTCCCCGCGCCCCGGTCAGGAGGCGGGCGGGATCTCGCCCGAGCCGCGGGGGATCAGGCGGGTGGGGAGTTCGATGCGTGCCGGGGGGAGGTCGGCGCCCGCCAGGCGCTGGAAGAGGCGGTCGGTGGCCACGCGGCCCAGGGCCGCGGCGTCCTGGGCGATCACCGTGATGCCGGGGTTCAGCAGGTCGGCGAGTTCGAAGTCGTCGAAGCCGACCAGGGCCACCGGGCGGGACAGGGACGCGAGGACGCGTACGGCCGTGACCGTCACGCGGTTGTTTCCGGCGAAGAGGGCCGTCACCGGCTCCGGGCCGGACAGCATCGACCGGGCGGCGGCCGAGACGCGCTCCGGGGCCGTCGTGCCGAGGGAGATCCAGGAGTCGTCGACCGGCAGGCCGGCGTCCGCCATGGCCGCGCGGTAGCCGCGCAGTCGCTCGGTCGCGGTGTGGATGTGCGGGTGGTCGCCGATGAAGCCGATCCGGCGGTGGCCGCCCGCGATCAGGTGGGCCACCCCGTCCCGGGCGCCGCCGAAGCTGTCGGACAGGACGACGTCCGCGTCGATCCGCCCCGCCGGGCGGTCCACGAACACCGTGGCCACCCCGGCCCTGATCTCCGGCTCCAGATAGCGGTGGTCGTTCCCGGCCGGGATCACGATGAGGCCGTCCACCCGGCGGGCGCACAGCGCGAGCGCCAACTCGCGCTCGCGGTCCGGATCCTCGGCGCTGGAGCCGTTGATGAGCAGGGCGCCGTGGGCGCGGGCCACCTCTTCCACGGCCCGGTTGAGCGGTCCGTAGAAGGGGTCGGAGAGGTCCTCCAGGACCAGGCCCACGGTGGCGGTGCGGCCCTTGCGCAGGACGCGCGCGCTGTCGTTCCGCCGGAACCCGAGCGCGTCGATGGCCTCCTGGACCCGCTTCTCGGTGTCCGGGGTGACACCCGGCTCCCCGTTGACCACGCGTGACACCGTTTTGAGGCCCACGCCGGCCCGGGCCGCCACGTCCTTCATGGTCGGCCTGTTGCCGTAGCGGGGCTCGGGCGGGCGGCGGGTGTGGGGCACGGTATCGGACCTCCGGAAGGGGCGGGCGCTGTGGCGGTGCGGGCCCGGCGTTGCGGACAGGCCCCTGACCTTGAGGATAAGCACTCGCAGGAGCACCGGGGTTTCCGTGGCAGGGTGGTGCGGGCAAGCCACTGGGGGCATCGGGAGAGGGGTAGACGTGATTGTCTGGATCAACGGCACCTTCGGCGCCGGGAAGAGCAGCACAGCGCGCGAGCTGACCGGCCTCCTGCCGGAGAGCACCTTGTTCGACCCGGAGTTCATCGGTGACGCGCTGCGCGTGCTGCTGCCGCGCAAACGCCTCGCGGAGGTGTCCGACTACCAGGACCTGCCGAGTTGGCGCCGGCTCGTCGTGGATACGGCGGCGGCGATGCTGGCGGAGCTCGGCGGGGTGCTGGTGGTCCCGATGACGCTCTTGCGGCAGGAGTACCGCGACGAGATCTTCGGCGGGCTCGCGGCGCGCAGGATCGCGGTGCGCCACGTGCTGCTCGCCCCCGAGGAAACGATCCTCCGGGAGCGGATCGCGACCCGGGAAGAGCCCGGGGCGGCGGCGGACGTGGACCTGCGGGTGAGGCAGTGGGCCTACGACCACATCCCGGCCTACCAGCACGCGCTGGGCTGGCTCGCGGCCGACGCCCACGTCATCGACAACGGGACCCTGACCGTACGGGAGACGGCCGAGCGGATCGCCGAAGCCGTACGCACCGACACGGCCCGGGTCTGCGACATCGTGCAGACCCCGCAGCCGACGCGCGAGACGGTGGCCGCCGGGGTGCTGCTCTTCGACGACGCGGACCGGGTGCTCCTGGTCGACCCGACGTACAAGCCGGGGTGGGAGTTCCCGGGCGGGATCGTCGAGGCGGGCGAGGCCCCGGCGTGCGCGGGGGTGCGGGAGGTCGAGGAGGAACTCGGTCTCGTACTGGAGCGCCTCCCCGAGCTCCTCGTCGTGGACTGGGAGCCGCCGGGGCCCCCGGCGGGCTACGGCGGCCTGCGCCTGCTGTTCGACGGCGGCCGGCTGTCGGCGGCGCAGACCGGGCGGCTGCGGCTGCCCGGGCCGGAGCTGCGGGCCTGGCGGTTCGTGACGGAGGAGGAAGCGGCGGACCTGCTGCCGCAGGTGCGCTACGAGAGGCTCCGGTGCGCGCTGCGGGCCCGCGAACGGGGCCGGGCGGCGTACCTGGAGGCGGGGCGCGCGGTCCCGTAGCCGGGCGGCGGGGGCGGGGGCTTGCCCCCGCCCTTTGTCTTGTCCGGATCAGCCCATTGGGGTGGGCGAAGGCTGAGCTGCCGCTGCCGTTTCCGCCGCCGCGCGGAGGGTGGCCGCGGTGTCCGAGGTCAGGGGGTCGCCGTGGCCGAAGCAGGCCACCGAGGGGGCCAGGGCGGCCAGTCGGAGCATCGACTCGACGGCACGGGCGCGGTCCACGTTGAAGACGCCGAGGATCACCTGGCCGACGCCGGCGATGCAGTCACCGGTGAACAGCACGCCGTGCGCGGGGAGATGGATGCCGATGCTGCCCGGCGTGTGCCCCGGAGCGTGGACGACGGCCGCCCCGCCGCCGAAGGGGAGCACCTCCCCGTCCGTCAACTCCTGGTCCACCGGGGTCGCAGGGGCCTGAGGGACCGTCATGGCGTGCTCCCACAGCGGGAGTTCCCAGTCCAGCAACACCGGCTCCGGCACCGGCCGGTCGCCGCGGATCACCGGGGCGTCCAGCGTGTGCGCCAGTACGGGGGCGCCCCGGCGAGCGGAGAGCTCGCCCGCCGAGCCGAAGTGGTCGCCATGGCAGTGGGTCACGACGATCCGCTCCAGCCGCTCCGGCAGCAGCCCGAGGGAACGTATCGCCCCTTCGATCGCGTCCGCCGAACCGGCGTGGCCCGCGTCGATCAGGGTCAGGGCCTCACCGTCGCGCCAGAGGTAGGCCTGGCCGATGGGGAAGCGGAGCATGTGGAGGCGGTCGGGGATGACTTCTACGAGATCCATCACCCGAACGTACGGGGGCGAACCACGCCATCGGCGGAGATTGCGCCGGTAGCGTGGTTCGCTCCTGGCGGAGCGGCGGGGAACGGCGTGAGAGCCGCCTGTGACACCGTCAGGCGCGCTTGGACTCCGCGTAGTTGACGAGGAACAGCGCCTCCGTGACCGACAGGCGCTCCAGCTCCTCCGGGGAGACGCTCTCGTTCACCGCGTGGATCTGCGCCTCCGGCTCGCTCAGACCGATGAGCAGCATCTCCGCGTCCGGGTACAGCTCCGTCAGCGTGTTGCACAGGGGGATGGAGCCGCCCATGCCGCTGATCTGCATCTCCTGGCCCGGGTAGGCCACCTTCATGGCCTGCGCCATCGAGCTGTACGCGGGGCTGTCCGTGTCCGCCTGGAACGGCTGTCCCTGGCCGATGACTTCGAGCTCCAGATGCGCCTTCCACGGGGTGTGCGCCACCAGGTGCGCCTCCAGCAGCTTGATCGCCTCCGCCGTGTCCACGCCCGGCGGTACCCGCAGGCTCACCAGCGCGCCCGCGCTCGCGTGCACCGAGGGGGTGGCGCCGACCACCGGCGGGGAGTCGATGGCCAGCACGGTGACGGCCGGCCGGGACCACAGCCGGTCCGCGATCGTGCCGCCGCCGATCAGCTCGACCCCGTCGAGCACCTTCGCGTCGGAGCGGAAGTCGGCCTCCGGGTACTGGAGCCCCTCCCACACCGCGTCCGAGGCCAGCCCGTCCACCGTGGTCGAACCGTCCGGCGCGCGCAGCGAGGCCAGCAGCTGGATCAGGGCGGCCATCGCGTCGGGGGCGACCCCGCCGAACATGCCGGAGTGCAGGTTGCCGCCCAGGGTGTCGATCTTGACCTTCAGCAGGCACATGCCGCGCAGGGTCGCGGTGACCGTGGGCAGGCCCGTACGGAAGTTGCCCGCGTCGCCGATCACGACGGCGTCGGCGGCCAGCAGTTCGGGGTGGGCCGTCGCGTACTGCTGGAGACCGCCGGTGCCCTGCTCCTCCGAACCCTCGACGATCACCTTCACGTTCACCGGCACACCGCCGTTGGCCTTCAGGGCGCGCAGCGCGAGCAGGTGCAGGATGAAGCCGCCCTTGCAGTCGGCGGTGCCCCGGCCGTACCAGCGGCCGTTCCGCTCGGTCAGCTCGAAGGCGGGGGAGATCCAGGCCGCGTCGTCCAGCGGGGGCTGCACGTCGTAGTGCGCGTACAGCAGGACGGTCGGCGCGTCCGCCGGGCCGGGCAGGAACCCGTACACCGACTGGGTGCCGTCGGGGGTGTCGAGCAGCGCGACGTCCTGGAAGCCCTCGGCGCGCAGCGCGTCGGCCACCCAGTTCGCGGCGGCGTGGCTCTCGCTCTGCGGGAACTGTGCCCAGTCCGCCACCGACTGGAAAGCCACCAGCTCGGACAGCTCCTGCTTGGCGCGGGGCATCAGCGAGGCGACGGTCTCGGCGATCGGATGAGACGGCATGGGCACGCTCCTCTTGGGTGCGACGTTGGTGTACGTGTACGGGTTGCGTATACGCCTCCCGCATGCGCGTGGTGTGCGTATGCGGGCTACGGCAAAAAGACTCTTCCGATCCTCGCACAACGGGGCAGTCGATCTCGCGCCGTAGGATTTCCCCGGCATCGGAGCAAGGGCATGAACCGCATGATCAGGAGCAGCAGCACATCGTGAGCAGCGACGAGAGCGACAGCGGCGACGTACGCGACGCGCAGGCAGGACAGGCCGCTCAGGGGGCCGACGCGCAGACGGCCGGGGAAACCGGCGCCGGGGGGACCGGTGTCGGGGAGACCGGCGAGGTGTGGGACGTGGTCGTGGTCGGGGCCGGGCCGGCCGGATCCTCGGCCGCGCACGCGGCGGCCACCGCGGGACGGCGCGTTCTGCTGTTGGAGAAGGCGGAACTGCCCCGGTACAAGACCTGCGGCGGAGGCATCATCGGGCCCTCGCGCGATGCGCTCCCGCCGGGTTTCGTGCTGCCCTTCAAGGACCGCGTCCACGCGGTCACCTTCTCGCTGGACGGGAAGTTCGCCCGGACCCGGCGTTCCAAGCAGATGTTGTTCGGGCTGATCAACCGGCCCGAGTTCGACGCGGCGCTGGTCGCCGAGGCGGAGAAGGCGGGCGCCACGGTCCGTACGGGTACGGCCGTCGCGCGGGTGGAACAGCACGGGGCGTCCGTGCCCGACCGGCGGACCGTCGCCGTGGTCCTCGCCGACGGCGAGACCGTGCTGGCCCGGGCCGTGGTCGGCGCGGACGGCAGCGCGAGCCGGATCGGCGCCCACGTCGGCGTCGAGATGGACCAGGTCGACCTCGGCCTGGAAGCGGAGATCCCGGTCCCGGAGACGGTAGCCGCGGACTGGAAGGGCCGGGTCCTCATCGACTGGGGACCGCTGCCCGGCAGTTACGGCTGGGTCTTCCCCAAGGGTGACACCCTCACGGTCGGGGTCATCTCGGCCAAGGGCGAAGGCGCCGCGACCAAGCGGTACCTGGACGACTTCATCGCCCGGCTGGGCCTGTCGGGCTTCGAACCGGCGCTCTCCTCCGGACACTTGACCCGCTGCCGCAAGCCCGGATCGCCGCTTTCGCGCGGGCGGGTCCTCGTTGCGGGTGACGCGGCCGGACTTCTGGAGCCGTGGACCCGGGAGGGCATCTCCTTCGCGCTGCGCTCGGGGCGGCTCGCCGGGGAGTGGGCCGTGAAGATCTCCGAGGCCCAGGACGCGGTGGACGCGCGGCGCCAGGCCCTCAACTACGCCTTCGCCGTCAAGGCCGGGCTGGGCGTGGAGATGGGCGTTGGCAAGCGGATGCTGGAACTCTTCGAGGCCAAGCCGGGCCTGCTGCACGCGGCGATCACCGGCTTCCGGCCGGCCTGGCTGGCCTTCGCCCGGATCGCCCGGGGCTCGCTGACGCTGGCCGAGATGGTGCGTACGTACCCGCTGGCGCGCAAGGCGCTGCACGTGCTCGACGCGCGGCAGGCGCGGAGCCGGGGCGCGGCGGGGGGCGGGGCCGGGGGCGGGGCTGGGGCCGACGCGGGGTCCGACGCCGGGTCCGGGTCCGGGTCCGGGTCCGGATCGGGTGAGCGGGACGGAGACAAGGGCGGAGCCCAGGGCGGAGACAAGGGCGGAGCCCAGGGGCGTTCCCGGGGGCGTTGACCCGGGCCGAAGTCGCCGCTCCCGCTGGGGAGCGCTGAGCGCCGAGACGTGGAGTGTGGCGGTCTTGCCGGGGGTGCCGGCGAGGCCGCCGCCGCGTTCTCGGGGCAGGGGCAGGGGCAGGGGCTGGGGCAGGGGGCGGGTTCGGGCTCTGCTCCGGGCGGGGCGGGGAGCGTGGCGGGTCGTCCGGCCCGGCCCCGGATGGTGCTGACGGCGGGCTGCTGGTGTCGGACCGGGGTGCGGTGGAAACCGGGAGGGCAGCGGGCCCGCCGGGCCGCCGGAGTCGTCGGTGTCGGATCCGGGTGGGAAACGGGAGGCCGCCAGGGCCGCCGGTGTCGGCTCCGGACGGTGCCGGGAGGGCAGCGGGCCGCCTGGGCCGCCAGGGTCGCCGGTGTCGGATCCGGGTGGGGCCGGGAGGGCGGAGGTTTCCCGAGGCCGCCGGAGTCGCCGGGGCGGGCGGGTCAGGAGGACACCGTGATGCGGAAGACCGGGTGGTCGGGGGCGGCGGCGCGGAGCTCGGACTCGGAGGACTTCGCGGTGACCCCGTTGAAGAAACGGTTGACCTCCCAGCCCCACTTCTTCAGGTACCCGCGCAGGACGACGGCCTGCTCGGCGGGGTCGGTGAGCTCGGTGACGGTGAAGGTGTGCACGGTGCGGCCCAGACGGAGCTCGCCGCCGCCCGCGGCGCGCATGTTGCGGACCCACTGGGAGTGGCCACGGGCGGAGACCAGGTACCGGGTGCCGTCCTGGTGGTACGGGTTCACCGGGATCCGCTGCATCTTCCCGGAGGTACGGCCGCGCACCGACAGCTCGGCGGTTCCCGCCAGGCTCATGCCGAGGCGGGCCAGCTTGCCGACGAGGGCGTTGAAGAGGATGTCGAGCTGGCCGGCCTTGACGTAGTACGGCTTGGGCGCGTTCATGCTGGCCTCCGAGGAGTTGGGAGAGCACTGCTCTCGCTTGAGAACAGTGTGCACGGATCGGTGCTCCAAAACAAGAGCAGTGCTCTCTCAATGGATCGGTGATCTCGTTGGTGGGCAGTGCTCTGCCCGCGTGGCACACTGACCCCCATGAGCACCGTGCGAGGGGCGAGGGAACGAGCCCGCATCGAAGTCACCGCCGCCATCAAGGACGAGGCGCGCCGCGCGCTCGCGGCGGAGGGCGCCGCCAAGCTCTCGCTGCGTGCCGTCGCCCGCGAGCTGGGCATGGTCTCCTCCGCCCTCTACCGCTACTTCCCCAGCCGCGACGAACTCCTCACCGCCCTCATCGTCGACGCCTACAACAGCGTCGGCGCCGCCGCCGAGGCCGCCGACGCCCGCTCGCTCGCCGCCGCCGACACCCCCCGCACCCGCTGGGCCGCGGTCTGCGGGGCCGTCCGCGACTGGGCGCTGGAGCACCCGCACGAGTACGCCCTCATCTACGGTTCGCCCGTCCCCGGCTACACCGCCCCCCTCGACACCGTCGGGCCCGCCTCCCGCGTGGGCAACACCCTCATCGGCATCGTCCGTGCCGCCTATGAGGGCCGTGGCATCTCCCTCCCGCCGCTCCCCGCCGAGCTGCGCCCCGAAGCGGCCCGCATGGCCGCGGACTTCGCCGAAGGCCTGCCCCCCGAGGCCGCCGCGGCCCTCGTCGCCGCCTGGGCGCAGCTCGTCGGGCTGATCTCCTTCGAACTGTTCGGCCAGTTCGACCGGGTCGTCGAGGACCGTGCCGCCTTCTTCGCGCACGCCGCCGGACAGCTGGCCCACGGGGTCGGACTGCCCGCCGTATAGCGAGCGGAGCCGGGCCCTGCGGGGGTCGTCAGGAGGCCGCCCGGGGGCCGTCCGGGGGCCGTCCGGGGGCCGTCCGGAGGGCCGCTGCGCGGCCCAACCGGCCGGGACGGGGAAAGTTCGCTTGTCAGTTCCTCCTACCCGAAGCAGCGGAATCGGCCCTGGTGCGCCCGGCGGCCCGTCTAGTGTTCCTGGGGTCGGGCTCCCGTCCCGGCTGTCGTCCCCGGCGCCCGGCCATCGCCCCGGCGCCGCCCCGCCGCCGCCCCGAGGAGCAGTCATGACCCGCGCCGCGAAGGCCGTTTACGCCGTCCTGGCCACCCTCTTACTGGCCGCGCCGGCGCCGGCCGTCACCGCGTCGGCGAGCTCGGAGCCGGTCCGGGCCCAGGCCGGGGACCGTACCCCGGCCCTCGCCCCTGCCCCGACCCCCGAGGTGAGACCGACGCCCCGGGCCGCCGGGGTGCGGGGCCTGGAGATAGCCGTCCCCGCCTATGTCTGGGCCAACGACCCGATGCTCGTCGACCTCACCGCCACCAGCCCGGCCGCCTCGGTGGTGGTCCTCAACCCGGGCAACGGCGACTCCCCGTTCGACGCCCCCTGGCAGGCCCGCGCGGACGTCCTGCGCACCGGCACCACCGCCACCGGCGAGCAGACCAAGGTGCTCGGCTACGTCCACACCGACCACGGCAACCGCAGCATCGCCGAGGTCAAGGCCTCCGTGGACAACTACCTGAAGACTTCCGACGGCAGCCTCCACGTGGACGGCATCTTCTTCGACGTCGTCAGTCGCGACTGCGGTCCGGGCAACGCCACCCGCGACCACTACGCGGAACTCCGCACCTACGTGCAGGACACCGTGGAGGACATCGCCCCCGGCACGCCCGAGCTGGTCGTCAACAACCCCGGTACGGCCATCGCCGACTGCTTCCTGGAGCCCGGCCGCCGCACCGCCGACGTCTTCGTCACCTTCGAGGACACGTACGCGGCCTACACGGGCCCCGGCTGGCTCGGCGGCAACGTCTTCAACGCGCTCACCGGATACCGCTCCGGCGCCGAACTCGACCCGAGCGGCACCGCGTTCTGGCACCTCGTACACGACGTCCCCGACGCCTCGGCGATGCGCGCGACGCTCCGCACGGCCTTCGAACGCGGTGCGGGCTACGCCTACGCCACCAGCGCGAAGATGCCGAACCCCTGGGACGCCCAGCCCAGTTGGAAGTACCGCACCCAGACCTGGTACGCCTCAACCCTGGGCTGACCTGCACCCCGTCCGCCCGGCGGCGGTGATCTCGACGGTACGGCCGTCGGGATCGGTGAACCGGTGGCGCCCCGGGGCCAGCGGCGGACGCGTGACCTCCGCGTCAACGGCCAGGCCCAGCCGCAGGACGCCGGTGAGACGGTCGTCGCGGGCCGGGTAGAGCTCGAGGACCATGCCGTCCGGGAGGACGGCGGCGTAGTGCTCGGGTCCACGGCCGTGGCGTTCCGCGGTGAAGGCCAGGCCCAGGGCCGCGTAGAACCGGCGGCACTCCTCCAACCGCGGCGTGTACAGCACCAGGAGCGATACCCGGGCCGTGGAGACCCGCCCTTCGCCGGCGGGGACGCCGGGCTCCGCCGACGCCGCCTCCGTTGCCGTTGCCGTCGCCGTGTCGGGCCGTACGGCCGAGGAGTCCATGCAACGCAGTCTAGGAGCGCCCGGGTTCCTGGCGGCCGTCGGTCTCCGGGCGGCGGGTGAAGCGCCACAGGACGTGGGTGATCCGGAGGAGGAACACCGCCGCGGCCAGTGCGGCGCCGACCACCGCCAGGGTTCGGTCGGCGGTGCGGGAGAGGTCGAAGGCCAGGGTGGGGCCGTACAGCACCGCGAAGACGAGTGCGGCCGCGAAACCGCCGCTGACGAAGGCGTACACGATCTCGATGGTGACCGCGTCCCGGTCGGCCTGACTCCGTTGTTCCATGCGTGCAGTCTCTCCGCGCGGGCCGTACCGCCACAAGGGGGCTC
The DNA here is from genome assembly GCF_049310065.1 of Streptomyces tatrensis. NCBI lineage: Bacteria > Bacillati > Actinomycetota > Actinomycetes > Kitasatosporales > Streptomycetaceae > Streptomyces > Streptomyces tatrensis. The sequence goes on along the minus strand of NZ_JBMDLB010000011.1, from coordinate 1,241,102 downwards.
TGTGCGCCGGCCGGCGGTTCGCGGGCCGAGGGGTCAGATTCCGGCCGCTTCCACCCAGAGCCGGGCCAGGTCGGCGTCGCCCGTCACGCCCGGTCCGGCGAGCGGCTGCCGGTTCCACAGCGCCGAGTAGAGCCAGGAGGCCTCGCCCTCGAGCGTGCAGTCGGCCTCCTCGCCGCCCGCGTCCCCGCGCACCGTGCGCGCCGGCTCCTGGGACAGGCGTACGGTCCACACCGCGCCCGTGTCGGAGGCCCGTACCCGCATCACCCGCGGCTCCGCCGTCCGCACCCGGCTCTGCGGCCGCGCGTGGAACCCGGTCAGCAGCTCGTCCACCCCGTCCTCCGCGAAGCCGGGGTCCACCGCCCCGAAGGGCGCGCCCAGCGCGGCTTCGGCGTCCATCCGGTGCACCGTGGTCTCGTGCGCCTGGCGCCGCGCCCAGAAGGCCAGCGGCGAAGGCGGCGCGGTGGGCAGGAAGGTCCAGCACTGCGCGTCGGCCGAGGTCCCGGTCAGCGTCCGCACCAGCGTGGCGTGCCCCTCGCGGAACCAGGCCAGCAGTTCAGCGCCCACCAGCTCCGGCGCCTCCGGGAACGGCACCCGCTCGGTCAGGCCCTGGGCCACGTACCCGGTGGCCCAGCGGTGCACGGAGCCGGTGTGGCGCAGCAGATCGGCCACCCGCCACTGCGGACAGGTGGGCACCAGGGCGTCCGTACCGGCCCGTTCGGCGGTGGCGGCGAGCTGTTCGCCCTCGCGGGCCACGGTCTTGACATAGCTGATGATCTCCATGCCGGGAGTCTCGCACGGCCCCCGGCGTCGGGTGCGTGGACTCTGGCTCTTCACGGGCCGCCGAGGTCGTCCCGCCGAAGGGCAGCCGTTCTCGCAGAAGGATGATGGAGGTCACGGAGCCGGCGCGGAGTCGGCACGGAGCAGGTCGTGGAGGAGGCGGTGGAGGTCGTGGAGCACCCGGGTGGCGAGCTCTTCCCTCGCGAGCGGACCGAGATCGTGCCCGGCGCCGTGCACGTGCCCGACTGGCTGGGGCCCGGGCTGCAGCGGGAGTTGGTGGAAGCCTGCCGGGGGTGGGCCCGGCCGCCCGCGGGGCTGCGGACGGTGCGCACGCCGGGCGGGGGGACGATGACCGCCCGGCAGGTCTGTCTGGGGCTGCACTGGTACCCGTACGGATACGCGCCCACGGCCGTCGACGGGGACGGCGCGCCGGTCAAGGCGATGCCCGGCCGGCTCGCGCGGCTGGGGCGGGACGCCGTGGCCGCCGCGTACGGGCAGGCTCCGGGGCCGGACGTCGCGTACGACATCGCCCTGGTGAACTTCTACGACGGCGACTCCCGCATGGGCATGCACCGGGACGCCGAGGAGCGCTCCGAAGCCCCCGTGGTCTCGCTGAGCCTGGGTGATTCCTGCCTCTTCCGCTTCGGCAACACCGCCTCGCGCGGGCGTCCGTATCGGGACCTTGAGCTGCGCAGCGGGGATCTGTTCGTCTTCGGCGGGCCGGTCCGACGGGCCTTTCACGGGGTGCCGAAAGTCCTGCCCGGCACCGCTCCGCCGGGCCTCGGGCTCACCGGGCGGCTGAACATCACGCTGCGGGTCGGCGGGCTCGGCTAGCGGGCGGCGCCCCCGGCCCTCCGATCATGCGAGGATCGCTGTCATGAACGGCAACGGGGCCCCGCGGCGGGTGGGGGATGTGACCACGGTGTCCGCTGGGACGGACGGGACCGCTGGGACCGACGGGACGGGCGGGACCGACGGGACCGGCGCGGCCGAGGGGTCCGACAGGGCGGCCGGAGCCTCTGTCGTGCAGACGGCGCCCGAGGCCTCCGCGACGTCTGCGGCTGCGACGGCAGCGTCCGCGGCGACCGCAGCCGCGACCGCGGCCGGCTCCGCGCGGACCAAGCTGGAGCGGGGCCGTGGTGCGCTCGGCCCGGCGCTGGAGCTCGTCCACACCGGCCGGGCCCCGACCCGCGCCGTCCTGACGGCCGAGCTCGGTGTCACCCGCGCCACCGCCGGCGCCGTCGCCGCCGAGCTGGAGGCGCTCGGCCTGATCCGCGTGGACTCCCGCCCCGGCGGGGCCGGCGGAACCCAGGGCCGCCCCTCGCACCGGCTCTCCGTGGACGAGAACGGCCCGGTGGCCCTGGCCGCGCAGGTGCACTCGGACGGGTTCCGGGCCGCCCTGGTGGGCCTCGGCGGCCGGATCGTGGCCACGGCCCCCGGACGGGTCCCGGTGTCGGCCGACCCCGCGCAGGTGCTCGGAGCGGTCGTCGAAGCCGGGGCCGCGCTGCTCGCGCAGACGGGCCGCCGCTGCATCGGCGCCGGCCTCGCGGTGCCCTCGGCGGTCGCGGAGCCGGAGGGTACGGCGCTGAACCCGCTGCACCTGGCCTGGCCGGCCGGTTCCCCCGTCCGGGCCATCTTCGCCGACTGCGTGAAGGAGGCCGGCATCGACGGCCCGGCGCTGACCGGCAACGACGTCAACCTCGCCGCGCTCGCCGAGCACCGCCACGGCGCCGGCCGCAGCGCGCAGCACCTGCTGTGCGTGGCCACCGGGCACCGCGGGGTCGGCGGGGCGCTGGTCCTGGACGGCCGTCTGCACAGCGGGAGTTCGGGCCTGGCCCTGGAGGTCGGCCACCTCACCGTGAACCCGGAGGGGCGCCCCTGCCACTGCGGCAGCCGCGGCTGCCTCGACGTCGAGGCCGACCCGCTGGCCTTCCTCACCGCAGCCGGGCGCACCCCGGGCCCCGAGGTGTCCCTGCTCCAGCAGGCCCGCGACCTGCTGCGCGAGGAGGCCGCGGACCCCGGGGTACGGGCGGCCACCGAGGAGCTCATCGACCGGCTCGGCCTGGGCCTCGCGGGCCTGGTCAACATCCTGAATCCGGACCGGATCATCCTCGGCGGACTCCACCGCGAGCTGCTGTACGCCGACCCCGAGCGGCTGCGCGCGGTGGTCGCGGACCGCAGCCTGTGGGGGCGCAGCGGCGGCGTGCCGATCCTGCCGTGCACGCTCGACCACAACAGCCTGGTCGGCGCCGCCGAGCTGGCGTGGCAGCCGGTGCTGGACGACCCCCTCGGGACCCTGGGCGCGGCGGCCTGACGACCGGGCCGTCCCGCGCGGGCCTGACCGGCAGGATCCGAAGGAGGCGGCCCGGCGCCGTGGCCGTCGGAAGGGCCGGCCGCGTCACGGCAGTCGGCGGCCCCTCCGGGCGGCTGTGTCGGGCCGGAGGCTACCCGGGCCGGACTCCGGCCGAGGCGCTCACCGACAGGCCGGCGGAGACCGGCTCGGGGGGTGCGGCGACGGGCGGGGCCGGCGCGGGGTCCCGTACGGCCTTCTTCTCGCGCAGGAGCACCGGCTTCTCGGCCAGGAGCACCGGGTGGCGTTCCGGTGCGGCGGGGCCGGGGGCGGCGCGCAGGGAGAACCACACCACCTTGCCCGCGCAGTCGTCCTGCTGCCGGGCTCCCCACGCCTCGCTGAGCGCCTCCACGAGCGCGAGCCCGCGTCCGGAGGTCTCCAGGGCGTCGAGCGGGGAGATGCCCGCGGGGCGGGCGGCCTCCGCAGCCTCGGCGGCCCCGGAATCCCGGAGCATCGGGAGGCGGGGGTCGCTGTCGTAGACGGAGACGGTCAGCCGGCCGAGGCGGAGCTCGATCTCGACCGTGCAGGTCTTGTCCGGCTGCGCATGGCGGTGGACGTTGCTGAGCAGCTCGGTCACGCCGAGCGCAGCCCGGTCTATGAGCGGATCGAGCTGCCAGTGGCGCAGTTGCGCCGAAACGATTCGGCGGATCTGTCCGATCCGCATGGGCAGGGCCTGCAGTTCGACGACGCAGTGCCTGCGGGAATGACTGATCACGGCTGCGACTCCCCGACATCAGTGTTACGGGTGCTGCACCCTCGGTGACGCCTCCCCAGGGTCACCCACTGTGGGCCTGTGTGCAACCGAACGCGATCGAAAGGGATCCGCATGGATACCCAAAGTGACTGTTTGTGCAGGTGAGGGGGGTACATTGCGAAAGCGGGCGGCGAAAGGCGAAGAGGCGCCGGGCCCGCCGAGCACTCGGGACATCGGGAAGTACGAAGGAGCACGGCGCATGAGCACCACCGGTACGACCGCCACGACCATCGACGTCGACCGCAGCGACGCGGACTACCGTGCGTGGCTGAAAGAGGCCGTCCGCAAGGTGCAGGCGGACGCGAACCGCTCCGCCGACACGCACCTGCTGCGCTTCCCGCTCCCGGAGGCCTGGGGCATCGACCTGTACCTCAAGGACGAGTCCACCCATCCGACGGGGTCCCTCAAGCACCGCCTCGCCCGCTCGCTGTTCCTCTACGCCCTCTGCAACGGCTGGATCCGCCCCGGCCGCCCCGTCATCGAGGCCTCGTCCGGTTCCACCGCCGTCTCGGAGGCCTACTTCGCCAAGCTGATCGGCGTCCCGTTCATCGCGGTCATGCCGCGGACGACGAGCCCCGAGAAGTGCCGCCTCATCGAGTTCCACGGCGGCGAATGCCACTTCGTCGACGACTCGATGAAGATGTACGAGGAGTCGGCCGAGCTCGCCGCCCGCACCGGCGGCCACTACATGGACCAGTTCACGTACGCGGAGCGGGCGACCGACTGGCGCGGCAACAACAACATCGCCGAATCGATGTACCAGCAGCTGCGGTTGGAGCGTTACCCCGAGCCCGCCTGGATCGTGGCCACGGCCGGCACCGGCGGCACCTCCGCGACGATCGCCCGCTACGTGCACTACATGCAGCACGACACCCGCATCTGCGTCCCGGACCCGGAGAACTCCTGTTTCTTCGACGGCTGGACCCACAACGACCCGCACGCGACCAGCGATTGCGGCTCGCGCATCGAGGGCATCGGCCGGCCCCGGATGGAGCCGAGCTTCGTCCCCGGGGCCATCGACCGGATGATGCGGGTCCCGGACGCCGCGAGCGTCGCCGCGTGCCGCGCGCTGGAGAAGGCGATCGGCCGCAAGGCGGGCGGTTCCACCGGGACCGGCGTGTGGAGCGCGCTGAAGATCATCTCGGAGATGGTGGCGGAGGGCCGCACGGGCAGCGTCGTGACCCTCCTGTGCGACGGGGGCGAGCGCTACCTGGACAAGTACTACTCCGACGCGTGGCTGGCGGGGCAGGGTCTCGACATCGCCCCGTACGCGCGCACGCTCGACACCATGCTGGCGACCGGCGTGTGGAGCGAGCCCGTCAGCTGAATCGTTTTCCCTGGCCGGGACCCGGCCCGCTGGCTACGCTGTGCTCACTTTGGGCACGGGGCGGGCGGGGCCGAGCGGGGCGGGGAATGATGGCGGAAACCACGGGCAGCGGGAGTGGCAGCGACACCGGAGCCGGAGCCGGAGCCGGAGCCGGAGCCGGAGCTGGAGCCGGAAGCGCGGGCGGGGGCGGGCAGTTGGCCTGTCCCCGGTGCGGCCGGGAGGACCAGGTGCTCGGCGTGTCCGCCGCGTACCTGCGGGCCAGTGCGAAACTGAGCGTGGAGACGAAGGGCGGCGAGGGCGACCACGTCACCAGCCGCGAGGAGAACTCGGCGCTCGCCAAGGCCCTCGCGATCGCCCCGGAGGAGCCGGACGGCGACACCATGGGCTGCTTCGGGTCGCTGTTCGTCCTGGTGGCGATCGGCGCGTTCATCTGGGGCGGGATCGCGGGGAAGTGGTTCGAGGGCGACGGGGCCCCACGGTTCTACGGGGGCGACGGCGACCTCCCCCTCGGAGTCGAGGACCCCTCGGCCTACCTGGGCTGGATCTCGGCGGCCTCGCTCGTCCTGGGCCCGCTCCTGCTGGCCCTGTCGGGCCGGGCCGTACGGGTCTGGCGCCGCCGGACCGGACCGGGCCGGGTGGCCGCCGACCGCCTCTGGGCGGAGGCCTGGTACTGCGGCCGCTGCGGGGTGGTCCACTTCACCGGCGAACGGGCCATGAGCTTGCAGGAGTTCCGTACCCGGGTCTGGTCGGCGGGCGGCTACGGGGACCTGGCCGTGCGGCACCCCGCGGTCTGAATCGTGACAGGCGTGTAGCTCCAGCCCCGTAGGCGCGGCAGCACTCACTGCTTACGCTGTGCGGACGTCGATCACGGCGCAGCCTCGGGGGGAACCATGGCGGGCATCGAGTACAACAGGCCGGAACGGGACGGGCGGACGCGGGACCAGGTCCCGTCGCCGTCGCCGTCGTCACCGCCCCCGGAGGCCGGTGTGGACCGGGGAGCGGGCTCGCTCCGCGCGTGTCCCTCCTGCAGCCGGACGGACGAACTGCGGGCCGTCCAGGCGGTGTTCCTGGAGGGGCACCGGCACGTCCGCGAGGAGAGCGGCGGCGCGGGTGTCCAACGGCAGGCCGTCACCCGGGAAGTGGTCTCGCGGCTGGCCCGGGCGCTGGCTCCCACCCCGCCCACGCCGCGGATCCAGGGGCGGGCGTGCCTGGGTGTGCTGCTGGTGATGGTCGCGATCGTCACGTTCCTGGTGGGCTCGCTGGCCGGGCACTGGTTCGACGGGGGCGCGGGGGAGTCGCAGCCCGAGTATCCGTCCACGGGGTGGGGCGATCCCGCGGACTCCGGAGCCGAGCCCGGTCTCTACTTCCTCGGGGTGATCTCGGCCATCGCGCTCCTGACCGCCGTCTACCTCTTCACCCGGGCCTCCCGGGACGGGCGCGTGCACCGCGAGCGGACGCGGCCGGGCCTCGCCGCCGCCGAGCGGCTCTGGAACCAGGCCTGGTACTGCGGGCGTTGTGCCAGGGTCCACTTCGAGGGCGAAGAGACTGCCCTGACCCTCCAGGAGTTCCGTGTACGGGTGTGGGCGGCCGGGGGCTACGGGGACCTGGCCGAAACGCATCCCGCGGTCGATCTGACCGTTGCCAGCCGGCCGGACGGCTCTTACTGACCTGTCTGACCTGTCGGCCCCGGCTGACCGGGCTGTTCGGGCAGTTCGGCCTGATCCTTCGGATCCCTCTGATCCGCCCGGCGCCCCCGCGCCGTCAGCCGCAGGTCCAGCGCGCGGACCGCCGAGCGGAACGAGTGCCCCAGCCCGGGCCGGGCGGCGGTGAGGGCGAAGCGGACGGCGGTCGGGCCGTCCGCCGCGAAGGTCCACTGGACGTGGGTGCCGGAGCCGGAGGGGGAGAGGCGCCACTCCTCCAACAGGGCCCGTATGCCGGGGGCGTTGGTCTCGTCGACCCGGTACGCGTAGCGCCGTTCCGGGTCCGCGGCCATGATCGTCTCCTGGAACCGGACCCCGCCCACCAGTTTGATCTCGCGCCCGGCGCCCCCGTGGGTGGGCCGGGCCAGGGTGACGGCCCGGAACCAGCGCGGCCAGCCCTCGACCTCCTCGGCCAGCGCCCGGTACACGTCCTCGGGAGCCGCCGTGGTCCGGCCGGCGAAGACCAGTCGGGTGGGGGCGACGTCGATGAAGTCCAGTCCTACGGGGCGGAGTCGGCGGGCCATGGCGGCACTCCCTCGGTTCGGCGGACGGCCGGGGCATCCGGCGGGGCTGTCACCCTAGCTGTCGGTCCGTCAGTTGTCCGCCGCGGATCGGCCGGCGCGGTGGCCAACCCGTTTCGCGGACCGGGTCCCGGCCGGGACAATGCCGTACATGCTTATCAGAGCAGCGCACATCGACGAGCTGCCCCTCCTGCAGGACATCGAGCGGGCCGCCGGGGAATGCTTCCGGACCATCGGCATGCCGGAGGTCGCCGACGACGAACCTCTTCCGCTGGAGGAACTCCTCGGCTACCGGCGGGCCGGGCTGGCCTGGGTCGCGGCCGAGGGCGCCGGTACGGGGACCCCGGTCGGGTACCTCCTCGCCGACCGCGTCGACGGGAACCTCCACGTCGAGCAGGTGTCGGTGCACCCGGACCGCGCCCACCGCCGCATCGGACGATCCCTCCTGGAACACCTCGCGGAGCGGGCCCGGGCGGAGGGAGCTCCCGCCACCGATCCCGCCCACGTCCCCGCCCTCACCCTCACGACCTTCACCGACGTGCCGTGGAACGCCCCGTACTACGCCCGGTGCGGCTTCCGGACCCTGGACGAGAGCGGCCTCGGCCCCGGCCTGCGGGACATCCGCGACCGCGAGGCCGCGCACGGGCTCGACCGGTGGCCCCGGGTGTGCATGCGCCGGGACCTGTGAGGGGCTCCGCCACGCCGGCCCGGGCCTGCGGTCAGAGCTCCGGAAGGTCCGCCGGGTAGAGCAGGGTGAGATCGTCCTTGCTCGGCTCCGACAGCTGCGCGACCCGCCCCGCGTGCCGCTCGACCATCGACTCGAAGGTCTGGCGCGCGGTGCGGCCGTTGCCGAAGGCGGGCCCCTTGGGCAGGTCGGTGAAGTACGTCAGCAGGGCGTCGGAAGTCTTCTCGCCGAGCAGGTACTCGTGCTCCTCGGCCTGCTGCTCCACGATCCGCAGCAGTTCCTCCGGCCCGTAGTCCCCGAAGGTGATGGTCCGGGAGAAGCGGGAGGCCACTCCCGGGTTCACGGTCAGGAAGCGGTCCATTTCCGCCGTGTACCCGGCGACGATCACCACGACCGCGTCCCGGTGGTCCTCCATCAGCTTCACCAGCGTGTCGATCGCCTCGCGCCCGAAGTCGCGGCCCGAGTCCTCGGGCGCCAGCGCGTAGGCCTCGTCGATGAACAGCACCCCGCCGCGCGCCCGGTCGAAGGCCTCCTGGGTGCGGATCGCGGTGGACCCGATGTGCTCGCCGACCAGGTCGACCCGGGACACCTCGACGAGGTGGCCGCGCTCCAGTACCCCGAGGGAGGCCAGGATCTCCCCGTACAGCCGGGCCACCGTGGTCTTGCCGGTGCCGGGGGAGCCGGTGAAGACCAGGTGGCGGCGGACCGAGGCGGCCTTGAGCCCCGCGAGTTGCCGGCGCCGGCCCACCTCGATCATGTCGGTCAGCGCGCGGACCTCGCGTTTGACGCTGTCGAGCCCGACGAGCGCGTCGAGGTGTCCCAGTACCTCGACCGAGCCGCGGGCCGAGGCCTGCCCGGTCGTTCCGGAGTCCGTCTCGTCGGCCGGCCGCTGGGCCGGCACCCGCTCGGCCGTGCCCGCCGCCACGGGGTTCGGCGCGGCCGACACCGTACGGATCCCCGTACGCTCCCCGGCCGCCGCCACCCCCGCACCCGCACCCGAGCCGGCGCCCGCGCCGGACGCGGACCGGGCGGCGAGGCGCGGCCCGGACTCGTCGCTCGTGCAGTCCTCGGCGACCGGGCCGTCCTCCGCGAACTCGTAGCCCCCGCGCGCGCAGCGCTCGGTGTGGCAGCGGTGCAGGGAGGTCCGGCAGCCGTCGATGACGTGGAAGCCGAAGCCCGCGCTTCCCGTGACCCGGCACGCCGTGAAGGTGCCGCGCCCGCCCGCCGACACGTAGAACCCGGCCTCGGCGGGGGAGCTGACCGTGCACCGCTCCAGCGTGGGATCCGCGCCCTTGGTGACGATCACGCCGGTCTGGACGGAGTCGATGGTGCAGTTGGCGAGCGTGCCGCCGCTGCCGTGGTCGCGGAACCAGGCTCCCGTGGCCGCCTCCCGGATCCGGCAGTCGTCCAGCTGGGCCGTCGCTCCGTCGCTCACCGAGACGGCGGTGTTGCGCACTTGGGAGATGTCGCTGTCCACGACGTCCACCCGGGAACCCCGGTCCAGTACGAACAGGGCGTCCGGTACGTCGTGCACCCGGCAGGAGTCCAGCGAGACCCCGGCCCCGTCGCTGATCCAGACGGCCGGATAGTCGCCGGTGCTGTCGTGGATCTCGCAGGAGTCGGCGACGACGCGGGTGCCCGGATCCCACACGGACAGGCCGTTGCGGCCGAAGCGGCGGACGGTGGTGCGGCTGAGCGTGAGGACGGAGCGAGAGCGCAGGTCGATCGCGTTCTCGGGGATGTCGTGGATGTCGCAGCCGGCGAGCGTGAGCACGGCGTCCGTGTCGAGGGTGACCCCGTCGGCCGAGGTGCGGTGGACCGCGCAGTCGGTGAGCACGGCCGTGGCCCGCGCGGCGATCTGCACGCCGGCACCCTTGATCTCGTAGACCTCGCAGCCCAGCGCCTCCAGGCCCGAGCCGTCGCCGGTCACGGCGATGCCGGCGCCCGTGGCGTGGTGGATCCGGCAGCGCTCCAGCCGGGGGCGGCCACCGCCGCGCACGGAGACCCCGGTCTGGCCGGCGGCCACGACCTCGCAGTCGGCGAACACCCCGCCGCCTCCGTCCAGTACGGCGATGCCGATCCCGGCGGAATTCTCCACCGTGCAGCGCCGGACCAGGGGCCGGGCGCCGCTCCCGCGGACCTCGATGCCGGCCGCCGAGCGGGTGCTCACCCGCACGTCGGTGAGCTCGGGGGAGCCGTCCTCGACGAGCAGCGCGGGCGCCGTGGGGTCCTGGCCCTCCAGGTGCAGGTCCTGGATGACGGCCGAGGCGCGGACGGTCAGCGCGACCCCGTCGAGCGGTGCGATCCGCACCGAACCCAGCGAGCCCTCCGGACCGCGCAGGGTCACGGCGTGGTGCAGCACCAGGTTCTCCCGGTAGGTGCCGGGCGCGATGGACAGGACGTCGCCGTCGCCCGCCGCTGCCAGTGCGGCGGTCAGCGTCGGATAATCACCGGAGCGGCGACGCCACCGCGAGGAACCACCGTGCGTCACCTGGACCGTGCCCTGAGCCATGGTGCTGTCGTGCCCCCACCCTCGTGTTCCGTGTGTCTGCCTGCGTGTCTGCCTGCTGATCGTCCGCGGGCCCGAACCGTGCGCTCCGGCGCTCCACCGTAGCGCGCGCGGGGCCGGTGAGTTGCCAGGTCAGCTGCCCGCGCCCGCCCGGCCCCAGTCCGGTCCCGCCGCGGCCCACGCGCGGTCCAGCCGGATGTACCGCCGATGCATGAGCCTTCGTACGACCAGGCGGCGGAGCGTCTCCACCAGTGCGGCAATGCCCAGGGCCGCCGCGAGCCCCGCCACGCCCGCGTGGAAGCTCGCGGAAGAGGGGTCGAGGGGCTGTCCGACCAGGCGGCCGTGCGCATCGGTCCATATCCGGAACCGGTCGCCGGCACGCGGCGGTTCCTCCGCGGCCGGCACCGTGCCCTGGTGGTTGCTGCCGTCGGGCGCCGTCCACGACGCGACGATCTGCGTGCGCTGCGGGGTCTGGCGCTGCGCCGCCGGATCGGCTGCCGCGCCGAGGACCGGATCCGGTGTCGGCCGGACCACCACCGCCGGTACGAGATGACGCTCGACCCGCTGTTCGCGAGCGGCCCGCTGCAGCGTGCCGTCCACCCGCAGGCCGGCCGCCCAGCCGACGGCCGGAGCCACCAACAGGACGCACAGCAGCGCCGCGAAGGCCACCCAGGCCTCGAATAGATCCGTCTGGCGGCGCAGCGGATTGCGCCGCCAGCGCCACACTCCCATTGCTGTCCGCACGGTCCGGCTCCCCCTACTTGTGCCAGTCTGCGCCTACCTGCCGTCCCAGCCTCGCGCATGCCCCGGCCACCCGCATTCCGTGACGTGCGAGACGTGTGTCACCCCATCCGGTGCGCACGTCCCGCATGTTCCAACGGGCAGGCGGTGGGGGTTGGTTCCAGAGTGACGCCAGAGCCCCTCGAAGGTGTCAATCCGGGTGGTCCCACCGGCCGCACCGGCTCCCCGCGGACACCCCCTACGCCAGGACGCGCACCTCGTCGCCGACCCGCAGCGTCCCCAGCCGCACCGGTACCAGCAGCCGCCCGAAGGCCAGGGACTTCCCGATGCGCCGGTGCCTGGCCAGGGTCTGGAGCGGCTCCTTGCCCCGTCGTGCCGTCGTCTGGTCGGTGGTCGTCACGACACAGCGTCCGCACTCGCGCGCCCCGCGGAAGACGGCGTCGCCGATCGCGACGCGCTCCCAGCCGTCCTCGGCCCACGCCCCGGCTCCGGACACCACCACGTTCGGGCGGAACCGGTCCATCGGAAGGGGGCCCTCGCCCGGATGGTTCCCCAGGGCGATCAGCGCGTTGAGTGCGTCCAGGGAGGCGAGGGTGGTGATCAGCAGCGGATAGCCGTCGGCGAGGCTCACGGTCTCGCCGGGCAGTGCGTACTGGGGATCCACCGGCCGCCGTACGGCCGGGTCGTCCAGGTGCACCAGGTACGCCGGTACGCCCAGGTACGCGGTGAACCAGTCGGCGGCGGCCTGCGCCGCCGCCACGGTTTCGATCTTCTTGCCGAAGAGCACCACCGGCTCCAGCGGACCCCGCCCCGGGACCTCCACCGTCAGATCCGCCATGCCCGGAGCCGAGACCTCGAACCCGCCGCCCTCCAGCGGACGGGCCCGCGCCAAGGCCAGCCTGGGCTGCTGGCGTTGGGTGATGACCGTGCCCTCCGCGTCCACCACCGCCCATCGGCGGTCACCGGACAGACCCCAGGGCTCCACGGCCACCTCGTCGGGTGCCGTCCCCGCCACCGATTTGACGGGATGGACGTGGAGCGCCTGGACACGCAGTTTCACCATGGGGAAATACTGCCAGCCGCCCTCACGGACTCCGCAGCTACCTCGTCGGAGGGGGCCGGCCGGGCGCGGCGGTCAGTAACCGCGTCCCTGCGGCTGGTACGGACGTCCGTACGGGTCCTCGAACGAGGGGGTCGGTACGGGCGCGGGCTGCGCCTGCATCGGACGCGGCGCGGCCGGGCGCATCGCCTCGTACCCGGTGCTCGTGGCGACCGGGCGGGGCTGCTGCGGCTGGGGCTGCGGAACGTAACCCGTGCGGGCCGCGAACTGCTGCGGCTGCTGCGGGACGTACGGCACCGGCGCCTGCTGGAGCGGCATCGGCATCGACATGGGCTGCGGCATCGGCGGCATCTGCTGCATGTGCGGCATCTGCTGGGGCGCGGCCTGCTGCTGGTACGGGTATCCGTACGCCGGGGCCTGCTGCTGTTGCGGGCGGGCGGGCGGCAGCGCTGCCGGCAGGGCGGGGAGCGCGGACGCGAGGGCCGGGAGGTACCCACCGCTCGAGTAGCCGGCGCTCGGCGAGTCGTAGGCGGCGGGCACCCGGATGGGGGCGATCTGCGGGGTCCCGCGTTCGGCGACGAGGGAGTCGTAGATAGGGGTGTCCGGGAAGGAGGGCGCGGAGTAGTAACCGCCGCCATAAGTGGAGCGGGGGGAGGTCATGGACCTAAGTTAAGCCCACGACTTCACCGGGTCCATAGCGAGGTGCCGTCAACACCGCCCTGACCTGCATATTCGCAGGTCAGGGCCACAGGTTTCACTTCACGTTCACGTGCACGATTTGGTCACTTCCGCCCCATCTTGCTCCTACTCGTACTCACCGGTTGGGTGTTGCACGGATCGTGCGCCCGTCTTGTGCTGACGAAGCGTCATAAGCCACTGACCTCGGATGACGTGAAGGAGAAGGGTGGAGTCCGGTTTCAGGCGTCGCTGGGGCGGGCATAGGTACGTCCCTTCCATGCCGCCCCGCGTCCGCGGTAGTGCTGCACGGCCGAGTCGACGGTCATCAGGAGGTACAGCAGCGCGGTGAGCGGGAGGAGCGGCGCGAGGACCGCCGGCTGACGGTAGTAGCGCAGCATCGGCAGGTAGGTGCCGGCCATCAGCAGCCAGGCCAGGCCGCCGGCCCAGGCGACGGCGGGCCGGCCGGCGGCGAGGCCGGCGAGGAGCGCGGCCGGCGGCACGAGGTAGACCAGGACCAGTCCGGCCACCGTCCCGGCCAGGAGCGCGGGACGGTGGCGCAGTTGTGCGTAGGCGCTGCGCGAGACCATCCGCCACAGGTCCGCGAGGGAGGCGTACGGGCGCACGCTGTCCACCCGCTCCGCGAGCCCGAGCCAGATCCGCCCGCCGGAGCGCTGGACCGCCCGGGCGAGCGAGACGTCGTCGATGACGGCCTGCCGGATCGACTCCGGGACCCCGGCCCGCACGGCCGCCTCGGTGCGCAGCAGGACGCATCCGCCGGCGGCGGCCGCGGTGCGGGCGGCGGGGCGGTTGATCCAGCGGAAGGGGTAGAGCTGGGCGAAGAAGTACACGAAGGCCGGGACGATCAGCCGCTCCCACACACTGACGGCGCGCAGCCGGGCCATCTGGGAGACCAGGTCGAGATCGGCCGCCGTCGCGGCGCAGACCAGCTCGCGCAGGCTGTCGGGTTCGTGGGCGATGTCGGCGTCGGTGAGCAGGAGGTAGTCGGGGGCGGGGCCCGGGCTGGATCCCGGGCTGGAACTGGCGGCGGAATCGGGGCCGGAGTCAGGGCTACGACCCTGGGCGGCATCCGGGCCGCCACCGGGGCCGGGATCCGGACTGGAGCCCAGGACGGAGCGGGCGCCGGAGCGGGCGCCGGAGCGGGCGTGCGTGATGCCGTGCCGCAGGGCCCAGAGCTTGCCGGTCCAGCCGGGACCGGGCTCGCCGGGGGAGAGGACGGTCAGGGGCAGCCCGGGGTGCGCGTCGGCGAGCCGGCGGGCGAGGGCGGCCGTGCCGTCCGTACTGCCGTCGTCGACCAGGATGACCTCGGCCTCGCCGGGATAGTCCTGCGCGAGCAGCGAGGGCAGGCTGCGCGGCAGCACCTCGGCCTCGTCCCTGGCCGGGACCACGATCGCGACGGACGGCCAGCGGGCCGGGGCGTGCCGGGGCGGCAGGCGCGTATCGGTCCGCCAGAACATGCCTTGGCCGAGGGTGAGCCAGAGCCAGACGGCGAGCGAGGCACACGCGGCGACGAGGAGGTAACCCATCCCGGCAGTGTGCCGGGACGGGCACCCCCGGAGGCGGCGGGACACCGGGGTTCCGCGCCCGGATCGGTCCGGAGGCGGGCCGGCCGGATCCGAGGCCGGGTGGCGAGTGCGGGGCCGCTGCCCGGCGGGCGCAGGACGGCAGGACGGGGCGCCGCCTGTGCGGCGGGCGCAGGACGGTAGGCGGGGGCGGCGCCTGTGCGGCGGGCGCGCGGCAGGAGGGGCGCCGGTACGGCGTGGGGTGCGGGGCCGGTGCGAGGTCCGGCGCCAGGCCGGGTCCCCCGGGGGCCCGGCGCGAGGCCGGTGAGTGGTGGCGGTGGGTCGTGGCGGTTCACCGTGGGGCGCGGAAGCGGGGGCCGACGGCCGGCGGCCTTCCGCGCTGCGGCGCGGAGCCGAGGGTGGAGGCGCGGTCCCGTCACCCCGGGCGCCCGTGGGGCGCGGCGGCGGGGCCGGTGGCCTTCCGCCGCTGCGGCGCGGAGCCGAGGGTGGAGGCGCGGTCCCGTCGCCCCGGGCGGGGCGGGGGGGATCGATTAAGGTGACCAAGTGAAGATCGCCCTGATGGACTCCGGTATTGGCCTCCTCGCGGCGGCCGCCGCGATGCGCCGGCTTCGGCCGGACGCCGAGCTGGTGCTGTCCTGCGACCCCGACGGGATGCCCTGGGGTCCGAGGACCCCGCAGGACCTCACCGGCCGGGCCCTCGCCGTCGCGCGGGCCGCCGCCGCGCACCGGCCGGACGCGCTGATCGTCGCCTGCAACACCGCTTCCGTACACGCACTGCCCGCGCTGCGCGCCGCGCTGGAGCCCGCGATCCCGGTCATCGGGACCGTGCCGGCGATCAAGCCCGCCGCGGCCGCCGGAGGTCGCGTGGCCATCTGGGCCACCCCCGCCACCACCGGCAGCCCCTACCAGCGCGGCCTGATCCGCGACTTCGCCGGCGGGGCGCGCGTCACCGAGGTGCCGTGCCCGGGGCTGGCCGACGCCGCCGATGCCGCCGACGAGACGGCCGTCGTACGGGCCGTCGCCGCGGCCGCCGCGCTGACCCCGGCCGACGTCACCGACGTGGTGCTCGGCTGCACCCACTACGAGCTGGTCGAGGACCTCATCCGGGCCGCGCTCGACCGCCGCACCGGCGGCGGCGCGTACGCCTTCCACGGCTCCGCCGAGGCCGTGGCCGTCCAGGCCCTGCGCCGGCTCGGCGCCCGCCCGGAGCCCGGCCTGCCGCCCACCGGCGGCCTGACCGTCCTGCTCAGCGGCCGCCCCGGCACGCTGCCCGAGGCCGCCCTCGGGTACGCCGAAGGGCGCCTGCTGGCCGGGCGGAGCACAGGCGTCGGGGAAGCCGTCGCGGGCACCGCCAAGGGCTGACCCCGAGGGCGCGGTCCACTCCGCGGGGCTGTTCCCCGGGAGGAGCCCCGCCCGGGCCGATCAGCGGCCGGGCTCCCGCTGACCCACAGCCGCCACGGCAGCCGTCGCCGCGTCCGCTCCGGCCTCCGCGAGGCGACGGGCCAGTTCCCGTAGGCCGGCCGCGTCGAGGACACGGTCCCCGAAGCCCGGCAGCGGTACGTGCAGCGGGGCCGTCCAGGACTTCGGGACCGCCGCCGCGCCGTACCGCGCCCCGGCCAGGGTGCCCGTGACCGCCGCCACCGTGTCGGTGTCGCCGCCCAGGTCCACGGCGGCCCGTACGGCGTCCGCGAAGCCCGCCGTGGTGCGCAGCGCCCACACCGCCGAGCCCAGGCAGGGCCACACCGCCCCGTTGAACTCGCCTGCCAGGTCCGGATGCCAGTCCGGGGCGAGGACCCGCGCGTACCGCTCCCGGTGGTCCGGGTGCACCCGCGCCAGCGTCGCGGGGAGCGCGGAGAGCGGGTCGCCGCCGTCCAGCGCCACGCGTACGAGTTCGTGCAGGACGGCCGTGCCCTCCCAGGCGGCCCGGTCCCCGTGGGTGAGCGCGGCGATCCGCCGGGCGGCGTCCATGGTCGGCTCCCGCCCGGAGGGAGCGAAGTACACCGCCGAGGTCGAGGCGCGCATCAGGGAACCGTTGCCCGCCGCCCGCGCGTTGACCTGGAAGTGCAGCGCGTCGGCCAGGTCCCAAGGGTCGCCGCTCGTCAGCACGCTCGCCGTCTGCAGCCCGATGTCCTTGGGATCCCCGGCCGCCCATCGCCGGAACCGGCCGAAGACGTCGGGGAGTTCGAGCCCGCCGCGGTCCAGCAGGGACTCCCCGACCAGCACCGCCATCTGCGTGTCGTCGGTGGCCTCGCCCGGATCCCACCCGCCGCCCCCGCACATCTCCTCGCCGCCGGCGCTCAACTGCCCGGCGGGGCCGAACTCGTAGGGCGCGCCGAGCGCGTCCCCGGCCGCGGAGCCGAGCACGGCTCCGACGGCACGGTCGATCCGCGTGGTCACGAAGCCTTCAGCCGGCGTTCCAGTTCCTCCCCCGACAGGTCCTCCAGGTGGGTCAGGAAGATCCACGTGTGTCCGTACGGGTCGCGCAGGTGGGCCGTCCGGTCGCCGTGGAACTGGTCCGCGGGCTCCTGCAGCACTTCCGCGCCCGCCGCCGCGGCCGTCCGGACGAGTTCGTCCACATCCGCGACGAACACGTGCAGTGCCACCGACGTCCCGCCGAGCGCGGTCGGCGCGGTGAACCCGCCGCCGGCCGTGTCGCCGAGCATCAGCACCGCACCGGCGATGCGCAGCTCCGCGTGCAGGACGCCGCCGCCCGGTGCGGCCAGCCGGTACTCCTCCACGGCCCCGAAGGCCCGTACGTAGAAATCCAGGGCGCCGACCGCGTCGGCCACCATGATGTGCGGCACCACCGCCCTGCGATACCGCTCCGGGATCGTCCGCCCCGACACCTCTGCCGCCGCCTCGTTCTTCGTCATGTCCGCGACCGTAGGACCTCAAGTGCGATTCAGGTCAAGAGGCCGGTGGCGTCCCTGCGGAACGTGAGTACGCTGCTACACATGACGGGTCACCCACCGGGTCCGCTCTGGACGGGCCGGGCCTCCAACCGCGTGCAGTGGATCCTCGCCGGAGCCGGTGCGGCCTGTCTCGCGCTGGGCATCGAGCTCGCCGTCGACCACGCCTGGGACGCCGGCATCGTGGCGCTGCTCATGGCCGTGATCGGCTGCCTCGCCGCGGGCCTGCTCATCCTCTTCGGCACCCTCGCCTTCGTGCACGTCGCCGTCACCGTCGACGCCGAGGCCATCGAGGTGCGCTGCGGGCACATCGGGCTGCCGCGCCGCACGATCCGGCTCACGGAGGTGGAGGCCGCCGAGTACGTGCCCCGGATCACCCCGCAGCAGTGGGGCGGCTGGGGCTACCGCTGGCGTCCCGAGCGCGGCACCGCCGTCATCGTCCGGCGCGGGGAAGGGCTGGAACTCCGGCTCGGCGACGGCAAGCTCTTCACCGTCACGGTCGACGACGCGGAGAACGCCGTCCGTGTGATCCGCACCCATCTGCGCGCCCTGGCCCACTGACTCCGTCACCGGCACAGCGAGGGGACGTACACTCCGCCAGATGAGCAGCAGTGCGACCCGCGCGGCCGGGAACGATGCCGGGAACGATGCGGGGAACGATGCGGGGAACGAACCGCGAGGGCAAGCGGGAGACGGCGTGTCCACGCGAGCGCCCGGTGCGGCGGCCGTGGCGGGTTCCCCCGCGCGGCGGTGGGCCGGCAGGCTGACGCGGCCCGGGGCCGCCGTCCTGTCCGGAGTGCAGCTCTACCTCAGCTTCCCGCCCCGCCCCCTGTGGTGGCTGGCCCCCCTCGCCCTCGCCCTGCTCGGCTGGTGCCTGTACGGGCGCCGCGCGCGGGCCGGCTTCGGCCTCGGTGTGCTGCACGGGCTCGGCTTCCTGCTGCCGCTGCTCGTCTGGACCGGCGAGGGCGTCGGCCCGGTGCCGTGGCTGGCGCTCGTCACCCTCGAATCCCTGCTGATCGGCCTCACCACCCTCGGTATCGCCCTCGTCAGCCGGCTCCCCGGCTGGCCGCTGTGGGGCGCCGCCGTCTGGATCGCCGGCGAGGCGCTGCGCGCCCGGGCCCCCTTCGGCGGCTTCCCCTGGGGCAAGCTCGCCTTCGGCCAGCCCGACGGAGTCTTCCTGCCGCTCGCCGCGCTCGGCGGCACCCCGCTGCTCTCCTTCGCCGTGGCCCTGTGCGGATTCGGGCTGTACGAGGTGCTGCGCGTCGGCGCCAGCACCCGCCGGGCCACCGCCGCGCTGCTCGCCGCCACCGCCGTGGCCGCCCCGCTCGCCGGGGCACTGGCGGCAAGGCCGCTGGTCTCCGACGCGGCCGAGGACGGCACCGTCGTGGCCGCCGTCATCCAGGGCAACGTCCCGCGCGCCGGGTTCGACTTCAACGCCCAGCGCCGCCAGGTCCTGGACAACCACGCCAACCGCACGATCCAGCTCGCCGAGGACATCAAGCTCGGCAAGGTCGCGAAGCCGGACTTCGTCGTCTGGCCGGAGAACTCCTCCGACATCGACCCGTACACCGAGCCCGACGCCTACGGAGTCATCGACAACGCGGTCAAGACCATCGGGGTGCCCGTCGCCATCGGCTCCGTGCTCGCCCCGGAGACCGGCCCGCTGCGCAACACGATGATCCTTTGGGACCCGGTCAAGGGCCCCGCCGACACCTACGACAAGCGCAAGATCCAGCCCTTCGGCGAGCGCATCCCGATGCGCTCCTTCGTCCGGCTCTTCAGCTCCGACGTGGACCGGGTGCGGCGCGACTTCGGCCCCGGCAAGGAGCCCGGGGTCTTCGACATGGCGGGCAGCGGAGTCGGCATGGTCACTTGCTACGAGGCCGCCTTCGACGACGCGGTCCGCTCCACCGTCCGGGCCGGCGCCCAGGTCATCGCGGTACCGAGCAACAACGCCACGTTCGGCCGCACCGAGATGACCTACCAGCAGCTGGCCATGGACCGGGTCCGGGCCGTGGAACACAGCCGGACCGTACTGGTTCCCGTCACCAGCGGGGTCAGCGCCGTCATCCGCCCCGACGGCGAGATCGTGCAGCAGACGAAGCTGTTCACGGCCGACGCCCTGGTCGCCGAGATCCCGCTGCGCTCCACGCAGACGCCGGCCACCCGCTTCGGCCCGCTCGCCGAATACCTCCTGCTGGCCGTGGCCGTGGCGGGAATTGGCTGGTCGTTCGCCCGCCGTTTCGCCCGGTCCTCGTAGGGTCTGGGAATGACCACACCTGACTTCATCCGTACCCTGCGCGCCACCGCGGGCCACCAGTTGCTGCTGCTGCCCGGGGTGACCGCCGTCGTCTTCGACGACCGGGGGCGGGTCCTGCTGGGCCGGCGCGCCGACACCGGACGGTGGTCGGTCGTCGGCGGGATCGCGGAGCCGGGGGAGCAGCCGGCCGACACGGCGGTGCGCGAGGTGTACGAGGAGACGGCGGTGCGGTGCGTACCGGACCGGGTGGTGCTGGTGCAGATGCTCCCGCCGATCACCTACGAGAACGGGGACGTCTGCCAGTACCAGGACATCACCTTCCGCTGCCGGGCCACGGGCGGGGAGGCGCGGGTCAACGACAACGAGTCGCTGGAAGTGGCCTGGTTCGAACCGGACGCGCTGCCGGAGCCGCTGGAGTCCTTCGCGGCGGACCGGATCCGCCAGGCCCTGAAGGACGAGCCGACCTGGTTCGCGGCCCCCTCCCCGGTCGGCCCCGGCAACTGACCGCCCGGCCGCGGGTGCGGATGGCCCCGGCCCCGGCCCCGGCCCCGGCTCAGCCGATGCCGATGCCGGACGCCTCGCGGTACAGCTCCACCGCCCTGTCACCCATGACCGCGCTGTACGAGACCTCCGGCACCGTCCCGCCGCCCTCGTAGCCGCCGAGCACGCCCGTCAGGGCGCCGTCGACGAGCCAGGGGCTGCCGCTGGTGCCGCCGCTCAGGTCCGGGCACTCGATGCGGCGCTGCGTAGCGGAGAACAGGGTCGTGGTGTTGGCGCAGTACAGCGGGGACTCGTCGCGGCTCGGGTAGCCCAGGACGGACACCCTGGCACCGGCCGGCTGCTCCGCCGCGACCGGGAAGCCGCCGACCACGTCCTCGATCTGCAGGCCGTCCGGCTGCATGCCGTCCGGCGGGGTGACCGTCGCGAAGGCGATGTCGTCGTCGGGGTCCTCGCCGTCCGTCCAGCCCGGGGCCACGTACGTGCCGGTCAGCTTCCACAGGCCGTACGGGGCCTCGCCGTCGCGGTAGCCCGGGGCGAAGAAGGTGGTGTCCGGGCTGCCCAGGCAGTGCGCGGCGGTGACGATCACATCGCGGTCCTGGCTGCGCACCACGGACGCGGTGCAGAAGTGGCCGCCGTCGAGCCCGCCCGCGAAGAGCGCGCCGACCCGCCCGGCCGTCTCGTCGGCGGCGGCCGTGAGGGTGACGCCCAGCGGCGGTCCGGCCGGGCCGCCGGGGGCGTCGACGCCGAGCAGGGCCGTCATGGTGGCCAGGGCGAGCAGGATCCGCGAAGTGCGCCGGCCACGGGCACGGGCGCGGGAGCGGCGGTCCGGTCGGGAGGGGAGGCGCTGGATCATGCTCCGAGCCTCACGGGGGAACCTGTGACCGGAACCGGGGGATCCATATGAATCCGCTGTGAATCATCAATCCGCTGCGAATCCGTGGGAGAGGCCGGCGAGCCCCTTCGCGGGCCGGGCCCCCTCCGCCGACCGGATGGGCGCCGCCCGTTGGCCGCGGGCGCGGCGATATGAGGTGGTCGGGGATACGAGGCGGCCGGCGCGGAAGCCGGGAAGCCGGTCACACCGAGGCGGAGGGCGCAGCGTGCGGGTACTCAGCTCGGTCGCCGGATTCGCCTACCGGGAAGCCGAGGTCAGCCTGCTGCGCATCCGCGGCGGCGTACCGTCCTGGGGCCCCCAGCTGCTGGCCCGGCACGCCCAGGTCGACCTGGTCGACACCCTCCCCGACCTGTTCCGGGACTGGGATCGCTGGTCCGCGGAAGTCAGCGAGAGCCACACCAACCATCCCGGGCTGATCCACTTCCGCTCACCGAGCTGGGAGCGCAACTGGCTGATCAGCCTCCTCGCCGTCCTGGACGCCGCCGCGCTCCACCTCGCCTTCAACCCCCACGGCCCCGCAGACCCAGATGCGCGTGACCCTGCGCGCGGGCTTCAACTGCCTGCGCGACCTGGCCCACGAGGAGGGCATCGCCTACGCCCTGGCCTACCGCATCGACGCGGTGCACGCGCCCTGGTCCGGACCCGCCGCCGCGGCGGTGGCCCCGTCGAGGTCCCCACCCCGGTGGACCGCAAGCCGCCGGACGGATGGCCGGACGGGCGTTCCACCGTCAGCCGCGCCGCTCGTACACCGTCACCCGGCGGCCGCGGACCTCCCGGTCCTCCACCACGGTGAACTCCGCCCGCAGGACGGCCGCCTTCGCCCGGTCCGCCGCGGAGCCCGGGGGCTTCGCCACCTTCCGCGCGTCCGTCACCAGGAGGACCCGCCGCTGCTCCCGCAGGGCCGCCGAGATCCGTGCCGGGTCGGCCTCCTCGCCCTTGAGGGTGCCCGACTCCGCGGGGCCGCGGGACAGGGCGATGTCCTTCAGGCCGGCGAACGCCCCCGGCGAGACCAGCGCGGTGTCCCGCCGGGCCGCCGGGACGAAGAGCACCGCGTCGCCGTCCCGCTTCAGCACCGACACCTCCCCGGCCACCGCCAGTACGTCGTCCACCCGGCTGGCCGGAGACCTGTCGGCCAGCGCCACCGGCAGCAGCGCCACCGCCGAGACCGCCACCACGACCGGCACGAGCGCGCCCGACGCCTTCGGGTACCGGGGCGCGAGTGCCCGTACGGCCGCGCCCAGCGCCGCACCGATCAGCAGGGCCAGACCCAGCATGGAGAACAGCACGTACCGGTCGAGGAACAGCGGCTGGATCAGGGAGGCGGCGGCCAGCCCCAGCAGGGGCACCGCCAGCAGTGGCAGTCCGACCGAGGCCGCCGTCAGCCGGGCCGGGAGACCGGCGCGCGGCCCGCCCCGGCCGTCCGCCCAGGCGCCCAGCGCCCCGACCGCCAGCAGGACGCCCGGGCCGATCATCATGTGCCAGGTCAGCGGCGGTATCCAGGAGACCTGACCGGACTGGGTCCGGCTGAACAGGATCAGCGGCAGCGCCCCCGCCACGGCCCCCGCCGAGGCGAGCAGCCAGGCGACCACGACACCGCGCCGGGCCCGCGCCCACCACAGGGTCACCGCGTGGGCGGGCAGGATCAGCAGGGAGAACCAGTTCAGCAGGGCGCAGACCAGCACCAGAGCCCCGTACGCCGTCCAGCGCGGCCAGGTCCGCCGCCCGGGGCGCGATCCGGCTCCGGTGCGCGCGATCAGCGAGACGAGGAGCAGCGTCGACAGTCCGGCCCCGCCCGCGATCAGCGCGTAGGACCGGCCCTCCTGGAGCTGGAACTGCATGGCCGGCAGCAGCCCGAGGGCCAGTCCGCCGCCCAGCCCGGCCCACGGGCCCGCCAGTCGGCGCCCGATCAGCGCCACACAGCCGGCGGCGACCGCCACCGCCAGCACCGAGGGGAGGCGCAGGGTGGTCGTGCTCGCCCCGAACACCTCGAAGAGCAGGTGCATCAGCAGGTAGTACAGGCCGTGGACCGCGTCCACGGTGCCGAGGAGGTGCCAGATCTCACCGGGCGAGCGCTCGGCCACCTGCCAGGTCGCCGCCTCGTCCCGCCACACGCTGTCCTGCCGGGAGAGCCCCCACAGCCCGAGCGCCAGAGTCCAGAGGACCGGAACCAGCCACACGAGGTACGGCCGCCGGGCACGGGCGGCGGTGGATATGTGGGAACTCATGAAAGCTTGACGATCCTCGGGCAGCGGTTCGGGCGGAAACCACCAGTCTATGGACGATACGGAGGGTTCCCGGACCGGGTGTTGTGCACGACGGAGCGTGATCACGGGGCCCGCCCGCCCCTAGCCTCACGGCAGCAAGGTGCGCCGACCGGCACGCGGCAGGCACGCAGGAGCACGAACGAGGGGCGGTACCCGGTGAACTGGCTGATCCACGACTACCGCGAGAGCGATCTCGCGGCCGTTGTCCATCTGATCGACACCACGGCCGAACTCGGCCAGGAGTCGGTCTTCTCACTCGCCGAATGCATCAGCGCCCTCACCGACCGGCAGCCCTGCGTGGTCGCCGTCCACCAGGGCGTCCCCATCGGCGCCGCCCTCGCCTGCGTCACCGGCGAACGCGCCTGGGTCATGCGCATCGCCATCGCCGCCGGCTGGCGCGGCCGGGGCCTGGCCAGCGCGCTCCTCGTGGAGCTGGAGCGGCGGCTCATCGCCGCCCGCGTCGGGCGCATCGCGTACGTCCTGCCCGAGGAGGACCTGCTCGGCGAGGGACTCCTCAACGCCGGCTACACCCGGCAGCCCGCCGTCGCCTACTTCGAGAAGACCGAGCCGCTGCACGGACCGGCCGCCGGTCTCCTGGACGACCTGGGCGGACGGTTCCTGCCGAGCGACCTGTGGGCCAAGGTGGCCGGCATGGAGACCGAGAAGGACCTCATCGAACGGCGCGTCGTGCTGCCGCTCGCCGAGCCCGAACGGGCCGCCGCGCACGGGGTGCAGCCGCCGCGCGCCATCACCCTCTTCGGCCCGCCCGGCACCGGCAAGACCACCTTCGCCCGGGCCATCGCCTCCCGCCTCGGCTGGCCCTTCGTGGAACTGCTGCCCTCCCGCCTCGCCGACGAGGGCAACCTCGCGGCGGCGCTGCGCGACGCGTTCGCCCGCATCGCCGAGCTGGAACGGGTGCTCGTCTTCATCGACGAGGTCGAGGAGATCGCGCCCGTGCGCACCGAACCCGCCCAGCCCGGCGGGATCCACGGGGTGACCAACGAGCTGCTCAAGCTGATACCCGGCTTCCGCGAGGGCGACGAGCGGCTCCTGGTCTGCGCGACCAACTCCATCCGCTCCCTCGACCCGGCCTTCCTGCGGCCCGGCCGCTTCGACTACCTGATCCCGATCGGCACCCCGGACGCGGGCGCCCGCGCCGCGATCTGGGGCCGGTACACGGCGGGCCGTCCCGATGTGGACGTGGCGGCGCTGGTCGAGGGGAGCGAGCTGTTCACCCCGGCCGACATCGAGCACGCGGCGCGGATCGCGGCGCAGGTGTCCTTCGAGCGGGACCTGGAGGCGGTGGGCGCGCGCGGCGCGGCGGCGGCCCAGCTGGGCGCGAGCACGGAGGACTACCTGGCGGCGGTGGCGCAGTGCCGGCCGACGGTGACCCCGGCGATGACGGGGGAGTTCGCGGCGGACATCACCGCGCACGCCCGCTTCTGAAGAAGGAGCGGCCCGAAGCTGCCCGCCACGGACGGGCAGGCAAGACGGCCCGCAGCCACTCCCCAAAGCGGCTGCGGGCCTCCCGCGCGGACTTGGCATCCGTGCGGGACAGCCACGTTCCGTTGGGGTGTATCGCCGGCTGGAACGTGGCGGCAAGGGTGCCGTGAGGGCCATCCCTGATGCCCTCGCCAACACATTCGAGTCAACCAGGGGCGGGGGTGGCGGCGCCTCGGCCGCACGGCCACGATCGCCCGCCGGAAGGACCGGTCCGCGGGCCCGGGCCGTTGGCCGAAAGGAGGACCGGGGCGGGGTACGGGGGCGCAGGACCGGGGTTAGGGTCGGGCCATGGCCTTCGTCGTCTTCATGACCCTCCCGGGGCTGGCTCTGCTGCTCACCGCCATCGCCTTCCTCGACCTCGCGCTGGAGCGCGCGGGCCGCGCCGGACTGCTGCCCTGGCGCTGGAACGGCCGCAAGGGGCAGATGTCGGCGACCGGCTTCGAGCAACTGCACGCGAGCTTCTCGCCGGGCAAGCAGAACGAGCTCAAAGAGCGGCAGAGCGCCCTCGTCATGCGCGACGACGAGGAGGACGGCGCCCCGCCCCGCTCCCGCGTCGACCTCGACGGCGGGCTCGCGGTGATCCGCATCCCCGCGCCCGCGGCCGCTCCCGCTACGGGCGGCAGCGGTACGTGAACTCCGCCGCGGCCGTCTGACGTACGGGCGAGACGAGCTCCAGCTCGGCCTTCGCGGCGTAGGCGCCCGCGCCCTGGAAGGTCCACAGCAGGTGCAGCCGGGCCTCCGTCCGGCCGCTCGGGACCCGTTCGGTGAGCTGCTCCGAGCGGGTGCCGTCACTGCGCAGCCAGCGGTACGTGAGGATCCCCGGCCGCCCGTTGGTCCGTACGACGGCCACCACGTCGGCGGTGCCGTCGCAGCCGGGACCCTTGGCGTCGGTGGCCACCGCCACGTCCCGGACCTCCAGGGCCGGGCCGTAGCGCTGCCAGCCCAGGTAACAGAGGACCCCGATCAGGACCACGGCGGCCAGCGTGTAGCGCCGCCATTCGCGGCGGCGCGGGCGGGGGGCCGGGCCGGGGGACAGCGGGAACGGCGCGGGCAGTGCGGCCGTCACCCCCGGTCCGAAGCGCAGTACGGATCCCTCGACCCGGTCCGGGACGGCACCCACGGGCATGTCGAACCGGGAGGTCGGTCCGGTGCCGTCGAGCCGTTCGGTCGCGCTGGTGCCGTCGAGCCGCTCGGTCCGCTCCGTGCCCTGGGGTGGCCCGGTGATCCAGTGGCTGCCGAGCACGGTGGCGCTGTAGTCGTCGTCGCCCTGCGGGGCGTGGGGCCCGGTCACTGGGGCACGACCGCGCAGCGCGGGATCTGGACGGTCGCGTACGCGTACCGCTTGGGGGCGGCCGGTTCGGTGGAGGCGCGCACCGTCAGGTAGCAGCCGCTGCGCCGCGTGAAGGCGTGCTGCTGCGACAGAGAGGCCGGAGAGCCGGCGGGCGCGATGACGCGGTCGGTGCCGTCCGCGACGGCGAGGTCGTTCGGCGCGTCGCCGAGGAACCACTCGAAGATCACGGTGACGGGCCCGCCTTTGGCGTTGAGGCTCACGGTCGCTTCACCGACCGTGGGCGAGGCTTTGAGGGTGACGGACACCGAGGACACGATCACGCTCGGGCTCGGGCTCGGTGTGGGCGTGGGTGTGGGTGTGGGCGTCGGGGATGTGGTGGGGGTCGGCGTCGGGGACGGCGGGTTGCTGTACGTGGGCGTGGCGGACGCGGAACCGGACACCGACGCGGACGGCGACGGCGTACCGGTCGGACTCGCCGACGGGCTCGGGCTCGGGCTGGTGCTCGGGCTCGGCGAGGCCGACGGTGCCGGGGACGGGCCGCTGCCCGGGGCGGGCGCCGACGCGCTCGACGTCGCGAAGGCGTTCAGTGCCCTCGCGCCGCCCGGCTCCGAGCCCACCGCCTGGTAGCCGAGCACGGCCACCAGCCCGAGCACGAGAGCCGCCCCCGCCGCGAGCAGACCGCGCCCGCCCGGGGCCCAGGGCGCGGGCGGCGGCAGGACCGTCGTGGCCAGGGCGGTGGTGCCCTGCGCCGGGGCTCCCGCGGAGGGGAACAGCAGCGGCAGCAGGGCCGCCAGCGCGGCCAGCTTGCGCTGTCCGCGCTCCTCCCACTGGGGCCCGTACGCCGCCAGGGCCACCGCCTCCAGCTCCGCGACGAACGCGTCGGCGTCCTCGGGCCGTTGTTCGGGAGCCTTGGCCAGTCCGCGCCGGATCAGCGGGCGCACCGGCTCGGGTGCCTCGGTCTCCGGGACCGGCGCCTCGATGTGCTGGACGGCGAGCTCCGCGAAGTTCTGCCCGTCGTAGGGCTTGCGGCCGGTCAGGCATTCGAAGAAGGTCGCCGTCGCCGCGTACACGTCGGCCTCGGGCGAGGCGGGCCGGCCCTGCCACTGCTCGGGGGCCATGTAGGCGGGGGTGCCGGCCGCCCCGGGCGTGGTGCCCAGGGGGGTGGCGATTCCGAAGTCCACCAGCTTGGAGGTCCCGTCGGCCGCGACCAGGACGTTCGCCGGCTTGTAGTCACGGTGGACCACACCGGCCCGGTGGGCGTCGGCGAGCCCCAGCAAGGAGCCCTTCAGCAGCACCAGCGCCGCCTCCGGCCCCGTCCGCCCGCACTGCTTGAGCAGGGCGTTCAGCGGGATGCCGTCCACCAGTTCCATGACGATCGCGGCGCCGCCGGGCGCCTCGACGTACTCGTACAGCCCGACCACGTAGGGGGAGCGCAGGGCGCCGAGCAGCTGGGCCTCGGCCCGGAACTCCCGGACGAAGACCGGGTTCTCGAGCATCCGGTCGTTCAGGTACTTCACCGCGACGGCCGTGCCGGTGCCCTCGTGGACCGCGAGGACCACGCGGCCGCTGGCGCCCGAACCGAGCTCGCGGACCTGCGAGTAACCGGGAACCGACCACACGCCGTTCATGCCTTCCCCCTTGCCGTGGCGTGACCGCGCCCCGGAGCCGCTCCTTCCAGGGGACCGGCCACCACCTGGGACACATTTCCGCCACGGCCGGTTCCCTGTCGGGGGCCTCGGCTCAGGCAGCCGCGGCCCGCGCTCCGATCATGGAGTGCAGCCGGTCGGCCGCCGCCCGCCCGAAGTCCGGATCGTTGATGTGGGTGTCGTAGTCGTGGATCCGGGCCGCGCTGCCCCGCAGGCCTTCGCGCAGCGCCGAGAACAGCGCTCCGTCGGCGTCGGGGTCATGGTAGGGCCCGCCCGGGGCGCCGAGCGTGGACAGTCCGCGCAGCGGTACGCAGACGGCCGTGGGGCCGGTGGCCGCACGGAGTTTGGCGGCGACCCGGCGGCCGAGCTCCGCGCACTCGGCCCCGGTCGTACGGATCACCGTGATCGAGGGGTTGTGGACGTGGATCAGGCGGTGGCGGACCCGTTCGGGCAGGCTCTCCGGCGGGCCGAACTTCACCATGTCCAGCGCCCCCAGGCTCACCACCTGCGGGATCCCGGCCCGCCCGGCGGCGCTGAGCCGGTCGGGCCCGGCGGTCAGGATGCCGCCGCACAGGTCGTCGGCGAGCTCGCTGAGGGTGAGGTCGAGGACCCCGGCGAAGATCCCCTGGCCGGCCAGGGTCTCCAGGGTCCGGCCGCCGGTGCCGCTGACGTGGAAGACCAGTACCTCGTAGCCCAGTTCCGTCAGCCGTTCCCGGGCGGCGTCCACGCCGGTCGTGGTCACGCCCGCCATGCTCGCCGCGATCAGCGGCCGGGGCCCCGAGCCCAGTCGGGGCGGCCGGCGCAGTTCCGCGGCGGAGCGAGCGTAGGCCTCGGCCATCCCGGTGACGGCCGCGACGGCATTGGCGAGGATCGGACCGGAGACGCTGTTGATCCCCGCGATGTCCACGACGCTGTACATCATGGTGATGTCCGCCGATCCGACGTACGGGGCCACGTCCCCGGACGCCATCGAGGAGACCATCACCTTCGGAACGCCCAGCGGCAGTGCGCGCATCGCCCAGGTGGCGATGGACGTCCCGCCGCTGCCGCCCATCGCGAGCACTCCGTGCAGCCGGCCTTCGGCGTGCAGGCGTAAGAGGGTCGCTTCCGCGCCCCGGGCCATCGTGGTGACGGCCGCGCCCCGGTCGGCGGCCGCGCGCAGCTCGGACAGTTCCGTTCCCGCGGCCCGCGCCACCGCTTCGCGCGGTACGTCGGCGGGCACCCGGGGCTCGTTCATGATTCCTGTGTCGACCGTGATCACTTCGACGCCGGCGCGCAGCAGCCTCTCGCGCAGCCAGCCGTACTCCACACCCTTGGTGTCCAGGGTTCCCACCAGCACGACGTTCGTCATATGTGCAATGTCCATGCAAGTGGGGTTTGTTGGCAAGTAAAGGCGAGGTCAATCCTTGCCCTTGCCCTCGCCCTCGTCCTTCAGGACGTCCAACAGCCTTTCCAGGAAAGGAATCTGAGACACCACCAGCTTGGTTCTGGCCACCTGGGGGGCGAACCACTCCACCCGGTCCAGCTCGGGGAACTCCTGCGTCCGCCCCGATTTCGGCGGCCACTCCATGGTGAAGGTGCCGGGCACCATGAGGGCCGGATCCAGGTCCGCGCGCACCGCCCAGATCGTCACCAGCTTCCCGCCGATCATCCGTACCTCGCCCAGCGGCAGGTACGGACCCTCCGGCGGCGGCAGCCCGATCTCCTCCTCGAACTCCCGGCGGGCCGCGTCGCGCGGGGTCTCCTCGGGGCCGTACTCGCCCTTCGGGATCGCCCAGGCACCCGCGTCACGGCGCTCCCAGAGCGGGCCGCCCATGTGGCCGAGCAGGATTTCCACCCCGGCTCCGGGGCGCTGGCGGAACAGGAGCAGTCCGGCACTGCGTTTGGCGGTCATGACCCCATCCCTACCCCGTCCGGGCAAGCCTCAGTGGTCGTGCGGGCCCTGGCGGTGGACCGGGCCGTGGGCGTCCGCGCAGTGCGCGTCGGCACGGTCGGCACGGTCCTCTCCGGGGCGGCCGACCGTGAGGAGGGAGTCCTGGGCGTGGTCCACCTGGAGGGTGGTGTGCGTGATCCCGTACTCCTTGGCCAGCAGGGCCTCCAGGTCCCGGCGCACGGCGTGGCAGTCGCCCTCCGGGGCCACCAGCACGTGCGCGGAGAGCGCGGCCTGCCCGGAGGTGATGGTCCAGATGTGCAGGTCGTGGACCTCGGTGACCGGGGGCTGCCCGACCAGGCGGTCGCCGACCGTGTCCGGGTCCACGTGAGCCGGGGCGGCCTCCAGCAGGATCCGGCCGGACTCGCGGACCAGTCCGTAGCCCGCCTTGACCATCAGGACGACCACGACGAGCGAGGCGATCGAGTCGGCCTGCCGGAAGCCGGTGGTGAGCACGATCAGACCGGCGACGGCGGTGCCGATGAAGGCGAACAGGTCGTTGAGGATGTGCTGGTAGGCGCCCTCCACCGCGAGCGAGGTGCGGTTCGCCTTCGAGATGCACCAGGCCGCCACGATGTTGACGACGATGCCGGCGAGCGCCGTCACCAGCACCAACCCGCCCTCCACGGGCGGCGGATCGAGCAGCCGCCGTACGGCTTCGTACGCCAGCCAGACCGCCAGCAGCAGCAGGGTGAGGCCGTTGGCCTGGGCGGAGAGTATCTCCGCGCGCTTGAGGCCGTACGTGAACCCACCGCGCGCCGGCCGGGCGGCCAGCCGCATCGCGATCAGCGCGAGGACGATCGAGACGGCGTCCGTCAGCATGTGCGCGGCGTCGGAGATCAGGGCCAGGGAGTGCGCCAGGACACCGATGACCACCTCGATGGCCATGAAGCCCGCGATCAGGCCGAGGGCGATGCCGAGCCAGCGCCGGTCCGCGTCGGCCGCGACACCGTGGCTGTGACCCGCGTGACCGTGACCTCCGGGGCCCTCGTGATCCTCGTGGCCGGCGGTGGCGTGGTCGTGCGGCGCGTGATCGTGCGCGCTCATGGTGTCCCCCGTGGGTCGTGGCGAATCGCTTGCGCGTTCCGCTTCGCCTGAAGTGAAGCGCACCTCGCCGCGATGGGCAAAGGCTGCAACGGGGACCGTTGTCATTACCCATAACGCCCGCCTGACCTGCGGTTATGCCGGGTGCGCCGGATCGTGGGAAAATCGCCCCATGGTCCAGCGCCCCGGTGTGCCGACCGCGCCAGAGCTCCTCCTGGAAACGGACAGGGGTTCCACCGCGATGAGCCCGCGACGGACGTACCACGTCGGCCGGGACCCCCTGTGCGAGATCTGCCTCGACGACGCACGCGTCTCCTGGCACCACGCGGTGCTGCGCCCGGACGGCGACCACTGGACGCTGGAGGACGAGGACAGCACCAACGGCACCTGGGTCGACGGCCACCGCGTCCGCGAGTGGGCGGTCGGCGTCGGCAGCGAACTGCGCTTCGGCAGCGCCGCCGACGGCCCGCGCGTCCGCTTCGCCGAACCGGCCGCCGTCTCCCGCCCCGCCTCGGTCTCCCGCCCGGACAAGACCAGCACCTTCCGGCAGCCGACCTCGGTCCGCCCGCTGGCCGACCGGGCCGCCGTCCGCATCGGCCGCGCCCCCGACAACGACCTCGTCATCAACGACCTCGTCGTCTCCCGCCACCACGCCGAACTGCGCGCCCGCCCCGACGGCAGGTACGAGATCGCCGACCTCGGCAGCCACAACGGCACCTACCTCAACGGTGCCCGCCTCGCCGGGGCCGCCGCCATCGGCGAGGGCGACATCGTCGGCATCGGCCACTCGGCCTTCTGCCTGGTCGGCGACCAGCTGCAGGAGTACGTGGACACCGGCGAGGTCTCCCTCGACGTCCAGGACCTCGGCGTGGCCGTCGACCACGGCCGCAAGACCCTCCTCGACCACGTCTCCTTCCCCGTCGGCGCCACCTCCCTGCTCGCGGTGGTGGGACCCAGCGGCGCCGGCAAGTCCACCCTGCTCGGCGCACTGACCGGCCTGCGCCCCGCCGACCACGGCACCGTCCTCTACGACGGCCGCGACCTCTACCGGGACTACGCCGAACTGCGCAGCCGCATCGGCCTCGTCCCGCAGGACGACATCCTGCACGCGCAGCTCACCGTGCGCCGCGCCCTCGTCTACGCCGCCGAGCTGCGCTTCCCGCAGGACACCGCGAAGGCCGAACGCGAGGCCCGGGTCGACGAGGTGATCGGCGAGCTCGGCCTCCAGCAGCGCGCCGACCAGCCCATCCACAGCCTCTCCGGCGGCCAGCGCAAACGGGTCTCCGTCGCCCTGGAACTGCTGACCAAGCCCTCCCTGCTCTTCCTGGACGAGCCCACCTCAGGGCTCGACCCGGGCATGGACCGCTCGGTGATGAACATGCTGCGCGGCCTCGCCGACGACGGCCGCACCGTCATCGTCGTCACCCACAGCGTGCTCAACCTGAGCGTCTGCGACCGCCTCCTGGTCCTCGCGCCCGGCGGCCGCATCGCCTACTACGGGCCCCCGGACGAGGCGCTCGGCTTCTTCGGCTTCGAGCAGTGGCCCGAGGCCTTCGAAGCCTTCGAGAACGAGCGCGAGCGGGACTGGGCCGGTGAGCACCGGGCCTCACCGCTGTACGGCCGCTACGTCGACGTCGCCGGCCGGGTCCCGACCGCCGGGGCCGGCGACCGGGCCGCCGGCGTCGCGCCGAAGCCGCCGCCCAAGGCACAGAGCTGGGGCTCGCAGCTCTCCACCCTGATCCGCCGCTACGCCGCCGTGCTCAGCGCCGACCGCACCTTCCTGATCATCATGGTCGCCCTGCCGTTCGTCATGGGCGCCATGGCCCGCGCCCTGGCCGGCAGCGAGCTCACCGCGGAGACGGCGCTCAACGCCCTGTTCATCCTGTGCGTCGGCGGGGTCCTGACCGGAGCCGCCAACGCCGTCCGCGAACTGGTCAAGGAACGCGTCATCTACCAGCGCGAACGCGCCGTGGGGCTCTCCCGGTCCGCCTACCTGATGTCCAAGGTGGTGGTCCTCGGCGCCATCACCGTCGCCCAGGCGGTGGTCCTCACCCTGGTCGGCCTCGCCGGGGTCAAGACCAACGCCCCCGGCGGCAAGGGCCTCTTCCTGCCCCCGCTCATCGAGATCACCTTCGTCGTCGCCCTGCTGTCCGTCACCGCCATGGTGCTCGGACTGCTGATCTCCGCCCTGGTGTCCAAGGAAGAGGTCACCATGCCGCTGCTGGTCCTGCTCACCATCGTGCAGGTCGTCTTCTGCGGCTCCCTGCTGAAACTCACCGGGGTCCCCGTCATCGAACAGTTCGCCTGGTTCGTGCCGGCCCGCTGGGCCATGGGCGCCATGTCGGCCACCATCGACCTCGGCGCCATCGTGCCCGGCAAGATCACCCAGGATCCGCTGTTCGACCACAAGCCCCGTCTGTGGCTCATGGAGGTGGGGGCGCTGGCCGCCCTGTCGGTGCTGTTCGGCGTGCTGGTGGGCCGGGTGCTGCGGCGCCACGAGCCGGCCATCATGCGGAAGTAGCCGCGATGACCAGCCCCGGCCAAGCCGCGGACTTCCGGCCCACCCACATCGTCCCGCAGGACGGCCTCCCCGCGTGGGAGACCCCGGACCTGTCCCGGCCGACCGTGCCGCTCGACGCCTTCCTCCCCGTACGGCTGCTGTCCCGGCGCGGGGAATGGGGGGAGATCCTGTGCGCCAACGGCTGGTCCGCCTGGGTGGACGGGCGCCTGCTCCTCGCCGTGCCGCAGCCCCCGCCGACGGGCGGGCGCCCGCTGACGCGCGTCGAGGACCCGCAGCCGCTGCTCACCCGCTGCGCGGAGGAGCTGGAACGCTACCGGCGGGCCGTCACCGACCTCGCCGCCGGGCGGACCGACCCCGAATCCTTCCGGCGGTCCCTGCGGGGACTGCGCGTCGGCGTCGTCGTCGACGGGGAGTCCGTGTGGCTCTACGACGAGACGGCGGGACGGTGGATGTACGCGGACGGGAGCCGCCTGGCCACCTACGCGGTCGTCGCGGGACCCGGTGCCCAGCCCACGCCCGGGACACCGCCGCAGGAAGCCGACACCGAGGGCGGCGGCGACGTACGAGGTGTTCCTGACGCCCCGCACGCCCCGCACGTTCCGCACGAACCGACGAAGATCGTGGAGCTGCCCGGACCGGAGGCGGGCTGATGGGCTCCGGCCCGGCCGCGGAGCCGTTCCGCGGACGCGAGTCCGACCTGCGGGGCCGGCGGATCGCCGGGTACGTGGTGGAGGCCGAGATCGGGCGCGGCGGGATGGCGGTCGTCTACCGCGCGCACGACGTACGGCTGGACCGGACGGTCGCGCTGAAACTGCTCGCGCCCGAACTCGCGCGCAACGACGTCTTCCGGCAGCGGTTCGCGCACGAGTCGAAGGTGGCGGCGGCCATCGACCACCCGCACATCGTGCCCGTCTTCGAGGCGGGGGAGACCGAAGGGTTGCTGTACATCGCCATGCGGTACGTGGCCGGCCAGGACCTGCGGGCCATGCTGGACCGGACGGGCCCGCTGCCCGTGGAGGCGGCGGCCCGGATCGCCGGCCAGGTCGCCTCGGCGCTGGACGCGGCGCACGCCCACGACCTGGTGCACCGGGACGTGAAGCCCGGCAACATCCTGGTCGCGGGCGGTACGGACAGCGAACACCCCGAGCACGTCTACCTGACGGACTTCGGGCTGACGAAGAAATCGCTGTCGCTGACCGGGTTCACGAGCGTCGGGCAGTTCGTCGGGACCCTGGACTACGTGGCGCCCGAACAGATCGCCGGGAAGCCGGTCGACGGCCGGTGCGACGTCTACAGCCTGGGGTGCGTGGTCTACGAGACCCTGGCAGGCGGCCCCCCGTTCCAGCGCGACGACGACATGGCGCTGCTCTGGGCCCACCAGTACGATCCGCCGCCCGCGGTGTCCTCCCGGCGGGAGGGCCTGCCGCCGGGGGTGGACGAGGTGCTGGCGCGGGCCCTCGCGAAATCGCCCGAGGACCGGTGGGGGAGCTGCCTGGAGTTCACGGGTGCGCTGCGGCGCGCGGGTACGGGGGAGGGCGTGAGCCCCGGCGCGGCGGCGTTCGTCCGCGCCCCCGCCCGGGCACCCTCCGACGGGCCACCGCCACCACCGCCCCGGTGGGCCCTGCCGGTGTTCTAGGTGGGTGAGGTCGCGGGCCAGGCGTATTCGAGCTCGGGCAGCTCGAAGCCCTGCTCGAATCGGCAGACGCGCTCATCGGTACGGAGGGCACCATGCCGCTCGTAGAAGGCGATGGCGCGCGTATTGGCGTGCAGGACTTCCAGGTAGACCGAGCTGCCCGGGTGTTCATCGGCAGCCCATCCCAAGGCGTGCGCCAGCAGCCGGCTGCCGATCCCGGACCCGGTGCGGCCCGGCCTGGCGTGCAGGTTGTCCAACAGGAGCCGACCGTCGGACTGAAGGACCACATACGCGAAGCCCTGTAGGTCGCCCGCTTCCTCCGCGACGAACAGCGTCGCCTCCGGGTGTGGCTCGTCCAGTCGGCCGAGCCACAGTTCCAGGCGGTCTTCGAGAAGAGGGCCGGTCAGGAAACTGCTGGGCATGATTCCCGCATAGGCCGTACGCCAACTCTCGGCATGCAGCGCCGCAACCTCGGCGGCGTCGCTCCTGCGGCCCGTTCTGATCTCCATGGGTGCCAGCCTGGTCCACGACTGGGAGTGAGGCCACACCGGGGTTCCGGCTCTGGTTCTAGCTCTTGTTGTCGGGAGCGGGCGTGCACACGACGTGGGCCGTGACCTCGGCGTGTGCGGCCGAGGCGTACCAGCCCTTGCGGCCGTCCGCGTCGACGACGGGGTGGGAGGCCAGGACGGTGTGCCGGAGCGTGCCGTCGAGGCCGTGGTCCCAGTGGGTGGTGGAGTACCCGCCGGACTGCACGGCCGTGCCGCGCGGACAGAACACCCTGCTGACGGACACCGCCTGGGCGGAGCCGTCCTTGCGGCCGGTGTCGCCCGAGAGGTGGCGGGCGCCGGGGCCGGTCGCCTGGGTGGGGAGGGCCGTGGAGAGGGTCAGGGCGAGCGCGGAGAGGGCGATCAGGCCAGCGGCGTGAAGCGGCCGGAACAGGCCTTTGGTCATGTTCACGGAGACGAGCGTGTCATGCGGAAACGATCCCCCGATGAGCCGATTTGCGACTGTTCACTCGAACGGCGCAATGGCGTTACGGCGGCGGCGGGGGAGCAGCGCGCCGAGGAAGCCGGCCACCGCGCCCGCGAAGAAGGCGAGGCTGACCGTGCGCCAGAGCAGCGGGCTCAGCTCCACCTCGCCACCGAGGTCGGAGGCGTCGCCGATGCCCAGCAGGGAGAGGCCGAACTGGGCCTGGATCCGGGCCAGCAGGCAGACCACCAGCGTGCCCAGGGCCAGGGCGACGGCCAGGTGGAGGGCGTGCTGCCAGGGGCGGACGTGCGCGGGCGAGCGGGCGGCGGCCAGCGCGCCGGCGCAGAGCAGGAGGACGACGGCCAGTACGACCAGCCACCAGGCCCGGGAGTCCCGCTCCGCGAGCGAGGCCACGTCGATCGTGGACAGGCCCGAGGCGGAGTCGGAGCCCTGGCCGGTGGCGCGCAGCACCTCGTCCAGGACCTGCGGTACGGGCAGCCCGAACGGGCCCTCGGCCTTCCCCTCCCAGGCCCCGCCGAAGCCGAGCGTGAGGGCGGGCCAGACCAGGTTGGGCAGACCCAGCAGGATCACCGCCAGGGTGCGGTCCGCGTGCCCCCGGGTCGCCGCCACCACCAGGCCGACGCCGATCCCGATGACCACGTACGCGAGCAGCAGCGCGACCACGGCGAACGCCGCCGGCCGCACCGCCGCGTGGAAGCGGACCAGCCCCGCCGGGAGCGGCGCGCGCCGGGAGACCAGCAGGGCGATCACCAACAGGCCCAGGATCCAGAGCAGTCCGAAGCCGAGGGTGGCGGGGATCGCGGGCTCGAAGCCCACCGTCGGGCCGGCGTCGAGGACTTCGCCGATCTCGCCGAGGATCGAATCCCCGGTGGAGATCGCGAAGTTCCGGCGGGCCAGCAGGGCGATGCCGGTCAGCGCCACCAGCCAGAGGATCACCAACGGCACGGCGCGGGCGAGCAGTTCGCGGGCCCCCGCCACGGCCCGGTTGTGCAGGGGGCGCAGGAAGAGCCAGCCGGTGGTCAGCGCGCCGGCCAGGCTGACGGAGAGGGGGAGCAGGGACAGGCTCGCGTCGGCCCCCGCCAGGAAACCGGCCCCGCCCGTCACCTCGACGGAGCCGCCGGCGGCCATCAGGACGACGGCGGCCACCACGTGCGGGAACGCGCCGTCGGGCAGACCGCCGGCGCCGGCGAGGGCGAGCCCCGCGGAGGCGACGACCGCCATGACCACGAAGCCCGCCAGGACCGAGACGAGGGCGTCGCGCCAGGCTCGCGCGGCCGGTGCCTTTGTAGGGCTCACCCTGCCACCGTAGGCAGCTCCGCTTGCGGCCACCACCCGGACGGCGCACACAATGGTCGCCAGGAGTGCACCAAATCCGGAGATTTCCGCTGATGACCCGCGGAAGTTCCATAACGGAACGTCCACGGAGCAAGCACCGTCCGAAGGGTCTGAAGGGGCCGAAAGGGCCGCAGATCCATAGATCCGCAGGTCCGCGGGCCACAGGTCCGCAGCGGAACGTCCACAGGGGACCGGAACCCCTCCGCCTGGGAAGAAGAGCCCGTGACCACTCAACCCTCCGGCCAGCAGCCGCCGTGGCCGACACAGCCGTCACAGCCGCCCTCGCAGCCGCCGTCGTCTTCGTCCGGGCGCCCCACGGGCCCGCCCTCCGGGCCCCTGTCCGGAGGCCGGGAAGGCCCGCCGCCACCTCCGCCCCCGGCCCCTCCCGGAGGATCCGGGAGCGGGGTGCCCCCCGGGCCGCCCGAGCCCCCGCACAAGCCCTGGTGGCGTTCCCTTCCCCGGCTCGCCACCACGATCGTCGCCCTCGCCGCCGCCGTGACCCTGGCCGTCGTACTGACCAGGCCCAGCGGCGGCGGGGGCACCACCACCTCCGCGGGAAACGAGGTCTTCCTGCAGCCCGCGGCGGCGTCCGGCCCCGACCCCTTCACCGAGTCCACCGCCGCGAAGGAGGCCACGGCCCCGCCCGAGAGCCCGCCGCCCCCGACGACGGGGACGAAGCCCGAGCCCAAGGCCCCGTCGGCCACGGGAACCACGGCCACCCGCAGCGTCAGCGGCGCCTCGCCCGAGCTGTACGCGGGCACGAACAACGTGGCCAGCTGCGACGTCGAGAAGCAGATCCGAGTGCTCTCTGCGCAGCCCGCCAAGAACGCCGCCTTCGCCTCCTCGCTCGGCATTCAGCCGACGGCCGTGCCGGCGTACCTGCGTTCCCTCACCCCGGTCCAGCTCCGGGTGGACACCCGGGTCACCAACCACGGCTACCGGGACGGAGCCCCCACCAGCTACCAGGCCGTGCTCCAGGCCGGGACCGCGGTGCTGGTGGACGACCGCGGGGTGCCGCGGGTGCGCTGCGCCTGCGGGAACCCGCTCGGGCCGCCGGTGGCGCTGAAGGCCAACCCGAAGCGGTTCGGGCAGCCCTGGACCTCGTACCAGCCCTCGCGGGTCGTGGTCATCGCGCCGTCCGTGACCATCGTGAACAACTTCGTGATCTACAACTACCAGGACCGCCGCTGGTTCGAGCGCGACCGGGGTGACCACCACGGCCGCCACGACAGGCCGATCCCGCCGCCGGTGATCCCGACGCCGATCTTCACCACGCCGCCGCCGTCGCCGACGTTCACCTCACCGTCCCCGACGGTCACTTCCCCGTCGCCGACCTCGCCGTCCCCGACGGTGTCGCCGTCCGACTCGCCGTCGCAGTCGCCGTCCGAGTCGCCTTCGCAGTCTCCGTCCGAGTCGCCTTCGCAGTCTCCGTCCGAGTCCCCGTCCGAGTCTGTCTCGCCTTCGGAGTCGGTCTCGGAGTCCCCGTCGGAGTCGCCTTCGGAGTCAGCCTCCGAGTCCCCGTCCGAGTCGCCTTCGGAGTCGGTGTCGGCGTCGGTGACCGGGTCGGAGTCCCCGTCGGAGTCACCGTCCGTGTCCCCGTCCGAGTCGGCGTCGGTGTCCGAGTCGGCCTCCACCTCACCGTCCGCGGACCGGCGGGCGACCTCGCCGACGCCGTCCGTGTCGCCCTCGAAGAGCGCGGTGGTGCCGTCGCCCTCCCGGAGCTCGTCGGAACCACGACCGCCGGCCCCGCCCAAGATCTCTTCGGCGGCGCCGGTAGTGCCCGAACCCCCGGTGACCCCGGTACGGCCTGAGCCGCCGAAGCCGCCGCCCCCGCCGCTGGTCTCGCCGCAGCCCGAGCTCCCGCCGGCGCCGGTCACCTCGCTGGTCCCGCCCCCGCCGCCGGTCTCCCCGGTCGGGCCCGGAGCGGGTACCGACGAGGGTTCGGATGGCGGTCCGGCCGCCGGTAACGGCAGCCGCTAGGGTCCCGCCCGGCACGCAGACCTCCCCGAGGGCCACCGGCCCTCGGGGAGGTCTGCGTGCCGGAGAAACATTCGTACAAGACCGAGGGCTCCCAGCCCGGGCATCCTCCGTGCATGGGTATCCACGACGGTAAGCAGATGCACGGGATGCACGCGATGCACGTGGTCCACGACGGCCCGCGGGAAGCGCCGCCGCTCGTCCTCATCCACGGTTCGGGGGCCTCGGGCAGCTCCTGGGGCCCGGTGGTGCCGGCTCTGGCCGGCCGGCACCACGTCATCCGGGTCGACCTCCCGGGCCACGGCCAGTCCCCGCCCGCGCCGTCGTACGGGGTGCCTGAGCAGGCGGCCTCCCTGGCCCGGGCGCTCGACGAACTCGGCCTGGGGCCGGTCACAGTGGCAGGGCACTCCAGCGGCGGATACATCGCCACCGCCCTCGCCGAACAGCGCCCGGACCTGGTGGGTTCGCTCGCCCTGATCAGCAGTGGCCCGAGTCCCGACGCGCTCCTCCCGCAGCCCGTCCTCCTCCGGGTCCTGATCGACCGGCCGCTCGGCCCGCTCCTGTGGAGGGTCCGTTCCGACGGGATGCTCCGCCGGGGGGTGACCGCGGTGTGCAACCGCCCGGTGGACGTCCCGGACGACCTGATCGCAGACGTACGGGGCATCGACTACCGGACGTTCAGGGAGGTGCTGCGCCACAACGGCGCGTACATCGCCGAGCGGACCCTGCCCGCACGCCTGACCGCACTCGGCGTTCCGGTTCTGGTGATCTTCGGCGCTGCCGACCCCCGCTGGGATCCGTCTTCCGCGCACCAGTACGACACGGTTCCGAACGCGCGGGTCGAGCAGCTGCCCGACGTCGGGCACTTCCCGATGCTCGAAGCACCGGAAGCGACCGGCGAGTTGCTCCTGCGCTTCGCAGCGACGGCCGCTGACGCCCAGCACCTACCCTGATGCTGTGAGGGCCACCGAATCACCACCTGACTGGGCGTCGGTGGACATCGCCGTGCCCCGGCAGCCGGACAGGCTGCCGCCCGGGGTCAGCATGGCCGGGTTCGGCCAACGGGCCCCGGCGTCCGTGGACATCGCCATGGTCGCGCACCCCTCGGTCACCCTGTTCGTGGACCTGAGCGACGGAGACGGCCTCGTCTACGACGTCTCCGGCCGGCGCGAACGCGGCAGCAAGGTCGTCGGCCTGGCACCGGGCGCCCTTCGCCTCGGTGGCCGGGCGGCCGGGGGGATCGCATGCCTCCAGATCCGGCTGTCACCGGTCCTGGCGGTGGAGGTGTTCGGAGCCTCGACCGCCCTCAGCGGGACGATGGTCTCCCTGGAGGACGTCTGGGGCCGCGACGCCGGGCGAGCCGAGGAAAGGCTGCGGGCCGCCGCGTCGTGGGACGAGCGGTTCACGATCGCAGCCGATGCCCTGGGCCGGCGGATGAGCGCCCGCGCCCGCCCGTCGCTCGATCCCGAGGTGACGGCCGCCTGGTGCCTGATGCTCACCAGCGGGGGACGGGTGCGGGTCGACAGCCTGGCGAAGGAGGTGGGCTGGAGCCGTAAGCGCCTGTGGTCCCGCTTCCGGTCCCAGATCGGCCTCACCCCCAAGCACGCCGCCAGGCTCGTGCGCTTCGACCACTCCGCCCGTCTCCTCGCGGCCGGCAACGCCGCCGCCCAGGTGGCGGCCGTCGGCGGCTATGCCGACCAGGCCCACCTCCACCGCGAGGTCAAGGCGTTCACCGGCGGCACACCCACCGCCCTGGCCGCCGCGCCGTGGCTCGCCATCGATGACATCGCGTGGCCGGCATGACGACCCGTAAATCACTCGGGCTCTGGGCAAGTGCCGTGCAAGGATCCCGCCCATGATGACCAAGCCCACTCTGACGGAACACTGCTCCCCATGGGTCGTGTTCACCTCCCCGGCCGACCCATGGCTGGCGTCGGAAACGGCCGCACTCGTGCAGCGAAACGGTCTGGTGCTACGGCTGGACGGCCGGGACATGCGGGATCCGGCTTCCGTCTTCCGCGCCTTCGCCCGGGAGCTGTCGTTCCTCGGCTACTTCGGCCACAACTGGGACGCGCTCGTGGACTGCCTCCACGACTGGCACGGCCCCGGCCACGGGAACACAGGACCTCGCGATTCTGATCGAGCACGCGGACGACCTGCTGAAGTCGGACTTCCTCGGGCTGTTCGTATCGGTTCTCGCCCAGGCAGCCTGGAACTCCAACCTGCGCCTGGACGGCGACGGCGAGCTGGACGAGTGGCGGAAGCGCATAGCCCAGCACTTCGTCTTCCTCCTGGACCACACTGCACCCGTTGCCTTCACGGAGAAGGCGGCCCGCGGCATGGACGTGGCGGTGGCGCTCTCGGACGGCCGCCTGCTCGTCACCCTGACCGACATCGACTGGCCCGGCGGGGATCCCGCGTCCGCCCCCTGGACGGCAGGCCCGCTCTCCTTCGCGGACAACGAGATTCGCAGCGGCATGACCATCAAGGCCATCAAGCTGATCCGAGACCACCTCGGCTGCTCGATCCACGAGGCCATGGACATCCTCCAATCCCGCTCCGAGCACCTGCGCCGCGACCAGTCGGACGGCTGCACGAGGGGCGGCGTCAGCCAAGCGACTGGGTGCGCTGAGTAGACGCCTCGCTCGGCCATGGGCGACATGGGGTGATGGCTCTGGAACCCTGCGGTCCAGGCCCGCGGTCTAGAGCCGACAATCTGTGCTGACACTGGAGTGGTGATCAATGGACTTCGTGCTTGAGGGACCGGTTCTGGAGGGCACGCTTGTGCGCCTGGAGCCGCTGGATCGCCGTCATGCGGAGGACTTGGCGGCGGCGGAGGAGAACCGCAGCTCGTACGGGTTCACCTGGGTGCCCACGGCGGCCGAGGTCGAGCGATACATCGACGTTCAGCTCGCCCGCGCCGCTGCCGGGAAGCTGGCTCCGTACGCGCAGGTGGAGCGTGTATCGGGTCGGGCGGTCGGAGCCACGGCCTACTGGGATCCGCGGCTGTGGCCGACCGGAGAGGGCCTGTGCGCGATCGAGGTCGGTTTCACCTGGCTTGCGGCGTCGGCTCAGGGCACGGGGACGAACACCGAGGCCAAGTACTTGTTGTTCAGGCACGCGTTCGAGAACTGGGGGGTAGCGCGTCTCGACTTGAAGACG
This sequence comes from Streptomyces tatrensis, assembly GCF_049310065.1. Classification (NCBI taxonomy): domain Bacteria; kingdom Bacillati; phylum Actinomycetota; class Actinomycetes; order Kitasatosporales; family Streptomycetaceae; genus Streptomyces; species Streptomyces tatrensis. The sequence continues at coordinate 1,198,601 of NZ_JBMDLB010000011.1, read as the reverse complement.
GACGCGCGCAACAGCCGTTGCCGGGCTGCGATCGAAGGGGTGGGCGCCCGGTTCGAAGGCGTGCTGCGGAACTGGTCCCGGTCGTGGGCTCCGGGCGAGGACGGTCTCCTCCGTGACTCTGCGATCTTTTCGATCACGGCAGCGGAGTGGCCGGACTGCAGGGCCAGGCTTGAACAGCGAATAGCTCGAGTCCTCTAGCGAAGGTGACGGGGTGGCAGTTTCTGGGCGGTCAGGCCCGACGGCTGGTGACCAGTCCGGGCCAAATATTCGCTGTGCCTGGGTACCCGGCGTTCGTAGTGTCCGTGCATGACGGATGAGAGTGAGCGGGCAGTGCAAGCGGCCATTGAAGGAGAATTGCGGCTTCTCGATCCTGAGGTGCGTGCTTCGCCGGCCCTCGTTTCGGGGCTTTTGGATCCGGAGTTCACTGAGATCGGCGCGTCTGGTCGCTGGTGGGACGCGGAGTCGATGCTCACGGTGACGAGTGCTGGAACGGTGTCCTCGGAGTCGCCGGTGAAGGTCAGCAAGATGTCAGGAACTGTCCTGGCTCTGGGGATCGTTCACCTGACGTACTTCGCCGACAATCAGGGGCGCCGGGCATGGCGGAGTTCCTTGTGGCGTCTGACGGAGACGGGCTGGCGTATGTACTTTCACCAGGGCACTTCGGCCAGTTGAAGGAAGCCGGCCCCGCCGTCGGCGAGAGCGGGCACCCCGCACCCTCAGTATCACGATGGGAGTTGCCAGGGCGCGATGCCGAGCCGTTGATGAAGAGAACAGGCCGGTGAGAACGATGGCTTCGGGGATGGACGGCTACTTCGATCCGGACCTCGGAGGGACGGAGGGGATCACCGGGCGGGTCCTCGCCCAGCACGTCGTCGTAGGAATCGGCCGACTGCCACCTGAGACAGATGAGACAGCACCAGGTCCAGTGAGACCGGGACAGCGGACTTCTCACCACTCCGTCCCGCCGGACGAGCGGGGGACGGAGCGATGAGAAGGAGCCGCCTCACATGCGGAGCTGTGGTCGTGCGGGGCGGCTGCTAGCGGACGCGGCCGTACATGTTCGGGTTGTACGCGCTGAAGCTGGAGACGCGGACCTGCTTGCCCGGGCGGGGGGCCTCGATGTACTTGCCGCCGCCGAGGTAGATGGCTACGTGGTGGATGCCCGAGGCGCTGCCGTTCGAGGTCCAGAACACCAGGTCTCCGCGGCGCAGTTGGGAGCGGGAGATCGGGGTGGTGGCCCGGTACTGATCGGAGGCCACGCGGGGGAGGGCGATGCCCGCGGAGCCGTACGCGGCCCGGACCAGGCCCGAGCAGTCCCAGCCGCGGGGGCCGTTGCCGCCCCAGACGTACGGGTCGCCGAGGTGGCTGTTGGCGAAGGAGATGGCGCCCTCGGTGCCCTGGCGGATGGGGGCGCCGGAGGAGCCCGATGAGCCCGAGGAACCTGAGGAACCTGAGGAACTCGAGGAGCCGGACGAGCCTGAGGAAGAGCCGGAGCCGGAGCCGGAGCCGCCGGCGAAGCGGTCGTACTTGGCCTTGTGCTGGGTCCAGCGCCACCAGCCGGTGCCGTCCTTGTACCAGTACACGCGGTCCGTCGCGTCCCAGCCCGCGCGGCCGCGGAAGGTCGGCTCGGAGGTGCGTACGGAGGAGGACGAGGAAGAGGGCGAGGAGGAGGATGAGGAGGCGCCGGTGGAGGAACGGCCGGTGTTCGCGGCGTACTTGCTGTAGTGCTGGGTCCAGCGCCACCAGCCGGTCGCGTCCTTGTACCAGTACTTCGAGCCGTCCCAGCCCGTGTGCGCCGGGGCCGGTTCGGCGGACGCGGTGCCCACTCCGGTGCCCATCAGCAGCGTGGCGCCGACGGCCGCGACCACGGCGCCGCGCAGGGTGCAGCGACGGCGGCGGGCCGCGGCGGCCGTCATGGCCGTCGTGCCGCGCGCGCAGCCGGTGCAGTCACAGCTGTCGGGTATTTCTTCGGTGAACTCGGGCGTGCGCATGCATGGTTCCTTATCCATCGGGGGTGTTTTCAACGGGCGTCGGCGGCAGGGCCGCGCGCCGTGTAGAAGGCCACGGTCAAGTCCTTGACCAGGGCCTTGCGTTCGTAGTCGTCCATGCTCACGAGCCCGCGGTCGGACATCCGGTGAACGGTGTCGTCGACGGCGTCGAGCACGGAGGTGAGGACGGAGTCCCGGTGCCGGGCGTCGATCGAGGCGACCCGGCGGCGCTGCATCGCGGCGGCGACCTCGGGGGCGTACTCGACGTGCAGCGGCCGGGCGGAGAAGACTTCGACGCCGACGGCCTTGCACTCGGCGGCGAGCAGCCGGGTCAGTTCGTCGCCGACGGCCTCGGTGTCGCGCAGGGTCGCCGGTTCGGCCGGCTCCGGGCCGAAGGAGTCGGCGGGCATCCGGGAGAGCACCCGGGCGGTCGCGGACTCCACCTGTCCGCTCAGGTACGCGGTGTGGTCGTCGACCGCGAGCAGTGCGCGGGCGGTGTCCCTGACCCGCCACACGACGAGGACCGCGGCCCGCAGCGCGGTGCCCTCGGAGTCGACGACGCAGAGCGGCTCGCTGCGCCAGTGGCGCAGCCGTATGTCGACGCGGGTGTGCCGGGGCAGGGGGTTGGACCAGAGGAGGCCGGTGCGCCGGATCGTGCCGCGGTAGCGGCCGAAGAGGGTCAGCGACCAGGCCTGGCCGGCGCGGCCGCGCCGCAGCCCGCAGAGCGCGGCGAGCGTGAGGAGCGCGCAGCACACGACGACGGCCAGGGGCCAGGCCTCGGTGGGGGAGGTCGAGGGGCGGACCTCCTCGAACCGCGCGAGGACGGCGGCGCCGGCCGTGGCCAGAGCGGCGGCGAGCAGGGCCCACCAGCCGGAACAGGCCCGCGCGGGGCGTTCGATGAGCTCGGGGTCGAGCACGGCGGGGAGCGTCCGCGGGGTGGCCGGAGCCGCCGACGCCGGTCGGGCGGGCCGGGGTATCGCCGCATGTACGGCGTCCTGCCGGAGAGTGTCGGGCTCGGCGGGTCCGCGGCCTGCGCGGGGGCGGTCGGGGCTGCCGGGAGTCCCGTCTCCGCCGGGTGCGTGGACTCGGCCGGAGCCGCGGGGTCCGCCGGGACCGCCGGGTCCGGTTGTGCCGCCGGGTCCGCCGGGTCCGCCGGAACCGAGGGGTCCGCCGGGCCCGCCGGAGCCGCCGGGTCCGGTTGTGCCGCCGGGTCCGCCGGGTCCGCCGGAACCGAGGGGTCCGCCGGGCCCGCCGGAGCCGCCGGGACCGGTTGTGCCGTCGGGTCCGTGGGCTCGGCCAGAGCCCCTGGGTCCGAGGCGTCCGCCGGAGCCACCGGGTCCGCCGGGCCCGCCTGAGCCGCCGGAACGGAGGGAGCGGATGGTGGGCGTGGCGGGGGCGCCGGCCTCATCCTCGTCGCGGAAGAGCGGACCGAGGACGAGCGGATCCCGGTACGGCCGCACGACCAGACTCCCGCGCCCGGTGCGGAGTCCGAGGGAGCGGCCGACGCCCGAGTTGGAGGCGTAGGCCGAATCGTGGTCCGAGCCAGGGCCGGATCCAGGCGCAGGGATCGAGGCGGCGACCGAGGCCGAGTCGTGGTCCGAGGCGGGGCCGTAGCCGGATCCAATTCCAGGCACAGGCACAGGCGCAGGCGCAGGCACAGGCACAGGCACAGGCACCGAGGCGGAGGTCGAGCCGAAGCCGGACCCGGACCCGGGGCCGGAGTCGGAGTCGGATCCGGGGACAGGTGCTGACGCAGAGGCCCGGCCCGGGCTCGATTCGGTGCCGGATGCGGGGCTGGGTGCCGAGCCGTGGCCCGTGCCGGAGTCGGAGCCGGATCCAGTTCCAAGGCCAGGCACAGGCACCGAGGCAGCGGCCGAGGCGGAGGTCGAGCCGAAGCCGGACCCGGACCCGGGGCCGGAGTCGGATCCGGGGACAGGTGCTGACGCAGAGGCCCGGCCCGGGCTGGATTCGGTGCCGGATGCGGGGCTGGGTGCCGAGCTGCGGTCCGAGCCGGGGCTGGAGCCGGATCCAGTTCCGGGGATACGCGCAGGCGCTGGCGCAGAGGCCGAGGTAGGGGTCGGGTTGTGGTCCGAGCTGGGGCCGCAGGCAGATCCAGTTCCAGGCGCTGGTGCGGAGGCCGAGGTAGCGGCCGAGCCGTGGTCGGAGCCGGAGCCGGAGCCGGAGCCGGAGCCGGAGCCGGAGCCAGTTCCAGGGACACGCGCAGGCGCTGACGCCGAGGCCGATCCGGGGCCGGGCGCCGAGTCGGGGTCCGGGCTGGTGCTGGAGTGGGATCCAGCGGCAGGCGCAGGCGCAGGCGCAGCGGCCGGAGCGGGGCCCGACGCAGTGAGCGAGGCTGACGCCGATGCCCAGGCCGACCTACCGGTGGAGGTCGCGGCGGGGAGTGGGGTGTCGTTCAGCGGGGTGGGGTCGGTGAGTGGGGTGGATATTCGGTGCGGGGGCTGCGGCCCTTCCGTCGTCGCCCTCTCCCTCCCGCCTTCCAGCACTTCGTCCTCCCCTCCCTTCGGTGCTCCGGCCGGTTCTCCGGTCGTCTTCGGCGCTTGCGACAAGCCACACCCCACACAACCGTGGGCGTCAACGACCCCGTTCCGGGGGGTTCCTGACGCCAGCAAAGATGATCATGAACGGATCGATCTTCGCGAAATCGTACAAGTCGCCTATTCGGCGAAAGTCACGACAGGCCGGGACTTTGGCCCTTTTCGTCCCGGAATTCGGCGTCCTGGGCGGCCGCTAGCGCACAAGGGGTCCTGGGCCCCGCAGACACGCCGGACCTGCCCTTCGCGTACCGCGAACCCGCACCCTCCCCGTACCGCCGCGGCAGGCTCCCGCAGACCGGCCCCCGTACCGCCGCGGCAGGCTCCGCAGACCGGCGCGCACCGCTGAAGGGTGAGACCCTGAAGGTGTGGCCGAAAGGGGAGTGACCCCCCAGGTCGAGTGGCCTGCCCGGACGGACACGAGCCTCGCGCTCAACCACATGGGCACCTTCGACTGGGACCTCGACAGCGGGCAGATGTTTCTGGACACCACCGCCCTCGAGGTCCTCGACCTGCGCCCCGAGGAGTTCACGGGCACCCCCGCCGGACTGCGGATGCGCCTCGCGCCCGGCGAGGAGGCCCGGCTCGACGCGCGGGTCGCGCAGGCACTGAAGGCCGGCCGCAGCCACTACGGGGCCTACGTGCGCAGCCGCGACCGGGACGGGGCCCCGGGCTGGACCCATGTCCAGGGCCGCATCCTGCGGGACCCGCACGGGCGTCCGTACCGGGTCATCGGGATCGTCCGCGACGCCGTGCACGACCCCGGCGAGCCCGGCGCCGCCGGTGAGCGCGACGAGGGGCGGCGCCGCATGACGGGGGTCGTCGAGCGGACCACGGCGATCCTGGCGCACGCCCGCACCGTCAACGACGTCACCGACGTCCTCAAGGACCCCGAGGCCCTCGGCCATCTCGGCGCGGTCAGCGTCATGCTCGGCGTCGTCGACGGCGGCCGGATCCACCTGGTCGCGGAGGGGCAGCTCGGCGCGTACGTACCGGAGACCGAGTACACGCGGATCGACGCGCCGCTGCCGCTGAGCGAGGCCGTACGCACGATGCGGCCGGTGTTCATCGGCTCCCGCGAGGAGTTCCAGCAGCGCTACCCGGACCTGTGGCCGTACATCGAGCCGCTGTCCGTCCGCAGCGGCGTCTACCTGCCCCTGATCGCGCAGGGCCGTCCCGTCGGCGCGCTCGGGCTGCTCTACACGCGGGAGGGCGATTTCAACGCCGAGGAGCGCAACGTACTGATGGCGCTGGGCAGCGGCATCGCGCAGAGCCTGCAGCGCGCCATCCTCTTCGAGCAGGAGCACGACCTCGCCGAGGGCCTCCAGAAGGCCATGCTGCCGCGCCGGATCCCGGAGGTGGCGGGCGCGCTGATCGCGGTGCGGTACCGGGCCGCGCGGATGGGGCGGGACATCGGCGGCGACTGGTACGACGTGGTCCCGCTCGGCGAGGGCCGGGTCGGCGTGATGATCGGAGACGTGGAGGGCCACGACACGGACGCCGCCGCCGTCATGGGCCAGCTGCGCATCGCGCTGCGCGCGTACATCGCCGAGGGCCACGATCCCGGCACGGCCATGGCGCGGGCCTCGGCCTTCCTGCGGGACCTGGAGACGGAACGCTTCGCCACCTGCACGTACGCCGACATCGACCTCACCAGCGGCATGGCCCGGATGGTCCGCGCGGGCCACCTCGACCCCGTGGTACGGCGCGGCGACGGCCGCTGCCACCGGGTGCAGGTGGCCGGCGGGCTGCCGCTGGGCCTCCCGGCGCGCGAGCCGGGGGCGGCCGGCGCGGGTGCCTCCGACGGCCCGGGATCCCTCGGCGCCGCCGGTACGGGATACCCGGTCACCAGCCTCGAACTGCACCCCGGGGACACCCTGCTGCTGTGCACGGACGGTCTGACCGAACGGCCGGGCAGGGACTCCGACACCGGCCTGCGCGAGCTCATGGAAGCGGTCAGGGACGGGCCGGCGGAGGTGGAGGAACTCGCCGACGTGCTGTGTGACCTGGTCGGGGACTCGGGCGGCGGGGACGACATGGCCCTGCTCCTGCTGCGCCGCCGCGGCACCCCGCTCCCGCGCGGCAGCGGCCCGCTGCGCCACCGGCTGACCCCCGGCGACCCGGACGCCCCGGCGATGGCCCGCCATCTGATCCGGGCGGCAGCCGCTGCGTGGGGTGCGTGGGACCAGGCCGACGAGATCGAGCTGGCCGCGGACGAGCTGATGACCAACGCGCTCGTCCACACGGACGGCGTCAGCGGGGTCAGCATGCGGCTGACCCCGGAGGGCCGGATCCGGATCGAGGTGGAGGACACCAGCAGCGCCCTGCCGCGGCGCCGGGAGGCCGACGACTGGGCGGTGTCGGGACGCGGCCTGATGCTGGTGGACCGGCTCGCGGACGCCTGGGGCGTGGAGCCCCGGGGTGGCGGGAAGTGCGTGTGGTGCGAGTTCGCGGTCCCGGCGCCCTCCCGCCCGGATCCTTCCGGCTCGGATCCCGTCGACCCGGATCCCTCCGGCTCGGATCCCGCCCTTCCGTCCCTGGAACCCGGCGACGTGTAGGTGTCGGCCTGCGGGGGCGGGGGCGGGTTCGGGTGCGGGTGCGGGCGAATGGCTGACACTCACCGGACTCGCGCTGTGTTCATGTACTCATATGCCTGGAGCTGGATGATCCTGCCTGGATGTCCACCCTGCGCCCGCTGTTGCCCGTCGTGCTGCCGGCCCTGCTCAGCGTGCTGCTCGTGGCCCCGGCGCCCCCGCAGGCCCACGCCTCGGGGAGCGGCGAGCGCGAGGGGATCGAGACGGCCCGTACCGCCCGGCAGATCGCTCCCGGGGTACGGCTGGAGTCGTACGACCGGCTCGAAGCCGACCGGTGGCTCCGCATCGACGAACTCGACGTCCAGCTTGCGGTTACGGGTGCGGGTACGGGTGGCAGGAGCGGTACCGGTCTTCGGGTGGAGTACCTCGGCGGCCGGGGCGTCGCCACCGTCGCCGACTCCGCGGCCCGCCACCCCGCCGGGCCGGGCCGCCGGGTGGTCGCCGCCGTGAACGGGGACTTCTTCGACATCCGGGGTACGGGCGCCCCGCTCGGCCCCGGCATCGGCGCCGGCCGGCTGCTGCACGCGGCCTCGCCCGGCGCCGGTCAGGCCGTCGGCTTCGGCGCCGACGGGCCGGGCCGGGTGCTGGGCCTCGCCCTCGGCGGGAGCGTCACCCTGCCCGGCGGCCGGGTCCGCCCGCTCGCCGGTTTCAACACCGCGCGGCCGCCGGCCGAGGGCTTCGCCGCCTACACCGCCGACTGGCCGGCGGACGGACTCCCCGTGTCCGGACCGGCGGTGGAACTGCGCGACGGCCGGGTCGCGGCGGTGCGCGCGGCGGTACGCGGGTCCGTGCGCCGGGAGCGTCCCGTACCCGGCACCACCGTGCTGGTCGCGGCCGGCGCGGCGGCGCCTGAACTCGCCGCCCTGCGCCCCGGTGACGCGGTCGCCGTGGCGGCCCGGCCGGTGGCGGCCGGGGGCGGGCCGCTCCCGGCGAACGCGGTCGGCGGCCGGGAGGCGCTCGTGGTGGCCGGAGTCCCGCAGAACCACGACGGCGAGCCGAACAACGCGGCCGCGCCGCGCACCGCCGTCGGCTTCTCCCGCGACGGCCGCCGGGTCCGCCTGGTCACCGTCGACGGCCGTCAGCGCGACAGCGGAGGGATGACCCTGACGGCGCTCGGCCGGCTGATGCACCGGCTCGGCGCCCACGAGGCCCTCAACCTGGACGGCGGCGGCTCCTCGACCCTGCTCGCCGCGCAGATCGGGGAGACGGCCCTGACCGTGGAGAACTCCCCGCCCGACGGCCGCCAGCGCCCCGTCCCCAACGGCCTGGTCCTGACCGCCCCGGCCGGCTCCGGCCCCGCCACCGGCTACCGGATCGAGCCCGTCGGCGGAGCCGCGCGCGCATTCTCCGGCCTCACCCGGACCCTCGGGGCCACCCCCTACGACGCACACCTCGGCCCGGTGCCGGCGCAGCAGAAGGCGCCGGGGTGGTCCCTCCCGGAGGGCCGGGGCCGTATCGATCCCGGCGGGGTCCTGCGCGCGTCGGGCACCGGCCCGGTGGAGGTGCGGGCCCGCCTCGGAGCGGCGAGCGGGGCGCTCCGCCTCGACGTTCTCGGCGCCCTGACCCGGATCCGGGCCGTTCCGGAGCGGATCGGGCTCGCGGCGGAAGGCGAGACCGCGCGGTTCGTCCTGACCGGGTACGACGCGCAGGGCGCCGCCGCCGTGGTCGAACCCCGGGACGTGGAGCTCGACTTCGACCGTTCCCGGTGGAGGGTGGCCGACGACGGACGCGGCGGCTTCACGGTAACCGCCCGAGTCCCGAACGCGACGGGGCAACTGCGCGCCACGGTACGGGGGGTGGCCCCGGCCGCCTCGGCTTCCACGGCTTCCGCGGGTGCGGCGCCCGCCTCGCCCGCCCCGGGCAACTCCGGTGCCGCCGTGGCCCCGGCCCTGGTGGCTCTCGGGGTGGGCCTGTCCGACCTGCCGCTCGCGGACCTGGAGGACGCCACTCGCTGGACCGGCCCCGGCGCCGCGCCCGGAGCGGGCCGTCCGGGTCGGGGGCTCGCCCTCGCACCGCCCGCCGGTGGCGGGACCGCCGCAGCGACCCCGCCCCGGCCCCTCCGGATCCCCGAACTGGCCCGGTCGCTCACCCTCTGGGTGAACGGCGACGGCTCCGGGGCCCGGCCCGCGGTGGAACTCACCGACGGCGACGGGGCCCCCGCAGTCCTGCGCGGGCCGGCGGTGGACTGGACCGGCTGGCGCCAGATCAGCCTGCCACTCCCGCCGATGGCGGAGCGCCCACTCACCGTGACCCGCCTCTCGGCCACCACCCCCGCGGCCACCCGCACGCCGACCCTGGCTCCGATCTCGATCCTGACTCCGGCCAAGGCCAAGGCCAAGGCCCCGGCCCTGGCTCCGGTCTCGACCCCAGCCCCGGCCCCGACGCCGGCCCAGGCTCCGATCCTGGCTCCGGCCCAGGCCAAGGCCCAGGCCCAGGCCCCGGCCCAGGCCAAGCCTCCGGTCCCGACCCCTACCCCGGCCAAGGCTCCGGTCCCGGCCCCGGCCCCGGCCCCGGCTCCCGCTCCGGGTCCGACTCCGGCCTCGGCCAAGACCCCGGCTCCGGCCAAGGCCAAGGCCGTGACCCCGGCCCCGGCTCCGGCCCTGGCATCGGCCTCGGCCCCGGCCTCGGCCTTGGCCCCGATCCCCGCCCTGGCCCTGGTCCAGATCCCGGCCCCGGCCCCGGCCCCGGCGTTGGCATCGGCCAAGACTCCGGCCCGGGCAGAGGCCCTGGCCTCGGCCAAGACCCCGGCTCTGGTCCCAGGCCCGGCCCCGGCCCCGGCGTCGGCGTCGGCGTCGGCGTCGGCCAAGACTCCGGCTCGGGCCCCGGCCCCGGCCTCGGTCCCGTCCCCGGCTCCCGCTCCCGCTCCGGGTCCGACTCCGGCCTCGGCCTCGGCCAGGACATCGGCTCCGGCCAAGGCCCTGCCCCCGGCTCCGGCTCCGGCCCCGGCCAAGCCCGCCGCCCCGCGGCTGCTGCTCGACAGCCTGGTGGCGCGGACGCCGCCGACCGGGGTGGTTCGTACGGGCGGGGTTCCGGATCCGATCGTGGCCACCGTGGCACGGGTGGACGCCCGGCCCTGGCGGTTCGCGGTCGGCCCCGTCGGGGTGCGGCCGGCCGGGGTCTCCGCCGTCGACTTCGTGCTGACCGGTACCGGCCGGCCGGCCTTCGTGCACCGGGGGGTACGGTTCCTGCCGCTCGGCTCCGCGCGGCCCACCCTCGCCGGCGGCGGGCTGGACCGGGTCACGGCCCTGCGCGCGGCCCTGGCGACGGCCGCCCGGGAGCCGGGCACGGGTGCGCTGGCCGTCGTAGAGCCGTACGCGCCGCAGGCCGTCGACCGCAAGGAGGCCGCCCTGCGCCTGCGGCTCCTGGCGGAGTTCCGCCGGGCCACCGGCAAACGGGCCCTGGTCCTCACCGTCGGCGCTCCCCGCTTCGCGGCCGGCCGTACCGAGGGCGTGCTCACCGTCGCGGCCCCGCGCACCGGCCGCACCGTGATCGGCGCCGACGCCTTCGCGGCGGGCGACTGGCTCTCCGTACTGCCGGCCGGCAGCCGGTGAATCCGGTCAGGATCGGAGAAGCGCCGGCCGCCCACCCGCCCGTAGCGTGAAAGTCATGGACACCGACACCGACACCGACACCGACACCGACATCAGTCTTTCGCAGTGCTTCATCGCCGTCGACGACCACGACACGGCGGTCCCCTTCTACCGGGACGTCCTCGGCCTGGAGGTCCGGGGCGACGTCGGCTTCGGGGGGATGCGCTGGGTGACCCTCGGTTCGCCCGCGCAGCCCGATGTGGACATCGTCCTCGAACCGCCCGTCGCGAACCCGAACGCCTCGTCCGCCGACCGCGAGGCCATGGCGGAACTGCTGGCCAAGGGCCTGCTGCGCGGAGTCATCTTCCGCACCGACGACTGCGACGCCACCTTCGAACGCATCCGGGCCGCCGGCGGCGACGTGCTCCAGGAGCCGATCGACCAGCCGTACGGCGTCCGGGACTGCGCCTTCCGCGACCCGGCCGGCAACATGATCCGGTTCCACCAGCCCCGCACGCGCTGAGATCCACCGCCCCTCCTACCTGGTGCCGCTCCCGGACGACACCGCCGATCGGGTAGACAGGGGAGCGTTGCCGCGACCGCGAAAGGCGGCGCCGGCCCGACAGAGCGGCGTCAGCCCAACAGTATGGAGACACGATGAGCAAGGTCACGAGGACGGGCACGCAGTCCCCCGAGCCGCACGCCGCCGACGTCCACGACCTGATCCGCGTACACGGAGCGCGGGTGAACAACCTCAAGGACGTCAGCGTCGAGATCCCCAAGCGCCGGCTCACGGTCTTCACCGGCGTGTCCGGCTCGGGCAAGAGCTCCCTGGTGTTCGACACGATCGCCGCCGAGTCGCAGCGGCTGATCAACGAGACCTACAGCGCCTTCCTCCAGGGCTTCATGCCGACCCTGGCCCGGCCCGAGGTGGACGTCCTCGACGGGCTGACCACCGTCATCTCCGTCGACCAGCAGCGGATGGGCGCCGACCCCCGCTCGACGGTGGGCACGGCCACCGACGCGAACGCGATGCTGCGCATCCTCTTCAGCCGCCTCGGAAAGCCGCACATCGGCTCGCCCAAGGCCTTCTCCTTCAACGTGGCCTCCATCAGCGGGGCCGGCGCCGTCACCATGGAGCGCGGCGGGCAGACCGTGAAGGAGCGGCGCAGCTTCAGCATCACCGGCGGCATGTGCCCGCGCTGCGAGGGCCGGGGCGCTGTCAACGACATCGACCTCACCGCGCTGTACGACGACACCAAGTCGCTCAGCGAGGGCGCCCTGACCATCCCCGGCTACACGATGGACGGCTGGTACGGCCGCATCTTCAGCGGCTCCGGCTTCTTCGACATGGACAAGCCGATCCGCAAGTACACCAAGCGCGAGCTGGCCGACCTGCTCCACAAGGAGCCGACCAAGATCAAGGTCGAGGGGATCAACCTCACCTACGAGGGCATCATCCCCAAGCTCCAGAAGTCGATGCTGTCCAAGGACGTCGAGGCGCTGCAGCCGCACATCCGGGCCTTCGTGAAGCGCGCGGTGACCTTCAGCGTCTGTCCCGACTGCGAGGGCACCCGGCTCAGCGAGGGGGCCCGGTCCTCGAAGATCAAGAAGATCAGCATCGCCGACGCCTGCGCGATGCAGATCAGCGACCTGGCCAAGTGGGTCCGCGACCTCGACGAGCCCTCGGTGGCCCCGCTCCTCGCCACGCTCCGCCAGACCCTCGACTCGTTCGTGGAGATCGGGCTCGGCTACCTGTCGCTGGACCGGCCCTCGGGCACGCTGTCGGGCGGCGAGGCCCAGCGCGTCAAGATGATCCGCCACCTCGGCTCCTCGCTCACCGACATCACCTACGTCTTCGACGAGCCCACCGTCGGCCTGCACCCCCACGACATCCAGCAGATGAACCGCCTCCTGCTGCGGCTGCGCGACAAGGGCAACACGGTGCTCGTCGTGGAGCACAAGCCGGAGACGATCGCGATCGCCGACCACGTCGTCGACCTCGGCCCCGGCGCCGGCCAGGGGGGCGGCACCATCTGCTTCGAGGGCACCGTCGAGGGGCTGCGCGCGGGCGACACCATCACGGGCCGGCACTTCGGCGACCGCGCGAGCCTCAAGGAGACGGTGCGCGAGCCCAACGGAAAGCTGGAGATCCGCGGAGCCAAGACGCACAACCTGCGGGGCGTCGACGTCGACGTACCGCTCGGGGTGCTCGTCGTGGTCACCGGCGTCGCCGGCTCCGGCAAGAGCTCGCTCGTCCACGGCTCGCTGCCACATCGGGCGGGGGCGGCGAGCGAGGGCGTGGTCTCCGTCGACCAGGGCGCGATCCGCGGTTCCCGGCGCAGCAACCCGGCCACCTACACCGGCCTGCTCGACCCGATCCGCAAGGCCTTCGCCAAGGCCAACGGCGTGAAGCCGGCCCTGTTCAGCGCCAACTCCGAGGGCGCCTGCCCCGGCTGCAACGGCGCGGGGGTCGTCTACACCGACCTGGCGATGATGGCCGGGGTCTCCACCACCTGCGAGGAGTGCGACGGCAAGCGCTTCCACGCCTCGGTCCTGGAACACCACCTCGGCGGCCGCGACATCAGCGAGGTCCTCGCGATGTCCGTCACCGAGGCCGCCGAGTTCTTCGGTGAAGGCGAGGCGCGCACCCCGGCCGCGCACAAGATCCTGGAGCGGATGGCGGCCGTGGGCCTGGGCTACCTCAGCCTCGGCCAGCCGCTGACCACCCTCTCCGGCGGCGAGCGGCAGCGGCTCAAGCTGGCCACGCACATGGCCGACAAGGGCGGGGTCTACGTGCTCGACGAGCCGACCGCCGGCCTGCACCTCGCCGACGTCGAACAGCTCCTGGGCCTCCTCGACGGCCTCGTCGACTCCGGGAAGTCGGTGATCGTGGTCGAACACCACCAGGCGGTCATGGCACACGCCGACTGGATCATCGACCTCGGCCCCGGCGCCGGTCACGACGGCGGCCGGATCGTCTTCGAGGGCACCCCCGCCGACCTCGTCGCCACCCGCTCCACCCTCACGGGCGAGCACCTGGCGACCTACGTCGGCGCGTAGGCGCGTACCCGGCTCCTAGAGCCGTACGAGGGTGACCTCGGTCGCCTTCACGCTGGTCCACACCGCGGCGCCGTCGACGATTCCCAGTTCGGCGGCGGCCTCGGGGGTGATCTCCGCGACGAGGTCGGGTGCCTGGTCCGAGCCGACCAGCACGCGCAGCCGGCTGCCGACCGAGGTGATCTCCCGTACGGTGCCGGGCCATACGTTACGAGGGCTGCCGCCCGGGCGGTCCCGGTGCACGGACACCGCCTCGGGGGCGATGATCGCGAGCGCCTGCGCCCCCTCGGGCAGCGCCTCGGCCACCACCAGGCGGCCCCCGGCGGCGAGTTCCAGCCCGTGGGCCGAGGCCGTGCCGGGCCAGGCGTTGCGGCCCAGCATCCGGGCCACCCACGGGGAGCGCGGATGCCGGGTCACCTCGGCGGGCGGAGCGTCCTGCAGGGTCCGCCCGTCGGAGAGTACGAGGACCCGGTCGGCCAGGGACACCGCCTCGACGGGGTCGTGCGTGACGATGAGGCAGACCCCGCCGAAGCCGGCCAGGTGCGTGCGCAGGGTGTGCCGGACACGGGCTCGGGTCGTCTGGTCCAGGGCGGCGAGCGGCTCGTCGAGCAGCAGCAGCCGGGGCCGGGCGGCCAGCGCGCGGGCCAGCGCCACCCGCTGGGCCTGCCCGCCGGAGAGCTGGGCGGGCTTGCGGTGGGCGAGGTGCCCGACGCCGAGCCGGTCCAGCCAGGCCTGCGCCTCGGCCCGGGCGGCGGCCCGCGGCACCCGGCGGGCGCGCAGCCCGTAGGAGGTGTTGGCGAGCGCGCTCAGGTGCGGGAACAGCGCGCCGTCCTGGGGGACCCAGGCGACCTGGCGCCGGTGCGGGGGCAGGCCGGTCACATCGGCGTTGCCGAGCCGGAGCTCGGCGTGGGCGCGGGGGGTCAGGCCGAGCAGGGCGCGCAGCAGGGTGGTCTTGCCGGCGCCGTTCTCGCCGACGACGGCGATGGTGGTGCCGGGTTCGGCGTCGAGGGTGAGCTCGTTGAAACCGGTGACGGTGGCGTGCAGCGGCCAGCGCCCGCCGTCGGCCGAAGTCCCGGCCGAAGTCCCGGCCGAAGTCCCGGCCGCCGGCGAGGCTGCCGGGGACGCGGGAGGGGCCGGAGCCCCGGGCGGTACGGGCCCCACGGGATCAGGACCGGCGGCCTCCTCGGCGACCACCGGGGCACCGGTGTCCTTGCGGGCGACGGGGGTTCCCGTCCACCTCCCGCGCAGGGCGACGAGTACGGCCATGGCGATCGCGAGCAGCAGCAGGGACACGGAGGTGGCGGCTTCGGGCTGGTCCTGGAGCAGCAGGTAGACCTGGAGCGGCAGGGTCTGGGTGGTGCCCGGGAGGTTGCCCGCGAAGGTGATGGTGGCGCCGAACTCTCCGAGTGCCCGCGCCCAGGTCAGCGCGGCTCCGGCGACCAGGCCCGGGGCCACCATCGGCAGCGTCACGGTGAAGAACACGCGCAGCGGCGTGGAACCGAGGGAGGCGGCGGTCTCCTCGTAGCTCGGCCTGAGCCCGGCCAGCGCGCCCTCCAGGCTGATCACGAGGAAGGGCATCGCGACGAAGGTGGCCGCGACGACCGCGCCGGAGGTGTGGAAGGGCAGCGTGATCCCGAAGGTGCCCTCCAGCCAGGGTCCGAGCAGACCGCGCCGGCCGAAGCCGAGCAGCAGGGCCACACCGCCGACCGTGGGCGGCAGCACCATGGGGAGCAGGACCAGCGAGCGCACCAGCGCCTTGCCCTTGAACTCGACGCGGGCCAGCAGCCAGGCGAGCGGCACCCCGAGGAGGAGGGAGAAGCCGAGCGCCCACAGGGACACGACCAGCGAGAGCCGGAGCGCCTCGACCACACCGGGGCTGGTGAGGTGGGTGCCGAGCTCGCTCCAGTGGGTGCGGGTGAGGATGCCGACGAGCGGCATCAGCAGGAACGCCACGGCGAGCAGCGCGGGGAGCGCCAGAGCCACGGGGGGCCGGGCGCGGCGGGTACGGAGTCTGCTCATGTGTGTTCCTGGCCGGTGATGTCGGGACGCCACCGGGGACGTCGGGATGCCCGGGCGGCGTGTGAAGCGTAATGCGGCGAACGCCGAACGGAGAGGGACCGCCCGTCCCCCCGGACCGGGCGGTCCCTCTCCGTCAGCGGACCCGTCAGGCCGTTACGCCTTCTGGAAGCCCGCGTCCTGGAGGATCTTCTGGGCCTCCGGGGTGCTCAGCCAGGCCACGAACGCGGCCGCGGCCTCGGCGTTCTTGGAACCCTTGAGCGAGGCGGCCGGGTACGAGGCCACGGCGTTCTCGGCGTCCGGGATCTCCACGACGGCGACCTTGTCACCGGACTTGAGCGTGTCGGTCTTGTAGACGAGACCGGCGTCGGCCTCGCCCAGCTCGACCTTGCTCAGCACGGCGCGGACGTTGGGCTCCTGGGAGACCGGCTTCACCTCGACCTTCTGCGCGTCGAGGATCTGCTTGCTGTAGCGGCCCACCGGGACCTCGGGCGCGGCCAGCACGACCTTGAGCTTGGTGTCGGCGAGGTCCTTGAGGCCGGCGACCTTGAACGGGTTGCCCCTGCCGGTCGCGATGACCAGGCGGTTCTTGGCGATGATCGCCGGGTCGTTGGTCTCGGCCTTCAGGCTGTCCATCGTCTTGGTGTCGGCGGTGACCAGCGCGTCGGCCGGGGCGCCCTGCTTGACCTGGGCGGCGAGCTCCTGCGAACCGGCGAAGGAGAAGGTGACCTTGGTCCCCGGGTGGGCCTTCTCGTACGCGGCGCCCGCGGCCTTGAAGACGTCGGTGAGGGAGGAGGCGGCGAGCACCGTCAGGTTCGCGGCCTTGGGCGCGGCGGACCCGGAGGTGCTGGGGGAGGCGGCGGCCCCGTCCTTCTTGCCGTCGCTGCTGCCGCAGGCGGCGAGCGCCGGCACGAGCAGGGCGGCGGAGAGGGCGAGCGCGGCGGTACGGCGGTTCAGGGGCAGGATCGGGGACATGAGCTGGTGCTCCTCGGTCGGGTCGGCGGCCGGCCTGGTGCCGGGTCCGCGCGGTGGTGACCCGCGCCGGGGACGGGCGGAGCGGGTGGGGACGCGTCGTACTGAGTGGTGTGGAGCTGGGTGGTGCCGAGCGGTACTGAGCGGGGCTGGGCTGGACTCGGCAGGACTGAGCGGGACTGGACTGGGTCGTACCGAGCGGTGCCGGGCGGGGTCAGGCGCGGTCGATGTGCACGCTGGTGGACTTCACGCGGGCGGTGGCCCGCATGCCCACCTCCAGCCCGAGCTCGTCGACGGCCTCCCGGGTGAGCAGGGAGACCAGGCGGTGGGGACCGGCCTGGATCTCGACCTGGGCGGCCACGTCGCCGAGCTTGACGGCGGTGACGATGCCCGGGAAGGCGTTGCGCGCCGAGGTGTACGTCTCGCCGTCCTCGGCGTGGGCCCCTTGCGCCACCTCTACGGAGAAGGCGGCCAGGGCACGGCCGTCGACCACCCGGCGACCGCTCTCGTCGCGATGGGTCGCGACGCGGCCGGCGTCGGCCCAGCGGCGTGCGGTATCCGGGCTGACGCCCAGAAAGCGGGCCGCCTGACCGATGGTGTAGGACTGCATGTGCGACAAGGTAGGGGCACGTGTGCCGCATTTGCAATTCCATTGGGATGATATCCATGGCAAGTACTGCCACCTTGTCGTAACCACCAAAAACCATTCCGTTTGTACGGGCCCGGCCCTGCCCCGCGCGCCTCGCTAGAGTCGGGGGCATGGCTGAAGAGGGAACCGCGGGTGCGGGATCGGGTACGGGGTCGGCGCGGGTCGACGTGTGGATCTGGTCGGTCCGGCTGACCAAGACGCGGGCGATCGCCGCCACGGCGTGCCGGGCGGGACACGTGCGGGTCAACGGCGAGCGCGCGAAGCCTGCCCAGGCGGTGCGGGCTGGGGACGAGGTGCGCCTCTTCCATGCGGGGCGGGAGCGCATCGTGGTGGTCCGGCGCCCGGTGTCCAAGCGGGTCGGTGCCCCGGCCGCCGCGGAATGCCTGACGGACAACAGCCCGCCGCCGCCGACCCCGGTGGAGGCCGCGGTGGTCGGCATCCGCGACCGCGGCGCGGGCCGCCCGACGAAGCGCGAGCGCCGCGAGATCGAAACCCTGCGCGGCGGCCGGTAGGCCGTCTCCGACCACGTAGGTTCACCGGGTTGCCGGGCGGCGGGTGAAGGTGTCGGTCGGCCCTTCTGCTCTACGGTGAAGGCCATGGAGCTGACGGCGAAGATGATCACCATTGACTGCGCGGAACCCCGGGAGCTCGCCGACTGGTGGGCGGTGGCCCTCGGAGCTGAGGTCGCGCAGGACTTCGGCGAGTTCGTCATCCTCGCGGCCCGGCCCCTCGTCCTGGGGTTCCAGCGCGTGCCCGAGGGGAAGCCGGGCAAGAACCGCGTCCACGTCGACTTCTCCTCTGCGGACCGTGGGGGAGACGTGGACCGGCTGGTGAAGCTGGGGGCGAGGGTCGTCGGCGAGCACACTGCGCCGGGCCTTGCGTGGACCACCCTGCAGGACCCTGCGGGCAACGAGTTCTGCGTCTCCGACTGACTCTTCCTCGTACGGTTCGGCGGTGGGCCCGCCCCTCCTCGCCAAGCCCCTCCTCGCCAAGGCCCTGCTCCCGCCTGCTCCGCCCGCACGCGGCCGCGTTGAGCAAATTTCTGCAAGCCATTGCGGCAGTTCTCTCCGCAAAGGGCCCATTCGGGCTGCCCGGACGCGCCGGGTGGCGAGATTTCCGGTTCACAAGGGGTTCACGCGCTGGTGACAGGTGGATAACCTCCCCGCAAAACCTTGCGGCAAGTTTTCAATGCCGCGGAGCCGCAGGGCTGTTGGGCCCCGCTTCGAGGAGCAGACCTTGAGATCACGTACGCGATCACGTCCCAGAGGACGGTCCACGGCCCTGGCGCTGGCGGTCGCCGGATGTCTGGCGGCCGCACTGCCGGCCGCCGGAGCCTCTCTCGCCGAGGCGGCCGCCCCGGCCACGGCCGCCCCCGCGGCGGCCGGTGACGGCACGGCGACGGTCTTCTACTACACCAAGACCCGCAACTGGGCTGCCTACAACCTGCATTGGGCCCCCGACGGCGGTAGCTGGACGACCGTCCCCGGCACCGGGATGGAAGACGCCTGTACCGACTGGGTGAAGAAGACCGTCAGCCTCGGCTCGGCCGCCGGCCTCCAGGCGACCTTCAACAACGGCCAGGGAACCTGGGACAACAACGGGGGCAAGAACTACGCCCTGGGCACCGGGGTCATCACCGTCAAGGATGGGGTCGTGGCCCACAGCGACCCCTGCGCCGCGGACCCCGGCACCGGCACGGGAACCGGCGCGAGCGCCACCGTCTACTACGCGACGACCACGGTCGGCTGGTCGACCGTCAACCTGCACTGGGCCCCGACCGGCGGCTCCTGGACCACGGTCCCCGGCACCGGAATGGACCCGGCCTGCACGGGCTGGGTGAAGAAGACGGTCCCGCTCGGCTCGGCCTCCGGCCTGGCCGCCACCTTCAACAACGGCAACGGCACCTGGGACAACAACAACGGCAGGAACTACGCGCTCGGTACGGGCCTGTCCACGGTGAAGGACACCACGGTCACCGCGAACGCCGCCGACCCGTGCGCCGCCGTCGTCCCCGACACGACCGCGCCCACCGTGCCCGCGAACCTGCGGGCCGCTGCCACGGACGTGTCCACCGTCGTGACCTGGGACGCCGCCACGGACGACCGGGGAGTGACCGGCTACCAGGTCACCCGCTCCGGCGGCACCAAGGGCACCGTCGTCACGTCCGTCACCTCCACGGTCCTCACCGAATCCGGCCTGGAGGAGCGCACCGCCTACACGTACACGGTCAGGGCGGTGGACGCCGCCGGGAACCTCTCCGCCGCCTCCACCGCGGCCGTCGCCACCACGGGCACCCGGCCCCCGGCCCCGGCCGGATCCGCGCCGCTGGGCGGCGACCCGCGCAAGGACCCGATCTACTTCGTGCTCACCGCCCGCTTCAACGACGGTGACAGCGCCAACAACCGGGGTGGCAGCCAGCACGTGAAGTCCGGGAACGCCGCGAACGGCGACCCCATGTTCCGCGGGGACTTCAAGGGTCTGGTCGAGAAGCTGGACTACGTCAAGGCCCTCGGATTCTCCGCGATCTGGATCACCCCGGTGGTGCTGAACCGTTCCGACTACGACTTCCACGGCTATCACGGCTACGACTTCTACAAGGTCGACCCCCGCCTGGAATCGGCGGGCGCGTCCTACCAGGACCTCATCAACGCCGCCCACGCCAAGGGCGTCAAGATCTACCAGGACGTGGTCTACAACCACAGCGCCCGCTGGGGAGCCAAGGGCCTGTTCACCCCCACCGTCTTCGGCGTGCGCGATGCGCAGTGGTCCTGGTACTACGACGAGAAGCAGACCGGCTTCGAGTACGACGGCCTCACCGTGGACCCCAAGAGCGGAAAGTCGTACTACAACGGCGACTTGTGGTCGACGGCCGAGCCGGCCGGGAACACCTGCGTCAACTGGGGCACGGCCACGCCGTACAAGAGCGCCGAGGGCTACACGATCTACAACTGCCAGTGGCCGAACCCGACCTCGGGCATGTTCCCCAAGGACCTGTTCCACCAGTGCTGGATCGGCAACTGGGAGGGTGAGGACGCCCGTTCCTGCTGGATCCACGAGGACCTCGCGGACTTCAACACCGAGAACGCGACCGTCCAGAACTACCTCATCGGCGCCTACAACAAGTACATCGACATGGGCGTCGACGGCTTCCGGGTCGACACGGCCGTGCACATCCCCCGCGTCACCTGGAACCGGCGCTTCCTGCCCGCCATCCAGCAGCGCGTGGCCCAGCAGTTCGGCGCCCAGAAGGCCCAGGACTTCTACGTCTTCGGCGAGGTGGGTTCCTTCGTCAACGACAAGTGGAACCGCGGCTCGGCCAACCAGTCGGCCCAGTACTACACGTGGAAGGAGTCCGCGACGTACAGCGCGGACGACGCCACCGCCGCCGTCCAGCAGTACACGACCGACAACGACCCGGCCAAGCAGCCGACCAGCACCAACGCCTTCCTGAGCGGCAACCTCTACCACGCCCCCGACCACAGCAAGTTCTCCGGCATGAACGTCATCGACATGCGCATGCACATGAACTTCGGCGACGCGAACAACGCCTTCCAGAACGGCAAGGACTCCGACGACAGTTACAACGACGCCACCTACAACGTCGTCTACGTCGACAGCCACGACTTCGGCCCCGGCAAATCCTCCACCCGCTACGCGGGCGGCACCGAGGCCTGGGCCGAGAACATGGCCCTGATGTGGACCTTCCGCGGCATCCCGACCCTGTACTACGGCTCCGAGATCGAGTTCCAGGCCGGCAAGCAGATCGACTGCGGCCCGACCTGCCCGCTCGCCGGCACCGGCCGCGCCTACTACGGGGACAAGATCGCGGGATCGGTCACCGCGTCCGGCTTCTCGAAGGTCGCCGCCGCCACCGGGCCGGTCGCCACCACCCTCGAATCCCCGCTGGTCAAACACCTCCAGAGGCTGAACGAGATCCGCCGCGCCGTGCCCGCCCTCCAGATGGGCCAGTACTCCACCGAGGGGGTCTCGGGAGGCATGGCCTTCAAGCGCCGCTACACCGACACCGCCACCGGAGTGGACAGCTTCGCCCTGGTGACCGTCACCGGGGCCGCCACGTACACCGGCGTACCCAACGGCACGTACAAGGACGCGGTCACCGGCGACGTGAAGACCGTCACCGGCGGCGCCCTGTCCGTCCCCGCCCCCGGAAAGGGCAACCTGCGGGTCTACGTGCTCGACCTGGGCGGCAGCAACGCCGCCCCCGGGAAGGTGGGCGCGACGGGTCCCTACCTGAAGTAGACGGCCCCTACCTGAAGCAGAGGAGTGAGAGCGGGGCGGGGTGGGGCGGGGTCATCCACCCCACCCCGCCTCTCGCGCATATGTTCGAATCCCGCGCTATTCTGGATCCATGCACGCACTCCAGGGCTCGCTCTTCGACCAGAGCGACGAGATCCGCATCGGCCCGCTGACGGGCGCCCGGCGTACGGAACTGGGCGCCGGTGCCTGGGTGGACCACCTGCCGGGCTGGCTGACGGGCGCCGACGCGCTGTTCGAACGGCTCGCGGCCGACGTCCCGTGGCACGCCGAGCGCCGGCAGATGTGGGAGCGGGAGGTGGCGGTCCCTCGCCTGCTGGCCCACTACGGCGAGGCCGACCCGCTGCCGCACCCCGCCCTCGCCGAGGCCAGGGTCGTACTGAGCCGCCACTACGCCCCCGAGCTGGGCGAAGCCTTCGTCACGGCGGGCCTGTGCCTGTACCGCGACGGCCGCGACAGCGTCGCCTGGCACGGCGACCGCACCGGCCGCTCGGCCACCGAGGACACGATGGTCGCGATCGTCTCGGTGGGCGACCCCCGCGACCTGGTCCTGCGCCCCCGCGACGGCGGCCCCACCCTGCTCCGCCTGCCCCTGGGCCACGGAGACCTGGTGGTGATGGGCGGCTCCTGCCAGCGCACGATGGAACACGCCATCCCCAAAACGGCCCGCCCGGTGGGCCCCCGGATCAGCGTCCAGTTCCGCCCGCGCGGGGTCCGCTGAGCCGACGTGGCGTGGCGTGGCGTGACGCGATGCGCGCGGGAGGCCGGAGGCGGTTTACGCCGTGTCGAGTTCCTTGGGCGTGCGGCCTGCCGAGGCTGCCGCGTGGAGGGAGCGCAGGGCCAGCAGCAGGATGCCGATGTCGTCCAGGTAGACCGGGTCCGGGATCAGGTCCACCGGGGAGACCGTGTACGCCACGGCGGCCCAGAACAGGGCCTTGTCGCGCAGCGGGATGCCCGCGTCGCGCAGGAGCCTGCGGGCCGCGAAGACCCGTACGAGGAGTACGGCCGCGGTGACCGCCAGGCCGGCCGCCACCACCGCCGCCACGATGAGCCAGACCGTCGTCGTGTCCATCAGGCGCCCTGGGTCCGGAGCCGGCGGCTGACCTCGCCGAGCCCGTCCGCGAGCGCGTCGAGCTGTTCGGGGGTGAGGACGTCCACCAGTACCTCCCGGACCGTGGTCACGTGCCCCGGCGCGGCCTCCGTCAGCCGGGCGCGGCCCGCGTCGGTGAGGACGGCGTATATCCCCCGGACGTCGGAGGGGCAGGTGCGGCGGCGGACGAGGCCCGCCTTCTCCATCTGGGTGACCTGGTAGGTCAGGCCGCTCTTGGAGTTGACGAGCCCGTTGGCGAGCTCCGTCATGCGCAGTTCGCCCTCCGGCGCCCTGGCGAGCCGTACGAGGATCTCGTACTGCGGGTGGGAG
The DNA here is from genome assembly GCF_049310065.1 of Streptomyces tatrensis. Lineage (NCBI taxonomy): Bacteria > Bacillati > Actinomycetota > Actinomycetes > Kitasatosporales > Streptomycetaceae > Streptomyces > Streptomyces tatrensis. Next base: position 1,175,545 of record NZ_JBMDLB010000011.1, on the reverse strand, counting down.
AGTCCGGAGTCGTCCTTGAGCTGCTGATCGAGGCGGCGGTTGACCAGGGCGGAGGCGGCCAGGAATCCGTCCCAGGCCCGCATTTCGCGGTCGTCCAGCCATTTCGTCTCAGCCATGGGTCCAGGCTACACGTGACGTTCCAATTTGAATCAGCGGCGGATGCGGAGCTAGGGTCGGAGCAGTGATTCGAATTTGAACAACCCGGGTACGGGCAACCCGCCCCGGGCCGCCCGACCGGAAGGACCCCCACCATGAGCAGCCCCATGACCAGCCCCTCCGTCACCACGCCGAAGCCGCGGGCCGGCGAACCGGCCGCGTCCCCCGCGCGCCCCTCCGGCGCCCAGGCGCCGTCCGTCCCCGCCCACGACGCCGGCCTGCTCCTCCTGCGCGTGGTCCTCGGCCTGACCATGGCCGCCCACGGCACCCAGAAGCTCTTCGGCTGGTTCGGCGGTGGCGGCATCAGCGGCACCGGCCGGTTCTTCACCGCCAGCGGCTACCCGGCGGGCGACGCCATGGCCGTCCTCGCCGGGCTGACCGAGACCCTCGGCGGCCTCGGACTCGTCCTCGGGCTGCTCACCCCGCTGGCGGGCGCCGCCCTGGTCGGCACCATGATCAACGCGATCGCCGTGCACGGCGCCGGCTCCTTCTTCGCCCCGGAGGGCATCGAGTACGAGCTCCTGCTCACCGCCGGCGCCGCCGCCCTCGCGCTCACCGGCCCCGGCCGGTACGCCGCCGACCGCTTCCTGCCCGTCCTGCGCGGCCACCGCCTCGCCCACGGCGCCCTCGCGGTCGGCCTCGGCGTCGTCACCGCGGGCGTGCTGCTCCTCGTACGGAACTGAGCGCACACCGTGCTGCCTCGGGGGCGGCTCCGGGCGGGACCCGTACGGGCTGATTGAGTGCTGGCATTCGGGGGAAAGTGCCCTAAATGACACAACCCATCGAAGACTACGCACTCATCGGCGACCTGATGACCAGTGGGCTGGTCGGCCGCGACGGGTCCATCGACTGGCTGTGCCTGCCGCGCTTCGACTCGGCCGCCTGTTTCGCCGCCCTCCTCGGCGACGAGGAGAACGGCCACTGGCGCATCGCCCCGGCCGCCGCCCCCGATTCCGCGCGCTGCGCCCGCCGCGCCTACGTCGACGGCACGCTCGTCCTGGAATCCTTCTGGGAGACCGAGGACGGCGCCTCGTTCAAGGTCATCGACTTCATGCCGCAGCGCGACACCGCGCCCGACCTGATGCGGATCGTCGAAGGCCTCACCGGCGAATCGACCGTGAGCAGCACCCTGCGCCTGCGCTTCGACTACGGGCACGTCGTGCCCTGGGTCCGGCGCGGCGGCAACCGCGAGGGCGACCGGGTCGCCGTCGCCGGACCCGACGCCGTGTGGCTGCGCAGCGAACCTTCCGTGCACACGTGGGGCGAGGGCATGAGCACCCGCTCCGAGTTCACCGTCGCCGCCGGCGAGCGCGTCGCCTTCGTGCTCACCTGGCACCCCTCGCACGAACCGCGCCCCGAGCCCCTGAACCCGTACGCCGCGCTGGAGCAGAGCCTGGCCGACTGGGGGGAGTGGACCGGCCGGTGCACCTACGAGGGCCCCTACCGGGAAGCGGTGGTCCGCTCCCTGATCACCCTCAAGGCCCTCACCTACGCCCCGACCGGCGGAATCGCCGCCGCCGCGACCACCTCCCTGCCGGAGGAGCTCGGCGGCGTCCGCAACTGGGACTACCGCTACTGCTGGCTGCGCGATTCCACCCTCACCCTCGGCTCGCTCGTGGCCACCGGGTACCTCGAGGAGGCCCGCGCCTGGCGGGAGTGGCTGCTGCGGGCCGTCGCGGGCGACCCGGCCGACCTGCAGATCATGTACGGGATCGGTGGCGAGCGGCGCATCCCGGAGAGCGAGCTGCCCTGGCTGAAGGGGTACGCGGGCTCCGCGCCGGTCCGGGTCGGCAACGCGGCCGTCGGCCAGCTCCAGCTCGACGTGTACGGCGAGGTCCTCGACTCCCTCTACGTGGCCCGCTCCGCCGGACTCCCCGCCGAGTGGCACTCCTGGAAGATCCAGCTCGCGCTGCTCGACTTCCTGGAGCAGAACTGGCACCGCCCCGACGAGGGACTGTGGGAAGTGCGCGGCCCGCGCCGCCACTTCACCCACTCCAAGGTGATGGCGTGGGTCGCCGCGGACCGGGCCGTGCGCACCCTGGAGCTCAACCCCAAACTTCCCGGCGACGTGCACCGCTGGCGCGCCATGAGGGAGGCGGTGCACCAGGACGTGTGCGAGAACGCCTACGACGCGGAGCGGCGCACCTTCACCCAGTACTACGGCTCCCGCGAACTGGACGCCGCCACCCTGCTCATCCCGCGCGTCGGCTTCCTGCCGCCCGACGACCCCCGCGTTGTCGGCACGGTCGACGCGGTGCGCGAGGAGCTGGGCCGCAGCGGCCTGGTCCGCCGCTACAGCACCGAGGGGCTCTCGGTGGACGGCCTGCCCGGCGACGAAGGGGCCTTCCTCGCCTGCTCGTTCTGGCTGACCGACGCCCTGTACCTGACCGGCCGGGAGAAGGAGGCGCGGGAGCTCTTCGAGCGGCTGCTGGCCGTACGCAACGACGTGGGACTGCTCGCCGAGGAGTACGACCCCGTCTCGGGACGCCAACTCGGCAACTTCCCCCAGGCGTTCAGCCATGTCGGCCTGGTGAACACCGCGCTCGTCCTGGGCGGCGGGAGCCCGGCGGTCGTGACGGGGTGAGGTGCGCCGGTCAGTCCGGGCGCAGCGCCCGGGCCGGCCGGCCGCGCAGCCGCGCGAACTCGGGGGAGGCGCGCAGCCCCGCGACGTCCGTCTCCGGGTCACGGGGGAGCGGCACCGGCAGGTCCTCCACCACCCGGCCGCCACCGGGTCCCGCCGCCATCACCAGGACGCGGGAGCCCAGCAGCACCGCCTCCTCCACGGAGTGCGTCACGAACAGCACCGTCGTGCCGAGCCGCCCGGCCAGGGAGCGGACCTCCTCCTGGAGGCGCTCCCGGGTCAGCGCGTCCAGTGCGGCGAACGGCTCGTCCATCAGGAGCAGTTCGGGCTCCGCCGCCAGGGCGCGGGCCAGGGCCACCCGCTGCTGCTGGCCGCCGGACAGCTCCCAGGTGCGGCGGCCGGCCATGCCGGGCAGGCCCACCCGGTCCAGCAACTCGGCGATCCGGTCCGCACGCCGGGACCGCGGCACCCCGTGGCGGGCCAGCGCGAAACCGAGGTTCCCGCCGACCGTGCGCCACGGGAACAGCCTCGGCTGCTGGAACACCACCCCCGCACCCCGCCCGGGGCGCGGGGCACCGCCCCGGACCAGGGCGGTGCCCGAAGCCGGGCGGGCGAAGCCGGCGATCACCCGCAGCAGGGTGGTCTTGCCGCAGCCGGAGGGGCCGACGAGGACGACGAACTCGCCTGCGCGGACCCGTAGGTCCACCGCGTCCAGCACCGTCACGGGCTGCTTCGCCGGGCCGTAGCGGACCGACACCCCGGAGAGGTCCACGGCGAAGTCGTCATCGGAGGTACCCGTGGCGGCGCGGACGGCGGGTTCAGTTCGCGGCACGGCCGAGCTCCTCCACCGCGAGGGCCCGGCCGAAGGCGGCCTCGTCCGGAACGGCGTCGACCTTCTTCTGCTCCTTCAGGAAGACGGCCGCGTCGTGCAGGGTCGCGGCCAGCTTCCCGGGGGCGCCGGGCGTGCCGAGGTAGTCGGGGCCGGTCTGCTCCTTCGCGCTCAGCAGCACCAGCTCCGCGAGCTGACGCTTCGCCTCCTCCGGGGCCAGTCCCAGCTCCGCCCCGATGGACTTCGCAGCCTGGTCGCGGGCGGTACGGGCCTGCCCGACGGCCTGGTCCTGCGCCTTGATCCAGGCCGTGACCACCTCGGGGTGCCTGGCCGCGTACGCGTTCGTCACCACGCCCAGGTCGGCGGTGGGCTTGCCCTGCTCCGCCGGCTGCCGGCTCGTGATGAGCACCTTCCCGTCCTTGGTCAGCTCGCTCAGCGTCGGCGTCCACACGTAGGCCGCGTCGATGTCCCCGCGCTTCCAGGCGGCCAGCGTGTCCTGCGGCTGGAGGTCGATGGTCTGCACGGCCGACGCGTCCACCCCGGCGTCCTTCAGCGCGGCGAGCAGCGAATAGTGGGAGGTGGAGCCGAAGGGCGTGGCCACCTTCTTCCCGGCCAGGTCCTTGACCGAGCCGATCCCCGACTTGGCGACCAGCGCCTCGTTGTCGCCGATCAGGTCATGGATCCAGACCACCTTGTACGGGATGTTCAGCGGGGCCGACAGGCCCTTGGTGACGGGGCTCGACCCGGCCAGGCCCAGGTCCACCGCACCGGCGATCACGGCGGTGTTGACGTCACCGCCGGACTCGAACTTCACCCACTTCACGTCGGCTTCGGGCAGGGCCTTCTCCAGCAGCTTCTGGTTCTTCACGATGAGGTCGGCATTGGGTATCGCCTGGTAGGCGATCCGTACGGTGGTCCGCCCCGGCTTGGCCGCCGCCCCGTCCCCGTCCGCCCCGCACGCGACGGTGACGGAAGCGGTCAGGGCGACGGCGGCGGCCAGCAGCAGGGTGCGGCGGGAGACATTTCTGGGCATGACGGAACTCCATGGGTGAGAAAGGGTGTTGGGGAAGAAGGGTGGGAGGGGCGGGCGTCAGCCGTGGCCGCGCCAGGGGACGGCGAACCGTTCGATCCCCCGGAGCAGGGCGTCGAGCACGATCCCGGACAGTCCGATGGCGAGGATGCCGGCGATGACCAGCGCCGTCTGGTTGTAGCGCTGGGCGTCGCGGATCATGCCGCCGATGCCGGGCACGCCGTTGATGGTCTCCGCCGCCACGACGGAGGTGTACGCGACCCCGACGGCGATCCGGATGCCGGTGAGGATCTCCGGCAGTGCGGAGGGCAGCCGTACCGACAGCAGCAGGGATGCCGGACCGGAACCCAAAGCCCGTGCGGCTTCGACGAGTTCGTCCGGCACGGTCCGGACGGCCGCCGCCGTGGCCGCGGCGATCGGCGGCAGTGCGGCGATCACCAGCAGCCAGATCTTCGGGGCCTCGTCGATGCCGAACCAGATGACGAGCAGCGAGAGGTACGCGAGCGGCGGCAGGGTGCGCAGGAAGGTCACGGCCGGCTCCAGCACCACCGCGAGCGGCCGGACGGTGCCGATCAGCAGCCCCAGGGGCACCCCGGCCGGCACCGCGTAGGCGGAGCCGGTGCCGATGCGGCCCAGGCTCACCCCGAGGTGTTCGACCAGCAGGTGGCCGCCGTACCCGCGGACGCCGTCGTGCGTGGTGGAAGCGAGCAGGAACTGCCGCCACACCTCGCCGGGCGAGGGCACCAGCACCCTCGGCCACAGCTCGGCCGCCACCGCCGCCTGCCAGGCGGCGAGCAGTACGGCCAGGGCGAGGAGACGCAGCGCGCTCCAGCGCAGCGCCTCCCGGATCCGTGGTCAGCGTGACGTCGTTGAGCGCCTTCCGTCAGTTGGTGGTGACGGAAGCCAAGTGACTGTGGAGATGGTGGACAATTTGGTGTCCGATCCGTGCATGGGCGCGAGGTTCGAGCGGAGTGCTCTGAACCCCTGCCAAGTTCCCGATCGTGAGTCAAGACACCATGGTTAAAGGGCGGTTCGGGCACCGTGCCCGGCTCGCTCTGTCGCGCACCGAGGTGGTCAAGGCTGACGGCCAGGCGCATGCGGCCCGTACCATGTGGAACCTGCTGCACGCCTGGTGGCAGATGATGCCGAAGGAAGAGCGGACTCTTGGGCGAGCGGATGACGCCATTCGCCAGGCCCGCAGGGACATGCCCTTCCTTGCCGGCCTTCCCGCGCAGGCAGCGCAAGCGGTGTTGAAGGAGTACTTTCAGGCGTGGAAGAACTGTTGGGACGGCCGTGCCGAGGCCCCGAATTTCAAGGTCCGCATCCGCACTGTGATGTCCGTGGACGTCCCGCAGGGTCGCGATCTGAACGTCGTCCGTGTGCACCGCCGCTGGGGCATGGCCAGCATTCCCAAGCTGGGCCGGGTCCGATTCCGGTGGACCAAGGACCTGCCCGTCGGCAAGCACGCCGATGGGGAGAACCGGATCACTGGGGCCCGGCTGATCAAGGACACGCTGGGCTGGCACGTCGCCTTCCGCGTCCAGGCCCTGGAGGCCAAGCCCGTCGTCCACTTGGGGCCGGACGTCGGAATCGACCTCGGCGTCACGATCCCCATTGCCCTCTCCGACGGTGGTATCTACGAGCATGGCGAGTGGTTGACCAGCGAGGAACAGGCGAAGCTCTTGCGTCTGGAGCAGTGCGCCGCTCGACGCAGGGCGCACCGCAGGCCCGGCGAGGGTACCAGCGGCCGGCTACACCATACCTACGACCAGATCGCTGGACTCCGCGCGAAAGCCAAGCGCCGGGCCCGGGACTGGCAGCATCAGACGACCACCGGCATCGCCCGCAAGTACGGCACGGTCGTCGTCGAAGCACTTACGATCGTGAACATGGTCAAGTCGGCCAGGGGAAGCGTTGACGAGCCGGGCAGGAACGTCGCCCAGAAATCCGGACTGAGCCGGTCGATCAGCGGCGAGGCATGGGGCCGGACGGTCGCCATGCTGGCGTACAAGACCGCCAGGCACGGAGGTGCGCTGCACAAGGTCCCCGCCCCCGGCACCTCTCAACGCTGCTCCGAGTGTGACTTGACCACGCCCGGGAGCCGGGAGTCGCAGGCCGTGTTCGTGTGCAAGAACGCGGACTGCGGCTGGTCGGGCAACGCCGATCACAACGCGGCCCGGAACGTCTTGCATCTGTACTGGATGGGCCTCGCGCTCGTCCCGGCTGCCGGGAGGGCAGTCGTCAGGCGCGCCAAGCGCGTCAAGCCCGCTACCGCAAGGTAAGTAGGAATCTTCCGGCATCAGCCGGAAGAGCACTTCAAGTGACGACGCGATACGAGTACGGGGCCACGAGGTGCATGCTGTCGGGTGGCCGGGTGGGTATCGACAAGCGAGTCCGGATGGTGGACGAAATCGTCCCGGATGCCGGGCGGTTGAGGGGCTGGGGGAGGCTACCGGCCGCGGTTGAAGGGCAGCTTGCCGAGCACCACGGCCATGCCGCACGTGTTGGTGAGGGCGGAGAAGACCAGCCCGGCCGCGATCCCGGCACTGAGCAGTTCGAAGGCCGGGTGGACCAGCAGGCCGAGGAGCAGACCGAGCAGGACGAGCGAGCCCGCGCTGAACCGGACCTGGCGCTCCATGGCCCAGACCCGGCGGGGCCCCTGTGCCGGGTAGCTGAGCGGGTGCCCGTGCGCCGACCAGGAGGTGGTGCCGCCGGTCAGGCTGGTGGCCCGGATGCCGTGCCCGGCCAGGGTCCGGGCCGCGTTCTCCGAGCGGGTCCCCGAGGCGCACACCAGCAGCAGCTCCTGGTCCCCGGCGGCCTGGCGCAGCTCGGGCAGGGAGCGGCCGATCCGGTCGAGCGGGATGTTCAGCGCGCCGGGCAGGTGGCCGGAGGCGTACTCGCCCGGGGTACGGACATCGACGATCCGGAACTCGGTGTGACGGGCGTGGGCCTGGCTGACGTCGAGGAGGGCGGGGCTGCTGCTCATGGCGGACGGGCTCCTTCGGGAGGCGGGGACCGGCGGACCGGCTGCGGATGCGCGGCGTACCGGGGATGCGGCGGGACCGCGGGCGCGCGCCGGGGCGACGGGATCATCGGCGCGGCGCGGGGCGGGCGGTTCGGAGCGGGCAGGCGTCAGCGGGGACAATAGGAGCGCGACAGGAGGCGCTGGGTGACGGCCATGGCGCGGAGCATAGACGAAGGAGCGGAGCGGGCAAGACATCCGTTCCACCATTCGGGACGGCGGCCGGCCGCGCGGAGTCGGGAGACCCGCAGAAGAGCCCGGTCACATGGGTGCGGGGCCACGGGATACGACCCCGTGGCCCCGCACCGCTACCGTTCGACCGCTACACCGAGGCGGCCGGAGCCGCTGCCGACTCCGGGTCGTCCTCGTCCACCGGGATGCTGACCAGCCAGCGGGTGTCCTGGCGCGGGCGCAGGTACAGCGCCCAGTACAGCGTGGCGACGGCGGTGATCCCGCCGGTCCACAGCAGGTACTGGGTCTCCTGCTGGGTGAGGATGTACGCGAACACCAGGATCAGCACGACCGGGACGGCGGGCCACAGCGGCATCCGCCAGGCGGCGCTCTCGCGGTGCGCCCCGCGGCGGCTGGACAGCGCGGCCACGGCGACCAGCAGGTACATGCCCGTCACCGAGACGCCGGTGACCCCGTAGAGGGTGTCCAGGTTGACGAAGCACATCGCCGCGCCGGGGATGCCGACGAGCAGGGTGGCCACCCACGGGGAGCCGAACCGGCCGAGGCGCGAGAGCGCGGAGTTGACCGGCGCGGGCCAGGCCTTGTCCCGGGCGGAGGCGAACAGCACCCGGGAGTTCTGGATGACCATGACGATGCCCGCGTTGACGATGGCGAGGGCCACGCAGAGGCTGACGAAGGTGCCGACGGCCGAGTTGGACCAGGCGGTCACCATGGTGCCGAGGTCGCCGGAGGTCAGGGCCTCCAGGTCGGGGGCGCCCATGGTGATGGCGATGACCGGGACCAGGATGACGGCGGCGGAGATGGCGAGGGTGGCCAGCACGGTCCGCGGGACGTTGCGGCGCGGGTTCTCCAGCTCCTCCGACAGGTAGACGGCCGTCGAGAAGCCCTGGGTGACGAAGAGCGCGATGGCGAGCCCGGAGACGACCATCATCGCGGTGACGGTGGAGGTGCCGCCGCCTTCGGCCGCCACGGTGCCGTGCACGAGGGCGCCGACGCCCCGCTCGCTGTGGGCGAAGCCGAGTACGGCGACGAGCCCGGCCGCCACGACCTCCAGGACGAGGAATACGCCGGTGATCCAGGCGTTGGCCCGCAGGTCGAGGAGACCGGCGAGGGTGGCGAGCAGCATCACGGCGGCGCCCGCGGCCGGGGCCGGTACGTCGATGACGGGGGCGAGGTAGTCGGCGGTGCCCATGGCGATCACGGGCGGCACGATCATCACGACGAGCAGGGACAGGACGAAGACCAGCCAGCCGGCGAGCCGGCCGGACAGGGTGGACACCATCGCGTACTCGCCGCCGGCGCTGGGGATGAGGGTGCCCAGCTCCGAGTAGCAGAACGCGACCCCGATGCAGAGCAGGGAGCCGATGGCGATGGTGAGCGCGGTCCAGGTGCCGAGGCTGGAGAAGAGGTCCGGGACCACGACGAAGAGGGTCGAGGCCGGCGTCACGCACGAGAGCGTGAGCAGGGTTCCGCCGACTACGCCGATGGAACGCTTGAGCTTCTGGGGCACGGGACCGGTGGCGGGGGAGAGGGCCTGAGGGGCGCTGATCGTGTCAGACATCGGTGCGGTGTTCCGATCGGCAGATGCGGTGAGTGAGCGCGGGAGCGGTATCGCCTCCGGGGCGGTGGTGGGCACGTCTGGTTCGGTGGCTCCCGGGCCGAATGGAATATCCGCGAGATCCGCAGGTCAAGGCCTGTTTACCTGCGGATTTCGTCGTCCGGAGGCGGGCCGGCGGCCCTGCGCGTCATGAACGCCGTGTAAACGCTGCGCGATCACCGTGTGCGATAACCGCATGTGACCGCGGGTAAATTTCCCTCCGCTTTGCCCACCCGCCGCCCTCCCGTGTCACGGGAGGGCGGGGATCCGCTCCAGGACGCCGCCCGCGAAGACGTCGTAGAGCGGGAGCGTCTCCAGGTGGACGTAGCCGATGTGGCAGTCGCAGACCGCGAGCGGGCAGGCGCGCGGGCGCAGGGCGGCCCGGTAGGAGCCGTCGTAGAGGTTGCCCAGCTCCGCCTTGACGAAGTGGCAGCGGCGGACCGTGCCGGCGCCGTCCACCGAGATCACCGAGGCGCCCGTGCGGCAGGGCAGGCCCGCCGAGCGGTGCGGGTGGCGGCTGAACGGGAAGAGCGGGTCCAGGGCCGTCCAGTCGGCCGCCTCCGGGTCGGTGTAGGAGTGCCCCTCCGCCGCGTTGACCCACAGGTACACCCCGGGCGGCAGCGCGGCGCGCAGCCGGCGGGCCTCCGCGAGGTGTTCCGGCAGGCCGACCACGCCCACGCTGAACCGCACCCCGGCGTCGGCCAGTTCCCGGCACTTGCCCAGGAAGCGGTCGTACGGGGTCTGGCCCGGGTGGTACGTGCACCACAGCGCGAGCGTGTCCCGGTCGGCCTCGGCGGTCCACCCGGTGCGGCCGCTCAGGTTGGTCTGGATCGCGACCCGGCGCACCTGCGGCAGGTGCGACAGCTCCACCAGGGCGCGCCGGTACCAGGAGCGGACCAGGCCCTCGCCCCACGGGGTGAACAGGACGGACAGCCGGTCGCCGGTGTTCCCGGCGGCCCAGCCGGTGAACCGCTCCAGGGCGGCCCGGTCGGCGGTCAGCAGCTCGCGGCTGTCCCGCCGCTTGGCGAACGGGCAGTAGGGGCAGTCGTAGTCGCAGGAGGACAGCGGGCCCCGGTAGAGCACCGTCAGGTCCATCGGGGACTCCTCGGCCCGCGCCCGCGTCCCCGTCACCTGCGTCCCCGTCCTCGTCACCTGCGTCCCCGTCCCCGTCATCCGCGGCCCCGTCACTTGCCCTCGTACGCGGCCATCGCGGCCCGTACGTCCGCCGAGAACAGCGCCGGGCCCGCCGCGTCCGAGTGCGCCAGCCCCTCCGGGGTCAGCCGCAGCAGCTCCGGGTCGTCCACGAGCCAGCCGCGCTCCGCGAAGGCCGCCAGCTCCGCCGGGAAGTCCTCCCACGGACCGCTCCCGAAGCGCCCCCGGTACTCGCTCACCGGCATCCCGCGCGCCTGGAGCAGGGACTGCAGCAGGTGGCGGCGCCGGGCCTCCTCCGCGTCGATCCGGCGGCCGTGCCCGGCCCGCGCGAAGTCCTCCTCCGGGCGGCTCACGTAGTCGTCGATGATGCCGCGGATCTCGCTCATGCCGACCGCGTAGTCGAAGGAGTAGTGCAGCCCGGCCGTGTAGGAGCGGGCTCCGCAGCCGAGGCCGATCATGCCGTCGGTCTGGCACGCATGGTCCTCTGCGCCCTCCGCGGGCGCGTCCGCCCGGCGGAACATCCGCATCGACACCTGCTCGTACCCGGCGGCCAGCAGGTGGTCCCGACCGGCCCGGTACAGCCGCAGCCGCTGCTCGTCCCACCCGTGGGTCGTGGACTCGCCCGGCCTGCGCCCCAGGCCCGTCAGGGGGCGCACGTACAGCGGGTAGAGGTAGAGCTCCTCCGGGCGCCAGGCGAGGGCCGCGTCCAGCGAGTGGCGCCAGCTCTCCTCCGTCTGCCCGTCGATGCCGTAGATCAGGTCGATGTTCAGGACCGGAATCGCCGCGTCCCGGACCCGGGCCAGCGCCGCCTCCACGTCCGCCCGCTTCTGCGGACGCACGGCGGAACGCGCCTCGGCGGGCACGAAGCTCTGTACGCCCAGGCTCAGCCGGGTCGTACCCCGGTCGGCCAGCACGGTGAGCCGGTCCGCCGTCGCCGTGGACGGCGAGGCCTCCACGGACAGCGGCACCGCACGCAGATCGGCGCCCGCACTCTTCTCCGCGATGTCGCAGAGCCGCTCCAGCTCGGACGCCGTCAGGAAGGTCGGCGTCCCGCCGCCGAAGGCTGCCGCAGCGAACCGCACGGGCTCCTCGTCGCCCAACGCGCGGCGGACCGCCGTCGCCTGCCGCTCCAGCGCGTCGAGATAGGCCGTGGTCAGCCCCTCCGGCGCACCGATCCGGGTGAAGAGGTTGCAGAACCCGCAGCGCACCTCGCAGAAGGGAATGTGGAGGTAGAGGGAAAGGGCGTCCTTGGGCTGCCGTGCCCACTCCCGGCTCAGCTCGGCGGGCTCGGGCAGCGCGCGGTACGCCGTCTTGTGCGGGTAGGCGTAGACGTAACTCTCGTACGGAGTCGATGAGTTCATCAAAAGATTCATCGGGGGCCGGGCTCCTCGTGGTTCAGGTGGAACTGTGCGTACGGGACCGTCCAGACCGCCTCGTGGGCGAGCCGGTGCCCGGTGTACCCGTCGTCCCCGTACGTGGTCCCGTGGTCGGAGCAGACGATCGCGAAACAGCGGCGCCGCGACCGCATCGCGTCGAAGAGCCGCCCGATGTGCCGGTCGACGTACTCCAGCGCGGCCGCGTGCGTCTCCCAGGAGTCGCCGTCCGCCGCGGCCGCCCCGGGGGAGTGGAACCAGTTGGGCTGGTGCATCGCCGACACGTTCAGGAAGAGGAACAGCCGCCGGTCGTGCGGCAGTTGGGACACGACCCGCTCGGCGCGGGACACCTGGGCCTCGAAGGAGGTCGGCGACGCCACCCCGAACTCCGGTTCCCAGTGCGACTCCTGGAACATCCCGGGCAGTACGGAGCCCAGCGCGGCCGCCTTGTTGAAGAAGCCGACGCCACCCACGCACACGGTCCGGTAGCCCGCCCCGGCCAGCCCCGACACCAGGTCCGGAGTGTCGAACACCCAGGTGCGCCCGGCGGTGGTCTCACTGCCCGGGAACCGCGCGGCGAACAGCCGCGGGTGCGGGCCCGGCCCGTCGGGGGTGGGCAGGAAGCCCGCGAACATGGCCTGGTGGGAGGCGTAGGTGAAACTCCCCGGCGCGTGCCGCCGCTCCCACGCCCCGCCGGGCAGGTGCGCGGCCAGGTTCGGGATCCGCCCCTGGGCGGCCAGCCGCTCGGCCACATCGTGGCGCAGCGTGTCGAGGGTGACGAGCAGCAGGTCGTCACGGCCGACGACCTCGTTCATGTCAGGGGCGGACGGGGGCGTGTGCATGCTGTTCCTGTCGTACGGCGGCCACTTGGGCCGCATAGGTGTCCTGGCCCTCGGCGGGCGAGCCGGGCAGTCCCGTCAGCCGGGGCAGCAGGTCCCCGAAGGCGTTGACCTCGCCCACGGCGAAGCTCCGCCAGCCGAGGGCGGGCAGCAGATCGACCCCGACGCACAGGGTGCGCGGGAAGGAGGCCGCGGCCCGCTCGCACACGGCGAGCGCGTCCGTCTCCCAACGGCCGCCCGCCGCCGCCACGGCGGCCACGGCCGCGTCGAGATCGCCGCGGGCACCGCCGAGGTGCAGGTTCGTGAGCGGACCGGCGGCGGTGCGGACCACGGCGTGGGTGGCCCGGCCGGCGACGACGACCACCCGGAGATCGGCGGAGCGTCCCTGCTGGGAAGCCTTCGGCAGCCACCGCTCGATGTGCAGGCCGTCGGGGGCCAGGGCGTCGACGATGGCGCCGATCACCCGCTCGTCCTCGTACCGCCGCAGGCGCAGCGCGTTGTGCAGGGCCCCCGACGGGGCCCGCTCCACGGAGGTGGTGGCGCGGATCCGGCCGCCCGCGCCCGTCTCCACCGCGAGCACCCCGGAGGCCGAGGAGCCGTGCGCGAGCTTCACGAACGCCCGGCGGTGGCCGGGGAGCGCGAGCACCGCCCGGACCTCCTCCCAGCCCTGCACCGGGGTACGGACGGCGTCCGGGCCCGAGGTCGGGGAGGCCGGTACGGGAACCCCGGCGGCCGCCAGCACCCCGTGGCAGAGCCGCTTGTCGAACAGCACCCCGAGGTCGTCGGGGTCGCTCGTCAGCGTGCCGCCGGCCGACCGCACCCCCTGCGCCACCCCGTGCACCGCCTCGGTGAACCGCCGGTACCAGCGTCCGGTGCCCTCGACGCGCGTGGCGTCGGCGGTTCCGCGCAGCAGCCGATCCACCTCGGCGTCCTCGCCGGGGGAGTCGATGCGCACGCGCTCGCCCGCCCGGAAGACGGCCCGGCCGGTCAGCACGTCCCGCCACGGAACCACCCGGGCGTCGGGCAGTCCTGCGGCGCGCACCGCGTCCTGGAAGAGGGCGACCCGGCGGTTGCCCGGATTGCCCACCACGGCGAAGGCCGCGGGAGCAGTACGCGTCACTCCGCGACCGCGACGTAGCGGTACTTGGCGTTGTCATCGACGTCCGCGGTCTGGGGGTCGCTCAGATCCACCTCCACGCCGTGGGGGGCGAGCGCAGCGCTCAGCCGCTTCCGAAGCGGTTCGCCGACGTAGTGGTGGTGCAGGTCGAGCTTGGTGAGATGGGTGAGGGGGCGCCCCGCGAGCAGAGCCTCGGCGCCTTCGTCGGTCAGGACGCCCATGGAGAGGTCGAGCACCTCCAGCCGCTCCACGACCGGAGCGGTGGCGAGCGCCGCCGCCACCGCGTCCTGGATCTCGCTGTTGCGCAGCGCGAGCCGGCGCAGGGCGGGCAGCCGGGCTCCGCTCAGGAACGGCTCCAGGTCGCCGACTTCGGCATCCCCGCCGTAATTGGGGGTGCCCAGCCAGAGGTCGAGCTCGGTGAGGGCGGGGAACTCGCTCCGCGCGACCCCGGCCACCACCTCCTTCGGGAGCCCGCCGGCCTCCAGGCGCAGTACGCGCAGCGCCCCGTGCTTCACGGGCGGGAAGACCAGCCCGTCGCCGCCGCGCACTCCGAACTCCTCGAGCGCGGGGTACGCCGGCAGCAGCGGACCCACGTCCGATTGCTGGATCCAGGAGATCTCGCACTCCTCGAACGTGATGTCGCCGACGAACAGCGCCCGCAAAGCGGGGAACTTCGGAGCGGCTTCGACCAGCGCCTCGACGATCCCGGCGCTGGAGGCCTCGTACGCCTCGGACCAGCCGCCCACGATCAGGGCCCGCACCTGCCGGGTGTCCACGGACTCGGTGAACCGGCCGAAGGCCTGTGCCCACTCCTCCTCGGCGTCGTACGTCTCCACCGAGATCCGCCAGGCCACGTCCCCGGGCTCGGGCAGCGCGCGGGTGTCCTTGAGCCCCGGGAAGTCGAAGGCGGGCAGGCCGCCGAGCTCGCTCAGGTGGGTCCCGATGGTCATGCGCCCAGCTCCTGACGGTATGGCGGGTGGTGGTGCCCGGCCGTGCGTGTCCTGCGTGTGCTGCGTCTCGTTCGTGTCGTGCGACACCAGTTCTACCAAGCCCCACCGACACCGGCGGCCCCGGTGGGCGCCAGGGCCGCGGCCGGCCGTCCCCACGCGGTGAAAGCCGGTGGGCGGCGCTCCCGAGGGAGGGCCGCCCACCGGCTTCCGGTGTCCGGTGCCGGGCGTCCGGTCAGCGCTTGCGGTAGCCGCGCGCGTCCTCCGCCGCGGCCAGTACGGCGTCGAGGTCGCCGCCGATCGCCGAGGTCAGCGTGATGGCCACGGCGCCCTCCAGGAACGGCGCGTCCACGATCCGTGCCCCTTCGGGCAGTTGCGAGGGCTCCTCGCCGAGCAGGGCGTTCACCGTCAGCACCGCACTGCCCATGTCGCACAGCACGGCCACGCCCTGCCCCTCGTCCACCGACCGGGCGGCGGCCGTGATCAGCTCCGCGCTGGTGCCGATCCCGCCGTCGGGGGTGCCGCCCGCCACCGCCAGCGGAGCCGGCTCCACCGAGCCGATCAGCGCGCCGGCCAGCGCGGCCACGGACTCCGCGACCGCCTTGCTGTGCGAGACGAGCACGATGCCGACGCGGCCGGTACGGGTCTTCGGCGCCTGCGCCTGCGCCTGCTCCTGCTCCTGCACCGGAGCCTCGGCGGCGGCCGGCTCCTCGGGGGCGAGTTCCGCCTCGGGTGCGTCCACCGCGGTGCGCAGCGCCTCCATGAGCAGGGCCACGGAGTTGGCCCCGGCGTCCTGGTGGCCGACGCTGCGCTCGCCGAGGTAACTGGCCCGGCCCTTGCGGGCTTCGAGCGGCTCGGTGGCGTCGGCGCCCGCGCGGGCCGCCCGTACGGCCTCGTCCAGGGCCTCGCGCAGCGGCCGGTCGGCGTCGGCGGCTTCGGCCAGCGCCGTCACCGCGGGAGCCAGGGCGTCCACCAGCGTGGCGTCGCCGAGCTCGGCGCCGCCCAGCTTCTGCACGGACTTCAGCCCGGCCCCGAGCGCGGCCCCGAGCTCCGCCACGGTCGGTGCCCCGGTGTCGCCGAGCACCTTGCCCGTGCGGCGCAGCGCGGTGCCGAACAGCGGGCCGGAAGCGCCGCCGACCGTGTTCGTCAGCGTGGTGCCGGCCAGCGTCAGCAGCGCCCCCGGGGTGGCGGGCCGCTGCTGGGCCACGGCCGCGCCGACGGCGCCGAAGCCCCGTACGAGATTGGCCCCGTGGTCCCCGTCGCCGATGACCGCGTCCAGCTCGGTGAGGCGCGCGCTGTCCCGCCGTACGAGCCGGTTGGTCTCGGCGATCCAGCGGCGGAAGTAGGCGGTGTCCATCGGGGAGTCCGGCGCGGGAGCCTGGGCGGTCGGGGTCGTGGAGGTCGTGGCGGTCGTGGAGGTTGTCGGGCTGACGGGCGTGGCGGTCATGGAGGGGGCTCCTGGAGAGTGTCGGGCGAGAGGGGCACAGCGAGCGGGGTCAGCAGCCCCAGCGCAGGGACGGGGTGTCCACCGGCGCGTCCCACAGGCGCAGCAGTTCCTCGTCGGCGCGGCACAGGGTGAGGGTGCAGCCGGCCATGTCCAGGCTGGTGACGTAATTGCCGACCAGGGAGCGGGCCACGGTGATCCCGCGCTCGACGAGCACCCGCTCGACCTCCGCGCGCATGATGTACAGCTCCACGGGCGGGGTCCCGCCCAGGCCGTTGACGAGGAGGATGACGGGGGCGCCGGCCGCCTCCGGGAGGTCATCGAGGATGGCGTCGAGCATCGCCTCGGCGGTCTCGGCGGCCGTCATGATCTTCCGGCGCTCGCGGCCGGGCTCGCCGTGGATGCCGATGCCCAGCTCGATCTCGTCCTCGCCGAGCGTGAAATTGGGGCTGCCCTTGGCGGGGGTGGTGCAGGAGGTCAGGGCGACGCCGTAGCTGCGCGCGTTCGCGTTGACCTTGCGGGCGACCGCCGCGACCTCGGCGAGCGGGGCGCCCTCCTCGGCGAGCGCGCCCGCGATCTTCTCCACGAACAGGGTGGCGCCGGTGCCGCGGCGGCCCGGTCCGTGCTCCGTGCGGGCGACGGCCACGTCGTCGTCCACGACGACCTGCTCGACCTCGACGCCCTCGTCCTCGCAATCCTCCGCGGCCATCGTGAAGTTGAGGATGTCGCCCGTGTAGTTCTTGACGATGTGCAGGACGCCGGCGCCCGCGTCGACCGCGCAGGTGGCCGCGGCGATGTTGTCCGGAACTGGGGAGGTGAACACCGGTCCGGCCACGGCCGCCGCCAGCATGCCGCGCCCGACGAACCCGGCGTGCAGCGGCTCGTGCCCGCTGCCGCCGCCCGACAGCAGCGCGACCTTCCCGGCCGGCTCCCCGGCCGCACCGGCGGCCCGCGTGACGATGCCCTTCTCCGCCTCGACGCGGAGCCCCGGGTGAGCGGCGGCCATTCCGCGCAGTGCGTCGGAGACGACACTTTCGGGGGAATTGATGAGCTTCTTCACGGGGGCCTCTTCCTTGAAAGCGGAACGCGGAACACGGAACGGGGAACGGGGAACTCGTCACGCAGGTCCGGAGCGGAAAGAGGAATTGCGGGACGGCATTAAGTCGGCACCGTCGCCGATCCGCCACCGCTCCCGGGGCACTTGGCTGGAACTTTACTCTGGCGAACCTGTGGCACAGCTCGGGTCTTTGGTCCCGGATCCGGCCGCGGAAGGGCCCGTTCGCAAGGGGACCGTGCATATCCGGGGCGCGGCCGAAATTCGTGATAGGGATGAATAAGCAAGCGGAAATGAATTCGCAATGAGGAGGATTCGCGTGAAGACCGTCGGTACGCGCATGATGATCAGCCCGCCCAAGTACGTGCAGGGCGCCGGGGCGATGAACGACCTGGGCGAGCACACGGCCCGCCTCGGGACGAACGCCGTGGTCCTCGCGGACAAGGGCGTCTGGGGGTTCGTGGACACGGCCGTCACCGCTTCCCTTTCCGAGGCCGGGGTCAAGCTGACCAAGGAGGTCTTCGGCGGGCTCTGCACCCAGAAGGAGATCGACCGGGTCGCCGCGGCAGCCAAGGCCGCCGGCGCGGACGTCATCATCGGCATCGGCGGCGGCACGGCCATCGACACCGCGAAGGCCGTGGGCCACGCGCTCGGCGACATCGCCGTCGTGTCCGCGCCCACGGTGGCCTCCACCGACGCGCCGACCAGCGCGCTCGCCGTGATCTACACCGAGGGCGGAGCCTTCGAGCGCTACTCCTTCTTCCAGCGCAACCCCAACCTGGTCCTCGTCGACACCGCGCTCGTCGCGGGTGCGCCGAGCCGCTTCATCGTCTCCGGCATGGGCGACGCGCTCGCCACCTGGTACGAGGCCCGGGTCTGCGTCGCCGCCAACCGGGTCGCCATGGCCGGCGGACTCGCCACCGAGGCCTCCCTCGCGCTCGCCCGGCTTTGTTGGGAGACCCTCATGGAGTACGGCCCCCAGGCCCGGCTCGCCGCCGAGGCGCACGTGGTCACCCCGGCCCTGGAGAAGGTGACCGAGGCCAACACGCTGCTCTCCGGCCTCGGTTTCGAGTCCTGCGGCCTCGCCGCCGCGCACGGCATCCACAACGGGCTGACCGTCTCGCACAAGGTGCACGGCATGATGCACGGCGAGAAGGTCAACATCGGCACCCTGGCCCAGCTGGTCCTGGAAGGCGCCCCGACCGACGAGCTGGACACCTACCTGCGCTTCAGCCGCGCCGTCGGCCTGCCCACCACCCTCGCCGAGATCGGCCTCGGCGACCCGGACCGCGAGGAGCTCCTCGCCATCGGGCGCGCCGCCACCGCGGAGGGCGAGACCACGCACAACATGCCCTTCCCGGTGACCCCGGAGATGGTCGCCGATGCCCTGATCGCGGGCGACTCGTACGCCCGCGCCTACGCCAGGCGGTAGCGGCGGCAGACGGGGCGCGGGCGGCTCACGGGCCGCCCGCGCCCTACGGGGCCGTCCTACGGGGCTCCGCGCGCGGGCCGTCCCCCGCGCCGCGGGCCCCGTCGGGGGCGGCCCGGGCCGGGTCCGGGCAATCGGGGTCCGCGCGGTCCGCGTCCGCACGGTCCGGGGTGGACGCCTCCCGGGCGGCCACCTCCGGGGCGGACGTGCGGGACGCCAGCAGCAGGGCGATGTCGTCCGGCCGGTCGGTGGAGTGCCCCGCCTCGGCGACCAGCCGGTCCGCCGTCTCCGTCAGCGGAGCGGGACCGGCGGCCGCCAGCGCGGCCCGCAGCCGCTCCACCCCCACGTCGATGTCCGTGCCCGGGATCTCCACCAGCCCGTCCGTGTACAGGGCGAGCACCGCCCCCGGCTCGATCCGCAGCCGGGTCACCGGATATCCGGCCCCGGCGTCGACACCGAGCACCATCCCGCCCGCCAGGTCCAGCACCTCCGTCCGGCCGCCCGGATGCCGCAGCAGCGGCTGGGGGTGCCCTGCCCGGACCGCGAGGGCGAGTCCGGACCCCGGGTCGAGCAGGACGTAGCAACAGCTGGCGAACTGACCCGGGTCGAGGTCGATGAGCAGCTCGTTCGTACCGCGCATCACCTGCTCCGGCGTATTGCCGCCAAGCGTGAAAGCTCGTACGGCGCTGCGTAGTTGGCCCATCGTGGCCGCGGCCGCCACCCCGTGGCCCTGGACGTCGCCGATGACCAGCGCGAGCCGCCCGCCGCCCGTCTCGATGACGTCGTACCAGTCGCCGCCGACGTCCATCCCGGCGGTGCCGGGCAGGTACCGCGCCACCGTGGCCACATTCTCGCGGACCGGCAGCCGGTGCGGGAGCAGCGCCGCCTGGAGGCCGCGGGCCAGCGCCGACTCGCTGTCGTAGCGCCGGGCCCGCTCCAGCGCCTGCGCGATCAGCCCGGCCAGCGCCGTGAGCACCGTACGCTCCTCCGGACTGAACCCCCGCGGGGAGTCGAAGCCGAGGATGCACGAGCCGACCGGGCGGCCCGAGGCGATCAGGGGGAGGAACGCCCGGGCGCCGACATGGGCGTCCAGCTCGATCCCCGGGTAGGCGGCGGCCAGGTGCTGCATCGACTCGAAGAACAGCGGGCGGCCCGAGGTGAGGCATTCCACCCCGGGCAGCCGGACGTCCAGCGCGACCCCGTCGAACCGGTCGAGGAACCCCTGGGGGAAACCGGTCTCCCACGCCAGGTGCAGATGCCCCTCGCCGAGCAGGTAGATCGCCAACTGCCGTCCGCCGAAGGCCGGGAGCAGCTCGTCGGTGACCACCATGGACACCTGGCGGGCCGTCACCGCCTCGGTCAGCGCGATCGCCAGCGCCACGGGCCGGTACAGGGCCGAAGCCCGGTCGGCGGGCGAACCCAGGCCCGGGGACCCGAGCCCCGCGCCGGGCCGCGCCACCGACTCGGGTGCGTAGGCGGGGGGTTCGGCCCCGGCGATGGTGACGGTGATCCCGTCGACCCCGGGATGCAGGCCCACCGACAGCCAGTGCGGGGAGGGTTCGGGTCCGCGCCCGCGGGCGGCTTGGAAGTGCACCGGAGCGGGGGCGAGGAACACCGCCCGGAAGTGGTCCTCGTAGGCGGGGTTCCCGAGCCAGGGCAGGGCCTCCCACAGCATCCGCCCGGTGAGTTCCGCCCCGTCGGAGCCGAGCAGGGTCGTGGCGGCGGTGCGGGCGAGGGAGTTGGTGAAGCCGATCACGCCCTGCCGGTCCACGGCCAGGACGGCCAGGTCCAGCCGGTCCACGGCGGCGCGGGCGCCGGCGGCGGGGCTGTCCGCGGCGGGGTTGTCCGCGGCGCCCGGACCGGGCAGGCACACCGGGTCGCCCTCCCAGGTCACCGTGGCCCCGCCCGCGGCCAGCGCGGCCAGCTCCCCGGCCAGCCGGGCCGCCACCGCGCGCAGCCGCTTCCGGTCGCCGGGCCCGACCGGGATCCCGGGGGTCGCGGGGCGCAGCACGAAGAGGACGCCGTAGCGCTCGCGGCCGCGGGCCACGGGCTCGTAGAGCGAGCCGAAGGGGAACGGCAGCCCGGCCATCAGCTGGGGGAAGCGCCGCATCGCCGATTCCGCGTCGGGCAGGTGCACGGCCTGACCGGACCGGTGGGCCTCGGCGACGGGGTACGGGCGGTTCACGTGCATCCGCCACCAGGGGCGGAACAGCGGGCCCGGGAGCCCCGTCACGGCCGCCATCAGCATGAGCCCCTCGGTGCCGGAGCGCAGGTAGATCCCGCCCGCGTACCCGCCGGCGGCCCCCATGGCATCGAGAGCGGCCCGCGCGAGCGCCTGGGCCGTGGCGTCGTTGGCGGGGCCGCCGGTGTCCGGTCTCGCCGTCACCCCTCCAGAATGCGCTCGGGCCGGTGCTTCCGCATACCCCGCGGCCCCTCCCCGCCCACCACTGGTTTCGATTATCGGACGCGCGGCGGCGCCATTCGGAATTCCGTGCCCTGAATGGCGGAAGGAATCCTGCCGGGTTAGCGTCGGCTGATGATCGCTCTCGTGGCACATGACCAGAGGAAGAACGACCTATTGAATTGGGTGCGGCGCAATCACCGTGCCGTGACCCGGCACGGACTGGTGGGAACGAGCTCCACCGCACGCCTGCTCAGATCGGAACTGGGCGTGCAGATCAGGTCGGTTGAGTCCGGTCCGCACGGCGGGGACCAGCAGATCGGCTCGATGGTGATTTCCGGCGACGTCACTTCGCTCGTATTCTTCTGGGATCCCCTGTGGGCCGCCCCGCACGTTCACGACGTACTCGCCCTCGTGCGCATTGCAGTGCTCCGGAATATCCCCGTCGCCTTGAATCCGGCCAGTGCGGAGGCCATGTCCGAGGACGGATTCTCCTTCGACGGCCGGTCCGTCCACCCGGTCGCGGCGGGCGCCCGCTCCCGCTGATCGGCAGCGCCCGGGCAGCGGGGCCCCGACGCCCGGTCCGGGGCCCCGGCCGTCAGCGGCGCCGCCCCGGCCGGCCCGCCCCGGGCTCGGTCGATCGGCTGACGCCCGGGCGGGACCGGCGGGCTGAAAGTCCCTGCCGATCAGGGACTTTGCCCGGCCACCGGCCCTCCTCGAACTGCTTAGGTTTGCCTTAGTGGAGTCGAACAAGGAGGTCCGGTGCCGTCGCTCAACGACAGCCGTCCAGGGACGACCGTACGCATCACGGGGATCGACCCCGGTCAGGCCGGCGGGAGCCGGCGCCGGCTCCTGGAGTTCGGCTTCGTGCCGGGCGCGGACGTCACCGTGATCGCCCGGGGCGCCACCGGAGGGCTGCTCGTCGGGCTCGGGGACACCCGGGTCGCGCTGGACACCCGTACCGCCGGCCGGCTGAGGTGCGCCGGATGAGCTGTCACGCCACCGGGGCCGGTGCGACCGCCACGGCGGAGCGGCGGACCGGCACGCCGTTCGTCGCCCTCGTCGGCAATCCCAACGTGGGCAAGTCGACCCTCTTCAACGCCCTCACCGGCGCCCACCAGCGCGTCGGAAACTGGCCGGGCAAAACCGTCTCCGTGGCCCAGGGCGACTGGCGCACCGCGGGCGGCCGGCCGCTGCGCGTCGCCGACCTGCCCGGCTCCTACAGCCTGCTGCCCGACTCCCCGGACGAGGCGCTGGTGCGCGACGTGCTGACCGGGCCGGCGGGGGAGCGGCCCGACGCGGTGGTCTTCGCCCTCGACGCGGCCAACCCGGCCCGCAACCTGTACCTGCTCTCGCAGGTCCTCGACACCGACATCCCCGTCGTGATCGCGCTGACCATGACCGACGTCGCCGCCCGGCGCGGAGCGTCCCCCGCCCCGGACGCGCTGGCCCGCGAGCTCGCACTGCCCGTCGTACGGGTGGAAGGACGCTCCGGGACCGGGCTGGACCTGCTCGCGGAAGCGGTGGGCGAGGCCCTGGACGCCGTACCCCCACGCCAGGGGCCGACCTCTGCCTGGGCGGCCGGGTCTCCCGTGGCAGCCGAACTGGCGGAGCTGGCCGCGCAGGCCTCCGGGCTGACCCCGCACCCCGCGCGCTGGCTGGCCGTCAGCCTGCTCTGCGGGGAGGAGCCGCCCGGGGTCCCGGCGGCACTGGCCGAACGGGCCGGGGCGGCGGCGGCGCGCCTGGCCGCCGCGGCCGTGCGCGATGCCGCGGGGAACGATGCCGTGGCGCACGATGCGGCGGGGGACGATGCCGCGGGGGACGGTGATACCGACGCCGAACTCCTCGTCGCCGAGGCCCGCTACGCCTGGGCGCACGCCGTCATCGAGCGCGCGGCGCCCCGCCCGGCCGGGGCCCGGCCCACCCTCACCGACCGGGTGGACCGGCTGCTGCTCTCCCGCGGCTTCGGCATCCCGTTCTTCCTCGCCGTCATGTGGGGCGTCTTCCAGGCCACCACCGTGCTGGCCAAACCCCTCCAGGACGGCCTCGGCGATTTCGTCTCCGGGCCCGTCAGAGGCGGCGCCGACCTGCTGCTGGAAGCCGTCCACGCGCCCGGCTGGCTGACCGGACTGCTGGTCGACGGCCTGATCAGCGGGGTGGGGCAGCTGCTCACCTTCGTCCCGCTGATGATCATCATGTTCCTGCTGCTGGCCCTGCTGGAGGACTCCGGCTACTTCGCCCGCGCCGCGTTCGTCGCCGACCGCCTGATGCGGACCCTGAGGCTGCCCGGCCGGGCCTTCCTGCCGCTCGTCGTCGGCTTCGGCTGCAACGTCCCCGCCCTCGCCGGCACCCGGATCCTGAGCCGCCGCTCGCACCGGCTCCTGGTCGGCCTGCTCATCCCGTACATGAGCTGCACCGCCCGCCTCGCCGTCTACGTGATGATCGCGGGCGTCTTCTTCGGCTCGAACTCCGGCACCGTCGTCTTCTTCCTCTACGTCGCCTCCGTGCTGCTGGTCGTCGGCATGGGCCTGATCCTGCGGCCCCTGCTGTTCCGGGACATGAAGGAGGAACCGCTCGTCCTGGAACTGCCCCCGTACCGGCTGCCCACCCTGCGGGTCACCGGCGCCCAGGTCTGGCAGAAGCTCGCCGCGTTCCTGCGGACCGCCGGCGGCATCATCGTCGCGACCGCGGCCGCCGTCTGGCTCCTCATGGCGATCCCGGCCGCGGCCGGCCACGGAGGCTTCGGCAAGGTCGACGTCGAGCAGAGCATGTTCGGTACGGTCACCCGCGCCACGGCGCCCCTCGTGGCCCCGGCCGGCTTCGGCGACTGGCACGCCACGGCCGCGCTCGGCACCGGCCTGATCGCCAAGGAGGGCGTGATCTCCACCCTCGCCCAGACCTACTCGGCCGGGGAGGACGGCGACCCCGAGCTCACCGCGAGCCTGCACGCGACCTTCGAGGAATCCTCCGGCGGGCACCAGGGGGCGGCCGCGCTCGCCTTCCTGGTCTTCATCCTCGCCTACACCCCCTGCTTCGCCACCCTGGCCGCGCAGCGGGCCGAGATCGGCACCCGGCTGACCGTCATCGGCTTCGGCATCCAACTGGCGGCTGCCTGGCTGCTCGCCGTCGGCGTCTTCCAGATCGCGAGGCTGGTGTGGTGAGCGGGGCCGGCGGGGCCGGCGGGGTCACCGCAGGCACCGGGCCCGGCATGCTGCGCCGCCTGCTGCGCGCCTTCGAGGAGGCGGCCCCCGGCGAGGGGCTCGCGCAGATCGCCGACCGGCTGGGCATCGACCGGGCCGAGGCGGCGGACCTCGCCGCGTACTGGGTCCGCAAGGGCCGGCTGCGCCGCGAGGAGATCGGCGGCCGCGACTGCGGAGGCTGCGCGGCCGCCACCCGCGCCTGCACGGCATGCCCCGGCGGCATCGCGCCGCCCGCTTCCACTCGGCCGGTGCTCGTCGGGCTGACCCCCGTACGCCACCCAAGGCCCGAGGGCCCGGCATGACGAGGCGCCCCGCCCTGTCCGGGCTGTCGCTCCGCGGACCTCAGGAACAGACCTCCGTGTCGTTCTCTGGCGTCCAGGGATAGTCCATGATCGGCGCATCCGCTGTGCATTTCATCGCGGCGATGACCCCCAGCACGAACTGCAGCGCAACGATGCAGAAGACGCCGACCGACAGCACGAGCAGGACGTAGGCCCAACCCCTGAGCTCGCGGACAACAGGGGTATCGAGGTCGCTGGCGGCCACCACCTTGCCGTGGCGGGACCGCATGGCTTCCAAGGGAGGGCGGACGTGTGCGACGAAGAGTTCGTTCACCCGCACGCCAATCGATTTGGGCGCGGAAAAGGAGAGGGCAATGGCCTTGCCGGGACCCCAGAGGTAGGCGAGCACGCCACCCCCCAGCAGGAGCCCGAGCCAGTACCCGAAGTTGTAGGCACCCAGGAAGATGTTCCCGGCCAGGGCGGCGACTGTTCCCGCCCATGCCGGCCAGGCAACGAGCGCGCACACCGCACCGATCAGAATGAGCGTCTGCTTCCTGAGCCACTTCTTCGTCGATGCGAGATTGGCACCGACGACATCGTGCTTGCCGAGGGCCGAGACGAGTCCCTCCAGTTCCGCCGTCAGCCCACCACCGCCGGGAACGCGGGTTGCGAGCCAGTCGTACTGATCCGTGGCCGACTTCACCACGACGGCGACGAGGAGTTTCTGATCGAGCCAGTTCCCGCGGAAGGCGACGTCCCCTTCGTTCAGAGCCTCTCGATACGCATCGGCCAGAGCGCGAACGTGCTCAGACGTGACTGCCATGCCCTACACATACAGTGCGGCGAGACGGACCATCTCGTCACCACGCCGTCGCACGGAGCAGCCGGACCCCGCCCTGCGACGGCGAGGCGGCCCGATGCCCCGGCGCAGCTCGTACGCCTTACGGACTGATCCGAACGCCTCCCCCGTCCGGGGGAGGCGCGGGGCGGAAACCGACGGCCACGGCCCGGAGGCGGGCAGGCTTGCGGACATGCGACAGCACTCCATACCCGACTTACCACGATGGTAGTGCCTCGCCCAAGCGACTGCGTTGCAGTCACTGCGCTAGGCCCGGATCTCGTCCAGGAGCATGCGAAGCGTGAGGCTGTGCTTTTCGCTATCCCCGGCAGTAGCCAGGGCCTTAAGGCCCTCCATGTTTCCCGTTCAACTCGCCCTCGACGAAGGCCAGTCCTCCAATGCCGGCCAGCTACTACCCCCGCTAGTGGTGGGACCTAAGGCCCTACTTTGGACTCGCGGCAAGAGTTCGGAACGGGGTACCGTCGCAGGTATGGCGACATACAAGGAGCGAGACGGCGTACTCACGTGGGAGGAGAGTCAAGGCCCCTGGGAGGTACTGGTCACCTGCGATCTGAACGCCCCGTTCGACGGGCCGTCCGAAGTGCGGGTCTGGTTCTCGCCCGACCTTGACAACCCGGGGCCGGACGTGGACGCGGCCACGGCAACGGACGGCATCCCAACCACCCTGCTCCGGGCGATCCCCCTGACAGAGATCCGGGCGCGCGCCCGGAGCCTGCGAAGGCAAGAGGCCCCCGCAAGGGAGCCTGCCCCTGTACCGGCGCGCATGACCTCGGAGAGGGACTACGTCCTACTCGTCGCGGAGCTAGCCCGGGTGCGGGCGTCCGGCGTAAAGAGCCCACAAGCGGCCCTAGCGGCCCGCCTAGGAATCGGTAAGGCCACCCTGTCGGAACGGATTAAGAGGGCTAAGCAGCTCGGCCTATGGGACGGCAAGGAGCTGACGGCCAAGGCAATCCAAATGGCCTTGGTGGACCTCGCAAGTCAGGTCGCGGACGAAGCGAATCACTAACAGGCGCATACACGAAAAGGCCCCCGCTCGGTAGCGGGGGCCTTCGTTTGTTTCTGCTATGCGCTGCGGGCTTCGGGTGTCCCCAACACCTTCCATCGCATCCACTGAGACGGAGCCTCGATACGGAACCGCCCCGATGTCAGGCGCCCGAACTCTGTAGCCGGGACCCTAGGGTCTACATACAGCTTCAATCCGATACGACGTAGCTCGTCGCCCTTTTCCAGGTTCGTAGCCTTAGCCCAAAACTCGGAGTACATCTCCCCGGTAGGCGTCCACACCTCGCGGTCCGGGACCACGGGCTCCGCTTCAAGCTCTGCTACGCGGTCCCTAAGCGTGTCCCTACGTGCCTTGTATGCGTCTAGGTCGTCGTCCCAGTCGCCGTCTTCCCGAGACGCCCTGAGGCGCTTCAAGCGGTCCTTAAGTTCCTGGATGTCTGCCCTACGGTCAACGCCATGCAACACGGTGAGGTTATGCCGCATGACACCGGAACTCATCAGGCGCATGAAGGCGTTAAGGACATCCCACAACTCGGCTTCCGGCACCCCGCCGATCGGGCAATGCGGCGTGTTGCAGCGGTAGCGGTACGGGGTTGTCTTGTAGCCCCTAGCCCGGTTGAAGTTCTTCCCGCACTCCGGACACACGATCACCCGGATAAGCTCGGTCCGGTCCTTACGTTCAGCCCTGTCGTACTGACCAAACTTGGACGCCTTAGCGTCGATCACCGAACGTAGCGTGTGGTACGTCTTCATTGCGATAAGAGGCTCTGCCTTTTGGATGGGCAGCCCGTCGGGTCCTATGAGTTCCTTGCCCCTATGTACGGCCCGGCCGATAATGGACGGGCTACCCACAATGAGTTTTATAGTCTGCGGTACCCACTTCGTCCCCTTCTTGGGGACGGGTACCCCTTCATCGTTCAGCCTGTCCGCAATAGCAAGATAGGCAACGCCTGCAATAGCGTCGGCCACGATGCTGCGGACAATCTCCGCCTGATCAGGGTCAGGCTCTAGATACCAGTTGCCTTTAGATCCCGTGGACCGGTAGCCGTACGGAATCCAACCGCCGTGATAGCGCCCGGCAAGCCTCGCGCGCTCGTGCGAGTCCTGGTTGCGCTCCTGGATCGCCTCCCACTCCCACGAGCCGACCATGGCCATGAGCTCAACGCGTTGACGGCCCGACTTCGTACGCGTGTCGTCGCCCTGCGCGGAGATCAGAAACTTGCCGTGCTTGGTGAGCCACTCAAGGAAGAGGTACATGTCCACGGGGCGGCGAGTAAGCCGGTCGATCTTCTGGACAGCGATCCCGTCGTACCGGTCTGGCTTCTTGAGCCACGGCCCCAGCTCCGGCCGCTGAAACAAGCGAACCTCACGGCCGGACACATCACGGTCCCGCGTCATGTCCACGAGGGCCGCGCCCGCA
Source organism: Streptomyces tatrensis (assembly GCF_049310065.1). Classification (NCBI taxonomy): domain Bacteria; kingdom Bacillati; phylum Actinomycetota; class Actinomycetes; order Kitasatosporales; family Streptomycetaceae; genus Streptomyces; species Streptomyces tatrensis. Next base: position 1,147,620 of record NZ_JBMDLB010000011.1, on the reverse strand, counting down.
TGGGCTACCGCCCCCGCTACGTCCTTCTCCTGCCCTGCGAAGCTGTCCGAGTGCTCGCGGAGCTTGGACTCACGCAACGCCCCCAAGAGGCGCAACGTCCGCGTTGCGGGTGCCTGCACTGCCATGCTGTGACCTTCTCTCCCAACCTGTCCCGACGCATCTCGGGCGTGGCAAGTTAGGTAGGCAGTGCGACAGCAGTACGACACGTCAACGCCCCCGCCGGCCTTCTCGGTCGCCGATGCCTTCACCCTGAGTACGGCCCTCGACGCCCTCGGCGGCGTCCGCGGCCTCGACACCCTCGACATGGCCTGCGGACACGGAAGCACCACCCGGCTGCTGGCGAGCGGCGGGGCCCGCAGGACGGTGGGCGTCGACAGCTGTCCCGAGCGGATCCGCCGGGCCCGGGAGACCGGCGCGGACCTCGCGCACCGCGTCGAGTACGTCGTCGCGGACGCGGCGGCGGGCCTGCCGGCCCTGGGGCCGTTCGACCTGGCCACCGCCGTGTACCTGTTCAACCAGGCCCACGACCGGGCGGCGCTGCACGCCATGTTCCGCGCCGTCCGCGCCAACCTGCGCCCCGGCGGGCGGCTCCTCGCCATCGTGCCGAACCCGGGGGCCTTCCCCTACGCCGACTGGGAGCCGTACGGGATCAGCGTCGTCGAGCGTGCTCCCGGCGGGGACGCGCCGCTGCTGCGGGCGCGGCTCGAGACCGATCCGCCGGTCCCGTTCGAATGCCGCGAATGGGCCCACGCCGACTTCGCGGAAGCCGCCGCCGACGCGGGCTTCGCCACCGTGGCCTGGCAGCCGACCCGGACCCCGCCCGCGTGCGCGACCCGGGACGAGACCTACTGGGCCCGCTACCGCACGGCGCCCGTCGGCTCCCTGATGAACTGCGTGGCCTGAGGGGCGGGCCGACCCTCGGCCCAGCCCTTCGGGCCCAGCCCGAAACGTAGGACGTCGCCGGCACGCAGCTTGCCCGACGCCCCGCCCTGCGCGCCGCGGCTCAGGACTCCGCCGCGGCCGCGCGGACCAGCTCCACGATCCGGTCGCGGGCCGCCCTGCCCTCCGGGAGCGGCATCAGCGGATAGTCGTGCGGCAGCCCCGGCTCCTCGATGTACTCCACATCGACACCGGCCCTCCGCGCCCGGTCCAGCAGTCCGCGGCTGTCGGTCGTCAGGACGTCCCGGGTGCCCGTGAACACCGTCATCGGGGCCAGCCCCGCGAACGACCCGTGCAGCGGGCTCACCCGGGGATCGTCGGCCGCCAGGTTGCCCGCGTACAGCCGTCCGGCCTCCCGCAGGCCGGGACGGGCCAGCATCGGGTCGCCCGCCTCGATGGCCGCCTGGTCGGGATGGCTCATGGACACGTCCAGCCAGGGCGAGATCAGCACGATCCGGGACGGCTGCGCCCCGTTGCGGTCGCGCAGCCGCTGCGCGGCGGCCAGCGCCAGCCCGGCCCCCGCGGAATCCCCGAGGAGCACCGTGCCGCCCGCGCCCCCGCTCGCGATCAGGCCGCTGAGCAGATCGGCGGCGACCGGGACGGTCCGGTCGGCGGTACCGCGCGGGGCCAGTATGTACGCCGGTACGACCACCCGGGCCTGCGCCTGGGTGACCAGGGTCCGGATCAGCGACCAGTGCGCCCGGACCAGTTCGTTGATGTACCCGCCGCCGTGCACGTACAGCACCCGGGCGGCCGGTTCCGCGCCGAGCGGCGAGACCTCGTACACCGGCCAGGCCCCGACGAAGGTCCGCGAGACCTCCGCCACCCGGCCCAGCGAACGCGGGGGAAGGTGCGACGCCGGGCGCCGCATCGATTCCGCCACCCGGGTACGGACCGCCTCGGCGCTCCCGAACCGTCTTCGCCGCCCCGCCGCGATCAGCGCGACCGAAAGCGCCCTGCTGCGCAGACTCGGCACGCCCCTCACCTCCCCATTCCCGGCCCGGACCACTCCCCGGCCCCTGCCCGACACCTGAGGAGCATAGGCGTGAAGCTGGGCTGTGGACCCGCTTAAGAAATCCTCGATGGACTGATCACCCGCAGGTCGGCAGATTGGTGTCGTCCGAACGCTGCCCGGCCCGCACGCCCCGTAGCGCTTCCTTCCGCATGCCTGGAGCCACCCCATGAAGGCACTCGTCAAGCACAAGGCCGAGCCCGGGCTGTGGCTGATGGACGTTCCCGAGCCCGAGTACGGCCCCGGCGACGTGCTGATCAAGGTGCTGCGCACCGGCATCTGCGGGACGGACCTGCACATCCGTTCTTGGGACGGCTGGGCGCAGGGCGCCGTCAAGACCCCCCTCGTGCTCGGCCACGAGTTCGTCGGCGAGGTGGCCGCGCTCGGCGCGGGCGTCACCGCCATCGAGGTCGGCGCGCTGGTCAGCGGCGAGGGCCACCTGGTGTGCGGGACGTGCCGCAACTGCCTGGCCGGGCGCCGCCACCTGTGCCGCAGCACGGTCGGGCTCGGAGTGGGACGCGACGGCGCCTTCGCCGAGTACGTGGTGCTGCCCGCGCAGAACGTGTGGGTGCACCGGACGAAGGTGGACCTCGACGTCGCCGCGATCTTCGACCCGTTCGGCAACGCCGTGCACACCGCGCTCTCCTTCCCGCTGGTCGGCGAGGACGTACTGATCACCGGCGCGGGCCCGATCGGGATCATGGCGGCGGCCGTGGCCCGGCACGCGGGAGCGCGCAACGTGGTCATCACCGACGTCAGCCCGGAGCGTCTGGAGATCGCCCGCAAGGCCGGCGCCACCCTCGCGCTCGACGTCTCGAAGGCGACCATCGCCGACGCGCAGGCCCAGCTCGGCCTGCGCGAGGGCTTCGACATCGGCCTGGAGATGTCCGGCCGCGGCGAGGCCATGCGCGACATGATCGACAACATGACGCACGGCGGCCGGATCGCCATGCTGGGCCTGCCGGCGCAGGAGTTCGCCGTCGACTGGGCCAAGGTCGTCACCTCGATGATCACGATCAAGGGCATCTACGGCCGCGAGATGTTCGAGACCTGGTACGCGATGACCGTGCTGCTGGAGGGCGGGCTCGACCTCAGCCCCGTCATCACCGGCCGGTACGCCTTCGGGGACTTCGAGGCCGCGTTCGACGAGGCGGCGACCGCGCGCAGCGGCAAGATCATCCTGGACTGGACGCAGGCGTAGCACGGGCTGAGCGCGGGCGTTCGGCCTTTCAGCGCTCCAGCGCTCCAGCGCTCCAGCCCTCCAGACCCACAGACCATTTCCCTCCGGCCGGGCCCCGCAGCACCCTCCCCCCTCCGCGGGGCCCGGCCCCCTCCCTCCGCCGCACCAGGAGAAAGAGAGCACCGCACATGTTCGAGACCGTCCGCGCGGACCTCCGTACGACCCTCGACGAGATCCGCGCCGCGGGTCTGCACAAGCCCGAGCGCGTCATCGGCACCCCGCAGAACGCCGCCGTCGCCGTGACCTCGGGCGGCGCCCCCGGTGAGGTCCTCAACTTCTGCGCCAACAACTACCTCGGCCTCGCCGACCACCCCGAGGTGGTCACCGCGGCGAAGGAGGCCCTGGACCGCTGGGGCTACGGAATGGCCTCCGTGCGCTTCATCTGCGGTACGCAGGAGGTGCACAAGGAGCTGGAGGCGCGGCTCTCCGCCTTCCTCGGCCAGGAGGACACGATCCTCTACTCCTCCTGCTTCGACGCCAACGGCGGAGTCTTCGAGACCATCCTCGGCCCCGAGGACGCGGTGATCTCCGACGCCCTCAACCACGCCTCGATCATCGACGGCATCCGCCTCTCCAAGGCCCGCCGCTTCCGCTACGCCAACCGCGACATGGCGGAGCTGGAGACCCGGCTCAAGGAGGCCACCGAGGGCGGTGCCCGCCGCAAGCTGATCGTCACCGACGGCGTGTTCTCCATGGACGGCTACGTGGCCCCGCTCGCCGAGATCTGTGACCTCGCGGAGCGCTACGACGCCATGGTCATGGTCGACGACTCGCACGCCGTCGGCTTCGTCGGCCCCGGCGGCCGCGGCACCCCCGAACTGCACGGGGTCATGGACCGCGTGGACATCATCACCGGCACCCTCGGCAAGGCGCTCGGCGGAGCCTCCGGCGGCTACGTCGCGGCGCGCGCCGAGATCGTCGAGCTGCTGCGCCAGCGCTCGCGCCCGTACCTCTTCTCCAACTCCCTCGCCCCGGTCATCGCGGCGGCCTCCCTCAAGGTCCTCGACCTGCTGGAGTCGGCCGACGACCTGCGCGAGCGGCTCGCCGCCAACACCGCGCTCTTCCGTACGAAGATGACCGAGGCCGGCTTCGAGATCCTGCCCGGCGACCACGCCATCGCCCCCGTGATGATCGGCGACGCGGCGGAGGCGGCCAAGATGGCGGAACTCCTGCTGGAGCGCGGGGTCTACGTGATCGGCTTCTCCTACCCGGTGGTGCCGATGGGCGCCGCACGGATCCGCGTCCAGCTCTCGGCCGCGCACTCGACGGCCGACGTGGAACGCGCGATCGCGGCGTTCATCGACGCGCGGGCGGCCCTGGCGGGCGCCGAGAACTGAGCTAGGGCCCCGCTCACAGGGCGCGGCGCCGTTGCCGGGGGGCCAGCCCCCGGACCCCCGCTCCTCAAATGCCGGAGGGGCTGATTTTGGCCGACGTCCGGCTCGATTCTGACCGCGCGCACGTGCCCGCACATGCAGGCTGCGCCAGGCCAAATCCAGCCCCGCCGGCGTTTGAGGCGCGGGGTCTGGGGCGGAGCCCCAGGGGGGTCTGGGCGCAGCCCGGGGAACGGGCGAAGGGCGGGTAGGGGACAGCACCCCCGCGCCTCCGGGACCGGCCGGGACCGGCCGGATCTCCGCCCGGTCCCGGCCGGACCGGGTACCAGGGTGGGGGCGGGGCCCCCGACTCGGTTCACGCCGGCCCCGGCCGGCCCCGGCCCCGCCCGCCCGATCGGTCGGCCCGGCAGGGCCCCGCGGGCTGCGAGAATGGCACTGTGATCGACCCCCGGAGGCTGCGCATCCTGCGGGCCGTCGCGGACCACCGTACGGTGACCGCCGCGGCCGCAGCGCTGTACCTCACCCCCTCCGCCGTGTCCCAGCAGCTCGCGGCGCTGGAGCAGGAGACGGGGCACGCCCTGCTGACCCGCAGCGGCCGGGGCGTACGCCTCACCGCGGCCGGCGAGATCCTGCTCGGGCACGCCCACGAGGTCCTGGCGCAGCTCGAGCGGGCCGAGGCCGAACTCGCCGCCTACGCGGGCGGTTCGGCGGGCGCCGTCACCGTGGCGGCCTTCGCCACCGGCATCGCCGAGGTGCTGGCCCCGGCCATCGCCCGGCTCGCCGTCGACCACCCCGGGATCCGGCTGCGCGTACGCGACGCGGAGGGCGACCAGAGCCTGCCGCTGCTGCTCGACGGCGAGGCGGACGTGGCCCTGGCCGTGGAGTACCGGGGCGCCCCCGGCGCCGACGACGGCCGGCTGTCGGTGCTCCCGCTGTACGCGGAACCCTTCGACGCGGTGCTGCCCGCCGGCCACCCCCTCGGCGATCTGCCCGAGGTGCCGCTGGCCGGCCTCTCGGACGCCGACTGGGTGGGCCAGTACCCCGGCAACCCCTGCCACGACGTCATGCAGCTCGCCTGCGAACTCGCGGGCTTCCAGCCCCGGCTGGTGCACTCCTCCGACGACTTCCGCGCCGTGGTCGCCCTGGTCGGCGCGGGCGCCGGGGTGGCCCTGGTGCCCCGTTCGGCGCTGCGCGGCATGGAACTCAAAGAGGTCCAGGTCCGCCCGGTGGCCGGCCCGGCGGCCACCCGGAGGGTCTTCGCGGCCACCCGGCGCGGCGCCGAGACGCATCCGCTGATCGCCCCGGTCCTGGCCGCCCTCGCCCGGGAGGCGGGCCGGCTCCCGGCGCACTGAAGGGCCGGGCCTGACCGGCAAGATCCGAAGGAGACGGCCTACCCGACCAGGAACACCGCGCCCGGCGCGGCGTGGTCGACCGGTCCGGGGTAGCGGGCGGCGGCGCGGGCCACGGCCTCGGCGGGCTCCATGTCCCGGCCGACGTGCGTGAGGACCAGCCGCCCGGCGCGGGCCGCGCGGGCGGTGTCGCCGGCCTCCTCGGGGGTGTGGTGCACCGGCTCGGCACCGGCCGCGTGCGCCGTGCTGTCGGCCTCGCACAGCAGGAGCGAGCAGTCCTCGGCGAACCGGGTCAGGGCCGAACAGGGCGCCGTGTCCCCGGAGTACACGAGGGACCGGCCTCCCGACCCGGCGCGCAGCGCGAAGGCGGGCATGCCGTGGGACACCGCCCGGCTGGTGAGGTCGAGCGCCCCGGCCCGCGCGCGGTGGCCGTCGTACAGCTCGTGGACCTCGAAGGCGGCCTCGACCGGGCTGCGGTCCGGGCCGTTGGTGAGGAACCCCGCCAGCCGGTCGGCGATGCCGGGAGGCCCGTAGAGGGGGAGCGGCGCGGGCCGCCGTACGTCGGCGTACAGCAGGCCGTAGTGCGCGGTCAGCAGGTCGGCCGTGTGATCGGCGTGCAGGTGCGAGATCCATATCGCGTCGAGCTCGCCGAGTCCCACGTGCCGTTGCAGCGGTCCCAGCGTGCCGCTGCCCGCGTCGACCCAGACCCGGGCGCCACCGCCTTCGAGGAGGTAGCCGGAGCAGGGGTTGTCGCGGGTGGGGTAGGGCGTCGCGCTGCCCAGGACGGTGAGCCGGAGAAGATCGTCTGCCATCCGGGGAGTCTAGGACGCGCGCGCCGCGGCCCCGGGCCGGGCCGACCGCCCCCCGGCCGTGTGCTCGGGCGCGGACTGCCCTCGTGTGCTCAGGCCCGGATGACCTCCACGCCCGCCGCCTCGAAGGCCTCGGCCACCGACGGGGCGAGGCCGGTGTCGGTCACCAGGACGTCCACGGCGTCCGTCGAGACGATGCGGGCGAAGGCGCGGACGCCCAGCTTGCTGGAGTCGGCCGCGATCACCACGCGGCGGGCGCGCTCGCAGAGCAGGCGGTTCATGGCGGCCTCGTCCTCGTGCCGGGTAGCGGCGCCGTCGGCCGGGTCGAAGGCGTCCACGCCGACGACGGCGGTGTCCACGGAGAGCTGCCCGAGCACCTCCATGGCGAGGGGACCCGTGAGCTCGTACGACTGGGGCCGGGCCACGCCGCCGGTGAGCACGATCTTGAACTGCGGTCTGATGACCAGCTCGCCCGCGATGTTCAGCGCGTTGGTGACCACGGTGAGGGCGGGGGAGCCGGTGGCGAGGTCGGGGCGGGCGGCCAGCGCCCGCGCGACCTCGGTGGTCGTGGTGCCGCCGGTCAGGCCGATCACCTCGCCCGGGACGATCAGCGCCGCGACGGTTTCGCTGATGCGGCTCTTCTCGGCGGCCCGGCGCGAGGTGCGGTAGCGCAGCGGGAGTTCGTACGAGACCCCGTGCAGGACCGCTCCGCCGCGCGTGCGGACGAGCAGCTGCTGCTCGGCGAGCTGGTCGAGGTCGCGCCGGATGGTGGCGGCGGACACGCCGAGGGCCTCGGCGGCGGGCTCCACTTCCAGCTCGCCCCGCTCCACCAGCAGGTCCAGCAGTGTCTGCCAGCGTTCCTTGCGGGTCATCGGCCGCCCTCTCGGTCTCGTCTTCGGACCCGTCCGCGATCGCTGCGTCGGTCGCTGCTTCGGGTCGCGTCTTCGATCGCGCCTTCGGTGGTCGCTTCGCCGTTCGCTTCGGCGCCCACTCTTGGCCTACGCGTCGAGATTAACGCAGGAGATCATCACTGGGATGCTTGAAGTTGCGTGAAAGAGCCCACTATCTTGCAGGAACACGCAATCAGGGATGCACGCACCGCGCTAGGGAGCCGCCATGAGCCATGTCGCGTACGAGTTGGGCACGCAGCCCGCATGCTGGGAGCGGGCCGCCGAACTGGCCCCGGAACACCGGGCGGTGCTGCCGCGGCCGGGGGAGCGTACCGCGATCGTCGGATGCGGGACCTCGTACTACATGGCCCAGGCCGCCGCCGTGTTGCGCGAGGAGGCCGGGCAGGGCGAAACCGATGCCTTCCCCGCCTCGGAGTTCCCCCGCCACCGGCGCTACGACCGGGTCGTCGCGCTGACCCGGTCCGGGACCACCACCGAGGTCCTCGACCTGCTGGCCGGACTGCGGGACGCGGGCGTGCCCACCACCGCCGTCATCGGGGACCCCGCCACCCCCGTCATGACCCTCGCCGACGAGCTCGTCGTACTGGACTTCGCCGACGAGCAGTCCGTCGTCCAGACCCGCTTCGCCACCACCGCGCTCACCCTGCTGCGCGCCCACGTCGGCCTGCACAGCCCGTCCGTGGTCGCCGACGCGCGCGCCGCACTCGCCGACCCGCTCCCCGCGGAGCTGGAGACCCGGGGCCAGTTCACCTTCCTCGGGCGCGGCTGGAGCGTCGGACTCGCCAACGAGGCCGCGCTGAAGATGCGCGAAGCCGCCCTGGCCTGGGCCGAGTCCTACCCGGCCATGGAGTACCGGCACGGCCCCATCAGCGTCTCGGCGCCCGGCACCGCCACCTGGTCGCTCGGCGACGCTCCCGAAGGGCTCGCGGAACAGGTCCGGGGGACCGGAGCCCAGTGGGTGGCCGGGCACCTCGACCCGCTCGCCGAGCTGGTCCGCGTACACCGCCTGGCCATCGCCGTCGCCGCCCACCAGGGGCTGGACCCGGACGCGCCGCGCAATCTGACCCGGTCCGTCATCCTCACCACGGGCGAGGAGGCCGTCCGATGAGCCTGGTCCCCGCCGGCAGGCTCGTCCTGGAGGCCGCCGCCCAGGGCCGCGCCGTCGCCGCCTTCAACATCATCACGCTGGAGCACGCCGAAGCGGTCGTCGCGGGCGCCGAATCGGCCGGACTGCCCGTGGTCCTCCAGCTCAGCGAGAACGCCGTCAAGTTCCGGGGCGGAGCGCTGCTGCCGATCAGCCGCGCGGCCGTGGCCGTCGCCGAGGCCGCCGGGGTCCCGGTCGGGCTGCACCTGGACCACGTCAAGAGCTCCGAACTGCTGCGGCAGGCCGTGGACGCCGGCTTCAGCTCGGTCATGTACGACGCCGCGCACCTCTCCTACGCCGAGAACCTGGAGGCCACCCGCTCCGCCGCCGACTGGGCCCACGTCAACGGCCTGTGGATCGAAGCCGAACTGGGCGAGGTCGGCGGGAAGAACGGGGCCGCGCCGCTGGACCCGCACGCACCCGGCGCCCGTACCGACCCGGACGAAGCGCGGCGGTTCGTCGCCGACTCCGGGGTGGACGCGCTCGCCGTCGCCATCGGCAGCAGCCACGCCATGACCAGCCGGACCGCGGCCCTGGACCACGTGCTGCTCGGCCGCCTCGCCAAGACGGTCGACGTGCCCCTGGTGCTGCACGGATCCTCCGGCCTGCCGGACGCGGAACTCGCCGCGGCCGTCGCCGGCGGCATCCGGAAGGTCAACATCGGCACCGCGCTCAACGTGGCGATGACCGAAGCCATCCGCACCCATCTGACCACCGCGGATCCCCGTCCGTATCTGACCGCCGCACGGGAGGCGATGGCGGCCACGGCCGCCGCTATGATCAGCGCCCTGAACTGACGGGAACGGGTACTGGGGGGATTTTGATGAGCACACAGCGGGGCCTCAGCAGCAGACGGCGGCTCCTTCTGGGACTGGGGGCCCCGCTGCTGCTCGGCGCGGCGGGGCTCGGCTACGCGATGTGGCCCGAGGAGGAGACCGCGGAGAAGGTCCGCACAGATCTGGCCCCGCTCAACCGGCGCTTCTGGACCGCGCTGGGCGACGTTTCCGACGCGCACTGGATCGGCTACGACATCGACGAGTCCAACAACGACCGGTCGGTCCCGAGCCCGGAGACCCGGATGCGGCTGGTCGGGGTCGCCCACCTCAAGCAGGGCACGGCGAACCGCATCATGGGCGATCCCGCCCACCACTTCGAGGTCGGGCCGCTGGTCTCGCCGCCCGCCGCGCTGAAGCCGTACATCCCCTCCAGCGCGGGCTGGAAGCAGAGCGTGACGTACGACAAGGTCGCCCTCGAGGAAGGCCTCGACGTGGTCCCGTCGGGCACCTTCCGCTTCGACGGCATCCGCGACCTCGTGTACTTCGACTACGTCTTCCTCTACAGCTGAGCGGTGACCCGCGGGAGTCCTCCCACTCGGTGGGAGGACTCCCGCGGCGCATTGAAGCTGCGGCCCGGGCGGTGTTCCGCCGGATGCGCGGCCGACCTCGACGGGCTCGGCCACGAGGAGCTGTGGCCCGGCGAACACCACTCCGCCGGGTACATCCGCAGACTTCCCGCTGACCCTTCCGGATTCTTGGAACAGGTTCTAGTCTGCCCCCGCGGCGGTGGCGGACGGCCGCGCGACCTTGAGCCACGAGAGACCCGGAGGGGCCGTGCACCTCGAATACACGCCTGAGCAGCAGCGGTTGCGCACCGAGCTGCGCGCCTACTTCGCCGAACTGATCCCGGACGACGTCTACGCCCGGTACGAGGACCCGGCCGAGCAGAAGCGCTTCTACCGGGAGACCATTCGCAAGCTCGGCGCCGACGGCTGGCTCGGCGTCGGCTGGCCCAAGGAGTACGGCGGGCGCGGGATGTCGCCCATGGACCAGTTCATCTTCTTCGACGAGGCCGCGCAGGCCGTCGTGCCGCTGCCGCTGATGGCCCTCAACACGGTCGGGCCGACCATCATGCAGTTCGGCACCGACGAGCAGAAGGCGTACTTCCTGCCCAAGATCCTCGCGGGCGAGATCGACTTCGCCATCGGCTACAGCGAGCCCGACGCCGGCACCGACCTCGCCGCCCTCAAGTGCAAGGCCGTCCGCGAGGGCGACGAGGAGACCGGCACCTACGTGGTCGACGGGCAGAAGATCTGGACCACCAACGGCGACACCGCCGACTGGGTCTGGCTCGCCGTCCGCACCGACCCGGACGCCCCCGCGCACAAGGGCATCACCATGCTCCTGGTGCCTACCTCCGACCCCGGATACTCCTGCACCCTCATCAACACCCTGGCCTCGCACGACACCACCGCGAGCTACTACGAGAACATCCGCGTCCCCGCGAGCCGCCGCGTCGGCCAGGAGAACAAGGGCTGGCGCCTGATCACCAACCAGCTCAACCACGAGCGCGTCACCCTCGCCGCCCACGGCACCATGGCCATCCGCGCCCTGCACGACGTCCAGCGCTGGGCCGCCGAGACCAAGCTCGCCGACGGCCGCCGCATCATCGACCTCTCCTGGGTCCGAGGCCGCCTCGCCCGCACCCACGCCCGCCTCGACGCGATGAAGCTGCTGAACTGGCAGATGGTCAACGCCGTCCAGGACGGCAACCTCACCCCGCAGGACGCCTCCGCCGTCAAGGTCTACGGCTCCGAGGCGCGCAGGGACGCGTACGCCTGGCTGATGGAGGTGGTCGGCGCGGCCGGCTCCCTGAAGGACGGCTCCGCGGGCGCGGTCCTGCACGGCGAACTGGAACGCGGCTACCGCAGCGCCGTCATCTTCACCTTCGGAGGCGGCAACAACGAGATCCAGCGCGAGATCATCTCGTGGATCGGCCTCGGCATGCCGAGGGTGCGCCGCTGACCCGTGTCATTTTGATCGTCCGTGCCTTTCGGGCCGGTGTGGAGTCGTTCGCGACCTTCACACCGGCCCTTTCTCGTCTCCGGGTCCCGCGGCGGGAAAATCTCAGGGCGGCCGCGTGATCCTCTGCGATGCCCCGCCGCGCCGCTTGGACCAGAGTGAATCCCGTGCCGCACAGGGGGTGTGGCGCAGGAGGTGAACATGTCTTTGAGGAACGATCTCTACGGAGATATCACGGCATTCCTTCTGGCTCAATGCGATGCCGACCCGGACGCGCTCTCTGCCGAATCCGATCTGTACCAGGACGTCGGCATCGACTCGCTCGACCTCGTCGCCATGGCGCAGAACCTTCAGAACGCCTACGGGATCCCGATGGACGACGAGCGCATCGGTTCGCTCCGCACCGTCGGTGACGTCCTGGACTTCGCCGTCTCCAAGATCGAAACCAAAGCAGCCGTCTAGACCACGGGGGGACCAAGAAATGCCTGCCTACATCACCGCCATGGGACGCTTCCTGCCAGGCGAACCGGTGCCCAACGAGGAGATCGAGGACTACATAGGCAGCGTGGGCCAGGCGAGTTCGGGGTTGCGCGAGCAGATCCTCGAGAACTGCGGGATCAAGTCACGGCACTACGCCATCGACAAGCAGCAGAAGACCCTGTTCTCCAGCACCAACATGGCGGTCGCCGCGATTCGCCAGGCGGTGGACCGCTCGGACATCACCCTCGACGACATCGACCTCATCGCAGCGGCCACCGCCGTACCGGACCTCATCGCGCCCGGCATCGCCAGCGGCATCCACGGCGAACTGGGCAGCCCGCCCTGTGAGATCGTCACCACGCACGGCATCTGCAGCTCCGGGATGATGGCGCTCAAGAACGCCTACCTCCAGGTGGCGGCCGGGGAGAAGAAGAACGCGATCGCCTCCGCGTCCGAACTGGCCTCGCGCTTCATCAAGAGCGGACGGTTCGCCGACGTCCTGCCGGTCTCGGGCGACGGTGCCATCGCCATGGAGATGGCCTTCCTGCGCTACATGCTCTCGGACGGCGCCGGCGCCGCGCTGGTACAGGACCGCCCCGCCGCCGACGGGGTGAGCCTGCGGATCGACTGGATCTCGCTCACCTCCTACGCCAACACCGAGCAGACCTGCATGTACATGGGCTCGGCCGACAGCTCGGCGGAGCAGACCTGGTGGGACTACCCCTCCGCGGCCGAGGCCGCCGCCGCCGGCACGCTGGCGCTGCGCCAGAACCTGGGCCTGCTGCCGCAGCTCGTACGGGTCGGCGTCAAGGAGTACCAGCGGCTGCTCGACGAGGGCCGCTTCGACCCGGACGAGCTCACCTGGTTCCCCGCGCACTACTCCAGCGAGCGCATGAAGTCCATGGTGCTCAAGGAGATCGAGCGGAAGAAGGTCAGGGGCCCCTCCATCGAGAAGTGGTACAGCAATCTGCCCCGGGTCGGGAACATGGGCTCCGCCAGCATCTACGTGATCCTGGAGGAGATGCTGACCGAGGGCCTGGTGTCCCCCGGCGACAAGCTCCTGGTGATGGTCCCCGAGTCCGGCCGGTTCGCGGTGTCCTTCGCGCACCTGACGGCCGTCTCCGCCGGGGAGGTCTGAGACCGTGAGTGCGCAGCCCCGAGTGACGGTCTACTGGTACTCGCAGACCGGTCAGCTCCTGGAATCCGTCTCCGCCGTCACCGACCCGCTGGAAAAGGCGGGTTGGGACGTACACAAGGTCGAGATCACCCCGCGTGAGCCCTTCCCCTTCCCCTGGCCCGTGCGCCGCTTCTTCGGCGTCTTCGCCGCCTCCGTCGACCCCGACGGGGCACCCGGGATCACCGCCCGGCCGCCGGTGGCCGCGGACGACGACGCGGACCTGGTCGTCTTCGCCTTCCCCGTCTGGTACTTGGCCCCGGCGCTGCCCATGCGGGCGCTCATCGGCGCCGAGCCGAAGGCGTTCGACGGGCGCCCCGTCATCGGCCTCATCGCCTGCCGGAACATGTGGTACTCGGCCGCCATCGAGGTGCAGCGGCTGCTCCAGGCCGCCGGCGGCCGCTACCTGGGCACCATCGCCTCAGTGGACACCGCCTCCGCCGGGATCACCTTCGTCACCACGATGCGCTGGCTGATCGCCGGCAAGCGGGAGGCGTCCTGGGGGTTCCCGCGGGCCGGTGTCGGCACGGACGAACTGGACCGGCTCGCGCTCCTAGGCGAGCGCATCGCCGAACTCGCCCCGGCAGATACCGAATTCGCCACCGTGCAACCCGAACCCGAACCCGCCCCGGAACAGGACGAACCCACGTCCCGCGCCGCCTCCGAGGAGGCCTTGGCCGACCGGGTCCGTGACGTTCTGGCCGCCCATGGCGCGGCCCCCGTGAACGCACCGCTGGCCGCGGCCGACCTCCTCGCCGGGAAGGTCTTCCGGGTCTGGGGCCGGGCCATCCGTGCCGCCGGCCGGCGTGGTGAGGTCCAGCGCACCGCACTCACCGGGGTGTTCGTGCTCTGGCTGACCGGCGCCATCCTGGCCGGTCTGCCCGCGGTCGTCATCGCCCGCGTCCTGTTCAAAGCCGGCTTCGACGCCGCGGTGGCCCGGCGCCTGGCGCCGGTCATCGCCAGTCTTTCGGAGGTTCGACGATGACCGCACCCGTACCGGACGCGCCGCAGGCCGCCGAGCAGCTGGAGGCCGACGTCGTGGTGGTCGGTGGCGGGCCCACCGGCCTCGCCGCGGCCCACTTCCTCGCCGGACTCGGCGTGCGCACGGTCGTTCTGGAGCAGCGCACCTCACCGTCCGGCCATCCACGCGCCACGGTGATCAACACGCGCACCATGGAGTTGCTCCGACACCTCGGCATCGATGCCGAGGTGCGCAGGGCCGGCGTGCCCCTGGAGAACACGGCGCGCATCACGTGGTGCACCGAGCTCGCCGGCACCGAACTCGCCGGCACCGAACTCGCCGGCCTCGACATCATCGCTTCGGCGGGCGCCCTCATGCAGCGAGCCGCCATCAGCCCGGTCCTCCCCGTCATCTGCTCGCAGAACCGGGTGGAAGCGCTGCTCGTCGAGCGGCTTCCCGAGAACGCGCGCATGGTCCGCGGCGTCAGGGCCGAGGAGCTGACCCGTACTCCGACCGGTGTCCGGGTGACGGCCGGGGGCGAGAGCCCCGTCGTCGTCGACGCCCGCTACGCCATCCTGGCAGAGGGGCTGCACGGCCCGCTGCGCGAGACGGTGGGCCTGCGGCAGACCGCGGCCACGCCGCTCGGCAGGCTCCTCGACATCCACTTCAGCGCCGATCTCTCGCCCTGGACGACCGGCCGGGAGAGCGCCCTGTACTGGGTGCTCAACAACACGGTGCGGGGTGTGCTCATCACCGTCGATCCCAAGCGCGGCGAATGGCTCCTGGAGATCCCCGCCCTCACCCCCGACGAGGAACACACCTACTTCGAGCAGGAAGTCGATCACCACAAGCTGATCGAGGCCGCCATCGGCGAGTCGGGAGACGCGATCAAGGGGCTGCGCATCCACTCCGTGCGGAACTGGGTGATGGGCTCCACCGGGCTCGAATCCTGGCGCAGCGCCGACGGCCGGGTGCTCGCCGCGGGGGACGCCGCCCACACCTTCCCGCCCACCGGGGGCTTCGGCATGAACACCGGCATCCAGGACGCCCACAACCTCGCCTGGAAGCTGGCCGCGGTTCTGCGCGGCGGCGCCCCCGACACGCTGCTCGACTCGTACGAACGCGAGCGGCGCCCGGTCGCGGAGTTCAACGCCCGGCACAGCGAGCGCAACGCCCTCCAGAAGCGGGCACTGCTCCAGTCCGACGCCGATCCGGTGGAGTTCGCCCGGAACATCGAAGAGCACCGGCCGCACTTCGACTTCGAGGGGCAGGTACTGGGTTTCAACTACGCACCGGGCCCCGGCGAGCCGGTGGTCCAGGACGTGGTGTCCTACCTGCCGACCGCCCGGGCCGGCCACCGCGCCCCGCACGCCTGGCTCGACCGGGCCGGGGACCGGATCTCCACGACCGACCTGTCCCGCACCGGCTTCGCCCTGCTCACCGGGGCCGAGGGAGCCGAGTGGGAGCACGTGGCGCAGGAGACCGCGACCGTCGTGGGCCTGCCGCTCACGGCAGCCGTGATCACCGCGGACGGGCCCCAACTGCGCGATGCCAAGGGAGCCTTCGCCGACAGCTATGCCCTGGTGGGGCCGGAAGCGGTTCTCGTACGACCCGACGGTCATGTCGTCGCCCGGCTGCCCGGCGTCGCACCGCGGGAGGAACTCCGGCAGGCCGTCGACCGAATAGTCAACAGCGGGCCCGTGCCCGCACGAGCGGGAGAGCCCTCATGACCGTCGGACCCACCTTCTCCTCGGAGCGACTCGCGGGTCTGCGCTCCGGCACGCTCGAAGAAGTCCGCGCCGCCCTCGCCGGGCTGCCGCGCGGGGAGCTGGCGGCCTGGCTGGCCACCTCCGACGGCGAGGACGTGCTGCGCACGGTCTTCGAGCAGATGCCCGGGCGCTACACCGGAGGCCCCATGGACGGTCCGCAGACCGCCCGTTGGGTGGTCGAAAGGTTCCCGGGCGGCACCGTCGCCTACGACCTCGTACTGACCGAGGACACCTGCGAGGTGCGCGAGACGGGGATCTCGGGCGCCCCCGCGGTCACCCTCGTGCTCGACGCGGTCGGCTTCGTGGAGATGGCCTCCGCCGCGGCCCAGGGCATGGATCTGCTGCTGGGCGGCCGGCTGGACATCCAGGGTGACGTGCACCTCGCGATGCGGATGGAGTCGCTCTTCGGGCTGGCCGAGCCGGGTGAGTCCGGATGAGCACCGCCACCGGGCGCCACCGGGTGGTGGTGACGGGCATCGGCATGGTCAACCCGCTCGGCATCGGCACCGAGACGGTCTGGACGCGGCTGCTCGCCGGAGCCTCCGGCGTGGGGCCGATCCGGAGCTTCGACGCCGACCGGCTGCCGGTGCGCATCGCTGCCGAGGTGACGGACTTCGACCCGACCGACTGGCTGACCCGCAAGGAGGCCAGACGCCTCGACCGGTTCTGCCACTTCGCGATCGCCGCGGCCGAACTCGCCGTGGAACGCGCGGGCCTCGACGGCATCGACCGGGACGGCGCCGCCACCGTGATCGGCAGCGCCATCGGCGGCGCCGGCACCATGATGGCGGGGGTGCTGAAGGACGTGGCGGCGCCCCAGGCGGTCTCCCCGTTCTTCGTGCCCAGCTCCATCATCAACATGGGGGCGGGCACGGTCTCCCAGCGCTTCGGCTTCCGCGGCCCCAGCTCCGCACCGGTCACCGCCTGCGCCTCCTCGGCCGACGCGGTCGGGCAGGCCTACCGCATGGTCCGCGACGGCTATGCCGGGGCCGCGCTGGCCGGCGGCTCCGAAGCATGCCTCATCTCGCCGCTGATCGCGGGCTTCGCCAACATGCGCGCACTGTCGCGCCGCAACGACGAACCCAGCCGGGCCTCCCGCCCGTTCACCGCGGACCGGGACGGTTTCGTGATGGGGGAGGGCGCCACCATGCTGCTCCTGGAGACCGCGGAGTCGGCCGAGGCGCGGGGCGCGCACGTCTACGCCGAGATCTGCGGCTACGGCCAGACCAGCGACTCGTACCACGTCACCGCCCCCGATCCCACCGGGCAGGGCGCCGCCCGAGCGATGCTCGCCGCGCTGCGCGAGGCCGGCCTGAAGCCCGACGAGATCGACCACGTCAACGCCCACGGCACCTCGACCGTGTTCTCCGACGCCGCCGAGACGAAGGCGATCAAGTCCGCCTTCGGCACGCACAGCGGGAACCTGGCCGTCAGCGCCACCAAGTCGATGACCGGCCATCTGCTGGGCGCGGCCGGCGCGACCGAGACGGCGTTCTGCGCCCTGGCCATAGACCGCGGGGTGATCCCGCCCACCATCAACCAGGACGCGGCGGACCCCGAGTGCGACCTCGACCACGTGCCGAACACGGCCCGTCCGTACGAGGTCCAGGCGGCCCTCTCCAATTCCTTCGCCTTTGGCGGGCAGAACGTCGCGCTCGCCCTCCAACGCTTCGTCAGGGAGTGAGCCGGGCGCCCCACACCGCGCCGCCATCCGTCACCAGGACGCCGCGGCAGGCATGTCCGGCCCTCGACCAACCACCAAGGCACCCAGACCCGTCGGACCGCCGGCCGAGGCCGCGGCGCCACTCGTGACCACACCTCAGGAAGGCACGTCGATGACACTGGTCTCCACCGCCCCATTGGCCACCGCCGCCCCCGGTCCCACCGGCCGCCTGCGCGCCCTGCTCGCGATGTCCGGCAATCCGATGGACTACTTCACCGGGCTGCGCGACCAGTACGGCCCCGTCGTGCGCGTCCCGCTCGGCTTCCGCGATCTGTACCTGATCAGCGATCCGG
This sequence comes from Streptomyces tatrensis, assembly GCF_049310065.1. Lineage (NCBI taxonomy): Bacteria > Bacillati > Actinomycetota > Actinomycetes > Kitasatosporales > Streptomycetaceae > Streptomyces > Streptomyces tatrensis. Next base: position 1,129,687 of record NZ_JBMDLB010000011.1, on the reverse strand, counting down.
AGGCGGTCCACGAGGTCCTGGTCACGTCGCACCGCGAGTTCACGAAGGCCACCATGAGCGTCGGAGGCGGCAAGTGGGAAGCCCCGCTCTCGGTGATCTTCGGCAACAGCCTGACCAACAGCGACGGCGCGTACCACCGCAAACAGCGCAGGCTGATACAGCCGATGTTCCATCACGAGCGCATCGCCGGCTACGGCCGTGCCTTTGCCGAGCTCTCCGACGACATCCAGTCCGGCTGGCGGGACGGCGACCGGCTCGACATGTCGGTCGAGATGACCGAGCTGACCCTCGCCGTCGTGGCCCGCACGATCTTCGACGTCTCGCTCGACAGCGATGTGGCCCGCACCGTCCGCACCGCCATCCCGCGCGACGAGGGTCCGCTGCGCTGGGATTCCCTGCCCTTCGCCCGCTATCTGGCGAAGCTGCCGCTCCCCGGCAACAAGCGCTTCTTCGAGGGCCGGGACAAGCTCGATGCCATCGTCTACCGGCTCATGGCCGAGCGCAGGCAGGGCGACGGCGAGGGCGCCGACCTGCTCTCCATGCTGCTCGCGGCGCGCGACGCCGACACCGGGGAGCCGATGACGGACCAGGAGGTGCGGGACGAGGCGATCACCATGCTCATGGTCGGCCACGAGACCACGGCCAACGCCCTCACCTGGTCCTACCATCTGCTCGGCAGTCACCCCGAGGCACGGGACCGGATGCACCAGGAGATCGACGAGGTGCTCGGAGACCGGCTGCCCACGGTCAAGGACCTGCCCCACCTCCCATGGACCGACGCGGTCCTCTCCGAGGCGATGCGCCTCTACCCGCCGATCATGGGCATGGGCCGCCGCCCCCTGGTCGACTTCGAGCTCTGTGGCCACCGCATCCCCAAGGACAGCTTCGTCGGGATCGTCCCGTGGGTGAACCACCGCGACCCCAAGTGGTGGCCGCAGCCGGAGCGCTTCGCCCCGCAGCGCTGGCTCAAGAACCCCGACCCCGTCGACGCGGCGGACGAGCTCACCGGTCACGCGGTACAGCCGGGACGCCCGCGTCTCGCCTATCTGCCCTTCGGCGGCGGTCCGCGCCAGTGCATCGGCAACACCTTCTCGTGGATGGAGAGCGTCATGGCGCTGGCCACCGTGGGGCGGAACTGGGAGTTCGAGCCCGTTCCCGGGTACGCGGTCGACCCGCTGGCAAGGATCACCGTCCGTCCGAAGCACGGTGTGCCGATGACCGCCAGGCGCCGCCGAGCGTGACGCACCTCGACCACCAGTCGGCATCACCGACACACATCCGAAGGGAACAGCCCCACATGTCCAACAAGACCCGGATCGCACTCGACAAAGAAGAGCTGCGCTTCCTCATCGCCGACATCCTCGCGCTCGACGTGGAGGAGGTCACGGACGACGCCGATTTCGTGCAGGACCTGGAGGTCGACTCCCTGATGGCGCTGTCCATCGTCTTCCGGCTGGAGAGGCAGTACGGCGTCAAGCTGGAGGAGAGCGACCTCAAGCAGGTCTCCTCGCTCGTCCAGGTCCTTCAGCTGATCACGGACAAGCGCACCGTGCCGGCCGCGTCCTGACCTGCCCGCGGCTCATGCGGCCGGCCGGCCGTGCGCCTGCGAGAGCGGAGGCGCACGGCCGGCCGCACCCTCACAGACCCTGCTCGACACGGCTCTTCAGGAGAAGGACATGCCAGACACCCAGCGACCGGTGGCGCTCGTCTCGGGCGGCTCCCGCGGCATCGGCCGCGCCGTCGTGTCCCGGCTGGCCCACGACGGATTCGACGTCGCGTTCTGCTACCGCTCGGACGCGGACGCGGCCGCCGAGGTCGTCCGTTCGGCCGCCGGCACCGGAGCCCGCGTCGTCGCCCACCGCGCGGACGTCGCGTCCGCGGAGCAGGTCCGTGCCTTCACCGACGCCGCGGAGCGTGAGCTCGGCCCGATCGACGCCGTGGTGACCTGCGCGGGAGTGGTGCGCGACAACCACCTGGTCAGGATGACCGGCGAGGACTGGCGCGATGTCATGTCGACCAACCTCGACGGCACCTACAACATGTGCCGCTCGGCGATCTTCTCGTTCATGAAGCGCCGCGCCGGCTGTGTGGTGACGCTGTCGTCCATAGCCGGGATCCACGGCAACGCCACGCAGACCAACTACGCGGCTTCCAAGGCCGGGATCATCGGCTTCACCAAGTCCCTGGCCAAGGAGTGCGGAAAGTACGGCGTACGCGCCAACGTCGTGGCGCCCGGCCTCATCGAGACCGACATGACCGCCGGCCTGACCGAGGCGGTCAGGAAGGACATCCTCGACGGCGTGCCGCTCGGCCGCCTCGGCACCCCCGACGACGTCGCCGACCTGGTCTCCTTCCTCGTCTCCGACCGCGCCCGCTACATCTCCGGCCAGGTCCTGGGCGTGGACGGCGGCCTGGTGATCTGAGCACGCCCGCGACGCCGTCCCGGAACGGCCCGACCACTCGATGACCACGCAGGAAGGACACCCGGACCGATGAGGCTCGGACTCAATCTCCGCTACCTCGGCAGCCTGGGCGCCGGAGCCAGGCCGCGGGAATCCGCCCAGTACGTGCGCGAGGCCGAGAGCCTGGGCTTCTCGGTCGCCTGGACCGCCGAAGCCTTCAGCTCGGACGCGGTCTCGCTGCTCGGCTGGCTCGCCGCGCAGACCTCGCGCATCGACCTGGGCACGGCGGCGATGCAGATCCCCGCCCGCACCCCCGCGATGACGGCGATGACCGCCGCCACCCTCGACCTGCTCTCCGAAGGCCGCTTCCGCCTCGGACTCGGAGTGTCCGGGCCGCAGGTCGCCGAGGGCTGGCACGGCGCCCGGTTCGAGAAGCCGCTGGCACGCACCCGCGAGTACGTCGACGTCGTCAGGCTGGCCCTGCAGCGCAAGACCGTCGCCTACGACGGGGAGCACTACCGCCTGCCGCTCCCGGACGGCCCCGGCAAGGCCGTCCAGCTGGGCATGCGCCCCCGGCGGGGGCACGTACCGATCTACCTCGCGGCCGTCGGCCCGGCCAACACGCGGCTGGCGGGCGAGATCGCGGACGGCTGGCTCTCCGTCTTCTTCCAGCCCGAGTTCGGGCAGGAAGCCCTGGCGGAACTGCGCACCGGACGGGAGAGCAAGGGGGCGGACCTGCGGGGATTCGACGTGGTGGCGGCGGTGCCGGTCGTGACCGGCGGCGACCTCGCCGACTGCGCCGACCGGGTGCGCGCGTTCACCACCCACTACGTGGGCGGGATGGGCTCGCGCCGGCACAACTTCTACAACCGGCTCATGGCCCGCACCGGCTTCCCCGGCGAGGCGGAAGAGGTCCAAAAGCTCTACCTCGAAGGGGAGTTGCGTGCGGCCGCCGAGGCCGTGCCGCAGGACTTCCTCGACCGCACCGCCCTGCTGGGTCCCCCCGACCGCATCGCGGACCGGCTGCAGGCGTACGCCGAAGCCGGAGTCACCACCCTCTCGGCCATGATCTTCCCGGAACACGTCGAAGAGGGCATCGCGACCCTGCGCACCCTGGCCGAGGCCCTGGACAGGGCCGGAGTGGGAGACTGAGCGATCCCCGGGCATCTCGTACCCGTACGCGTACCCGTTACCCGTACCCGTCAGACCTGGCCCGCTCCGCCGTCCACGAACAGCTCGATGCCCGTGATGAAGCTGCTCTCCCGCGAGGCCAGGAACAGGGCCGCCGCGGCCACCTCCTCGGGGCGTCCGGCCCGGCCGAGCGGGACTCCGGCGGTCGCCCGTTCGCGTACGTGCGCCGGGGCGCCGGCCAGGGCCGGGGTGTCGATCGGGCCCGGGCTGAGGGTGTTGACCCGGATGGAGCGCCCCGCCAGCTCCAGTGCCAGGCTGCGCGCGAGGGACCGTACGGCCGCCTTCGTGGCGGCGTACACCCCGTACCGCGTGGACGCCGAGGAGCCGGCGGCCGAGCCCAGCAGGACGACCGAGGCCCCGTCGCGAAGCATGGGCAGGGCCCGCTGGACGGTGAAGAAGGCGCCCCGGAAGTTGAGGTCCGAGGTGGCGTCGAACTGCTCCTCGGTGACATCGGCGAAGCCGCCGGCCGGGCCGCCGCCCGCGTTCACGACCAGCACGTCGATCGCCTCGCAGCCCGCGGCCGCGACCGCCGCGTAGAGCCGGTCCAGGTCCGCGACGCGGGACGCGTCACCGGGGACGGCCACCGCGTCCGGGCCCAGGCCGCGGACCGCCGCGGCCAGTTCCTCCGGCCGCCTGCCGGTGACGAAGACCCGGGCGCCCTCCTCCACGAACCGCCGGGCCGTCGCCAGGCCGATGCCGGACGAGCCGCCCGTCACGACGGCGACCTGCCCTTCGAGCCGTCCCGTACGCATGACCGTGCCTCCGCGTCGCGAGGGGAGGCGGGTGCGGTCCGCCGCCGGGAAAGCCTAGTGGCGCGCACGGGCGAGCGTGCGGCCGTTCGGCGGAATACCGGAAGGGCCCCGGCGGGTCACAGGAGCCCACCGGTCCGCAAGGCCCGCACGTCCCGCGCGGTGTACCGGGGCGGGCGACGGGGGAGGAGCCGGACATGGACGAGAACGCGGGCCCCGATCCGGGGCTCTACGGCCCCGCCTCCGTGACCTGGCAGTGCCACGGCGACCCGGTCATGTGGATCGCCGGGGTCCGCGCGCTCTACCTCCAGGCCCTGCACCCGCGCGCGGTCCGCGGGGTCATGGAGAACAGCTCCGCCTTCAGCGGGGAGAACGGCGGGGGCGACGCCTGGGGACGCCTGCTGCGCACCGCCGACTTCGTCGGCACCGTCACCTACGGCACCACCGAGGCCGCCGAGCGGGCCGGCGCCCGCGTCCGCAAGATCCACACCCTGCTGTCGGCGACGGATCCGGCCACCGGCGCACGATTCCGGGTGGACGAGCCCGAGCTGCTGCTCTGGATCCACTGCGCGCAGATCGACAGCTTCCTGCACGTCCTGCGCCGCTCCGGGGTCCCGCTCACCCCCGCGCAGGCGGACCGCTACGTCGCGGAGAACCGGGTCAACGCCCGGCTCGTCGGCCTCGACCCGTCCGGGGTACCGGGGGACACCGCCGCCCTGGCCGCCTACTTCGAGCGGATCCGCCCCGAGCTCGCCGCCGGACCCGACGCCCGCGCCGTCGACGCCTTCCTGTGCGCCCCGCCCATCCACCCCCTCCTCGTCCCTGGCCGGAATCTGCTGTGGCGCCCGCTCGCCGCCCTCGCCTACGGATCCCTCCCCGGCTGGGCGCACCAGCTGTACGGCCGCCCCGCACCGGCCCCGCGCAGCGTCACCCGCCGCCTGCGCCTCACCGGTAGCCTGCTGCGCAGCATTCCCGCAGGTCTGCGCTGGCAGCTGCCTCCAGGTCACATCTTGAAGGCGATGCGCCGCATGGGCCCCGGGAGCCGCCCCGCGCCGTACACACTGCGTACATCAGCGGCCATACTGGACCGGCCGGGGAGGGCGTAGGACGCAGGGCGACACACGGGGGCGACTTCAAAACATGGCGGAGTCCAGACTGATCCACGGCCGGTACCGGTCGCTCGACCTGATCGGTCGCGGCGGCATGGGCGAGGTGTGGCGGGCCCGCGACGAGTCGCTGGGCCGGCAGGTCGCCGTCAAATGCCTCAAGCCCATCGGACCCGAGCAGGACACCCACTTCACCCAGGTGCTGCGCGAGCGCTTCCGCCGCGAGGCGCGCGTCGCCGCCTCCCTCCAGCACCGCGGCGTCACCGTCGTCCACGACTTCGGCGACGACAGCGCGGCCGGCGGTCCCCTCTACCTCGTCATGGAACTCCTCGAGGGCCGCAACCTCAGCCAGCTCCTGGAGGACAACGACGCGCGCCCGCTCCCCGTGGACGTGGTCGTCGACATCGCCGAGCAGATGGCCGCCGCCCTCGGCTACACCCACGAGCAGGGCGTCGTCCACCGCGACCTGAAGCCCGCCAACATCATGCGGCTCACCGACGGAACGGTGAAGATCTGCGACTTCGGCATCGCCCGGCTGGCCGCCGACATCGGCTTCACCGCGAAACTGACCGGCGGCGGCATGGCCATGGGCACCCCGCACTACATGTCGCCCGAGCAGATCGCGGGCGGCGAGGTGGACCACCGCAGCGACCTCTACTCCCTCGGCTGCGTCCTGTACGAGATCGCCACCGGAGCCCCGCCCTTCGACCTCGGCGACTCCTGGTCCGTGCTGGTCGGCCACCGCGACACCGCGCCCGTGCCGCCGCGCGAGCACCGCCCCGAACTGCCGGCCTCCTTCGAGCGGCTGGTGCTCGACCTGCTCGCCAAAAATCCCGAGGACCGGCCGGGCGACGCCCGCCACCTGCACCGCCGGCTCGTCGAGGCCCGGCTCGGCCCCGGCGCGGTGACCGGAGCGCACCCGCCGCTGCCCGGGTGGGCCGACGGGATGACCGCCGGACGCAAGGCGGGCCTCGAGGCCCGCCCCGCGAGCGGGGAGTGGGCCGTCCTCACCGGCTCCTGGACCGCCGCGCGCCCGAGCGGGCAGCACCCGGCGGCCGCCGGAGCCGCCCCCGCCATCTCAGGCCCCGTCCCCGCCATCTCCGGCCCCGTCCCCCCGCTCGCGCCGACCGTCGTACGCCCGCGTCCGGCCGAGGACCCCCGGCTCACCGCCGCCTACGGGTCCCCGCACGGCCCCGGCACCGCCCCCTCCGGCCAGGCCGCGCTCGACGCCGGCCACACGCGGGCCTTCGCCCTCAGCCGGGCCGGCCGCACCGAGGAGGCCCTCGCCGGGTACGCGGCCGTCGCCGAAGGACGCGCCCGGGTGCTCGGAGCCGACCACCCGGACACCCTCGCCGCGCGGCAGGAGGCGGCGTACGAGACGGGCCTGCTCGGCCGCCACCAGGAGGCGTACGAGGGCTACCGCGCGGTGCTCGCCGCCCGGGAGCGCACCGTGGGCCGGATCCACCCCGACACCCTGCGCTGCCGGCACAACCTGGCCTGCGCATTGGGCGCCCTCGGCCGCCTCTCCGAGGCCCACACCGCCGCCGCTGAGGTGGCCGCCGACCGGGCGGCCGTCCTGGGGGCGGAGCACGCGGACACACTGCTCACCCGGTACGAGGTGGCGTACGCACTGGGCCGCCTGCAACGCTGGGAGGAGGCCCTGGAGGCCTTCCGGCACATCGCCGCCGTACGGGAGCGGGTGCTCGGCCGCGACCACCCCGACACGCTCGCCGCGCGCTACGAGGCCGGGATCGCGCTGGGCCGGACCGGGCGCTCGGCCGAGGCCCTGGAGCTGTTCCGGGACCTGGTCCGCGACCGCACCCGCGCCTACGGGGCCGCCGATCCGGAGACGCTGCGGGCCCGGCACGTCCTCGGGGTGAACCTCGGGCGCCTGGAGCGCTGGGAGGAAGCGGTGGCCGAAGCCCGGGAGGTGGGCGAGGCACGGGCCCGCACGCTCGGCGCCGAGCACCCGGACACCCTGGTCAGCCGGCGCGAACTCGCCGTGGGACTGGGCCGGCTGGGGCGCTGGGACCAGGCGCTGCCGGTCTACCGGGAACTCTCCGGCATCCGCGAGCGCTCGCTCGGCGACGGCCATCCGGACACGGTCGCCGCCCACGCCGACGAAGCGCACTGTCTGGAGCGGCTGGGCCAGGTGTGTTACCAAGAGCCATGACGACCTCGCGGGGCTTCGGGCACGACGTGTACGACGCGGTGATCCACAACGGCCTCGTCGCCGCCGCCTATCTGGCCAGGGCCGGCCGCTCGGTCCTCGTCCTGGAGCGGCTCGGCCGCACCGGCGGGGCCGCCGTGTCCACCCGGCCCTTCCCGGGCGTCGACGCCCGGCTGTCCCGCTACTCCTACCTGGTCTCCCTGCTCCCCGCGAAGATCGTGCGCGAGCTGGGGCTCGACTTCGAGGTGCGCAGACGGACGGTCTCCTCGTACACCCCCGTCGAGCGCGCCGGACGCCCCGGCGGACTGCTGGTCGGCGGCGGCGAGGCGCGCACCCGGGAGTCCTTCGCCCGGCTGACCGGCTCGGAGCGGGAGTACGAGAACTGGCGCGCCTTCTACGGGACCACCGGGCGGGCCGCCGAGCGCCTCTTCCCGACGCTGACCGAGCCGCTGCCCACGCGCGGCGAGCTGCGCGCGCGGCTCGACGACGAGGCGGCCTGGCGGATGCTGTTCGAGGAGCCGATCGGACGGGCCGTCGAGCGGGAGTTCGCCGACGACCTGGTGCGCGGGGTCGTCCTCACCGACGCGCTGATCGGCACCTTCGCCGACGCCCACGACCCGGGCCTCGCCCAGAACCGCTGCTTCCTTTACCACGTCATCGGCGGCGGCACCGGCGACTGGGACGTCCCCGTCGGCGGCATGGGCGCGCTCACCGACGCGCTCGCGTCGTCTGCGCTGGCGGCCGGGGCGGAGATCGTCACCGGGCACGAGGCGCTGCGCATCGACACCGACGGCACGACCGCCCCGGCCGAGGTGACGTTCCGCACGGCGGCGGGCGAAGGGCGGGTCGCCGGCCGGGTGGTGCTCGTCAACGCCTCGCCGCAGGCGCTCGCCGAACTCCTCGGGGAGGAACCGGCGCAGCCGGCCCCCGAGGGGGCCCAGCTCAAGGTCAACATGCTGCTGCGCCGGCTCCCCCGGCTGCGGGACACCTCCGTGGACCCGCGCGAGGCCTTCGGCGGCACCTTCCACATCGCGGAGGGCTACGAACAGCTCGCCCGGGCCCACGCGGAGGCCGCCGCCGGCGAACTGCCCTCCGTACCGCCCTCGGAGATCTACTGCCACTCGCTGACGGACCCGACGATCCTGGGGCCCGAGCTGGCGGAGCAGGGCTACCAGACCCTGACCCTCTTCGGACTGCACACGCCGGCACGGCTGTTCGGGCACGACAATCAGGGGGCGCGGGAGGTGCTGCTCGCCGCCACCCTCGCCCAGCTCGACGCCCACCTGGCGGAGCCGATCACCGACTGCCTGGCCTTCGACGCCGACGGCCGCCCCTGCATCGAGGCCAAGACCCCGCTCGACCTGGAGCGGGATCTGCGCCTGCCCGGCGGGCACATCTTCCACCGGGACCTGTCCTGGCCCTACGCCGAGGAGGGCGGCGGCCGTTGGGGCGTGGAGACCGCCCACCGCAACGTACTGCTGTGCGGCGCGGGGGCGGTCCGCGGCGGCGGCGTCAGCGGGGTCCCCGGCCACAACGCGGCGATGGCGGTCCTGGGGCACTGACGCGCCTCGGCACAGCGCCCCGGCGCCCTGTCAGCCGACGGGGTCGATCACGACGATCGGGATCTCCCGGCTGGTCTTGGTCTGGTACTCGTCGTACGAGGGCCAGTGCTTCACCATCAGCGGCCAGAACCCGGCACGCTCCTCGGAGGTCGCGGTCCGCGCGACGCCCTGGGCCACCTTCGGGCCGACCTGCACCCGGACCTCGGGGTGCTCGCTGAGGTTCCGGTACCAGAGCGGGTCCGCGGGGTCGCCGCCCTTGGAGGCGACGATGAGGTAACGGCCGCCGTCCTCGCCGTAGATGAGCGGGGTCCGCACGGGCTTTCCGGACTTGCGGCCGATGGTGGTGAGCAGCAGGGTCTGGGTGTTGTTCCAGTACTGCCCCTCGGCCCCGCCGGACCCCACGTACAGCTTGACGTGATCCAGGGTCCAGCCCGGCTTGGGGTCGATCGGGTTGTCCCAGTCGATGTCGGTCATATGGGTTCGCCTGCCTTCGTGTTGAACGGTCAACGAACCACAACAACGAGTGCCGGCGCCACAGGGCACGGCCCATGTGGCTCAATCCGGAAGTGCGAATCCGTAGAAGAGGTCGTCCAAGGCGCGCCGCGCGACAGGGGCCGGGGTGGCGCGGACGGCGAGGTCGCGGGCGGCCACCGCGAGGGGGTGCGTGAGGGCGGCGATCCGGCCCGCGTGGCGGGAGCGGATGCGCAGGGCGTCGGTGCGGGCACAGCGGGCCGCGCTGTAGGCGGCCAGGGCGGCCGGTACGTCCGCCCCGTCCAGCAGGTGCGCGAGGACGGCGGCGTCCTCGACGGCCTGGCACCCGCCCTGGCCGAGGTTGGGGGTCATGGCGTGCGCCGCGTCACCGAGCCACGCCAGCCGGCCGCGGTGGAAGCGGGGGAGCGGGGCGGCGAGGTCGTACAGGTCGTGCTGGAGCACGGCCGCCGGGTCGATCCGTTCCAGCAGGGCGGGGATCGGGTCGTGCCAGGTGCCGTAGCGGCCCAGGAGTTCGGTGCGGACGTCGGCGGGCCGGTAGCCCTCGGGCACGACCGCGGTGGCGTAGACGTACACGCGGCCGTCGGCGAGCGGGACGACGCCGAAGCGCTCCCCGCGGCCCCAGGTCTCGGCGGCGGCGCGCACGGGCGGGCCGCCGGCGGGAAGGACGGTCCGCCAGGCGGTCTCCCCGCTGTAGTGCAGGCCGGGGTGGGCCGGGAAGTACTGGCGGCGGATCGGGCTGTGGATGCCGTCGGCGGCGATGACCACGTCGGCGGTGAGGGCTCCGGCCGGGGTGTGGACGACGGGCCGGCCGTCCGCGCCGTCGACGGCGGTCACCGCCGTGCCGTACAGGAGGGCGGACTCGGGGAGCTCGGCGGCCAGGGCGGCGGCGAGGGCCGCGCGGTGCACGGCGAGCGGGGGCCGGCCGTACCTGGCGGTCAGCGCGGCACCGTCGGCGCGGCTCAGCCGGCGGCCGCCGGGGCGGCGCAGGTCCATCGCGGCGGGGGTGGCGTGACCCGTCGCGCGGGCGGCGTCGAAGCCGATGGCGTCGAAGGCGCGCAGGGCGTTGGGGGCCAGGACGATTCCCGCGCCGATCGCGGACGGCCCGGGCGCGCGTTCGCAGACGGTGACGTCCCAGCCGCGGTGGTGCAGGGCCACCGCCGCGGCGAGTCCGCCGATCCCCGCGCCCGCCACCACCGCTTGACGTCGCGTCATGGCCGTCCCCTCCCGTTCTCCATGCCCTCTACAGCTGTAGAGGGCATGGCCGTCACTCTACACTTGTAGAGTGACGGTATGCACACCCCCGAGCGCGGAAGCGACCGCCGCACACTCATCGCCGACAGCGCGATCGACCTCGTGGCCACCGCCGGGCTGCGGGGCCTGACCCACCGGGCGGTCGACGGAGCGGCCGGGCTTCCGGCGGGCAGCACCTCGTACTACTTCCGTACGAGGACGGCGCTGATCGGCGCCTGCTACGCACGGCTGGCCGAGCTGGACCTCGGTGACTTCGACGGGGGCGCCACGGCCGCACCTCCCTCTGCACCTTCGGCTCCGCCTTCGCCGATGGACCGGGACGCCGTCGCCGCGGCGCTCGCCGCGCTGCTGTACCGGTGGCTGACCACGGGACGCTCGCGCCAGCTGGCGCGCTTCGAGCTGAGCCTGGAGGCTGCCCGGAACCCGGAGCTCGCGACGGAACTCCACCGGGCCGGCCAGGGATCGCGGGACCGGGCCGCCGGGATCCTCGCGGCGCTCGGCGCCGCCCGGCCGGGCGAGTCCGCCGAACTCATGGTCGCGTGGGCCGACGGACTCCTCTACGACCGCCTCGCGGGCGCGCTCGCCCGCTCCCGCCCGGCACCCGACCTGGCCGAACTCACCTCCGTGACCCGCAGGATGATCGACGCGGCCCTCGCCTAGGCCGTGACCGGGTGTGCTCGCGGCCAGGGACTTCTGGTCAGGCTCGGGCTCGGGCGGGCACCTCGCGGACGAGGAGAAGTGCCACGGCGCCCAAGAGGGTGCCCGTGATGCGGCGTTGCACGGCGGCCCAGCTCGGGCGCCGGCCGAGGAAGGTGGCGATGGCCCCGGCGGCGACGACGATCAGGGCGTTGACGGTCAGGCTCACCGCGATCTGAACCGACCCGAGGGTCAGGCCCTGCGCGGCCGGATTCCCGCGCTGCGGGTCGATGAACTGCGGGATCAAGGTCAGGTACATGATCGCGGCCTTGGGGTTGAGCAGGTTCGTCACCAGCCCCATGCGGAAGAGCCGCGCCGGGCTGTCACGGGGTATGTCGCGGACCTCGAACATGCCCCGCCCGCCGGGGCGTAGGGCCTGCCAGGCGAGATGGGCCAGATAGAGGACGCCCGCGGCTTTGAAGCCGATGAACAGCCAGGGCACGGCGACGAACACGACCGCGAGGCCGAGGTTGCCCATCAGCATGTAGACGACGAAGCCGACACCGGTACCGGCCAGGGAGACGAGCCCCGCCGCGCGCCCCTGGCCGATGCTGCGCGACACGAGGTAGATCATGTTCGGCCCGGGGGTCAGCACCATGACCAGCGCGGTGAGGGTCATGCCGAGGACGGACGCACCGGACACGGGCGAGGACAACGAGGTGAGGGACATGCCTCCACCTTGATGTAATGTCCTTATGCATCTCAACCCTTACGGCGAGTACGCGATACTCCTCGCCCGCTCCCTGGCCGACGACTGGCCCGACACCCGGGCGGGGATCGTCGAGCGGACCCGCGAGTTCGGCATGACGATGCCCTTCCCCGAGCGGCCCGACGACCACGTCCGCTGCCGGGCGGTGCTCGACGACTGGATCCGGGTCGTCGATGCCCGCGACCCGGGCGAGCGGGCGGCGATCCTCAACGAGCAGATGGCCGCCGCGGCCGCCTATCCGCGCATGACCGACCACAACGGCGAGGGCTGGCACCTGCACTACCGCGACGTCGACGACGACCTGGCGCGGGTCCTGCACGCCGTGTTCAGCGTCGGCACCGCACTGCACCTGACGACGCGTGGCATGAGCCGCCTCGGCCGGTGCGCGGCTCACCCCTGCACGAACGTCGTCGTCGACACCTCGCGGAACGGCACCCAGCGGTACTGCTCACCGCGCTGCGGCGGCCGGGACGCCGTCCGCCGGCACCGGGCTCGTCGGCGCGAGCGGTGACGAGCCCGCACGGCGAGCGGTGACGCCCCGCGCCACGACCGGTCGCCGTGCGGCCTTCAGTCCGCCGAGCGGGACCAGCCCGTCGCCTCGATGCGGGAGGCGTCCGCGGGGCGGTCTTCGGCGAAGAGGAGCTGGGCGGGTTCCGAGACGCGCAGGATGTCCACGTAGGCTCCGCGGCCCACGTAGCGCCCCTGGGCGCTGTGGCGGAAGCGGATGCGGACCTCGCGGCCGGCCCAGGCGGTGAGCGGGGCTTCGAGCCGGTGCCAGATGCGGCCCGACCAGCCGGAGACGGAGCCCCGCGCCCAGTGTTCGGCGGCTCCGCCGGTGGTGCGGACGGTGGTGAAGGGGAGCGGCTCCCACATCTGCCCGTCGGCGGAGGCCTCCACGTGCAGCGCTCCCGCGCCGGGCACGGTGTCCCACCACACCGCGCAGCGCAGCCGGGCGGAGCCGGTGGCCGGGGTGAGGGGCGGGAGGGTCAGGGTGCCCGAGCCGCCGGTCTCCATCCCGGAGTACCAGGCCGGGCCGCCGTGCTTCGTGCGGACGGGGACGGCGCGGGCGAAGCGGTTGCCGGTCGCGACGCGGGGGGCGCTGCCCGCGCGCCAGGTGCGCACGGGGTGGACGGAGTTGCCCAGGAGGATCAGGAAGGAGTCCGTGGAGGGGTCCAGGACCAGGGAGGTGCCGGTGAAACCGGTGTGGCCGGCGGAGTGCGGGGTGGCCATGGCGCCCATGTGCCAGTGCTGGTAGAGCTCGAAGCCCAGGCCGTGGTCGTCGCCGGGGAAGGCGGTGTTGTAGTCGGTGAAGAGCAGCTCGACGGAAGCGGGGCGCAGGATGCGCTTGCCGGCGTAGACCCCGCCGTCGAGGAGGGTGCGGGCGAGGATCGCCAGGTCCCAGGCGGTGCCGAAGACGCCGGCGTGGCCGGCGACGCCGCCCAGCGCGTGCGCGTTCTCGTCGTGGACCTCGCCCCAGACGAGCCCGCGGTCCAGCCCGGACCAGGGCGGGCGCTGCACCTCGGTGGCGGCCGTGACCCGGCGCCAGGAGAGCGGCGGGTTGTAACGGGTGCGGTGCATCCCGAGCGGAGTGGTGATCTCGTCCTGGAGCAGGAGGTCCAGCGTGTGACCGGTGATCCGTTCCAAGAGCAGCTGGAGGGCGATGAGGTTGAGGTCGGAGTAGCGGTAGACCGTCCCCGGGGTCTCCTGCGGCCTCACCGACCACAGCAGCCTCAACTGACCCGCCCGGGTGGGCTCCTGGTAGAAGGGGGCCCAGGACCGCAGCCCCGAGGTGTGCGTGAGGAGCTGGCGTACGGTGATCGACTCCTTGCCCCCGCCCGTGAACTCGGGCAGGTACCGGTGCACCGGCGCCTCCAGCTCGAGGCGCCCGCGTTCCATCTGCTGCACGGCCAGCAGCGAGGTGAACAGCTTCGAGAGGGAGGCCAGGTCGAAGACCGTGTCCTCGGCCATCGCGATCCGCTGGGCGGCCGGGAACTCCCGGACCCGGTCGGTGCGGCCGTCGTAGTCGGCGTACCGGACGGCGTCGCCCATCGCCCGGTGCAGCGCCACGGTGCGGCCCCGCCCGGCGAGGACCACGGCCCCGGCGTAGTAAGGGTGTTCGGGGGAGGGGCCGAGGAAGCGCCGCGCCTCGTCCGCCACCCCTTCGAGATGCTTCTCCAACAGCCCCGCCTGGCGGGCGGACCCGTACCGCAGCCGCAGCCCTTGCAGCGCGCGCCGCTCGGCCGGCCCCCCGGCGGCCCCCGCGGACCCGGGCAGCGCGGCCTGGAGCACGAGCACACCGCCCAGCGCCAGCAGCCGCGCCCCGAGCCGCCGCCGGCTGAGCCCGCGCACGCTTGCGGCGGCGGCGGCGGCGGCGCCGCCGCCGCCGTCCGGCCCGGGTGCGGTGCCGTGCGCCGCGGACCGGCCGGCGTCCACGGCGTGCCCGTCGTCGTCCGCCGCGGGCGCGCTGCCGCCGTCGTCGGGTGCCGTCGGGCCGGTCGTGCCGGAGCCCTTCGTCCCACCGTCGTTCCCGGCTGCCCCTGTTGCCTTCATGACCGGTCCTCCCGTCCGCCGCCGCGTGCTCCGCCGTGTGCTCGCCGTGTCCTCCCGAGTATCTGCCCGCTCACGAGGCGGGCCCCGCCGTGACCGGCGGGCAAAGAATCTGACGCTGCATCAGAAAACCTCTTCCCTCGGCGGCCGGGCTGCGGCATCCTGCCGCCCATGGAGACGGAGCTGAGCAGGAAACTGGGAATAGAGCACGCCATCTTCGGCTTCACGCCCTTCCCGGCGGTGGCCGCTGCCATCACGCGCGCGGGCGGGTTCGGGGTGCTCGGGGCGGTCCGCTACACCGCCCCCGACGACCTGAAGCGCGACCTCGACTGGATGCAGGAGCACACCGACGGCAAGCCCTACGGGCTCGACGTGGTCATGCCCGCGAAGAAGGCCGTCGACGGCGTCAGCGAGGCCGACATCGAGGCGATGATCCCGGCCGCGCACCGGGAGTACGTCCGCGACACCCTCGCCAAACACCACGTGCCCGAGCTCGCCGAGGGCGAGGCCTCCGGCTGGCGCATCACCGGCTGGATGGAACAGGTCGCCCGCAACCAGCTCGACGTGGCCTTCGACTACCCCATCAAACTCCTGGCGAACGCGCTGGGTTCCCCGCCCGCCGACGTCATCGCGCGCGCCCACGAGCACGGAGTCCTCGTCGCCGCCCTCGCCGGCAGCGCCAAGCACGCCCGCCGGCACGCCGAGGCCGGCATCGACATCGTCGTCGCCCAGGGCTACGAGGCCGGCGGACACACGGGCGACATCGCCACCATGGTCCTGGTACCCGAAGTGGTCGAGGCCGTCGCCCCGCTCCCGGTCCTCGCCGCCGGCGGCATCGGCAGCGGCGAACAGATCGCCGCCGGACTGGCCCTCGGCGCCCAGGGCGCATGGCTCGGCTCCCTCTGGCTGACCACCACCGAGGCGGACATGCACTCCCGCGCCCTCACCGAGAAGCTGCTCGCCGCCGGCTCGGGGGACACCGTCCGCTCCCGCGCGCTGACCGGCAAGCCCGCCCGCCAGCTGCGCACCGAGTGGACCGACGCGTGGGACGACCCGGAGGGCCCCGGCGCCCTCCCGATGCCCCTGCAGGGACTCCTGGTCGCGGAGGCCGTGTCCCGCATCCAGAAGTACGAGATCCAGCCGCTGCTCGGCACCCCCGTCGGGCAGATCGTCGGCCGGATGAACAGCGAACGCAGCGTCCAGGCCGTCTTCGACGACCTCACCAGCGGCTTCGAGCGCGCCATCGACCGCATCACCCGCATCGCCGGCCGGGCCTGAAGAACCGAGGAGTGGACAAGATGACCGACACGCCCCCCAACGGCTTCTGGGCCCAGGCCGCCGCCGACCCCGAGCGCACCGTCCTCGTCACCCCGGAGGGCGAGACCTGGTCCGCCGCCCGGCTGCACGCCGACGTCAACCGCCTCGTGCACGGCCTGCGGGCCGCCGGGCTGGAGCGGGGCGACGTCTTCGCCGTCGTCCTCCCCAACAGCGTCGAGTTCCTCACCGCCTACCTGGCCGCCTCCCAGGCCGGGTTCTACCTCGTCCCGGTCAACCACCACCTCGTCGGCCCCGAGATCGCCTGGATCGTCTCCGACTCCGGAGCCAAGGTCCTGATCGCCCACGAACGGTTCGCCGACGCGGCCACCGCCGCCGCCGACGAGGCGGGCCTGCCCGCGAGCCACCGGTACGCGGTCGGAGCGGTCGCGGGCTTCCGCTCGTACGGCGAACTGCTCGACGGGCAGCCGGACACCGCCCCCGCCGACCGCACGCTCGGCTGGGTCATGAACTACACCTCCGGCACCACCGGCCGACCGCGCGGAATCCGCCGCCCGCTGCCCGGCAAGCTCCCGGAGGAGACCTACCTCGGCGGCTTCCTCGGCATCTTCGGCATCCGCGCCTTCGACGACAACGTCCACCTCGTGTGCTCGCCGCTCTACCACACGGCCGTCCTGCAGTTCGCCGCCGCGGCCCTGCACATCGGGCACCCGCTGGTCCTGATGGACAAGTGGACCGCCGAGGAGATGCTGCGCCTGATCGACGCGCACGCCTGCACGCACACCCACATGGTGCCGACCCAGTTCCACCGGCTCCTCGCGCTCCCGCAGGAGACCAAGGACGCGTACGACGTCTCCTCCATGCGCCACGCCATCCACGGCGCCGCGCCCTGCCCCGACCACGTCAAGCGGGCGATGATCGACTGGTGGGGCGGGTGCGTGGAGGAGTACTACGCCGCAAGTGAGGGCGGCGGCGCCTTCGCGACGGCCGAGGACTGGCTGAAGAAGCCGGGGACCGTCGGCAAGGCCTGGCCGATCAGCGAGCTCGCCATCTTCGACGACGACGGCGAACGGCTGCCCGCCGGGGAACTCGGCACCGTCTACATCAAGATGAACACCGGCGGCTTCAGCTACCACAAGGACGAGGGCAAGACGAAGAAGAACCGCATCGGGGACTTCTTCACCGTCGGAGACCTCGGCCTGATGGACGAGGAGGGCTACCTCTTCCTCCGCGACCGGAAGATCGACATGATCATCTCGGGCGGGGTGAACATCTACCCGGCCGAGATCGAATCGGCCCTGCTCACTCATCCGGCGGTCGCGGACGCCGCCGCCTTCGGCATCCCGCACCCCTCCTGGGGCGAGGAGGTCAAGGCGGTCATCGAACCGGCCGAGGGCTTCGCGGCGAGCGACGCGCTGGCCGCGGAGATCCTGAACCACTGCGAGCGGCAACTGGCCGGGTACAAGCGGCCCAAGACCGTGGACTTCATCGAGACGATGCCGCGCGACCCCAACGGCAAGCTGTACAAGCGCCGCCTGCGCGAGCCGTACTGGGAGGGCCACGAGCGCGCGATGTGAGGACCGGGCCGGCCCTGCGGGGCCGGCCCGGTCCATCCGTCCGCCACGCCCGGAGTTTCGTGAGAAGTGCCACGTCAGGGGCGTGAAGGGGGTTGTTCGACCGCACAGGGCTGACAGTTCTGGCAAGTTGGGTGATATGAGTACGGCAACCCACAGATCCCCCCTGACCGACTGGACCGTCGTGGTCCCCGTGGTGGCGCTCGTCGCGCTCGTCTTCAGCTGGGGACGCGACCTGCCCTCGCTCGCCGTGGCGCTGGTGGCCCTCTGCCTGGCCGGCGCGGTGCTGGCGGCGGTCCACCACGCCGAGGTCGTCGCGCACCGGGTCGGCGAACCCTTCGGCTCGCTGGTGCTCGCCGTCGCGGTCACCGTCATCGAAGTGGCCCTC
The DNA here is from genome assembly GCF_049310065.1 of Streptomyces tatrensis. Taxonomy (NCBI): domain Bacteria; kingdom Bacillati; phylum Actinomycetota; class Actinomycetes; order Kitasatosporales; family Streptomycetaceae; genus Streptomyces; species Streptomyces tatrensis. The sequence goes on along the minus strand of NZ_JBMDLB010000011.1, from coordinate 1,111,575 downwards.
ATCGTCACCCTGCTGGCCGACGGCGGGGACAAGACCTCCTCCCTCGCCCGGGACACCGTCTTCGCCGCCGTCATGATCACGTGCAACGGCATCGTCGGCCTGTCCCTGCTCGTCGGGGCCCTGCGCAACCGCGTCGCCGTCTTCAACGCCGAGGGCTCGGGCGCGGCCCTGGCCACCGTCGCCACGCTCGCCGTGCTCAGCCTCGTCCTGCCCACCTTCACCACCACCAAGCCGGGCCCCGAGTTCTCCACGGCCCAGCTCGCCTTCGCCGCCACCGCCTCGCTCGCCCTCTACGGGCTGTTCGTCGCCGTCCAGACGGTCCGCCACCGCGACTACTTCCTGCCCGTCGCCACCAAGCGGATCCGCAAGGAGGCCGCGCAGGCCGCTGCCGCCGCGGCCGCCGGCGAAGAGGACGAGCACGCCGAACCGCCCACCGCCCGCGCCGCCCTGATCAGCCTCGGACTGCTGCTCGTCGCGCTCGTCGCCGTCGTCGGAAACGCCAAGGCCGTCTCCCCGACCATCGAACGCGGAGTCGCGGACCTCGGCCTGCCCTACGCCGTGGTCGGTGTGATCATCGCCCTGCTCGTGCTGGCGCCCGAGACGCTGGCCGCCGTCCGCGCGGCCCGCCGCGACCGGGTGCAGACCAGCCTCAACCTCGCCTACGGCTCCGCCATCGCGAGCATCGGCCTGACCATCCCGGCGATCGCCCTCGCCACGATCTGGCTCTCCGGGCCGCTGGTGCTCGGGCTCGAACCCGTCCACATGGTGCTGCTCGCGCTGACCGTCGTCGTCAGCGCCCTCACCATCGTCCCGGGCCGCGCCACCCTGCTCCAGGGCGGCGTGCACATCGTCCTGCTGGCCGCGTACCTCTTCCTCGCCGTCAGCCCCTGAGCGCGCCACGACCCGTACGACAAGCCGCTAGGGCCTGTCGTACGGGTCGCGCAGGTGTTCAGTGCCGCTCGCGCGGCCAGACCACCTTCAGCCGGGGCGAGGTGAGGATGTCCCGCTCGCAGAACCGTGCCTTGACCCAGCGCTCCTGGGAGAAGAGCCGGGTCTGGTCGGCCGCGTGCGGGGAATTCGGGTTCGAGGACTGGCTGTACGTCAGCAGCGTGCGCGCGACCGGACAGCGGCTGCCGTCCCAGCCGACGGCCTGGATGTGGCTGGAGCCGTGCAGGACCTCCGGGTAGCCGCCGCCCGCCGCGTTCCACGGAGCCTCGATCTTGTTCCAGACGCCCAGGGCCTCCGTTCCGCCGCCCACCGGCAGCTTCTGCCCGCCGCGCACCACGAACTGGTGCTCCCCGAGCGGGGCGTCCGCGGCGATGCCCGCCTTCCCCAGCTCCGCCACCGTGTCGGCGAGGGCCCGACCGATCCCGGGCGCCGCCTGGTTGAGCGTGCGGGGCGTCCGTACCGGATCGGCCGCGTCGAAGGGCACCAGCCACAGGTCCCTGGCCGCCGTGCCCGCGGTCAGCTTCCGCCAGAACCGGTCGAAGAGCAGCGCGCCCTTGCTCGAGGCGTCGGCCGTGCGGTCCCAGGCGGCCAGCACCCCGCAGGCCGCCGACACGTCCACGGCCGCGCCGTCGCTGCCCGTGGCCGTCCCGCCCGGCAGGGCCGCGCAGGCCTTCGCCGCGTCGGCCGCCGCCAGATCACCGGCCGGGACCCGGTTCGCGAACTGCTGCTCCTGCAGGTCCGCCACCGTCAGCCCGCCCCGGCCGGCCATCGCGGAGACGTCCTCCAGGGCGCCCCGGGTCCGCAGCGAGCGCGGGGTCCCGGCATTGCCCCAGATCCGCTCGTAACCGGTGATCGGCCGGTCCGCGTTGGCCAGCCAGGCGCTGTCGTTGGAGTTCTCGGCGTAGGCGGCATCGCGCAGCGTCGGCGCCCTCCCGGGGCCGAAGACCCCCGGCTGGACCGCGTCCGGGTCGGAGCCGGGCGCGCAGTCACCGCGCGAACCGTCCAGCACCGCCAGCCCCGAGGAGGGGTACGTGGCCCTGCCCAGCGGGGTCGAGCAGCGCGCGGCGAGCTCGTCCGTGATCCGGGGGAGCACCTGGGACTGGGTGAAGAGGGTGCCGCCCGCCGAGTCGGCGGCCACCGTGTTGACCCAGGGCAGCCCCTGGGTGCGCCGGAGGGCTTCCTGGACGCCGGCGACCGTGCGGGCCTTGCCCATGGCCAGGGCCGTGGCGGAGCCGCGCATGTTCGCGGCGTTGGGGTCGGACAGCGCGTAGGCGGTCGTGGTGGTCCAGGGCAGCGGAAGGCCGGCGCCGAGGCCGGACAGGACCGGGCCGTAGCGGGTCCACCACTGGGTCTGGGTCACCGGGGCGCCGCCCGGGACCGGGACGCTGACGGTGCGTGCGGTCATCTTCTCCGGCTTGCCGTCCACCAGATAGGCGGTCGGGTCGGCCGGGTCGAGGGCCAGCTGGTGGAGGTTGACGGGGGTGCCGGTGGCCACCGTGTGGCTCCAGGCCACCTTGTCGTTGAAGCCGATGTTCACCACGGTGGTGCCGAGCAGAGAGCCGCCCGAGACGTTCAGCTCGCCGGGGATGGTCTGCTGCGACTGCCAGAACCGGCGGCCGCCCTGCCACGGATAGTGCGGGTTGCCGAGGAGCAGGCCGGAGCCGCTCGCGGTGGTGGAGCCGGCGAAGGCCACCGCGTTGGACCCCATGTCGTAGCGGGTGGTGTCGAAGAACTCCCGGGCCGCCTCCGCGGCGGCAGCCGGATCGACGCCGGCCGCATCCGGGGCGGGCGTGGCGCCCGGGGCCACCGCGGCCGGGCCCGGGGGCCGCGCCGAGGTGATGCCGTCGACGGCGCGGCCCTGGCCGCCGAGGACCGAGACGGCGAAGCCGCGGGCGGCGACGTCGGTGGCGGTGACCGGGCGCACCCAGCCGGCGCCCTTGCAGGCCGGGTCGGTTATCTGGTTCTGGGCCAGCCAGGCGTTGTAGCCGGCGGCCCAGCCCCGCATCAGCTCCTTGACCTCCTTGCCCGGCCCGGCCGGCGCGGGCACGGCCAGCAGCTTCTCCACGGTGCCGGAGTCGCGCACGCCCTTGAAGAACAGGTCGCTGGAGAGGTTCCCGGCGGCGGAGGAGAGCGAACCGTCGGGCGCGGCGTCCGGGCCGAACCACCGCGACCGCTCCCCGGAGACGGTCAGGAACCCGTCGGCGAGCACGCACACCTGGTCGGCGGCCTGAGCCCAGCCGGTGCCGAAGCCGAGGTGGGCGTAGTCACGGGCCAGGATGTGCGGGATCCCGTTCTCGGTGTAGCGGATGACGGCGGACAGGCCGCCGCCGGACGGGCCGGAGCCCTGGTCCAGGGCGGCGGCCTCGGGTATCGCCGAGGCGGCGAGCAGCAGGGCGGTGCCGGCGAGGGCGACGCGACGGAGGAGCGGGCGGGCGCGACGGCGTCCGTGGAGTAGGCGCAACGTACCTCCCAAGTAGCCTGCGGACGGGCGCGATCGCCCGAGCGGGTGGGTGGTGCTGGTGTGCCCCCACACTCATGCAGGCCACCTGACGTCATGTCAACATGCCGTTTGGTATCTCCTGGTGTTCCGGCCGGGCATCCGCGCCGCCCGGGTCATTGACCCCGGCCGTACGCGCAGACGAAGATCCCGCCATGACCCCGGTGCGGAAGAACACGGTCGACGGACTGCTCCACGACAGCGCGCGACGCGTCCCCGACCGGATCGCGGTCCGCTACCACGAGCGGACCTGGACCTACGCGGAACTCGACGCGGCCGTCTCCACGGGCGCGGCCGTGCTGCGCGGGAGCTACGGGCTGGCCGAGGGGGACCGGGTCGCGACCTTCGGGCACAACTCCGACGCCTACCTCCTCGCCTTCCTCGCCTGCGCCCGCGCCGGGCTCACGCACGTCCCCGTCAACCAGAACCTCACCGGGGAGGACCTCGCGTACATCCTGGAGAACTCCGGGAGCGCGCTCGTCCTCGCGGACCCGGAACTGGCCGGACGGGTCCCCGAGGGGTTCGCCGTACGCCCGCTGCGCGACGCGCCGGGCTCCTTCCTCGCCCTCCTCGCCGAACCGCCGGAGCCCGCCGGGCCCGGGGCCTTCGCCCGCTCCGGGGACCCGTCCCGGCTGGCGCAGTTGCTGTACACCTCCGGGACCACCGCCCTGCCGAAGGGGGCGATGATGACGCACGAGGCGCTCTGCCACGAGTACGAGAGCGCGATCGCGGCCCTGGACCTGGCGGAGGGCGATCTGCCGGTGCACTCCCTGCCGCTGTACCACTCGGCGCAGATGCACGTGTTCCTGCTCCCGTACCTGGCGGTGGGCGCGCGGAACACGATCGTGGACGCGCCGGTCGCGGAGGAGATCTTCGACCTGGTGGAGGCGGGGGAGGCGGACAGCCTGTTCGCGCCGCCGACGGTGTGGATCGGGCTGGCCAACCATCCGGAGTTCGCGACCTCCGGGGACTTCGCCGTCCGTGACCTGTCCGCCCTGCGCAAGGCGTACTACGGGGCCTCGATCATGCCGGTGCCGGTTCTGGAACGGCTGCGCGCACGGCTGCCCGGACTCGGCTTCTACAACTGCTTCGGGCAGAGCGAGATCGGCCCGCTGGCCACGGTGCTGCGGCCGGAGGAGCACGAGGGGCGGATGGACTCGTGCGGGCGGCCGGTCCACCACGTGGAGGCGCGGGTCGTCGACGAGGACGGGGCCGAGGTGCCGGACGGCACGGCGGGCGAGGTGGTCTACCGCTCCCCGCAGCTGTGCCTGGGCTACTGGAACGACGCGGAGGCGACGAAGAAGGCCTTCCGGGACGGCTGGTTCCGCTCCGGCGACCTGGCGGTCCGGGACCCGGAGGGGTACTTCACGGTCGTGGACCGGGTGAAGGACGTCATCAACTCGGGCGGGGTCCTGGTCGCCTCACGGCAGGTCGAGGACGTGCTCTACACCCACCCGGGCGTGGCCGAGGCGGCGGTGGTCGGTCTCCCGGACGAACGGTGGATCGAGGCCGTCACGGCGGTGGTGGTCCCGCGCGAGGGGGTGACGGAGGCGGAACTCCTGGCCTTCGCACGCGAGAAGCTGGCCCACTTCAAGGCCCCGAAGCGGATCGTCTTCGTGGACGCCCTGCCCCGCAACGCGAGCGGCAAGATCCTCAAGCGCACCCTGCGCGACCGCTTCTCGAACCCGACCTGACCGTCCGGCCGACTAGTCTCGGCCGTCATGAACCGGAGACGGCAGAAGAAGCTCGCGCGGCAGCTCGTCGACGCCTCGATGTTCGGGCGCACCGCCCGGGTCCGCGCGCTCCTGGCCGCCGGTGCCCACCCCGAGACGGCCGACTCCGAGGGCACCACGCCCCTGTACGCGGCATGCGTTCAGGGCGCTCTCGACACGGTCCGCTGCCTCCTGGAGGCCGGGGCCTCCCCGAACACCGAGAGCGGACGCGGTACGGAGGGCACGCCCCTGTGCGCGGCTGCCTGCTGGGGCCACGCCGACACGGTGCGCGAGCTCCTGGCCCACGGCGCGGACCCGAACCTGCGCGAGGACCGGGGCGCGGGCCGCACGCCCCTCGACTGGGCGCTGGCGGGACCGCACGCGGCCACGGTCGCCGTACTCCGCGCGGCGGGAGCCCGCCCTCGGGCCGGAGGAAGCTGACGAAGCTACAGCTCCGGGTCCTCCGGGAGGACGGTGTCCCGGAGGCGGCGCAGGACGAGGTGTTCGTGGAAGAGCCGGCCGACCAGCGCGCCGCCGTAGACCACGAAGCCGACGCCGACCAGCCAGGACTGGACGACCAGGAGGGTGCCGAAGGGGCCGTAGGTCACGGCGTTGGAGGCGATCAGCGGGGAGAACACCAGCTGGGAGAAGAGCCGCAGGCCGAGGAGGCCCAGGCTGGTGCACGCGGCACCCGGGAGCAGGGCGCGCCAGCGGACCCGCCCGCCGAGGAGGATCCACTGGGAGGTCCAGAAGAACAGGCAGGTGCCGATGAGATCGCCCGTGGTGCCCAGGATCGTGCCGGGCGCATCGTTTGAGGGGGCGGGGATGAGGACCAGCAGCCCGAGGTAGCAGACCAGCAGGGCGAGCCAGACGACGTGCCGCCACATGGTGTGCCAGCGGGCCGTCGGAAGGTCCCAGACCTTCTCGTACCCGGTCTGTACGGCGGAGCCGAAGGTCAGGCCGAAGACCGCGAGGGCGGCGAGACCGAAGGCCGTGGTCCGCTCGAGCGCGAGGTCCGCGGCGCCGAACAGCATCTCCACCCGCTCCCGGGAGAACTCCGTCACCCCGAGGGCCTGCCCGAGCCAGCGGCCGAAGCCCGAGCCGCTGCCCGGCGCGGCGGCCGCGACGACGACGAGCAGCGGCACCAGGGTGAGGAAGCCGAGGGCGGCGAAGCCCATGGCCCGGTGCATCAGCTCCATCTCCCGCCCACGGCTCCATGCCAGCCCGGCATGGGAAGCCTGGAGCCGGTCGTGGAGCCGCCGGTAGGTCGAGGTCACGCCTCTGTCCCTACCCGGATGGGCCCTCGGCTTCCCGGGAGGCCCCCCGAGTGGGCCCGAAGGGGTGGATCCGGAGGCGGTCCGGCCCCCCCGTCGGGGGCGCCCTCCCGTCCCGTGTGAGGCCGGCAGCGCTCGGGCCCGGGCCCGGGCCCGGGCCCGAGCCCGAGCCAGGGCCAGGGCCATGGACAGGGCTCGGGCTCGGGCTCAGGCCTCCCGGAGGTCCACCAGGCGCTTGATCTTGCCGACCGACCGCTCCAGGGTCTCCGGATCCACCACCTCCACCGCGACCGAGACTCCGACCCCCTCCTTGACGGCCCGCACCACCGAGGCCGCCGCGGCCTCCCGCTGGCCGGCATCGCTCTCGCGGCGCGCCTCCACCCGTACGGTCAGGGCGTCCAGCCGCCCCTGCCGGGTCAGCCGGAGCTGGAAGTGTGGAGCCAGGGCCGGGGTCCGCAGGAGGATCTCCTCGATCTGGGTGGGGTAGAGGTTCACCCCGCGCAGGATGATCATGTCGTCGCTGCGGCCGGTGATCTTCTCCATCCGGCGGAAGGCCGGTCGGACGGTGCCGGGAAGCAGCCGTGTCAGGTCCCGGGTGCGGTAGCGGACGATGGGCATCGCCTCCTTGGTGAGCGAGGTGAAGACCAGCTCCCCGGGCTCGCCCTCGGGCAGTACGGCGCCCGTCAGCGGGTCGACCACCTCCGGATAGAAGTGGTCCTCCCATATGTGAAGGCCGTCCTTGGTCTCGGCGAATTCCGAGGCGACACCCGGGCCCATCACCTCCGAGAGCCCGTATATGTCCACCGCGTCGATGTTCAGCCGTTCCTCGATCTCGCGGCGCATCTCCTCGGTCCACGGCTCGGCCCCGAAGATCCCCGTACGGAGGGAGGTGGCGCGGGGGTCGATGCCCTGGCGCTCCATCTCGTCCAGCAGGGTCAGCATGTAGGAGGGGGTCACCATGATGACCTCCGGCCGGAAGTCCTCGATCAGCCGGACCTGCCGGTCCGTCATCCCGCCCGAGGCGGGCACGACCGTACAGCCCAGGCGCTCCGCGCCGTAGTGCGCGCCCAGGCCTCCAGTGAACAGGCCGTACCCGTAGGCGATGTGGACGATCTGGCCGGGCCTCCCGCCCGCGGCGCGGATCGAGCGGGCGACGACGTCCGCCCAGGTGGACAGGTCCCCGTCCGTGTAACCGACGACGGTCGGGCGGCCCGTCGTCCCGCTGGAGGCGTGGATGCGGCGGACCTCGGCGCGCGGTACGGCGAACATGCCGAAGGGGTACTGGTCGCGCAGATCGGATTTGGTGGTGAAGGGGAACAGGGCCAGATCGGAGAGGGAGCGGCAGTCGTCGGGATGCAGGCCGGCCTTGTCGAAGGCCTGCCGGTAGAAGGGCACCCGGTCGTAGGCCCGGCGCAAGCTCGCCCGCAGGCGGGTCAGTTGGAGCGCCGCCAGCTCGTCCCGGCCCATCCGCTCGCCCTCGTCGGCGCCGCCGTCGTGGCCCTGTGTGTACGTACCCATGCCGCCCACCCCTTGTCCGATTCAACCGACCGATCATTCGGTAGATTGCCGGACGGCAGCGGCCAAATCAATTACTCGAACGAGTGATCGTCTGCTGAGATTGCGTCCATGTCGACCTCCACCCCTTCCACCTGCAGCTTTACTTTCACCACCTACGACGGAACCGAACTCGCGTACCACGTCCAGGGCGAAGGCGAGCCGCTCCTGTGCCTCCCCGGCGGCGCCATGCGGGCCTCCGCCTACCTGGGCGACCTCGGCGGACTGGCCGCGGGCCGCCGGCTGGTCATGTTCGACCTGCGGGGCACCGGGGGCTCCGCGCTTCCGGTCGATCCGGCGACGTACCGGGTCGACCACCAGGTCGCCGACGTCGAGGCGCTGCGTCGCCACCTCGGCCTGGAGAGCGCCGACCTGCTCGCCCACTCCGCGTCCGGCAACCTGGCCCTGCTCTACGCGGCTGCGCACCCGCGACGGGTGCGCCGACTGGCCCTGATCACGCCGACCAGCTGGGCGGTGGACCTCGCGGAGTCCCCGGAAACCCGCCTCGCGGACGTCCGCCGGAGGGCCGGCGGCGAGCCCTACGACACGGCCATCGCGGCCTACGGCCGGGCCCTCGCCGCCCTCGCCGCCGGAGGGGTCGCCGACGAGGCCGACTGGGCGGCGGCGATGCCGCTCGCCTACGGGCGCTGGGACGAGACGGCGCGCGCCCACGCCGCACTGAGTCCGGTCCAGAAGAACGCCGAGGCCTCCGCCGGCTTCGCCGCCCCGGGCGCCTTCGACCCGCCCGCCACCCGGTCCGCGCTGGGCCGCTTCACCGGAGCGGCGCTGGTCCTCGCCGGGGAGCTGGACTCGAACCCCTCCCCGGCCCTCGCCGCCAGGCTCGCGCAGCTCTTCGTGCGGGGCGTCGTCGACGTACAGCCGGGCGGTGGGCACTTCCCGTGGCTGGACGATGCGCCGTGGTTCGCGGCCCGGGTCGAGAGGTTCCTGGCCACCGGGGCCTGAGCGTGGGCTGCCGAGCTGCCGAGCTGCCGAGCTGCCGAGCTGCCGGGCCGCACGCCCGCGACCGGGAGGTGTGTGCGAACACGCCCGCGGGCCGGGACCCTGATGGGTCCCGGCCCGCAGGGCGTGCTCAGCGCCGGGTCAGTTCGCGGTGTCCGCACCAGTGCCGGCGTCGGTGTCCGCGTCCGCCTCCGTGGCCACCGACTTCGCCCACCGGTAGTCCGCCTTGCCGCTCGGGGAGCGCTGGATGGCGGGGGCGATGACGAGCTGGCGCGGGATCTTGTAGCCCGCCAGCTTGGTGCGGCAGTGGGCCTGTATCTCGTCCAGCGTCGGCTCGGCCGCGCCCGACCGGACCTCGACCACCGCGGCCACGTGGCTGCCCCACTTCGGGTCCGGGACCCCGGCGACCAGGGCGTCGTAGACGTCCGGGTGGGACTTCAGCGCCTGCTCGACCTCCTCCGGATACACCTTCTCGCCGCCCGTGTTGATGCACTGGGAGCCGCGGCCGAGGACGGTGACGATGCCCTGCTCGTCCACGGTCGCCATGTCACCGAGCAACACCCACCGCTCGGACCCCTTCTGGAAGAAGGTCTCGGCGGTCTTGACGGGGTCGTTGTAGTAGCCGAGCGGTACGTACCCGCGCTGCGCGAGCCGTCCCGGTTCGCCGACCGGCACCGGCTCGTGGGTCACCGGGTCGACCACCTGCGTCCGCTCGTTGACCTCCAGCCGGAAGCCCTTCTCCGGGCTGGAGTCGTTCGTCGCGCGGCCGTTCGACCCGGATTCGGAGGAACCGAAGTTGTTCAGGAGCATCACGTTCGGCACGAGCGCCTGGAACTCGGCGCGCACCGTCTCCGACATGATCGCGCCGGAGGAGGAGACGCTGAAGAGGGAGGACAGGTCGGTGCCCTTCAGCGGTCCGTTGAGGGCGTCGATGAGCGGGCGCAGCATGGCGTCGCCCACCAGCGAGACGCTGGAGACCTTCTCCTTCTCGATCGTCCGCAGTACCTCCTCGGGCGCGTACTTGCGGTGGATGACCACCCGCTGCCCGTAGTTGAAGGCGATGAAGGACGTCAGCGTGGACGTGCCGTGCATCAGCGGCGGCGCGGGGAAGAAGGTCAGCCCGGCCCCCTTCGACGCGACCCGCTCGGCCAGTTCCTCCGGCCGCTTCACCGGTTCGCCGGTCGGCTCGCCGCCGAAGAGGCCGGCGAAGAAGAGGTCCTCCGCCCGCCACATGACGCCCTTGGGCATACCGGTCGTGCCGCCGGTGTAGATGATGAACAGGTCGTCGGGGGAGCGGGGCGGGAATCCGCGCTCCGGCGAGCCGGCCGCCTCCGCGTCGGCGTACGCGACCGGTGCGATCGAGGGCTCCGGGGCGCCCTCGGGGGTCGGCCCGACGCGGATCAGGTGACGGAGCTTCGTCGTCTGCGGGAGGGCCGCCGCGACCCGTTCGGTGAACTCGCCCTCGAAGACGAGCGCGGCGAGGTCGGCGTCGTTGTAGAGGTAGACGAGCTCTTCCTCCACGTACCGGTAGTTCACGTTCACCGGTACCAGGCGGGCCTTCAGGCAGGCGAGGACGGTCTGGAGGTACTCGATGCCGTTGTAGAGGTGCAGGCCCAGGTGCTCACCGGCCTTCAGGCCGCTGTCCAGCAGATGGTGCGCGATGCGGTTCGCCGCCGCGTCCAGCTCCGCGTACGTGAGGCGGCGCTCGGCGCCGGTCCCGGGGTGGTCCACGTACACGAGGGCCTCGCGGTCCGGGACCACGTCCACGACCGACTCGAACAGGTCGGCAATGTTGTACTCCACCGGTCCTCCTGACCCAGAAAATCCCATGGCTGGTCTGCTCGGCGGTCATTAGAGCGTCGCCAACCCCAACAGGGAAGGGGACCGCCCAAGAAATCTGACTGGGTGTCAGAAAACTATTGAACTGCACCGGCCCCTCCTGCAACCTGTTCTAGGTCTTGAGACGGGAGGACGGCAATGGGTGGGACAGAACACCTGACCGTGGAACGCCACGGAGCCACGCTGGTGCTCACCATGAACAGGCCCGAGGCGAAGAACGCGCTCTCGCTGCCGCTGCTGGTGGGGCTGTACGACGGCTGGCTGGAAGCCGACGCGGACGACACGATCCGCTCGGTGGTGCTGACGGGGGCCGGCGGGGACTTCTGCGCCGGCATGGACCTGAAGGCGCTGGCCGGCAAGGGCATGGCGGGCGACCAGTACCGGGACCGGCTGAAGGCCGACCCGGACCTGCACTGGAAGGCGATGCTGCGCCACCACCGGCCGCGGAAGCCCATCATCGCGGCGGTCGAGGGCTACTGCGTGGCCGGCGGTACGGAGATCCTCCAGGGGACCGACATCCGGGTCGCGGGGGAGGGCGCCACCTTCGGCCTGTTCGAGGTCAAGCGGGGGCTCTTCCCGATCGGCGGCTCGACGGTACGGCTCCCGCGGCAGATCGCGCGGACGCACGCGCTGGAGATGCTGCTGACCGGGCGGCCGTACGCGGCCGAGGAGGCGGCGCGGATCGGGCTCGTCGGGCGGGTGGTGCCGGACGGGACGGCGCTGGCCGCTGCGCTGGAGATCGCGGAGAAGATCAACGCGTGCGGGCCGCTGGCGGTGGAGGCGGTGAAGGCCTCCGTCTACGAGACGGCCGAGATGACGGAGTCGGAGGGGCTCGCCTCCGAACTCCTGCGGGGGTGGCCGATCTTCGACACGGCCGACGCCAAGGAGGGGGCGCGGGCCTTCGCGGAGAAGCGGCCCGCGGTGTATCGGCGGGAGTAGTTTGCGCGTGCCCGCGCCGGGGCCACCCGTTCCGGTGGGGCCGGTTCGGGAGCCGGGTGCGGCGCCGTCGTCGGGGGCCGGCCCCCGGTCCCCTGCTCCTCAAGCGCCGGAGGGGCTGGATTTCGGGGCTCGGCCCCGGACCCCGCTCCTCAAGCGCCGGAGGGGCTGGATCGGCCCTGGCGGTTCCGGTGTGCTGGGTGGGCGGGTGCGGCGCCGTTGCCGGGGGCCAGCCCCCGGACCCCCGCGCCTCAAACGCCGGCGGGGCTGGATTTTCGCCCGGCGGCACCAGATGTGCCCGGCGGCACTGGATGTGCCTGGCAGTGCCGGATGTGTCTGGCGGCACCGGATATGCCCGGCGGCACTGGGCGTGCCCGGCGGGACCGGATACGTCCGGCAGCGCCGGATATGCCCGCCGGCACCGGATACGCCCGCCGGCACCGGATACGCCCGGCAGTACCGGAAACGCCCGGCGGCACCATCCGTCCCACCCGTTCTCGTAACCCCTCACATCGGAGACCCACCCATGACAGCCGCGTCGCCACCCGAGATACTCCGCGCACCCCTCGTCGTCGAGTTCCCCTTCACCCGCTCCCTCGGCCCCGTGCAGAGCGCCTTCCTCACCGGGCTGCGCGAAGGGGTCGTCCTCGGGGTCACGACCGCCGACGGCAAGGTGATGGTGCCGCCCGTCGAGTACGACCCCGTCACCGCCGAGGAGATCCGCGACCTGGTCGAGGTCGGCGCCACCGGGACCGTCACCACCTGGGCCTGGAACGGTTCGCCGCGCCCCAACCAGCCCCTGTCCACCCCCTTCGCCTGGGTGCTCGTCCGCCTCGACGGAGCCGACACGGCGATCCTGCACGCCCTCGACGCCCCCGGGCCCGAGGCGGTCGCCACCGGCATGCGGGTCCGCGTGCGGTGGGCGGCGGAGCGGACCGGCGCGATCACCGACATCGCCTGCTTCGAGCCCGAGGCAGGGACCGCCGGGGACGGGGAGCAGAGCGTGCCAACGACCCCGCACAGCGGGGAGTTCGCCGATGCCGTCACCGGGATCGTCGCCGCGGCCCGCCTGGACTACTCGTACAGCCCCGGCCGCGCGCAGACCGCGTACATCGCCGGGCTCTCCGAGCAGAAGACCATCGGCGAGCGCTGCCCCTCCTGTCACAAGGTGTACGTGCCTCCGCGCGGCGCCTGCCCCACCTGTGGGGTGGCGACGACCGACCGGGTCGAGGTCGGGCCGGCCGGCACCGTCACCACCTACTGCATCGTCAACATCAAGGCCAAGAACCTCGACATCGAAGTGCCTTACGTCTACGCCCACATCGCCCTGGACGGCGCCGGCCTCGCCCTCCACGGCCGGATCGGCGGCATCCCGTACGACCAGGTGCGGATGGGCCTGCGCGTCGAACCCGTCTGGACCGAGGGCGGGCGCTACCCCGACCACTACCGCCCCACCGGAGAGCCGGACGCGGACTACGACGTGTACAAGGAGCTCATCTGATGGCCCGATACGCCCGTGAGGTCGCGGTGGTCGCCTTCGCACAGAGCGACCACCTGCGCCGGACCGACGAGGTCAGCGAAGTCGAGATGGTCATGCCCGTCCTGCACCAAGTGCTGGCCGCCACCGGGCTGAAGGCGGGCGAGATCGGCTTCACCTGCTCCGGCTCCAGCGACTACCTCGCCGGCCGGGCCTTCTCCTTCACCATGACCCTCGACGGGGTCGGCGCCTGGCCGCCCATCTCCGAATCGCACGTGGAGATGGACGGCGCCTGGGCCCTCTACGAGGCCTGGGTCAAGATCCAGACCGGCGAGGCCGACACCGCGCTCGTCTACTCGTACGGGAAGTCCTCGCCGGGGTCGGTGCGCGACGTGCTGACCCGCCAGCTCGACCCGTACTACGTGGCTCCGCTCTGGCCCGACTCGGTGGCCCTGGCCGCCCTCCAGGCCCGGGCGCTCATCGACGCGGGCGAGACCGACGAAGCCGGGCTCGCCGCGATCGGCGCCCGCAGCCGGGCCTCGGCGGAAGCCAATCCGCACGCCCAGCTCAGCGGAGCGGTCCCGCAGGGCGAGTACCAGGTCGCCCCGCTGCGCACCGGTGACTGCCCGCCCATCGGCGACGGCGTGGCCGCCGTCATCCTGGCCGCCGGGGACGTGGCACGCCGGCTGTGCGAGCGGCCCGCGTGGATCACCGGCATCGACCACCGCATCGAGGCCCACAGCCTGGGGCTGCGCGACCTCACCGACTCCCCGTCGACGCGGATCGCCGCCGAGCACGCGGGCGTGTTCGAGGCCCCGGTGGACACCGCGGAACTGCACGCGCCCTTCTCCTCCCAGGAGGTCGTGCTCCGCAAGGCCCTCGGACTCGGCGGGGACGTCGCCGTCAACCCCTCCGGCGGAGCGCTCGCCGCCAACCCGATCATGGCCGCCGGCCTGATCCGGATCGGCGAGGCGGCCGCCCGCATCCACCGCGGCGAGTCCGACCGGGCCGTCGCGCACGCCACCTCCGGCCCCTGCCTCCAGCAGAACCTGGTCGCCGTCCTGGAAGGGGACCGAGCATGAGCACGACGGGCAAGGAGCCGGTGGCCATCGTCGGCATCGGCCAGACCAAGCACGTGGCCGCCCGCCACGACGTCTCCATCGCGGGACTGGTACGCGAAGCCGCCGCACGGGCGCTCGCGGACGCCGAGCTGACCTGGGCGGACATCGACGCGGTCGTCATCGGCAAGGCCCCCGACTTCTTCGAGGGCGTCATGATGCCGGAGCTGTACCTCGCGGACGCCCTCGGCGCCGTCGGCAAGCCCATGCTCCGCGTGCACACGGCCGGTTCGGTGGGCGGCTCCACGGCGCTGGTCGCCTCCAACCTGGTCGCCGCCCGGGTCCACCGCACCGTGCTGACCCTCGCCTTCGAGAAGCAGTCCGAGTCCAACGCCATGTGGGGGCTCTCCCTCCCCGTCCCCTTCCAGCAGCCGCTGCTGGCGGGGGCCGGCGGGTTCTTCGCCCCGCACGTGCGCGCGTACATGCGGCGCACCGGCGCCCCCGACACGGTCGGCTCGCTCGTCGCGTACAAGGACCGCCGCAACGCGCTGAAGAACCCGTACGCGCACCTGCACGAGCACGACATCACCCTGGAGAAGGTGCAGGCGTCCCCGATGCTGTGGGACCCGATCCGGTACTCCGAGACCTGCCCCTCCTCCGACGGCGCGTGCGCGATGATCCTCACCGACCGCGCGGGCGCGGCCCGTTCGCCGAAACCGCCGGCCTGGGTGCACGGCGGGGCGATGCGCAGCGAGCCGACCCTCTTCGCGGGGAAGGACTTCGTGTCCCCGCAGGCGGGCAAGGACTGCGCGGCCGACGTCTACCGGCAGGCGGGCATCACCGATCCGCGCCGGGAGATCGACGCCGTGGAGATGTACGTGCCGTTCTCCTGGTACGAGCCGATGTGGCTGGAGAACCTCGGCTTCGCCGACGAGGGCGAGGGCTGGAAGCTCACCGAGGCCGGAGTCACGGAGCTCGACGGGGACCTGCCCGTCAACCCGTCGGGCGGCGTGCTGTCCACCAACCCCATCGGCGCCTCCGGGATGATCCGCTTCGCGGAAGCGGCCCTCCAGGTGCGCGGTCAGGCGGGGGAGCACCAAGTCCCGGACGCCCGGCGGGCGATGGGCCACGCCTACGGCGGCGGGGCGCAGTTCTTCGCGATGTGGCTGGTGGGAGCGGAGCAGCCGGGCTCCTGAGCGGAAACCGGATTCCGGGCGGGGTGCCGCACCGGCCACGAGTGACGCACCGTGGCCTGTGCGGCACGGCGTGCGATGGCTAACCTGGCCCCGGGACGACGAACCGGGAGTACCGGGAGGAGCACGCACGTGGCAGAGAGCATGACTTCGAAGGCGCCGGCCGGCTGGGGAAAGCCGGACCTCGACCTGACCGAGGCGGACTGGCAGTCGAGCAGCCGGGGGGCCGGTGACGTCCAGATCGCCTTCGTGGAGGGGTTCATCGCGATGCGCAACGGCGACCGCCCTGAAAGCCCCTCGCTGATCTTCGCGCCGGACGAGTGGCGCAAGTTCGTCCTGAACGCGCGGGGCGGGGAGTTCGACCTCACCTAGGCTGCTTGTGCGGGGTCGCGGCGCACCACCGGGCGCGGAGCCGCCGCCCCCGGTGGGCCCCGTAAATCCCTTGCCGGACCCGGAGGGTCA
Source organism: Streptomyces tatrensis (assembly GCF_049310065.1). Classification (NCBI taxonomy): domain Bacteria; kingdom Bacillati; phylum Actinomycetota; class Actinomycetes; order Kitasatosporales; family Streptomycetaceae; genus Streptomyces; species Streptomyces tatrensis. The sequence goes on along the minus strand of NZ_JBMDLB010000011.1, from coordinate 1,095,665 downwards.
CGGCACCATGGCCGCCATGACGATCACCCGCCGAAAGGGCGATGCCGCGTAGACGGCCCGGCGCCCTGCGCGCCGAACGAGGAACGTACGAGGACCGCCGACCGCCCGCCTGGGCATGGGAACTCCCGCCCGTGGACCGGCTGCCGCCCGCCGCGGCCGCTGCCGCGCACTGGGTCCGGCCCGGACGGGGCTACGAGATCGTGGACCTGCTGAGCCGGTACCGGACCTTCCTGAGCGGTCCCGGCAGCCCCCTGCTCCTGGTCCCCTCCGAGTGCCCGGCCTGCCCCGGCTGCGCACGCGACGACGTCGCCGTCGTCCGGGACGACCTGGGCGACCTGTACCGGGCCCTGCCGCCCGCCGCCCGCACCGCACTGGGCCGCGTGCTCCGGGGCCTGGACGAGGAGTTCCGCCGCCGGACGCTCCCGCACCCGGTCCCGTCCGCCGGGGGGTGGGTGGACTGGAGCGGCCGTCCGCGCGCCTGGTGGCACCGCAGGCTCTACGAGGGCGACTGACCCGGGGGCGCCGTACGGGTTCCCCAGCAGTGTCGTACCGGCCATAACGGGATGACCGGTACGGTAGGGGCATGAGCGGAGAAAACGACCTGCGGAAGCTGCTGAGCGGAATGCGGCCCGAACTGAACGACGGGCTGTACGTGTTCTGCACCATCCCCGGCGACACCGACCCGGAGGCCCTGGCCGGGCTCACCCCCGTCGCCTCCGTCCTGGAACCCGAGGGGCTCACCCTCGTGCTGAGCCAGGAGGACGCGGACGGGGCCGGGCTCCCGTACACGTACACCGCGGGCTGGATCACCCTGCGCGTCCACTCCTCCCTCGACGCCGTCGGCCTCACTGCGGCCTTCGCCACCGAACTCGGCGCACACGGCTTGAGCTGCAACGTCATCGCCGGCTACCACCACGACCACCTCTTCGTGGACGCCGCCCGGGCCGACGAGGCCGTGGCCGTCCTGGAAGCGCTCGCGGAACGCTCCGCGCAGGACTGACCGGCCGGGAATAGCACAGGGCGGCTCCCCCCGAAAGAAGATCAGCTCTATTTGCCGCACAGGGCTTCCCGGGCGCGTACGCGGGCGTACGCTGAACCCCCGAACAGGCCTGGGGGGTACCAGCCATGACGGAACGCCGGACCCGCAAGCGGCGCACGATGTTCGAGCGCGACACCGAGCTCACCGCCGTCGACGAAGCCCTGGACCAGCTCACGGACCCGGGCCCCGACGCCGGCGGAGCCCTGCTGGCCTTCTCCGGACCCGCCGGCCTCGGCAAGACCGCGCTCCTCGGCGAAGTCCGCCGCCGCGCCCACACCAAGGCCTGCACCGTCCTCGCCGCCCGCGGCGGCGAACAGGAGCAGAGCCAGCCCTTCCACGTCGCCCGCCAGCTCATCCAGCCCCAACTGGCCGGCACCTCCGACGCCGAACTGCGCGAAGCCCTCGGCAGCTGGTACTCCATCGTCGGCCCCGCCCTCGGCCTCTGCGCGGCCGAACAGGGCGCCCCGCCCGACCCCCAGGGCCTGCGCGACGGACTCGACTGGGTCCTCACCCACCTCGTCGTGCAGCGCGCCCCCGTCGCCCTCGTCCTGGACGACGCCCACTGGGCCGACCCCGAATCCCTCTCCTGGCTCGCCGCCTTCGCCCCGCGCGCCGAACACCTCCCCCTCCTCCTCGTCGTCGCCTACCGCCCCGACGAACTGCCCGCGCACGCCGAGGCCTTCCGTACGCTGCCCGGCCGCGCGGGACACCGCCCGCTGAGCCTCGCACCGCTCACCGCCGAGGCCGTCTCCGGCCTGGTCCGCGAAGCCGTCGGCGAACACGCCGACGAGGCGTTCTGCCGCGAGGCCTGGGCCGTCACCACCGGCAACCCCTTCGAAGCCGTCGAGCTCACCGCGAAGGTCCGCGACAAGGGCCTCGCCCCCGTCGAAGCCAGCGCCCCGCTGCTGCGCGACCTCGCCGCCGCCCAGCGCGGCAGCGGCCTCGTCGCCCGCCTGCACAGCCTCGGCCCCTCCACCGTCCGCTTCGCCTGGGCCTGTGCCGTCCTCGGCACCGACATCCCCCGGGAACTCGCCGCCCGCGTCGCCGGACTCGGCACCGAGGAAACCGTCGACGCCACCGGGCGGCTGCGCGACGCCCGCATCCTGTCGGCCGCCCCCGAGGAAGCGGGCGCCGGCGAAGCGGGCGCGGCCGGGCTGGAGTTCGTGCACCCCCTCATCGCCACCGCCATATACCGCGCGATCCCCGACGCCCTGCGCGTCGCCCTGCACGGAAAGGCCGCCGCGGCCGTGGTCGACGCGGGACTCGGGCCCTCCGCCGCGGCCCGGCACCTGCTCGAGACCCACCCCGAGAACGACCCCTGGGTGGTGCGCACCCTGCGCGAGGCAGCCGGCGAGAACCTCCGGGCCGGCGCCCCCGAAGCCGCCCGCCGCCAGCTGGCACGGGCCCTGCGCGAACCCCCGGACTTCGACGAGCGGGCGGCCGTCCTATACGAACTGGGCTGCGCCTCCCTGCTCACCGAGCCCGCCAACACCGTCAACCACCTGCGCGCCGCCCTCGCGGAGCCCTTCGAGGACCCGGCGCTGCGCCAGGGCATCGTCATCCGGCTGGCCCAGGTCCTCTCGCACAGCGACCGGCTCGCCGACGCCTCGGAATGCCTCGCGCGGGAGATCCCCCACACCCAGGACGTACGCGGCCGCCTGCGCCTGCAGTCCGAACAGTTCATGTGGGACGCCTTCAACGCCGCCGAGCGGGACTCCCCGGCGCGCTCCCGGCGGCTCGCGAAGCTCGCGGACCGGCTGAGCGGGCGGGACCTCACCGAGCGGTACGTCATCGGGCTGCGCGCCTGGGACGCCTGCCTGCGCGGGGAGCCGGTCGACGTGGTCCTCCACCATGCCGGGCGGGTCCTGGAAACCGAGTTCAGCTGGGCGTACGCCGACCGGGGCTTCGAGGTCCCGGTGCTCGTCGCGATGGTGCACATGTACGCCGACCGGCCGGAGCGGGCCGAGGAACTGTTCGAGGCCGGCACCGCCGAGTTCGAGCGGCAGGGCTGGCGCGGAGCGCACCTGTCCTTCGCCTACAGCCTGCGCGCCTACATCCGCTACCGCAGGGGGCGGCTGGCCGAGGCGGAGGAGCTGGCGCGGGCCGGGCTCCGTCTCGCCGAGCGCGTCGGGCGGCGTACGCCCGTGCACTGGTACTCCATCGCGATCCTCATCACCACCCTGCTCGCGCGGGGGCGGGTGGACGAGGCCTGGGAACTGGTCCGCGAGCACGAGTACGGGGAGCCCTTCCCCGCGGCCGTCGTCTTCCCCGACTCCCAGACCGTCTACGCGGAACTGCTGCTGGCCCGCGGCCAGGCGAAGGCCGCCGCGGCGGAGCTGGAGGCGGTGGACCGGCGGCTGACCCCCCGGGGCATCCAGAACCCGTCCTGGTGCCCCTGGCGGCTCCACCTGGCCCGCGCGGTGGCCGCGGAGGACCCGGCGCGTGCGCGGGAGCTGGCAGAGGAGGCCGTACGCCGGGCCCGCGCCTTCGGGGCCGCGTCCGGCATCGGCCAGGCCCTGCGGGTGGCCGCGGAGGTGGCTTCGCCCCAGGATCGGGCCGCCCTCCTGGAGGAGGCCGTGTCCGTCCTGTCGGCTTCGCCGGCGGCCTACGAGCTGGCGCTCGCGCTGGCCGCGCTGGGGGAGGCGCGGGGGGACACCGAGATCCTGCTGCGTGCGGTGGTGGCGGCCCGGGCCTGCGGGGCGGACGGCCTGGTGGCCACCACCACGGACGGGCTGCTCGCCCGCGGTGGCACGCTGCCGGGTGGCTCCGTGCCCGACGCCGCCCCGGCCCCGGTGCGCTGACCGGAGCCCCGGTGCGTTGACGGGCCCGCCGGGACTGGGGGTGGCCCTGCGGGGCGAGGTCCCCTACCCGCCCTTCGCCCGTTCCCCGGGGCTCCGCCCCGGACCCCGCGCCTCAAACGCCGGCGGGGCTGGATGTGGCCGGTGCGTGCTGGATGGCGCGGAGCGCCGTTTCAGCCTCGCCGGCGTTTGAGGCGCGGGGCCTGGGGCGGAGCCCCAGGGGGTCCGGGCGCAGCCCGGTACCCCTTCCAGCCCGTCCGGCGCTTGAGGACCGGGGTCCGGGCAGAGCCCGGGGAACGGGCGAAGGGCGGGGAGGGGACTTCGTCCCGCGCAGCGGCGAGAGGTTGCCGCGCGGACTTCGCTCCGCGCAGCGGCGCATCCGGGGCCGGGGCCGGGCCCCGGGTAAGGGGGTGGAGGGCCGATAAACGTGGCGGGGCACGTACCATGGCGGCATGTCCTTCCTCCGCCGCCACCGCGCCGCCACACCCGCCGGCCCGGACTTCGACGTCCTGGCCATGGACCCGGGGGACTGGCCGGGCAATCTCGGGGCCGGGCTGCTGCCCGCACCCGACGGCAGCTGCCAGGGTGTCTTCCTCCGCTACGACCTGTTCGGCGGACGCGGTCCCGCAATGATCATCGGAAACCTCCCCGAGGGTTCCCCCGCGCGCGACCTCTCCGAGGGCCAGGTCCCCTTCGAGGTGGCCCAGCTCCTCGACGCCCTCGAGAACGACGAGGACGTCGAGGTCACCGGTGCCGAGGACTGCCCCGTCATGCAGGGCGACAACCTCCTCATCGTCCGGAAGGTCAAGCTCTCCGAGAGCCGGATCAGCTGCGTGCAGTTCGACCGCAGCGACAACGTGCTGGTCACCATCGCGAGCTGGGACCGCCCGATCACGGACGACCTCTACGCGCTGCTGAAGCCGCTCCCGGCCGAGCTCTTCCAGCAGGGCTAACCGGCAGGGCTAGCCGGCAGGGCCGGCCGCAGCCGTCACGCGTCCGCGATGTCGTTCGCGGCCACGTAGCCGAACGTCATCGCGGGACCGATCGTCGACCCGGCCCCCGCGTAGCTGTGGCCCATCACGGCCGCACTCGCGTTGCCCGCCGCCCACAGGCCCCGGATCACGGACCCGTCCGCGCGCAGTGCGCGGGCCCGCGCGTCCGTGACGATGCCGCCCTTCGTGCCCAGGTCGCCCGGCACGATCTTGAAGGCGTAGAACGGCGGCGCCCAGATCGGGGCCAGACAGGAGTTCGGCGTCACGCCCGGGTCCGTGTAGTAGTGGTCGTACGCGGTGTCGCCCCGGTGGAAGTCGGGGTCGGTGCCGTTCCACGCCTGGCCGTTGAACCGGTTGAGCGTCGAGCGCAGGGCGGCGGCCGGCACCCCGATTTGGTTGGCCAGGGCGTCCCAGGTCCACGCCTTCTTCGCGGCGCCCACCTGGTACCAGGAGTCGGGGAAGACGAGCGTCGGCAGGATGTCCTTGAACAGGTACTTGTTGCGGTAGTTCTGATCGACGATCAGCCACGCCGGAATGTGCGAGCCGGTGGCGCTCCGGTCCTTCTCGTACATCACGTGCACCACATCGCTGTACGGGGCGGCCTCGTTGACGAAGCGGGCGCCCTTCGCGTTGACCATCAGGCCCCCGGGCAGGGTCCGTTCGGCCAGGCAGAAGTACGGTTCGTTCGGAAGCGGGATCGACGGACCCCACCAGGCGTCGTCCATCAACGCCAGTGCCGCGCCCGCCCGTTGGCCGGCCCGGATCCCGTCGCCCGTGTTCTCCTTGGCGCCGACCGACCACTGGGTGCCGACCGGCTGCTGCTGGTACTGGGCCCGCATCTCCGCGTTGTGCTCGAAGCCGCCCGAGCCGATGACCACGCCCTTGCGGGCCCGCACCACGCCCCGTACGCCCTCCTTCTCCACCACCACGCCGGTGACGGCGCCGCCCTCCTGGACCAGGTCGACGAGCGGGCTGTTCAGCCACACCGGGACCCCGGCCTGCAGCAGCCCGGCCCGCAGGCCGGTCGCCAGGGCCTGGCCCATGGTCAGCGGCTTCTGCCCGCACAGCGCGGCCGCCGTACCGCGCGCCAGGCATTCGGTGGACACCGCGAGCCCCTTGGCGCTCACGGCGGCGAGGTTGAGCCACTTGTAGTCCTGGCTGAACACCACCATTCCGGCCGGCACGGGCATGTACGCCGGGTTCAGGTGGGCCAGTTCGGCGCCGAGTATGTTCCCGTCGATCTGGTCCGGCTCGATGGAGCGGCCGTTCGGGAGTCCGCCGGGGAGGTTCGGGTAGTAGTCGCTGTAGCCGTCCATGAAGCGGAAGCGCAGCGGGCTGTTGGCCATCACGAAGTCCAGCATCCGCGGCCCGTTGGACAGGAAGGCCGCCTGCCGGTCCGCGGAGGAGCCGCTGCCGACGACGGCCGACAGGTACTGCGCCGCCTTCGCCGGGGTGTCCGGGACGCCCGCGCCCAGGATCACCGAGTTGTTGGGCAGCCAGATCCCGGCGCCGGACCGGGCGGCCGAACCGCCGAAGGTCGGGGCCTTCTCGACCACCAGCACGCTCAGGCCCCGCTTGGCCGCGGTGAGCGCGGCGGTCATCCCGGCAGCCCCGGAGCCGACCACGACGACGTCGTACTCGCCGAGCGCGGGCCCGTCCGCGGCATGCGCGACGGCGGCCGGCAGCACGGTGGCGGCGAGCACCCCGGCGCCGGTCCCGGCGAGGACCGTCCGGCGGGAGGGGAGGGCACCGTGTGGTTCGGGACTCGCTGAGGAGGCGGTTCTCGCGGTCATGGGCAGGCTCCAGCGGAGAGGGGAGTGAGGGGACGGCTCCAGCATTCTGATGCTGAGTCAGAAAAGGTCTTCGGGGGATCATGTGAAGTCAAGGCATACGCGCCAGTCGCACGCCCGGAGCGGACACGGGAAATCCCGTGGTGCACGCACCGGATGTGCGCACCACGGGACTTCTGGGGCCGGGCCGCCGGGCCCGGGTCACGTCACCGGCCGGGCGTGGAGTCCGCCGTGCGGGCGGCTCCGTCAGAGGGGCTACGGGCCCTTTCGGTAAGGGGCCCTCTCCCTGTCCGTTGTCATGTCCGTCGTCACATTCGAATTCTTTAGATTCCGTGAGAATATGTCCCGCACACAAGTTTCCCACAGGTAACACATGGGTTTGCGTCCATGTACCCGTCGGGGGCTTCTCTCTCACTTCAGGGTGTCGCCGGTGGCGGCACGGAGGATCCACCATGCCCCAGCCTGGGCTCAAGACCAGACTTGCGGCCCTCGACGGGCTCCGCCTCGTCGCCGCCCTGATGGTGGTCCTGTACCACTACGCAGCTCTGAGTCGCCCCTGGGGGCACGACCCGACCACGATATTTCCGACCCTCCACCATTTCGCCCAGTTCGGGTGGCTCGGGGTTGAAATCTTCTTCCTGGTCAGCGGCTTCGTCATTTGCATGAGCGTCTGGGGGCGCACGGTCGGCGACTTCGCCATATCGCGGGTCTCCCGGCTCTTCCCGGCCTACTGGGTCGCCGTGCCTTTCACCGCGCTGGTCGTGAAGGCGTGGCCGGAGATCCACTCCATACGCGGCTGGGACGACGTCATCGTCAACCTGACGATGCTGCAGGCCGGCAACAACACCCGGAACGTCGACGACGTCTACTGGACGCTCTTCGTCGAGCTCAAGTTCTACGTGCTGATGGCGATCGTCGTCCTCTGCGGAGTCACCTACCGCAACATGGTCATCTTCTGCGGGGTCTGGACCGTGGCCGCGGCGTTGGCGCCCTCGCTCGGCTCTCCCCTGCTGGCGGCTTTCGCGATGCCCGTGTACGCGCCGTTCTTCATCGCCGGCATCGCCTTCTACCTCATGCGCCGCTACGGCTCGAACCCCATGCTGTGGGGGATCGTCGTGATGCAGCTGCTGCTGTCCCAGCGCTACTTGCACTACCGAATGGAGAGCAGCCTGGGCAAGGTCGCGGCCAACCTGCTGCCCACCTGGCCCGTCCGGCTGATCGTGATCGCCGGCTTCGCGGTGATCGCCGCGATCGCACTGGGCGCCTTCGACAAGGTGCAGTGGAAGTGGCTGTCGACCGCCGGGGCGCTCACGTACCCGCTGTACCTCATCCACATGTACGTCGGGATGACGCTGATCCACCACTTCCGCAACGACGTGCCCGCGGCGGTCCTCCTGGTCTCGGTGACCGTCCTGATGATGGTCGTCGCCTGGCTGATCCACCGGCTCGTGGAACGCCCCGCCAGCAAGTGGCTCCGCGACGCGATGCGGCGCGGGGTGGACGACGTGCGCCGCAACACTCCCGCCCGCAAGCGCCCCCGCGCCAGCCTCGACGTCGAACGCCACTCCCCGGCCGCCAGGCGGTCGGAGGAGCAGGACGTTCCCGTCGGCAGTCCCGTCGGCTAGACGAGTCATTCCGATGTGATCAGTGGTCGTAGGCGATGAGTGAGCGCGTGATCGGCTGGTCGGTCTTGTGGTTGTGCCAGATCGCGGCGGCCATCGCGAGGATGCGCTGGGCGACGCGGACGGCGACACCCTCGAAGGTTCGCCCGCCGTGTTGTTCCAGGTCGAGCTGGCCCTTGAGGGTGTCGTTGACCGACTCGATCAGCTGCCGCACCGACTTCAGCAGACCCTCGCCCTTGCGCTTCTTCTCCCGCTTGAACGACGGCCGCAGCAACTCGGCTCCCCGCAGTGCCAGATCGGACTCGAACTCCTTGGAGGCGAAGCCCTTGTCGGAGATCATCAGCAGCCCCGGCCGGTCGGTGACCGCTTCCGGTTCGCGGTCCAGCATCGCCGTCAGTACCTCGCGTTCATCGATCTTCGGGTTCGCCAGGGCCCACAGGATCGGCATGCCGGTCGGGGTGCAGACCAGGAACAGGCGCAGGCCCCAGAAGAACCGGCTGTGGCTGGCGCAGTACCCGTATCCAGCCCAGCCGGCCATGTCCGACCGTTTCACGGTTGGACGCGAGCGGCCGCATTCCACCGGGGTGGAGTCGACGATCCAGTGGTTGTCGAACCAGAAGTCCGTATCGGCGGCCAGCAGCCGTATCGCCTTCTTGACCAGCGGCAACGCAGCCCGCAGCCGCTTGTTCCAGCCCGGTTGCCTGGGCACGTACGGGAACATCGCACCCAGGCGGGAGTCCACGAACCGCAGCCACCGCGACTCCGAGGTGAAGCCCAGCAGTGCCTGCGCGACGGCGAGGCAGACGAGCTCGGAGTCCGTCAACCGTGGAGGCCGGCCCAGCCATCGGGTGCCTCCGATCTCGTCGTCGATCTTCACGTACAGTGCGGTCAGCAGGGCGTCTAGGTTGTTCGTCACACAACGATCTTGGACGCCCTGTCTGCGTTCCCGAACACACCGTCAGCATTCGGAATGACTCGTCTAGGTCGGAAGGGACGACCTGGGGGCCCGGCGGAGCAGGGCCGACGGGACCGCCGGGCGGCGGGGGTCAGCGCGTGCCCACCGCCGCCCGGACCGCCCTGCGGGCCATGCCCGCGTCGTCGTGCAGGCGGCGCAGCAGCAGGCGCTGCTCCTCGCCCGAGGACAGGGAGCCCGCCGGCAGCGCCTGGGTCGGGGCGGTCGCCAGCATCGAGCGCTGCACGGCCGTCTCCGACATCCGGATCTCCCGGGTCAGCACCAGCATCAGGTTGACCAGGAACGCGTCCCGCGCGGCCGGTCCGGCCGCCTGCGCCAGGCGGCTGATCTGGGAGCGTGCCGAGGGGGCGTCGCCCAGTACCGTCCACAGGGTGGCCAGGTCGTAGCCCGGCCGGTACCAGCCCGCGTGCTCCCAGTCGAGGAGCACGGGACCCGTCGGGGAGAGCAGCAAGTTCGACAGCAGCGCGTCGCCGTGGTTGAACTGCCAGGGGTTGCCCGACATCTTCACGCCGTGCAGCAGCTTCTGCAGGTCGCCGAAGTCACGGTCGGTCAGCAGGCCCAGCTGGTAGTCCCGGGCGATCCGCCGGTCGTAGTCCAGCGGCCGCCCGAACAGCTCGTCGGCGGGCCGCCAGCCGTTCACCTGGCGCACCGCTCCCAGTGCCGCCCTCAGGTCGGCCCGCGGCGGGGCCTCCACCGGATGCCGCTGGAGCGCGGCGACCCGGCCGGCCATCCGCTCGACGATCAGTACGCAGTTCTCCGGATCGGCGGCGATCAGCCGCGGCACCCGTACCTGCGGGCGGTGCCGGACGAACGTCCGGTACGTCGCTATTTCGTGCCGGTACCGCTCGCGCCACTCGGGCGAGTGATCCAGTAAAACCTTCGCGACGGCCGTCATCCGTCCGGTGGTTCCCACCAGCAGGACCGAACGGCCGCTGCGGCGCAGGACCTGGACCGGCGCGAACTCCGGACAGATGCGCTGCACGGAGGCCAGTGCGGTGCGCAACTGCGCCCCCTGGGGGCCCGACAGGTCGATTCTCCCGCTGAGCGGCTGCGATCCGGTACCCGGCATCCGCCGAGCCCGAACGGCGCCCTGCGCCGGGGCCGCGGAGCGGCCGGGTTCGAGGTAGGGGCCGCCGCCCGCGGGGAGCGTGCGGTGCGGCCGGACCGGGGCGGACACGGAGGACGTGGCTGCGTACATGGCGTTACGGATCCCTTCGTGCGCCGACGAGTTGCATACGCCGCCCCGCCGGATCCCGTGCATCACCCTGGGGAGTTCCGCCGGTGACCGGGTCGGGGAGGCGCATTCCTACCTGACACCCCGGCGTGGGTGGCGGACCACATTGCGTGCCCTGGCGAACCCTGGCGAATAGTCGCTCGGCATCTGACGGGGGGTTACTGTCAACTCAGCCGAGAACCTGGGGGCTTGACGTGAGCAAAGGTCCAAACACCCGTCTGAACGACCTGTTCGGCCTGGCCGGCTGGTCGAAGGGCGAACTGGCGAGGATGGTCAACCGGCAGGCGGCCTCGATGGGCCACCACCAGCTGGCCACCGACACCTCGCGGGTGCGGCGCTGGATCGACATGGGGGAGACCCCGCGCGAACCGGTGCCCACGGTACTGGCAGCACTGTTCACCGAGCGGCTCGGTCGTGTCGTGACCATCGAGGACCTCGGGTTCGTACGACAACGGCGCACCGCCAAAAGGCAACCGGACGGGGAGCAGGAGAATCCCGACGGAATGCCCTGGGCGCCCGAACGCACAGCCGCGGTCCTCACCGAATTCACGGGAATGGACCTCATGCTCAACCGTCGCGGTCTGATGAGCGCGGGTGCCGTGCTCACCGCCGGCTCCGCCATCGGCAACGCCATGCACGACTGGCTCCACACCGACCCCGCCCGCGCGAAGGACGCGCACCGCCACACCGATGCCTTCCAGGCCGACTCGGCGGGCTACGACCGCTACGAGGCCGCGCCCATCGGCTCCCAGGAGATCGAGGCGCTGGAGCGCTCGGTGGACGTCTTCCGCGCCTGGGACGCCTCCAGAGGCGGCGGCCTCCAGCGCAAGGCGGTGGTCGGACAGCTCAACGAGGTGGGCGGCATGCTCGCGTACCACCACCCCGACCACCTCCAGCGCAGGCTCTGGGGGGTGGCGGCCAACCTGGCGGTCCTGGCGGGCTGGATGTCCCACGACGTGGGCCTGGAGCCCACCGCGCAGAAGTACTTCGTCATCGCCGCGCACGCGGCCCGCGAGGGCGGCGACCGGCCGCGCGCGGGCGAGGCGCTCTCCCGCGCGGCCCGTCAGATGGTCCACCTCGGGAAGCCGAACGAGGCCCTCGACCTGATGAAGCTGGCACAGTCCGGCTCCGGCGAGCAGACGCTGCCCCGCACCCGCGCCATGCTCCACACCATCGAGGCCTGGGCGCAGGCCGCGCTCGGCAAGGGGCAGGCCATGCGCCGCACCCTGGGCGAGGCCGAGGACCTGTTCGTGTCCACCTCGGGAGACGTGCCGCCGCCGTCATGGATGCAGCACTTCGACGAGGCCGATCTGCACGGCATGCAGGCGCTGGCCTTCCGTACCCTCGCCGACCACGACCCCTCGGCGGCGACCGTCGCGCAGCAGCACGCGCAGGAGGCCCTGCGGCTGCGGGCCGACGGCCACCAGCGCTCGAAGATCTTCGACTACATCTCGATGGCCTCCGCCTGCTTCATCGCCGACGACCCGGAACAGGCGGACCGCTACGCCCGCCTGGCGCTGGTCTCGATGAACGAGACCTCCTCGCACCGGACATGGGACCGGCTGCGCGAGATGTACCGGCTGACCGGCCAGTACTCGGGATTCGCCGGCATCGAGGAGCTCCGCGAGGAGATCAAGCTGGCCCTCCCGAACAGCCCCGTGGCGCGGTCGGTTTGAGACGGGTGACCGCCCGGAGCCGAGGACGGATAAGGCCGCGCCTTCCGGCGCGGCCCTGAGTCCCGCGGATCGCCCTGGCCCGTAGCTCGCTACGAGCCGATCCGGGCCACCAGCACGCAGGCGTCGTCCTCGCGCTCGCCTTCGCCGAACTCCCCGATCACCAGGCGCACGCAGTCCTGTGAGGACCGGGCGGCGGAGAAGTGCGGTGCCAGCGCCAGCAGTCGCTCGGTCCCGTCGGCCTTGCTGAACTCGATGCTGCGCGGAGTCAGTCCGTCGGTGTGCAGGACGAGTACGTCGCCGATCTCGAGCCGCTCCTCGGCCTGGCCGTACGTGGCTCCGGAGGTCGCTCCCAGCAGGACGCCCTCGGGCGGCAGCAGCGAACGGCCCTGGCCGCGCCGGAACAGCAGCGGGGCGGGGTGTCCGGCCTGGGCCCAGGACAGCACCCGGCGCGCGGGGTCGTAGCGGCAGCACACCGCGGATCCCAGCGCGGGCTGGACGGAGGTCTCCAGGAGCTGGTTGAGCCAGCCCATCAGCGGGCCCGGCTCGATGCCGGCCATGGCCATCCCGCGCAGGGCGCCGAGCATCATCGCCATGCCGGAGGTCGCGGTCACCCCGTGTCCGGTGAGGTCACCCACCGTCAGCATCGAGTGCCCGCCGGGGAGTTCGAGCGCGTCGTACCAGTCCCCGCCGATGAGCGCGCTGGTCGCGGAGGGCAGATAGTGCGCCGCGACGTCCAGCGCCCTGGTGTTGTCGTGCGGGAACCGCAGGGAGCCGCGCCACGGGGGGAGCACGGCTTCCTGCAGCTCGACCGCCAGCCGGCGCTCGGTCTGCGCGATCTCCTGCCGGCGCTGCAGCGAGTCCCGGGACTCGCGCACCGCCCGCTGGCTCCGGCGCAGTTCACTCACGTCCCGCAGCACGGCCCACATGGAGGCCGTGCAACCGTCGGAGTCGAGTACCGGCTCGCCCCTCATGTGCAGCGTCCGGACCCGGCCGTCGGTCCGGACGATGCGGAACTCGCCGTCTATGGGCTTGCCGTCCACCAGACAGGCGGTCACCATCGCGGTCAGCAGCGGCTGGTCCTCGGAGAACAGGGCGGAACCCAGTTCGTCGAGGGGCAGCGCGCCGGCCTCGGGGGAGCGGCCGAAGATCTGGAAGAGTTCGTCGGACCAACTGACCTCATCGGTCAGCAGGTTCCACTCGGCACTGCCGACCCTGGTCTGCTGCGCCTCGGCCCCCGTCTCGGGGGCGGCCTGCGGCAGGGCGGCCGATTCGGGCGAGGCGGGCGGCAGCCCCTCCTTGAGCTGGCCGAGGTGCTCGCGGAGGTCGTCGAGGTGGTGGACGGCGAGATCGCAGAGCGCGCGCTGCCAGCGGCCCTGCGCGTCGTCGTCGTCGACGACGGTGTCACGGCGGACGGCGTCGACTTCTCCCCGGAGCTGTCGGGTCTGCGAGATCAGCGCGTCCACCGACCCTGGCTCGGGAGGTTGCGCGGGGCGGTCCGCGTACAGGTGGGACGGCATCTGAACTCCGATACAGGCGCGGCACGGCCAAGTCTGAGGAGGGACCGGTTCTGAAGGAAGGGCCGGTGACGACTGTGGCACAGCGAGCGACGGGCTGTAAGGCGTTTGGCAACATCTGTGGAGGACTTGCACCAGGCATATGCCCGAGGCCTTCCGGTGCTCCTGGAGTGTGCGAACGAATCCGGTCAGCCCATACCGACGGGCCGGCGCGGAAACCCCGCCGGCCCTTGCCGTTCCCGGGCTGTTCCGGGGCGGTCAGACCATCAGCGGTACCGGGTGGATCTCGCTGGCGGGGTGCCCCGTGCGCTCGTGGATGCGCTGGACCGCCTCCGCCGAGGGCGCCTCGGAGAGGCAGTAGACCGTGCCGGACGCGGGGTCGGCCCAGGCGCGCTCGAAGTGCACGCGCTCTTCCTTCTCGATGGCCAGGTCGGCGTTGTGGGCGGCCTTCAACTGCTCAGCGGTGATGCCGGTCATGCCGTGGTGGACGTCCATGTACTTCGTCACTGCCGCACACCTCTTTCCCTCTGCTCGGTGTGGCACTGCATGTCCTCCTTCCATCGTCCTCCCGCGGCCGGAAACCGGCCTTCCGGACGAGGGCGATCGATCGTACGGCCGAGGTGTACGAGGCCCGCCCGGTGCCGCACCGGCGAAAGACGGCGCAGCACCCGGATCAACACGACCGGCCCGGCATCCCCCGAACGAATGACTCCGCCCTGCCGGCGGTATGTCCGATATTCCGCCCGGCAGTTGATCCGGACTTCCCACCACCCTCCCGGATCGCTACTCTACGTGCCGGTAATGAGCTGGGGAGGCTCGCTGAGGCGGGCCGTGCGCAGGGTGGGGACACGACGAGATGACCGGGCAGAGCCATGCGCCGAACGACGGGCAGAGCCGGCGGTCCTTCCTCACCTATCTGGTCGCCGCCCCGACCCTCGCCCTGGTCACGCGCGCCGGCGCCGACCTCCTCGCGCCGCAGTCCGCGCACGCCGTGATCCCGACCCTGCCCGCCATCGCGGACCTGGTGGACCTCGGCGACCTGTTCATCCTGGCCGGCGCCCCCACCTCCGCCCTGCTCGCGCTCGCCGTGGAGGCCGATGGGACGATCCGCTTCCGGCTGCCGCGCGAGGAGGTCGGCCAGGGCCTGACCACCGCCGTGGCGATGCTCGTCGCCGAGGAACTGGACGCCCCGCTGGACGCCGTACGGGTCGAACTGGACGACGCGCGCCCCGAGCTGCTCTTCAACCAGCTCACCGGATCCTCCAACTCCATCCGCTCCCTCTACGGCCCCGTCCGCCAGTGCGCCGCCACCGCCCGGGCCCGGCTGGTCGCGGCCGCCGCCGTGCGCTGGAGCCTCCCGGCGTCCACCCTGACCACGGCGAACGGCGCCGTCCGCGCCCCCGACGGCCGCACCGCCGCCTACGGCTCCCTCGCCGCGGCCGCCGCCGACCCGGCCCTGATCGTCCTCGGCGCCACCCCCAAGCCCGCGGCGAAGCACGCCCTGGTCGGCAAGCCCACCAGCCGGATCGACGCCCGCGCCATGGTCACCGGGGCCCAGCGCTACACCCTCGACCTGGACGTGCCCGGGGCCAAACCCTGCGTGGTCCGCCGCCCGCCCACCCTCGGCGGCAGCGTCCGCTCCGTCGCCAACCTCGACGCCGTCCGGGCCATGCCCGGCGTACTGCACGTGGTCACCGTCGCCACCGGGGTCGCCGTCGTCGCCGAGACCTTCGGCCAGGCCCTCGACGCCAAGACCGCCCTCCAGGTCACCTGGGGCCCGGGCCCGGCCGACCAGCTCTCGGACGCGGCCGTCCGGACGAAGCTGCGCGCCGCCACCCCGCCGCTGCTCGTGCCGCCGCTGCTCACCGCACACGTGGACGCCGAGTTCGACTTCGCCTTCGTCAGCCACGCGCCGATGGAGACCAACTCGGCCGTCGCCGACGTCCGCGAGGACCGCGCCGAGATCTGGTCCGGGCTCAAATCCCCGATCGTGGCCCGCGAGACGATCGCCGCCGACCTCGGCCTGCCCCTCGACAAGGTCACCGTCCACGTGGTGCAGGCCGGCGGCTCCTTCGGCCGGCGGCTGTTCTTCGACGCGGCCCTGGAAGCGGCCCGGATCTCCAAGGCCTGCCGCCGTCCGGTCCGGCTGATGTGGACCCGGGTGGACGACACCCGGCACGGCCGGATGCGCCCGGCCACCCACCACAAGATCCGGGCGACGCACCTGCTGGGCGAGGTGCTCAGCTTCGAGCACCGGGTCGCCGCCGCGGAGACCGACTTCCGGCACGGACTCGGCGAGATCATCACCGCGACCGCCGCCAGCCTCCCGCTCGGCATCGGCAACGCCACCCTCGCCCAGACCCTGTTCCTCACCACGGTCAAGTCCCCGTACCACTTCGGGCTCACCACCCAGGCGCTCACCGAGGTCCCGACCGGGGTTCCCACCGGTTCCTGGCGCTCGGTGTACTCGGCGAACACCCGGGGGGCCGAGGAGATCGTGGTCGACGAGCTGGCCGCCGCGACGGGCCGCGACCCGTACCAGTTCCGCCGTACCTTCCTGAAGACGGCCGCCCAGCGCGCCGTGCTCGACAAGGCGGCCACCGAGGGGGGCTGGGGCCGGGCCATGCCGGCCGGCTGCGCCCAGGGCATCGCCTTCCACGAGGAGTACAAGTCCCGGACCGCCTGCCTGGTCGAGATCGACACCAGGAACCCGGAGCACATCCGCGTCACGAAGGCGGTCATCGCCGTCGACGTGGGCCTGCCCGTCAACCCGCGCGGTCTGGAGGCCCAGATGATCGGCGGCCTGACCGACGCGATCTCCACCACGCTCAAGGCCGGCCTGCACCTGGACAAGGGACTCCCGCTGGAAGGCAGTTACAGCCAGTTCCACTGGGCGCAGCAGCGCGACACCCCGAAGGACGTACGCGTCTTCGTGCTCCCGGCGACCGGAACCGAGCCGGGCGGGGCCGGCGAGCTGGGCCTGCCCGCCGCCGTGGGCGCGATCGCCAACGCCTACGCCCGGGCCACCGGCACCAAGCCGCGCAGCTTCCCCCTCGACTTCGACGTCGACTTCACCCCGTACCCCCGCTAGTCGATCGACTCCAGGAGCCGAGCCGTGCCCTCGCACACCTTCACCGTCAACGGGCAGAGCGTCACAGTGGACGCCCCCGACGATCTGCCCCTGCTGTGGGTGCTCCGCGACATGCTGGGCGTGCGCGGCCCGAAGTACGGCTGCGGAGTGGACGTCTGCAAGGCCTGCACCAGCCACCTCGACGGGGTGGACGTCCGCCCGTGCGTGGTGCCGGTCTCCGCGTGCGCGGGGAAGACGGTGACCACGATCGAGGGACTGGCCGACGGCGAGGACCTGCACCCGGTGCAGGAGGCCTGGCTCGAACAGGACGTCGCCCAGTGCGGCTTCTGCCAGCCCGGCCAGATCATGGCGGCCGTCGCCCTGCTGAAGCGGACGAGCACGCCCACGGACGAGGACATCGACGCGATCGCCAACATCTGCCGCTGCGGCACGTACTTCCGCATCCGGGAGGCGATCCGCAGCGCGGCGGCGAAGATGTAGGCGGTTCACCCCATGACGCCTCACCCCATGACACTTCACCCCATGACACAGGGTTTATATGGGACGAAACGACACAGTTTTGGCTGATCATGCCTGAATGAGGCGTATCAATGCGAAACGTGTGCTGGTCGGCGAACCGCTCGACACCGCGCGCCTGGGCGAGACCCTGCTGCCCAAGCGGCTCGCGCTCCCGATCTTCTGCAGCGACCCGCTCTCCTCCGTGGCCTACGCCACCGAGGAGATCCTGCTGATCCTCGCCCTCGGCGGGGTCGCGCTGCTCCACCTCGCCTGGTACGCGGCCGCCGCCATCGTGTTCCTGCTCGTGGTCGTCGTCGCCTCCTACCGCCAGACCTGCTACGCCTATCCGGGCGGCGGCGGCGCCTACATCGTCAGCTCCAAGAACCTCGGCCAGACCGCCGCCCTCACCGCCGCGAGCGCCCTGCTCGTCGACTACGTCATGACGGTCGCCGTCTCCGTGGTCTCCGGCGTCGCCGCCATCACCTCCGCCATCCCCTCCCTCTCCGATCACGAAGTCCCCCTGTCGGTGGGTTTCGTGGTGCTGCTGACCCTCATGAACCTGCGCGGGGTACGGGAATCGGGCCGGGTCTTCGCCGTCCCCACCTACGGCTTCGTCCTCGTCATCTACCTGATGTTCGCGGTGGCCGCCTACCGGCTCGCGACCGGCGACACGATCCGCGCAGAATCCGCCGCCCTGCCGATCAGCGCCGAGGGCAATTACGCCGGCCTCGCGGTGGTGCTCCTCGCGCTGCGGGCCTTCGCCTCCGGCTGTACCGCGCTCACGGGCGTCGAGGCCATCAGCAACGGCGTCCCCGCCTTCCAGAAGCCGAAGAGCAAGAACGCGGCGACCACCCTCGCCGCGATGGGCGCGCTGGCCGTCACCATGTTCGCCGGGATCACCGTCCTCGCCATGAACTACGAGGTGCACGTGGCCGCGGACCCGACCGAGCTGGGCCTGGCCCCCGGAACCCCGATGTCCACCGCGCTCGCCCAGATCGGCCGGGCCACCTTCGGAGACTGGCACTTCCTCTTCTACCTGCTCCAGGCCGTCACGGCCGGCGTCCTGGTCCTCGCCGCCAACACCGCCTTCAACGGGTTCCCGATGCTCGCCTCGATCCTCGCCAAGGACCGGTACGTGCCCCGCCAGCTCTTCAACCGCGGCGACCGGCTCGTCTACTCCAACGGCGTCGTCCTGCTGGCGCTCGCCGCCATCGGCCTCATCGTCGCCTTCGACGCCCAGCTGACCCGTCTCATCCAGCTCTACATCATCGGCGTCTTCGTCTCCTTCACCCTCTCCCAAGCGGGCATGGTCAAGCACTGGAAGACGGAGCTGGCCTCCCCGGAGACCCGCAAGGAGGAGCGGATCCACATCCACCGCCGGCTCGCCATCAACGCGGTCGGCGCCACCATGACCTTCGTGGTCCTGGTCATCGTCCTGATCACCAAGTTCACCCACGGCGCCTGGCTCGTCGTCATCGCCATGCCGCTGCTCTTCATCGGCATGAAGGGCGTACGCCGCCACTACGACACGGTGGCCCGCGAACTCGCCGTAGCCCCCGGGGTCAAACCCCGCAAGCCCGCCCGCCACCACGTCGTCGTCCTCGTCGCTTCCGTGCACGCCCCCACGCTCAAGGCCCTCGGCTTCGCCATGGGGCTGCGCCCCGACACCCTGACGGCCGTCTCCGTGGCGGCCGACGAGGAGAGCGCGAACCGGCTGCGCGCGGACTGGGCGGACCACGACCCGGGCATCCCGCTCAAGGTGCTGCACTCCCCGTACCGCGAGGTGGTCGGGCCCGTACTGGCCTACGTACAGGAGCAGGCGGCCGCCGAGGGCACGGACATGCTCTCCGTGGTCATCCCCGAGTACGTGGTCGGACACTGGTGGGAACAGCCCCTGCACAACCAGAACGCGCTGCGGCTCAAGGCGCGCTTGCTGTTCACGCCCGGGGTCGCGGTGATCGACGTGCCGTACCTGCTGGAGTCCGCACGGCCGGCGGAGATGGGGGAACCGGGGGAGCGGCAGGAGGGGGCGGGGGCCCGGCCGGGCGCTGGGTGACCGCCGTGTGGGCCAGCGCCAGCTCCACGACGTGCGCGGGATCGGCCAGCGAGCGGCCGGTGAGCTGCTCCAGGCGGCGCAGCCGGTTCGAGACGGTGTTGCGGTGGCAGTACAGCCGCTGCGCGGCGTACGTGGTCGAGCCCCGGCAGGTCAGCCAGGTACCCAGGGTGGTCAGCAGCACCCTGCGGTCCTCCGCGGCCAGCGCCAGGACCGGCCCCAGCACCACCTGACGCAGCCGGCCCGCGAGTTCCGGTTCGGCCGCGACCAGCGCAGCCGGGAGCCGTTCGTCCAGCAGGGCGGTGTGCGGACCGTCGGCTCCCGGCGCCGCGCGCAGCGCGAGTACGGCGAGGCGGCGGGCGCCCGCCAGCTCGCCCGGGGTCTCCACCACCGGGCTCACCCCGGCGCGTAAGCCGAGGGGCGCGAGCAGGTCGGTCACGGAGGCGAGCGGAAGCGGTCCCAGGTCCACGAGGCCGGTCTCCCCGTCGGCCCGGATCCGCCACAGCACGCGCGGGGCGGCGCCCTCCGGGGGCGCCCACCCGCCGTCCCCGGCGTCGAGGACCACCACGGCGAAGCGCCCGCGCTCCGGCAGCCCGAGCCGCCGCGCCGAGTCGGCGGACCGGCCCGCCGGACCCGAGCCGTCGAACAGGGCGTCGAGCAGGGCTCCGCGCAGCTCCCGCTCGCGGTCGCCGCGCACGGCCTCGGCCCGGCGGTAGGACTCGGCCGCCGCGTCCGCCATCCGGTCGACCACGTCCCACAGGGCGGGCGCACCCGGCAGCAGCCGGGGCAGCGCCGCCCGGTCCCGGGCGGCGACGGCCTCGGTGAGGACCTGCCACAGCAGCCGGCCGCAGAGCCGGTAGACCCGCAGCAGGGAGTCGAGCGGCAGGCCCTGCCGGGCGCGGAGTTCGCCGTCGGCCCGGGCCTCGGCGAGCTCGGGCGGCAGCCCGCGGGCCTCGCGGAGCAGGCCCTCGACGGCCTGGCGGAGCAGGTGGTGGACCCGCTCGCGCAGGGCGGCCCGGCCGAGCAGGGCCACGTAGACGGCGCAGGCCGGATCCCCGTCCGGTGACCGGTCGGCGAGCCGCTCGGCGGCCACGGCGATCCGGCGGTCCAGGTCCTCGCGTATCTCCCCGATGATCCGCTCCATGACGGGCAGGGTGGCACGTCGGAGGGGCCGCTGGGGAGGGCCTCGACGAGGCGGTGTCCGCTAGCGTGTCCGAAGCACTGCACGTGCAGTGCATATGCGGCGGTCATACCGGCAGCCACGTCCGCAGCCACGTCCACACGGTCAGGGACTTAACCCATGCGCCAGAACCCCGAGCGCCGCGCCGCGCTGCTCGACGCCGCCATCGAAGTCCTCGCCCGCGAGGGCTCGCGGGGGCTGACCCTGCGCGCCGTGGACACGGAGGCCGGGGTGCCGACCGGCACCTCCTCCAACTACTTCGCCCACCGCGCCCAGCTCCTCGTGCAGATCCTGCACCGCACCCGCGAGCGGCTGACCCCCGACCCGGCGGACCTGACGGGCCCGTTCGACACGAAGGTGCTGCTGCGACGGCTCCTGGAGCGCATGCGCCGCGAGCGCAGCGTCCACACCGCGATGCTGGAACTGCGCCTGGAGGCCACCCGGCGGCCCGAACTCCAGGAGGCGCTGGCCGGGTTCCAGGGCGCCGAACTGGAGGCGAACATCGCCTGGCACCTGGACGCGGGGCTGCCCGGGGACCGGCAGGGCGTGGTCCTGATCTACCTGGCCATGCTCGGGCTGATCGTGGACGACCTCACGGTGCCCGGACTGCTGGACCCCCACTCCGTGGAGGGGCTCATCGACACGATGGTCGAGCGCCTCCTCCCGGAGCGCCCCGCCGACTGACTATCGTGCCGGTAGGGCCGGTTCCGGACAGGACCCGGCCACACCGTAAGGACCGGCTCGCATCGCGGGAAACGCGGAGATGGCGGGAGGGGACCGTGGCAATGGCGGACATCACGGGTCAGGATGCGGGCGAGGGCGCCCACGCCCGCGACGGCGGCATCCAGTGGCTGGCGGACTGGAGCGCCTGGTACGTCAGCCTCACCTTCGCCCGGGGCATCGGCCCCGAGGAACTGGCCGCCCGGCTCGGCGCCCTGCCGGACCTGCGTCCCGGGCCGCTCGGCGCCATCGACGCGTGGAGCATGGTCACCGAGACCGTGGACGGCGACGGGGTGGCCCGGGTCGGGAGCTGGGGCGGCTGGTCCTTCGCCGTGGAACACGGAGTGCCCGCCGGGGCGCAGCGCCTCGCGGAGGTCTCCCGCTCCGGGATCGAGGCCGTGCACCTCGACCCGCAGCCCGACCACCCGCCCAAGCAATTCGCGTACGCCCGGGACGGCGAGCTCGTCTGCTGCTTCGGCATCGGCGAGGAGCACTGGCGCGGCGGCCACCGGCCCGACTTCCTCCTGCCGGAGCTGGTCGAGGCCAAGATCCTCACCCCGGACGGCTGCTACGCCCGCCCCGAGGACGAACCGTACGAGGAACGCGACCGCCTCACCCTGGCCGTACTGGAACACCGCTTCGGGCTGTCCCTGCCCCGCCGCCTCGTCGAGGAGACCCCGCTCCCGGCCTTCGTGACCTGCACGCAGTAGGCGCCGCCGCGGTTCAGCCGGCGTGGTCCCGGATCACCCGGCGGGCCAGCACGGCGCGGGCCGGAGCCAGTTCGCCCGCGACCGCCTGGGCCCGGGGGCCGTCGCACACCACCAGCGCGGGCTGCGGATCGGCCGAGGCCAGGCAGCGCCGGCGCAGGTGGGTCGGCGGGTGCGTGTCGTCGACGCTGTGCCCGCGCCGGGCCGAGACCCGGCGCAGCCGCTCGTACTCGCTCTCGGGGACGGAGTCGATCCGCGCGGCCAGCCGCTCCCACAGCCCCTGCTCGGCACCCTCGCCCGTCCTGCGGCCGCGAGGCCCACCGCCGGCCCGGGCCGCCTCCATCGATTCGCGCCGCAGGTGTGCCTCGACGCCGTCGCCGACGAGCAGCCGGTCCAGCAGGGTGACGGCAGCCCCGGTGGAACCGGCACGGGCCGCGCCCGCGTCGGCCAGGTACTCCGCACGCTGCGAAGCCCGCAGGGTCAGGCCGTCGAGCAGGTGGATCAGCCCGTAGACCGCCCAGCGCGGCAGGAACGTCAGGGCGTTCAGGAACCAGTCCACGATGCTGCCGTGGTTCACCGAGCGCAGGACGGCGTGCCACTCGACGAGAGACCGCAGGGCCCCGTGCATCAGGAACGAGGAGCGGATGTCGCCGTTCGCGAAGTGCCCGAGCTCGTGTCCCAGCAGGGCCACGCGTTCCTGAGGCGTGAGGATCTCCCACAGCCCGAGGCCCAGGAACATCACGCGCCGGCCGCGGTACCCGTAGGTGCGGACCCCGGCGTTGACGGAGGCGTCCACCACCACCGCGTGCACCCCCGTCGTCCCGACGGCCGCGCCCACCTCGTCGATCAGCCCGAAGAGTCCGGGGGCGTCCGCCCGGTACAGCACCGCGGGCCCGCTCGGGCTCCGGCCCGGCCGCGGCAGCAGCACCGCCACGGCCACCAGGAGCAGGACGCCGAGCACCGGCTGGATTCCGGTGTGCCACCCGCCGATGATCAGCACGGCCGCGGCCAGGAACAGGCCCGCGGTGACTCCGTGCACCAGCAGGGCGAGCCCGAAGGCCAGCACGGTCGAGGTGTCCCGCGCGGGCGGCCCGGCCCCGTCGCCGGCCCGCCCGATCTCCTGCGCGAGCTGCTCCCCGTGGCGCCGGGCCAGGCTCCGCCGGAACGTCGCGAGGCGCCCCCGGTCCGGATCCGGGGCGCCCGGGTCCACGTTCCAGTCGCAGGCCGCGCACCAGGTCACGTACCGGGCGTCCCCGGTGACCGCGGTCCCGCACTCCGGGCACGGCCGCACCAGCGGTTCACCCGGTTCACCTGGTGTCCTCGGTGTACCCGGTTCCGCGACGTTCTCCTCGACGGTTTCCACGTCCACTGATCCCCTCCCCGCCGCCGACCTGCTGTGATCCGCGGTCCGCGCAGGATAGACGGGCCCGGGCCGGTCTCCGAGGCCGCCCGGGCATGGACGGTTTTGGTCGGGGAGGGTGCGTCTTGTGACACTACGGGGGTGAACGCGACCGAGTTGTTCCACCAGACGCTGCGCGAGCGGATCGCCCCGGCACTGCGCGACGCGGGTTTCACCGGATCGGGGCTGGAGTACCGGCTCCGCGCCGCCGAACCGGACCACGCGCTGCTCGGCTTCCAGCGGAGCGCTTCGTCCGGGGCCGCCGAGTGCAGGTTCACGGTGAACCTGCGCGCGGTCCCGTACGAGGAACACGAGGCGCTGCGACGCCTGCGGCCGGCCCTCGGGACCCGGCTCAGCGCCAACCGCATCGGCCCCGTCGGCTGGCACGCCCGGATCGGACGCCTCCTCGGCCATCCGCACGACCACTGGTGGACCATCACCGACGAGCGCTCCGCCGCCCGCGCCGCGGACGAGGTCACGGACGTGGTCCTGCGCCACGCCGTCCCCGCGCTGTGGGCCGAGGTCACCGACCGGCCCCCGCTGCCGGGTCCCGTGGTGGATGCGGTGCCCGACTGCCTGGACCCGGTGTGCCTGCGGGTGGACAGCGGCCCGTTCCCCGTCGGGACAGGGGAGACCCTCCTGCCGGTGGACGTCGAAGGCACCCTCGTCCTGGAGACGGGCGAACGCCGCAGGGCCTCGCCCTTCCTCACCGTCCACGACGAGCTGACCGACGCGGAGGCCCGCATCGTCATCGACGCACCCTGGAAGCTCGAGCAGCCGCTCTTCGGCTCCGTCCGGGTCGGCATCGCCGCCGACGGGGACGTCCGGGTCTCCGCCAGCCCGGGCAGCATGCTCCCGGGCCATCCGCTGGCGCTCCTCGGTGAACTGGCCCTGTGCCGGATCAACACGGCCGAGGTCACCGGCAACGGCTCCCTGCGGCTCACCTTCGAACAGGGCACCCCGCGCGAGGCCTGCCTCACCGTCTCCGGCGCACCGCACGCGCTGACCGTCGGCGCGCCCTGGCACATCGAGGGCTGGACACCGGGCCGCATCTGACGGCCCGCGCCCGACGGCCCGTGTCCCACGGCCCGGGGCGGGCGGATCAGCCGCCGAGTTGCCGTGCCAGGTGCCGGATCATCGATTCGGTCGCAGGGCTGCGGTCCCCGGTGCGGACGGTCGCGTAGATGTCCCGTACGAGGTGGGCCGGTTCGGCGATGTCGTGGAAGGAGATCTCCGCGCGCCGGTCCGCCGCGCTCTGCGGCACCAGCGCGACCGCGAAGTCGGCGGCGACCAGGGAGAGCAGCATCGGATAGCTGTCGGCGCGGAAGGCGATGTCCGGTTCGAAGCCGGCGGCCCGGCAGATTCCCTCGGTGACCGCCTGGAAGCCGGTGCTGGGCGTGGTCGAGGCCCAGGCGGTACGGGCGAACTCGCCGAGCCTGACCGGCCCGTCGAGCGGCGGCCTGGCGTGCGGGGGCACGGCGAGCATCAGCTTCTCCCGGCGCAGCAGCACCTGCCGCAGACCGCGCAGGTCGGGCTCCGGGAGGTGCGGGTACTGGTGGGTGACCGCCAGGTCCAGGCTGCCCGCCGCCAGCGACGGCAGTGCCAGCTCCGGCTCCAGCTCGGTCAGACTCACGTCGAGCCCCGGATGGGTCCGCCGGAACGCGGCCAGCGCCGGCACCGTGAAGGGCTCCGCGGCGGAGGCGAAGGTGGCGACCCGCAACTGGCCGTCGCGCAGCCCCGCGATATCGCGCAGGGCCTCCTCCGCTGCCTCGATCTCGGCGAGCACGCGGGTGGCGTGGGATACCAGCGTGTGCCCGGCGGCGGTCAGGCGTACGCTCCGACCGGAACGCTCCAGCAGCGCACATGCGGTCTGGCGTTCGAGCGCGGACAGCTGCTGGGAGGCGGCGGAAGCGGTGACGTCGGCGCGCAGGGCGGCACCCGCGATGGTGCCCGTGCGCGCGACGTCCACGAGGAGCTTCAGTTTCCGGGGGTCGAGCATTAGTTGATCTTATGCTCAGGTTTACGCGAGTCCGCTGGTTTTGCGGCCGGTGAGCGACTTTGATGGGTTTGCCAGGCCTCGTACCGGAGCAGGGGGACTACTCATGGGCACCGAACACAGTCCGAAGCGCAGCGCCGACAGCGCCCAAGGCGCCCACAGCGCCGACACCGCAGACCGCGCGGACAGCGGGAGCACCGCCACCACCGCACCCACCCTCATCGGTTCCGTGCAGCGGGCGTGCCGGCTCATGGAAGCGATGTACACGGAGGGCGGGGCGACCGCCAAGCGCCTCGCCCGGCTCACCGGGATCCCGTTGCCGACCGTGTACCACCTGCTGCGCACCCTCAGCCACGAGGGCTACGTACAGCGCGAGGGCGGGGCCTTCCGGCTCTCGGACGATCTGCCGCTCGCATCGTAATGATCAAAATGAGTGGGGTTCCGGCCAAGCTGTCACGTGCCATCGCGCATGTTCCAGCGGAAAATGCCAGAACGCCCTTCCACAGTGTGGAAGTTGAGTAAGTTCCCTTCTGTCGCGCCGTACGACCGTGCACCACGCACGGTCCGGCCGGGAGGGGAGCCCGCGTGCCCGGGATCGACGAATGCCTGCTCGAAGCCATGGCCCTGCCTGGTGCCAGGGGGGCCGCGCTGGTCGACTGGAGCAGCGGACTGGCCCTCGGCACCGCCGGGGAATCACCGGTGGGGGACCACGAGACCACCGCGGCCGAGACCGCCGAACTGGCCCGGGCGGCCGCCGAATACGAGTCCTTCGCCCCGGGCGGTGACGGGGCCGAGGACGCCGCCGGGCCGCCCGTGGAGGACCTGATCGTCACCACCCGGACCGGGTATCACGTGCTCCGCTTCGTCGAGACCAGCTTCGACAGCAGCGTGTTCCTGCACCTGTGGCTCGACCGGACCGACGGCAACCTCGCCCTCGCCCGGCACAGACTCCGGGCCCTGGCCGAGGAGTTGGTGCTCAAGTGACCGCCACGGCTGTGGCCGCCGTCTCCCCGCTGCTCACCCGGCTCGCCGCCGAACGGGCGACCGGCGCCCTGTTCCGCGAGCGCGGCACCCTCTTCCTGGAGGACGGCCGCGTGGTGCACGCGGAGAGTCCGGCCACCCCGGGACTCGACGTCCTGCTCACCACCGGCGGGGGCCTCACCCCCGAGCGCTGGACCGACGCCGTGAACCAGGCCGGAGCCCGCCGCCAGGTCGCCCGCTTCCTCGTCGACAGCGGCGGGCTCGCGGGCGGCGAACTGGAGATATGCCACCTCGCCGCCATCTTCGACGCCGCCTTCTTCGCGCTCTCCCCGGGCAGCGGGCCCTCCCGCTTCCGGCGCGGGGCCACCCACTGGATCGGCTCCGTCCGCTCCGTTCCGGCCGCCGCCGTCGAGCGGGAGACCTGCCGCCGCCGGGAACTGCTCGACGCGGTCTGGCCCTATCCGCTGCTGGACACCTCCCCGGTGGTGCCCCGCCCCGCCGCCCCCGGCCAGACCATCACCGCACGCCAGCGGATCCTGCTGGACCGGGCCGACGGGGTGCGGACCCCGGCGGACCTCGCCTGGGTGCTGGGCCGGCCGGCCTTCCACACCCTGCTCGACGTACGACGCCTCGCGGCGGCCGGGCTGGTCGAGACCCCGCACGCGCCGGCACCCGCCGCCGCCGCGGAGGCACCGCTGCCCGACTGGATGACGCAGGCGCAGTCCCCGGACGTGGCGTTGCTGCGCCGGTTACGCGACGCACTGGAGGCAAGCCTGTGAGGCTCCCGCTGCGAGCCGCCCAGCGCGGCGACCGTTCCGAGCGGCGGCAGTCCGAAAGGAGAAGGTCCGACATGAGTACGGTGCCCGCCGAAGCCGAGGCCGAGATACTCGCGGAGCTCCGACGGCTGCGGGCGCGCGTCCCGCAGCTGGGCGGGGCACTCGCCGCGAGCGTCGACGGCCTGGTCCTGGCCCACGACAGCGCCGCCACCGAGGCGGAATCCGTGGCCGCCCTGACCGCCGCGGCCCTCGGAGTGGCCCAGCGGCTCAGCGACTGTACGGGGCAGGGTGGCTTCCGCGAGCTGCTCGTGCGCGGTGAGGACGGCTACGTCGCCACCTACGCGGCGGGCGACGCGGCCGTACTGACCCTGATCGCCGAGCCGCGCGTCAACGTCGGGCGGCTCCACCTGGAGGCCCGCCGGTCCAGCCTGCGCATAGCGGAGCTGATCGACCACAGCCTCGGCCGCCGCGGCCCGGCCGCCGACCAGGGCTCCTGATCCCCCCGAACTCCCCTCGACCACGTACATCCGTACCGACGGAACCGTACTGACCGAAAGCGCATAAGAAACCGAAGAGAAAGAGGAATTGTCATGGCCAACGTGGAAACATCGCTCAAGGAAGCCACCACCAGTATCGACGGCGTGATCGGCGTCGCCCTGGTCGACTGCAGCAGCGGTATGGCTCTCGGAACCATCGGCGGCGGAAAGGATCTTGACCTCACGGTCGCCGCCGCGGGCAATACCGACGTGGTGCGGGCCAAACTCCGCACGATGGAGATGCTCGGCCTGAAGGACGAGATCGAGGACGTCCTCATCACCCTCGGAAGCCAGTACCACCTGATCCGGCTCCTCAAGGGCCGGGGCTCCGCGGGGCTCTTCCTCTACCTCGCGCTGGACAAGACGCGGGCCAACCTCGCCATGGCCCGCCACCAGCTGAAGAAGATCGAGGCGGAGCTGGAAGTCTGATCCGGTGACGGCGAGGTGGCGGGCGGCTGAATTCATTGCCGCCCGCCCCGGCCGCCTATTGTATATGCCCGAGACGACCGGTTTTCGCCGGTTCGTTACGGAGTAAGGTGCAGTAATCGGCTGATCGTCGCTCATGTCATTAAGCTGGAGAATTCGCCCCCCATGCCTTCGCGCCTGAGTATCGTCGTCCCCGTTTACAACGTCGAGCTCTATCTCGACGAGTGTCTGGAATCCATAGCGGCACAGACATTCGGTGACTTCGAAGTGGTTCTCGTCGACGATGGATCCACCGACGGCAGCGCGGCGATCGCCCAGGCATTCGCCGACCGTGACGACCGCTTCCGGCTGGTCCTCCAGAAGAACGCGGGACTCGGCGCGGCCCGCAACGCGGGCGCCCGCCGGATCAGTCCGGGCACCGAGTACCTGGCCTTCGTCGACAGTGACGACACCATGCCGCCGGACGCCTACCAGCGCATGATCGAAGCCCTGGACGAGACCGGCTCCGACTTCGCGGCCGGCAACGTCAAGCGCTTCCGCTCCGTCGGTATGCAGCAGTCCTGGGGGCACCGCGCCGCCTTCCGCACGACCCGGCTGAAGACCCACATCTCCACGTTCCCGGCGCTGGTCACCGACCGCACCGCGTGGAACAAGGTCTACCGGCGCAGCTTCTGGGACGAGCACGCCTTCCAGTACCCGGAAGGCATCCTCTACGAGGACGCCCCCGTCTCCATTCCGGCGCACTACTTCGCCAAGAGCGTCGACGTCATCGCCGCGTGCGTCTACCACTGGCGCGTCCGGGAAACCGGCGAGCGCTCCATCACCCAGCGCTCCACCGACCCGGTCTCGGTCATCGACCGGGTCGCCTCCGTCCGCCTGGTCCGCGAGGCCCTCCGGAGCAAGCAGGGCGACCACTACGCCCGTTACCTGCGCGACTACGACCGCAACGTGCTGATCGAGGAACTCCCGCTCATCTACAAGCACGTTGCCGAGGCGGGCGCCGAATTCCGTGCCGCCTTCGCCGAGGAGGCCGGCGGCCTCGTCCGGGAGATCGGCACCGGGCCGTGGCCCGACCTGGCGGTCGCGGACCGGCTCAAGGCCTACCTCGCAGGGGAGGGCCGGATCGAGGAGTTCGCCGCCCTCCTCCACCACCAGCGCGACTTCACCTTCAGCGTGCCGGTCAGGGGACTGGCCCGCCCGAAGGCCGCCTACCCCTTCCTCGAGGCACCGGTCCCCGCCGAGGTCCTCACCCTCGGCCCGCACGAACGCCGCGTCGTCAGCCGCGTGGAGGAGGCCCGCTGGGCCGACGGCAAACTGCTGCTGAGCGGCTACGCCCTGCCCGGACACCTGGGCGCCGAGAGCCGCCTGGGCTCGCGCAAGATGCTGGTCCTGCGCGAGAAGGGCAAGGGCCGCCGGACCGTCGTCACCACCCGCACCGTCGCCTCGCCGACGGCCACGGTGAACTCCGCACACCTCGCCCTGCGCCACGCCGACTGGGCCGGCTTCACCGCCGTCATCGATCCCACCGCCTTCCGGACGGGCGGCAAGTGGCGCGAAGGCGTATGGGGCGCCTCCGTCTTCGTCACCGGAGCCGGAGGCCTGTACCGAGACCGCCTCAAAGGCGGCGAGCACGACAGCGGACAGAACCCGCCCGCGCACTGGGTCGCCCCGGACGTGCGGATCGTCCCGAGCACCACCGGGTCCTTCGGCGTCCGGGTCGAGATCGTCCGCGCCCGCGCCCTGGACGTCCGCGCTGCCGGCGACGGAGCCGTCGAGGTGTCGGGCGAGCTCGCCGCCGAGGTCGGGGCCGGCGCCGCCCTGCGGGCGCAGTACGCCTCCACCGGAACCGTGCTCAGCTTCCCGCTGCAGACCGCCCCCGCCGTCACGGGCGGCCGGATCCCCTTCACCGTCCGCCTGCCACTGGCCGATCTGGCCGCCGTCCCGGGGGTTCCGGGCGCCCTGGGCGAGCGGACCGCGAAGCCGTGGAAGCTGTCCGTGACCGGCGCCGACGGCTCCGAGCACCGGCTGGCGCACGACGAGCGCGCCGGGTTCGCCGGACTCGTCGTCGCGCTGCCCGGAGACGAGCCCGGCCGGTCCCTGTTCGCCAAGCGCGATGCCACCGGACACCTCGCCCTCTCGGTCCAGTTCTCCCCGCCGCTGATCGACACCGTCGAAGCCGAGGACGGCTCCCTGACGCTCCGGGGCCGGTTCGCCGCACCCCAGGACGAGCCCTACGAACTGGTCCTGCACACCTCGTCCGGGCTGGAGTTCAGCTACCCGGTCACCCGTGACGGCGACACCTTCACCGCCTCCTTCGAGCCGGTCCTCCCCGAGAGCCGCGCCGGCCGCACCCCGCTGCCGCAGGGCCGCTGGTGGCCCACACTGCGCCCGGCATCCCAGGGCGGGGTCACCGCGGGCCTGGTGGGCGTGGACCGGGGCGCCCCGCTGCAGTTCGCTCCGACCGCGCTGCACTCGGGGCCCCACGCCGTCACGGCCAGGGGCCGCCTGATGCGCGTCGAATGCCGCCTCCACGACCGCGTCGTGCTGGTCGCGGACCCGATCGCCGACCCGCACGACCGCTCGCGCTACGCGCAGCGGATCGCGCGCGACGTGACGTACCCGGCGCAGCGGGCCCTCCCGGTCAAGGACATCGTGGTCTACGACGCCTTCCAGGGGTACGGCGCCGGCGACTCGCCCCGCGCCATCCACGAGGAACTGCTGCGGCGCGACGAGGAGCTCGAACACGTCTGGCTGGTGCGCGACGGCCGCGCCGAGGTCCCGGAGACCGCCCGCGCGGTCCCGTACGACAGCCTCGAATCCTGGGACCTGCTGGCACGGGCCCGGTACTACGTGGTCAACGACAGCGTGCCGCGCACCTTCCGCCGCCGCCCCGGCCAGACCGTCGTACAGACGTGGCACGGTACGCCGCTGAAGCAGATCGGCCACGACTTCATGCACGACTACTACACCAGCCCCGAGGTGCTGGACGCGCTGGCGCACGACAGCGCCCAGTGGTCGCTCCTCGCCTCCCCGGGCTCGTACGCCACGCCGGTCCTGAAGCGGGCGCTCGGCTACGACGGCGAGGTGATCGAGTCCGGCAGCCCGCGCACGGACGCGCTGGTGCGGCCCGATGCGGAGCGGATCGCCGAGGTCCGCCGGAGGCTGGGCCTGCCGGAGGGCAAGAAGGTGGTCCTGTACATGCCCACGTGGCGGGAGAACCGCCTGGGCTGGACGCTCACCTCCGGCTACAAGCTCGACCTGCGGATCGACCTGGACGCGGCCCGCCGCGAGCTCGGCGAGGACCACGTCCTGCTGGTCCGCGGCCACCACAAGGTCACCGAGCAGGTGCGCGACGGCGTCCGCGACGGGTTCGTCGTCGACGTGTCGCGCTGGCCCGACCCCACCGACCTGCTGCTCGTCGCCGACGTGCTGATCTCGGACTACTCCTCCGCGATCTTCGACTTCATGCACACCGACCGGCCGGTCCTGCTCTTCGCGTACGACCTGGAGCACTACCGGGACACGCTCCGCGGCTTCACCTTCGACCTGGAGAAGAAGGCCCCGGGCCCGCTGCTCAAGGACTCGGCGAGCCTGATCGAGGCCGTGCGGAACGCGGACGCGGTGGGCGCGGAGTACGCGCGGGCGCGGGCGGCGTTCCGGGAGGAGTTCTGCGACCTCGACGACGGTCGGGCGGCTCGGCGGATCGTCGATCGCATGCTCGAGATGTAGCCCGCGGGAGTGCATTCGCGACCGGACACGGACCGGCCCCGGCCCCACCGATGAGTTTCGGGGCCGGGGTCGGTCTGTATGTGCGGGACGGGATTTCCCCCCACCCCCCACCCCTGCACACTCCGGAGGCAGTCATGGCGAGCAACCCCTTTACCACGTGTCTGTGGTTCGACGGCGCGGCGGAGGCCGCCGCCGACTACTACCTGTCGGTCTTCAAGGACGGCAAGCGCGGCCGCGTGGGCCGCCGCCCCGAGCACAGTGGCGGTGTGGCGGGCGAGGTCATGGTCGTCGAGTTCGAGATCAACGGCCAGAGGTTCGTCGGGCTCAACGGCGGCCCGCAGTTCCCCTTCACCGAGGCCGTCTCCTTCCAGATCCACTGCGCCGACGAGGCCGAGGCGGACTACTACTACGAGGCCCTGACCGGCGACGGCGGTGCGGAATCCGCCTGCGGCTGGGTCAAGGACAAGTTCGGGCTGTCCTGGCAGGTCATCCCGGCCGGGGCCATCGAGCTGATCTCCGACCCCGACCCGGGGCGGGCCGGCAGGGCGGCGGCCGCGATGATGAAGATGAAGAAGCTCGACGTGGCGGAGATGCGGCGGGCGGCCGACGCGGGCTGAGACGGGCGAGACGGGCTGAGACGGGCGAGACGGGCTGAGACGGGCCGGCGCCGCTCGGCCCGCGTCGGCCCGGCCGGCTAGAGGAACGCCCCGTCCGCGGCGATCCGCGTCAACAGGGCGGGCAGCGCCGTCCCGATGGGCTCGCGGATCACCTCGTCGGCGAGGGAGTCGTACGGGGTCTCCTGCGCGTTCACGACGATCAGGCGGGCCCCGGCCTCCGCGGCCATCCCGGCCAGCGAGGCCGCGGGCTGCACCTGGAGCGTCGAGCCCACGGCCACGAAGACGTGGCAGCCCTTGGCGACCGCGACGGCCTGCGCGAGCACCTCGGGATCCAGCCGCTCCCCGAACATCACGGTCGCCGCCTTCAGGATCCCGCCGCACCCGAGGCAGGCCGGATCCGGTTCCCCGGCGGCGACCCGGGCCAGCGCCTCGTCCATCCCGGTACGGGCATGACACGCCGTGCACACCACGGCCCGCGCCGTGCCGTGCAGTTCGAACACCTTGCGCGCGGAGGTCCCGGCGAGCTGGTGCAGACCGTCCACGTTCTGGGTGATCACCCGCAGCGGGATCCCGGCGCGCTCGAGCTCGGCGACGGCGAGGTGCGCGGCGTTCGGCCGCGGCTCCGGGGCCCCGATCTCGGCGCGCATCAGCCAGGACCGGCGCCGGATCTCCGGATCGGCCATGTAGTACGCGTAGGTCACGAGCTTCTCGGCGTCGGCCTCCCGGCGCCACAGCCCCTGCGGCCCCCGATAGTCGGGAATCCCCGAATCGGTGGACATCCCGGCCCCACTGAACACTGCGACGAGCGGCTTTCCCATGCGCCGACTCTAGGCAGCCCGGACGGCGTTCTCCACGGGGTTTCGGAGGGGCCGCCTAGCGCGCGGACGCCGGGTCCGCGTCCGGGTCCGCGTCCAGCAGTTCCGGGGAGAGGCCGGTGCCTCCGGGGCGCGGCCGTGCGCGGGCATCCGTAGGGTGACGGCATGCCGACCACAGTCCTGTACTGCTCCGATCCGCTGAACGAGCGCCGGGCCGACGCCCACTTCGCCGAGGAGGCGCGTGCGGTGCGCGCCGCCGGAGGCGGCACCGGGCTCGTCGACCACGACGCGCTGCTCGCCGGGGACGCCGGCCGGGCCGTTGCGCGGGTGCCCGCCGGGGCGGGCGCGCTCTGGTACCGGGGCTGGATGATCCCGGCAGCCCGGTACGCCGACCTCGACGCGGCCCTGCGCGAGCGCGGATGCGCCCTCCGCGTCACCCCGGACGCGTACCGTCGCGCCCATGAACTCCCCGGCTGGTACGAGGCGTTCGCCGGGCTGACCCCGCCCAGCCGGTGGCTGGCCACACTCCCGGGGCAGACCCCGGAACCGGACCGGCTCGCGGACGCCGCCGCGGCCCTCCCCTCCCGCGCCGGCATCGTCAAGGACTACGTGAAATCCCGTAAGCACCAGTGGGCCGAGGCCTGTCACCTCCCCGACCTCGCGGACCGGGCCGCCGTCCACCGCGTGGTGAACCGCTTCGTGGAACTCCAGGGCGAGGACCTGGCCGGAGGGGTGGTGCTGCGCGCCTTCGAACGGTTCACGGCGGCCGAGGGCGTGGCCACCGAGGTACGGGTCTGGTGGCGGGACGCCGAGCCCCGGCTGGTCACCGCCCACCCCGACAGTCCGTACGCCGAGGCCGCGGCGCCGGACCTCGGACCGGTACGGGCCGCCGTCGCGGAACTCGGCTGCCCCTTCGTCACCACGGACCTCGCGCTGCGCGAGGACGGGGCCTGGCGCGTCGTGGAGGTGGGCGACGGGCAGGTGAGCGATCTGCACCGGGAGGCCGATCGCGAGGCGTTCGTCCGCCTCCTGACGGACGGTTGAGGCCTGGTGCCGGGCGCACGGGCCGCAGGGGCGGATCTGGTACAACATCGGACATGACGGGATTGACTGGATTCGAGATCAACGGCGCGAGCGCAGCCGACATGGCGCTGCTCCGCGACTGGGCCGACGAAGAGGGCTGGAACCCCGGGGACTCCGACCGGTTCGCGTTCGCCGTCGCCGATCCGGGCGGATTCCTCGTCGGGCGGCTCCGCGGGGAGCCCGTCGCCTGCATCTCGGCCGTCCGGTACGGCGACGGCTTCGGTTTCATCGGCTTCTACATCGCCCGCCCCGACGTCCGCGGTCAGGGCTACGGGATCCGGCTCTGGAAGGCCGGCATGGAGCGGCTCCACGGGCGGCTCGTCGGGCTGGACGGGGTGGTCGAGCAGCAGGACAACTACCGCAAGTCCGGCTTCCGGTCGGCCTGGAACAACGTCCGCCACGAGGGGGTGCCGCGTCCGGCCGGGGAACCCCCGCAGGAGGCGGCGGCCGGGGTGCGGATCGTGGACGCGGCCACCCTGCCCTTCGGGCAACTCGCCTCCTACGACCGGAGGTTCTTCCCCGCGCCGCGCGACGCCTTCCTCGCCGCCTGGGTCGGCCTGCCCGGCCGCACCGCCCTCGCGGCGGTCCGGGACGGCCGGGTCGAGGGGCTCGGCGTCGTCCGGCCGGGCAGCGGCGCCTCGCGGATCGGCCCGCTCTACGCCGCCGACCCGGCCGTCGCCGCCGCCCTGCTGCTCCGGCTCGCGGAGCGGACCCCCGACGGCAAGGTCGCCGTGGACGTACCGGACGCCCATCCGAGGGCCGCCGCCCTGCTGGGCGGACTGGGCCTGACCGCGACCTTCGAGACCGCCCGGATGTACACCGGCCAGGAGCCGGACCTCGATCTGACCGGGATGTACGGGGTCACGAGCCTGGAGCTGGGCTGATCCCGGGTCCTGCCCGGCTCAGATGCTGAAGACCGTGCCGGTGCTGTTCCACAGGGCGCACGGGTTCGCGTAGGTGTACGAGTAGCTCATCCGGCGGCCCTGCCACACGCCTTCGGCGGTGACGGTCAGCGGGCTCCACTCCCGGGTACACGCCGCGTCGGGGCGCGGCTCGGCGAGTGCGTCCAGGTCGGGGGCGTGGGCCTGTAACTCGGCGCACGCGGCGTCCGGGTCCGGGTGGGTTCCGCCGGGCCGGGGTGCGCAGACCAGCGTGACCGCGCGCAGCACCGTACCGCCGGCCGCCTCGTCGCCGTCGCCGTCGGTGACGCTCAGCACCAGCGCGGACGGGGCGTAGAGGCTTTCACCGCCGGTGGGCGCGGCTCCGGCGATGCCCGAGCCCGTCAGGGCGGTGAGGGCGGTGAGCCCCATGGCGGCGGACGACAGTCCCAGGGTCCTGGTGACGGATCGCATGTCGAACACTCCTCGCGTCGTTGCGTCGGATAACGGACGCGAGTCTTGCCCATGCGGAACCGGAACGCCCGTTCGCACCTCTACTTCTCGTCACGCAACGCGCACGCATGACCGCAGACCGCAGCGGTCCCGGGGTGGCTGACCTGTGGGGGAGCGGTCGGCGGAATCGGCCCGAACCCGTCCGGATCAGCTCGCGGCGAGGCGGGGGGCGTACGTGTCGAGGAGGCGGGTCCGGGTCTGGTGCAGCCGCAGCGCGAGCACCCGCCCGACCCAGTGGCCGAGGGCGGATCCGAAGGCCGGATCGGCGTCCATGAGCATCCGTACGGTCGTGGCGTCGAACTCGTACGCGCGGACCGGGGTCATGGCCTCGGCGCCCAGCTGCCACACGTACGGCGGGAACAGCCACGACCAGCCGACCAGCTCTCCGGGGCCCAGGCTCTCGATGGGTGTGGGCCGGCGGCCCGGAACCGGAATCTCCAGGGTCACCGTGCCGGAGCGCACGATCCAGAAGGAGTCCGCCCGGGTGCCCTCGTCGAAGATCCGCGCGCCGTCGCGGAAATTGACCTCGTGGGCGTGCGACATCAGCCGCCCACGGTGTTCGGTCGACAGGACGGCAGCGATCCGGATGGGGGAAGGTGTGCTCACGACGGCCTCCGATCGGGACCCCCCGCTCCCCCCAGTGTCGCCGACGCCGGGCCGAATCCGGGGCGTCCGTCTCCGGAGAATTGTCCGATTTTCGGCGGCGCAAACCCCGCGGACCGGAAGCACGGCCCGGAAGCGCGGCCCGGCTACTCCTCGGCGCCGGCCTCCAGGCAGGCCAGCTCCATGGCGTCGAGGACGGCCTCGTGGCTGCGTCCGCTCAGTTCGGAGACGTTCTCGATCTGTGCCGTCGCCCAGGCCGCCAGGGTCATCACCAGAACGCGGAGCCCGTCGGTCCCGTACTCCGCGAGGATCTCGTCGGCGGCGTCCATCGCCTTCTCGGGTACCTGCTCCGGGGGTTCGAGCCCGGCCAGACCGCGGAGCAGGGTCAAGGTGCGGCGGGAGATCTCGGGGGTCATCCTCGCCAGCCGCGTGTCTTCTTCTTCGCTCATCCCGCTCCGCCCCTCCGGTCCCGCGCTCGCGCCCGCGTACTTTCCCGGGCGTGCGCTCCTGCCCGTGCCTGTGCCGTCCCCCAGGGCACCGTAGAGGGACGCGGGGCCGGGTGGGGCGGCAATCGGGAGAACGGGCCCGGCGTCCCACGTTCCGGACGGACGGACGGACGGTCGGGCGTGCGGACGGACGGTCGGGCGGACGCCTCTCAGGCCCGGCGCGCGCCCGGGCCGGCGAGCCGCTCGGTGAGGGCGGGCAGGCCCGGGCCCGACAGGAGGGGCAGGGCCGCCGTGTCCCGGCCGGTGACCAGGAGGAGGAGCGCCGAGACCGGGCCCTCGACCGTGCTGGCGGCGGTGGCGGTGGCGGTGGTGGTGTCACCGGTGCCGGCCGTCCAGTCGCAGTCCGTGGCCTTGAGCCGGAAGCCGGCCAGCCGGCGCCGGGCGTGGAACGGGAACCCCATCGACCAGGCCCGCTGGGCCGCGGTCGCGGCCGCCCCGGCCGGCATCGTCCGGGGCCGGCCCAGCGGGACGGCGATGTCCTGCCCGTGCACCAGGATGTCGATCAGCGGCTCCAGGTGGGTCACCCCGGGCGCCTTGCGGCGGGATCCGGCCATGGCGCGCAGCCTGGGGGCGAACTCGGCGGCCGGGTGCGCGGCCTCCCGTACGGCCGTGTCGTGGATCATGCGGTCGAAACCGCCCCGGGCGCGGACCACGGCGACGAGGGCCGGGAAGACTCCCAGGTGGGCGAGGGTGAGGTGGGCGGCGACCTCGCGCACCCGCCATCCCGCGCACAGGGACGGGGTCTCCCACTCCGAGGGGCTGAGGTCGTCGAGCAGGTCGGCCAGGGAGAGCCGCTCGCTGTCGATGGTCCGCCAAACGTCGTCGGGGTTCATCCGGGCTGTTCCGGTCATGTCGATCGACCTCACCTGGTATCAGTCAGTCTCTCTGACTAATATTGGTCAGAGAGACTGACCGAGTCAAGGGTGGTGCGAGATGGCCGGGGCCGAAGAGGAACTCAACCTGGGGCTGCTGTGCTTCATCGCGTACCGGGCGATGGAGACGGGCGTCTTCGAGGCCCTGGCGCAGGCCGGATACGCGGACTTCACCGTGGCCCAGGGCCGGGTCTTCGCCCGCATCGGACCGGACGGCACCCGGCTCACGGACCTCGCCGACCAGGCCCGGATCACCAAGCAGACCGCCGGTTTCCTCGTCGACCAGCTGGAGCGGGCCGGCTACGTCCACCGCACCCCCGACCCGACCGACGCCCGTGCCCGGCTCGTCCGCATCGCGCCCCGGGGCGCGGCCGCCGTGGCCGTCGCGCGGGAGGCGGAGGCCCGGGTCGAGGGGGAGTGGTCCCGCCATCTCGGCGCCGAGGACACCCGACTGCTCCGCAGCGCCCTCACCCGGCTCCGGGAGGTCGCCGACCCCTATCGGTGACCGGGTCCGGACCCGCAGGTGGGGGCGGGTGCCGCGTTTTTGGCATCCGATGGGTCAAGTGCGGTGAACGGAACCGGGATTCCCCCTAGGGTGCCCGTGGTCATGGCTGTGGACATCCGTACGATGGTTTCCGGCCATTCCGTGTGCCGCATTCCGTACCCTGCATTCCGATTTCGTTCTCGTTTCAGTTTCCGAACTGGGGGGTTCATGCGTAGATCCAGAGGGCTGGCCACAGCTCTCGCCCTGGCGCTGGC
The DNA here is from genome assembly GCF_049310065.1 of Streptomyces tatrensis. Lineage (NCBI taxonomy): Bacteria > Bacillati > Actinomycetota > Actinomycetes > Kitasatosporales > Streptomycetaceae > Streptomyces > Streptomyces tatrensis. The sequence goes on along the minus strand of NZ_JBMDLB010000011.1, from coordinate 1,057,289 downwards.
CGGCAGTTGCACGGCCATGGGCCTCGGCCTCGTCGAAGAGGCCGCGGCCATCACCCCGCCGGTGGCCTTCACCGCCGACGAGCTGCCCACCTGGCAGGCCAACGGCGTCGTCTGGGCCCTGGCCGAGGCGGGCGACCAGGTCTTTGTCGGCGGCACCTTCTCCGAGGTGCGCCCGCCGGACGGCGCCGCAGGGACCGAGCAAGAGGCGGTGAACTTCGCGACGCTCGACGCCGCGACGGGCGCCCCGACCTCCTGCAAGCTGTCCTTCACCGTGGGCTCCGGCACCGCCACCGTCCGCGCGCTCACCCTCTCGCCGGACAAGGCGACCCTGTACGCGGGCGGCTACTTCGGCGCCGTCAACGGCACCGCGGTCTCCAGCCTCGCCGCCATCGACGTGGCGACCTGCACCGTGAAGACCGGCTTCCGGCCCGCCTTCGCGGCCACCGTCCGGGCCCTCGCCGTCTCCGGCGACACCGTGTACGCGGGCGGCGACTTCCTCACCGTCGCGGGCCAGGCGCGCGAGCGGTTCGCCGCCGTCGACGCGGCCGACGGCACGCTGAAGCCCTTCACCGCGAACGCCGACGAGCCGGGCCGGGCCGTGGAGCTCACCCCCGACGGCGAACACGTGGTCCTCGGCGGCGACTTCTTCACCGTGGGCGGTACGAACAGCCACGCCCTCGCCGTCGTCGACGCGACGACCGGCGCCGTCACCAAGGCCTACCCGGGCTTCGTCGAGACCAACTCGGTGGTCAAGGACATCGCCACCGACGCGACCGGCTTCTACACCGCCAACGAGGGAACGGGCGGTGGCGTCTTCGACGGCCGGATCGCCCTGAACCTGAGCGACTTCGGCCAGCGCTGGCGCGACACCTGCCTCGGGGCGACCCAGGCCGTGCTCCCGTACCAGGACGTGCTCTACAGCGCCTCGCACGCGCACGACTGCTCCAGCATCGGCGAGTTCCCGGACGGCCAGCGCCACCACCTGCTCGCCCAGCCGACCACCGCGACCGGCAAGCTGGGCTGGGCTCCCGACACCAACGACGGCATCGGCGAGGGCATCGGCCCGCGCGTGATGGCGGTCGGCTCCAAGGGCGGCGTCCAGTACCTCTGGGTGGGCGGCGAGTTCACCACCGTCAACGGCTCGGCGCAGCAGAGCCTGACGCGCTTCGCCTCGACCGGGGACACGGGTGCGCCGAGCGTCCCGGTGGCGAGCGCCGTGAGCTTCAAGCCCGGTGAGGTCCAGGTGCGCTGGCGCACCAGCCTCGACCTGGACGACGGCACGCTCACGTACAAGGTCTACCGCAACGGCGCGGCCACGCCGATCGCCACGGTCGAGGCGGACTCGCTGTTCTTCCGCCGCCCGCAGACCTCCTGGATCGACACCACCGTCACCGCCGGGCAGTCCTACACCTACCGGGTGACCGCCACCGACGCGGCCGGCAACGCCGGCGCCCTGTCGGCCACGGCGAGCGTGACGGCGGCGAACTCGCCCGACGCGTACCCGAGCGCGGTCCGCACGGACGGCGCCCAGCTGTTCTGGCGCTACGACGAGTCGGCCCTGCCCTTCGTCGCGGACTCCTCGGACGGCGGCAACCAGAGCGGTGTGCACCTGAACGCCCCCGCCCTGCGCCAGACGCCCGGTGCGGTCACGGGCGCGAGCACGGCCATCGGCTTCGACGGCACGGACACCCAGGTGTACGGCGACCGCCGCCAGAACGTCGGCTCCACATACAGCATCGAGACCTGGTTCAAGACGAACACCACCAGGGGCGGCAAGCTCGTCGGGTTCGGCAACAACCAGGCCCGCGGCAGCAGTCAGTACGACAAGCACGTCTACATGACCAATGACGGCCGGCTCGTCTACGGCGTCTACAGCGGCGGGACCCACACCGTCACGACCGCGGCCGCGTACAACGACAACCAGTGGCACCACGTCGTCGCGACCCAGGGCCCGGGCGGCATGGTCCTGTACGTGGACGGAGTCCAGAAGGGCACGCTGGGCTTCACCGCGCACGAGAACTTCGCGGGCTACTGGCACGTCGGCGGCGACAGCCTCGGCGGCTGGCCGAACCGTCCGACCAGCGAGTACTGGGCGGGCCGGCTGGACGAGACCGCCGTCTACCCGACGGTCCTGAGCGCGGCCCAGGTGCAGAACCACCACACCCTGGCCTCCGCCCCGGCCGACTCGGTCGTCGAGGTCCAGGCCGCGGAGGACACGTACGCCAACGCGGGCGCCCCGAGCACCAATTACGGGACGTCCGGCTCGCTCGCGGTGCGCGGAACCTCGTTCTACGCGAGCTACCTGCGGTTCAACCTGCCCGCCGCTCCCGCCGGCACGGTGCTCAAGGCGGCAACGCTGAGCGTCAAGACCAGCACCATGGCTGGCGCCGGCACGACGGACACGGTGTCCGTGCTCCCGATCACCGGCTCCTGGACGGAGGCCGGGACCACGTACGCCAACCGCCCGGCACTCGGCGGCCCGGCGCTCGGCAGCTTCGCGGGCGTCCCGGAGGGCTCGGCCGTCCAGACGACCGGCCTGGACAAGACGGCTGTCGCGGGGGCGCTCGGCAGCGCGTACGGCCTGGCGCTGAGCAGCGCCGGAACGGACGCGCTGTGGCTTTGGTCCTCGGAGGCCGCGGCCAACGAGGGCTCGCCGAAGCTGACGCTCACCTTCGGCGCGCCGTAGCGGAAGCGGGTCCTGCGTGCGGCGGCCGGGTGGTTCCCACGCCCGGCCGCCGTGGTGGACGTGCTCCAGGATCTGCTGGAGCAGGGCGGTGACGTGCGCGTCGTGGCGAACGCGCTGCGCCTGCTGCGCTACGCCGACTGATCGGCGGCCGTGGCCGCATCCGCGGAGGCGTGGTCGAAGGCGTACTCCACCGAGGTGTCGCCGTAGCGGTGGGCGAAGGAGCCGGAGCCGGCGAGGCCGGTCAGGCCGCCGGTGCCCGAGCCGGGGAGCACGGTGAAGCGGCAGTGGGTGCCGGTGGCGTCGAAGGTGCCGTGCTCCTCCAGGACGAAGCTGCCTTCGCGGCCGGCGACGGCGCCGGTGACCAGCTCCATGCCGGTGAAGGTGCCGGTGCTCTCCCCCGTGTAGGCCACGGTGTAGGCGCAGGCCGTCGCGGGGGCGGTGAGGGCGCCGGTGAAGGCGTTGGTGACCGTGGCGCGGGCCAGGCGGGGGAAGACGCCTTCCGGGCCGACCGGGTGCTCCTCCCAGTCCTTGAAGGTGAAGGCGTTGGCGGTGGGTGCGTGAGCGGGGGCGGGCGTTGTGGTGGGCGTCGTGGGCACCGGGGCCTCCTGGTGTGGGTTCTGCGGGCCGTCGGCCCGTCCGTGCACAGCCTGGGCGGTGTACCTGACATCTCCTGTCAGGTATGCCGGACAATGAGCGCATGCGCGCCGACCGGCTCCTCTCCCTCCTGCTGCTGCTCCAGAACCGCGGCCGGATGACCGCCCCCGAGCTCGCCGCCGAGCTGGAGGTCTCCGTCCGTACCGTGTACCGGGACGTCGAGGCGCTCGGAGCCTCCGGGATCCCCGTCCACGCGGACCGGGGGCCGGCCGGCGGATTCCGCCTCGTCGACGGCTACCGGACCCGCCTCACCGGCCTGACGGACGTCCAGGCCGGCTCCCTGTTCCTCGCCGGCGCCCCCGGCCCCGCCCGGGACCTCGGCCTCGGCGCGGACCTCACCGCCGCGCAGCTGAAGCTCCAGGCCGCCCTCCCCGCCGAACTCGCCGACCGGGCCCGCCGGATCCAGCAGCGCTTCCACCTCGACGCACCCGCCTGGTTCCGCGACGCCGACCCCGTACCGCACCTCGCGCAGATCGCCGAGGCGGTGTGGGAGCAGCGGATCCTGAGCACCCACTACCGCCGCTGGAGCGGCGCCGTCCACCGTGCGCTGCGGCCGCTCGGGCTCGTGCTCAAGGGCGGCATCTGGTACTTGGCCGCCGCCCGGGCCGCGGAGGGGGCTGAGGCCGCAGGTGCCGTGCGGACCTACCGGGTGGGGCGGTTCCTCGCCGTGGAGACCTCCGGGGAGCACTTCGAGCGCCCCGAAGGCTTCGAACTCGCCGCGTACTGGGAGGAGTCCGCCCGCCGCCTGGAGGCGGCCACGCGCCGCCAGACCGCCGTCGTACGGCTCTCCCCGCGCGCCCGGCGCCTGCTGCCGATGTGGTTCGGGGCGGCGGGCGTCCGCGCCCTCGCCACCGCGGGTCCGCCCGACGCGGAGGGCTGGGCGGTCGTGGAACTCGCCGTCGAGTCGGGCTCCGTGGCCGTCGGCGACCTGCTCCGCATCGGCGCGGACGCCGAGGTGCTCGGCCCGCCGGAGCTGCGCCGGGACCTCGCTGCCGCGGTGGCCGAACTGGCCGGGCGCTACCGGTGAGAACCCGTTTGCGCCCGGCCCGGCGGCCCGGCGAGGATCCACGCGTGACGATGCGGAAGGGCGTCCTGCGCCCGGGGCCGTGAGCCCCCGACCGCCGGGCCCCGAGGGTCCGGCCGACTGTGTGGACGCCGGCGCGCCCCGCGACTCCTCGCCACCCTGTGGCTGCACGCGGGCGACGAGCCGACGGGACCGTCGCTCGACGCCTTCCTGGACCATGTGGTGCGCGACGGGTTCGGCCCGTACGTCTGCCGGGTCCTGGGAGTACTGGGCCCCGCGGCGGCTCCGGCCCTGCCCACCCTGCGGGCGGCGGCGGAGCAGAGCGTCCGGGTCCCCGTCTACGACGGCGACCGGGACCGGGAGATGCGCGAGGACGAACGGCTGGCCGAAGCGCTACGGGACACCCTGCGGCGGATCGACGGGCACTAGGGCGTGCACCGAAAATATCTCCTAGGAGATCGTCAGGCTGCCCGGCTACGGTGCGGGCATGGTGAATTTCGTCCTGGTTGCAGGTGCACGGCTCGGGGCGTGGGCGTGGGGCGAGGTGGTTCCGTATCTGCGCGCGGCCGGCCACGGCGTCTATCCGTTGACGCTGTCCGGTCTTGCTGACAAGCAGGGTGTACCGGCGGGGCAAGCCACTCACGTCCAGGACATCGTTGCCGAGGTGGAACGCCAGGGGCTGCGTGACGTAGTCCTGGTGGGTCACAGCTACTCGGGCATCCCGGTAGGTCAGGCCGCGGAGCGGATCGGTGACCGACTGGCCCGCGTAGTGTTCGTCGACTCAAGTGTTCCAACTGACGACGAGTCGTTTGTCTCCGCCTGGCCGGACGGCGGGGCGGCAGTGGAGGCATCGATCGCCGAGAGCGGAGGGTTCTGGCCGCTCGCGCCAGCTGCTCACTACGACGGCGAGGGTCTCACCGATGAGCAGATCGCACGCCTCGTGCGCGGCTCGACGCCTCACCCGGGTGCCACGCTGACCGAGCCCGCTGTGCTGTCGGGGCCGCTCGGTGAACTTCCGGCGACATACATCCTGTGCGTGATGCCAGGGGCGGAGCCTGACGACGCCGAGCCCGACGAAGACGTGGCTGAGCTGCTGAACAGCAAGCGCTGGCGGCTGGTCAAGATGGACACCGGCCATTGGCCGATGTTCTCCCAGCCGCGCGAGCTGGCGCAGATTCTCCTCAATGCTGCCGTGGAGTGAGAGCGCCTCCATGCCTGCGGGCTGGTTTTGGACGCGCTTGGTGTGTGCTGGTCACAGTCATTCGCCGATGGCCGCTACGGGGCGGACGCGCGGCCGGCCCGGCCCGATGCGGAGATCACCCCGCCCCATGAATGAAGATCATTCATGGGGCAAGATCCACTCTCGATACAGGCCCTAGGCGGCCTTTCGGATCAGGCCGGGCCCGGGGTGTCCGCTGCCGCGCGGACCTTGGTTGCCGCCCCGGGGCGGGGGACGTCGTCGACCGTGAGGCAGATGCCGAAGACCCGGTCGTGGCCGGTCCAGCCGTTGACGCGGCCGCGGTTGTTGGAGATCTGGACCCGGCGCCGCGGGGTGTCCACGGCCGTGACGAGGTGCAGGTACACCGTGCCGGACACCCGTGCCAGCACGATGTCGCCGGGTTCGAGGAGAGCGGGCTCGGCCGGAGCGACACGGACGTGTTGCCGGCTGTGGACGAGCGGGACCATGGACGTGCCGGTGGGCCGGAACTCCACCGTCGCGCCCGCGCGGACGCGGTCTGCCTGGACGTCGAGCATTCCCATCGGGCGAGTGTGCCCCGGTGCCGGGCCGCGCGGCCATCGGATTTCGGCGAGGCCTCAGGGCGCGGGCGGCGGTTCGACCTCCAGGAAACGCCGGCGGCGGGGACCGCGGTACAGCAGGCAGACCCAGCCGAGGCGTTCGAGCGCGGCCGCGCAGGCCGTGAGGCGTTCCTGCTCCTCCTCGGCCGCGCCGCCGCCCGGCGGGCCGAGCCAGGTCACCTCGACGCGGCCCGCCCCGGACGGGGCGGGGCCCACCCGGTACCCGGTCCGGGTGCGCGGCCCGTCCGGCTCCTGCGGATCCCGCGCCGACGGCGGGAAGCCCGCCGCCTCCAGTACGAGGGCCACCGCACGCGGCATCAGCCGCAGCTCCCACGGGGCGGGAACTCCGGCGCCCGACGGGCCGTTGACGAGCCGGCGGATCTGCAGCAGGCCTTCGTAGGCGGTGCGCAGCTCCGCCTCCCGTCCCGCTGCGGAGGGCGCGGGGCCGTCGCCGTTTGCCGGTTCGAAGCCCTGCCCGGGTGTGTTCACGTACGGCTGCCCCTCGTCCCGTCCGGTCCGTCTGGTGCGATCCGGTCCGCTTCTGAGTACCTCACACCCAACGGCCTGAGTATCCGGCCCGATTCCCTCGACGGCCTCCGCTGATCGAATGGGGGCATGACCTCGGAGACCGCCACCGCCACCGTGACCGCCATCGCGCCCACCGCGAGCCGCCCGCGCATGCAGCAGCACGTGACCACCGCCGGCTCGGCCCTGGCCGTGGCCCTGGTCCCGCTCGTGGTCGGGGTCCTGGTGGCCAAGGGACTCGCCGCGGACCCGCACGCGCCGGTCAACGCCCTGATCACCGGCGGCGGCCAGCGCGCCGGTCTGCCGCGGGCGGAGTGGCGCCGCCGCGGGCACGCCACGATGCGCCGACTGCGCACCGCCCGGCGCGGAACGGTTCGGGGCGCCGTACGGGGCGCCGTACGGGGCCGTGCCTACGTGATGGGCGGCCGTCCGGCGGGTCGTTGAGCCCGCAGCCATGCTTCCGCGGCCTTCGAGGAGCGCAGCCGCACCACCCGCAGCGGGGCGAACCGTGCGTCGCCGGCCAGAGCGCCGATCTCCGCACGCCGGGCCCCGTACTGGGACCAGGCCCACCGGGCGGGGTGGTCGGCGAGCAGCCATTCCCGCCACCGCTCGCGGTTGCCGCCGAACAGCCGCTCCCGGAGCAGGCTCCGGCGCAGCGAGCGCACCAGCACCCGGCGCATGACGGTACGGCGCGGCTGGTCCAGCCACACCACGGTGTCGGCCCGCCGCCACAGCACCTCGCGCGCGGCCTCCGGCCCGTGGGAGTCGAGGATCCACCGGTCGCCTTCCGCGATCCGCGCGAGGTCCGTGACGTAGGAGGGGCTGACGGCCCACCCGGGCCCGGAGAAGTGCAGCTCGTCCATCTCGTGGGACGGCAGCGCGAGCAGCCGTCCCAACTCCCGGGCCAGGGTGGACTTGCCGGCTCCGCTGATGCCGACCACGAGGACGCGTTGCATCAGCGGAGCCTAACCGGTGGTGGTCCGGCCTCAGGCGCCGAGCGGCTCCTGGAGTTCGGTGACCCACTGGTTCCGGTCCTCCGGGCAGGCCAGGGACACCTCGCGGGCGTAGCCGGCGGAGCGCTCCCCGTTCGCGTCGATCCACTGGGCCAGGGCCTGCGCGGTCGGCAGGACGGAGTCCATCGAACCCCGGTGCACGACCGTCGCCGCCCGCTCGACGGCTGGCAGCACGACGATGCGTACGTCGCCTCCGAGGTCCTCGGCGCGGACGTTCGCCGCCACCGCGACCCCGGCGTGGACCAGGACGGCACCGGGCCGCGACGCGTCGCCGGCGTCCTCGTAGTAGGCCACGCCCGGGGCCGTCAGCGTGACGCCGGCGGCCTCGACACGGCTGAGCAGCTCGTCGTAGAGCGGGCCGATGACCGGGCTGATGTCCTGCCCCTCGTAGCTGGCCGCGATCCCGCTCAACTCGGCCAGGCGGACGGGCGGAAGGCTCTTCACGACGATGTCGATGGAAGACATGGTTCCCTCGTTCTCGATGATCCGGAGCCTCGTCTCGACCTGGGTCAGCCGGGCCGCCGCGGCGGCCATGGCCGATTCCAGTTCCGCCTGCCGCAGGCGCAGCATGCCGCGCAGCTCCTCCGCGCTCACCAGCTCGCCGAGTATCGACCCCACCTGTTCCAGGCTGAAGCCGAGCTCCTTGAGCGCGATGACACGGTTGAGGCGGGCGAGCTGCCCGGCCTCGTAGTAGCGGTAGCCGCTGGCGGGGTCGACACGGGCCGGGTGCAGCAGTCCGAGGGCGTCGTAGTGACGCAGCATGCGGACCGACACCCGGCCGTGCTTGGCGAAGTCTCCGATGGTGAACATGACGCCTTCCAGTGCAGGCCCTGACACGGTGTGAGAGTCAAGCCCGCCCAGGATATGTGGCCATCGGGCCAGGTCAGCGGCATGGGTGGGCGCCTCGGCTCCCTGGTGCGGCTCAACCGCTCACCGGCACAGCTCACGGGCTCGGCTCACCGGCTCAGCTCAGCGGCCGGCCTGGCGGATGCAGAGGTCCACGATGGAAGGCGGCAGGGAACCTTCCGCGGCCGCGCACAACTCGTCCGTGCGGGGCAGCGGCGGTACGGCCTTGCGCGCGGGGCGGTCCGGCCGTGCGGCGACCGTCTTGGGCGGGTGCGCGCGGCGCGGCGCGGCGGGCTTCGCGCGCCGTTCGGCCACCGGGTGGGGGGCCTTGGCGGCAGGCCGGGAGTGTTCGTGTCCGCGGCCCCGGTCGGCGTCGGTCCGGTCGGCGCCGTCCCGGTCGGCGTCGGCCCTCGCCGGTAGTTCGCCGAGGGGCAGGGGTTCGGCGGGGAGCCCGGCCGGGCCGGCCGAGGTGGACGCGTCGGGCGGCCCGCCGAGATCCGGAGCGTCGGCGGGCGGTACGGCGCCACGCGCGGGCACGTCGGAGACCTGCGGGCCGCCGACGGACACACAGCCGGCGCTCGCGAGGAGGGCGACGAGGGAGAGGGGCAGGGCCCGGCGCAACTGCATCGGACCACCATGCAGCACGGTCGGGCGGGCCGGTTCCCGCGCGGCTCCCGCGCTCGGGCGGGGAGGGCGCGGACAACGGGGCGGGGAAGGCGCCGCGGGCGCTGCCGGAACGGTCCTGCGGGCCCACTGTGATCGTTTCTGCCGCGGCGGGAGGTTCACCGGTCCGGGAGAACGCGCACGTGGACGGGGGTGGACCTGGCGCGGAAATCCGGACAAGGTTCGGATGGGAACGGCAGTACGGATGCCGGGGGAGGCGCGACCCCCGGTGCTCCGCGTTGCCGTGCCGGTTCTCCGGACCGGCCCCGCCCGACCGGCGGGAACGCTCCGGTGGGCCGCCCGTCTGCCTGCACGTCTGCCCGCCCGCCTGCCTGCCCGTACGGAGTCCCGCCCCATGACCGAAGCCCCCGCGCCCGGCAACGAACCCCAACCCCGCTCCCCGGATCCGCAGCACCCGCCGAGCCACGCATCCGTCCCCGTAACGGGTTCCGGGCCGGCCCCGGACTCCGTGTCGCACGCGGACGCCGTGTCGCCTGCTGACCCCGGTCCGGCCCCGGACGCCGTGTCGCACCCGGACCCCGGGTCGGCCCCGGACCTCGTGTCGACCCCGGCCCCCGAGCCGGCCCCGGGCTCCGGCGCTGACTCCGTCCCCGGACCGTCCGCCGGGCCCGCCACCGCGAGGGGTGAGGCGACCGAGCCGGGCAAGGCCGTTGCGCCGGGCCAGGCCGTCCCTCCGAACACGGCCGTCCCGCCGAACAAGGAAGCCCCGCCGGGCCAGGCCGTCGGCGGGTGGCGGGGATGGGGGGCCGTGGGGGCGGTGGCGCTCGGGATCTTCTGTCTCATCACCTCCGAGCTGCTGCCCGTAGGCCTGCTCACCGCCGTGGGCGCCGATCTCGGTGTGTCCGACGGCACCGCCGGGCTCATGGTCACCGTGCCGGGGCTGGTCGCGGGATTCTGCGCGCCCCTGGTCACCGTCGGCGCCGGCCGGCTCGACCGGCGGTGGGTGCTGGTCGTGCTGATCGCCCTGATGGCCGTCGCCAACCTCGTCGCCGCCGTGGCGCAGGACTTCGGGGTGCTGCTGGCCGCCCGGGTGCTCGTGGGCGTCAGCGTAGGCGGCTTCTGGGCCATAGCCGGCGGCCTCGCCGTCCGCCTCGTCCCCGCGCATCACGTCGGCCGGGCCACCGCGCTCGTCTTCGGCGGAGTCCCCACCGCCTCGGTGCTCGGCGTCCCCGCCGGCACCCTGCTCGGCGAAGTCGGCGGCTGGCGCTTCGCCTTCGCGGCCGTGGGCGGGCTCGGGGTCCTCACCCTGGCCGCGCTGCTCCTGCTGCTCCCGCCGCTGCCGCCGACCCGGACCATCACCTTCGCCCAACTCCCCGCCCTGCTGCGGGGCAACCGCGCGGTTCGGGCGGGGGTGGCCGTCACCTTCCTGGTGGTGACGGGGCAGTTCGCGGCGTACACGTTCGTCCGGCCGATCCTGCAGGACGTGTCCGGGGTGGACGCCGCCTACGTGAGCACCCTCCTCCTCGGGTACGGAGTCGCGGGCGTGGCGGGCAACTTCCTGGCGGGCGCGCGCGACCCGTACCGCACGCTGTTCACCGTCGGCGCCGCCCTCACGGTGATCCTGGCAGCGATCGCCCTGGTGCCGGGGGCGGTCGCCGGGACGGTGCTGCTGCTGGCCTGGGGGCTCGTGTACGGCGGAGTCTCGGTCAGCCTCCAGAGCTGGATGATCAAGGCGGCCCCGGACGACGCGGAGGCCGCCTCCTCGCTGATGGTGGCGATGTTCAACCTGGCCATCGCCGCGGGCGCGTTGTCCGGCGGTCTCGCGGTCGACGGCATCTCGGTGCCCGCGGCCCCGCTGGCCGGAGCCGCCTTGATGGCCCTGGCGGCCGTCACCGTCCGGGTCACCTCGACCTCCCGGTCGGCCACGCGAGCCGTCATGGGCGCGAGCGCGCCGCCCACCACCGCCGTCAGCGCCCGCGACGCTTCACCGGCCGATCGGCGATAGACGGCGGGACAGACCAGCGGCGGATCGGCGATCGATCGGCGATCGGTCAGGGACTGGTCAGCGATTGGTCAGCGGTGCTCTCCGGGCCCGGAGTTGGCCGTCCGCAATCCGGACGGCCGACCTCCCAGCCTGCCAGAGGGGCCGTTCCGGACGGGGCGACTCCGGGGAAGAGGTCATGCCCAGACGTGGCGGATGGGGTGGATCGGACATCCGGCTTGACCTGGGGCATCTCCTGGAGAAAGAGTGCGCCGGTCGAACACCACCATCCGGACCGACCCCGCCCGTTACGTCCGGACGTCCAGCACCGCCGCAAGAGCCGCACCCGGGAGACACCTCACATGCCCGTACCCACCCGGTCCGCCCGGCGGCGCAGGATCTGACCGGCCGGGTACGGAGGCCGACACCGCACCGCCGCGCCGGCCCCCGTACCCGCCGGGAGACAACCGTGTCCCTTCACCCCGATGAGAGTGGGCTCGTGCCCGACGACGAACGCTTGCTCGTACGCCCCTACGTGGCCCCCTCGGGCCCGCTGCCCGGCTCCTCCGGGCCCGCATGGCCCGAGGAGTCCGGGCGGATCACCGTACCGACCCGCTTCGGGCAGCCCGCCGAGGTGCCCGGGCCCTCGCGCGTACCGGTGTGGGAATCCGGTCCCGCGCAGCAGGCCGAGCCGCCGGCGGCGGCCCCTGCCGGCGACCGGCGGGGCAGCCGTCTCCCGCTCCTCGGACTCGTCCTGCTCGCACTCGGGGCGGCGGGGGCCCTCGCGTTCCTCCTGCGCGGCCCCGACCGGGAGCCGCCGCGCGCGGTGACCCCGCCGGACCTGTCCGTACCGGTCCTCCCGGCGCGCAGCCCGGGTGCGGGCGAGGAACCCACCCCGGCCGTGGAGTCCGTACGCCCGCCCGCGTCCGGATCCCCGTCCCCGACGGCTCCGACCGGCGCCGGTCGGCCCACGGCCGGCCCGTCGGCGGGTACGAGCCCGGACCCGAAGCCGTCGGGCCCGACGGGCAAGCGCCCGACGCCGGGCGGGGGCCGGACCCTGAGCCCGGGGGACCGCGGGGCCGCAGTGCGCGCCCTGCAGGAACAGCTCTACGCGCAGGGGTTCACGTACGTCTCCGTCACCGGGGTGTACGACGAGCAGACCCGGCGCGGTGTCATGCAGCTCCAGCAGAACAGGAGCATCGAGGGCGACCCCCTGGGCATCTACGGGCCGGCCACCCGGGCCGCCCTCGCGGGCGAAGACTGACCGACGCCTCATGGATCGAACGGATCGAATGGATCAAGCGGAGGCATTGCTCATCGGAGGGCGCGCGGGCGTCGGCAAGACGACCGTGGGATGGGAGGTCTCGGCGCGTCTGCGGGCCGCGTCGGTCGCGCACTGTGTCACCGAAGGCGACTCCATGGGGCAGGCGCACCCCGCTCCGGAGGGGGACCCGGGCCGCAGGAAGATCGCCGAGCACAACCTCGCGGCGCTCTGGTCGAACTACGCCGAGCTCGGGTACCGCCGCTTGATCCACACGCACACGGTGAGCGTTCTCGCCGAGAACGAGGGCATGTTCCGGCGGGCCATGGGCGCGAACCTCAGGATCGTGCGGGTGGTGCTCACCGCCTCCGACGCCACCACGCGCGAGCGGCTGACCGGCCGCGAACGGGGCTCGGAGTTGGAATCCGAGCTGGGGAGCAGTGCCCGTAAGGCCCGGATCCTGGACGACCGGACACCTCCGGGCACGGTGCGGGTGGCGACCGACGGGCGCTCCGTCATCGACATGGCGCGCGAGGTGCTGGACGCCATCAACTGGCCGCCCAGCACCTCCGGTTAGACACCCTGGGGCATCGGCTGATGCCGGGACCCCGGTACGCGGGGTGGCGTCCGGTCAGCGCCCGCCGGCGACGCGCAGGACCGTACCGGTCGTGTACGCGGCGTCCGCGGACAGCAGCCAGGCGATGGCCGCGGCCACCTCCGCCGGCTGCCCGGCCCGGCCGAGCGGGATCTCGGCGGCCGCGAGCGCCGGGCGGTCGGGGTCCCCCATGGCGGCGTGCATGTCGGTGTCGATGATGCCGGGGGCCACGGCGTTGACCCGGATCCCGTCGGGGCCCAGCTCCTTGGCGAGCCCCAGGGTCAGGGTGTCGGTGGCGGCCTTCGTCGCGGCGTAGTGGACGTAGCGGCCGGGACTGCCGAGGGTGGCTGCCGCGGAGGAGACGTTGACGATCGCCCCGCCGCCCGACTCGGCCATGTCCCGTGCGGCCCGGCGGCAACACAGCAGGTACCCGAGGAGGTTCACGTCGAGCACGCGGCGCAGGTCCTCGACCCGGATGTCGGCGAGTCGGCCCGGAGTGCCGGTCACTCCGGCGTTGTTGACCAGCCCGGTCACCGCACCGAGCTCGGCCCCGGCGATGTCGAAGAGCCGCTCCACGCCACACTCCTCGGAGGTGTCACCGCGCACGGTCACACACCGCGCGCCGGCCTCCCGTACCCGCTCGGCGGTGGCCTTGGCGGCCGCGTCGTCGTGGAGGTAGCCGAGGGCGAGATCGTGCCCGTCCGCGGCGAGCCGGACGCACGTGGCGGCGCCGATACCGCGACTGCCTCCGGTGACGATGGTGACCGGACGACGTGACATATGAGCCTCCTGCATGACGCATTACCCCGTGTCGTGCCCACACCTGGGATCGCCGCAGGCTAACACCGCGACATCCCGCGGACCAGCGGAAACGAACTCCGGAGCGTGCTGCGGGGGTGCCTGCCGGAGTCGCTTCCCGATGACGCCCATGCCGAGGATCGGTACCACCGTGTCGGCCTTGCGAGGGTTCCACTACTCGGCTCGAGGCCACGCCCGAAGGCGCTCACCGAACAGGTGACCGCGGCCGGCTCGCCGTACGCGCCCGGTGGTGGTGCGGGCGGGTGCGTGCAGGCCTGCGGCAGGCCTCGGACTTGCAGCACCCCGGGCTAGTCTGGCCGGATGCCCCGACCCGACCTCCTCGCCCGGGCGCTCGAAGCCCCCGCCGAGCCGCCGTTGCGTCCTCTCCCGGAGACCGTGGCCGCGCTGCTGCGCGAGTTGGCCGCGCCGCCCCGGCTCGCGGCGCATCTGCGGCTCGTACACGACGTGGCGCACGAACTCACCGACTGGTTCGCCGAGTTCCGCCCGGAGTTGGCATTCGACCGAGAGGCCGTGCTCTTCGGCGCGGCCACCCATGACATAGGCAAGGTGGTGCACACCGTCGAACTGGACGGTCCCGGCTCCGCGCACGAGCCGGCCGGTCGCGAGTTGCTCCTCGCGTACGGGTTCGCCCCGGAACGGGCCCGCTTCGCCGCCACCCACGGTTCCTGGGCGGAGACCGGAGCGAGCGTCGAGGAGGCTGGTCACCACCGCGGACAAGGTGTGGAAGGGCAAGCGGGTCAGTGGCCTGGAGGACCTGCTCATCGACCACCTGGTACGGGTGTCAGGGCCCGGCGCCGAGCGCTGGGAGGTCTACCTCGAACTCGACTCACTACTCGCCCGGATCGCGGAAGGCGCGGACACCCGCCTGGCTTTCCAGGCCGCATATCCGGTCCATGTCCACCCTGCCCGCAATCCATGAGTCGCCGTGCCGGTCGGAGACGTCCCACCGTGGGGATGCCGCCGGGCTTCATCCGGGCGGAAGGCCGAGACCGTCCAGCTCGATGAGGAAGGTCTGGCAACAACGGCTATCCGCGCCCACCGCGCATCGGTCAACGGGACGACCAGGCCATCGATTCGATGATCGGAAACAGGTGGCCGCGAGGTGGGGTGTGATTCGGGGCAGGCTGGGGTGATGAGCTTCGGGGCGGGGCATGGCGAGGGTGGCCGGGACGATGATGGGGCCCTTCGGGCTGCGTTGAGACGTACGGCCGATGGGCTCGGGCTCGCCCTGCCCGAGTCGGACGGGGAGTGGCGTCGCCTTGCGGCGTACGCCGACGCGGGGAGCGGTCGGCGCGTAATGGTGTTCCCGCCCGACGAGGGGCGGCGGACCTTCCAGGTGAACCTTCAGGACAACGGCACGCGCCTGGCCTGTGGGTGGACCGCGGACCTGACCGAGGTTGTCAGGGCGACGGCGGCGTGGACGGCCGGTGCGGGGCTCGAGGAGAGCCGGGCGCGCGCCCCGTTCATCCGGTTCAGGCCCTGGGCGCTCGACCACGAGCGGGAGCCGTTCGGTGTCGTCGAGTTGACGTGGTGGGCCAAGCTCGACCGTATCCACATGCCGCCGTACGACCGGCACCGCCGAGCCGGTGCTGCGCCGGCTGATGCCGGTCAACAGCCACTTCAACCTCTGGTTCTCCACCAGTGTCGAGGAGTTCTGGAAGTCTCGGGTCGGGTACGCCATCCGCCCCTACGACGAGGGGCTTTACGGGGTGCGGGACGAGGGTGAGCTGGTCGCACGGACCGAGACGCCGGAGGAAGCCGTAGCCCTCTTGGTGGCCGCCCTGCCGGAGGGGCTCGGGCCGGCGAGGTGAGGCGACGCAGAGGAGCTCTTGCCCAGGCTCCGGTCCTGGCCCTGGCTCCGGCCAGGCCCAGGGCGCGGCCCCGGACCTGGCCCCGGCCGATACGCATGACCACGGCCTGGCCCAGGACCTGGCCCCGCCGATACGCATGACCACGGCCTGGCCCCGGACCGTGCCTCAACCTCGGTGTCGGCCCCAACTCCGGCCCCAACTCCGTCCTCGGCTCTGGCCCCGGCCTCGGTGTCGGCAGCCCAGGGCCGCTCCGGGGCCCAGGCTCCACCGCCGCCCCGCCCCGCCCCGCCCCTGCCCGGCCCCGCCGAGGCGCTCGCCGCCGTCGTGGCCGCCGCCCGGGCGGCGGACGTGGCCGTCGTGGTCGTCGGCGCCACCGAAGGCGCCGAGTCCGAGGGCTTCTACCGCATGTCGCTCCGACTGCCCGCTCCCCAGGATGAGTTGGTCGCGGCGATCGCCCGCGCGAATCGCCGTACCGTCGCCGTCGTCAACTCCGGCGGCCCCGTCGAACTGCCCTGGCGCGACGCCGTTGGAGCCGTCCTCCTCACCTGGTTCCCCGGCCAGGAGGGCGGGCACGCACTCGCCGACGTCCTCCTCGGCCGCGCCGAGCCCGGGCGGGCGGCTCCCCACCACCTGGCCGGCCACCTTCGCCGACGCCCCCGTACGCTCCACGCGGCCCGTTGAAGGTCAACTCCCTTACCGGGAAGGCCTGTACATCGGGCACTGCACCTGGCTGCGGAGGGGATCCAGCGGCCCGGCTCCCGCGTGCTGGTTCCGGCGCGGACTCGGCTACACCAGCTGGGAGTTCGAGCGTCTCGTCACCCCGGAACCGACCCCGGGCGGGGGCTACGAGGTCCCCGTGATCCTCCACGACACCGGCACCCGGCGCGGCCGCGAGGTCGTCCAACTCCGCCTGTCCCGGCCGGACTCGGCGCTCGAACGCCCGGTGCGCCGGCTCGCGGGCTGGGCGGCGGTGGAGGCGGAGCCGGGGGAGCGGGTGCCGGCGTACGTACGGATCCCCGCGCGGGCCCTGCAGCACTGGTCCCCGCAGGCCGGGGGCTGGACGGCCGAGCCGGGGCGGTTCGCCGTCCTGGCCGGCCGCGGCGCGGGCGACCTGCCGCTCCGGGGAGCGATCGAGGTCTGAGTGGGCCGTGAGCGCGGGCGGCTACAGTGCCGCCATGGACGCAGCGAGCACGGCCACCGGTACGGCCACCGGCACTGGCACGGGTACGGCCGCCGGCACCGGTACGGCCCCGACCCTGGAGGACGTGGCCCGCGCCGCCGGGGTGTCCCGTGCCACGGTGTCCCGCGTGGTGAACGGGGTCCGCAATGTGGACCCCGCCATCCAGCAGGCGGTCCAGCGGGCCGTCGCCGCGACCGGGTACGTGCCGAACCGCGCGGCCCGCTCGCTGGTGACCCGGCGCTCGGGCGCGGTGGCGCTGGTGGTCTCGGGCGCGGGGGCGGACACCGGCCGGGTCTTCCAGGACCCCTTCTTCGGGCGGGTGGTGAGCGGGGTCGTACGGGCCCTGCGCCCGTGCGGTGTGCATCCGGTGCTGCTGTTCGCCGACGGGGAGGCGGATCGCGCGCAGGTGCTCGCGTACCTCACTCAGGGCGGTGGTGACGGAGCCCTGCTCGTCACGACGGACGGCCGTGACCCGCTGCCCGGCCTGCTCGCGGGCGCCGGACTGCCCGCGGTGCTCTTCGCCCGCCCCGCGCCCGGGATCCCGCTGGACTGGGTCGACCTGCGCCACCGCGAGGGCGGGGCGCTGGCCGCGCGGCACCTCCTGGCCCGGGGCTGCAGGCGGCTCGTCGCGATCGGCGGCCCGGCGGAGGTCCCGGCGAGCCGGGACCGGGTGGCGGGCTTCCGGGAGGCGCTGGCCGGAACGGCGGTACGGGTGGCCGAGGCCGACTTCACGCTGGACGGCGGCGAGCAGGCGATGCGAGCGCTCCTGGCCGAACGTCCAGACCTGGACGGGGTGTTCGCGGCGAACGACCTGATGGCCCAAGGGGCCTGCCTGGTGCTGCGCGAACACGGCCGCCGGATCCCGGAAGACGTGGCGGTGGTCGGCTTCGACGACTCCGGCGCGGCGGTGGCGGCCAGGCCCCGCCTGACGACGGTCCGCCAGCCCGTGGAGGACATGGCGGCCGAGATGGTCCGCCTCCTCCTCGACCGGGTGTCCGGCACTGCGGCGCCCGACCCGGTGGAAGTGCTCTTCGACCCGGAGCTGGTGGTCCGCGACTCGGCGTGAGCGCGGTCGTTGCCGGAGACAGGGGGGCGGGGCATCGGGATGCGGCGCAGTCCGGGCCGCACTCTCGGCTGATCCCGTGGCCCGCCACTGGGGCGCGGGATGTACGAAGAGTTCGGCAGACTGGGGCTCATGGACTCAGGACTTGCCGCACTGCTGGGCGCCGCCGTCGGTTCCGCCACCACCCTCGGGGCCGCAATCGTCAACGGCCGCGCCCAGGCGCGGTCACAGCACGCCCAATGGAGCCGAGAGCACCGTCGCGAGGCATACGCCGGCTACCTCAGCGCTCTCCACGACCGTGACATCGCCATGGACGCCGTCCTCGACGCGTTGCGCCCCGTTCAGCCCGACCTCCCCGATGTCGACGAGAAGATAGGCCGCTTCGTCGCCCTGGCCCGCGAGGTCCACCGCGCCGGCGAAGTCGTCATCCTCGAAGGGCCGTCACCCCTCGCGGAGATCGCGGATCGCGTCGCCAAGGCCTCCAGCGATCTCTCAGGCGTCATGCGACGGATGGCGGAGAACGCCCGCGCGGGAGACACCACCCGCAAGGTCGAGGACACCGCCCTCGCCGCCGAACGGGAGCGAACCCTCTACCAGGCAGTCAAGGACTTCCGCCTCGCGGCCCGCGGCGTCATCGACAAGACCGGCTGACCCGGGGATTCCCGGCCCCGGCCATCCGATCCGTTGGCCGAGGCGCGGTTCGGCTCGAGACCGTGAGCGGCGAGGTCAGCAGTCGAAGGCCTGCCAGCAGATGTCGTTGCGCAACCGCTGGTCGTCGAGCACGAGTTCGCGGATCGCCTCCGGGAGCTGCTCGCGCTGCCACTGGCATTCCCGCCGCCCCGCGGCCTCGGCATCGGCCGGCGGCGCAGCAGCGCGTGCCGCCTTGATCGCGTAGGCGGCCGCACCGAGTTCGTGCGCGGCGACGTGGGCGACGGCCCCGGCCTGGCCGGCGGCGTACGCGGCGTGCCGTGCTGCCCCGCGCAGGTCCCTGGCCGCGCCCATGGCGTGGCCGCCCGCCGCGCGTGATGCGGTCATCGTGACCTCGCCGCGCACCCACGCGCGGGCGTGCTCGATCGCCTGGCGCGGTCGCGGGTCCTCGGGCCGGGCAGCCTCGAACAGGCCGAGGACGTGCTCCGCGCAGGTTGCCGCCCACAGGGCGAGGAGGTGATGGTCCGGATCGGTGAGGGTCCCGCCCCGGCGGATCGTCACGAAGCGGGGGTCCCGGATCTTGGGGAGGATCATGGACGGCACTCCTTCGATGGCACCTGCACCTGCACCTGCACCCTGCACTCGCATCCGGACCTGCACCCGCACCCTACCCGCGCCGCGCGGCCGAGCCCCCGCGCGTCTGCAGGGACGTCTGCCAGCCCGGTGCCTCCGTCGTGGGCTCCGGCGGGGTGCGGCGGCCGCCCGTGGCGAAGAAGGCCGCCAGAGGGAGGGTGGCAGCGCCCACCGTGACCGCGTCCGGGCCCAGGGAGCCCATGTCGATGGTGACCCGCGCCGCCGGGTGGCGCAGCGAGTAGCGCGTCGCGTGTTCCCGTACCGCCGGGAGGATGTGCGGGCCCAGCATCAGGCCGGCCCAGCCGCCGATCAGGATCCGCTCCGGCTGGAAGAGGTTGATGACGTCCGACAGGCCCGCGCCCAGGTACTCCGCGGTCTCGTCGAGCACGTCGAGTGCGATCGGGTCCCCGCCGCCGGCCGCCGCCAGCAGCGCGGCCAGTGCGTCCTCCTCGTCCCCGGCGAGCGCGTCCCCGCCGCCGCCCCGCTCCGCCCAGCGGGCCAGGAGGGATTCCGCTCCCGTGTAGGCCTCCAGGCAGCCCAGCGCCCCGCAGCGGCAGCGCCGCCCGCGGACCTGCACCGTCAGGTGGCCGCACTCCAGGGGTGCGCCCCCGGTGGTGGCGCCGTCCGGGGAGCCGTCGGTGATCAGGCTCGCCCCGACGCCGGAGCCGAAGAGCACGACCACCGCGTCCCGGGCCCCGCGCCCCGCGCCGAACCACATCTCGGCCTGGCCGAGCGTGCGCGCCCCGTTGTCGATGATGTACGGGACCTCGGGCGGTACGGCTCCCGTGGCGCGCAGCAGCGCCTCCAGGGGGACCGCGTCCCAGCCGATGGTCTGCCCGTGGACCACGGTTCCGCCGGGCGCGTCGCGGTCGACGATGCCGGGTACGCCGATGCCGACGCCCAGGAGCCGGTCCGTCCCCACCCCCGCCCGCTCCAGGACGGTGGCGATCCCGGTCCGTACGTGGTCGACGATCGGGCCGACGTCGTAGCAGCCGCGCGGCTGCAAGGGGAGTTCGGTGCGGGCGAGTTCGGTGAGGGTGAGGTCGAACAGCTCGACCCTGACCCGGGTTTCGCCCACGTCGATGCCGATCATGTGCGCGCTGCCGGGCGCGACGCGCAGCAGCGTACGCGGGCGGCCGCCGTCGGAGTCGACGATGCCGGCCTCCTCCAGCAGTCCGTCCGCGACGAGTTCACCGACCACGTTGCTGACGGATCCCGAGCTCAGCCCGGTCGCGGGGCCCAGTTCCTGCCGGCTCATGGGCCCGCCGAAGTACAACTGCTGCAGCACGGTGCTGCGGTTGCCCCTTCGCAGGTCCCGCACCGTACGTCCACTGCGCCCCGTGGTCATGTGGCTCCTTTCGTCCTGACATCGATCGCAACATACCCTTGCGCGACCCCTTGACGCGACCCTTTCGCGCGGCTTAATTCACGTCCTAAATTAAAGCCCGGAGGCACCGGAGCCGCCGAGTACCCGGTTGGGGCCTGGTACTCGCACCGCCGACCCGGCCTTGAGTCCTAACCCTGTCGAAAGGGACCGAGCCGTCATGCGCAGAACCCGAGCCGCCGCCGTCACCGTCTCCATGCTCGCAGCCGCCACCGCCTGTGGGGGCGGATCCGCGGACGCGGAGGGCTCCAACAACTTCGAGGCGATCGGCGGCAAGGACCGGTTCGTGGAGTCCGCCACAGGATCGGCGGGCGCCAAGGGCAAGGACCCGGCCGTCGTCCCGCTGTACCTCGCAGGCAAGATGGCCCCGGGCGCGACCGACCTCACCGCCACCGACTCCGACCGCCCGGCCACCCGCCGGATGGACGGCCACGCCAACCACTGGTGGCTCGACCCGGTGCACGGCCGGGGCTTCCCCGCCGACATGCGGGAGGTCTACCCGCGCACCGGGATGGACCGGGAGGTCGACGCGGACGGCCTGGAAGCGCTCATCATGCGGCTGACCGAGGAGTACCGGGCCCGGCGCATCCTCATCGCCGAGAACGGCTCCTCCTACCCCGACACCGTCGCCCCCGACGGCAGAGTCCACGACCCCGAGCGCGCCGCGTACCTGACGGGCCTACGGCTACGACAAGCGGTTCGGACTGGTCCACGTGGACTACGAGACCCAGCAGCGCACCGCGAAGACCAGCGGACACCGCTACTCGGACGTGATCGCCGCCCACCGCGCCCTCCTTCCCCCCGGAACCGCTCCGCCGCGCCGCGCCCGCCCCTCCTCCCGGGGCGGGCGCGGCTCTTCGTGGTGGGATGGGGGCCGGGGGGCACGCGACCGGCTCACGGAGAGGCGAGAGGTATGTCCGAGGACCAAGAGGGCACGATGCGGGCGATGACGTACGACACGTACGGCGGAGTGGAGGTGCTCTCCGAGACCCGGATCCAGGTGCCCAAAGTCGGCCCGGGCGAGGTCCTCGTGCGGGTCAGGTGCGCCTCCGTCAACCCCGTCGACTGGAAGATCATGGCGGGCGGGCTCGACGGCCTGATGGACGTCGTGTACCCCGTCGTCCCCGGCTGGGACGTGGCCGGGACGGTCGAGTACGTGGGCATCGACACCCCCGAGTTCACGGTGGGCGACGAGGTCATCGCCTACGCCCGCAAGGACTACGTCCACGGCGGCACCTTCGCCGAGTTCGTGACCGTGCCCGTACGGGCCCTCGCGCCCAAGCCCGCCTCCCTGACCTGGCAGCAGGCCGCGGGGCTGCCACTGGCCGGCCTCACCGCGTACCAGCTGCTCACGCGCCTGGACACCGGCAAGGAGGACACCGTCCTCGTGCACGGAGCCGCGGGCGGCGTCGGCTCCCTCGGCGTGCAGATCGCCCGGGCGCTCGGGGCCCGCGTCATCGGCACCGCCTCCGCGCGCAACCACGACCGGTTGCGCGAGCTGGGCTGCGAACCCGTCGAGTACGGCGACGGCCTCGCCGACCGGGTCCGCGCGCTGGCGCCCGACGGGGTCACCGTCGTCGCCGACTTCGTCGGGGGAGTCCTCGACACCACCCTGGCCGTACTGGCCGAGGGAGGCCGGCACGCCTCCATCGCCGACCACACCGTGCTCGGCTCGGGCGGCCAGTGGATGTGGGTACGGCCCGTCGGCGCCGACCTCGCCGAGCTGGGCCGGCTGGCCGACGCCGGACAGCTCACCGTCACCGTCGCCGAGACCTTCCCGCTCGCGGAACTGTCCGCCGCCTTCGAGCTCAGCCGCGAAGGACACACCGCCGGGAAGATCGTCCTGGAGGTCTGAGCCCGGCGGAGGCTCGCGAAGAACGCAGAACCGCGCGCCGCCCGGGTCAGGTTCGGGCGGCGCGCGGAGTGTGCGGACCGTGCGGACCGTGCGGGGCGTCGGGCCAGGGATCAGGCGTAGACGCCGAAGTGGAACAGCGAGTAGCCGTAGCCCGTGCCCCGTTGGGTCAGTTCGAGCCGTACGTACCGGCCCGACGCGGAGATGTCGAAGTCGTCGATTCCGCCGTCACCGTTGGAAGTGGCGTAAGCCGTCCGCCAGTTCTGGCCGTCGTCCGACACCTTGATGGTGTACGCCTTGCCGTAAGCGGTCTCCCACACCAGCTGGGCCTGCCCCAGCTGCTTCACCGACCCCAAGTCCACCTGGAGCCACTGGGCGTCGAACCAAGTCGTCGCCCAGCGCGTGGTGTTGTTGCCGTCCGTGGCCAGTTGAGGACCGCAGGGGCAACCGCCGTAGCCGTCGCTCTGGAAGGTCGAGGCGGTCGTGGGCCGGTTCAGCGCCACGTTCGTGCCCGACACCGGCGGCGGGACCACCTTCACCGAGCGCTGCTCGACGCCCACGTTGCCGCGGCCGTCCTTGGCCTTGACGTAGAGCTTCCACGCACCGGTCTTCGGGGGGGGCCGTGGCCTTGAGCGTGCCGTTGCCCAGGTGGGTCGACGGCACCGAGATCAGGCCGCCGCCCCCGTCCACGTACTTGCTGCCCCAGAGCACCTCGTACGCGAGCTGGTCGCCCTCGGCGTCGGTCGCCGGGGCCTGGATGGTGATCTCCTTGCCGGCCGGGACGGCGCCCGGGTCGGGGACGGAGGGGACGGACACGGTCGGCGGGAGGTTGTCGCCCGCCGTGTTGCCCCCGTAGGCGCGCTTGACCGCGTAGTACATCTTGCGGCGCTCCCCGGCCGGGGTCAGGTTGAACCAGTGCCCGCCGAAGTCGTACTCGGTGCCGTAGTGGAACACCGTGGCGCCCAGGGCCACGCCCCCGTGACCGGTGACGCAGTTCCAGGCGTTGGTGTAGCCGTCGGCCTTGGCCTGGTCGCCGGGCTCCAGCGGGACGCCGTTCGCGTCGTTCGGCACCTCCCACTCGCCCGCCGGACCGGTCTCCGTGATGATGTAGGGCTTGGTGTAACCACCCTGCTGCCAGGCCTGCTTGACCCCGCAGGCCTCCTTGTAGGCGTTGACGGCGTAGAGGTCCAGGTCCGGAGAGTTGCGCTTGTAGTACGTCCAGGCGCCCACCCATGCGTCGGTGGAGGTGACCGGGTGGTTGGCGTCGATGCGGTGGATGGCCTTCGCCACGTCGTTCAGATACGTCGTGTACGCGTTGCGCTGGTTCTCCAGCTCGGTGCCGGAGTAGCAGTTCTGCAGGCCGAGCACGGACTCGTTGCCGACGTTCCACATCAGGACGGCCGGGTTGTCGCGGTAGGTCTGCACCCACTTGGTGAACTCGGCCGGCATGTTGTTCTTGTACGTCGTGTCCGTGACGTAGTTCGTGCAGCCGCCGCTGCCCGGTCCGCCGCCAGTTGCCCTGGGAGCCGGTCACCTTGACCACGCTGCCGGCGGCCTGGGCCGGGCCGGCGGGGACGAGGGTGACGGCGCCCGCGAGCAGGGCGGCGGTCGCCATGGTGCTGCGCATGCGGGTGAGCATGCGGGAACCTCCTTGGGAGGGGGGGAGGGGGAGCGGTTACGGGAGGCGGCCGTCGGGGCCGAGCACGGTGCCGGCCTCCGGGTGGTACTGGTCGAAGCCGCGGTTGTTGCACTGCAGGCCGCCCTTGATGCACTGGTCGAGCATGGCCTTCAGCGTGCGCTCGTCCCACGCGTTGAAGAAGTCGTAGTGGAAGGAGTGGCCGGACCCGCTGGACAGCCTGACCTGCGACATGTCCCCGCTGACCGGGAAGGCCATCTTGAACTCGACCAGCGGGACCGCGACCGGGTGGGAGGCCGGGCAGACGTTGTCGTTGTTGCCGGGCTTGGTGACCGGGTAGGCCATGTGCGCCTTGTGGTCCGGGACGTCGAGGTTCTTGCCGTCCCAGCAACTGGGCGACTGCATGCGGATGTTGAGCTGAGTGCCGGCGGGGCAGTTGGCCGGGAACTCGGTGTTCTTGAAGCTGTCGCCGCACTCCCAGCCCTCGACCCAGCCCTTGTGTCCGCGGAACTCCGCCGCGGTCTGGGTCGGGCTGCCGACGAGGAACCGCAGACCCTTGGGGAAGGGACGCACGCTCGTGTAGTCGGTGACCCCGGTCTTGTAGTAGATGACCTGGGGGCCGGTGGGCAGGACCTTCTGGCTGCCGTTGAAGAGCGTCGGCATCCAGTAGCCGGAGAGGTCGCCGACCGCCGTGCAGGCCGTGCTTCCGGCGCTGAGCGAGGCGGTGGTGCTGTTGGCGTTCGTGCCGGTGTTGCCCATGAAGGTGTGGTCGTGGGAGGCACCGGGGCGGCCCGCGTAGACGATCGGGTCGTCCGGTGCGGTCTTGGTGACCGAGCAGTTGGCCTGGAACTCGTGGAAGTAGCGGTCCGGCGGGTTGTTCCACGACGGGGTCACGCCCGTGACCTGCGGAACGGCCGGGATGTAGCCGTCACCGTCGGGGTCGTCGCCGCCGGCGAGCGGGGCCACGGCGGCGTGGTTCATGTTCGTGTGGACGGTGCCGGCGTCGGGCGTCGCCTGTGCGGTGAGCGCCGTGGCGCCGAGACCGGCGGCCGCGGTCACGGCGATGGCCGCCGAGACCAGGAATGCGGACAGGGTCCGCGGTCGGAGATTCATCGTTCAGCTCCTTCTGAGGGAGGGGGCGGGAGAGGGGCCCGGGTTGGGAGAGCGCTCTCTCGAGTGGCCTGGAAAACGCGGGGCGGCCGGCAGCCGCCCCGCGAACCGAGGATCAGGGGGTGATCAGGGGAAGGAGACCACGGTGGAGGGAATGGTCGAGGTGCCCGAGGTGGGCGCGCCCGTGTTGTTGATGACGTGCTCGTACTGGCCGTTGCCGCCGAGCGAGACCACGAGGATGTCGTGGAACTTCACGCCCGGCTTCACCGGGACCTGGAAGCCGTGGTCCTGACGGAGCGTCGGGTCGACGTTGTAGTAGCAGTAGCTGCCCAGGCCCCAGCCCTCGTGCGTGTTGACCGAGTCGGCGACCTTGTAGGCGGCGTACCCCTTGATCGAACCGTTCTGGATCGCGGCCTGGTTGGGGGCGTCGTACGCCTTCTCGTTCTGGAAGAAGATCGTGCGGCCGCGCTCGCCGTTCCACTCCACGTCGTACTTGTTGAAGTGCTCGACGAACAGGCCGGTGGCCAGCACGTCGTCACCGTTGACGCGGAACCCGTAGTCGGACCGGTTGGTCTCCCAGCCCACCCCGTCGCCGTGGTCGGCGCGCCAGATCCAGGTGTGGTCGACGATCGTGTCGTGGTTGTTGACCACCATGCCGACCGTGGCCTTGCCGGCCCCGGCGCCGCCGACGCGGATGAAGACGTCCTGGACCGTGGTCGGGTTCGCCGCGTGGTCCGTGGTGGTGCCGGCCGGGCCGACCTCCAGCAGGATGGGGGAGTTGACCTGGCCCGCGTCGATCAGGAATCCGGCGAGCTTCACGCCGTCGACGTCGGCGACCTTCATCGCCGTCACCCCGTTGTCCGGGATGACGGTGGCGAGGCCGAGGCCGAGCACGACGGTGTCCGCACGGTTGACCTGGATGGTCTGGTCGACGTGGTAGACGCCCGGGGTGAAGAGCAGGTGCAGGCCCTGGGTCAGCGCCTGGTTCATCGTCGCGGCGCTCGTGCCGGGCTTGACCACGTAGAACTGGCTCAGCGGGATCGAGGAGCCCTGCGGAGTCCCGTTGCCCCAGGAAGTGCCGCGCGCGTTCACGCGCTTGGCCGGGACGAACACCTTGTACTCGGAGCCGTCCAGGTACAGGAACGGCTTCTCGCGGGAGACCGGGGTGGTGTCGAGTGTGGTGTAGCGGGGCTCCGGGAAGCTCTGCGCGGGAGCGCCCTGGGTGCCGGAGAAGACCTGGTTCCAGACGCCGTTGGACCAGCCGCCGATGGAGCTGTCACGGGTGTACCACTGCTGCTGCGAGTAGTTGCCGACCTGGCCGTCGATCTTCGAGTCGGCGATGTAGCCGCCCGAGGCCCAGCCGTAGCCGTTCGGGGCGAGGTTGAGACCGCCCTTGATGTGCATCCGGCGGAACGGGGCGGCCTGCGAGACGGCCCAGCGGTTGGTTCCGCTGACCGGGTTGATGGCCAGGTTCTCGGCCGAACGCCAGAAGTTCTGGGTGGCGTTGCCGCCGAACCAGCCCGCGTCCACGGTCACGTCGCCGTTGATGGTGGTGTCGTCCGGGTTCAGCCCGAGGCCGGAGATCGAGGTGTAGAAGCCGATCTGGGCGTTGAGGCCGTTGTAGGTACCCGGCTTGAAGAGGAACTGGTAGCGCCCGGAGCCGAACTGCGCCGACTCCTGCTGGGCGAAGACCTCGTCCAGCTTGGCCTGGATGTTCGGCGTGGACGGGTCGAAGACGATCACGTTGGGGCCGAGGTCACCGCCACCGGGGAGGGTCGGGCCGGTGCCACCGGTGGTTCCGTAGACCTGGAACTCCCAGAGCGAGTAGCCGTATCCGGTGGTGCGCTGCGTGCCGTACACGCGGACGTAGCGGGCGTTTCCGGTGATGTCGTGGGTCTGGACGCCGCCGGTGGAGTTGGCCGTGGAGTAGGCCGTGGACCAGTTCGTGCCGTCCGTGGACAGCTCGACGCGGTACGCCTTCGCGGCGGCGGTCTCCCAGCGCAGGACGACCTGGCTCAGCTGGGCGCTGGCGCCGAGGTCGACCTGTATCCACTGCGGATCGGCGAACTGGCTCGACCAGCGGGTGCCGTTGTTGCCGTCGACGGCCGCCGAGGCGGGGGTGCCGGCGCCCTCGACGGAGGAGGCCGTGGCGGCCTTGCCCTGGGAGAGGAGCGTGGGCGCGGCGGTCGCCGCGGTGCCCGGCAGGAGCACGAGGAGGGCCGCGACCAGGGCGGCCGCCAGGGAGGCGACGGTCAGCCGGGACGGTCGCGAGGGGCGACGCGATGGGTGGGGCGGGTGAGCGGAGAGGAGGGGCATGCGGGGCTACTCCTGACGTTGTGGATCCGGGGGGATCGAAGCGTGAGTGAACTGCCCGGCGCCGGGGCCGTCAAGGGTTTGAACGTTCATGAACTGAAGATCCAACGACGTGTCAAACACGCATCAGGCCTGTGAACTTGGGGTTTCTTCAATCCTTGTGAAAAGTATTGACGAAAAACCTTCACAGGACTCTACTGAGGCTCTGACCGCTCCGTCTCGCCGTGCCCGCTACGGGGAGGCGGAGCTCAGGCCGAGAGGCTTCGTCGCATTCGGAGAGTGGGGCCCGATGGGCGGCCCGGTGCTGCCGTGCGTTCGTTACTTGTCGTCAGGAGAGGTCGGGAACGCTGCCGCCGTCGGCCCAGGTCACCTCGGTGCCGGGCAGCGTCGCCGACCAGGGTGCGGCCAGGGCCGCCAAGTCGCTCGCGTCCGGCGGGGTGTGGCCCAGACCGATCGCGTAGCGGGCCAGCACCGGGGTCCGCTCGAAGGGCCGGGGCCAGGCGTGGGCGTCCATGAGACCCGCCTCCGCCAGGCCGCCGAGCAGGGCCCGCAGCCGGCCGCGCGTGCGGCCCAGGTTGCCCTCGAAGCCGCGGGGCCGGTCGCCCGTCACGGTGACCACGGCCCAGGCGGCGTGCCGACGGTGCGGGGCCGCCGCGGCGGCGAGCTGCGCCGAGGGGTTCCCCTCCAGCGACTCCCACGCGGCGAACAGCTCCCGAGTCAGCAAGTCGGCCATTCCGGAGGTGACTTGGGTGGTGCAGCTACGCACCGGGGCGGAGGGGGTCAGTACGGTGACGGCGTCCCCGCCGCCCGGGCCGGCGGTCGGCTCCGTGGCCGGGGCCAGGCTCACCGGGGTACGCCAGTCCCAGGCGGCCCAGGCGGCGAAGAAGGTGCGCAGCAGGGGGCCGGGGGAGAGGCCGGGGGCGGAGCGGACCGTATGGGCGGCCAGTACGGACCAGGCGAGTCCCGGGAGGCCGCCGAAGGGCGCCGAGTCCAGACCGCGGGACCGGGCCCAGGCCTTGACCTCCCGCGCCAGCCGGGCGAACGCCGCGTGCTCCGGGCCCACGAAGGCCCGTACCGCATCGGCATCGCTCACCGCACTCAGCGCCACCGCCGCGGCCTCGCCGAGCTCCGCCCGCCTGGCGACCGCCCGGTCCGGCGGCACCGCACCGGTGGCGACCACCACCAGGTCCACGTCCAGCCCGCCGGCGCGCAGCCGCAGGCCCGGCGCCCGCGCACCCGTCACCTCACGGAGCCGCTCCGCCTCGGGGAGGGCCGAGGCCACCCGCGCCCGTACCTCCGCCAGGGCGACGTCGCCGGGCAGGGCGACGGCCAGGTCCAGATCCGCGTCCGGCAGCGCACACCCCATCCGACGCGAGCCGACCACGTGCACGACCCCCTCCGGGAGAGCCGCCGAGATCCGCCCGGCGAGGGCCTCGGCGCGGGCCGTGGGGTCGGCGTCGGCGCCGGTACCGGCCGTGGGGTCGGTGTCGGCCCAGGCATCGGCGCAGCTCGCGCCCCCGGCCCCCGCCGGCTCCGCTTCGCCCGGTCGGGCCGGCCGGGGGTGTGTGGGCTCAGGTGCCCAGTCGACCCTGCCGGTGCCGAGTTCCACCGTTGCCCGGACCTCCATCGGGCCGTCGCCGCGGCGGGAGAGGACGGCGAGCGAGCCCACGCGCGCCGACCGGCCACCGCCGAGGCGTGCCGCGAACTCCCGTTCCGCACGCCGGGGATCGGGGCTGCGGCCCAGCGTCAGGTGGGGTGTAAACCCTTCGGCCCGGCCCCGGCATCCCGGGAACCGGGCCGCCAGCGTCCGCCGGAGCTCCTGCCACGGCGCGTCGCCGGCTGCCGCCGGGTCCAGCCACAGGGTCGGGCCGAAGGTGTACACGCCCTCCAGCCGGGCCGTGAACGCGGCCGATTGCGCGGCCGCCCCGGCCAGCAGGGGCAGCGCCTCCTCGAAGGAGGACTCCGGCACGAAGCCGAAGAGCAGGTTCACGTGTGCGGGCCAGCGCTCCGCCTGCGGGTCGTGCGCCCGGCGGACGGCCTCCACCGCCTCGTCCCGCGGAGCCAGCCACGCCACCGCCGTCCGCGCGGTGGCAGGGACGTCGAGCACCGCGTACCCGGCTCGTTCGCCCGCCGCGCCTCCGCCGGAGGACGGGTCGAGGTCCAGGGTGGCCTCGACCCCGTAGTGGTCCGAGATGAACAGCCCGTCGGCTGCTGCCGGGGAGTCCCCGCGCAGGGCGGCATCCGCCACGCGAACTCCCGCCGACCGCAACAGGATCCGGTCCAGGCGACCGGCCCGGCCCGACAAGGACCCCACCGCAGCGAGCGGGTTGGCGACCGGATCGAAGGTGGGGGTCCCGTCCCCGGCCCCGTGCACCTCGGTCCACGCGTCCCGCAGACGCAGCGCCGCCGCCGGGCCGTCGGCTCCCGACCGGTCGTCGTTGAAATCGCCGAGCAGGGCGACATCGGCCGACTCGATGCCCGACAACCCCTCAGAAAGCCTTGCCAGTTCGGCCGCGCGGCGGTCCTCGCCCCGCTCCGTGTGATCACTCGTCAGATGTGTGGCCGCGACCACCAGCGGCCCGCCCGCCGTGTCCACGGTCACGGCGACGACCGCCTTGTGCGGACCCAGTACGTGAACGCCCGCCTCCCGCACCGGAAGACGGCTCAGCACCAGCAGCCCGCTCTCCGCCACGTCCCGGCCGCGCGGATCCGCGGCGACCGCGTACCCGGCGCGGACCCACGGCTCGGCGAGCAGCATGCCGAGCAGTTCGCGCTCCACCTCCTGGAGGGCGATCACATCGGCGTCGGCCGCCGCGAGGTCGGCGAGCAGCAACGGCCTGCGCCGTGCGGTGGCGATGCGCGGGGCGTCGTACCGGTCCCAGAGCGTGTTCCAGGTCAACAGGCGTACGCGCGAGGGCTTGGAGGTGCCAGTGCCGCCCCCGGGCGAAGCCGCCCGCCACGCGCCGTCTCCGGACGCGTCCCAGGCGTAGGGGGTGCGTGCGGTGAAGAACGGCGCCCGCAGCAGCCTCGGGTCACGGACCCGCCCGGCCGCGGTGCCGTCGATGGTGTCGACGCCCGTCGCCCGGTCCCACACCAGCTCGCCGTCGGCTTCCACGAACAGCACCCGGTGCCAGGGAATGTCGCCCCCGGGTACGAAGGAGGGCAGCGGGATCCGCTTCGGCTCGGCTCCGCGCTGCAGCAGTCCCAGCGTGAACCGGGCGGGATCGAAGCGGGGGTCCCAGCGGACCTGGTGGTAGAGCTCCTCGCTGGTACGCATCAGCCCTCCCCGCGGGTCGCCGTACGAGACGTCCTGAGGGTCGCCGTGCGAGACGTCCTGAGGGTCGCCGTACGAGACGTCGTGAGGGCCGCCGTACCGGCCGGCGCGCCGATCGTCCCCGCCGTGTCCTCGACGGTGCCGCCCGCCCCGATGTACCACGTGCGGTGTGCCTCACGCGGATACGGCGGAGCGAACCGGCGCAGCTGCGCTGCCAGTACCTGCTCCGGAACCGCGTGCGCACGCGTGGAGTTGCGGCGCATCAGCTCCGCCTCCTCGACCAGCAGCACGGCGTGGGTGACGAGCGCGTCGCGCCGACGGGCGACCGAGCCGGCCAGTCCGCGCTGCTGGGCCGTGAGGGAGGTGGCGTCCCACACCACCGTGCCCCCTCGGCGCGCGGCCGCGGCGAGTGCGGAGTCCAGCCGGTCGAGGCCCTCGCGGAGCACGTCCGCGTTGTCCCGCTGGTCCGCCCGGGAACCCCTGGCGCCGCGCAGGTCGTCGAGGCTGATGTAGCTCTCCACCCCGGGCAGGTTCCGGGCGTACGTGCTCTTCCCGCTGCCCGAAGGGCCGCAGAGCTGCACCAGCCGGGGGAAGGAGGCGCCGTCGCGCCACCGCCAGGTCGCCGCGACCGCCTCCTCGGCGCCGGTCAGTTTGCCCTGGCCGTAGGCGAGGCGCGCTTCGGCCCAGCACCGGTCGGCGGCGTCGCCGCCCCCGCTACCGCCGTCGCCTATGCCGGCTGCGGCAAGGGCGTCTCGAAGCCCGGCCCGCAGCGGCTCCAGCGGCGCGGGCCCGAGCAGCCCCGCCTCCTCGGCGTGCAGTGCGGACCACTCCACGCACTCGCCGTCCCCGTCACCTGCTCCGCCCTGACCGGACCCGGGCGAACCGACAGGACCGCCGCGGCCGGAGACCGCCCCCGCCAGCGCGTGCAGCACTCCCAGATCGGCCGCCTCCGCCATTCGTACGAGCCCCGCCCGCCGTTCCGTGTCCGGGTAGGGGAAGGGCCTGCGCAGAGCCGGGTAGAGGCCGACC
Organism: Streptomyces tatrensis; assembly: GCF_049310065.1. Classification (NCBI taxonomy): domain Bacteria; kingdom Bacillati; phylum Actinomycetota; class Actinomycetes; order Kitasatosporales; family Streptomycetaceae; genus Streptomyces; species Streptomyces tatrensis. Next base: position 1,025,531 of record NZ_JBMDLB010000011.1, on the reverse strand, counting down.
AGGTCCGCGACCCGCCGTGCGGTGGCCGTCCCGAGCGGCCCCGCCGCCAGCCGGGCCGCGAGAGCGGCTCGCGGGACGCCGTGCAGGGCCGCCGCCAGGACTCCGGCCAGCCGGTCCTCGCCGGACCTGCGCACGCTCAACCCGTCGATCCGGTCCGCCACTTCGGCGACCAGTTCTTCGACGCCCTCGACGCCCTCCACCCCTGCCGCTCCGACGGCCGGGTCCGCCGCCCCCACCGCGCGGAGCAGCCCGGCCGTGTCCGGATCCGCGCCCGACCGGACGTCCCAGAGGGCGGCCGCCGGACCGAGCCCGTTCGCCACCACCTGGGCGTACATCCAGTGCGTGTCCGTCTGCACGTGCCCGCCCCGCACCCATTTGGCCACGTGGCGACCGAAGTCGGCGCGCTCGAAGCCGGCCGTCGTGCGGACGACGTACCCCTCCTGCCGCGTCGTGTCGAGCCGCAGGCGGCGCAGCGCCCGCTCGTCGAAGACGCCGCGCCACAGGACTCGGGGTCCGGGGACCCCGAGTCCGCGCAGGAAGAGCGCGGTCCGGTCCCAGTCCAGGCAGTGGTCGCCGTCCCATACCGAGAACCCGTAGAACCACGCGTCGAGCTCCTCGTACGCGAGGGAGTGCCGGGCGTAGACGTTCTCCCCGCACACCCGCCAACCGGCGGGAATTCCGGGGCCGATACGGCTCTGGAGGCCCTTCACCCAGGCCCGCGACGGATGGTGGCCCGAGTCGAGCGACCGCGCGTGCAGGCCGTCGGTGTACAGGGTGGTGTTCTCGCCGTCGAGCTTCTCGGTGACCACGACCTCGCGCCCGGCGAAGCCGGCCAGCATGCCGGGCCCGGTGGTCCGCACGTCGTCGGACGTCGCACCCGGAGACCAGGGCAGGTGCGAGGTCCGGGGGTAGTGCGTGCGCATGATCCGCTCCCTGCGGGCCGAGGCTGGTGCACGGTCACTCTAGGGAGGCGGAACGGGCCCGGAACAGCGAATATCCCAGTACCCGACCATCTCAGTACCCGACGGTGAAGCGCCTGCCCGCGTGCGCGTCGCGCTCGATCTCGTCCAGCAGCGCGACGGCGAAGTCCTCCGTGGAGATCAGACTGTTTCCGTCGTCGTCCACGACCAGGTCGTCGAGCCCCAGTCGGTACGCGCCCGTCCGGGTGCCCGGCTCGATCGTGGCGGCGGGGCTGAGGTTGGTCCAGTGGACCTCCTCCACCGGAACGGTCCGCAGGAAGTCGAGGGCGTCCCCGTGGGCGTGCATGACGGCGACGATCGGCGCCGGAATCCCGGCCTGGTCCCAGACCATCGGTCCGCCGGGAGTGCGCAGGGAGCCCGCGCCGCCGACGGTGACCACGCGCGGCCGGGGCCCGTCCGCACCGAGGGCCTGCACACCGCCGATCAGCGCCTTCGCCGCGCCGACGAGCGTGCCGGGATCCCCGGAGCCGGGACCGTACGCGCTGACCACCACGTCCTGGCCGGCCGCGGCCTGGGTCACGGACGCCGGGTCGAGGACGTTGCCGCGGACGACGGCGACGTCCGCGGAGCTGGCTTCGGACTCGGCGAAGTGCGCGGGGTCGCGCACGACGGCCGTGACCTCGTGCCCGCGACCGAGTGCTTCGTGCAGCACCCGGGATCCGACGGTGCCGGTCGCGCCGAACAGGGCGATCTTCGCCATGGCCACTCCTGGAGGTGGAGGCTGGAGGGGCCCCGGTCGGGGTCCGCCGGGCCCATCCAAGCGAATCCCGCCTCCCGGACCCGGCAGCGCCACGCGGTCGGTGACGGCGAGGTCGGCGGCACGGCGCGCTACAGGGCGGTCAACGGCACGGCGCGCGCAACAGGGCGCTCAACGGCACGGCGCGCACCAGGGCGCTCAGCGGTACGGCGCGGCACCGGGGCGCTCAGCGGCACAGCGCCACGATGGCCGGGTCCACCCTCCCCCGGGCCGCCGCGCACAGCGGCGCCATGTCGTACGTACGGTTCGGCGCGGGCCGGGGGCCGCGGGGCTTCGCGGCGGGAGCCGCGGGCTTCTTCGCAGCGGTACGCCGCGGCCGCTCCGACCGGTGCCGCGGCGCGGCGGGCTTCACCCGGCTGCGCGCCCGGGCGGCCGGCGCCGGGGGCGCGGCCGGCCGCGGAGCAACGGCGGCCCCGGGCAAGGCGCTCGGAGGTTCCTCCGGCACCGGATCCGGATCCTGCACGACCTCCGGCAGCGTCCCCAGCGGCAACGCCTCGGCCGCCGGCCCCGGCAGGCCCGTCCGTACCCCGGTCGGCGCGGGCGGTGCTCCGGCCCCGGGAACGGCCCCCGGCCCGGAGGCCGGTGCCACGGTCACACATCCGGTCACACACCCGGCCGCCACGGCCAGCGCGACGATGATCAGGGGCACCCTCGGTCCCCGGCGCGACTCCATCCGCCCACCCTGCCCGACGAACGCCCGCTCACCCGCACCCGCTCACCCGCACGGGTGGTCCGGACTTCCCGGCAGGAGGACTCAGCCGCAGGTCACGCTGTCCCTCGGCGTGTAACGGGTCTTCATCGTCTCCCGCTTGACCTCTTCGCCGCCCTTCACGAACACCCGGTCGACGGCGACGTCGAAGCCCTCCAGAGGGGACTGCGGTTCGCACTTCGGGCCGGTGTCCGTACGGGTGGCGGGCGGCTTGACGTTCGTCCGCGGACCCTTGGCCGCGCGGATCTCGTCGTACCGCTTCGTTCCCAGGAAGGTGATGGTGATCGAGGTGTCGGTCGCCTCGGCCTGGATGTAGAGGGCCTTGCCGGAGTCGTTGGCGAAGCGCAGGTCCAGGCTGCCCCAGGCCACGGTGGCCTCGCGGCCCTCCGGGTAGCGCTCGATGTAGAAGGAATGCGCCCCGTACTCGACGGGCTTGACCCCCGAGAAGAACATCGCGTTGAAGACGGTGGTGGCCACCGCGGAAACACCGCCGCCCGCGGCCTTCTCGTACTGGCCGTTGTTGATGATCAGGCCGTCGACGAAGCCGTTCTCCTTGGTGCGCTCGCCGACGCGCCGGTTGAAGCTCCAGGTCTCGTCGGGCAGCACGAGCGAACCGTTGATCAGCTCCGCGGCCCGCCCGATGTTCGTCGTACGGTACGGGGCCTTCTCGAAGTCGACGGTGAAGGAGGACACCTCCTCCTTGATGCCCAGCTGCCCGACGGTGTTCGCGGTCAGCTTCGGCCGGACCTCCTCCGTGGCGACCTCGCCCGTGCGCTCCGCCGCGCCCGCCCGGGTCAGCAACGGCAGCACGACGGCGGACAGGCCCTCCTCGGCGACCCGGCGTCCGGCCCGGCCCTCCTCGGCGACGGAGACAGCGCCGGCGGAGTCGGTACGCAGCTTCGCCTCCACGGGTCCGGGCGTGGCCAGGCGCAGCGGACCGGCCAGCTGCGGGTCGGCGAGCAGCGCCTTGGCGTCGAGGGCGGGCGCGAGGCGGCCCTTGCCGTCGTCCTTGAGGGTGAGGTGCTTGGCGAGGACGGCCGGGCCGACGGGTATGCGCTTGCCCTCCACGGTCAGCGTGACCGGCGCGGACACCGCCGGCTGGGCGAACTCCTTCAGCGCCCGATCCGTCTCCGACTTCCCTATGCGGGGCTCCGTGCTCCGGACGGGGAGCACGACGGGCCCGGCGGTCTTCGCCTCCGGGGTACGGGCGTACGAGGAGCGCAGGACGCCGAGGGAGCCGTCGACGTCGAGGTCGGTGCCGGTGACCGGGGCCACCGCCTTGGCCTTGCCCTTCTCGAAGGAGACCGAGCCCTCCCGGGCCTCCTGCCGGGTCTTCGCGGCGAGTCCGTCCAGAGCGGCGCGGGCCGCCTTCTCGTCGAGCCGGACCACGGGCTCCACGTCGGGATCACCGGAGGAGAACAGCCGGCCGATCACGCTGACGGGGTCGGAACCGGAGCGGGCCGCCCGGTCGACGGTGGCGCCGGTGTCCAGGGACAGACCGAGCGTCGCCGGCTGCGCCTGCTCGGTCCGCTCTCCTATCCGCAGTGCCAGCGGGGCCGCGGCGGACGGGCCGAGCGCACGGTTCAGGGTCTGCCGGGCCTCGGCACGGCTCATCCCGCCTATGTCGATGCCGCGCACCTTCGTGCCGGAGGCCATGTCGTCGCCCGCCAGCAGCAGGCCCGCGGCGTACAGCCCACCGAAGCCGAGGACCGCGACGCCGCCGGCCACGCCGGCCACGCCGGCCACGCCCGGGACGGTCCACCGTTTGCCGGTGGCCGCCGGGGTGCCCGTACGGGGTGCGCGTCGCATGTCTGGTTCTCTCCTCGCTCCGGTGACGTGGTCGGACCGGCGGTTTTCATGCCGCCAGTCCGCCCGGGGAACGTAGCAAGATCCGTGTAACCAGGTAATAAGGAGGTATAGGGGTGGCAAAGGGGAATGTGTGGATCTCCGTAACCCGGGGGCCGTCCGCGCTGTTGCACAGCCCGCGGGTCCGCCCGTGCGCAACGCCCCCACCAGGCCCGCACGATGCCCCTGCGACGCCCGCGCGACGGGGCCGGACGACGCCCCCGCGAGGCCCCTACGGTGAATGGAGTCCGATGCCGCAGCTGACCGACGAGGACGTGACGCAGGACACGGGCGGATCCCGGGCCGCACCCGAAGCCCGGTCGCACGCCCACTCCGAGACCACCGCCCCGGCCGCGCGTCCGGGCACGTGGATGACCCCGGAGGAGTACGGGGCCTCCCGCGCCACGCTCTGGACCGGCGCGGTCGTGCTCGTCACCGATGCCGACGGGCGCGTCCTCGTCCAGAGCGTCGACTACCGCCCCGACCGGCTGCTGCCCGGCGGCGCGGTCGACGCCGGCGAGGCACCGGCCGCCGCGGCCGCCCGCGAGATGTACGAGGAGCTCGGCGTCGAAGGCCGCTACCCGCGCGGCCTCGCCGTCGACTGGATCCCGGCCGACGCGCCCGGCATGCCGCCCGGGATGGGCTTCCCCGGCGAGATCCTGCACGTCTTCGACGGCGGCACCTGGACCCGGGACCGCATCGACTCCGTCCGCCTCCCCGCACAGGAGATCACCGGCATCCACTTCGCCGAGCCGGCCGAGCTGCCCGCCCTGATGGACGCGGGGGACGCCCGCCGCGCCCTGTCCGCGCTGCGGGCCCGGATCAACGGAGGCGGCGCCGCCCTGCTGGAGGACGGCCGCCCCACCGCCCCCACCGCGCTCGACCGGCTCGGCGTCCTGCGCAGCCGCCGCGTCCCGCTGCACGGCACCTGGCACCCGGGCGCCGTCCCCGCGCACCTGACGCCACGGGACCCGGCCGGCTGGCTCTTCGCCCCCGACGGGCGCGTCCTGCTGCTCGTCGCCCGCGCCACCGGCGCCGTCCACCTCCCGCCCCCGACGGCGGGCCGCACCGCGGCCGCCCTCCCGCTCGGGTACCGGTACGCCGACCAGGGCGCCCACCCGCGCACCGCGGCCCGGCTCACCGCGCTGCCCCCGGGCCCGGACCCGGCGTACGCCCGGCTGCTGGCCACCCCCGACCAGGTCCGCGAACTCAGCGACTGGGGTCCGGCGGGCCACGAGGAACTCGCCGCCGCGCACGGCGCCCGCGCCCACCTGTCCCTCCCGTCGCCGCCCCGCACCCCGCCGACGGAACTTCCCGCGGAGGGCTGCCACTGGTGAGCGCAGAGCGGCTCAATCCCCGGTCCGCGGGCCCCGGTCCCGCAGCATGAGGGGATGAGCGAGACTGCGATCACCTACACCGTGTACGTCCAGGCCGACCCCGCGCGGGTGTGGCAGGCCCTGACCGAGCCCGCGTTCACCCGCCGCTACTGGGGACTCGACTTCGAGACCGACTGGCGGGTGGGCTCGACGATGGACTGGGTGGAGCGCGGGGCGCGGACGAGCGATCCGGAGCAGGTGGTGCTGGAATGCCTACCGGAGCGGCTGCTCTCCTACACCTGGCACACCTTCACCCCGCAGTGGGCCGCCTCCGTGGGCATCGGGGAGGAACTGCGCGCCGAGCTGGCCCGCGAGCGGCGCACGAAGGTGACGTACGAGATCGAGCCGGTCGGTGACACGCTCGCCCGGCTCACCATCCTCCACGAGGGCTTCGAACCGGGCGGCACCCTCATCGGCATGTGCGGGCGCGCCTGGCCGATGCTCGCGTCCAGCCTCAAGACCCTCCTGGAGACCGGCGCCCCGCTCCCGGAGCAGGGGCACACGAACGACCAGGGCGCCGGAGGCTACGAGAGCCACGACCCCCGGGCCTGAGCGGGAGGCGGTCCCGCCGGATCCGGTCAGGTGCGTGAGGGGACGATGCACCGCTGCGGGCCGGCGGGGATCTGCGTGCTCTCGTCGTACGGGTCGACCACCGGCCACGGCCGGTCGGCGGTCTTCGCCTCCTTCGAGAAGTAGGGGTGGACGAAGCCGTCGACCGTGCCGCAGTCGTGATTGCCGAGCTGCCGGCGGTAGTCGGCCGCGACCAGCTTCCCGGCCGTCACCCCGGGGGCCCCGTCCGGGGCGTAGAGCAGGACCAGTTGTCTGCGGACGACGACCCGTGCCACTTCCTCCGATTCGAGCGTCGGCCCCGGCTCCCGGAGCGGTTCCGCGCGCCGCAGGGCGTAGACGAAGGTGTAGTCGGCGCGGATCCGCAGCTGTCCGGGGACGCTGCCCGCCGCGAAGGACATCCGGCCGCGCACGCGGACGCCCCGGTCGGCGACGGTGAGCTCGGAGGGGTCGAAGCGCGTGAACATCTCGGTGGGATCGCGGTCCGGGAGGCCGGGGGAGCGCAGGTGCTCCAACAGCCGGGCGCGTGCGGGCTGCTGCGGATCGAGCAGCTCCAGGGCCGCGGTGGGCTGCCCGCCCCCCAGCACCTCCTGATCCAGGTTGGCGGCGACCACGAACTCCCGTGCCCGCCGCAGCCCTTCCTCGACCTGCTGCGGGGACAGGGAACCGACCGCCGCGGCAGTGGGCAGCGGGAGCTCCTCCGCGCCGGTCGCCCAGGAGCGGGCCGGCGAGCCGCGCAGCGGCAGGTTGGTCGTCACCGGCCAGGCGTCGGGCCACAGCTCCTCGTCGAGCGCGCCCTCGGCGTAGGGCTCGTCGGCGGGCCGCGCCCCCGTGTTGGTCACCAGCCAGGTGACGAGGCCGGCCAGCGCGAGGGCGGCGCCGGCTCCGACGGACACCCGCCGCCGGCGCAGCCGGCGCCGGTCAGCGAGGAAGGCCTCCTCGCGGTTCGGGTCCTGGGCCTCCGCCCGTAGTCGCGTGATGTAGTCCACCGGATCCGACATGTTCGGCCCCCGCCCTCGTCCTTGGTTCGGGCCATCCCACAGGTCGCCGCGCACGTGACACAAGACGCGCCGTGATCACGTAATGCTCCTGTGACCTGCGCGGATGTGGGTCTCGGCGGTGCGGGCCGCTCCCTGCGGCAGATCGTCCGGCGGCTTGATGACACCCTGACAACGTGGCGTTCACCGGTGTCGTGTGGAATGTCGGCATGGGGAGAAGCGAGTACCAGATACGCCAAGGCGGCGCGGAGCGCCGGACCGAGGGGACGAGGGGCACGGTGGCGGTGAACGCGCCGTCCGAGCACTGGCGCTACGCCCGGCACTTGGAGTCCCTGGCAGCCGTGTCCGGTCAGCCCGCGGAAGCCGAGGCCGTGGCCGCCGTCCTGCGAGACCCGGACCTGGTGATGGCCGAGAGCGCGGTGGTCACGCACCTCGACCGGCGGGCGGCCGGGCTGCTGGCCGACGAGGCCTTTCCGGCCTGGGCGCAGGCCGTCGGAGCCGCCCTCGCAGGCCGCACCTTCGCTGCCCGCCGGCTGCGCGAGTGGACCCTGCTGAAGGCCGTCACGCGGGGCGAGCCCTGGTCCGCGGCGGAACTCCTCGCCGCCTCCGACTGGTGTCAGCGCACGGCGGCCCAGTCCCTGCACGACGACGGGGCCCTGCGCCTGCTCGCCGCGGGCGCCCGCACCCGCCGGGTCCGCAACGCGGCGGCGCAGCGGCTGCTGCGGCGGGCCGCCTGAGCGCGTGACCCCGGGATGCGACGGAGGGCCGGCACCGCACCCGCGGTCCCGGCTCTCCCTCGTACTGCTGCGTGCCCGTCGTCCTACGGCCTACTTCGTGCCGCGGCGCACCCGCGCCGCCGCACGGGCCTCGGCGGCCTGCCGGGCCTCGATGGTCTTGCGGGACTCCTTGCCCTTGCCGGGCCGCCCGGGCCGGGTGCCGATCCCGCGGAAGCCGAGGTCCGAGCCCGAGGGGCGGCCCTTGGCGTCGGTGGCGGCGGCGCCGGCCAGCGGAACGCCGGAGGGGGCCTTCGCGCCGGTGATCCGGCTCAGCGCGGCCTCGCCGGAGCGGACCTGGGTGATGGTCGGCCGGATCTTGGCGTCGGCCATCAGCCGGACGATGTCGCGCCGCTGGTTCGGGGTGACCAGGGTGACGACCTTGCCGGACTCGCCGGCCCGCGCGGTGCGGCCGCCCCGGTGCAGGTAGTCCTTGCTGTCGGCCGGCGGGTCCACGTTGACCACGAGGTCGAGGTCCTCGATGTGGATGCCGCGCGCGGCGACGTTGGTGGCGACCAGGACGTTCAGCAGGCCGTCCTTGAACTGCCCGAGCGTCCGGGTGCGCTGCGGCTGCGACTTCCCGCTGTGCAGTCCCTCCGCGCGCACGCCCATCGCCCGCAGGTGCTTCACGAACTGGTCGACGCCGTGCTTGGTGTCCAGGAACATCAGCACCCGGCCCTCGCGCGCCGCGATCTCGGTCGCGGCCGAGACCTTGTCCGCCGCGTGGATGTGCAGCACGTGGTGGTCCATCGTGGACACCGAGGCCGACTGCGGGTCCACGGAGTGGCCGACCGGGTCCTTCAGGTACCGCTGGACCAGCTGGTCCACGTTGCGGTCCAGGGTGGCCGAGAACAGCATCCGCTGGCCGGCGTGGTGGCACTGGTCGAGGATCTCGGTGACCTGCGGCATGAAGCCCATGTCGCACATCTGGTCGGCCTCGTCGAGGACCACAGTCTTCACGCGCTCCAGGTGCACGTCGCGCCGGCCGATGAGGTCGCTGAGCCGCCCCGGGGTGGCCACCACGATCTCGGCGCCGGTGCGCAGCGTGCCCGTCTGCTTGCCGATCGACAGTCCGCCGACGACCGTGACCATGCGCAGCTTCAGGGCCTGCGCGTACGGGGCCAGGGCCTCGGTCACCTGCTGCGCCAGCTCGCGGGTCGGTACGAGGACCAGCGCGAGCGGCCGCTTCGGATCGGCCTGCTGACCGGCCGTACGGGCCAGCAGGGCCAGGCCGAAGGCCAGCGTCTTGCCCGAGCCGGTCCGCCCGCGGCCGAGGATGTCGCGGCCCGCCAGCGAGTTGGGGAGGGTCGCCGCCTGGATCGGGAACGGCTCCGCCACCCCCTGGTCGGCCATCGTCGTCACCAGCTCAGGGGGCAGGCCGAGCTCCGAGAAGGACTCCACCGGCGGCAGCGCCGGCGTGGTCGTCCGCGGCATCGAGTACTCGCCCTGGGGGCCGAGGGTCCGGGGGGTCTTCCCGCCGCCCTTCGCACCGCCCTTCGGGCCTGCCTTCGCTCCGGGCTTGATGCCGAAGCGCCCATGAGGTGACGGGTTCTTCATGCAGAACCTTCCGTGAGACGCGTGTCAAAAATGGTGGGGCAAATGTTTGGGCAAGATGATCGGGAGTGCGACGCGAACGTCGCCAAAAGGCAAATTTTACCATCGGGGTCACGGGGCCACCGGCCCCAGTTCACCGGCCCGCACCCGGTCCAGATGGGCGGTGACCTCGGCCGTCGCCCGCCCGAACCAGTCGGCGATGACGGCGATCTCGTCCGGGGTGTATTCGGCGAACACCGCGCCGAGCCGGGCGTAGAAGGGCTCGTAGACGGCGAAGATCCGCGCGGCGGCGGCCGGCTCCGCGACCACCCGTACCCGGCGCCGGTCCGCGGGATCGGGCTGCCGGCTCGCGTACCCGGCGCGCTCCAGCCGGTTGAGCACCCCGGTCACCGCGCCGGTGGTGAGGTTGGTGAGCTCGGCGAGGTCGCCCGCGCCGAGCGGGTCCTGTCCGGCGCCCAGGATGTGGCCGAGGCAGGTCAGGTCGGTGACGTTCAGCCCCAGGAGCTGCGCCACCTCCTGCTGGCCGACGATGCCGAGAGCGACGTACCGGTCCATGCGCGACAGCGCCTCCTGGACCGTGGCCGCGGGGCGGGGCTTGCCCTGCACGCGGTTACTCCTTAGCATCTAAGTTACTTAGCTCGTGAGATAAATGGCTTTCCCCGTAAGAGAACGCCTTTCGAGCCTACTGAATCCACCGAACCCACTGAACCTACGAAGCAGGGGAGAACGATGAGCGCTCACGGCCACGTGGACCTCGGCCACACCGTGGCGGGCTGGACCGGCACCGCGATCGCCCTGGTGGGAAGCACGGCCGCGGGCGCGGCCCTGTGCGCCTCCTGGACCCCCGGCATCTGGATCGGCCTGGGGGTCGTCGTCGCGGCGGGGATCACCACCTGGGTCCTGCACCTCGCAGGCTGGGGCAAGCCGAGCGGTCCCCGCCCGGAGAGCCAATGGGACTGGCGGGTCCGCGACACCGCCGCGCACACCGGCCACGCCGACTGCCTCGGCTGCCGGGTCAGCGGACCGCGGCGAGGTGCCGCAGCAGCCCCTCGGCCTCGATCCGCCGTGTCGTTGCCCGCTGCGGATAGCAGCGCATGAACATCCGGGTGAAGTGCTCCCCGTAGTGGATCACCGCGGCCTGCGCCCCGCCGTACCCGCCCTGCTGCACCCGCGCCGGGTCGAGGGGGCGGATCCGGGCGCCGAAGCGCGGCTCGTGGAAGTAGGCGAGGGCGTACCGCTCCCGGTCCGCGAGCCGCACCCGGTGCGGGGTGGACAGCAGTGCGCCGCCGGTCGTGAACTGGAGGATGTCCCCGGGGAACACCGTCAAGACCCGCGCCACGGGCCGTACCGGGGTCCAGCCCGGCCGGTCCTCGGCGAAGCCCGCCGTGCTCTCGCCCGGCAGCCAGTTGCGCGGGCGCTCCTCGCCGGGCACCGGAGGCCGTACGAAGAGCCCGCCCACCTCGTCCTGGGCGGCGATCACGAGGAGCCCGTAGTCGGTGTGGGCGCCGATCCCGCGCTCGGCGGTCCGCTCCGCGGCGGGGAAGCGCAGCACCCGCATGTGGTGCCAGCCGCCGCGGGTCAGTCCCGCGAGCCGGTCGATGCCGGCCGGCCCGAGGCCGAGCCCGAGGGCCACGAGCCGCAGCAGCCGCTCGCCGAGCCCGCCGACGCCCGCCAAGTAGGCCTCCATGGCAGCGCGGTAGCCGGGAGAGGGCCAGGGGACCGGACCGTGGCACGGCAGGCCGGCAGCCGCCGACGAAGGGATGTCGGGGGTGATCGTGAAGATCTCCGAGGCGTCCGGCCGGCCGTCCGTCACCTCCTCGCCCGAGGCGATGTACCCGCTGTACGAGGTGTCGTTGACGTACGAGGCCTTCTCCGCCGCGGGCCGGGCGAAGAAGCGCCGACTCGCCGCCAGCGCGGCCCGCGTACGCGCCTCCTGCCGTCCATCGACGGCCACTTGGAAGATTCCGTCGCGCTGCCACGCACGGACCATCGCCCCGCCGAGCATGGTGTCCGCCGTCGTTCCCGTGATCCGAGCCGGTACCCGGAACGTCGCGAGCTCGCCCATGGCCGTCCCCTCTCGAAGAGTCCTTCGGAGCGCTCCGCCGAGAGCCCTTCCAAGGGCCCGTGCGAAGGCCTGCTACCCCGATTCACGGATGGGACGGAGAAAAGTTCGAATATCCGGAAGCACCCCGGTTGGCCGCGCTTGGCGTGTGCTCGAGCCGATCAATGGGCAGGATCGGGTCCGGCCGCGTGTGCGGCCGGTGGAACGTTGTGAAGGATCAGTACAGATGGCAACTGGCATCGTGAAGTGGTTCAACGCGGAGAAGGGGTTCGGCTTCATCCAGCAGGACGACGGCGGTCCCGACGTGTTCGTGCACTTCTCCGCCATCCAGTCCAGCGGCTTCAAGGCGCTGGACGAGGGGCAGAAGGTCGAGTACGACGTCACGCAGGGGCCCAAGGGCCCCCAGGCGGAGCAGGTGATCGCTCTCTAGCGCCGCTTCACGAGCCCGGCCCGTGAGGTGGGCCCCGCCGGATCTTCCGGCGGGGCTCACGCACGTCCGGGGCCGACGGGTAGCGTGGGCCGGATGATGACCGGCACGCCGGACACCCGGCTGATCGTGCTGCGCGGCAACTCCGCCGCGGGCAAGTCCTCCGTGGCGGAGGGGATCCGCGACCGCCACGGGCGGGGCCTCGCGCTCGTGGGCCAGGACAATTTGCGCCGCGTCGTCCTGCGCGAGCGGGACACCCCCGGTGCGGCGAACATCGGACTCATCGGCAGCGTGGCGCGCTACGCGCTGGACCACGGCTTCCACGTGATCGTCGAGGGAATCCTCTACGCGGACCGCTACGGCCCCATGCTCGACGCCCTGCGCCGGGCCCACCGCGGGCCCACGCACTTCTACTACCTCGACGTGCCCTTCGAGGAGACCCTGCGACGGCACGCGGGAAAGCCGCAGGCGGGGGAGTACGGCGAGGCGGAGATGCGCGAGTGGTACCGGCCCCTCGACCTGCTGCCCGGCGACTGGGAGAGCGTCATCGAGGCGGAGCACTCGCTGGAGGACACCGTCACCCGGGTCATGGCCGAGACCGGGCTGGGCGTGGCCGGATGAACCCTTCGATCACGGCGCGTTCTCCGTGGCGCGCGCGGTTGTGGGGCCTGGCCGCCGTCATCGGCTCCGCGGCCGTTCTCGCCTGGCTCGCGGGGTCGGCGTACCAGCTCTTCTACGGGGCGGAGGGCTCGTGCGAGGAGAGCGGGGCCGTCGCGCGCATGGCGCAGGTCTCGGCAGCGGTGCCCGCCGTCGCGGCCGGGACCACGCCCGTGGCGGAGCGGACCGGTGTCGAGTGCATGGACGACAGCGGCGATCCCTGGGTGTCCACGTACAACGCCTACACGTACGCCACGGACACCGGGCCGTTCGCCGCCCACTACTGGGACATCGCGACCGAAGAGGGGTGGAAGGCGGACGGTACCCGGGCGGAAGCCCCGGACGGGTTCCGGAGCGGCTTCGGCATGTGCTTCCAGAAGGAGGTGGCCGGCGCGCCGGCCTCTCTCCACGTGGGGGCCGACGGGCCGGGGCGGTTCGTCGTGACCGTGGAATCCGCGCTGGACGGATCCGCGATCTCCTGTTGAACCGTGCTTCCGCACGTCCCTGTCGGCCGACCTGCGGGGATCACCCCGCCCGGTGCAGGGCTACGAGGAGCAGCCAGATCCGGTCCGCCAGCCCGGCCGGGTCCGCCAGGTCGGCGGGGAGATCGCCGTGCAGCCAGTCCGCCAGCACGGCGGTGAAGGTGGCCGCCACGGACGAAGCGACCAGTTCGGGGCGCGGGGCGCCCACCGCGGCGCGCTCGGCCCGGCTGCGCTCGCGCAGCTCCCGGTACAGGCGTTCGCCGAGCGGGCCGCCACCGCCGGGCAGGAGCAGGGTGCGGTAGAGCGGGGCCCGGTCGGCCGCGTCGCCCAGGAACGCGGCCAGCGCGGCCGGGGGCCGGGCCGGGGGAGGTGCTGACGGGTCCGTCTGCCAGGCGTGCAGTGCGTCGACCGCGGCGTGCACGACGTCGGCGCACGCGTCCACCGCGAGCGCGGTGAGGTCCTCGTAGTGCAGGTAGAACGTGGCCCGGCCGACGCCCGCCCTGCGGACCACGGCCGAGACGCTGACCTCGGCGAGCGGCCGGTCCGCGCACTCGGCGAGGAGGCTCTCGCGCAGCCGGGCCCTGGTGCGGGCGGTGCGGGGGTCGGTGCGGGGGGCGGCACCGGCATCCGCGGGGCCCTGCTCGCCGGAGGTCATCGGGCGAGCAGCGCCGCGCCCAGGGCGAGGGCGCCGGGCAGGGCCTGGGCGAAGAGGATGCGGCGGTTGGCGGTCGCGGCCCCGTACACCCCGGCGACGATCACGCAGAGGAGGAAGAAGATCTGCGTGGCGAGCGAGTCGATGACGAGGGACCAGACCAGGCCGGCGGCGAGGAACCCGTTGTAGAGGCCCTGGTTGGCGGCGAGCGGGGCGGTCAGCCGGGCCGTGTCGGCGTCGAAGCCGGACAGGGCCCGGCCGGGCGGCCGCTGCCACAGGAACATCTCCAGGACCAGGAAGTACGCGTGCAGTGCGGCGACGAGGCCGATGAGGATCGTTGCGACCGTGTGCACGGCCACCTCCCTGGGGGCTGGGCGAGCGGAGAGCGGCCTCTCCGACTTCCTGGACAACTGTACAGGAAGTCCGCTCGCAGCCGGCGGTCCGCGGCGCGGCTACGCTGACCGCATGACTGCGCACGTATATGAAGACTTCGCCCCCGGAAGCCACCGCGAGGCCACGCTGATCCGGCACGCGCTCGGCAGCGTGCACGAAGAGGCCCTGGTCGCGGGCCTGGCGGGCGGTATCGGCTTCATGTACTTCGTGTTCGAGTACGCCGGCCGGCCGCCGATGCCGACGATCGTCGCCCAGGCCCATCCCGACCCCTGGGTCCAGGTCGCCCTCGGCCGCCTGCGCATCCCCTACGAGGCCACGCGCAGCGCCAAGCCCCGCTGGCACCGGGTCGAGGCCGCGCTCGACGCCGGGGCCCCGGTGTTCTGCACCGTCGACCGGTCCGCACTGCCCTGGCACGGCCCCGCCCCGATGGCGGAGCTCGCCGCTGCCGATCCGTACGTGGTGACCGTGGTCGGTTACGACGGGGACACCTACTACGTCGACGACCCGGCGACCGGCCTGGACGGCGCCGGGAGCGCGTACGCGATCGGCCGGGAGGAGTTCGGTGCGGCCTGGTCCGGGCACAAGAAGGGCCGTCACCAGATGGTGGTGACCACCGGGAAGCCCGCCGGTGAACCCGACCTGGACGCGGCGATCGCCGCCACGGTCTCCCGCCTCACCGGGCCGGTGCTCGGCAACCACTTCGACGTCAACTTCGGCTTCTCCGGCATGGAGAAGTTCGCCGCTCAGCTGCGCGACACCAGCACCAAGACCGGCTGGGAGCGCCGCTTCGCCACGTCCGAGGCCTTCGCGCTGGGCACGCAGCGGCTGCACTCCTGCCTGGAGGAGGAGTGGACCGCCCCGGGCGCCACCCGGCCGCTGTACGCGGAGTTCCTCGACCTCGCCGGGCACGCGGACGCGGCCGGGCTCTTCCGCGACTCCGGGCGGCAGTGGTCGCGGCTCGCGGAGCTGGCCCGTACGGCGGATGCCGGGGCGGACGCCGCGGGACGCCGGGAGTTCTTCGACGCCTGCGCCGAGCTGGTGGACGGCGCCCTGGCGCTGGAGCGGCAGGCGGTCGCACTGCTGCCGCAGGCGGCGTCCGCCGAGTGAGGGCGGCAGGGAGCCGCGTCAAAAGTTGAGTCGCTCAATTTTTGACGCGGTAAAACCCCTGGGCGTACGGTGGACAAATCGTCCCCGAGCACCCCTAAGGCCCTGTACCGCGCATGGAAATGACCCTCGTCTCGATCGTCGGCGTCAGCAGCATCGTTGCCGTCGCCGCCTTCTCGAAGCGGCTCGGCCTCGCCGCCCCACTGAGCCTGGTGGTCGTCGGCATCGCCCTCAGCTTCGTACCGGGCGTGCCGGCCCTCGCCATCGAGCCGGAGTGGGTCCTCGCGGGCGTGCTGCCACCCCTGCTCTATTCGACGGCCGTGAACATGCCCGCGTCGGACTTCCGCCGCAACATCAAGGCCATCAGCGGTCTCGCGGTCCTGCTCGTGGCCGTCACCACCCTCGGCGCGGGCTGGCTCTTCCACTGGCTCATGCCCGGCCTCGGCTGGCCCGCCGCCTTCGCCCTCGGCACCGTGGTCAGCCCCACCGACGCGGTCGCCGCGACCTCCATGGGCAAACAGCTCGGCCTCCCGTCGAGGCTGCTGACCATGCTGGAGGGCGAGGGACTCGTCAACGACGCCTCCGCCCTGGTGCTGCTGCGCTCCGCCATCGCCGCCATGGCCGGAGCCGTCTCCCTGGCCGGGGTCGCCGGGAACTTCCTCTTCTCCGTCGCCCTGGCCACCGCCGTCGGCCTCGTCGTGGGCCTCGTCAACGTCCGGGTCCGGGCACTGCTCAAGGACAGCCTGCTGAACACGGCGATCTCCTTCGTCGTCCCCTTCGTCGCCTTCCTGCCGGCCGAGGAGTTCCACGCCTCCGGAGTCCTCGCGGTGGTCGTCGCGGGCCTGGTCACCGGCCATCAGGCCCCGCGCTTCCTCAGCGCCCAGGACCGGCTGGCCGAGGCCATGAACTGGCGCACCCTCGCCTTCCTGCTCGAGAGCGCGATCTTCCTCCTGATGGGGCTCGGTCTGAAGGGCCTCCTCGACCAGGTCGCCGCGGACGGGCTCAGCGCCTGGCGCGCCCTGCTCATCGGCCTCGCGGCCTCCGCCCTGGTGATCGTGGCGCGCATGGTGTTCGTCGCCCCGCTCATCGCCTCACTGCGCAAGGACGCGCAGCGGGCCGCCGAGAAGAAGCCCCGGCTCGACTGGCTGATGGACCGGCTCGGCGCCCCGGAGTCCGAGCAGCAGGCCAACCCGCTGCGGCCCCGCAGGGAGCTGACGCCCCGCCGCAGGGAGCAGATGAAGGAGCGCGTCACCCGGGCCTCCGCCGACGTCGACTTCAAGGTCAACGAGAGCCTCGGCTGGCGCAGCGGCGTGGCCCTGGCCTGGGCCGGGATGCGCGGGGCGATCACCGTCGCCGCGGCCCAGACCCTGCCCGAGGACACTCCGTACCGCCCCCAGTTGCTGCTCATCGCCTTCGTGGTCGCCACCACCACCCTGCTGCTGCAGGGCCTGACCCTGCCCGCCGTCATCCGGAAGATGAAGATCTCCGGCGACGACCCGGTCCGCTTCCAGGAGGAGTGCCGGAGGCTGCTCGACGAGGTCGCCGCCGCGGGCCGGGCCGCGCTGGAGGAGCCGGGCCTCGTCCAGGGCGACGGCAGCCCGTACGCGCCCGAGTTCCTCGCCAAGGTCCGCGAGGACGCTCGGCTGGACCGCAAGGACGCGGACGGGAAGGTCCCCGCGTTCGACGGAGCGCGCGAACAGTACGTGGACCTGCGGCTCGGCGTGATCGCGGCCTCGCGGGAGGCCGTACTGGCCGCCCGCTCGACCGGGATCTACAGCTCGCAGGCCATCAACCAGGCCCAGCAGGGGCTGGACCTGGACGAGGCCCTGTTCCAGCGCCTGGGCGCGGCCACCCGGCACTGAACCGGCGGGCCCGCGCCCGTTGCCCTCGGGCCTCCTCGACCCTGACCGCCGATACCGGGCAGGCGCGTACGACCTCCCGCAGCAGCGGGCTGCCGCCGCCGAACTCGCGGCCCGGCAGCACCGCGCCGAAGCCGTCCTCGTCCTGAGTGAACACGCCCGGCGCTGCGTGTTGTGGACGGGGTGGTCGACGCCGAGCAGGGCGGCCGTCGAAGAGGGTGACCCGGGAGAGCGGCGGACGGCTCAGAGGTGGGCGTCGAGGAACACCCGGAACTCCTCGGCCGTCATCGGACCGGCCTGGGTGGCCACCGGCTGGCCGCCCGTGAGGAGCACGGCCGTCGGGGCCCCCGTCACCTCGTAGCGCTTGGTCTGGGCGGGGCAGCGGGTGATGTCCACGCGCACCGCCGTCAGCCGGGTCCCGTACTCCTGCGCCAGTGCGGCGACGACCGTGTCCATCGCGCGGCAGGGCTCCAGGGCCTTCGGCCAGCTCCCGCAGAAGTAGGCGAGCACCGGCCCGTCCGTCATGCCGAGGATGAAGTCGAACTCCTGGTCCTCCAGTGGCTGGTGTACCCGACGTGCCATGGATGGTGCTCCGCTTCGTGTGCCGTGCGATCCGAACGGCTCCCATCATCGCTGCTGGGAGCCGTTGTCAGTGCTGTCTGTGAAGCTGACCGGTATGGACGACAGGATGCTCCGGCGCCGGGTCTACGGCGCCGACCACGACGACCCCGACCCGGGTCCGCTCCCGGGGCACGCCTACGGAGAGCTCGTGGGCGGTCCCCTCGACGGACTGCTGCTCGACATCACGGGCTGGAGCGGTCCGCAGCTCGCCGAAGAGGCCCGGCTCCCCACGGAGATAGGGCGTTACGGGCCCGGCGGCCGGGCCCACTACCGCCGTCGCGCCGCCGATCCGGGCCACTGGGACTGGACGGGCGACAGCCGCTGACTCCGGGGCGGAGGGGCGCAGGGCGCTGGGGTGGCGGTCCCGGCCGGGTGCCGGGCTGCCCCGCCTCGCCCCGCCCGGCGGCCTCAGTGCGCCGCGTTCCGGCTGACCTTGCTGGCCCACAGCACCAGCGGGACCTGGAGCGGTAGCCGGCCCAGGGCCACGGCCCGCACGGCGGGGGAGCGGCGCCGGGCGTCGGCCGCCATCTTCACGTTCGCGGGGAACACGCCGACGAAGAACGCCGCCGTCGCCAGCGCCGCGACCCGGCGGGTGCGCGGGTGCGCGACCCCGGCCGCGAGCGCGAGCTCCGCGACGCCGCTCGCGTACGTCCATTGGCGCGGGGTGCCGGGCAGCGAGCGCGGCACGATCGCGTCGAACTGCTTGGGGGCCACGGCGTGCGCCACCGCCGCACCCGCCAGGAGACCGGCGAGGAGGAGCGGTGAGGAGGGTGTGCGCGGCATCGGGGATCCTCTCGGAGGGGCCTGGGCCCGGCGATCCTACTCGCCGGTAGCTCCGGGTGGGGCGGTCACCGGAATCCCCTTCGCCGCGCGCGTCCCCAAAATCTCCGAAGATTTTTCCGGGAAGCTGTCGATCCCGGCGTCTCCCGTTCGACGCAGGGGTGAGAGGCGGGGAAGGCCCCCGTCCTCCACCACCGAGGAGTCACCATGCCGCGCTTCCTTTCGATGATCCGCATCGACGAGCAGAACCTCACCCCCGACACCCCCTTCCCGGCCGACTTCAACGACCGTATGGGCGCGCTGATGGAGGAGATCACCAAGGCCGGGGTCATGCTCGACACCGCCGGCCTGCTCCCCACCTCCGAGGGCACCAGGGTCACCTGGTCCGGCGGGAAGCTCAGCTACACCGACGGGCCCTTCACCGAGACCAAGGAGGTCGTCGGCGGGTACGCGCTCATGCAGTGCAAGGACAGGGACGAAGCGCTGGAGTGGACCAAGCGCTTCCTGGAGATCCACCCCGAGAACTGGACGGTCGGCGCCGAGCTCCGTCAGCTCGACGGAAGCTGACGGCCGGCACCGCGCGCCGTTTGCCCTGCCTCGTCACGGCTGCTCTGATGGGTAGCCGTGACGGCAGTGAGTACGACCCGAGCGGTCGAAGCGGTGTTCAGGATCGAGTCCGCGCGGATCATCGCGGGCGTCGCCCGGATCGTGCGCGACGTCGGCATCGCCGAGGAGATCACCCAGGACGCGCTGGTCGCGGCGCTGGAACAGTGGCCCGCCTCCGGAGTGCCCGACAAGCCGGGGGCCTGGCTGATGGCCACCGCCAAGCACCGGGCCATCGACCTCGTCCGCCGCAAGGAGACCTACGCGCGCAAGCTCGCCGAGGTGGGCCGCACCCTGGAGGACGTCCCGCCGCCGGAGGAGGAGGGCGCCCTCGCGGACCCCGAGTCCATCGACGACGACCTGCTGCGGCTGATCTTCACCGCCTGCCACCCGGTCCTCGCCACCGATGCCCGCATCGCACTGACCCTGCGGCTGATGGGCGGCCTGACGACCCAGGAGATCGCCCGCGCCTTCCTCTGCCCCGAACCGACGGTCGCCCAGCGGATCGTCCGGGCGAAGCGGGCGCTCGCCAAGGCGGGGGTGCCCTTCGAGGTCCCGTACGGAGCCGACCGCGAAGAGCGCCTCGCCTCCGTCCTGGAGGTCATCTACCTCGTCTTCAACGAGGGCTACTCGGCCACGGCCGGCGACGACCTCGTCCGGCCCGCCCTGTGCGAGGACGCCCTGCGCCTGGCCCGGGTCCTGGCCGGCCTGATGCCCAAGGAGCCCGAGGTGCACGGCCTGGCGGCGCTGCTGGAGTTCCAGGCCTCGCGGATCGCCACCCGCACCGGACCGGACGGGGAGCCGGTGCTGCTCGCCGACCAGAACCGGTCCAAGTGGAACCGCCTGCTGATCCGTCGCGGCGTCGAAGCCCTGCACCGGGCGGGCAGCGGCCCCTACTCCCTCCAGGCCGCCATCGCCGGCTGTCACGCCGCCGCCGTCGGCTACGAGGACACCGACTGGCCCACGATCGCCGCCCTCTACGGACGGCTCGTCCTGCTGATCCCGTCACCGGTGATCGAGCTCAACCGGGCCGTCGCCGTCTCGATGGCCGAGGGCCCCGCGGCGGCGCTCCCCCTGGTCGACGCACTGGCGGCGGAACCGGCCCTGCGCTCCTACCATTTGCTGCCGAGCGTACGGGGTGACCTGCTGGAGCGGCTCGGCCGCCCGATGGAGGCCCGGGCGGAGTTCGAACGCGCCGCCTCGCTCACGCGCAACGCCCGGGAGCAGACCCTGCTGCGCGCCCGCGCGGCCCGCCTCTGAGCCCCGTAGCGGGAGGCGGGACCCGGATCAGCCGCGGCGGGCGAACGCCGCCACGTCGAGCGGGGTCCGCGCGGGCCGGCGCGGCGGGGTCAGTGCGATGGGGCGGCGCAGCGAGCCGTGGCGGGCGATCTCCCGGACGGTCGCGCGCAGGGCCTGAAGGAAACCGTCCATGGTGCGGCGGGCGGCGGGGGTGTCCGAGTAGATCGAGTTCATGTGCAGCCCGTCCGCGTCCCGCTGGAACCAGGAGCAGGCGCCGTTGGCCTGGGCCGACCACACGTGGGAGGTGGGCCGCCAGTCCTCGTGCCGCTCGGCGCCCGGGCACTTGCGCATGTCGATGTACGAGAAGAAGTTCACCGGATACGGCCAGGAGCGGGCGGCGAACTCGCGGGGAGCGAGCAGCTCCCAGGCCCGCACGAACGGTACGTCGATGTGGTCGATCATCTCGTTGAACCCGGCCCGTACCGAGGACATGACCTGCTCGAAGTCCCGGCCCGGCGAGGCGTCGAACTCGATGGGCATGGTGTTGACGAACCAGCCCACCGAGTTGCCCCACCCGGCCCGGCCGCGCTCGCTCACCGGCATGAACCCCCGGTAGACCCCCGGCCCGCCCGCCTCGCGCAGACAGACCGCGACGGCGGCGAGCACGCCCATGAACGGCTTGCCGTCCACCGCCAGGCACGCCTTCTCGAAGACCTCCGCCTCGGCGGCGTCCAGCAGCGGGGAGGCCTCGTTCACGATGGAGTACATCCGGCCGGGCTCCACACCCAGTTCGAGCGGGAAGCGCGGGAAGAACTCGCCGCCGCCACTCGCCATGAACTCCTTCCAGTAGCCGAGCCTTTCGTCGTCCGCGTCGATGGACAGATAGCGGGCGCGCTGCTCCTCGGCGAAGTCGAGATAGCTCGGCGCGGGCGCCTGGTCGGGCAACTCGCCGCGACGCAGGGCCTCGTAGCCGTTCTCGACCTCCTGGACCACGATCGGCATCGACATGCCGTCGCAGACGATGTGGTCGAAGGCCAGGTAGACGGTCGCCGAATCCCCGCGCAGTACGGCGCCCATGGTGAACAGCGGCCAGGACAGCGTGTCGATGCTCCGCTTGAACCGCTCCACCAGGAAGCCGGTCAGTTCCTCGGTGCGGTCGAAGTCGGCCACCTGGACGGTGTCCAGGGCCAGCTCGGCGGCGGGGATCGGAGCGCACGCCAACTCCCCTGCCAGGCGCCGGAATTCGGAGCGCAGTACTTCGTGGCGGCGTACGAACGCCAGCAGCGAGCCGGTCAGCGCGTCCTCGTCCAGCGGGCCCGCGACCTCGAAGGTGACGGCGATCCACGACGCGGTCGGGTCGTCGGCCGCGCGGCTCTCCTCGGCGACGGTGAAGTGCTTGTCCTGGTTGAAGGAGGCCCTCCTGTCCGCCACGCCGTCCGGGCCCGGGGACTGCACCCCGGCCGTGGACCGCAACCGCCACTCGACGACCCGGCCGGGTGCCATGTGGTGCATCTCCAGAGGAAACTGCCGCATTCCGTCATCCCTTCGACCCCCGAGTCAACCCCGAGCGCCTAACGACACCCGGGCCACGGAAGTGACGCGCGCCAGGGGTTTCGCCGGGGGGCGCACCGCGCGGACCGGTCGCACGAGCCCGGCGCCCGGCTCCGGCGGCCGGTCCCCGCCCGCTTCACCGCAGGCGGCGCAGGAGCGCGCGCAGCCCCCTCGGGCGCGGGGCTTCCTGCTCGTCGGGGAGGCCGGGCGGATACGGGAGAGCGGGCGCATCGGGGAGACCGGAGGCACCGGGGCGATCGGCTTCGTCCGGGCCGGTGCGCTCTTCGTTCTCGTCCACGGCATCTGCGAGGCGGGTCAGGAACGCGCGGAACTCGGCCTCGTCGTAATGGCGCCACCCCGGATACGGCTCGAACGTCGAGGCGAGCACCTCGTCGGAGGCGACCGCCGCACGCAGGCCCGCCGCCTGCCGGCGCAGCGGTTCGCTGCTGATGGGGCTCTCCCGCAGGGCGAAGGCGTAGCGCCGCACCAGATCGTCGTCGAGCGCCGAACCGTCGCTGTGGAACATCGCGTTGTACAGAATGCCGTTGACCAGACAGGTCACCCACGGCTCTACCGCCATCACAAAACCCTTCTCTCTCCCGGCCCGCACTCTGGCAGACTCGGGCTCATGACCACCGATTCCGTCGTCGTCTGCGAGGTCCCCGACGGCCTCGGTCTCATAGAAGTCACCGGGGTCGTCGACGCCAGCCTGCTCTTCCTCGGGGGCCGGCCCGTCGTGCTGGAGGGCAGCGACTTCTGCGGCAGCGTCGGCTGGCTGGCCTCGCGCGCCACCGGCCCGGGCGCTCCCACCACCGCGGAGACCAAGGCGCTCACCGCATGGCTGGCCGCCCCGGAGCTCGCCGTCGACCCGCTCACCGGGAGCTTCCTGCCACCGGACCCGGAGCGGCTGCGGCCCCTGCTCTCCCTCCTCGCCCCCGGCCGGTACACGATGACCGCCGCCACGGCCCCGCAGCCGCTGCGCGTGGTCCACCCGCGCGCCGAGCACGTCGAGCGCTGGTACGCCGACGAGGAGCTCGCCCTGCTCACCACCGACCACTGGCCGCCGCCCGACCGGGACGCCGTACGCACCTACGTGCAACGGATCAGGGCAGGAGAGCGGCCCGCGCTGGTGGCCCTGAGCCCCGCCGAGGACTCCATCGCCGCCTACCTCCTGGACGGTCACCACAAGCTGGAGGCCTACCACCAGGCTCGGATCCAGCCCCTGGTCATCAGGCTGACCCCGATCGATCCCGCGCCCTTCCGGCTCCAGGACTGCGAGCCCTTCCCGGAGGTTTTTCCCGGAGAGCCGTTGATCCGGATGTTCCGCTACATCCGCGAGGACGCGGACGAGGCGGCCCGGAAACGACGCACGGGCTGAAACCGGCTCCGGGGAGGCCGAACCGGGATCCTCGCGCGTCTCAATCCGAGGCCGACTCCTGCACGCCGCCGCTGCTGCTGCCGCCGCCGTCCGCCGTCGTGGCGGTCGCGTCGTCCGGGCGCAGTTCGATGTGGTCGGAGGCCAGGTCCACCGCCACCCGGTGTTCCATGCCCAGGGCCTCCAGGAACTTCTGCGGGAGCTGTACGCGCCCCGTGCGGTCGAGCATCACGTACTCGCGCTCGCTCACCGACTCGGCGCCGTGCTCGTCGGTGACCGTACGGCGCAGCACCTCGCTGCTGGTGCGGCCGTCGCGCATCGCCACCGTGCGCCGGACCTCGCCCGCGACGAGCGGGTCGTGGGTCACGATGACCACGGTCGCGCCCAGTTCGCGGTTGACGGTGCGGAAGGCCTCGAAGATCGCCCCGCCCGTCTCGGAGTCCAGCTCGCCCGTCGGCTCGTCCGCGAGCAGCACCGACGGATCGTTGGCCATCGCCACCGCGATGGCCACGCGCTGCTGCTGGCCGCCGGAGAGCTCGGCGGGACGGCGGTTCGCCAGATCGCCGATCTCCAGGGCTTCGAGCAGCTCGCCGGTCCGCACCGCGTGGCGCTTGGCGGCGGCGCGCCGGCTGCCCTTCAACTGCATCGGCAGGGCGATGTTCTGCGCCGCCGTCAGGAAGGGCAGCAGGTTGCGGGCCGTCTGCTGCCAGACGAAGCCGACCGCCTCGCGCCGGTAGCGCAGCCGGTCGCGCGCCGACATCTCCAGCAGGTCGTAGCCGCCGACGCTGGCGGTGCCGGCCGTGGGCACGTCCAGTCCCGCAAGGATGTTCAGCAGGGTGGACTTCCCGCTGCCGGACGCGCCGACCAGGGCCATCAGATCGCCCTGTGCCACGGTCAGTTCCAGTCCCTGCAGGGCCTGCACCTCGACCCCGTCCGTACTGAAGATCCGCACCAGGCGGTCGCAGGCGATGGCCGTGTCCGCGCCGTGCCGGCGGGGTTCGGCGGCGGCCAGGGCCTGCTGCCGCAGCTCCTCGTAGGTGGGCTGATCGCTGTTCACCGCTGGTCTCCCGCTCTCAACTCGGTCGTGATCTGTCGCCTGCCGGAGATCGCCGCCTCCGCGAGCACGGCCCCCGCGACGAGGACGGCCAGGCCCAGGGCCTGGGTCAGTACGGGCGTGACGAGGACCTGAAGGCCGGCCGGCACCCGGGTGCCGACCAGCGTGGACAGGTCCACGGCCGGGCCCAGCAGCGCGACGGCGCCCGCCGCGAGCATTGCGCCGCCGAGTGCGGCGGCCAGGGCCAGCGGCACCGACTCCACCAGGATCAGCAGGACCCCCTGCCGGGGCCGCAGCCCCATGGTGCGCAGGCGCGCGAGCAGCGCCGCGCGGTCGGGAGCGGCCCGGACCAGGGTCAGCAGCACCGCCAGGAGCGCGAAGCCCGCGGCTCCGGCCAGCGAGGCCCAGAACAGCCGCTCGGCGGAGCGCTGGAGCGGGTCGGAGCCCAGTTCGGCGGCCGCGGCGGAGCTGGTACGGATGCGGTAGCGCTCCGCGGCGGCCACCGGGTCCGCGGTGCGGACCACCTGCTCCAGCCGGCGCTGGTCGACCGTGCCGAGCGCGAGCCAGGTGTTGGGCAGCCCCATCTGCGGTATCGCGGCCAGCACTTGGGCGGCGGGCAGCACCACCGTGGTGGACTTCGCGCCGGGCCGGGCGGGGGTGCCATCGACCACTCCGACGGTCGTGAGCTTCAGCTCCCCGCCGTTTTCGAGCCGCAGCCGGAAGTCGGAGGTGTCGTCGTCGGCGAGGTCCCGGCTGATCAGCGCGGGCACCGTCGCGCCCGAGGTGCCCGCGGCGCCGGTCGCCAGGAGCGCGGGATCGAACCCGCCGCTGCCGACCGCCGCGGACAGCTTCGCGTACTCCACCGGGTCGGCGACGACCACGGAGATCTGCGTACTGCCCGTCTTGGTGCCGTAGAGGAACACGTTGTCGTCGCTCCACACCTTCACCGAGGACCGTACGCCGGGCAGCGCGGCGGCCGCCGTCGTCAGGGATTCCGGGAGCGTGCCGCCCAGTGCCGAGACCTGTGCGTCGCCGCCGACGGCCGTACGGGCGGCCTCGAAGCGGGCCTCGGCCATGGCGGTCAGCACCGTGGCACCGAAGCCCCCGGTGGTGACCGCCAGCAGCAGCGCGATCAGCGGCAGTACGGACGGACGCGTCCGGCCCCCGGTGCCCCGCGCGGCGCGCGCCAGCCCGAGGAAGCCGATCAGCCCCGGGCCCCGCCCGGCCGCCCGGGCCAGCGCCCCGACCAGGGCGGGCTGGACCCGGGCCAGCAGCAGACCGCCGCAGAGCGCGAGCAGCAGCGGGGCGGCGACCAGCAGCGGATCCACCCCGGCGCCGGCGGGCGCGACCCCGCGCGAGCGGACCTCGAACACGGCGGCCGCGGTGGCCGCCAGGGCGAGCAGCTCGGCGACCAGCCGCCGCCGGGGGCCCGGCCGGCGCTTCGGCGACAGCAGCACGAAGGCCCGTACGGGAACGGCCAGCAGCGCCAGGAGCGTTGCGGCCGAAGCGGCCAGCAGGGTGCCCGCCGAGCGCGGGGTCGGCAGCAGGGCCACGGCGAGCCCCGTCGCCAGCGCGGCGGCGGGCAGCACGGTGACGGCGTTCTCCGCGAGCAGCCGGCGCACGATGCCCGCGCGGGAACCGCCGCGGGCCAGCAGGAGCCGCAGTTCGGTCTCCCGCCGGTCACCGGTCAGTCCGGCCGCCAGGCAGAACACCACGAACGCCACTCCGGCCACCCCGGCCGGTCCCATCGCGGCGAGCGGCGCGGCGGCCTGGCGCCGGGCCTCGGCCTGGGTGAACAGCTCCGGGAGGCGGGAGGTGACGCGCAGATCGCTGCGGCCGGTCTCCCGGCTCAGGCGCGCCGCCGTCGGGCCGGTCACGTAGGAGGCGACGGCCTTCGCGGTGGCGGGGAGCTGGTCGGCCCGAAGGGCTCCGGTGTCCACCGGGATCCGCCAGAAGTCCTGGGTGTCTCCCTCGCCCCATGGGGGGAGCCGGTCGAGCACCTCCGGGCCGACGAGGGCCCCGGCGAGCCAGAACGCCTGCGGCGGACGGGTCGGGGTCTGGGTGAGGCAGGCACGGACGAGGCAGGCGAGATCGTCGATCCAGTAGTCCTCGGCTTCGTCGTTCGCGGCGTACAGGCCGACGACCTCCGCCTTCACCGTGGTCAGGGCCTGGCCGGTGGTGGTCTCCAGCACCATGCCGAGCCGGACGCCGAGCGTCTTCGCCGCGCTCTGCGAGAGCGCGACGGGCACGGGACTCCCGGGCCCGGTGGCCGCGGCGCCCGGCCAGCGTCCTTCCACCAGCCGGACGTGCCCGGCGGCCTCGCGCAGGTGGTACAGGGCCAGTTGGGGCGGGACCCCGTCGGGCGCGGCCAGGCGGGGGGTGGCCAGGGAACGGCCACCCGCGACGACCCCGTGGACGGGACCGGTGGGGGCGACCCCGAAGCCCGGGGCGGTACGGGAGACCAGGGTGGCCAGTACCTCGTCCAGGTCCTGCTGGCTCTGCTCCCCGTAGCGGGGGCGCGCGGTGACGTACAGGCTGGTCTGACTCGGCCCGCGCGACTCCAGGAAGGAGTGCAGCGCCTGGTCGGTGCCCCGGTCCATGGCGCGCGGCAGGGCCGCGGAGAGCAGGACGGCGACGAAGGCCAGGGCCGCGCCGAGCAGGGCGCTCAGCGGGGTGGCGCGCAGCCGCGTCCGCACCCAGGGCGCGGGCGGGGGCACGGCGCGCGGGGCGGATCCCTGCGGTGCCTGCGCGCCGGTCCCGTCCGGGGCGCGCCGGTCGGCGTCGGTCGCGGCCGGCCCGGTCATATGTCCTCCACGTGCCGCAGCCGGTCGGCCGGCTTCGAGCGGTTCTGGTTGCGCCGGCCGCCGAAGACCGCGGACAGCAGCGGTACGGCGGCGATGGCGGCGGCGAGCAGCAGGGTCCGTACCGCGGGCAGGTCCACCAGCACCTCGGGCACCGGGCGGCCGGCGGCCGGGGTGAGCACGGTCAGCGGTACGACGAGGTGGACGATGACCACGCCCAGCCCCACCCCGACCGCCGTGCCGAGACCCACCAGCAGGCAGCTCTCGGCGGTGGCCGAGCGGGCCAGGTCCCGGCGCCGGGCACCCAGCGCCATCAGCACCGAGAACTCGCGGGCCCGCTCCCGGGCGGCGGCCGCGGCGGAGGCGGCGAAGCCGATCGCCGCCAGCACCGCGCAGGCCACCGCGAGAGCGGCCAGCGCCCCCTGCGGGCCCGCGCTGAGCGGATCGTCCAGCAGGGTCCGCGCCACTTCCTCGCGCAGCCGCACCTGCTGGGAGCCGGCGCCGGAGCGCAGTTCCGCGGCGGCGCGGGCCGGTGCCGGGTCGTCGGCGGAGGCGGCCGGCAGCCACCATTCGCCCGGCGTCGGCAGCTCCCGGCCGCCCGCCGCGAGCAGCCCGCTCGCAGTGCCCAGGTCGACGGCGATCGCGGTGTCGCCGGCCACGGGCAGCGAGTCGATCGCGGCGGTGACCCGGACCGGGAGGGTGACGTCGTCCAGCTTGACCGGCACCAGATCGCCCACGACCGCGCCGATCGCGGACAGGTACGCCCGGGTGGCGATCCCGGGAATCTCGGCGGCCGGAGCGGGCCCCGTCGTCAGGCCGGCCTGGACGCCTCCGCGTTCACCGGAACCGTCCCGGTAGCGCAGCTTGACCAGGGTCGGGACGCCCGGCGCGGGCTCGGAGCCGGTGAGCAGCTCGGCGGCCGGGGAGCCGTCGGCGAGCTTCGGGACCGACAGCTTCCAGTCGGGCGCGGGCCCGGTGACCGGCGCCGCCGCGCCGTCCCGGGTCTGCGCGACCGCGAGGCCGCGTACGGTCAGTTCGTCGAAGATCTTGACCGCGGCACCGGCCTCGCCGGAACCGGGACCGGCGCCCGGATCGGCGTTCGGATCGACACCGGGGAGCGGTCCCTCACGGTCGTACGAGAACACGAGCCCGGCCAGGCTGAGCGGGGTGGCGGCCGACCCGATGGGGGCGCCGAGCATCGTGCCGACGTGCACGGACACGGTGGCGTCACCGCTCTCCGGGAGCTGCACCATCGCGGCCCGGTAGGTGATGCCGAACCGGTCGCGCAGCAGCAGCCCGAGCCCGGGGCGGCCGCCCGCGCTGGCGGAGCGCACGGAGACCGAGAGGTCGATGCGCTGCGGCCGGCCCGGGAGCGGGATGCCGGTGGCCACCGGGGAAGCGGAGGCATCGGGGGAGGCGGCGGGGACCAGCGGGGCGAACAGGTCCCGCATGCCGCGCCCGTCGCGCAGGTCGGCCCGCAGCGAGAGCCGGTCCGCGGCGGCCGCCGCGTCCAGAGCCATCAGCTGGCCGGTGCGCCCGCCCGGCAGGACCTGCCGGGCACGGAGCACCGGCAGGACGCGCTCCCCGCCGGGCAGCGCCGCGTACCGGCCGCCCCGGCCCAGCGAGGGCAGGTCGCTCTCGGATATCAGCAGGCCCCCGGCGGTGGTGAAATCGGCCTGGTCGCGCTGGGACGCGGACCACGCGGTGTGCTGGCCCAGCGCCAGGACCCCGCTGGAGACGGCCAGTACGAGCAGCAGCACCGGCCCCGTGGCCCGACCGGGCCGGCGGGCCAGCTGCCAGCCGACGAGCGCCGGACCCAGACCCCGGCCCCGGGCGGCGACCCGGGCGCCGAGCCGCGCCGCGAAGGGCAGCAGGCGCAGCACCAGCAGGGTGCCCGCGCACAGCGCCAGCGTCGGAGCGGCGACCAGGACCGGGTCCACGCCGAACAGCCCGTCGGAGCGCGTGGCCGGGCCGGAGCCGCCCGCGCCGTAGCGGGAGAGCTGCTCGTAGGCGAGTACGGCCAGGGCCACCAGCGCCAGGTCCGCGCCGTAGCGGGCGGCGCCGGCGACGAGCGCCTGGCGGCGGCCGGCCCGGTGCAGGGCGGCCGCCGCCGCGCCCCGCAGGACCACCGGGAGGGTGGTCAGCACGACGCACCCGAGGGCGCATCCCGCGGCGACGGGCCAGAGCAGCCAGCTCCGGTCGACCGTGAACGGGACGTGCGCCAGGGAGCCGTAGCCGCCGAGCAGGCGCAGCAGCGGCGGGGTCAGCAGGGGCGCGAGCAGGGCTGCGGGCAGTGCCAGCAGCAGCGACTGCGCCGCGGTGAGGACACCGAGCCGGCCGCGGGAGGCGCCGCGCGCGGCGAGCAGGGCGCGCTCGCCCTCCTGGCGCTCCGTCAGCAGATGCGAGACGAGCAGCAGCGCCGCCCCGGCGAGCACCGCCAGTTGCAGCGCGCCGACCAGCAAGGTGGAGCGGGCGACGGTCAGGCCCGACCGCAACTCCCCGAGCAGCGCGGGAAGCTCGGTCGACGGGGCGAGCCCGGAACCCCCCTGGAGGTCCTTCAGGGCCTTGCCGGCCCGACCCCGGACCGCCTCGGCCCCGGCCGCGTCCACGGTGGAGAAATCGGCGGTGAGGAGCACGGCGCGGCTGTCCTGGACCAGCCCGCCCGCGGTGAAGGCGGAATCGTCCACCAGCAGCGGCCCGTAGGTGGCGAACCCGGCGACCTGGAGACCGCGCGCACCGAGCGGATCGAGCCGCCAGTACGGGGAGTCCGGTTCGGCCGCCCGGTAGACGCCGGTCACCAGCACGGTCAGCGGGGAGCCGCCGTACCGGTCGTCGAGCCGCACCTGCGCGGGCAGCGCTCCCTCGGCCAGCCCGAGCCGGTCCAGGGCCGCCTTCGGCACGGCCACGGGAACCGGGCCGCCCCGGTCGGACACCGGGCCCGCGACGGGCTGCGGCCAGGTGCCCGCGAGGAGCCGTACGCGCTCCTTGGCGAAGGCGGCCAGCAGCGTCAGATCGGCGTCCTTGCCGGGCGTGTGCGGGCCGGGCAGCCCGTACGAACGGCTGCGCGCCACGTTCTCGGCACCGACCGGGAGGGGGCCGAACAGCCCGCGCGCGAAGCTCCGTACCGCCTCGTCGTCCTTGGGGCGGTCGGCCGCCTGGTGGGAACCGGTGACCAGCACGGTGCCGCGCGCGAGGCCGGGGCCCTGAAGGGTCTGGCGCAGTCCGGCGTCGCCCACTCCGCGGGTGAAGGCGAAGAGCGCGGTGAGCACGGTCGTGGTGATCAAAACGGTCAGCAGTACGGCGGCTGCGAGCGGCAATCGCCCGCGCAGCCGGCGCACGACGAAGCCGAGCATGTGCCTGTTCCTCCCCCGCACCGGACTGGTGGCCCCGGATACCGGACGATGCTGCCAGATTCGAACAGTGAGCGGAAGGGACTTGCGTGAGTAGTGCAACGGATGAACAAATCGTGGTGGCGGGACCGCAAGAACGCCGATTTCAGCTTGGAGGGGGAGCCGCAGCATGACGCAGGAGCAGGAACGGCGACAGGAACCAGGACCTGGACCGGGACCCGGGCCGGGGCAGGATGCCGGGGCGCCGCCGATGGTGGTCGTGGACGACGTGCGGCGGAGCTTCGGGACGGGCCGACAGGCCGTGCACGCCCTGCGCGGCGTGTCCTTCGAGGTCCGCCGCGGCGAACTCACCGCGCTCAAGGGGAGGTCCGGCTCCGGCAAGACCACCCTGCTGAACCTGGTCGGCGGCCTCGACACCCCGACCGGCGGCAGCGTCGCCCTCGACGGCACCGATCTGGCCGGTCTCGACGAGGACGGCCGCCTCGCACTGCGCCGCGACCGGATCGGCTTCGTGTTCCAGTCCTTCGGCCTGATCCCCGCCCTGACCGCCGCCGAGAACGTCGGGGTTCCGATGCGGCTGCGCAAAATACCGGCGAAGCAGCGCGAGGAACGGGCCCGCACCCTGCTCGCCCTCGTCGGCCTCTCCGAACACACCGAGCAGCGCCCCGGCGAACTCTCCGGCGGCCAGCAGCAGCGGGTCGCCGTCGCCCGGGCCCTCGCGAACGAGCCCGATCTGATCATCGCCGACGAGCCGACGGGCCAGCTCGACTCCGACACCGGCCGGCAGATCATGCGGCTGCTGCGCGCGGTGGTGCGCAGCGAGGGGGTCACGGCGCTGGTCGCCACGCACGACCCGGCGCTGATGGAGCTGGCGGACCGGGTGGTGGAGCTGCGGGACGGGCGCATCGTGGAGGCTTCGGCGCAGGAGGCCCCGGCTTCCGGGGAGCTGCCCGGGTCCCCGTAAGCCCCGCCGGGCCCGAGCCCTGCGGGGCGGACGGCGGGGCCTGAGGCCTGCGGGGCGGACGGCGGGGTCTACTCGGTGTGCAGGGCCGAGGCGATGGTCATCCGGGCCGCCGAGCGGGCCGGGACCAGTGCGCCCAGGACGGCGATCGCGACCCCCGCGCACAGCATTCCGGCGAGCTGGGGCGCGTGCCAGACGTCCTTCATCGACTCCGGGAAGGCGACGATGCCCACGTTGTCCACGACGAGCCGGTGCCCGACGATCCCGAGGGGGATCCCGAGAAGTCCGCCGACCAGGCCGAGTCCGGTCACCGAGGTCACCGTCATCGCGACCACCTGGCGCGGGGTCATGCCGATCGACTTGAGCATGCCCAGGTCGCGGCGGCGGTCGCGGGTGTTCAGCAGCACGGTGTTGAACACGCCGAGCGAGGCGACGAGGGCCAGCATGACCGAGAACACCGAGGAGAAGCCGACGACCGTGGTGGTGGCGGCGTTGACCTTGGCGGAGTCCACCACCTCGGCGTGCAGTCCGGGGTCGGCAGCGTCGACGGCGTCCGCGTAGGCCCGGGCGTCCGCGCCCGGGGCGAGCCGGACGGTGTACTCGATCGCGCTGCTGTCCGGGGCGAGTCGGCCGAGGGTCTCCCACGTGGATTCCAGGGAGCGCGCGTCGCTGTCGATCAGCTGGCCGACGATGGTCACCGCCGTCCGCCTCCCGTTGGCCTCCAGGGTGACCCGGTCGCCCACCGCCAGCCCGTGTTCGGTGAGGAAGGAGGGGCCCGCCGCCATCTCGCCGGGTCCGCTGGGCGGCCGGCCTTCGACGAAGGCTCCGGCCGGGGACGGGTCCCCCCGGTAGAAGTTCCCGAACGCGGGCTGTGCGTACCCGACCAGCCCGACCTGGGTCAGCGCGCGGGCCTGCACCTCCCGCGCCCCCAGCGACCGCAACCGCTCCTCGATCTGCGCGTCGCTCAGCAGCGGCTCACGGGTGTTGTTGCCGTGGCCGCCGACCAGGACGTAGACCACCGTTCCGCCGGGGCCGCGGGCGGTTTGCGCGTACGAGACCATCGTGCTGGTCAGACCCGTCGCCAGGGTCACCGTGGCGACCCCGAGGAGGATGGCGGCCGCGGTCATGAAGGCGCGGCCGGGGCGGGCGAACGGGTGGCCGAGGCCCAGGCTGACGGAGCGCGGCAGTCGCGAGGAGGCGAGTGCGCGCTGGACGCGCAGCCCGCGCCCGGTGCGGGGCGCGCCGCCCGCGCTGATGGCCTGCGCGGCCGGCAACCGGTGCGCGCGCAGGGCCGGTACGAGCGCGGTCAGCAGGACCAGGGCGGGCATCCCGGCCAGGCACGCGACGCTGGCCCAGGGCGGGACGGTGCCCACACCAGCCATCCCCGTCTCGATGCCGGAGAACGCGATCTGCAGGATGGGCACGGCCAGCGCGTTGCCGAGCAGGGTGCCCAGGACGCAGCCGGCGACGGCGGGGACCGAGACCATCGTCAAGTAGACGGCGACGACCTGGTTCGGCGTGAAGCCGATGGCTTTGAGCACGCCGATGTGCCGGTTGCCGGAGACGACGGCGCCGCTGACCACGTTCGCGACGATCAGGGCGGAGACGAGCAGGCCGAGGACGCCGAAGAGGGAGATGAAGGGCAGATAGGCGTCCGCGCGGGCGGAGAAGGCCTTCTTCAGGGTGAGGTAGGTCTGCGCGGCCGTCAGCGAGTCCGCGGGAAGTCCGTCCGTGGCCCGGGCGAGCGAGTCGCGCAGGTGCGCGCTGGTGGACGGGTCGGTGAAGCGGTAGAGCATCTGCGTGGACGTGGGGTGGAGGGCCGAGGCCTGCTCGGGCGTCACCCAGGCGGCGGCCGATTGGCTCATGCTCGTTGCGAAACCGACGACGGTGAGGGTCGGGCGCCCGGGTACTTCCAGCTTGGTGCCGAGGAGATCGGCGTCCGGCGTGCCGGTGGTGGTCCAGTTGACGACGATCTCGCCGGGCGCTGCGGCCCAACGCCCCCGCCGCATCTCGACGCGGTCCACCGGCCCGGCCGGATCGGCGCGGCCCACCACGGTGAGGGGGCCCGGCGGACTGCCGATCCAGTCCGTTGGTACGTCGATGACGGCCTGGCGGAACGGGCCCGCGGCGGCGGCCACACCAGGACGGTGCGCCGTCTGCGCGAGCTGGGCGTCGGAGACCTTCGCCGGGTCGTACGTGGCCACGGTGTGCGCGCCGCGCTGCGCGGTGTACGCCTTGTCGAAGGGGCCCGAGGCCGCGGCGAGCAGGCCGAGGGCGAGCAGGACGGTCGTGGTGGAGCAGAGGACGACGAGGCCGATGACGAAGGTCTGGACCCTGCGGCGCTTCACGGCGGCCCGGGAGGCGCGCCACACGGCGCTCATGCGGAGCGCTCCAAGGTCTCGTTGTCCAGGGCGCGTTCGCGGGCGACGCGGCCGTCGGCCATCTCGACGAGCCGGCCGGCGCAGCGGGTCGCCAGGTGCGGGTCGTGGGTGACGATGAGGAGGGTCTGGCCGATCTGGTTGAGGTCGATCAGCAGGTCCATCACCTGCTCGCCGGAGCGGCTGTCGAGGGCGCCGGTCGGCTCGTCGGCCAGGAGCAGTGCCGGACGGTTCATCAGGGCACGTGCCACACCGACGCGTTGGCGTTCTCCGCCGCTGAGCGTCGCCGGGTAGTTGTTGCGGCGGTCGGCGACCCCGAGCTCGTCGAGGAGTTCCAGGGCGCGGCGGCGGGCATGGCGTGCGGAGGTACCGGTGAGCTGGGCGGCCAGCGCGACGTTGTCGAGCGCCGGCAGATCGTCGATGAGGTTGAAGAACTGGAAGATCATGCCGACGTCGCGGCGGCGGTAGAGGGCGAGGCCGGTCTCCGTCAGGCTGCCGAGGTCCTGGCCGTGCACGCTGATCGTTCCGGCGGTCGGCCGGTCCAGGCCGGCCACCATGTTGAGCAGCGTGGACTTCCCGCAGCCGGAGGGGCCCATCACGGCGACGGCTTCGCCCCGGCGGATCTCCAGGGACAGGGCGTCGAGCGCCAGGGTGTCGCCGTATTCCTTCGATACGCGGTCCAGTCGGACGACGACCTGGCCGGCGCTGTCGTGATGAGGTGTCATGGCACGAACCTAGAAGGCCGGTCGGACGGGCCGCGTCACCCCCCGGATGTAAACGGGGGGCGGGGTCATCCTGGGGATGTACGCGGGACGGAACCGCGAGAGGGATGTGGACTACACGGGGTGCCTGCGAGGGTCGGGGTGGAAGAATCTTGGAACGAGGCCCGTGGGGACAGAAGGCCAGGGGTCGCGGGTGGGGGAGGGGAGTTGCTGTGACGGCGGGGTGGGTGGTCGCTGCCGTGGTGGCCGCGGCGTGCGCGGTGTCGGCCGGGTTCGGGCTGACCGTGGCGCTCCTGCGGGCCCGCGCGGCGCACCGGGTGGCGATCGAGGAGCGCGGCTGGCTGCTGGAGCGGGAGCGGGAGACCGCGGCCCGCGCCGCGGTGGACGCGGAGCGGGCCCGGATAGCGGGGGAGCTCCACGACATAGTCAGCCACAACGTCAGCCTGATGATCGTCCAAGCGAGCGCCGCCCGCGAGGTGTTGGCGACGATGCCGGTGGAGGCGGCGTCCGCGATGGCCGCCGTGGAGAAGGCCGGGCGTACGACCATGACCGAACTGCGCCACCTGCTGGGCCTGCTCGCTCCCGCTCAGGACGGTAACGACGAACCGTACGGGGGCGTAGACGCCGAAAGACGGGATCCCGCGGCGGAGTTGGCGCCGCAGCCGAGTCTGAGCCGGCTCAGTCCGCTCATCGACCGGATCGCCTTCGCCGGGCTGCCGGTGGAGGTCCGGATATCCGGCGAACCGCGGCCGCTGCCGGCCGGGATCGACGTCACCGCCTATCGGATCATCCAGGAGGCGCTGACCAACGCGCTCAAACACGGGGACGGGGTGAAGGCCGAGGTGACGGTGAGATACGCGGACCAGGCACTGAGGGTCGAGGTGCTCAACAGCGGACCGAGCGTGCTGTCCGGCGGAGACCGGATACCCGGGCACGCGGGGAAGCTGGCCCCTGGCACCTCGACCGTGCCCACCACGTCCACAGCGTCTACCACGTCCACGGCGTCGCGCCCGAAGGCGGACGGCGCGGGGCACGGGCTGGTCGGGCTGCGCGAGCGGGTCGCCGTGTACGGAGGGGACTTCGACGCGCGCCGGCGCCTCGGAGGCGGCTACCGGGTCCGCGCCCGCCTCCCGCTGGAGCGGCCGTGACCAGGTACGCACCGGCCGCCGAGCCGGACCCGAGGGTCACTTCGCCCCGGGTGGTCATCGCCGACGACCAGGAACTCGTCCGCACCGGATTCCGCATGATCCTCACCGCCCGGGGGATCGACGTGGTCGGGGTGGCCGCCGACGGGGTGGAGGCCGTGTCGGAAGTGCGCCGTCTGCGCCCGGACGTCGTCCTGCTCGACATACGCATGCCCCGGTTGGACGGGCTGGAGGCCGCGCGGCAGATCCTCGCCGAAGCTCCGGAATGCCGGGTGATCATGCTGACCACGTTCGACCTCGACCAGTACGTCTACGCCGCCCTCGCCGCCGGAGCCAGCGGGTTCCTGCTCAAGGACGTCACCCCCGAGTACCTCGCCAACGCCGTACGGCTCGTCGACACCGGCGACGCGCTGCTCTCCCCGTCGATCACCCGCCGACTGGTGGAGCGCTGCGCCTCGGCATCGGCCGCGCGCGGCGGCGGGGTCCCGGCGTCCCACCCCGACCTGGACGTCCTCACCCCGCGCGAACGGGAGGTGCTGACCCTCATGGGCCACGGGCTCTCCAATGCCGAACTGGCCCAGGAGTTCACCCTCAGCGAGGCCACGGTGAAGACCCATGTGGCGCGGATCTTCGCCAAGCTGAGCCTGCGCGACCGCGCCCAGGCGGTCGTCCTGGCCTACGAGACGGGCCTGGTCACTCCGGGGACGGCCTAGTGCTGTGACCGGCAGCACGAGACGGCCCCGGGAAGCTCCGCGCGGAGCTTCCCGGCCGGCTTCGCGTCACGGCAACTCGCGTGTGAGCCAGACGTGCTCACCGCGGTCGTCCGTGGCGACGTGGTGCCGCTCGAAGCCGATCTTCTCCAGGACACGGAAGGACGGCGTGTTCCATGTGCCGACGGTCGACCAGAGCCGCTTCCGCCCGGTCGCGATGGCGGCATCGACCACCGCCCGGGCCGCCTCGGTGGCGTAGCCGTGGCCGTGCGCGCTCCGGAACAGCTCGTACGCGATCTCCGGCTCTTCCAGGGTGGAGCGGCCGATGATCAGCCCGCAGTAGCCGATGAAGTCGCCCTCCTCACGGCGCTGGACGGGCAACAGGGCGATCCCCGTGGCCGCCGTCGCGGTGAGCAGCTCCGCGATGGCCGTGCGGATGTGTTCAACCGTGCCCACCCCTTTGCCGCGTTCAGCCACCAGGTCACGCAACGCGGCGGCGTCCGAGTCGGCCCACGGCCGCAGTATCAGCCGCTCGGTCTCGAGGTGGTACGCCATCGTCTCGTAAGCAGTCATGGTCCTCACTCTGCCCCACGGATCACCGCGCACCGCGGGCGGAGTACAGGGGGGGACACGTCTTTCGGGTCAGGCAGCGGGTGGGACGGAGTTCGCCAGGAGGTGCAGGCGCAGCGCGAGTTGGAGCTCCAGTGCGCGGGCGGGGCTGTTCCAGTCCTCGCCCAGGAGCCGGCGGATCCGGTCGAGGCGCTGCACGACGGTGTTCACGTGGATGTGCAGCGCGTCCTTGGCCCTGGAGAGGCTCGCCCCGTGGACGTAGTAGGCCTGGAGGGTGCGGACCAGCTCGGTGCCCCGCTGGGCGTCGTAGTCGATGACGGGGCCGAGCACGTGGTCGACGTACCCGCCGACGTCACCGTGGTCCCCGAGCAGCAGGCCGACGAAGCCCAGGTCCGGCAGGGCGGCCCCGTGGCCGGTGTGGCCCAGCGCGTGCAGGGCCCGCAGGCAGCGCACGGCCTCGGCGTACACGCCCGGCAGCCCGCCCGGGTCGCCGGCCGGCCCGGCGGAGCCCACGGTGACGGGCGTGCCCACCACCTGCCCCAGCTCCGCCGCCAGGGACCGCGCGAGGTCCCCGGGCCGCTCGGCCGGGGCCAGCAGGACGACATGGCCCTCGTGCAGCCCGGCCAGGCCGTCCAGGGCGCGGGCACGGCGCGCCGCCTCCGCCGACAGCCGTGGCCGCAGCGCGGCTTCGCAGTGGAGCACCAGGAGGGAGTGCGGGCGTGCGAGGTCGACGCCGAGCTTGCGGGCCCGGATCGTCCGGCTGCCGGTGTCGGGGGCGTGCCCCGGACTCCGCGGGGTCAGCAGGTCGCTGAGGAGCTCACCGCGCACCCGGTCCTCGGCGTGGGCCACCGAGCGGCGCAGCAGCAGGAGGAGCGCGGTGACCAGGCCGGTGCGTTCGAACAGCCGCCGGTCGCTGTCCGACAGGTCCGCCCGGCCCGTCAGGGCGATGCTGCCGAGGAGTTCGGGCCCCGCCAGGACCGCGCAGACCCACACGCCGTCGACCGGTACGGCCCGGCCGCCGGAACGGGAGGCCGCCACTCCCTGGGCGGGCGCGGCGATCGGCTCGGCGGCGACCCGGGCCAGCTCGGCGCCGTCGGCATCGTGCACCACCAGCCCGCCCCGCAGCAGCGCGGCCACCTCCCGGGCCACATCGGTGACGTCCCCGCCGCGCAGGACCAGATCGGTGAGCCGGTCGTGCGTCTCGGTGGCCAGCCGTGCCGCCTCGCTGTGGGCCCGGGCGGTCTCGGTGGCGGCGTTCAGCTCGACCAGCGCCGACCGGGTCTCCTCCAGCAGCCGCGCCCCGTCGATGGCGACGGCCGCGTGGTCGGCCAGCGAGGAGAGCAGTGCGACCGCGTCCGGGGTGAAATCGCGCACCGACCGGTCGGCTGCGTAGAGCACCCCGATGACCCGGGAGGCGACCCGCAGCGGCACGCCGAGGATGCCCCGCAGCCCCTCCTCGCGCACCCCGGCGTCGATGGTGCTGGTGTGCCGGAAGCGGTCGTCGGCGCGGTAGTCGGCGCTGGCGTACGGCCGGGCCGTCTGCGCGACCAGCCCGCCGAGACCCTCGCCCATGCCGAGGCGCAGCTGCTGGAAGGCGGCGGAGACGGACCCGTCGGTGACCCGCATGAACGTATCGCCCACGACGGGGTCGTTGAGCGTGAGGTAGGCGCAGTCCGTGCCGAGCAGGGTCCGGGCCCGCCGCACGATGGCCCGTAGCACCGCGTCGAGGTCGCGCAGCGCCGCGAGGTCACCGGCCGTGTCGAACAGGGCGGTGAGCTCCGCCTCGCGCCTGCGGTGCTGGTCGAGCGTGCGCCGGATGTCGAGGGCGACCCGGGTCGCCTCCTCCACGAGGGCCTGCTCGGCCGAGCCGGCACCGGCGGTACGGGCCTGCGCGCCGGGCCGCGCGAAGTGTTCGACGGGCGCACCCTGGGCGAGCAGGTCCAGGAGCTGCCGCAGCGCGGCCGCGGGCGCGATGGGATCGGTCACGGGGGCCATGCTGGCAGCCCTTCGGTACGGGGTGTCGAGCGGGTCCGCCCGCCGGACCGGAGGTAGCGGTCACGGCGGGCGGCCCGGGGCGGGGGCGGGCTCAGGCGGGGTCGGAAACCTTGGCGGCGTACCCGCTTCCCGCGGAGACCCCTGCCGGCGTCGCTGTCCCGGCCTTCGGGACGGACAGGTCGCGGCCCCGGGTCTCACGGGCGAACAGGACGGTGAGGGTGGTGACGAGGGCGGCCGCGGACAGGTAGACCGACACCGGCACGGAGGATCCGTAGTCCTTCAGGAGCTCGACGGCGATGATCGGGGCCAGGGCCCCCGCGACGATCGAGGCGAGCTGGGAGCCCATCGAGGCGCCCGAATAGCGGACCTTGGTGTCGAACATCTCCGAGATGAAAGCGGCCTGCGGCCCGTACATGGCCCCGTGCAGCAGCAGCCCGGCGGTGACGGCGAGGGTGATGACGGCGAAGGACTCGGAGTCCACCAGCGCGAAGAACGCGAACGCCCACAGCGCCATGCCGACCGAACCGATCAGCGTCACCGGCCGGCGCCCGATCCGGTCCGAGAGCGCGCCCCAGGCCGGGATGGTCAGGAAGTGCACGGCCGAGCCGATGAGGAGCGCGTTGAGCGCGGTGGTCTTGGGGAGCCCGAGGTGCGTGGTGACGTAGACGAGGAGGAAGGAGGTCAGGACGTAGTACGAGATGTTCTCGCCGAACCGGGTGCCGATGGCGACCAGCACCTGCCGCCAGTCCTTGCGGAACACCTGGACGACGGGCGCCTTCTCCTCCTCGCCCCGGCCGCCCGAGGCCGCTGCCTCGGCCTGCGCGGCGAGGAAGACCGGAGACTCGGACACGGAGATGCGGATCCACAGCCCGACCATCACGAGGATCCCGGAGAGCAGGAACGGGATCCGCCAGCCCCATGCGAGGAACGTCGCGTCCGACTGCACGCCGGCGAGCAGCGCCAGCACCCCGGTGGCCAGCAGGTTCCCCCCGGGCGCCCCGGACTGCGGCCACGAGGCCCAGAACCCGCGGTGCTCGGCCCCACCGTGCTCGGACACGATCAGCACGGCCCCGCCCCACTCACCGCCGAGCGCGAATCCCTGCACCAGACGCAGCACGGTCAGCAGGATCGGCGCCCAGACCCCGATGCTCGCGTGGGTGGGCAGCAGCCCCATCGCGAAGGTCGCCCCGCCCATCATCAGCAGACTCAGCACCAGCAGCTTCTTGCGTCCGACCTTGTCCCCGAAATGCCCGAAGACCACCCCGCCCAGCGGCCGGGCGAGGAACCCGATGGCGTAGGTGAGGAAGGCGATCAGGGTGCCCGTGAGCGGATCCGCGGTGGGGAAGAACAGCTTGTTGAAGACCAGGGCAGCGGCGGTCCCGTAGAGGAAGAAGTCGTACCACTCGATGGTGGTCCCGATCAGGCTGGCGGCAACGATCCGCCGGATTCCGGATGGAGCCTTCGGGACAGCTGCGGGGGAGACCATGTGCACCACTTCCAGGGTGTCTGCGGGGACGTCGGGTGTGGCCACAACGTAGAAGTCCGCAGGTCACCCGCATATGTGGCCCGCCATCACAATCGGGCCACGACTGGTGTGTCCCGGCACCATGTGACCTGAACGACTGCCCCGCAACCCCTCCGGAACGGGGTCGTGAGGCCCTGTCGGAATTGCAGAGTTAGAGCTCTTTTGGGTAGGCGGTGCTGACTCCCGTGCTGGTTTGGTGCTGACCTGAAAGCCCACGTCAGCACCCCTCGCGACCCGTCCCGTGCTGGTTCGGTGCTGGTTACGCTGCGTTGAGCGAGCCCTGTTTGTGGTCGAGGCGGGGCAAAGCGGCAGTGCAGAGAATCTGGCTGAGTTCCGCCTCTCGTGCCCCCTTCGCGCTGGGCGTTGGTTGGTGCGCCTCGATACCCAAATTCGAGCGCACGACCCACTCCGGCATGTCGCAGTTGGCCGGCGCACAACGAAGTCCGACTCCCGCTGGAGTCGGACTTTGAGTACCAGCAGATTCATCGTGTGCTGGTGGTATACACGTCACACCTATCCTGACCAGGAAAAACGAACAGATTTGTCCGTCGATCGATCGGTGCTGGCCCGCAACTGGCCCGGATCTTGGTCCTGGGCGAGCGAGGGTGGTCTGATCGCTTCGTGGCCATAGCCGTCACTGGAGGCGCGCGAACCCGCGACAACACCAATCGCCTGCTCCCTGAGGGGACCTGCATGATGATGGCGATCCGCAGGCCGAGGGGTGACCACCGCGGCTCCGTATCTTCCGATCGTGCGGTCCAGGTCGCGGCGACTGGATTGTTCTGGAACTGGGTCTCAAGAAGTCATGAAGAGGTCGTTCAGGCCCGTGAGGACTGGATGAACGGAACTCGATTCGGCGAGGTCAAAGGCTACGACGGGCCCCCGATTCCGGCCCCCGAGATTCCCCCAACTCACTTGAAGCCACGGGGTCGTGTGCGATGACTATGTGAGCGTTCGGGATATGGGCTCGGGTCTCGCCGAGAGGAGGCGAGGCCCGGACCTCTGCGCGTTCTCAATGCCTTTGAATGAAGCCAGAAGCTGGCCGGCGCCTCCAGCACGATTCTCAGGTGTGGCCGTTCGTGACAGCGTGTGCCAGGACGGATGCTGACCCTGGTTAGCCTTTTGGTGACCTCGATGGACCGACTCAGCCGCGTCTGAAACTCTGCGTGATCCGCAGCCCGTGGGTGCTGTCGGGTCCTGCAGTCGACCAGGCCGCGGTGGCGTCTGGGGGGGTGCCCCTATCTCTTTGGTCAAGGTGGTGGGTGCCGGGCGGGAGGCCGTCTGGCACTCTGCCTGCCATGAGCGATGAAGCGCGTGTGCAGGCATCAGCTGATGAGGGCATGCGTCCGTGCGTCTTTTGTAATCACCCTGTCGTGATCGACTGCCTCGATGAATGGGACTGTCCTGTCTGCGGCGTGCCCGATGAGGATCAGCCTGAGGTGGCAGGCCGGGGTTCGTAGAAGGTTCCGTCGCGGAGCATGGCGAAGAGGACGTCGGCCCGGCGCCTGGCGAGGCAGAGCAGGGCTTGGGTGTGGTGTTTGCCTTGGGCGATCTTCTTGTCGTAGTAGATCCGCGATGCCGGGTCGCCCAAGGCGGCGAACGCGGCGAGGAAGAAAGCCCGTTTGAGCTGCTTGTTTCCTCTCCGGGAAGGCTGTTCGCCGCGGATCGAGGATCCG
The DNA here is from genome assembly GCF_049310065.1 of Streptomyces tatrensis. Lineage (NCBI taxonomy): Bacteria > Bacillati > Actinomycetota > Actinomycetes > Kitasatosporales > Streptomycetaceae > Streptomyces > Streptomyces tatrensis. The sequence continues at coordinate 983,280 of NZ_JBMDLB010000011.1, read as the reverse complement.
GAACTGCGGGTCGCGGGGGCGAGTCCGGCGTAGGCGGCGAGGTGGCCGGCGGTCGGGAAGGTGCTGCCGTCGCCGACCTCGATCAGGATCCGGGCTCCGGTCCTGACGCCGACTCCCGGCATCGACCTCAGGACCTTCGAAAGAGGGTGTGCCTCCAGGAGTTCCTCGATCCGCCCGGCCAGCAGTTTGCGCTGGTCAAGGACAGCGGCCAGGGATCCGGCAAGGCTTGGGACGATCAGCGCGGCCGCCTCGGTCCCCGGAACCGTGACCGTCTGCTCGTCCAGAGCGGTGAAGATCTCCTCGACCAGCCGCTCGGCCATCCTCGGCGCCTTCGGCCGTAACAGGGCGACCAGCCGTCGGCGGCCGGCCTTGCGGATTTGGGCCGGTGATCCGAACCGCTCCAGCAAGGCCAGGACGGCCAGGTGTTGCAACCGCGGCCCCAGTACTCGCTCCAGCGACGGGTGGATCTGGGTCAGCAGGCCGTGCAGCCGGTTCGCGACCCTGGTTGCTTCGCCTGCCAGGTCGTCGTCGAAGCCGACGATCATCTCCAGCTCGGCGATCTTCTCGTCCTCGCCGTCGATCGCCCGCAGCGTGTGCGGCATTGCGCGGGCAGCGTCCGCGATGATGAACGCGTCCTTCGCGTCCGTCTTGGCCTCGCCCGGGTAGAGGTCGGCGATCCGCCGCATCGTCAGCCCCGGAAGGTAGGCGACTGGGCAGCCCATGTCCCGGGCGACTGTAAGCGGCAGGGCACCGATCGAGGCCGGCTGGTCGACCACAACCAGCACTGTTCCGTGCTTGGCCTTCAGTTTGGCGAACAGCTCGCGGAGCTTGGGTTCGGTGTTGGGTAACCGCTTGTCGAAGGCCTTTTTGCCGGCCGGGGTGACGGCGGTGGCGTGGTGTTCGCCCTTGCCGACGTCCAGGCCGAGGAAGACGTCGATGTCGCTGGTGTCGATCACGTGCAGGCCCCTCCGCTCACGCTTTCGTCCGGCCTTGCCTCGGCACCGAGCTGCCACATCCACGTTACGGAGAGCTCTTCCGGCCTGGGTGAAGCCGGTGCTCAAGCCCCTCATCAGCGGTCCGTCGATGCCTCCGGGCCCGGTGACACCACCCCCCGGATCATCAACAACAAGGGGGGGAAGTCATGCCGGACCCGAAGACCGGAGGCCCCATTGCGGAGCCACGAAAACGGTAACGGGGGGGGTGACGAGTCCTTCGACCGGGTGCGCTAGGCGCCTGTCGGTCCGCGTCGGCCGCTTTGTGGGGATGAGACAAAGATCGACTTGCGCCCGGGTTACCCGGAGCGCAACGGGTGAGCCACCGGCCGTGAAAAGGCTTGGACTCCGCGGGCGCCGTCTCGGGACACTGTGATTCCGGACCTCCTGGTACCCCACATCGGTGTCGCCGCGAACCACGCGGGGGGCGGCGTCGTGACCCGCTCGTCGCTGGCCGGCCTGAGCGAGGGCACTCAGTCGAACGAGGAGCCCCGCACGCCCCTTGAGGTGACGGCGTCTCCTCGCAGAAGTACGTGGCGCGCTGCCACACGACACCACAGGGTTGAGATGGGATCGCCTGAACCGCGCGAAGGTCTGCCGAGCAGAGACTCCGTGCGCGATGTAGTGGATGCCGATGTTGCCCAGCGCCGGAAGCAGCATGGCCGGCGCCCGAGATCCGTCGCGCGGCCGAGGCGGCGCACGTCACGGAGTTCGCCGATGTGCCCCCGGACGGTTTCAACACCATGGTGGGTGAGCGCGGGGTGAAGCTGTCCGGCGGCCAGCGCCAGCGGGTCGCCCTCGCCAGGGCGATCCTGCGCGACTCGCCGATCCTGCTGCTCGACGAGGCGACCAGCGCCCTCGACTCCGAGAGCGAGATCCTCGTCCAGGACGCGCTGTTGCGCCTGATGGACGGGCGGACGGCGCTCGTGGTGGCGCACCGGCTGAGCACGGTCGTGAGCATGGACCAGCTCGTCGTACTCGACCGCGGACGGACCGTCGTGCAGGGCACGCACCGGCAGCTGCTCGCCTCCTCCGGCGCCTACGCGAAGCTGTGGCAGCACCAGTCGGGGCGGCTTCCTCGACGGCGCCCCCGGTCGATCCGACGTGAATTGACCCGGTGAGATGGCGTCGGTGTCGGCGACGGGTGGCACCGACCGTGACGGGCTACGGGGAGTACAGCTCGCTGGTGCGCGTCAGGAGGTGGTAGCCGCCCGACGGAGTGGCCGGGCCGGTGCGGACCGACCCTCCCGCCACCAAGACCCGGCCGTCGGTCAGGGCCGTCGCCGCGAACTCGGTGCGGCCGACGGCCATTCCCGGGACCGCGGTCCAGGAGCGGGCCAGCGGGTCGTAGCGCACCGCGCTGCGGAAACCCGCGTCACCGAGCACATCGGTGGTCCCGCCCATGACCAGGACCTCACCCGTCGGCAGCGGCACCGCCCGATGCCGCGCCCGCCCGCAGGGCATGTCCGCCTCTGCGGCCCACACGCCCGACCCCGGGTCGTAGCGCTCCGCGGTCGCACGGCTGTACGGGTCGAGGCGCCCGTCGGCGCCGCCCTCGTAGTCCCCGCCTCCAGTGGCCAGCACGGACCCGTCGGCCAGCAAGGTCAGCTGGTGGCTGCTGAGCGGCGCGGCGAAACTCCCCGTCGGCGTCCACGTCCCGGCGGCCGGGTCGTAACGTTCGCAGTACGCCAGCGCCGCCCCGCCCCACCAGTTGCGGCGGGTGGCGACCCAGCCGCCCGCCACCAGGACCCGACCGTCGGACAGTGCCACCGCGGGGTGGAAGGAACGGGCATCGGTCATCTCCCGGGTGGCGGTCCACTCGCGGGTCACCGGATCGAAGAGCTCCGCCGACGTCAGCGACCGCTCGGACGCCGGTGAGCGCAGGCTCGTACCCCCGGCGACCAGCACCCGCCCGTCCGCCAGGAGCGTCGCCGAGTGGGCGTACCGCGCCTCGCGCAGTTCGCCGGCCGGAGTCCAGGCATCGGCGACCGGGTCGTACAGCTCGGCACCGGCCAGCGGCCGGATCAGGGGGGAGCTGGCCCCGCCGTAGCCTCCGGCGACCAGCACCCGCCCGTCGGCGAGCAGCGTGGTCGAATGCATCCGACGGGCCGTCGGAACAGGCTTGCCCTCGACCCAGGTGCCGGCGCGTGGATCGAAGAGGGCGGTGCCGGCCTGGGCCGTCAGCCGGCCGTCCGAGCCGCCCGTGATCAGCACCCTGCCGTCCGCCAGTTGTACGGCGCCGCTCGTGGCCCCGAACAGGTTCCGCTCCCAGGGCAGTTGCCCGGCACTCGACCACACGCCCCCGCTCACGGCGTGAACACCTCCGCCACCACTGCCGGTACATCGGCGCCGAGCGCCGGAGCCGCGACTCCGCTGCGGGTGACCCCGGCGACGGCGAGCACCCGGCCGTCGCCCAGCAGGGCCGCCCCGAAGGACCACCGGCCGGTACGCATAGGCCCGGCCGGGGACCAGACGCGGGCGAGCGGGTCGTAGCGGAGCGCACTTGCGAAGCCGACGTCGAGGCAGGCGCTGTCGGCGCCACCGCAGACCAGCACCTCGCCCGAGTCGAGCAGCAGCGCCCGGTGGTAGCCGCGCCCCCAGGGCAGCGGCGGCTCCGGGTACCACGCGCCGCCGACCGGGTCGTAGCGCTCCACACTGCTCAGGCTGTAAGGGTCGAACCGCGCGTCGTCGGCCGACCACGGGTCGCAGCCGCCGACCGCCAGGACCGTGCCGTCGGGCAGCAGCACGGTCTGGTGCGCGAACCGGGCCCTGCGCAGCGTGCCGGCCGGGGTCCAGGTCCCGGACTGCGGGTCGTACGTTTCGCACACTCCGACGGACCCCGCGCGGACCGGGCCCGTGGTGGTGATCCCGCCCACGGCCAGTACTCGGCCGTCCGGCAGCGCCACTGCCCCGTGGTGCCAGCGGGCATCGGACATCTCCCCCGTCCGCGTCCAGGCAGCGGTGACCGGGTCGTACACCTCCGCCGAGGCGAGCGTGCCCGGCGTCCCGGGGGAGCGGGGCCGCTCCCCGCCCGCGACCAGCACCCGGCCGTCCGAGAGCAGTGTCGCGGAGTGGCCGTAGCGGGCTTCGTTCAGCCCGCCCGTGGGAGTCCAGGTCCGGGTCGCCGGATCGTAGAGCTCGACGGTCGTGAGGGCGGGCGGCGGATACGCCTGGGGCCCGGGGATGCCGCCCACGGCGAGCACCCGCCCGTCCGCCAGCACGGTGAGGGAGTGCAGTCGCCGTGCTTGGCGCAGCGGGCCGGTCGGCGCCCAGCTGCCGTCCGCCGGGTCGTACAGGGCGGAGCCGTCCAGCGCCGTCAGGAGGGCGCTGGCGCCGCCCGCGGCGAGCACCCGCCCGTCCGGCAGCCGCACCGGCACCTCCTGCTGGCCAGCCCACTTGACCAGCGGGAACGGGAACGTGCCGGCAGCCTTCCAGGCGCCCGCGGCGGCCCGGGCGTCCGGTCCGAAGGCGCCCGGTACGGCCGGTTCGCCGCCGGCCAGGAAAGTGCGCATCCGCGTCCTCTCTGCAGTCTCTACGGTGAGTAGATCTCGGTCGTGGCGGTGACCTGGTCCTCGCCCGGCGTCGGCGAGGCCGCTCCGGATTCGGTGATCCCGCCCATGGCCAGCACCCGGCCGTCGGCGAGGCCGATCGCCGCCGGCGCCCAGCGGCCCTGCACCATGCCGAATTCGGCGGTCCACGTACGAGCGGCCGGGTCGTACAGGGTGGCGTTCTGGTAGCCCACGGCCAAGGACGAGTCGTCCGTGCCGCCGAGCACCAGTACGGAGCCCGAGGTCAGCCGCACGGCCCGATGGTGGCTGCGCCCCCACGGCATGTGGGAGTCGGCGGTCCAGATGCCAGAGCCCGGGTCGTAGCGTTCCGTTGTCCACTGGCTGTACGGGTCGTACGTCCAGTCCTCGTACTTGAAACCCTGCATGTCGCCTCCGGTGACCAGCACCGCCCCGTCCGACAGGAGCGTCGCCTGGTGGCTCTTTCGGACCGTGGCCAGGCTCCCCGTGGGCGTCCAGGTGCCGGAGGCCGGGTCGTACACCTCGCAGTAGCCGAGCGCGGTGTAGCTGCCGCGGCCCACGGTGAGCACCCCGCCCGCCACCAGCACCCGGCCGTCGTCCAGCCGCACCGCGGGATGCCCGAAGCGGGCATCCGTCATGGGCCGCGCCGCGGTCCACTGCCGGGTGGCCGGGTCGTACAACTCGGCCGACCGCAAGGTGCGGTGGGACTGCGGGGAGCGGACGCCGGCGCCGCCCGCGATCAGCACCCGGCCGTCGGGAAGGAGAGTGGCCGAGTGCGAGAAGCGCGCCTCCCTCAGCTCGCCCGTGGGTGACCAGAGCCCGCTGGCCGGGTCGTACACCTCGCACGACACCAGGCCCGCGGCGGTGGCCGCCGGCCCCTGGCCGAGCCCGCCGGTGACCAGAACCCGCCCGTCGGCCAGCCGGGTCGCGGTGTGCAGCCGTCGTCCCGTCCACAGGGGGCCCGTCCGGAGCCACGTACCGCCCGAAGGATCGAACAGCGCCGCCCCGTCGGTCGGCACCCGACGCCCGTCCTCCCCGCCCGCTAGCAGCACCTTGCCGTCGTCGAGCAGCACGGCAGCGTCGCACGGCTGCGCCCAGAAGGCTGCGAAGGGCAGTTCCCCGGACGCGGTCCAGCGGCCGGGTACGGCGCGCGCGCCCCCGCCATCGGCGGTCGCAGCGGCCGGACGCACGGGAAGTCGTCCGGCCGGACCGTGCAGCGGAGTGGGGGTCATCGGCCGCCCGCCCGCTCGACCGAGTGCTGCCAGACCAGCAGCAGGTCCACGATGCCGTCCGGGTTGAGCCGCCCCTCGCGGAGCAGTTCGGGAGCCAGTCCGGCGATCTTGTCCGCCGGTACGGTGACCACCCAGTCCTCCTCGGTTTCGGCCACTTGCCCGTGTACTCCGTCCACCACGGACCGCGGCTGGCCCCCGAGCGAGGGGTCTGCCACCAGGGTCGGCTCGCCGTGCGCACCGCCCGGCCCGGACAGCGCCACGGTCAGCGGACCACGCTGCGGAAAGCAGTCCAGATAGCGCTTCGAGCCGTCGGGGACGAGGTCCGTGGAGAGGATCAGCACCAGCTCGGGCCGGTTCAGCTTGATGGTGTCGTCGCGGAAGAGGTACGGGAAGCGGCGCTTGGACAGCGAGAACGCCAGGACGGCCGGGGAGCCGGGAGTCGTGGCGAGGAACCGGTTCCAGCGGTCGGGGAACTCGCGGCGCGCGCTGAAGTGCCGGTACAACCCCTTGCCACCGCCCGCGTGCAGCCAGCCGTTCAACGCCTGGCGCAGTTCGTCGACGGCGGCGCCGGCCAGTGGCCCGCCGCCGTCCCGGGCGGTGTAGCGCAGTTGCATCACCACGTCGCTGATCGTCTCGTAGTCGAACTGGCGGAACTCGTCGGGCAGCGACAGCTGCCACTCGCCGATCGCACCCGCCCCCTCGAAGGGCAGGAACCGCTCGTCGTGCAGGTTGCTCTCGAACAGGCCCGAGTCTTCCTGCCCGGTGCTGGTGACCACCGACTGGACGGGCCCGATGTGGTCACGGAACCGGATGTCCCCGGGCAGGCGGGCGTGCTTCCCGCCGTTGAGCCGCGGCTCGACCCGGATGCTGCTCTTGAGCAGGGTCGCCGTCAGGTTCACCGCGGTGTACGGGCCGGCCACACAAGGCACCGTGAAGCTCACCTGCTTCAGCCGGCGCATCCAGTGACCCGGCGTGTCCAGGTCGAACAGGGCCTCCGGCAGGGAGAAGTAGGCCTTGCCGGTCTCCTTCAGGCTCCGCAGGGCGCCGGGATCCAGTTGGGCGAGCGACACCCGCTTGGTCAGTTCCAGTTCCCGGGCGTTCGCCTCCAGATAGGCGGCCTCCATCCGGTGCAGATCGGCGGACAGCCGCTCCCCGGAGAGCAGCCCCTTGTGGAGGCTGTCCCAGTAGCCGAAGCGGATGAAGTCCGACTTCTCCGTGCCCAGTTCGTGCCGGAAGGCCCGCTCGGTGCGCTTCGCCACGTCGTAGGCGAGCTGGTAGACCTGGAAATAGGTGGTGCTCAGCTGCGCGACCGTCCAGTCGTAGAGCTCGCGGTTGGTGTACTTGCCCCGCAGGAAGGTGTCGGCCTCCCTGGCGTTGGCCATCAGCTTCTGCTGGTTGAAGATCTCGATCTGCGCGGCGTCCCTGCGGATCTCGGCGCCGGCGATTTGGCTGGAGTACTGCGTGATCTCCTTGCCGGCCTGGCCCTTGAGGAAGGTCCATTCCTCGAAGCGGTGGTCGTATCCGCCGACGGTGGAGGACTGTTGGGCCTGCCCGCTCTCCACGCCGAAGTACGAGATGGCTCCCTGCGCCGCGCCGGCCATGGAATCGGCGATGTTGTGACCGCCGAACGTCGCCCCGACCGAGGTCGGCGAGCCGATCTTGAAGTTGGGGATCATGGAGAGGGCGCTGACGATGCCGCTGATCGCGGCGGACGTCTTCTGCTGGTCCTTGCCCCTCTCCGCCAGCTTGGCGGCCTCCTCCTCCTTCTCGTTCATGCGCTTCTTGCACTTCTCGGTGTAATAGTTCTCCTTGTCCTTGGCGACGGCCTTGGCGTCCTCCAGCGCGGTGACGGCCCGGGACGCCTCGTCGAACTGCTTCCCCTTGATGCTGAGGGCCATCTCCAAGGCGGCGTACTCGTGCGTGGAACGCAGCCGCGCCAGCGCCTCGGCGTCCCGCTTCTCCAGCGCCGCCAGCAGCGCGCCGCCGAGCGACTGCACCTGCTGCGCCAGTTCCTTGGCCTTCGCGAGCATCGGGCCGAACCGGTAGTGCGGCACGGGGGCGTTCATGTCTGCCAGAACGGTACCGAGGTCGATACCGGCCGACGTGGCGCGCGCCAGCAGCGCCGGATCGATCGTCGCGCCGAACAGGGGGGTCGGGCGCGAGACCCCTTCGATGTTCTGGCCGTGACGGATCTTGAACAGGCGGTCCTCCACCGTGTCCCAGTACCCCATGAGCTTCTCGTTGCGGGGGATGCCGAAGTAGTCGAGCCAGCGGGTGCCGACACCCGGTGAGATGGCCTCAGGCGCCGAGCGCGGCGGAGGCAGCAGGTTCTCGGTCGCCGTTAGGGCTCCGCCCGCGGCGGGCGACTGCTCGGTGAGCTCGCGGAAGCTGAGGACCTGGACCGGACCCTGGCGGGGCACCTCCTCGGGACGCCGGCCGAGCAACTCGGCGGCGAGGAGGTAGAGCTGGGTGGCCTCGTTGACGGACTCCAGGGTGTCCTGGCGGAAGAGCTGGTCGCCCCAGGCGATGAGGTTGTCCAGGTACTTCATGACCACGGCCTTCTGATAGGCCGTGGTGCGCAGCCGGGCCACGACATCGGGCTGGAAGGGGTGGTGCAGCCAGGCGTCCACCTTGGCGGCCTCGGTGGTGTTGCCGGTCGCCAGGCGGCGCAAGATCTCCTCGATGCGCTGCTTCTGGTAGTTGTCGGATGCGGTGGGGTCGGTGGCCATCAGGTAGAACGGCTTGGTGCGCCAGTACCGCTGCGGTCCCGACTCCGAGGTCCGGTCGGTGGGGTCGAAGATCCGGTGGAACCACTTCTGGGCCTCGGCGAAGCGCTGGTTGGTGGACAGCCGCCCGGCCATGAGCAGGGGCGCGTGGAAGAACAGCTCCCAGTTGTACTGGGAGTACGGGGACGATTCGCCGAATTCGACGTCCTCGGTCGGGTACGGTCCGATGGTATAGATCGAGTCGGGCGAGTAGCGCTGTTCGAAGGATTCGAGGGGCGCGAAGCTCTCCGGGCGGACCTGGAGGTTCCGGTCGAAGAGGGCATCCGTGCCACCAAGGCTCAATCGGGACTTGAAGAGCTCGGTGTGAGGATGGTAAAAGCCGGAGAATTCCTGCTGCGAATAATAGTCCCGACTGCGCCGGGACAAGTTCGCGATGTAGGACCGCTCGCTGTCGGTGAAGAACCACAGCTTACGCGTATATTCGAGGTTTTCCTGAAGTGATGTCACTACGCGGAACGGCGCGGACAGCGGAGTCCGGTCCAGCACGGTCGTGGATTCGGGCAGGCAGAGTTTACCGCCGTAGTAGTCGGCGGTAATATCCTCCATCCAGGAGTTGTTCACGACCTTCTGACCGGCCGGAGCGAGGAAGCTCAGGAACATCCGGTCCCCTTGTGTTGCCGTCTCGAACAGGGGGTCCGTCGGCACCCGCTCTTTGAGTCGAAAGCATGAGAAGCCGAACGGCTCCGTGTACATCGAGCCGCGACGCCTGCTGAGTCGGAACCTCCCCCACGCGGTGGTATAGCTGTCGTCACTTCCATCGGTACGGCGCACGTAGAATCGATTCCCGTAGCTGCACCAGATCACCGGGTCCTTGGTGTAGTAGTCCTCTCTGGCAGTGAAAATGTACGGTTCCCTGGCGTCGGCCTTGAAGGCTTTGTATTCGGTGGAAGACTGTTGCCATCCTTCCGGGGGTTTGATGTTCGTGCTGAGCGAGTCTGTGGAGACCCGCTTCGTCGTCCAGTTACCGTTGCGGTACTCACTCCAGTTGAGCTGGATCTGCCAATAACGGGGGCTATGAGAGAGCTTTCCCGCCTCGGTCCCGTCGGGCAGCTGCTTGATCTCCTGCGCCTCACCTGCGGGAATGAAGGTCGGCCAGAATACGTACAGCTGGCCGTTCCACATCCCCAGCGTCAGCGATTCCCCGTCGACGTCGAGGTTCACCTTCTGCCAAGGAGTCCAGTACAGCCGGTTCACCCAGGTGCGGTAATAGTGGGAGCGCGGAACCGACTCGCTGCGGGCGAACACGTGGACCGTCTCGCCGCTGAAATTCGGCGGCTCCGTGTTCGGGTCGTAGTCGACGTAGAGCCCGCTCGGTTGGAGCCGTGCGACGTTCGAGAGCTCCTCGAGGTATCCCAGCAGCGCCCCCTCCACTGTCTCGTCCGTCAGCTCCTTCTGCGTCAGATCGGTCTCCAGCTGGCCGAAGAACGGCGACTTGTCCGCCCGCAGCTCCGGCTCGAAGTAGTTCTCCGGATACAGGAAGATCTTCTGGTTCGCCTCCCACAGCCGGTACCGCTTCATCCATTCCCACTGCTCCCACAGCTCGGAGTCGGACGTGCTGACCTGCGGCTCCAGGTTCAGCAAGCAGCGCTGTACGAACAGTTGGATGCCGTACGCAGCCTGCGCGATCCGTGTGGTCAGCTGGGCCGTGCTCATCTCCACGTCCAGCAGGAAGTGGTCGTGCAGGCCGTTGGCGTCCCGCCACAGCGGGGTCTGTCCGTCCAGCAGGGGATGGGCCACCAGGTACGCCACCAGGGCGGCCCGCTGCCGGTCGCGCAGCGTGTCCTGCATGGGACCGGCGACCGAGGGCCAGTCGGCTGCCGAGTGGAGGGCCCTGGCCGCGCCCCAGGCGGCCTGGGCGGCCTCCGGGGTGAACTCGGCGCGCAGCCAAAGGTTGGCGCGCTCGGCCGATACGCCCAGGCGCCGGTACGTCGCCACGGCCCGCCGCAGCTTGTCGAGGTTCGCGGGCTCGGTGAACCGCTCCCGGGTGTTGATCTGGTAGTTCCGGGCCGCCATGTTGACGTCGAGGAACGGCCATCCGGTCCGCCGGCTCAGCTCCCGGATGACGGCGCTGTCGGTGGTGCCGGGAGTGGTGGCGAGGGCGAACGCCGCTTCCAGGGTGGCGATCCCGCCCGGCACCGAGTCCCGCAGCCGGGCCACGTCGACCAGGGCGCACAGCCGCAGGAAGGGCACCTGGCTCTGCTGCGCGGGCGGGCTCGCGGGCAGCGTGCTGAGATCCAGCCACCGGTCGGGGCCGGCGAAGCGGAAGAGGAACGGCAGCTCTTCGGCGGTGAACCGGAGCTTCGTCAGTACCAGCGCGGCCCGGTGGACCAGTTCGAGCGCCGTGAACTGGGCGCCGAAGCCGACGCGGGTGAGTACCACCGCCGGGTCGCTGCCGGTGAAGGCGGGTGCCAGGAACTCCTCGAACACCGGCTTCCCGGAAGCCCCTCGCAGCCAGGTGCCCAGCAGGGCTCCGGCGAGGCCCGGCTCCAGCCCGGCGGCCTGGCCGAGCTGCTGGACGACCGTGGCCTCGCTCAGGGCGCGGCGCAGCGGCGGCGTCAGCCGCTCCAGGACGAGGCGGAAGCGGTCGGCCTCAGTGACGTCCGGACCGTCGAAGAGCGGGCCGGTGTCGGCGGCGGTGAGGAACTCGTTGCCCGCCTCCGGCCCTGCCTCCTGCGCGGTCCGCAGGGAGGTCAGCGCGGAGAGCAGGGCGGAGTCGGCACCCGGCGCATGCTCCAGCGCATCCAGCTCTGATTCGCCGAGGTAGCCGCGCGAGCGCAGGGCGCGTCCGGTGATGTCGTGGAACACCTTCCCGGCGAGCGCCGAGGGAACGGCGTAGCCCGCGGGAAGGGCGTCCAAGGGGGCCGAGAACACCGGGATGCGCAGCAGCCCCATCCGCCTGCCGACGAACAGCCTCGGCGCATCGTGGAGCTCCTGAACCGCGGAGCGGAACGCGGCGGCATCCGCCGGGGCCAAGGAGAGGAGCCGCTCCCGCTCCCCGACCCTCATCGGGCCGGTGAACAGCAGCCGGCCGTCCTGCGGCCGCTCCCCGGGGACGAACCGCACCGGCAGGTCCGGGGGCAGGTTCACCCCGCCGGGCAGGGCCGCCAGTACGGCCGTGTACTCGGTCGTACCGGCGAGGGTGGCCACGGCGTCCTGGACGAGGTTGCCCTCCCAGCCCAGCAGCGCGAGGTTCTTGCGGGTCACCTCACCCTTCTCGTCGCCGGTCACCGCGGTCTGCGCGTAGACGGCCTGGAGTGCGGTGCGCAGCGCGGTGAGGGTGGCCCTCAGCTCGGGGTCGTCGGGCACAGGGCTGTTGCGGTCCGGATAGCGGGCGTAGAGTACGGCTTCGACCTCGGGCAGGCCGAATCCGTCCGCGGTCAGCGGTTCCACGAGACCGAGGAAGCGCTCCAGCACCGCCATCACCGTGGCGGCCGGCAGCAGGGGCAGCCCGGCGGCGGTCGGTTCCGGGCCGGGTGGGTGTACCGGGGCCCCGCCGGCGAGCTCGGACTCGGCCGCCTGGTAGAGGGGAGCCGGTCGGAGCCCCATGACGGCGCCGCCGGCCAGCTCCGACTGGGCGGCGGCGAGCGCGGCCGAGGTCGCCAGGTGGGACCAGGGGTTGGAGCCGCTGGTGCGGGCGAGGCGCAGCAGGTCGGGGAGGGCCATGTCCAGGGTGCGGGCCAGTGTGACCGCGCACACCAGGACCGACAGGTTGACCAGGTTCAGCACCTTGTTCCGGAGCGGGGAGTCCGGGCCGCCGACCAGCTCGGCCAGCTCCGCGTCCGTGACCTGGAGCGCGGCGAGCAGCGCGGCCGACACCGCGGGAGTCTCCAGACTGCCGACCGCCGCCAGCTCGCTGCGGTCCGCATTGAGCGCGAACGGATGCGGGGTTCCGGGCTGCGGTGGGACCACGGCCGGGTCGAGGAACAGCCGGTCGTACAGCGGAGGTTCTGCGTCCGACGCGTACCGGTGGGTGTCCACGGTCCGGCAGAACGCCAGTACGCGCTCCACCGGCAGGTCCAGCCTCCGGGCCACATTGCGCACGGATGCGATGGAGCGCAGGGTGAGGGCGTCCAAGCGGCCCTCGTTGTTGGCCCCCTGGATCAGCCGGTCGAGCTCCTGCGCCGTGACGTCCAGGGCCCTTTGGAGACGCACGAAGCGGTGCAGCCGGTCCAGGGCCGCGCCGTCGAGCCCCTCCAGCTTCATCTTGTCGGTGGCGGCGGGGAGCAGGGGGTCGGGCAGCACGCGCAGTACGCCGCCCGGGTTGACGAAGCTGGTCTCCAGCACCGCTGCCAGCTCGGTGAAGCGCAGCCCGGCCGTGTCGAGGAGGGTGCGGACCCGGGTCATCGTGGTCGCGAGGGCCGCCTCGGCGGTACCGGCGGGCTGCCCGTAGAACTCCGCGAGGGTGCGCGGGGGAGTCAGGGCCTCTCCGGCGATGATCTTCCGGGATGCCGAGGACAGTCCGAGCCGGGCCGCTGTCAGCAGCGTGTGGAAGTCGCCCGGCCGGGTGGTGTCGAGGCAGAGGTCGAGGAGGAGGCCCTCCCGCGTCACCCCCAGATGCTCCAGATGGTTTGCCGTCTGCTCGCCCCACAGGTCGAAGGGGAGGTGCCAGGGATAGACGGCCGCCCTCAGCCTGTCGTAAGCGCCGGTGTTGACGTGCTGTGGCTGGACGCGCAACTCCTGCGAACTGCCGCTGCTCTGGCGGGTGGTGGCCGAAATCGCGGTCTCCGGTGAGACGGCGGACTCCAGCAGCTCGTTGACCAGGTCGATGTACGGGATGCTCAGCTCGGTGTTGTCCTTGCTGAGGTCCACGTCCCACAGGTCGGGGCGGCGGGCGTAGAGCACGTCGGCCACCGGGCCGTTCTTCGACGGGCCGGTCTGGGCGCCCCCGCCCAGGCGCCGCAGGTAGTACAGCAGGTCCACGAGGTAGGCCGACTGGCTGTACACCGAGCGGCTCTCGTCGACCGGCGCGTAGTCCTGCGGGCCGAACAGCTCCTCCCAGTCGGGGATCTGCGCGGTCTGTGGCAGCACCGGGGCCAGCCAGGGCACCCCGATCTGGCCCGCCGTGCGCAGATCGGCCACCAGGTTGACGGCCTCGGCGTGCACCTGTGTGGCGCGGGCGTGGACGGACCGGGCCTCGGCCTCGTCCAGGCTCCCCGCCAGTTGCCGGGCGAAGTCGGAGGGTCCGATGCCGGCGATGGCGTACGAGGAGTGGAAACCGTTGTCCCGCAGTGCCTGCATCGCTTCGAAGCGCGGGGCGACCTTGAAGGTGCGCTGGATCGCCGCCAGTTCGGGCCGGGCCTCGTCATCGGGCACGGTCTCGGCGTTCACCGGCGCGGCGAGGAGGTCGAATTCCGGGTTCTCGGTCAGGAACCGGGTCCCGGGTGCCTGGGCGTGCTCCGGGTGGCCCGCCAGCCGGAAGGCGAGGTGCGGCGTCGGATACGCCTCGGCGACCCGGGCCCGGATGGACTCCGCGTAGGTCCGTACGGAGTCCCTGCCCGCCGCGTCGGGTACGGCGGACGCCGCCATCGGCCCGGGCACACCGCCCGCCTCCGCGACCAGCTCGGCCCAGTCGGCGTCCAGCCGCACCAGCTCCCGGCGGTGGGTGAACTCCCCGGTGTCGAAGCGGGCCAACAGGGTACGGACCAGCGCCGGGTTGTCGCCGGTGAGCCGCCCCAGTTCCAGCGCCAGTTCCAGCCGCTCGGCATGCCCGTCGGCGGCAGCGGCGAGGGCTGCAGGAGCGGGCGTACGGTCCAGGTGGGCGGAGTAGAGCCGGGCGCGGACATCGGGATCGGGCACCGCGGCGGCGAAGATCTGGGCCAGCGCCGAGGGAGCCGACCCGTTCAGGGGCGCCCGGGCGGCCGCGGCCTCCAGCTCCAGGGCGCGCAGCGCGGCCGTGAACTCCTCGGCGCCCGCGGCCGAACCGATCATCCCGCTCTCGGCCGCGGTGGCGAGGGAGGCCCGCACCTCCTCGGTGGACCGCTGCGCCAACGCCGAGGCATCCGAGGGCAGTTCACGTGATAGCAGCCCGAAGAACGACTCCGCTGAAAGCCCGGTGCTCTGTTCGAGGCGGGCCGCCTGCGCCAGCCGGCCGATGTCCCGCCCGGCATGGCCGGTGGCGCGGGAGAGGTAGCCGAGGTCGTGGCTGTCGGAGTCCGTGCCGACCTCGTCGAGCCGGAGGCCGTCGAGATGACTGCCGACCGCGGTGGACAGGCGCGCGTAAAGGCTCGGCGCCGCGCCCGCCAACCGCAGTTCGAGGTGCTCCTCGACATCGGCGAGCGCCCGGACCGCCTGCGTCGAGCAGCCGTTCCAGCTGGCGCGTACGAGGAGTTCGGCCGGGCCGTCCGGCACCGGACACTCCAGCCGGTACCCGCCGTCCGCCGCGGTGTTCGTCTCGCCGAGCGGTTCGTGCGAGCGCAGTGTTCTGACCGACACGGTGACGGTGACGCCGGGTACGGGCGTACCGTCCGCGTGGAGCACGCGCCCGTGCAGGCCGGCGGTGCGGGGGGCGGCGCTGGTCATGTCCTCACCTGATTCTGTACTCCTGCTGTCGGACTCGGCGGTACGCGTTTCACTGCAGGTGCAGGGCCTTGTTGACCCAGATGACGTGGCTTCTGAAGGCGTCGGACTTGCCCAGCATCGGGATGCCCACCTGCTCGACGAGCTCGTCCACAATGGTGTCGACGGCCGTGATGATCAGACCGGTGCCCGGCAGCGCCTTGAGGGCGGAGACCGGGACGTGCAGGTAGTCCTTGTTCGCCAGGTCCACCGCCATGGAGACGGTGGCCAGTGCCCCGCCGACCGCTCCGGGCAGCGGGACGGCGCCCGTGGTGTTCTTCACCAGGCTGGTGGACGCGGAGCCGACGCCCTTCGCGCCGCCGACGAAGGACTTCACCTGGGTCCCGAGGGTCTTGGCCGCGGGCCCCGCCTTGGTGACCCCTTGTTTGACGACGTTGGCCACCTTGTCGGCCTCGTTGACCACTCCCTTGTAGACGTGGCCGAGTTCCGGGAACACCTCGCGGATGGACGTGTCCGCGGCCGCCACCACCTGCTGTCGGGTCAGCTTGGTGGCACCGGTCCGGTTCGCCTTCGCCCACGCGTCGAGAAAGTTCCGCTTGACGAGCTCGGCCGCCTCGGCACGGGTGAGCTGGCCGGCCTTGAAGGCCCTGCTGATCCGGTTGTCGCCGACCGTTTTGAGGCGCGCCAGGGCCCGTTCGACCTGGATGGTCAGCGCCTTGCCCTCGTCGTAGCCCTGCTGGGCGGCCGCGCCGAGGGTCCGGGGGACCGGATGCTCCTTCTCCAGGAGCCGGGCACCCCCGCCGACCCAGCTGCGGGCTGTGGTGGACCACTTGGACAACAGCTGCTTTCCCCAAGAGGCCACGTCTCCGGCTTCGCCCTGGTGCTTGATGTTCTTGAACTTCTCGTAGCCGGCCCGGGCCTGGTCGAGCACCTTGCTGACCGCGTCCCGATCATTGCGCCCGTCCGGGTCGGTGAACCGCACCGGGTTGTCCGCCCCGTAGGCGTAGGAGTTGCCGCTGTTGCTCGGCTGCACCGGGTCGGGGGCCGTCCAACGGGACAGCCAGGGTGCGTAGTAGCGGGCGCCGTGGTACGAGAACCCGGTCTCCGCGTCCTGCTCCTTGCCGTTGAACCGGTACCGCTTGAGGCTCACCTGGGCCGCGCCCGCCGCCGACCGGAAGGAGGTCGCGCCGTACGGGTGGTACTCCTCGTACGACAACAGCCGGCCGTCGCCGTCGACTTCCACCACCGCGCTCTCGAGGAGGTCGCCGAGCTGGAACCGGACCAGCGTCCGTCCGCCGGTGCGTTCCACCAGCGCCAGCCGGGTCTCCTCGTCGGTCACGTGCAGGCTGTCGCGCTCCAGCCGCACCTGCCCGCCGACCGTCTTGGTGTACCGCTCCCAAGGCCCGTCGTACACCCGCGTCTCCACCGTGCCGCCCCGGTCCACGGTGGCGCGCACCCGCCGCCCGGCAGCGTCGTACTGGTAGTACGCGCGGCCGCCGCCCCCGAGGTCGACGCCGGCAAGCCGGTTGTCCACATCCCAGTCCAGGCCAGGGAGATGGGGCATCGAAAGGAGGTTGCCGCTCGCGTCGTAGGTGTACCGGGCCGAGCAGACTCCGTCCGGGTCCCCCGGCAGGCTGGACCCGTACAGCCGGTTGTCCGCCGCGCCCACCTCGTGTCGCCGGGTCCAGCTTCCGCTGCCCGCCGCATGCACGAGCCGCAGCAGATTGCCGGCCGCGTCGTACGTGTAGGCCTCGGAGTACCGTCGCATCGCCCCGGCGTCGTTGATGTGCGGCAGCTCGTACACCGGCGAGCCCTGGGGCCCGGGTTGGCTCGTGGCGGTCTGCCCGATGTGTTCGCGTCCGGTGGCACCGGTGAGCCGGTAGGCCGGGTCGTAGACGTACTCGCGTCTGGCCGGCACGACGGCGTTGGCGAAGTACAGCGTCTCCTGGGCCAGATCGGAAGTGGCCACCACGTTGCCGGCCGGGTCGTAGGTGTACCGGAGGGCTTGGAGCAGCTCGCCGTCCGGCCCGCGGCTGTCCACCGTGGATAGCCGGAAGGTGTCGCGTTCGTACTGGCAGGCCGTGCGG
Organism: Streptomyces tatrensis; assembly: GCF_049310065.1. Taxonomy (NCBI): domain Bacteria; kingdom Bacillati; phylum Actinomycetota; class Actinomycetes; order Kitasatosporales; family Streptomycetaceae; genus Streptomyces; species Streptomyces tatrensis. The sequence continues at coordinate 966,140 of NZ_JBMDLB010000011.1, read as the reverse complement.
ACGGCCCCGTCGCCGAGCTCCAACAGCACCCGCTGCCCACGGGCGTTGTGATCGGCGTTGGCGACGACGGGCTGCCAGGTCGCCCGGTCGTCGGTGGACAGGTCCACGCCTTCCAGCAGGCCGGCCTCGTTGTAACGCCGTCGCAGCAGGCTCCCATCGGGACCGGCGGACAGCGTCGGCCGGTTCAGTGCGTCGTACGCGGCGCGGCTGCGGTACACCTGCTCCTCGAGCAGGGCTGCGGCGGCCTCCCCGGCCCGGCCGGGATCGTCCTCGGCGCCGGCCGCCGCCGACCAGTCCGGCTCGCTCCTCGGATCGAGGGTGAAGCACCTTTCGGTCGCGGTGGTGTTGCCCTTGAAGTCGACTGCCGTGGTCTGCACCAGTCCGGCGCCGTCGAACACCAGGCAGGCCCGACCGCGCAGATTACGGTCGGCGCCATCCGGCAGAGCCTCGCCGAAGTAGGTACGGCTTCGCAGCCGTTCGAGGCCGCCCGGTTCGGTGGCATACGCGTGGGTGGTCCGTCGCAGCGCGTCGTGCCGCAGCCTCGACGCGGTCCCGTCGGCTTGCCAGGCGTGGACCGGCAGTCCTCCGGCGTCCTGGAGGGACCAGCGTTCGCCCGCGTCGGGGCTCCGCGCGTAGGTGGGCCGGCCGAGCATGTCGTAGTGCTTCTCCAGGACGCGCACGCCGCGAGGGTCGATCACGGCCAGCTCGTTGCCCTGGACGTCCCGCTCGACCGTGCCTTCGAGCAGCTCGCCCGAGCCGTTGTCGGTGATCGTGCGGTGCGCGCGGCCCAGCGCGTCGTAGACCGTGGTGCGCGGGGTGTCGGCGTGCGCGAGCGTCAGCTCGGCGGCCCGTCGCCGCGGGTCGGAGGCGGGCAGCTCGCTGCGATCGGCGTACCAACGGCTGGTCCGTACCGTGTCGTTGCCATCCCAGTCGCGCTGCTCCCAGGCGGTGAAGGAGACCCGGGACTCGCTGCCGTCGGGATGCTCGGTGCGCACCAGACGGTGCAGCGGATCGTAGTGGAGCCGCGGGGTGACCCCGCTGCGGGACAGCTCCTCCTCCGCCTCGTAGCCGGGACCCGCGCTGAAATACGGCTCGTACTGGCGGACGGGGCGGCCGTGGTCGTCGTACACCACCCGCCCGGTCCCGACCCAGCGTGGAGCTCCGTCCACGGGTTCCGCCTGCACCTTGGTCAGGGCGACCCGGCCGGATCCGTCGATGTAGGTCCACTTCTCCTGTGTCTGGGGGAGATCCGAGCCGTGCTGTTCCCGAGACCGGGCACGGAAGCGGACCGGCACCTCGCCCAGTTCGTAGACCAGGGTCGTCGTGGGCGAATCCTCGGGGGAAGCCTCCGCGGTGCTCAGGTCCAGGTGGTCGCCTTCGCCGGCCCCGGACTTGCCCAGGACGGCCGTCGCCGTGACGAACCCGAGCGCGTCGAAGCGCACCCCGGAGCGGTTACCGTTGGGATCGGTGACCAACCACGGCTGCAGTACACGGAAGTTGAGCTCGCCCCGGGTGAGGTTGCGCAGCGGATCGCAGACCTCGGTCATGCGCAGCGCGTACGGGTCGTAGCCGATGTCCCAGCGCGCGCCGAAGGCGTCCAGATGGGCCACGGGCAGGAAGAACCGGTCCGGATCGAAGACCTGCCGGCCAGAAGGGAGCCACCACAGGCCTTCCTCAAACAGGAAGCCGGCGTCGCGCAGCATGCCTTGGGAGACGCGGCCGCCGAAGAGATCGGCCGGCTGCCCCGGCGCGTATACCTGTTGGTAGCTCTGCCAAGGCAGGGCGCGGATACCCGTGCGTCCGGCCGGCAGCTCCGCGGAGAGGTCGTCCGAGGTGTAGGTGTGCCGCGTACGGGAGAGCAGCCGGCGCTGCGGGCTCTGGTCCGACAGCCTTCTTTCGTACGGGAGTTCGTCGGCAGGGGCGTCGGAGAGGCCGGAGCGCAGCTCCTCTTCGGTGAAGAGTTCCCCGGCCCGGCGGATCCCGGCGGCCTCGAACTCCCGCTGCTCGACGGGTACGCCGATCCGCCAACTGCCCGTGGGGCCGACCTCGTTGGCGAAATCCTGCTCGGCCACGGTCATCCACAGCCGCTGCTGCTCGATATCGGTCCGTGCGGAGGGGCGTCGCGGATAGGCGACGTGCGCCACTCGGACCGGGTTCCCCCAGTCGTCCACGTCGAGGGTCAACTGGTGGCCGATCCTGGGATCGTCCGCGGCCTGCTCGCTGTGCACGCTCAGGGTCTCGCCGTCTCGGGCGTGGACCACGCAGTGCGCCGCGCTCCCGAGCGGCTGGAGCACGCGGATGCGGTAGTTGGACTCGGTGACCGCGTACGGTGCGCCCGGCTCGCCGTGCTCGTCCTCGGCGTACACCTCCTCGCGCAGCACCCGGCCGCGCAGGGCCCGTACGGCCTCCCGGCGCTCGGCGGTGGTCAGGCCGGGCGGCACCACGGTGTCGGGCAGCCGCAGAGCGGGGTCGCCCGGCCCGTACTCGTCCTCGTAGCAGGCCGAGAGCCGGTCCCCGTCCGCGCCGGTGTGCTGCCAGCGACGGGTTACCGTGGCGGGCTCGTACTCCCGGCTGCCCGGTCCGGCGTACGACCGGCCTTCGCGGCGCTCGACGAATCCGAAGCCGCGGAACTCGCGCTCCATGCCGTCGTAGTGACCGTGCCGGTAGCGGTAGGACGTCACCAGCGTGGTGTCCGCGACAGAGTCCCGGACGGTGACCTCGGCCACCACTTGCACCGGGAAGGGAAGGCTGGTCGTCCAGGGCCGCCCCGACGCGGCATCGGCGAGCGCGAACTCCACCGAGGAGGCGTAGCGGGTGGTGGTCGTGAGCCCCACCCCGTTGTCCGTCTCGTACAGCAGATGTGGTTTGCCCGCCGCCATGAGGTCTACGTACCGCACCTCGGGCTCACCGTCGGGCCGGGACTCGGCCAGCACCAGGCAGGCCGTGCCGTGGCCGAGCAGGTCGGTCACCGACACGGCCGCTGCGGTCGGTACCGACACCTGGACTGACTGCGGAACGCTCCACCCGTTGCCCGCTTGGTTGAACCAGACCCGGACGCCGTCACGGCCCGCGTAGACGAGGTCCGCGGGGGCGGAGCCGTCCACGTCCGAGAGGTGGATCCGGCGCGGGTCGAACAGGTCCGGCCGGTCGAACACAGGGGCGCCGGTCATGGTGACCTTGGGACCGAACCGGCCGTGTCCGAGGCTGGGCCAGTACACCGTCTCGCCGTTGCCGATCCGGACCAGGTCGGTGAGTCCGTCGCCGGTCATGTCGGCCAGGTATACGCTCTGTTCGGGATCGGAGAGCATCAGCCGGGGCCCGCGCTCCTCGGTCTGTCGGGTGGGGACGAACGTGCTGTCCCCGAACCCGTCGGGGCCCAGCGAGGGATACCAGGTGAACCCGTCGTCGCCGGACGTCAGTACATCGGTCAGTCCGTCGCCGGTGAGATCGACGAAGCGGAGGTTGCGGTCGCTCCACGGCAGGGAGGGCAGTGACCGGAAGGCGGTCAGGGGCTCCCAGCCGCCGTCCTCGGCGCGGCCGTGGTACCCGGGTACCGGACCGGAGAGGTCCGCGAGAGCGGGGCGCCCCCCGCCGGTGAGGTCCAGCAGTTGGCGGCGTCCGTGCGAGAACCCTCCGGCGGGCAGGGGATCGACGGGCCGCGGGCCGCCGAGCAGACCGTTGCCGCAGTTGGGCCGGTAGTACCAGGCCCCGGCCAGCTCGGTGAGTACGCCGGCGATCCCGTCGCCGTCCAGGTCCGCCCACCGATGGGGACCGTCGAGCCGCGGGGGCGGCTCTCCCGGCGGTGCCACGAGGGCGTGCGTCTCGGCGGAGACGGTCCGCGGCGTGTAGCGGCACCGGAGGGTGGGGAGCGTGGAGGTGGCGTACCCGGACCCGGACCCGGTGAGGACATGGCCTTGGTGGGTGATCGAGACCAGCTTGGTCGAAGCGGGGTCCGGAAGGTACTCCAGTCGGGTCGAATTCACCAATACCGGATCGGGGCCGAGTTCGGGAATGCGGTGGAACATGAGGATGCGCCGGCAGAGCCGCTGGGTCCGCACTTCGAACCCGCTGCGGCGGTTCGAGAACGGGTCGGCCCGATCCGTCCACTCCTGTTCCTCCTCGGGAGTGGGGGCCTCCTGCGCGTGCTCCCCGTAGTCCAGTACGAGTTCGAGGCAGAAGTCGTCGGCACGGTCCGGGTTACTGTTTCCGTACCGAATCCGCTTCGGATAGCGCTGGGGGCCTCCATCTTCCTTTTTGTGGGAATATCGGACGACGTTTCCGCGATCGTCGGAGCTTTCCTCCAGCAGCCAGCGGAAGACGTTCCCCGGCTGGTCGGGATCGCTGATGCGGGCCGCCGGATCCCGGCCGAAGACGCTGGTGACGTTGTCCGGAGAGGTGACCCGCCAGTGGGTGTCGCCGGTGCTGCGCTCGCGCCGGCGCTCGATCCGGGAGAACAGTCCTTCGGTGCGCGGCCGATAGGTCGTGACCTCGTACGGGCCGTCGGACCGCGGGGCGGGGAACAGGGTGGGGACCAGGTCCTCGGCGCCCGAGAGCTGGAAGGTGTCGGTGTCGTCGAGGTAGCGGGGCAGCCCCTTGTCGGTGCTGCGGGAGATCGACGGCAGCTCCATGGCCCAGCCGAGTCCGAACGGTCCGTTGCCGGCGCCGGAGTCATAGGTGAGAGTCGGCTTGGGTTCTGCATCGCCGCGGGCTTGCGTCATGGAAACCGGCACGGAGAGGGAAGCCGTACCCGTCAACGGGAGCGCCGAGAACTTTTCGCCCATCCCGCGGATTGCGCCGCCTGGCTTGGGGAGGGACAGGGACGGGGTGTTCCGGTCCGAGTTCCGGTTCCCCGAATCGGATGGTGCTTGTGATGTGTGATGTGCTTTGTCGGTCGGTGAAGGCTGGTCGGCGAAATTGCCGAAGAGCATGCTTCTCCCTCACGGCGCTTCTCAACGCTTATAGGATTTCCACGCGGTGGGTTCCTTGTTTCGCTGCGCAGCATAGCGGTGATCTATTCCACTCCTCCTTGATCCACTCGCAAACCCCTCTTTCAGGCGAACGTGCCGGCGTCGGGCTTCCGGATGTGGGCCTGGGTGTGGTCCGCGGCGCCGAGGTTGAGCCGGGCGGGGTGTATCGCGAAGTTCTACCTGTCGGTAACTTGTTTTGATCTAGGAGAGTAGACGTAGGGGAGCAGGCGCGTGCCAGACCACGACTTGATCGGCTCCACACAGAGCACGTTCACCTATGACGGTGCCACCCGCCGGGTGCTGCGCCAGGACACGCGCCCGGTGGTGATCATCATGGCGGAGATCCCCGGTATCACCCCCAAGGCCATCGAGTTCGCCGACCGCGTGGCCGGGACCGGCCGCACGGCGGTACTCCCGGTGCTCTTCGGTACACCCGGCCGGGACGCGGATCCCGGAGCCGTCGGCTGGCCGAGGGCCCGGCCGCGCCTTGGCGTCGACACTGCGGGAGGTGTGCGTGAGCCGGGAGTTCACGCTGCTGGCCACGGGGCGGAGTTCGGGCGTCGTACGGTGGCTGCGCGCCCTGGCCGCCGCCGAACACGAGCGCTGCGGCGGCCCCGGAGTCGGCGCCGTCGGCATGTGCCTGACCGGCGGCTTCGCCCTGGCCATGGCCGTGGACGAGCGCATCGTCGCCTCGGTGCTGTCCCAGCCGTCCTGCATGCCCCGATAGCCCTGGGCGAGTCCGCCGGGCGCGGGGAGCGCCCATGCCCGGGATCGGCGTGTGGCGGCACCGGACTCTTCGACTGACCGGAGCGCGCCGACGGCGGTCGCTGAACACGATGCTGGCGGGCAGCTCAGGACTCGACGTCGATGCCGTAGTCGGCGGCCAGGCCGGCCAGTCCGGTGTCGTAGCCCTGCCCGACGGCGCGGGCCTTCCATCCGTCGGAGTACCGATAGAGCTCCATCGCGACGGTGACCGTCTCGCCCGATGTGAAGGGATCCGGCTCGAACGACAGGAGGTCCTGTGACGGCTGGGTGGCCTCTGCCCGCCAGCTGGTGTGCTGGTCGAAGACCGCGGCGGGTCGGGCCTCGAGGTCGATACTGACGACGACGGCGATGCTTCTGACGACATCGGGGACACTGCCCAGGACGGCCGTGACCGTATCGCCGTCGGTTCGGACGCCGTCCTGATGAGGATGGTTGTAGAAGACCAGGTCGTTGTCGTTGCGTACCTTGCCGTTGGCGGTGAGGAGCACCGCAGATACGTCGACGGGCGCTCCGCTGGCAATGATGCGCACGGTGACGGGCGCTGTCTGCAGTGGGGCGTTGCCTCCCTTGGTCAGTTGTTCCGCTGGGACTGCGGGGAGATCGCATGCGGTCTGGTCTGCTGCCACCGGAGGGGTTGAGCCGGTGAGTGCGCTGATCGCGCTCTGGAAGACCGGCCAGCCTTCGGATTCCTCTCCGGGCCAGGGCCAGGTCATGCGCTGTGCGCCGAACTGCTTGGCGGTGGGCGGTTCACCGAGTGCTTCATGGAGCTGGAGATAGCGCAGGCTCTCCGTGGCCAATCGGCTCAGCTGCCACTGCCGACGAGACTCGTCCGGGTCGTTCATCCAGGTGTCGTGGTCGAGAGCCTTGCCGCCCAACGCCTCATAGGCCCTGCGGGCGAAGTCATAGCCGTCGCAGGTCAACAGACGTGTGGGTCGTTGCTGCTCGGCCGCGGCCGGCTCCCCGATGGCGGTGTACACGGAACCCAGATCACCGCCGGTCCAGCGGTTCGCGGCAGTGGTGGCGAACTGGGCGAACTGGATCAGAGTGGGCGGACGGCCCTTGGCGGCGACGAACCTGTGATGGGCACGGGCCACGCCTTCCAACTCGACGCGCCAGCGCTGCTGGAGGTAGTTGGCGAGGTGCTTCCCAGCCCAGGTGCGGCGGTGCCGGGTCACGATGTCACGGACACGCTCGAAGCCCCCACGACGAGTGGAGTAGCCGATGCCCGAAGATACGGTGACGTCACCGAGGGGTGTGCCGACCGAGAACCCCTCGTCCCTTGTGATCGTTTCCTCCGGCCCCAGGTGCTGTTCTGCGGTACGCAACTCCTCGAACAGGGAGGCGTCGACCGGACAGCCGACTGTCTTGAGTGCGGCGAGGGAATGCCTGTAGTAGTCGGTTACACCTGACAACGAGGTGCGAGAAGCGGGGCCCTCGCAGACGAACCAAGCGGTGAGAGCAACCCCGTGCCAGAACTCCACTGCAGGGCCGAAGGCGTCTGTCATGAGGTGGTGAGGTCGCGGATTGCCCACGATGCTGCGGGAATAGCGCTGCAGCGTCATGGTGTCCCACAACCGGCCCACACGTTCGTTCACCGCAGCGGGCAGGATGTCCCGGTACAACTGAGGAGTGAATCCCCGGTCGTTCCCGGACAGTGTCATGAGTTCCTCGTCGACCAAACCCCACAAGGACCGCATGCCAGGGGCTTGAACGGAGTGTGCCTGGTCGAAGGCCGCCCACCACTCGCGCAGGGCGTCACTGCGTTCCTCGACCGGGGAGAGGGAGGACGACCCCCCGAGGAAGGCAGCGAGTACCGCGTGCATCTCTTCCTCTGCCAGCCCGGACTCGGCTGCCATGGTCGCCGCCTGGGAGGACATTCCGACGTACAGGCGGGGCTCGGGAAGCGTGGTGATGACTTCCTCGTCAGGATGCGGGGGCGCCTGGAGGTAGTCCAGTACGGCGAGCCAGTCGCCTGAGAAATAGCCGGAGACGACGGGTTGCAGGGTCCGGGTCAGGACACGACGGGCGAGGGCCGTCCCGATCTTGGCGGACTTGGCCTTCTTGGCGAAGCCTTCCATGAGGGACTGCACCTGCGTCATGCGATGGCGGGCGACGAGCTGCGACAGGTCGTCGGCGGCGAGAGAGTCCAACAGATCGAGGCGTGCTCGATGCTGCGCACCCCGATCCAGTCGGTGCCAGCCGGCACCGAAACGGAAGCGCTCCAGAACATCGGGAGACAGACCCAGCCGAGCGAAGCGGCTCTCGATCCCGTCCCATAGCTGCCGCTGTTCCTCGATCGAACCGATGGGGCCTGCCGCCCGGACCCGGACCGGCTCCATCACAGTCTCGAACAACGGGTTCAACAACGCCCACAGCAGCACCTGATCGGCGCTGTCCACGGCGCTGATCCGGGCGGTGTCGTCCGCTGCCACCGTCATCGCGTGCGCCGCGCCCCGGCGCATCAGATGCGGCAGATTCACCACACCCGCCTTCATCGACAACTTCTGCGGTAGGTACCAAGCACCCCGACGCTGCTGTTCCTGGACACCGAACGCATCCGTGCACAAGAGACGCTCCTGCGGCGCGAGCCCCACCAGCTCGACCGTGTCCGATGCCTGAGGGCCCTTGCCCTGGGTGACTCTGACCACCGGCTGCCCGCTGAGTGCGGCTTCCAGGAGTCTTGCGGCCATCCGGTCGAGTTCGGCGAACCGCTGGTCCTGGCCCGCAGCGGCCTCGAGTATGAGGGCCTCGGCCAGACTCATGCCGGTGGCGTCCCGCCACCATCGCAGTTGATCACTGGCCACCGGTCAGCCTCCTCACGTACCCGACGAACTGCTCGAACGGCATGGGGGTCGCGGAGCTCTGTGCATAAACGGCGTAGCGTTGCGCCATCAGCTGCATCTCCCGCTCGGCTCGTCTTGCCTCCACCCGGTCCAGGTTGTGCACCACACGCTGCTCGACGCGGCCCCGTTCGTACAGCACGAACGCATCCACCCCGGCCGGGCTGGCGCCCGTGAACTCATCACCCCCGTCGCCTGCACTGCTTTCGGTCTTCTCCGACAGTGATGCTGCATCGATGAGCGGGGCGTCGAGCAGCACTTCGGGATCCATGTCGTTGTCCACGCACATGGCTTCCAGATGTTCCTCGAGGCCCAATTCCGCGTGGCAGACCACGTCCATGTACTGCTCGCCAATGGGCACGCCCGCATGTCGCAGGACGCGTACGCCACGCCCCACGAACTGGTAGAACTCGCCGAAGCTGCCGTAAGGGCGTACCGGCACCACCACGGTGATCGGCGGGAAGTCGTAGCCCTGGCCGAGCATCCGAAGCTGCACGATGCCTTGGAGGTCACCCGAATCGGACTCGAACCGACGCCGGGTCGCGGCAATCGCCGACGCAGACATGCTGTGATGCAGCGTCCCGCAGGGTATGTCGTGCGCCTCGGCGATCCGAGCGATCTGGTGGGCGTGAGCCTCACCCATCGCTGAAAACAGCACCCGGGGCTTGACCGGAGAGAGCAGCTTGGCCTGCTCGTCCAGACAGGCTCGCGTCACCGCCATCACCTGGTGGATCGATGCGTCGGACCGCGCGGTGATCCGCGCGATCTTCCGCTCGTCCCCGAGGGCAGCGAGCAGCGCCTCACGGCCCACGATCTCCTCACGCTGGCCGTCCGGCCACACGGCCTCGTACACCGTCGCCGCTGCATCAGGGGCGAACCTGTGTACCCGCAAGTTCTTCGCGGATCCGTCCGCGACGGAGTCCACTAGCCTGTACCGGTAGACGACGTCGGCGTCGATGGATTTGCCGTCCAGGCGCTTGAAGCAGGCCGACATGAGCAACGTCCGCGCATGACGGAAGTGAGCGAACAGCCGCTGGTAGGAATCACTGGCCGCGATGTGCGCCTCGTCCACCACGATGAAGTCGATTTCGTTCGGCTCCAGCTTCGCCAGGAGGTCCCCGGGCTTGTCCCCGGTGCCCAGGGCATGGAAGTTCGTCACCAGAACGTCCGACGCCAGCAGTCTTTCTCGGGTCACCTGGCTGATCTGTGTGTCGTCCGCGTCCAGAACCAAGGCGTGCGGTGGGCGGGTCCCGGGCAGCAGGGGGCCACCCGCCAGCCCGTACAGGACGTTGCCCGGAGCGCCGGGGTCGAGGGCCTTGGCGAAAGTGCCGCGGATCACCGAGCCGGGCGTCACTACGAGAGCCCGGCGTTTGGTGAACGAGAGCGCGGCAGCCACGCCCAGCGCGGTCTTGCCGGCTCCAACGGCCATTACGGTCGCAGCGTGGCGGCCACCAGAGGCGTAGTAATTGGCCAGCGCGCCCAGCGCTTCGTCCTGGCACGCTCTCAGCGGCCCTCGATCCACCAGGGGCCGGACCCCGTCGAAGTAGGCGGTGTCGGAAACCGCCGGGCCGAATCGCGGTGGATCGGCGCACCGCATAGGGTCGCCCGCCATGTCCGGAACCTCGACGTGGGGCGCTGCAGCGACAAAGGGCGAAAGCCCTGCGTCGCGGTGGAGCATGGCCTGCAGCTGTTCGACGCAGCGATGGGTGTCCAGGCGCACGGCATCGTAGGAGAACCGCAGCACGGTCAAACCGGTGGCCGCCAGGTCGTTCTGGCGGAGCCTGTCGTACGTGAAGGCGGCGCGGTCACTGTGGAACGCGAAACCATCCAACTCGATGGCAAGTTGGAGCGATTCGCCCGCGATGAGGTAGTCCAGCCGGTAAGAGCGCTCGTTGACCGTCACCGGATGCTGGCTGTGCACCCGCGGAACGATGCCCGGTTCGACAGCAGGAGTAAGCACCCACCGGAGGAAGGCCTCCTCCAGATAGGAGGCAGAGGGGATCAGCTGGTCAAGGCGAGTGCTCATACCAGTCCGCCCGCGGCATTCTCGGCAGACAGCGCCTCGGTCTTCTCCAACAGACGCTCCAGCACATCCTCGCCTTGCCTGAAGCAGGCGAGTCTGCGAGCCAGCGCCAACGCTTCGGCGAACGCCCCTTCGCGCTCGAGAAGCGAGATCAGGCGTGGCACAGATGAGACCCTCACGAACGTCTCCGGACGGACGTCCTCGTCGAACGACACCGCCTGCGGTGCGGCCTCCATCAACTCCAGGTCCAGCTCGGCGAAAACCTCGAGCATCTCGAGCCCGGCAGGGTACGAACGTCGATCGCTCCACAGCCGGTCGACCGCACTCTGAAGGACGAAGTGGTAGTCCATGGCCGAGCCCGGAAGCTCCAGGGCCTCCCAGACACTCGTGAGGTGTTCCGCGCCCCTTGCATCGAACGGTACGTGTTGGCTCGCCGGGGTCGCCGAGGTACTCCCCTCAGCGGTAGGCCACATCGGCCTGCCGTACGACTCATCCGGTCGGACGGAGGCGCCGGGAAGCCGATCCCTCACGACACCAGGGCTGCCGGTGAAGGCCAAACCTGGGATCGACGCCATTCGCTCGAACCACGTCCTCAACGGCTCCCACCCCTGTTCTTCCGTGTACGGCTCAGCGCACCCGTCCATGCCGCACACGGAACCCATTGTCACAGCCCTCGGCGCGCCGCCGCACCCCAACTGGCAACCTCCATCCGCTCGCTTTGGTGCCTTATTCACGCGGTGAGGGTGGTGTTCAGGATGATGGCGGCTTGGCCGATGGTGCCGGGCATGAGGTGTCGGTAGGTCTTGAAGGTGATCTCGAGGTTCGTGTGGCCCATCCATTCGGCGACGTCGGTGATGGGGATGCGGTGGGCGAGGCAGTTGGATGCGAAGAAGTGGCGGAAGCCGTAGAGGACCATGCCGTCCGGCATGTCGAGGTTCTGGGTTTGTTTGATGCGGCGCCACCGGTTGTTGAGTAGGTAGCTGGCGTAGGGGCGGGACTGGTCCTGCGGGTGGCGGAGGAGGTAGCCGTCCACTGTCCCGTGCGTCTGCGCGTATCGCTCGATGGTCTCCTTCACCTGCGGGGGCAGGGGGACGTCCCGGTGCTCGCCCTTCTTGCGGTGCTTGAGGCGGTCGTACTGCTTGGTGGTGCGGTTGACTTGCTCGGTGACGCGGTAGGTGTCGGCGGCGACGATGTTGTTGAGGTTGACGGCTGCTGCCTCACCGTTGCGCAGGCCGCACCCGCTCATGAGGTCGACGAGCAGCTGGAAGGCGTCGTCGCCGACCGTGCGCAAGACGCGGAGCTGTGCGGGGGAGGGGATGACGGCGCGTTTGGGGTCGTAGACGGGGGCTTGGACGCCGAGGAGGGGGCTGTCGAGGTAGATGCCGAGGCGGTGGGCATCTAGGAGGATGGCCTTGAGCTTGTCGAAGGCGTTGGCCTGGGTGGCCAGGCCAGTGCCGGCCCGTTCCATGGCGCGGATGAAGTGCTCGACGACCTTGTGATCGAAGGAATCCATGCGCCGGGTGCCCAGGGCCGGGAAGAGGTGGTGCTCTAGGAGCGAGTCGAGGTGGAGGAGGGAGGCCGGCGCCAGGTGGCGTTGGCCCTGCTTCCACTCCCGGGTGTACTCGCGGAAGGTCATGGGGCCGTACTTCGCGAGGCGCTCGGTGCGGGTCTGGTTGGCCGGGGCAGACTTGCGCTCGTTGTAGACAGCCACCAGGCGGGTGATGGCCGCTTCCCGGCTGGTGAACCCTGATTCCTGCTGCTGGCGACCCATGGTGTTGCGGTAGCGGATCTTGTAGGGGTGCGGGCAGCGGGGCCAGTAGGCCTGGTCGTGCCCGCATTCCTTGAACACGGCGCCCATGCCGTGTGCCAGACTCGTTGGTGCCATCTGTGTGCCGCTCCTCGGACCGATGCTGACGATTTGCTGACCGCCAGTGATCCGATACCCCTCTGACCTGCGAAAACTTGTCTGAGCGAATACTTGTTCTGGAACTGGATCGGACGCACCAACGAGGAGATCGTCCAGTTCCGCAAGGACTGGATGGAAGGCACCCGCTACGGCGAAGTGAAGGGCTACGACGGCCCTCCGATCCCCGCGCCCGGGCTCCCGCCGGTGCCGCTGAAGGCACGTGGGCGGGTCCGCTGAGCTGTGTCTTTGTGGAGAAGGTCGATCCGTCGAGGTCAGCCGAAGCGCGGCTGACCTTCACGTGAACCACCAGGATCAAAGCTGACCCCATGCTGACTTACGTGATGGGACGTCAGGTCGACTGGTGACTTCCGAGGGACGCGAAGGAGTCCTCGATGGGGTCCTCGGGCTGGGCGCGACCAGGCTTTCATCTCACCCGGCTGTTCAGGTGCAGCGTTCCTTGCCACGCCAGGTCGCCGGCCGAGCGGCCCACCATGACGTGGAAGGTGCCGGGCTCCGTGCGCCAGGCCCCTTCGGCTTCGGACCAGTGCCGCAGCGCGTCGGACGGGACCTGCACGACGGCGGTCGCGGACCTGCCTGGTTCCGCGTGGACCGTGGCGTAGCCCGCGAACCAGCGGACGGGCCGGTCCACGGTGGAGTGCGGACGGGCGAGGTACACCTGCACGACCTCGCGGCCGGGCCGGGCGCCCGTGTTGCGCACCTGGACGCGGACCGTGAACGGGGACCCTTCCGTGACCTCGGCCGGAGCGTGGACCGTCCCGTACTCCCAGGTGGTGTAGCCCAGGCCGTGACCGAACCAGTAGGCGGGCTCCCGGCCGGCGAGCAGCCAGGCCCGGTGGCCGATGTGTACGCCTTCGTCGTAGGCGAGTCGGCCGTCGACGGGGTGGGCGCGGGTGACGGGTGCGTCGGCCAGGGCGGCTGCCCAGGTGGTGGGGAGGCGGCCGCCCGGCTCGGCGTCCCCGAAGAGGACGTCGGCGAGCCCGGTTCCGGCCTCTTGCCCAGGGAACCACGAGAGCAGTACGGCGCCCACCTCGTCGCGCCAGGGCAGTTCGACGGGGCCGCCGCTGTTGACCACGGCGATCGTGCGCCGGTTGGCGGTGGCCACGGCGCTGACCAGGGCGTCCTGGTGGCCGCCCAGGGCGAGGTCGTCGCGGTCGTGGCCCTCGGTCTCGGTGTGTTCGGTGGTGCCGACGACCACGATGACGGCGTCCGCGTCGCGGGCCGTCCGGACCGCTTCGGCGAGCGCGTCCGCCGCCTCGGGCTCCGGCGGCGCGGCCGCGACGATCGTGGCGCGCCCGGCTCCGGGGACCAGTTCGCGCCGGGCGGTCAGGAGGACGGGTTCCGTCGTCTCCAGGGTCGCGCGCACCGTGTGGCGGGGCGGGTTCACATGGACGATGGCCGGGTCGTCGGTGGTGCACGGGAACTCGCCGTCCAGGAGGGTCCGGCCGCCGAGGGTGAGGCTCATGCGGCCGAAGCCGGCGATGGAGAAGTTCCATTCCCCCGTCGTCCGCGGCCGGACGAGCGCGCTGATCTCCACGGTCCGCGCGCCGGGTTCCACGGGCGGCTCCAACTGCGTCCCGGACAGCCGGTGTTCCGCGTGGAGCTCACGGCCCGCCTCGTCCAGGATGCGCAGCAGGACGCCCGGCTCTCCCGAGCGCGGGTCGGCGCACCAGTCGGCGGCGAGGGGAGCGGGGGGAACGCCCAGTCCCGGACCCGGTACGTACGCCACCCGGGCCAGGCCGTCCAGCCGGTCGCGGATCCCGTCGAGGGGAGTGACCACGCGTGAGGGGAAGACCCCCGCGCTGCCTCCGCCCTGCACCCGCGGGGAGGCGGCGTGCACGCCGATGACGGCGACCTTCGCCAGGGACGACGGGGCGAGCGGGAGCACCTCGTGGTTGGTCAGCAGTACGCATCCGGCGGCCACCGTGCGGCGCAGCAGCGCCCGCGCTTCGTCCGGTCCGAACGCCGCGGTGCGCGGGCGCCGATCCGGTTCGAGCGCCCCCACGCGTCCGGCCAGCCGCAGCAGGCGCCGTACCTTCTCGTCGACGGCCTCCTCGGGGACGTGGCCGTCCCGCACGGCCTGGACGAGGGAGGCCTCCCAGGGGCCCTGCGGTCCCGGCATGGCCAGGTCGAGTGCGGCGAGGGCCGGTTCCGTGGTCGAGCGCAGGGCGCCCCAGTCGGAGATCACCACCCCGTCGAAGCCCCAGTCGCCCTTGAGGGGTTCGGTGAGCAGCGGACTGGCCGTCATGGTCGCGCCGTTCACGCCGTTGTAGCCGGCCATCACCAGCCAGACGCCCGCCTCTACGGCGGCCTCGAACGGCGCCAGGTACACCTCGCGCAGCGCCCGCTCGGAAGCCCGTACGTCCACGTGCATCCGCCCGGTCTCGGAGTCGTTGGCCACGTAGTGCTTGGCCGTGGCCGCGACCCCTGCCGTCTGGATGCCCCGTACCAGCGCCGCGCCCGTACGGCCCGTCAGTACGGGATCCTCCGAGAAGCACTCGAAGTGCCGGCCGCCCAGCGGGGTGCGGTGCAGGTTGAGCGTCGGCGCCAGGACGATGTCCACGCCCTTGCGGACCGCTTCGGAAGCGAGCAGACCCCCCAGCTCCTCGATCAGGTCCTCGTCCCACAGCGCGCCGATCGCGGAGGCGGAGGGAAGCAGTGCCGACGTGCGCCGCTCGTCCCAGGCCTCTCCCCGTACCCCGGCGGGCCCGTCGGAGGTCACCATCTCGCGCAGGCCGATGGCCGGTTCGCCGGCCGTCCGCCACGTCGTGGCCCCGGACAGCAGCCTCACCTTCTGTACGAGATCGAGCTTCTCCAGCAGTCGGTCGAGCATGTCCTCGCCCATCCCCACCCCATCCACGTCATCCGCTCCTCACCTATGGGAGAGCGCTCTCCCAAGCTTTGATGTGTGCTGTATCCCGAGTCAAGCCCCCTTTGAGGGCGAATCTTCGACCAAGAGAGAAGGCCCGGCCCGCCCCGTCGTGCAGACGGGGCGGGCCGGGCCGGTACGGAGGATCCGACTGGGTCAGGGCAGCCGGTACTCCGAGTTCAGCGCGGCACCGCGTTCGGGGCGGTACAGGTCGAAGCCGCGCGGGTCGCACTGCAGGCCGCCGACGATGCAGTGGTCGACGAGGGCCTTGAGGGTGCGTTCCTCCCAGGCGTTGAAGAAGTCGTAGTGGAAGGAGTAGCCGCGGCCGCTGGCGAGGCGGACCTGTGACATGTCGCCGTTGACCGGCCAGGCCATCTTGAACTCGATCATCGGCAGGGCGACGGGATGAGAGGCCGGGCACATGTTGTCGTTGGTGCCGGGCTTGACGACCGTGTACGACATGTGGCTCTGGTGGTCGGGGGTGTCGAGGTACTTGCCGTCCCAGCAACTGGGCGCCTGG
Source organism: Streptomyces tatrensis (assembly GCF_049310065.1). Taxonomy (NCBI): domain Bacteria; kingdom Bacillati; phylum Actinomycetota; class Actinomycetes; order Kitasatosporales; family Streptomycetaceae; genus Streptomyces; species Streptomyces tatrensis. Next base: position 950,232 of record NZ_JBMDLB010000011.1, on the reverse strand, counting down.
AAACGGAGGTTGAGCTGGACGTCGGGCCGGTTCGGGCAGCTCGCCGGGATGTCGGTGTTGAAGAAGCTGTCACCGCACTCCCAGCCCTCGACGAAGCCCTTGTGGTCGCGGAACTGCTGGGCGGTCTGCATCGGGTTGCCGACGACGAACCGCAGGCCCTTGGGGAAGGGACGCACGCTGGTGTAGTCGGTGACGCCGGCCTTGTAGTAGATGACCTGCGGTCCGGTGGGCAGGATCTTCTGGTCACCCTTGAACAGCGAGGGCATCCAGTAGGCCGAGGCATCGGCGGGCGCCTTGCACGTGGTCGCACCTCCGTACAGCGAGGCGGTGGTGCTGTTCGCGTGGGTGGAGGTGTTGCCCATGAACGTGTGGTCGTGGGACCTGCCGGGCTGGCCCGGGTAGACGATCGGGTCGTCCGGCGCGGTGTGCGTGACCGAGCAGCCGGCCTGGAACTCGTGGTGGTAGGCAGGCGGCGGTGTCCTGTCGGACGGCGTGACGCCGGTGACCTGCGGGACCGCCGGGATGTAGCCGTCCCCGTCGGCGTCGTCGCCCGACGCCTGGAGGGAGGCGGCCATGATGTGTCCGCTGTGTGACGCCGCGGACGAAGAGGGGGTCGAGCTGCCGGGATCCGCTGCGTTGGCGATCGCGCCGATGCCCAGGAGGCTGGCGACGAGGGCGGTGCCGAGGAGGAGCGCGGAGAGCCGTTTGGGACGTGCTGTCATGGAAGTCTCCTGCCGTTCTTGTGGCGGTGGTGTGGGGCTGCCGTTCGTGGGCGGGTGGCGGGAAGCGGCTCGTTTCCCGCCACCCGGTCTCCGGCCACCGCCGGGTAGCCGGAGGGTCATGGGGGGGGCAGCCCCTCAAGGGCAGGCGGACCCGTCAGGGTCGCGCCGTCAGCGGGTCAGCTGTAGACGCCGAACTCGTGCAGGGAGTAGCCCCAGCCGGTGCCGCGTGCGGTCAGGTTCAGTCGCACGTGGCGGGCGTTCGCGGACACGTTGATCGTGTCGATGTCACCGTTGCCGGTCGTCGTGGAGTGGACCGTGCGCCAGTTGGTGCCGTCGTCGGAGAGCTGCACCTCGTAGGACTTGGCGTAGGCGGGGTCCCACACCAGCTGCAGGGTGCGGATCGCCTTGACGGCTCCGAGGTCCACGCTGATCCACTGGGGGTCGCTCCAGTCGCTGGCCCAGCGGGTGCCGGTGTTGCCGTCGGTGGCATTGCCGGCGGGGCAGGGGCAGTCGCCGTAGGAGGCCTGCGCGGAGGAGGCGTTGGCGGGCCTGTTCAGCGCGATGTTGGTGCCGCTGACGGGCGGGGCGACGACCTTGACGGACTTGGTCTCGATGCCCGCGTTGCCGCGGCCGTCCTCGGCCTGGATGTAGACCTTCCAGACGCCGAGCTTCTCGGGCGCGGTGACCGCGAAGGTCCCGTTGCCCGTCGCACGCCACTGCGCCTCGACCAGGCGCTTGTCACCGTTGGCGTAGTTGCCGCTGAGGAAGACCTTGTACGTGAGCGGGTCGTTCTGCGGGTCACTGATGTTGGCGCGGACGGTGAACTCACCGCCGGCCGGCGCGTTGGAGGCCTGGTCGACGACCATGTTGCTGATGACCGGCGGCGTGTTGTCGCCCGCGGTCGACCCGGTGTACGCCTTCTTCACCGCGTAGTACGAGAGCCTCTTGAGCCCGTCGGGCAGCAGGTTGAACCAGATGCTACCGAAGTCGTGCTCGATGCCGTAGTGGAACATCGTGGCCCCCAGCGCCACGCCCTGGTGACCGGTGATGCAGTTCCAGGCGGTGGTGTAACCCTCCGCGGTCTGGACGTCGGTCTTCTGGTCCGGGATGCCGTTCGCGTCGTTCGGCACCTCCCACTCACCGGCCGGGCCCGTCTCGGTGATGATGTAGGGCTTGTTGTAGCCGCCGTCCACCCAGTCCTGCTTGACCCCGCAGATGTCGCCGTAGGAGTTCATCGAGTACAGGTCGAGGTCCGGGGCGTTGCGCTTGTAGTACGGCCACGCGCCCGTCCAGGCGTCGGTCGAGGTGACCGGGTGGTTCGGGTCGATGGAGTGGATCTTCTTGGCGACGTCGTTCACGAACGTGGTGTAGGCGTTGCGCTGCGCCTCCAGTTCGGTGCCGCTGTAACAGTTCTGCAGGCCGAGGACGGACTCGTTGCCGACGTTCCACATCAGCGTGGCCGGGTGCGACTTGTAGGTGTCCACCCACTTCGCGAACTCGGTCAGCATGGTGCTCTTGTACGCCGCGTCGGTCACGTAGTTGACGCAGCCGCCCGAGCCGGGGCCGCCGCCGGGCTGCAGCCAGAAGCCGTTGACGACGCGGATGCCGTTCGCCGCGGCCGTGTCGAGCAGGGGCTTGCTCGACGCGTCGGTGCCCCAGGTGCGGATGGTGTTGACGCCCATGGACTTCACGTCGGGCATGTACTTCGGGGCGTCGGCGAAGGACGGGCCCCAGGTGAGGCCCTTCACCGTGTACGGCTGTCCGCCGACGGTCAGCTGCCAGTTGCCCTGGGAGCCGGTCACGCGCACCGCGCCGGCGACCGGGGGTTCCACCGAGGTGGTGCCGTAGACCTGGAACTCCCAGAGGGAGTAGCCGTAGCCGCTGGAGCGGGCCAGGCCGTTCATCCGTACGTAGCGGCCGCTGCCGGTGATGACGATCTCGTCGGTGCCGCCGTCGCTTCCGGTGACGGATTTGGCGGTGCGCCAGTTCGTTCCGTCGTCCGAGACCTGGATGTCGTAGTTCTTGCCGAACGCGCCCTCCCACGTGAGGACGACCCGGCTGAGGTTGCGGCCGGCGCCGAGGTCGACCTGGATCCACTCGGCGTCGCGCCACTGGCTCGCCCAGCGGGTGCCGGTGAGGTTCCCGTCGAACGCGGCGGCCGCGGAATAGCCCTCGCCCTCCTGGGAGGAGGCGGTGGCCGCCTTGCCCTGGGAGAGCAGGGTTTCCGCCGCGACCGCGGTGGGGGCGCCGGCCAGGGTGAGCGAGGACGCGAAGAGCGCGCCCAGGGTGACGAGGGCGGCCGCGCCGCGCGTGCGGCGGGGTGGGGTGCCGGTGGAGGGGGGATGGGTGAACATTGCGGCTCCTGGTGTCAATGGCGGTGGGAACTGACCAGCTCTCCCGTGGGGGGCGCCTCGCCCGTGAGACAGCGCTCTCTGTGTCGACGGGCACGGCCCTGCCAGGTGCTCGGGCCTCGCTCCGGCCGGGGACGCCGGGCTGGTCGATGTGCTCAGGGCCCCCTGGTCCGGGGCGGGGAGGCCGGTTCACCCGGCCCAGGGGAGTCGAGCTCGGCTCCGTCGGGTCTGCGGAGGCCGGTCGAGCGGTGGTGCCCCCGGGCCGCGGCGGCAGGGCGGAAACCGGGCCCGGGGAGTTCGGCCCGGCTCCGGTGGGTCACCGGAGCCGGCGGGGAGGGACGGCGGCTCAGGGGAAGGAGACCACCGTGGAGGGAACCGTCGAGGTGCCGGCCGGGACCGTGGACGCCCCGGTGTCGTTGATGACGTGCGCGTAGTGGCCGTTGCCGCCGAGCGACACCGTCAGGAGGCTGTGGAACTTGACCCCCGGCTTGACGGGGGCCTTGAACCCGTGGTCCTGGATGATCGTCGGATCGACGTTGTAGTTGCTGTAGGAGCCCAGGCCCCAGGCTTCGTGGGTGTTGACGGAGTCGTCGACCCGGTAGGCGGCGTAGCCGCGGGTGCTGCCGTTCTGGATGGCGGCCTGGTTGGGGGCGTCGTACGCCTTCTCGTTCTGGTAGAAGACCGTCTTTCCGCGCTCGCCGTACCACTCCACGTCGTACTTGTTGAAGTGCTCGACGAACAGGCCCGTGGCCAGGACGTCGTCACCGTTCACCCGCACCCCGTAGTCGGCGCGGTTGGTCTCCCAGCCCACGCCCTCACCGTGGTCGGCGCGCCACACCCAGGTGTGGTCGACGATGGCGTCGTCGCTGTTGACGACCACGCTGGTGGTCGCCTTGCCGGCGCCCGCTCCGCCCACGCGGATGTAGACGTCCTGCACGGTGGTGGGGTTGGCGGCGTGGTCGGCGGAGGAGTTCTGCGGTCCGAGCTCCAGCAGGGTCGGCGAGTTGACCGGTCCGGCATCGATCAGGAAGCCGGCGAGCCGGACGCCGTCCACGTCGGCGACCTTCATCGCGGTCACCCCGTTGTCCGGGATGATCGTGGCGAGGCCGAGGCCGAGCACGATGGTGTTCGCGCGGTTCACGTTGATGGTCTGGTCGACGTGGTAGACGCCGGGCGTGAACAGCAGGTTCAGGCCCTGGGTCAGCGCCTGGTTGATCGTGGCGGCGGTGGTGCCGGGCTTGACCACGTAGAACTGGCTGAGCGGGACGGACTCGCCCTGGGGGGTGCCGTTGGCCCAGGTGGTGCCGCGGGCGTTGGTGCGCTTGGCCGGCGCGAACACCTTGTACTCGCTGCCGTCGAGGTAGAGGTAGGGCTTCTCGCGGGAGACGGGCGTGGTGTCGAGCGTGGTGTAACGGGGCTCGGGGAATCCGTTGGCCGGAGCGCCCTCGACGCCGGAGAAGGTCTGGTTCCACACGCTGTTGGACCAGCCGCCGATGGTGCTGTCCCGGGTGTACCACTGCTGCTGCGAGTAGTTGCCGACCTGGCCGTCGACCTTGGAGTCGGCGATGTAGCCACCGCTGGCCCAGCCGTAGCCGTTCGGCGCCAGGTTGAGCGCGCCCTTGACGTGCATGCGGCGGAAGGAGGACGCCTGCGATACCGCCCACCGGTCGGTGCCGCTGACCGGGTTCACGGTCAGACCCTCCGCACCGCGCCAGAAGTTCTGGGTCGCGTTGCCGTTGAACCAGCCCGCATCGACCGTGACGTCACCGTTGATGGTGGTGTCGCCCGGGCGCAGCCCAAGACCGGCGATCTGGGTGTAGAAGCCGATCTGGGCGTTGATGTTGTTGTACGTGCCCGGCTTGAGGAGGAAGGCGTGCCGGCCGCTGCCGAACTGCGCCGACTCCTGCTCCTGGAAGACCTGGTCCAGCTTGTCCTGGATGCCGGGCGTGGAGGGGTCGATGATGTGCACGTTCGGGCCCAGGTCGCCGCCGCCCGGCAGGGTCGGGCCGCCGCCGGCGCCCCCGGTGCCGCCGAACACCTTGAACTCCCAGAGCGAGTAGCCGTAGCCGGTGGCCCGGGTGACGCCCTGCATGCGGACGTAGCGGGCGGTCCCGGTGATGTTCACGGTTTCGGTGCCGCCGGCGCCGGTGGTCGTGGAGTAGGCGGTGGTCCAGTCGGTGCCGTTGGTGGACAGCTCGATCCGGTAGGCCTTGGCGTGGGCGGCCTCCCACTGCAGGACGACCTTGCTCAGCTCGATCGCGGCGCCGAGGTCCACCTGCAGCCACTGGGCGTCGGAGGCGGCGCTGGACCAGCGCGAGCCGTTGTCGCCGTCGACGGCGCCGGTCGCCGGGGTGCCGTAGTGCTCCTGACTGGAAGCCGTGACCGCCTTGCCCTGGGACACGAGCACCGGCTCGGCCGAGGCGGCCGGGGAGGACGGCGCCAGCGCGAGCAGGCTGCCGAAGAGGGCGGTCGTGACCGCCCCAGCGATCCCCCTCCGGGTGGAAAGAGGACGTCGTCTGCGTGGCGACGAATCGACAGATATGCCAGTTGGCATGGGTGCTCCTTAACGAACCTGAAACGGGAGAGCGCTCTCCAGACCTTGCCCGTAACGCAATCGACCGGTCAAGGGTCCTGTCGCTCTTTTCTTTCGTCTTTCATTAAGTTCCGAGGTGGGGAGGGGTGGACTCGTGGGACGCAAGCGGAGGATCGGAGAGGGGGTTTGGGGTGAAGGTTGGTCATGCATGCAGTCGGCGGGCTTAGCGGCGGTGGCCAGACCCCGCGGAGGCGGCGCGTTAGGGTTCCGGGTATGAGCAGACGGGGCCCGACGCTGGAGGATGTGGCACGCAAGGCGGGGGTGTCCCGGGCGACGGTGTCCCGCGTCGTCAACGGGACTCGCAACGTGGATCCCGACATTCAGGAACTCGTCCGTCACGCGGTCGAACAGACGGGGTACAGGCCGAACCGGGCAGCCCGGTCCTTGGTGACCCAGCGGACGGAAACAGTTGCGCTGATCATCTCCGGCGCCGGGGACACCTTCGCCTCGCGCGTCTTCGCCGACCCGTTCTTCGGGCGGGTGGTCAGCGGGGCCGTGGGGTACCTGCGGGCGCACGCGATGCACCCGGTCATCCTGGTCGCCGAGTCCGAGGTCGCCAGGGAACAGGCCGTGGACTACCTGGGCCAGGGCGCCGCAGACGGCGCGCTGGTGGTTTCGATCCAGGCCGGCGACCCCCTGCCCGCGATGCTGATCGCCGCACGGATCCCCGTGGTGCTCTTCGCCCGGCCTGAGCCCGAGCAGGCAGTCAGCTACGTCGATGTCGCCCACGCCGACGGAAGCCGGCTGGCCGCCGAACACCTCCTGGCCCGCGGCTGCCGGCGGATCGCGACGATCTCCGCTCCCCAGTCGATCCCGGCGGCCAAGGACCGGCTCGACGGGTTCCGTGCGGCTCTGGCTTCGGCAGGGATTTCCGAGGTACCCGTGGTCGAGGGAACCTTCACGGTGGACAGCGGCGCGGCGGCCATGACCCGGCTGCTTGCCGAGCATCCGGACGTGGACGGAGTGTTCGCCGCGAACGACTTGATGGCCCAGGGCGCTTGCCAGGTTCTGCGCGAACTGGGCAAGCGGGTACCTCAGGACGTTGCCGTCATCGGCTTCGACGACTCGAGCGTCGCTGCGACGTGCCGCCCCGCCTTGACCACGGTTCGACAGCCCGTCGAGAAGATGGCCGCGGAGATGGCACGCCTCTTGGCGGAACACATCCAGGGCACACGTACGGAACCCGCCTCGATCGTCTTCGAGGCCGAACTGGTGATACGGGACTCGGCCTGAGCCGTTTCGCCTGGTGAAGCAAGGAGCCTGCCCGGTACGGCACGCCCGGCGTGCGCAACGGGCAGGCCCCGGCGTCGACCGAAGCGAATCGTCACGTCAGCTCTCTCCCGTGTTCGTCGAGTGCTGAGCCGCCGTCTCGTGCGAGCCGGTCCGCTCGGCGTCCCCGGCGCCGCGCGAAGCCCTCCGCACGAGCAGGAGTACGGCGGCGAGTGCGCAGAGACCGGCGCAGATCCAGAAGACGCCGCGGTGGCCGGCCTGTGCGGCGACCGCTCCGGTGATGGCGCCGGCCAGCAGCTGGGCGATCGGAAAGGTGGAGGAGTAGAGCGCGGACACCGTGCCGGCCCCGCCGGGGACCTCTTGCTGCACCACCACCATCGGGATGCTCGTGATCACCGCGATCCACAGGGCGTTCGGCAGCTGGAGGGCGATCAGCGCGGGCGCCGAGCCCGCCATCGGCAACAGGCTGAAGAAGAAGACGGCGAGGATCACGGCGGCGGCCACGACCCGCGTCCTTCCGATGCGATCGGCCAGCCGTCCCACCGTGATCATCAGGGGAATTTCCGGCGCCGCGCAGACTCCGGCCATCAACCCGACCAAGGAGGGCGACAAGTGCGGATCCGTACATGCGCCCGAACCCCGCGTGCATCAGCAGGAAAAGGCCGACCGGCGGACCGATCACCCATCCGGCGGAGAAGACCGACCGCACTGTGGAGCTGAACGGGGTCACCTCTCTGCCGGTGTGATCGGCGAACTCCTTCACGTAGGCGAACATCTGGGAGATGTAGGCCTCGTTGAGGCCGAGGAGGACGGCTCCGGTGGCGAACACCACGGCGTAGTCACGGGCGCCGGCGAAGACCAGCGCGCCCCGGGAACGGCCAGACGCTCGGCTGGGTGTCCCAGCCGAGCGTTCTGCGTGGGTGGGGCCGCACGCCCTGCCTGCGGGGACGAAAGCCGCTCGGCACCGGGCGAGCCGCCGACTTACGTGTGGAGCTGGCTGTGGCTGCGGACGATGTCCGCGTAGCGGCGACCGCTGGTCTTCACGGTGCGCTTCTGCGTCTGGTAGTCGACGTGCACGAGGCCGAACCGCTTGTCGTAGCCGTAGGCCCACTCGAAGTTGTCGAGGAGGGACCAGGCGTAGTAGCCGGCCAGGGGAGCGCCCTGGCGGACGGCGCGGGCACAGGCTGCCAGGTGCTGTTCGAGGTAGGCGGCGCGCTCGGGGTCGTCGATCGCGCCGTCGGGGCCGACGGTGTCGGGGAACGCGGAGCCGTTCTCGGTGACGTAGAGCTTGCGCACGCCGTAGTCGTTGGTGAGGCGCAGCAGCAGGGATTCGAGGCCGTTGGCGTCGATCTGCCAGTCCAGGCCGGTGCGCGGTACGTTCGGGAGGCGGACTTCGCGGGCGAAGGGGACCGGGCCGTCGGCGTCGTTGGTGACGGTGGCGGGGAAGTAGTAGTTGAGGCCGTGCCAGTCGAGGGGCGCGGCGATGGTCTCCAGGTCGCCGGGGAGCTCGGGCAGCTCCACGCCGTACAGCTCGCGCATGTCGGTGGGGAAGCCGCGTCCGTAGACCGGGTCGAGCCACCAGCGGTTGGTGTGTCCGTCCATGCGGACGGCGGCGGCGATGTCCTCGGGGCCGTTCGTGGCGGGGACCACGGTGGAGTGGTTGGTGACGATGCCGATCTGCGCGCCGGGTGCTGCGGCACGGAGGGCCTGGGTGGCCAGGCCATGGCCCAGCAGCAGGTGGTAGGAGGCCTGGACGGCGGCGGTCAGGTCGGTGAGGCCGGGGGCCATGCGGCCTTCGAGGTGCCCGATCCAGCCCGAGCAGAGCGGTTCGTTGAGGGTGGCCCACTGGGTGACGCGGTCGCCGAGGCGTTCCGCGACGGCGGTGGTGTAGGTGGCCAGGTGTTCGGCGGTCTCGCGGACGGTCCAGCCGCCGCGGTCCTGCAGGGCCTGGGGGAGATCCCAGTGGTAGAGGGTCACCGAGGGGGTGATGCCGGCTTCCAGGAGCCCGTCGATCACCTTGTCGTAGAAGTCGAGGCCCCGGGCGTTGACCGGTCCGGAGCCGTCGGGGACGATGCGCGGCCAGGCGATCGACATGCGGTAGGTGTTGGCGCCCAGCTGTTTCATGAGGGAGATATCCTCGGGCCACCGGTGGTAGTGGTCGCAGGCCTCGTCGCCGGTGTCGCCGTTGTCGATCTTTCCGGGAGTGTGGGAGAAGGTGTCCCAGATGGACGGCCCGCGGCCGTCCTCCTTGACTGCTCCTTCTATCTGGTAGGCGGACGTGGCCGTGCCCCAGGCGAAGTCCTGAGGGAAGGCGCCGAGGTCAATGGAATCCGACACAGCAGACCTTTCGAAGATCATGGGAGGAGCGGCTACTTGACGGCGCCGGCGGTCAGTCCGGTGACGAGGTAGCGCTGGAGGAGGAGGAAGCCGCCGACGACGGGCAGGCTCACGACGAGCGAGGCGGCCATGACCTGGTTCCAGTACACGTCATTCTGGGTCGAGTAGCCCTGGAGGCCCACCGCGAGGGTGCGGGTCGCGTCGTTGGTCATGACCGAGGCGAACAGCACTTCGCCCCAGGCGGTCATGAAGGCGTAGACGGCGACGGCGACGATGCCGGGGATCGCGGCGGGGACGATGACGCGGAAGAGGGCGCCGAGCGGACCGCAGCCGTCGACCTTCGCGGCCTCGTCGAGGTCCCGGGGGACCGAGTCGAAGTATCCGATCAGCATCCAGATCGAGAACGGCAGCGAGAACGTCAGGTAGGTGAGGATCAGCCCGGCGCGCGAGCCGAAGAGCGCGATCCCGGTGGCGTTGCCGATGTTGACGTAGATGAGGAACAGCGGCAGCAGGAAGAGGATGCCGGGGAACATCTGCGTCGACAGCACCGTGACGGTGAAGAGGCGCTTGCCGCGGAAGGAGTAGCGGCTGACGGCGTAGGCCGCGAAGATCGCGATGACGACGGAGAAGACGGTCGCCGCCCCGGCCACGATCAGCGAGTTCATGAAGTAGTCGCCGAGAGGGACGGTCTTCCAGATGTCGAAGTACGGCTGGACGGTGAGGCCCGAGGGGATCCACTGGAACTTCCCCGACACGTCCTGCAGCGGCTTCAGCGAGCTGGAGATCATGACGTACACCGGCAGCAGGACGAACCCGGTGAGGAGCGTCAGGAACACCAGCCGGCTCACGAGGAACGACTTGGGGGGCGCCATGGGCGACCGGGACAGCACCGCCTGAGTGTGCTTAGGCATCGGTGGCGCTCCTTCCTCGGGAGGTGAACAGGAGGTAGAGGCCGGTCACCACGAGCAGGAACAGCAGCAGCAGGACGGACATCGCGGATCCGGTGCCGAAGTTCCAGGTCTGGAACGAGGACTGGTAGATGTGGATGGAGATGAGGTCGGCCGAGGCCGGCGCCGATTTCCCGAACAGGACGAACGGCGTGTTGAAGTCGTTGAACGTCCACAGGAACAGCACCAGGATCAGGACCTGGTTGACGGGGCGCAGGGAGGGGAGCGTGATGCGGCGGATCTGCTGCCAGACACCCGCTCCGTCCAGGGCCGCGGCCTCGTAGATCTCGCGGGGGATGTTCTGCAGGCCGGCCATCATGATGAGGAAGGCGAAGGGCCAGCCCTTCCAGACCGAGACGACCAGCAGGGTGATGAAGGCGTTGTCGCCGATGAGCCAGAACGGCGGGCTGTCGGTGAGTCCGAGCTGGTCGTGGATGACGTGGTTCACCAGGCCGTTGTCGCGCTGGAACATGAAGGCCCAGGTGATGACGGCGGCGTAGACGGGCAGGGCGTACGGCACCAGGAAGATGGTGCGCAGGATGCCCCGGCCCTTGAACGTCTCCTGCATGAAGATCGCGGCCGCCGTGCCGATCAGCCAGCACAGGCCCACCGAGAAGAAGGTGAACAGGCACGTGGTGAAGAAGGAGCTCAGCAGCGCCTCGCCGACCGGTGCGTCGAAGTCGACGGTCAGGGAGTAGTTGTCCAGGCCGGCCCAGGGCGCGTTGCCCCAGTCGCGCAGGTAGAACTGGGTGAGCTCCTTGAAGCTGACCACGATGCCGATGACCATCGGGATCAGGTGGACCAGGAGTTCGAGGACCAGTGCGGGGAGCAGGAGCAGGTACGGCAGGGAGATCCGGCGGAGCCGCCCGGAGCGGCGCGTGCGCGGCGCCGCTCCGGGGGGGTTCTTCCGTACCGTCCGCTTGCCCGTACGAGGGGGTGCGGTGGTGGTCATGAGATATCCGTGCCTACTTCTTGGGCATCTGCTGCTGGGCCTTCTCGAGCTTGGCCTTCACCGACTCCAGCGTCACCGGCCGGCCGGCCGCCGCGTCGGCGAAGAGCTCCTTGACCGCGGTGCCCACCACCGTCTCGAACTGCGACTCCTCGGGGACCTGCGGGAGGGCGGAGGCGCTCTTGGCGAGCGTGTCGCGCAGGACGGCGAGACCGGGGGTGTTGAACGCGGGGTCGCTCTGCGCGGACTTCACCGGCGGGATGGAGCCGTAGGCCTTGTTGAGGACCTTCTGCTCCTCGTCACTGGTCATGAAGTTCACGAACTTCGTGGCACCGTCGATGTTCTTGGTGTTCTTGAACACGGCCATGTTGATGCCGGCGACCATGGAGTTGGTGGCCGTACCCGTGCCCGGAGCGCCGGACTGCACGGGCGCGGGGACCACGCCCCACTCGTCCTCCTTCATGCCCTGCGCGGCGAAGGTGGCCGACGCGGTCTGCCACAGCACCATCGCGGTCTTGCCCTTGGCGAAGTCGCTCAGTGACTGGTTCTGGGAGTACTCGGCGTTGCCCTTGGCGACGATCTGCGCGTCGGCCATCAGGTCGACGTACTGCTTCACGGCCTTGACCGCGCCGTCGGAGGTGAAGTCGGCCTTGCCGTCCGCGGTGAAGAAGTCCGCGCCGTGCTGCTTGCCCAGGACGAAGACCTGGTGGATGTTGTTCGACAGGTTGGAGCCCTCGACGCCGAGCCCGGCCTTGCCGTCCTTGGTCAGCTGCTTGCCTGTGGCGATCAGCTCGTCCCAGGTGGTCGGCGGCTTGGCAACGCCCGCGTCGGCGAACGCCTTCTTGTTGTAGTAGAGCGCGTAGGCCATGGAGTACAGCGGCACGGCCGCCGGGTCCTGGCCCTGGACGCCGGTGGAGCCGAGCGCCGACTCCACGAAGCGGTCCTTGCCGCCGATCTTCTCGAAGTTCTTGGCGTCCCACGGGAGCAGCGCGCCGCTGGCCTGCAGCGAGGCGCTCCAGGTGTTGCCGATGTTCAGGACGTCGGGGCCCTGGCCGGAGGTGGTCGCGGTCAGGATGCGGTTGAGCAGGTCGCCCCACGGCACGACCTCGAGCTTGACCTTGATGCCCGTCTGCTTCTCGAACTTGTCGAGCTCGGGCTGGAGGACCTGCTTGTCGACCTCCAGGCTCGCTCCCTGGTTGGAGGCCCAGTAGGTCAGCGTCTTCGGCTGCTCGTTGGACCCGCTCCCGTCGGTGGAGCCGCCACCACCACAGGCGGCCGCCCCGAGGACGAGGGAGAGGGTGACGGCGCCTACCGCTGCGACTCTGATTCTGCGCATGGCTCCATGGGCCTTTCAGGAAGGAACGGGATGCCGACTGCGGGCTGGGGGGCGGACGTTCCGCGGTTCGCCCCCAAAACCACATGGCTTAATTTAGGATGTGAGTTAAACCTCAAGCGAAGGACTCGTCAAGAGCGTTCACGCAGGTATCTTGCAGTTATGGGCATCGATGACAGGGGACAGAGTGCGAGTACGTAGCGGTAGAACAGTGCGTGACCTGCGGCGGGAGAACCGAACCGCTGTTTTGCAACGGTTGTATTTCGACGGTCCCCTGAGCCGCTTCTCGCTGGGCCCCGCCACGGGACTGAGCTCCGGATCCATCAGCAACGTGGTCGCGGAGCTGGTCGCCGACGGCCTGGTGGAGGAAGCCGGGAGCGTGGAGTCGGCCGGCGGGCGCCCCCGCACCCTGCTCCGCGTCCGCCCTACCAGCGGCTACATGATCGGCGTGGATGTGGGCGAGACCCGCATCCGCATCGAGCTCTTCGACCTGACCCTGACCGAGCTCGCACGCGTGGAGCGCCCCCTGGAGGCGGCGGGGCCGCGGCGCATCGACCGCTACGACGTCGCCGTCGTCGTACGGCACCTGCGCGAGGGCATCGCCGAGGTACTGCGGGCGGCCGGCATCCCACCCGAGCGGCTCCTCGGCGTCGGCATCGGTGTTCCCGGCATCGTGGCCAGGACCTCGGACGGCGCCGTCGTCCACGGCCAGACCATCGGCTGGGACGCGGTTCCCCTGGAGCGGATGCTGCGCGACTCCCAGCTCCTGCCCGAAGCCGTCCCGTACTACATCGACAACGGGGCCAAGACCCTCGGCCAGGCCGAAATGTGGTTCGGCGCGGGCCGCGGGGCGCGCAACGCGGTCGTCGTGCTCTTCGGCTCGGGTGTCGGCGCCTGCGTGGTCAGCGAGGACACGCGCACGGGCCGCGCCATCGAGTGGGGCCACCTGACCGTGCGAGTCCGCGGACGTCGCTGCCGCTGCGGCGCCCAGGGCTGCCTGGAGGCGTACGCGGGGGCCGAGGCCCTCCTGGAACGCTGGGTCGAGGCCGGTGGACGCCCGCCGGCCCCGGCCGACGAGGAGACCGCCCTGACCGCGATGCTGGCCGCCGCTTACCCGGCCGCGGGCCCCGACGGCACCAGCGCTCGGGCCGACACGACGGCCCTGGCCGTCCTGGAGGAGACCGCCGAGTACCTCGGGGCGGGATTCTCCGACCTGATCAACCTGTTCCAGCCCGAACGCATCCTCGTCGGCGGCTGGGCCGGCCTGCAGCTCGGCACCCGCTTCCTGGACTCCGTACGGTCCTACGCCACCTCCTACGCCCTGTCGTACCCGGCGGCCAACGTCCACATCGACCTGGGAACCTTCGGCCCCGACGCCGTCACCGTCGGCGCGGGCATCCTGCCACTCGCCGACTTCTTCGCCCACGGAGGCCACCGCACGGAACCCGAACGCGAGGAGCCGCTCCCCGCCTGGCGCACCACGCTGCAGGAGCGGGCGGCGCACTGAATCCCCGGCCCACCCCGCAGCCCGCGAGGTGGGCCGGCCTTCGCGAAGGTGCTACCTCTCCAGAGGTGCGTGCCCGTCTCCGGCCGGAGACACGCGGCGCCCCGCGTGGTCGAAGACGTACAGCTGCGCGAGATCGACCAGCAGCGGGATCTGGGCCCCGACCCGCACCCGGACGTGCGGTCCCGTGCGCACGACGAGGTCGCTGCGCACCGCCCCCAGCCGCTGCGGAGCGGCACCCGCGTCCGGCCCCTGAGCGGATTCCGGCGCGTCCAGGACCGCCACCGACCCGGACCCCGGGCCCGACAGCCGTCCCACGGCACGGTCCCTGAGCCGGCCGAGGCCGCTCCGCTGCCGCCTGAGGCTGCCGCGCCCGGGAGCAGCCGGGTGCCGCGCCGACTCCAGATCCGCCACCACGGCGGGTCGCGAGCCCGTGTCCACGTGCACCAGTGCCTCGTGACCCTGGTACTCGACGTGCTCGACGATGCCGGTCATCGCCACCTCGCCCGGCCGCGCCTGGCTAGGAGGGGCGATCCTGACCGCCTCCGAGCGCAGGCCGACTATGACCGGACGCCCCTGCTGGATCCGCAGCAGCTGGTGATCGGCGCTGAGGGGCTGGGGAAGGGTGAGCCTGTGCCGTCCCAGGTCGACCCACATCCCCGCGCCCAGCGGCGCGTGGACCACGGCCTGGAGCAGGCTGATGCGGGGCGTTCCTATGAACGCCGCGACGAACACGTTCGCCGGCAGGGCGTAGGTGTCCCGCGGTGAGCTGACCTGCTGGAGCACGCCGCCGCGCATGACCGCCACCCGGTGTCCCAGGGACATGGCCTCGGACTGGTCGTGCGTGACGTAGACGGTGGTGACACCCAGCTCGGACGTCAGGCGGGCGATCTCGGCCCGCAGGTGGCCGCGCAGCTTCGAGTCCAGGCTGGAGAGCGGCTCGTCCATGAGGAACACCGACGGCCGGCGTGAGATGGCCCGGCCCATCGCGACCCGCTGGCGCTCGCCGCCGGAGAGCTGTCCGGGGAAGCGGTCGAGGAGGTCTTCGATGCCCAGCATCCGGGCCGTGGCCTCCACCTGCGGCTCGTGGTCCCCGCGGGGGTCGCGCAGCTTCAGCGGGAAGCCGATGTTGGCGCGACCCGTCATGTTCGGGTACAGCGCGAAGCTCTGGAACACCATCGCGATGTCCCGTTCGCTCGGTGGCATGTGGTTGGCGTACTCGCCGTCGAGGTACAGCGCGCCCTCGGTGATGTCCTCCAGCCCCGCGATCATCCGCAGGACGGTGGACTTGCCGCAGCCCGAAGGCCCCAGCAGCACCAGGAACTCGCCCGGCTCGACGGTGAGGGAGACGCGCTCGACGGCGAGGGAGCCCCGCCCGTATCTCTTGCTGACATCGCGCAACACGATGGAACGACTCATAGCGATCCGCCCGAGGCTGGGAATGGTGGAGGGAGGGGAGCGTGGGGGAGGTGAGGTCAGAAGCTAGCCCACCCCACTGGCGTGGGGGAACGCCTTGGCGCAACATCGGGAAATCGAGCCGCGGGTGACCTCCACGGGCGGGCTTCTTGGCGTCGGACAACCCTCCGGGGGCAGGGATCGTCCGCCCCCGGCAGGCGGTTGGGTCCAGAACGCGCCACCTTTTTGGATTGACTGCCCGACCAGAAGCAGCCCAGGTGGCACGAGCAAACTCGGCCTCCCGGTAGGTGAGTTCACCACCCCTGTTCCTTGACCCCGGTCGGGACCCGCGTTAGGTTCCCGCCCTGGGAGAGCGCTCTCCCAGGGCGGGACCATCAATCAGGGGGAAGCATGACCACGCATGGATCCCGGCCCGCCAGCTCGAAGCAGCTCTCGGTCAAGGAGTTCGAAGACCTGCGCCACACCGTGCAGATCCGGTCACTGGCCCACCGGGGCGTCAGGGAGGATCCCGCCTACGCGACTCCCGTACCCCGGGAGATGAGCATCCAGCTCACCTACAAGTGCAACCTCCGCTGCCTGCACTGCTACCAGTGGAGCGAGGACGGATTCTTCCGGGACTTCTCCCACCGGAAGGCCCAGACGGAGATCCACCCCGACCTCTTCGCCTCGCTGCTCGACTACACCGACGAGACCCGCGCCAAGATCTTCCTGTGGGGCGGCGAGCCCCTCATGCACTCGAAGTTCGACGAGATCGCCCGGCTGCTCGAAGCCCACCCCCGGACCGTCAACATGTGCACCAACGGGCTCCTGCTGAAGCGGAACATCGACGCACTCATGCGGATCGGCGACGGCCTGAACCTCCTCGTCAGCCTCGACGGCATCGGCGACGCCCACGACGCCCTGCGCGGGCGCGGAACCTTCGAGCGCACCCTGGAGAACCTGGAGTTCATGCTCGACCTGCAGCGCAAGGGCGAGTTCCGCGGCGAGATCTCCCTGTCCTGCATGGTCAGCGACGACACGGCACCGGCCATGTACGAGTTCATGGAGTGGGCGGAGGAACGCGGTGTCAACACCGTCTACTTCCAGTTCCCCTGGTACATCAGCCCGTCCGTGGCCGAGGAGATGGACACGCTGTACGCCGAGCAGTTCGAGTGGCTGGGGCTCCTTGAGGAGGGGGGCCGGGGAACCTGGCACTCGTACAGCTACCGGCTCTCGGACGAGATGATCGAAGTGGCCCAGGACTCGATGCGCAGGCTGTCCGAGCGGGTCTGGACCTCCCGGGTGCGCTACCAGCCGCAGGTGACCACGGACGAGGCACCCGAGTTCCTGCGCGGTGCGACCGGAACGGCGCAGAAGCGACACCGCTGTCTGGCCGTCTCCAACCGTATGGAAGTGCACGCCGACGGCAAGGTGAGCTCGTGCAAGTTCTTCCCCGAGTTCGTCATCGGGGACCTCACCGCCCAGCGGCCCGAAGAGGTCTGGCAGGGCGAAGCCTTCCGCCGGGTGCGCTCCACACTGCAGCAGACGAGTCTGATGCCGGTCTGCTCCAAGTGCATCCTCCTCTACCTCAACGGCGTCTGAGCGCACACGCTGCGCGCGCCGTACCTCACACCTCGAACCCAGAACTCGAAAGGCTCAGTATCATGAGCACCCTCCAGGAGCAGCTACTCGACGTACTGCGGCAGGCTTTGCGGGACGAGGGCCTGCCCGACGGGCACGTGACCGCCGACACCCACCTCTTCGAGCAGGCGGGAATCGACTCGCTGCTCTTGATCTCCTTCCTCCTCATGGTGGAGGTCGAGTTGCAGCGGCCGATCGACTTCGAGTCCCTCGACTTCAGAGACCTCACGACCGTTCGCAGCCTCACCTCCGTTCTCGAGGAGGCGCCCGGTGTCGGCACGCGATCCGTCGCCTGAGCCCCTTCGGGTCCTGTTCGGCGGTCAGGACGCGGAACGGGCGTGGGACCCCGCCGCCCGGCACGTGTTCCCCGAGCTCCCGGGGGGAAACTCGGGGACCGTGCTGGCCTCGGCGGACGAACTGCTCCTGCTGTCGGCCCGGTCCGCGGACGAGGTGCTCTGCTCCCGGCGCCCGCCGGACGCGCTGCTGCGGCGCTTGCGCGATCTGGGATGCGCCGCCCGCGCCACCGCGGTTCCCGGAGACCCCGGGATACCGGTGGAACGCCGGATCGCGGACGGCGCACTCACACCGGGCCACGCACGGGGCCGTACGGCTGTCCCGTACGCCGTGGTCACGGACACCGCGGAGGCCGTACGGTCCCTGGGCGCGGCGGATGCCACGGTGCCCCTCGCGGTGGCCGCGCACGTCAACTCCAAGATGTGGTCGAACGGCTTCTGCCGGTCGCGAGGGCTCGCCGGCGCGGCCGCCGTCGCGCGCACCGAGGCGGAGCTCCATGCCGCCGCGGCCGCGGTGGAAGGACCGCTCGTACTCAAGAGTCCGTACGGGGTGGCCGGGCGGGGAGCCGCGGTCGTGCGGGACCGCCGCCAGCTGGTGGTCTTCGCTCGCAGGCTCGCGGCCCTCGCTGCCCTCGCGGAATCCGGGACACCGGGAGAGGCGGAAGGCGGCGGGCTTCTCGTGCAGCCCCTCTACCGTCGCGCCCTGGACTTCTCCGCCCATCTCGACGTGCGCCACGACGGAACCGTGGTGCTCGCCGGGTTTCGCGGGATGACCAACCGGGGGCTCACGTTCTCCTCCTCGGACGGCCTCGCACCGGAGGGCCGGCGACGCCTGGAGGACGACGAGGCATACGGCTCGGTTCTGTGGGACCTCGGCAGGGAGCTCTTCCGGGCCGGGTACCACGGGCCGGTCAGCGTGGACGGGCTGATCACCGAGGACGGCGTGATGGTTCCGGTGCTGGACGTCAACGCCCGGCTCTCCCTAGGGCGGTTCGGGCTGGACCTGCAGGAGCGGTGTGCGGGCCGGTGCGCGCTGGTGGGCCTGCACGCGGTTCCGGTGCGAGTCGGCGTGCCCTACGAGGAGGCGGACGCCCTGATCGACCGGGCGCTCGCAGCTGCGGGTCTGCACTGGGACGGCACCACTCGTCCGGGCATCACCGCGCTCACCGGTGGCACCCTGCAAGGGCCGGTCGGACGCCTGTACTTCGCCGTCCACTCCGCCACCGCCGAGGAGGGCCGGGACATGGCCCGGGCAGCGCGCGAGACGCTCGCGGCGAGCCCGCCCGCCGCCCCCCTGGTATCCGTCCGAGGGGTCGCCCCGTGATGCGCCTCGGCCTGGTGGGAGCCACGAAGATCGCCGTCCGTGCCGTGATGGGCCCGGCCGGCGCCCGTGAGGACACGGCGATCCACGCGATCGCCGCCGGCGACCCGGGCCGGGCCGCGGCCATGGCTGAGGCCCACCGGATCCCGCGCGTGCACCGCGACTACGCGGCCCTCTTCGCGGATCCGCTGGTGGACGCCGTCTACATCTCGACGCACCCGGCGGCGCACGCCGCACTTGGCCTGGCCGCGCTGCGGGCGGGCAAGCACGTCCTGGTCGAGAAGCCGCTCTGCCTCGGTGCCCGGGAGGCCCAGCTGCTCGCCCTGGAGCAGCGGCGTACCGGGCTGGTCCTCACCGAGGCGGTCATGACGGCGTGGCATCCGTGGCCCGCTTCGCTGGCGGCGGTCGCCGCGGAGGAAGACCTCGGGCCTCTGCGCGGAGTGCGTACCGAAGTACGGTTCCCGCGTTCGGACCGGCTCGGCTATCGGGCCTGGCCCGAACTCGGCGGCGGGGTCTTCCACGACGTGGCGCCCTACTGGCTGCAGATGCTCCAGGCCGTCCGGCCGTCCGGCCGTCCGCGGGACTGCGCGCGGCGGGCTCGGGCCGTTCCTCCTTCGACGGGCCGGCCAGGACGGACCGGAATTTCACCGCCCTGCTGGAGTACCCCGACGGGGTGCGGGCCACACTCCGCTGCGAGCTGGACGGCCCCTACCGGGCCTCCCACACCTTCGACCACGCCCGCGGCACCGTCCGCGTACGCGACTTCCTCCTTCCGGCGGCCGGTCGACTGCGCCTGAACCTGCTCGTCGAGCGCGACGGCTCCGCACCCCGCGTGCTCACCCACGCACCGCTCGACCTCTACGCGGAGCAGCTGGAGGCCGTCACTGCGGCCGTCACTGCGGCCGTCGCCGGGGCCGGATCCGGTTCCGGCCCGGTGGACGGCGACCGGCAGGAGGCTACGGCGGCCGCCATCGAACGGGCCCGCTGCACCGAGGCCGTCTACGTCCAAGCCCTGGGCGTCGCAGAGCAGTGGGCCGCCAGTCGGCATTGCGGCGAACTCTTGGAGGCAAGATGATCACCGTTCTCACCTCGGGCGTCGCCCTGGGCGTTCACGTACCGGGCCTGCTGCTGAGCCGGCGGCTGGCCGAACGGGACGTTCCCGTCCGGGTGCAGGTCCTGGAAGCATGGTGGGACCAGTCGGACCGCGACCGGCTGATGCGCTCGCGCGACGCGTTCCAAAGGGACTTCAGACTCGCACTCGCCACGCAGCGGCTGCGCCGCAGGCACGACGAACTGGTGCCGCAAGAGGCCCGGCGGCGGATCCACACCGAGTGGGACCGCGACGGTGTCCGCCACTTCGTGGTGCTCTCGGGCTTCTGGCTGCCGATCGTCGACGCGTACGTGCGCGAGCGGGGCGGCAGGGTGAAGGTCGACACCCTGCACCTCGATGCCGTGGACTCCCCGTCCTTCACCCCGTACGCGGACGAGGCCGGCACGCACCGCGCCGTCCGGCTGATGGACCACCTCTCGCAGACCCTGCCCTGGACGGTCCCGGTGCTCGACGGGCCCCCCGTTCCGTGGGAGGAGCGCGAGGAACGGGTGCTGGTGCACGGCGGCGGCTGGAGCCTGGGCACCTACCGCGAAGCGGCCGGCCGGCTGACGGCGGCCGGGCTGGCGATCGACCTCGTCCTGGGCAGCGCGGACGCCGATCCCGTGACCGCCCCGGGAGAGCGCACCCGCTGCTTCCGAATCGATCCGGGCTGGAACGCCTGGGACGACCCGATGTTGTTCCCTCCACTGCGACGGGTGGCAGGCCTCCCGGCAGATGGCACGGCCGGGCATGCGGACGCCCCGTCCCCTCCTTGGGCGCGCGGGGACGGCCCGGCCCACCCCTCCTTCGAACTCACCCGGCATGCACGGGCCACGGTCAGCAAACCAGGCGGCGGCTCGCTGCTGGACGGCCTGTGGGCGGCGACCCCGGCCGTGCTCCTGGAGTCCTTCGGCGCACACGAGGAGCGGAACGCGGAGCTGTGGATCCGACTGGGACTGGGCGTACGAATGGACGCCTGGCAGGAGTCGGGCTACTCCGGCGACCTCCTGCTCGTCCTGCACCAGCGCGCTCTCGAACTGCGCTCCCGGGTACCCGACTACGCAACTCACCTGGCCGGGCAACTCGCCCCTCACCGGCACGGTCCGTCCGAGGCCCGCTTCCCCCGTCCTTCCCGGCAGCGAGAGACGATCGTATGAACACGGAAACCCGTACATCCGCAGAGGCCGGCGCGAATCCTGAGATCCGGGAGGTCCCGTACGCCGCACCGGGCGGCGGCCCCGCCCCCCTGACCTGGTCCCAGCAGGACATGTTCCGCATCATGCAGGCACTGCCCGGCCGCCACGTCCACTTCAACATGACCTTCTCCGTCAGACTGCCGACAGGGCTGTCCACCGAGCGGATACTCGACGCGGTTCGTGACGCGACCGAGTCCCACGAGGCACTGCGCACGACGGTGGCGGGGGCCGCCGACGGACGCCCGAAGCAGCAGGTGCACGCCACCGGCCGCATACGGTTGCGCATTCACGACTTCCCCCGTGCCACCGACGGCGACGCCCTGGCCCCGGACACCTTGGAAGCGGTGGCGGACCGGGGCCGGAGCACACCGGTCGGCTACCCGGACGAGGAGTCGTACCGGCCGGACCTGATCTTGGTGGACGGGGCGCCCCACACCCTCGTCCTCACCTGCAACCACCTCACCATGGACGGATTCAGTGTGCCCGTACTGTGCGAGGACCTCCTGGGCCGGCTGTCCGAATCGCCCGTCGAGATCACCGAGTCGGTCCCTTGGGCAACAGGAGTCGCCATGATGTCTCCCGCTCTGCCCGTGCGGCCCACGTCACCCGTTCCGCAATCACCGCGCCAGCGGGCGGAATTCGAGCAGAGCTCCGACGGCTCGGCGCAGAGCGAACGCAGCCTGCGGGCCCTGGAGCGGGCGATCCGCGCGGCGCCACCGACCCTCCTCCGTCCACCGGAGGACCCCGCCGCCACGGGCCGCGCCGGGTTCTGGTGGGGCAGGATGCGATCCCCCGCCCTGGCGGCCGCCGCCGCCGACCACGAGCGGAGTCCGCCGAAGAGCAGCAAGGCGCCGAGGAAGGCGCCGGAGGTGACCAGCAGCCGGAAGGTGATGAACAGCAGCTGGCCGTGGAAGACGTCGACCGGGCGTAGGAGTGTGTTGACGACCGCGTAGTAGTGCCGGTGCCAGGTTGCCCCTCCGTACACCGGGTAGGTCGCCTCGATGACGCCCACCTGCATGGCGGTCGCGGCGAGCAGGCCGGGGCCCACGAAGCCCAGGTATCCGCCGGGGCCGGCGTTCGGGAGGGCTGACCGGCCGTCGAGCAGGGGCGCCATCCCGTACGCCATGGCGGCGAGGGTGACGATCGGGACGGCGATCGTCGAGACGAGCGAACCGCGCCAGGTGCTGCGGTAGTTGAGGAGGAGATGGGAGAGCTCGCGCAGGGCCAGGGTCACGGCACCGGGGGCAGGACCCGGGGCGGGGCCGGATGCGCAGGAGCCGGACGCGGAAGGGGTGGTGCGGCGGGGTGCGGAAAGGTTCATGGTGAGGTCCTCAGTCGACCAGGGTGCGGCCGGTGAGGGTGAGGAACACGTCCTCCAGCGTCGCCCGCCGCACGAGGGAGGTCGTCGGGGCCAGCCCTTCGGCGTGCACCTTGGCCAGGGTCGCCTCGCAGTCCTCGGTGTAGAGGAGTACTCGGTCCGGCAGTTGCTCCACCCGCCGGGCGAGGCCGTCGAGCCGGTCGGGTGGGATGCGCCGGTCGGTGGCGAAGCTCACTTCCAGTACTTCTCGCGTGACATGCCGGGTGATCAGTTCGCCGGGTGAGCCCTCGGCGACGATGCGCCCGTGGTCCATCACCACCAGCCGGTCGCACAACTGCTCCGCTTCGTCCATGTAGTGGGTCGTCAGGATCAAGGTGACTCCCTGCCGTTTGAGCTGGTAGAGCCGCTCCCACAGGACGTGGCGGGCCTGGGGGTCCAGTCCGGTCGTGGGTTCGTCGAGGATGAGGATCTCCGGCGAGTTGATCATGGAGCGGGCGATGGTGAGCCGCCGCTTCATTCCCCCGGACAGCGACTGGACCTGGGCGTCCGCCTTCTCCGTGAGTTGCGCGAACTCCAGCAGTTCCGCCGCCCGTTCGCGTGTGGTGCGGCGGGAGAGGCCGAAGTACCGGCCGAAGAGCAGCAGGTTCTCCCGTACGGTCACCTCGTCGTCGAGGTTGTCGTCCTGCGGTACGACACCGAGCCGGGCCCGGATGCGGGAGCCGTCGCGCTCCGGATCGCCCCCCAGAACCCGCAGGGTGCCGGCGGTCACCGGCGAGACGCAGCACGAGCAGGGGAACAGCCGTCGTTGGATCATCCGTGAAGTGGAGAACAGTCTGCGCCGGCTCGGCACCGACTGGATCGACCTCTACCAGGTGCACCGGCCCGAGCCCGGGACCGACTTCGACGAGACCCTGGGCGCGCTGAGCGACCTCGTCCACCAGGGCAAGATCCGCTACATCGGCACCTCCACCTTCGAGCCCTCCGCGATCGTCGAGGGCGAGTGGCTCGCCGAACGCCGCGGCCGCGAACGGGTGGTGACCGAGCAGCCTCCGTACTCGCTGCTCGCGCGGGGCATCGAGCGCGAGGTCCTGCCGGTCGCCCAGCAGTACGGGCTGGGCGTGCTCAGCTGGAGCCCGCTCGCCGGCGGCTGGCTGTCCGGCCGCTACCGCAAGGGCGCCGACCAGCCCACCTCCAGCCGGATCGACCGGCAGGCCGAGCGCTTCGACATCGCCGACACCGGGAACGCGGCCAAGCTGGACGCCGCCGAGGCGCTGGCCCAGCTGGCGCAGGAGGCGGGGCTGACCCTGGTCCAGCTCGCGCTGGCCTTCGTCCTGGAGCACCCCGCCGTCACCTCGGCCATCATCGGACCGCGCACCTTCGAGCAGCTGGAGAGCCAGCTGGGTGCCGACCGGGTACGGCTGAGCGCGGACGTGCTCGACCGCATCGACAAGATCGTGCCGCCGGGCACCAACCTGTCCACCCGGGACGCCGGATACGTGCCGCCCGCACTGTCCGACCCCGGGCTGCGCCGCCGCCCGCGCCCCTGACGGGCCGGGCCGCCGTTCCCTCCCCCCGGATGGGGGCGGCGGCCCGCCGCGGCGGCACCGTCAGCCCACGAACTCCTGGTCCCCGTAGTGCACTTCCGCGGTGTTCCAGTCGACACCGAGGTCGGCCGTGAGCTTCCGGGCGAGGGGGAGGTCCGCCAGCGGAGCGATGAGGATCAGGCGGCCGTCGAGGGTGACGGAGCCCCCACCGAGGCGTTCGCGGGCCTCGGGGTCGGCGAGGAGGGCGTCGTGGAGACGGGTCGCGCTCACTCCCGGGGCCTGGATCTCCACGGCGTCGGTGTCCGGCGAGCTCCGCGGCAGGCAGCGGAACGTCAGCACCGACTCCTGGTGGTACTGCTTGCGGATGACGTCGGCGATGTGGCGCAGCCCCTCGGGGCCGACCCGGTCGACGTCGAACTCGCGCGAGCGCTCGTACGTGGTCTGCTTCAGCTCGTCGGACCAGAAGACTCCGTCCAGCAGGGTCGAGGGGCCGGGCTTCGCGCCGTGGGACCGGATGATGCCGCGCACCTCGTGGTCGAAGCGGTGCAGGCGGGTCCGCAGCCGGGGGTCCGCCGGGTCCGTGATGACCGCCGTGTTGTTGGTGGCGAAGATCTCCGCCGTCGCCGGGCAGTCCTGGGGCGGGGCCGGGCTCGCGTGTGCGGTCCCCGTGCCGGCGGATCCCAGCGCGAGGACCCCGACCGCGACCAGGACGCGCATGTACCGCTGCCTCATGTTCCAACTCCCTTTCCGGAAAACGGTGGTGGTGTACCGGTGATGTACCGGTGGTCTACCGGTGGCGGACAGATGCCCACGCCACCCCGGGCAAGGAGAACCCGATCGGCCCCGCACGCGTCAGGAAGATCGCGAACGTTCACGTGATCGTCAAGAAATGCCCGCCGGGCCCGGGCCGGGACCGGCCCTGGCCCGCCGCGGCTACCGCCAGACGGCTACCGCCAGACGGCGGCGCGCCAGCGGACCGGCCAGCTCCGCGAACTACCCACGTCGCCCGCGACGCTCCCGGCCGCGTTGATGGCGAGCGGCCGGGTCGTGTCGATGCCGGCGGGAAGGGGAAGGGCGGTGACCCGCCCCAGCGGGTCCCATGTCACGGCCCGCTCGTCGGAGGTGCCGACGCCGGTCCCCGCGTCGTTGATGTCGTTGACGAAGACCCGGCCCGTGCCGGGCAGCACCGAGAGTTCGGTGGTGGCGTTTCCGTCCCACCTCACGGCGTGGTCCTTGACGTTCCCGACGACGACGTCGGCGTTGTTGACGCTCACGGACCGTGCGCCGATCCCCTGCGACGGCAGTGCCTTGAACTTCTCCCCGCGCGGGGCACGGACGGCCTTCCACTCCCCGGCCCCGTCGGTCGCCCGGCCGATCACCGTGCCGCGGCCGTTGATCGCGACCGGCTCGCTGTACGAGCCCCCGAGCGAGCCGAGATCGTGGACACGGCCCGCGGTGTCCCAGCGCACGGCCCGGGTCTTCTCGCCCGGCACGAACACGTGGCCGGCGATCTCCCCGCGCTCGTTGATCCCGGTGGCCACGCCCCCCTCCGCCTTCGGGGGCAGGCGCAGCAGGGTCGCCCGGCCGTCCGGGCTCCAGCGCACCGGGCGCGTGCGAACGGCCGTCGACAGACGGCCCACGGCGACGTGGGAGCCGTTGATGTCCTGGGCTTCGCCGTCGACGTAGCCCGGTGGTTCCTCGAGCCGGGTGAGGGCGCCTGACGCGTCCCATCGGGCGGCATGCCGCACGCCGTTTGGTGCGGCGGTGAAGCCCGCCACGGTGCCGTCCTCGACGACCTCGACCGCCTGCCCGCCCGAACCTCCGGAGACGGCCTGCAGACGGGTGAGGGAGCCGTCGGCGCCCCACCGCACGAGGTAACCGTCCTCGTTCTCGTCCAGCGAGAGCCCCACGACGTCCCCGGCGTCGTTTATCGCCTGGGCCGAACTACTGGAATGGCCTGCCAGGAGCGGCAGTTCGTACATCGAGACGGCGACGCCGGAGGGCGCGGAAGGCGCGGAAGGCGCGGAAGGCGCGGAAGGCGCGGAGGGCGCGGAGGGCGCCACCACCATCACGGATAACATCGCGGAAACCACCACGGGTAACAAGAAGATCTCCCCTGTCTTCTCGGACTGATACGGCGCCGGACGCACCCGCCCACCCTGTTGATCCCCCGGGCGGCGAGAACGGCACGACGCCCGAGCCCTCCCCCGACCGTGCGGCGCAGAAACGTGCACCTACTCGTTTCGGGCCACCGCGCGGGGCGAGGCCCGGACGCCGGGCGATTCCCGCCCATCCGGCCGTAGAGCTGCCGCGAACTACCTGTAGGGGGTTTTGCGAGGCGAGCAAGATGACCGACGAAGAGTTCGAAGAGCTCATGGAACAGGCGCGGGCAGAAGTACGCCGGACCGCTTTCTCGGACCCGGTGTCGGTCGACGACGGGGAATACGCCTTCCGCACACAGCATGCAGAATTCGGAGCACCCGCTCACTGAGTCACGCCCCGGCCCTGGGCCCCTTTCCGTAGGTTCCTCCAGCAATCGATCTGCGGTACGGCCACGAATGGGCAGTAGAGGGTGAACAGCTCCATTCTTGGGAGAAGACAGGGCGGCCGGCGCCTTCCCTCTCGCCCCGTCGCCTCGGACGCGACGGGGTCCTGCGGCGGAGCAGCAGCCTCCAGCCCTTCCGCGCCGGCACCCGTGCAGCCGGAGGGGCGGGCGGAAGAACGTAGCGTGGGTCTTCCTGCCGTCGAGCGGAGTGCACCGGTGGCCCCACGCCCCACCGTCGTCGGCATCATCGATGGCGACACGATCGATGTCCGGGGCGTCGGCGGACTCCTGCCCGACGGTGTCACCTCAAGGGTGCGGCTCTTGGCCATTGACGCGCCCGAGAAGGGGGCTTGCTTCAGCCGCGAAGCCACGGCCCGTATCAAGGCGCTGCTACCGCAGGGCTCCGGCCTGAGGATCGAACGGGACACCGAGCTCAAGGACCCGTACGACCGTCATCTGCTGTACGTGTGGAACGAGCAGGGTGTGCTCGTCAACGAGTCACTGGTCCGGAGCGGTCACGCCGAGGGCGTGCTCCACCCGCCCAACGACGCGCACTGGCCGAAGATCTCACAGGCCGGCGAAGCCGCCCGGAGAGCCGGCGCCGGGCTGTGGTCGGCCTGTTCTGGATCTACGCCCGAACCAGCCGCGACTCCCGGGACAGTGGATACGGGCAATCCCGCGGGACTGCCGCCGGGCCCGCCCGCGGGCGTCCCCGATGTCGACTGCTCCCAGCTCTCCGGCGCGGTGTGGGTCGGACCCGCCGACCCACACCGGCTGGACCGTGACGGCGACGGCATCGGCTGTGACAGTGGATGACCCCGGCGGTGCGGAACGGCGGGCTCCCGGGCCTCCGCCGTGGCCTCAGGCGCCGATGTCCCGGCTTCGGTAGTCCTCCAGGGTCTCGCGCCGGACGAGGAGCCGGGCCGTGCCTTCGTGGACCGCGACGACGGCGGGGCGGCCGACCAGGTTGTAGCCGGAGGCCATGGACAGCTGGTACGCGCCGGCCACCGGTACGGCGAGCAGGTCGCCGGGGTGGACGTCGCCCGGCAGCGTGGCGTCGGAGGCGAGGACGTCGCCCGCCTCGCAGTGCCGGCCGACGACCGTGGCCGTACGGGGCTCCGCCGTCGAGCGGCGGCCGACGAGCCGGGGCGCGTACCGCACTCCGTACAGGGCGGGTCGCGGGTTGTCGCTCATGCCGCCGTCCACGGCGACGAACACCTTCCCGCCGGTGTCCTTGACGGCGAGCACCCGGTAGAGCGCCACTCCCGCGGGGCCCACGACGGCCCGCCCGGGCTCGACGGCGAGGCGGGGTACGGGCAGTCCCGCGGCGGCGCAACCGTCGATGAGTTCCGTACGCATCCGCCGGGCGAGCGCGGTGAGTTCGAGGGCGGGTTCGCCGGGCCGGTAGGCGATGCCGTGGCCGCCGCCCATGTCGAGCTCGGGCAGGACCAGGCCGTGCGTGTCACGGATGCGGGCCATCAGCCCGATCATGCGGCGCAGGGCGACCAGGTAGGGCTTCACCTCGGTGATCTGCGAGCCGATGTGGCAGTGCAGTCCCGTGAGTTCGAGCTGCGGCTGACCGAGGATGCGGGCGACGGCGTGCTGAGCGCCGCCGTCGGTCAGGGAGAGCCCGAACTTCTGGTCCTCCGTACCGGTGCGGATCTTGTCGTGCCCGCCGGCCGAGACGCCCGGGACCACCCGCACCATGACCTTCTGGCGGCCGGACGTCCCGACGGCGGCAGCGATGCGCGCGATCTCCGACGGGCTGTCGATGACGATCCGTCCCACACCGAGGCGCAGGGCCGCCTCCAGGTCGTGGGGAGACTTCGCGTTGCCGTGCAGCACGATCCGTTCCGGTGGGAAGCCGGCCGTGACGGCGAGCTCCAGCTCCCCGGCCGAGCACACGTCCAGGCCCAGCCCCTCCTCCCGCACCCAGCGGACCACGGCGCGGGAGAGGAACGCCTTGGCCGCGTACAGCACGTCCGCGTCGGGGAAGGCCGCGCGGTACGTCCGGCAGCGCCCGCGCACCTCGCCCTCGTCCAGCACGTACGTCGGCGTGTCGAACCGGTCGGCAATCTCGCCGAGCGGAACTCCGCCGACGGCCAGGTCGCCGTGCGGGAGCGGTGTTGCGGATGCGGGCCATACGGACAGCTCGCCTGCGTCGGCGGGCACAGACGGGAGAACGGCGATGGTCATGATCTGTTCCCCTTCAGGCGGTGCGGGCCGTGGACTCGGGCGCCCGCGTGAACGGGCCTGCGGCGGGTCCGGCCGCACCCGCCGCGGGAACAGCACCCGCCACGGGTACCGCGGGCGCGGTGAGAGCCGGGTCGATCGTCAGCAGGGATGCGCCGAGCGGCCGGGCCATCGCGCGGAGTGCGGCCTCGGAGAGCCGGATCCAGGGCTGGGCCGTGCCGAGCGTGGCGGCCAGCCGCTCCGGACTGGTGAAACCGACGGCGGTACGGGCCCCCAGCGGGGTACGGAACAGCCGCACGACGACGTGCGCTCCTCCCGGCCGGGCGGGCACGTACAGAGGCCCGGCCGGGCGCCGTTCCTCAGGCTCGGAGTCGGATTCGTCGTACTGGAACAAGCACATGGGGCCCTCCTCGGGAACCACGAGCGGCAGGTGCCGTCCCCGGTGCGGGGATGCGGTCGGGACGTGCAACCGAAGCTATCCCCGCACCCGTGCCCCGGGTCCCGTCCCATGACGGGACCCATACGGCCACCGGCCCACTCCATACGGATCCCTGACGGCGGCCCCGGGGGCCATCGCCTGCCCCGCCGGCAGCTTGCCTCGGCTTCGTCAGCCGGCCGTCTGCGCCGGCCCGTACACCACGGGCAGTTCGACGAGGCCGCGGGCTCGCAGGGACGGCCGCCAGCGGGCTTCGGCTTCTGGTGCCGCCGGGTCCAGGTCCAGGTCCAGGTCCAGGTCGGCGAAGCGTTCGAGGAGAGTCGCCAGCGCGATCTCGGTCTCGATCCGCGCCAAGGGCGCGCCCACGCAGTAGTGGATGCCGTGGCCGAGAGCCAGGTGGCCGGAGGCGTCACGGTCGAGGTCGAGACGGTCGGGCTCGCCGAAGCGGGCGGGGTCACGGTTGGCGGACGCCAGGGAGAGCAGGATCGTCTCGCCCGCGGGAACCGTGACGCCCCCGATCGTCACGTCCTCGGTCGGGAAGCGGCGGATGGCGAGAAGTGCCGGCCCTTCGTAGCGTGAGAGCTCCTCGACCGCGGCGGGAATGCGCGACGGATCCCGGCGCAGCAGCGCCAGTTGGGCCGGATGCCGCAGCAGGGCGTGGATCGCGTTGCCGATGAGCTGCACCGTGTTCTCGTAGCCCGCGACCAGGATGAGGAAGGCCAGGGACGTCAGCTCGTCCTCGCTCAGGCGGTCCCCGTCGGTGTCGCGTACGGCGATCAGGTCGCAGAGCAGGTCGTCGGCGGGGTGGCGGCGCTTGTGCGCGATGAGCTGGACGAAGAAGGCGACCATCGCCCCCACCGCCTCTTTGGCAGCCGCCGGCCGGGTGGGATCAGGGGCGACGAGCGCGTTGGTCCAGGCGCGGAAGTCCGTGCGCCGGTCCTCGGGGACGCCCAGCAGGTCGCAGATGACGGCGATCGGCAGTGGCGCGGCGTACGCGGCGATCAGGTCGGCACGGCCGTGCGGGCCCAGACGGTCGAGGAGTTGATCCGCCGTGCGGCGGATGGGATCCCGAAGTCCCTCCATCCGCCGTGAGGTGAAGGCGCCGCTGACGAGCTTGCGGATGCGGGTGTGGTCGGGGGGATCCATGTTCAGGAGGTTGGCGTCGAGGACCGGCGGCAGGGAAAGACCTCGGTAACTGCCTTCCGCAGCCTTGCTCTTGTCCAGGGAGAGCCGCGGATCCACGAGGGCCGCGCGCACGTCCTCGTACCGCGTGACGAGCCACGCCCGCTCGCCTCCCGGACCAGGGATGCGCTCAACCGGCGCGCTGGAACGGAGGTGTTGGTACGCGTCGTACGGGTGGTTCATCAGCTCGGCCTGGAGATCCATGGCGCCACCCTAGCCAGGCTGCGGGGACGGGCCGCAGACGGGTCCGGGAGCGTCCCGCGAACGCCGCGGGGCCACCCTCGAACCACTCCGCCCCGGCGGTCCACCGGTGGTGGGACCACGGGGTCAGAGGTTCTCCCAGAAGCGGCGCCAGAAGTTGGCGCGCACGTCGCTGATCCAGTGCCCGGTGTCGCAGTGGAGCCCCCGCACCACGGGGAAGCGCTGAGGTACGGGGCGTCCGCACCACTGGCACGGCTTCGTGCGCTGCGCCGAAGGGCCCTGTGCACCTGCGGAGTTGGTCTCGGTCATGGCCCCAGTGAACAGGCGCCCGGCGCGCGCTGCCACGGTGCCACTACTCAGTCCGCTTGCGCGTGGTACTCACTCCGCGCCCGTCACCCGTGTGCGTAGGCCGCGGGGTCGTCCAGGACCGCTCGTGCCACGGAGTGCGCGGCGCCGAGCAGGGCCCGCCGGACGATCGGATCGCCGCGTTCCGCGTGCTCCGCGAGGAGGGAGACCGGGCGCCGGCCGCCTCCGGCGGTCAGCCCGGGTACACCGGCGGCGCTGTTCGCGCCGTCGACGTCCAGGCACTTGGCGTTGACGCCTTTCACCTCATCCGTGCGGGGGCCGGACTGTTGCCCGCCGCCCTGCGCGCGCGGTGCGGCGCTCCACGAGCCGGCGGCGGGCGGGGAGGCGCCGTACCCCCCGCCCGCCGTCTCAGGTCCGACGTGTTGCTTGACGTCGATACCGGCGCGCCTCCCTTCTAGGGCTACGGGACCCAGTGGTTGCCGGAGGCGGTGATCATGACCTGGAGCTGGATGCTCGCCGAGAAGTAGCTGCTGGTGTCGATCGGGGCGGCCAGCATCTTGTTCCACAGCGCGTCCAGCCAGGCCTGACTGCCCGGGTCGGTCATGGCCGCCAGCGCGAACGGGGCGAAGTACGCCGCTTCGCTCCCGGCGGAGATCTGCGTGCCGTCGAGCTTGTAGCCGATGGCGATCTTGTTCGGGTCGCCGCCCGTCTTGGCCTTGATCCAGCTGTTGATCTTGCGGGCCGAAGCCAGGGACTTGGCGTCTGCGCTGGTCACCGCGTCGTCCGCGATGCGCCACGGGGTCCGGCAGGCGTTCCACCAGTAGGCGCCGTCGTTCGGGTCCTCGAGAACCTGCCCGGGGGCGGGCTTGGGGGTGGTGTTGGTGTTGACGACGAAGTCGGGCAGCAGCCCGGTGTTCGGAGCGTAGGAGGCCTGCAGGCCGGTGATCTGGTTCTGGTGCGCCGTGCGGACGGTGTCCCAGGCCGTGTCGCCGGTCGCGGTCCGGAAGGCCCGGAAGTGGTCGACCATCCAGTCCGAGGTGCGGGATATGTAGTAGTACTGGTCGCCGGAGCTGCTCCAGTCGCCCAGCTTCAGCAGGTTGGTGGACGGGTTGAGCTCGTCCTTCTTGATCGCGTTGATGTGCTTGATCGCGAGCGCCTTGTAGTTGTACGTGCCGGCGCTGCCCCACTGCTTGTCGGCGAGCAGCAGCCCGTACGCGACGTCCATGTCGCCGTCGGTCGCGCCGTCACCGCCGTTGACGCTTCGGCAGGCGGTGTCCTGCTCCGCGGCGAGCAGGTCCGGGTTGATCGCCGAAGGGTGGTCGATCATCCACTTGGTCAGACCGTCGAAGATCTTCTTCGCGTCCGGGTCGGCGCCGGCCATCGTCGCTGCGATCACCATGCCGTACCCCTGCGCCTCGGCCACGTAGGGGTGGTCGGCGTCGGGGGAGATGACCTGGTACCAGCCGTTGCCGCAGTTCTGGCGGACGAAGGCGGACTTCCAGTTGGTGTAGTAGTCGATGGTCTTCTGGTCGAGGGTGCCCTGGGCGCCGGTCGGCTTCAGCGTGCCGGCGGCGTACGGGCGGGTGTGGCTGCCGAACGGAACCGCCGGACCGGAGCCGCTCGCGGGCTGGGTGGTGACGCTGAGCGTGTTGCTCGCCGCGGAGGCGTTGCCCGCCGCGTCCCGCGCCCTGACCGTGTAGCCGTAGCCGGTGGAGGCCGTGAGGCCGGTGTCCGTGTACGAGGTCCCGGTCGCCGCTGCGACGCGCGTGGTGCCCCGGTACACGTCGTAGCCGGTGACGCCCACGTTGTCGGTGGCGGCGTTCCAGGCGAGCGAGACGCTGCTCGCCGTGGTGGCCGTCGAGCGCAGGCTGCCCGGGGCGCTGGGCGGCGTGGTGTCGGAGCCGCCGGAGACGGGGGAGCCGTAGACCTCGAACTCCCACAGGGAGTAGCCGTAGGCGGTGCCGCGCGCGGTGCCGTGCATGCGGACGTGGCGTCCGGTTCCGGTGACGGTCAGGTCGTCGGTCGCGCCGTTGCCGGTGCTGGTGGAGTAGACGTCGGTCCAGGTCGTCCCGTCGTTCGACGTCTGGATCTTGTACGTCTTCCCGTACGCGGCCTCCCAGTTGAGCTTCACCCGGCTGATGGTGTGGGCCGCTCCGAGGTCGATGCGGATCCACTGCGGGTCCACGCCCTCGGCGCTGGCCCAGCGGGTCGAGGCATTGGCATCCACGGCCTTGCCGGCCTCGAAGCCGCTCGCCTCGACCGAGGACGCGGTCGCGGGCTTGCCGGTCGACACCAGCACCGGGGCGGCCTCGGCCGCACCGGGCAGGGCGGCGCCGACGGCGGCCGTGGCCGTGGCCGCGGCGACGGTGTCGGTGGCCGTCGCGGTCGGGGTGCTGAGGCCGGTGAGGCCCGCCATGGTGGCGGCGACGGCTGCGAAGCCCGCCAGCGGGCGGTGCCAGCGGGGGCGGCGGCGGTCTCTGTGCGCGGAACGTTGCTGATGCGCTCGTGACATCGGGCGTCCTCGGGGGTGAGTGCTGCGCGAGTGGGGGGAGCGGTCGATGCGGGGCATCGGCCAATGGTTAGGAATAGTTCCTAACCATTGGCCGGGAGACTAGAAACGGAACAGGGTTTCGCGCAAGACCCCGAGCTCCATCCATCCATGCGACGTGCATCCACGGGTGCAGCCGAAGGCCCTTGTGGGGGTGGCCCGTTCGGGGCGGGGGCGACGCCCGGCCCCCGGACCCGGTGCCGTTCACGCCGGATTCACCTTGACCGGCGATGCTCGGCGCCATGGCCCTCAGTAGACGAGCACTGCTGGCACAGGCGACCGTGGCGGCCACCATCGCCGCCACCCCCTCCGTCGCGACCGCGGACACGACGGCGGGGGTGGCGGCGGACACGACCGCGGACGCGGCCCCGGAGCCGACCACCACCACCCAGACCGCCCCCGTCACCACGACGTTGCGCGGCACGATCCCGCCCGGCGCCCCGGACTTCGTGTACGTCCCCCTGGACATCCCTCCGGGCATACGCGAGTTGCGCGTCGCCTATCGCTACGGCAAACCGCCCACCCCGCCCGGCACCCCGGGCAACGCCCTCGACATAGGGCTGTTCGACCAGCGCGGCACCGCGCTCGGCGGCCGCGGCTTCCGCGGCTGGTCCGGCGGCGCCCGCAGCGAGTTCTTCCTCCGCGCCGACGAGGCCACCCCCGGCTACCTGCCCGGCCCGCTGGAGCCCGGCCGCTGGCACATCGCGCTCGGCCCCTACACCGTGGCCCCGCAGGGCATGCCGTACGAGATCGACGTAGCCCTCACCTACGGCGAACCGGCGGCCCCCGCCCCCGTGGCCTACCCGCCCGAGCGGATACCCGGCCGGGGCCGCGCCTGGTACCGCGGGGACTGCCACGTGCACTCCGTGCACTCCGACGGCCGCCGCACCCCGGCCGAGATCACCGGCCTGGCCCGGGCCGCGGGCCTGGACTTCGTCAACACCTCCGAACACAACACCCACAGCTCCCACACCGCCTGGGCGGGCGCCGCCGGCCAGGGCCTGCTCGTCCTCACCGGGGAAGAGGTCACCACCCGCACCGGCCACGTCCTTGCCGTCGGCACCGATCCGGGTACCTTCGTCGACTGGCGCTACCGCTCCCGCGACGGCCGCTTCGAGCGCTTCGCCCGCGCCGTCCGGCAGGCCGGCGGCCTCGTCGTACCCGCCCACCCGCACGCCACCTGCATCGGTTGCGCCTGGAAATTCGGCTTCGGCGAGGCCGACGCCGTCGAAGTGTGGAACGGCGTCTGGACCCCCGACGACGAGGTCTCCCTGGCCTCCTGGGACGCCACCCTGCGCGGCGCCCACGGCGACCGCTGGCTGCCGGCGCTGGCGCACAGCGACTACCACCGCGACCCGGACCGCTTGGGCGGACCGCAGACGGTGGTCCTGGCCGACGATCTTTCGCGTACGGCGATCCTGGCGGGCCTGCGCGCCGGCCGCGCCTACGCCGCGGAATCCTCCGCCGTCTCCGTCGACTTCACCGCTGTCGGCCCGCGCGGAGCCCACGCGGGCATAGGGGAGCGGTTGCGGTCCGCCGACCCGCTCGCGGAGGTCCTCGTACGGCTGTCGGTGACCGGGGCCGAGGGCTGTGACCTGCGGCTGGTCACGGACCAGGGGCCGGCCTTCACCGCCCCGGGGGCGACCTCCCTGGAGTGGCGCACGACGCCCGCGCGGGCCGCGTACGTCCGCGCGGAGGTCCGCCACCCGGCGCAGGCGCCACCGCTGCCCGGGGCGCCCGCCGCCTTCACCAATCCGATCTGGCTGGACGCCTGATCAGGACTCGGTGTCCGTCGCCGACGGCTGCGCCGTGCCGTCGGCCGCCGGGCGGCCGGGCTCAGGCGGCGTGGACCTGGAACCAGACCCACTTGCCCCGGTCGCCGACGGTGGCCACGCCCCAAGTACCGGCCACCGCATCAAGAAGATCCAGCCCACGTCCCGTCTCCATCCTCGTCTCCGCAGGGTCGGTGTCCGCCTCGTCGCGGCTCGACCGTTCCCCCGAGCCCATGCGGGGATTCGTGTCGAAGACCGCGCCGGTGAGCACACCCGCGCAGCGGTCGTAACCGACGGCGACCTCGATGGCCGGTCCGCCGGCGTGCCGGACCGCGTTCGAGACGACCTCGCTCAGGAGCAGGGCCGCCATGTCGGCCCCGTCGTTCCCGGCGGGCGCGATGCGGTGCAGGACGTGCCGGGCGTCGGCCGCGGCCCGGGGATGGCGGGGCAGGACGGCGAGGCCGCTGTACGCGTACATGATGAGCTCCGAATCCCGGTGCGCCCGAACGGGCGAATCGTCTGCGTCCCTCATGCCCCCGGCTGCTCATTCCATGGTCCCGGTGTTCCGGGGCCCGTGACAGTGCCCATGGTCGGCGGTCGGGGTGACGAAAGTGTGGGGTCCGGCAGGGCCGGCCTTGCCCCTGTGACTTAGCGCGCTAAATCTTGGATGCCTCTCACCTGCGGAAACGCGGGCACATGATGCGTTCCTCCCGTTTGGCGACATCGATCGCCTCACCTACGTGTTCTGCCAGGACGTTCCGACTCGGCGGCCCTTCTGTCACGGGTCAGGGGGTAAGTCAGCTGGGACAGCTCATTGGATCAGGTCGGTGTGCGGATGCTCGGGGGAGGTCGGGCAGACGTAGATCTGCATGTTGTCCGTACTGCCTACTTCTACCCTCGTCGGCTGCGAGGGGTTCTGGCCCGCGTAGTGAGAGCCTGCGGCGTTGGCCTGGTCTTCCTGCGGCACCCAAGCTTCGTCGCCGTCCCACTCCCAGGAAGCGATCGTCAGCAGCGGAACCATCTGTGCCTCGCACACGGCGCAGTACCGGGGGATCGGGTCGGTGCGGCCCCACGGGGGCCAGCCGCCGACCTTCCAGCCAGGTGCGTTGCCCAGATGAATGGAATAGAAGTCGCGCGGATACGCCGCGTAGGAGCTGGCCACGTCGGCGCCGCCTGCCTGCCACCTGTTCCAGTCCTCCAGCATCTCCTGCAGCTCCGGGCTCAGGTCCAGGCTGTTGGGGTACTCGGTGATCACTTCTGGTGCGAGCACGCACGGCTCCGGCACGTAACCCGGATAGTCCGCCTCGTACGGTTCGGGTGGTGCGACGAGGATGTCGCGGACTTCCGCGGCCGACCGCCAGAACAGTGCGGTCGACGGCTTGTAGTCCGGATCGTGCTCATACGGGCACCAGAGAATCTGAAGCAGGTCGGCCTGCCCTGGGGGCCGCAACAGGGGTATGTCACGCAGGAACAGCTGAGCCACGGGCAGCATCGGGACCGGGCATTCGGCGGGCCCGGGAGGACCGGCGTCGCGCCGTTTGGCGAGCCACGCAGCATTGCGCTCCTTGAGCGCCTCCTCCTCGGGCGTGAGCGTGGACTCGAGGTCCGGGCGCCGCCGGTACTGCAAGAGTCTCTCGAGCCGCACTTCGGTCGGTGATCGGCGGAATCCACTGTCCACGTGCAGGTGCGCGTCTTCGCAGTGCGGCCACGGCTCTCCTGCCGGCCACAGCAACGGCCCGCCGACCGAGCTGTCCCTGACCGAAGGCGCCCCCGGACGCGGATGCAGCCGCATCGCAGGACGCGCCAACGGCGCCAGCTCGGGAAATACCGCTGCCACCTCAACAGGCCGCGGCGGAGTAGTGCGTACGAAACTCATGCTGGTGATCTTGTCACCAGCTACCGACAGCGGAGGCTGGCCCACCCGGCACCACAGGGCAGCCCGCCATACGAAGGGCTCGGCCATCCCGTCCCAGGAACGTAAGGCCAACTAGAGCGCTAAGTCTCAATCGGTGTGAGCTAGTGCTCCAGTTGGCCCTTCCGGCCAACTGCGACGCTCACAGTCCTGGGACGAATGGTGCGGGGCAGAACCTGGTTTGGAATCGAGCAGCCGCCAGTGTCCGGCAGATCAAGGAGCTGCGGCGTCCGTGAACGCGGTGAGGAGTGCCCGGGCGCGCTTGCGGAGGGCTTCGTCCTGGTCGATGATCCGGTCTTCGACTCCGGAGCAGATGATCCGGGCGTCGCCGTCGGCGAGGGCGGCAAGTCGACTCAGGTGGTCGTCGGTCAATGCGTCGGGGCCGAGTGCTTCCAGGGCGTCGCAGGCACCCGTCGGATCGGCGTCCTGTTCGGCGGACCGCAGGGCGGCCTCGGCGAGTGCGGTGCGGTCCAGCAAGGTGGGTTCGGCCACGGCCGCCAGGGCCCGCACTGCGGCCGGCGCCTGCATCGTGTCGGCGAGGGCCGCTTCCAGACGGGCAGTGAGCGGCCGTCCTGCGGGGCCGAGGAGGACGGCCGTTCGGGCAGCACGCACCACCGACCACCGGGACCAGGGGTTTCGTTCGGCGCGGGCGAACACCGATTCCAGAACAGCGACCACACCGTCCGCGTCCCCCGCGACGCGCCACAGAGCCTCAGCGAGGGCCGTATCCGTATCCAGCGTCGGCGTGGTGTCGCCGTCCTGGCCCCTGAGTGCCGCGCGCAGGGCCGGCGCGAGCGCCGCTCCCCGGGTACCGAGTGAACCAGCCATCATGGCGGCCTCCCGGAGCTGGCCGGCGCCTTGCCCGAGGTCCTGGTCGAGACAGCGCAGCAGGGGCGCGAGCTCGCCGTCGAGATCGTGCAGGGCCTTCGCCGCGGGCAGTACTCCCTGCTCGGCCGCCGCCCGCAACGAGGTGACAGCCCGTGCGCGGTCGGCCGGCGCGCAGTCGGCAGCGACGGAAGCAATGACCTGGGCGGCCTGGCCGGGAAGGTGTAGGAGTCCCGCGCACAGCTCGGGCAACGCCGGCGCGGCTTTGGCGCCCCACCCCGCCAGCAGGTTCGTCAGCTGCCACGGTTCGTTACCGCTCAGGGCCTCAGGCCGGGATAGGCGGTCCCGGACCGCATCAAGGAGCTCGCCGCTGTACGAGAAGGCGGAGTCCGCGGCGCTCCGGAACCCGGCGGCCGCGTCGAGGGCGCGCGGGCGCTGCCCCAGGCCGGCGGCGAGGAGCGGGGCCGCCTGTGAGGGTGCCACACGTACGAGCGCGGCCAAAGCGCGGTCCGCGTGGTCGTCGTCTTGGTCCAGGTTCCGTCCGGCGAGCGGGGCGAGGATGTCGGCAGCCGGTGCGGCGACGCTGCCCAGTCGGCCGAGAAGAGACGCCATGTCGACCACTGCCTCATCGTCGACGGCCGCCGCGCACAGGTTCGACACCAGGTGCCGTGGGGCACTGCGGGAGAGCATGCAGGCCCGGTCGGCCGCCCAGAGGCCTTCGCCCCGCACTTCGGCCCGGCTGTCGTGCAGGGCGGCCTCGACCAGTGCGAACGCCACCTTGCGCTCCGCGCTCAGATCCCGAGCCAGGAGCGCCTCGACGACGGCAGCCAGCGGCTCGCCTCGTTCGAGGTCGAGATCAGAGCGCAGGGAATCGGCGGGTAGCAGAGACAGCATCGTCGTGTGCATGGCCTCAGTCCACGGAACGCCCGCGTCGAGGGAGGCGAAGACGGCGGCCATACGCACCTCGGCCGGCTGGGACGGGTCCAAAGCAGCGGCGGCCGCCGCCGCTCCGCCCTGCGGATCGAGCCGTGCGATCCCCGCCAGGACCTCCGCGCGAGCGGAGGGTTCGGGTTCCTCGTCCCAGCGCGCGCAGAGTGAAGGGAGGACGATCTCGGTCGCGCGGGTGTGGGACACAGCCCAGGCCGCGGTACGGCGGACCCCCTGCTCCGGTGAGGACAGCAGGGGCAGTAGCAACGGGAGCCAGTCCGCCACAGCCGCCCGGACCGTGCCCGGTGCCACGCCGTACTCATCCTCGCTCTCGGCCATGCCACCGAGCAGCGTCAGGATGTCTGCCGTGCGATGGCCAGCAGCCGCGATCCCGGCCAGGAACGGCACCGCCTCCCGACTGGCGGCGTAGACCGTCCCCTGGTGCAGAACGCTTCCGTAGAGCTCCGACAACGCCTCATCCGCCGCTTCCGCGTCGGCGTCGGTGAGAGCCCGCAGCAGATCGGGAACATCCTCCGCGGTGCCGTACGCGTGGGAGAGGGAAGGCCAAGGGCGAGTATCCAGGCCGTGGAGCGGGTGTACGAGATCCATGCGGAGCATCGTGCCAGCCATCTCTGGCATGCCCTGGACACCAGTGATGCTCACTCGGGCCGACTGGAACGCGCATCGAGGCCAACTACAACGCTGAAGGGCCAACTAGGGCACTAAGTCTCATTGGCGTGACGGCGTGCAGCACGGTCACCCCGCCGTTTCGAGGTGGCCCCTCAGGTCGGCCAGGTCGTAGGCCGTGCTGCCGAGCATGAGCGTGCTGCCCTCGGTGGCGGCCGTGGGCGCCGAGGCGCCCTTGCCGACTGCGAGAACGATGCGGAAGTCCGCCTCCGTGCCGGTCCGGGTCACCTTGAACGCGCCCTTCTCGATGGAGAGTTCCGCGCCTCCGGGGTTCAGGATCCACCCCTTGAGCCAGCCGTCGCCCTTCCTGAACAGGAAGGTCCGGGCGCCGGACTCGGTCGCTCCGAGGGTGATCGCCGTGCCCGCCTCGGGCGACAGCTGCCAGGCGTAGGTGTGCGCGACCGGGTCGGCGAAGGCGTCGTGGACCGCGACGACGGAGTCCGCCCCCGCGGCCGGCCGCAGGTCGACGGCGATGTCGCGCCGGGCCGCGGCGAGCCGGTAGTTGCCGCTGCCGTCCAGGGACACGAAGCCGCCGCCCTGACCCGTGTACGCCCGCGACTCCAGCGTCCGGCCGCGGCCCGTCAGGGGCTCGGGCTTTCCGTCGACGAGCGGCTTGGAGAACAGCTCGGCCGGGCGGTGTTCTTCGCCGGCTGCTGCGCCCACGTCACGTCCTGGCCGACCAGCGACAGCGCGAAGGTGTCCGAGCCGCCCCAGCCGATGTGGTTCTCGTTGCGGTTCTGGACTCCGACCAGGACGTCGTCCCTGTCCTGGTACCGGCTCCGGAACAGGTACGAGCCGACGTGGTCGTCGAGCAGCGCCGCGCGCACGCTCTCCGGCGCCTCGTCGGGGTCCTGTGGGGCGAGCCCGTAGGGGTAGTGGAGCAGCCCGTAGGTCCCGCCGCCGCTGCTGCCGACGGTCCTCTCGTACTGCCACAGCCATGCCGCGCGCTGGTCGGCGGGCACCTGCGTGAAGATCAGGCCAGGGACCGGCACCGCGCCGGTCGCCGTGGAGACGCCCCACTGCAGGCGCGCCTTGTCCGCCTGCGCCGAGACACCGTGCAGCAGGAGGTTGGCGAACGCGGGGCGTTCCCACTTCGCGCGCAGCGCGCCGATGCCGGCGTCGAGGGAGCCGGTGACGCCCGGCGCGCCGACGCCCAGTCCGTAGCCGAAGTAGTCGAGTCCCTCCTGGTCCCACCGGGACTCCGAGTAGGCCGTGTCCAGGTGCCGCCCGACCTCGTCGACGAGCTGCGGAATCCGGCCTTCCTGCAGGTCGAACGGCCCGTCGCCGCGCACCGCGAGCGGCAGGGCCAGCTCGGCGCCGCGCACCACCGCCGTCCAGTTGCTCTGCTTGGCCGGGAGGGCGAAGTTCGGGTGGTAGGAGACCTCCAGGTAGGCGGTGACCCGCTGCAGCACCTGCTGGGCCCCGGTCCGCTGCTCCTGCGTCCATGCCGGGTACGCCCAGTCGTAGGCGGTGGCCAGGGGAGTGGCGGCATTGGCCGTCTCCAGGGCGGCGGCTCCGGCATGTGCGGTGCCGTTGACGAAGGGCATGGTCCGGCCGGACTCGACCGTCGCCTCGTAGGCGATCCGGGCGTAGGCCGGGTCCTGCGTGACCTGGTAGAGCAGGGCGGCGTCGTGCGCCAGGGCCGCCTGCGCCTCGCCGGGCCGGTAGTTGTAGGCCGGCAGGCCTTTGGCGACCCGGCCGACCCGGCCGTCGTACGTGGCCTTCGGGGTGCCGGTCTGCTGGATCGCGGAGCGGATCGCGGTGAGCCGCTCGTCGGTCACGCCCATGCGCGGGTGCCGCAGGCTGCCGAGGCTTGCGGTGGCCAGGACCTCGCCGTGCTTTCCGGTGAGGGCGAACCCGGTCGCGCTCCCGAGGTCCCCGGCGCTCAGGGTGAGCGCGCCGACCGTGTCGTCGGCGCCGAACGTACGGACCTTGCGGGCCTCGTCCGGCTTGCCCTCGGCGACCTCCGGGCCGCCCGCCAGCAAGGTCACCGGAGTCTTGTCGCCGGCTTCGAGCCGCCATGCGAGACGGGCGCTCCCGTCCGTCGCGGTGGCCGTCAGCACGTTCGTCCGCTGCTCGTCCAGGAAGCGCGCGGGCATGGTGACGGTCTCGGCGGCGGTGGTGGCGAGCCTCGTGCCGTCGGCGGCGAGAGCGACGACCTTGTACGTGTACCGCTTGCCGGGGAGGGCGGAGCCGTCCTCGGCGGTCCAAGCGGCCGGCACCGTGCGGATCAGGGTCTTCGGGCCCGGCGTGAACTCCCGGTCGGCCGAACGGTGGACCTCGTAGGAGGCCGGAGGCTGCTCCTGCGGCAGCGCGGCGAAGTTCCAGGTGAGCTGGACGGCGCCTGTCGGCTGGACGTTGGCGCCCACGACATCGCCCTCGACGCGCTCGACCCTGACGTTGTCCACGAGCATCCGGCCGGTGCTCCGCTCCAGGGCGAGGAGCAGGTTCAAGGCCGGCGCGCCCGGTCGC
Organism: Streptomyces tatrensis; assembly: GCF_049310065.1. Taxonomy (NCBI): domain Bacteria; kingdom Bacillati; phylum Actinomycetota; class Actinomycetes; order Kitasatosporales; family Streptomycetaceae; genus Streptomyces; species Streptomyces tatrensis. The sequence continues at coordinate 908,462 of NZ_JBMDLB010000011.1, read as the reverse complement.
GCCAGGACCACCGCGCCGGCCTTGCGCCAGGGGGTGTCTCCCGTGACCCGGCCGACGAGGGCGTCGTGGCCGAAGTTGCGCGCCCACAGGTCGCCGCCGTAGCCGGACAGGCCCACCGCGCGCTCGTCGAAGGTGATCCGGTAGGCCCGGAACGTGCCGGTGTCCGGGACGGGGACGTCCTGGCCGATGGCCGCCTTGTCGTGCGGGTCGCCGAGGTCGAGGGCGAGCGCCCGGCTGCCGTCGGGGCCCGCGCCGTCGACGACCTGGGCCCGACCACTGGCCCGGGTCTCGTTCTGCGGCCAGCCGACGATCGAGCCGTCGGCGCCGGCCTGCTCGAAGTCGCCGTTGACCACGAGGTTCGCGGCGGCCCCGGCATGGGCGGGCGCCGGCATCGAGACCGCGAGCACCCCCGCGACGGTCGCACCGGCGACGGCGGCCCTGCTCAGCCGGGACGGTAGGGCTCTGGGCATCTCTTCTCCGATGGATCAGTGGGGGAGCTGGTCGTGCACCAGCTGCCGGACGGCGAGTCACATGCGCGCGGAGCCGGAGCCGGAGCGGGTCAGCCGGCGCCTTCGCCGCGGTAGAGCTCGATTTCGCCGTCCAGTTCGAGGGCGATGACGGTGGCGTACGGGTCGCAGCGGGCCGGGGCGTCGATGCGTACGACCCCGGGCACCCTGCGCGAGGGGAAGCCGCCGACGACCCGGTGGCCGAGCTCCTCACCGGTGCCGAGCACGGAGATCTTCCGGACGGTGTTCCTCAGGCCCCGGACCTCGACGAAGTGGCGCGGGACGTCGAAGCAGACGAGGAAGAGGGTGCGGCGGTCCCCGCCGAGCATCGAGGGCCCGTAGTGGTGGCCGTAGGGCATGCCGCGCCCCGTCGGATAGACGGCCTCCTGGTTGCGGCGGATCCACTGGCCGAGGCCTTCGAGCCGTTCGGCGTGTTCCGGCGCGATCGTGCCGTCTTCCCGGGGGCCCGTGTTGAGCAGGAGGTTGCCCCCGTGGCCGATCGTCTCGGCGAACACGCGGACCAGCTCTCCGACGGACTTGTGCGCCGTGTCCCGCGGTTGGTGGCCCCAGGCGTCGCCGATGGTGTAGCAGAGCTCCCAGGGCCCCTCGGGCGGCAGGATCGGCACGCCGAGCTCGGGTGTCGCGTAGTCGCCGTGACCGAGCATCCGCCCGTTCAGGATCGTGCGGGGCCGGCGCCGGAGCACCTCCTCGCGCAGCTCCTCCATCCGCCATTGGTGCGCGTCGCGTTCCCAGGCTCCGTCGAACCAGAGGAGGTCGGGTTCGTAGCGGGAGAGGAGCTCCCTGATCTGCCCCCGGTGCACCTGTTCGAGGTAGCGCTCCCAGCGTTCGGGTTCCTCGTCGCCGGGTGCGGGCATCGCGAACCGGTTGTCGACCCAGGGCCGGTGCAGCGCCGAGGGCCGGACGGTCGGGTAGTCGGGGTGACTCCAGTCGGAGTGGGAGAAGTACAGGCCGACCCGCAGGTCGCGCCGGCGCAGCGCCTCGGTGAAGGGGCCGACGAGATCGCGCGCCGCGGGGGAGCGGCCGACGACGGAGAGGTCGGTGCGGCCGGTGTCCCACAGGGCGACGCCGTCGTGGTGCTTGGTGGTGAGCACGGCGTACTTCGCGCCGGCCCGCTCGAACAGGCGGGCCCAGTCGTCGGGGCGGTAGCGCGCGGCCGTGAACCCTTCGAGCTGCTTCATGTAGGCCTCGCGGGTGAGGTCGCCGCCGAAGAAGGACCAGGACTCGGCCACGCCGTCGACGGCGTAGATCCCCTAGTGGACGAAGATGCCGAGTTTGGCCCCGGTGAACCAGGGCTGCATGGTCATGCCGACCGGTCCAGGTCCGCGCGGCGCACGGGATGGGCGAAGGGGAGCCCCGCCGCGTACCGGGCCAGCTCCTCCACGGCCAGGTCGGCCATCCGGCGCAGTTCCGTCCCGAACGAGCCCGCGAAGTGCGGGGTGAGGAACACGTTCGGCAGGTCGTACTGGGGCGAGTCGGCGGGCAGGCATTCGGGCTCGGTCGTGTCGAGGACGGCCCGGATGCGGCCCGTCCGCAGCTCCTCGGTGAGCGCCTCCTGGTCGACGAGCGAGCCGCGGGCGGTGTTCACGAAGGTGGCGCCGTCGCGCAGCAGACCGAGCCTGCGCCGGTCGATCATGTGCCTGGTCTCGGGAGTCGCCGGCGCGTGGAGGCTGACGACGTCGCTGACCGCGCACAGCTCGTCGAGCTCCGCCCGGCGCACGCCGAGCCGCTCGGCCGCCGCCCCGCTCAGGTACGGGTCGTGGACGACGACGTCGAAGGAGTACGGGGCGAGGAGTTCGATCACCCGGCGCCCGATGCGGGAGGCCCCGACGATGCCCACGGTGCGCCGGTAGTTGCCCACTTCGGGGAATCGGGCGCGCCAGTCCTGCTCGCCGCGGACGCGACGGTACTCGTCCCGGACTTCCAGGAGGCCCTTGTTGGCGAAGAGGATCGCGGCCACCGTGTACTCGGCGACGGGAAGGGCGTTGGCCGCGGCGGCCGATGACACCTCGATGCCCCGGTCCCAGCAGGCTTCGGTGATGTGCCAGCGAACCGATCCGGCGGCGTGGACCACGGCCTTGAGCCGCGGGGCGCAGGCCAGGACCAGCTCGTCGATCTGCGGGCATCCCCAGGACGTGAGGAGCACCTCGGTCTCGCGCAGCGCGCCGAGTACGCCGGCCCGGGAGAAGTCGTCGGTGACCAGGGCCGGTTCGACCTCCGAGACGTCGGCGAGCCGGTTCAGGGTGACCTCGTCGAGCAGAGAGGGAGCCAGGGCGGGATCCATGGCGATCAGCAGCCGCGGACGGTGTGGCTTCACCGGCGGGAGCGTCGCGGGGCTGTGCGGAGGCGTGGCGGTCATGGCGAGGACCATATTGATCGCTTAAATGATCGGCAAGATCGATAGAGCGATCGATCGAAACGAGTTCAGCGACCGTGTTGAGCGGTACGGACGCAATCCTGCTGCTCCAGGCTGCGTTCAGGTCGAAGTTGCGGGCTTGGGCCTCCTGTTGTGGGACGGTGCGAGGTGAATCGATCGACCACATTGGTCGTTAGATCGAAATATCGATCTCTCCTCTTGACTGCGATCGTCGTGGTGGCCAAAATTCGAGGCATCGCACCGGACCGCTCGCGGAACCCCCGGGCGATGTCACCGCAAACCGCCTGGGACAGGCGGAATTACGCGTCCCACCGGGGCCCGACTCACGAGCGCACGGAACACCGCTCGACCGCCCTGCCCCGGTGCTCGACGCCCTGGTCGTGTCCGGCCTCGACGCCCACTGGCTGCGGCCGACCCTCGACCTGGCGCACGGAGTGGCGCACTGCGTACGGGCCGAAGACCTGGCGGCCACGGCCGGCGGACGCGGCGACATGGCCGCCCTCGTCGTCTCGCCCACCCGGTACGGAGCGGTGGCCGACGTCCGATCGCTCGCCGAGGCCGCCCACACCGCCGGGATCCCGCTGATCGTGGACGAGACCTGGCGGTCCCCGCTCCCCGGCCGGCACCCGGCACTCCTGCCCGACGCCCTCGCGCACGGCGCCGACCTCTCGATCACCTCCGGCCCCACTCCCGTCCTGCGACTGGGCGACGGGCCGTACGCCGAACTGATCGGCCCCCTGATCGAACGTGCCGTCGACCTCACTCGGGGGCCGAGCTGCGCGGACCTGCCGGACCTGCCGGACCTGCCGGACCTGCCGGACCTGCCGGACCTGCCGGCCCAGCCGTTCGCCCGGGGCGGGGGCCACGTCCCCGCCCCGCTCGAGGCGGCCGCCTCGATCACCGCGGCCATTCGGCGGGAAGGGCGCTTCTCGCTCGTCGCGGACGGCTTCGGCGACCTCGCGGGGATCGCCGGTGCCGACCCGCTGCGCATCGCCGTCAACACCCGCGTCGGAGGCCTCGGCGGTCGTGACGCGCTCCGCGGACTCGGTGCGGCGGGCCTCGGCCGAAGCGTCGACGGGGCCACCGACACCGTCCTGACGCTGGCGCTGGGTACCGGCCCCGTACCGGACGTCGACCGGCTCCTCGACGCGCTGCACGCCCTGCCGCCCGAGGCGCAGGGCACCGCGCAACCGCTGCGGGTCGAACTGCCGGAGCAGGGGCCGTGTCGTCTCAACCTCCGGGCGGCCGTCTTCGGCGGCCACCGCGTGGTGCCCTGCGCCGAGGCGGTGGGACGCGTGTCCGCCGACACCGTGACCGCGTGCCCGCCCGGCGTTCCGGTCCTGCTGCCCGGCGAGGTCGTCACGGCGGAGTCGGTCGCGTACCTGCGACTCCTCGCCAGGTCGCGGGGCGGCCGGGTGTACGGCGCTGCGGACGCGGGCGTGGAGGCGCTGCGCGTGGTGGACGAGCCGGCCTATCCCTGGTGAGTGAGTGAGTGAGTGAGTGAGCGAGTAAGTAGGTGAGTACGGACCGGTCCTCATCAGCCTGGTCGAGCTCGCCCGGTTGACGGCGCCGACCTGTGCCGAGTCTGCGGGCTTCCTTAAGGGACCTTGAAGAAGGCCTCCGGGCCGCCGTTTTCGCTGGTCATCAGCCTACGCTCGGGGACCGTCCTTCCTTCTCGCCGAGAGGTGCCACAGGCATGAGCCGCAGCCGAACCCCCGGAGCCCCGTCCCGCGTCGAGGCGCGACGGAAGAAGACGGTGCGCACGCGCATCGTGCTGTCCCTCACGACGGCGGCCGCGGCGGTGGCGGTCGGGGTCGCGGTGGCCGCCCCCGACGACGGTGGCCGTGCGACCGGGCCGAACTCCCGGGCAGCGGGCTCCGGTAGCGAAGAGGCGGTGGCAACCCCCTCTCCCGCCGCCCCCACGCTCTCCGCCGCCGCCGCGTCCGCGACGGGCGCGATGCCGTCCGCGACGCCCACCTCCGCCGCCACCGGATCCGCCACCCCCACGAAGTCGGCGGCGGCGAGCCGCCCGGCCCCCGCGGCATCGACTCCGGCCGTCAAGCCGCCCAAGCCCCCCACCCGTACGCCCTCCGCGACCACCGGTGGCGGTTCGGGCGGTTCGGGTGGCTCGGGTGGTTCCGGCGGCTCCTCCGGTGCATCCGGTGTGGAGTCCGCAGTCCTGTCCATCGTCAACAAGGAGCGGGCCGCGGCCGGTTGCGGCGCGCTGAGCGCGAACGCCAAGCTGAGCGCCGCGGCGCGGGCGTACAGCGACACCATGGCCCGCAGCGGCGTCATGTCCCATACCGGGCCCGACGGTTCCACCATGACCAGCCGTGTGGAAGCCGCCGGATACGGCTGGTCCCGCCTGGGCGAGAACATAGCCCGCGGTCAGGCGGACGCCGCCGCGGTCATGAAGGCGTGGATGAACAGCCCCGGCCACAAGGCCAACATCCTCAACTGCGGGTTCAAGGAGATCGGCATAGGTTTCCACAAGGGCGACGGAGGGCCCTGGTGGACGCAGAACTTCGGGGCGCCGAGGTAGGAACTCCCCGCCGCCCCGCCCCACCCCACTCCTCCACCTCCCCCAGCCACTTCCACCTGCCGCCCCGTCTCCCCACGGGGCCCGGCACACGTCCTCCGGCCCGTACGCGGGTCCGGAGGACGTCGGCGTTCCCGGCCGGATCGGGGTCCGGCCGGCGTGCGGGCCGGCCGGCCGCGTCCTTTCGGGGGGAGGCGGTGACGCGCGGGCCGGCGGGTCGGTCACTATGGGGCCGTGCCCCGAATTCCGCGCTACTTGCTCATATGGCTGTCGTGCACCGCCGCCAGCGTGACCGCCGTGCTCGCCACGGTGCAGTTCGTGGTCGGTTCGACCAGGCACACGCCTCCCGTCGCGCGGTCCGCCCCCATGGTCGTCGACACCCCGCCGGCCTGGCAGGCGACGCAGGGCCAGTCCCCGAGCCCGCAGTCCCCGAGCGCCACCCCCGGTGCTTCGCCCTCCGCGACCGGGCGGCCGTCACCCCCGGCTTCGACGCCCACGTCCGCGAAGGCCACGACGGGAACTCCGCGACCGCCGGCACCCACACCGCGCGTCGACTGCGACGAGGGCGGACCGGGCCTGCACACCGTCCCCTCGGAGGGCGGCAAGGTCACCGTGCGCTACGGCAGCCGAGGCGTGTGCCTGATCTCCGCGGTGCCCAGCCGGGGCTACAAGGCCGGCACCTCGCAGACCGCGGACGACACCCTGACCGTCACGTTCTCCAGCTCGGACCACCGTTCGGTCATCACGGCGACGATCAACCCGTCGGCAAGGGCCAGCGTGCGCGAAACGTCCTTCTGACCCGGTCCGCGCCACTCGACACCCTCACCCCGCTTTTTGGGGGTTCCACACCCTTGTGCACGCTCATCGCCCGAGCTTCATGAAGCGGAAGGTGAGCTGTTCCTTAGGGGAACCTCAAGATCGCGCTCACCCGGTTCCAGCGGCTCCCAGCGGTCCTATGCTCGCGTCAGCCGAGCGGCCTTCGGCGTCCGGGCACGACTGCCCGGGCACGACTGCCCGGGCAACTCCGTCCAGCCGCCGCACCGTCGAGCCGTCGCGCCACCGGGTCCACCGATCCGGAAGGCGTCTCGCGCTTCCCGTACTCCGAACCGTGCCTTGGGGTGTCTTCGCCATGACTTCTCGCATACTCCGACCCGTCCGCGCAGCCCGTCGCACCACGCGCCCGCGCTCCGCCCTGGTGACCGCGGCGGTGCTCGCCGCCGGGCTGACCGCGGCGTGCGGCCCGTCCACCCAGACCACCGGGGCCGCCGCCCCGGCGGCGGCCGGACAGCCGTCGCAGGCCCTCCCGGCCGGGACGGAGTCCGCCTCCGCGTCCGCAGAGGCGTCCCCGTCGGCGTCCGCCACGCCGCCGCCGCCGTCGGCATCGGCATCGGCTTCCGCGTCGGCCAGGGCCTCGGCCACCCCCTCGCGCGCCCAGCCCGCCAAGCCCGCCAAGCCCGCCCCCAAGCCGTCCCGCACCTCCGCCGCGCCCGCCCCGGCTGCCCGGATCCCGGGCCCCGGCTACGACAGTTCGGCCGACGCACAGAAGCTGATCGACGCGGCGCTGCGCGCGGCCAAGGCCGACGGGCGCATGGTGCTGCTCGACTTCGGCGCCAACTGGTGCGGCAACTGCAAGGCGGCCGACAAGGTGTTCGCCCAGCCGCAGACGGCATCGCTCCTCGGAGCCTCGTACCACCTGGTCAAGGTGGACATCGGCGGCAACAGCTCCGCCAACTCCGCCCTCCTGCGCAAGTACAGCCCCTCCGGCGGGACGTACAAGATGCCCGTCCTGGTCGTGGTCTCGCCGTCCGGCACCGTGCGCACCGACACGCACGTCACCGGCAATCCCGCCCTGACCTCGGACGGCATCGGCTCCTTCCTCCGCAAGTGGGCGTCATGAGACGTGCGGTCCCACGCGCCACCGTCCTGGCCGGCGCCGGCCTCGCGGTGGCGCTCGCCGGGTGCCTCTACGCCGCTGCGGGCGCCGCCCCCGACGGCGGCGACGGCAGCGACGGCGGGGAGCCGGCCGGCCCGGGGAACGCCGCCGTCAGGCCCATGTCCGCGGCCGCGGTCGTGGACGCGGGCGCCCGACCGCAGGCGCCTGCACTGGAGGGCGCCGACCTGGACGGAAAGCCGCTCGGCCTCGCCGGGTTCCGGGGCCAGGTCGTCGTCCTCAACGTCTGGGGATCGTGGTGCGGGCCCTGCCGCGCGGAGGCCGACGACCTGGAGCGGCTCAGCGGGGAGACCCGTACGCAGGGAGTCCGGTTCCTCGGGATCAACACCCGCGACCGGGACCGTGCGGCGGCGCAGTCCTTCGTCCGCGCGCACGGCCTGGGGTTCCCCAGCCTCCACGACCCCACCGGCGAGCTCCTGCTCCGCTTTCCGCCCGCGCTCCTCAACCCGCAGACCATCCCCTCGACCCTGGTGATCGACCGCCACGGCCGCATCGCCGTCAGCATCGGGGGAGCGGTCACCGACGAGGAACTGAGGCCCCTGCTCACCCGCGTCGCGCAGGAGGCGTCATGACGGCGCTCACCGGCGTGACGGCGCTGACCGCTCTGACCGGCATGGCGACGGCCGCGGAGATGGTGGCGCTCGCCCCCGCGGACGCCGCGCCCTCCCTCCTCCACGGGACGCCGGCCGTCGCCGCCCCCGTGGCCTTCTTCGCGGGACTGGTCTCCTTCCTCTCGCCGTGCGTACTGCCGCTCGTGCCGGGCTACCTGAGCTACGTGACCAGCCTGTCGGTGTCCGACCTGGCGGACGCCCGCGGCGGGCAGCGCGGCCGGATGGCGGCAGGCGCGCTGCTCTTCGTCCTGGGCTTCACGGCCGTCCTGGTCTCCGGAGGCGCCCTGTTCGGGTACACCGGACGCACCCTGCTGGCCCACCAGGAGGTGGTCACCCGGGTGCTCGGCGTCTTCACCGTGCTGATGGGGCTGTCCTTCATGGGGTTCCTGCCGGGTTTCACCCAGCGGGAGTTCCGCAGCCACCGGCGGCCCGTGCTCGGTCTGGCGGGCGCGCCGCTGCTGGGGGCGGTGTTCGCGGTCGGGTGGACCCCCTGCATCGGCCCGACGCTGGCCGCCGTACAGGCGCTCGCCTGGAGCGAGGCGAGCGCGGCCCGCGGAGCCCTGCTGATGGCGGCCTACTGCCTCGGGCTGGGCCTGCCGTTCATCCTCGCGGCCCTGGCCTTCCGCCGGGCCCTGGGCGCCTTCGGCCTGGTCAAACGGCACTACCAGTGGGTCCTGCGGATCGGCGGCGGCATGCTCGTCCTCGTCGGCGTCCTGCTGGCCACGGGCGTGTGGAACGACCTGGTGTACCGGCTCCAGTTGTGGAGCGCGGCGTACACCACGGCCGTCTAGCGCCGGGCTCAGCCCTCTCTGCCTCTCCCTTGCCCCTCCCTCCCCTGACGAAAGCACGGCCATGAACGTGTCCCCGTACGCGCACCACTCCCGCAAGGCCCGCCTCGCGGCCGTCCTGCTCTCCCTGACCGCGCTCACGGCCTGCGGCGGGCAGCCCGCGAAGACCGGCTCCGCGCCCACGACGAGCTTCACCGAGAACGGGGTCACCGTGACCCTCTCGGTCTCGGACTGGCAGCCGCCGAGGGCCACCCTGACCGCGGTGTTCACCCCCGAGGAGAAGGGCTTCCACCTCTACAGCACCGAGTTGCCCGCCACCGGCATCGAGGGCGTGGGCCGGCCGACCTCGATGGACGTCACCGGCGTCCTGCGGGCGGACGGGAAGCTGAAGGCCGCGGCGGACGTACGGACCATCCGCGTGCCCGGCGTCGACGCCCGGGTCCCCGTCTACCCGGACGGACCCGTCACCACCACACTGGCCGTCCGCCTGGACGGCAAGGGCGACGGGGGCGGCAACGGCGACGCGACCGTCCTGCTCGGGTACGCGAGCTGCAGCTCCGAGGAAGGCTGCACCATTCCGGTCTCCGACCGCCCCGTCCACCTGCACGTCACCGACGAGGGCCCGGCCTTCGCGGACCGATAGGAACGAACGTTCACCTAAGGTGTGCCCATGCCGAGCGTCCTGGTCGTCGAAGACGACCCCAGCATCCGCCAGTCACTCATCGAAGTCCTGGCGGAGCACGGGTATGCCGTCCGCAGCGCGGGCGACGGGTTCGGCGCCCTGCGCGAGGTCACCCAGTCGCCCTTCGACGCGGTGGTCCTCGACCTGGGGCTGCCCGATCTGGACGGAGGAGACGCACTGCGCATGATCCGGGGCATCTCCTCCGTTCCCGTGCTGGTGGCCACCGCACGCGACGACGAGGCGGAAATCATCCGGCTCCTCAACGCGGGCGCCGACGACTACCTGGTCAAACCCTTCTCCGGGGGACAGCTCATCGCACGACTCTCCGCCGTCCTGCGGCGTACCAGCCACCTGCCGCCCGCCCGTGCCGCACACGGAGCCGGGGGTCCGCGCCCGCCGGCGGCGGCCGAACCGCTGCGCCCCACCACCGTGGGCGAACTGGCGGTGGACCCCGGCGCCCGCACCGCACACCTGTCCGGCCGCGAGCTCCGGCTCACCCGGCGCGAGTTCGACCTCCTGGCCTTCCTCGCCCACCACACCGGCCAGGTCGTCTCCAAACGGCGGCTGCTGACCGAGGTCTGGCGCGAGCCGTACGTGGACGACCAGACCGTCGACGTGCACCTGTCCTCGCTGCGCCGCAAGCTCGGCGAACGCGCGGCCGCCCCGCGCTACCTGCTGACCGTCCGCGGCGTCGGCATCAAGCTGGTGGCGCCGCGGTGAGACGCTCCCTGGCCGGAGTGGCGCTCGCCGTCACGTCCATGGTCGCCCTCTCCTTCCTCATACCGCTTGCCGCCCTGGTGATGTCGCTCGTCAAGGAGCAGAGCGTCACCGCCGCCGAGCAGCGGGCCGCCGCCCTGGCCCCCGTACTGACGCTGACCACGGATCCGTCCGCCCTGCGGGAATCCGCCGCCAGCCTGGACGCGGCCGAGTACGTGGTCGTCCACCTGCCCGACGCCCCCGTCCTCGGCACGTCCCGGGCCCCCGCGGCGCTGCTCGAACGGGCCGAGCAGGGCCGCGAGTCCATATCCGAACGGATTCCCGGCGGCTGGATCTGCCTGCAGCCGGTGGTACTGCCCGGCGACCAGGTCGCCGTCATCGAGAACTTCGTCCCCGAACAGGAGCTGACCCGCGGGGTCACGGCCTCCTGGGCGGTCATGCTCCTCCTCGCCGTCGGACTGGTCGGCGGTTCCGTACTGGTCGCCGACCGCCTCGGCGCGAAGGTCGTCCGGTCCTCCAAGAGGCTCGCCCACGCCTCCCAGGCCCTGGGCCAAGGCAATCTGGACGCCCGCGTGGACCCCATGGGCCCACGGGAACTGCGCGACGCGGGCATCGCCTTCAACACCATGGCCCACCGCATGACCGAGCTCCTCGCCGTCGAGCGCGAACTGGTCGCCGACCTGTCCCACCGGCTGCGCACCCCGCTGACGGCCCTGCACCTGGCCACGGAACGCATGGCCGGCTCACCGGAGTCGGCCAGGGTCGAGGCCGCCGTGTGCGCACTGGAAACGGAACTCCGGGCCATCATCACCGCGGCCCGCACCCCGCTCGCCGTGGGTCCGATGGGGCAGGGCATGCTCGGCCCGGAAACCGGTACGGAAGCCGGTACGGAACACCAGGCCGCGCGCCCCGGACCGGCCGGACCGCGCTGTGAGGCGGCGGACGTCGTACGCGGCCGCACCGCCTTCTGGGCGGTCCTGGCGGAGCAGCAGAACCGCCCGTGCTCCCTCGACCTCACCCAGGAGCCGTCGGCCGTCGGCCTCTGCGAGGACGACGTGGCCGCCGTGGTGGACGCGCTCATCGGGAACGTCTTCCGGCACACTTCGCCCGGCACCCCCTTCGCCGTGCGCGTCGCCCGCACCGCCCAGGCCGTGGAACTGGTCGTGGAGGACGACGGTCCGGGCATCCCCGAACCGGACCAGGCCCTCTCCCGCGGAAGCAGCACCGGCTCCTCGGGGCTCGGCCTCGACATCGCCCGCAGGGCCGGCTCCGTCACGGGCGGCTCGGTGCGCATCTCCCGCGGCCCCCGCGGCGGCGCCCGGATCACCGTGGTCTTCGGCCTCGCGGCACCCCTGCCGTCCCGGCGCGGGCCGCGCGCCTCCCGGCGGCGTACGGGCTGGCCGCGCGGGCGGTGAAGCCCCGCGGCGGCGCGCGGGTGAAGCCCCGCGGCGGCCTGCCGCTGAAGCCCCGCGGCGGACCGCCGGTGGAGCCCCGCGGCGGACCGCGCCGTCAGACCGCCGGGACCTCCGACGCGACCTCGGGGAAGACGGGGGCGATCCCGAGGGCCGGCGCGATCGCCCGCCAGATCGTCGACTGGGCCGTCGCGATGTCGAGCCGGGGGTCCTCCAGCATCAGCCGGTTGCCGAGGCCGTCGCACAGGGCCAGCACCAGCGTGCCGACCTCCGCGACGTCGCAGTCGGTGAACTCGCCCGAAGCGATGCCCCGTTCCACGACTCCGGCGACCCAGGCGTGCAGCTGGTCGTACAGGTCCACGGCGAGGTCCCGCGCCGCGCCGTCCCGCAGGGCGCGCACCCACAGCTCCTGCCAGAGCTTCCAGTCCTGGCGCAGCTCGGCGTCCGTGGGCAGCATGCTCCGTACGATCCGGGCCAGGACGGCGGCTGCCGGGAGCGAATCGTCCTCGCTGCCGGTGTCCGTACCGGTCTTGGCGAAGGAGTGCGTCATCGCCTCGGCGAAGAGCTTCTCGCGGGTGTCGAAGTGGTAGTGCAGCAGGGCCTTCGAGACACCGGCGGCCTCGGCGACCTTGCGCATGCTGACGTGCTCGAAACCGATGTCGGCGATCACTTCGCACGCGGCCGTGAGGATCCGCTCACGCGTTTCGAGTGCCCGCTCGGCCTTGGTCACGTGGGCTGCTCCCCGTGTCGGCACCCGTCGGATGGGGTGCGTGGGTGGGTGGAAGGGCCCCGGCGGCCCCGCCCGCCGGACCCCCATCCTCGCGCATGGGGCTTCCGGGCTCCGGTCCGCCGGGGCATCGCGGTCAGGAATAGGTGTGGAAACCCCGGCCGGTCTTGCGGCCGAGCAGGCCCGCGTCCACCATCCGCGCCAGCAGGGGCGGCGGTGCGTACAGCGGCTCGCGGTACTCCGCGTACATCGACCGGGCAATCGCCTGGACGGTGTCCAGCCCGATGAGGTCGGCCAGCGCCAGCGGCCCGAGGGGGTGCGCGCACCCCAGGGTCATGCCCCGGTCGATGTCCTCGGCCGACGCGGTCCGCGACGCGGCCATCCGTACGGCGGCGAGCAGGTACGGAACGAGGAGCGCGTTCACCACGAACCCGGCCCGGTCCTCGGCGTGGACGACCTGCTTGCCCAGCACGCCGGAGGCGAACTCCCGCGCGCGCCGGACGGTTTCCGCGGAGGTGAGCAGGGAGGGCACCAGCTCGACCAGGGGCAGCACCGGGACGGGATTGAAGAAGTGGAGGCCGACGACCTGCTCCGGCCGGGACGTGGCCGCGGCCAGCCGGATCACCGGGATGGAGGAGGTGTTCGTCGCGAGGACCGCGTCCCTGCGCCCGACGGCGCGGTCGAGCCGGGCGAAGACCTCCAGCTTCGCCCGCTCGTCCTCGGCCACCGCCTCGACGACGAGGTCCCGGTCGGCCATCCGGTCCATGTCCGTGGTCATCGCGATCCGGCCCACAGCGGCGTCGCGTTCGGCTTCGGTGAGCTTTCCGGCGGCCGTGGCGCGGGCCAGGGAGCGGACGATCCGCTCCCGGCCGGCGTCCGCGGCACTGCGGCTCGTCTCCACCACCACCACGTCCCGCCCGGCGCGGGCACAGACCTCGGCGATGCCGGAGCCCATCAGACCGCACCCCACGATCCCGACGCGTTCGACATCGGTCATCGGCTCTCCCTCTCCCTCTCCCTCTTCGGACTCGGACGGTTCTCCTACGGACGGATGCGGCGGCGGTCCGGGCCGCGGACCGCGGGCGCGGCCCGGACCGCCGCTCCCGGTCACACGGAGGACGGCATCCGCAGCACGCCGGTGCCGCGCTTGACGAGTTCGCCCGCGACGATGAGGCGCTGGATCTCGGAGGTGCCCTCCCAGATGCGGTCGACGCGCAGTTCGCGGTAGAGCCGCTCGACGGGGTACGAGCGGTCGTAGCCGCGGCCACCGAAGATCTGCAGGCAGCGGTCGACGACCCGGCCGGACGCCTCGCTCGCCGACAGCTTGGCGATGGCGGCCTTCGCGTGCAGCGTCTTGCGGTCGAGGACGCCCTCGTCGACCTCCCAGGCGACCTGGTGGGTGTAGGCGCGGTTGACGGCGATGTCGACGGCGCAGTCGGCGAGCATGCCCTGGATCAGCTGGAAGTCGGCGATGGGGGAGCCGAACTGGCGGCGGTCGACCGCCCAGTCGCGGGCCAGTTCCAGGGCCCGCTCCGCCGCCCCGATCGTGCGCGCGGCGATCATCAGCCGTTCCTCGGTGAACCAGGAGCGGGTGATGTCGTAGCCGGTGCCCACCTCCCCGAGCACGGCGTCCGCGGGCAGGCGGACCTCGGTGAAGGTGAACTCGGGGTGCTCGTAGACGAAGGTGTGCATCCAGCGGGGCACCCGGGTCATCTCGATGCCCGGGGTGTCCTTGTCGACGAGGAACAGGGTCGGCGCCCGCTCCTCCCCGGCGGCCGCGAGCACGATCATGAAGTCCGCGTGGTCGCCGACGGTGACGAACCACTTCTCGCCGTTCAGCACCCAGCCGCCGTCGTGCGTACGGGTCGCCGTGGTCCGCAGGCTCTGCGGGTCGGAGCCGGCCTCGGGCTCGCTCACCGCGTAGCAGTCGCGGCGCCGGCCCCGGATCACCGGGACGAGGTACCGCTCGCGCTGCTCCGGCGTGCAGAAGGACAGCGCGTTGGCGGGACGCCACACCATGTCCCACAGGGCGCCGGTGAGCCGTCCGAGCTCGGCCTGGACGGTGACCTGCTCCAGGATGCTCAGGCCGGCGCCGCCCCACTCCGCGGGCATGTTGACGGCCTGGAGGCCGCTGTCGAGGACGGCGTCGCGGATCTCGGTGTGGGCCTGCGGGGGCAGGCCGTTGTTCTCCTCGCAGTCGAGCTCGTACTTCATGATGAACCCGGTGAGGGCGCGCGCCGAGTCGCGGAGCTCTTCCTGACGGGCGGTGAGGCGGAAGTCCATGGTGTGTTCGTCCTCGTGGTCGTGGTCGTGGTCGTGGTCGGGGTCCGGGTCCGGGTCCGGGTCGGGGTCGTGGTTCGTGGTGTGGTCGTGGTGACGGGGGCGGCAGGCGCGGTGGCGCAGTCGGCGGTGCAGGGGTCCGTCAGGAGCGGCCGGGCAGCGCGAGTGCCCCCGTACCCCGCTTGACGAGCTCGTTGGCGATGATCAGGCGCTGGATCTCGGAGGTGCCCTCCCAGATCCGGTCGACGCGCAGTTCCCGGTACATCCGCTCGACGGGGTACGAGCGGTCGTAGCCGCGGCCTCCGAAGATCTGGACGCACCGGTCGATCACCCGCCCCGCGGCCTCGCTCGCGGCGAGCTTCGCCGTCGACGCCTTGGCATGCAGGGTCTTGGGGTCGGTGTGCGGCTGGTCGGCCTCCCAGGCGACCTGGTGGGTGTAGGCGCGGTTGACGGCGATGTCGACGGCGCAGTCGGCGAGCATGCCCTGGATCAGCTGGAAGTCGGCGATGGGGGAGCCGAACTGGCGGCGGTCGACCGCCCAGTCGCGGGCCAGTTCCAGGGCCCGCTCCGCCGCCCCCACGGTCCGGGCGGCGATCATCAGACGCTCGTCCGTGAACCACTCCTTCGTCAGCTCGTAGCCGTTGCCGACCCCGCCGAGCACGTCCTCGTCGGCGACGAAGACATCGGTGAAGGTGAACTCGGGGTGCCCGTTCACCGCGGAGTGCATGAACCGGGGGACCCGCGTCATCTCGACGCCCGGCGCCTGCTTGTCCACGAAGAAGAGGGTCGCGGCCCGCTCCGGGCCCGCATCGGCCTGCACCAGCAGGAAGTCGGCGATGTCACCGCAGGTCACGAACCACTTCTCGCCGTTGAGCAGCCAGCCGCCCGCGGTGCGGGTCGCCGTGCTCGTGCACGAGCCGGGGTCCGAGCCCGCCCCGGGTTCGGTGACCGCGAACGCGTCGAAGCGCTCGCCCCGGATGACGGGCAGGAGGTACTTCTCGCGCTGCGCCCCGGTGCCGTGGGCGAGGACGTTCGCGGGCCGCCAGGGAATGTCCCAGAGGCAGTTGGTGACCTTGCCGAACTCCTCCTCGACGATGACCTGGTCCAGCAGGGACAGGCCGGCCCCGCCCCAGGCGGCGGGCATGTTGATCGCGTAGACGCCGGCGTCCATGGCGGCGCGGGTCAGTTCGCGGACCGTCTCGGCGGGCAGCGGGCCTCCCGCCTCCTCGGACTGGTCCTCGTACCCCATCAGGAGGCGTGCGTAGGCGGCGGCGCGGGCCTTGAGGTCGGCCTGCTCGGGCGTGTAGCGGAAGTCCATGGCGTTCTCCAGGGCCTAAGGGGGTTGAGCGAGGGAGGAGTTGAGGTGTGGGAGTGGTGGACGGGTCAGCCCAGGACGGCCCGTGCGTCCAGCGCCAGGGCGCCGTCCGGGCGGACCAGCAGCGGGTTGACCTCCAGCTCGGCGATCTCCGGATGCGCGGCGGCCACCGTCGTGATGCGTTCGATCACGGCGGCCGCGGCGGCGACGTCGACGGCGGGCCGGCCGCGGACACCCGCGAGCAGGGCGGCGCTCCGCAGCCCCCGCAGCAACTCCTCGGCCCGCCGCGCCGGTACGGGCGCCAGCGCGAAGGCCACGTCGCGCAGGGTCTCGGTGAGGACCCCGCCGAGCCCGACCATGGCCACCGGTCCGAAGCGGGGGTCGTGGTTCACGCCCACGATCAGCTCGACGCCGTCCGAGAGGTCCGCCATCGCCTCGACCGAGTACGAGCCGGCACCGAGCCGGGCGCGCATGTCCCGGTAGGCGGCGAGGAGCGCGTCCCGGTCGGCTAGGCGCAGCGCCACGCCACCCGCGTCGGACTTGTGCAGGAGGTGCAGGGCCTTCAGTACGTACGGGCCCTCGAACTCCGCGGCCGCGGCCCGTACTCCGGCCTCGTCGCTGACCTCACGGGCGGCCGGGAACGGCACGCCGGCGGCGCCGAGCAGCCCGCGCACCCGGTGGTACCCCGGGTTCCGCAGCGGCGCGGCGGCGGGGGGCAGGGCGGCGAGCGCGGGCAGCGCGGGCAGCGCGGGCGGCGTCTGCGGCTGCGGTGCGGAACCCGCGGCCCGGCCGGTCATCGCCGACAGCGCGCGGGCGGCGTCCTCGGTGGCGGCGAACACCGGTATCCCGGCCCAGGCCAGCACCCGGCAGCTCGGCGAGCCGGGGTACATCGACTGCACCACCAGGGGCTTCGGCGACTCCGCGAGGTGGGTGACGATCTTCTCGGCGGCCCGCATCTCGCCCTCCGCGAGCACGGAGCCGCCCGCCTGGCCGCCGCCCAGACCCCCGTCGGACGCGGCGTACCCGCCGAAGTAGCCCGTCATCAGGACCGCGTCGACCTCCTCGGCGGCGAGCAGGTGCCCGACCCCGTCGGCGTACGAGAGGGGCTCCTGCTCGCCCATCCCCGCCAGGTCGACCGGATTGCCGACCGCGGACTGCTGCCACAGCACGGTCCGCAGCCCCGCCTGGGTCGCCTCCGCGAGCTCCGGTACGTGGAGACCGGCGTCCTCGGCGGCGTCGGCCGCGATGGCCCCGTGTCCGCCGCCGTCGGTGAAGACCGCGGTCCGGCGGCCTCCCGTACGAGGTCCGGGCCGGCTGCTCACGGCGGCCAGTACGACGGTCATCTCCCGCGGCGTGCGTACGAGTTCCACCCCCGCGTCGCGGCAGGCGGCGGCCACGACGTCGGCCGAGGTGGTGAGCGCCCCGGTGTGCGACCGGGCGCTGCGGGCGGAGGCGGAGCCGCGCCCGGCGGTGAGCAGGACCACCGGTTTGCCCGCCGCGGCGGCGGCCGTGGCGAAGGCCCTGCCGTCGCCGAAGTCCTCGGCGTACACGGCGATGGCGCTGGTGGCCTCGTGGCGGGCGCAGTCCTCGACGAGGTCGACGAGGGTGACGTCGGCCTGGTTGCCGAGGGAGACGAACCGGGAGAAGCCCAGGCCGTGCGGAGCGCCGCGCAGCTGCAGTTCGAGGGCGAGGTTGCCGCTCTGGCTCAGCAGGGCGGTGCCGCCGGGCGCGAAACGGTCCGAGGCGAGGTACAGCTCGGTCGTGTTGTCGGCGATGCCCAGGCAGTTGGGGCCGACGAGCACGGCTCCGGCCTCCCGGACCCGGGCGACGACCGCGCGCTGGCGGGCCGCTCCCGCCGGGCCGGCCTCGGCGAAGCCGGCGGTGATGCCGACGATGGCCTTCGCCCCGCAGGCCAGGGCGTCCTCCACGGCCGCCTCGAAGCCGCTGCCGGGGACGGAGATCACCACCAGCTCGACGGGTTCGCCGATCGCGGCGAGGGACGGGGCCGCCGGCCTGCCGAGTACGGTGCCGCCGCGCCGGTTCACCAGGTGCACCGGGCGCCGGCCATCGGCGCGCAGCGCCTGGGAGGCCACCGCGTGGCCGTACTTCGCGGGGTCGTCGCTGGCGCCGACCACGGCGACCGAGCGCGGGTCGAAGAGAGCCGTCAGATCGCGTCCCATGTCACTTATCCACTCGGAGGGCGGAGTTGGGGCAGCTCGCGGCGCAGGCGCGCGCCGCTTCCTCGGCGCCGGGCGCCACGGCGACGGCGATGACCTTCGCGTAGCCCCACTCGTCGAGTTCGACCAGGTGGGGTGCGTGTTCCTGGCACAGTCCGTAGCCCTGGCAGCGGGTGGAGTCCAGCAGGAGTTTCACGGTGTTCCTTTCAGCACGGGCAAGCGGGGTACGACGCGTCGTCCATGGCCGCGTCGTCTGCGGCCGGGTCGGCGACCTCCGGTACGGCCACGGCGAGGCGACCCCCGTGGCCACGGCCGGGCAGGGCGGCGGCGCAGCGTGGACAGGGCTCCCGCAGGTGGGACCGGACGGATCCGGGGAAGGCGGTCAGCAGGCTGCCGGCGATGCCGGCGGCGGCGTCGAGCAGGCCGCACGCGCCGCGCCCGCGCAGCCCCAGCGACCACCGCTCCAACCGGGCGGGGGTGCCGGGCGGGGCGGCGCCCGCGGCGAGGGCGTACACGGCGTCGCGGACCGCCGCGGTGCCCGAGACGCAGACCCCGCACTGCCGTGCGCTCTCCGCCGCGAGGTGGCCCACGGCGTCGGCGGCGGTGCCCACCGGGCAGGCCCCGGCGGCGAGGAAGCGGATCGCTCCGCAGCCCAGTGCCGTGCCCGCCGCGGCGAGCGCGCCCGGTTCGAGGGGGAGGTCCAGGGCGCGGGCGTCGACGAGTCCGCCGAACAGGCCGCCCATCAGGGCTCCGGCCGGGTCGGGGCCGCCGAGCTCGGCGGCCAGCGTGCGCAGGGGGACGCCGTAGCGGACTTCGGTGAGGAGGGGGGCCGCGCTCCCGCCGGACAGCGTCACCAGGGTGGAGCGGGCGATCGACTGCCGGAGGCCGGGGTGGGCGGCGGTGAGGGCGATGCGGGCGAGCGTCTCGACGTTGGACACCAGGGTCGGTGCGCCGCCGACCCCGCGCTCGAAGGGGCGGGGCGGTTTGGCGGTGGGCAGGGCCGGGCCGCCGTCGATCCGGCGGACGACCGCGCTCTCCTCCCCGGCGACGTACGTGTGGGCGGTCTCGACGACCTCGACGGGAAGGTACGGCTCCCGTTTGGCGAGGGCCCGGCGGACGCGGTCGGCGGCCACCGGGTCCGAGAGGTAGACGTAGCCGCGTACGGCGCCGGTGACCGCGGCGGCGCGGGCGAGGCCGTCGAGGACCAGATGGGGCCTGGCGCGCAGCAGCCAGCGGTCCTTGACCGAACCGGGCTCGCCCTCCTCGCCGTTCGCCACCACCACCGGGGAGCCGCCGCGCTCGCGGACGGCACGCAGCTTGACGGCGGCCGGGAAGCCGGCCCCGCCGCGCCCGCGCAGACCGGATGCGGCGAGGTGGCGCAGCAGCTCGTCCGGGCCGGTGGCGTCGGCGTAGCCGCCGGTGGCGAGGTACGCCCCGGCGTCCTCCGCCGCGTCCGGCGCGGCTCCGAGCACGGAGCCCGGTGACGGCCCCGCTGGGAATCGGATCGTGGTCATCTGCTGTTTCCTGTACTGGAGTTGGCGCGCAGGGCCCGTACGGCGCCCTCGAGTGCGGCGCGGTCCACGGCGGTTCGGACGTATCCCGTTCCCGGGAGGCCGATGAGCATGCGGTGGTGGTCGAGGACCACCTCGCCGGCGAGCAGGGCGGCGGCCGGGCTGCCGCCCCTGCCGCCCTGCCCGGCGCCGTTGGCAACGGCGGTGACCAGCGCGGTGACTTCGGCCAGGTAGCGCAGCCAGTCGCGCCGGCTGCCGCGCAGGACCAGGCGCTCCAGGCGGCGCCGCTCCGAGGCCACCAGCTTCGGGGGCGGTTCGGGATCCAGGGGGTGGGTGGGCCCGGTGAGCCCGTTGGCCGCACTGGGCCCCGTACGCCCCGGACGGTGTGAGGAGGCGCGCAGGGCGGCGACCGCAGCGGGTAGTTCCCGCTCCGGTTCGGGGGTGAGCCCGAGCCAGTCCAGACGCCGACGACCGCTCATGCGTGCCTCCGGGAGGGGTGGGGGTGCCGCGAGCGACGGGCCGGTGACGGGGGACCGGGGGCGGGGTGGGATGCCCGGGGTTCACCGCGGGGGCGCCGATGGCGTGCGGCAGGGAGGGATGGAGTGGGGGTGCGGGCCCGGGCGGGTGCCCGGGCGGCGGGGCTGCATTCGGCCAGACAAAAGGCTCAGAAGAGGATGAACACCGGTGCAGCGACGAGAATTACGCTAGCTGACCGATCGGTCAGCGTACAAGTCTTGACCCGGCGGAAATCAGCCAGCAATCTGGCTGTCCAATCGGTCAGCAAGGCCTGGGTGTTCGCCCCGGCCCGCTGCCCACCGCTGTGCCGTCTCGCTGTCCGCCGCCGAGACCGATCGCCTCACCGCCGGTACGGAGGAGTCACCCGATGCACTCCAGAGCCCCCGAGAAGCCCCCGGCCGACCAGCCGGTCCCGCCCGACGAGCAGGTCCCGCCCGACCAGCCGGCCGCGGACCGCCAAACGGTCCCGGACGTCCCCGGGCCGGCCCTGTCGGCCCGCTACTACACCGATCCCGACACGGCCGCCGAGGAGATCCGGAACGTCTTCGCGAAGGCCTGGCAGCTCGTCTGTCACGAGTCCGACCTGCCGAACCCGGGCGCCCGGCTCGCCGCCACCGTCGCGGGCCGCGAAGTGCTCGTGGTCCGCACCGAGGACGGCGCCCTCGCCGCCCACCTCAACGTGTGCCGCCACCGCGGAACACGCCTGGTCACGGCCCCCGAACCGGCCGGCAAGGCGATCCGCTGCCCCTACCACGGCTGGACCTACCGCCTCGACGGAAGCCTGGTCGGAGCCCCGGAGGCGCGCCAGATCCCCTGCCTCGACAAGCCCGCGCTCGGCCTGTTCCCGGCCCGCGTCGAATCCTTCCTCGGCTTCGTGTTCGTCAACCTCGACCTCGACGCGGTTCCCCTGGCGCGGCAGTGCGCCGGGCTCGCCGAGGCAGTCGGCCACTACGCGGGCGCCGGACTGGTCCCGGTCGGCCGCGCACGGATCCACGACCTGGCCGGAGCCGAGGTGCAGGAGGCCAACTGGAAGGTGACGGTCGACAATTACCTGGAGGGCTACCACGTGCCGGTGGCCCACCCCGGCCTGATGCGGCTGCTCGACTACCAGGCGTACACCTGCGAGATCGAGGAGTCCTACGCACTGTTCGCCTCGCCCCTGAGGGACAAGCCGTCCTCGAACTGGGCCGAGCGCCTCTACCAGCGCATCGCCGCCCCCATGCCCGGCCTCGCCGAAGCCGACCGGCGGGTCTGGAGGTACGCGGTCATCTACCCGAACACCCTGATCGACTTCTACCCCGACCACGTCCTGGCCTGGACGGCGATCCCGACGGCGGTGGACCGGGTGGCCGTCCCCGGCGCGTTCTACACCCGGCGCGGCACGAGCCTGCGCACCCGCCTCGCCCGCCGCCTGAACATCCACATCGGCTGGATCACCAACGACGAGGACGTCGAGCTGGTCGCCCGCGTGCAGCAGGGGCTCTCCACCCCCGGCTTCGAGCCCGGCCCGCTGTCCCGCCGCGAGTCGGCGGTCGCCTGGTTCGCGGGCCGCATCCGAGCGGACCTGGCCGCAGGTGCCGCTCCCGCCGTCGCCCCTCCCGGCACCGATCCCGCCCCGGACGGCACCGATCCCGCCCCGGCCGACACCGAGCGCTGAACCACCCCTGAGGCACCTTTCGTTCACTCCCCGCCCCACGGCCCCCTACGGAGAGGACCCCGCATGTCCCCCGAGGCACACCCCCTGTCCAGACGCTCCCTCCTCCGCGCCGGCACCGCCGCCGCCCTCGGCCTCGCGGCAGCGGGCTGCGGATTCGCGTCCGATGACGATCCGGCCGGCAAAGCGGCCGGGGAGACGCCGATCGACGTCAAGGTCGACGGCGACCTCGTCTACTTCAACTGGGCCGACTTCGTCGACCCGGCCGTCTTCGAAGGCTTCGAGAAGGAGTACGGCGTCAAGGTCGTCCAGTCGAACTTCGACTCGATGGAAGGCATGGCCGCCAAGCTCAACTCCGGGAACCAGTACGACATCATCTTCCCCACGGCGAAATGGTCCCAACGCCTCGCCACCGGGGGCAGGTTGCGGACGATCGACCACACCCGGCTGAAGAACGCCGAGGCCGTGTTCGGCGGCTACGACTACTTCGCCGACCCCTGGTACGACCCCGGCTCCCGGCACACCGTGCCGTTCACCATGTACAAGACCGGCATCGGCTGGCGCCGCGACCGGCTCGGCGACCTGACCGGTTCCTGGGACGACCTGTGGAACGAGCAGGCCAAGGGCAAGGTCTTCGTGCTCGACGACCGCGACGAGGTGCTCGGCATGGGCGCGCTCAAGCTCGGCCTCGGCCTCACCACCGACGACCAGGACGAGCTCGCGCGCGTCACCGACACCCTGCGCTCGCTCCGCCCCCGCCTGCGCGGCTTCTCCAGCGACAGCTACAACAACCTGCTCAACGGCAATGCCGACATGACCCAGGCGTGGAGCGGGGACATGGCCGCCATGCTCGCCCAGGCGGAGGACCCCGCCGTCTTCGGCTTCGAAGTCGCCCGCGAGGGCGCCCCCGTCAACTCCGACTGCTACGCCATCCCCGCCAACGCGCAGCATCCCGGCACCGCGATGCTCTTCATCGACTACATGCTCCGCCCCGAGAACGTGAAGAAGAACATCGAGTACATCGGCTACCCCATGCCGGTCCGCGGCAGCGAGGACACGTACACCGCGCTCGTGGAGCCCTTCCCCCAGTGCCAGGTGACGGCGGCCGACCTCAAGGACGACCTCTACTTCCGCAACGGCACGGCGGAGGGCGAGCAGCACCGCGACGCCGCCTGGACCGCTGTGAAGGCCGGCTGACATGGCACGACCTGACCCCCGGGACCTACGGGAGGATCCCCGGGATCCGCAGGGCCGATCCGGCCCGGCCCGTCCGCCGCGCGGGGGACGGGCCCGGTCGGAGGCGAGGCTGTGGACCTGGTTCATGCTCCCCGGCACCCTGTGGATGACCGGCTTCCTCCTCGCCTCCCTGCTCCTGGTCGCCACCCTCGCCTTCGGCACCACCGACCCCCTCGGCAACCCGCGCTTCGGGCTCAACTTCGAGAACTTCGCCGCGCTCGCCGATCCGGCGTACCGCACCGTCCTGCTGCGCTCGCTCGGCTACGCGCTGATCACCTGCCTCATCTGCCTGGCCGTGGCCTACCCCGTCGCCTACGCCATCGCCCTGCGCGGCGGCCGCTTCAAGAACCTGCTGATCGCCGCGATCGTCGTCCCGTTCTTCGCCAACTACCTGGTGCGGATGTACGGCTGGTCCGTCGTGCTCTCCGACGACGGACCAGCGCTGAGGGCCCTGCGCGCGCTCGGCCTCGCCGACGGCGACACCAAGATCCTCCAGACCGGCCCGGGGGTCGTCGCCGGACTCGTCTACGGCTTCGTCGTCTTCATGATCATCCCGCTGTACGCGGCCATGGAGCGCATGGACACCTCGCTCATCGAGGCCGGACGCGATCTCTACGGCGGCCCCCTGAGGACCTTCCTCTTCGTCACCGTGCCCGCCACCCGCCAGGGCGCGGCCGCCGGCTGCGTCCTCGTCTTCCTGCCCGCCATGGGCGACTTCGTCAGCGCACAGCTCATGGGAGGCCCCGACCAGATCATGATCGGCAACCTGATCCAGGACAAGTTCTTCCAGGGCCAGAACTGGCCGCTCGGCTCGGCCCTGACCATCCTGCTGATGGGGGTCCTGCTGCTCGGGATGCTGGGCTACCTGAGGCGCACCCGCAAGGACGAGGCGGAGGCGGTCCGATGACCCCGCGCCGCCGCCGCGGAGCCGAACGCCGGCCCCGGTTCGCCATCGCCGTCACCGCGGTCTTCTTCGCGCTGCTCTACCTCCCCGTCGGCGTCGTCGTCCTGTTCTCCTTCAACGCGCAGAAGTCCCTCACCGTCTTCGAAGGGGCGAGCCTGCGCTGGTACGCCGCGTTCCTCCGCGACGACGCGCTCATCGGCTCGCTCGGCATGAGCCTGCGGGTGTCCCTGGTCGCCATGGCCGCCTCGCTCGTCCTCGGAGTGGCCCTCGCCCTGGGACTGGTCCGCGGCCGCGGCCGTCTCGGCTCCTTCGCGGGCCTGGTCATGCTCGTACCGCTGATCACCCCGGAGATCGTCACCGGCGTCGCCGCGATGATGCTCTTCAAGGGCCTCGGTATCACCCTGTCCACCGCCACCGTGATGCTCGCCGAGATCACCTTCTCCATCTCCTACGTCACGGTCATCCTGCGTTCCCGCATCGCCGCCCTCAACCCGGAGGTCGAGGAGGCGGCGATGGACCTCGGAGCCACCCGCCGACAGGCCCTGCGGCTGGTGACCCTGCCCGCGCTGCTCCCCGGCATCCTCGCGTCCGGGGTACTGATCTTCGCGCTGGTCTTCGACGACTTCGTCCTCGCCTACTTCACCACCGGCGTCGACCCGCAACCGCTCTCCGTCCGCATCTACTCGGCGATCAGGTTCGGCGTCCAGCCCACCATCAACGCCGTCGGCACCCTGATGCTCGTCGGCTCCATCGCCCTCATCGCGTTCGCCCTCGCCATCCCGCGCCTCTTCGGCCGCCGGGGCGGCCTCGACCTGCTCCCGGGGAAGTGACACCCATGCAGCACCCGAACCCCGATCCGCCCGCGGACGCGCACCCCGCCGTCCGCCTCGACCGGGTCGCCAAGCAGTACCGCAACACGGACGCCTACGCCGTCCACGACGTCACCCTCGACATCGCCCCGGGCGAGTTCTTCTCCCTCCTCGGCCCCTCCGGCTGCGGCAAGACCACCCTGCTGCGCATGACCGGAGGCTTCATCGACCCCACGGACGGCAGCGTCCTGCTCGACGGCGAGGACGTCACAGGTCTGCCGCCCAACAAGCGCAACGTCAACACCGTCTTCCAGAGCTACGCCCTCTTCGACCACCTCTCGCTCGCCGACAACGTGGCCTTCGGCCTCAAGCGCAGCGGCGTCCCCCGCGCCGAGATCCGCCAACGCGTCGGCGACATGCTGGACCTCGTACAGCTCGGGGAACTGGCCGGCCGCAAACCGCCCACGCTCTCCGGCGGCCAGCGCCAGCGCGTCGCCCTCGCCCGCGCCCTGGTCAACCGGCCCCAAGTCCTGCTCCTGGACGAGCCGCTGGCCGCCCTCGACCTGAAACTGCGCCGCAGGATGCAGGTCGAGCTCAAGCAGATCCAGCGGGAAGTCGGCATCACCTTCGTCTTCGTCACCCACGACCAGGACGAGGCCCTGACCATGTCGGACCGCCTCGCCGTCATGAACGAGGGCCGCATCGAGCAGTGCGGCACACCGGAGGACGTGTACGAACGCCCCACGAGCAGCTTCGTCGCCTCCTTCATGGGCACCTCCAACCTGGTCCCGGGGACCTACCGCTCCGGCCGTGTCCTCCTCGACCAGGGCCCCGCCCTGCCCGTCGGCACCCGGTCCGGCGTCCCCGACGGCAGCCGGGTCAGCCTCTCGATCCGCCCCGAGAAGATCTGGCTCTCCGGCTTCGAACCGGGCATGGCCCAGGTCAGCGGAGTCGTCCGGGAGACCGTGTACTCCGGCCCGACCACCACCTACCTCATCGAACTGGCCCCGGGCGTCACGGTGTCCGTCCTGGAGCAGAACACCGTCCGCTCCCGCATGGAGGACCGCTGGAGCGGCGGCGAGCGGGTCGAGATCGGCTGGAACCCCGAACACTGCCTGGTCCTCGACTGACCGCTCCCCCCAGAGCTCCGCTGCCATCCGGCACCGACCGAAGGAAGCACACCCATGAACCACGACGTCATCGTGCTCGGCGCCGGACTGGCAGGTCTCGCCGCCGCGCGCGACCTGGCCGCGGGCGGGGCCGACGTCCTCGTCGTCGAGGCCCGCGCCCGCGTCGGCGGACGCGTCGAGCAGACCACCCTCCCCGACGGCCGGCTGGTCCAGCTCGGCGGGGAGGTGGTGGGCCGGGCCCACACCGCCTACACCACCCTGGCGGCGGAGCTGGGCCTCACCCTGGTCCCCAGCTACGTCGCCGAGCCCGGCGCCCTCGTCCGCGCCACCCCCGAAGGGGTCTCGGCCACGGACCCGCCCCACTGGTTCGGCCCCGGCGACGACGCCTGCCATGCCAAGGTCACCGCCGCCTTCACGGGGCTCGCCACCACCGTCGACCCGGCCGACCCCTGGTCCCATCCCGAGGCCGCGCACCTCGACCGGCTGTCCGTCGGCGACTGGCTCCGCGCCCAGGGCGCCACCCCGGCCGTCGTACGCCTGTGGGAGATCGGCCAACTCGCCCTCGCCGACGGCTCGTGCGAACGGACCTCCCTGCTGGCGGCCCTCCGCAAACACGCCGCCGTACCCGGCACCGGCCACTACGAGTACGACGCGTGGGAGGGCCTGCGCGTCGCCGAGGGCTCGGCGACCGTGGCCCTGCGCATGGCCGAGTCCCTCGGCGGCCGGATCCGTACGGGCTCACCCGTCGAGGAGGTCGCGATACGGCGGCCCGGCCGCAGCTCCGTACGCCTGGCCGGCGGCGAAACCCTCACCGCCGCCGCCGTGGTCAGCGCCCTCCCGGCCGGCCCGCTCCGCTCGGTCGCCGTCACCGGGGTGTCCGACGAGCGGCTCTCCTCCCTGCACCGCCAACGCCACGCCCTCGCCGCCAAGTTCACCGCCGCCTACGCCAGACCCTTCTGGCGCGACCGGGGCCTCAGCGGCCTCTCCGAAAGCGAAGGGGTCCTCGGCAGCACCTGGCCGCAGAGCGAGGGCATCCTCTCCGCCCTCGTCCCGCCGGAACGCTACGGCGTCCTCCTCGGCATGCCCGCCCCCCTGCGCACCGCCGAACTGCTGGCCGACATCGCGCGCCTCTACGGCGACGAGGCGTACCGGCCGATCGCCACGTTCACCCGCATGTGGGGCACCGACCCGTGGACCCAGGGGTACGTCACCCAGTGGACCCCCGGAGACGTCATGGCCGTCGGCCCCCGGCACGGCACCCACGAACCCCCCTTCTACGTCTGCGGATCCGACCAGTGGGTGGCCGGCTACATGGAGGGCGCCGTCCGCACCGGACGCGCCGCCGCCGAGGAGGCGCTGCGCCGTGGCTGACACCGCGCACGACCCCGTGGAGCCCCCGCACCACCCTGTCGGGCCGCCCCTGCACAACCACATCGGGGGAGTGGACCGGCCCGCCGCCTCGGGCGCGACCATGACCCTCACCGACCCCGCCACCGGCCGCGTGCACCGCCACGCCCCGCGCTCGGGCCCCGCCGACACGGACGCGGCCTGCTTCGCCGCGGCGGCCGCGTACGGGCACTGGTCCACCACCACCCCGGCAGAGCGGCAGCGGGCTCTCCTCGGCATCGCCGACGCCATCGAGGCGCATGCGGAGGCCTTCACCACCGCCGAGACCGGGGACACCGGCAAGCCCGCCGAGCAGTTCCGGGACGACGAGCTGCCCGCGATCGCCGACGCCGTCCGCTACTTCGCCGGAGCCGCGCGGAACCTCCCCGGCGCCGCCGCGGCCGAGTACACCGAGGGCCGCACCTCCCTGCTGCGCCGCGAACCGGTCGGGGTCTGTGCCCAGATCACCCCCTGGAACTACCCGCTGATGATGGCCGCCTGGAAGATCGCTCCGGCCATCGCCGCCGGAAACACCACCGTGCTCAAGCCCGCCGACACCACCCCCTCCTCGTCCGTGCTCCTGGCCCGGATCGCCGCGGAACACCTGCCGCCGGGCGTGCTCAACGTCGTCTGCGGAGACCGCGACACCGGCCGCGCCCTCACCGCCCATCCGGCGGTCGCCCTGATCGCCGTCACCGGCAGCGTCCGGGCCGGACAGGAGATCGCGGCGGCCGCCGCGGCCGGCCTCAAGCGCGTCCACCTGGAACTCGGCGGGAACGCACCCGTCATCGTCCACGAGGACGTGGACGTGAAGGCCACCGCCGCCGCCCTCGCCGCGGTCGCCTACTACAACGCCGGCCAGGACTGCACCGCGCCCACCCGGCTCCTGGTCCACCACCGGATCCACGACGCGTTCCTCGCGGCCTTCGCCGCCGAGGCAGCCGGGCTCCGCGCGGGCGCCGACTTCGGCCCCCTCAACAACACCGCCCAACTGGCCTCCGTACAGGGGCTGCTGGACCGTCTGCCGCCCCATGCCGGGATCGTCACCGGCGGCAGCCGGCTCCCGCGCCCCGGCTTCTTCCACGAACCCACCGTCGTCGCGGGCGTCCGCCAGGACGACGAGATCGTGCAGGAGGAGATCTTCGGACCCGTAGTGACCGTCCAGCCCTTCGCCGACGAGGCCGAGGCCCTGTACCTCGCCGACGGGGTGCGCTTCGGCCTGGCCGCGAGCGTGTGGACCACCGACCACGACCGCGCGATGCGCGCCACCCGCTCCCTGCACACCGGAATCGTCTGGGTGAACACCCACGGCACCACGGTCTCCGAGATGCCCCACGGCGGAGTCAAACACTCGGGCTACGGCAGCGACCTCTCCCTGTCCGGTCTCCTGGACTACACCCAGGTCAAGCACGTCATGCTGTGAGCGGGGGCTCCGCCTCACCGGGGGCGGGGTCGTGACCGGGGTCGTCCAGGGCCAGGAGCGTCAGCGGTACGTTGCCGCGTACCGCCTGCGAGTAGGGGCAGACCGCGTCCGCCCGGTGCAGCAGCGGCTGGAGGTCCGCCGCCCGCCAGCCGGGGAGGCTGACGGTGAGGGCCACCGCGAGGCCGTAGCCGGCAGGCGTGTCCGTGGTGCCGAGCTGCACTTCGCACGCCACGCGCGCGGCGGAGGCGTCCGCCCCGAACTCGGCGGCGACCTCCGCGAGCGCGGAGGTGAAGCAGGCGGCGAAACCGGCCGCGAACAGCTGCTCGGGGTTGGTGGTGCCCGGGACCTTCTTGCGCGGCGGGGCCAGGCGGACGTCCAGGCGCCCGTCGTCGGTGCGGACGGATCCGGTACGTCCCCCGGCGGCGTGCGCGGTCGTCCGGTACAGGCTGCGGGTGAGTGGCGCGGTCATGGCGTACGGCCCATCTTGCTCGACGAGGACGCTGCCCGGGTGCGGACAGCGGAAGGCGCCGCTCGTGCGGCACCTCGCGCGTCGTCGTGCGTAACCGGGTACGGCGCATCTCGTCCGGGGCCTCGGGTCTCGCGTCGGCCGCCGGACAATCTAGCAACGCGGACGGCCCTCCGGGGCGCCGCCCGCGGTGACCCTCCTCACCCGCGGCCGGCCCCGTCGCGATCCGCGGACGCGGGCCGGTACCGGCTCCGGTACGCCCCCGGAGGCATGCCCTCCCACCTGTTGAAGGCGCGGACCAGGGCCGTCGCACCGCTCAGGCCGACGAGCGGCGCTATCCGGTCCAGCGGCAGGTCCGTGGTCTCCAGCAGCCGCCCGGCCCGGCCGTGGCGGGCGGTGTCGAGGAGCGCGCGCCACGAGGTGCCCTCCGCCTGCAGGGCCCTGCGCAGGGTCCGGACGCCGAGGCTGAGCTCCCTGGCGGGTCCCTCGATGACCGCGTCCGCGAGCGCTGCGCCCTCCAGCCACTGCCGTACGCGCTCGGCGACGGTCACCGCCGCGGACAGCCGGTGCAGGAGCCGGTCGGCGTAGGCCCGGTGCAGGGCGTTGAGCGCCGGGTCGTAGAGGGGGCGGCGCCGGTCGAGGTCCGCGTCGGCGACCGTGATCGCGGTCTCCGCGGCGCCGAAGGTGACGGGGCAGCCGAGGACGTGGGCGTAGGGCTCCGCCGAGCCCCGGCGGGGATGGGCGAACGACACGGCCACGGGCGCCCAGCCGTCGCCGGCGATCCAGCGGCCCGCCCGCACCATGCTGCTGACGATCGCCTCCACCCGCTGGGGGTGCATGGCCGCCGGGCCGGCGGCCGGCCGGTAGCAGACCCGGCCGACGCCGCCCTGGCGGTCCAGGGTCACCCGGCCCGACCGGCTCACCAGCGGGTGGTAGCGCTCGGCCGCCCGCGCGGCGTCCGCGAGGCTGGCGCAGGTGAGGACGAGGTGGCCCAGGATGTGCAGGCCCTCGGGCCTGATGCGGTCGCCCACGAGGAGCCCGGTGTGCGGGCCGGCGCCCACCGCTGCGAGTACTTCGTCCCACAGCGCGCGCACCTCGCCGAAGTCCGGCCGGTCCGTGGGGGAGGCCCGGGGAGCCGGCCCGCCGGCGCCCTCCGCCGTGGCGCTCAGGACGGCGAGGGCGTAGCACGCGGTGACGAGGGGCGGCTCGTTGGCTGACACGTCGGTCAGTCAATGCGGGCGCACCGTCCCCGTCAACACCGCCCGCGGGGCGGCGCCGGGTGCCGGTCCGGAGAGTCAACGCCTTGGCCGCCGGGGTGAATGACGGCGCCGCGGGCAGCTCCTAAGGTCGGCCTTCGGCCCTGGTCCGCGCCCCTGCCGGGCTCCTGTCGTGCCCGTGCGGCGCCCCTGCCGCGCCCTTGTCATGTCTTGTCATGAACGCATCGTGAAGGAGAGAGGGATGGGGATGAACCGACGAAGAGCCCTCGGGCGAAGCCGGTACCTGGTAACCGGCCTGGTCCTCGCGCTGGTCGCCCTGCTGCTCGGCCCCCAGGCCGCCGGCGCGGCGGCGGGCACGCGGTGGTGGGAGCCCGTGGCCCGCCCGGCCCCCGACTCGCAGGTCAACGTCGCCGGGGAGCCGTTCACCGGCACCGACGCCCAGGGCCGGGTCCGCGGATACGTCGACGGGCACGTGCACCTGATGTCCGATGAGGGCTTCGGAGGACGCCTGGTCTGCGGAAAGGTCTTCTCCCCGGCGGGGGCGGCGGACGCCCTCAAGGACTGCCCCGAGCACTACCCCAACGGCGTCCTCGCCCTCTTCGACATGATCACCAAGGGCGGTGACGGGCGGCACGACCCGACCGGCTGGCCGACGTTCCGCGACTGGCCGGCCCACGACTCCGCCACCCACCAGCAGACGTACTACGCCTGGGTGGAGCGGGCCTGGCGGGGCGGCCAGCGGATCCTGGTGAACGACATGGTCACCAACGGCGTCATCTGCTCCCTCTACTTCTTCAAGGACCGCGGCTGCGACGAGATGACCGCGATCAGGCTCCAGATCCAGAAGACGTACGAGCTCCAGGACCACGTCGACGCCATGTACGGCGGCGCCGGCAAGGGCTGGTTCCGGGTCGTCACGGAGCCCGACCAGGCGCGCAAGGTCATCCAGGAGGGCAAGCTCGCCGTGGTCCTCGGGGTGGAGGCCTCCGAACCGTTCGGCTGCAAGCAGGTGTTGGACGGCGCCCGCTGCACCATGGCCGACATCGACCGCGGACTCGACGAACTGCACCGGCTGGGCGTGCGCAGCATGTTCCTGTGCCACAAGTTCGACAACGCCCTGTGCGGCGTCCGGTTCGACTCGGGCACCCAGGGCATGGCCATCAACGTCGGCCAGTTCCTGTCGACGGGCACCTTCTGGAGCACGGAGCCCTGCCCCGGCGCCGAGCACGACAACCCGATCGGCTTCGGGCTCGCCGCCGAAGGCCACGAGGCGGGCCACGCACAGGCGGCCGCCGCCGCGACGGCCGAGGACACCGGAGCCTCCGGGGCCGATACCGAGGCCGAGGCCCGGATCCGGAGCGCCCTGCCGGAAGGCGTCGAACTGCCCGACTACGGCGCCTCCTTGCAGGCCGCCGCCGCGCAGTGCAACCGCCGGGGCCTGACCGCACTGGGCGAGTACGCGGTGCTGGGCATGACCAAGCGCAACATGATGCTGGAAATCGACCACATGAGCGTCAAGGCGGCCAACCAGGCGCTGCGCATGCTCGAAGCCGAACGCTACTCCGGCGTGCTGTCCACCCACGGCTGGATGGACGACAACTGGACCGAGCGGGTCTACCGCCTGGGCGGCTTCATCACGGGCCACATGTACGAGGCGCCCGCCTTCACCGCCGAGGCGCGCAGGCACGCCGCCCTGCGGGCCACGTACGGAGCCGGGTACGGGATCGGCACCGACATGAACGGCTTCGCCTGGCTCCCCGGCCCCCGGGCCGCGGCCGGGAACCCCGTCGTCTACCCCTTCCGCAGCCCCGACGGCGGCTCCGTCCTCGACCGGCAGGTCACCGGCTCGCGCGTCTGGGACGTCAACACCGACGGCGGCGGCACCCACTACGGCCTCGTACCCGACTGGATCGAGGACATCCGGGTCACCGGCGGCCAGGACGTGGTGGACGAGCTCATGCGGGGAGCCGAGGGATACCTGCGCACCTGGGAGGGAGCCGACGGCCACACCACCCCGTACGTACCGCTGGTCCGCGGCCACCGCCCCCACGCCGGCCACCTCGCCTCCTCACGCTCCCTGCCCGCCGGGTTCACCCACGAGGGGGTGTGGAAGGTGCTGCGGGACCCCGCGCCCGGCACGGTCCGGCTCTACGAGTGCAAGGTGGTGAACCACTCGCTGCTGACCCGCGACCCGGGATGCGAGGGCCAACAGCCCCTCGGCGCGGTCGGATACGTGTACACCAGCGCGGTGCCGGGATCGGTGCCCCTCTACCGGTGCTACGCACCCTCCGTGTTCGACCACTTCGTCTCCAACAGGGCCGACTGTGAAGGGCCTTACGTGAAGGAGGGCCTGCTCGGCCACGTCATGCCGGTGGCGGCCGCTCCGTAGCGACCGGCCCGTCAAGCGGGGGGCAGGGCCTGTTCGGACCAGACGGTCTTGCCCCCCACCGTGTAGCGGCTGCCCCAGCGGTGCGAGAGCTGGGCGACGATGTACAGGCCGCGGCCGCCTTCCTCCTCGCTCCTCGCACGCCGCATCCTCGGCTGGGTGTTGCTGGAGTCCGAGACCTCGCACGTGAGGGTGTCCGCCCGGATCAGCCGGAGCCGGACCTGACCACCGGCGTGGCGAATGGAGTTGGTGACCAGCTCGCTGACGATGAGCTCCGTGCTGAAGGCGAGCTCGTCGAGGTCCCAGGCGGTCAGCTGGTCCAGGACGAGTCGGCGCGCGTCGCCGACGACCGCCGGGTCGGCGTCGAGCACCCAGGTCGCGACGGAGGCGTCGTCCACCGCCCGGGTACGGGCCAGCAGGAGGGTGACGTCGTCCTTCAGCCGGCCCGGCGGCAACCCTTCCACGATGTCGTGCCGGGCCTCGCGCAGCGGCCGGCCCAGTACGTCCGCGCGCAGCAGGCGCTCCGCCAGGTCGCGCATTCCCTCGTCGACGTCCCCCGCTCCGCGTTCGATCAGGCCGTCGGTGTACAGGGCGAGGACGCTCCCCGGAGGCAGATCGCGTTCGACCGGCTCGAAGGGCCAGCCGCCGACCCCCAGGGGCGGCCCGGGGCTCAGCTCGACGTACTCCACGGTTCCGTCCGGGCCGACCACGGCCGGCGGCGGGTGTCCGGCGCTCGCCATGACGCACCTGTGGGTCACCGGGTCGTAGACGGCGTACAGGCAGGTGGCACCGGCCGGTCCGCCGCGCAGCAGCGTGCCCGCCTCGCCGTCCTCCGAGTCCTCGCTCTCCGCCTCGGCGGCGACCTGCAGGACCATGTCGTCCACGTGCGCCAGCAGTTCCTCGGGTTCCAGTTCCAGGTCCGCCATCGCCCGTACGGCGCTGCGCAGGCGCCCCATCATGGCCGTGGCGTGCAGCCCGTGACCGGCGACGTCCCCGACCACCAGGGCGACCCGGGCCGACGACAGGGGGATGACGTCGAACCAGTCGCCGCCCACTCCGCTGTCCGCGTCGGCGGGCAGGTAGAGGCCGGCGGCCTCCAGCGCGGGCGTTTCCGAGGTGGCCGGCGGCAGGAGGCTGCGCTGCAGGCCCACGGCCGTGCGGCGTTCCTTGGTGTACCGCCGCGCGTTGTCCACGGCGACGGCCGCACGGGCGGCGATCTCCTCCAGAAGCACCAGGTCGTCCTCGACCAGCGGGGGAGCGTTCCCCGTGCGCCAGAGCGTGATCCGTCCGAACCTGATGCCCCGCACGCACAACGGCGCCGTCATCGCCGAATGCGCACCCGGTACGGCCGTGGCCCACTCCGGGGCGGCGTCGCCCGGGGGCGCGGTGGGACGGGTTCCGAGCCCGGTGACCAGCTCTCCCCGGCACTCCCGCACCAAGGGTCCGGCCGGCTCGGGCGCGCCCGCCGCGAGGGGAGCGGCGAAGCGGGCCGTACCCGTACGCAGCACGTCCGCGTCCGCTCCGGCGACGGCCATCCGGATGAAGGGCCGCGCGGGATGCCCGTCAGCGGCCGGCTCGCCGCCGGTCAGAACGGTCTCCGCGAGATCCACCGCGGCACAATCGCCGAAGGCGGGCGCCAGGATCTTGACCAGGTCCTCGACGGTGCGCAGGACGGACAGCGAACCGCCCAGCGCGCCCGTCGCGCGGTACAGCAGGTCCAGGCGCCCGCGCGACCGCTCGTGGTCGGTGACGTCCGTGAACACCGCCGCCACACCCATCGGACGGGCGTCGGGTTCCTGCAGCCGGAACGCCTGGATGGTCACGACCCGGCCGCCCCTCGAGTCGTCCAAGGTGCGCGCGGTCGCGTTGAAACCGATCAGGGGGCTCCCGCTGCGCAGCACCTCCCGCAGCCGGTCGTCGATGATCCGCGCGTCCTCGGCCCACAGGAAGTCGGCGAGGCGCCGGCCCCTCAGGTCGACGGGCACCCCGGTGTACGGCAGCAGGTGCGTGTTCGTCCGGAGCAGGCGCAGGTCCGCGTCGAAGACGGCCAGGCCCACGCGGCCCTGCAGGAACAGTTCGTGCGTGAAGGCGTGGTCCTGCCGCCAGCGGGCGACGAGCTCCAGGGGTGCGCCGAGTACGAGGCAGCGGGCCTGGTTCCCAGAGGCGCCGTCGTTCAGCGGAACGACGCGGAAGCCGATCTCGACCTCGCCTCCCGCCCCGTGCCGCAGCACGGCCCGGCCCTCCCACCCAGCCGCTGCGCCCTGCCCGCCCTGCCCGCCCTGAGCCAGAACCGCTGCCCAGCTGCCCGCGTCGGCCAGGAGCTCCCGCGCCGGCCGTCCGCACACGTCTGCGGACCGGCGCTCCAGCAGGGCTTCGGCGGCCGGTGTCCAGGCGACGACGGTCCCGGCACCGTCCAGCAGCGCCGCGGCCGTGTTGGTGACAGCGAAGGGATAATCCTGGTTGCCCTCAGTGGCGCGCATGCGTGCCCATCTCGTCCGCCGGTCCCGCTGTGCCCATGCTGGTCGAAGTCCGCAACGAGGGCCAGGGGCGCTACGCCATCCGGTACCGGCTCACGGGTGTCAGCCGTCAGCGGAGGCCTGGGCGTCCCGGTTCTCCCCGGATCCGACACGGTCGGGCCGATTCAGCCACTCGTAGACGCCGGTGGCGAGCACCCCGCAGGCCGAGGGGACGGCCAGAGACCGGTGCCCGCCCCGGATGTGACTCCGGGGCGGGCACCTTCCGGGCTGCTGGGGGACGGGGCCCCCGGGGCGGTGCCGGCCGGTCTCAGAGGAGGGACACCCGGTACTTGGCGAGGGCCTCCGGCACCGGCTGGTAGAACGTCGTGCCGCCGACCGAGCAGTTGCCGCTGCCGCCGGAGGTGATGCCGAGCGCCTTCGTACCGTCGTACAGCGCGCCGCCCGAGTCGCCCGGCTCCGCGCACACGTTGGTCTGGATCATGCCGCGCACCGTGCCGCCGCCGCTGTAGTGGACGGTGGCGTTCAGGGCCGTGACCGTACCGCTCTTCGTGCCGGTGGTGGAGCCGCTCCGCTTGACGGGCTCGCCCACGTAGGCGTTGGCGGCGGTGAAGCCGCCGGGGTGGCTGAGCGAGGCGTTGTCGTAGCGGACCAGCGCGTAGTCGTTGCCCGGGAAGCTGGACCCGACGGTGGGGCCGATCAGCGTGCTCTGGGCGGAGTTGGTGTACCAGGTCTTGACCACGTTGCCGCAGTGGCCGGCGGTCAGGAAGGAGTACGTGCTGCCGCTGACGACGTTGAAGGCGGCCGAACAGCGGTAGCCGCCGCCGTAGATGGCATCACCCGGACCCAGGAGCCGGGTGAACTTCCCCGGGGTGCGCTCGATCCGCAGCGCACCCGCCTCGGCCCCCGCCGCCCTTCTGATCTTCGCGAGGTCGGCTGCCGAGACCGTGCTGTCGGCCGTCACGACGACCCGGCCGGCCGCCTGGTCCACGTGCCATGCGGTGCCGCCGACCTCGGCGCCCAGGACGGCCTGGTCGACCTTGGCCAGCTGCGTCGCCCCGAAGGACTGCGGGGCGGCTGCCTGAGCGGTGGGCAGGGTGAGCGCGGCGGCCGTCAGCAGGCCCGTGGCCACGGCGGTGAAAGCGGCTCGCCTTGCTGTGCGGGTGGGGGAACTGGTGCGCGTGATCCTCACTGATCTCCTCCTCGGAGCGTCGGGGCCCGTGGGGTTGGGGGCCCTGTGAGGCGCATTCAGGGATTGGCGTGTCCCTGACAGGCGCTGCCAGTGAAGTATGTGGAGGCGCGCCGTCGCGCACAAGACTGCCGCCGACGGAGGTCGTCCGCCCGGCCCGCCCCGCGTGCACGTGGCCGAGAAAAGCCCATGGCGCCTAGGGGGTTCTCAGTGCAATTTCACATTGCTATGTTACGCGTCACTGCCTCATCCACCCCTGCCGCCCTGTCAGGAGACCTCGTTGCGCGCTCCCGGATCCGTCCGTACTTCCCTGCTCACCGCCGCGATAGCGGCGACGCTCGCCCTGTCCGCGCTCCCCGCGGCCCAGGCCGCCACCGTGCCCGCCCCGGCATCCGCACCCGCTGCCGCGGCGAAGGCGGGACCCGCGCCGGCCAAGTCCAAGTCCGCGTCCGGCCGGGACAAGCACGACCGGGTGGAGCGGGCCGCCACCGCCGCGAACGCCACCCAGGCCGCAGGCGGCGGCTCCTGTCATTCGCCGAAGTGCAAGGCCGAACTGGAGGCGCGGCTCTTCCCGTACACGTACACCTACGACAAGGGCGCGCTCAAGGTCCGCACCGCGCTCGACCGGGCCACCGTCGACCAGCTCTACTACGCGAGCAAGCAGGTCAAGACGCAGTTCCACCGCGTCCTCGGCACCGACCAGCCGCTCGCGGGCGACACCAACGCCAGCCTCAACATCGTGCTCTACGCCTCGCGCGCCGACTACGTGGCCTACCAGCCGGTCCTCACCGGTCTGAGCACCGACAACGGCGGCATGTACATCGAGTCCACGGCGACCTTCTACACCTACCAGCGGCGCGTGCCCCAGGACTCCTCCCTGACCCTGGAAGAGCTGTTCCGCCACGAGTACGCCCATTACCTGAACGGCCGGTTCGCCGTCCCGGGCACCTTCGGCTCCGGCGCCTGGTACAGCGGTGACCGGACCACGGCGATGGACGAGGGGACGGCGGAGTTCTTCGACGGCGCCACCCGCGACGACGGGATCGCGGTGCGCAAGTCCCTGGTCCAGGGGGTCATCGAGGACACGGCGACCGGCGGCCCGCGGATGTCCGTGGACCAACTCCTCCACGCGACCTACGCCGGGGACGGCTTCCGGTTCTACGACTACGCCGGCACCTTCTACGAGTACCTGTGGCGGGACAAGCCCTCCGAACTCCAGGCCATGTACCGGTTCCTGCGGTCCAACGACGTCACCGGCTTCGACGCCTGGCGGGGTCGCCTCGGCGCCGACGCGGCGGTCCAGAGCGGCTACGACGCCTTCCTCGACGAGCAGATCGCCAAGGTCGGCGAACTGTACGTGCCGAACACGGCGTTCCAGCCCACCGGGACCCTGACCCATGACACCGCGGCCCAGGTGCAGTCGGCGCTCACCGCGGCGAGCGGGACCACGCCGCAGTGCACGGACACGGGCGCCGCCGGCACCAACCGGCGATTCGTGTGCACCGGGCAGCTGACGACCGCGCTGAGCGGCGCGACCAACCCGGACCTGGTCTTCAAGGACATGTCCGCTGCCGCCGACAGCCGGCTGATCGAGCGCGCCCTCGGCAGCGGCACCAACTTCCAGGACATGAACTGCTGGTTCGGACCGGCCGCGATCGCGGGCAGCGCCGGCACCTCGCCCTACACCTGTGAGGGCCCGCTGCGGGGCTGATCTCCGCCCCGCGACCCGGCAGGGACGTCAGCGCCGGACCATCAGTCCTCGCTGCATGGTCACGACCACCGCGTGGGTCCGGTCGCTGACGTCCGGTTCGGCGCATACCCGTAGCGGGTGGGCTTGCGAACCAGCAGGCTTGTCCACCGGCCGGTGGACTCGGTGCACCCCGGGGCGACCCGCCGCTACCGGCAGGCGGGCTTCCTGCCCCACCCGCAGATGCGCATGGTCGGCACCGTCGACCGGTCCCGCGGGTCGGCCGCGGCGAGTCCGAGCCGGCTCCGTACCTGGTCGGCGGCCACTTCCTCTGACGGGCGCGGGCGCGCGTCGCAAACCCCGGCCGCCTAGTGGCGAAGGTGAGTGCGGCGGCCAGGGCAGTGGGGGCGATGAGTCGGACGTTGCTTCGTTGCACGGTGTCCTCCTGGGAGTGGGGAGTGGGGGAGAGCCGGGCTGGCAACGTTGTCAGCCCACCGGCGAAAGGCGCGCCGCCATCGGCGGGCGCCCTCACCGGGCGGTTCAGCCGAGCCGGACCGTGATGGACTGCGGCGCCCCGGCCTGGGCCGTGAGGTCGCCGGACGTGAGGGTCAGCGCATCGCCGGTGGTGGCCCCGGTGACGGTGGACGGCTTGGAGAGGACCTTGGAGACGCGGCGGTTCCACCGGACCTCCAGCGAGGTCGCCTGCCGGGCGGGGTCCGAGACGACGACGGTCGCGGTTCCGTTCCGGTTCTCCCGGATCAGGACGGAGGCGGGGGCGTTCGTGGTGAGCTTGTCCACGGTGCCCGGCGTCCAGAAGTTGACGGCGGTGAAGCCGAGCCCGGCGACGCGGACGCCCTGCTGGTCGGCGGTGTTGGCGAGGATCTTCAGCCGGCCCCGGTCGCAGGAGCGCTGCTCGGTGGTCCGCGCGCCGGCGCCCGGCAGGATGACGTAGGCGTAGCCGGCGTCCACGGGGTCGGTGCCGTGGTCGGTGACCAGGGTGAGGTAGCGGCGGGTGACCGGGTCGGCGGAGCCGCCGGTGTTGATGTCCTTCCAGGCGCCGGTGCGCTCCTCGCGTACGGCGCCGAGCCTGGTTCCGGCGGGGAAGACGTAGCCGGCCTGGCCTTCGATGTGCGCCCACTCGGCGTCCTCGAAGGTGGCCGTCCAGCCCTGCGTGGCCGGCTGCTGCCTGCCGTCGACGGTCAGGGCGGGGGCGCCGGTGGTTCCGAGGTGGCGGTTGTCTACGGTGGTCTCGACGGGGAACCCGTCGGTGGAGCCGATGCCGGCGCCGAGGCAGACGATGGAGTCGTCCAGCCAGAACCAGGACTTCTTGGCGCTCATCGTGCTGGCCAGGCCCTTGAGGTGCTGGCCCGTGGCACCGAACTCGCCGTCGGTGGTGCCGCCGACCCAGGCCGCGTCCGGGCGGGGACCGCCCCAGTTGCCGCCCTGCCCGTCGGCGAGGGGCTTGCGGGAGGCGGTGATGCCGGGCAGCCGGTACGGGTCGACCGTGGGCCAGTACGCGTCGGAGTACTGCTCGAGTCCGAAGTCGGCGCCCCACCAGGACAGCCAGCCCGCGCCCGTGTGGTAGCCGCGGGCGTGCTCGCCGTTGCCGAACTCGTAGTGCGCGATGCGCCGGGACGCCATGCTGACCGAGGCAGCCCAGCCGCGGCGCCGGTGGGTGACCCGGTCCATGTTGTGGAAGAGCCGGTGCCCGACGGGCTCGGGAGCCGCGGTGACCGAGGTGTCGTCCTGCAGGCCCTGCAGCAGCGAGGCCCGGATCAGGCTCAGGCCGGGGTTCTTGAGGGCTGGGTAGTGGTAGTCGCGCCGGAGCCAGCCCTTGACCATGGCGCGCCACCGCGCGTTCTCCTCCGGGGAGGCGCCCTGGCCGAGGAGGACGAGGGTGGCGAGGAGGCCGTGGGCGCGCAGGTGGTCGCTGCCGCCCTGACGGCTGATGCCCCAAGAGGAGACGTTGTCCATCATCAGGCCGTTGTAGATGAACGGTGCGACGGCCGATTCCACGGTGTCGAGGAAGAGCTGGGTGTTGGGGTCGTTCAGCTGCCAGGTGGAGCCGCGCAGCAGCGCGAGGATCCGGCCCACGCCGTCGTGCAGCACCGAGCCGTAGCCGCCGATGTACGGCACGGAGGTGTGCTGGATGAAGGAGCCGTCGGCGTAGAAGCCGTCGCCGGAGGTGACGTACGGGAAGACGG
The DNA here is from genome assembly GCF_049310065.1 of Streptomyces tatrensis. Classification (NCBI taxonomy): domain Bacteria; kingdom Bacillati; phylum Actinomycetota; class Actinomycetes; order Kitasatosporales; family Streptomycetaceae; genus Streptomyces; species Streptomyces tatrensis. The sequence goes on along the minus strand of NZ_JBMDLB010000011.1, from coordinate 868,170 downwards.
GCGTCAGGGCCCGGGCGGCCAGGGCGATCTTGTCGGGGTCCTCGCCGACGACCCCGCGCAGGATGATGCCGCGGCACAGGTCGACACGGTTCGCGCCGGTGCTGGTTCCGGTGTACGAGGCCACGGCCGAATCGGGCAGGAAGTGGTCCACGGCCGCGCAGAAGCGGGTCTTCTGGTCTTCCGTCAGGTGGTCGTGGATCAGTACGCAGGTGTCGATGAGGGCCTGCGGGGCGCCGATCTGCCAGTTCCACCAGTTGCCGTACGGGACGGTGGCCGGGTTGTACACCTGGTCATGGACGTGCTCGAGTCCGGTGATGACCGCGTCGAGCAGGGCGGTGTCGCCGGTGAGCCCGGTTCCGGGCTGGCAGAAGGCCTGGGCCATGACGTTCAGCCTGGTGTAGCTGTCGTTCATGCGGGCCGAGAAGGCGTACGACTCCGCGTCGAGGTCCGGATCCGGGTCGGTCCAGATCACGCCGGGCCACAGGGAGCCGCCGGCGGGGGCCATCGTGGAGAGGTGACCGCGGGCCGTGGCGCCGAGGTTGGCGAGCAGCGTTCTGAAGGGTTCGGCCGTCGGACTGAATCCGGTGCCCAGGATCAGGTTCCGCCATTTCGCGCGCAGGGCGGCGAACTCCTCGTCGGTGGCGGCCGCCCCGGCCGCCGTGGCCGGGAGGGAGGTCCATCCCGTGAGCCCCAGCGCGAGGGCGCTTCCCCCTGCCGCATGCAGGAAGGTACGACGGGGCCAGGCGGAAGAAGTCATGGAGGAACGAATCTGGTGCGGCGGAATCCGGTGCGGCGTTGGTCTCGCTGGTTGGCCAGACTTCGATTCCGGTGACCGGAAGTCAATGCTCCGCTCCCATTCGGTCAAGAAGCGGTCACCGGGCCTCCGTTCGGGTCACCGGGCCGCCGTTCGGTCAGCGAGCCGCCGTTCGGGCCGGCCGTCCGCGGAGCCGGGTCCCGTCCGCGACGGGGGAGGGGATGCCGCAGGAGCTGCGCACCTTCAGCCGCGGCAGCAGCGCGACGTGCGAACTCTCGGCCCCGGGGTTCTCCAGCCGGCGCAGCAGCAGGTTCAGCGCTGCTTCGCCGACCGCGCCCTTGACGGGTCCGACCGAGGTCAGGGGCACGTCCGCCAGCGTCGCCAACTCGTCGTCGTAGCAGACGATCGAGAACTCTTCCGGCACGCGCAGGCCCCGCTCGGTCAGCCGCTGGAGCAGGTCGATCGCGGCGGAGTCGGGGTGTACGAGAGCGGCGCGCACCTCGCCCGCGCGAGCGAGGTCGAGCAGCCGGTCGAGGCGCCGCTCGAAGCCGTCGGCCCCGCCCGGCCCCAGCCCCCCTATGGCGGGGGAGAGGTCGTCCTCGGGCAGCCCGAGGGACCCGACCGCGGCGCGGTACCCCTGCCGCAGGGCGGGCGAGGTGTGCGTGGCGCGGGACAGCAGGGCCACGCGGCGATGACCGAGGGCGGCGAGGTGGCGCACGCCGGCGGCGGCGCCGTCCGCATGGGCCGAGCTGACCCGGTCGATCTCCGCTCCGGGCGAGCCCGCCGGCACGTGCCGTTCCACCAGCACGGCGGGGACCGGCAGGTCCGCGAGCTCCTGGAGGTCGCCGGGGCCCGGGCCGTCCACGCCCCAACTGGGGGTGAGGAGCAGGCCGGTGGCGCCCGCCTCGATGAGGGTGTCGATCCGCGTCTTGTCCTGGTCCCTGTCGTACTCGGTGGTCGCGACGAGCAGCCGGGCGCCGACATCGGCGGCTGCGTCCCGGGCGCCGCGAATGACCGACGGGTAGAAGTACCCGGCCGCCGGGACCACCATCCCGAGCACGAGCCCGCGGGGTGCGACCGCGGGCACCTCGCCCGCCGGGCGTGCCTCACGGGGGCTCAGCCGCGCGGTCGGCCACAGCGCCGACCCGTGCAGTCTCCGTACGAGCCCCGCGTCGCAGAGCGCCGCGACGTCCCGCCGCGCGGTCTCCACGGAGATCCCGAGCTCGGTGGCGAGGTCGGAGATCCGCACGCTCCCGTACTCCCGCACGAGCCGCAGCACCCTCTTGTGCCGCTCGTCGACCCTCTCCCGCATGCGATCTCCCTTGACCCCTCGGGCTGCTTCAGCCTAGCGTGATCCGTGGCCCGTAGAAAGCGCTTTCTATGCGGGGCTCGCCTCCTGCCGGAGCCCCGTCGGCCGACGAGTCGAGCACCACCGGAAGTCACCGAAAGAGAGCGCTCACGTGAAGCCACCCCACCCGCCGGTCACGACGTCGATCACGGCGCCCGCCGCGGCGCCCGTCGCGGTGCCCGCCGCGACCCCGGTCACGACGCTGGCCACGGACGCGACCGGCTTCCTGCGGAACGGCCGCCCGCACCGGATCGTCTCCGCGGCCATCCACTACTTCCGGGTGCACCCCGACCTGTGGGCCGACCGCCTGCTGCGCCTGCGTGCCATGGGCGTGAACACCATCGAGACCTACGTGGCCTGGAACGTCCACGAGCCCAGCCCCGGCGCGTTCACCTTCGACGGGCCGAACGACGTGGCGGCCTTCGTCCGGACCGCCGGCGACCTGGGCCTCGACGTCATCGTCCGGCCCGGCCCCTACATCTGCGCCGAATGGGACTTCGGCGGACTGCCCGGTTGGCTGCTGGCCGACCGCACCATCCGGCTCCGCCGCCGCGACCCCGCGTACCTGGCCGCCGTCGACGCGTGGTTCGACACCCTGGCCCCCGTACTGGTCCCCCTCCTCGGCAGCCGGGGCGGGCCGGTACTGGCCGTGGGCGTCGAGAACGAGTACGGCAGCTTCGGCAACGACACCGGCTATCTGGAACACCTCCGCGACGGCCTGGTCCGACGGGGCATCGACTGCCTGCTGTTCACCACCGACGGCGCCGATCACGGGTTCCAGCTCGGCGGCCGCATCCCCGGCGTCCTGACCACCGGCACCTTCGGCTCGCGCCCCGAGAGCTCGCTCGCGACCCTGCGCGCGTACCAGCCGGAAGGGCCGCTGGTCTGCGTGGAGTACTGGCACGGCTGGTTCGACCACTGGGGCGAGCCGCACCACACGCGCGACGCCGAGGACGCCGCCGCGACCCTGGACAGCCTGCTCGCCGCAGGCGCCTCGGTGAACATCTACATGGGCCACGGCGGCACCAACTTCGGCTGGTGGAACGGCGCCAACCACGACGGCGCCACCTACCAGCCCGACGTGACCAGCTACGACTACGACGCCCCCGTCGGCGAGGCCGGCGAACTCACCCGGAAGTTCCACCTCTTCCGCGAGGTCATCGCCCGGCACACCGGCCCCGTCACCCACGAACCCCCCGCTCTGCCCCCGCGCGTGGTTCCCCGGCTGCTCTCCGTGGACGGCCGCGCCTCCCTGGCCGACTCCCTGGACGCACTCTCCAAGCCCGTGCACCACGTCGAGCCGCTGACCATGGAGGAAACAGGCCAGTCCCTGGGCCTGATCCACTACCGGACCCGCCTGCGCGGACCCCTGCCCGAGGCGGCGCTGCGCATCGACGGACTGGCCGACCGGGCCCAAGTCTTCCTGGACGGACGGGAGATCGGGCTGCTGGAGCGGGACGAGCCGCTCGCGGCCCTGACCGTCGCCGTGCCCGAAGGGGGTGCGGAGCTCGACATCCTGGTGGAGAACCAGGGGCGGATCAACTACGGCCCCCTGCTGGCCGATCGCAAGGGCATCCGCGACGGTGTCAGGCTGGACAACCAGTACCAGTTCGGCTGGGAGATCAGGCCGCTGCCCCTCGAGGACCTGTCCGGACTCGAGTTCGGCCACGGCGAGCTCCCGGACGGCCCGTCCTTCCACCGGGTCACCGTCGAACTGGACTCCGCAGCCGACGCGTTCATCGCCCTCCCGGGCTGGACCAAGGGTCTGGTCTGGCTGAACGGCTTCGCCCTGGGCAGGTTCTGGGAGCGCGGCCCGCAGAAGACGCTGTACGCACCGGGTCCCCTGTGGCGTGCGGGCGAGAACACCCTGGTGATCCTCGAACTCCACCGGCCCGGGGCCACCGTCGAACTCCGCGACGCACCGGACCTCGGCACGGAGGCGCCCGCGCCCATTCCCGTCTGGTAGGCCGCACCGACCGGTGCCGAACGGGCCCCCGCGGTCAGAGCCCGGCGCCCTGGCCGCGGAGGTAGGCGACGGGATCGATGTCGGTGCCGTAGCCAGGACCGGTGCGGACCTCGAAGTGCAGGTGGGGGCCGGTCGAGTTGCCGGTGCTCCCGGAGAGGCCGATCTCGGTCCCGGCGGTGATCTGCCCACCGGGACCGACGGCGATCGTGGAGAGGTGGGCGTACTGGCTGTAGAGGCCGTCCGCGTGGTGGACGACCACCTCGTTGCCGTACGCGCCTCCCCAGCCGGCCCGCACGACGGTGCCGTCGGCGACGGCCAGGACGGGGCTGCCCGCGGGTACGGCGAAGTCGACACCGGTGTGGTAACCGCTGCTCCAGGCACCCGCGACCCGGTAGCCGGTGGTGACCGGGGCCGCGACCGGCGCTCCGGCGAACGCGGAGAGGGGACCCGGCACGTTCGGAGCCGCCGGAGCGATCGGGTGGGGCGCGGTGTCGACGGGCTCGCTCCCGACCGACAGGCGGACGCCGGGCTCGGGGAGCGCCTGCGGGGAGTCGCCCAGCACGTTCCGGTTGTCCTCGAACAGCCGCTGCGGCCCGCCTTCGACGTTCAGCGCGGCGGCGATGGAGCCGAGGGTGTCGCCCTGCCGGACCTTGTACGTGGCGTGGGGCGGGTCGGCCGGTCCGACCGGCTCCTTCGACGGCGAGGCGGCCGGTTCCTGAGCGTCCGCGCCGGCGTCGGGTACGGGCCGGGCATCGGGTACGGACTGCGCACCGCCGGCGGCCGAGGTCAGGCCGACCGCCCGGAAACAGACCGGCCACGCGCCGGGGCCCTGGCTCAGCAGGACCTGCCGCGCGACGCCGATCTGCTCCTCCTTGGCCGCCCCGTCGGCGCCGGCCGCGTAGGCGCCCCCGCCGAACTCCAGCCAGGTGGACGCCGTGAACTGCAGGCCACCGAAGAAGCCGTTGCCGGTGTTCGCGGCCCAGTCGCCGCCCGCCTCGCACTGGGCCATCGCCTCCCACACGTCATCGGTGGCCGCCTGCGCCCCGGACGCGGGCAGGACGGCGACCGCCGCGCCGCCGACCACCGCCAGGGCCGCGAGACGCCGCACCCCCAACAGGACCGAGGAGGCCGGGCGGGCGGAGGCGCGGTGGCGGCGGGGGCAGTGGGGAGGGCGGGGACGACGGGGACGACGGGGGCGGAGCGACATGCGGAAGGGGCCTTTGCTGGGAACGGGAAGCTGTCTGCGGGGAGGTCGCCCCACCGTACGAATCGCGGCCAGGGCACCGGGACGCAGAAGACCGCGCCGGCCACGGACGAAAGTCGACCGGGCGCACGGCCGGGGGCAGACGAAAGTAGGGGATCGTGCGACAAGAGTGGATGCGGCTCCGAGGGCCGGCGGAATGCCCGGTTTCGGCGGCTATGCTCCCCGCATGGCAGCGCAGGATTCCCCTAGCCCGAGCCCGAGCGAGGACTCGGCGACGGGCAGCCGGCGCCCGTCGCGCGTCGACGTCGCGGTAGCCCTCGCGGCCTGCGCGTACGGGGTGGGCGAGGCGTTCGTGTTCACGGGCAGCGGTCTGCTCACGGGCCGCCCCGAGTGGGCCGCCGTCGCCGCGGGCCTCCTCGGACTCCTGCTGGTGTGGCGCTCGGTCGCGCCCCTGCTGGTGACCGCCGCCGTGCTGGCGGGCCACGTGACCCGCAACGCCACCGCGGCCCTGGTGGTGGTGATGTACACGATGGGCTCGCGCTACCGGTCGAGGCCGCGACTGCTCGCCGGGTTCGGCGTCGCCGCAGTGGCCTCCGAGCTCTGGGCGGTGGCCGCGAGCGGCTTCGGTCTGTCCCCGACGGACGGGATCGCCTACGTCGCCGCACCCCTGCTGATGGGCCTGCAGACCGCGGCCCGCAAGGACCTCATCGTCAAGGAGCAGGCTCGCTCGGCTGCTCTGGAACGCGCGCAGGACCTCCTGACCGGGCAGGCCCGCGCGGAGGAGCGGACCCGCATCGCGGGCGAGCTCCACGACGTGGTCGCGCGCCGGATCAGTCAGCTCGTACTCGCCGGCGGCGCGCTCCAGGTCGGCGCCGAGCGGGGCACGCCATGGGTCCGTGCGGAGGCCGAGCGGATGCGGCGTACCGGCGTCCTGGCGCTGGAGGAGATGCGGGAGGTCGTGGGGGTGATGCGGAGCGGCGCCGACGCGCCCGTGGTGCCCGCCCCCTCGATGGCGGACCTGGAGTGCCTCGCCGAGGACTTCCGGCACGCGGGAATGGACGTACGCATCGTGGTCCGCGGCCGCACGCAGGACCTGTCGTCCGTCGTGCAGAGCGCCGTCCACCGGGTCGTCAGGGAGGCCCTGACCAATGCGCTCAAGCACGCCCCGGGCGCCCGGGTCCTCGCCGAAGTCGACCGGGGTCCCGCGGCGATGACGGTACGCGTGGACAGCGGCCCCGCCGCGCCGGGCCGGGAGAGCGGCCTGCCCTCGGCGGGCTTCGGGCTGGTCGGCCTCGCCGAGCGGCTGCGGCTGCTCGGCGGGACCTTCACCGCGGACCGCACGGCGGACGGCGGCTTCCTGGTCCGGGCGAGCGTGCCCCTTCACCGTCCGGACGCCGAGGGCGGCCCGGAGACCCACGAGACGGAGCCGAAGTGATCAAGGTACTGCTCGTGGACGACGACCCGTACGTCCGGCACGGACTGCGGACCATCCTGGAGGGCGACCCCGGTATCGAGATCGCCGCCGAGGCCGGCGACGGCCACGAAGGCGTCGAGGCCTTCCGGTCCCACCGCTGCGACGTGGCCCTCGTCGACATCAGGATGCCCCGCATGGACGGCCTGGCCGCGACCCGGGCCCTCCTCGCCCTGCCCAGCCCGCCCGCCGTGATCGTCCTGACCACCTTCCGCCTCGACGAGTACGTCAGCGAGGCCGTGCTCGCCGGGGCCGCGGGATTCCTCCTGAAGGACACGCCGCCCGGGGAACTCGTCCGCGCCGTGCGCACGGTGGCGGACGGCCACGCGATCCTCTCGCCCGAGGTGACCCGGCAGGTCCTGGACACCGTACGGCGGGGACGGAACCTGCCCACCACGGACGAGCAGGCCAAGCTGGCGGCCCTGACGCCCCGCGAGCTGGAGGTCCTCACCCTGCTCGGCCGCGGCCTGTCCAACGCCGATGTCGCCGGCCGGCTGTTCGTCAGCGAGAGCACGGTGAAGATGCACGTCAGTCGTGTCCTCACCAAGCTCGCCCTCGACAACGGGCTGCGGAGCGGTGCTGCCTGCTCGAACTGACCAGGTGAGCTGCCTACTTGACGAAGGTGACGTCGGAGACGGCGTAGAAGGTCTCGGCGGAGCCGGCCTCGCGCTGCCAGATCGTGTAGATGATGTGGTTGCCGTCCTTCTCGGGCAGCTTCACCTTGAACTTGTAGTTCCCGGAGTAGACGTTCTTGTTCCGGGTCTCCGTCTTGTCGGAGAGGTTCGGGTCGCTGACGTAGGCGAAGGGGATCGGTTCGAGGTCGTCCCACTTCAGGGGCTTGGAGAGGTCGGCGCCGTCCTTGGTGACGTAGTACTCGATGTGGCCGCCGGCGTGGTGCGCGGTCGCGTGGTAGCTGAGCTCCACCTCGGCGCCGGAGCGGAGGGTGGACCGGGTCCAGTCGGCACGCGGCAGGTCGAAGCCGGAGTACTCGCCGCCGCCGTTGTCCGCGGAGGCCAGCTTGCCGTCCGGGATCAGCGTGCGGTGCTGACCACTGACGCCGTCCACGGTGCTGCTGCCCTGCAGGACGCTCTGGGGCTGGTTGAAGGCGTTGGCGACCGTGGCCCTCGCCGCGGGGCCGCCGCCCTGGTTCTTGACGCCCTCGGCGAAGGCGGCGCGGCACGCGGGGTCCTTGATGCTGACGGACTCCGGGTTCAGGCCGGTGCCGTCGTCCTTGACGTTGCCCCAGTCGTTGCCCTTGTGACAGATGGCCTGGCGGCTTTCGAAGGGCGAGCTCGGGTACCCGTGGGCGCTGGCCGGGGCCACCGAGGCGAGGACGCCGGCGGCGATCGCGGCAGCGGCGAGGGAGACGGAGACGGTGGTGCGCTTGTTCATGATGCTGTAGCCCTACTTGCCGCTGGTGATGGTGACTTCGTTGGTGAACTCGCCCGTGTGGTGGCCCACCGGGCGGACCTTGACCTTGTACGTGACGCCGGCCCCGGTCCCCAGCGGCAGCACCTGCTTCAGCTGCTTGACCGGGACGCCGTCCTTGGACAGCCGGCTGTCGCCGAAGATGGCGGTGGCCGCGAGCTTGCCGTTGACGTGGATCTCGTAACGGTCCGACGGGGCGCCGCCGGTGGGGATCGACAGGTCGGCGAAGTAGAGGTCGACCTTGTCCTTCTTCGACCAGGTCTTCGCCGTCAGCTCGGCGGAGGCCTCCTCCGCGGAACCCGCGCCGTCGGACTCGGTGCAGGCGCCCAGTGGGGCACCGTTGAGGGTGATCTCGCCGACCGGGTGGAGGTGGTGGTGCGCCTCGGACAGGGTGTTGTGCAGACCGAAGCCGTACTCGGGAAGCGACTCGCCCGCCTTGAGGCTGCCGGTGACCGTCACCTCGTTGCCCTCGACGACCTCCTGCGTGATGCCGGCCCGGTTGTTCTCGAACCGGGCGTCGCCGGGGAGCTGCACCTTCAAGGTGAAGGGCTTTTCCGCCTCGCTGTGGTTGACGATCTTGATGCAGGTGCTGGAGTACCACTCGGAGGTGCTCTGCTTCACCAGCTCGCCGGTGACCCCGTCGCACGTGTTCGGAGCGGCGTGGGCCTGACCGAGGCCGGAGAAGAGGGTGGGGACGAGGATGCCGGCGCCGGCCGCGGCCAGGGCGCTCGTGGCGATGGCGAGACGGCGCAGGCGGCGGCGGCTCGTGGAAGTCGAAGACATGCTGGATGACGCCCTTTCAGGCACGGGAAGAACAGAGGTCGGGAACAGAGGTCGGGAACAGAGGTCGGGAGCAGGAGCCGGGAGCAGAAGGGTGAGCGAACGCCCTCGGGCCCCGGGCCCACACGCCGGGGGACTGGGCCCCGTGTGGCTCGTCAACCACGCTAGGCAGCGCCGCCACGGTGCGAGACGGCCGGAAGGACACTCCGCACCCCGACGAAAGTCGGCCGTCAGGGCCGGATGGGCCACGGCCCGCCCGCGTGCGGCCGTGTCGCCGCCGGCGCCGGTGCGGCCCCTGCCATCGTGGGCCACCGCGTCCGTCTTCCCCTGGAGGTACCTCCGTGTCCCGACGCCCGCACGGCCACTCCGGCCGGATCCGCCCCTCGCTGCGCCTGGCCGCGGCCACCGCCGTGTGTGGCGCCCTGCTCGCCGTCTCCGTGCAGCCGGCACAAGCGGGAGCGGACCGCGATCCGTCCCCCGGGGGCGCCCTCCGGCAGGAGCTGCGGGAGCTGGTGGAACGGCCCGACGGGCCCCCCGGGGTCATCGCCGTCCTGCGCGACGGCGACCGTACGGAGGTCTACCGGGCGGGCGTGGCCGACGTGGAGAGCGGCCGGCCGCCGCGGGGAGGAGACCACATGCGCATCGCCAGCGTCGCCAAGGCCTTCAGCGGAGCGGTGGCCCTCGGGCTCGTCGACCGCGGCAGACTGCACCTCGACGACACCATCGGGAAGGTGCTGCCCGGGCAGCCGGCCGCGTGGCATCGAGTGACGCTCCGTCAACTGCTCAATCACACCAGCGGGTTGCCCGACTACTCCTCCTCCCAGGGGTTCATCGACATCGTCTCCGAGGACCCCCGCCACCGCTTCGACTCCCGCCGCCTGCTGGACTTCGTCGCGGACCAGGACCTCGCCTTCCGGCCGGGCAGCCGCTACGCGTACTCCAACTCCGACAACATCGCCGTCGCCCTCATGGCCGAGGCCGCCACCGGACGCCGGTACGAGGCGCTGCTGCGCGAGCTCGTCTACGAGCCCCTGGGCCTGCGGGCCACGAGCCTGCCCCAGGGATACCGGCTGCCCGAGCCCTACCTGCACGGCTACCAGATCGACCCGGAGGAGGGGCCCGTCGACGTCAGCGAGGCCGTGGGCGCCTCGGGAGCCTGGGCGTCCGGAGGCATCGTCTCGACGCCGAAGGACCTGACCGCCTTCATCCGCGGCTACGCGGGCGGCGCCCTCGTCTCGGAGCGCACCCGCCGCCAGCAGTTCACGTTCATCCCCGGCGCCCTGTCCCAGCCCCCCGGCCCCGGCCGCACCGAGGCGGGCCTGGCGATCTTCCGCTACACCACGCGCTGCGGAGCGGTGTACGGCCACACCGGCAACACCGCCGGCTACACGCAGTTCGTGGCGGCCACGGCGGACGGCAGGCGCTCGCTGACCTTCTCCATCACCGCGCAGACGTCCCTGACCGTCAACCCCGACCTGCTCGCACAGGTCCGGGAGGTCCAGGAGGACTTCGTCTGCGCCCTGCTGCGCAAGTGAACAAGTGAACAGGTGACCCGGCCGCTCGCACCCGCACGGTTCCCGCGGGTGCGAGCTTCACCCCCATGGGGGAAGCTGGGAACACCCCGGTGATACCGGCGGTGCGCAGAGTGGCGAGGAAGGTCTTCCGTGAACGATTCCGCAGGTGGCCGCCCCGTACACGCATCCCGGCGCACCGCATCCCGGCGCAAGGTGCGCACCGCCGCCCTGCTGTGCGCGGTGGCGGCGATGACGGCCGTCGTGCTGCCGGCCTCCGCGGCCCCGTCCCCCCACACCGGCGCCGCCGCGTCCTCCGCCCGGACCGCAGTCACACAGGACCCGGACCCGGTCGTGGTCGTCGACTGCTTCGCGCAGGCCCAGATGCGGCCTTCGGAGTACCTCCTGGCCTGCGGCGACGGGAACAACCGGCTCGTCGGTCTCCGCTGGGAGACCTGGGGGCCGGGCAGCGCCACGGCCACCGGCACCGACATGGTGAACGACTGCCGCCCGTACTGCGCGGCCGGCCGCTTCCACGCCTACCCGGTCAGGGTGACCCTGAGCAATCCGCAGGCCTGGCCCGACCACCCCGATCTCCGCCGCTTCACCACGATCCGGCTCGTCTACACCGACACCGCTCCGGAGCCGGTCCCCAAGGACGTGACCTACAAGCTGGTGTACTGACGCGGAATCCGGGCTCCCGGGTTACGGTCGGCGGCATGGACCTTGATCGGCAAGGGTGGCGCCGGTGTCTGCTGAGCGGGGCGGTGTTCGCCGTGTGCATGGCCGGCACCACGCTGCCGACCCCCCTCTACGGGCTCTACCAGGAGAAGTTCGGCTTCTCGGCGCTGATGGTGACCGTCATCTACGCCGTGTACGCCTTCGGTGTCATCGGCGTACTGCTGCTGGCGGGCAATGCCTCGGACGCCGTGGGCCGGCGGCCGGTCCTGCTGGCGGGGCTCGGGTTCGCCGCGGCGAGCGCCGTCTGCTTCCTGTGCGCCGAGGCGATGCCCTGGCTGTACGCGGGACGGCTGCTGTCGGGTCTGTCCGCCGGACTGTTCACCGGGGCCGCCACCGCGTACGTGATGGAGCTGGCACCGCCCGGCGGCGCCTCGCGGGCCACGTTCGTGGCGACGGCCGCCAACATGGGCGGACTGGGCTGCGGCCCGCTGCTCGCCGGGATCCTCGCGCAGTACGCCTCCTGGCCGCTGTACCTGCCGTTCGTGGTGCACCTCGTGCTCGTGGCGGGCGCGGCCGTCGTCCTGCTGCGGCTCCCGGAGACGGTCCGTGAGCGCCGGCCGCTGAGCACCGTACGACCGCAGCGGCCCGCTCTGCCCCCGCAGGTGCGGACGGTGTTCGGGCCGGCCGCGATCGCCGCGTTCGTGGGCTTCGCCCTGTTCGGGGTGTTCACCTCCGTCAGTCCGGCGTTCCTCGCGGAGTCCCTGGACGTGCACAACAAGGCCTTGAGCGGGCTCGTGGTGGCGCTGGCCTTCTTCGCCTCGACCGCCGGACAGCTGGCCGTCGGCCGTGTCGGCGTGGAGCGCTCCCTGCCGCTCGGGTGCGCCGCGCTCCTCGCCGGACTGGCGCTCCTCGCGGGCGCGCTGTGGTGGGACCTGCTGGCGCTGGTGGTGCTGAGCGCCCTCGTGGGCGGACTCGGGCAGGGGCTGGCCTTCCGCGGGGCGCTGTCCGCGGTGGCCGGGGCGTCGCCCGCGGACCAGCGGGCAGCCGTGATCTCCACCCTGTTCCTGGTGGCGTACACGGGCATCTCGCTGCCCGTGATCGGGGTGGGAGTACTGGAAGGACCCCTCGGGCTGGAGGGTGCGGGACTGGTGTTCATCGGCTGCATGGCGGTGCTCGTCCTGACCGCGGTCGGCTACCTGCTCAGGCGCCCGGCGCGGGCCGCCGCGCACTGAGCGCGCGAGACCGCCCGGCCCGGCGGCCGGCGGCGCGCGGGTCCGGGGGACTCACGCGCCACCGGCCGCCGCGGGGTACGCCACCTCGGCCATCGTGTCCGGGACCGCGACTGCGGCCGGGACCGGGACCGCCCAATGCCGGTCCTGCTCGAAGGCGCGGAGCAGGTCCGCCGCGACGCTCACCGCGATCGTGGCGGGCTCCTTGCCCGTGATCTCGGACAGCCCGATCGGAGTCGTGATCCGGTCGATGGTGCCGGCGTCGTGACCGCCCTCGGTGGCCAGGCGCTGCCGGAACCGCGCCCACTTCGCGGACGAGCCGATCAGACCGATCGACCCGAGACCGGGGGTGCGCAGGGCGGCGTCGCACAGCGCGGCGTCCTCGGCGTGATCGTGCGTCATGATCAGGACGTGGCTGCCGGGCGGCAGCTCCCCGAGCACCGTCTCCGGAAGCAGCGGGGTGTGGTGCACGTGGACCTGCGCCACCGCGTCGCCGAGCACCCCGAGCCGTTCGGGGTCGAGCATGTCGGGGCGGCTGTCGACGAGGTGCAGGTCGAGGTCCTGACGGGCCAGGATGCGCGCCAGTTCCAGACCGACGTGCCCGACACCGAAGACGGCCACCGCCGGGACCACCGGCAGCGGTTCGAGCAGCACGGTGACGGCTCCGCCGCAGCACTGCACGCCGTGCGGGCCGGTGACCTTGTCGTTGAGGGCGAACTCCATCAGCTCCGGCTCCGGATCGGCCGCGCCGTTCAGTTCGCGCGCCCGGTCGATGGCGACGGCCTCGATGTTGCCGCCGCCGATCGAACCCCAGGTCCCGGTCCGTCCCACGACGAGTTTGGCTCCGGCCCGCCGGGGCGCGTGGCCGCGCACGGCCGCGACGGTCACGAGCACGCCGGCTTCCCGGCGTGCCCGCAACCGCGCGACCGCGGCGACCCAGCTCATGTCAGACATTGCTCGAAGCGCTTGCGTCGGCGAGGACCCCGCTGTCCTCGGGCGTCAGCCCGTCGCCGAACGACGCACCGCCCTGGCGCGCTCCTTCGACCGCCCAGTACACCGCCTCGGGCGTGGCCGGCGAGGCCAGCTCCACGCTGATCCCGGCGGGCCCGAACTCCGCGGCCGCCTGCCGCAGGGCTTCGCGCACCGAGAAGGCCAGCATCAGCGGGGGCTCGCCGACCGCCTTGGACCCGTAGACCGCGCCCTCCTCGGTGGCGTTCTCCATCAGCCTGACGTTGAACTCCTCGGGCATCTCCGAGAAGCTCGGCAGCTTGTACGTGCTCGCCGCCTGGGTCAGCAGACGGCCGCGGTTCGGGCCGTCGCCGGAGTCCCAGCGCATGTCCTCCAGCGTCAGCCAGCCCGCACCCTGGACGAAACCGCCCTCGACCTGACCGATGTCGATCATCGGGGAGAGGCTGTCGCCGACATCGTGGACGATGTCCACCCGCCGGATCCGGTACGCACCGGTGAAGCCGTCCACTTCCACCTCGGTCGCGGCCGCGCCGTAGGAGAAGTACTTGAACGGCGAGCCGTGGAACGCCTTCGCGTCCCAGTGCAGGCCCTCGGTCCGGTAGAAGCCGGCCGCCGAGAGCTGGACCCGCTGGAAGTACGCGGTGCGCACCAGGTCGTCCCAGGCCAGCTCCTCGTCGTTGCCGAGGGCGCGCGCGACGCCCTCGACGATGCGCACGTCCGAGGCGTTCGTACCCAGCTGCGTGCCGGCCACCTGGAGCAGCCGCTCGCGGATCTGCTCGCAGGCGTTCTTCACCGCCGCGCCGTTGAGGTCCGCCCCCGCACTGGCGGCGGTGGCCGAGGTGTTGGGCACCTTGTCGGTGCGCGTCGGGGCCAGCCGGACCTTGTGCAGCGGGATGCCCAGCGTGGTCGCGGCCACCTGCAGCATCTTGGTGTGCAGGCCCTGCCCCATCTCGGTGCCGCCGTGGTTGATCAGGACGGACCCGTCCTTGTAGACCAGCACCAGCGCACCGGCCTGGTTGAAGGCGGTGAGGTTGAAGGAGATGCCGAACTTGATCCCGGTCATCGCGAGCGCCCGCTTGGTGTGCGGGTGCGCGGCGTTGAAGGCCGCGATCTCGCGCCCCCGCTCGGCCAGGGCGGCGTCGTCCTTGACCTGCTGCCAGATGACGGAGATCCGCTCGGGGTGGGGGACGGGCTGCCCGTACGGCGTCGACTGGCCCTGGCGGTAGAAGTTGCGCTCGCGCAGCTCCATCGGATCCAGGCCCAGCAGCGGCGCGCACCGGCCCATGATGTCCTCGATCACCAGCATGCCCTGGGGTCCGCCGAAACCGCGGAAGGCCGTGTTGGAGACCTTGTTGGTCTTGGCGATGCGCCCGGCGATCCGCGCGTTGGGGAGCCAGTAGGTGTTGTCGATGTGGCACAGCGCGCGGGCCACCACGGGCTCGGACAGGTCCAGGCTCCAGCCGCCGTCGGCGGTCAGGGTGGCGTCCAGGGCCTGGATGCGGCCCTCGGTGTCGAAGCCGATCTTCCAGGTGGCGTGGAACCCGTGGCGCTTGCCCGACATGGTCAGGTCCTGGGTCCGGTTGAGCCGTACGCGGACCGGCCGGCCGGTGAGCTTGGCACCGAGCGCGGCGATGGCCGCGAACCCGTGCGGCTGCATCTCCTTGCCGCCGAAGCCGCCGCCCATCCGCAGGCACTGCACGGTCACCTCGTGGCTGTGCAGGCCGAGTACGTGGGCGACGATCTCCTGGGTTTCCGAGGGGTGTTGGGTGCTGCTCTGGACGAACATCTGCCCGTTCTCGTCGAGGAGAGCGAGCGCCGCGTGCGTTTCCAGATAGAAGTGCTCCTGGTCGGAGAACTGGAACTCCCCGGTGAACACGTGCGCGGAGTCCTCGAAGCCCGCGTCCACGTCACCGGTCACCATCAGGGGCCGGGCGCCGTGGAAGCTCCCCGTCTCGATCGCCTCCCGCAGGGTGATCACCGAGGGCTCTTCGTCGAGCTCCACCTCGACGGCCGCCGCACCGAGCCGGGCCGCCTCCACGCTCTCGCCCAGGACCCAGGCGACCGCGTGGCCGTGGAACATGACCGTGTCGGGGAAGAGGGGTTCGTCGTGCTTCATCCCGGCGTCGTTGACGCCGGGCACGTCGGCCCCGGTCAGTACGCGGACCACACCGGGCACGGCGAGCGCCGGCTCGGTGCGCAGCGCCGTGATCCTGCCGTGGGCCTTCATGACCTGGACCGGGTAGGCGTGCAGGACGTCCTTGGTGCGGTGGACCAGGTCATCGGTGTAGAGCGCCGCACCGGTGACGTGCAGGTTCGCGCTCTCGTGCGGCATCGAAACCCCGACGACGGGCTTTTCGGGACGCTGGGACAACTGGCTCATGACTTCGCCGCCTCGGTGGTTTGCACGTACAGCTTGAGCAGGCTCTGGCCGAGCATCGCGGAGCGGTAGAGGGCGCTGGCGCGGTGATCGTCCATCGGGGTGCCCTCGGCCCGCAGGATCCGGGCCGCGGCCTCGACGGTTTCCGCCGTCCAGGCCTTGCCCTCCAGGGCCGCCTCGGTGCCGAGCGCGCGGATCGGGGTGGCGGCCACGCCGCCCAGGCCGATGCGCGCCTTGCGGACGGTCCCGTCCTCGATGTCGAGGGCGAAGGCCACCGCGACGCTGGAGATGTCGTCGAAACGCCGCTTGGCGATCTTGTGGAAGGCCGTGACGGGCGACAGCGGCAGCGGGACGCGCACCGCGCGGATCAGCTCGCCGGGACGGCGCACGCTCTGCCGGTAGCCGGTGAAGTAGTCGGCCAGGGGGACCTCGCGCTCGCCGTCGGCGCCGGCCAGCAACAGCGAGGCCTCCAGCGCGAGCAGCACCGGCGGGCTGTCGCCGATGGGGGAGCCGGTACCCAGATTGCCGCCGAGGGTCGCGCTGTTGCGGATGAGCCGGGACGCGAACTGCGGGAACAGCTCCGCCAGGAGCGGGACGCTGCCGTCGAGCCGGCGTTCGATCTCGGTCAGCGTCTGCGCCGCCCCGATCTCGATGTGGTCGGACTCAACGCGCAGCACCCGCAGTTCGGGCAGCCGGTCGACCGCGACCACGCAACTCGCGCGGCGGGAGCGGATGTTCACCTCCACGCCCCAGTCGGTGCTGCCGGCGACCACCACCGCCTCGGGGCGCTCGCTCAGCAGCCGCACCGTCTCCGCGAGGGTGGCGGGCCGCAGGAACACGCTGTCGTCCTGGGCGTATTCGGTGGCGGCCGGCTCGGGCGGGGACTGCTCGCGGCGCTGCGCCAGGACGTCGTCCTCGGTGGGCGAACCGACGGCGAACGCGGCGTCGCGGATCGGGCGGTAGCCGGTGCAGCGGCACAGGTTGCCGCTCAGCGCGTGCAGGTCGAAACCGTTCGGGCCGTGCTCGGAGTCGGCGCCTTCCGCCGGATCGGCGCCCGGGCCGGCGGCAGGGTCCGCGCCCGGGTCCGCGTGTGCGCAGCGGTCGGGCCGGTAGTACTCGGAGGCCATGCTGCAGATGAACCCCGGTGTGCAGTAACCGCATTGGGAGCCGCCGCGGACGGCCATCTCCTCCTGTACGGGGTGCAGCGCGGTGGGTGCGCCGGACGCGTCGACGGTGGCGAGGCCTTCGGAGGTGACGACCTCCTGACCGTCGAGGGCCAGGGCCGGTACCAGGCAGGCGTTGACGGCCACCCAGTCGGTGGGCTTGTTCACCCCCGGCCGGGCCACGAGCACCGAACAGGCGCCGCATTCGCCTTCGGCGCAGCCCTCTTTGGTGCCGGTGAGACCGCGGTCGCGCAGGAAGTCCAACACCGAGGTGTGGGCTGCGGCCGGAGAGATCGGTGTTTCTTTCCCGTTGACCGTGATCCGCGCCGCTACCACGGCACGTCCCCGTTCCGGGGCGCGGTCGATCGGACTGTCCTAGTTGCCATGGCAGGAGCTTTCTCGTTCAGTGGCCGCGGCTCGACAACCCGCGGCTCGACAACCCGCGGCTCGACAACCCGGAGCGCGGCGAATCGGCACGCGAGGAGGCGCCGTAAGTGGTGACAGAGTGGTGGAGAACTTCCGGGGCCGCGAGTGGGCACGCCGGGAAATGGGGGCTGTTCAGCAGCCGTGTGCGACCCGACCCGGGGCCCAGGCGGTCTGGTGTGCGAGGCGAAGCGGTACGGAGATGGTCGACATCCGGCTTCGCCTCCTTCCAGTGGGTCCCGAGTTGGTTCGGTCGAAGTTACGTGCCGGAGATTGATCGGTCAAGCACATCTCGGTCGATACTACGAGGGCCGGCGACGTCGAGGGTGAGGCCGCGCGGCTGGAGGATGGTGCGGGTGTCGAAGGCCGTCGTGGTGCCGGGGGACTGGCTGATCCGGTAGTCGCGGGTGAGGGTCGCGGCGGCGATGGTCATGGCCGTCGTGGCGAAGTGCGTACCGAGGCAGTTGCGCGGTCCGCCGCCGAAGGGCATGAACGCGTACTTGGGCAGGGGGGTGTCGGGACGCTCGATCCAGCGGTCCGGGTCGAAGGCGGCGGGCCGGTCGTAGTGCTGCGGATCGCGGTGGAGGACGAAGGGGCTGACGCCGACCCGCTGGCCGCGGCGGAGCGGGAAGCCGGCGAGCTCGGTGGGTTCCTCCACGGTCCGCTGGACGAGCCACAGTGGGGGATACAGCCGCAGGGTCTCCTTCACGACCGCCCCGGCGACGGGCAGCCCGGGCACATCGGCCGCGGTGGGGGGCCGCCCGGCGAGTTCCCGGTCGGCCTCGTCCCGTACCCGGCGGCGCAGGTGCGGATGCCGGTCGAGGAGCAGCAGCAGCCAGGAGAGCGCGGCGGCGGTGGTCTCGTGGGCGGCGAACAGGTTGGCGACGATCACGCTGGTCGCGCCCTCGCGGGTGAGGGCGCCCTCCTCGCAGGCGGTGTCCAGGAGGTCAGCGACCGCGGGCGGGGAGTCCTCCCGCCGGGTGGCACGGCGCCGGCGCATCAGGGCGGAGACCTCGTCGGCGAGGTCGCGGGAGGCGCGGCGCAGGCGGCGCCGGCGCAGCGCGTGCCAGCGGGCGGGCAGGGGCAGGGCGGGAGGCAGCAGCGCGTCCTGCAGACGGGCCAGGAGGCCGGGGACCGTGCTCGACTCGGGCCCGAGGCAGAATTCCGCGATGAGGTGGGCGGTGAGGTCCTCCAGCGCGGGGATCGCCTCGATCCTGCCGCGTGCGCGCCAGGTCTCCGCGTGACGGGTGACCGTGGCCGCGAGACGGTCGCCGGCGGCCCGCGTACCGGTCCGGTTCAGGCCGCGGCCGGCGAGTGCGCGGGCCCGCATCCACAGGGCCAGGTCTTCGGAGGCTCGGCTTCCGTCGGTCGCTTCGCCCAGCAGGTCCTTGGCGATCGTGTAGGTGGTGTTGGTGTGCTTGAGCACCTGCTCCGCGAGGACGGGTGAGTTCACGAGGTACAGGTCGTCGTCGAAGCGGACCAGGTCGCCGTACTGCTGCTGGTCGAGCAGGAAGCCGAGGTGGTCCCGCTCGAACGCACGCCTGTTGCCGTGCCGCCCGGCCCCCGAGGGGCCGGGCGGCACGCGGGTCGACAGCACGGGCTAGCGTCCCTGGACGCCGTAGTAGTAATACGCGGTGGACGTGTCCTGGCCGCCCAGCGCGCTCTTCACCGCACTGCTGCGTTGCACCTTCGCTCCGGAGGGGTCGTTGGCCAGGTGGGCGGAGCCCGATGCGGCGTGGGCCGATCCGGCGCCGAGGAGCGCGGCGACGGCGGAGACGGCGATGAGGAGCGACTTGCGCAGGGGGATCAGGGCAGCCATGGCCGTCCTCCTTGTTCCGGGGGTGCAGGGCGGCGGGTCCGCCCTGTCCGATGCCCTCATTGCGCCATCCCGCGGGCCGCGCGGGCACGCCCCGGGAACCCGTGACGTGACCGCCCGGCCCGTTTGTGGCACACTGCCCGGCTTTCGGCCGTGACCTGCGGGCGGGGGAGCCGGGAGGGCCCGGCTGAATATCGTCGGTCCGCCGAACAAACCCCGGGCGGGACAGGATCACCGGAACGAAGCAATGGCAACGTCTTTTCACGGTGGGGCGGGGATCTGCGCCGTTACGGTTCCCCGGGATCTGGACGGACGCGCCAAGCCGGCGGCAGACGTTCGCCTTCCTTTCCCCGCTGATGAAGGAGAGCTCGACCGATGACCGTTGACACCAGCCCGGAAGCACAGCTGGATCCGCCCAAGCAGTCCAGCCTGGGCACGTCGGCCGCCCGCAACCTTGCCACCACGACCAAGTCCGCTCCGCAGATGCAGGAGATCACCTCCCGCTGGCTGCTGAGGATGCTCCCCTGGGTGGAGACCAAGGGCGGCGCCTACCGGGTGAACCGCAGGCTGAGCTACACCGTCGGCGACGGGAGCATCGAGTTCGTCCAGGACGGCGCCCGCGTCCAGGTGATCCCGCGCGAGCTCGGCGAGCTGGCCCTGCTGCGCGGCTTCGACGACGAGGAAGTGCTGACGGCGCTCGCCGGCCGCTGCGTCCAGCGCGATTTCCGTGCCGGTGAGGTGCTGGTCGAGCGGGGTGCTCCCGCCGAGCAGATCCACTTGATCGCCCACGGCCGGATCAGCCAGACCTCCGCGGGCAAGTACGGCGACGAGATCTCCGTCGCGGTGCTCGCCGACGGCGACCGGTTCGGCGAGAACGCCCTGCTGGACTCCGACGCCCAGTGGGACTACACCGCCACCGCCGATACCCCCGGCACCCTGCTCACGCTCTCCCGCGCCGACTTCGCCGGCATCGTCTCCGGGGCGCCGCACCTCCAGGAGCACATCCAGCGGTTCAGCTCGCTGCCCCTGCAGCGGCAGAACAAGCACGGCGAGGCCGAGATCGCGATGTCGGCCGGCCACACCGGCGAGGCCGAACTGCCCGGCACCTTCGTCGACTACGAGTCCAAGCCGCGCGAGTACGAACTCTCCATCGCCCAGACCGTGCTGCGGGTCCACACGAGGGTCGCCGACCTCTACAACGGGCCGATGAACCAGACCGAGGAGCAACTCCGGCTCACCATCGAGGCCTTGCGCGAGCGCCAGGAACACGAGCTGGTGAACAACCGGGAGTTCGGCCTGCTCCACAACGCCGCCTTCAAGCAGCGGATCCAGACCCACTCCGGCCCGCCCACCCCGGACGACATGGACGAGCTGCTCTGCCGCCGCCGCGGCACCAAGCTCTTCCTCGCCCACCCCCGCACGATCGCCGCGATCGGCCGCGAGATGAACGCCCGCGGGCTCTACCCGGACCACGTCGACGTGGGCGGGCAGCAGGTCCCGGCCTGGCGCGGGGTCCCGATCCTGCCCTGCAACAAGATCCCCATCACCAAGGAGAACACCAGTTCGATCCTCGCCATGCGCACCGGCGAGGACAACCAGGGCGTCATCGGGCTCCGCCAGACCGGCCTGCCGGAGGAGTACGAGCCGGGCCTGTCGGTCCGCTTCATGGGCATCGACGAGAAGTCGATCATTTCCTACCTGGTCACCACCTACTACTCCGCCGCGATCCTGGTGCCCGACGCCCTCGGTGTCCTGGAGAACGTGCAGATCGCCCGCCGCACCGACTGACCGGCCGGCGGCCCCGTCCGACGACAGCCCGGACCCTCCCGGGCCGGCCGAGCGCGCCCGGGGTCCGGGGACAGACCACCCACCTCACCAAGGAGTCACGGATGCCCGAGCCCGGGCCTTCCCCTCTGCAGTCGAGCCTGCCCGGCGCCGCGGCCCAGTTCGGGGCCCACGTCCTCGGCACCGCCCAGGCCCACGCGTCCGGCGGCCTGCCGGGCCCGCCCGTACTGCCCGGCCTGCCCGCGGGACCCGGCCTGCCCTTTCCGTCGCCATCAGCGGCTCCACCCACGACAGCTGCCCCGCCCACCACACCCGCTCCACCCGCCCCGAGCGCCGCCCTGCGACGGCTCCTGAGCGGACCCAGCGGCCTGGGCACGGAGGGCCTGCACCCGGCCCGAAGGGAGGAGCCCCGCGCACCCGCGGCGGCTCCGGAGCCCGGGGCTCCGGCGGTCGGGAACCCGATCCCGGGCCTCTACTACCACCCGGTGCCGGACCCGGACCCGGTGCGGGTCGAGGAGGTCAGCCGGCGCATCAAGGCCTGGGCGGTGGACGAGGTCGACCTGTTCCCCGAGGACTGGGAGAAGCAGTTCGACGGGTTCCAGGTCGGGCGCTACATGGTGGCCTGCCATCCGGACGCTCCGACCATCGAGCACCTGATGGTCGCCACCCGGCTGATGGTCGCCGAGAACGCGGTGGACGACTGCTACTGCGAGGACCACGGCGGTTCGCCCATCGGCCTCGGCGGACGCCTCCTGCTGGCGCACACCGCCATCGACCCCCTCCACACGACGAAGGAGTACGAGCCCGCGTGGGCGGCGTCCCTCCAGTCCGACGCGCCCCGGCGTGCCTACAGCTCCGCCATGGAGTACTTCCTCGCGCAGGCCAGTCCCTCGCAGGCGGACCGCTACCGGCACGACATGGCCCGGCTGCACCTGGGGTACCTCGCCGAGGCGGCCTGGAGCCAGACGGAGTATGTCCCCGAGGTGTGGGAGTACCTGGCCATGCGGCAGTTCAACAACTTCCGCCCCTGCCCCACCATCACCGACACCGTCGGCGGATACGAGCTCCCGGCCGACCTGCACGCCCAGGCGGCCATGCAACGGGTCATCGCACTCGCCGGGAACGCCACCACGATCGTCAACGACCTCTACTCCTACACCAAGGAACTCGCCGCCCCCGGACGGCACATGAACCTTCCCGTGGTCATCGCCGACCGGGAGGGCACCTCCGACCAGGAGGGCTACCTGAAGGCGGTCGAGGTCCACAACGACCTCATGCACGCCTTCGAAGCGGAGGCCGCCGCCCTGGCCGCCGCCTGCCCCGTCCCGAGCGTGCTGCGCTTCCTGCGGGGAGTCGCCGTCTGGGTCGACGGCAACCACTACTGGCACCAGACCAACACCTATCGCTACAGCCTGCCCGACTTCTGGTAAGGACGGACCTATTCGTGACCAGCATCGATCTGACCACCGGCTCGAACTGCACCACCCCGGGTTGCGTGATCATTCCCGGCCCGGCGACCCCCTACCAGGGGGACATCGCCCGCTACTGGAACAACGAGGCCAGGCCCGTGAACCTGCGCCTCGGTGACGTGGACGGGCTCTACCACCACCACTACGGCATCGGCGACGTCGACCACTCCGCCCTCGGCGACACCGACGACAGCGCGTACGAGAAGAAGCTGGTCGCCGAGCTCCACCGGCTGGAGTCGGCGCAGGCCGAGGTGCTCCTGGACCACCTCGGCGCCATCGGCCGCGAGGACACCCTCGTGGACGCCGGCTGCGGCCGCGGCGGCTCGATGGTCATGGCCCACCAGCGCTTCGGCTGCAACGTGGAGGGCGTCACCCTGTCCGCCAAGCAGGCGGACTTCGCCAACCAGCGCGCCCGCGAGCTCGGCATCGAGGACCACGTCCGGGCCCGCGTCTGCAACATGCTCGGCACGCCCTTCGAGACCGGGCAGGCCACGGCGTCCTGGAACAACGAGTCGAGCATGTACGTCGACCTGGACGACCTCTTCGCCGAGCACTCCCGCGTCCTGAAGGTCGGCGGCCGGTACGTGACCATCACCGGCTGCTGGAACCCGCGGTACGGCCAGCCCTCGAAGTGGGTCTCCCAGATCAACGCGCACTTCGAGTGCAACATCCACTCCCGCCGGGAGTACCTGCGGGCCATGGCCGACAACCGCCTCGTGCCGCAGGCCGTCATCGACCTGACCCCCGCGACCCTGCCCTACTGGGAGCTGCGGGCCACGTCCTCGCTGGTCACCGGCATCGAGGAGGCGTTCATCGAGTCCTACAAGGACGGCTCCTTCCAGTACGTGCTGATCGCAGCCGACCGCGTCTGACGACCGGCTCCGGTGCCGGGCCCGCCCCCCGGCGGGCCCGGCACCACCGGTCACCGGCCGGGTCTCAAGGCAGCAACAGGGCAGCGTGCGCGAGGAGTTCCCCGTACACCTCGGGGCGGTCCCGGTCGATCACGGGGAACCCCTGCCCGAAGTCGCCGTTCACCCAGCGCGCCTCGATGCCGGGGTTGGCCAGGTCGGTGCCGTCGTGGAGGAACACGTGCGGGCTGCAGTCGACCCGCCCCCCGCGCGCCGACTCGTACTGGGCCGTCACGGCGGCGCGCGCCGATCCCGTGTCCAGGGCGTTCGCGAGCTCGTCCACCTCGACGGCGCCCGTCGCGGCGGCCACGTCCAGGATGACGTGGCGCATCGAGATGCAGCGGCCCTCCGCCCAGAAGGCGCGGCGCAGCGCGCGGTCGAGCCGCTCGCTGGCCTCCAGGGACTGGGACTTGGCCGCGTGCACCGCTTCGAGCGCGGGCAGGGTGGTGACCGGGTAGGTCCAGTCGGGCCCCTGCCACAACCGCCAGCCTGCTTCCGGTTCGAGCGCGCCGAGCACCGAGATCTCGGAGTCGACGCCGGGTCGGGCGTTGACCTCCCGGTTGAACAGCTCCAGGGGAAAGGCCCGGAAGTCGAACCAGATCCGGCCCTCCAGACCCAGCTCGCGCCGGGTCTCGTGCAGCCGGTGCACGGCCACGTGGGCGAAGGAGCAGTTCAGGTCGGTGTAGACGCTGATCGTGTCGGGGGTCGCGGGCAGCCGCGGGTCCGTGGGACGGCCGTCCCTCGCCCCGCTCGTGATGCTCGTGGCGGTCACGGGGTCCAGCCTTCCTGCTCGGGCCGGGTGCTGTGGGAGAACCGGGCCACGGTGACGTCCCCGGAGACGACCGAGCCCTCCCAGCCGTAGACCTGTCCGAAGGATCCGGATCCGGTGTCGGCCGGGTGCCGTCTGGAGAAGGTGAGCGCGATCCGGTCGCCGGGCCGTACGGGCACGGCGTCCCGGACCGGCAGGTAGGCGTGCTTCCAGCTGTCCGAGGTCGTACGGGCCCGCGGATCGTCCGCCGCGACCTCGTCACCGGAGATGTCCAGGGCCACGGTGTCCGAGAGGGTGGCCACGAAGTAGCCCTTGAAGCCGGTGAACAGCCCCGCCCGCTGGACGGTGTACACGAGCGGGATCTCGTACGAGTTCTCGTGCGCGCCGTGCGTCCCCTCGAAGGCGTAGCGGCGTAGCAGGCGCGGCGCCGAGAGCTGGCCGGCCACCGGGATGACCGCGTCGTAGTAGAGGTCGAAGGCGTCCCGGGCCCCGCGCCCCTTCAGCAGCTCGGCGAACTCGGCCGGGCTCCCGGAGTCCTGCGGTGAGCCGCCCTGCACCGCGCCGTGGGCCGCCTCCGCGCTGACCGGTACGAGATAGCTCTCCACGGCCGCCGGGAGCATGGCGCCCCCCGGTCGCAGGAAGCGGCTCCGGGCATCGTCGAGGATCGCGACGCAGTTCTCGTTGTCGGCGAGGTTGCCCATGATCTCGGAGATGATCAGGTCCACCCGCTCGGGCAGGTCGATGTCGAAGGAGAAACCGCGCAGCGGATGGAAGCGGTCCCCGAACCCGGCCTCGGTGAGCCGCCGCGTCGCGGTTTCCAGGATCTTCTCGTTGAGGTCGATGCCGTAGACCCGCGCCGCTCCCGCCTCCAGCGCCCACTGGGCCAGGATGCCGGTACCGGTGCCCAGGTCGAGGACGGTCGCGCCGGGCCGCACCGCCTCGGTGACGGCCGCCTTGTACGCCGTCATGCGCAGCCGGTCGCCCAGCATGAGGTCGTGGAAGCCGTCGTCCCATTCGAGGAGCCGCTCGGACGCCGGCAGCCAGACGTCCTGCGGTGCGTACAGCTGCCCGAGCACGCCCGCGTGGTGCACGGTCAGCGGCTCCGCGGACGGGCCGGCCACCGGGCAGCCGGTGGTGAGGTCGAAGCCGGTGCCGTGCAGCGGGCACGTGATGCGCAGGGTGCGCGCATTGACCTGCCCGTGCACGAGCCGGCCGAGCCGGTGCGTACAGGCGGCGTCGATCACGAACTCCCGTCCCGCGACACGGACCCGTACCCGGTCACCCGGCAGCTCTTCCAGCACGGCGTCGCTCATGCCACCTCCCGCGCGCGCTCGACGGCGGCGTCGAAGGCGCCCCCGATCAGTCCGGACAGCAGCTGCGCCCCGACCCAGAGCTTCGTCGCGTCGAGCCCGCGCGCCGCTTCGTACTCCTTGATCGCGGTCTGCATCTCCCGCATGTGGAAGGTGTCGATGTGCAGGTGTTCCGTGTAGTACCGGCCCTGCTCGATCCCGAGCCGGGCGCAGGCGCGGGCCTGCACGGTGAAGGCGTCGGGGATGCTCGCCTCCAGGTAGGCGAGTGCGCCGAGGAAGTACTCGACGTCTCCGGCGCGCTGGGTGAGCCAGTAGAAGACGTTGAGGAACGCGTACGTCTCGTCGGCGGTGGTGTCGAGGAAGCTCTCCAGCTCCTGGGGGAGCCCCAGTTCGGCGAGCAGGTCGAGGTAGAGCTTGGAGTGGGTCTGCTGGAGGTTGCCGCAGCCGAACTCGTCGATGAGCACGCGCATCACGGCCATCTGCGCGCGGATCGGGAGCCGGGGTACCGCCGGGAAGAAGTTCTGCGCCTCGGTCAGTCCGTCGAGCGCGAACTCCCGTACCACGTGGGCGAACTGTTCCCGGGTGGCCTTCTCGGCGAGGTAGCTTCCGGCCGGGCCGGCCTCGCGTTCGAGCGCCAGCAGTCCGTCCAGGCGCTCCTTCCACTCGGCGCGGCCGGCGAGCGGTGCGGTGCGCTCGGCGAGATCCCCGACGAGCGGCTCGATCCAGGCGGCCTCCAGTGCCTCGATCCGGGCGAGGACCGCGGAGCTCTGGAGGGTGCGGTTGTGGAGGAACAGCCGCTTGTGCGGGCTGTCTTCGGGCTTCGGTGTCACGTTCAGCACGGGACCTCCCGGTCGGTCTCGATCACGGCGCGCCGCAGCAGTTCGGTCTTCAGCGAGCGGTACCAGTCGTCCCGGTCCAGGCCGTAGCGTGCGTACGCGGCGTGCAGCTGCGCCGCCCGCTCCTCGCCCCGGTCGGTCAACAGGGCCCGGCAGAGCTCCGGTTCGACGTTCCCCAGTGCGACGACCCAGCCGTCGACGGGTCCGGACTCCAGCAGGAGGTGTTCGAGCCCCTGGACCACGGGTACGCCCGGGCCGGCGGCGATCAGCGCCCGGGTGAACTCGGGCTCCCCGGCGGAGTCCTTGACCCCGGCCACCCCCGGCAGCGCGCAGACGCGCAGCAGGGTGCCGAGTTCGAGACTGTTCCCGGAGACGGCCGACTCGTGGTAGACGATCACGGGCAGTCCGGCCCCGGCCACGGCCTCGAAGTGGCGGTACATCTCCTCCTGGGTCACGTCCGCCCCGTACGGGGTGGTGACCACGACCGCGGCGGCGCCGAGGCCCCCCGCCGTGCGGGCGAGGGCGAGGGTCGCGGCGGTGGTGGGCCGCAGGATGCCGGCGAGGACCGGTAAGCCGTCGGCGTGCCGGACGGCGGCGGTCAGCGTGTCCCGCCACTGCCGGTCCGACAGGGCGCCCCCCTCGCCGGTGCTCAGCGCCGGCAACAGGGCGTCCCCGTAAGGCCGTACGGTGGCGATCAGGCGGGCCATGCTCTTCTCGTCGATCTCTCCCGCCGCGTCGACCGGGGTGACGAGCGCGGTGGTCATTCCGGTGATCATCGGTTCTCCGTCACAGGGTCTCGGCCGGCACGCGCAGGGCGAGGGACTGCTGGTAGAGGTCTTCCAGCGGCCCGGGGAAGCGGGCTTCCGGTCCGCCGGGTCCGGGTCCGGTACCGCCGTCGGCGCCGGTCACGGCGCGCACCGCGAGCCCGGTCGTGGCGGCGAGGCGCGGACTGGCCGTGTGCAGCAGGCCCTTGCGGACCTCGACCATGCCGAGGAGCAGCCGCTCGTGCACCGGAAGGGACGCGGGCAGCTCCGTGCCGGTGGCGTGCAGGACGTCGGCTTCCTCGTAGCCGAGCCGCCGGATGTCCATGACGGTGTGCAGGTTGTCCATGAACGGGTAGTAGGCGTCCTGGAGTTCGCGGGAGAAGCCCCAGATGACGTCGTCGCAGCGGCCCACCTGCTCCAGGCTCATGACGATCCGGCCGTCGAGCCGGTCCACGAAGAAGGCCTTGCAGGCGCGGCGTACGTCCTCGTCCTCGCTGTTCATGCCGAGGAAGAGAGCGGCGTCGGCGTACTCGTCACGCACGTGGCGGTCAGACGGCATGGCGGTCGAGCACCTCGCGCATCCGGGCCATGGCGTCGGAGAACACCTGCGGGTCGCGGGCGAGGGCGAAGCGGACGTAGGCCTCGCCGCGGTCGGGCTGGCTCCAGAAGAAGAACCGCCCGGGCAGGACGTACACCTCGGCCTCGGCCAGCAGCCGCTGCAGTTCGGTCGCCGTCAGCTCGGGGTGGTTGATGCGCGCCCAGGCGACGCTCACTCCGGCGACGGGCTCCTGGTACTCCAGGATCGTGCCGTCGATCGCCTTGCGTATCGCCTCGCGGTTCTGGGTGAGGACCTCGCGGACGGAGCCGAGCCGGTCGCGGGTGGAGTCCTCGACGTACTGGGTCAGCATGTTGAGCACGAACGGCGAGACGTTGAGCAGCACGCTGGTGTGCAGGTTGTAGACGTCCTCGCGGATGTCGTCGCTGGCCGTGATCATGGCCGCCTTGGCGTCCTGGACGGGCCAGGTCTTTCCGGTGTCCTCGATGGCCAGGTACGAGATGCCCGAGCTTTCGAGGAGCTCGTAGATGTCGAAGCGGGCCAGCTTCTCGTCGTAGAGCGTGAACGAGGCGAAGCAGAAGTCGATGACCAGCAGCTTGTTGTGGTCCTTGCAGAAGCGGACCACCTCTTCGAAGCCCTTGCGGCCGTGCTGGAGCAGTGTGAAGCCGGTGGGGTTGTTCGGGTCGACGAGGAACAGGGCGTCGGTGCGGACCCGGCGCTTGAGCTCGGAGTAGATGCGGTCCGGGTCGTGGAGCGCGGACTCGTCGATCGGGTACATCGGCACGCCCATGTTGTGCAGGACGTCGTAGAGGTTGTCGAAGCAGGGCTCGACCAGCGTGACCGACTTGCGCTGCTGCTTGAGGTACATGCCGGCGACCATCGTCGAGATCGAGGCGGCGTACGAGAGCAGGGTCTTGTTCTTGGCCAGGGCGGTGTGCTGGCGGTGCAGGGTGAAGAAGGCCTCGATGAAGCGCTCCTCGGCCGTTGCCTGCAGCCCGCGCTCCGCCTCGTACCAGAGCTCGGGCAGCCGGGCGACGATCTCGCGCTGGCTGTCCGACTGCTGCTGGTGGGTGTGTGCGTCGGCGAGGTTGAACCTGGTGCGCAGCGCCTGGATCTCGTGCTGGGTCAGGTCGAGGAGCTGGTTGTCCGGGCTGGTCGGGCTGGGGTGCGTGGTCATGCGTCCTCCGATCAGGAACGGGCGTGCCACGGGAGAGTTCGCGCAGTGCGGGTGCGTCACGGTCGCGGAACCTGATGGACCCGGCATCGAGGAGGTGCGGTGACCCTCGATCCGTGTGAAGGTGATCCCCCGTAAGCGGACTGCGGTCCGGTTGGAACGACCCTGGCACATCGGGTTCTCGCGAGCAAGGAAACGAACGGCGAAGACCGGGGGAGCGGTTAGGTGCCGTTCCGGCCCCCACTCCGGGCACGGCCCGTGTCCGTGCTGAGTACACTCACGAGACCCACACCCACACCCACACCCACACCCACGACGTCACGAACGAAGGCACACCATGAGCGCGGGGTCGCCTGAAGTGGCCGAACCCATCCGGGAGCCGGCTCGCGAGCGGTCGGACGCGGCGCGCAACCGTGGCCGCATCCTGGTGGTCGCCGCGGAACTGTTCAGGGAACAGGGCGTCGACAACGTCTCGCTCGATGCCATCGCGGCGCGCGCGGGCGTCGGCAAGGGCACCCTGTACCGCCGCTTCGGCAGCAAGTCAGGGCTGGCCGTGGCCCTGCTCGACGCGCAGGTGGGCGAGCTGCAGGACAAGATGCTCCACGGGTCGCCGCCCCTGGGGCCAGGTGGTGATGCGGGCACGCGGATCACCGCCTTCTTCGAGACCTATCTCGATCTGCTCGACACGAACCTGGAACTGGTCAGGCTTTCGGAGACCACCGCGCCCGGCGTCCGGTACCAGATCGGCTCCTACCGCCTGTGGCAGCGACACCTGGCCGACCTGCTGGCCGAGGCGCGGCCGGAGCTGGACGCCCAGGGCACCTCGCACCTCCTGCTCGCCATGGTCGACGCGGATCTCCAACAGGCGCTCCGCGAGGGCGATTTCACCCCGGGGCGGATTCGCGGGGCGCTGCGCGAGCTGGTGCGGCGGGTCCTGGAGGCCTGAGCGGCACGCCGCGGGCAGGGCTGGTCCCGGTACGGCGCGAGCCGTACCGGGACCGCGGCAGGTCGACGCACCGGGCGTCAGACCTCCCTGACCGCCTCGATCTCCAGGGAGAGCTCGATCTCCTTGGAGACCAGGAACCCGCCGGTTTCCAGGGCCATGTTCCAGGTCAGGCCCCAGTCCTCGCGGTTGATCTTGCCGCGGGCCGAGAAGACCGTACGGTCGTTGCCCCACGGGTCCTTGGCGTGGCCCAGGTAGTCGACGTCGAGCTCGACGCGACGGGTGAACCCCTTGATCGTGAGATCGCCGGCGAGCGTGCCGCTCGTGCCGTTCCAGCTCACCGACGTCGAGGTGAAGGTCGCCCGGGGGTGTTCGGCCACGTCGAAGAACTCGGCGGACCGCAGGTGGTCGTCCCGGGCCGTGTCCCCGCTGTTGACGCTGGCCATGTCGATCACCGCGGTGACCTTGCTGTCCTCGGGCCGCTCGCCGATGTAGACGGTGGCGTCGACGCCGGTGAACCGGCCGCGCACCTTCGTGAGCATGAAGTGCCGGCCGAGGAAGCCGACCTCCGCGTGCCCCGGGTCGACCTTCCAGTCGCCCACGGCCGGGAGTTCGACCCCGTCCACGGTGCGGGTCGGTGACATCGCGCTACTGGTCATCGTCGTTTCCTCCTGCTCGTGTCGGGACGCGGAACCTCAGAGGCCGGACTCGGTCGGGAGGCCGCCGCCGATCCAGTCCTGCTTGCCGTCCTTGTACGTGAAGACCTTCGAGTAGCCGAGCTCCGCGAGCCGCGCGGCCGCGATCCCCGAGTTGGAGCACGTCGTGTCGGTGCAGTAGACGATGACCTCGGCGTCCTTGTCGGGCAGCAGGCCGGGGGCCAGCGCGTCGACGTCGTCGAGGGGGAGCATCAGCGCCCCCGGCAGGTGCGCCTCCGCGTAGTACTGCTCCGGGAGGGCCTCGACGACCGAGACCTTGCCACTGTCGAGCTTCTGCTTGACCTCGTCGCGGGAGAGGTTCTGAACCGCCATGTAGCCAGCCTCCAAAAATCAAGGATCAATAAGTGCGTACGCACGCACCTTAACAAGTATGTGCGGGCGCACGCAATGGGAGTAGGATCGCGGTGTGAACGGACAGGACGATCGACTCGAGGCGTGGCGGGCGATGCTCCTCGCGCACAACACCGCGGTGCGCGCCATCGAGAGCGACGTGCAGCGCGACGGCCGGATCCCCTTGACGTGGTACGACGTGCTGCTCGAACTCAAGGCGGCCGGCGAGCACGGGCTGCGGATGCAGGAAGTGGCGAACCGAGTGGTCCTCAGCCGCACCCGGGTCAGCCGCCTGATCGACGAGATGGTGCGCGCCGGGCTCGTCTCCAAGCTGCCCGACCCCCACGACAAACGCGCCTCGTGGGCCGTCATCACCCCGGAGGGGGCCGAGGCGCACCGGGTGACGGCTCCGGTCTACATGCGTAGCATCCAGAAGCACTTCTCCGCGCACCTCACCGACGCGGACGCCGCGGTGATCGCCCGGGCGCTGTTCAAGGTGGCCCAGCCCGCCACCGACGTTCAGCTGGGCTGACGTCCGCCCGGGAATGACCGTTGGGCCGGCCGGCGTCCGGCCGGGACCGGCGTCCACCTCGCGTACGGTGCGCGCGAACCCGTACGGGCGTATGCGAACCGGGCCCGCCGCTCCGTGCGGCGGGCCCGGCCCGTCTCACGCACAGGCGGAGCAGAGACCCCGGTAGGTGACGTCGACCCCGGACACCGTGAAACCGAACCGCTGCTCGGCCGGGAGGCCGGCCAGCGGGTCGCCGGTGGGGTGGACGTCGCGGATCAGGCCGCAGCCGGAGCACACCAGGTGCTGGTGCGGGCGGTGCGCGTTGGGGTCGTACCGTTTGGCCCGGCCGTCGGTGGTGACCTCCAGGACCTCGCCGAGGGAGACCAGCTCGCCCAGGGCGTTGTAGACGGTGGCCCGGGAGATCTCCGGCAACCGCTCCACCGCGCGGGCGTGCACCTCGTCGGCCGTGAGGTGCACGTGGTCGCCGTCCAGCACCTCCGCGACCACGCGCCGCTGGGAAGTCATCCGCCAACCGCGCTCGCGCAGCCGCTCCAGCAGGTCACTCATATCGGCTCACCACTTTCAGATTCGCAGGGGCGGTCCGGCGGGGTACCCGGGAATCTACCCGCGGACGTCCGGGATCCGACAGGATGTGGGCTTGGTGTCGTTCTTGACTTGGATTGCGTCCATCGTAGGATCGGTCGTGTTGATAGCCAAGGGACAGGAACGGTCCGGAGCAGCGCGAGACTGGACTTGAGACCGTCCGCCAGGTGAGCGCCCCGGCCGTCAGGACGACCGTGAAACCGGGGCCCGCTGCCAGGTCCCGTGCCCCAGAAATGTTCCATCGCATGCAGTTCCTGATCACCGTGACCGCCTGGTCCGGTCCGGAAGGATTCCCATGTCTGAGAACCACGATGCAATTGTCACGGACGCGAAGGCCGAGGGCGGCGCCGGCTGCCCGGTCGTGCACGACCGCGCCGCGCACCCGACCCAGGGCGGCGGAAACCGCCAGTGGTGGCCGGACCGCCTGAACCTCAAGATCCTCGCCAAGAACCCGGCCGTGGCCAATCCCCTCGGCGAGGACTTCGACTACGTCGCGGCGTTCAACACGCTCGACCTCCCGGCGGTCAAGCGGGACATCGCGGAGGTGCTGACCACCTCGAAGGACTGGTGGCCCGCCGACTTCGGCCACTACGGCCCCTTCATGATCCGCATGGCCTGGCACAGTGCCGGCACCTACCGCATCAGCGACGGCCGCGGCGGCGCCGGAGCCGGCCAGCAGCGCTTCGCCCCCCTCAACAGCTGGCCGGACAACGGCAACCTGGACAAGGCGCGCCGACTGCTGTGGCCGGTCAAGAAGAAGTACGGCCAGAGCCTCTCCTGGGCCGACCTCATGATCCTCACGGGCAACGTCGCCCTGGAGTCGATGGGCTTCGAGACCTTCGGCTTCGGCGGCGGCCGCGCGGACGTCTGGGAGCCGGACGAGGACGTCTACTGGGGTCCCGAGACCACCTGGCTCGACGACGAGCGCTACACCGGCGACCGCGAGCTGGAGAGCCCCCTCGGCGCCGTCCAGATGGGCCTCATCTACGTCAACCCGGAGGGCCCCAACGGCACCCCGGACCCGCTCGCGGCGGCGCGCGACATCCGCGAGACGTTCCGCCGGATGGCGATGAACGACGAGGAGACCGTCGCCCTGATCGCGGGCGGCCACACCTTCGGCAAGACCCACGGCGCGGGCCCGGCGGAGAGCGTCGGCGACGACCCCGAGGCCGCCCCGATCGAGGCGCAGGGCCTGGGCTGGGCCAACTCCTACGGCAGCGGCAAGGGCGGCGACGCCATCACCAGCGGTCTGGAGGGGATCTGGACGAACACCCCGATCGCCTGGGACAACACCTTCTTCGACATCCTCTTCGGCTACGAGTGGGAGCTGTTCAAGAGCCCCGCCGGCGCCCACCAGTGGCGGCCGAAGGCCGGCGCCGGGGCGGGCACCGTACCCGACGCGCACGACCCGTCGAAGACCCACGCGCCGACGATGCTCACGACCGACCTCTCGCTGCGCATCGACCCGGCCTACGAGCAGATCTCGCGGCGCTTCCACGAGAACCCGGCCGAGTTCGCGGACGCCTTCGCGCGGGCCTGGTACAAGCTGACCCACCGCGACATGGGCCCGGTCGTGCGCTACCTCGGACCCGAGGTCCCCTCCGAGGTCCTGCTGTGGCAGGACCCGCTGCCCGCGCTGACCCACTCCCTCGTCGACGACGCGGACGTGGCCGCCCTCAAGGCCAAGGTCCTCGCCTCGGACCTGACGGTGTCCCAGCTCGTCTCCACCGCCTGGGCCGCGGCCTCTTCCTTCCGTGGCAGCGACAAGCGCGGCGGCGCCAACGGCGCGCGCATCCGCCTCCAGCCGCAGAGCGGCTGGGAGGTGAACAACCCCGACGAACTGGCGACCGTACTGCGCACGCTCGAGGGGATCCGGGAGTCCTTCAACTCGGCGCAGACCGGGGGCAAGGAGGTCTCGCTGGCCGACCTCGTCGTCCTCGCGGGCGGCGCGGGCGTCGAGCAGGCCGCCAAGGACGCCGGTGTCGAGATCCAGGTGCCGTTCGCGCCGGGACGCGTGGACGCCTCGCAGGAGCAGACCGACGTGGAGTCGTTCGCCGCGCTGGAGCCGGCCGCCGACGGGTTCCGCAACTACCTCGGCAAGGGCAACCGCCTGCCGGCGGAGTACCTGCTGCTCGACAAGGCGAACCTGCTGAACCTCAGCGCCCCCGAGACCACCGTCCTCGTGGGCGGCCTGCGGGTGCTCGGGGCGAACCACCAGCAGTCTCCGCTCGGCGTCCTCACCACGACCCCCGGGTCCCTCACCAACGACTTCTTCGTCAACCTGCTCGACCTGGGGACGACCTGGAAGCCGACCTCCGAGGACGCGAACACCTTCGAGGCCCGCGACGACGCCACGGGCAAGGTCAAGTGGACCGGCAGCCGCGTCGACCTGGTCTTCGGGTCGAACTCCGAGCTGCGCGCGCTCGCGGAGGTCTACGCGAGCGACGACGCGAAGGAGAAGTTCGTCAAGGACTTCGTCGCCGCCTGGGACAAGGTGATGAACCTGGACCGGTTCGACCTCGTCTGATCCCGGCGTCCGGGCCGGCCGGCCGTGACCGGCGGCCGGCCCGGACCCCGGCGGGGCCTGTGGGCCCCGGCCTCCGGCATGCCGCCGCGGGGCCGCGTTCACCCGGACGGCGGAGCAGCGGAAGCCGCCCGCGCCGTGCCGGGGCAGTCTGTGCGTAGGACCGCCACCACCGCACAGACGAGGACCGCGCCATGTCCCACAGCAGGCGTATCAGCATCATCGCGGGAACGGCAGCGCTGCTGCTGACGGCCACCGCCTGTTCGGGCCTGGGCCGGAGCACCGTCGGGATGCTCGAATTCCGCGGCCACGACTCACCGCTCGAGGTGAGCTACATCAACACCTCGGTCAAGGGCTGCCAGAAGATCGGCCTGCCCAAGGGGGCGACCCACGTGGAGAACAACACCCTCGTGGACGTCGTCCTGTACCAGACGGAGGACTGCCGCAAGCTCGACCGCGGCGACGGCACCTACGTGGGCACGACCCTGTCGAACGTCACGGCCCCCGAGGCCCTGCCCTGGCGCAGCTTCAGCGTCATCCACTGACGCGCGGCGAGCCCGCCCACGACGACCGCGGGCCCGCGGCCCGCGGCGCCCCGTGTCACTGCTCCCCGCCCCGGCCGTAGCGCCGCTGGAACCGCTCGACCCGTCCGGCGGTGTCCAGGACGCGGGCGGTGCCGGTGTAGAAGGGGTGGCTCGCGGAGGAGATCTCCACGTCGACGACGGGGTACGTGTGTCCGTCCTCCCACTCGATCTGCTGGGCGGGCGGCCCGCCGGCGAGGGTGGAGCGGGTGAGGAAGGCGTAGCCGGCGGCCTTGTCGCGGAAGACGACGGGGCCGTACGCGGGGTGGATTCCGGGCTTCATGGCGATGTCCTTGGAGAGCAGGGGTGGGGAGCGTGGCGGAGCGGGGCGGAGTCGGGCGGGGGCCGGGTGGGGCCGGGCCGCGGATCAGCGTTCCTCGCGGAAGTCCACGTGCCGTCGTACGACCGGGTCGTACTTGCGCAGGGTCATCCGGTCGGGGTCGTTGCGCCGGTTCTTGCGGGTGACGTAGGTGAAACCGGTCCCCGCGGTCGAGCGGAGCTTGATGATCGGGCGTACTTCGTTGCGTGCCATGTGGCTACTATATGGGAATGGTTTCCATTTCCAATACGGCGGCCGGTGGCCGTCGCGAGAGGCAGGCCACGCCATGTCCGCCCACTGCCAGCTGA
Source organism: Streptomyces tatrensis (assembly GCF_049310065.1). Taxonomy (NCBI): domain Bacteria; kingdom Bacillati; phylum Actinomycetota; class Actinomycetes; order Kitasatosporales; family Streptomycetaceae; genus Streptomyces; species Streptomyces tatrensis. The sequence goes on along the minus strand of NZ_JBMDLB010000011.1, from coordinate 832,644 downwards.
CCGGGGCCGAGCCCGGCTTCGGCAACAAGATCTCCCATTCGCACCGCCGCACCTCGCGTCGTTTCGACCCGAACATCCAGCACAAGCGCTACTGGCTGGCGAGCGAAGGGCGTCATGTCCGCCTCACCCTCAGCGCCAGGGCGATCAAGACCATCGACGCGATCGGGGTCGAGGCCGCAGTGGCCCGGATCCGCGCCCGGGGGGTGAAGGTCTGATGGCCAAGCAGGGGAAGATCGCCAAGAACGAGAAGCGCAAGGTCCTCGTCGCCCGGTACGCCCTGCGGCGCGCCGAGTTGAAGGAGGTGCTGCGCAAGCCCTCCTCCGACGAGTCCGAAATGGCTGCCGCGCAGCGGGAGTTGCGGCGACAGCCGCGCGACGCAAGTGCGACGAGGGTGCGCAACCGGGATGCCGTGGACGGGCGGCCGCGCGGGCACCTGCGGAAGTTCGGGCTGTCCCGGGTGCGGATGCGCGAACAGGCCCACGCCGGGTTCCTGCCGGGAGTGACCAAGTCCTCCTGGTGACGGTGGAGTCGGGCCGCGCCCGCCTAGTGCTGTGGCCCGGCCGCCGACGGACCGGACCGGCCGGCACGGCATGCTGGGGCGGTGTCCTCTCCTTCCGTGCATCCTCACCAACAGACCGACTCCGCCGACCTGATGGTCGTGTGCGGGGACGACGGGCTCGCCCACCGGCTGGCAGCGGAGCTCCGCGACGTGTACGAGGAGCGGGTGACGCTGGTCGTGCCCGCCGTCCGCGAGGTCCGGCCCGGGGCGGGGCCCGGACAGGGTCGTACCCGGGCCCGGGTCGGGGCCGGGCGCGCGCTGCTGGGGCGGTTCCCGGCCGCGCGGAACCGTACGGCCGCGGGCGGCCGGGCCGCCGCGGGGGAGGCGCCCGTACCGGAACTGCGGGTGCTGGAGGCCCCGGCCCCCGACGAGGAGGCGCTGGCCGCCGCCGGGGTGGCCGGGGCGGCGGCGCTGGCGCTCGTGTACGAGGACGACGAGACGAACGTACGGGCCGCCCTGGTCGCCCGTCGGCTGAACCCCAGGCTGCGACTCGTCATCCGCCTCTACAACCGCAAACTCGGCCAGCACCTCGAGGAGTTGCTCGACCAGGCGGCGCTCGTCGCGGAGCCCGGGCTCGACCGGCGGGGGCTCGACTCCGCCACGACCGTGCTCTCCGACGCCGATACGGCAGCCCCCGCCCTCGTCGCCTCCGCCGTCGCCGGCACCAGCAAGGTGATCCAGGCCGACGGGCTGCTCCTGCGCGCGGTGGAACGCACACCTCCCGGTCCCGGCGAGGTCGCCGACCCGGGCCTGTGCACGCTGGCCCTGCTCTCCGCCACCGCCGTGGACCCGGCCGGCGCCGACGGCTCGGAACTCGGCGGCGACCGGGGCCCGCAACTCCTCCCGGACGCCCGGTCCGTGGCGGCCGCGACCGGGCGGGGGATCGTCGCGCTGGAAGCGGTCTCCCACGCCGCGGCCGCACCGGAAGGGCGGCGGCTGAACCAGGTCTCCCTGCCGGTGGGTTCACTGTTCTCCCGCAGGCTCCGCTGGTCGCTGGCCGGGATCACGGCCGCCGTCGGCGCCCTCGCCGTGGCCTCCTCCCTGGTCACGGGGGACACCCCGCTGCACGCCGTCTACCTGACCCTGCTCGACGTCTTCGCGATCAACGACCCCGCGCTCGACCAGCCCACCGAGCGGCAACTCCTGCAGATCCTGGCCGGCTTCGTCGGGCTGCTCCTGCTGCCCGTCCTGGTCGCGGCGGCGCTCGAAGCACTGGGCGCCTTCCGGACCGCCACGGCCCTGCGCAGGCCGCCGCGCGGACTCTCCGGCCACGTCGTGCTGCTCGGGCTCGGCAAGGTCGGCGCGCGGGTGCTCGCGCGACTGCGGGAACTGGGGATCCCCGTGGTGTGCGTGGAGTCCGACCCCACGGCCCGCGGGATCGCCCTCGCACGGCGCCTGCACGTGCCCGTCGTGGTCGGCGACGTCACCGACGAAGGGGTCCTGGAGGCCGCCCGGATCCACCGCGCCGACGCCCTGCTGGCGGTGACCAGCTCGGACACCACCAACCTGGAGGCCGCGCTGTACGCCCGCTCGGTGAAGCCCGACGTGCGGGTGGTGATGCGGCTGTACGACAACGAGTTCGCCACCGCCGTCTACCGCACCCTGCGCGAGGCCCATCCGACGGCACTCACCCGAAGCCGCAGCGTCTCCCATCTGGCCGCGCCCGCGTTCGCCGGGGCGATGATGGGCCGCCAGGTGCTCGGTGCGATCCCGGTGGAGCGCAGGGTGCTGGTGTTCGCGGTGCTGGAGGTGGCGGGCCATCCCCAGCTGGAGGGCCGCACCATCGCGGAATCCTTCCGGCCCGGTGCCTGGCGCGTCGTCGCGCTGGACACCGCCGCCCCGGAGAACCGCCGCCCCGGGCTCACCACGGAGCCGGGCTACGACACGGCCAGGCGGCCCGCGCTGGTGTGGGACCTGCGCCCCGGCTACGTCCTGCGGCCGCAGGACCGCGTGGTCATGGCCGCCACCCGGCGCGGCCTGGCGGAACTGCTCGGCCGCGGGCAGGCCCGTACGGCCGGGGCCGGGGCCGGGGCCGCGGGCACGGGGGCGGGTCAGCCCGGCTGAGCCGCCGGCGGGACGTCGCCGGTGGGCAGGAGGACGTGGTGCGTGCCGTGGCCGGCGGCGTCCACGTGCACCACGTGGGCGCCCACGCGCACGGTCTGCGTGCCCGCGGCGGTCCAGCAGCCCGAGGGACCCCCGGAGTGCGGCAGCGGGGACCAGACCTCCAGGAGGGTGCTGCCGTCGAGGTTGGTGCCCGTTTCGATCAGGCCGCCGCCGTCGCCGTCGGGGCGCAGGGCTCCGACGTCGTGGCCCGGGGCGCCGACGTCGTGGTGGAAGGTGACCAGCGCGCCGTCGTACGAGGTGGTTCCGGCGAAGCCGCGGCTGTCCGCGTAGAGGGTGTCGGTCTGGAGCCACACGACGTGCTCGGTCTCCCGGAGCGGGCCGCCGTTCCGGCTGATTCCGGCGCGGAGCCAGGCGCCGTGGCGCGGCGCGTCCATGGCCGGGCCTCAGGCCCGGCCGGTGCGGACGCCGGCGGACTTCACGCGTGGGGTGGGACAGATCTCCATGGCCCCACGGTATCGGCGTGCGGCCCGAGCGGCCGTCGCGACGGAGGCCGGACGGGCCAGGCCGGGACGGGGCGGCTCCGTCCCCTCCCGTCCGGCCCCGCCCCGGTTCGGAAGACGATCACCGGGCTGTCGTAGCATCACGGACATGCAGCCCATCCGCGCCCTTCGCCGCGCCTCGGCCGTCGCCGCGGGCGTCGTGGCGGTGCTGCTCCTCGTCTGCGGAGGGCTGTTCACACATCCCGCGCCCGCGGGGGACACGGCGGGCATGCGGATGGCCGGTTCGCTCGCGTTGGCCGGGACGCCCGGGCCGGCCCGAATGCCGGCGATGGCCGGGACACCTGGGCAGGCCCGAATGCCGGCGATGGCCGGGACACCTGGGGCGGCCAGGGTGTCGGCGATGGCCGGGATGCCTGGGCAGGCCCCGATGCCCGCCATCGGAGGGACGCCCGCGATGGCCGGGATCCCGGGAACGGCTGGGACGCCTGCGGGCGCAGGGACGCCCACCACGACGGGAACGCCTGGGATGGCCGGGATGCCTGAGGCGGCCCGGATGCCGGGAACGGCCAGGACGCCTGCTAGCGCAGGGGCAGCCACCACGGCCGGCATGGCCGGGGTGTCTGGGATGGTTGCCATGGCCGGTACAGCCACCATGGCCGGCACGCCCGCGATGGCCGGGTTGCCTGGGATGGCTGCGATGGCCGGTACAGCCACCACGGCCGGGACGCCCGCGGTCGCCGGGACGCCCGCGAGGGCCGGGACGCCCGCGGTCGCCGGGACGCCGGCCGTGCACATGCGCGCGGAGAGCGGTGCGGGTGGCGGAGGTTGTTCGGCCTTCGGGCAGGAATGTCCGCTGGCGTCGGCGTACGCGCCCACCGTGCAGGCCGGTCCCGCCGGGGATCTCGCCGGTTCCGCCATCTGGGGGACCCGGTCCGTGGCCGACGGCATTCCGCGGCCCGCGCCGGCACCGGAATGCTCCCGACCGAGAGCACCGGATCTCGACTCCCTCTGCGTCAGCCGGACCTGACCGGCCCCGCACCCGTGCCCGCCCGCTCGCCGGACGGCCGGGGTGCTTCGCCGTGTCCTGATCCACTGCGACGTACAGGGAGTCCGTTCCCCATGGCTTCATCCACCGCGTTGTTCGTCACCGGTGTCTCCACCGGGCTGCTCGCCGGCGGCGCGTCCTGCGCCGCCGTCCAGGGAGGCCTGCTCGCCGGGGCCGTCGGCCGCCGGTCCACCGAGTGGTCCCGGGAGAGGTGGCAGCGCAGCGGCCTCTTCGCCCCCGTCGGGGCCTTCCTCGGTGCCAAGCTCCTCTCCCACACCCTTCTCGGCGCCGCCCTCGGCCTGGTCGGAGCCGCGGTCCAGCCCGGTCCGCGCACCCGGGCCGTGCTGATGCTGGTCGCGGGCGTGCTGATGGTCCTGTTCGCGCTCGACATGTTCGGCGTGCGGGGAGTACGCCGCTTCGTGCCGCGCACGCCCGCCTCCTGGGGCCGGCGGGTCCGCCGGTCGGCCCGGTCCACGGCCGTCACCACCCCGGCCGTGCTCGGCTTCCTGACCGTGCTGATCCCCTGCGGGGTGACCCTGAGCGTCGAGCTCCTCGCCGTCACCTCCGGCAGCCCCCTCGCGGGAGCGGCCGTCATGGCCGGCTTCGTCCTCGGGACCGGCCCGCTATTCGCCGCCCTCGGCTTCTTCCTGCGCTCCGCCGCCCGGCTGTGGCAGGGGCGGCTGACCCTGGCGACCGCCGTCGTGGTGCTGCTCGTCGCGGTGTGGACCCTCGGCAGCGGGCTGCGGCTCGGCGGCTGGTGGCCCACCGGAGCCCCGGCGGCGGCCGCCGCCCCGATGGCGGCCCGGACGGTGGTGCTCAACCCGGACGGCACGCAGACCGTGACCATCCGGGCCCGTACGAACGCGTACGCGCCGGCCGCCGTCACGGCCAAGGCCGGTGTCCCCACCACCCTGGTCGTCGCCACGCAGGGGACGGGCGGCTGCGTCCGTGCCTTCGTCATCCCCGACCTCGGCGTCCAGGAGATCCTCCCCACGACCGGGACCACCGGCATCGACCTCGGTGCACGGCAGCCGGGGACGCTCGAGTACAGCTGCGGCATGGGCATGTACGGCGGCCGGATCACCTTCGAGAGCCAGGTCGGGAGTCAGGTCGAGAGCCAGGTCGGGAATCAGGAGGGCACCCCGTGAAGGACCGCATGGAGTTCACCGTGACCGGCATGCACTGCAACAGCTGCGGGCTGCTGATCGACGACGAGGTGGAGGAGCTGGCGGGAGTGGTCGCCAGCACGACGAGCGTCCGCGCGGGCCGCACCGTCGTCGACACCGACCGGCCCGTCGACCCGGCCGCCGTCGTCGCGGCGATCGCCGCCGCGGGCTACACGGCGGAGCACCACGCTCCGTGATCCGTGTTCTACGATCTCGGTGCCCGGCGGGCCCGGGAACACCGGAGTTGAGAAGAGGACCGACATGGACAACGGTTTCACGGGCGTCCCGCCCACCACCCTCGCCGACTTCCTGGGTCGCGAGCAGGTCATGGACATCGGCATCCGCCCGCTGTGGGACTCCCCGCGCGTCGCGGGACCCGCGTACACGGTGCGGTGCGAGCCCGGGGACAACCTGATGCTGCACGCGGCCATCTACCGCGCCGAGCCCGGCTCGGTCATCGTCGTGGAATCGGGCGACCTGGACTACGCGCTGGCCGGCGGCAACTTGTGCGCCGTCGCCCAGCGCCGCGGCATCGCCGCGTTCGTGCTCGACGGGCTGCTGCGCGACCTCGCGGAGGTCCGCGAAGCGGGCTTCCCCGTCTTCGCCCGCGGAGTCGTCCCCGTCCCCGGCGCGAAGAAGAAGCTCGGCTCGCTCGGCGGCCCGGTCCGGGTCGGCGGCGTGAGCGTGCACCCCGGCGACATCGTGGTCGCCGACGAGGAGGGCATCGTGGTCACCCCGGCCGCCCGGCAGGAGGAGATCCTGAGCGCCGCCCTGGACAAACTGGCCAAGGAGGCCGGTGAGTCCCTGGACGCCTGGGAGGAGCAGCACCGTGCGCGCATCGAGAAGGCGTTGGGCGAACTCGGCTTCACCGGCTGACCGTACGCGCCGACCGCACGTGCGCCGGGTCCCCGTGTCAGGGAGCCGTCAGGGCTTCCGCGTCCCGCGTCAGGGGTCCGTCAGGAGTCCGCCGGGGGAGTCCCCAACGGGCCGTCGCCGCCGTTCCCTTGAGGGGACGGAGCAGCAGCGGACGGGGAGGGCGGCCAAGGTGCGGGGACGAGTCGTGGTGGGGGTGTACGGATCCCTCGGGAGCCTGACGGCATTGCACGCGGCGCACGCCGAGGCCCGGGCGCGAGAGGCGGAACTGTGGGTCGTACTGGCCTGGCAGCCGCCGCTCGGCGGCCCGGGCGCCCGGCGGCCCGGGCGCCCGGCGCGGCGGGGGAGGGACCCCGCTGCTGACCGCCTCGCGGGACGCGGCGGTCGAGCGGTTGCGGGAGGTCCTGGACACCGCCTTCGGGGGTTCGCCGGAGGGCGTGACCCTGGCCGGGCTGGCGGTGCGGGGCACCCCGGGCGCGGCCCTGGTGGGCACCGCCCGGGATCCCGGTGACCTGCTGGTGGTGGGTACGGGACCGCGCCACCCCCTGCTGCGCGCGCTGCGGCCCTCGGTGTCCCGGTACTGCCTGGCGCACGCCCCCTGCCCGGTGCTGGCCGTGCCGCCCGGTCCCCTGCGGGCCGACCTGAACGCCGTACGCCGGCGCATGGTGTGGCGGCGGCCCCTGGATGCGGGAGACCTGCTCCGGCGGGCGGCGTGATCCGGAGCGGGGCGTGACCCGGCGGGTGGCATGACCCGGCCCCGGTCGCGCAACGCGACCGGGGCCGGGGGCGGATCGCCTGGTGCGGCCGTGCTCAGCCGCGGGCGTCGCCGCCCTGCCGGTCGCCGCCGCCCTGCGGGGCGGTCAGCAGCACCTCGCGCAGCCGGGCGACCAGGGCGGAGGCGCTCTCCGGCTCCTCCTCGGCCCCCTTGGCGCGGGAGTCGTCGCTCGACAGCTGCTCGAGGTTGTCGGAGAGGGCGTCGGCGTAGGCCTGCTCCTTCTCCACCATTCCGCCCGGCTGGCGCAGCCCGATGGTGACCTCGATGGCCTTGCCGATCAGTGCGGTCATCACGAACGAGTACAGGCCGAGGATCACCGTCGCGGTGAGCTGCTTGCCCAGCAGGTCCCAGGAGCCGCCGTAGAAGAGGCCCTTGTGGCCCGTCAGGGTCCCCGTCGCGCAGAGGCCGGCCATGACCATGCCGACGATGCCGCCCCAGCCGTGGATGCCCACCACGTCCAGGGTGTCGTCCACGCCCAGCCGGTACTTCCAGCTGATCGCGAACGCGCAGCTGAGCCCGGCGAGGAAGCCGATGACGGTGGCCCAGACCGGGCTCACCCCGCCGGCCAGGGGGGTCATGGCGACCAGGCCCGTGACGGCGCCCATGCACATGTCGAGCAGGCCGACCTGCCGGGTGCGCCACCAACTGGTCACCGCCCAGCCCGCCATCGCGGCGCCCGCCGCGAGCTGGCTGTTGAGGAAGGCCATCGCCGCGCCGCCCGGGGTCTCCAGGGAGGAGCCGGTGTTGAAGCCGAACCAGCCGAACCACATGAGCGAGAGCCCGATGACCACGAGCGGCAGGTTGTGCGGCCGGATGCCCTGGCGGTCGAAGTCCGCGCGCTTTCCCGCGACGATGGCGAGGGCGAGTCCGGCGGCCCCCGATCCGATCTCCACGACGGTGCCGCCGGAGAAGTCGACGGCGCCGAGCTGCTTGGCGACCCAGCCGGCCGGGTCGAACACCCAGTGCGCCATGGGGATGTAGACCAGCAGGGTCCATGCGATGACGAAGGCGATCCAGCCGCCCATCTTCGCGCGGCCCGCGATGGAGCCGGCGATCAGGGCCACGGTGACGACCGCGAAGGACAGGTGGAAGACCACGAAGGTGACCGTGGGCACGGACCCGGTCAGCGAGCGGGCGTCGATCCCGCGCAGGAAGGCCTGGTCGAGCGTGCCGATGACGCCGAGCCCGCCGGCATCGGGGCCGAAGGCCAGGGAGTAGCCGATCGCGAACCAGAGCACGGTGACGATGACCATGCAGAAGAAGATCATCTTCAGCATGGCGACGATCTGGCCGGTGCGGACCATGCCGCCGTAGAAGAAGGCCACTCCGGGAGCCATCAGCAGCACCAGGGCCGTGGCCATCATCAGCCAGGCCGCGTTGCCGGAGTCGGCGACGGCGGGTGCGGCCCAGACCGCCGATGCGGCGGCGGCAATCGTGTGCGCGGTCACTTGTCACGCTCTCGTCGGTCCAGTACGGATACGATTTCGGCGAGCAGCGCGGCGTCCTGCTGCTCCGCCCCGTCCTTGGCGGCGCCCACCGTGGCGGGCTCGCGGGCCGGGGCGGCGGCTCCGCCGATCCGGTCGCGGATCTCGTCCAGGGTCTCGTTGTCGTAGGCGACCTCCTCCTCGCGGCCGGGTACGTTCTCGTACTCCTCGGAGGCGCGGAAGCCGACGGCCTTGTCGATCACCTTGGCGATGAGCCAGGTCATGGTGAAGGCGAAGCACCCGACGGCCAGGACGGCGACGGCCTGGCGCCAGAGCTGGTCGAGCCCGCCCCCGTAGAAGAGGCCCTTCTTGCCGCTCATCGCGGCCGTGGCGAAGAAGCCGATGGAGAGCACGCCGACGATCCCGCCCCAGCCGTGCACGCCGACCACGTCGAGGGTGTCGTCGACGCCGATCTTGAACTTCATGTTGACGGCGAAGCAGCAGACCACACCGGCGATGAAGCCGATGATCAGCGCGCCGAGCGGGGAGACCTCGCCGCAGGCCGGGGTGATGGCCACCATGCCGGCGACCGCGGCCGAGGCCACACCCAGCATCTCCACGTGGCCCAGGCGCCACTTCTCGATGATCGGCCAGCCGATCATCGCGCCGGCGGCGGCCAGTTGGGTGTTGAAGAAGGTGGTCGGTGCGCTGCCCTCGACCTGCAGGGCGGAGCCCGCGTTGAAGCCGAACCAGCCGAACCACAGCAGTGCCAGACCGATGATGACCAGGGGCAGGTTGTGCGGGCGGATCGTCTCGCGCTCGAAGTCCTTGCGCTTGCGCAGCACGATGGCCACCGCGAGCCCCGAGGCGCCCGAGCTGAGCTCGACCGGCAGGCCGCCGGCGTAGTCGAGTGCTCCCAGGGACTTGTTGATCCAGCCGTCGGGGGCGAACACCCAGTGCGCGGTGGGCACGTAGACCAGCATCGTCCAGGTGACGACGAAGACCAGCCACCCCTTCATGGTGGCGCGGCCCGCGATCGAGCCGCTGATCAGTGCCACCGTGATGATCGCGAAGGACATCTGGAAGCAGGCGAAGATCACGGTCGGGATGGAGCCGTGCAGGGAGTCCATCCCGATGCCCCGGAAGAAGGCGTGGTCGAGATTGCCGATCATGCCGCCGCCGGCGTCCTTGCCGAAGGCGAGGGAGTAGCCGACCGCGACCCAGAGGATGGTCACCAGCGACAGGCAGGCGAAGCTCATCTTGAGCATCACCAGCACGTGCTTGGTCTTGACCATGCCCCCGTAGAAGAAGGCGAGGCCGGGGGTCATCAGCAGCACCATGGCGGTGCTCGCCATCATCCAGGCGGTATTACCCGTATCGTAGCCACTGGGCATCTGGTGGAGCTCTCTCTGGTCGTGAACGGGCTTGCGGGAGTGTGGAGTTCATGTCTTGCGCAGGTCGGGGGCGGGTACGCCGATCAGCCTGCGCCGCACCGCGTCCCAGACGGCCCCGAGCGCCAGGGTCACGGCCTCGGTGTGCTCGCCGAGCACCCGCACCCAGGCCCCGCAGTCCTGCGGCAGCACGCTGACCCCGTACGGGAGTCCGCGGTCGGCCAGGGTTCCGTGCATCAGGTCGGCGAGCTCGCGGGCGGGGGCGAGCGGGCTGACCGCGAAGAAGCAGGCCATGACGGAATGGCCGGCCAGCACGGCAGGTCCGTCGACGGAGCAGCGGTCGGAGTTTCTGCCGCCGCGGTGGCCACCGATCCCCACGGCCCCGCCGGGTTCCAGCCGTACGGTGTCCAGTGCCACCAACTCGCCTCCCGGTCGGCGCAGTTCGAAGTCGGAGGCGAAGACCTGATAGGCGTTGCGCTCCCCGTGCGCGAGCCGGCCGGACAGGACGGTCTCGCTGACCAGCACGGTGGCCGTGGGGTCGGCGGTGACCACCGTGCGCTGGTAGAAGCGGGAGTCGACGTAGGGGATGACCGGGTCCGGCAGGTACTCGACGTACGCGTCCGGGCCGACGGTCAGGAAGGTCTGGGCGACGGCGTAGTCGTGCTCCATCCGGTAGACCTTGGTGGCCGCCTGGGTGGTCACGTGCGCGGAGGTGCCGGGGCCGAAGGACAGGTCGGTGCGCAGCCGGTCGGCCTGGATGACCCCGCCGCCCGTGGACATCAGGAAGGTGATGGGCAGGTCGGGGCGGTGCGGGTCGAAGTAGAGCGGCCGCATGATCTGGAGCGGGGACTTCTGGTAGTGCCGCACCAGCTCGGTCCGCTCGCCCACCTGCTCGAAGCCCAGCTCCAGCAGGCCGACCTTGCCGGGGCGCCCGACACCGAGGGTGTCGGGCACCGAGGAGTGCCGCAGGACCTCCAGGGGGACGCGCGGCGGTTCGTAGTGCGCGGCCTCCAGGCGTGCGGGCGGCAGGAGGGCGCGGGGCGGAGTGTGGGGCGGGTCCGCCACTACGCTCACGCCGGGACCCGGCGGAAGGAGTCGATGAAGGTGGCCACGTCCTCCAGGCCCTGCCCGGTGAGGCAGTTGGTCAGGACCACGGGCCGCCCCTCGCGCACGCGGTGCGCGTCGGACTCCATGACGTTGATGTCGCAGCGGACGTACTGGGCGATGTCGATCTTGTTGATCACGAGCATGTCGGACTCGGTGATGCCCGGACCGCGCTTGCGGGGCATCTTCTCGCCCTCCGCGGTGTCCAGGACGAAGAGGAAGAGGTCGACCAGGACCGGGCTGAAGGTGAGGGTGAGGTTGTCGCCGCCCGACTCGTAGAGCAGGGTGTCGACATCGGGGAACCGCTCCAGCATCTCGGCGCCCGCGGCCAGGTTCATCGTCGGGTCGTCGCGCACGGCGGTGTGCGGGCACGCGCCGGTCTCCACGCCCACGACGCGCTCGGGGTCGAGCACCCCGGCCAGGGTGCGGCGGACCTGGCGGGCGTCCTCCTGGGTGTAGATGTCGTTCGTGATCACGGCGGGCCGGTGCCCGCGCGCGATGAGCACCGGAACCAGGGCCTCGATCAGCGCCGTCTTGCCGGAGCCCACGGGGCCGCCGACACCGACGCGCAGGACGTTGTCATCGGTCATCAAAGTCACACACCTCAAGTAGAAGTCAGCTTGCTGAAAGGGAGAGCGGGGCAGCGGCCCACACGGCCGGTACGCCTTAGGTGGCGAACAGCCGTGCCTCGGCCCGCTCGTGACGGCCCGACATCACATCGGCCATCGGAACGCACCCGCCGAGATCGGCGAGTTCACGGCGCAGGGCCGCCCTCGCCACCTCCTCGATGACGGGTGCGATGCCGCGCAGCACCACCTGTGCCTTGCGGTGGTCGGTGAGCCGCAGCCGCAGCGCGGCCCCGGTGAAACTGGCCGAGTAGGCGAACAGGTCGCTCACCACGGCCTGTTCGGCCGGGACGTCGGCGGCCGCGTACGCGACCCCGGCGGCCACGGCCTGCGAGCCGGGGGCCCGCTTGGCGGCCACGAGTTCCGCGTACCGTTCCAGCGGCTCCCCGCCGACGCACTCGCGGGCCAGGTCCAGCAACTGGCGGCCGGTGCGGGTGGCGGCGCGGCGCAGCCCCTCGTTCAGCTTGGCCGCGTTCAGCCGCTGGTCGGTCTCCGTCAGGGCCTCCCAGTCACCGGCCAGCGCGGCCCGGTGGGCCAGCGCCAGCGCGGTGGCGTCGGAAGGCCCCACCGAATGCCGCAGCAGGTCGGCCAGCAGCACCGGCACGCCCTCGGGGGTCACGGCCTTGGCCTGGGCGTAGCCCTCCAGGCCGTGGGAGAGGGTGTAGAAGCCGCTGGGGAAGGCCGAGTCGGTGAGCTGGAGGCTGACCAGCAGGGCCTGTACCGGCGTCACCGTCGCGGGGCTGGCCACGGCGGAGTTGGCGGCAGCGCTCATGCCAGGTAGAACAGGTGGTTCAGGGGCAGTTCGCGGGCCGGCTCGATGGTGGCCGGAACTCCGTCGAGGGTGACCTTGTAGGTTTCCGGGTCGACGGCGATGGCCGGGAGGGCGTCGTTGCGGACCATGTGCTGCTTGCCGACGGTGCGGCAGTGCCGCACCGGCAGGACCCTGCTGTCCAGGCCCAGCTTCTCCGGAACGCCCAGGTCGATCGCGGCCTGCGACATGAAGGAGACCCGGGTGGCCTGCTTGGCCTTGCCGTACGCGCCGAACATCGGCCGGTAGTAGACCGGCTGCGGGGTCGGGAGCGAGGCGTTCGGGTCGCCCATCAGCGCCCAGTTGATCAGCCCGCCCTTGATGACCATCTTCGGCTTGGCGGCGAAGGAGCCGATCGGCCACAGCACGATGTCGGCGAGCTTGCCCGTCTCCAGGGAGCCGATGTGCTCGGCGGTGCCCGTGGCGATCGCCGGGTTGATCGTGATCTTGGCGAGGTAGCGCAGGGCGCGGAAGTTGTCGTTGCGCTCGGTGTCGCCGTCGAGCTTGCCGCGCTGGTCCTTGCAGTGGTGCGCGGTCTGGAAGGCGCGGGTCCAGGACTCGCCGATGCGGCCCATGGCCTGGGAGTCGGAGGAGAAGATCGAGATGACCCCCTCGTCGTGCAGCACGGTCTCGGCGGCGATCGTCTCGGCGCGCACGCGCGAGTCCGCGAAGGAGACGTCCTCCGGGATGTCGTGCGACAGGTGGTGACAGACCATCACCATGTCGAGGAGCTCGTCGACCGAGTTCACCGTGTACGGCAGCGTCGGGTTGGTGGAGGACGGCAGGACGTTGGGCTCGCCGGCCACCCGCATGATGTCGGGGGCGTGGCCGCCGCCCGCGCCCTCGGTGTGGAAGGTGTGGATGGTGCGCCCGTCGATGGCCGAGCGGGTGTCCTCGAAGAAGCCGGACTCGTTCAGGGTGTCCGTGTGGACGGCGACCTGTACGTCGTACTGGTCGGCCACGTCCAGGGCGCGGCTCAGCGCGGCCGGGGTGGTGCCCCAGTCCTCGTGCACCTTCAGGCCGCAGACGCCCGCCTCGACCTGTTCGATGAGGGCTTCCGGCAGCGAGCCGTTGCCCTTGCCCAGCAGGCCGACGTTGACCGGCAGGTCCTCGGACGCCTGGTACATGCGGCCGATGTTCCACGGACCCGGGGTGCACGTGGTGCCGTTGGTGCCGTCGGAGGGGCCGGTGCCGCCGCCGATGAGGGTGGTGATGCCGTTGGACAGGCCGTGCTCGGCCTGCTGCGGGGAGATGAAGTGGATGTGGCTGTCGATGCCGCCGGCGGTGGCGATCATGTGCTCGCCGGAGATGACCTCGGTGCCCGGCCCGATGACCAGCTTGGGGTGGACCCCGGACTGGGTGTGCGGGTTGCCGGACTTGCCGAGGCCCGCGATGAACCCGTCCTTGATGCCGAGGTCGCCCTTGACCACGCCGAGGATCGCGTCCATGACGACGACGTTGGTGATGACCAGGTCCAGGGCCCCCTGCAGGCTGGTGGCCTGCGGGTCCTGCGCCATGCCGTCGCGGATGCCCTTGCCGCCGCCGTAGACGGCCTCGTCGCCGTAGTGGCCCTCGTTGTGGTCCTTCTCGACCTCGACGACCAGATTGGTGTCCGCCAGGTGGAAGCGGTCGCCGACGGTCGGTCCGAACAGGTCGGTGTACTGCTTGCGGCTCAGGACAGCCATCTCTACTTGTCGCCCTTCTTGGAGGTCTTGGCCTTCTTGGCGGCCGCGGTCTTGACGGGTGCCTTGGAGGCGGGCTTCGCCGCGGGCTTCGAGGCGCGCTTCGAAGCCGGCTTCGCGGCGGTCTCCACGGCCGGAGCGGCGGCCTGTGCGGCCGCGGCCTGCTGCGCCGACTCCGCCCGGGCTCCCAGGAATCCGAGCTCGACGGCCCGGTTCATGGCGCGGACGCGGGTGTCGGTGGAGCCGAGGCCGCCATTGGTCAGCGAGCTGAAGCCGATCAGCCGGCCGTGGCCGCTGTACGCGGTGAGTTCGACCTCGCGGGTGTCGCCCGGCTCGAAGCGGACGCCGGTGCCGGCGGGGAGGTCGAGGTGCATGCCGTAGGCGGCGTTGCGGTCGAAGTCGAGGGCTCGGTTGACCTCGAAGAAGTGGTAGTGCGAGCCGACCTGGATGGCACGGTCACCGGTGTTGGAGACGGTGACCTTGGCCTTGCGGCGGCCGGCGTTGATCTCCACGGTGCCTTCGCCGTAGAGGTATGAGACGCCACCTGACATGGTGGTACTTCCCTTCCTTCGGATCAGTGGGGGGAATGGCCGTGCGGGTGGCCGTGACCCCGGCCGTCCGCGCGGCGGTGGCTCTCGCCGTCTGCGTGGGTGTGCGCGTGCGTGGGGTGGGCGTCCGCATCCGAGTCCGTGTGACCGTGGTCGTGGTCGCCGCCCGGGCCGTGGGAGTGTGCGTACCCGTGCCCGTGCTCGGCATCCAGCCCCTCGGCCACGCCGTCCCGCCCGTGGGCCAGCAGGTGCAGAGCCTCCTGCGTGCGGGCCCGTACGACCTGGGCGATCGCGGCCTCGGACAGCAGCGGACCGGTGTCCAGGACCCCGGCCGGAAGCCCGGCGGGCGGGGCGAACGCGGCCCGGATCAGAGCGATGTGGCCTGCGCCGAGGCGGCGGCAGCGCTCCGCGCCCTCCGCCAGGTCCGGGTCACCGCCGTCGAAGGCGACCTCGACCCAGCGGTGGTGCCCGTACTGGCGCACCAGCCGGGCCACCCGGAACAGATCGGCGTCCTGGAAGGGGCCCGCGGGGGGTGCGGTGACCAGGACGGCGGAGGTGTCGGGCGCCTCGCGCACCGCCTTGAGGGCGGCGGTACGGAGCCACGCGGTCAGGTGGTCCGCGGTGGCGAAGGGGGGCGCCAGCACGAGCCGCCCGGGCGCCTCCTCCCGGCTCAGCCAGCGCAGGGCGCGGGCGCAGTCGGCGATCAGCCCGGGGTCGCGCCCCAGCGTCATCGGGACCACGCACACCGGCTCGGGCGAGACGGCGAGCGCCGCGCGCACGGCCTCGGCCAGCGGCCGGCCGGGGTGCACGGCACCTGCCGCGGAACCGCCCTCGTGACCGCCGGCCAGGATGACGCTGGCCGCTGATTCCGGTGCCCCGCCGGGCCGTTCGGGGCGTTCGGGTCGCTCGGGTGCGATGATCGCCACCGCTCAGGCGCCGACGGGGTCGTGGCAGGAGACGAGCTTGGTGCCGTCCACGAAGGCGGCCTCGACCTGGAGCAGCGGAAGCATCTCCCGCACGCCCTTCATGACATCGGCGGCGGAGACGATCTGCTTGCCGAGCTCCATGCACTCGGCGACGGTCCTGCCGTCCCGGGCGCCTTCCAGGATTCCCTCGCTGATCAGGGCGCAGGCCTCGCTGTAGTTGAGCTTGACGCCCCGGTCCCGCCGCTTGCGGGCCAGGTCGGCCACGACGTAGATCCAGAGCTTGTCCATCTCACGGGGAGCGAGATTCATCGGTCACTCACTTTCGGCTCTCAAGGTGGTTCAACTACCGCTGCTGCCACGGCTGTCGCTGTTGCTCCTGCCGTTGCTGCGGCTTCGGCTGGGGTGATGTCAGGTCCGTCGCAGCCGGGGGATCTGGGGGACGGCGGCGACGAAGACGACCGTGGTCAGGACGAACGGCCAGGTGAAGGTGTGGCCCCCGAACGGGGCGAAGAAGGCGGTCATCGCGGCCGTGAGCCCGGTGGCCGCCGCGGCGCCCAGGACGGCGTACGCGAAGCTCCAGTTGGACCGGACGATGAAGACGCCGCACAGGGCCATCGCGACGAGCACGCTGCTGTAGCCCATGAGCCCCTGCGAGACGCCTTCGGCCGGCGAACCCATCGCCCAGGCGACGAAGATGGCCGTGACGCTGCCGACGCAGGCCATGACCCCGGCGACCCGGCTGGCCACGAAGATGCCGGCGAGGAAGATCAGGCCGACGTACCACTGCGGCATGAAGAAGATCTGGCCGACGTTGGCGAAGAAGGCGCGCCAGAGCTGTCCCCAGTCCAGCACGGTGGTTCCGCCGGCGGCCGCGGGCAGCGCCGCCAGATCGGGTCCGGTGTGCCACACCCGGGAGAAGCTCGGCGCCGCGATGGTCATGACGCTCGCGATGATGCAGAACGGCGCGGTGAACGTGGGGATGTTCCAGGTGCCGAGGATCGTCGCCAGCGCCGAGGTGACGACCACGACGGTGACGCTGCCGCCGATCGCGAGCAGCAGCGTGGACAGGTGGTCCCACCCGAGGAAGACGGCGAACCCGAGCGAGACGAGCGTGCCGTTGAAGCCGCGCAGTCCGGCCGAGACGATCTCGCGGTCGATGCCGAACGCATAGGCGGTGGCCGTGCCGACGACCGCGCCGAGGAGTCCGTAGAGGGCGTACTGCCAGCCGGCGGCGGCCAGCGCGGCGAGGAAGAAGATCCCCGTGATCGCGCTCGGCATGAAATCGACCTGGGCCACGCCGCGCAGAACTTCCTGGACGAAGCTCGCGGGTTGGGCGGGGGGAGCCTGGCGTGCGGGCTCCGTTGCCAAGGCCTGCATTTCATTCTCCCATGTGCAAAAAAGAGAGGGCCCTGAAGGGCCCGTGAATCGTCGGTGCGTTGACGACGACAGTACCGGTGGATCGGAGTAATTCCGCCTGGAGATGGGCGTGTCGAGGGAAGGGAGGGAATGCGGCCGGGTTGTCATAAATGTGCTCGTCATTCCCGCTTCCGCAGAGAGAAATAGGATCGGAATACTGAATATCGAATGGCGGGGGAGGGGGCACTCGCCGAGCCCGGAAGGGTCATTGCCGCGGCCCCGATGGCGCGCCGCGGCGGCCGGAACCGGCGCGGTGGTGTCCCTTGGCGGGGTGCGAGTCATTGCGGGTGCCCGGTGGTGGGCCGAGCTGTCACCGGCCGCGGGCGCCGCCGTCATGGCGGCCGGGATCATCTCGGCGGGCCTGCACCTGATCGGCCGGGACGCGCTGTCGATCGCCGCACTGGCCGTCTCCGCCGCACTGTGGCTCCTGCTCGCCGCCGACTTCGCCGCCCGCCTCCTGGGTGACCGGAGCCGGTTCTGCGCCGAGGCCGACACCCCGGCGGCCCTCACCGCCGTGGCCGCCACGACCGTGCTGGGCACCCGGCTCTCCCTCCTCGGATGGCAGCCCGTTGCCCTCGGGCTCCTGGCGCTGGCCGCCGCGCTCTGGCCGGGGCTGATGGTCGCCGTACTGCGCCACTGGGGCTACCAGATGCCCGGTGCGGCCTTCCTCGTCTGCGTGGCCACCCAGGGGCTGGCCGTCCTGGCGGCCGCCCTGGCCGGCCCCACCGGCCATGACTGGCTCGGCCGGGCCGCGCTGGCCGCCTTCTGCCTGGGGCTGCTGCTCTATGCCGAGGCCCTCGTACGCTTCGACTTCCGCCAGGTCGTCTCGGGCGCGGGCGACCACTGGGTGGCCGGCGGGGCGCTCTCCATCATTGCCCTCGCCGGGTCCGGGCTCACGGCGTCACCGCTGTGGACGGGCTGGGCGCACGCGGGGCTGCGCACCGTCACCCTGGCGGCCCTCTGCGTCTCCCTGGCCTGGTACGCCGTGCTCCTCGCCGCCGAGGCGGTCCGACCCCGCCCCCGCTACGACATCCGGCGCTGGTCGAGCGTCTTCCCGCTCGGCATGACGGCGACCGCCTGCCTCTCGGCGGCGGCCCCGACCGGGGTGGCGTGGCTGCGGCCGCTCGGGACGGTGCTGCTCTGGGTGGCGGTCGGGGCCTGGGTGTTCACCTTCGCGGCGTTCCTCGTGGAGCGCGGGCGGGAGCGTCCGCGGAAGTGAGGGTTCCCGCCGGGAAGGGGAAAGGCGGGGGCCGGGGGAGAGGGCGGGGGTGGACCGGAATGTCAGAGCGGAACGGCACCGCGGAAACTTCGCTGCCGAAGCGCCGGAGGTGAAGGCAGGAGGTGAAAGGCGCGAGGTGAAAGGTCGGATGTGAAAGGCCGGGGGGAAGGGGCGGATGCGAAAGGCCGGATATGAAGGGTCGGAGTCGAATGGACGCCTTCGTGTCGCCGCCACAGGGAATTCCGCTGCGTGCGCCCGGATAGGGCATGCGGGCATGGGTGGACGAATGAACAGGCGTGCTGTGGATGGCATTTGCCGAGCCGACGTGCCCGGCGGCCGGTGCGCCCTCCGGAGGTGAGCACGACCCGCTACGGCCGCCGCCCGGTGCCGTCCCGGCGGGGCGAGAGGGCTACGCAGCCCAGCAGGACCACGGCCAAGGCGAGTGCCCACACGGCGCCATGACGAAGCGTCAACAACCCGCCGGCGAGGGCTCCGAGGAGCAGGGCCACGACCGTCACGAGGCGGCGGAGCGGCCCGGGGCCCCACGGATCGGCCGCCAGCCCGGTCAGGGCCCTGGTGACGACGGTGGTGGTCAGATCGGGGATCGCGAGCCGGTGCACGACGGCGTTCTGCAGGCCCATGCCGAGGGCGAGAAGGGCGATGACGCCCGGCGGCCCCGCGCCGAGCGCGGTCAGGGCGAGAGCCCCGGTCACCAGGACCGTCTGGACCGCCACCAGCGGTGCGAACATCCTGGCCGCCCCGGTGGTCCGTCGCAGCCGGCCGGCGGCCGCCGCCCCGGCCAGGAAGGCGCCGACGGCCAGCAGGGAGTCCGGGGCGGACAGGGAGCGGTCCCCGGCGATCGCGAAGCCCAGGAAGACCACGTTGCCCGTCATATTGGCCACGAAGACGTGGCCGAGGCCCAGGTAGCTCACCGCGTCGACCACACCGCTGACGAAGGTCAGGACGATCAGCAGCGGCGGCAGCACCCCGTGGGGAGACTCGGCGCCGTCCGCCTCCGGCGGGAACAGCCGCGCGGCCAGGGGGTGCAGGATCCCGTGCCGCCGGGGTGGGAGGGAGGTCATGGGGTGCCTCTGGTCATCGCGCGGGCCGGTCCGCGACGGGCGGCTCGGCGCACCCGGGAAGGGGGAGCGGAAGGGGACATCGTCCCCGGAAAGGCTAGCGATGCCGGGCGCACACGAGGGGCAGCGACCCGCAGGCCCCCGGGTGGGCGCCGGGTCGGCCCCGGCCGACCCCGGTCGTCACGCCGGGCGGGGGCGGGGCGGGGCATGGTGCGGTCCGGCGGGGACGGGCGTACGCGGTGAGCAGTCCGCCCGATCGGCCCTCGAACCGGGAGCCCCGGCAGGGAAGTTCCCCTCGGCCGCTGCCCCGGCCCCCGCCTCGCCCACCGTCCCGGACGGCGTTCCTGCCGCCGCTCGACGGGGCGCCGCGGGTAGGGTCGCCGCATGGCCTACACGTTTCAGATCACCGTGGACTCCGCCACACCGCACGCCCTCGCCGACTGGTGGGCCGAGGTCCTCGGGTGGGAAGTCGAGGCCGGCGACGAGGAGTTCATCCGCGAGATGATCGCCGCCGGACGGGCGACCGAGGAGGACACCACCACCCACCGGGGCGTCCTCGTCTGGAAGGCCGGCCAGGGGATCCGCCACCCCGAGGGCCTCGAGCGGGCGCCCCGCATCCTCTTCCAGTTCATCGAGGAGCCCAAGACCGTCAAGAACCGCGTCCACCTCGACGTCCGCACCGGCGAGGACGACCCGCGGGCCCTGGTGGAGCGGCTCCTCGCCAAGGGGGCCCGGCACCTGCACGAAGGCAACCAGGGCCCCTCCACTTGGACCACCCTCGCCGACCCCGAGGGCAACGAGCTGTGCGTCTCCCACTGAGCCGGGCCGCCCCCGCCTAAGGTGGCCCCGTGAACGTCATCCTCTTCGGTGCGACCGGCATGATCGGCCGGGGCGTGCTGCGCGAGTGCCTGCGCGACGAGTCCGTCGAAAGCGTGCTCGCCATCGGCCGCAGCCCCCTCGCCGTCACCCACCCCAAGCTGAGCGAGCTCGTCCGGGCCGATCCGACCGACCTGTCGGTGCCCGGCCTGGACCTGGCCCCGTACGACGCCTGCTTCTTCTGCCTCGGCATCTCCTCCTTCCGCATGAAGGAGGACGAGTACCGGCGGATCACCCACGACCTGACGCTCGCCGCCGCCCGCCCCCTCGCCGCCGCCAACCCGCGGCTGACCTTCGCCTACGTCTCCGGCGAGGGCACCGACAGCACCGAGAGCGGCCGCTCCATGTGGGCCCGGGTCAAGGGCGAGACCGAGAACGACCTGCTGAAGCTCCCCTTCGAGGCGTACATGTTCCGGCCCGGAATCGTGCAGCCGGACCGCGGCATCCCCTCCAAGACCCCGCTCTACCGCGCCGGGTACGCCGTCGCCGCACCGCTCTTCCCGGTGCTGCGGCGCTTCGCCCCCCACCTCGTGACCACGACCCGGGAGATCGGCCGCGCCATGATCGCCGTCGCCGAGGCCGGGCCCGCGGTCGCCGGCACCCAGCGGATCCTGCGGCCCCGGGACATTAACCGGGTGGCCGGCACGGGCCCGAAGGGGACCTAGACGAGTCATTCCGAATGCTGACGGTGTGTTCGGGAACGCAGACAGGGCGTCCAAGATCGTTGTGTGACGAACAACCTAGACGCCCTGCTGACCGCACTGTACGTGAAGATCGACGACGAGATCGGAGGCACCCGATGGCTGGGCCGGCCTCCACGGTTGACGGACTCCGAGCTCGTCTGCCTCGCCGTCGCGCAGGCACTGCTGGGCTTCACCTCGGAGTCGCGGTGGCTGCGGTTCGTGGACTCCCGCCTGGGTGCGATGTTCCCGTACGTGCCCAGGCAACCGGGCTGGAACAAGCGGCTGCGGGCTGCGTTGCCGCTGGTCAAGAAGGCGATACGGCTGCTGGCCGCCGATACGGACTTCTGGTTCGACAACCACTGGATCGTCGACTCCACCCCGGTGGAATGCGGCCGCTCGCGTCCAACCGTGAAACGGTCGGACATGGCCGGCTGGGCTGGATACGGGTACTGCGCCAGCCACAGCCGGTTCTTCTGGGGCCTGCGCCTGTTCCTGGTCTGCACCCCGACCGGCATGCCGATCCTGTGGGCCCTGGCGAACCCGAAGATCGATGAACGCGAGGTACTGACGGCGATGCTGGACCGCGAACCGGAAGCGGTCACCGACCGGCCGGGGCTGCTGATGATCTCCGACAAGGGCTTCGCCTCCAAGGAGTTCGAGTCCGATCTGGCACTGCGGGGAGCCGAGTTGCTGCGGCCGTCGTTCAAGCGGGAGAAGAAGCGCAAGGGCGAGGGTCTGCTGAAGTCGGTGCGGCAGCTGATCGAGTCGGTCAACGACACCCTCAAGGGCCAGCTCGACCTGGAACAACACGGCGGGCGAACCTTCGAGGGTGTCGCCGTCCGCGTCGCCCAGCGCATCCTCGCGATGGCCGCCGCGATCTGGCACAACCACAAGACCGACCAGCCGATCACGCGCTCACTCATCGCCTACGACCACTGATCACATCGGAATGACTCGTCTAGGGCCTGTCGTCAAACTCCCGTCTGCCTCGCGACGCCTGGCACGTGCTCTCGCCGCACCGGACGGAAGCCAAGTACGTCCAGTACGCGGGCTTCCGCCCGGCGCACCGAGAGCACGCACCAGACGCCGCGAGGCCGCCCTTCGGGCGACGACGGGAGTTTGACGACAGTCCCTAGGACCCGCGCTGACGAGCCGATATTCGGTTTCGGCCAGAGCCTCCCGCACCCGAGAATGAGGTTTCTCGAACCGGGAGGAACCCCATGAGCCAGGACCGCCTGACTCTGCACGACCTGATGCCCGCGCAGGCGCTGACCGAGGCCATCGATGCCGGGTACGTGGCCCGCAAGGCCCACCCCCAGCTGCCGCTGTCCCTGTACAGCTACACCCGGACCGCCCAGTACGACCAGGTCTGGAACCAGGTCACCACGATCTGCCGCGGGCTCGTCGCCGACGACGTCACGGGCGAGGTCGTCGCGCTGCCGCTGCCGAAGTTCTTCAACGTCGGCGAGCACGAGTCGGGCCGGCCCTACGCGCCGGCCCTGCCCGACGAGCCGTTCGAGGTGTACGACAAGGTCGACGGCAGCCTCGGGATCCTCTTCCACTACGCGGGGAAGTGGCGGGCCGCCTCCAGGGGTTCCTTCACCAGCACCCAGGCCGTCTGGGCGCAGCGCCGCCTCGACGGGCGGGACACCTCCGCGCTGGTCCCCGGCACCACCTACCTCGCGGAGATCCTGTACCCGCAGAACCGCATCGTCGTGGACTACGGGGACCGCCGCGACCTAGTCCTGCTCGCCGGGTACGGAGCGGACGGCGCCGAGGTGCCGCTCGCCGAAGCCGCCGGCCACTGGCGGGACATCGGCTCCGTGGTCAAGGTGTGGCCCGCCATGCCGCTGGACGAGCTGCTCGCGCTGACCGGGTCCAGCACCCTGCCGGGCGGCGCCGCCGCGACCGGCACCGACGCGGAGGGCTTCGTCCTGCGCTTCGCCTCGGGCGTCCGGGCCAAGGCCAAGATCGCCGAGTACGTACGCCTCCACAAGGTGCTCACCGGCGCGACCGAGCGGGACATCTGGCGCGGCCACGGCATCCAGCGGTTCGCCGGCCTGCCCCTGAAGCAGCTCGCCCAGGGCCTCAACTGCTCCGTCGCCGAGATCGAGGCCTCGGGCGGCAAGCCGCTCGACGCACTGCTGGAGCAGGTGCCCGACGAGTTCGACCACTGGGTGCGCTCGGTGATCGAACGCCTGGAGGCCGAGGCCGCGCTCCGCGAGCGCGCCATCGACGAGGCGTACGCCTCGCTGGCCCACCTGGCCGGCGACCGGGGCGCGTTCGCCCGCGCCACCAAGACCATCCGCGACAGCGGGATCCGCGGTGCGCTGTTCCAGCGCCTCGACGGCAGGACGACCGAGATGGTCACCTGGCGGCAGGTGCGGCCCGAGGCGTCCGACCCCTTCACGCACGACGAGGAGAACTGAACCCGTGTCCGAAGTACCCGAAACCGAGACCCCCGCGTCCCCGACAGCGGCCCCGGCGGCTCCCGCGCTGCCGGTGGTCCACGTCATGACGGGTCTGCCGGCCTCCGGGAAGACCACCGCCGCGCGCGCCCTCCAGGCGGAGTCCCGCGGCCGGATGCGCCGCGTCAACCTCGACGACCTGCGGGCCATGCTCGACGTGCCGGACCCCGAGCGCGCGCGTTCGTACAAGCACGAGCAGACCGTGCTGGACATCCAGGACGCGGCCGTCAGCGCGGCCGTCGAGGGCGGTTTCGACGTGGTCGTCGACAACACCCACCTGACCTCGCACATCCCCAAGCGGCTCAAGGCGGCCGTGGCGGGACGGGCCACCTTCGTCGTGCACGACTACACCGACGTGCCCGTGGAGGAGTGCCTGCGGCGCGACGCCGCGCGCGAGCGCCAGGTCGGCGAGGAGATCATCCGGATACTCGCGGACAAGCACGCGAAGGCGAAGAAGGGCGGCTGGCGGCTCACCGCGGACTGGCTCAACGACCAGCCGGACGTGTCCCCGTACGTCCCCGACCCGGCGCTGCCCTCGGCGGTGATGTGCGATATCGACGGCACGCTCGCTATGACCGGCGACCGCAATCCGTACGACTTCTCGCGCTGCGGCCTGGACACGCTGAACGCGCCGGTGCGCGACGCGCTGGACTCCTTCCGGCGGGCCGACGGCGACACCGTCGTCCTGCTGTCCGGGCGGGGCGAGGAGCACCGGGAGCCGACCGAGGCCTGGCTGCGGGAGCACGAAGTCCCGTACGACGAGCTGTGGATGCGGGCGGCGGGCGATTCGCGCCGCGACGACATCGTCAAGGCGGAGCTGTTCAACGCGCACGTGCGCCACCGGTACGCGGTCCGGGTCTCCCTGGACGACCGCGACCGCGTGGTGGCCATCTGGCGCCGCATGGGGCTGGCGACCTGGCAGGTCAACTACGGGGACTTCTAGCACGGCGGTTTCCAGTACGGCGGCTTCCCGTACGGCCCCTGTCGGCCGGCTCGTCATACTGGGGAGGTGGACGAGCCGAACGTACTGATCGTGGACGGTGCCAACGTCGTCGGGTCCGTGCCGGACGGCTGGTGGCGGGACCGGCGCGGCGCCGCCGAGCGGCTGCGCGACCGGCTGGCCCTGCGCGAGGAGGGCGAGGAGATCGTCCTCGTCGTCGAAGGCGCGGCCCGGGGCGTCGCATCGGTGCCAGGCGTACGGGTGGACGAGGCGCCGGGCAGCGGCGACGACCGGATCGTGGAGCTCGCGGCCGCCTGCGCGGAGCACGGCGGGTGCGTCGTGGTCACGGCGGACCGGGAACTGCGGACACGGGTACGGGCGTACGGTGCGCGGTGCGTGGGCCCGCGCACCGTACGCCCGGAGATGCGGCCCTAGAAGGTCCGCCGCGGGGCCGTGCCTAGGAGCGGCAGTAGCGGACCTCGTCCAGGTTCTTGACGTAGCGGGCGGAGACCCAGCGGTCGTCGCGGTCCTTGGCGGCCTTCGCCGACTTCGGGGTCATGGCGTTCTTGCGGTCCTCGTCCCGGGAGTCCTGCTCGTCGCGCCCGTCCCGCTCCTTCAGCAGGTACCAGAGGTTGTTCCCGTCGACCCGCTCGCCGCGCGTCTTGCACTCGATGGAGAGCTTCTCGTGCGGGTGCACCCGGCCCACCTTGTGGGAGTGGGTGGACGGCCTGCTGCGGACGGTCAGCGCGCCGCGCGAGATGACGACGCCGCGGGCGTGGCGGCGGTTGTCGTACTCGTCGTCCCGGCCGTAGTCGTCCTCGTCCTCGACGGGGGTCGTCAGGACCGGGCCGCGGGACGCCGAGTGGTCGGCCGCGACGGCCGTGCCCGCCCCGACCAGGCCGAGCACCAGGCTTCCGGCGGTGAGGGCGAGGATGGTCCTGGTGGGCTTCAGCATGAGCCGGCTCCTCCGAGAAGACGTCCGCCCGGCCGCGTCGCGCGGCACGGGGCGGCAACCAGGCGGTTGCCACGGACGACTATGGCGACGCGGGGCCGGGAGGCCGGGCTGACGCACCGTGAATTAGCCCGAAATGCCCAATATGCGGGGTGGGTGGAGGTGCTGTCCGGCTCATTCGGAGGCCCGGCTCCCTCCTCCGGATGCGGGTACCGCGCGGCGCCGCCAGAGTGGATGCCATGGGTATCGAGGATTACGGCGGCGGCCCCGGCGCGCAGCAGACCGGTGTCATGGTGGTGACGACGAACGACGTCCCCGGCTACCGGGTCGAGCAGGTCATCGGAGAGGTCTTCGGCCTCACCGTGCGCTCCCGCCATCTGGGCAGCCAGATCGGCGCGGGCCTGAAGTCGATGATCGGCGGCGAGCTGAAGGGTCTCACCAAGACCCTGGTGGAGACCCGCAACCAGGCCATGGAACGCCTCATCGAACAGGCCAAGGCGCGCGGCGCGAACGCCGTGCTGATGATGCGCTTCGACGTGACCGACGCGGCCGACGTCGGCACCGAGGTGTGCGCGTACGGAACGGCGGTCGTCCTGGTTCCGGCGAGCACCTAGGCCGCCTTCCGGCCGGGCGCCCGGCGGGCCGGGCCCGCGGAGAAGTTCCCTCCGGGCACTCTTGGCGATCACCGGGAAGAGGCTCTAGCCTCCCGTGGTGATCCACGAAGAATTCACACGTATATCCGATGCCGGGGCGGCCGCCCGGGCCGCGCAGTGACCGCGCCGCTGGACCCGCGCGGCGCCGGACGCCGCTACGTGACCGCCTGCGTCCTCTACTGGTTCCCCGTGGGCCTGGCCGTCAGCCCGATGATCCTGCTCTTCACCGAGCGCGGCATGTCCCTGCCCGCCGTCGCCGCGTTCTTCGTCGCGCACTCCGTCACCGCCGCCGTCCTGGAACTGCCCACCGGCGGACTCTCCGACGTGCTCGGCCGCCGCGCCGTGCTGGCCGCGGCCGGCCTGCTGAACCTGACGGCCTTCGTCCTCCTGGGCCTGGGCACCGCACCCTGGGTGCTCGCCCTCGGCATGGGCCTCATGGGTGCGGGGCGCGCACTGTCCAGCGGGCCCGCCGAGGCCTGGTACGTCGACACGGTCCAGGCCCACTCCGGCCCCGACGCCGAACTGCGCACCGGACTGGCCCGCGGCGGCACTGCGGTCTCCATCGCGCTGGCGGCGGGCACCCTGCTCGGGGGCGCGCTCCCCTGGCTGCTCGCCCGGGGCGACGGACTCGCCGCCGAGCTGAGCCGGGCGACCTCCGGGCTGGTGCTCCCGCTCTCCACGCCGCCCCTGCTGGGCGCGGTGGTCGTGACGGCCTTCGTGCTGTACGTCCTCGCCGCGCTCCCCGAGCCGCCCCGCCCGCCCAGCACCCTGCACTCCGTACTCCACGGCATCCCGGCCACCATCGCCGACGGCGTACGGCTGGGCGGCCGCGACCCGGTGATCCGCCGGGTGCTGCTGAGCGCGGCGGCCGCGGGCGGCGCCCTCGCCACGCTCGAACTGCTCACACCGGGCCGCGCCGCGTCGTTCACCGGGGCACCCGAGTCGGGCGCGATGCTCTTCGCCGTCCTCGCCTGCGCCGGCTTCCTCTGCTACGGGCTCGGCAGCAACCTCGCACCCCTGACCGCCCGGCTCGCCGGCAGCGGTGAGCGCGCGGTCCTGGTGGGCCTGTGCGCCGGCGCGGGCGGACTGCTCCTGCTCGGCGCCACCGCGCGGGCCGCGGGCCCGTTCGCCCTGGCGCTCGCGATCCTCGGCTACGGCCTGGTCTACCTCGGCCTCGGCTCGGCGGGACCGAGCCAGAACGACCTCCTGCACCGCCGGGTGTCGAGCGCGGGGCGGGCCACGGCGCTGTCTGTCCAGTCCCTCGCCCTGCAACTGACCGGGGCGCTCACCGGTTTGCTCGCCGGCGTGCTGCCGCGGGGCCCGATGCCCTGGCTGATGGGGGGAGCGATGCTCCTGGCGGGCGCCCTGTTGTGGATCCGGCGCGGCGAGTCCGCGGCTCCGTACCCGACTCCTCTGGGGGCGGAGGGCGGCGTCGAGCGGGTGTAGAGGGGGCGTCCGTCGGGCCGGCTGCCGGCGAGCCGGGGTCCGGTGGGTCCGTCGGACCGGTCCGGGTGCGCCCGTCGCACCGGGCCGGTTGCGTCCGTAGGGCCAGGCCGGGGGCGTCCGTAGGGCCAGGCCGGGGGCCGCCGCGGGGCGTGCACCCACCCGACCCACCCGTCACATAAGTCCAGGACGGGGTTCGGCTTTGTCCATGGGCCTGCCGGGCCGGGGTACGCAGGCTGTCAGGTCAGTGAGCGGACCGCCGGCCTCCACGGTGTGCGGTCTTCCGCCCAGGAAGCGCCGACTCCCGGAGGTCCGATGCGAACCCCCCTCTGGCCGGCCGCAGCCGCGGTGGCCGGTCTCGTGGCCACCTTGGTCGTGGCCCTGCCCGCCACCCCCGCCGTGGCGGCCGCCCCCGTGACGATCACCTCGCCCGAGCTGTCCGTGAGCGTGGACAGCGCCTTCCCCCGCGTCATCAGCTACACCCGCACCGCCACCGGGGACGTGCTGAACGGCAACGAGGACACCATCGGCGCGATCGTCGTCAACGGAACCACCTACACCCCCACCGTCACCGCGACCCCCTCCGCCTCCGGCGTGGACTACGCGCTGGCCTTCTCCGGAGTGACCATCAGGTCCCGTCTCTCCGTGACCGGTTCGGTGGTGGAGTTCAAGGTCACCGCGATCGAGGACACGGCCGCCCTGCGCGTACGCAGCTTCGCGATCCCGAACCACAACCTCGTCAGCGTCCGCAGCAGCCAGAGCGGCGCCGCGCTCTCCACCGCGAAGATGCACACCGCCACCACCGGCACCGGGGACACCTTCACCCCGATCACCGCGAACACCCCGGTCGACGCCTCCGCCACGACGGTGATGTACGGCCTGGCCAACACCGGCAAGCTGGCCGCGGCCATCGACTCCAACTCGTACTACGACGCCCCCACGGGCGCCGCCGCCAACGAGAACGGCCGGATCAGCAAGCAGGTCACCGACAAGGGCACCTACCGCCGGGCCGGCCTGTGGAGCGGATCCTGGCTCTACCGGGCCACGGGAGCCGCCGACACCGACACCGAGCCCCTGCCCTACGTCCGCGTCGCGATCACGGCCGACCGCAACGCCGACTCGACCGTGGACTGGCAGGACGCGGCGGTCGCGTACCGGGACATCTGGACCGCGCCCACGGGCTGGCAGCAGACCGCCGACCGGGTCGTGCAGCGCATCCCCTTCAACTTCGCCTCCGCGGCCACCCACCCCTTCTCCGAGACCCTCGACGAGACCAAGCGGGTCAACCTCGCCACCGACGGCCTCGGCCAGTTCGTCCTGCTCAAGGGGTACGCCTCCGAGGGTCACGACTCGGCCCACATGGACTACAAGAACATCGGCTCCAAGCTCGGCGGCGCCACCGACCTGAACACCCTCACCACCGTCGGCCACACCTACAACGCCGACTTCGGCGTCCACATCAACGCCACCGAGGAGTACCCGGTCTCGGCCACCTTCGACCCGGCGCACCAGACGGGCGGCCTCGGCTGGGACTGGCTCGACCAGTCGTACTACGTGGACACCCGCAAGGACGGCCAGTCCGGCGGGCGCCTCAAGCGGCTCCAGGACCTCAAGGCGGCCGCCCCCGGCCTGGACTTCCTCTACGTGGACGTCTGGTACGGCGACGGCTACCTCTCGCGCAAGCTCGAACGCGAGATCGGCGGCCTCGGCTACCAGCTCGCCACCGAGTTCCCCGCCTCCCTGACCGGACAGTCCCTCTGGCACCACTGGGCCACCGACGTCAACTACGGCGGCACCGACCTCAAGGGCATCAACTCGAACATCGCCCGCTTCATCGCCAACCACACCAAGGACGACTGGATCGCCGCCAACCCGCTGCTCGGCGGCGCGGAGATCACCGCCTACGAGGGCTGGCAGGGCAAGCGGGACTTCACCTCCTTCCTCACCACCACCTTCGCGACGAACCTGCCGACCAAGTACCTCCAGGAATCCCCGATCGTGAAGTGGACCGCCGGCACGGTCACCCTCGCCAACGGCACCACCGTCACCACCTCCGGGAACACCCGCAAGATCACCACGGCCGGACGGACCGTCCTCGACGGATCCGCCTACCTGCTCCCGCGCGACGGCAAGCTCTACCACTGGAACGACAAGGCCGCCTCCACCACCTGGACCCTGCCGGCGGGCTGGTCCTCGCCCAAGCTGTACAAACTGACCGACACGGGACGCCAGTTGGTCGGTGACCTGGCCGTCACCGGCGGGCAGGTCACCATCAACGCCGCCGCCAGGACCGGCTACGTCGTCACCAACGGCGCCGCCCCCGCCCAGGCCGACCCGAACTGGGGCGAGGGCGCCCCCGTCAAGGACCCCTCCTTCTTCTCCGGCAACCTGAACGCCTGGTCCGTCACCGGAAGCGGCGCCGCCGTCACCCGCAACGCCCAGGGCCAGAACGAGCTCACGATGGCCGCGAGCACCGCGCCCGCCGTCTCCCAGCAGCTCACCGGACTCGCCCCCGGCACCTACGCCGCCTCCGTCTGGGTCTCCACCCCGGCCGGACGCGCCGCCACCCTCACCGTGACCCCCGCCGGAGGCACGGCCGCCTCCGTCTACGCCGACTCCTCGCCGCTGACCAACAACCTCGGCGGCAGCGAGAAGAACGGCACCAAGATGCAGCGCATGAAGGTGCTCTTCGACGTTCCCGCGGGGCAGTCCGCGGCCACCCTCAAACTGTCGGCGGCCTCCGGCTCCGGAACCGTCTACCTGGACGACGTCCGGGTCGTCCGCTCGGCCCGCACCCCGCTGAACGGCCACTGGTTCACCGAGGACTTCGAGAACGTCGACGCGGGCTGGGGCCCCTTCGCCTTCGGCGGCGCCGGCGGCTCCGCCACCGACCCGCGCACCCACATCGCCCAGCGCAACGCCCCGTACACCCAGGCGGGCTGGAGCGGAAAGCTGGTCGACGACGTGATCAGCGGGCAGAACTCGCTGAAGTCCCACGAGGAGCGGCAGGGCCTGGTCTACCGCACCCTCCCGCAGACCCTGCGGCTGACACCCGGCCGCTCGTACAAGGTCACCTTCAGCTACGAGAACGGCTTCAGCGGGGACTACCAGTTCATCACCGGCTCCGGGAGCACCGAGACGGCCACCGCGCTGAACCAGGCCCGTACGGCCACCACCTTCACCAAGACCTTCACCGCGGGGACCGACGCCTGGATCGGCGTACGGAAGGTGACCGGCGAAGGCTCCCACAACGAGGCCGACTTCATCCTCGACGACCTCGCCGTCGACGACCTGGGCGCCGGGAGCGGCGGCGAACTCCTCGTCCCGCAGACGCAGATGAGCGTCAAGGCCGTCGACAGCCAGGAGACCGCCGGCGAGAACGGCGCCGCGGCCAACGTGCTCGACGGGGACAGCGCCACCATCTGGCACACCCAGTGGTACCAGGCCACCGCGCCGATGCCGCACGAGATCACCCTCGACCTCGGCGCCTCCTACAACGTCTCCGCCCTGCACTACCTGCCCCGCCAGACGCAGAGCAACGGGCGCATCGCCGACTACCAGGTCCTCACCTCCACGGACGGGGTCACCTGGGGGACGGCGGCCGCCTCCGGCACCTTCGCGAACACCACCGCGCAGCAGGACGTCGCCTTCACGGCGCGCACCGCGCGCTACGTCAAGCTCAAGGCCACGAGGGAGGTTTCGGGCAATCCGTGGACTGCGGTCGCGGAGCTCAACATCGGCTACCTGCCGTGACGGGGGCGGGCGGGGACTGGTCCTGCGGCGACGGCCCCTGCGGCGACTGCTCCTGGGGTGACGGCTCCTGGGGCGAGGGGAGCCGCCGCACCGACTGCTGCTGCACCGACTGCTGTTGGCGGAACCGGACGGGCGCCACGCCCACCCGGCGGCTGAACAGCCTGCTGAAGTAGGCGGCGTCCTCGTAGCCGACCCGCCGGGCGACCCCGGCGACCGGCAGGTCGGTGCGGGCCAGCAGCTCCTTCGCCCGGCTCAGGCGGATGCCGAGGAGGTACTCCTTGACCCCCTCCCCGGTACTGCCCCGTACCGCCCCGCGCAGTTCGGGGAGGGACATCCCTAGCCGGGCGGCGTGCTCGGCCACCGAGATCGGGAGCAGCGCGTCCCGGGCCAGGGTGTCCATCACGGTGTCCCCGTGCCGCGACACCTCGGCCCGGGCATAGCGCAGCGCGACGAGCAGCCCGTGCACGGCCGCGGCGGCCTCCACCTCCAGCAGGGGGCCGCCGAGCCGGGCCGCCCGTACGATCCCGTCGACCACGTGCCGCACCCCGGCCGTGCCGCTGAGCGGTACCAGCGGGCGGTCGGGGGTGACGTAGCCCAGGTCGGTGTACGCCTCCACGCTGTGGCCGGCGAAATCCACGAAGCACTCGTCCCAGCCGGTCTGCGGATCCGGGCCGTAGTGGTGCTCCACCCCGGGCACGAGCCACAGCAGCGCCGGGGCCGTCACCGGCTGCGGGGCCCGCCCGCCGTGGCTGAACCAGCCCCGGCCGGCGCAGACCACCACCGCGACGTGGTGGTCGAGGGCGCGCGGGCCGACCACCGGCAGCACGCCCTGCTGCACGCCCACACCGAGGCACACCAGCCCGAGCCGGCGATGGTTGGCGGTCGGAGAGAAGTACCGCATCCAGCTGCTGTACGGAGGCGTTGCCATCTGCGGATTGTGATCCACAAGGCGGGGAGCGCTCAAGGGGCCGCGGACTCCTGGGCGTTACGAGGCTTTCGCGCATCGGAGGCGCCCGGCGAGACGGGGCCGACCGGCGCGACCGGGACCACCGGCGCGGGCAGCGTGACCGCCGGCCCGCCCGGGGCACGC
The DNA here is from genome assembly GCF_049310065.1 of Streptomyces tatrensis. Lineage (NCBI taxonomy): Bacteria > Bacillati > Actinomycetota > Actinomycetes > Kitasatosporales > Streptomycetaceae > Streptomyces > Streptomyces tatrensis. The sequence goes on along the minus strand of NZ_JBMDLB010000011.1, from coordinate 800,581 downwards.
TCCGGCCGGAGGCCGAAAGCCAGCCCGGCGACCACCACGGCCAGGCCCAGCCACACCGCCGGCCCCGGCACCCCGCCGCCGGTCACGGCTCCCGCGCCCGCCGCCGCGAGCGGGGCCACGCCGGTCAGCAGCCCGGCCCGGCCGGAACCCACCGCAGCAACCGTGCGGTACCAGAGGAGGAAGGCCACCGCCGTCACCATGACGGCGAGATAGCCGGCGGTCGCCCACTGGCGCGGGCTCACGGTCAGGAGCTCCGAAGGCCCCTCGAAGCAGGCCGTGAGCACCGCCAGCATCACCGCGCCCATCCACACCGCGTGCAGCGACACCCCCCACGCTCCGTGGCGCCGCAGCACCGGCACAGCGAACAGCGTGAAGCCGGCCTCGCAGCCCAGTGCCAGCGCCGCCCATCCGACTCCGGCCGCGTCCGTCCGGCCCGTTCCCTCCACCAGGACCGCCCCGGCGACCACCACCGGCGCGGCCAGCAGCACCCGGCGGCTGGGCGTGCGGCCCTCCATCAGCGGGCCGATCACCCCGAACAGGACGGGTGCGCAGGCCACGGCGACGGCGATCACGGCCGGCTCGGCGTGCGCGACGCCCCGTACGACGGCCACGTTGAACAGCACCAGGCCGGTGGCGGCGACCCCGGCCAGCCACAGCCACTCCCGGCCGCGCGGGGCCCTGACCGGCACCCGGGCGAGGCGGGCCAGGCCGAAGAGGAGCAGCGCGGCCATCGTGTAGCGGATGGCCTGCACCCCGAAGAGCGGGGCGTCCACGAGGGAGCGGGAGACGGTGACGCTGCTGCCGACGAGCACCATGCCGGCGATGCCGGGGGCGAGGTCGCGCAACTGCCGGGACGAAGGGGGCGAAGGCTGTGCAGGCGGTGAAGGGTGCGAAGCGCGCGAAGCGTGTGAAGGGGTTGAGGTGTTCATAACGTCGAGCCTGGCGCCACAATGGACCCGTGGACAGGTCCAAAGAGAGTGCCATCGAGGGGTCCGTAACAGCAGGTTTCGAAGCAGAGGGGTCCGAAGCAGAGGGGGCCGAAGCAGCGGGGTCGGACTTCCTCCAGCTGGACATCGGCCGGGCCCCGGCCGGCGGGCGCACCGACTGGCTCGCCGACCGGCTCCGAGCGGCCATCGCCGACGGCAGGCTCGCCGTCGGCAGCCGCCTCCCGGCCAGCCGCGTCCTCGCCGCCGAGTTGAGGGTTTCCCGGGGGCTGGTCACCGAGGCGTACCAGCGGCTGGCGGAGACCGGCCAGGTGGCCGGCCGCGGCCGTGCGGGGACGGTCGTGGTGGCCGCACCGGTGACCGGAGGGCAGCCCCCGTCCGGGCCCGCGCCCTCCGCGCTCCCGGATCCGGTCGACCCGTTCGGCACCAGGGAATGGGGCGCCCTCGTCGACGCGTTGCGCGCGGCCCCGGGCCGGATCGACCTCTCGCCCGGGGCGCCGGACCTGGCCGCGTTCCCGCGCACGGCCTGGCTCCAGGCGGAACGCCGGGTCCTCGCCGAGCTGACCCCCGCCGACTTCGGCTACGGGAACCCGCAGGGCACCCCCGCGCTGCGCGAGGCGATCACCGACTGGCTCGCCCTGAACCGCGGAATCCGCGCGGACCCCGACGAGGTGGTCGTGGTGGCGGGCGTGGCGCAGGCGCTCGGGCTGCTGGCACAGGTGCTGCGCGCGGAAGGCGTACGGCACGTGGCGGTCGAGGACCCCGGCTCGCTCGGGACGCGCCGCCAACTGGAACACGGAGGCATGCGCCTCCTGCCCGTACCGGTCGACGGGGGCGGCATCGACACCGCCGCCCTGGCGGCCGGCCCGGCCCAGGCGGTGGTGCTGACACCGGCGCACCAGTTCCCGACCGGGGTCGTCCTCGACGGAGAACGGCGCCGCGAACTCCTCGGCTGGGCGGCGGCCGGGGGAGTCGTCATCGAGGACGACTACGACGCCGAACACCGCTACGACCGCGCCCCCGTCCCCGCCCTGCGGGCCCTGCTCCCGGAGGCCGTCTGCTACACCGGAAGCGTCTCCAAGCTCCTCGCCCCCGCCCTGCGGCTGGGCTGGCTGCTGGTCCCCCGGCGCCTGCTGGACGCCGTGATCGAGGCCAAGCGCTATGCCGACCTCGGCAATCCCGTCCTCGCCCAGCTGGTGCTGGCCCGGCTGATGGCCTCGGGGGAGCTGGAGCGCCACCTGCGCTTCGTACGCCGCCGCCACCGGACCAGACGGGACGCGATGCTCCGCGCGATCGCCGCCGAACTGCCCGGCGCGCGGGTGCACGGGGCGGCGGCCGGGCTGCACCTGATGGTCACCTTCGACCGGGACGCCGCTGGGCCCGGCGGCATCGACGACACGGTGCTGGCCGCCGCGGCCCTGGAACTCGGGGTCAAGGCGCACCCGCTGTCCTGGCACCGGATGACCCCGGGCCCCCCGGGCCTAGTGCTCGGCTACGCGGCGGGGCCGGTGGGGGAGATCGAGGAGGGCGTGGCCGTCATCGGTTCGGCCCTGCGGCGGCTGCGGGAGGCGCGGTAGTCGCGGGGGTCGCGGGGGTCGCGCAGTGTCCGGGTGGGCGCGGCGCCCGGAGCCGCGAAAAGTTTTTCGGAATCGGCGGCAACCTCCCGGGCACTCGCGCGTCGTGCGGGGGTGAAGGGCGTGATCCCGCGCCCCCGCAGCCGACCGTGGAGAACCACCGTGAAGAACCTGAAGCGCGCCCCGCTGTCCGTCCGCAGGGCGGCGGGCCTCGCCGTCGCCGCCGCCGGGGTGGCCGTCGCGCTGGCCGGGCCGGCCTCCGCCGCACAGGGGGCGTCGTCCGCCTCGCCGACGGCCGCTACGCCGAGCACCGCGCCGAGCGTGGCCCCATCGGCCCCCGCGCCCTCGGTGAGCCGGCCCCCGAGCGCGACGCCGAGCGCGGCCCCCAGCGTCCGCCCGAGCACGGCCCCCAGCGTCCGCCCGAGCGCGTCCCCGACCGTCGCCCCGGGCGGGACGCCGACCGCCGTCCCGAGCGCGGCCCCGAGCGCGACCCCCGCCTCGCCCGGCGGGTCCGAGCTCGCGCATACTGGCTCCTCCGCCACCACGGCCGCACTCGGCGCCGGGGCCGCCGTGCTGATCACCGCCGGGGCCGCGACCCTGTACACCCTGCGGCGCCGCGCCAACGGCTGAGGACCTCCGTGCTCCACCTCGCACCATCCCTGGGCCCCGCCACGACCGGCTTCGACCGGCCGTGGCGGGGCTTGTGGTCGTTCCTGCTGCGCCGCGAACGCACCCGGGCCGCGCAGGCCCCGCCCGCGCCGCCGGAGCCGTACCGGCACGAGTACACGTACGGCCACCCCTCCGAGGCGGGCGGCCCGCCGCCCACCGTGACCGAGCTCTACCACGCCCACCGGCTGCGGATGGTCCGGCTGGCGGTGCTGCTCGTGGACGACCTCGGTACCGCCGAGGACGTGGTGCAGGACGCCTTCACGGCCTTGTACCGGCGCCACGGCGAGCGGATCACGGAGGTGGACAACGCGCTGGGCTACCTGCGCACCTCCGTCGTCAACACGGCCCGCTCCGTGCTGCGCCGCCGCCGGACCGCCCGCGCGTGGACCCCGCAGGCACCCGCCGACGTCCCCTCCGCCGAGGCGTCCGTGGTCCTCGACGAGGCGCACCGCGAGGTCCTCGCCGCGCTGGGGCGGCTGACGCCGAGGCGGCGGCAGGTCCTGGTGCTGCGCTACTGGGCCGACCTCAGCGAGGCGGAGATAGCCGAGACGCTGGGGATCAGCCGGGGGGCGGTCAAATCGAACGCGAGCCGCGGGCTGGACGCGCTGGAACGGATTCTGGAGGGTCGGATATGACGCGTGGGCAGGAGCAGCCCGCGGGGCCGGACAGGGAGCCGGCCGAGCGGCCCGTGGAGTACCGGCTGCGGCATGCCCTGGACGCCCGCGCGGCCGGGATCACCGTGCGCGAACTGCGCCCGGCGCAGCCGCCGGGGCCGGGGGTGCGGCGCCTGTCGTGGGCCCGGCCGCGCGGTTTCACGCTGCCCCTGGTGGGGCTGGCGGCGGCCGCCGCGGTGGTGGGGTACGCCGTACTGTCGCCGGACGCTCCGGTGCGCCCGGGGCCGGTACCGGTGCCGCCGGCCGCGCCGCCGTCGCCCACGCCGACCGGCCTTGCCCCGGGACCGGTCCCGGTCGGTCCGTCGCCGTCCGTTTCCCCGTCGCGCCTTTCGCCTTCGGCCGCGCCCACGAACTCGTACACGCCCACCGTGAGCCCGTCGCGGACGCCGGAGGCCGGTACGGGTGCGTCACCACGGCCCAGTTCCTCCGCCTCCGCTCCGTCGTCCCCGTCCCCGTCCCGGTCTCCGTCTCCGTCCCCGTCGCGGGCCTCGCCCTCGTCCTCCTCCCCGCCGCCCACAGCTTCGCCGGGCCGCGGCTGAGGGAGCGGGGGCGGGGCGGGGGCGGGGGCAGCGTCGGGAGCGGCTCGGTCGAGGCGCCACGCCGTCCCCAACCCTGCGCCGACGGAGATCCGTTGGCCGCATCCTTGGATCCTGTAGAGCAGTTCGAACAGGGGGCGCGGGATGTGGGACGTGGTGTCGTCGGGCGGGGTACCGGCGGGGGAGCGGTTCGACTGGTACGCCGACATCATCTCGCGCGAGGTGATGCCGGCCGCCCTCAGCAGCGAACGGCCGGCCGAGTTCCAGGGCGAGGCGGCCGTGGTGGACCTGGGGCCCCTGCGCGCGTCCAAGTTCACCCTGTCGCCCCTGCGTTCGCGGCGCACACCCGCGCTGATCCGGCGCGGCGATCCGGAGCAGTACCAACTGGCCCTGCTGCGCACGGGCGTCACGTCGATGTCCCAGCACCGCAACGAGTGCACGGTCGGGGCCGGGGACCTCATGCTGTGGGACACCTCGCTCCCCTCCGACAACACGATGCTCGCGGAAGGCGGCCAGGTGCGGGCGACGATCCTGATGCTCCCCCGGGACGTCCTGCCGCTGCGTCCCGAGCGGCTGGAACGGCTGCTGGCCCGCCGCATACCGGGCGACCGCGGCATCGCGGCGATCCTGGCCTCCTTCATGACCGCCCTGGAGGACCACGCCGCCGAATGCGAGCCGCAGGAGCTGGCCCGGCTCGGCGCCGCCGCCGTGGACCTCGCCACGGCCTGCCTGGCCCAGCACCTGGACGCCGAGGACCGGATCCCCTCGGAAGCCCGCACGGAGGTCCTCCTGCGGCGGATCAACGCCTTCATCGAGCACCACCTCGCAGACCCGCAGCTGGCCCCGCCCGCCATCGCGGCCCGCCACAACATCTCGGTGCGCGGGCTCCACCAGCTCTTCCGGGGGCAGGGGGAGAGCGTCCAGGCCCGTATCCGGCGCCGCCGCCTCGAACAGTGCCGAGCCGACCTGGGCAGGCCCGAACTCGCCGCCCACCGGGTGCAGTCCATCGCCGCCCGCTGGGGCTTCGGCGGACCCGCGGTCTTCAGCCGTGCCTTCCGGGAGGCGTACGGGCTGACGCCCACGGAGTACCGTGCGCTGAGCGCCGCGGGTGTCCCGCGCGGCGGCGTTTAGGCTCGCCCCATGAACGACATCACGACACACGGCATACGGATCCGGCCGGGCGGCCCGGCCGACGTACCCGCCGTGCTGGACATGCTCGACTCCGCGGTGGCCTGGATGAACGCCCGCGGCAACACCGAGCAGTGGGGGACGACCCCGTACTCGCGCATTCCCGGAGGGGTGGAGCGGGTCCAGCGGTACACGACCGAGAACTCCCCGTTCATCGCGGAGCTGGACGGGGTGCCCGTCGGAGCCCTGGTGCTCGACTCCGGGCCCAGCCCGAAGATGCCGATGATCGCGGCGGCTGGGGAACCCGAGCGGTACGTCCGCCTGTTGGTCTCCGAGCGGCGCCACGCCGGCCTGGGCATCGGGTCCGCGCTGCTGGCCCGGGCCGTGGAGGAGACCAGGCGGGCCGGCGTGGAACTGCTGCGGGTCGACTGCTGGGCGGGCGGTACGGGCGAACTGGTCGCGTACTACGAACGCAACGGCTTCACCCGCACCGCTCCGTTCGTCTCCGGCACCTGGCCGGGCCAGGTACTGGCGCAGCGGGTCCAGACCCTGCCGGGGCAGGCGGCGTGACGCCGGGGCGAAAGGGACCGCGAGGGAGGAGACTCCCTTGCGGCCCCTGCGGGCTCACCGCCCGCGTGCCCCCGTGGTGAAGCGGCGGGTCGTCAGTAGCCGCCCGAGCATTCTGCGTTTTCACCGCCGTAGGCGTACCAGTAGCCGCACGCCCAGGCCGTCACGTCCTTGTCGTTGATCATGACGCTGAAGAACTTGCCGCTGCCCGAGGTCGTGTACTTCTTGCCCTGATCGTTCTTGATCTCGATCTTGGAGCCGGACGGGGCGTTGAGGACGAAGCGTCCCCATGCGGCTCGGCAGGACGGGCTGTAGCGCAGCTCCATGTTGCCGAACGCGCCCGTACTCACCGTGCGTGCGTCGTTCTGGCAGGTCGTGTTGGCGGGGTTGAGTCCGTTGCAGGACGCGCCGTAGCAGCTCGTGGCGGCGGATGCCGTCGGTGCGGTGATGAGGCCGGTGAGGAGGAGTGCTCCGGTGCCGAGCAGGACGGCCAACTGCTTCTTCATGGTGTCGCCTCTTCTAGAACGGGCCGGTGGGGCACGCGGACGGGGTCTCGATCTTCACGTGGGTGACGGTGAGCACCGACGGCACCGGTGTCCACGACTGGTTCGGCTCCACGGTTCTTGGCTTCTTCACGGGCTGTTCTCCTCCATGAGGGCAGATTCGACAGGGGGTGATGGCGGGTGGTCCGCTCAGCAGCGGTAGTCCGCGTCCGCGTCGGGATTGGGGTGCACGGCCTCGCAGTAGCGCACGTGCAGGTGGTTGTCGTGGTTGGGGTAGGACGCCGTCAGACCCTCGGAGATCAACTGCGGGTCGTTGAAGTACACGGTCTTCACGTGCCCGGGGGCCGCTTCGCGGATCTCCTGGACGAGGCGGCGGGTGGCCGCGCGGTCGTACTCCGCGGACCGCCAGGTGATCCGGCCCGCCGCGCACTGGGCGCCGTCGGTTCGGATCGGCCAGACGTCCGCGTCCAGACCCTGCTCATGGCTGGCGTGTCCGGGGATGTCGCCACCGAGCTCCCAGCTCAGGTCGCCGACGGGGACCCTCCCGCGCCCGGTGGCGGCGAACGCCTTCGCTGCTGCTTCCAGTTGGGCCACGGCAGCGGCCGTACCCCAGTTGGCGGCGGTGTTGCCGTCCGGATCCTGGTCGCAGAGATTGTTCGGGGCGGCATCGACCCGCTCGAAGTGCCAGAGCAGGTTCTTCCAGGTCGCCGGACCCGCGACGCCGTCCGCAGCGAGCCCCGCCTGGCCTTGGAACCGCACCACGGCGGTCTTGGTCGCCGCGCCGAACGCGCCGTCCACGGTCAGTGAAGAGCCGGACTTTGCGTTGAGCTCGCCCTGCAGGGCGCGCACTGCGGGGCCCGACGCACCTTCTCTCAGCGTGGGCGTCAGCGAAGTCCACGTCGCCGGGCCGGCGATCGCATCCGACGCGAGTCCGTGCGCCGACTGGAAGCGCTTGAGGGCGACCGCAGTTGCGGTGTCGAAGTGACCGTTGACCGGCGTGCTCTGAGCCGCTGCCGTCAGGAGGTGCTGGAGGGCGAGGACGTCCGTACCGCGGTTGCCCGTCGACTGGGCCGGGAAGGCGGCCCGGTCGTAGGCGCCGGCATCGGCGGCCGGGCCCGCAACGGCCAGCATCACGGCCGCCGAGAGGGTCACGCCGACGCGAACTCCGGCACGGACGCTCAGGAGTAGACGTTCCACTCGAGCTTTCCCTTCCAGGGAACCTTCGGAGCGCCGCCGACGACGTCTCCCGCTGCGGCGATGCAGAACCGGGTTCCGGAGAGGAAGTTCGAGCCGATCAGCTTGCGCCTTCCGTCGCCGAGATCGACCGGCTGTCCGTGGACCGTCTTGTCGTCGCACTTGTACCAGAAGGCCTTGACGGCAACGGCAGAGTCCGTCAGCGTCAAGTAGATGTTCGATCCGGATGACGTGATGGTCCGGGAAGTCCCGTAGTACGTGTAGTAGTTGCCCGCTACGTCGCCGCTCACATTGGTTGTCGTGGCGTGGGCGGTGCCAGTTGCCAGAACCAATGCGCCGGTTACGGCGAGCCCGGTGACGAAGAGCCTTCTCCTGGTTCCCCGAAGAGAATTCATGACGGTTTTCCTTTCGTACACGAGAGGGGCTCAGCCGCAGGAGGGAGAATCCGAGATGTCGATGGCGACGGGGTAGCCGCCTCCCATCACGAAGAAGGCGGAGCCCGATTTCGCTTCGAGGCACACGTTCTTCCCGGTGCTCATCTTGATCCAGACGACGTCGTCTTGGCGCGAGTTCTGCACCGAGTAGGAGCTGCGGGCATTCGGCCCGAGCTGCTGGTAGTTCATGTCCTTGTACATGGCGACGGTCCGCCCCGCTTCCCAGTCCGCGCTCGACTTGTAGAAGCACACGTACGGCCAGGGACATCCGGCCACCTGGGCCCCCGCGGCAGCGGGTCCGGCGGTGAGGACGGACGTCCCGACGGCAAGTCCAAGAGCGGCAACCGCGACACCTGCCGCACGCATTGCTTTCCTGCTGAACATGGAAACTCCCTGAGTCGTTATCCGAGTGCGGGTCCGGATGACGGGGTGAAGCAATGCCCCCGATTCCTGAATGCAGCAAGAGCATCCACCGGGCAGCGCGTCGCAGGGAAGGTCCATCCGCTGAGTGCAAGTGTTCCTGAGCGGTTGATGTCGGCCCCGGGCAACGGACGGCCGCAATGCGGCGCGGGGAAAGTGAGTGCATACGGCTGGAAGGGGCGCTCTGCGCGCACGGAGAAGTGCCGGGAGCCGATTTGCGTCACGTCGACAGGAAAGACCCCCACCCCCGTGCGCATGCACGGGGGTGGGGGTCGGAGCCTTGCGTTCGTGTCTTACGTGTTCAGCCGCGTACGGCCGGCGCGGCGCTCTCCTCGAGCCATCCCGCCTGGGCGGCGCGCAGCCCGGCTTCGAAGCGGCTCCGCGCGCCGAGCCTTTCCATGATCGATGCCATGCTGCGGCGGACCGTGCTCAGGGACACCCCGAGCCTGCCGGCAGCCCGCTCGTCGGTGAGGCCTTTGGCCAGCAGGACCAGCAACTCGCGTTCTTGGGCGGTCAGGCCGGTGTGGCGGTGTCTCTCCCGTTCCGCTCCGAGAGGCAGTGCGACATCCCACACCTGCTCGAAAAGGGTCGCGAGCGCTGCCATGGCACCCGCCGCGTACAGCAGGACGGCACCGCGCCGGGTGTCGGCCGGGTCGAGCGGCACCAATGCGCTCGCGCCGTCGACCAGGATCATCCGGAGCGGCAAGGAAGGGACAGTGCGTACCTCTCCACCGGCCTGCGTGAGCCACCGGGCATAGGCGAGCGTCGGCGCACTGTTGCGCACACTGTCCAGGCAGACCGTCCGGATCGCCACGCCCCGCTGCAGGACGCGGGCGTCGTTGCACCGTGCCGCCTCGATGGATGCCTCGGAGTGTCCGCCCCCGGGCATGAAGGTGCACACGGAGGTGGTGGCCCGCTCGGCGATCTGCTCCAGACGGTCCTGGATGGCGTCCATGCCGTCCAGCCGCTCGCTGTCGAGCCCGATGCGTTCGGGGGCCGGTTCGGCGAAATCGGCGATCATGCGGCCGACGGCAGCGTGTCGCTCTTCCAACTCGCGTCTTCGTTGGTCCAGTTCGTCCTGTTGACGACGGAGTAACAGCTGCAGCCCCATCGAGGGGTGGATCGCCCGCCAGCTCCCCGAGCTTTCCACGGACCTTCTCAGCAGGGCGAGCTTGGCGAGCCGGTCGAGCGCGTCTCTCACCTGTGGTTCGTCGAATCCGAGATCGGCGGCGATCTGCTCGACCCCCCACCCCTCGGGCCGGGAGGCCATCAGCCGGTAGACGGCCTCCGTTGCTGCGTCGAGCCCCAGTGCGGACAGCATGACGCTCCTCCCGTGTCGAAGTGCCGCGGTGAACTGGCTCTCCGCGCGGACAGCAGCGTGTGCCACATCGGTCCCCGGGTCTTGTAGAAAACGGCTGTCAGCCTCCCTCGAGGAGCAGGCTGGTCACCCTGCCCGGAACCCGGTCGAGAGGGGAGCCCGCCGGCAGCCCGGCGCGTAGGAGGGCGAAGCGCGAAGGGGTGAGCCCGGTCATCGCTTTGAACTCGCGGATGCAGTGTGCCTGGTCGTGGAATCCGCCGTACGCGGCTACCCGCGCCCCGTCCAGCCCCATGGTCTGCAGCCGCAGAGCGCGCTGCAGCCGGGCCACACGGGTGACTGCCTTGGGGGACAGCCCCACCTGCTGACTGAAGCTGGAGCGCAGATGGCGTGGGCTCCAGCCGACCTCCCGGCAGATGCGGGCGAGCGCCTCGGGCTGCCTGTCGGTGCGCAACAGGGCGAGAGCGGAACGGACTTGGGGTGAGACGACGCCGCCGTGTTCGCTGAGCCCGGAGAACACGGCGTCGAGGAGGGCGAATCGCTCGGGCCATGAGCGTGCATGGCAGAGCCGTTCCACCAGGTCGGGTGCCGTCGGGCCGAGCATGTCGGCCAGGTCGACGAAGTTCTCCGTGAACTGCCTCATGGGGATTCCGAAGACCTGGTACGCCCCGAGCGGGCTGAACGTCACCTCGATGCCCTGCAGGCCCCCCGCGTGCGTCCCGCGGGTCGGGGTGGTGCGCAGGCCGGAAAGGAAGGAGGAGGCCCCCGCGCGCTCACCGCCCGCTGTGAGGTGCAGCTCGCCGGCGAGATTGACGACCACGGTCACCACGCCGTCGGGGACCTCCAGACGGCAGCGGGAGAACCCGTGGGGGAGTCGATAGCCGTGATAGCCCAGAACCATTCCCCGAAGGGAGGGGCCGGGAGGGGACCTGAAGCTCGCCGGCCCTTCGCGGGCGGTCGGCGGCTGTTCGATGCTCGTTTCCATGGCCCCCCGAGTCCGGTGCCCGTGGTCAGGCGGACACCGTCAGGTCCTGCTGCGTGGCGCCGACCCTAGCTGACGGAAGTGGCGACGCACCTGGTCAGCGTGGTGATTGGCCGGATTCCTACGAGGTCCTCCAGCGGCCCGGACCACCGCTGCGACCATGGGGGCTGACACCAAGCTGTCCGGAGCGGTTGATGTCACCAAGGTTCTCTTCCCTGAGCCCGTATCGACAGGAAAGCTCTACCTCATGAACACGGCGGGCCCGTCTCCTGAAGACCGCCCGGCCGTCACCCTCGACGGACAGAAACGAGGCATGTCATGTTTCTCATCCTCTTCGGTTTGATCTGGGACTGAGCGGGGTCGTGCACCTCGTCATGACCCTGATCTCCCTGGCACCGCCACCCGAACATCCCGAGCGCCACATCGACCGTCACCAGGTCACGGACATCATCTGGGCGACCGTAGCGCCCGCGGACCGTCTGGAGCACGTGTACGCCCGGTCCGAGGAGGGCCGGCTGGACATCGCGCTGTTCCTCCTCGCCAACACCGAGCAGCACGCCGCGCAGTCCGGTCACCGCATCATTCGCAAGGTCCTCGCCGGCGCACCCGCCCTGGCCGGCTGGACCGCGCACGAGCGTGCACCGTGACACGCGTACCACCGCATGCACGCGCCGGACATCCCCTGTCGACACCTTCCTGAGGAGACCTCTCACCATGCGCAACCGACTCCGAACCACCCTCGTCACCACCATCGCCGGCGCTGCCGCGTTCACAGCCCTGGTCGCCACCCCCGGCACCGCCAGCGCCGCGGTCACCAAGCTCAGCCACTCGACAGCCATGAGCAAGCTCAACGCCAACGGGGGCATCAGCGTCGTCTCCAGCGGCGGTTGCAGCAACCGCAACGTCTCGACCTGCACCTCGCTGGAGCAGGTCAACTCGGCCAGCATCAGCGACACCATCGTCCTTCGCAACGCGAGCAACTGCCAGCTGACCATCACCGGCGGCACCGAGACCGGCCACGCCAGCGGCACCTACAGCCACTGGAACGGTTACAAGATCGACTTCAGCCCGACCAGCTGCGTGAGCAACTACGTGACGAGCAGCTTCACCCGTATCGCCAACCGCGGCGACGGCGCGGCCCGTTACCGCTCTGCCGCGGGCAACGTCTACGCCCGCGAGAGCAACCACTGGGACGTCACCTTCTGCGGCGGCAGCGCCGCCTGCACCAGCTCGGCCAGCTCCTGACCTCCCAGGCACACCGTAGGGGTGCGGGCCACCTTGCCCGCACCCCTGCTGTCCCCCATCTCATTGACCGGAGACGGCCCATGGCCATGAGGAGAAGGGCAGCCCTCACCGCTGCCATGGCGGCATAGCCGCGACCGCCGCGTCACCGTGCCCGAACGCGCGGACACGGTGACGCGGTGACGCGGTGCCGGCTCAGTACCAGTACGTCCTGTTGTCGTACGAGGGGGATTTCAGGACTACCTGTTCCTCGATGTGAGGCGCGGCAAGGCAGGTCGAGGAAGAACCGACAGGGCATATGAGGTGGTTGGTCTGTCCTGAGGGGACCGTCACGTAGAAGCGCTGGTTCTTGCGTCCGTTGCAGTCCCACATGACGAGCCCGGTTCCGGAGGAGTAGTTGCTGCCCGGGACGTCCAGGCAGAGGTTGTTGGCGTACTTCGGGTGGAAGTACCAGCCGCCTTCGGAGGCCCGTTCCAGGCACCACTTCTCGTTGGTGTGCGGGGATTCGCCGCTCGCACTCCAGGTGATGACCTGCGCCCCCTTTCCGCCGGCGCCCCGCACGTTGAGGTACGCGAGGCCGGCCGTGTTCTGCCACGTCGTGGGCTGCCACCCGTTGGAGCAGGTGTGAGCGGCGGCGGCGGCAGGAGTCGCGGCCGTCCACCCGATCCCCAGGGTCGTCCCCAAGGTGAGGAGGCCGGCGAGGACCAAGCGCGGCATGCGGTTCTTTGTCGAAGACACGTTCGTTTCCCTCGTATCTGGAGCTGGCTGAGTTGTTGCCCGCCGAGCGGTACCGGGCCGGGTCGTCAGAACAGCCCGGGATGCGAGTCGGGCCGGTGGCTGGTGGACCTACGGCGGACCCGTCTCGGACGTGACTGCGCTGCGCGGAAACCGATGGCAAGGGGGCGTGAGAACCAAGCGCACGTCGTGTGCCGGGCTCGCGGCCGTTTCTGATCCGCAGTCTTTCGGGGTGCCGGACGGCCAGGAAGGGGGCGCGGGTGACACCAACCGGTCCTGACAGCTTGGTGTCACGGCTCGCGCGTCCCGGCCGGCCCCGCACCGAAGAAGGCGAGACCGGTTGCTGCCGAGGGCGGCCTCAGGAGGCCGGGGTGTTCTTCACCGCGGCCACCAGCAGGGCGAGTTCCGGATTGCGCGCCGCCTCGTCCAGCGCCTCGCGCAGGGCGGTGTCGTTGGTGGGGCGTGCCTCGGCCAGGAGCTCCAGGCCGGCCGGGCTGACTTCGGTGTAGATGCCCCGGCGGTCGGTGTCGCACAGGTAGCGGCTGAGCAGCCCGCGGTCCTCCAGCCGGCTGACCAGCCGGGTCGTCGCGCTCTGGCTGAGCACGACCGAGTCCGCGACCTGGTGCATGCGCAGGTGGCCGCCCGGGCCGCTGTGCTGGCGGCTGAGCACGTCGAGCAGGGAGTACTCGCGCACGCTCAGGTCGTGTCCCGCCTGGAGCGCGCGCTCGATGTGCGTCTCGATCCGCCCGTGCAGGAGGGAGAGGGCGCACCAGCCCTGGGAGAGGGCGGTGAGTGCGCTGTCCGTGGCGGTCATGGGCTTCCTCCTCGAAGGCGTGTGACTCCAGGATAGGGCACGTCTGCAATTGCCCGCGCTTGCAAATATCCCGCGTCTGCAATTAATGTGGACGCAGGCAACCCGCCGTGGTCAATACCGACCCGGTCGATAGCGCCGTGGTCAGCACCGCCCGCCCCGCCGGGGGCCGGTCGGCCCGGACCCCGCGGACACCGGCCGCGCAGCACACGCACCCTCCCCTGAAGGGCACCCCCCTCATGCCTCTCGCACTCCTCGCACTCGCCATCGGCGCCTTCGGGATCGGCACCACCGAATTCGTGATCATGGGCCTGCTCCCCGAGGTCGCCGGTACGTACGGAGTCTCGATCCCCACCGCCGGCTTCCTGGTCGCCGGCTACGCCCTCGGCGTGGTCCTCGGCGCCCCGCTGATGACCGTCCTCGGCACCCGCATCCCGCGCAAGCGGATGCTGATGCTGCTCATGGGCCTGTTCATCGTGGGCAACGTGGTCTCCGCACTGGCCCCCGCCTTCGGCGTCATGCTCGCCGGGCGGGTCGTGGCCTCCCTCGCCCACGGCGCCTTCTTCGGCATCGGCGCCGTCGTCGCGGCCGAGCTCGTCGCCCCCGAGAAGAAGGCCGGAGCCATCGCGATGATGTTCACCGGCCTCACCGTGGCCAACGTCGTGGGCGTCCCGCTCGGCACCCTCGTCGGCCAGCACCTCGGCTGGCGCGTCACCTTCCTGATCGTCGCCTCGCTGGGCCTCCTCGGCCTGCTCGGCATCGCCCGGCTCGTCCCCGACCTGCCGCGCCCCGAGGGCGTACGGATCCGCCACGAGCTGGCCGCGTTCCGCAACGTCCAGGTGCTCCTGGCGATGGGGATGACCGTCCTCGGCTTCGGCGGGGTCTTCGCCGCCATCACCTACATCACCCCGATGATGACCAACGTCGCCGGCTTCGCCAACACCTCCGTCACCTGGCTGCTCGTCCTCCTCGGCCTCGGCATGGTCGCGGGCAACCTCGTCGGCGGCCGCTTCGCCGACCGCGCGCTGATGCCGATGCTGTACACCTCCCTGGGCGCGCTCGCCGTGGTCCTGGCCGCCTTCACGCTCACCGCCCACAACCGGGCGGGCGCCGCCGTCACGATCTTCCTCATCGGGGCCCTCGGCTTCGCCACCGTGCCGCCGCTGCAGAAGCGGGTGCTCGACCAGGCCGCGGGCGCCCCCACCCTGGCCTCCGCCGTCAACATCGGCGCCTTCAACCTCGGCAACGCCCTCGCCGCCTGGCTCGGCGGGCTCGTCATCGCCGCCGGACTCGGCTGGACCGCCCCGAACTGGGTCGGCGCGGCACTGGCCGCCTCCGCCCTGGCCCTCGCCCTGGTCTCCGGCGCGCTGGAACGGCGTACGCGGACCCGCGCGGGCGGCGAAGACGGCAGCCGGGTCATCGCGGCCGGCGCCCCGGCGGCGGCGACCACCACCGCCGTCCCGGCCCACCACTGATCCACCACACCCCCCTCGCACCCCCCACACGTCACAGGAGACCCGCATGCCCACCCCCACCCCCACCCGCACGGCCGTCGCCCCCCTGACCACCGCGGACGCCGGGACGCTCGTCGCCGCCGCCACGGCCGCCGCCGAAGCGGCCGGGGTCGCCGTCAGCGTCACCGTGCTCGACGCGGGCGGCCACCCGCTCGCCTTCCGGCGCGACGACCGGGCCGTCCTGATCTCGGGCGAGACCAGCACCCGCAAGGCCTTCACCGCGCTGCAGCTGGACGCCCCGACCGCCGATCTCGTCGATGCCGTCCAGCCCGGCGGCCCCTTCCACACCCTGCCCACCGCCCTGGACCGGCTGCTGCTGTTCATCGCGGGCGGGCTGCCGGTCCACCGTGACGGCCGCCTCGTCGGAGCCATCGGCGTCGGCGGCGGAGCCCCGGCCCAGGACCACGGGTTCGCCGAGACGGCCCTCGGTACGCTCGTCTGATCCCCCGCCCGGGTCGCGCACCGCTGTCCCCCGTGCCACGTTGGTACGGGGGTCAGGTGGATGATGAAGCAGACGAAGCGGTACGGGCGCAGCCACGTGATCGCGACGGCCACGGTCGCCGCGCTGGTCACCCTTGTCGCCGTCCCGGGCTGCGCGTCCGGCACGTCCGGCGCGGCGGACGCCCCGGCCCCGGCCGCGGCGAGCACCCCGCCGAGCTCGACGGCCCCCGCCACGGCCCCTTCCACTCCCGCCGCCACCCCCTCCACCCCGCAAGCCGCGGCGCCCACGCCGACACCCACCCATCCGCTGTCCACCGCCCCGCGCAACGTCCCGGCCGTACGGGAACACGTGCCGGCCCGCGGCCCCGGCTGGCGGCCAGGCCCCGAGGCACGGGTCGTCGTACCACCGGCCGACAGCGCGGCCCTCTCGGACGAGGGCAAGCTGCTGGCCGGGGAGCTGCGGATCGGATTCGCCGAGTCGGACACCCCGCGCAAGGGCGACGTGGAACTGGCCCTCGGGTCGAAGGGCTCCGGCGCGCCCGAGTCGTACACCCTCACCGTGAGCGACGGGCAGGTCCGCATCACCGGACCCGACCAGGCCGGGGTGTTCTACGGCACCCGCACCCTCAAACAGGAGGTGAGCGGCGGCCGTTCGGCCCCGGAGGGCACGGTGCGCGACGCGCCGGCCAAACCGCAGCGGGGGCTCAACCTCGACATCGCCCGCAAGCACTTCACCCCGGACTGGATAGAGGACCGGCTGCGCGAGATGGCCGACCTGAAGCTCAACCAGCTCGGCCTGCACTTCTCCGACGACCAGGCCTTCCGGATCGAGTCCGACACCCACCCCGAGATCGTCTCCACCCCGCACCTCACCAAGGCGCAGGTGCGCGGGATCACCGCGCTCGCCGCCCGGCTGCACATCACGGTCGTCCCCGAGATCGACTCGCCGGGACACCTCGGAGCGGTCCTGCGCGCCCACCCCGCACTGCAACTGCGCGACGTGCAGGGCAGGGCGGTGAAGGGGGCGGTCGACATAGCGAACCCGGCCGCGGCGAAACTCGTGGACGAACTCCTGCGGGAATACCTGCCGTTGTTCCCCGGCTCCCTCTGGAACCTGGGCGCCGACGAGTACCAGGCGCTGGTCTACCGGGACCCGCAGACCTCCTTCCCGCAGCTGACCGCCGCCGCCCGGCAGCGGTACGGGCCCACCGCCCGGGTCCAGGACCTGGCGACGGGCTGGCTGAACGACCGGGCGGACGTGGTCCGTTCGGCGGGCCGGGCGCCGGCGGCCTGGAACGACGGCTTCTTCACGGGCGGGATCGCCCAGCCCGCCCGGGACATCCAGGTCGAGTACTGGACGGGCAAGGAGAACGGGGCCCGGCCGCCGCTGGAGTACCTGCGGGAGGGCCGCAAGGTCGTCAACCTCAACGACGAGTACCTCTACTACGTGCTGGGGCAGCCGAACCAGTTCACGTATCCCGACGGCCGGCGCATCTACGAGCAGTGGACCCCGCTCGTGCTGCGCGGCACCACGGCCGTGCCCGCGCGTTACGCCGGGCAGATCCTGGGTGCGCGGCTCGCCGTCTGGTGCGACCTGGCCGGAGCCCAGACCCAGGCCCAGGTCGCGGCCGGCATCCGGCTCCCGCTCGCGGCCCTGTCCCAGAAGGTCTGGGACTCCCGCACCCCGGCACTGGACTGGCCGGCCTTCAAGGCCCTGGCCGACCGGCTGTAGCGGGGCGGCTGTGGCAGGGCGGCGTCCCGGAGGCCGAAACCCGCTGGCCGGGACCCGTCCGCTTTGCTTTGATGCGGGCATGGACGACAGCGCGCTGCCCTCGCCCGAGGGCTTCGAGATTTCCACCGACCCCGGCCGCCTCGACCGGGAGCTGATCCACCGATGGCTGTCCGAGGACGCCTACTGGGCCCTCGGGCGGAGCCGGGACAAGCAGGACGCCGCCATCGAGGGGTCGCTCAACTACGGGGTCTACGAAGCCGTGTCCGGCCTCCAGGTGGCCTACGCGCGCGTCATCACCGACCGCGCCACCTTCGCCTGGCTCTGCGACGTGTACGTGGACCGGGGCGTACGGGGCAAGGGGCTGGGCACCGCCCTGGCGGGGGCGGTACGGGACCACCTCGCCCCGTACGGGCTGCGCAGGATCCTGCTGGCGACCGCGGACGCCCACGAGGTGTACGCGAAGGCCGGCTTCGAGCCGCTCGCGGCACCGGAGAAGTGGATGGCCCTCGGCGTGCAGTAGGTCGCGGGGGGCCGTCTACCAGATGGAGTTGACCCACTCCGGGTGGTCGATGAACGGGTTCCGGTTGTGCTGGTAGGTGTCGTAGATGACCTGGTTGCGGCGCTGCTCGAAGGCGTCCGGCGGGTCCTGCAGGTTCCACTGCTTCAGTACGCTGATCTTGCCGAAGAGGGGCGCGCTGCCGTTGTTGACCTTGTCGTTCATCTCGAGGTCGGCGAAGCCGTCACCGCCGGCGTAGCGCACGGCCATGTAGAGCAGCATGCGGGCGACATCGCCCTTGACCGCGTTGCGCGGCTCGAAGGAGTCGGCGTCGGTCAGGCTGCCGGGGGCCTCGGAGACCGGGCCGCCGCCCAGGTCGAAGTCCTTGTTCCCGCGGGTGCTGTTGACGGTGACGTCCTCGGGCCTGAGGTGGTGCAGGTCGGTCCCGGGGCCGGTGGCGGTGCCGAAGTCGCCGTGGCTCTTGGCCCAGACGTGCTCGCGGTTCCAGTCGTTGACACCGCCGCCGTTGGTGGACTTCGACTGTGAGCGGCCCGAGTAGAGCAGGATGACGTTGTTGGAGTTCGCCGGGTCCTGGTCGGTGTTCTTCAGGGCGTTCCACACGCCGTCGTAGTTCACCTTGGACTGGGTCTTGATGATGTTGTACAGCGCCGTCTTGAGCGCGGCACCCGTCTTGCCCTCGGCGGTGGCGTAGTAGGTGTCGACGGCGACGGAGGCCGAAGCCGCCGTGGGGGCGGCCTGCTTCTGCTGGCCCGCCGAGGCGGAGGCCGGGAGCAGTATGAGGGACACGGCCGCGAGGCCGGCTGCCCAGGGAGTAAGGCGCGAGATTCTCATCACGTGGGGGTACCTCTCCACACGCACCGCTCCCGCCCGGGGAATTGGCGGGGCATCAGGTGGCAGAGCGAGATTCACATTGTCATGTGCCCTACAGGTAAAAAGCACGTGTCGGGAGGCGGGATTTTCTACGCGCGTCATGCGGGGGATCCGTGCAGGTGATTCGTGCGGGTGATTGGCGCAAGAATCCCTATGCAGGAGCGGGCGGCGCGGGCACGGTAACGGAGGCCACACCGTGAACAGCCCTACCAGGAGCAGCCCATGGCACCGAAGATCCTCATCGTGACCGGCGACGCGGCGGAGTCTCTGGAAGTCCTCTACCCCTACCAGCGCCTCATCGAGGAGGGCTACGAGGTCCACATCGCGGCGCCGGCGGTGAAGAAGCTGCGGTTCGTCGTGCACGACTTCGAGGACGGCTTCGACACCTACACCGAGAAGCCCGGCTACACCTGGCCCGCCGACATCGCCTTCGCCGACGTGGACCCCGGGGCGTACGCGGCGCTGGTCGTACCCGGCGGACGCGCCCCCGAGTACCTGCGCAACGACCCCGAGGTGCGGCGGATCCTGGCGGCCTTCGCCGGTTCCGACAAGCCGATCGCGCAGATCTGCCACGGCCCCCTGATCACCGCCGCGGCCGGCGCCCTCGACGGCCGCCGGGTCACGGCGTATCCGGCGCTGGAACTGGACATGAAGGCGGCCGGAGCCGTGTTCGAGGACTCCGAGGCCGTGGTCGACGGCACGCTGGTGTCGGCCCGTGCGTGGCCCGACCACTCCGCCTGGATGCGGGAGTTCCTGACCGTCCTGCGCGTCAAGGCCCCGGTTTCGCAGGGCTGAGCTTCACCGTCCCCTTGTGAAAGATCCTGACCGGGGACTGCCGGGGCGCCATCGATGTGGTGGGGTGTGCCAGTCAAGTGTGCGAGTCAACCCACCTGTTGCGCACGGCAGTTGAGAGGGTCAGTCATGACGGGAAGCATAGGACGACGCGGGTTCATCGGTGCGGCCGCGGTGCTGGGAGGCGCCGCGCTCGTCGGTGCGGGGGCGCCGCTCGCCCAGGCGCAGGAAGCCCCGGCGCAGCAGGCGGTCCGGCCGCCGCGGCCCGACACGGTGGCGATCCCGGCGGGCTTCCAGCCCGAGGGGATCGCCGTCTCCGCACACGGCACGGCCTACACGGGCTCGCTGCTCGACGGTTCGGTCTACCGCTTCGACCTCGCCACCGGCGCCGGGCGGATCATCACCCGGGGCGAGGGCCCCATGTCGGTGGGGCTGGGGCTCGACCCGTACGGCAGGCTGCTGGTCGCGGGCGGCGCCAGCGGGCAGATCCGGGTGGTCGACGCCCGGGAGGGTCGGGTTCTGGCCACCCACCAGGCCGCGACGGGCACGGCCTTCGTCAACGACGCCGTCGTCGGCTGCGGTGGTGCCTGGTTCACCGATTCCTTCGCGGACGTCCTGTACTTCCTGCCCCTGGGCCGGGACCTCTCCGGCCCCGGCGCGGCGCCCCGGGCCCTGCGGCTCGGCGGCGAGTGGGACCCGGTCCCGCCCGGCGGCGCGTACTGGGGTGCCAACGGGATCGAGCGGACCCCCGACGGTCAGGCCCTGCTGGTGGTGCACGACACCGCCGAGGCGCTGTTCCGCGTGGACCCGCGCACCGGCGCCGCCACCCGGACCGTGCTCGACGGCGGCTCCGTGCGCAACGGCGACGGGCTCGTGCTGCACGGGCGGACGCTGTACGTCGTACGCAACTGGGCCTATGCCGTGGACGTGTTCACCCTGAGCGGGGACGGCCGCCGGGCCCGCTTCGTCAAGCGGATCACCGACCCGCGCTTCGACGAGCCGACGACGGCGGCGGTGTACGGCGGCCGGCTCTACGTGGTCAACGCCCGCTTCGACGCCGACTGGTCGGACCCGGCCACCGCCTCGACGGTCGTCAGCTGCCCGTTGTGATGGCGGGCGCGGCCTCGTACTTGTAGTCCGGGCCGAAGTTCTTCTTCACGGCCATTTCCCAGGTGCCGTCCTCGACCATCTTGCGGAGCGCGTTGTTGATCTTGACCTGGAGCTCGGTGTTGCCCTTCTTCAGGCCGATCCCGTAGTTCTCGCTGCTCAGGCTCAGCCCGATCAGCCGGAACTTGCCCTCGTTGCCCTTGCGGGCGGTGTAACCGGCCAGGATGGAGTTGTCCGTGGTGATGGCGTCGACGAGGCCGTCCCTGAGGGCGACGACACACTCGGAGTAGCCGCCGAGCTCCAGGAGGCTCGCCTTGGGGGCCAGGTTCTTCCTGACGTTCTCCGCCGAGGTCGAGCCGGTCACCGAGCACAGCCGCTTGTTGGCGTTGTTGAGGTCCTCGGCCTTGGTGATGGTCGCGTCGTCGGCGCGGACCATCAGGTCCTGGTGCGCGAGGAAGTACGGCCCGGCGAAGTCGACCTTCAGCTTGCGCTTCTCGTTGATCGAGTAGCTGGCCGCCACGATCTCGACCTCGTTGTACTCGATGAGGAGCTCGCGGTCGTTGCTGAGGACCTCCTTGAAGGTGATCCGGTCCGCCGAGTAGCCGAGCTCCTTCGCGATGTACGTCGCCACGTCCACGTCGAAACCGGTGAAGCTGCCGTCGGGCTCCCGCATGCCGACGCCCGGCTGGTCGAACTTGATGCCGACGGAGAAGGTCTTCTGGTCGTCGTCGCTGCCACACGCCGATGCGGTCAGGGCGAGACCGACCACTGCGGCGATGGCGCCGGCCTTGGGAACCTTCATGCTGCACTCTTTCCTGGGGTACGCGGATACGCGGGGTCGCGGACGAGCCGAGCCGCGCGGGAGCGCGCGGAGCGCACCGGGACCGGGCCGGGGCGCGGGGAACCGCGGAGGCTGGTGGACGCGTATATGAGGAAGCTAGGAACTCGTCGGGCGCAGTGTCACGACATCTGAGCAAATCTTGAGGGTAACGATCCGGAATGGCGGCAGATCCTGCGGCGGATCCGGCTTTGAACGGGAGAGGAGCCGGTCAGGTGGCCAAGGGCGGGGTACGGGTCGAGGGGAACGCACTGCTGCTGGGCGAGGGGGCGCAGGTCCGTTTCATGCGGACGCTGCGGCTACCGGAGACCGGTACGCACAATCTGCCCCCGGGGCTGGGCGAGTTTCCGCTGCGGCGCGTGGAGGACTATCCGGACACGGTTCCGGCGGACTGGCTGGCCAAGGGCGGGGTGATGCTCCCCGTGTACCTGCGCGAGGCGATGTGGCTCAGCTTCGGCGGGACCCGGGAGCCCACCGCGCTGCAGGTCGGGGTCGGCAAGGTGTGCGCCGTCTCCGGCGAGCGGTGGACGGGCGTGCTCGGGCGCCGGCCGCAGAACTACCTCGTGCTGCCGCGCCAGCCGTGGCTGGACGGGATCAACTCGGGCACGGGTACGGTCCGCCAGTTCGTCGCCGTCCCGCTGGGGCTCGGCGCCACCGTGGAGGGCCAGGTCACCGGCGAGGAGACCGCCGGGGGCGTGCAGCTCCAGGCCTTCCCGCTCGGCGCGAAGGCGCTGGAGCGGTGGCGTGAGGAGGAGCGGGCGCGCGCGGCCGGTCCCGGCCGGGCCGGCGGCGTGCCGTACGGAATCCTTCCGCAGGGCGGCCACACGGGCGGGGGCTACGGAGCGGCACCGGCGATGCCCCCGGGGATGCCGATGGCCATGCCGGCGCCGATGGCGGCCCCGGCGCCCGGCGGGCCCGTGGGAGGGCCTCCCGGCGCGCCCGCGGCCCCGGCCGCGGCCGCGGCCGGGGGTCCGCTGCGGCGGTCGGGCGGCGGGCCGGCCCCGCGGGCGGCGCGGGCGATGGGGCTCGGCGTCGGCGGCTCCATGCGGCAGGAGGTGTACCGCGACGACCGCAAGGCGAAGGAATGGGCGGCCGAGCCGGCCGCGCGGGTCTTCGTCCACCTGGTCACCCCGCCCGAGTGGCGCCGGATCACGGGGGAGGAGCCGCCGCCCTCGCCGGTGGACCGGGCCGCGTACACCAAGGCCGGGCTGCCGTGGTTCGACTACTACGACGAGGGCGGCGCCGACCTCGCTCCCTCGGGCACCCTCGGCCAGGTGCAGCCGGTGGGCGAGTGGCTCGGTACGGACGAGGCTCCGTGGGCGGAACCGGCCCCCGGCCAGGTCGCACCCCTGGGGAACGGGCCCCGGCCGGGCAAGCCGGTGCAGGACGGCGACTGGTAGCCGGACCCGCCCCGCCGGCCCCGCAGCCTTCGCCCGCCCCCGGAACTGGCCGGGAACGTACGGTCGTTCGAGCCCCGGGGCGGGACCCGTGACAGCATGGGCGGGCAATACACGGTGGTCGGAGGGGGAGTTCGGTGAGTGGAGTAAGCAAGGGCCTGGCCAAGGTGGAGATCGCGCTGCGGTGGGATCCGAGTCCGGCGGGAGCGCCCGTCCACGACCTCGACCTGCTGGCCGCGGTGTACGCCGCGGCGGACCCGTACGGGGAGCCTGCCCACCTGGTGCACTTCGGCAGTCGTTCGCCCGACGGCACCATCACGCTGAACCGGGACAGCAGGACCGGGCTGGGGCTGGGCTTCGACGAGGTGATGACCATCGAACTGAACCGGATCGCCGACGCGTTGACCCGGGTC
The DNA here is from genome assembly GCF_049310065.1 of Streptomyces tatrensis. Taxonomy (NCBI): domain Bacteria; kingdom Bacillati; phylum Actinomycetota; class Actinomycetes; order Kitasatosporales; family Streptomycetaceae; genus Streptomyces; species Streptomyces tatrensis. The sequence goes on along the minus strand of NZ_JBMDLB010000011.1, from coordinate 777,232 downwards.
GTGGTGGGAGTGGTGATCCAGCGGCCGGCCGGCGGCCAGGCGCTGACCTTCGCCGGCGTCGCGGGCAAGGGACTGCGCATCCGGGAGGGCTACACCGATCTCGTGGTGGACGACCTCACGGGCTTCGCCGCGGCGAGCGCGGTCACGGTGGCCGAGTTCACCCGCGACGCCGCCGGAGTCTGGTCGCTGGACCCGGCCCTACGGGGCTTCGACGCCGATCCCGAGGAGTTCGCGCGGGCGATGGGCGCGGCCCGGAGCTGAACCGGCCGCGCGGGCCGGAGCGCGACAGGCCCAAGATCCGAAAGCGACGGCCTGGCGGTCCGGCCGGACGCCGCACGGACCGGTCGGCGGTCACTCCGCGAGGGAGTGCCCGCCGCCCGGTCCGGGGGCTGCGCTGCCACCGTCCCCACGAGGCAGCGCGAGCGGGTCGCCGCCCGGTCATCGGGGACGGCGGCCCGCTGGTTCAGGGGGTCCGGTCGAGGGGGCCGGCCCGCTCCGCCTCCGGCGGGACCGCGCCCAGCGCCGGCAGCAGGCAGGCGTCGACGAACCGTACGAGGTACTCGGCGTCGGCGTAGCGCCCCTCCAGGACGGGCCTGATGCGCAGCACGCCCATCAGCTGCGCCGGCAGGAACTCCACGGCCGGGTGCCCTGGGGCGAGCTCGCCCCGCGCCACGGCCCGCTCCACGATCGAGTCGAACGCCGCCAGCTCGGGCTCCACCAGAGCCCCGCGCAGGGCCGCCTTCAGCTCCTCGTCGCTCAGCACCGCGTGCCCGAGGGCCTGCATCAGCCGGGTGTCGCGCCCCGAGGTGCAGGCGGCGATCCGGGCCGCCTCGCGCAGGTCGCCCGCGAGGGTTCCGGTGTCCACCGCGGCGAGGGTCCCGCGCCGGTCCGCGCGCAGGGCGGCGGCGACGAGCTGGGGTTTGGTCTTCCACTGCCGGTAGAGCGTGGACTTTCCGCAGGTGGCCCGGGCGGCGATCTTCTCCATGGTCAGCGCCTCGTAGCCGTCCTCGCGCAACTGATCCAGGACGGCGTCGTAGAGCTGCTGCTCCCGCTCCGGGGTGATCTTGGAGCGGCGCGCGGGGGCCGGGGCGGCTTCCGGCGTCGGCGAGGTCATGGGGCTGCTCTCCTCGGTGCTGCGTGCTGCGCGTCACGTGATTGCTGCTGGGCGGCGATATTTCGTTCGCTCCGCAGCAGCCTCTAGTGAAAGTCTACGGGAACGCGAGCGTATCGGTACACACTCGTATCGATACGAGAATGTATCGATACACTGGTGTGTCGATTGTGAGCCGCGTAGCTGTGTACAGGAAGCGAGACCGGGGGATGACCTCCCACACCACACCCGTCGGAGCCGGCACCGGGCCGGGGGCCCGACGCCGCCTCATACGCGAGCTCCTGCTCGTCGCGGGCCTCTTCGCCGTATACAAGTGCGGCCGTACGCTCTCCACCGGCCGCACCGACGAGGCCTTCCGCAACGCCACCCGGATCTGGGACGCCGAGCGCACCCTGCACCTGCCCGACGAAGGCACGGTCCAGCGACTGCTCCTGCACGGCGACGCCCTCCTGCATGGCGACACCCTCGTGCACACCGCGAACACCTACTACGCGACCGTGCACTTCCCCGCCACGGTGCTCTTCCTCGTCTGGCTCTACGTACGCCGCCCCGCGCAGTACCTCTGGGCCCGCCGGGTCCTGGCCGTCCTGACCGGCGCGGCCCTCGTCCTCCACCTGGCCTTCCCCCTCGCACCTCCGCGGATGCTGGGCGCGGCGCACCTGATCGACACCGGCCAGGTCTACGGACCGACCGTCTACGGGGCCGCGCCCGCCGCCGACACCATGGCCAACCAGTTCGCCGCCATGCCCTCCCTGCACTTCGGCTGGGCGCTGATGCTGGCCCTCGGAATGATCGCCGCAACTTCCTCGCGGTGGCGCGCCCTGTGGCTGCTGCACCCGCTGGTCACCCTGCTCGTGGTCGTCGGCACGGCCAACCACTACTGGCTCGACGCCATCGTCGCGACGCTGCTCCTCGGGGCCGCCCTGCTGCTGGTCCCGCGCCCGGTCGGCCGTTCGCTCGTCGCCCGGCGGAGCGTGCCGGGTCAGCGCGCGGTACCGGCGCCGGTACCGGCCGGGGCGGGCCCGGGTGCGGCATGCGCGGAGCCTGTGGACCTCATGGACCCTGTGGACCCCGTAAACCCAGCAGACCCCATGGCGCCCGTAGGAGCGGTCCGGTGAACTCCACGCTCCTCGCCGTCCTGCTCTGCCTCGCCGCGGCCGTCACCTACGCGGCCGCCGCCGTGGCCCAGGAACGCCTCGCCCGCCGCGAGGTCGCCCGCAGCACCGCTGCCCTGCTCGGCAACGGCGCCTGGTGGTGGTCGGCGGGCCTGAACGCCGCCGCCGCACTCATGCACGCCGCCGCCCTGCGGTACGGCCCGCTCACCCTGGTCCAGCCGCTCGGCGCGCTCACCCTCGTCGCCGCAGTACCCCTGGGCGCGCGCGGGGCCGGGCGGAGGGTCGTGGCCAGCGAGTGGCGCGGGACCCTGGCCACCGTCGTCGGCCTCGGCCTGCTCCTGGTGCCCGCCTCCGGCCCGTCCCCCGACGAGACCCTGACCCTGACCGAGGCGCTCGCCGTCTCCGGGGCCACGGCCGCGGTGATCATGCTGCTGACCGCGCGGAAGGACGCCCGCTCGGGGCTGCGCCACGCGACGGCGTCCGGGCTGGCCTCCGCGGCCGCCTCCGCCCTGACCCAGACCGTCGCCGTGGCGGGTGGCCGCGGCGGATCCCTGCTCAGCGTCCGGGTCGTCTCGGTGGCGCTGCTCGTGGTGGTCTTCGCGGTCGGCGGGATGCTCCTGTCCCAGAGGGCCTACCGGGGCGGCTTGAGCGCCCCGCTCGCGGTGGTCAACCTGACCAACCCGCTGGCCGCGGCCGCGATCGGGATGATCCTGCTCGGCGAACGCATCCAGGGCGGGGCGTTCGGGGTCCTGCTGGCCGTGGCGGGAGCGCTCGCGGCGGCCCGGGGCGTGCTGTTGCTCACGCGGACGTCGGCCCAGCAGACGGCGCCGGCCGTTCCGGCTCAGGCCGCGCCGATGGCCGGTGTGGCAGCATGAGCCGCATGGCTGCCGACGACGGTTCCTTCCTCTCGTTCCGCTCCAAGAGCTCGGTCCTCTCCATCGGTTCGGTGGGCTCCGTCCTGTCCATCGGGTCGGTCGGCAGCGTGCTGTCGGTCGGCTCGATCGGCTCGGCCCTGTCGGCCGCCTCGGTGGGATCCGTACTGAGCGCGGGCTCGTTCGCCTCCGCCCAGTCGGCGTGGTCGGTGCTGTCCTGGCGCTCCCGCGGCGGATTCCTGGCGGGGGCGGCGGGCGGCGCGGTGCTGGGCTTGGTGGCGGTGGCCGCGCTCAGGTCCGTTCCCGTGTCCCGGCGCACTGGCTGAGAACCGTTTCCCCAGTTCACGCGTCTCCCCCTGTGAGACCTGAACGGACGTCGCGCGCACGACGACGCGCGCACATCGAAGCGGAGTGACTGGGCATGGGCATCATCGGCTGGATCATCCTCGGACTGCTGGCGGGCGGGATCGCCAAGGTCCTGCTGCCCGGCCGTGACCCGGGCGGCCTGATCGGCACCACCCTCATCGGCATCGCCGGCGCCTTCACCGGCGGCTGGCTCTCGGCGAAGTTCCTGGACCGGTCCATTCAGAACGACTTCTTCGACCTCGCGACCTGGGGCTCCGCCATCGCGGGCTCCCTCGTCCTCCTCATCGCCTACCGCCTCATCTTCGGCAACTCCCGCAACTGACCGGCGGTCCGGGGGGCGGGGCCGGGGCCGCGGGTTCGGTCCGGGGGCCGGGGTCAGACCTCCATGTAGGCCACCGTGCCGGTACGGCGGGCCGCGTCGATCTCCCGCAGGCGCGCGAAGTTCGAGGGGCTCATGAGCGCCTCCCACTCCCGCACCGAGTGCACCCGTACCTCGCTGTGCTCCTCGGGGTCGAGGACGATGGCGGCGATCTGTTCGTCGGTGAGGGTGCCGCCGTCGAAGAGGAACCCGACGTGGTTCGCGGGCCAGTCCTCGCCCCGGTGGGCGATGAACTGCGTGCCCAGCAGCTTCCGCTCGCCCTCGAAGACGATGCCGGTCTCCTCCAGGCACTCCCGGAGCGCGCACTCCCAGGGCGTCTCGCCGTGGTCCATGTTCCCGCCCGGCCACTGCCAGGTCTCCGTGGAGTACGTCGCACGGAGCTGCACCGGGCGGCCGGCGGTGTCGGTGAAGTAGAGACAGGCGTAAGAGGTCGCCCGGGCGATGGTCTCGACGTACTCGGCGGGCGGGAGCCATACGGACACCGTTCCACCTCCGTCCGGGCCTGGGCCCCTCGGAGACATGGGGCAGGCACACTACCCACGCCGCGCACTGCCCACGCCGTGCACGGCACACGCCGCCTACCGCTCTGCGCGTCCGTCCCCGTCCCCCGTCCCCGTGCCCGCGTCCGCGCTGTCCACGTCCCGGTACGGGTGCACCGACGTCGGTGGCGGCGCCTACGATGACCGGCCATGGACAGCAGTGATTCCGGCAGACGGTTGATCGACGGGCGCTTCGAACTCGCGCAGCCCCTGGGCAGTGGCGGGATGGGGACGGTGTGGCGCGCCCGCGACATCGCGCTGGACCGGGAGGTCGCCCTCAAGGAGGTGCGGCCGCCGGACCCGGCGACCGCCGCAGCGCAGCCCGGGCTCGTCGTCCAACTGCGCGAACGCGCCGTCCGCGAGGCCCGGGCCCTCGCCCGGCTCGCCCATCCGAACGTGGTCACCATCCACCACATCGTGGAGCCCGAGCCCGGCTCCGACGGCCATCCGTGGATCGTGATGGAGCTGGTCAGGGGCGGCTCCCTGGCCGACCTCCTGGAGCGCGGGCCGATGCCGGTGGCGGACGTGCTGCGCATCGGGCTCGACCTGCTCTCCGCGCTGCGGGCAGCGCACGCGGAGGGGGTGCTGCACCGTGACGTGAAACCGGCCAACGTGCTCCTGCGACCGGGCGGCTCCGCCGTGCTCACCGACTTCGGGATCGCCGCCCTGCACGGCGCGACCGGGCTGACCTCGACCGGAGCGCTGATCGGGTCGCCGGAGTACATAGCGCCCGAGCGGGCGCGCGGCGCGGAGGGGCTGGCCGCCTCCGACCTGTGGTCGCTCGGGATGCTGCTCTACGTGGCCGCCGAAGGGGTGCACCCGCTGCGCCGGGCCACCAGCCTGGCCACCGTGGTCGCGGTGCTCGACGAGCCGATCCCCGCGCCGGTCCGGTCCGGCCCGCTGGGGCCCGTACTGGAACGGCTGCTGGTACGGGACCTGGCCGTGCGGCCCGGCGCCGAGGAACTGGAAGCGCTGCTCCGCCGTGCGAGCAGTGCTCTCGGCGGCGCGGCCCCGGTGCCACCGCCGGTCGCCCTCGGGAGCTTCGGACCGGCGACCCCGACCACCGGTCCCGCCATGGGCCCCGTACCGGCATCGACGCCGACGCACACCCAGCCGCCGACACGGACGCCGTTCGTTCCGGGCGCGGGCAACCCGTACGCGTCCACCGTCCCCGTGGCCTTCCCGCCGCCGCCCGCCCCGCGCCGGCGCCGCCGGCCCGCGCTGCTCGCCGGGCTCCTCGCGGTGGTCCTCGCCGCCGGGGTCGTCGGCCTCGTGAACTGGCTGCCCGACGGGAACGCGGGCGGCGACGCGGGCAAGAGCGGCGACATCAACTCCTCGGGCACCACGTCCGCTTCCGTACCGGCCTCCCCGGCCCAGGGCACCGCCGTGGCCCTGACGCCCACCCCCACCCCGAAGGCGAGCACACCGAAGCCGGTCGCCCCGCCCAAGGGCAGCCTGATCGACCCGGCCAACATCCGCACCGCCATCGAGGCGTTCAAGCAGCAGGCGGGCACCACCACCTTCGTCAACATGAGGGTCTACGACGAGTACGTGCTCGCCGACATCCCCACCGCACCCGGAGCCAGGACCGTCGACTCCTGGCAGTACCGCGGCGGCGTCGCCAAGCGCACCGGCCCGTCCGGCACCGTGAAGTCGGGCGAGCCGCTCATGGACATGGCGGCGCTCGACTGGGACGCCCTGCCCGCGCTGATGGCCGAGGCGACCAAGGAGCTCGGCGTCGACAAGCCGAGTTCCCGCTACCTCAACGTCTCGCCCTGGATGGACACACCCGCGGTCCGCCCCTACCTGAACGACGAGTACGGACAGGGCGGTTACGTCCTCGCCGGCACCGACTTCAAGGTCAAGAAGGTCTACCGGAGCTGACGGCCGGAGAGCCGGAGCGCCACCCCGCTGTGCTGGCCGTGCACAATTGGATAGCTGTGCTCTCCAAAGAAGGGTCCAAGGGATGCGGCTGGCGGAGTTGAGCGAGCGCAGTGGCGTCTCCACGGCGACCATCAAGTACTACCTGCGCGAAGGGCTGTTGGCGCCGGGGCGGCGGGTCAGTGCGACGACCGCCGACTACGACGAGGAGCACGTGCGGCGGCTGCGGCTGATCCGCGCGCTGATCCAGGTCGGCGGGATTCCGGTGGCCAGGGCCCGGGAAGTGCTCGCGCACGTGGACGACGAGTCCCTGGGGCGGACGATGCGGATGGGCGCGGCGCTCTGGGCGCTGCCGCAGGGGCCCGAGTCGGACGACGAGGACCCGGCGGTGGTCACCGCGCGGCAGGAGGTGGACCGGCTGCTGGAGATGCTGGGCTGGTCGACGGCCCGGGAGGTGGGGGCCCTGTCCCCGATCCACCGCTCCCTCGTGCTGGCGGTGTCCACTCTCATCCGGCTCGGCTATCCGTGGGGCGCCGAACTGATGGCCCCGTACGCCGAGCTGATGTACCAGGCGGCCGTGCGCGACCTGGACTTCATGGAGGCGTACCCCTCCGAGGCGGAACAGGTGGAGATGGTGGTGGCCGCGACCGTCCTCTTCCAGCCGGTACTGAAGGCCCTGCACCGGCTGGCGCAGGAAGAGGAGTCGGCGCGGCGGTACGGGCTGGAGTGAGGCGGCGGAGCGGCCTACCGCGAGCTCGCTCAGTAAGGGCCGTTGACGTTGTCGATCGAACCGTAGCGGGCCGCCGCGTAATTGCAGGCGGCCGTGATGTTGGCGACCGGGTCGTAGGAGTCCAGCGAAGTGCCGGGTACGTGATAGGCCTTGAAGGTCGGGTCGATGACCTGGAGGAGGCCCTTGGAGGGGATGCCGGCCGCCGCGTTGGAGTCCCAGTTGTTGATGGCCATCGGATTACCCGAGGATTCGCGCATGATGTTGCGGTGAATTCCTTCGTAGCTTCCGGGAATTCCGTGCTGGGCCAGGACGTCGAGCGACTCCCGGATCCAGCCGTCGAGGTTGTTCGCGTAGCCGGTGGCGGCCTTGGCCGCCTTGGCGGTGGCGGGGGCGGCGGCCGTGGTGAGCTTCAGCTTCAGGCCCGGGTGGATGGCCGAGGGGTTCGCGCCGACGATGGCCTTGTTCGCCTCGTAGAGCTTCTGCCAGCCGCCGCCGATGGAGTGCTCGGCCGCGATCTTACTCAGGGTGTCGCCGCTGACCACGGAGTACGTCGTGGGGGCGACGGTCGCCTCGGCCGCCCCGGCCGTGGTCGCACTGATCAGCGGGAGGGCCAGCGCCGCACTGCCCGTGCCGGCGAGGGCCAGCTTGCGGGTGAGTGCGTTGTGCTGCTTCGGCCGGCGGTGCTTTCCCTGTGCGGGCATGGCGCAATTCCTCACGTGGGGGGACGGAAGAGCCCTGGCGGAGGCCGGATTCGGCAGCTGACCACCTGGAATGAGGCGACCGTAGGCGAGTCCGGCGGGCCGGAACAAGACGTGAATTCGCCCGGGAGATCAACTTCCCGCATTCGGCCCGGCGGATGACCTTGGAAAGAGGTCCGGGAATTCCCGAATATCCAACCGGGAAAAGGGAATCGCCCCGCGCGGGGAAATGATGTTGACGCCGTCGGCGTGACTCACATCACGGGCCCGCGGGCGGCGGCCCAATCCGGGCAAGTCGCCCGTCGCCGGGGCTGATTCGGGCGAGCCGCCCGTTGGCGGCGAATCGCCCATCCCGGGTCATTCAGCCCCCGTGCGCGAGGGTGCCGTCCTCGCCCATCGCGGGGTGGATCCTGGTCGGTCCCTCCCCGTTCTCCTCCTCGTCGGACGGCCGCGGCCCCTCCGGCCCCTCCGGCCCGTCCGGCCCGATCCGCACCAGCCGGCGCATCCGGACGACCAGCAGCTCCCGGCCGTCGTCGAGGCGCACCGCGTTCGCGTCCCCGGCCGCCCGGAACTCCGCCGCCGCCCGCTCGTACCCCGCCCGCCGGGCCCGGGGCAGCTCGTGCAGGGCGGGCCGGAGCCCGGTCAGGATGTGCACCAGCGCCCTGCGGGCCGCGTGCGGGCTCGGCAGCACCGCGGAGGCCGGCTCCCAGCCCGCCGCGGTGCGCTCCAGCACCCGGTAGGCGGTCGGCAGCAGCACGGTCCGAGCTCCCGGTCCCGCACGGCCGGCTCCGGGTCGGTGGGCCGGGGCGACACCTGCCACCGGTGCCCGTCGCCCACCTCCTGGGGGGCGACCCCGAAGAGCGGTCCGCGGACGATGTGGTGCGCGTACCGCTGCGCGGCGTCGGAGGCGTCGGCCTCCTGCGCGGCGGCCACCGGATGCTCCGCGGGCTCGACGTTCAGGTAGAGGTGCTCGCGCCCGGGGGGGTACCTCGCTGCTCATGGTGAGCATTCCGGGCGCCCTTCCCGACGGGCCGCCGGACCATCATCAACTCGGCGCCGAGAGGGCGAGGTTGTGGTAGCAGACCGGCCGAAGGGCGGATCAGGGCAGCTGCGCCAGTTCCCGCAGGGCCGCCGCGACCGCTTCCTGGCTCGCGGGCAGCAGGGGGAGGCGTACGGCCGCGGTCGGGATGCGGCCCTGCGCGCACAACACACCCTTGATCACTGCCGGGTTGGGCTCCGCGAAGAGGGTCGCGGAGAGCCGGGCCAGCGCATGGCCCAGGGTGCGAGCCCGGTCCGCCTCACCCGCCCGCCAGGCGGCCGCGAGTTCGGCGAACCGGGCCGTCGCGACATGGGCCGAGGCGAGGACCCCGCCCGCCGCACCGAGCGCGAGGAGGGGGGAGAGGAAGGCGTCGTCGCCCGCCAACACCGCGAACCCGTCCGGCAGATCACCGAGCAGTGCCACCGCCTCCCCGTCGAGCGAGCCGACCGCGTACTTCACCGCGGCCACCCCGGGCAGCGCCCCGACCTCCCGTAGCAGCGCCGCGTCCAGCGGCTGTCCGGTCCGGTACGGGACGTGGTAGACGATCAGCGGTACGGGGCTCACCCGCGCCAGCTGCTCGAAGTGCGCCAGCACCCCGGCGGCGGAGGGCCGTACGAACGCGGGCACGGTCACCAGCGCGGCCCGCACCTCGGGCCACCGCTCCAGCCGGCCGAGCGATTCCTCGGCGGCCCGGGTCCCGCTCGCCCCGGCGCCCACCGTCAGCGCCGCCCCGCGCTCCCGGCAGACCCGGGCGCAGACGCCGGTGACGAGCTCGCGCTCGGCCTCGTCGAGGGCGGCCGGCTCGCCGGTGGTGCCCAGCGCCACGATCCCGGTGGCCCCCGCGTCGAGCACCTCGTGTGCGAGCGCCTCCAGGGCCTCGGCGGCGACCTCGCCGGCTGCGGTGAAGGGCGTGATCAGCGGTACGTGGATCCCGTGCGGGGCGTACGGGCGGTGTGCGGTGGGGGAGGGTGCGGCCGTGCTCGCTGTCTGGGTCATGCGTCGAGCCTGACCCGCTCCGAGCATCGAATCCAGTTCGCGTTTCTTACCTGAACCGTAAGCTGATCCGATGCTCGATGTACGACGCCTGCGCCTCCTGCGCGAACTCGCCCGCCGGGGGACCATCGCCGCGGTCGCCGAGGCGCTCTCCTTCAGCCCTTCGGCGGTGTCCCAGCAGCTCTCGGTGCTGGAACGCGAGGCCGGTCTGCCCCTGCTGGAGCGCACCGGGCGCCGGGTCCGGCTCACGCCCGCCGGCCAGAACCTGGTCCGGCACGCCGACGCCGTGCTGGAACAGCTGGAACGGGCCGACGCCGAGCTCGCGGAGGCGCGCGGCGGACTGGCCGGAGCGCTGCGGATCGGCTCCTTCCCCACCGCGACCCGGGCCATCGTCCCCGCGGCCCTGGCCGAGCTGGCCCGCCGGCACCCGGGGCTGGAGCCGATGGTGTCCGAAACCGACCCGGCGGCGGTCGCGCACGCGCTGCGGGCCGGGGACCTGGACGTGGCCCTGATCCACGCGTACGACTTCGTCCCCGCGCCGCAGGAGCCGGGGCTCGCCACGGATCCGCTCTACCGCGAGGCGATGTATCTGGCGACCCCGACGGCGTGGGCCCCGGCGGCTCGGGCCCCGACGGCGGGGGCACCCGGGGCTCCGGGGGAGGCCGCAGGCCCCCCTGCCGCGGCCGAGGCCGGCGGCGTGGGCGGAGCCGGGCAGCGCGCGCTGCTCCGTACGCACGCCGACGCGCCCTGGATCACCGCCACACCCGGCACGCTCTGCCACGCCATGACCGTGCGGGCCTGCGAGGACGCCGGGTTCCTGCCGAGGATCCGCCACCAGGTGGACGAGTTCGCCACCGTGCTCGCCCTGGTCGCGGCCGGCCAGGGGGTGGCGGTGGTTCCGCAGCTCGGGATCACCGGACACGCGGATCCGGCCGTCGCACTCACCCGGCTCGTCATGGAGCGCCGTACCAACGTGGCCTTCCGCAGCGGCGCCGCCGCCCACCCCGCCGTGGCCGCCTTCAGCGCGGTCCTGCGCGCGGCGCTGCCGCCCGAACTGTCCGGACAGCACCTCTAGCAGATCGTGCCGGGCCCGCGCCGCCCGCCGCCGCGTGAGCCACCGCACCGGGGCGCGGGGCAACTCCCGCACACGGGACAGCGCGTGTACGTTGGCGGGACCGGCGGAACCTTCTCGGGACCTCCGGCGAAGTCGACGAAACCGTGATCGAGATCGGGGTAGCACGTGACGCATCGCGTACGAGGGGTCATCGCCAGGAGCAAGGGCGCACCGGTGGAGACCACGACGATCCTCGTGCCCGACCCGGGCCCGGGCGAGGCGCTCGTACGGGTCCAGGCCTGCGGGGTCTGCCACACCGACCTGCACTACCGCGAGGGCGGCATCAACGACGAGTACCCCTTCCTGCTCGGCCACGAGGCGGCCGGGGTCGTCGAATCGGTCGGCCCGGACGTCACCTCCGTCGCGCCCGGCGACTTCGTCGTCCTCAACTGGCGAGCGGTGTGCGGGAGCTGCCGGGCCTGCAAGCGCGGCCGCCCCTGGTACTGCTTCAACACGCACAACGCGACCCAGCCGATGACCCTGGAGGACGGCACCCCGCTCTCCCCGGCCCTCGGCATCGGGGCCTTTGCCGAGAAGACGCTGGTCGCCGCCGGGCAGTGCACCAAGGTGGACCCGGCCGCCTCGCCGGCCGCCGCCGGGCTGCTCGGCTGCGGGGTGATGGCCGGCCTGGGCGCCGCCCTGAACACGGGCAACGTCGGGCGCGGCGACTCCGTGGCCGTCATCGGCTGCGGGGGCGTGGGCAACGCCGCCGTCGCCGGGGCCAAGCTGGCCGGAGCCTCCCGCATCATCGCCGTGGACCTGGACGACCGGAAGCTGGAGTGGGCGCGGGGACTCGGCGCCACGCACACCGTCAACGGCGGTACGCAGGACGTGGTCAAGGCCATCCAGGAGCTGACCGGCGGCAACGGCGCGGACGTGGTCATCGAGGCCGTCGGCCGCCCCGAGACGTACAAGCAGGCGTTCTACGCGCGCGACCTGGCCGGCACGGTGGTGCTGGTCGGCGTCCCGACGCCGGAGATGCAGCTCGAACTCCCGCTGCTGGACGTGTTCGGACGCGGCGGCGCCCTGAAGTCCTCCTGGTACGGGGACTGCCTGCCCGAGCGGGACTTCCCGCTCCTCGTCGACCTCTACCTGCAAGGCCGGCTCGACCTCGACGCGTTCGTCTCCGAGCGGATCGCCCTGGACGAGGTGGAGGCGGCCTTCGCGCGCATGGAGCGGGGCGAGGTCCTCCGCTCGGTGGTCGAGTTCTAGCCACCTGGCAACCCCTGGCCGCCTGGCCACTTGGCGCCGCCGCACTCACCCGCGGCGGCCCGCCCGGCCGCCCGGGCTCCGTCCGCACGCCCGGGCGGAGCCCCACGCACCCTGACCCGAGGCAGACGTCACCGCTGATGACCGACCTGAAGCAAGCACCCGATACCGACGCCGCCCGCACGATCGCGGCCGCGGCACTGGGGCGCGACCCCGGCCCCATGACCACGGCCGAGAGCAGCTCCCATCACGTGTACGTCGGCGCGGACGTCGTCGTGAAGATCATCGATGCGGCCTCCCACGCGCGGCTGAACAGGGAGATCGCGCTCGCGCCCCACCTGCCTGCCGGCCTCACGGCCCCGCTGCTCGACAGCGGGACCCACCGGCTGGAGGCGGGTGACGTCCGCTATGCCTGCTACGCCCGCGTACCGGGGACGGCTCCCGGGATGGGCATGCCCGGCGTGGACGAGGTGACGGCGCGCGCGTGGGCCGAGGAGGCGGTCGAGCGGCTCGGCCGGCTCCACGCCTGGGTGCCCGAGGGCCAGGCCGACCGGACGCTGAGGGAATCCCTCGACCACGGAGGTTTCACCGGGCAGGCCGCGCTGATCGCCGAGGCCGAGGGCCTCGCCGCTGCCGACCGGCACGGAGCCGTACCGCCCCACCTGCTCGACGGCCTGAGGGTGATCGCGGACCGAGCGCCCCTGCTCGCCCGCGCCGTCGTCCCGGTTCACGCGGACTGCCACTGGGACAACTGGCTCGCGCACGGCAGGAGCGTGACGGCCCTGCTGGACTTCGAGTGGGCCCGCTTCGGGGAACCGCTCGACGACTGGTTCTTCCTGATCCGGTTCAGCGGCCCGCACATGGAGACCGTTCTCGACGTCGTCGCCCGTGCGACGGGGACCTCCCCGGACACCCTTCGAGCAGGCTGCGAAGTCCGCGAAGCGACCCACCTCGCGGCCGACCTCCGCATCGCGCTGGAGCACCCCGATACCCACGCGCGCATGGGCGCGGACAGGCTCCGCTCCCTCGAGGAGCTCATCGTCGGACGCTACTGGTGGCGCCCGACCCCCTGATGCCCAGATGCGGCTACCGGCTACCGGCTACCGGCTACCGGCTACCGGCCTACCGGCTACAGCAGGCGGCAGCCGGCAGGCGCGGGGGCTCTCGTAAGCTGGGCCGGGTCCGCCGCCCCGGTTCGCCCTCACCCACCGGCCCCGGGACGGCTGCCGCGTACACCACCGCACCGCGCCGACCCCTGGGACCTCCCGTGACCCCCGTGAACCCCGCGACCTCCGAGATCGCAGCCGCCGGCAGCTACCGCCAGCCCGGTGTCGTCCTCACCGACCACCACTTCAGTGTCCCGCTCGACCACGCCCGCCCCGACGGCGAGCGGATCGACCTGTACGCGCGCGAGCTGGTCGCCACCGGCAAGGACCCGGAGTCCCTGCCGTGGCTGCTCTACCTGGAGGGCGGACCCGGCTTCGGCGCCCGCAGGTTCGTCGGCCGGCAGGCCTGGCTGGAGCGGGCCCTCACCGAGTTCCGGGTGCTGCTGCTCGACCAGCGCGGGACCGGCCGCTCCACCCCGGTCAACCGGCAGACCCTGCCGCTGCGCGGCGGCCCCGCGCAGCAGGCCGAGTACCTCGCCCACTTCCGCGCCGACTCCATCGTGCGCGACGCCGAGACCATCCGCCCGCTCCTCACCGGCGGCGCGCCCTGGACGGTCCTCGGCCAGAGCTTCGGCGGCTTCTGCGTCACCCACTACCTGGGCGCAGCCCCCGAGGGGCTGGCCGCCGCCCTCATCACCGGCGGGCTGCCCTCCCTCGACGCCACCGCCGCCGAGGTGTACGAAGCCGCGTACCCGCGCGTCGAGCGCAAGAACCGGGCGCACTACGACCGCTACCCCATGGACGTGGAGCGGGCCCGCCGCATCGCCGCCCACCTCCTCGAGCGTCCGGCCGAACTCCCCGGCGGGTACCTCCTGACGGCCGAGGCCTTCCAGTCCCTCGGCCTGCTCCTCGGCGGCTCCGACGGCAGCCACCAGCTGCACTACCTGCTCGAGGACGCCTTCGTCCCCACCCCGGACGGGCCCGCCCTCTCCGACGCCTTCCTGGAAGCCGTGCACGCCCAGCTCTCCTTCGCCGGGCACCCCCTCTACGCCCTGGTCCACGAGGCGATCTACGCCCAGGACCCGGGCACGCCCATCGGCTGGGCCGCCGAGCGGGTCCGCTCCGGCCACCCGCGCTTCGACGCCGCGAAGACCCTCGCGGGCACGGAGCCGCTGTACTTCACCGGCGAGACCATCCACCCCTGGCACTTCGACTGCGACCCGGCGCTCGCCCCGCTGCGCGAGACCGCCGAACTGCTGGCGGCCCGCACCGGCTGGACCCCGCTGTACGACCGGGCGCGGCTCGCCGTCAACGAGGTGCCGGTGGCCGCGGCCGTCTACCACGACGACATGTACGTGGACACCGCGCACTCCCTGGCCACCGCCCGGGCGATCCGCGGCCTGAAGACCTGGGTGACGGACGAGTTCGAGCACGACGGGGTACGTGCTGGAGGCCCGCGCGTCCTGGACCGGCTGCTGGCGCTCGTACGCGACGAGGCCTGAGCGCCCCGAACCAGAGGGAGCCACCAGAGGAGTCACCAGAGGGAGTCAGGGGACCGGGACGCCCGTGCGGAGGAAGTAGAGGCCGATCAGGTGTCCGCCTTCGTTGAAGGTGACGCGGAAATCTCCGGCCCCGTTCCCCATCTGGAGTGGCACGGTCACCACGGACCCGTGGACGGACGTGACCTGCTGGGGCTCCCCGTGTGACCGGTAGGGCCCGAACTGCTCCTGGTAGTCCTTCCAGGACTCCGCGAGCGCCTCGGGAGTCGCCTGGTGCCGGAGCGTTTCGTCGAAGCGGGCCGAGACGGCGGCGAAGTCGCCCCGCACCACCTCGTCGAGGGTGTCGAGTGCGAGCCGCTCGTCATCGGCCTGCCCCGGAAGGGCCGCCGGCACGGCAGGGGCCGTGACCTCCACGGGGACGCCGGCGCGGGCCGCGGCGGGCAGGGAGCCGTTCGTCAGCAGCAGGGCGCCGGAGGCCAGTAGGGCCGCTGGTACGAGCCGAACGAGGCGAACGAACCGGCCGGGCCGCCGCTTCGTGCCGCGCGGGATGTGCTTCTCCGACAGCGGGACCATGGCTTCCTCCTTCGGAACGCCACCCTTCATGCTAGGGCGCCCCCACAGCGGTCGCACGTCGGCTCCGGGAGGCGCCCCGGGCCCTCAGACACCCGGTTCGGGCGGCTCCACGAAGGCCCGGGTCAGGTGGGCGGTGGCCAGCAGGGCGCGGCGGCGGACGGCCAGGGACAGGAGCTCCTCCCGCGAGGCGCGGGCGGCGGCCCGGTCGCGTTCGTGGGAGTACGGGACCGCCGGATCGGCCAGCTGCACGGCGTGGACCAGTACGTCCCCGGTGACCAGCACGTCCCGGCCCCGGCCCCCGCCGCCGGGCCCGGCCGCGCCCTCCACCAGCACCGACTGGTGTCCGGGCGTGTGCCCGGGCGTCGGCAGCAGGGTGATGCCGGGAGCGAGCCGGTGCTCCCCGGTGACCTCCTGGAGCTGTCCCGAGGCCCGCAGCGGGGCAACCGTCCAGTCCCACACGGGATCCGCCCGGTCCAGGGCCGCCACTTCCGCGCTCTGTACGAGGTACAGCGCATCGGGGAAGAACGGCCGGCCGGCCTCGTCCCGGGTCCAGCCGGTGTGGTCCTCGTGCAGGTGGGTCAGGACCACCGACTCCACGTCGCCCGGCGCGATCCCGGCCTCCGCGAGCGCGGCGGGCAGCCGGCCCGGGACCGGGGCCCAGCCGGCCGCCGGTCCCTGCGACGGGCCGGCCCCCGCGTCGACCAGCACCCAGCGGCCGCCCGGCCGGGACACGGCGAAGCACCGGAAGTCCAGCCGCCAGGAACCGTCCGGCCCGGCCGCGCCCGGATCCAGTAGCGAGGCCCGTTCCCAGGCGGCGGCGCCCGCCCCGGGGAACGCGGTGACCGCGGGCTCGAAGAACGACCCGGTGGCATCGAGCAGGGCCACCACCTGCCCTTGTGTGTCCATTGGCCTATTGTGCGACTCATGAACGAACAACTGCAGGGGCCCGCCCCGTTGGAGCCCATGCCGACCGACTGGCAGCGTGCGCTGGCCGTCGTGGCGCACCCGGACGACCTTGAGTACGGCTGCGCCGCGGCCATCGCGGACTGGACGGACGGCGGCCGCGAGGTCGTCTACTTGCTCGCCACGCGCGGCGAGGCCGGCATCGACACCATCGACCCCGCCGCGTGCGCCCCGCTGCGCGAGGCGGAGCAGCGCGCGAGCGCGGCCGTCGTCGGGGTGCCCACCGTGGAGTTCCTCGACCACCACGACGGTGTCGTCGAGTACGGCCCGGAGCTGCGCCGGGACATCGCGGCCGCCATCCGGCGCCACCGCCCCGAGCTGGTGATCACGATGAACCACCGCGACACCTGGGGCGGGGCCGAGGGCGGCGGCTACTGGAACACCCCCGACCACAAGGCCGTCGGCCGGGCCACCCTGGACGCGGCGGGCGACGCGGGCAACCGCTGGATCTTCCCCGAACTCCTCACGGAGCAGGGCCTGGAGCCGTGGAACGGGGTGCGCTGGGTGGCGGTGTCCGGCACCACGACGCCCACGCACGTGGCCGACGCCGGTCCCGGGATGGAGCGTTCGGTGAAGTCGCTGATGGAACACAAGGCGTACATCGCGGCGCTGACGGACGAGGACCCGGAGACGTACGTACGCTCCTTCCTGGCGGGCAACGCCCAGCAGGCCGCCGCCCGGTTCGGGGGCCGCCCGGCGGTGCCGTTCGAGGTCTTCCCGCGCTAGACGGGGCACCCTAAGGTGTCCGCGTGATCGACACCCTGAGCACGGAAATCGCGGAGGGTGAGGAGCGGATCCGTCTGCACGTCGCGGACGGGATCGCGGAACTCACCCTCTGCAGGCCGGAGAAGCTCAACGGCTGGAGCTGGGAGTCCACGCGCCAGCTCGGCCTGCTGGCCGACCGGATCCGCTTCGACCCCGCCGTACGGGTGGTCCTGCTGCGGGCCGAGGGCCGGGCGTTCTGCGCGGGCATCGACGTGACGGCCCCGGGCGGCGCGATCACGGGTGCCTCGGCGGCCGAACGGAACCGCAACTACTACGAGGGCATCCGCTGGGTCCACGAGCGCTTCGCGGTTCTGGCCGGGCTGCCGCAGCCCGTCGTGGCCGCCGTGCAGGGGTACTGCCTGGGCTTCGGCTTCGAGCTGGCCCTGATGGCCGACATCCGGGTGGTGGCCGAGGACGCGGTCTTCGCCCTGCCCGAAGCCCAGTTGGGCGTCGCGGTGGATGCGGGCGGAGACCTGCGCATCGCCCGCGAGGCGGGCGCCGGCTGGGCCAAGTTCCTGGCGCTGACCGGCCGCCGCATCGACGCCCGGACGGCCGAGCGCCTGAACCTCGTCCAACAGGTCGTGCCCCCGGAGGAGTTGGAGCAGACGGCCCGTGCGCTCGCCGCGGAGATCGCGGCCAACGCCCCGCTCGCCGTCCAGGGCATCAAGCGCGCGATCGACTCCTACGCGGACGCCGCCCTGCCCGCCGCCCTCGACCGCGTGGCGATGACGGCGGCCCTCACCCTCACCTCGGAGGATTCCCGCGAGGGCTACACCGCCAAGGCACAGCGCCGGCCCCCGCACTTCACCGGAGGCTGAGCACGGGCCGTACGGAGAACGCCTCCCAGGCGGACTCGCCCTCCGGGCCGTACACGAACTCGGCCATCGCCGGGTTGCGGTTCGCCGTGGCCAGCGTCAGCCAGGCCCACAGGTCCCCGTACCCGCCGCACACGGACTCGCCGCCGTCCCCGCCGTGCACGGCGCCCGTGTCACCGCCGATCTCGGCGGCGTAGGAGTCGTACGCGATGCGCAGACCGAAGGCGTTGGGCTCGCACCGCGGCCCGCCCGCGCCGCTGCCGTAGGACGGTTCGCCGATCGGGCAGGTGTCGCCCCACCGGAAGAGGGTGCGCGCCCCGGCCCCGCAGGCGTGCTCCCACTCGTCGGCGCCGGGCATCCGCAGTCCGAGCCCGGCGAGCACGGCGGGCATCTCGGCGGGGGGTTCGGTGAGCGGCTCGTTCGCCACGGCCATGAACACCGTCGCCAGGGTGACGGTCCGCGGCGGGCTCATCAACTCGGCGAGGTGCGCCTTGAGATCGGGGCCGTACCCGAACTCCTCGGCCAGGCTCTGCTCGAAGTCGGCGGTCTGCTCGGGCGTCGGCTCCCAGGCATCGAGGTCGAAGCCGAGGCGGACCGTCCCCCCGGGTATCAGGGCGAACTCCCGTCCGTCCCGCTCGACGAACACGCGGTGCAGCGGGCCGCCGGCTCGACGGCATCGATCAGGCTCACCCGGCCGCCCACCAGCTCGGCGGCTTCCCGGGCGAACCGGCGGACGTCCGGCAGGGCGAACGAGCGCCACCGGTCAAGGGTCAGATCAGCGTGGGACATGTGGTCCATGGTGCCCCGGACCACTGACAACCGAGGACGAAGGGGCGCGCTCACGCGCCCGTCGTGGAGCCGGGTCTGATGATCATCAGCACGGTGACGGTCGCCCACAGCAGGTTGAAGACACCGGTGAGCGCGGCGAGACGGGCGGCGGACCGGAGGCCGGGGCCGGAGCCGATGGCCCGCACGGAGCCGGGGGCCTGCGCTGCGTCGAGGGCCCGCGCTGCGTCGAGGGCGCTGTCCTGGGCGGGCAGGATCAGCAGCGCCAGGGTGGCGGCCGCCGCGGTGGTCAGGACGATCGAGGTGATCAGCCATCCGCTGCCGAGGACGCCGAGGCTGCTCGCCGTGGCGAACCCGAAGACGGGAACCGCGACGCCGACGCCGGCGTACACGCGGCAGATGCGGTGCAACGTCCGCAGGGTCGCGAGCGCTTCGAGGTCACCCGGCTCGCTGTGGGCGTGCCGCAGCGCCTTGGGGAACATGCTCGCGGCGACGGTGACCGGGCCAATGGCCAGCACCGCGGCCAGAACGTGCAGGGAGAGGAGGAGCTTCGCCATGGTCAGTGCTCCGTCGCCGCGCGGACGGCCCGGCGCTGTCCGGTGACCTTCGAGGCCGGAAGGCGCCCGGCCTTGGACGTGCCGGTGAGGGTGTCGCCGTCGACCGTCACGGCGAAGGCCAGGTTCAGGCGCACGGGTTTGGTGATCGACTGCCTCCAGGTGAGCCGGTCGCCGTCGAGGGCGATGTCGCCGAGCGGGACGTCCTCTCCGGCCCCGTGGGCGGACCCGGTCAGGACACCGGCCTCCCGCAGGAGTTCGACCACGGCTTTGATCCTGCCGATGGGGGTGGAGATGGACAGGTCCCAAGTGCCTTCTACGGACATGCTGCTGTTCTTCCTTACGAATGCGGTGCGGTGCGGTGCGATGCGGTGGCGAGGTGCGGTGCGGGGGCGGGCGGTGTGGTCAGAGGGAGGCGGGCACCGGGCCGGCGTTGCGCCAGACGGTGCCGCGTCGTTCGTAGGCGAAGAGCTCTTCGACGGCGTGGGCGATCCGGGGACCCACCTCGCGCTCCAGCAGGTACAGGCCCAGGTCGAGCCCGGAGGTGACGCCGGCGCCGGTGACGAGGTCGCCGTCCTCGACGACACGAGCGCTCACCGCGTGGACACCGGTGGCTTCGAGCATGTCCAGGCCCAGGTGGTGGGTGGTGGCGTGGCGGCCCTCCAGCAGGCCGGCCATGGCCAGGACGAGCGAGCCGCCGCACACCGAGGCGACCGTCACCTCGGGGTCGTCCATCGCCGCCTTCAGCAGGGTGGGCAGCTCGGTCGTCAGGGCGCGGCCCAGCAGCACGGGGATGAACTCGTCCTGCCGCCATTCCCCGGCCCCGGCCCCGGCGTCGCAGTCGGGGACCTCGCCGGGCTCTCCCACGCGGCCCGAGGCGCCCGGGACCAGGATCAGGCCCCCGCGCCGGGGATCGAGGGCGCCGGTGGCGCGCAGCGCCAGGCCCCCGGTGCCGCTGACCACCTCGCGCGGGCCTTCGGCGGAGACCAGTTCCACGCTCA
The DNA here is from genome assembly GCF_049310065.1 of Streptomyces tatrensis. Taxonomy (NCBI): domain Bacteria; kingdom Bacillati; phylum Actinomycetota; class Actinomycetes; order Kitasatosporales; family Streptomycetaceae; genus Streptomyces; species Streptomyces tatrensis. Next base: position 757,124 of record NZ_JBMDLB010000011.1, on the reverse strand, counting down.
CCGCACCGCCGGAGGCGGCACCGCCGGCGTACAGCACCTCGTAGGGGGCGATGACATCGAGCGGGTCGAAGCCGTCGAACAGGACGATCTGGGCATGCATGGAGGGGGGTTCCTTCCGGTGCGGAAGCGTCCGGCCAATGCCGGATCGCTCCCGACGCTAGTCGGCTGCCAGCTCGCCTCCCAGTGGCATTAATGACACCTTCCAACGGGATATCGCCATCCGCATCGGAACGGCTCTGACCTGGAAGGAACAGAGGATTTCCGCTGCCGAGTCCAGGACGGTCCATCCGTGGAAGGGTATGTTCTCGCCATGCACACCATTGCCGTCCTCGCGCTGGACCGGGTGATCCCCTTCGATCTGGCCACCCCGATCGAGATCTTCACCCGCACCCGCCTTCCGGACGGACGCCCCGGCTATCAGGTCCGTGTCTGCGCCGAGCGGCCGGAGGTCGATGCCGGTACCTTCACCCTGCGCGCGCCCTGGGGACTGGAAGGTCTCGGGGCCGCGGACACGATCATCGTTCCCGGTACCGCCGATCCCACGGCGCCGCTCGCCCCCGCCGTCGGCGACGCGCTGCGCGCGGCCGCGGCGAACGGCACGCGCATCGCCTCCATCTGTTCGGGCACCTTTCCGCTGGCCGCCACCGGTCTCCTCGACGGCCTGCGCGCCACCACCCACTGGATCGCGGCCGATCTGCTGGCCGCCACCCACCCGGACATCGAGGTCGACCCCGACGTCCTGTACGTGGACAACGGCCAGATCCTCACCTCGGCCGGCGCCGCCGCGGGCCTGGACCTGTGCCTGCACATGATCCGCCGCGACTACGGCTCGGCCGTCGCCGCCGACGCCGCCCGCCTGTCCGTCATGCCCCTGGAACGCGAGGGCGGGCAGGCGCAGTTCATCGTCCACGATTACGCGCCCACCCCGCAGGGTTCGACCCTCGAACCGCTGCTGGTCTGGCTCCAGGGCAACCTGGGCTCCGAGCTCACCCTCGCCGAGATCGCCGCGCACGCCGGAACCAGCACCCGGACCCTGATGCGCCGCTTCCGGGACCAGACCGGCACCACCCCGCTCCAGTGGCTCCACCGTGCGCGCATCCGTCAGGCCCAGCACCTGCTGGAGACCACCCGCCACTCCGTCGAACGCATCGGCGCCCAGGTCGGTTTCGGCTCGCCCACCGCCTTCCGCGACCGGTTCAAGAGGACCACCGGCGTCAGCCCGCACGCCTACCGCCGCAGCTTCAGCTGACGCGGTCCGTCACGGGCGGCCCTGTCGGCCGACCAGCCCCCGCTACTCCTCCAGGCGCAGCAGGGCGAGGGCGCGGGCCGAGACCGTCGGGAGCGGGTCGCGGCCGTCCTCGGCGGCCCAGTGTTCGAGGGCGACGGTGACCGCGTCGATGAGTACGGCCGCCAACAGGCGGGTCTCCAGGGCGGCTTCGGGGCGGCCCGTACGGGCGGCGAGGACCGGTACCAGGCGGTCCTGCATCGCGCGGGCGGCCGCCAGCCACCGCAGCCGGATCTCCGGGACGCGGCTCATCACCTGGATGAGGCGGACCGTCTGCCCGGGCTCCTCGTAGCGCGCGCCCGCCGTCGCGATGGTGAAAGCGGCCTGCGCGGCCTCGGTGAGGGGCTCCGACGCGGGGCGCAGGGCGAGTTCCTCGACCAGGGTGGCGACCCCGGCGGTGAGGACCGGGGTCAGCGCGTCCTCCTTGGCCGGGCAGTACCGGTAGAAGGTGCGCAGCGAGATGCCGGCCGCCCGCGCGATGTCGTCGACCGTCGTCGCCTCGTACCCCCGCTCCGAGAACAGTGCGGCCGCGGCCTCCGCGATCTCGTACCGCGTGGTCTCCCTGCGCCGCTCCGTCAAGGACGGGCGGCCCGTACTCGCCGTGCTCACCGCAACACCTCCAGGGGTAGATGGGGCCAATGTGCCACACGATCGCACTGTGGCATGTCGTGCCATAAAGGCGTACCGTGCCAACCATGACTCGTACCTACCTCGTCACGGGCGCCGCCTCCGGCATCGGCCGCGCCACCGCCGACCGGCTGCGCGCCCAGGGCCACACCGTCATCGGCGCCGACCTCAAGGACGCCGACATCGAGGCCGACCTCGCCACGGCCGCCGGCCGCACCGCCCTCGTCACCGCCGTCACGGAGCGCACCGGAGGCCGCCTGGACGCCGTCGTCGCCTGCGCCGGCATCGCCGCCTTCGATCCGCTGACCATCCGGGTCAACCACTTCGGAGCCGTCGCCACCCTGGAGGGCCTGCGCCCGCTGCTCGCCGCCGGAGCCGACCCCCGCGCCGTCGTCGTCTCCTCCGTCGCCTCCATCCACCCCGCCGACGCCGCCATCGTCGACGCCGCGCTCGCCGGTGACGAGGAAGCGGCCGTCGAAGCCGCCGCGGCCGCCGTCGCGCGCGGAGAGGGCCACCTCGTCTACGGCTCCTCCAAGGCCGCCGTGGCCCGCTGGATCCGCCGTACCGCGCCCACCGCCGACTGGGCGGGCGCCGGGATCCCGCTCAACGCCGTGGCCCCGGGCACCATCACCACCCCCATGACCGCCCCGCTCCTCGCCGACGCCGCCATGCGCGAGGTGGTCGACGCGACCGTCCCGATGCCCCTGCACGGCCACGCCACGGCCGAACAGGTCGCCCCGCTGCTGGACTGGCTCACCGCCCCCGACAACACCCACGTCACCGGCCAGGTCGTCTTCATCGACGGCGGGGCCGACGCCGTACTGCGCGGGGACGGTGCCTGGTGAGCGCCGGGCAGGCCGGGGACTCCGGACCCGCCGTGACCGCCCGCGAGCTCCTCCGGACCGCCGTCGTCACGGCCTCGTCGGCCGCTTCGGCGCGCTCGACGCGTGGCACCCGTACGTGCCGAAGGCCGTCATGGAGGGCGGGAGCGACCCCGAACAGCCGGGAGCGGTACGGGTCTTCAGCATCGAGGGGACGGTCGTCGCCCGCGAGGAGCTGCTCGCCCGGGACCCGGCCGCGCGCGTGTACTCGTACGCCGTGGTGGAGAGCCTGCTCCCGCTCCGGGAGTACGTGGCCACCCTGTCCGTACGCCCCCACCCGCTCGGCAGCGAGATCGTCTGGTCCGCCCGCTACCTCGGCGACGAGGCCGTCGCCGCCCAGGTCGAGGAGGTCTTCGGCGAGGGGACCTGCGAAGGTGGTCTGGCCGCGCTGCGCGGGCGCTTCACGGAGTGAACGGCCCCCGCCCCAACTGCTCGCGCACCGGCACCACTTCGGGGTTGACGAGCGAGCGGCGCTGCCAGTTCGCCCCGTCCACCACCAGGGTGTGTCCGGTGATGAAGCGGGCGTAGGGGGAGGCCAGGAAGGTCGCGGCCCAGCCCAGTTCGCGCGGAGCGCCGACCCGCAGGGCGGGCTGTCGGGCGTCCTTGTCGTCCGGGGCGGCCCGCTCCAGACCGCCCCGGATGTCCTCGGTCATGTCCGCGTGCGGGAACAGCCCGGGGACCAGCCCGTTGATCTGGATGCCGTACGGGCCCCACTCGACGGCGAGCGTCTCGACGAGGTTCTTGACCCCCGCCTTGGCGGCGGCGCTGTGCGCGTAGCCCGGACCGCCGGTCCAGGCGTACGAGGCGCCGATGTTCACGATGGACCCGGCGCTGCCCGCGGCGAGGTGGCGGCGGCCGAACTCCCGGGTCACGAACCAGGTGCCGGTCAGGGTGATGTCGACGACCGCCCGCCAGGCGTTGGGGGACAAGTCCTCGGCCGGGCAGGGGAAGTTGGCGGCGGCGTTGTTGACGAGCACGTCCGGGACACCGCCGAGGGCCGCCCCGGCCGCGTCGAAGACCTCCGCGACCCGCTCGGGGTCGCGGATGTCGCAGACGGCGGCCGTCACCCGGCCCGCTCCGGGCACGGCCGCGAGCTCGTCCTGAGCCGACTTCAACTGCTCGATCCGGCGGCCGGCGATCACCAGATCCGCGCCGAGCCGTGCGAACTCGGTGGCGATCGCCTTGCCCAGCCCGGTCCCGCCGCCGGTCACGAGCACCGCCCGGCCGGTGAACGTGCCGGGCGGCAGGGCGGCGGAACCGAGCGGCGGGGGCGCGGGCAGACCGCGCAGAGCGTTTTCCATGGCGCCATCGATAGCGTGCGCACGCTCAGATCGCCATGGTCACAACACCGGCCGCGGCTGGAGCTCGAGGCCGGGCCCTACGGCTGGAGCCTGTGGCCGGCCCTACGGCTGGGGCAGGTACGCCTGCTTGCTCGCGCAGGTCCAGATGACCGGCCTGAGCTTGCCGTTCGCGTTCACGGCCGATCCGCCGACCCGGTCACCGTCGGAGACGGCCTCCGCCGTGCTGGCGCCGTTCGCCGAGAGCCGGGGGAGCGCGAGCACCGGACCGGAGCCCGGCCACAGCTGCGCCTGGTCGGGCAGGGTCTGCGATTCCGGGTGGAACTTGGCCGTGCCGACACTCACCCCGGTCGTCGGGCTGATCGCCTCGAAGGTGCCGTACGGGTGCGTGTTCAGCACCCCGGGGGAGGAGGCGGGGCCGGTGTGCGGCGGGGTCCAGACGAACGGCTTGTACTCGTACCACGGGCCGAGCCAGTTGTAGCCGACGACCTTGCCGCTCTCGTCCATGTCCTGCACGTAGCTGTCGTCGAAACCGCCGCCGCCGCTCGGCGCCAGGGCCCGGGCCGGCGAGCCGTCCGCGGGCCAGATCAGCGGATAGTTCCACCACTTGTGCTGGCCCGTCTCGGGCACCTCGTAGTCCTGCTCCGCCAGGCCCAGGACGTCGCCCGCGCTGTTGACGGCGGTGACCATCTTGATCCGCGTCCCGGGACCGCTGTCGGCGGGCAGCGGGAGCTCGCGCACCTTCAGGCCGTCCTTCCAGACCGTGCCGATCCCCTGCACGGTGGTGGACACGACGTATCCGGCGTCGTTGACGTCGGCCTCGATGTCCGGCCAGCCGCTCCCCGGCAGCGGGGTGACCGCCGCGTCCCCGGCCCGGTAGGTGAAGAGGTAACCGGTCTCGCCGGTCACCCGGCCGAGCATCAGGCCGCTCTTGTTGACGGCGATCAGCTCGCCCGTGCGGGTGGAGTCGGCCAGCGGGACCCGGTGGAGCCTGGTGCCGGTCCAGTACACCGGCTTGTTGCCGGAGAAGCCGACGGAGAGGTTGCCCGCGCCCAGGTCCAGGACCCCCTGGGTCGCGCTCTCCGGGTAGTAGGTATCGGGCGCCAGATGTCCCAGTACCTGTATCTTCGGCGTGCACTTCGCCTCGGCGGCCGTGGCCGGGCCCGCCGCGGTGACCAGACCCGCCAGGACGGCGGCGGCGGCGGTCGCGGACATTCTTCTTCTCATGTGGTGGTTCCCCCTGGACTTGTGCTGTTCCCCGTTAAGTCATGACACGTGCACGCCACATGCTGCCCGAAGGTGTGAGGGAAGTGACCGGATTTAACGGGAGTGGTTGCGGAGGATCCGGGTCCACCAGGTTCCCGGCGGGTCCCCGCCGGGCTCTCACGGGATTCCCGCCGGGTCCCTGTCGGGATTCCACCCGGTCCCACCGGTTCACAGAGCTGCAAGCGACCGCTTAGTATGCCCGCGAGGCGTGGTTCCCGTCGGCGGCTGGAGGCCCCGGATGCAGGCATGGCGAGTACACACCCCCGGCGAGCCCCGCGAGGCCATGCGCCTCGAAGAGGTGCCCGAACCGGTGCCCGGCGAGGGCGAGGTGAGGCTCAAGGTGCTCGCCGCCAACGTCAACTTCCCCGACGCGCTGCTCGTGCGCGGCCAGTACCAGATCCGCCCGCCGCTCCCCTTCACCCCGGGCGTCGAGATCTGCGGCGAGACCGACGACGGCCGCCGCGTCATCGCCAACCCGAGCCTGCCGCACGGCGGCTTCGCCGAGTACGTCACCGCCCCCGCGCGCGCCCTGCTCCCCGCCCCGGACACCCTCGACGACGCCGAGGCGGCGGCCCTGCACATCGGCTACCAGACGGGCTGGTTCGGCCTGCACCGGCGGGCCCGGCTCCAGGCCGGCGAGACCCTCCTCGTGCACGCCGCGGCCGGCGGGGTCGGCAGCGCGGCCGTCCAGCTCGGCAAGGCCGCCGGAGCCACCGTCATCGGGGTCGTCGGAGGCAAGGCCAAGGTGCGCGCCGCCGAGGAGCTCGGCTGCGATCTCGTCATCGACCGCACCAGCGAGGAACTGGTGGCCCGGGTCAAGGAGTTCACCGGCGGACGCGGGGCCGACGTGGTCTACGACCCGGTCGGCGGCGATGCCTACACCGCCTCGGCCAAGTGCGTGGCCTTCGAGGGCCGGATCATCGTGGTCGGCTTCGCGAGCGGCACCATCCCCGCGCCCGCGCTGAACCACGCCCTCGTCAAGAACTACGCCATCCTCGGCCTCCACTGGGGCCTGTACGCCGCCAAGGACCCGGCCGCGATCGCCGCCTGCCACGCCGAGCTCACCCGGCTCGCCGCCGAGGGCTCCATCAAGCCGCTGGTCAGCGAGCGGGTACCGCTCGCCGGAGCCGCGGACGCCGTGCAGCGCCTCGCCGACGGGACCACCACCGGCCGGCTGGTCGTCGTACCGGCCCTGGACGCCGGCACGCTGCCCGGTTCTCCCGCAGGAGGTTCCCGATGACGGCCGCCGCGGTCACCGCCGACCAGCTGTTCGCCCGCGTACGGGAACTGCTCGCCGCGCACCCGCCCGCCACCACCGAGCGCGGCGCGTTCCTGCGGGCCCGCTTCGACGCCGGACTTGCCTGGGTGCACTACCCCGAGGGCCTCGGCGGACTGGGTGCGCCCCGCTCCCTGCAGGCCGTCGTGGACGCCGAGTTGGAGGCCGCCGGAGCCCCCGACAACGACCCGCGCCGGATCGGCATCGGTCTCGGCATGGCCGCGCCCACGATCCTCGCGTACGGCACCGAGGAGCAGAAGCGGCGCTTCCTGCGCCCGCTGTGGACCGGAGAGGAAGTGTGGTGCCAGCTCTTCAGCGAGCCCGGCGCCGGCTCCGACCTGGCCGCCCTCGGCACCCGTGCGGTGCGGGACGGTGAGGATTGGGTGGTGGACGGCCAGAAGGTGTGGACCTCCAGCGCCCACACCGCCCGCTGGGCCATCCTGATCGCCCGCACCGACCCGGCACTGCCCAAGCACCAGGGCATCACCTACTTCCTGTGCGATATGACCGCCCCCGGCGTCGAGGTGCGTCCGCTGCGCCAGATCACCGGCGAGGCCGAGTTCAACGAGGTCTTCCTCACCGGCGTCCGGATCCCCGACGCCCACCGCCTCGGCGAGGTGGGCCAGGGCTGGGCGGTGGCCCGCACCACCCTGATGAACGAACGCGTCTCCATCGGCGGCATGCGGATCCCGCGCGAGGGCGGCATGATCGCCCCGGTCGCCGCCGCCTGGCGCGAACGCCCGGAGCTGCGCACGCACGACCTGCACGGGCGGCTGCTCGAACTGTGGGTCGAGGCCGAGGTCGCCCGGCTGACGGGGGAGCGGCTGCGCCAGCAGCTCGCCCAGGGCCAGCCCGGCCCCGAGGGCTCGGGCATGAAACTGACCTTCGCCCGCCTCAACCAGGAGATCAGCGGGCTGGAGGTGGAACTCCTCGGCGAGGAGGGCCTGTTGTACGAGGACTGGACCCTTCGCCGCCCCGAGATCGTCGACTTCACCGGCCGCGACGCCGGCTACCGCTACCTCCGCGCCAAGGGCAACAGCATCGAGGGCGGCACCAGCGAAATCCTCCTCAACATCGTCGCCGAACGCGTCCTCGGCCTGCCCGCCGAGCCGCGCGACGACAAGGACCTCGCGTGGAAGGACCTGGCCCGATGAGCTCTCCCGCCGCAGCCCCGCTGGACCTGCTGTACTCCGAGACCGAGGAGGAACTCCGCACGGCGGTACGGTCCCTGCTCGCCGCCCGCTGTGCCCCCGCGGCCGTCCTCGCCCGGATCGAGGGCGGCAGCCCCCACGACCCCGAGCTGTGGCGGGTGCTCGCCGCCGACATCGGCACGGCGGGGCTCCTCGTACCGGAGAAGCTGGGCGGACAGGGGGCCGGCCACCGGGAGGCGGCCGTGGTCCTGGAGGAACTCGGGAGGGCCGCGGCGCCGGTCCCGTACCTCACCAGCGCGGTCCTCTCGACGGAGATCCTGCTCGGCTGCGAGAGCGCCGAGTCCGCCGACCTCCTGCGGGAACTCGCCGCGGGCCGCCGCATCTGCGTGCCCGCACTGCCCCTGACCCTCGCCCCCGGCGCACCCCTGCCGGCGCCGGTCCGCGACTCCGGCTCGGGATCGCTGAGCGGGAGCGTGAGCTCGGTCGCCGACGCCGTCTGCGCCGACGTGCTGCTGGTCCTCGCCGACACCGGGCTGTACGCCGTCCCGGCCGACGCGGCGGGCGTCTCGCGGACCCCGCTCGTGGCGCTGGACCTGACCCGCCCCCTGGCCGGCGTCACCCTCGACGGTGCCACCGGAACCCGGCTCGCCGACCCGGCCACCGCCCGCGCGGCCATCGCCGGAGCACTGCTCTCGGGGGCCGGGCTGCTCGCCTCGGAACAGCTCGGGACCGCCGAGTGGTGCCTGACGGAGACGGTGGCGTACCTGCGCACCCGCCACCAGTTCAACCGCCCCCTCGGCTCCTTCCAGGCGATCAAGCACCGCCTCGCCCGGCTGTGGCTCGACGTGGCCTCCGCCCGCGCGGCGGCCCGTGCCGCGGCCGACGCCCTCGCGACCGGCGCCGCCGACGCGCCGCTCACGGTGGCGGTGGCCCAGGCCTACTGCTCGGGAGTCGCGGTCCGGGCCGCCGAGGAGTGCGTACAGCTCCACGGAGGCATCGGCATGACCTGGGAGCACCCCGCGCACCTCCACCTGAAGCGGGCCAAGGCCGACTCCCTGGCCCTGGGCACGGCCGGCCACCACCGGGGCCTGGTCGCGGACTTCGCGGAGCTCCCGGCGCCGTAGGCCGAAGGAGGCGCCCAAGCGGCGAGCGGGCCGCTACCCCAGGAACGCGTCGACGGCCGCCGCGAACCGTTCGGCATCGTCGACCCAGGGGTAGTGGCCCGCTCCGGGCTGCACCGAGAGGGTGGCGTCGGGGAACAGTCCCGCGAGTTCGGCCGTCGACCGGGGCGGGCTGTTCAGGTCGAACTCCCCGGTGAGCAGCAGGACGGGTGCCCCGAAGGCGCCGAGCGCCGCCCGGGTGGTCTCCGGGGTGAAGGCGCCCTCGGCGCCGAAGTGGGCGACGGCATCCCGGTTGACCGGCCGGCCGGCCGCGTGGTGCTCGCGTGCCGCGCTGTCCCACCGGCCGCAGAAGAAGGGGGTGAGGGCGTCCCAGTCGCTGCCCGTGCCCGCGGAGACGGCCTCCAGGGCGGCGAACGCCGCCGGGAACCAGGGCTCGTCCTTGCGGAGCCGCGCGAGTTCGAGCCGCGTGTCGCCGCTGATCTCGATCCCGACGGCCCGGGTGCCGGGGCCGATCAGGGCGAGCTTGCCGATGTTGCCGGGGTACCGGGCCGCGTACCCCATCGCGACGTTCGCCCCGGCGGAGTGGCCGAGCAGGTCGGTCCGGTCGAGCCCGAGGTGTTCGCGCAGCGCCTCCACGTCCTCGACGAGCCGGTCGCAGCGGTAGGAGGCGGTGTCCTCGGGAACCGCCGACCCGCCGGTGCCGGGCAGGTCGAGGAGGATCAGCCGGCGGTGGCGGGACAGGCCGCCGAGGTCGCCGAGGTACTGGGAGTCCGCGGGGCCTCCGGGGATGCAGATCACCGGCTCGCCCTCTCCGGCCGTGCGGTAGGCGAGTTGGGTTCCATCGGGTGCGCAAAAAGTGGGCATGGGGGCAGCCTGCCATCCATAACTGAGTTGTACAACCTGGTTATGAAACCGTGTCGCCGTGGCACGGTTCCGGTGTATAACCGAGCTATGACAGGTGAAGAGGGTGCGCGCCGGATCCCCGAGTCGCTGACGGAGGAGCAGGCCGGGCGGATGCTCGCGGAGATGAACGAGGTCATCCGCGCGGGCGAGGAGATGCGCAAGCTGCGCACCGAGATGATCAAGGTCTTCGCGGGCTTCGGCTGGACCCAGGACAAGATCGCCCAGCTCACCGACATGAGCCAGCCCGCCGTGTCCAAGCAGGTGGCGAAGTACAAGGCCGAGGACCCGCTCCCGCCGATCGGACTCTCCCTCGACCAGGGCGACGCGCCGTGGCTCGAAGGGCGCCTGTGGGGCCTGGCCGAGGAGATCGCCGAGGCGTACCCGGAGACCGCGCGCTGCGCCCGCCACGTCGATGCCGTCGCCCGGGGGAAGAAGCGCTTCACGCCCCGGGACGTGGACGAGCTGCGACGCCTCGTGGAGGAGGACCTGAGGCTGCACCGCGAGGAGCTGCCCGCGGCCTACCGGGAGGCGTACGACGCGATCAGCCGGGGCCTCGACGTCCCCTCGGGGGCCACGACGGACACCCCGGCCTCCGTGCGCCGCACCCTCGCCCACCGGATCCAGCGCGACCGGCTCGGCGACGGCACCTGACGGGCCGGCTCACGGGCCGGACCGGGCCGGGCCTGGGCCCGGGGGCGGCACCTGCGCCGCCGCCTCGGCCGCGCCGCCGTCCTGGCCGAACGGCCGATGCGGGCGCCCGGGCGGATCCGGCAACCTCTACGGGTCCCCCCGCACCGCCCCTCGAAGGAGGCGCCATGCTGCACGCCCTCTACCTCCTCGGCATCGCCGCCTTCGCCGCTTCCGGCGTCCTCGCCGCGCACCGCGCCAACATGGACCCCTTCGGCGGGCTCGTCCTCGCCTTCGCGGCCAGCATCTCCGGCGGGACCCTGCGCGACCTGATCCTCGACCGGCACCCGCTCTACTGGACGCACGACTGGCTGCTGCTCGTCCTCATCGGGTCCGTCGCCGTCGCCACCATGCTCTACCTGCGCCGCTGGGAGCTCCCGCAGCGCGCGCTCATGGTCGTCGACGCCGTCGGCCTCGCCGTCGTCACCGTGATCGGCGCCCGCGCCGCGATCGACGCGCACGTCACCCCCGTCGCCGTGCTCATCCTGGCCGTCCTGACGGGCGTCACCGGCGAGGTCGTCCGCGACGTGCTCTGCGGGGAGTTCCCGCCGCTGCTCCTGCGCGAAGAGGTGTACGCGACCGCCGCCCTCGCCGGGGCGCTGTCCTACCTGGGCCTGCACTGGGCCGGCGTCCCGGACACCGCCGACATCGTGGTGTCCGCCGGCTTGGTCTTCGCCCTGCGCATGACCGCGATCTTCCGCGATCTGCACCTGCCCCGGCTCCAGCGCACCACCGCCTGACGCCCCCGGTGCGGGCCTGGACGAGACCCGGCGGCCGCGTCCGCCGGTGATCGCGAAATGCCGGATGCACGCTCTTCCTGCATTGTTCTCGGAAGGGCGGTCACAGCCGCCGGCAACCGTGCCCCGAGGAGTCCCACCGTGTCTGGTCCGGCGACGATCCCTCACCTGCGCGCCGTCCCCGGCTGGATGCGCAAGCACACCCCGCTGCTGGGCCGGCTCCTGGAGCAGCTCGCCACGGTCAGGGTCCTGGACTGTGCGACCAGGCTGGCGGCCCAGGCCTTCCTCGGCGCGGTACCGGCCGTCTTCGTCATCGCGGCACTCGCCCCCGAGTGGCTCCAGGAGCAGCTGGTCACGTCCATCCGTACGACACTGGGGCTCCAGGACGCCGCACTGGACCAGGTGCGGTCGGTGTACTCCGCCGTCGACACCACGGCCGTCGCGAGCACCGGCGGGGTGGGGATCCTGGTGACGCTGCTGTCGGCGACCGCGTGCAGCCGTGCCCTGCAGAAGACCTGCGAGCGCGCCTGGCACCTGCCCAAGGCCAAGGCCAGGGTCGCCGCCTGGCGGTGGCTGGCCTGGCTCGTCGTCTGGCTGGTCGCCCTGCTGTTCCAGGGGTTGGTGCAGACGGCCTTCGGCACCGGCCGGATCACCGGTTTCACCCTCGCCGTGGCCACCGGAACCCTGCTGTGGTGGTGGACGCAGTACCTGCTGCTCGGCTCCCGCATCCCGTGGCTGCCGCTGCTGCCCGGCGCGCTCCTGGCCGGGTTCGGGGAGCAGCTCCTGACCGTGGCGTCGAGGGTCTACATGCCCCATGCCGTCGATCGCAGTCTGCAGGAGTTCGGCAGCCTCGGCTCGGTCTTCGTCCTGCTGTCCTGGCTCATCGCGTTCTTCATCGTGATCACCCTCGCCATCACCGTCGGGTACGTGGTGGCCCACGAACCGCGCCCGGCGGCCTGGCTCCGCACGCCCGAGGACCCGTCGACGCCGTGACCTCGCGCGGCTACCCCGGCCCGGCCCGGCCGGAGCCAGTGGCGCGATCGGCGCAGCGGCCGCCGGCGGCGAGGAGGGAGAGGACGGCGAGCACGGCCAGCAGGACGAGGACCAGCAGCAGGACGGTGAGCACCGTCGGGTGGTTCCACAGTGCGAACACGAGCGCGCACACGAGCAGGGCGGCGGCGGTCAGCCGGCTCCGGTGCGCCTGCACCCAGGTGCCGGCGCGCCCCGTGCGCACTCCGTGAGCGGCGCCCCACCCGGCGGCGGAGTCGGCCGCGCGCTCGGCGCCGCCGCGCACACCGCGCGGTAGGCGGCCGGCGCCGGAGAGGTAGGCGCCGAGCGCCACGACGACCCCGAGGACCAGGGCGGTCCGGATGCTGACCTTCAGGAACCGCACCAGCGTGTCGAAGACGGCCGCTGCCGCCGCCGGCGACTGGACCTGCGCCGGAAGGTGGCCGAGGTAGTAGTGGCGTGCGACGGCCAGCCCGATGCCGAAGACGAGACAGGCGGCGGCCGCACCGAGCGCCGTGGTCACCAGGGCACGTCGGCGGCGCCGGGCGAGCAGCACTCCGACGGCACCGAGGACCACCGTGAGCAGGGGCAGCCAGTTGCCGACGACGTCGAGCAGATGGACCGCACTCCGGATCTTCCCGAGCTTCTCGGACTGGAAGAGCACCATCTGCTTGTCGACGTCGGGGATCTTCTCGGCCGGGGACAGGCCGGCCTCCACGAGGTCCTGTTTGACGGTCTCCACGGCGGCGCCGACATCGAGGGTGACGGTGCCCCCCTCGACTCCCACCGCACCGCGGCCCTGACCGGTCAGCGCGTGCACCACCGCGGTGTGGGCGGCGCGGTTCGCGGTGGTCCACACCGTCTCGAACCGGTCGCTCTCGACGAACCGGGTCGCCACCTTGGAGACGGCCGCGTCCGCGGCCGAGTCCAGCTGAGGCCCCAGTGCCTTGACCGCCGTCCCGACGCGGGGCGGCAACCCCTGGGCCTCCAGCCACTTCGCCAGGTCCGAGGTGACCTGAGCACCGTCGACCCGGACATCGGCCGCATCCGTGATGCGGTGGACGGCCGCCGCCTCGATCGCCGGATCCGAGGCGAGCGGGGAGACCGTGGACACGTAGCGGTCGGTGTCCAGCACGATGTCGTGCACCCAGACGGTCAGCAGGGAGACCGGGACGAGGATGCACGTGAGCGTGATCAGCACCGCCGAGACCGAGCTCAGGGCGATCCGCCCGGCACGTGACGGACCCGTCCGCCCCGGTGCGGGCACGTCGTCGGGGAGATCGGACGGCACACTCATGGCACTCCCGGGGACGGTGCACGAGAAGACGTGCGAAGACGTGCGTGTGTCCCATGGGACACACAGGGCCGCCGGAGCCGCGCGTTCGATTGGGCTCACCGGGTGATCCGCAGCGCCGATGGAGCCTGTTTCCTCCTACAACCACACGAGGCGGCGCCGGTCTCGCCGGTGACCTCGCCCGCCGCGCCGCGTTAGACCCGTAGCCACCGGCCACCGAGCGAGGGAGACCGTATGTACGCAGCACCCGCCGCACCACTCACCCGCCGCGCGGTCCTCCGTACGGCCTTCACCGCGGCCGTGTTCGCCGGCACGGCCGCGGCGCTGGCCCCCGTACTGCGCGCCCGCCGTCCCCGCCAGACCCTCACCCCGGCCCCGCTGATCCCGGCGGGCGAGGAGACGTACCGCGGCCGGCACATCGCCGTCGACGCCGCGGGGACCAGCGTCCGGATCGACGGCCGCGCCCTGCACGTCATGCGCCGCTCCGACGGCACGTACCTCAGCGGGATCAACCACTTCCAGTCCTACGCGACCCCGCTCGAGCTCGCCCGCGCGGCCGTCGACGAACTGGGCACCACCCAGCTGGCGTTCGCCGCCGCACACCACGGGCGACAGGAGTAGCAGGGCGTGTACACCCGGCAGAACCAGAAGAACCTGACCAGCGCGGAGAAGAAGCGCTTCACGGCGGCCGTGCTCGAGCTCAAGCGCAACGGCACCTACGACGCGTTCGTCCGCACCCACGACAAGTACTTCGTTCCCGACCGCGACCGCAAACTGCGCGTCGGGCACATGTCGCCGTCCTTCTTCCCCTGGCACCGGCGCTACCTGCTGGAGTTCGAGCGCCAGCTCCAGACGGTGGACCCGGGCGTCACCGTCCCCTACTGGGACTGGACCACCGACAACAGTCCGGCCTCCTCCCTGTGGGCGGAGGACTTCCTCGGCGGGACCGGCCGGGAGAGCGACCGCCAGGTGATGACCGGACCGTTCGCCTACGGGAAGGGCAACTGGACGGTCACGGTCGGCATCACGGAAGCCGCCTTCCTCACCCGCAACCTGGGCCGGCCGGCGAATCCGATCAGCCTGCCGACCCCGGCCGAGCTCCAGTGGGCGATCGACGACCCGCTCTACGACAGCTCGCCCTGGGACTCGACGGCCGGGCGCGGCGGCTTCCGCAACAAGCTGGAGGGCTGGGCCGCCCCGAAGAGCGAGAAGTGGCGCAACCACAACAAGGTGCACCAGTGGATCGGCGGCCACATGACGGGCGGCACGGCCCCGAACGACCCAGCCTTCTGGCTGCACCACGCCTTCGTCGACCTGCTCTGGGACCGCTGGCAGCAGCGCCACCCGGCCTCCGGCTACCTGCCCGCCGCCCCGCTCGCGCTCGGCGACCTCCAGCGCGGCCGGGTGATCGCCCTCGACGAGCCCATGCCGCCGTGGGACGTCACCCCGCGCGAGATGCTCGGCCACCAGGGGCTCTACCGCTACGAGTGAGCCCCGGCGGGGAGCGGGTCGCGGCCCGACGGCACGAGGAAGGGCCCCCGCCGGACGGCGGGGGCCCTTCGGGTCACCAGGCGATTCAGCCGCCGTAGTTGCCCTCGGTGTGGTGGTCGCCGCCGCCCGAGGCGTTGATGCAGGTGTTGCCGAACGCCGGGTTCAGCAGGCCGATCACGTTGACGGTGTTGCCGCAGACGTTGACCGGGACGTGCACCGGAACCTGGAGCAGGTTGCCCGACAGGACACCGGGGGAGCCGACCGCCGCACCGTGCGCTCCGGCATCGGCAGCAGCCAGACCCGCACCGGCGGCAAGGGCGCTACCGGCGGCAGCGGTGATGACGAATGCCTTCGCGATACGCGACATCAAGATCTCCTAGAGAGGAATGGGGGTGCCGCAGGAAACAAATGCTGCGGCGTTTGACATGGCATACAACGCGGAGAGCGCCCAAGGGTCACGGTCGCTGAGCCGCCGGTGATCTCGGACCGCCCGGGAACCACGAGGACGGGGGAGCTACGAGCCGGCCGAGAAGCGGGCGGAGGAGAAGTACCGGGCGACCGGCTTGACCGCGCCCGGCGCCAGCACCTCCACCGGGGTGCCCACGCAGCCCGGCTCCCGGTACAGGGCCACCGAGCTCGTGGTCTTGTTCGTCACGGCCCGCCCGCCGCCGCCCAGAGCGGCCACGCAGCCCTTGGGGGAGTCGATGCCGTGCGGGCGGTCGTCCGTGCCGAGGTACTGGAAGGCGGGCCCGACGGCCGTCGGGGTCCCGAGGGCTGCGGTGGGGCCGTCGGCCGCGTACGCGCTGCCGCCGGCCGCCGCTCCGGCCGTGGCCGTGGCCGCCAGCAGCAGGACGGGGACCGATCCGGCCCGGACGAGGCTCCGAATGGTGTGGGGGAGAGACAGGGATCGCATGCCCCGCCCAACCCGGCGCGCCCCCGGCGGGGTCACGCCTTGTCACCCCGCGCATGCCTGTGCGACGGTGCGACCGGCGCTGAGCCCGACCCCCTCGGGAGCCCCGGCACCAGGAGCCCCGACCCCAAGAGCCCCGACCCCAGGAGGACGTGATGGCCGCATCGGCGAGCGGGACCCCGGACCGGGCCCGTCCCCGGGTCCGGACCACCCACGGCGAGGTCGAGGGCAGGACCGGGCCGGGCGGCATCGTCGTCTTCCGGGGCATTCCCTACGCCGCCCCGCCCGTCGGGCCCCTCCGGTTCGCCGCGCCCGAGCCCCCCGAAGCCTGGGACGGCGTCCGCGACGCGGGAGCGTACGGGCCCACCGCGCCCAAGGTGCCCTACCCCGAGGCGTTCGCCGCGCTGCTGCCGGACCCCGACGTCCCCGGGGACGACTGCCTGAACCTCAACGTGTGGACCCCGGAACCGGCGCCCTCGGCCCGGCTGCCCGTCATGGTGTGGATCCACGGCGGCGCCCTCACCCGCGGCTCCTCGGCCGTGCCCGTCTACGAGGGCTCCGCCTTCGCCCGCGACGGGGTGGTGCTCGTCTCCGTCAACTACCGCCTGGGCGTCCTCGGCTACGGCCTCTTCCCCGACGCCCCCGCCAACCGCGGGCTGCTCGACCAGATCGCCGCCCTGGCCTGGGTACGGGAGAACATCGCGGCCTTCGGCGGAGACCCCGCCCGGGTCACCGTCTTCGGCGAATCCGCCGGAGCCATCAGCATCGGCGCCCTCCTCGCCGCGCCCCGCGCCGCCGGCCTCTTCCACCAGGCCGTCCTGCAGAGCGGCGCCCCCGAGGCGCTGCCGCGGGACAAGGTGCGCGCCATGGTCCGGCGGATGGCCGCGCTGCTCAAGGTGCCCGCCACCGCCGAGGCCTTCACCCGGACGGCCCTGCCCGATCTGCTCGCCGCCCAGGCGGCCGTACTGCGCCGCTCCTCACCCCTGCTCGGCGGGCCCGCCTTCGGCCTGGTCGCGGACCCCGAGACGCTGCCGCCCGATCCGCTCGAAGCGGCGGCCGCGCGGGGCGACGTACCGCTGCTGCTGGGCTGGACCGCCGAGGAGTACCGGCTCTGGCTGGCCCCGACCGGCACGATGCGGCTGCTGGACCGGCTGGGGCCGCTGTCCGTGGCCCTGGGCCGGATCCGCTCGGGCAAGGACCGGGCCGCCGTACGGGCGCTGCGCGCGGAGCGGCCCGGCGCGGGACCGGCCGACCTCCTCGGGCACCTGCTCACCGACCGGCTGCTGCGCGATCCGCTGCGCGCGCTGGCGGGCGCGGCCGGGCGGAGCGCGCCGAGCTTCGTGTACGAGTTCGCGTGGCCGTCCGGGGTCGCGGGGCTCGGGTCCTGCCACGCCCTGGAGCTGGGCTTCGTCTTCGACACCCTGGACGTCCCCGAGGCGTCCTGGCTGGCCGGGCCGGACGCCCCGCAGGAACTGGCCGGGGAGATGCACGGGGCCTGGGTGCGCTTCGCCGTCGACGGGGACCCGGGCTGGGCGCCCTGGAAGGGCGACGGCCCGCCGAAGCTGTTCGGCGGGCCGGTGCGCGGGGAGCCGGTGCGCGGGGAGCCGGCGAGTGCGGCGCCGGGGCGCGCGGCGCCGGTGCGCGTGGCCGCGGAGGCTACTCGACCGGTCCTTCCATGACCTTGCTGATGAACTGGATCGGGCCCTCGCCCATGTTGGGCACGTAGGTCTTGGCGTTGTGCTGGCCGCCCTGGATGATCCTCAGGTTGGTGTGGATCGGCCCCTTGCCGTAGTCGGCGATGAACTTCTGCACGTTCGGCAGGGTGCTCTTGTTGCTCTCGTTCGTGCCGACCTGGAAGGCCAGGTAGACGTCCGGGCCGCCCTTCTTGGCGATCAGCGCCTTGGCGAGCAGCTGGGGGTTGTTCTCCGCCTTCTCCTTGTCGTGGCCCTTCCACAGGGAGGAGTCGGGGACGATGTCGGGGCCGGAGCAGATCGCGGCCTTGAACTTCTCCGGGTGCTTCAGCACGGCCTTCAGGCTGGCGAAGCCGCCGGTGGACGAGCCCATGTAGGCCCAGCCGTCCCGGGACTTGACCGTGCGGAAGTTCTGCCGCATCAGGTCCGGGACGTCATCGGTGAGCCAGGTGCCCATCTTGGGCTGGCCCGGGATGTCGGAGCCGTCCCAGTAGACGCCCTTGTCGTCCGGGCCCGGGTTCAGCACCGGCATGGCCAGGATGAAGGGCTTGCTCTTCCCCTCGGAGTACCACTTGCTGATGCTGGTCTGGAGGCCCAGGTCGGTGCCCATCCAGTAGTTGTTCGGATAACCGGCGCCGCCGGGCAGCGCGATCATGACCGGGAAGCCGCTCTTGGCGAACTTCGGGTCGTTGTACTCCTTGGGCGCCCACACCCAGACCTTGCCCTTGAAGCCGGACTTCTTGCCGGTGATCGTGGTGACGGCGACGTGCGTGCCGTCGGGCAGGGTCATCGAGTTCTTGAAGTCGGCCGCCGGGCCGGTGGGCATCGACATCTTCGAGTTCGGCGGCGGCGTGGGAACCGCTGCCCCACCGGTGTCGCCCCCGGCGGAGCCGGACGGCGGCAGCTGCCCGAAGGAGACCGAGTCGCCCTTGTCGGTGAAGGGCGGTATCTCGTAGTGGCTCATCACGAGCGAGGCGACGGCCGCGAGCGCGAGGACGGAGGCACCCGCGATCACCCACCGCCGGACCCGGGACGGCCGACGCGGCTCGCCGGGGGGCGGCGGAAGCGGCTGGCCGTACTGCTGCCCGTACTGCTGGCCGTACTGGTGCCCGTACTGCTGGTCGTACGGCTCGCCGTATGGCTGCTGCTGGTAGGGCCCTTCCGAGCGGTACGGCTGCTGCTGTCCGTCGGGTGCGTGCGACATGTGCGGTTGCTCTCCGGCTGGTGCTGCCCCGTGGGGGCGGGGTGGGACTGCTTTCGATCGAAAGATGCGCGTACGTGCCCGGAGGTTCCCGATTTTTACCTCTCTTGGGGTTCCGGCCTGTTCGCCGGACATCCGTGACCATCCCTGGCTTCCGCACATGCCGGTCGGTACGGTACCTCCGCGCCGCCCAGCCCCCTGTCCCCTGCCCGGAGGTAACGCCCGTGTTCGGTATGCCCCTCCAGCGCCGGATCCTGATCCTGGTCTCCGGCGTCGTCCTGCTCGCCGCCATCGGTGCGCTCGCCGTCGTACGGGCCTCCTCGCACGCCGAGCAGAGGAACCGGGTCCGGGCCGGCGGGCCGCCGATCACCCCCGGCCCGGTGTCCCTCGCCGCAGGTGAGGGCGGCCGGCGGATCGTGTTCCGGAACATGGCCTGGGGCCCGCACCGCGACGAGCTCGCCACCGCGCCGGCCGGCGCGCCCGAAGGTCCGCGTACCGCCTCCGGGGTCAGCTGCCTGCGCTTCCACGCGGCGGCCGGTACCGGGGTCTGCCTCCAGGCCGACAAGGCCGGGGTGCAGGACGGCTACAAGGCGGTGGTCCTCGACGCCCGGCTGAAGGAGGTCGCCTCCCGCCCGCTGGCCGGCATCCCGACCCGGGCCCGGGTCTCGCCCGGCGGCCACCTCGTCGCCTGGACGGTCTTCGTCGGCGGGGACTCGTACGCCGGTACGAACTTCTCGACCCGGACCTCCCTGCTGGACCTGCGCAGCGGGACGTACGCCGCCTCGCTGGAGGACTTCACCATCCACAAGGACGGCAGGACGTACCGCACCGCGGACGTCAACTTCTGGGGGGTCACCTTCGCCGCCGACGAGCGGACCTTCTACGCGACGCTCGGCACCGCCGGCCGGACCCACCTGGTCCGCGGCGACCTCGCGGCGCGCACGGTGACCACACTGCGCGAGAACCTGGAATGCCCGTCGCTGTCGCCCGACGGGACCCGGCTGGTGTTCAAGAAGAGGGTGCCGGGCCTGCCGGCGGACGCGCCGTGGCGGCTGTACGTCCTGGACCTCGCCACCCTGGCCGAGGTCCCGCTCGCCGAGCAGCGCAGCGTCGACGACCAGGTGGTGTGGACCGACGACCGGACCGTCGTCTACTCGCTCCCCGGGGACTTCGGCGCCGACCTGTACTCCCTGCCCGCCGACGGCGGCGGGACCCCGGCCCGGCTGATGACCTCGGCCCTCGCCCCCGCCTTCCTCGGCTGACACCGGGAAGAGGGGGCGGGGCAGGGCGTCCGGGACTTCGGAGAAGGACCGTTACGCCGGGATGAGCGTCTTGCGGCGCCGTTTGCGCTGCGCCGCGGCCGACATCCGCAGCTCGATCACCGACCGCACGGTCGGCCACTCCTCGTCGAGGATCGAGTAGAAGGCCGTACTGCGCACGGCTCCGTCCAGGCCCCGCGAATGGGCCCGGCGGACCCCCTCGCTGGTGAAGCCGAGCCGCTCCATCGCGGCGCGCGAGCGTCCGTTGCGGGCGTCCGCGCGCAGCGAGATCCGCCGGACGCCCCAGGTCTCGAAGGCGTGGCGGAGCATGAGCAGCTTCGCCTCGGTGTTGATGCCGGTGCCCTGGGCCGCCGGGGACAGCCAGGTATTGCCGATCTCGGCGGCATCGGGGATCGCCGTCGCCGGATCGCCGAACGGGACGCCCGGCACGGCGGGCCACACCAGGGGCCCCTGCCAGTAGTCGAGTTCCAGGAACCGGGTCGAACCGACCACCCGACCGTCGGTGGCTCTGACCACCGCGAACGGGAGCGATCGACCCGCCGCCTGATCGGCGAGGGCACGGTCGATGTACTCGTGTGACGCCTGCAGCCCGTGCGGTACGGGGGTGAAGGCGTAAGTCGTACGATCCTCGGCCCCGGCCAGGGCCAAGGCCTCGGTGTGGTGGGGGGCGAGGGGCTCAAGCCGCACGGAGCGGCCGGCGAGGAGTACGGGTACGGGCACGGAGCCTTCGGTCCTTCTAGGCGGTGGGGTGGTTGCACAGTCTGCGTCCCTGACGTCGCCCCCCGTGCAAAACACGAGTGAAAGGCAACGGGCTGTCAGGTGAACGCGAGTGGCTCAATGTAGCTCCTTAGACTCCTTTCATGAACCCCCAAATTGGCAATGGCGTGACACTCTTTTTTGAGGACTTGGGTCCCCGCCACGGAGCCCCCGTAATCCTGATCCACGGACATCCGCATCGCCACTCGATGTGGGCTCCCCAGGTGGCGGCGCTGACCACGGCCGGTTACCGAGTGATCACCCCTGACCTGCGGGGATACGGGAAAAGTCCGGTGCTGCCGGGCAAAACGCTGCTCGCGGACTTCGCCGATGATCTGGTTGATCTGCTCGACCGTCTGGGCGTCGAACAGGCGGTCGTCGGCGGTGTGTCCATGGGCGGCCAGATCGCCATGGAGATGCGACTCGGCCACCCGGGCCGGGTGCGGGCCCTCGTTCTCTCCGACACCTCCTCTCCGCCGGAAACGCAGGAGGGCAAAACCTTCCGCCGGAACCTTGCCGAACGGCTCCTCGCGGAGGGAATGAAGCCCTATGCCGACGAGGTCATCGACAAGATGCTCGCGCCGTACAACGTGACCGGGATGCCGGAGGCGGCGGCCGAGGTCACCCGGATGATGTGCGCGACCGCCCCCGAGGGCGCGGCGGCCGCCCTGCGCGGGCGCGCCGAACGGCCCGACTACGCCCCGGTGCTCGCGGCGCTGCCGGCCGAGGTGCCCTGCCTGATCGTGGTCGGCCGGGACGACGTCTACACCCCGGTCGCCGAGGCCGAGTCCCTGCACGCGCTGGTCCCGCACTCGGTGCTCGCCGTGGTGGAGCGGGCCGGGCACCTGCCGGGCGTGGAACAGCCGGAGGCCTTCAACCGGGCGCTGCTGGAGTTCCTCGAGGGAATCTGACCGGCGTCGCGCGCGGCCACCTGGCCCCGGACGGGCGTACGACCACCCCGGCCGGGGCTTTCGGCTGTCCGGAGGGTGACGAACGGGGCTACCGGGCGCCGGACGCCCGGTGTCAGTCTGTCTGCAGGGTGGTGCGCAGCCGGTAGCGGTCCCCGCTGTACTCCACCGTGGACAGCAGCAGCGGCCGCTGGTCCTTGGTGTACACCGTCTGGTCGAGTACGAGCACCGGCGCGCCCTCGGCGATGCCCAGGTGCCCGGCGAGCTCCCCGTCGGCGTTGCGCGCCTCGATGGTCGCCTCGGCACGGTCGGGTTCCACGCCCCAGCGGCGCAGTTCCTCGAAGAGGGAGGTCTCGCGGAAGTCCGTACGGGCGAGGTCGGGCGCGAGGTCGGAGACGACCAGGGTGCGGTCGACGGCGATCCGCACGTCGTTGAGCAGCCGGACCCGCTCCAGGCGCAGCAGCGGGGTGCCGGCGGGCACGTCGAGGCGGTCGGCGTCGTCCAGGGACGCGGTGACGGTGTCGTGGCGCAGGACCACCGAGCTGGCACGCATGTGCTTGCGCCGCGCGGTGGCGGTGAAGGACTCCAGGTCCTTGGGCCACTCGCGGGCGGGCGTGGGCGCCACCGGTGCCGCGACGAACCAGCCGCGCCCGTGGGACGCGGTGACCAGGCCCTGATCGACGAGGTGGGCGAGTGCGCGGCGCAGGGTGACGCGGGAGACGTCCAGCCGGGTGCACAGCTCGCGCTCGGGCGGCAGCTTGCTGCCCTCGGACAGTCCGCGACGGGCGATCTCCTCGCGGATCCGGTCCGCGGCCTGGGTCCACAGGGGATCGGCCGCACGGGCGGTCGAGGCGGTGGCGGCGATGGCAGCGTCGTCGGTCATGGATCACACCATACCACTTGCTACCACTTTGCCTCGGCTGCCGATCGCGGGGTGGGGGGAGTCGTCGCGAGCCCGTCGGGACTCTGCCGGGACTTAGGGCCCGACCTTGATATTTCCTTAAAGACCACAAGAGACCACTGTTGACCAATCCAAAACCACTGGTTACCTTCGAGTCGTCCCCACCACCCCGCTCGACGAGGAGCACCAGATGAGTACGGCCACCGCCGCGGTCACACCGGCCGCCGGAAAGAAGCCGGGCCGGATCATGCCGGTCATGCAGCGCATCGGCCGCAGCCTGATGCTGCCCGTGGCCACGCTGCCGGCGGCCGCCCTGCTGACCCGCCTCGGCGGCGCCGACCTGCTGGGCCGCGAGAACTTCCCGATGATCATCCAGAAGCTCGCGATGGTCCTGGCCGCCGCCGGAACCACGGTCTTCGAGAACCTGCCGCTGCTCTTCGCGGTCGGCGTGGCCGTCGGCTTCGCCAAGAAGTCCGACGGCTCCACCGGCCTGGCCGCCGTGGTCGGCTACCTCGTCTTCAAGGCCGTACTGGCCAGCAAGGCCTTCCCGGAAGGCGCGGACGGCGAGCGGCTGGACGCCAAGGTGCTCGGCGGCATCGTCATGGGCCTCGTCGTGGCACTGCTCTACCAGCGCTACAGCCGCAAGAAGCTGCCCGACTGGCTGGGCTTCTTCGGCGGCCGCCGGCTCGTGCCGATCCTGAGCGCCTTCGCCGGCGTCGGCATGGGCGTGGTATTCGGAGTGGTCTGGCCGACCGTCGGCAACTGGTTCTTCCACTTCGGCGAGTGGCTCGTCGGCACCGGCGCCTGGGGCGCGGGCCTCTTCGGCGTCGTCGTCCGGGCCCTCATCCCGATCGGGATGCACCACTTCTTCTCGTTCTTCCCCTGGTTCGAGGCGGGCTCCTTCGTCAACCCGGCCACCGGCGACCTGGTCCACGGCGACATCTTCCGCTTCCAGGCCGGCGACCCGACCGCGGGTCAGTTCATGACCGGCGGCTTCCCGATCTACATGTTCGCCCTGCCGGCCGCCGCCATGGCCATCGCCCACACCGCGCGCCCCGAGAACCGGGCCATGGTCAAGGGCATGATGATCTCCGTCGCGCTGACCTCCTTCGTCACCGGCGTGACCGAGCCCATCGAGTTCGCCTTCATGTTCGTGGCCCCGCTCCTCTACGCGATCCACGCCTTCCTCTTCGGCGTCTCGATGGCCGTCTGCTACGCCCTCGGCATCCGCGACGGCTTCGGCTTCTCCTCCGGCGCCATCGACTACATCGTGAACTTCGGCATCGCGACCAAGCCCTGGCTGCTCATCCCGATCGGCCTGGCCTTCGCCGCCATCTACTACGTGCTCTTCCGCTGGGCGATCGTGAAGTTCGACCTCCCGACCCCGGGCCGTGAACGCGACGAGGACGGCAACCCGCTCTCCAAGGCCGACGCCTCCGTCTGAGCCCGAGCGGGTAACCCCGCCCGGCCCGGCCTCACCCGGCCCCGTTCCGGCCGACCACCCCGCACGATCGCCCGCCCCCGCCCGCCCGAAACGGCGGGGGCGGGCGACCCCCAGACTTCTCTAAGGACCCCCCACCATGTCCGGATCCCGCATCACGTTCCTCGAAGGCCAGACCGACCAGGGCGCAGCCCTCGCCCGGATCGCCGACCGTGTCCGCACCCAGCTCGCCTCCCCGGAGCTCGCCGGGCTGCGCGCCGCCGAGCGCCCCCTGTTCACCGGCATCGGAGCCTCGTACGCCGCCCTCGCCGTCCCCGTACAGCAGCTCCGCGAGGCCGGGATCGTCACCCAGCGCGTGCTGTCCAGCGAGATCGAGAACGGCACCGACGGCTTCGACACCGACTGCCTGATCGCCGTCTCCCAGGGCGGCCGCAGCTCCGAGACCATCGCCGCCTTCGAGTGCGCGGCCCCCGGCATCACGAAGACCGCGCTGCTCAACGTGGTCCCCTCGCCGCTCGGCGACCTCGCCGACCTCACCGTGGACCTCGGCAACGAGCCCGACTCGTACGCCTCGACCATCGGCTACACCGGCACCATCGTGGCCCTCGACCTGATCGCCGGTGCCGTCGCGGGCCGCGACGGCGACCCGTGGGGCGAGATCGCCGAGCAGACCACTGCGATCCACACGCAGGCCACTGAGATCGTGGCGGGCCTGCGGGAGCGCGGCGCCCGCTGCATCGCCTCCGACGGCGTGGCGGCCGGGGCCTCCCGGGCCTCCGCCGAGGAGGGCTCGCTGCTGCTGCGCGAGGTCGTGCGGATGACCGCGGCGCACTCGGCGACCCGCAACTACCTGCACGGCGAGATGGAGTCGGCGGGCAACACCCTCCACCTCGTCTACGGCGACGGCCGCGAGATCGAGCTGGCCCGCTCGCTGGCGGGCGCGGGCCACCTCACGCTGCTCATGACCACGGCCGAGGTGGAGCCGGCGGACAGCCTGTCGGTCGTCCGCCTGCCCGAGGTCGCGGACGCGGTCCGGGTGGTCCTGGAGACGGTGGTCCTGCAGGAGCTGGTCGCCCAGCTCAGCGCCGAGCGGGACGTCCCGATCGAGTCCTTCGTCTTCGCCAACGACGACACCAAGCAGGGCGGCCTCGACATGTCCGACTTCGAGGTCGCGGCCTTCACCCAGGCCTGAGCCCCGGCCCCGGCCCGGACCCAGCCCCACCCCCATCCCCACGGCCCGCGGATCCTCCGGATCCTCCGGATCCTCCGGATCCCGCGGGCCGTGGGGTTCGGCGTACCTGAGATCATCCGGGGATGGACTTCGTGACGGAACTGACCCGCTTCGCGGCCACCGGCCGCCTCGGCGACTTCCATGTGGGCGCGCACCTCTACGACCTGGTGGCGGCGAAGGGCGAGCCCGAATGGTCGGACCGGGTGGACGAGGAGAGTCCCTGGCCGCACTGGTACTGCTACGGCGACCTCCAGATCGTCTTCTGCGAATGCCGGCTGCTGGAGCGGATGTACGTCCCCGCATGGCATGCGGAGCTGGAGGTGCAGGGGACCGGCCGGGACGCGGCGTACACCGTGCGCACCAGGGTCACCGAGCCGGAGCTCACCGCCGCGTTCACCCGGGCCGGTCTGGTGTGGCAAACGCTGACGTACGCGAACCTGCCGGACCAGCGGACCCTGGTCACCGAGCCCACGCCCGGGGCCATGACCGGTTTCCTCTTCGCCCCGCCAGCCGGGGACGACGACGGGCGCCCGGAGGGGCCGCAGGCGGCGAAGGGGGCGGACTGGGTGCTCTACAAGGCCTCGACGGCCGTCCTGTGCGACCACGCCTGCCCGGATCCCGCCGGCTTCCGCCCCGACGACGGCTACGGGGCCTGAGGTGGAGGGCGTACTGCGCCAGTTGGGCTCCGTCGGCCCCTTCTTCACCGTGGCGTACGGGAAGGAGCCGCCCGGCCCCGGCTTCCGGCCGCTCGACGAGCTGTACGGGGAGCAGCTCGGGGCCTACGTGGGCGAGGTCGGCCGGCGGATCGGGAGCGGGCCAGGGCGGGTGGCGGCTTCGACCGCGCAGTTCGGGATCGCCTCGCGGCTCTGGTCGCTCGGGCTCGGCTGCGCCGTGCTCTCCGGACGGGTCCCGGACCTCGGACCCGGCGGCCTGTGGTGGCGGCTGCCCGGCGCGGGCTCGCTGGAGCTGTGGCTGCCCGAGCCCGCCGAACTCCCCGCCGAACTCCCCGGGGAAACCCAGGCGCGGGCCCTCGCGGACACCGTGCTCGGCAACCTCGCGGTGCTCGACACCGCGCTGCGCGAGCGCTTCGGCGTCTCGCCGCGGGTGCTGCGCGGCAACGCGGCCTCCGGGCTGGTCGGGGCCGTCCGGGTGCTCACGGACCGGGTGCCGGGGGAGGCGGCGGCGCTGCTGGCCGCGGAGCTCCTGGCCGACGGCGGGCCGCTCGGCGGGACCGGCACCTATGTCCACGAACCCGGCCTCGGGGTTGCCTTCGTGCGCCGCAGCTGCTGCCTGTACTACAAGGTGCCGGGCGGCGGGCTCTGCGGGGACTGCGTCCTGCGGACCAGGTGAACGGCGAGGGGCCACCGGGGAGCGGTCGTGCCGCTCCCCGGTGGCCCCCCTGGTGCCACTGATCGGAAGGCCGGAGGGCCCGGGGATCAGAAGGTCAGGTTCCAGGCGTCGATCTTGCCCGTGTCCTGGCTGGCGTTGTCGTTCACGCGCAGCGTCCAGACGCCGTTGGCCACCTCGGAGGAGGCGTTGACGGTGAAGGTCTGGACGATGTTGTCCGCGCTGCCGCCGGTCCGGTTGTGCAGGACGTAGACCGAACCGTCCGGGGCCACGAGGTCGACCTTGAGGTCACCGATGTAGGTGTGCTTGATGTCCACGCCCACCTTGAGGGTGGTCGGCGCGTTGCCGGTCACCCCGCTCACGGTGATGGCGCTGTTCACGGTCGTGTTGTCCGGGACGGTGACATCGGTGAGGTTCTCGAAGTACTTGCCGGTGGGCGGCGGGGTCGAGCCGCCGACCGCCTTCAGCGCGTCGACCTGGCCCTCGCCGAAGAACCCGTTGTTGGCCGTGGTCCCCTTGCAGCGGCTGTCCGACGGGCAGGCGACGTCGTTGGCCTGGGTGCCCAGCGCGGTGCGGATCTGCGCCGGGGTGAAGGTCGGGTTGGCGCTGGCGATGAGCGCCGCGACGCCCGCGACGTGCGGGGAGGCCATCGACGTACCGCTCATGGAGCTGTAGCCGCCGCCCGGCACGGTGGAGTAGACGCTGCTGCCCGGCGCCGCGACGTCGATGACGCCCTGGCCGAAGTTGGAGAACGAGGCCTTGGTGGTTCCGGTGCCGTTGGCCGCGACCGTGACCACGCCCGGGAGCTCGGTCGGGATGTCGAGGCAGGCGTTGGTGATGGTCCGGGTGGTCGGCGTCGAGTCGTTGGGGCTCGCCGAGTCCGTGGTCTTGTTGGCGAGGTCGTAGTTCTCGTTGCCCGCCGCGGCGACCTGGAGCGAGCCCTTGCTCTCCGCGTACTCCTGGGCGCGCTTGACGCCCTCGATGATCGCGGCCTGGTCGACGTTGTCCGGGCAGTTGAACTGCCACGGGTCCGTGTAATAGCTGTTGTTGGTGACCTTGAACCCGTGGTCGCCGGACCACACGAAGGCGCAGATGGTGTTCTCCGCGAAGAACAGCGAGGTGCCCGGCTCGGCCACGCGGACCGAGGAGATCTTCACGCCCGGGGCCACGCCGATGACGCCCTTGCCGTTCTTGGCGGCTGCCACGGAGCCGGCCACGTGCGTGCCGTGGGTGCCCACGTCACGCCAGGCACCGACCCGGGTGTCCGGCTTGCCGTAGGCGCAGGAGGCGGAGTCGGCGGCGTTGAAGTTCGGCGCCAGGTCCTGGTGCTGGTCGTCGACGCCGGTGTCCAGGATGCCGACCTTGACGGAGGCGGAGCCGGTGTTCACGGCCCAGGCCTGGTCGGCCTTGATCTGGGTCATGTCGGCGCGTGCGGGCTCGCCCGCGGGAGTCGTCGACTGGGACGGGTTCGCGGGCAGCGCCGGGTTGTAGGCGTCGGCCGGTACGTCCGAGGTGCGCGTCGCGCCGACCTTCTGGACCCCGCTGACCCCGCGCAGGGTGGCGGCGAAGGTCGAGGAGGTCGAGTGGGCGACGATCACGCCGATCTGGTCGTAGTACGAGAAGACCGTGCCGCCGTTCGCCGTGACGGCGGAACGGACCGCGGAGCTGTCACCGGCGGCGGTGATCACTACGTAGGCACGGGTGCCGGCAGCCCAGGTCGCACTCTGGGAAGTCGGCGCCGGGGCCTGGGCCTTGGCGGGTGCGGAGGCCTCGGGAATGCCGGCCGGGGAGACGGGCGCCGTGCCGGCGAGCGCGGTCGGTGCTCCGAGGGCCAGGGCGCCCAGGGCGGCCGCCAGTACGAGGGTGCGTCGAGGTCGGCTGGATATGTGGGGTATCAATGCGTCCTCCGAAGACGGTCCTGCGGTGCGGGTGGCACCTACCGGTCCGTACGAAACGAGTGGTGGACGCAAGATGTCAGAAGCGTGCCCCGATATGGAAGTACCTTTTGCAGCTAGACGGTTCAACTGATCTTGGCTGGAAATCGACTCTCGCCCGAGGTGTTGGGGCCGGCCGGGCTGGGCACCGTGGGGGCGAGCCCTGCCCGGCCGGTTCGCGGGGCGTTCCCGTCAGACGGGTACGCCGTCCTTGGCGCCGCCCGGCTGTGCGGGTACGGCCGCTTCCTGGTCGTGCCCGTCGTCGGTGAGCGTGCTCTCGTCGAACGGCAGTCGTCCCGCGAGGACTTCGGTCGCCCGGACCCGGTCGAACTCCTTGGTCCAGGTGCCGATCAGTACGGTGGCGATCGCGTTGCCCGCGAAGTTCGTCAGGGCCCTCGCCTCGCTCATGAACCGGTCGATGCCCACGATCAGGCCGACGCCGTCGACGAGTTCCGGCCGGTGCGACTGGAGTCCTCCGGCCAGCGTGGCCAGACCCGCGCCCGTCACCCCGGCCGCACCCTTCGAAGCGATGATCATGAACAGCAGCAGGGAGACCTGCTCGCCCAGCGCCAGGGGCGTGCCCATCGCCTCCGCGACGAAGAGCGAGGACATCGTCAGATAGATCGCGGTCCCGTCCAGGTTGAACGAATAGCCCGTCGGCACCGTGATGCCCACCACCGGCCGCGAGACGCCCACGTGTTCCATCTTCGCGATCAGCCGGGGCAGCGCCGACTCCGAGGAGGAGGTGGACAGGATCAGCAGGAACTCCCGGCCCAGGTAGCGCAGCAGGGCGAAGACGCTGATCCCCGTACACAGCCGCAACAGCGTGCCCAGGACCACGAAGACGAAGAGGAGGCAGGTGGTGTAGAAGCCGATCATGATGACCGCGAGGGACTTCAGCGCGTCCATTCCGGTCGCCCCGACCACCGCCGCGATCGCGCCGAACGCACCCACCGGCGCCGCCCACATGATCATCGCGAGCACCCGGAAGACCAGCTTCTGCACGTGCCCGATCCCGCGCAGCACCGGTTCGCCCGCCGCGCCCATGGCCTGGAGCGCGAACCCGCAGAGCAGCGCCACCAGCAGCGTCTGCAGCACCTCGCCCCCGGTGAAGGCCGACACCAGCGTGGTCGGGATGATCCCCAGCAGGAACTCGGGCGTGCTCTCGCCGCCGCCCGCCTTGGCCTGGGCCTCGCCGGCGCTCCGGGCCGCCTCGGTCAGGTGCAGCCCGCTGCCCGGCTCCAGCAGGTTGCCCACGAGCAGCCCGATGGCCAGCGCCACCGTGGACATCACCATGAAGTAGCCGAGTGCCAGTCCGCCGACCGCGCCGACCTTGGCGGCCTTGCGCACCGAACCGATGCCCAGCACGATCGTGCAGAAGATGACCGGCGAGATCATCATCTTGATGAGGTTGACGAACCCGGTGCCCAGCGGCTTGAGCTCCACGGCGGTGCCGGGGGCGGCGAACCCGACGGCGATGCCGAGCAGCACCGCGCCGATCACCGCGATGTACAGATAATGCGTCTTGTCGCGCCTGGCGGCCACGATGCCTCCTGGTAGTGCCCTTCGCCTCCCTGATGGCGAAGGCGTCCGGAGAGACCATGGCCCGCCGCTGTGACACCGGTCACCCTTGCGTTCATAGAGTTCACGCCCCGGTGCACACTGATCGCCATGTTCCGCTTCCCCCGGCCGCCGCGCAGCCTCGCAGGTCAGCTCTTCGCCATGCAGGTGGTGCTGGTCGCCGTGGTCGTCGCCGGTTGCACCGTCTTCGCGTACGCGGCCGCCCGGGACCAGGCGGAGGAAGCCGCCCGGCGCCAGACCGGGGCGGTGGCCCGTGCGGTCGCCGCCTCCCCGTCGGTGCGGGACGCGGCGCAGCAGGCCCTGCGGGAAACCGGGCGCGGGGCCGGTGACCCCGGCGGACCCACCGCGGCCCTGCAGCCCTACGCGGAGCGGGTCCGGGTCGAGGCGGGCGTGGACTTCGTGACGATCATGGCTCCGGACGGGCGGCGCTGGACCCACCCCGACCCGATGCGCATCGGCGAACCCTTCCTCGGCAACACCGCCCCCGCGCTGCGGGGCGAGACCTTCAGCGAGACCTACACCGGCACCCTCGGCCCCTCCATCCGCGTGGTCACCCCGATCACCGGCGACGGCCGGGTCATCGGCATGGTCTCCGCCGGCATCACCGTCCGCGCGGTCAGCGCCCGCCTGGCCGAGCGGCTCTCCGCCGTCGCCTGGGTGGCCGGCGGGGCCCTCGCCCTCGGCGGGGCGGGCACCTACGTCATCAACGCCCGGCTGCGCCGCCACACCCACGGGATGAACGCGGCCGAGCTGAGCCGGATGTACGACTACCACCAGGCGGCCCTGCACGGGGTCCGCGAAGGCCTGCTGATGCTCGACGGCCGGCGCAGGATCACCCTCGTCAACGACGCGGGCCGCGAACTCCTCGGCCTGCGCGGGAAGATCAAGGGGACCGCGGTCGCCGACCTCGGGCTGCCCGCCCCGCTCACCGGGGCACTGCTCTCCGACCGGCCCCGGGTGGACGAGGTCCACCTGACCGTGGACCGGGTGCTCGTGCTCAACAGCGCGCCCGTCGCCGGCGGCGGCCGCCGGGGCACCGTCGTCACCTTGCGCGACCACACCGAACTGCTCTCGCTGACCGGGGAACTGGACCAGGAGCGCGGATTCACCCGGGCACTGCGGGCGCAGGCCCACGAGGCGGCCAACCGGCTGCACACCGTGGTCTCGCTCATCGAACTCGGCCGCAGCCCGGAGGCGGTGGACTTCGCCACCGCCGAACTGTCCCTGGCCCAGGCCCTGACCGACGAGGTGATCGCCGCCGTCGGCGAGCCCGTGCTCGTCGCCCTGCTGCTCGGCAAGGCCGCCCAGGCCCACGAACGGGGGGTCGAGCTGGTCGTCACCCCGGACAGCGAAGCCATCGGCTCCGGGTCCGGCGGCCCGCCCGCCCGGGACCTCGTCACCGTCCTCGGGAACCTCGTCGACAACGCCGTCGACGCCCTCACCGGCGTACCCGGCGGCCGGATCTCCGTCACCGTCCGCCCCGACGGCCCGGCCGGCCCCCACGGGCAGGGCCTGCTGCTCAGCGTCGCCGACAACGGCCCCGGACTTCCCGAGGGGGCGGACGTGTTCCGGCGCGGCTGGTCGGGCAAGGGTGAGGGGCGGGGTCTGGGCCTCGCGCTGGTGCGGCAGGTGGCGCACCGGCACGGCGGCAGCGCGGACGCGGACCAACTGCCGGACGGTGGCGCGCGGTTCACCGTACGGCTGCCGGCGCGCAGGGAGGTGGACGCATGAGCACACCCGAGGTGCGGGTCCTCGTCGTCGAGGACGACCCGGTGGCCGCCGACGCGCACGCGCTGTACGTCGGGCGGGTGCCCGGCTTCACCGCCGTCGCGGCGGTCCACTCGCTCGCCGAGGCCACCCGCGTCCTGGAACGGACCCGGATCGACTTGCTGCTGCTCGACCTGACCCTGCCCGACGGCCACGGGCTGCGCTTCGCGCGCGGCCTGCGGGCCGCGGGCCACCCCGCCGACGTGATCGTGGTGACCTCGGCACGGGACCTGGGGGTCGTCCGCGAGAGCGTTTCGCTCGGGGTGGTGCAGTACGTACTGAAGCCCTTCGCCTTCCCCACCCTGCGCGAACGGCTCCTGCGCTACGCGGAGTTCCGCGACACCGCGGCGGGCGAGGCGGCCGGCCAGGACGACGTGGACCGCGCGATGGCGGCCCTGCGCTCACCCCGGCCGGCCGAACTCCCCAAGGGGATCGGCGGCCCGACCCTGGACCGGGTCGCCGCGCTGCTGCGGGCTGCCCCCGAGGGGCTGACCGCGGGCGGGACGGCCGAGGCGGCCGGAATCTCCCGGATCACCGCCCGCCGGTACCTGGAGCACCTGGTGGACACCGGCCGCGCGGACCGCACCCCCCGGTACGGCCAGGTCGGCCGCCCCGAACTGCACTACCGCTGGCTGGCGGCGGCCCCGGCCGGGGCGGGGACCGGCTCGGTGTCGAACGTGTAGAACTTCCGGTGGTCCAGCATGTCGGCCGGGGTCACGTCGTTCCACGGCCGCATGGTGTCGTTCAGGTCCACGACGTTCGGGGTGCCGGCGGCGGGCAGGTACGGCGACTGCGGGTGCAGCGCCTGCCAGTCGGCCCACAGCTTGTCGATGAAGGCGTGGTGCATCCAGAACACCGGGTCGTTGGGGGAGACCCCGGTGGCCATCTGGCCGCCCACCCACACGTGCACCCGGTTGTGCAGGTTGGCCCCGCGCCAGCCCTCGAGGTGGTTGCGGAAACCGCCGGAGGAGCTGTTCCAGGGAGCCGCGTCGTAGACCGGCATCGCGAGGACGGAGTCCACCTCGGCCCTGGTGGGCAGCTGGGCCACGCCGGTGCCGAGCGCGCGCCGCAGGTAGGAGCGGCCGTCCACCCGTACGGCTATCTCCCACTTGCCCGTCGCGAACGCGAAGGGTCCGTCGAGGACCTGCCCGTCGCGCGCCCGCCCGGTGCCGCCGAGGAAGTCGGCGGCCCAGAGGGAGGAGCGGGCGGTCCGGTCGGCCGTCCAGTCCCAGTACGGAAGGGCCACCGCCGGATCGACCGCTTGTAGTGCCGCCTCGAACTCCAGCAGAAACCGGCGGTGCCAGGGCAGGAAGGAGGGGGAGCGGTGGCCCACCCGGTCGCCCGAGTCGGTGTCGCCCATGATGAAGCCGTTGTGCGTGGTGACGAAGCGGTCGTAGCGGCCGGTCCGCTTCAGCTCGAGGAGCGCCGCGACGAACGCCCGCTTCTCCTCGGGGGTGAGCGAGGCCTGGTTCTTGCGGATGGTCATCGCATGCCGCCCATCGGGACGAGGGAGGCGCCCTGGAGTTCGCGCACGGCGGCGCGGGCGAGCGGGAGCGGGCCGGAGAAGGTCTCGTAGTGGTTGACGACGCTGATCCAACTGCCGTCGGCGTTGCGCATCACGTGCAGTTCGCGGCCGTCTATGAGGACGGTCGGCTGGCCGGGGGACTGGTGGCCGCCGTGGTGGCCGCCGTGGTGGCCGCCGTGGTCGTCCCCGCCGCCCGAGGCGGGGAGTATCCGTATGCGGCGGCCCTGGTAGACCTCGTCGACGGTGCCCGCGGGGGTGGCGGGTGCGGCGGGACGGGATCGGGTGACGGCCGCATGCGCGGTGGCGCCGGCGAGGCCGATGGCGGTGAGTGCGCCGGCAGTGGTGCCTAAGGCCTGTCGGCGGGTGATCTTGTTCATGGCCCGAAGAGGTATCAGGGCGCGGAGAACAGGGGGCCGCTATCCGGACATGCGCGGATAAGTTGCCGGTCGAACCAGTTGGATGATCTTCCCGTCCGGACTGGCTCCAGCGGCCCGGACGGGAAGACCTGTGTGAAAAAGCTTAACTGACGGGAAATCCTGCGGCGCTGCGGGGTGGGTATGGGAGGGATCACACCGCAGAGTCGGCCGGAAGCCGCAGCTGGAACCGCCCTCCGGGGCCCGGTCCGGCGCTCAGCGTGCCGCCGTGCGCCGAGGCGATGTCCCGCGCGATGGCCAGCCCGAGCCCGGTCCCGCCCGCGTCCCGGCTGCGCGAGGCGTCGAGCCGGGTGAAGCGGGTGAAGATCCGCTCCCGGTCGGCCTCGGGGACCCCGGCGCCGTCGTCGCGGACCTCCAGGAGGACCCCGGCGGGTCCGCCGGACTCGCCGGGCCTGCAGGGCCTGCCGGACTCGCTGGACCTGCCGGACCCGCCGGGCTCGGCGGTGACGGTCACCGTGACGGCCTCGCGGGCGTGCCGCTGGGCGTTGTCCAGGAGGTTGTCCAGCACCCGGGCCAACTGCCCCCGGTTGCCGCGGACCTGGGCCGGTCCGGCCGTCTCCGCCGACACCGACACCGACACCGGCACCCGCCCTTCGGGGCGCCGGGCCGCGGTGTCCCGTACGAGCTCGCGGAGATCGAGGGGGGTCCGCTCGGGCGACTGGCCCGCGTCGAGGCGGGCCAGCACCAGCAGGTCGTCCGCGAGCTGCTGTACCCGGATCACGTCGTCCAGCAGCTCTCCGCCGTGCAGGAGCCGCGGATGGGCGATCCCCACCTCCACGTGGGCGCGCAGCGCGGCGATGGGATTGCGCAGCTCGTGCGAGGCGTCGGCGACGAACCGGCGCTGACGGTCCATGGACTCCTCCAGCCGGTCCAGGGTGGAGTTCACCGTCCGGGAGAGCCGGGCGACCTCGTCGCGCGAGGCCGGGACCGGCACCCGGCGGCCCAGGTCCCGCTCGGTGATCTCCGCGACCTCGGTGCGGATCGCCTCCACCGGACGCAGTGCCCGGCCGGTGGAGCGCCAGGTGACGGCGGCCACGAGGAGGAGCAGCAGCGGGATGCCGGGGACCATGGAGCGCAGGATCAGGTCCTGGGTGTACCGGGCGGTCTCCAGGCTGGTGCCGGCGTACACGGTGGCTCCCGCCCCGTCGGCGGTCGCCGCCCGGACGGCGACGAGCCGGAAGGGGTGGGGCCGGGGATCGGGGCGCAGTGCCAGGTCCAGGCTGCGCGCGGCCGAGTCGCGGCCGTCGGCGGGCTCGAGGGAGGCCACGGGGCCGCGTCCGGCCAGGTTGTGGCTCGCGGCGAGGATCCGGCCGTCGTCGGTGACCACTTGGAGCAGGCTGTCCTCGCCCTCGGGTACGGCGAGGCGGTCGATGAGCCGCCCCGATCCGGTCACCCCGGCGACGGCCTCGGCACGGGTCAGCGCGGTGCGCTCGGCGGAGCCGACCAGTCCGTGGCGGATCACGCCCAGCAGGCCCGCGCAGGCGGCGAGCAGTGCGACGGTGACGATGGCGACGGCGCCGAGGGTGGTCCTGACGCGGACCGGGCCGAGCGGGAGCCGCACCCCGGGGAGCCGGGGCCGCGATCGCGGCGGGAGGCGCTTCACGGGGTCGCGGCGGGCTGCGGAACGAGCCGGTAGCCGATCCCGCGGGCGGTGTGCAGCAGCGGTTGGGCGGTGTCCCCGAAGGGGCCCTGGAGCTTGCGGCGCAACGCGCTCACGTGCACCTCCACCACGTTCGGATCGCTGTCGGCCGGCAGGTCCCAGACCTCCTCCAGCAGCGCGCCCTTGGAGACGGCGACCCCCGGCCGCCGCGCGAGCACCGCGAGGAGGTCGAATTCCTTGGCGGTGAGCGGGATCTCGGCCCCGGCCCGCGTGCACCGCTTGCTCCCGGGCTCCAGTACGAGGTCGCCCGCCTCCACGACGGCCGGCCGGGCGGCGCCCCCGCGGCGCAGCAGGGCGCGCAGGCGGGCCTGGAGCACCAGATAGGAAAAGGGCTTCGTGAGGTAGTCGTCGGCGCCGGTGTCGAGGCCCTCGGCCTCGTCGTACTCGCTGTCCCTGGCGGTCAGCATCAGGATCGGGGTCCAGAGCCCGGCGGCCCGTACGGTCCGGCACACCCGGTGTCCGTCGAGGCCCGGCAGCATCACGTCGAGGACGATCGCGTCGTAGGCGTCGGTGAGGGCGAGCCGCAGGCCCTCGTGCCCGTCGTGGGCCACGTCGACCCGGAGCCCCTCGGCCTCGAATCCGCGGCGCAGGACGGAGGTCAGGGAGACCTCGTCCTCGACGATCAATATGCTGCTCATTGTCCGGATCCTACCCATTGGTGGTGGATGCTCTCAGCGGCGGGCGTGCTGCGACCAGTCGTAGTGGTCCTGACCGAGGTTGCCGGAGCGGTCGCGGATCTCCTGCTCGGAGGCCCTGCCGTCACGGCTGTTGCTGTCGCCGGCGCTGCCGTCCTCGCGGTCCCCTTCCTCCTGTTCCTCCTGGTGGCGGGTCACCTCGCCCGTCTTCGCGTCGACGTCGATCTCGTGCCGGACCGGGCCGTCGCTGAC
Organism: Streptomyces tatrensis; assembly: GCF_049310065.1. Taxonomy (NCBI): domain Bacteria; kingdom Bacillati; phylum Actinomycetota; class Actinomycetes; order Kitasatosporales; family Streptomycetaceae; genus Streptomyces; species Streptomyces tatrensis. The sequence continues at coordinate 720,645 of NZ_JBMDLB010000011.1, read as the reverse complement.
CTCGATCCGCCACAGCGGCCCGGCCTCGGTGCCCTGGATGGACAGCTCGGAGACGAAGCCCGCGCCCGCCTTCGCCACGGCGCTGCGGACTGCGTCCTCGCGGTCCACGCTCGCGGCGGCCGGCTTGGCGAGCGGGATCTCCAGGTGCTGGCGGGCGCGTTCGGGCATCCGGTCGGCCCGGTTGGCCAGCAGCGCGCCGGTGGCCGCGTCCACCGTGAGGTTGTGCACGCGCGGCCCGGCGGTCACGGCGTCGATCTCCCAGACCTGGGTGCCGTCCTCGGTCTCCAGCTCCACGTCCGTGATCCGGCCGCCGGGCACCGACTTCTCGGCGGTCGCCATGGCCTGGATGCGGGAGGTCTTCGGGCCGCCCTGTTCCGCCGGGGCCCGCTCCGGGGCCGCCGCGGGGGACTCGGAGTCGGTGTGGGAGCCGGTGGAGGAGCCGGCGGCCGCGGCCGGGGCCGCGTTGCCGGCGGCGCGGGCCTTGTCCACGCCGGGGTCGGAGCCCGAGCCGCCGCACGCGGTGAGCGAGAGGGTGAGGGTGAGCGCCCCGGCCGCGAGGGTGGCGGCCGGCAGGCGGCGCCGGCGGGCGGAGGCCGGGGTCTTCGCGGTGGCGGTCGTGCGGACGTTCATGGGGCCCTCCCGAGCGGCTGTCTCACTGCCTGTGTCACCGGCTGGCGACGACTCCACTCTCGGGGCCCCTCCTGAACCCTCCCTGAAGCATCCTGAAGTCGACTTCAGGATGATCTGTCCGGTTCTATCCCGTTATAGTCCCGATATGGCTCTCCATGAGACGAAGGACCTGCGTGCCCGCGACGCCGAGACGGACGTGTTCGCGTCCACCCTCAGCGGCGAGATCCTCCCCAAGTACCGGATGCCCGAAGACCACTCGCCCTCCGAGGTGGTCTACCAGCTCCTCCACAACGAGCTGCTCCTCGACGGCAACGCCGCCCAGAACCTGGCCACCTTCTGCACCACCTGGTCGGACGACGGGGTCCACCGGCTGATGAACGAGTGCCTCGACAAGAACATGATCGACAAGGACGAGTACCCGCAGACGGCCGAGATCGAGGCCCGCTGCGTCAACATCCTGGCCGACCTGTGGAACGCCCCCGCCGGCTCCACCGGCACCGGCTGCTCCACCACCGGCTCCAGCGAGGCCGCCATGCTCGGCGGCCTCGCCCTCAAGTGGCGCTGGCGCGAGCGCCGCCGCGCCGCCGGACTGCCCACCGACAGGCCGAACCTGGTGTGCGGGCCGGTGCAGGTCTGCTGGGAGAAGTTCGCCCGCTACTTCGACGTCGAGCTCCGCCAGCTCCCCCTGCTGCCCGGAGCCACCGGCCTGCGCCCCGAACAGCTCGCCGCGAACGTCGACGAGAACACCATCGGCGTCGTCGCCATCCTCGGCGTCACCTACACCTGCGTCTACGAGCCCGTCGCCGAGATCTCCGCCGAACTCGACCGGATCCAGACCGAGCACGGCTGGGACGTGCCGATCCACGTGGACGCCGCCAGCGGCGGCTTCGTGGCCCCCTTCCTCCACCCCGACGTGGTCTGGGACTTCCGGCTGCCGCGCGTGGCCTCCGTCAACACCTCCGGGCACAAGTACGGCCTCGCCCCGCTGGGCGTCGGCTGGATCGTCTGGCGCACGGCCGATCTGCTCCCGGCCGACCTCGTCTTCTCCGTGGACTACCTCGGCGGGGACATGCCCACCTTCGCCCTCAACTTCTCCCGGCCGGGCGGCGAGATCATCGCCCAGTACTACCTGTTCCTGCGCCTGGGCCGGGGCGGCTACCGCCGGGTCCAGCAGGCCTGCGCCGACACCGCCCAGTACCTGGCCCGCGAGATCGAGACCATCGGCCCCTTCACCCTCCTCTACGACGGCCAGGGCGCACTGCCCGCCGTCTCCTACCGGCTCACCGACCCGGAGGGCGCGGGATTCACCCTCTACGACCTCTCCGACCGGCTCCGGATGCGCGGCTGGCAGGTGCCCTCGTACCCGCTGCCCGCCGAGCGCGACGACACGGTCATCCAACGGGTCCTGATCCGGCACGGGGTGACCCGGGACCAGATCGCGCTGCTCGTCTCCGACCTGCGCCTCGCCGTGGAACACCTCGTCGCGCACCCGCAGCCCGTGCCCGCGGCCCCGCCCCGGTCCGGCTTCCACCACTGACACCCGCAGGGAAGGGCCCGGCCTGGCGCCCGCCGAGAAGGGCCCGGCCCCCTGGCACCCGCCGGGAGGGGCCCGGCCCCCTGGCACGGGAGGGGCCCGGCCCCCCGGCACCCGCCGGGAGGGCCCGGCCCTCAGGGCGCCGGCCAGCGCATCCCCAGCTCCGTCAGCGCGGCCGTCCGCTCCGGGGTGAGGGTCGCGGCGCGGGAGCGCTGGTTGGCGATCCAGGAGCCGAGGCGCAGGTCCCGGTCGCCGACCCGCTCCACGTGCGTACGGGGCACCCGCAGGTGCCGCTCGCGGTCGTGGAAGCGCCGGGCCGCCTCCAAGTGCGCCGCCCACGCGTCCGCGTGGGCGACCCGGGGCCTCGGCCGGTCCGCGCCCTCGGCCGGGGTCACCCCGAGGGTGTGCTCCAGCAGCCAGCGCTGGGCCCAGGCGAGGCGCTCCCAGGAGGTGCGCTGGCCGCGCAGCCACACCCCGAGGTCCTCGCCCTGGACGACGGCCTCCCCGGGACGCGCCGGGAGCCGGCCGCCCGCGTCCAGGTGGACCCGGGTCAGGTGGAAGCACCGCTGCCAGGAGATGTCCCAGGCCGGACACCAGGACGCGTCGATGGCCTCCAGGGCCTCCCGGCGCTCCTCGGACAGGGCTCCGGGGCCCTCCCGGCGGGCCGCCGCGCGTTGGTTCTTGACCCAGACCCCGACCGGGGCGCCGCGCCAGGTGGCGTCCACCGGAGGCAGCAGGTGGCCGTTCTCGGCGGCCCAGCCGCTCGCCGCGGCGAGTCCCTCCTCGAAGGCCACGTCGAAGTGGCTCCACACCATGCCCAGTTCGTCGAGCTGCTCCACCCGCCGCCGGCCGAGCGCCCCGCGGCGGTACGTGCGCCGGGCATCGGCGATCCACTGGCCGAGCGGGAACCGGGCCAGCCCCGGCGGCCACGGGGCCCCGGGACCGGGGGCCTCGCCGTCCGCCGCGCCCGCCTCCTGGGCGCCACCGGCCGAGGGCACCTTGAACGCGAACGGCACCTTGAGGTCCCCGGCGATCCCGGCGTAGATCCGGGCGGCCTCCACCCCGCGCCGCCAGTGCTCGTGCTCCGGGTGCAGGACGCGCAGCCGGACGAAGGCCGCCAGCAGCGCCGGGTCGCGGGGCGTGGAGAAGCTCAGCAGGGCCTGCGCGCCTCCCCGCAGCCCGGAGCCGCCCACGGACTCCGCGCCGCCCGCGCCCGGTGCCCCGCGCCGGCTCGGGGCCTGGGGCTGCGCCAGGGACTCGACGAGCCGGGTGTCGTGGGCCCGTAGCGCCTCCAGCAGCCGCGCGAGGTCCCCGTACGCCCGTGAGGTCAGCATCGTCTCGGGGGACTCGCCGGGCCCCAGCAGCACCGGCACCACGAGGGAGGCGACCTTGCCCTCCCCGGGCCGGATGCGCAGCGCCCGGCCGACGGCCTGCACCAGGTCGGGCATGGAACCCCGTACGTCGGCCCAGAAGACCGAGTCGCACTCCTTGGTGTCCACGCCCTCGCCCAGCACCCGGACGCTGCCCAGGAAGGCCTTGTCCGCGACCCGGTCGTCCGCGAAGGCGCCCAGTACCCGCCGTCGGTGCGCCACCGTGTGCTGTCCGCACAGCCAGTCCGCCCAGACCGTACGGGGGTACACCGGCCGGGGGGCCCAGCTCGTGGCGCGCAGCCGGGCGGCGACCGCGGGCAGCCCGGCCGCGAAGGCCTCGGCCTCCTTGGTCAGGTGGTGGAAGACGAGGGTGCGCCGGAACCCCTGCCGCACGGCGGCCGTCACCAGCGCCGTCTGGAGCGCCGCGAGCCGCACCCCGCGCACGGCGTCGGAGCGTCCGTCCGGCCCGAGGAGCACGGCCGCCTGGAACTCCGGATCGCTGACGTCCACGCAGACCACCCGGTAGGGCGCGCAGATGCCCCGGTCGACGGCCTCCGAGAGGGTGAGGGTGTAGCAGCGCGCGCCGAACGGGCCGTCCGGATCGTCCTCCATGGAGGCCACCAGGTCGCCCCGGCCGCGTCCGCCTTCCGGCAGCCGGCGGGGGCCTTCAGTGCCTTCGGCGGGCTCGGAATCCTCGGCGGATCCGGAATCCTCGGCGGACTGCCAGACCCGGGGCGTGGCCGTCATGTAGAGCCGGCGGACCGAGGGGATCCGCAGGTTGTCGTGCACCACCGCCCAGGGCTTGCCGATCCGCCCCGAGGTCCGGTGCGCCTCGTCGACCACGATCAGGTCCCAGCCGGGCAGCCCCTCGCGGTGCGCGCGTTCGATGGTGCCGAGACCCAGCGAGGCGTACGTGGCGTAGACCGTGACCCGGTCGACGGGCGGGCCCGCCCAGTCGGCCAGTTCGGCCGGGTCGGTGGTGGTGGGCATCCCCGCGTCCTCGCCGCGCAGCGAGCAGACGGCGAAGGCGCGGCCGGTCCGGCCGCCCTCCCGCCAGGCCGTCGCGGTCTGCACGAGCAGGTCCAGGGAGGGCACCAGGACCAGGACCCGGCCGGCCCGCAGTTCCGCGGCCGTGTGCACGGCGACCAGCGACTTGCCGGAGCCCGTTGCCATGATCACCTGCGTACGGAGCCCGGTCCGTGGGACCCTGCGCCCGGCGGGCAGTTCCAGCGCCCGCACGGCGGCGTCGACGGCCTCGCGCTGGTGCGGACGGAGTTTCTGCCTGCTGATGCGCCCCACCTCCACCGTGATCTGCCGGTTTGCTTCCAGCCCCTATCTTGCCCCCATTTTGAATCAATGAGGGGAGATCGTACCGATGGGCGCGGCGGAGCGGGCGGGGGCAGGGGGCCGGGGAGGATACGGGCGGACCGGGCTCGGGGGCCGGGCCTCGGGGGTCACATCCGGGCACCGAAGTTCTGCGTCCACCACGGGCCGCCGGCGCCCTGGTGGATGCCCACGCCGATGTCCTTGAAGGAGCAGTTGAGGATGTTCTCGCGGTGGCCCTGGCTCTTCATCCAGGAATCCATGACGGAAGCCGCCGTCCGCTGTCCCTTCGCGATGTTCTCCCCGTAGGTGGACCAGCGGTACCCGGCGGCCGTGGTCCGCTTGCCCGGGTCCGCGCCGTCCGGGTTGGTGTGCGAGAAGAAGTCCCGCCGCGCCATGTCGTCGGAGTGGCCCTGGGCGGCCGTACGCAGCTGCGCGTCGTCCCTGAGTGGCCCGCAGCCGGCCTTCGCGCGCTCGGAGTTGACCAGGGCTATCACCTGGGCGGCGGTGCTCCCGCCCGGCGGGGCGGGAGCGGGGCTCTTCGGAGGGGTGGACTTCGGGCTCGGCTTCGGGGTGGGCGTGGGGGTCGGCGTCGGGCTCGGCGTCGGGCTGGGGCTCGGCGAGGCGTTCGGCGAGGCGGACACCGAGGGGCTCGGGGTGGGGGAGGCCGGCTCCGGGGGCAGTGCGCTCTGCGACTCCGGGGCCACGAGCGCCGCCGCGGGCGCCTCGGGGGAGGCCGTGCCGGGCCGGGTGCCGAGGTAGGTCAGCCCGCCTCCCACGACACAGGCGGCGAGCACCGCGCCACCGATCATCCGGCGCCGGCCGCGGGTGCGCCGCTGCTTGCGGAGCGAGGCACGGCCGTCCCCGGGGCCGCCCACCGCGGCGAACTGCGCCAGGCCGTCGCCGCCGTCGACGGGGCCGGCGCCCGGGGTGGGGGAGCCGCCCGGAGTGGGGGAGCCGCCGACGGCGTGCGCCGAAGCGGTGGTGGACAGGCCCGCGGCGGTGAAGCCGGAGGCCGTGGCCGCCCGTACGCCCGCGAGCAGCGCCGCCGAGACCGGCACCAGCGCCAGCCCGGCCAGGAGCCCTTCGGCCGGGAGCAGGCCGTTCCACAGGCCGCCGCACCGCAGGCACGCGCGGGCGTGCCGGGCTATTCGCTTGCGCCACAGCGCCGAGGGCAGACCGTCCCAGCTCGCCACCACCGCCCGCAGGTCCTCGCAGGGCGGCTGGGCATCCAGCGCCCGCTCCACCACCCGGGCCGCCTCCAGCTGCGCCTTCATCCGCTGGACCCGTACCGCCGTGTGCTGCGCGGACAGCTCGAGCGCGTTCGCCATCTCGGTGCGCGTCAGCTCCCCGGCGCACTCCAGCCACCACAGGGACAGCAGTGCCCGGTCGTCGGGCTCCAGCCAGCGCGTGGCACGGGCCGTCTCGCGGCGCTGGCCCTCCAGCTGGAGCCGTACGACGGTCAGGTCCGCGAAGTCGGCGCCGGGATCGGCGAGCTCCCAGGCGGCTTCCAGGCCGCTCTCGCCGGGGGCGCTCCGACGGGCCTGCCAGTGGGCGCGCACCCGGTTCATGGCGATCGCGACCAGCCAGGACCGGAAGCTGTGGTCGTCGCGCAGGCCGCCCAGCCCGTCGAGCGCCCGCAGCATCGTGTCCTGGACGACGTCGTCCACGTCGACGGACCCGTTCAGGGCCCGCCCGACGATGTTGTAGACCAGCGGCAGATAGGCGCTGACCAGGTCGTCCTGTGCGCGGGGATCGCCCGCGCGGGCCGCGGCGACCAGCGCTGCCGTGTGCGATGTGCTCATAGAAAAGTCCCTGTCCGTACCGGCGCTCGATGATGCCCAATACCTGGGAGACCGTCGAGGGGGACTTTGATAACGCTTATCCGCCGAACGGTTTCGCGGATGCGGAATCCGGAGTACCCGGCCCCGCTCCCCGACCTGGTTCGGGCCCGGCTTCCGGCCCCGTTTCCGGCCCCGTTTCCCCGGCCGGGGCGAGCCGGGCGGCCAGGGCGCCGAGATCGGGCAGGAACCAGATGTGGCGGCCCTCGTTCGATTCCCGTACGAGATCGCGCAGGGCCGAACTCGCCCCCAGGTGGTGCGCAAGGTCACCCACGACCACCAGGCGGACCCGGTAGTTCACGAACTTCTGCATGATCGCCCCGGCGAGCCCGCTGCGCAGGTCGAAGAAGCCGGCGTCCAGGCGCTCGACCGGGACGGCGACGATGTCGGTCCGGTAGAAGGCGCCGCCGATCAGCTGGTCGAGCGCGTCCTGCTCGGTGGCGACGGGCGGACCGTCGGCGCCGCAGACCAGGACCGGTACGCCGTGGTGTTCCTGGATGAGGTCAGCCACGGTGCACCGCTCCCGCGTCGTGGTCGGGGTCGTGGTCCAGGTCGTTCCCCATGCCGTTGCCCGGGCCGAGCACCCCGTCGATCAACTGCAGCAGATCGGCGGTGGTGGCGGCGTCGCCGAGGATCACGATCTTCATGCGGGCCCGCTCCTTGTCGTAGACCGTCTGGACGCGCAGCGCGGCCGGGGTGGCCCGCGGGGACTGGGCGCTCGCCGTGACGAGGTTCGCGAGCCGGCTCGCCGCGTCGGGGCCGATCGCGTCGACCTGCACGATGCTCGACACCTCCAGGTGCCGCCGCGGTGTCTCCCCGGCGGCGGAGGGATCCCCGGCGGCCGGGGCGGGACGGCTGGTCAGGGCCTCGAAGTCGGCCCGGCTGATCCGGTACTGCTTGCCGATGCGGACGGCTTTCAGCCGGCCTTCGCGCACGTAGTTCCGGACGGTGCGCACGTGCAGCCCGAGCAGTTCGGCGACCTCGCCGACCGAGTACAGCTCGCGTCCTTCGTCACTCATGCTTCCGGATCCTACCCTAAGAGGGGTGAATACGTTCTGATAGAGAATGTTAGGGAAGATTCGATGCCGCGAGGTCGGCAGCCGAGGAGGAGTTCGGCTGCGGCCGTCTCCCGGCCCGCCGCCCCGATGCCCTCGCAACCCGGAGCCTGGTGACCCGGGCTCGCTCAGGGCGACCCGGCGGGGATCAACTCGGCTGTCGCACCCGCGACTCGATCACCCCGCCGCATCCGCCGAGAGGGTGCGGGGGGCCCACGGAAACCGCTTCGACTGCGGCCGGGTCCGCTCCTAGGATCATCGGATGACGGATCCTCGCTACCCCGCCAAGCCCCGCCCCGGAGACCGCGTCGCGGTGCTCTCCCCTTCGGCCGGTCTGCCCGCGCTCTTCCCGCAGCCCTACGAGTTGGGGCTGCGCCGGCTCCGGGAGGAGTTCGGGCTGGTGCCGGTGGAGTACCCGACCACCCGGAAGATGGGCGCGACGCCGCAGGAGCGGGCCGCCGACCTCCACGCCGCCTTCGCCGATCCCGAGATCAAGGCCGTGATCGCCAGCATCGGCGGCGACGACCAGATCACGCTGCTCCCGCACCTCGACGCCGATCTCCTGCGCGCCCACCCCAAGCCGTTCTTCGGCTACAGCGACAACACCAACCTCCTCCTGCACCTCAGGAACCTGGGGCTGGTCGCCTATCACGGGAGCTCGGTGATGGTCGAGCTCGGACGGCCCGGCGCCATGCACCCGCTGACGGCCGAGTCCCTGCGGGCGGCACTGTTCACCTCCGGCGAGTACGAGCTGACCGCCGCCGGCGCCAGCGGGGACGTCAACGGCCCCTGGGACGACCCCCGCACCTTCGACGGCGAACCGGAACTCGACCCGGCCAAGGGCTGGACCTGGCACAACGCCGACCGCGTGGTCGAAGGCAACAGCTGGGGCGGCAACCTGGAGATCATCTCCTGGCTCCTGATGGCCGACCGTGCCGTGCGGCCCGTGGAGGAGTACGCCGGCGGGGTGCTCTTCCTGGAGACCTCGGAGGACATGCCGCGCTCCCAGGACGTCTACTGGATCCTGCGCAACATGGGTGAGCGCGGACTGCTGCGGCAGTTCCCCGCCCTCCTGATGGGCCGGGCGAAGAGCTGGTCCTTCGAGAAGCGCTTCGACGCCGAGGAGCGGGAGCGCTACCGCCACGAGCAGCGCGAGGCCGTCCTGCGGGCCCTCGGCGAGTACGCCCCCGACACCATGGCCGTCTTCGACGTGGATCTCGGACACACCGACCCGCAGATCGTGATCCCCGTCGGGGGCCGCATCCGGGTGGACGGGCCCGCCCGCCGCCTCCACGTCACGTACTGACGGCGAACATCCCTTACCCGTAGCTCCGTTGGGGTTCCCACGGCCGGGTACGGGGTGACAATGGGGCTCCCACGGGACGTGTTGGGGGCGGCATGTCGACGTTGCTCTTCAGGGGATCCGGCCGGGCACGGGGCTGGGCCGGATACCTCGGTTCGGTAGGGCTCGGAGCGGGTGCGGTGGCGCTGGCGGCGGTGTGGACCTCGGGGCCCTGGGCCGCCGGGATCGGCGCGGCCGTCACCACGCTGTCCGGACTGGCCGCCGAGCTGATGCGGCCTTCCGGGGAGGGCGCCGACCCCCGGGCCGCCGGGGAGCTCCTGCGTACCGCCGGGGGCCGGATCCCGCTGCTGCGCCAGGTGGACCGCCCCGAACTGGCCGGAGCCCACCCGGCCGAGGCCCCGGCCGCCCCGCCCGCGTACATCCGGCGCGACGCCGAACCGGGGCTGCGGGCCGCCCTGGAGCGGAGCCGCTTCGTCCTCGTGGTGGGGGAGTCCACGGCGGGCAAGACCCGGCTCGCCTACGAGGTGGCCCGCACCCGCTACCCCCGGCACGCCTTCGTCCGCCCGCTGTCCCGCGCCGCGCTGCCCGAAGCGGTACGGATCGCCGGGCGGCGGCGCCGCGCCGTGCTCTGGCTGGACGACCTGGAGGACCACCTCGGCGCGGGCGGCCTCGGCGCCGCACAACTGGCCTCCCTGCGCACGACGGTGGTCATCGCGACGATGCGGGTCGAGGAGTACCGGCGCTACGACGCCCGTGAGGAGAGCCGGCTCACCGGCTCCGACCGGGACGCCTGGCGGGCCCAGCGCGACCTGCTCCACCAGGCGGCCGTCATCAGGCTGCCCCGGCACTGGTCCAGGGCGGAGCGCGGCCGGGCCGCCGCCCACCAGGGCGATCCGCGCATCGGGGCCGCGCTGCGCGCGGGCGAGCGGTTCGGGGTGGCCGAGGTGCTGGCGGCCGGTCCTGAGCTCCTGGCGGCCTGGGAGAACGCCTGGGCCCCGGGCGCCAATCCGCGCGGCGCCGCCGTGGTCGCCGCGGCGGTGGACTGCCGCCGGGCCGGACTGCGCCGCCCGGTGAGCCGCGCCTGGCTGCGCGAGCTGCACGCCCCCTACCTGGCGGCCCGCGGCGGCGGGGACCTCCAGCCCGAGCCGTTCGCGGAGGCGATGGACTGGGCCTGCGCCGCCGCCTACGCCACGAGCGGGCTGCTCATCGGCAACTTCGGGGCCGGATTCACCGCGTTCGACTACCTGTTGAACGCTCCGGGCAACGGTCCCGTGCCCGACCACCTGTGGCGCGGACTGCTGCCCCTGGTGGAGCCCGCCGACGCCTACGACATGGGGCTCGTCGCCCATCAGGAGGGGCGCCTCGCGCGGGCCGTCGAAGCCCTGGGCCTCGCCTCCCGCGGCGGGGTCCCCGGCGCCGAACTGCCGCTGGCCATCGCCATCGGGGACTCCGGGAAACCGCGCCGGGCCGCCGCCGATCTCGCCGGGATCGCCCGCAGGCGCGCCGGCCGGCTCGGGCCGAGGCACCCCGACACCCTGGCGGCGCGGCATCAACTGGCCTTCTTCGTAGGGGAGGCCGGGAACCATCTGGCCGCCGCGGCCCAGTTCGCGGAGCTGCTCGCGGACGTGGCGCAGGTGCTGGGGCCCGATCACCCGGACGCTCTGGCGGCCCGCCACCAGCTGGCCTACTTCACCGGAGAGGGCGGTGATCCCCGCGCGGCGGCAGGTCAGTTGGAGGCGCTGCTGACCGACCGCTTACGGGTCCACGGCGCCGGCCATCCGCAGGTACTGGCGACCCGGCGCAGCCTGATCTGGTTCCGCCCGTGCGAACCGGCTCATGCGGAGGCGGAGTTCCGCAGGCTGCTGGCCGAGGCCGAAGCCGCCGAGGGGATCGGGCCCGACGATCCGCACACGCTCGCCATCCGGGGAAGCCTGGCCGCGCTGGCGGCCCGCGCCGGGCGCACCGCCGAGGCGGCCGGGGCCTGGGCGGAACTCACCGCCGACCGGACCCGGGTGCTCGGCGAGGACCACCCCCACGTGTTCTACTCCCGCCTGGAATGGGCCCGCGCCCTGCTCGCCCAGGGGCGGGCCCCCGAGGCGGCCGCGGTGCTGACCGGCGCCCTGGCGCGGGCCGAGTCCGTGCTGGAACCGGGCCACCGCCACCTGCGAGCGGCCCGGGAACTGCTGGCCCGGTCCGCGGGCCGGGATCCCGCCGCCGACCGGCCCGAGGACGCACGGCGCGCGCACCGCCCCGACTGACCTGCTCGCGCCCCCTAGGGCCTGTCGTCAAACTCCCGTCTGCCTCGCGACGTCTGGCACGCGCTCTCGCCGCACCGGGCGCAAGCCAAGTACGTCCAGTACGCGGGCTTCCGCCCGGCACGCCGAGACCACGCACCAGACGCCGCGCGGCCGCCCTCCGGGCGACGACGGGACTTTGACGACAGGCCCTGGTGGGCTACAGCAGCGGGGCCAGTGCCCGGGTGGCCGCGAGCAGGGCGGGCGCGTAGGCCTCGATCTCCGTGCGGGAGACCAGGAAGGTCACGGTCGTGATGCTGACGCCGCCGATCGGGCGGCCCTCGGTGTCGAGGATCGCGGCGCCGACGCAGCGGATCGTCGCCTCGTTCTCCTCGTCGTCCACGGCGAACCCCCGCGCCCGTACGGCCTCCAGCTCCGCTTCCAGGGCCTGTGGCGTCGTGAGCGTGTTCGGCGTGCGGCGCGGCAGACCGGCCGCGGCGACCAGCTCGCGGGCCTCGTCCCCGGGCAGCCCGGCCAGGATGCTCTTGCCGATCGCCGTCGTGTGCAGCGGCATCCGCATGCCGACCCGCGAGGCGGTCCGGAAGGGCTGCGTGCTCTCCAGCTTCCGGATGTAGGTGATGGTCTCCCCGCTGTGCAGGGCGAGATGGACCGCCTGCCCGGTGGCCTCCTGCAGCTCCCGCAGGATCTGCTCGATGCCGGCCGGCTCCCCGCTGCCGACCAGGGCGGACAGCGTGCGCAGCCGCGGGCCGACGCCGTAGCGGCTCTCGCCCTCGGAGCGTACGAAGCCCTGCTCGATCAGCGAGGCCAGGATGCGGAAGGTGCTCGACTTCGGCACGGCCGCCGCGGCCATGACGTCGGTGAGCCGGTGCGGGCCGCCGGGCGCGGCCACGGCCTCCAGGATCCGCATCGACTTCTCCAGCGCCGTACCCGCGGCGGAGGTCCGGCCGCCGCGGGCAGCGCTTTCGGCCTCCGCGCTCGGGGTCCTGCTGCCGTCCGTGGACAAGGGATCTCCAGAGGTGGGTATGGTCTGCACCAGAAGTGTTCCGGTACACGATACTAAGTTCCATTACATGGAACAAATGGAGGACCCTTTGTCCTGTCACCCGTATGCGGCCATCACCGCGCAGCGCCTGCTGCCGGTCCTGCGCAACGCCGACGCGGACGAGGCCGTCCGCCACACCGCCGCCCTGCTCGCCGCCGGCTGCCGGGCCGTCGAACTCACCACCTCCACCCCCGGCTGGGCCGGGGCGGTGGCCCGCACCGCCCCGCTCACCGACGCGCGGGGGCGGCCCGCCCTCATCGGAGTCGGCACGGTCACCACCGCCCGGGCCGCACGCACCGCACTCGACGCGGGCGCCGCCTTCCTCATCTCCCCGTACCCGGCCCCCGAGGTCCGCGAGGTCGCCCGGGAGCGCGGGGCAGCCTTCATCGAAGGCGGCTTCACCCCCGGCGAGATCGCCTCCGCCGTCCGGTCCGGCGGCGCGGCGAAGGTGTTCCCCGCCCACGTGGGCGGCCTGCGCTTCATCCGCTCCCTCAAGGCCGTCCTCCCCGACGCCCTGATCATCCCGACCGGCGGGATCGAGCCCGGCGAGGTCCGCGACTGGCTCGCCGCCGGGGCCGCCGCCGTCGGGATAGGCAGCGGCCTGCCGGCCGACCCGGGCGAACTGGCCGCCCTCTTCGCCGACCTCGCCCGGCCCTGCTGCGGCGACTGCGCGGGCCCGGAGCGGCGTCCGTGACCGGGGCCGGGAACACGGGCCGGAGCGCGCCCGCCTCCCAGGGGTACGACGTCCTCGTCCTCGGTGAGGTCCTCGTCGAGATCCACGCCGGGACCGCCCTGCGGGACGCCGCCGACGGCACCCCCGCCCGCGTCTCCTTCTCCGGGGACGCGCTGAACGCGGCGGCCGCCGCCGTCGCCGCCGGAGCCCGCACCGCCCTCCTCGCCGTCGTCGGCGAGGACGAGCTGAGCGTCCCGCTGCTGGCCCGCGCCGCGGAACTCGGCGTGGACGTCTCCCACGTACGCCGCTCCCCGCGCCCGAACGGCGCCTACCTGCTCTGCGCCGACACCGAGGGCGACCGCGAGTTCGTGTACTGGCGCACCGGCAGCGCCGGCTCCACCCTCTCGGTGGAACACGTCGAGTCCTGGCGGGAGTTGCTGACCGACTCCAAGGCCCTCATCACCAGCGGCATCGCCGGCGCCCTGTCGCCGAGCAGCCGCGAAGCCGTCCTGCTCGCCGCCCGCACCGTGCACGAAGCCGGCGGGCACCTCTCCTACGACCCCAACTTCCGCTCCCGGCTGACCAGTCGGGGTGAGGCACGGACACTCCTGGCCCGCATCGCCCCGCTGACCGGGTTGCTGAAGACCTCCTGCCCGGCCGACGCGCTGGCCCTGGTCGACACCCACGACCCGGCAGAGGCCGCCGCCCGCTACCGCGCCCTGGGCGCCCGCAGCGTCGCGGTCACCGCGGGCGCCGACCGGCTGCTGCTGGACGACGGCACGGCAGCGGCGTACCTCCCCGTCCCCGTCAACCCGGACCCGGTCGACGCGACCGGCGCCGGGGACTGCTTCACCGGCACCGCCACCGCCCGGCTCGCACTGGGCGACAGCCTCGCGGACTCCGTGGCGTACGCGGCGGCGGCCGCCTCCCTCTCCGTGTCCGGCCGCGGCGGCACCGGACGCATCCCCGACTTCACCGAGACGACGGCCCTGGCGGCCGCCCACCGCGAAGACATCCACAGGACCGGGCGGGCGACGGCATGAGCGTGGTGGACGGTGAGGGCGCTTCCGCCTCGGCGGGGGCGCCCGGTGCTGCTACGCGGCCTCGAGCAGGGCCGTCTCCTCGGGCGGCAGCCGCAGCGCGCCGGCGGCGACGTTCTCGGCCAGGTGTTCCGGGTTGCCGGTGCCGGGGATGGCCAGGACGTGCGCGCCCCGGCTCAGGGTCCACGCCAGGCGGAGCTGGGCCGGGGACACCCCGTGGGCCCGCGCGAGATCGCGTACCGCCGGGCCCTCCTCGGTGACCCCTCCGGCCTCCTTGCCCGCGCCCGCGATCGCGAAGAAGGGGACGAAGGCGATGCCCTGCTCGCCGCACGCGTCGAGGAAGGCGTGCTCCTCGGCCGGCGAACCGATCCCGTAGGCGTTCTGCACGCAGACCACGGGCGCGATGGCCCGCGCCTCGGCGAGGTGGTCCGGCCGTACGTTGGACACGCCCAGGTGCCGGATCAGTCCGGCGGTGCGCAGTTCGGAGAGGGCACCGAAGTGCTCGGCGATCGAACCGGTCTCCGCCTGGCGCGGGACGCGCAGGTTGACCACGTCCAGGTGGTCGCGGCCGAGCTGGCGCAGGTTCTCCTCGACCTGCCCGCGCAGCTGCGCGGGCGTGGCCCACCACCAGTCGCCGGCGGCGTCGCGGCCCGGCCCGACCTTGGTGGTGATGACCAGCTCGTCGGCGTACGGGGCGAGGGCCCGGTTGATGAGCTCGTTCGCCGAGCGGGTCGGAGAGAAGTAGAAGGCGGCCGTGTCGATGTGGTTGACCCCCAGGTCGACGGCCCGCCTCAGCACGCCGGTCACCCGGTCCCGGTCGCTGGGGGAGCCGTCGGCGAGGTGGGTGAGCCGCATCGCGCCGAAGCCGATGCGGCGGACCGGGAGGTCGCCGAGGAGCCAGGTGCCGGAGTCGGCCGCGTTGATCTTGTCGGAAGTCATCGGGTGAGGGTATCCGGGTCGGTGACCCACCCCGCGAACAGCACGAGACCGGACTCCCGGTCGACGGCGAGGAAGCCGAAGGGCCGGTCCACCTCGAACTCGGCCTGCCGCACCCGGTGCGACCGGGTCCTCGCGGCCCCGCGGAACATCCCTACGGCGGTGACGGCCGCCGCCTCGAAGCCCTCCGCGTGGAAGCGGGCCACGGCCGACTGGCGGGCCGAGCCGACGGCCAGCGGGACGGAGGAGATGCCGGGGAAGTGGCCGGGGCGGGCGGCCGCGGAGGTGAGCCCGAACAGCTCGGAGTGGAGCAGCAGGTCGTGCTCGGCGCGGAGCTCGAAGGCCACCGTCCCGATCCGGGCCACGGGGTCGGGGCTGGTCGAATCCACCGTGCGCAGCGACAGCCCGGGTCCCGCGGCGCCGTCGGGAAGTTCCCTCGCGGTCGAGGAGGCCAGCGCGCCCGTGACCTCGGAGATCCCGGTGGTCAGCACCTCGCCCGGCGCGGCCCCGGGCTCGCCGAGCACCAGGTGCACGTCCACGCCGTGGGCGCCGGGCGCGCCGGGTACGCGGAGCAGGGTGACCGGGCCGGAGGATCCCCGGGCCACCCGGATCCGCTCGGGGAAGGCGTGGGTGACGGACAGCCCGCGCAGCCGGCGCCCGCTCCACGGGCCGTGGGACGGCTGAACCGGCCGCTCGGAGAAGGGCTTCTCCCAGGTCAGGTTCAGCGCGAGCGCGGAGGCGAGGACCAGGTCGACGTGCGGGCCCGCCTCCACCGGCATCTGCTCGACCAGGCCGCCCGTGCGCTCGGCGGCCCAGGCGTCCAGGGCCTTGCGGTCGGTGTCCTCGTCTCCCGTCAGCGTGGACCGGGTCCCGGCCGGGAGCCGGGCCGACCACGCCGCCTCCAGCGGGAGGTCCCGCCGCGCCCACACACCGGTGGCCGCGCGCAGGCCCCGTACGCCGTCCAGGGCGGCCAACAGCTCGCGGGCGGCCTCTGCCGCCGTCTCGGCGGGTATGCCGAGTGCCTGCTCCAGTTCGGTGCGGGCCGGGTCGTCGGCGCCGTCCGCGAGGAGGGCCAGCAGCGGCCAGAGCCCGGCGGCCGTGAACACCGTGCCTTCGGCCGCGTCCGCGGGCTGCGCCGGCCAACGCGCCGCCCACCGTGCCGTCAGGCGGTTGACCGCCTCCACCGTCGAGTTGTCCATGGAACGGAGCCTACGGGCCGGGTCCGGGCGGAGCGGGACCGGCTCAACCCCGTTCCTCGGCATCCAGCTTCGCCCAGGCCTCGGCTTCCTCCGCCGCGTGGCTCTTCTGCTGGTACGGGAGGGGCTCCGCCACCCAGCCCGCCGCGAGCACCAGGCGGGAGGTCCGGTGGACGGCGAGGAAGCCGAAGGGGCGGTGGAAGGCGACTTGGGCCCGGCGGACGCGGTACTTCAGGCTGGGTATGCCGCCCCCGGGGCGGAGGGCCATCGCGGTCACGGCCGCCGCCTCGAAGCCCTCCGCGTGGAAGCGCGCCACGGCCGACTGCCGGGCCGAACCGACGGCCAGCGGCTCGCTGCTGATGCCCGGGAAGTGCCCCGTCCGCGTGTCCGAGGCGCTCACCAGCCCGAACAGCCCGGCGGCGGCGAGGAGATCATGCTCCGCCTGCACCTCAAAGGCCACCGTCCGGATGTTCAGCCAGGGTTGGTGGTCGGCGGAGGGCACCTGGTCGATGTGCAGGCCGGGCCCCGGGTTCCCTTCGGGGAGCATGCTCGCGCCCGTGGACGGGATCGCCCGGGTGGCTGCCGCGATACCGGCCTGGAGGGTCCGGCCCGGCGCGGCTTGCGGCTCGCCCAGCACGAGGTGGACGTCCACGCCGCCCTCGCCCACCACCTCCAGCAGGGTCACCGGCCCCGTCGCAGCATGCGCCACGCTGACCCGGTCGAGGACAGCCGTACTGCGGCTGAGACCCTGCACGGCCCCCATGGCCCCTTCGGCCCAGGGGCCTTCGTCGATCCAGGTCCGCCTGGGCATGAAGGGCCGGACCCACCGCAGGCGCAGTGCCAGCGCCGAGGCGAGCACGAGGAGGGAGTCGCGGTCGGTCTGGACCGGCATCTTCTCGATGAGGCCCCCGGTGCGGTCGGCGGCCCAGGCGTCCAAGGCTTTGCGGTCGGTGTGCTCGTCGCCGGTCAGGACCGACCGGGTCCCGGCGGGGAGGCGGGCCGACCATGCCTCCTCCAAGGGGAGGTTCCGCCCGGTCCACAGGCCGGTGGCCGCGCGCAGGTCCCGTACGCCGTCCAGGGCGGTCAGCAGCTCGCGGGCGGCGCTTGCCGCCGTGTCGGCGGGTATGCCGAGCGCCTGCTCCAGTTCGGTGCGGGCCGGGCCGTCGGCGCCGTCCGCGAGGAGGGCCAGCAGCGGCGAGACCCCGGCGGCCGTGAACACCGTGCCCGTGCCGTCCGCCGCCGCGTGTCCGGCCCAGCGGGAGGTGAGCGCGTTGACCGCCCGTACCGTCTTCGTCTTCATGCGGGGGAGCGTAAGGGTTGGGGCGCCGCCGGGCCGCGTCGTTTTTCCACGGCCCGGCGGCGCTGTTCGGGGGTGGGGCCGTCAGTGGCCGCGCAGGCCCTCGTCGACCGCGGTCATCAGCTCACCGTCGGCGGTGTCCGCGTCCAGCGACCAGAACATCGCACCGCCGAGGCCCTCTTCGCGGATGTACCGGGTCTTGGTGCGCAGCACCTGCGGGTCGTCGTACGTCCACAGGGTGGTGCCGTCGAAGAGCCAGGCGCTGCCGTTGCGGCGGTCCCGGTGGAGCTTGTAAGTGCCGGACGCGGCAAGCTGCTTGAGCTCCTTGTAGTCCGCGTACCCGTTCGCCCAGGCGGCCGGCGCGGGGCCCGTCGCGGGCTGCCCCATGCCGTCCCCGCCGCCGCTGACGCCGGTCCAGCCCTGCCCGTAGAACGGCATGCCCATCACGAGCTTGTGCGCGGGTGCGCCGCGCCGCTCCCAGGCGTCCACGGTGCCGTCGACGCTGAAGTCGTTCCTCGCGTACAGCGCGGACTGCTGGGCGGTGGTCGCCTCGCCGGAGACGTGGAAGTCGTAGCCCTGGAGGGTCACGAAGTCGAGGTCGCGCATGATCCGGCGGACGTCGAAGCCCGCGTCGATCTTGGCGGGGGCGGTCGGGACGAAGGCGGACAGCTCGTACTTCGACTTCCGCTTCTGGCTGCGGGCGTAGTCGTCGAGCTGGGTGCGGAACTCGCTCACCAGCGCGGTGAAGTTCTTCTTGTCCTCGGGGCGGTAGGTGGTGTCGGCGTCGCCCGAGGAGCCGGGCCACTCCCAGTCGAGGTCGATCCCGTCGAAGAGGCCGGCGGCCGAACCGGCGCCACCGCGGCTGCCGTCCTGCGGGAGGTTGCCCTTGATGTAGAGGTCGATGCAGGAGGACACGAGGGCCTTGCGCGAGGCCGGCGTGAGCGCGGCGTCCGAGAAGTGCGTGGACCAGCTCCAACCGCCCAGGGAGATGAGGACCTTGAGGTTCGGGTGCTTGGCCTTGAGCTCGCGGAGCTGGTTGAAGTTGCCGGCGAGCGGCTGCACCCAGTCGTCGGCGACGCCGTCCACCGAGTTCTCGGCGTCCAGCGGACGGACGTAGTCGGCCCAGGCATCGGCCTCACCGGGGACGTTGCCGGTGAAGCACTTGCCTTCCGCGCTGATGTTGCCGAAGGCGTAGTTGATGTGCGTGAGCTTGCTCGCGCTGCCGTTCTTCTCCAGGTCCTGGACCTGGAAGTCCCGTCCGTAGACACCCCATTGGGTGAAGTAGCCGACCTTCTTGTACGAGCGGCCGTGCCCGGAGTCGCCGTGGCCGGCGCCGTCGTGGGCGGGGGCGAAGGCGGTCAGCAGGGAGAGGGAGCAGGCGGCGACGGCCAGCCTGCCGAGCGTGCTGCGGCGCATGGGCTTCCTTTGCGGATGCGGTGAGTGGTGCCGGGGCGCGTGCGCTGTGCATGCGGAAACTATTGGTCTGGACCACAGCGGGTCAAGGGGGCGGGGTGAAACGTGGTGGGCGAACACGGGCGGGAACGGCGAGCTGGGCGTCCATGACGGTGAACATCCCCGCAGGGGGCAACTGTCCACGGCGCGATACCAGTTGTCTCGGACTGTGGACATCGATTGGATGGTCTGGGGCGGGTCACCCCTCTGTCGGCATCGCCCTGACCAGCGAAGACGGTCCGCTCGGCGGCCGGCTCGGATGCGCCGGCGCGCGGACCCGGGACGAAATTCCTCGTGTTTGATCACCGAATTGAGTGGATCTTCGGCGTGCGCCGTGACATGGTTGGTCTCGCCGAAGGGGTGTAGCTCAGTTGGTAGAGCACCGGTCTCCAAAACCGGTTGTCGTAGGTTCGAGCCCTGCCACCCCTGCGTTGCCTATGAGGTACGTTCCAGTCAAAGGCCCAGGTCAGAGCAATCTGACCTGGGCCTTTCTGTGTCTGGGTGTGCTCTGGCTGTTGGGTGCTGCACTCTCTCTACGGGCGCGAACAGTCTGACTGCAGTGCCCAACCCCCAAGAAACCCCATCCGATCTTGCTGTCGATGCAGGTCAGGGTCATGCGACGGCCCCCTTCGGCGTCGCGGAGGGGGCCACCTTGCCGCTGAATGCCCGGCGCTCCCCGACCACGCTGGTGGTGGGGCCCGCGTCGGCGCACTGCGCTAATCCAACTTCGCTCGGGCCCCGACCCCACCACCATGGACTAGGCCGAACCGCTCCTGCCCCACATGGATCAGCCTTACCGGGCCACGAGCTTCGCGCCACGCGGATCGACACTCGCTCTCAGCTCGCCGTCTGGATCGTCCCTGATGGCGATCTGGTAGCGGTTCGCCCAGTACATGGCACCCGTGATCTCACTCATCGCCTTGCCCACCTCGGCGCTGAAGAGCGTCAGCCGAACCTGGGTGGCCTCCCGGCGGACCATCCTCATCTTTTCCGTCGCACGTTCGTCCAGGAAGTCGTCCACGGCCTTCATGAAGTCCGTCGCCGCCTGGAGCCGCTGAGAGGTGAACGCCGCCCGTCACGCCGTCGCCGTGGCCGCCCGCGCCACCCGGGACGGGACTATGATCGCCACGACAGCCGCGATCGGCGCTGCCCCCATCGCCGCCACCGGCACCCACTGCGACGGCCCGAGATGGATCACACGCCCATTTACACCCGGATACAAACAAGCCCGCACCGCGGTGGCGGCACGGGCGAACATTCGCATGGCATCTTATCGTGGCCCAACCATTCTCGAGAGAGCCGCCGTTGAGTGGTGACGCACTGAGGGTGGCACCTGCCGCCGATCTTCGGGTGCACACTGACGGCATGCCGAGACAACTCGAGAGCGACGCAGTACTGGTGATCGACGGGACCGAACGGGCCGTCTACGCCCGGGTCTCCATCTTCGACGACGGCGCTCAGGCGAAGACGTGGTTCGGCTCAATCCGCTCCGGCGAACCCGGGCTCGAGCGGGAGCTGCTGAACGCACGCGCGGCAATCCTGCGCATGCCGGACGGTAAGGAGGGATCCATCAGGGCCAGCGACGGGCCGAGTAGCAGCCGGGGCGAGGTCGCCTTCACGGGTAGTGGGCAGCCGCCCACCTGACCCCGGGCACAGTGAAACCCTCACCCGCAAGGGGTGGGGGCAGGTGCTGGCGCAGGGCTACTCGCCGGCGGGCGCGCGCTCGACAGAGTCGATGATCCCGGTGGCGCCTTCCGCGAAGCTGGCGTTGACTGCGGCCTCCAGCACCTCGAAGGCCGGACCGTAGGCGTGGCCCTGCCCGTCTACGCTCGCGATCCGGCAGGGCTGGCAACTCGTACCGGGCGTGCGCCGGGTATGGCTGCACACGTCGTCGGCGGACCACTCGAATGCGCTGCCCAACTACCATCGCCGTGGGTTTCAGACCTTCAAGACCGAAGAGGATCCGTTGGATTCGGGCATGTCTTAATCAATGGCGGGCCGGCCGGGCGCGCGGACATGATCGCGCCATGACCTCACAGACGATCACAGCGGCGGCATCCGGCACGTGGACGCTCGGCGACCTCACGGTCAACCGGATCGGCTTCGGCACGATGCGCCTGACCCAGCACGGTGAGGCATTCGCGGCCGAGGCCGTTCCACGGGACCGCGACCAGGCGATCGGCGTACTGCGCCGCGCGGTCGAACTGGGTGTGAACCACGTCGACACCGCCGCGTTCTACTTCTCCTCGCTGCGCTCGGCCAATGAGCTGATCAACCGGGCGCTGGCCCCCTACCCGGACGAACTCGTCATCACCACCAAGGTCGGACCGGGCCGCGGTCCCTCGGGCCAGTGGCTGCCGCACGCCACCCCCGAGCAGTTGCGCGGCCAGGTCGAGGAGAACCTGCGCCAGCTCGGCCGCGACCACCTGGACGTGGTGAACCTGCGCATCGTCGGCAGCGATTCGATCGCCGAGCGCTTCGGCGCGCTGGCCGACCTGCGTACGGCCGGACTCATCCGGCACCTGGGCCTGTCCAACGTACGTACCCACCACCTCGCCGAGGCGCAGGCCATCGCGCCGGTGGTCTGCGTCCAGAACATGTACGGCATCGGCGCGACCCCCGAGCAGCAGGAGCTGCTGGAGATCTGTGGCGAGCAGGGCATCGCCTTCGTGCCGTTCTACTCGATCGCCGGTACCGGACGCACCGCCGGAGTGACCGCGGACGAGGCCACCGACCACAGCGCTGCGGTCCACTCGGTCGCCCGCTCCCACGGTGTCAGCACGGCCCAGATCCGGCTGGCCTGGACCCTGCACCAGGGCTCCCACGTCCTGGCCATCCCCGGCACCGGCGACCTCGGCCACCTCGCCGAGAACGTCGCCGCCGGCCGTCTGCGCCTGTCCGAGAGCGACCTCGCGATCCTGGGCGCCGCCCAGGACGGGACGGCATGAGCCTGTGGCCGGATGGCCGGATGGCCGGATGGCCGGCCGGCCGGACGCGGGCGGCCGGTGACCGGTCTGTGGCACCGGCCCCCACGGCCTAGCCTGGGGGAATGACCGCCAACGCCGGCCGCGAGCCCCAGTCCGACCTGCGGGACTTCCTGCGTTCCCGCCGTGCCCGGATCGGTCCCGAGGAGGTGGGCGTCGCCGCTCACCCGGGGAGGCGGCGCGTGCCCGGGCTGCGGCGCGAGGAGGTCGCGCAGCTCGCGGGGGTCAGCGTGGACTACTACACCCGGCTGGAACAGGGCCGCACCCTGCACGCATCCGCCGAGGTGCTCGACGCCGTGGCCCGCGCGTTGCGGCTCGACGCCACCGAGCGGTCCCACCTCTTCGACCTGGCCCGTCCGCAGCGGGCCCCCGGGCCCGGGCGGCGCGCCGCCGACCCGGCGGCGGCCGGTGCCCCCGGCACCGCGGAAACCACCGGCCCGCAGCGGGTCCGGGCGGGCCTCTACCAGGTGCTGGACGCCCTGGAGGTCGGCACCCCGGCGATGATCATGGGGCGCCGGCTCGACGTCCTGGCCGCGAACCGGCTCGCGGAGTCCCTGTACGCCGACTTCGGCGCGCCCGAGGCAGACCTCCCCGAGGCGGACCTCCCCGAGGCAGACCTGCCCGATTCGGACGCGGTGGAGCCGGGCGCCGCGGAGCCGGGCACAGTAGCGTTGGGCACACCGGGCCGACGCGGCCGCAATCTGGCCCGGTTCCTCTTCCTCGACCCCGCCGCCCGCACGCTCTTCGCCGACTGGGAGAGCGCCGCGCGCGGAGCCGTCGCCGCGCTGCGGTTCTACGCCGGCAGGCACCCGTACGATCCGGAGCTGAGCCCCCTCGTCGATGAACTAGCGTCGTTCGACCGGGACTTCCGGCGCTGGTGGGCCGGGCACGACGTGCTCGAGCACACCCACGGCACCAAGCGCTTCCGGCATCCCGACATCGGCGAACTGGCCCTGGAGTACGAGTCCCTCACCTTCCCGGACGACCCCGACCAGACCCTCTACCTCTACACGGCAGAGCCGGGATCCCCCTCCGACGAGGCGCTGCGGACCCTCGCCTCCCGGGCGGCGCGGACGGCGCGGCCGGCCGGCGCGGTGCGCCCGAGGCGCTGACGCCCCGCCCTTCTGGCACACTGGGCCGGGTTATCCAGGGCGGTGCAGGACAGGAAACCGGTGCGAATCCGGTGCGGTCCCGCCACTGTGACCGGCCACCCCCTCGCGGGGACCCGGGAGTCAGACACTGACGCACCGCCTCATTCGGTTCGACCAGGGGACGCGGATCCCCCGGAGAGGCTTCACCATGTCTTCGTACCCCCGTGCGCTGCTGCGCGCGCTCCTGCCCCTCCCCCTCCTGATACCGCTGGCCGCGTGCGGGGGATCACCCGCGGCGCAGGACGCGAAGGCGGCGGCGGGCGCCGCGCCCGGTTTCCCGTACACGGTCACCAACTGCGGTGTCACCAGCACCTATCAGGCACCGCCGCAGCGTGCGGTCGCCATGAACCAGCACGCCACCGAGATCCTCCTGGCCCTCGGGCTGGAGGGGAAGACCGTCGGGACGGCCTACCTGGACGACGCCGTACTGCCCGCCTACCGGCCCGCGTACGACAAGATCAAGGTGCTGGCGAAGGAGTACCCCTCCAAGGAGATCCTTCTCGGCGCCAACCCCGACTTCGTGTACGGCGGTTACTCCAGCGCCTTCGACAAGCCGCAGGGCCGTGACCGCGAGGCACTCGCGAAGTCCGGCATCAACTCCCGCCTCAGCGTGGAGTACTGCACCGACGGCAAGGTCGGCCTCGACCAGCTCAGGACCGAAATCGCCGAGGTGGCACGGACCTTCGGCGTGCCCGAGCGCGGCGAGCGGCTCCTCGCCGACGAACAGCGCCGCATCGAAGCCGTCAGCGCACGCGTGAAGGACAAGGCCAAGCCCGCCGTCTTCGTCTACGACTCGGGCGAGGCCTCCGCCTTCACCTCGGGCGGCAAGGGCATCGGCAACGAGATCGTCGCGCTGGCGGGCGGCACGAACGTGTTCGCCGACCTCGACGACACCTTCGGCGACGTGTCGTGGGAGAAGGTCATCGAGCGGGGGCCCGAGGTCGTCCTCATCTACGACTACGGCGGCACCACCGTCGAAGCCAAGAAGCAGCGCCTGTTGAAGGATCCGGCGCTGGCGCAGGTACCCGCGATCAAGAACCAGCGGTTCGTCGTGCTGCCGCTGTCCTCCGCCGTGCTCGGCGTCCGCGTCGCCGACGCCGTCGAATCGCTGGGCGGCCAGCTCCACCCCGACGCCGCGTGAGTCTCCGCGTCGCCCGCGCGTTCACCCGTACGCCGGCCGTACTGGCCCTGCTGGCCGCCGCGCTGGCCGCGTCGGCCCTGGCGGGGCTGGCCCTGGGACCGGTGCGGATCCCCCCGGGCCAGGTGCTCGACATCGTGCTCGCCGGGCCGGGACCCGGCGGGGGAGCAGGCGCCTTCGGGGCGATCGTGTGGGACGTCCGGATGCCGCGCGTCCTGCTCGGGGCCGTCGTCGGTGCGGGACTCGCCGTCGCGGGAACCGTGCTCCAGGCCCTCGTGCGCAATCCGCTCGCCGACCCGTTCCTGCTCGGGGCCTCCTCGGGGGCCTCGGCCGGAGCCGTGCTGGTGATCGTCTTCGGCGCCGGATTCCTCGGCTTCGCGGGCGGCGCCGCCGTACCGCTCGCCGCGTTCGCCGGGTCGATGGGCGCGCTCGTCGCCGTCTACGCGATGGCCCGGCGCGGCGGCGCCATGACCACCGGCCGGCTGATCCTCGCCGGAGTCGCCGTCCAGTACGTGCTGTCCGCCCTGACCAGCCTGATCCTGGTGCTCGCCGCCCATCCCGACCAGATCCGCAGCGTGCTGTTCTGGACCCTCGGCGGACTCGGCGGGGCCCGCTGGGGCGAACTGGCCCTGCCCGCCGGGGCCCTGCTCCTGGGCACCGGGCTGCTCGTCGCCCTGGCCCGGCCGCTCGACCTGCTGCTCGCGGGGGAGGAGGGCGCCCAGACGCTCGGCCTGGACACGAGCCGGTTCCGGGCCGCCGTGTTCGTCCTGACCTCGCTCGTCATCGGCGTACTGGTGGCCTACAGCGGGGCGATCGGCTTCGTCGGGCTGATGGTGCCGCACGCCGCCCGGATGGTCGTCGGCGCCGGGCACCGGGCGCTGCTGCCCGTGGCCGCGCTGGGCGGGGCGGTGTTCCTGACCCGGCCGACCTGATCGCCCGTACCGCCGCCGCGCCGGAGGAGATTCCGGTGGGCGTGGTCACGGCGCTCGTCGGAGGGCCGTTCTTCCTGTGGATGCTGCGCAGGTCCACCCGTACCGAAGGGGTCGTGGGATGACGGCGCGACGACAGACGGGTCCGGTGGCCGACCTGGTGGCGGGGCCGGCGGAACTCGCCGTAGAGGCCGTGCGTTACGAGATCGACGGGCAGCCGCTGCTGCACGGGATCGACCTCACCGCCCGCCCCGGCGAGACGGTCGGAGTCGTCGGCCCCAACGGCAGCGGCAAGACGACACTGCTGCGCTGCGTCTACGGCACCCTGCGCCCCACGGGCGGGCGCGTGCTGCTGGACGGCGTGGACGCGGCCTCGCTGGGCGTCAAGGACCGCGCGCGGCGGGTGGCGGTGGTGCCCCAGGACGCGGTCGGCACCTTCGGGCTGACCGTGCGCGAGGTGGTGGCCATGGGGCGCAGCCCGCACAAACGGTTCTGGGAGCAGGACGGACCCGACGACGTACGCCGCGTCGTGCGGGCCCTGGACACCGTCGGCGCGGGCGCCCTCGCGGACCGCCGCTTCGACGGGCTCTCGGGCGGCGAGCGACAGCGCGCCCTGGTGGCCCGCGCCCTCGTCCAGGACCCGGGCCTGCTCGCCCTGGACGAACCGACCAACCACCTGGACATCCGCTACCAACTGGAGATCCTCGGACTGGTCCGCGCCCTGCCCGCCACCGCCCTGCTGGTCCTGCACGACCTCAACCTGGCGGCGGCGTACTGCGACCGCCTCTACGTCCTGGCGGGCGGCCGCGTGGCCGCCTCGGGCACCCCGGCCGAGGTCCTGACGGAGTCCCTGCTGGCGGAGGTCTACGGGGTCCGCACCCGCGTCGGCCCCCACCCGACGACGGGCGCGCCGAACATCGTCTACCTTCCGGAGGACGGGAACCGGGCGGGGTACTGAGACGGACGTGACGGCGGGCGACATGCACGGGATCCGGCGGCGGGCGCGCGCGAGCCCCCGCCGCCGGGCCGGTCCTACTCCTTGAAGCCGCCGTACGGGACCGTGATCAGTTCCATGCCGTGGCCCGAGGGGTCCGCGAAGTAGACACCGCGGCCGCCGTCGTTGTGGTTGATCTCTCCGGGGCGCTGCCCGTGCGGATCGGCGAAGTAGGTGATCTTCGCCCGCTTGATCTTCTCGAAGGCCTCGTCGAACTCGGCCTCGGAGACGAGGAACGCGTAGTGCTGTGCGGTGATGGACTCGGCGGGGATGGTCGCGAAGTCCAGGGTGACGCCATTGGCGACCTCGATGGGGATGAAGGGGCCCCAGGGGGCTCCGACTTCCAGACCGAGGAAGTACGCCAGGAACTCGGCCGACTCCCGGCGGTCACGGCAGTGGACGATCGTGTGGTTGAGCTGAACGGTCATGAGTGGATGCCTCCGAAAGGCACGTCCCGGCACCTCCATGCCTCACCCAGCCGGTGACCGACACGCGATGCCGCGACATGATCCTAAACACCCCTTACGGGTGGAGTCCAGTGCGTTCGGGGTGGGGACTAACCCCCGTACACCGCCTTGACGTTGTCCTGCGCCGGATGCGTCCGTCCCGCCGGTCCGGCCGCGAAGGCGTGGAGCAGGTTCTCCGTCACCCGGGTGGTCAGGGCGCCCGCGCGTGCGTCCAGGCCGTGGTTGGCTCCGCTGCGGCCGTCGCCCTTCGCGTCGAGGGCCTCCACCCAGCGCATCGTCCCCGTCGCGAAGACGGCGGCGCCGCTCGGCGTCGTGTAGTACGCCGTGTCCTGGTGGCTCGGGCGGCCCTCGCAGACCACGGGGGAGTGCGCCAGGATCTCGATCGGGCGCGGGGTCGTGAAACCGGTGTCGACCTTGTCGTACTCCACGCCGACCAGGTGCGGGAAGCTGTCGCCCGCCTTCGCTCCGGTGCCCTCGAAGAGCCAGTGGCCCGGGTGCGTCACCACGTACGGGGCGTCCACCGGGTAGCCGTCGTAGATCACGCCGAGCAGCGTGCTCTCCGGGTCGGCGGCGGGCGGGGACCGGAAGTCGACCGTGGCCGGGTGGCCGCGCTTGAAGCCGGGATCCTGCTCGTAGGAGGACTTGTAGCAGACCACCGTACGGTCCGGTCCGAGCTCGGATGCCTCCAGCCGGATCCGGCGGTAGCAGCAGTTCGCTCCCAGGATCGCGATGTTGGTGCCCGCGTCCCGGGCCGCCGTGACGTGCGCGCGCTGCTCGGGCGACCAGTACTCGTCGTGTCCGAGGGAGAGGACCGCCGAGGCGCCCTCCAGCAGCCGCTTCTCCCGGGCCACGTCGGTGGTCGTCGCATAGGCCAGGGGGATGCCGAGCCGCTCGGCGAGCGCGAGCAGCGGAGCCTCGTACACGAGGAAGAGGCCCGCGCCGTCGTCGTACTCGTAGGGCCGGTCGAAGGTCACGGCGAGCGAGCGCGAGGCGTATCCGCCACTGGGGCCGTCGTAACTGCCGTAGCCGCCCCAGCGGTTGTACGCCTGCCAGGTCGCCACCGCGTTGACCACGACGGTACGTCCCGACGCGCCGGCGGACCGCACCGTGACGGGGACGAACCGCTGGCCCTCGCCGCCCTGCGCGTCGAGGCGCAGCAGGTAGCAGCCCTCGGGCCAGTCCTTGGTCTCGACGGTGGTGCTACGGGCCCACCGGGTGCGCACGGTACGGGTCGCGGTGTCCACCGTGCGGTCGGGCTGGCGCACCCCGGGCAGGGCCTCGGAGCGCCAGACCAGACGGGCCCGGGCGCCGCCGTACCAGCCCATGCGGTAGGCGGAGACGGTGAACCGGGGCGCGGTGGTGGAGACGTGCAGGCCGAAGGACTCGCCGGGCAGGACGCTGACCCGGTCGGCGAAGCCCTCGATGGCGCGGGCCGGGCCTGCCTTGGCGACCTGCCAGTCGGCGTTCCCCGGGCGGGCGTTCTCGGCCCGGACGTCGAAGCCGCGCGGCCCCTCCTGCTTCTCCGGGGGACCGGACGGATCCCGGCTCTCGCCGGGCCCCGCCCCGTCCGCCTCCGTGGCGTCCCCGTTCGCGCAGCCGGCCACAGCCCCCAGCCCGGCGGCGGTGGCGGCCGCCCCCGTCGCCAGGGCGAGGAACCGCCGCCTGCCCGCGCCTTCGCCGTCCCCGGATATGTGCTCCTGATCCATACGGGTCACGCTATGTCACCCTGTGGGCTTCGTTTTTATCGCCCCGCGGGGTGTCCGGAGATCGTCCGGAGACGGTCGGGGCAACCTCCGGAGATCACCCCAGCTTCACCTTCACCACCTGGCTCGCTCCCTCCCGGGCCGTGAGGCTGCCGAAGCCGAGCTGGAGGGTGCTCCCGGTGCTCGCCGAGACCAGGCTCGCCGGCTGGGACAGCACCTGGGCGACGGGCCGGTTCCACACCAGGGTCAGTCCCGACAGGGTGCGGGTCGGGTCCGAGACG
Organism: Streptomyces tatrensis; assembly: GCF_049310065.1. Classification (NCBI taxonomy): domain Bacteria; kingdom Bacillati; phylum Actinomycetota; class Actinomycetes; order Kitasatosporales; family Streptomycetaceae; genus Streptomyces; species Streptomyces tatrensis. Next base: position 692,051 of record NZ_JBMDLB010000011.1, on the reverse strand, counting down.
CAGACCACGGCCGTGCCGTCGCCGGACTCCCGCACCGTCACCGAACACGGCGCGCTCGCCTGCAGGGCGCCGATCGTCGCGGGCTGCCAGAAGTTGACCCCGGTGAAGCCGAGCGAGCCCACCGTCACCCCCTGGGCGGTCGGGTTGTTGGCGAGCACCGTGAGCCAGCCGGTGGCGGCGGACCGAGCCGAGGTCTGGGCTGCCGAGGCTCCCGGCATCAGCTGGTAGACGTAACTGCCCGCGGCCGGGTCCGTCCCGTGGTCGTACCAGAGGGTCAGATAGCGCCGGGTCAGGACCGTGGTGGAAGCACTCCGGTTGATATCGCTCCACCGGCCGCTGCGGGCCTCGCGCAGCGCCCGGAAGGTGCCCGAACCCGACATCACATAGCCGCCGAAGCCCGCCAGGTGGGCCCAGCCGGGCCCGGGGAAGGAGGCGGTCCAGCCCAGCGTGGCCGGCTGGACCGTGCCGCCCACGGTCAGGGCGTGGGTGCCGGTCGCGCCCAGGTTCCGGTTGTCGATGACCGTGTCGACCGCGGCGCCGTCCGTGGAGCTGATCCCGGCGCCCAGACAGACCACCGTGTCGTCGAGGAAGAACCAGGACTTGCGGGCCGTGAGGGTGCTGCCCAGTCCCTTCAGGTGCTGGCCCACCGAGGCGAACTCCCCGTCGGTCGTGCCGCCCACCCAGGTGACGTCCGGCCGGGAAGCGCCCCAGTCGCCCCCGGCTCCGTCGGCCAGCGCCTTGCGGGAGGCGGTGGTGCCGGGCAGCCGGTACGGATTGACCGTGGGCCAGAACGCGTCCGAATACTGGCCGTTGCCCGAGGTGGAGCCCCACCAGGAGAGCATGCCGCTGCCCGTGTGCCAGCCGCGCAGGTTCTCGCCGTTGCCCGTCTCGTAGTGCGTGATCCGCTTCGAGGCCATGGACAGGGACGCCGCCCAGGCCGGTCTGCGGTGCGTGGCCCGGTCCATCGAGGAGAACAGCCGGTGCGCCACGGGCTCGGGCAAGGCCGTGACCGCGGCGTCCGCCGAGACCTCGGAGAGCCGGGCCAGGGCCGACAGGCTCTGGGTGGCGTCCGCCAGCGGCGGGCTGTAGTAGTCCCGCGCCGTCCAACCCTTCACCAGGCCGCGCCAGCGCGTCCGCTCGGCGGCGGACGCCCCCTCGGCGAGGAGCAGGATCGCGGCGAGGACGGAGTGCCCGCGGGTGTGGTCGTCCAGCTGCGCCTGGAGGGGATCGGCGACCTGGACCCCCCGGCTGGGGGCCCGCCCCGAGACGGCGTCCATCATCAGCCCGTTGTAGAGGAACGGCGCCCACGCGTGCTCCACCGCGTCGAAGACGATCTGCGCGCCGGGGGCGGTCACCTCCCACGCCGTGCCCTTCAACAGCCCGAACAGCATGCCCAGTCCGCCGAGCATGACCGAGCCGTACGAGCCGGTGTAAGCGACATAGGTGTGCTGGATGAAGGAGCCGTCCCGGTAGAGCCCGTCGCCGGAGGTCACGTACGGGAACACCGGCGTGAGCGCGTCCCGGGCCAGGGCGATCTTCGCGTCGTCGCCACCGACCACGCCGCGCAGCGCGAGGACCCGGCACAGGTCCACCCGGTTCGCCCCGGTGCTGGTCCCGCTGTACGAGCCGACCGAGGAATCCGGTACGAAGTGGTCCACGGCGGCGCAGTAGCCGGCGAGCTGCGCCGCCGACAAGTGGCCGTACATCAGGACGACGGTGTCGAGCAGCGCCTGGGGCGCGCCGATCTGCCAGCACCACCAGTTTCCGTACCGCGCCTGGCCGGCGTTGTAGACCTGGGTGTGGAGGTGGTCCAGCCCGGTCAGCACCGCCGTGCGCAGCGCGGCGTCGCCGGTGAGCCCCGTCCCCGGTCTGACGTAGGCCTCCGCCATGCCGCGCAGCCGGTAGTAGCTCTGCGCCATCCACTCGGGGTCGTTGGTGAAGACCTGGTCGGGCCAGAGCGAACCGGTCGCCGGGGCCATCGAGGAGCGCCACTGGCCGGCCTGTGCGCCCAGCGCGGTCAGCCGGGTGCGGAAGGGCTCCACCGTGGGGGAGGACACGGTCCCCAGGACGAGGCCCTGCCACACCGCGCGCATGGCGGCGTGCACCGAGGTCACCGTCCCGGCGGTCGCCGGGAAGACGGGCGTGCCGAGCAGGACCACGCTGCCACCGACCGCCGTGAGGAAGGCACGGCGGCTCCACACATCTGTCATCACAGTCTCCTTTGACTGAAACGCTGCTTCGCCTGAAACGCTGCGGCCCCCGTGTACTTCGGCTCATGCACCCCCCTTCACCTCACGCGACGTGCTCGCGGTAGCGGTCGATCACCTCCCGCAGCACCTCTTCGCCGTCGCGGGCCCACAGCCCGGGGTGGAAGATCTCCACCTCGACCGGCCCCAGGTACCCCGCGGAGTCGGTCAGCTCCCGGAAGGCCCGCAGGTCGATCGAGCCGTCGCCCAGCTGTCCGCGCCCCAGCAGTACGCCCTCGGGGAGCGGTGTCACCCAGTCGGCGACCTGGACGGACACGATCCGCCCGGCCTCGCCCGCCCGCCGCACCTCGGAAGGCAGCCGCTCGTCCCACCACAGGTGATAGGAGTCGACGACCACCCCCACCCGTGACGCCGGGAACTCCTCGGCGATCTCCAGGGCCTGACCGAGGGTGGAGACCACACAGCGGTCCGCCGCGTACATCGGGTGCAGCGGCTCGATCCCCAGGCGCACCCCGTGGCCCGCGGCGTACGGGACCAGGTCGCCCAGGATGTCGACGATCCGCCGCCGGGCTCCCGCCAGATCCCGGTCCCCGTCCGGCAGGCCGCCCGAGACCAGGACCAGGGTGTCGGCGCCCAGCTCGGCGGCCTCCTCCACGGCACGGCGGTTGTCCTCGAGGGCGCTCGCACGCCCCACCGGATCGGCGGCGGTGAAGAAGCCGCCCCGGCACAGCGAGCTGACCCGGAGGCCGGCATCGGCGACCAGCTTCGCGGCCTCCCGCACCCCGAAGCGCTGTACGGGATCGCGCCACAGACCGACCGCACCGACCCCGGCGGCGGTGCATCCGGCCACCAGCTCGGGGAGCGACCACTGGCGGATGGTCTCCTGGTTCAGGCTGAACCGGGCCGGCGCCGGCGCCGTTGCCGGGCTCATGACGCCACCCCGTGCAGCGCGAGCAGCTGTCGCATCCGGGCCTCGGCGAGCTCCGGGTCCGGGAACAGGCCCAGATTGTCCGCCAGTTCGTACGCGGTGGCCAGATGGGGGAGCGAGCGCGCCGAGTGCAGTCCGCCCACCATCGCGAAGTGCTCCTGGTGCCCCGCCAGCCAGGCCAGCAGCACGACACCCGTCTTGTAGTAGCGGGTGGGCGGTGCGAACAGGTGCCGGGACAGCGCCACCGTTGGATCCAGCAGCTCCCGGAATCCGGCCGTGTCGTCCTGGTCGAGGGCGAGCGCCGCCCGCGCGGCGATCGGGGCGATCGGATCGAAGATGCCCAGAAGGGCGTCGCTGGCCAGCTCGCCGTCACCGGCGATCAGCTCCGGATAGTGGTAGTCGTCGCCCGTGTAGCAGCGCACGCCCGCGGGCAGCCGCCGCCGGATGTCCACCTCGCGCCCCGCGTCGAGCAGCGAGACCTTGATGCCGTCGACCTTCTCCGGATACTCGGAAATGATCTTCAGGAAGACGTCCGTGGCCCCGTCTAGGTCCGAGTGCCCCCAGTACCCCTCCAGGGCCGGGTCGAACATCGGCCCCAGCCAGTGCAGGACCACCGGCCGGGAGCTCTGCCGCAGCAGCCTCCCGTACACCTCCGAAAAGTCCTCCGGGCCGCGCGCCGTCGAGGCCAGGGCGCGCGAGGCCATCAGCACGGCCGTCGCCCCGCACTCCTCGACCAGCGCGAGCTGCTCCTCGTACGCCGCGGTGACGGCGGCCAGGGAGTGCACGGTGTCCGGAGCCAGCTGGTCGGTGCCCGCCCCGCAGACGATCCGGCCGCCCACCGACCGGGCTTCGGCGGTCGAACGGCGGATCAGCTCCGCCGCGCCCGGCCAGTCCAGGCCCATCCCGCGCTGCGCGGTGTCCATGGCCTCCGCGACCCCGAGGCCCTGCGCCCACAGCGTGTGCCGGAAGGCCAGCGTGCTCTCCCAGTCGATGACCGGGCCGGATTCGGCCGAGGCGGCGAGGGGGTCGGCCACCACGTGCGCGGCCGAGTAGAAGGTGCGGCTGCGGGCCGGGTCGCAGGCGAGCGGCGCCAGCGGAGCGGTGACCGGCGCGTGGAGGCGCAGCCCGCCGTCCGCCGAGGGGAGCCGGATGCTCACAGCGCCACCTCCGGGACCACGAGCCGCCGGCCCTCCGCCGAGGAACGCAGTCCGAGGTCGGCGAGCTGTACCCCGCGGGCGCCGGCCAACAGGTCCCACTGCCAGGGCTCGTCCCGGACGACATGGCGCAGGAACAGCTCCCACTGGGCCTTGAAGCCGTTGTCGGCGGGGTTGTTGTCCGGGACCTCCTGCCACTGGTCGCGGAACGTCTCCGTCAGGGGCAGGTCCGGATTCCACACCGGCTTCGGCGTCGTCGCACGGTGCTGGATCCGGCAGCCGCGCAGCCCGGCGACCGCCGAGCCGTGCGTCCCGTCGACCTGGAACTCCACGAGCTCGTCGCGGTTGACCCGCACCGCCCAGGAGGAGTTGATCTGGGCGACGGCGCCACCCTCCAGCTCGAAAATCCCGTACGCCGCGTCGTCAGCGGTGGCCTCGTAGGGCTTGCCGTCCTCGTCCCAGCGGCGGCCGATGTGGGTGCGCGTCAGCGCCTGCACCGTGCGGACCCGGCCGAACAGCTCGTGCAGCAGGTACTCCCAGTGCGGGAACATGTCGGCGACGATGCCTCCGCCGTCCTGGGAGCGGTAGTTCCACGACGGGCGCTGGGCGGACTGCCAGTCGCCCTCGAAGACCCAGTATCCGAACTCCCCGCGCACGGACAGGATCTCGCCGAAGAACCCGCCGTCGATGAGCCGCTTGAGCTTCAGCAGGCCCGGCAGGAACAGCTTGTCCTGCACCACCCCGTGCTTGACCCCGGCCGCGTCGGCCAGGCGTGCGATCTCCAGCGAGGACTCGAAGGTGAGGGCGGTGGGCTTCTCGCAGTACACGTGCTTGCCGGCCGCCACGGCCTGCCGGACGGCCGCCTCGCGGGCACTGGTGACCTGGGCGTCGAAGTAGATCTCCACCTCGGGATCGGCCAGCACCGCCGCCAGGTCCGTGCTCACGTGCTCCAGGCCGTGGCGCTCCGCGATGGCCCGCAGGGCCTCCTCGCGGCGCCCGACCAGTACCGGCTCCGGCCACAGCACCGTGCCGTCGCCGAGGTCGAGCCCGCCCTGCTCGCGCAGTGCGAGCAGGGAGCGGACCAGGTGCTGGCGGTAACCCATCCGCCCGGTGACGCCGTTCATGGCGATCTTGATCGTCCTGCGCTGCACGATGTCCCCTCCTTCGTCTTGTTGCGTGTTCCTTGTGTCGAGCTGTCGAGAAAGCTGTATAGAAAGCGCTTTCTCTCCGATCAGGCTAGGGCCGCGCACTGTCGCGATGCAAGACTCTTCCGGGTGATAGAAAGCGCTTTCTTCTTCGGCGAGTATGGAGATCCACACACCGGGTGAGACGATGACCCGGGACGGATCGGAAGGAGGGGAAGATGGCGGTCACACTCGCCGAAGTGGCGGCGCACGCGGGCGTATCGCCCGCCACGGTCTCGCGCGTACTGAACGGCGGATACCCGGTGGCGGGCGGCACCAGGACCCGCGTGGAGCGAGCGGTCGAGGACCTCGGCTACATCGCGAACGGCCCCGCGCGGGCCCTCGCCGCCGCGACCTCGGACCTGATCGGCGTCCTCGTGCACGACGTCGCGGACAGCTTCTTCGGGATCCTCGCCGGATCCCTGCAGAGCGCCCTCGCCCCCGGCGGACAGGGCGGCGCGCGCCGGCTCGCCGTCGTCTGCAACACCGAGGGGTCCCCGGCCGCCGAGCTGGACTACCTCGCCCTGCTGGAGGGCCAGCGGGCCGGCGGAGTCGTCCTGACCGGCGGCGCCGTCGAGGAGCCGGAGCACACCCGGGCGCTCGCAGCCCGCCTCGCCCGCATCGCGGCCACCGGCGCCCCGGTGGTGCTGTGCGGGCGGCCCCCGCTGCCGATGCCCGCAGGGCTCCCCGTCGCCACGGTCATGTTCGACGACCGGGGCGGCGCCTTCCGGCTCACCGAGCACCTGCTGACGCTCGGCCACCGGCACATCGCCTACGTGGCGGGCCCGCCCGGACTGAGCACGACCCGGGAGCGCCTCGCCGGACACCAGGACGCCCTGCGCGACCACGACCCCGCACTGCCCGCGCACTGCGCCGGCCTCACCGTGCACGCGGGGTTCGAGCGCTCCGCCGGATACGACGCCACCCGCGAGCTGCTCCGCCGCGGAGCGCCCTTCACCGCCGTGGCCGCCGCCAACGACACCGTCGCCACCGGGGTCGCCGCGGCCCTGCGCGAAGCCGGCCTGCGGATACCCGAGGACGTCTCCGTCGCCGGCTTCGACGACCTGCCCGTCTGCGTCGACACCGCCCCCGCCCTCACCACCGTCCGGGTACCGCTGCGCGAGGCCGGGGTGCTCGCGGCCCAGCTCGTCACGGGCCGCAGAGCACTGCCCCCCGGCGGCATCACCACGCTGCCCGCCGAGCTGACGGTGCGCGGCTCCACCGCGCCTCCGCCCGCCGCCGGACCCTCCGCCGCCACCCAAGGGGGCCGACCGTGAGGTACGCCTTCTCCACCCTCGGCCTGCCCGGCTCCCCGCTGGAGCGCAGCGCGGACCTCGCCGCCGAGCACGGCTACGAGGGCCTCGAGCTGCGCGCCCACCCCGAGGAACCCGTGCACCCCGGCAGTCCCGCCGGCGACCGTGCGGCCGGACTGCGCACCCTGACCTCCGCGGGCGTCGCCGTCCTCGGAGTCGCCGGCTACGCCAGGGTGGCCGCGCCCGGCCCCGACGAGCCGGTCCTCGCCGAGATCCAGGCCTTGGTCCGGCTCGCCGTCGACCTCGAGGCGCCCTACGTCCGGGTCTTCCCCGGCGGCGGTGAACTGCCCCCGGCCGAAGCCGACGGGCACGCGGTCCGCAGGCTCCTGGCCGCGGCGCCCTTCGCCGAGCGGCACGGGGTGCGGATCCTGCTGGAGACCCACGACTCGCACCGCACCGCGACCGCCACGGCCCGGGTCCTCGACCGGGTCGCGCATCCGGGCGCGGGCGCGCTGTGGGACGTACTGCACACCTGGCTCGGGGGCGAGTCCCCGGCCGAGTCGAACCGGGCCCTCGCCGGGCACCTGGGCTACACACAGGTCAAGGACGTGGCGTCCGCGCAGGAGCTGACCCCGATCGGGCTCGGCGGGGGAGCGCTGCCCCTCGCCGAGGCGGTGGCCCTCCTGCCGCCGCGGGGCTGGCTCTGCTGGGAGTACGAGAAGCGCTGGTATCCCGGAGCCGGCGAACTGCCGGAGCGGCTCGGGCCGGGCCGGGAGCACCTGGAGCGGCTGGTCCGCGCGGCGGACGGTCAGGCCGAGTAGCCGAGCCGGTCCCGGTCGACGGCGTGGCGGAAGCCGAGGCCCGCGGCGTAGCGCTCCAGTTCCTCGACGGCCGAGGCCGCCAGCCGGTCCAGCTCCCCGCCGAGGGAGCCGGCCACGTGCGGGGTGAGCAGCACGTTGGGCAGGTCGTACAGCGGGGAGTCGGCGGGCAGCACCTCCGGCTCGGTGTGGTCGAGCACGGCGTGCAGACGCCCCGATACCAGCTCCTCGGTCAGCGCCGCGGTGTCGACGAGCGAGCCGCGCGCGGTGTTCACGAGGGTGGCCCCGTCCGGCATCAGGGCCAGCCGGGAGGCGTCCAGCAGCCGCCGGGTCTCGGGCAGTTCGGGAGCGTGCAGGCTCACCACGTCGCTGCGGGAGAGCAGTTCGTCCAGGGTGACGGCCTCGCCGCCGAGGGCGGCGAGCTCGGCCGGATCGGCGTACGGATCGTGCACGAGCACCCGCAGGTCGAAGGGGCGCAGCAGCTCCAGTACGCGGCGGCCGATGAGGGAGGCGCCGACCAGGCCGACGGTACGGCGGTAGTTGCCGACGGCGGGAAAGTGCCGCAGCGGGTCGACGTGGCCGCGGGCGGCCCGGTAGGCGTGCGCGGAGTCCAGTACCCGCTTGTTGGCGAACAGGATGGCGGCGAGCGTGTACTCCGCGACCGGCAGCGCGTTCACGGCCGCGGAGCTGGAGACCAGCAGACCCCGCTCCCAACAGGCCGGGGTCACATGGTTTTTGACGCTGCCGGCGGCATGCACGACCGCGCGGAGCTCGGGCATCAGCTCCAGCGCCCGCGCGTCCAGCGGAGGGCAGCCCCACCCGGTGAACAGGACCTCGGCCACGGCCAGCCGCTGCCGCAGGGCCTCCTGCGAGAAGGCGGCGCCGAAGTCGGTGACGAGCAGCCCGGGGTCCACATCGGCGACCCGGAGCAGCTCCGGAAGGATCCGGTCACCGAGGACGGCGGCCCGGGTCCCGGAGCTCATGGCGAGCACGGTGACCGGTCGGCGGGGCGCGGTGAGCGGGGAGGAGTCGGGGGCGGGGTGGGTCACTTGACGGCTCCAGCGGTGAGATCCGAAGTCCCGATGGTCACAAACCCCGGCCGCGGCGCCGGGACGACACGACGCCGGGAACGACACGGCGCCGGGAACGGTGCGTGGGCGGGAGCGAGTCGATCCCCATGGGGCGGATGGGCCCCGGGGCCGCCACTCCCCAAAGAGGCGGCCCCGGAGCTGTTCGCAAGCGTCATCCTTGTGCGGACGATCATGTCGTCAAGAGCGAATCCGCAATTCAATCGAAACGCACATGTGAAGCGGGCGCTCGGGGCTCGGGCTACGGCCGGACGGTCAGCCGGGGAAGCAGATCCAGATGCTGACGCGGCCCCTCCCGCCCCGCCCCGCGGTCCTCCAGCCGGTCCAGCAGCATTCCGGCCGCCCGCGCCCCCACCTCGCGCTTGGCCGGCGCCACCGCCGTCAGGGGGACGTCGGCCAGTTCGGCCACCTCGTCGTCGTACGTGATCACCGCCAGGTCCTCCGGTACCCGCACCCCGCGCGCCTGGAGCCGCGGGATCAGCATGATCGCGTCCGTATCGCTGTGGATCAGGGCGGCGGTCACGCCCCCCTCGGCCACCGCCGCGCACAAGTAGTCCAGGGTCCGCGCGAAGGCCTCCGCCTCCGCGAGCGGCGCATCCCCGGCCGCAGGCCACGCCGGTGCCGGTCCCAGCCCGAGCGTGGCCACGGCCGCGGCGAAGCCGGTCCGCAGCCGCCCCGACGTGGGGGTTTCCCGGCTGGCCAGCGCGATCCGCTTGTGCCCCAGTTCCGCCAGGTGCCGCACGGCCCGTGCCGCGCCGTCCGCATGGTCGGAGGCCACCCGGTCCAGGGAGGCGGCCGGGTGCCCCGGCGGGGCCCACCGTTCCACCAGGACGGTCGGCACGGGCAGTTCGGCCGTCCACGCCCCTTCGCCGGGCCCGGGTGTTCCGGCCTCCCAGTTCGGGGTCAGCAGCAGGCCGTCGGCCCCCGTGGACAGCAGCCGGGCCGCCTGGGTGCGGTCCTCGCCCGGCAGGTACCGGGTCAGCCCCACGGTGAGCCGTGCGCCCCGCGCCTCGACCACCTCGCGGGCCCCCCGCACGACGTCGGCGTAGTAGTACTCGGTGGTCGGCACGACCATCCCGATCACCAGCCCGCCGCCGCCCCGGACCGGGCCCGTGCCCGTGTCCGGGGCCGTGCCCGACCCCGCCTCCGAGCCCGCAGCGCCGGGCTCCGCGCCCGCCGGATCGGACTCCAGCCGACTGATCACCCCGTGCGTCCGCTGGATCTCGCCCCGCTCCGCCATCGCCTCGACGTCCCGCCGCAGGGTCACCGGGGAGATCCCCAGTTCCTTGGCGAGGTCCGCGACACGGGCGCTGCCCCGGGCCCGGACGAGAGCGAGCACCCGGGCCTGGCGCTGGTCGACATGTGGTCTCAAGGATCCCCCTGCGGTCTGCGTGGTCCGTGGTGTGTCCGCGTGCGCGTGGAGCTCGATTGCACCACAGAAAACCGAAACGATCGATTCGATCGAATCCGGTCAACCGGTCATCGGCGGTGTGGACCGCGCGTACGTCTTCGCCGACGGCGTGCCCCCGGCACCCTGGACCGCGACGCCCCCGACGAGGGGCTGGCCTGCCCGCCCCAGGGCGTCGGCGCCGACCTAGACTGCCGTTCGGACGATCATGTGCCGGACGAGTGCGGAGGAACGAAAACCATGCGCCATCTCCCCCTGGGCAGTTCAGGTCTTCAGGTGTCGGCGATCGGGCTCGGCTGCAACAACTTCGGCGGCCGCCTCGACGCCCGGGCCACCCGCGCCGTCGTCGACGCCGCCCTCGACGCGGGCATCACCCTCCTCGACACCGCCGACATCTACGGGGGCGCCGGAGGCTCCGAAACCCACCTCGGCGAGGCCCTCAAGGGCCGCCGGGACCAGGTCGTCCTCGCCACCAAGTTCGGCTACGACGGCGTGGACATGGGCTACGGACCCGCCGCCGGCTCCCGCGCCGGCCGCGCCTACATCCGGCGCGCCGTCGAAGCGTCCCTGACCCGCCTGCAGGCCGACCACATCGACCTCTACCAACTCCACAGCCCCGACCCGGCCGTTCCCGTGGCGGAGACCCTCGCCGCGCTCACCGAACTCGTCGCCGAAGGCAAGATCCGCTACATCGGCCACTCCAACTTCAGCGGCTGGCAGCTCGCCGAAGCCGCCCACGTGGCCCGCGAGACCGGCGCGGCACCCTTCGTATCGGCCCAGAACGAATGGTCGCTGCTCCAGCGGTCGGCGGAGCGCGAGCTCGTCCCGGCCGCTCTCCACTACGGGGTCGGCGTGCTGCCGTACTTCCCGCTGGCGAACGGGCTGCTGACCGGCAAGATCCGCCGGGGCGCCCCCGTCCCCGCGGGCTCCCGCCTCGAAGGGCGCGACTCCTACCTCACCGACGAGCGCCTCGACACCGTGGAAGCCCTGGCGGCGCTCGCCGACAAGCACGGGCGCACCGTCCTGGAACTCGCCATCGGCTGGCTCTCCGCCCAGCCCGGCTGCGCCTCCGTCATCGCGGGCGCCACCTCCGCCGAACAGGTACGGGCCAACGCGGCCGTCGCCGACCAGCCGCTCGACGCCGAACTCCTGGCGGAGGTCGACGCCGTCGCGGGGGCCGTCGGCTGATCCGGTCGCGGCCCTCAGGAGGCGTCGGGCGACGGACTGACGGAAGCGGACTCCGACGGTGAGGCAGAGGCAGAGGCAGAGGCAGAGGCAGAAGCGGATGCCGACGCCGACGCCGACGGGCTAGGCGAAGCGCTCCCGGAGGCACTGGCCGACGGGCTGGCGGAAGCGCTGCCCGCCGGCGCCCCCGTCAGCACCTCCACCTGACCGGTGTCCAGCGAGTAGTAGGCGCCGACCACGGCCAGCGAGCCCTTCTCCACCAGGGGCGCCAGATCCGCGTTGGCCCGCAGCTCGTCGGCCGTCACCTTGATCTGATTGCGGATCATCGTGTCGACCGGGTCGGAGCCGGGGTCCTTGACCGTCAGCTCGTACGCCGGCACCAGCGCCTTCTCGATCGCCCGCAGGTTGCCGGGCAGCGGCTTGCCGTCCCGCAGCGCCTTGTACGAGGCGTCGATGGCCCCGCAGCGCTGGTGCCCGAGAACCATGATCAGCGGGGTACCCGCCGTCATCGGCCCGAACTCCACCGATCCGGTCACCACAGGGCCGACCGCCTGCCCGCCGGTGCGCAGCACGAACAGGTCGCCGAGCCCGGTGTCGAAGAGCAGCTCCGGCGGCACCCGGGAGTCGATGCACGCCAGGATCACGCCGTACGGATCCTGCGCCTGCGCCACCAGTTCACGGCGGTCCGGGTCCCGGTCGGGGTGGTTCAGACTGCCGCTCACCCAGCGCTTGTTGCCCTCCACCAGACGGCTGTACGCGCCCTCGGGGGTGCTGGGCCGAGGCTCCGGCGCGGCCGTCGTCCGCTTCGGGGCGCTCTTCGCCGCGCACCCCGTGAGCAGGGCCGCGGCGGCCGTGAGGCCGCCCGTCAGCACGAACCTGCGAGGCGGAAGTCCTGCTCTGTCCATCGGTCGTACCCCTCGGTGCCGTTCGGACGCGTCCGTACGTCCTGACCGAGGCGATTCTTGGGGGGTACGGGCCGCCGCGGCGGCAGGCACACGCGGGTCCGCCCGGGTTGGCCCCCGACGGCCGAACGGGGCCGTGCGTCGTCGCACGGCCCCGCAGGCCTTATCCCGGATCCCCGGCTTCGGCCACCGAGCCTCAGGACACGATGTCCTTGCGGGCGAACCCGCGGAACGCGAGCGCGAACAGCACGACCGCGTACGACACCGACACCACCGTGCCCTTGATCATTCCGCCCCACTCCAGCTGCGGCTGCAAGGCGTCGGCCCATGCGAACTGCCAGTGCGCCGGCAGGAACTCCCGCCAGGACCCCAGCGCCGTCACCGCGTCCAGCACGTTGCCGACGATCGTCAGTCCGACCGCCCCGCCCACCGCGCCCAGCGGTGCGTCCGTCCGCGTCGACAGCCAGAACGCCAGTCCGGCCGTGACCAGCTGCGACACGAACACGAACGCCACGGCGATCGCGAGCCGCCCGAGCGTGTCACCGGCCGGCAGCGAGCCGCCCGCGGGGAGCTCCAGCGGCCCCCACCCGTAGGCCGCCGTACCCGCGGCGAGCGCCACGAGCGGCAGCAGGACCATCGCGGCCAGGCTGAACCCGAGCGCCACCACGAGCTTGCTCCACAGCAGCCGGGCCCGGGGCACGGGCGAGGCCAGCAGGTAGCGCAGCGAGGACCAGCTGGCCTCCGAGGCCACCGTGTCCCCGCAGAACAGCGCCACCGGCACCACCAGCAGGAACCCCGCCGACACGAACAGGCAGGTGGCCGCGAAGTTCGCGCCCGAGGCCGTCGCCGTGTCGATGAGGGTGATCCGGCCGTCGTCGCCGCCGCGGCTGCCCGGGCCGCCGCCGACCGCGAAGGCGATCATCAGGATGAACGGCAGGGCGGCCAGGATCCCGCCCATCACCAGCGTCCGGCGCCGCCGCCACTGCCGCAGCGCCTCCACGCGCAGCGGCAGCGTCCGGTTCGCCCGGTAGCCGTGGGCGACCTCGCGGCCGATGCCGTCCGGCGTCACGTCGCCGTTCGAGGTCGGGTCCGCGTTCGGCTTGGCACTCGCATCCGTCACGGTGTTCATGCCGCGCCTCCGATCAGGGTGAGGAACGCGTCTTCCAGCCGCCGGTGCGGTCCCACTCCCGACACCGGCACCTCCAGCCGTACGAGTTCGGCGATCAGCTCGGCGGCGCTCGCGCCGTCCAGCCGTACGAGCAGACCGTCCTCGGCGCTCGCCACGGACTCCACTCCCTCCAGTGCGGCGATCTTCCCGACGACCGCCTCGTCCACCGGCTCGGCCAGCGACACCAGCAGGACGTCCCCGCCGCCGGTGATCTCGGCGACCTCGCCCGCCTGGACGAGCCGGCCGCGGTCCATGACCACCAGGTGCGTGCAGGACTGCTCGACCTCCGACAGCAGGTGGCTGGAGACGATGACCGTCCGCCCGCCGGCCGCGTACCGGATCATCACGTCGCGCATCTCGCGGATCTGCGGCGGGTCCAGACCGTTGGTCGGTTCGTCGAGGATCAGCAGGTCCGGCATGCCGAGCATGGCCTGGGCGATCGCGAGGCGCTGGCGCATGCCCTGCGAGTACGTGCGCACCGCCCGCTCCAGCGCGTCGCCGAGCCCGGCGATCTCCAGGGCCTCCTCCATGTGGGAGTCCCCGGCGGGGCGGCCCGTGGCCTGCCAGTACAGCTCCAGGTTGGCGCGCCCGGTCAGGTGCGGCAGGAAGCCGGCCCCCTCCACGAACGCCCCGACCCGCGACAGCACGGGCGCGCCGGCCCGTACCTGGTGCCCGAAGACCCGGATCTCCCCGGCATCCGGACTGATCAGGCCCATGAGCATCCGCAGGGTCGTGGTCTTGCCCGCACCGTTGGGCCCGAGCAGGCCGAGCACCTGGCCCTTCTCCACCCGGAAGGACAGGTCCCGTACGGCATAGCGGTCCTGCGCCTTGGCATAGCGCTTGGTCAGCCCCGTGATCTCCAGTGGTACGTCGGCCAGCGCGGGGTCGGGCTGCGGTGCGCCCGCCCGGATCCCGCCCGGCCCCCGGCCGGTCCTCCGGATCCCCACGAGCCCCGCGGCCAGCAGTGCGGCCCCGAGCGGCATCCACCAGGTCCAGGCGGGCAGACCGGAGGACGCCGTGCGCACCCCGCCCGCGACGGGCACGGCCAGCGGGCCCTGCGCCGAGACGGTGTAGGAGGCCGGCGCGGCCGGGGAGGCGTAGCCGAGGTCGGTGGCGGCGACGACGAGCCGCAGCCGGTGCCCGGCCTCGACCGCGTGGTCGATCGCGGGGAGCCGCAGCTCGACGGTCTTGTCCTGCTGCGCGCCCTCCACCCGTACCGGGGCCACCAGCTGACTGGGCAGTACCTGCTGGCGCCCGTCGGGGCTGACGTCGTACACCTTGCCGAACAGGACGGCCGAACCGTCCGCAGCTGTAGACCTCACCTTTAGGGTGATGGTCGGGGTCCCGGTGATCCGGGTCTCCCCGGTCAGCGGCTCCGAGTCGAACCGGGCGTTCTGCCCGGGGAAGTCCAGCGAGAGGCCGCCTCCGAGGGCGGCGAGCTGCCCGCCGATGCCCGGCAGCGCGGACAGCGCGGGCGGCGCCCCGCCCGCCGGGTTGGCGAAGGTCTGCTCCCGGCCGGCCAGGGCGAACTCGCGCGGCCCGGACAGCAGCCCGGGATAGGTGGAGCCGCTCGCTCCGCGCAGCGTGACCTGTCCGTCGGTGGAGTCGATGCCGCCGGAGCGCGAGACGCGGAAGGCGGGGCCGGTGTCCACGGACGCGTCGTCCTTGAGGTAGCGGTCGAACCAGGTCTTCACCCGGTCCTCGACGCGGTCCGCCTCGCGCATGCCGCCGTCGTGACCGCCGGCCGCCCAGTCCACGGAGACGGGCGCGCCGTTGGCGGCGATCGCCCGGGCCATGGCATCGGCCTGGTCCAGCGGGAAGAGGGAGTCGTCCTGGCCCTGCGTGATCAGCGTCGGCACCTTGATGGCGCCGCCGACCGCCGAGGGGCTGCGCCGCTCCAGCAGCGCGCGGGCCTCCGGGTCGGGTTTGCCGGCCACCGCGACCCGTTCGTACATGGCGCACAGTTCCGGCTGGAAGCGTCCGCAGCCGGGCGCGGCCGGGGCCGCCTGCGGGGCGGCGCCCTGGGCGGAGGCGCCCGGCTGCAGCCCGCCCGCGGAGCCGGTGGTGAAGAAGAGGCCCGCCCACAGCTTCTTGAAGACGCCGCCGGGGAACAGGGAGTCCGCGAGGTTCCAGTAGGTGATCGAGGGGGCGATGGCGTCCACGCGCGGGTCGTTCCCGGCCGCGAGCAGCGAGATCGCGCCGCCGTAGGAGCCGCCCGCGACTCCGACGCGCGGATCTCCGGCCGCGTCGAGGCGCACCCCGGGCCGGGCGGCGATCCAGTCGATCAGCCGGGAGACGTCCTTGACCTCGTACTCGGGGTCGTTCAGCCCGATCTTTCCGCCGGAGCGGCCGAAGCCGCGGGCCGACCAGGTGAGCACGGCGTAGCCGTCGCGGGCGAGGCGCTCGGCCTGCGGCCGCACGTCCTCCTTGCTTCCGCCGAAACCGTGGGCGAGGAGCACGGCGGGCCGGCTGCGCCCGCCGTCGTCTCCGGCCGTGAAGTACGAGATGTCGATCCCGGCGCCGGGCATGTCGAGGACCTTGTCCTCGCGGCGCACGGACGGGGCGTCGCCGGCCGCGGCGGCGGCCGTGAGGGTGCCCGCCCCCGCGACGACGGCTAGCGCGGCGGCGCCCGCGAGCAGGCGGCTTCGGCGGCGCCGGGGCAGTCGGAGCTTCATACGGGAACCCTAAGCGCCAGTCCGCCCGTGGCCGCGCTCCCGCAGACTGAACTCCAGCCGTTCTCAAGGACTACGCCCACCGGTCGGCATACCGCGCCTGCGGTACGCGGGGCGCGGTGGGTGGTGCGCGGGGGGTGGTGTGCGGCGGGCCGGGCCCGGGCCGGGGGCCCGGAGTCGGAGAGCCCGGCGGGGCCGGCCGGGGGGCGGTTGTTTCCCCACCACACCCCGCCCCTTCCCGGCTGTGCAGCGTTCTGCGGCTCCGCCGCGTGGGGCTCCGCCCCGGACCCAGCGCCTCAAACGCCGGCGAGGCTGGATGCGCCGGGCTGCGCGGGTGGGCGTCCGGCGGGAGGATGGCCGCATGCTGCTCGCCGAGGTCGCGCGCGTGTCCCGGGAGGTCGCCGAAACCTCCGCCCGGTCGGGGAAGACGGCCCTGCTCGCGGAGCTGTTCGCCGCCGCGCCCGCGGGGGAAGCGGCCCTGGTCGTCTCCTACCTGGCCGGGCGGCTCCCGCAGGGCCGCCCGGGGATCGGCTGGCGCGCGCTCGCCGGGGAGACCGAACCGGCCGCCGAGCCGACCCTGACCGTGACCGCCGTAGACGAGGCCGTGACCCGGTTCGCCGCCGTGGCCGGGGCCGGCGCCCAGGCCGAGCGCCGCCGGATCCTGGACGGTCTGCTCGGCGCCGCCACCGCGGCCGAACAGCGGTTCCTGCGCAGCCTGCTCGGCGGGGAAGTGCGCCAGGGCGCGCTCGACGCCGTGGCCCTGGAGGGGGTGGCCGCCGCGGCCGGGGTGCCCGCGGCCGACCTGCGCCGGGCCGCCATGCTCGACGGGTCCCTGCCCCGGGTGGCGGCGGCCGTGCTCGCCGACGGGGCGCAGGCCCTGCGCGGGGTCGCCCTGCGCGTGGGGCAGCCCGTACAGCCGATGCTGGCGAACACCGCCAAGTCGGTGGCCGAGGCGCTGGCCGCGCTCGGGCCGTGCGCCGTGGAGGAGAAGCTCGACGGGATCCGGGTGCAGGTCCACCGCGAGGGGGACGAGGTACGGGTGTACACGCGCTCCCTCGACGAGATCACCGACCGGCTGCCGGAGGTGGCCGAGCTGGCGCGGTCCTTTCCGGGAGACCGGTTCATCCTCGACGGGGAGGTCATCGGACGGTCCCCGGCGGACGGGCGGCCGGTGCCGTTCCAGGAGGTGGCGAGCCGGGTCGGCTCCCGCACCGACGTCGGGGCCGCCCGGCGCACCCTCCCGGTCGTCCCCTACTTCTTCGACGTGCTGGCGGCGGGCGACCGCGTGCTCCTCGACCTGCCGGTGCGCGAACGGTACGCGGAGCTCACCGCCCTGGTGCCGCAGGAGTGGCGGGTCGGCCGGCTCGTGGTCGAGGACCCGGCGGGGCAGGCGGCCGAGGCGGAGGAGTTCTGGACGCGGACCCTGGGCCGGGGGCACGAGGGCGTGATGGTCAAGGCCCTCGACTCCACCTACGCGGCCGGCCGGCGCGGCAAACACTGGCTCAAGGTGAAACCGGTGCACACCCTGGACCTGGTGGTGCTCGCCGTGGAGCGGGGCCACGGCCGGCGCACCGGCCTCCTGTCCAATCTGCACCTGGGCGCCCGGACCGCCGACGGCGGCTACGCGATGCTCGGCAAGACCTTCAAGGGACTCACCGACGAGATGCTGCGCTGGCAGACCGAGCGCCTCGGCGAACTTGCGGTCGAGGACGACGGCCACACGGTCAGGGTGCGCCCCGAGCTGGTGGTGGAGATCGCCTACGACGGCCTGCAGCGCTCCCCGCGCTACCCGGCCGGGGTCGCCCTGCGCTTCGCGCGCGTCCTGCGGCACCGCCCCGACAAGCGGGCGCAGGACGCGGACACGGTGGAGACGGTGCTCGGCGGCCCGCCCGGTCCGGGCGACGCCGCATGAGGGTTTTGCCTCAGAGGCAACGCGGATTGCCAGAGAGGTAAGGATCTGGCTCAATCGGGGCATGACAACCGGTCCTGCCCCCGGCCCCGGCGAAGCGGTCGACCCGGAACCCGGCGCCGACGGCGCCCCCGGCGACACCGCCCCCGAAGCCGAGCTGCCCACCGTGGCCCCGCAGCTGCGCGATCTGCGCCGCCGGGCCGGGCTCACCCTGGAAGCCGCCGCCGCCCGGGCCCGGCTCTCGCCGGCGCACCTGTCGCGACTGGAGACCGGCCGCCGCCAGCCCTCGCTGCCGCTGCTGCTCGGGCTCGCCCGTACGTACGGCACGACCGTCTCGGAGCTGCTCGGGGAGACCCCGGCCGTCGCCGATCCCATCGTACGGGCCGGCGGCCCCGGCGCCCGCGAGGCGGACGGCTGGACCTACTGGCAGGCCGGCGGCTCCGGCCGCGGGATGCAGGCGCTGCGCGTGCACGTCCCTCACGGCCGCAGCCAGGGCGAGCTGGTCCGCGTACATCCCGGGGAGGAGTGGCTGTACGTACTGCAGGGGCGGCTGCGGCTGCACCTGGGGGAGACCGAGTACGTGCTGGAGCCCGGGGACAGCGCCCACTTCGACTCGCTCACCGCGCACCGGATCGCAGCGGCCTCGGCCGCCGGGGCGGAGCTGTTGTTCGTCCACACCCTGCTGCAGAGCAGCCTCGCCGGCCTGTGCCTCGGCGGCGGCACCGGCACCGGCTCCGGCACGACCACACACCACCGCTAGGCGAGGAGCCGTACGCCATGTCCGACACGCAGGGCACGCAGGGCACGCAGCAGGCACAGCAGTCGAAGTTCCCGCGCGGTCTCATCATCCGACTCATCGCCTACTTGTTTGTAGGCCATTTGTTCGCATTCTTCGTGTACTTGCTCTTTGTCCTCGGTGCGCAAAACCAGTGACAGCGGGCCGGAATTTCCGTACACGGCTCTAGGAACCTACAGGTCCTGAAGCTACCCTCCGCGCATGATTTCCACGGTTGTCTGGGGTACCGGCAACGTCGGCCGTTTGGCCATCCGTGCCGTAGAGGCCCATCCGGCGCTGAAGTTGGCCGCCGTCATCGTCCACAATCCAGAAAAGGTCGGCCGCGACGCCGGTGAGCTCGGCGAACTCGACTACGAGACGGGCGTCGTGGCCACCGACGACATCGAGGCGGTCCTCGCGGCCCGTCCGCAGGCGGTCGTCTACGCGGCGTCCGGCGACATCCGCCCCGACGACGCGCTCGCCGACATCACCCGGGCGATCCGCTCCGGGGCCGTCGTCGTGAGCCCCGCCCTCTATCCGCTCTACGACTACCGCAGCGCACCACCGGAGTTCCTCGATCCGGTGACCGCCGCGGTCGCGGAGGGCGGCGGTTCGCTCTTCGCCTCCGGCGTCGACCCCGGCTGGGGCAACGACGTGCTCCCGCTGCTGCTCAGTGGGCTCGGCACCCGCATCGACGTCATCCGCTGCCAGGAGATCTTCGACTACTCCACCTACGACCAGCCGGACTCCGTCCGCTACCTCATCGGCATGGGCCAGCCCATGGACTACGAGCCGATGATGCTCATGCCGTCCATCCCGACCATGGTCTGGGGCGGCCAGATACGGATGATGGCCCGGGCGCTGGGCGTCGAACTCGACGACATCCGCGAGACCGTGGAGCGCCGCGCCCTCGACACCACCGTCACCACGCGCACGATGGGGGAGTTCGGGGGAGGCACCCAGGGCGCCATCCGCTTCGAGGTGCAGGGGATCGTCGAGGGCGAACCCCGCATCGTCATCGAGCACGTCACCCGCATCCACGCCTCCTGCGCCCCCGACTGGCCGACCCCGCCCGACGGAGGCGACGGCGCCCACCGGGTGATCATCGAGGGCCGTCCGCACATCGAGGTCACCATCGAGGCCACCGACGAGGGCGAGAACCGCTCCGCCGGCGGCAACGCCACCGCCGTCGGACGCCTCGTAGGAGCCATCGACTGGCTGGTGGAAGCCGAACCGGGGCTCTACGACGCCCTGGACGTCCCCCTGCGCCCCGCCGTCGGCAAACTCGGAAGGAAACTGTCATGAGGATCGACGTACCCGAAGGCCAGCACCCCATCGCGTACGTGTGGGGCGATCTGGTACCCGGCATCGGGATGGCAGCCGCCAACTTCTCGCTGTCGGTCTATGCCCACACCACCCTGGGGCTGCGGGAGTTCGAAGCGGCACGGCTGCGCGTCGCGCAGATCAACGGCTGCATCTTCTGCCTGGACTGGCGCACCGACCGGGACGGGGAGAAGGTCGAGGACGAGTTCCCCGAGGCCGTCACCGACTGGCGCACCACGCGGGCCTTCGACGAGCGCACCCGGCTCGCGGCGGAGTACGCGGAGCGGTACTGCCTGGACCACCACGGCCTGGACGAGGAGTTCTGGGAGCGGATGACGGCCCGCTACAGCCAGGTGGAGATCGTGGAACTGACGATGAGCATCGGCTCCTGGCTGGCCTTCGGCCGGCTCAACCACGTGCTCGGCCTCGACAGCGTCTGCGTGCTGCCGGGCCACTGAGCACGGAGCACGGAGCGCGTGCCGCGGGCACACGGGTCCGGGGCCGTCGGAGAATCCGACGGCCCCGGACTTCGCGTGCTCCGCCGCCCTACAGGTCGGTGGCGATGATCTTCTCGATGTTGCGCTCCGCGAGCGCCGTGATGGTGACGAACGGGTTGACGCTGGTGTTGCCGGGGATCAGCGCGCCGTCGATGACGTACAGGCCGGTGTAGCCGTGCAGACGGCCGTAGTTGTCGGTGGCCTTGTCCAGGACCGCGCCGCCGAGCGGGTGGTAGGTGAGGTGGTCGCCCCAGATCTTGTTGGTGCCGAAGAGGTCGGTCCGGTAGATCGTCCCCTCCTTCGAGTTGATCTTGTCGAAGATGGTCTTCGCCATGGCGATGGACGGCGCCTTCCACGCCGTCTGCCAGTTCAGCTGGACCCCGCCGGTGGAGGGGTTGTACGTGAACTCCGCGCGGTTCGGGTTCTTCGTGATCGACAGGTAGAACGAGGCGTACGTCTCGATGCCGGTCGGCAGCGGCGCCACCTCGGCGAACGCGCCGCCCGCGTCCCAGTTGTCGATGCCGCCGCAGGGGATGGAGGCCTGCACCTTGCCGGTGGCGTCCCACATGTGGTTCGCCCGGCCGCACATGACGTTGCCGTTGTCGCCCCAGCCCTTGCCGACCTCGTTGTTCAGGTTGGGCAGGGCGCCCGTCGCCTTGAGCCGGACGAGCAGCTTGCTGGTGCCGACGCTGCCGGCCGCGAAGAACACCTTGTCCGCGACGACGGTCTTCGTGCCGACGGTGTCACCCGTGGTGTTGATCTGGTCGATGACGACCGTGTACCCGCCGCCGGAGGCCGGGGAGACCGAAGTCACCTTGTGCAGGGGCGAGATGGTGACCTTGCCGGTGGCCTTCGCCTGGGCGATGTAGGTCTGCTGGAGGGACTTCTTGCCGGCGTTGTTGCCGTAGAGGATCTCGCCCGCGACGGCGGACTTGGGGACGGTCCCGGCCGCCTCCTGCTCCATGTAGTCCCAGTCGTACACGTCGGGGACGAAGACGAAGGGGAACCCGGCGCGCTGGGCGTGCTTGCGGCCGACGCGGGAGAACTGGTAGCAGTCGACGCTCTCGAACCAGGCCGGGTCGATCATGCTGACGCAGAGGCCCGCGTTGGCGCGCGGGTAGTAGGTGTCGTACATCTCGTCCGCGTTCACGGTCGGCAGGACGGCGCCGAAGTTCGCGCGCTTCGGGGTGACCGCCATGCCGCCGTTGACCAGCGAACCGCCACCGACGCCGCGGCCCTGGTAGACGATGATCCCGCCCATCTCCTCGGCGTCCAGGATGCCGGTGTAGCGCGGGACCGCCTTGTCGATGGGGAAGCCCAGGAAGTTGCTCAGCGGCGCCTTGGTCTTGGTGCGGAGCCAGTAGGCGCGGTAGTCCGGGGTGGTCGTGTTGCAGAAGATCTTGCCGTCCGAGCCGGGGGTGTCCCAGGCCATGCCCATTTCGATCATGTGGACGTCGACGCCGGCCTGGGCGAGCCGCAGGGCGGCGACGGAACCGCCATACCCGGTACCGATCACGAGGGCCGGTACGTGCGCTCCGTTGTCGATGGGGCCGGCGGCGGCCGCGCCGGCCGTGGCGGCCTGGGCCTGAGACGGGGCGATCTGACCGGCAAGGGCCATTGCGCCCAGGATGGAACCCGTTCTACCGAGAAATCCTCGACGCGAGACGCCGTTCTGGTTGGTTTTGTGCAGGCCTTTGTCGCTCATGTGAGCTTCCTCACTCTAGGCGGAATGAGAACGAGTTCTACTGCCGAGTGCTTGCGAAGTCACTAGATACGTCAAGGCATCTTTCGCCGGAGGCGGCCGTGGGGCGTGCCGATTCGGGTCCTGCGGAAGGGAGTTGAAGGTCCCATCGGACGCTGGGAACGACGACCCGCTGTGGATGGCCGGTGCTCCCGGAGTGACGGAAGCGCCCCGTGGCGGGCGCCCTCGGGCGGGGCGCGTCCGGTCGAATCCACCACGTCAGAAGTCGAACGCGTTACGGGAGGCCTCGCCGCCCCGGGGTGGCGGGGATCTCGGCCTACCCAGCCACTCCGCCGTGGCTGCATCCGGCGGGCGCCGAGGCCGAAAAGCGACAAACCGCAAGGTGGGCCCGTGGGCGGCGCCCGAATCTTTTTACCTTCGCCGGGTGATCCTGTTCGGCGTCCGGGCCGGTGTTACAGGTTCGGCGCACCCCGCCGGGCGTCCTCGCGTACAGAAGGGGAACGCGCGCGGTCGCCGGTCCAGACCAGGATCAGCGTCGAGGCGGCCGCGGCGAAGGCGCACCAGGTCGAAGCGAACTCCAGCCTCCACAGCGCGGCGCAGGCGAGGGCCCCGGCCGTCATGAGGAGGCCGAGCAGGTGCAGCCGGCGGTCCCCCGACAGGAGCAGGGCGCCGAGGGTGGCGAAGAGATAGCCCGCCAGGGCCAGGGGCATCCAGGGGACGTCCACCCCGTATCCGAGGGTGTGGCCGCGGACCTCGGCGCTCACCGGACGGGTCGCCAGGCAGTACGAGAGGTACGCGCCGGTGGCGAGTCCGGCGGCGGCCGGCCAGTGCAGCCGGTGCCTGAGCTCGGGTGGGGCGGCGAGCAGCACCCCGAGCGGCACCCACACGGGCAGCAGCGGCAGGGCGATCACCGCCCAGGCGGTGGTGGCCGGCCCGCAGCCGCCGCCGGATTTCCAGACGGCGGCTTCGATCAGCTGGTGCGCTCCCAGGATCAGCGGGAGCGCGGCGACGGGAAGGTCGCGGGCGCGCCGGGTCCGCACCAGGCAGGCGATCCCGACGGCGGTGATGACCGTGCCCGCCGTCAGATCGGCCGTCGCGCTCCAGCACATGAGGCCCTCCCGATCTCACGGTAGGCCGAGGTGTGAGTGTCTGCCACACCACGGATCGATGGAAGAATCCGACAAGATGCAGAAGGATCCTGCACGACTCTTGCTGTGTTTGCGCGTGTGGTCCTACTGTCCGGGCCATGCCCCCAAGAAGAGCCGCAAGCCCCGCCGCAAGAGCGCCCGAAGCCGTGGCCGAAGCCGTCGCCGAAGTCGTAGCCGATGCCGAAGTCGTGGTCGCAGTCGCAGTCGCAGGCGGCGTCGCCAGGAGAAGAGCCGCCCCCACGCGGGCCGCCGCCTTCCTGGCGGCGCTCACCGTGTCCGCCCTCGGCCTCGGCGCCCTGGGCGCGGGCCCGGCCGCGGCCCGCCCCGCCGCCTCGGACCCCGCGGCGCCCACGGCCGTCACCCGGGCCGCCCTCGACCCCGCACTGGCCGAGGGCCGCGGCGCCCGGGTGGACTTCGCCGAGCAGGAGGCGGAGAACGCCGTCACCACCGGCACGCTCATCGGCCCCGACCGCACCGCTTACTCGCTGCCCGCCGAAGCCTCCGGCCGCAAGGCGGTCCGGCTGGTGCCGGGCCAGTACGTGGAGTTCACCCTGCCCGCGGCGGCCGACGCGATCACCGTGCGCTACAGCCTCCCCGACGCCCCGGCCGGCGGCGGCATCACCGCCCCGCTCGACGTCACCGTGAACGGCAAGAACCGCCGCTCCATGACGCTGACCTCGCAGTACTCCTGGCTGTACAACCAGTACCCCTTCAGCAACGACCCGCAGGCCGACCTCCTGCACCCCGACTGGTGGATCACCGAGTGCGCCTGCGTCCCGGCGGCCACCACCCCGGCCCCGGTCATCGCCAAGCCGTTCCGCCCCACCCACATGTACGACGAGCAGCGCCTGCTCCTGGGCCGCACCTACCGGGCGGGCGACACGATCAGGCTCACGGTCCCGGCCGGGAGCCCCGCCGCCTGGACGGTCATCGACCTGCTCGACTCGCAGCGCGTCGGCGCCCCGCACGTGGAGGCGGCCGCCGCCAACGCCCTTCTCTTCGGCGCCGACCCGACGGGCCGCAGGGACTCCGCGGACGCCATCGACCGGGCCATCGCCTTCGCCAAGCGCCACCGGCTCCCGGTCTACCTGCCGCCGGGCACCTATCAGGTCAACCGTCACATCATCGTGGACGGGGTCACCATCACCGGCGCCGGCAGCTGGTACACCACCGTCAAGGGCAAGGGCGTCGGCTTCTACGGCAAGGAGGCCGCCGACGGCGGCAGCCGGGGTGTCCACCTCTCCCGCTTCGCCATCGAGGGCGACGTCCGCGAACGCGTGGACACCGACCAGGTCAACGGGGTCGGCGGCGCGATGAGCGACTCCACCATCGACTCCCTCCACATCCACCACACCAAGGTCGGCCTCTGGTTCGACGGCCCGATGAGCAACGTGAAGGTCACCCGCAACGTCATCACCGACCAGATCGCCGACGGCCTGAACTTCCACACCGGGGTCACCGACTCCCTCGTCCAGGACAACTTCGTCCGCAACACGGGCGACGACGGCCTCGCGATGTGGGCCGAGAAGACCACGAACGCCCGCAACACCTTCGACCACAACACGGTGCAGAGCCCCACCCTGGCCAACGGCATCGCGATCTACGGCGGGGCCGACACCACCGTCTCCGCCAACCTCGTGGCCGACCCGGTCCGCGAGGGCAGCGCCCTGCACGTCGGCTCCCGCTTCGGCGCCGAACCCTTCACCGGCAGCCTGCGCGTCGAAGGCAACACCACCGTCCGCTCCGGTACCTACGAACTGAACTGGAACATCGGGCTCGGCGCGATCTGGTTCTACGCCCTGGACCGCAACATCGACCAGGCCGACATCCAGGTCACCGGCAACTCCTTCCTCGACAACACCTACAACGCGATCATGCTGGTCAGCGACTGGCCGGTGAAGGACAAGGTCCGCATCGAGAACGTCCACTTCAAGGACATCCGGGTCGACGGCACCGGCACCTCGGTGGTCAGCGCCCGGGTGGCCGGCTCGGCGAGCTTCGAGAACGTCGACGCACGCGGCGTCGGGGCCGTCGGCGTCAACAACTGCGGCTCCTTCAACTTCCCCGCCACCGGCTCGGAGTTCAGCCTCGCCGACCGCGGCGGCAACGACGGCGGCGGCACGACCGGCCCGTGGTTCGCCGGCTGGGAACTGCCCAACACCATCACCTGCGACGACCGCCCGCCGGTCGTCGCCCCGCCGGCGCCGAGCCCCTGGTGAGCGCCCGGCCCGGTGACCTCTGAGAGGCTACCGCTCCGCCGCTCCCGGGGGTTCGAGCGGCGGAGCGGTCACCGCGCAGTTGGTACGGCACTGCGGGTGACAGGCCCCGGGCGCGGGGGAGCGTACGGTCGCCCAGGCCACGGCGGCTCCGACCGCCAGGATCCCCGCGCACCAGAGCATCGCCCGCCCGAAGGCCGCGTCGAAGGCGCCGGGCGAGAGGTACGCGTCCGGCCCCATCCCGGCCAGCAGCGGCAGCGCGGCCACCGCGAGGAGCCCGGCGGCGCGCGCGGCGGCGTTGTTGATGCCGCTGGCCAGGCCCGCCCGGCCGGGGTCCACGGAGGACAGGACGGTCGCCGTCAGCGGAGCCACCAGGGCCGCCATGCCCAGGCCCATCACGAGCAGCGCCGGCAGCACGTCCCGTACGTACGGGGCCCCCGGACCCACCCGCAGCATCAGCAGCATCCCCGCCGCGCACAGCAGCGGACCCACGGTCAGCGGGATCCGCGGGCCGATCCGCTCCCCGAGCTGCGCGGAGCGGGCCGACAGCAGCAGCATCAGGGCCGTGGTGGGCAGCAGGGCGGCCCCGGCGCCGAGGGCGGAGTAACCGGACACCACCTGGAGCTGGAGCACCACGAGGAAGAAGAAGCCGCCGAAGGCCGCGTACACGCACAGGGTGACCAGGTTGACGGCGGTGAACAGGCGCGAGGAGAAGATGTCCGGGGGCACCATCGGGTCGGCCCGCCGCCGCTCGACCACCACGAAGACCCCGGCCAGCAGCACGCCGCCCACGGCGGCGCCCACCACGAGCGCGGCGCCCGACCGGGCCTCGATGAGCGCGTAGGTCAACAGTGCGAGCGAGGCCGCGCCGAGGACGGCCCCGGCCACGTCGAACCGCCCGTGCGCCACCGGATCCCGCGATTCCGGTACGTGCCGCAGTGCGACCGGGACGCAGAGCGCGGCCACCGGCACGTTCAGCAGGAACACCCAGCGCCAGCCCGGCCCGTCCACCAGCCAGCCGCCCAGGAACGGCCCCACGGCGGCGCCCACCCCGCCGAACCCCGACCACAGGCCCACCGCGCGCGCCCGGTCGTCGGGATGGATCGAACCCTGGATCAGCGCGAGGGAACCGGGCGTCAGCAGCGCCCCGCCGATGCCCTGCAGGGCGCGGGCGGCGATGAGCACCCCGGCGTTCGGCGCGATCCCGCACAGCAGGGAGCCGACCGCGAACCACACCACCCCGAGCACGAAGATCCGGCGCCGCCCGAACCGGTCCCCGAGGGCCCCGCCGACCAGGATCAGGCCCGCGAGGGTCAGCAGGTAGGCGTTGACCGTCCACTGGAGCACCGCCAGATCGGCGCCGAGATCCCGCCCGATGGCGGGCAGGGCCACATTGACCACGGTGGAGTCGAGCAGCGCCATGGCGGAGCCGAGCACGGTGGTCAGTACGATCCACCGGCCCTGCGCGGTACCGAGCCGCACGCCGGGGGAGGGCGACGGGACGGGATCGGTCATTCCCCCAGGCTGGCCCGCGCGGCCCGGAACGGCCACCCGGCCGGTGGCGGCCCGCCTGGCGCTACGGCTCAATAGGCACCCTTGTACGGGTCATGACATCTCCCGCACCATGGCCCGCGCACGTCACGCACACCCTTTCCGCACGACCTGCACACGGCGTACGAGGAGACCACACGTGGCACGAAGCGACACCCGACGAACCCCCCGCTCGCGATTACGACCCCTGCGCACCGGGCTCGCCGCCCTCACCGCGGCCCTGCTCCTGCCGCTCGGCGCGGGCGTGGCCGCGGCCGCCCCCGATCCGGCCCCCACCCCGGGCGCGGCCGAGCGCAAGATCGAGCCGGGTCTCCGGGCCCAGCTCGACGGTTCCGCCAAGGCGGTCTTCTGGGTCTACCTCGACAGCGCGGCCGACCTCACCGCCGCGCGCGATCAGCAGACCCGCACCGCGAAAGCGGAAACGGTTCTGCGCCTGAAGAAGGACCACGCCGCGCGCAGCCAAGTCGAAGTGATCAAGGCCCTGGACGGCGTGAAGGCCGAGTACACCTCGTACTGGATCGTCAACGCGCTGCGCGTCGTCGGCACCGAGAAGCTCGCCGGCGCCCTGGCCCAGCGCCCCGAGGTGTCCCGGATCGACGCGGACGACCAGGTCGCCCTCCCCGAGCCCGCGGAAGGCACCCGGGAGAAGACGGCGGCCGACGCCGTCGAGTGGAACATCGACCGGATCAAGGCACCGCAGGTCTGGGACCAGCTCGGCGTGCGCGGCGAGGGCATCGTCGTCGCCAACATCGACAGCGGCGTCGACCACACCCACCCGGCCGTGGCGGGCCAGTACCGCGGCCGGGCCGCGGACGGGTCCTACGACCACAACTACAACTGGTTCGACCCGGCGGGCGTCTGCGCCACGGCCGCCCCCTGCGACAACAACGACCACGGCACCCACACCATGGGCACGATGGTCGGCGACGACGGCGGCGCCAACAAGATCGGCGTCGCCCCGGGAGCCAAGTGGATCGCGGCCAAGGGCTGCGAGAGCAACTCCTGCTCCGAGGCCTCGCTCCTCGCCGCGGGCCAGTGGATCGTCGCCCCGACGGATCTGAACGGCCAGAACCCGCGCCCCGACCTGGCCCCGCACGTCGTCAACAACTCCTGGGGCGGCCCCGGCGGCGACACCTGGTACCAGGAGATCGTCGACACCTGGCGGGCCGCCGGCATCTTCCCGGCCTTCTCCAACGGCAACTCCGGACCCGGCTGCGCCACCAGCGGGTCGCCCGGCGACTACCAGAGCTCCTACAGCTCCGGTGCCTTC
This sequence comes from Streptomyces tatrensis, assembly GCF_049310065.1. Taxonomy (NCBI): domain Bacteria; kingdom Bacillati; phylum Actinomycetota; class Actinomycetes; order Kitasatosporales; family Streptomycetaceae; genus Streptomyces; species Streptomyces tatrensis. The sequence goes on along the minus strand of NZ_JBMDLB010000011.1, from coordinate 663,693 downwards.
GACATCAACGGCGCCATCGCCTCCTTCTCCTCGCGCGGCGCCGGCCCCGGCGGGATCGTCAAGCCGAACATCGCGGCCCCCGGCGTGAACGTGCGCTCCTCCGTGCCCGGCGGCGCGTACGAGTCCTTCTCCGGCACCTCCATGGCCTCCCCGCACACCGCGGCGGCCGTGGCCTTGCTCTGGTCGGCCGCGCCCGCCCTCGAAGGCGACATCGCGCAGACCGAGGCACTGCTGGACGGCACCGCCCTGGACACCGACAGCGCCCAGTGCGGCGGCACCGCCGCCGACAACAACGTCTTCGGCGAGGGCAAGCTCGACGCGCTCGCCGCCGTCACCTCCGCGCCGCGCGGAGCCCTCGGCGCGCTCGCCGGCACCGTCCGCTCCGGCGGGCAGCCCGTCGCCGGGGTGAAGGTCGCCGCCGACGGCCCCATCGACCGTACGACGACCACCGCGGCCGACGGCACGTACCGCTTCGCCACCCTGTCCGTGGGCTCGTACGCGCTCACCGCCTCGAAGTTCGGCTACGGGCAGCAGGGCGCGACCGTGGCGGTGACCGAGGACGCCACCGCCACCGGCGACATCGACCTCGTCCAGGCGGCCTCCGGGAAGCTCACCGGCACCGTGGCCTCGGTCGCGGGCCCGGTCGCCGGCGCCGCGGTGACCGTCGCGGACACCCCGGTGACCGCGACCACCGACGCCCAGGGCCGCTTCGAGGCCACCCTGCCGCACGGCACCTACACCGTGAACGCCACCCACTCCTCCCGCTGCCTCACCGCCGGCGCGGCCGCGGTCACCGTCGCCGGGGACACCAGCGTCGCGGTGAACCTGCCCGAACGCACCGACGGCTACGGCTACGCCTGCGCCGCCTCGACCGGCAGCCCGTACCAGCCGGGCGACCGGCGGCTCGCGCTGACCGGCGACAACACCACCGAGCGCGTCGACCTGCCCTTCCCGCTGCCGCTGTACGGCAAGACGTACGGGCAGGCCTGGATCGGCACCAACGGCACCGTCAGCCTCGGCGGCAACAACACCGGTGACGTCAACGGGGACATCCCGAGCACGGCCACGCCCAACGCGGCGCTGTACCCCTTCTGGGACGACCTGGTCGTCGGCGCCGCCGGCAGCGGCTCCGGAGTCTTCACGTCGGTCACCGGCACCGCGCCGCACCGCAGGTACGTCATCGAGTGGCGCGAGGTGTCCCACTGGTCGGCGCAGTCCGAGAAGTTCTCCTTCTCGGCGGCCATCGGCGAGGACGGCACCGTCCGGTACTCCTACCAGGGGACCGGCGGCAGCGGCATCAAGGGCGGCTCCACCGCCACGGTCGGCGTGGAGAACGCCACCGGCACCGACGCCTACCGGTACTCCTTCAACACGCCCGTGATCACGGACGGCCTGTCCGTCTCCTTCCGCACCACCAAGAGCGGCGTGGTGGCGGGCCGGGTGCTCGACGCGAACGACGGCAACGGGATCGCCGGAGCCACCGTGACCGTCGGCACGGGCGCCGCCGCGGTCTCCGCCACCACGGCGGCGGACGGCGGGTACGTGGTCCAGAGCCCGTCGGGAGCGCGGGAACTCGCGCTGACCGCCGCCCAGTACGAGCCGGCGGCCGCCACCGTGGACGTCAAGGCGGCCGACGTCACCCAGGTGACCCGGTCCCTGCGCACCGGCAGGGTGACCCCGGCGAAGCCGGCGGTGGAGATCGTCCTGCCGCCCGGCCAGAAGCGGACGCGGACCCTCGACCTCACCAACCCCGGTCTCGGCACGGCCTTCACGGCCACCGAGGACGCGGCCTGGCTGACGGCGACCCCGGCCTCGGGGGACCTCCCGACGGGCGGGAAGGCCCCGCTCACCCTGTCCGTGGACACCACGGGCCTGACCCCCGGCACCGTCCTCACGGCCGACCTGAAGATCACCTCGGCCAGCGGCCGGACCCCGGTGCTCACCGTCCCCGTCACGCTCGTCGTCCCGCGCTACCAGGTCGCCCTGGACGCCGGCGCCACGGGCGCGAGCACGGACTCGCTGGGCGACGGCTGGTCCCCGGACCGCAAGTACACGACGGGCTCGTACGGTTACCAGGGCAACGGCTCGGCCCAGTCCACCAGCCGCACGATCGCGGGCACGGCCGACCAGAAGCTCTTCCGCAACGCCCGTGAGGGCATGTACGAATACCGCTTCGACGCCGTCCCCAACGGCACCTACACCGTGGAACTGGGCTTCGCGGAGCTCTCCTCCACGAAGCCGAACAAGCGCGTCTTCGACGTCCTGGCGGAGGGCACGCAGGTACTGCCCTCCCTGGACATCTCCCTGGAGGCGGGCACGTACACGGCCCTGACCCGCACCTACACGGTCACGGTCACCGACGGCACCCTGAACGTCCGCTTCGTCACCCACACCGGCTTCGGCAAACCCCTGCTGAACTCCCTGCGCGTGACGGACCGCCCGGACAAGAGCTGACCCGGGCGGCAGCGCGAACGGGCGGGGCGTCTGCGGGCGCCCCGCCCTTCAGTTCCGGCGGTACTGGTCCACCAGGATCGTCGTGGAGTCGTCGTCCGGGGCCTCGACCAGCCTCACGATCGCGATCTCGGTCCGGTCAGGGCTGCGCACGCAGAACGGCCGGGCCTGCGCGAGCGCGGCGAAGGGCAGCACGGCGGCCGGCCGGGTCTCGATGCCGTGCAGGCAGGCGGCCACCGTCAGCTCCCCGGAGTCGGACACGAAGGAGTCCGACTCCTCGGAGGGGACCAGGGACCGGCCGTCGCGCGCCAGGTACCAGGCGGCCGTCTCCGCGGGCACCACCTTCCCGGCCTGCAGGTCGAACTCGTAAGCGGAGTCGGGGGCGGTGAGCTCGGCCTTCGTATAGCCGGGCACGTACGCGGCGGCCGGGTCGGCCGGGGTGGGACCGGGCGCGCTACTGGCTCTGGGGGATGCGGATGCGGATGCGGATGCCGTGGGGCCGGTGGCGGGGTTGCCGCCGGTGCTCGGGGCCTCGCCCGTGGGGACGTCCAGGTAGTACACGGCTCCGGCGACGGCCAGCAGAGTGCCGGTCACCATGAGGGTCGGCAGGAGCGGGAACCGCCGCCCGCGGTCCGGCCCGCGGCCCGGCCTGCGGCGGCCCTGCCCGGGGACGGGGACGGGGGCCGGTGCCGGGACGAGGGCCGGCGCCGGTGCGTCGGGCCAGGCTCCGGAACCCGTACCCAGTCCGGGGAACGCCGGTCCCGGGGCGCCCGGTCCGGGACCGGCCGGGGCGACGCCCGCCGGGCCCGGAAGTGCCGTGGCCGTCCGAGTGGCCTGGAACGGCGCCGGGGCGGGCGGCCGAGCGGTGTCGCCTCCGCCCCCGAACTCCTCCCGGACCGGTCTGGGCAACCAGCCGTCGGTGAACTCCGGCCGCCCGCACACCAGGGGGTGCGCCCGCACGGAGGCGATCACGTCGGCCGGCTGAGGACGGTCCTCGGGCTGCTTCGCGAGGCACCACGAGACGAGGTCGTACAGCTCGTGCGGCACCCTGCGGAGGTCGGGATGCTCGTGGACGACCCGGTACAGGGCGCTGGACTCCGGCCCGTCCCCGAAGGGCGCGGTCCCGCCCGCCACGTACGCGGCCAGCGTCCCGAGCGCGAAGACGTCGGTCGCCGGCGTCGAGGTACGGCCGAGCGCCTGCTCGGGCGCCATGAACGCCGCGGTGCCGATCCGCAGACCCGTACCGGTGAGCGCGGCGGCGTCCGCCGCGCGCGCGATCCCGAAGTCGATCACCCGGGGGCCGTCCGCCGCGAGCAGCACGTTGGCCGGCTTCAGGTCGCGGTGGACCACGCCCGCCCCGTGGATGGCCTGGAGCGCCTCGGCTATGCCCGCGAGGAGCAGCAGGACCGTGTGGACCGGCAGCGGCCCGTGGCGCCGTACGACCTCGTGCAGCGAGGGACCGGGCACGTACGCGGTGGCGAGCCACGGCGTGGGGTCCTCGACCCCGGAGTCGATCACCTGGGCGGTGAACAGGCCGTGGATCCGGCGGGCGCTGGCCACCTCCTGGGCGAACCGCCGGCGGAACTCGGGATCGGCGGCGAGCTCCCTGCGGACGGCCTTGAGGGCGATGGGGCGGCCGCCGGGCGTGTGGGCCAGGTAGACCACGCCCATGCCGCCGGAGCCGAGCCGGGCGTGCAGGCGGTAGCCGCCGATCTCCTGGGGATCGTCCGCGGACAGTGCCGTACGGGCCGGCTGTGGGCCGGAGTGCTGTTCGGACATGCGGTGGCTCTTTCAACGATGCGGGGCGAGATGCCCCGCGATGCGGCAGGGGCCTGCACGCATCGTGCCATGAATTGACTGAATTTTCAGTCAGTGCCAGAGTGGGCGACACGTGCCCGCACCACCCGCCCCGCGTCACGGCCCTTCGCGGACGGAGGGCGCACCCTTGTCTCAGGGGCCCGGGACCGTAGGCCCGTGCCGTACCTCCCGCGCCCGTCCTGGCCGGACACAGTCGTCCCGCCAGTCCTCGATCGGAGTTCCCCCCCGTGTCCCACCTGCCGCCCACGCGCCGGACCGCCCTCCGTACCTTCGCCGGGCTCGGCGCCCTCGCCTTCGGGGCCGCCGCCTGCGGCCCCTCGCAGAGCGCCCCGCGCTCCAACGCCGCCCCCGGCACCGCCCAGCCCTCCCCGGCCGGCCCCGAGCGCCGGCTCGGCGCCGAATGGGAGAGCCACACCCGCACCTTCATGGCCTGGCCCGCGCTGGACGCGGTCTGGATGGAAGACCTGCGCTACGTGCGCGAGGACATCGCGCGGATCGCCCGGGCCGTCGGGGAGTACGAGGCCGTCGTCATGATGGCCCGGCCCGAGCAGGTGGCCGTGGCGCAGCGGGCCTGCGGCTCCGAGGTGGAGGTGATCCCGCTGGCCGTGGACGACCTGTGGGCCCGTGACACCGTCCCCGTCTTCGTCGAGGAGGAGGGCAAGGTCATCGGCGTCGACTTCAACTTCAACGGCTGGGGCAACAAGCAGGAGCACAAGAACGACGGCCAGGTCGGACGCCTGCTGCTCCAGAAGTACGGGATCCCCCGGGTGAAGGCCCCGCTGGTGGCCGAGGGCGGCTCCTTCGAGGCCGACGGCGAGGGCACCCTGCTGATCACCGAGAGCTCGATCGTCAACGACAACCGCAACCGCGGCAAGAGCCGGGACACCATCGAGGCCGAGCTCAAGCAGACCCTGGGCGTCGAGACGGTGGTCTGGCTGGCCGGCGTACGCGGCGAGGACATCACCGACGCCCACGTGGACAGCCTCGTACGGTTCGCCGCGCCCGGTGTCGTCCTGCTGGACCGCGCCCACCCGAACACCCCGAAGGACTCCTGGTCCCGCTCCGCCGACCAGGCGAAGTCGGTCCTCTCGAAGGCGACGGACGCCCGGGGCCGGAAGTTCGAGATCATCGACCTGCCGCAGCCCGACCTGGACAAGATCACGGGGGAGGGAGACGACTTCGTGTCGACCTACGCCAACTTCTACATCGCCAACGACTCCGTGTTCATGCCGAAGTTCGGGGACCGCCAGGCCGACGACCGGGCCCGCGGCATCCTGCAGGAGCACTTCCCCAAGCGGGACATCGTCCCCGTCGCGATCGACACGATCGCCTCGGGCGGCGGCGGCATCCACTGCTCGACCCACGACCAGCCCGGCAAGCCCGCCGCGTGAGCGCATTGCGGCGTCGCCCGTCCGGGCGGCGCTTCCCGCTGCTGCCGGCGCTGCTCCTGCTCGCGATCGTGGCGGCGGTCGGCGTGGGGGCCTGGCTCCAGTTCGGCGAACGCCAGGCCCAGGACACCGTCCACACCGCGGGCCGGGCCGACGCCGACCGGGTGGACATCGAGGCGACGATCCAGCGGGTCGACGCCGCCGGGCGCGAACTGGTGCTTCGGGTCATGGTCACGCCCAAGGGGGCACTGGCCGAGGCCGGCGGGGTCGCACCTGTCGGCGACCTCACCCTCCAGACGTCGGCGGCCACCCGCGACGACCTGACCTTCAAGGCCCACCAGCGCATCGCCGGCCGGGACGTGGCGGTGGCCCTGACGGGCGGCTCCATCACGGACTACCCGTTCGACGGCTACGAGGCGGACATCGGATTCGCGGCCGTGGTGGGCCAGGAGGAGGTCCCGGTGCGGGTCCTGTTCTCCAACAACGACGTGCTCTTCTCGTCCACCGTGGAGGACTCGACGGCGAGTGACGGCGAGGCCGTCCTCGACGTCGGGCTGGCCCGTTCCAACAGCGTGCTCGTGTTCGCGGTGTTCATGATGATCGCGATGTGGGCGCTCGCCGTGTCCGTCCTGATCGGCGGGTGGTACCTCGTCACCCGCCGCAAGGGCCTCACCTGGCCCGCCCTCGGCTGGATGGCCGCCACGCTGTTCGCCCTGGCGGCCTTCCGCGGCACCGCTCCGGGCACACCGCCGATCGGCTGCCTCCTCGACTACCTCGCCTTCCTGTGGGCGGAGATCCTCATCGCGTTCTGCCTGATCACCGTCGTGGTCATGGGGATCAGAGCCGAGTCCCGCGCGGAGCCCGCGGCGGACGGGGCCTGAAGCGGAGTCGGGCCCGCTGCCGGCGGGGCCGGGCGCCGTACGGGCCGTACGGGCCATACGGGTCGTACGGGCTGTGCGGGCCTAGTCCCAGCGCCCCGGCCGGCGGAACCGGACGGGGCGCGGGGCATTCGGGTGGCCCGCCGCGACCGGACCGCGCGACGCGCGGGGCGGGTGCCGCGGGCGCCGTACCGTGGCTGACCATGACGCTCCAGAGCGACCGGGACGACCGGGACGACCGGGACGACCGGGCCGACGAGACCGGGCCCGCCGACCGGTGCGGGCCGTGCGAGCCGGTCACGGACCCCGATCCGGCCCGGCGCACCGCCCGGATCGAGGCGCTCGTACGGGACGCGGACCCCGGGGCCGGCTGGGCCGTCGGTGGCGCGGACGGTCCGGACGCGGTGGTGGAGGCCGGGGCCGGTGTCCGGGAGGGGCCCGCAGCCGGAGCCGTCGCCGGAGGGTCGGCCGTCGCCGCCGATGTCGGCGGGCTGGTGGGCGTGCTGGCCGTCTGGCCCGTCATCGGGATGCTCGTGGACGCGGGGGAGCTGGCCCTGCACACCCCGCTCACCGCCTACGGGGCGGGCGACGGCCTGCCCGCCGGAACCACCGCGCACCACCTGCTCACCCACGGCTCCGGGGTCTCGCCCGCCCTCTTCGGGCTCGCCGAGCGGCTGTGCGGCAGCCCCCTCGCCGGGTTCGCCGCCGAACGGGTCTGGGGCCCGCTCGGCATGACCCGGACGGTCTTCACCGCCGACGGGACCCTGCGTGCGCCCGTCGCCGACCTCGGGCGCTTCCTGAGCCACCTCCTCGCCCCAGCGGGCGGCCCCGTCAGCCGGGCCTGGACGGCGCAGTCGCTCCGCATCCGCACCGGCGAACTGCTACCCGCCCGAGGCCTCCTCTGGCACCCCGCCGCGTACGGATCCTGGTCCCACGGCGAAGGACCGGCCCTGTGGATCTCCCCGCGCGGGCGGCGCTGGGCCGTACTCCTCCCCAGCACCCCGTCGGCCCCGCTCCGTACGGCCTTCCGTGCGGCCGCCTTCACCTGAACTCCTTTACGTGGCACGGTGGTTGTATATTCCGAGTCCGATGAAGAAGACCCGCCAGAAGGACCGTGACGTGCCCGGTCCACAGAGTCCCTGGGACGAGATCGCCCCCGGTCTGTGGATGGGCGGCCACTACTGGACCGACCCCGCCGGAGAACTGCGGCCGGTCGTCGTCGGAGCCGAGTTCGACCTCGTCATCAGCCTCTTCACCCGCCCGGGCCACGGCCCCGATCCGCGCGTGGAACACCTGGTCGACGAGATGCCGGACGCCCCGCTCACGGGCGCGCAGCTGCGTACCGTCCTCAGGCTCGCCCGCGCCGCCCGCACGGCCCTCGATTCCGGACGGCGGATCCTGGTGCGCTGCCATTCCGGTTACAACCGTTCCGGCCTGGTCGTCGCCCAGTGCCTCGTCGACGGCGGCCTCGCGCCGGCCGCCGCCATCGGCCTGGTCCGCCTCGGACGTTCCCCCTGGGCGCTGCACAACGAGACCTTCACGGACTACCTCGCCGCCGGTCCGGAGGTCGCCGCACTGCTCGTCGACCTCGAACCCGGCCCCGGTCCCGGCCCCGGTCCCGGTCCCGATCCTTGTCTCGAACCGGGATCCCCGCCCCGCCCGTAGCCCGCCCGCGGCCCTCCGTACCCCCGTCGTGGTCCTCGGGGCGCGGAGCCGGGACGGTCGACGTACGGTGAGCGCGAGATCACCGAACGTCGAGTCCAGGCTGCGCGGAGGTACACGGATGCGTACGGCCCACGAGACCGCCCGCGGTGCGCACACGCCACCGGCCCCGGCCGCGGAGGCCCCCGCATGACGGGCAGGGCGGGGCGCGGCGAGAGCGCCCGGTTCGCCGCCGCCCATACGCTGCCCGCCCTGGTACGGGGCTTCGTGAGCGCCCGGCCCCGTGCGGTGCGCGGGCACGCGGGGCCCGGCCGGCCGCGCTGGTCCGCCACCACCCTGCGGGCCCTGCGCGAGCGGCACGGCGGAGCGCCCGTGCTCGTACGGGGACTGACCGGCACCGTCCTGCTCATCCTCGATCCGCAGGACATCCGGCAGTTCTACGCCGAACCCGTCGGCTCCCCCGGCCGGCCCGCCGCAGCGGCGGACGGCAGCTGCGCCCACGCCGGGTTCCACGCCGGGCGGCGGGCGGTCGACGACTCCGTGCTCGCCGCGGGACTGGCGGTGCACCCCTCCTGCGGGGCGTTCCTCTCGGTCCTCGCCGACGAGGCCCGGCGCCTGACGGCCGGGGGCTCCCTCGAACTCGCCCGCGTCCGGCACTCCGTGGCCCGCGCGGCCCGGCGCATCGTCCTCGGCGACGCGGCCGCCGAGGACGCGGAACTCGGCCGCAGGCTCGGGCGTTCCCCCGACAGGGCCGCCGCGCGGATCGCCGCGTACGCCGACCTCGCGGAGCCGCACACCCTCATCGGGCGGGCCCGCCGCCACGCGGACCCCCTCGGGCCGGACCGGCCACGGGCGGACCCGGTCGGGCAGGTCCGCCAGTGGCTGGCCGCCTTCGACCTCGTCCCCGGCGTCCTGCTGCGCACCCTGCTGCTCCTGGGCGCGCACCCGGCCGAGCAGGACGCCGTCGCCGCCGAGGCCCGCGCCGCCGGATCGGCCCGGGGCTCGGCCCAGGGCGCGCTGCCCCGGCTGCGTGCCTGCGTCCGGGAGTCGCTGCGGCTGTACCCGGCCGTCCCCGACCTGATACGGATCACCCGGGCCGAGACCGAATGGCGCGGCGTACGGCATCCCGCCGGGACCTGTGTGGTGCTGCCCGTGCTGTTCCACCAGCGCGACCCCGAACACGTGCCCGCCGCGCACGTCTTCGTACCGGGCCGGTGGGCTTCCCGCGAAGCGGACCGGGACGTCCGGATGGCCCCGTTCAGCCATGCCGGCGGCCGCTGCCCCGGCGAACAGCTGGGTCTGCTGGTCACCGCGGCGCTCTGCGCGGAGGTGCTGCGCGGACACCGGGTCCGGCCCGTTCGGCCCGTGCTCGACCCCCTCGGCCCGCTCCCCGCGGCCCTGGACCCGCAGGGCATCCGCCTGCGCCTGACCCGCCGCTGAACCGGCACCGGCCTCGCCCGCACCCCGGAGGCCCCGCGGCATAAGGCCACCCGGCCATCCGGCCGTCCCGCCATGCGGCGGCCGGCTGGCCTGCCGACCGATCTGTTCGTCCCGCCCCGTCCTGCCCGACGCTCATCCGACCCGACGAGGAATCCATGTCCGACGCCGCGACCCCCGGGACCTCCGCGACTTCCGCGCCCACAGACCCGGACGCCGATCAACTGGCCGCCCTGTGCCGGGAACTGGCCGAGGCGGCCGACGCCGTCGGCGAAGCCTCCCGCTACGCCTCCCGGCTGGCCCTCGGCTCCCGGCTGCCGGTCACCGCGCTGAGTCTCGGCAGCCGCCGCCGCGCGGCCTGGCGTACGCTGCTGCGCGCCCTCACCGACCCCGACGGACTCGGCTGGGCCGCCCGGGGCCGGGGCGTGGCGCGGGCCGGGTGGCTCGCCGGGGTCTTCACCGGCCGGGAGAGCCTCGCCGTCAGCCTCGCGGTGTGCGGCCTCAAGGGCCGGATCCGGGCCGAGGCCGCCCGTAACCCGGCGAGGTTCGCGGACCCGGCCGCCGCGGAGGTGTTCCTTGCGGTGGAGGAGGGCCGGCAGGGGGACGCCGTCCGGGCGTTCCGCGAACTCGTGCGCCGACGCGGCGAGGGTCCCGCCTTCGCCCTGCTGAACCCCTCCTTCGCCGACCTCCTGGCCTGGAACGCGCTGACCGACGACAACCCGTTCAACGACCACGCCGGCTGGCAGGTCGCCACCGGCAGGGCCGTCGCCGCCGAGCCGCTCCTCGGGATCGGCGCCGCCCTGCGGGCCTTCTTCGACCGGGGCCCCGCCTGCTCCGAACCGGGCAACCGCCTCCTCGCCGAGCTGGACACCACCGGCACCCCGGCCGGTTACCGGGGAAATGCCGACCGGATCGGCCCGGCCGCGGGCGCGGTGCTGCTCCAGCAGGTCGTCGGGCAGGACGGGGTCGAGCGGTGCGTGCTCCAACTCGCCGGTCCGCCAACGCGGTCCGGCCGCGCCGACGGCCCGTACGAGGAGCCGGCCGCGCACGTCCGGGACGTGGCCGCGACCGTACGCCGCCTCGTGCCCTCCGGGACCGAACTGGCCCTGCTCGGCCACGGTCCGGGCGCCCGGACGGCCGGACGGCTCGCCGCGAGCCGGGAGTTCACCACCGTCTACCGGGTCACCTGGGTGGGTTCCGGCCCCGAGCCGGGTCCGGCGGCGGCCCTCGCGGGCTTCGGGGGCCGGGTCACCGGAAGCCACCTCGTGCGGCTGCCGGGACACCCCGACGTCTACGTCCCGGGGCGGACCCAGTGACGGACACCGCCGGGCCCGCACCCCGGGCCGAGACCCGTCCGGCCCCGGCCGAGGGACTGCGCGCGCACTCGGCCGCCCTGCGCTCGCACGCCGAACGGCTCCGCGCCGCGGCCGGAGACCTGCGCTGGCAGGGCCCGGGGGGCGAGGCCTTCCGCGCCGAGGTGGCCTCCCTGGCCGACCGCTGCGCCACCGCGGCGGGCGGCTTCGAACTGGCGGCGGCCCAACTGGCCCGCCCCGGGTCCCGGGAGGGGACGCGGGGCAGGCACCGGCGCACCGGCTGAGCGGCGGACCGGAGGCCGGCCGGCCGGAGGCCGGCGGGGCAGCGGGTGGCAGGGCAGTGGGCGGCAGGGGAGCGGGCGGCAGGGGTTCAGAGGACCAGTGACAGCAGCAGGACGAAGCCCAGGCCGACCACCGAGATGATGGTCTCCATCACCGACCAGGTCTTGAGGGTCTGGCCGACCGTCATGCCGAAGTACTCCTTCACGAGCCAGAACCCGGCGTCGTTGACGTGGCTGAAGAACAGCGACCCCGCTCCGATGGCGAGGACCAGCAGGGCGGTCTCCGTGGCCGGCATGCCCGCCGCGAGCGGGGCCACCAGTCCGGCCGCGGAGATGGTGGCGACCGTCGCCGAGCCCGTGGCCAGGCGGATGGCCACGGCGATGAGCCAGGCCAGCAGGAGGGTCGGTATCGCCCAGTCCTCGGACATGTCCATGATCATCTGGCCGACGCCCACGTCGATCAGCGTCGTCTTGAAACCGCCGCCCGCACCCACGATCAGCAGGATGCCCGCGATCGGGGCCAGCGACTTCTCCACCGTCACGGACAGCCGCGCCTTGGTGAAGCCGGCCGCCCGGCCGAGGGTGAACATGCCCACCAGCACCGCCGCGAGCAGCGCGATCAGGGGTGAGCCGGCCACGTCGGTGACCCGCTGGACCGCGTTGGCCGGGTCGTTGACCACGATGTCGACCAGGGCCTTCATCAGCATCAGGACCACCGGCAGCAGCACGGTGAAGACCGTCGCCCCGAAGCGGGGGCGGTGTTCCAGCTCGGCCGAGGGCCGCTGCGGGATCATGTGCTCGGGCGCCGGGACGTCCACCCACCGGGCCGCGTACCGGGAGAACACCGGGCCCGCGATGACGACGGTGGGGATGGCGACGAGCACGCCGAGCGCGAGGGTGAGACCCAGGTTGGCGTCGAGCGCGTCGATGGCGACCAGCGGACCGGGGTGCGGCGGTATCAGCCCGTGCATCACGGACAGCCCGGCCAGCGCGGGGATGCCGATCCGCATGAGCGAGTAGTTGCCCCGTTTGGCCACCAGCAGGACCACCGGGATCAGCAGCACGATGCCGACCTCGAAGAAGAGCGGGAGCCCGATCACCGAGGCGATCAGCACCATCGCCCACGGCATGGCCCGGCCCTTGGCGCGCGCCAGGATGGTGTCCACGATCTCGTCCGCGCCGCCCGAGTCGGCGAGCAGCTTCCCGAGGATGGCGCCGAGCGCGATGAGTACGCCGACCCCCGCGACGGTCGAGCCGAGCCCGGCGGTGAAGCTGGAGATGGTCTTGGCCAGGGGAGCGCCGGCGAACACCCCGAGGGCGAGCGAGCCGAGCGTCAGCGCCAGGAACGCGTGCAGCTTGAGGCGGGTGATGAGCAGGACGATGACGGCGATGCCCCCGAGGACGGCTATCCCCAACTGGGTGTTGCCGGCCGAGGTGATCGGCTCGGTTGCGGCCGCTGCGAGAGTCTCGACGCTGAGACTGGTCACGGTGACGGTTCCTTCGTTCTGGTTCCAGGGCAGGCCGGAGCAGGGCGGGGTGGGGTGGGGCGGGACGCGGTGGGAGAAGTGAGGAATGAGGAGCGGGGCCCGGGCGGTTACGCGACCGGTGCCGGGAGGCGGCGCAGGGCGGACAGTGCCCGCGCGGTGATCTCCTCCGGTTCTCCGGACACGTCGACGAGGACGCCGAGTTCGTCCGGCTGGAGCGGCTCCAGCGCGGCGAACTGCGAATCCAGCAGCGTGGTGGGCATGAAGTGCCCCTTGCGCGCGGCCATGCGCTCCTCGATCAGCGGCCGGTCGCCGGTGAGGTGGACGAAGACGGTGTCCGGCGCGACGGCCCGCAGCCGGTCGCGGTAGACCCGCTTGAGGGAGGAGGCGGAGACGACTCCGCCGCCGATCCCGGCCCGGTTGCGCATCCACTCGCCGATCGAGTCCAGCCAGGGCCGGCGGTCCGCGTCGTCCAGGGGGATGCCGGCGGACATCTTGGCGACGTTGGCCGCCGGGTGGAAGGCGTCGCCCTCGGCGTAGGGGAGGGCGAGCGCGTCGGCGAGCAGCCGGCCCACGGTCGTCTTTCCCGTCCCGGCCACGCCCATCACCACAATGACGCGCGTCATCGCGCACCTCGTTTCGCTGTCCTCGTCGACATCGGCCTGGAGGGCCTGGGACCACTGAAGCCCATTACGTAGTACTTATTCAAGGTGTCACCGCTAAAACATCACATCTTTTGTCCATTCGGTGGTCACCGTACGCTTACGCCATGACCACTGAAGGGCCGGGCGGACCGGGCGGGGCAAGCGGGCCGGGCGGCCAAGGGCTCCACTCCCACGTACTGGACACGATCGGCCTGGCGATCACGGCGGGGGAGCACCCGCCCGGCAGCGTGCTGCGCACCGACGAGATCGCCGAACGCTTCGACGCCTCCCGGACCGTGGTCCGCGAGGTGGTCCGCGTACTGGAGTCGATGCAGCTGGTCGAATCCCGCCGCCGGGTCGGCGTCACCGTCCGCCCCACCGAGGAGTGGAACGTCTACGACCCGCGCGTCATCCGCTGGCGCCTCGCCGGCGCGGACCGCCCCCGCCAGCTGCGCTCCCTCACCGTGCTGCGCTCGGCCATCGAACCGGTCGCGGCCGGACTCGCGGCGCTGCGGGCCACCCCGGAGCAGTGCGCCGAGCTCACCGAGGCGGCCCTGGGCATGGTCCGCACCTCACGCGGCCACCAGCTCGACGGGTACCTCCACCACGACATCGCCTTCCACCGGACCGTGCTCAACGCCTCCGGCAACGAGATGTTCGCGCGGCTCGGCGATGTCGTCGCCGAGGTCCTGACCGGGCGCACCCAGCACGCGGTCATGTTCCACGACCCCGACCCGGCCGCCGTCACCCTGCACGTGCGGGTGGCCGAGGCCGTACGGGAAGGCGACGCGGCCGCCGCGGAGGCGCTGACGCGGCAGATCGCGGTGGGCGCACTGGAGGAACTGGACGTACTGGCGCCCTAGGCAGTCCTGCTCGGCCCCCGCCGAGGGGGCTCGCCCGCCGTGTGGACCATCACATGAAGCCGAAGAACCGGGTCCACCAAGTGGGCCGCGCCGCGAAGAAGTCGAGCGCGCTGGGGCCCTCGTAGTCGCTCTCCAGCAACTCCTCGGGAACGCTCACGTAGCCGAGTTCGGCCAGGGCCCGCTCCACGGTGGCGAGGTCGGCGGGGTCCAGTGCGCCCTCCTCCCGGGCATCGTCCGTGCCGAAGAAGGCCCCCGGATTGTCGGCGCAGACCTCGGCGAGGGAGCCGAACTTGCTCACGCAGACCACGATCCTCGTCCCACAGACCGTCGCCTCCGCGGGCACGCGGACGCGCCCGTACTCGCTGGAGTCCTGGGTATCCCGCTCGGATTCGCACGGGGTCCCGAAGTCCGCTTCGAGCCTGCGCACCAGCCCGCCGAACGCGAGGCCGGTCGCGGCGCGGTCGTAGTGCAGCGGTCGTTCCAGCCGTTCGGGGTCGTCGAGTTCCCGCAGGAGGGCGAGCAGCTCCGTGTCGGTCATCGGCATCCGTCCATGCTGTCGCCAGTGCGGTCAGTCGCGTGTGCGGGCGGGCGCCGGGGGGCGGGTGGCGTCGGTGCTGGGTGCGCCCAGGCCCGCCAGGAGTCGGAGTCCGTCCTCGGTGGGGCTGCCGGGGGCCGCGGACAGGATCAGCAGCTCCATGCCCGATTCGCCCGGCAGCGCGAAGTTCTCCTGGTGCAGTTCGAGCAGTCCGACCAGCGGGTGGCGGAACGCCTTGCGGCCGTGGGTGCGGGCGCGCACGTCCGCGCGGGCCCACAGGCGGCGGAACCGCTCGCTGCCCATCGCCAGTTCGCCTATCAGCGAGGCCAGTTTGGGGTCCTCGGGGTACTGGCCGGCGGCCAGGCGCAGGTGCCCGACCACGTCGAGCGTGCACTGCTCCCAGTCCGCGTAGAGGCCGCGCTCGGCCTCCTCCAGGAAGATGTGCCGGGCGGTGTTCAGCCCCGGCATCGGCCGGCCGAAGAGGAGCTCGGCGAGGCGGTTCCCGGCGAGGGCGTCCAGCCGGTGGTCCATGATCAGCGCGGGTGCGCCGGCGACGAGGTCGAGGACGCGCAGCACCTCCGGACGGATCCGCCCGCCCGGAGCCTTCGCACGGCGGCGGCGCTGCCGGGACAGCCGGTAGAGGTGCTCGCGCTCGGTCTCGTCGAGGCCGAGGACCCGGGCGAGCGCGTCGAGGACCTGCTCGGAGGGCTGGGTCGCACGGCCCTGCTCCAGGCGCACGTAGTAGTCGACGCTCACACCGGACAGGTGCGCGACCTCTTCGCGGCGCAGCCCTTCGACCCGGCGGCGGCTGTCGGTGGGGATGCCGACGGCGGCCGGGTCGACCCGTGCCCGCCGGGTCCGCAGGAAGCCCGCAAGATCGTCCATGGGCCCAGTATGGCCGCGCCGGCGCCCGCGAAGGTGGCCCTGCCGGTACCAGGAAGTCCGGTCCGACGGAAGACGCGCCCCTGAACACCGGGCGCCGCGGGGCCCAGGATCGGGGCATCCGATCCTGAGGAGTACCCGTGAAGACGCTGATCGTCTACGCCCACCCCGAACCGAAGTCGCTCAACGGCTCGCTGAAGGACCTGGCGGTCTCCACCTTGGAGGGTGCCGGGCACGAGGTACGGGTGAGCGATCTGTACGCGATGAACTGGAAGGCGGCCGTGGACGCCGAGGACTACGGCCCTCACGCGTCGAGCCCGCTGAAGGTCACCCTGGACTCGGGCCGGGCCTTCGGGGCCGGGGCGCTCACCCCGGACGTGCGCGCCGAGCAGGAGAAGCTGCTGTGGGCCGACACGATCGTCTTCCAGTTCCCGCTGTGGTGGTACACGATGCCCGCGATCCTCAAGGGCTGGGTGGACCGGGTGTTCAGTTACCGCTTCGCGTACGGAGTCGGTGAACACAGCGCCACCAAGTACGGGGAGCGCTTCGGCGAAGGCACCCTCGCGGGCCGCAGGGCCCTGCTGTCGGTGACCGTCGGCGGGCCGGAGTCGCATTACGCCGACCGCGGGATCAACGGCCCCATCGACGACCTGCTGTTCCCGATCCACCACGGGATCCTCTACTACCCGGGCATCGAGGCGCTGCCGCCGTTCGTGCTGTACGGCGCCGACCGGATGACCGGCGCGGACTACGCGGACGTGGCCAAGGCGTGGGTGGAGCGGCTGCTCACCCTGGAGTCGACCGAGCCCATCGCCTTCCGGCGGCAGAACTTCGGCGACTACGAGATCCCCTCACTGCGCCTGAAGGAGGGTCTGGAGCCCGCGGGCCGTGCGGGGTTCGGGCTGCACGTTCGCTGACTGCTGCCGCTTGCCGCTGGCCGCGGATTGGACTGGCCGGGGTGGCCGGGGGCCCGGTTCTGCCGGGTAGGCCGGGTAGGCCGGGTAGGCCGGACAGGCCGGACAGGCCGGTGGGGCCGTCGGGCCCGTGGGGCCGGTGGGGACGTGGGCCCGTGAGGCCCGCGGGAACGTTGGGCCGTCGGGCTCGTCGGGGCGTCAGGCCGTGGGGCCGTCGGGCTCGTCGGGCTCGTCGGGCTCGTCGGGACGTGGGGGCGTCGTGCCCGTGGGGACGTCGGGACGTGGGGCCGGTGGGCTCGTCGGGGCGTCAGGCCGTGGGGCCGGTGGGGTGGTCGGGTCGGTCCGTCGGGCCGGCCTGCCGGGCAGCCGGGGCGGCGGCGCGGGTGCCCCCGCCGTCCGGCGTACCGGTACCGCGTGTCGTTGGACCAACTCGTTGACGCTGCGGCGGCATGAGCGTTTTTGATCTTCGTCGGACCCCTCTCCGGGAGATGCTCCCCCTCGCTTCGGCCGGAGCAGACGACCATTTCCGTGCGGCGAAGGGGTACTCGCATGTCTTCCACAGCAAGAACCGGACGAAGGGCACGGCTGGCCGGCGGCCTCGTACTGCCGGTGGCCGTGGCACTGGGCGGATTCACGGTCCCGGCGGTGGCCTCCGGCGGTGGTGCGGGTGCCTCCGGCGGTGGTGCGGTGTCGGCCGTCGAGGGTGGTGCGCCGGCTTCGGGCAGTGACGCGGGGGCGGAGTCCGGGCGGGGCGTGGTGCCGGAGTCCGGGCGAGGTGCGGCGCCGAAGTCCGGGAGGGGCACTGTGCACGAGTCCGGGAGGGGCGTGGTGCCGGAGTCCGGGCGGGGCGTGGTGCCGGAGTCCGAGAAGGGCACGGTGCCGGACTCCAGCAGGGGGGCCGTGCCGGAGTCCGGGAGGGGTGTCGTGGCGGGGTCCGGGAGGGCCCCCCTGCTGGAGTCCGGGAGGGGCGCCGTGTACGAGTCCGGGAGGGGTGTGGCGTACGAGCCCGGTGGGGGCGGGGTGTCGGAGCCCCTGACGGGTGTGGTGGGCGTGCCGGACTTCGGGGGGCGTCCGGCTGAAGACGTTGGTATGGCTGTGGGGGAGCTCGCCGGTGGGGGCGGCTCCCGCGAACGGACCGCCCTGCAACCGGCGTACGCGCCCCCGGGGGCCGGCGCTCCGCAGCCGCTGCGGGACGTCCGCGCGGCGGAGCCGGGCAGCGGCGGGTCCGCGGTCAACTGTGCGCGGCCGCGCGCCGAGGCGGTACCGGCGAACGGGCACGCGTGCCCCGGGGCCCAGGGCCCCAAGGGGCCGAAGGGGCCGGCCGGCCCGCCGGGCGCGAAGGGTGAGAAGGGCGAGAAGGGCGGCGTCGGTCCCAAGGGCGACGCGGGCCCGCCGGGTCCCAGGGGTGAGGCGGGGAAGGGAAGCGCCGGGCCGAAGGGGGATGCCGGGCCTCCGGGGCTCAAGGGGGAGCCGGGCGAGAAGGGGAGCGCCGGGCCCAAGGGTGATGCCGGGCCGCCCGGGGCCAAGGGAGAGACGGGGGAGAAGGGGGAGAAGGGGATCGTCGGGCCCAAGGGGGACCGGGGTGCCGTGGGGCGCAAGGGGGACCCGGGGCCCAAGGGGGACCTCGGGCGGACCGGAGACATCGGGGCGGCCGGGCCGCAGGGGCAGCAGGGGCCCGCGGGTCCGGCCGGGCCGGCGGGCGGACAGGGGCTGCCCGGGCTTCCCGGCACCGCGGGCCCGCAGGGCTTCGCGGGGCCGCCCGGGCGGCAGGGCGCCCCGGGCCCGACCGGTGCCACCGGGGCGCTCGGTCCGCTGGGCCCGGTGGGGCCGCAGGGGGTGCCCGGCCCGACGGGCCCCTGCGCCTCGGTGGACAACCAGATGCCCAACAACTCCGAGGAGTTCGCGCTCGTCCTCAAGGACGGCAAGACCTACCTCGGCCGCCGCACCCGCGATATGGCGGGCCAGTGGGGCGACTTCGACTGGACCGACCTCACCGTCGCACCGGTCACCGGATACCCCGCCGATGTCTGCACGGTTGCCCTGGCCATCCAGGGCAACGACGTGAAGATCAAGGCCATCACCAAGACGGGGACGCTCTACCACACCCACTGCGGGACCAACGGGCGCGCCGTCACCTGCGACGCACCCTGGGCGCCCGTGCATCCGCAGCCCGGAGCGGTGACACCCCGCGCCGCCGGCACCCCGCCCCGGGACCCCGTCCGGGAGTGACCGGGCCTACGGCACCCGCCCCGTACGCCACACTGGGCGGGTGCTGGGACATGGCGACGGGTACGAGGCCGGGGACGCCGCCTCCTTCGTGGGGCGGACCACGGAACTGGCCCTGCTCGAACGGGCTTTGCGTGAGCGGCGGCTGATCACCCTGACCGGACCGGGCGGCGTCGGCAAGACCCGCCTGGCCCGCCGCGCGGCTGACCTCGCAGGGGCCGCGGGGGTGGGCGAGGGCGCCGGCATGCCGGCGCCCGGTGGCCCGGCCGGGACGGCCGGTCCGACGGACGGCACCCGTCCGGTGGACGGCAGGGGCCTGGTGGACGGTACCCGTCCGGTGGACGGCAGAGGCCTGGCGGACGCCACCTATCTGACGGACGCCAGGAGCCCGGTGGACGCCACCCGTCCGACGGACGCCACCCCTCCGGCGGGCGCCACCCCTCCGGCGGGCGCCGTCGGATCCGTGAGTGCCGTCGGCCCGGCGGCGGGTCCCTTTCCCGACGGGGTCCACTGGGCCGACCTCTCCCCGCTGCCCGACGAGCGGCTGCTCGTGGCCACCGTGGCCGACGCGCTGGACCTCGCCGACCACACCGCCCGGACCCCGGCCGCAGCGGTGCGGCAATGGATCGGCGGGCGCCGGCTGCTCCTCGTACTGGACTGCTGCGAGCACCTGGTGTCGGCCGTACGGGGCCTCGTACGGGAGCTGCTCGACGCGACCCCGCACCTCGTCCTGCTGCTCACCAGCAGGCAGCCGCTCGGACTCGCGGACGAACACGTCCTGGACATCGGCCCGTTGCCGCACGCCGTGGACCCGTTCGGAGCCGAAGAGGCCCTCGCCCTGTTCACCCGGCGGGCCGCCACGGCCGCCCCCGGGCAGGCGCCGCCCTGGACCGAGGCCCGGCTCGCCGCCGCCCGCTCCGTGTGCGCCCGCCTCGAAGGGGTGCCCCTCGCGCTGGAGCTGGCCGCCGCGCAGTTGACCGATCACACCATCGAGGAGCTGGCCGAGCGCCTCGCCCGCAGGATCGGCCCCCTGTCCGCACCCGCACCCGCACCCGCGCCCGCCCACGGCCGGCCGCCGCGCCACCGCGCGCTGCGCACCGCCATCGGCTGGAGCCACGAGTGGTGCGCACCGCGCGAACGGCTGTTGTGGCTACGGCTGTCCGTCTTCCGCGGCTCCTTCGACCTGGCGGCCGCACGCGCCGTCTGCTCCGCACGCCCGCTCACCGAGTCGGACGTCCCGCCGCTGCTCGACGCGCTGGTCGCCAAGTCCGTCGTACGCCGGGGCGCGGACGGCTCGTACCGGATGCTGGACACGATCCGGGAGTACGGGGCCATGTGGCGCGACGAGGCCGGGGAGCGCGGGGCGCTGCGGGAGGCGCACGCCGCGTACTTCACCGAGCTCGTGCGCACCGCCGAGCGGGACTGGCTCGGCCCCGCCCAGCGGATCGGGTACCGGAGGGTCGAGGCGGTGCACGGAGACCTGTGCGCGGCACTCGACCACCACCTGGCCACCGCCCCCGAGCGGGCCCTGGACCTGGCCGCCCGGGCCGGCTTCTACTGGGCCTGCTGCGGCCACCTGCACGCCGCCCGCGGCTACCTGGAGCGGGCGCTGTCCGCCGCGCGGCCCGAGGAGGTGCCCCCGCGGATCCGGGTGCGCGCCCTGTGGGCCCTCGGGGTGACCCTGCTGCTCCAGGGCGAACAGGAGCAGGCCCACCGGATCGCCGTCGGCTGCGAGGCCCTGGCCGCGGGGCTCGACGGGGACCCCGGACCGGCGCTGGACGCCGCGTACCTGCTGGGCCTGAGCCACCTGCTGGCCGGGCGCCCGCTGGCCGCACGGATCGTCTCCGACAACGCCCTGGAGGCCTTCCCCGGCACGCCCTTCGACTCGGGGCCCCGGATCCGCTGCCACCTCGTACGGGTCTTCGCGCTCACCGGAACGGGCCTGTTCACCGACGCCCGGGAAGAGGCGGAACTGCTGCGCGCCGGCTGCGTGGAGCGGGGCGAACACTGGACCAGGGCCTACGCCGACTACCAACTGGCCCTGATCTGCCTCTTCGAGGGCCGCCCCGCCGAGTCCGCCGTACACGCCCGCGCCATGCTGGAGAGCAAGCGGGAGCTGGGCGACAGCTTCGGCACGGCCCTGGGCCTCGACCTGCTCGCGGCGGCCCGCGCGGCGACCGGAGACGGGGCCGGCGCGGCCCGCGCGTACGGCACGGGCCACGCCTACTGGCAGGCCGTCGGCCACCCGCAGCGCGGCACACCCGAACTGGCCTCGGTACGCGCGGAGTTCGAGCGTACGGCGCGCGGAGCCCTCGGCGACCAGGCGTACGAGGCGGCCTTCCGCGAGGGCCTGCGGCACGGCCACACCCTGCGCACCCGCCCGCACCCGTACGAGGGTTGAGCCGCGCCCACCGCGGCGCGGCCGGCCCTCAGGGCTGGTCGGGGAAGCCCGCGAAGTAGCCGGCCGCCATGTCCTCGGCGCCGTGTCCCAGGGCGTCGGCACGGTGGAAACGGGCCCGCGCGGCGACGGCCAGGTCCACCGACACCCCGGCCGACTCCGCGGCCTCGGCGATCAGACCGGTGTCCTTCTCGGCGCCGCGCACCGTGAAGCTCGGCGTGAAGTCCCGGTCCAGCACGGCCCGCATCTTGGTCTGGAGGTACGGGCTGTCCATCGGCCCGCCGGTCACGACCCGCGCGAACAGCTCCGGGTCCACACCCAGCCCCTCGGCCAGCGCCAGGGCCTCGCCGACCGCGGCCGTCACGGTGATCGCGTACCCGACGGTGGCCAGCTTCAGCCGGGTCGCGGCCCCCGGCTCCTCCCCGACCCGCAGCACCTCGCTCCCGACGGCGGCGAAGACCGGGTCCAGCCGTGGGTCGGCCGGGCCGCCGACCAGCACCACCAGGGTCCCGTCCTCGGCGGGCTGGCGGGTGCCCTGCACCGGGGCGTCCACGAAGACCAGCCCGTGTTCCCCCGCGAAGGCGGCCAGTTCCCCGAGGGAGGCCAGGCCCACCGTGCCCATCTGCGCCCACACCTGACCGGCGCTCAGCCCCTCCACGGCGGCGGCCATGGCCCGGGCCACCGCCGCACCGTCGGCCAGCATGGTGATCACCACGTCCGCCCCGGCCACCGCCTCGGCCGGGCTGTCGGCGACCACCGCACCGTCGGCGGCCAGCGCGGCCGCCTTCTCCCGGGTCCGGTTCCAGACCCGGACCTCCTGCCCGGACCGCAGCAGATTCCGTGCCATTCCCGTCCCCATGATTCCGGTCCCCAGCAGCGCGACGGTGCTCATGGCGTTACTCCCTCTCCGACGATCCCTCAGGTGTCCCCCGGGGCCAGTCTCCACCGGTCCGGGAGCGGATCCCGCCCACCGGGCTCCAAGTGGCCACCGGAGGAGTCGTCGAGAGGCCGCGCTTCTTGGGCCTGTCGTCACACTCCCGTCTGCCTCGCCCTTCGGGCGACGACGGGAGTGTGACGACAGGCCCTAGCCCGCCGAGCCCGTGCGCGGGGTGGTCTGCTGGACCGCCCAGCCGTTGCCGTCGGGGTCGGAGAAGTAGACGAAGGAGCCCCAGGGCATGTCCTCGATCTCCGTCACCTCGATGCCCCGGCCCTTGAGATCGGCGAAGGCCTCCTCGATGTCCGCGACCACGACCTGCATGTTGTCCAGCGAACCCGGTGTCATCCGGGTCAGTCCCTTGCCGATGGCGATCGAACAGGCCGAGCCCGGCGGGGTCAGCTGGACGAAGCGGATCTCGTCGCTGACCGTGATGTCGTGGTCGGCGTGGAACCCGATGCGTTCGTAGAAGGCCTTGGCCCGGTCGATGTCGGTGACCGGTACGGCGACCAGTTCCAGTTTGATGTCCATCCGCTGCTCCTGACTCCGGTGTCCCAGTGCTTCCGGGGGGCCGGTCCCGGCCGCCCCGTTGGCCATCATCCGCCGGAGACCGCCGCGGCGCCGCCCGGAACGGCGTTCACCGCCGGCGTGTCCCCGCCCGGGCCGGCCGTCGCGAACTGGGTGCGGTACAGCTCCTCGTACCGGCCGCCCACCGCCAGCAGCTCGGCGTGGGTGCCGCGTTCCACGATCCGGCCGTCCTCCACCACGAGGATCAGGTCGGCCGCCTGCACCGTCGACAGCCGGTGCGCGATCACCACGGCCGTCCGGCCCGCCAGGGCCTCCGCCAGGGCCTCCTGGACCGCGGCCTCCGAGGTGGAGTCCAGATGGGCCGTGGCCTCGTCCAGGATCACCACCCGCTGCCCGGCCAGCAGCAGCCGGGCGATGGTCAGCCGCTGGCGCTCCCCGCCCGAGAGCCGGTAGCCGCGCTCGCCGACGACCGTGTCCAGGCCGTCCGGGAGCGAGGCCACGAGCCCGTCCAGGCGGGAGCGGCGCAGGGCCGCCCAGATCTCGTCCTCGCCCGCCTCCGGGCGGGCCAGCAGCAGGTTGGCCCGTACCGACTCGTGGAAGAGGTGGCCGTCCTGCGTGACCATGCCCAGCGTCTCGCGGATCGAGTCCGCCGTGAGGTCCCGTACGTCGATCCCGCCGATGCGGACCGCGCCCGCGTCGGTGTCGTACAGCCGGGGCAGCAACTGCGCGATGGTCGACTTCCCGGCGCCGGAGGATCCGACCAGGGCGATCATCTGCCCGGGCTCGGCACGGAAGGACACCTCGTGCAGCACCTCGGTGCCGCCCCGCGCGTCGAGGGTCGCGACCTCCTCCAGGGAGGCGAGGGACACCTTGTCGGGGGAGGGGTAGCCGAAGGAGACCTTGTCGAACTCCACCGCCACCGGCCCCTCCGGCACCCGGCGGGCGTCCGGCTTCTGGGAGATCAGCGGCTTCAGGTCGAGGATCTCGAAGACCCGCTCGAAGCTGACCATCGCGCTCATCACCTCGACCCGCGCCCCGGCGAGCGCGGTCAGCGGCGCGTACAGCCGGGTCAGGAGGAGGGCCAGGGCCACCACCGAGCCCGCGTCCAGGGTGCCGGCGAGCGCGTAGTGGCCGCCGAGACCGTACACGAGCGCCAGGGCCAGAGCGGAGACCAGGGTGAGGGCGGTGATGAAGGCCGACTGGGCCATCGCCGTGCGGATCCCGATGTCACGCACCCGGGCGGCGCGCGCCGCGAACTCGGCGGACTCCTCGTCGGGCCGCCCGAACAGCTTGACGAGGGTGGCGCCCGGCGCGGAGAAGCGCTCGGTCATCTGCGTGCCCATCGAGGCGTTGAGCGCGGACGCCTCCCGCTGCATGGCCGCCATCCGCACGCCCATCCGGCGGGCGGGCAGCACGAACACCGGCAGGAGCACGAGGGCCAGCAGCGTGATCTGCCAGGAGATGCCCAGCATCACGGTCAGGGTCAGCAGCAGCGTCACGGTATTGGACACCACCCCTGACAGGGTGTTGCTGAAGGCCCGCTGCGCGCCGATCACGTCGTTGTTGAGCCGGCTGACCAGCGCCCCGGTGCGGGTCCGGGTGAAGAACGCCACCGGCATCCGCTGCACGTGGTCGAAGACCGCCGTCCGCAGATCCAGGATGAGTCCCTCGCCGAGGGTGGACGACAGCCGGCGCAGGACCAGCCCCAGTCCCGCCTCCGCGACCGCGATCAGCGCGATCAGCAGGGCGAGGCGGGTGACCGTACCGCCCTCCCGGCCCTCGACGATCGTGGTGACCACGCGGCTCGCGAGCACCGGGGTGGCCACCGCGAGCAGCGCGGTCACCACACTGAGCAGCAGGAAGAAGGTCAGCCCGCGCCGGTGCGGGCGGGCGAAGGCGGCGATCCGGCGCAGGCCGGCCCGCGAGAGCGGGCGCCGGTCCTGCTGGGCGTTGATCGCGCTGTGGAGCGAGGTCCAGGCGGTGACTTCCATATCCATGGACCGAACGGTAGGACCTCGACCAAACTTGAGGTCAAGGGGAAGATGGCCCCGGGATGACCAGGAACCCTGTTCGACAGGCCGATCGGGAGGTCAACCGAGAGATCAGCCGAGAGGCCAGTCGAGCAGTCGAGAGGTCAGCCGAGAGGCCAGCCGAGAGGTCAGTCGAGGCAGAAGATGTTCTCCTCGGGGTCGGTCATCACGATGATCCCCTCGTTCTCCTCATCGGACTCCAGGCGGTACAGCCGCTTCGCGCCCAGCTCCTCCAGCCTGGCGGCCTCCACCTCCAGCGAGGCCATCCGCTCGTCCCCCTTCAGGCCGGGCGCCGAGCGCACGTCCAGGTGCAGACGGTTCTTCGCCGCCGTCCTGCCCTCCGGGACCCTCTGGAAGTAGAGCCGAGGCCCCTTGCCGTCCGGATCCGAGATGGCCGCCCAGTCGGCGGAGCCGTCCTTCGGCGACTGGACGCGATAGCCCAGAGCCTGCGCCCAGAACTCCGCCTGTGCGCCCGGATCGGCACAGTCGTACGCCACCTGGATTTCCTTGGCCATGCTGCCTCCGAGCACTCGAAATCTGTTCATCGGTGCCCGGCCGGTGCAGGCCGGGTACCAGCGCAGGAGAATAGTGGATCAACCCTCGCTCGTACGAGGGAATTCCGGGGACCTCGTGCCTGTCGGTGCCCGGTGCCAGAATCGGTCCATGACGCAGGGATCAGAGTCCTTCACGCACTCCGGCCGGCGCGCCGACGACACCGTTCTCTCCCGCTTCGAACGCTGGGTGCGCGACACCCCGGGGGCCCAGGCCCTCGCCGCGGGCACCGGCAGTCTCACCTACGGACAACTCGACGTACGAGCCAACCAGTTGGCCCACCACCTGATCAGCTCCGGACTCCCCGAGCGGGCCCTCGTGGCCGTGGGCTCCACCCCTCGGGCCGAGCTCCTCGTCCTCCTCCTCGGCATCCTCAAGGCCGGCGCCGCCTACACCGTCATCGACGTGGAGAACCCGCGCACCGGACAGCGCCAGCTCGCCGCCGCCCGGCCCTCCGTCCTGCTCGCCGACTCCGCGGACCAGGCCCGCCTCGACGACGGCGGCGAACTGCGGGTGATCCGCCCCGGCTCGCTGCAGGAGGCCGCCGCGGGCGGGCTGCCCACCGACCCGCCGGACCGGACCCTCCGGGGGGACACGGCCGCCGTGCTCTTCACCGGCGGCGCGGACCGCAGGGCCGTCCCCCTCTCCCACGACAGGCTCCTCGCCGCCCACGAGGGGTGGGCCCGGGTGGTGGGACCCGTCCCCGAGGACCGGCACCTGATCACCGCCGCCCCCGGCCTCACCGGCTTCGCCGCCGGATGGACGCGCGCCCTGTGCGAGGGCGGCGCACTCGTCCTGCCCGAAGGCCCGCGCTGGACACCCGAGTCGCTGCGCCGCGCCGTCGACGCCGAGCGGGTCACCGTCCTGCACACCGACCCGGGCACCGCCACCCAACTCCTCGTGCGCGACCGGGAGGCGTCCCTGTCACGGACCCTGCACCGACCCGACGAGGGGCTCCGGTCGCTGCGCATGGTCACGGTCACCGGCGACCGCCTCTACCTCGACGAGCAGGCCGCCCTGCTCGCCCGGCTGCGGCCCGGGGCCCGACTCCTCAACGTCTACGGTCCCACCGAAGCCGCGGGCGTCGGCGCCCGCTTCGAACTCCCGCAGCTCGCCGGCCCCTTGGACGGCGCCGAGGAGCTCTCGCTGATCGGAGCCGCCTTCCCCGGCTGCGAACTCGACGTGCGCGAGGGGCAGATCCACCTCACGGTGCCCGGCGGCGGCGAACCGGTCCCGACCGGCGACCTCGGAGTGCTGCGCCCCGACGGCCTGCTGGAGTTCCGGGGCCGGATCCGCGACCGGCTCACCGCGGACGGCAAAGCCCTCGACCCGCACCCCGTCGAGTCCGCCATCCGCAGCCACGAAGCGGTCGGCGCAGCACTCCTGGCCGAGGTCGAGGGCGCGGGTACGGGCGTGAACGCGCGGCCGATGCTCGTCGCCTTCCTCGCCCCGGCCGCGGAGAACGACGCCTGGCCCCCGGGCTCCGACCTCCCCGACGGCGGGGAACTCCGCCGCCACCTGGCGGGCAGGCTGCCGGGGAGCGTGATGCCGAGCGCCGTGGTGCGGCTGCCCAGGATCCCCCGGGACAGGGCCGGCCGCGAACAGCGGGCCGCGCTCCCGATGCCGCCGGGACGGGGAGAGGATGAGGGCGGTGGCGGGAGCAGTGGCGGCGGGAGCAAGTACGGCGGCGCTTACACGCGCGGGTTCGAGGGGTCCGACATCGCCGGATGGGCCGGCGTCATCTTCTTCATCGCGGTCGGGCTGACCCTGGTGGCGGGCTTCACCATGATCCTGACCCTGATCCTCTGGCCCGGCTCCACGGACCTCTCCGGCGTCCCGAACCCGTACGCGACGCTCTTCTTCGTCCTCTACCTGTTCGAGTGCTGGGCGTTCGCGGCCGGTGTGTGGTTCCTGTTCGCCGGCCGGTCCCGGATGCGCCGCCACGGGCGGCGCGGCCCCCGGATCACCGCGGCCGCCCATCTGGCGATCGTCTACCTGCTGGCGGCGTGGTGGCCGCAGGACAACTTCTACCGGCTCGCGGCCAAGCAGGACTGGCCCCAACAGGCCGCGCTCGTCTACGCCTTCAACATCCCGCTGATGATCGCCGCCGGGATCGTGGCGGTCTATGCCTCCCGTCCGCCGCTCAGTGCCTTCGACGTGGAACCGGACCCGGCGTCGGATTCGGTGTCGGATTCGGTGTCGGTCTCGGGACCGGCGTCGGTTCCGGCGCAGGCACCGGTCCGGGACGGGGCCCGGACCGCCGATCCGGCCGGCTGAGGTCCGGGCGGCCCGGCCCCGTCCACCTGCTCGAACTGCGCGAACATCGACCCGGCGGACAGCGCCTCCGCCCGCACCAGGCGTTCGGCCGCGTCCAGCAGCTCCCTGCCGGTCGCGGCCACCAGGGCGCCCATCCAGGGCGCCGCTTCGAAGGCGCCCGTGGGGATCGCGGGGAGGAACACCGCACCGATATCGGCGCAGCGGCGGGACAGCCGCTCGCACAGCTCGTCGAAGGCCGCCTCCGGCAGGCGGGCGCCCAGCTCCACCCGGTCGGCGATCCGTACGAAGTGCCCCGCGCCCCGCAGTTCGTCGAGCCGGGCCGCCACCACGAAGGCGACGGACGGGCCGGTCAGGCGCAGGTTCGCCTCGGTCGGGGCGAGGCGTCCCGCGCCGTCGGCGACGAAGTCCACGTCGAACCAGCCCCGGTAGCCCGCGGCCGACAGCTCCCGGCCCACCGCGCGGCCGAAGGCGAGCAGCGGTTCCTCCGCCCACCCGGGGAGCACCCCCGGACCCACCGTCGCCCCGCGGTACCCGCCGTCCGCCACGTCCATCACCGCCCCGCCGACCTCGTGCACGCGGCCCCGGGCGTCCACGAACCCGTCGTACGTGAGGTCGCGCGGCTCGGCCGGATCCGCCGGACCGCGTACGTACTCCTCCACCAGCAGCGGTCCGCGCGGCAGCGCCCGTACCACCGCCCGGGCGCCGCCCGCCGAGCGGACCCGCTCGGGGGTCATCACCGTGGTGCCCGAACCTCCGACGCCGTGCTCCGATTTGAGAACGGTGCTCTCGCCCGCCCTGGTCCGGGACGCCAGCAGCCGGACCGCCGCCCGCCGGGTGTCCGCCCGCCACTGCGCGGGCAGGGTGATCGCGGGGTGCCCGCCCTCGGCGAGGATCCGGCCGAACAGCCCGTGCGCCGCCGACTTCGACTCGTACCGCAGCTCGTCCGGACGCCAGGGCCGCCGCGCCAGCCGGGCGAAGGGGGCGGTCAGGCCCCACGGCACGAGGGGCGCCCCGGCCCCGGGTCCGAGATCGGGCCCGACGCCGGCCCCGACGCCGGCCCCGACGCCGGCCCCGACGCCGGCCCCGACGCCGGCCCCGGCCCCGGCCCCGGCCCCGGCCCC
Organism: Streptomyces tatrensis; assembly: GCF_049310065.1. Classification (NCBI taxonomy): domain Bacteria; kingdom Bacillati; phylum Actinomycetota; class Actinomycetes; order Kitasatosporales; family Streptomycetaceae; genus Streptomyces; species Streptomyces tatrensis. The sequence continues at coordinate 635,077 of NZ_JBMDLB010000011.1, read as the reverse complement.
GGTCAGCCGTGCGGCCAGCGCCGGCCGGGACCGTACGGCGTCCGACAGGCCCGGATCCCGCTCCGCGAGCCCGTCGTACACCTCCACCCCGGCGGGGCAGTCCAGTTGGCGCCCGAGCAGGGAGATCCAGCCCGGCGGCACCGGGCGCGGCAGCACCAGCGCGGCCGGCCGCGGGCTGTAGAAGGCGGCCAGACAGGCGTAGTGGTGGGCGGCCCGCTGTTCCCGGTCGAGGGAGGCGTCCGCGAACTGCGCGTTGTACTCGGCGACATTGCCCACGTGCACGGCCGCCGCGCCGCCCGTCCAGGCCCGGGCCCAGTCGGCCAGGGGCACGGGCGCCACCTCGAACCGCTCCAGCCCGCCGGGAGCCTCCGGCCCCGCCCCAGGCCCCGTGCCCGGCCCCGGTTCCGGCCCCGAGGCCACCGCGCCCATCGCCCGGTAGAACCCGGTGGCGTGCGGATCGGCGTCGATCAGCAGCCGGCGGAAGCCGAGCCCGGCGGCGCGCCGCAGCACGTCCCGGTACAGCAGGCGGCCCACGCCCCCGCCGATGGCGGCCGGTTCGACGAAGAGCAGCCCGAGCCGCCCGTGGGGCGGCTCCCCGTCCAGGGAGGCGAGCCCGAGCACGGCGCGCGGGCCGCCGCCGGACCGGGCCCCGGCGGCCCCGGCCGCGCCCTCGGCGACCACGATCCGCCGCCGCACCTCGTCCCCGGCCCCGATCCGCAACTCCGGAGCGCACGCCGCCAGGAACTCCGCGCCGTACCCCCAGTGCGCCTTGGAGCGCATGACCAGCCCCGTCAGCGCATCGGCCTCGCCGGGCCGCGCCGCCCTGAGCTCTGCCATTTCCTGACCTCCCCATGGTCGGGTGCGGTGCCGTGCGATAGATTCGGCCACCGCGACGACAGGCACGCGACGTACTTCCTACCCCACCCCGGAGACGGCTTCCCAATGAGCGACATCATCAACGGACTTGGCCGCACCACCGCATTCGGCGGCGTCGGCCTGGTGCTGCTCATCCTCGGCATCGTCCTGGTGGACGTGCTGACCCCCGGCAAGCTGCCGAAGCAGATCTGGGAAGAGCGCAACCGGAACGCCTCCGTGATGCTCTCCTCGGCGCTGCTCGGCATCGGCGGCATCGTCTTCACCTCGATCTGGACCACGTACGACGACTTCGGCAAGGGCCTGCTGTCCACGGCGGCGTTCGGCATCCTCGGCCTGATCCTGATGGCCGTGGCCTTCCTGCTGCTGGACCTGGTGACCCCGGGCAAGCTCGGCGCCATCGTGGTCGACCCCGAGCCGCACCCCGCGGTGTGGGTGACGGCCTCCTGCAACCTCGCGGTCGCCGCGATCGTCGCAGCCTCCATCGCCTGACGGCTCGCGCACGCATACGCGCCACGTACGAGAGCGCCGCTCCCCGAAGGGAGCGGCGCTCTCGTTTCGTAGGACGGTCAGTCGCGGTCGGCCGAGACGATGCGCAGGACGTCCTGGGCGAGCTGCTGCGGGTGAGCGGTCTCCAGGGTCGAACTCAGGCTCTCCCAGCGGTCGAAGACCTTGGAGCCGTCCGGCTGCTCGATGCCGTCCGATTCCTTGTGGAGCGACCATTCCGAGTCGCCCCGGCCGAAGTGGTACGCGTCGCCGTTGGCGAGGAGCGTGACATTGCAGCCGCACCCGAACCCGCCGTCGTCGTCCGGGTCGTACGCGCCGTCCTCGTGCAAAGTGGCCAGTGTCACCGTCCCGTCGTGCTGGTCGGCGAGCAGGGCCGCCACGGCCACCACGGTCTCGTGCGCGTCGGCGGGCAGCGGGGCCGAGCCCGGGGCGGCGTGCAGGGCGCGCACGGTGGTCGAGGCGTGCCGGGCGACCAGATCCTGGACCGTGTCGGACACCGACCGCAGCGTCTTCAACGCGTCGCTCAGGTCGGCCGACTGCCCGGCACCGGCCGGGACGTCGAGTTCGGCCTCACCCCGCTCGACGATCCGTTCCACGGCGCGCTCGAGTTCCCGGAGCGCCCCGGCGCCGTGCCGGAGCTGAACGAACAGGGCCGAGGCGACCGACGCGGCGTCCTGCGGTGTGTAGAGGGACCACGGTTTCGACAGGGTCTGAACCGTGGCCCCGGCAGCCCCGGCCGCAGCACAGGCCATCTCCAGCGAGCCCTCGGGATCGCACGTGCCGAACTCGACCGCGGTAAGCACGTCCGAGAGGAGGTTGTTCGGTCCCTCGGCAGCCTGCTCGTACAGGTCGTCCCAAGGAGTTGCGTCATCGAAGCGGGCCGCCGCGGCCTGGTTGAGGAGCATGTCGCGGATCCTTCCAGACCCGACACCCCGGACGGGCCCGCGCTGCTCGGCATCCCCCGTTCGGGTGGCAAAGGGGGCCGGCCGTCCCCTACGCGAGCCCCAGTGCGAACACCGCGAACCCGGCCGCCAGCAGGCCCACCGCGGTCCGGCGGATCGCCGTGGCCCGCGTCCAGGGCTGCTCGAACCGGCGCGCGTACCGGGCGATGCCCACCAGCAGCAACGCGAACACCGGCATCCATGCCAGCCGCGCCACGATCCACCCCACGCTGTCCGGCGCCGTCGTCAGCCCGGCCAGCCCGCCCGCGAACGACCCCGGTACGGCGGCCGCCAGCATCGCCGTCTGGTGCCAGCACAGGATCGTCATCGCGCACAGGTTGATCACGACCACCGGCGCCCACAGCGCCGGCCGGGCCAGCAGCCGCGCCAGCCGGTCCCGCAGCAGGATCGCCGCCCCCGACTGGGCCGCGGCCAGGGCCACCACCAGCAGCGACGGCGGATGGGAGTTGGTCCGGGCCTCGCCCGGCACCCCGACCATCGACGCCGGGTAGTGGAAGACCATCAGCAGGGCCGCGAACAGCAGGCCCCCGCCCGCCAGCAGCAGCCACCCTCCGCGGCGCCCGATCCGGCCCTCGCCCCAGTCCACGCCGAGCTGGTACGCGAACAGCCAGCCCGGCAGGATGTTCACCAGCGCCACCCACCCGGGCACCGAGTCCGCGAAGGGCCCGTAGCGCAGGAAGTCCACGACGGCGACCGAGGCGAGCAGCGGGGCCGCCGCCCAGCCGCCGAGCCGGTGCGCGGCGCGCACGCAGTACGGGGTCAGCGCGGTGACCACCACGTACACCCCGACGAACCACAGCGGCTGGATCACCAGCTTCGCCCCGGTCCGCAGGGTGGCCTCGGGCACCCCGGCCGCGTACAGCAGGGGCACGGCCAGCGCCCACACCGCCGTGACCCCGAGTACCGGCCGCCCCAGCCGGGCGATCCGGCCCTTCAGCCAGGCCCCGGCCGAGCCGGTGTGCCGCCGGAAGGAGAGCGCCGAGGCATAGCCGCCGACGAGGAAGAAGACCCCGAGCATCTGCAGCACCCAACTGGCCGGGGCCAGGCCGCCGAAGGCGGAGAGGGGACTGGCGTTGTGCAGGGCCCCGTCGGGGTCGAGGGTGAACCCGCCGAGCAGCCAGTGCCCGGTCGGTACGGCCAGCAGCGCCAGCGCCCGCAGTCCGTCGATCGCCCGGTCCCGGTGGGCCGGGGTCTTCGCGTCGATCCGGCCGGCGGCCGCCCGCGCCTTGGCGAGGACGCCCGGGGCGCCCACGGGGATACCCGCCGGGGTACTCGCAGGGGTGCTCCCCAGCTTGCTCGCCGACGTGCTGTCCGACGTGCTGTCCATCGTGCTTGCCGGCCGGCTCGCCGGCCTCGTCTCCAGCATGCTCATCGTGCCGCTCCCGTCGCGATCGTGGCGAAGGCCTTCAGGGACCCGGTGCCGGGGGTGAAGTAGCCGGTGTGGCCCGCCACGTCGGCGGCCGGGACCGGGCGGGCGCCGAAGGCCGCCGAGGTGGGATCGGCGCCGTGGCCGAGCCCGGCGAACTCCACGTTCGGCACGTCGGCGATCCAGTCGGAGGGTCCGCGCGCCGCCCACACGCGGGCTCCGGTGTGCAGGTCGGCGACGCTGTCGGCGCGCATCCCGGGGGAGCCGAAGGCGACGATGTCGGTGGCGTCCGTGTGCCGGGCCGCCAGCCCGCAGACCACCGAGCCGTAGCTGTGGCAGAAGAGCACCGGGTCGGGTGCGCCGACCGCTTCGAGCCCGTCGGTGAACCGGGCGAGACGGACCGCGCCCGCCTGCGCCAGCCGCCCCCGGGCCGTGTCCAGCCCCACCCCGACGGGCGTGGTGTAGCCGGTCCAGGCGATGACGGCGACGCTCTCGCCGGCCGCGGACCGCAGGGCGCGGGCCATGCCCGCCGGGCCGGTGTGGGCGGCCCGCGGGCGGTCGTGGGTGGTGGCGTCGTTGTCGGAGCCCGGCACGATCACCGACACGTGCGCGGTCCGCTCCAGGTCCCCGAACACCTCGGCGACGGTGCCCCGTCCGCGCGGGTCGAAGGCCAGGATCTGCCGGCCGGGGGCGGCCAGCGGGGCGAAGCGGGCCTCGCCCGTCGCGAGCACGGCCAGCCGGTTGGCCTCGTACCTGAGAGGGAGCGGAGCCCCGTCCAGATTTCCCACCACCAGCGGGTGGGAGCGTACGAGGCCCTGCGCCCGGGTGTCGTCCAGCCCGGCGAAGAACCGCGCGACCTGCGACGGCGTCGCCCGCGCCGGGTCCGGCAGCGGCCGCCCGGACACCGTGTCGGCCCACCAGGCGGCGGTGCCCGGCAGCGGCCCGGTGACCGCCGTCTGCGCGTCGGCGGAGGCCCATCCCGCGGTTCCCGCGACGACGGCTCCCGCCAGCGCGGCGGCGACCAGTGTCCTTGCGAAGCGGCGCATGCCCCTTCTCCTCTCCTCGTGACGAGGAGGAAGGTAAGAAGAAGGTGTCGCACCGGGCGTCGCACCGTGGTGCCAAACCGGATGTCATACCCGGGTAGGGGGTGGAGGAGAAGGTCCTCCCCGGCGGCCCGGCGACCGGGGCCGGGCCGGGCCGGCCCCGGCAGTTCAGTTCAGTTCAGGCCGTCGAGTCGCCCGGCCGCACCAGCCCCGCCTCGTAGGCGAAGATCACGGCCTGGGCCCGGTCCCGCAGGTCCAGCTTGCCCAGCACCCGGCCGATGTGCGTCTTGACCGTCTGCTCGGCGACCACCAGATGACCGGCGATCTCCTGGTTCGACAGCCCGCGCGCGATCAGCTCCAGCACCTCGGTCTCCCGCGGGGTCAGCCCGTTCAGCCGCAGGGCCGGATCGCGGCGCGGTACGGGCCGGCGCTCGACGAAGTCCGCGATCAGCCGCCGGGTCACCGACGGAGCCAGCAGCGCCTCGCCCGAGGCGACCACCCGGACCGCCGCGATCAGGTCCGCCGGCGGGGCGTCCTTCAGCAGGAAGCCGGAGGCCCCCGCGCGCAGGGCCTCGTACACGTAGTCGTCGATGTCGAAGGTGGTCAGCATCAGCACCTTCGGCCGGTGCACCACCCCCGGCGGGGGATCGAGGAGCTCGCGGGCGGCGCTGAGCCCGTCCATCTCCGGCATCCGGACGTCCATCAGCACCACGTCGGGGTGGACGGTGCGGGAGACCTGGATCCCCTGGCGTCCGTCGGGCGCCTCACCCACCACGTCGATGTCGGCCTGCGCCGACAACAGCGCGGCGAAACCCGCCCGCACCATGGCCTGGTCGTCGACGATGATCACGCGGATGGTCAACTTGGTTCCTCGGGAGCGGTGTTGATGGGCATGCGGGCGGCGACCCGGAAGCCGCCGTCGGGCAGCGGACCGGTGTCCAGCGTCCCGCCCGTCAACCGTACGCGCTCCCGCATCCCCACCAGCCCGTGCCCGGTGCCCGAAGTCTCCACCGCCACCACCGCGTCCCGGGCCGGGCCGTTGACCACCAGCACGAGGAGCTCCTCCTCGTCGAAGGTCACCGAGACCCGCGTCGAGGCACCCGGCGCGTGCCGCACCACATTGGCCAGCGCCTCCTGGACGATCCGGTACGCCGACAGGTCCACGGCGGGCGGCGCCGCCCCGGCCGCGCCCGCGGCCAGCGCCAACTCCACCGGCTGCCCGGCCCGTACGGTCGCCTCCACCAGCTGCTGCAACCGCGCGAGCCCCGGCTGCGGGGTCCGGTCGGCGCCGTTCGCCTCGTCCCCGCGCAGCACCGTCAGCAGCCGCCGCATCTCGCCCAGCGATTCCCGCGCGCTCGACGCGATCGCCGCGAACTCCTCGCGCACCGGCTCCGCCATGCCGGGCAGGCGGTACGGCGCCGAATCCGCCTGCACGGTGATCACCGACATGTGGTGGGCCACGACGTCGTGCAACTCCCTTGCGATCCGGGCCCGTTCCTCCAGCAAGGTGCGCCGGGACCGCTCGGCCTCGCTGATGCTCTCCTGCTCGGCGATCTTCTGGCGCGCGTCGCCGAGCCCGCGCAGCGCTCCCGTCAGCGCGAGCACCACCCCGGCCAGGACGAACAGCAGGGCGACCGTGTTGGTCGACCCGTCCGGGCGGAAGCCCCACAGCACCGCCCCCGCCACCCCGGTCACGAGCCACACCCCGACCAGGGTCCGGATGGACTCGCGCAGTCCCAGGCAGGCCATCAGCACCAGATAGCCGATGATCACCATCGGGGTCCAGGGCCAGGCGTGCCCGGCCACCCGGTCGGCCTGGGTCAGCACGGCGGCCCCGATCACGTCCGCGAGCAGCACCATCCCCCACGCGGGCAGCGGCCGGGTCACGGCGAGCAGCAACGGCAGGGTCTGGGCCACGCCCAGAGCCCCGGCCCACCCGCCGCCCGCCTCGTAGTCGTTGGTCAGCACCACGATCGTCACCGGCAGCAGCGTCAGCACGCACACGGCGGCCACGGCGTACGGCAGCATCCGCTGCCAGGCCCTGGGCGCCTGCGCGAGCAGCGGCTCGGCGGCCCGCGCGGGGGTACGCAGCGCCACCGCGAACTGCCCTGGCCGGGCGCGGGAGCCCTCCGGGCCCACCGGCACGGACGGGGCCGGCGTGCCGGGCCGGGACCCGGAGGCGGACCCCTGCGGCGATCCGGTCCGTGACGCGGAGGGGGATCCGGACGCGGACCCGTACGGCGTGCCGGGCCGGGCGCCGGAGGCGGACCCGGTCGCGGATCCGTGCGGCGGTCCGGCCGGGGACCGGGATCCTGGCCGGGATCCGGGCCGGGCTCGGAAGAGGGATCGGAATCGGGATCGGGCGCGCTCGCTCATGATCGGCCCAGCGTATGCGTCCGAGCCCCGCCGGGACCCCGGACGACTCTCCCCGACCTGCCCCGACAGCCAGGGGCGGACACGGCCTCGGGCTCGGGCGCCGCCCCTTTTGCCCCGGCCCTGGCCCTGGCTCGGGCTAGGGCCCTGGCTCCGACCCCGACCCCGACCCCGACTCCGGCCCTGGCCCTGGCTCCGGCCCCGCCTTGGTTCCGACTCTGGCCCCCGCCCGACCGCGAACCCGCCCCGGCCCTGGCGTCGGCTCGGGACCCGGCCGCGGCTCCGGTTCCGGTTCCGGCACTCGGGCCCCGGGGCCGGCTTCGGCTCGGGCTCTGGTTCCCGTTTCAGATCCGGCTACGGCTCCGGCCTTGGTCCCGGCTCGGGACCCGCCCTGTCTCGGACTCCGACCTCGACTTGGACTGCGGCCCTGGCTCCGGGGTCCGCTCCGGCTCCGGCTCCGGCCCCCGCCCCGACCGGGAGCCCGCCCCCGTGGCCGGGCCCGGCTTCAGATCCGGTTCCGCGGCGTCGGCGAGGCCCGCACGGTGGGCCAGGGACTTGCGGAGGCGGGTGAGGCGGTCGATCTCCGCGTCGAGCACGGCGAGGCGGTGCCCGACGACCCCGCCGCCGGAGCCGCAGTTCGGCGGTGGATCCGCCGCGAGCAGGTGGAGGCGGTCGGCCACGCCGCGCAGGTCCTCGACGGTGAACCCGTGGGCCAGGAGGTCGCGGATGATCCGGATCCGGGCCACGTCCCCCGGCCCGTACTCCCGCTGGCCGGAGGGGCTGCGGCCCTGCGGGGCGAGGAGTCCGCGCTGTTCGTAGAACCGCAGTGCCCGGGGTGTGGTCCCCGCTGCCGCCGCCGCGTCACCGATCCGCATTCCGCGCCCACCCCCGTCATCCCCGAACTGCCCGCGCTAACGCGGCAATTCCACCACCACGGCGCCGAAGTGCCGGCCCTGCGTCAACTCCCGCAACGCCTCCGGGGCGCGATCGATGCCCGGGATCCGCACGTGCGGGAAGCGGATCTCCCCGGAGCGCAGCCAGGCACCGAAGCGGCCGGTCCACTCCTCCTCCACGTCCGGATGCTCCGTACCGAGGTACCCGCGCACCGAGACACCCCTGACGACCAGGCGGAACGAGTCGACCTCCACCGGGGCGCCGCCCCCGGACCGGCCCGGCGCCAACTGGCCCGAGAGCGCGCCGACCAGCGCGAAGCGGGCGCCCTGCCGGGCGGCTCCGAGGGCGGCGGACAGCTGCTCGCCGCCCACCGTGTCCACGAGTACGTCGATCCCCTCGGGCGCCGCCCCGGCGAGCTGCTCCGCGAAGGGGGGCCGCCCGGCACCCCGCAGCAGGACCGCGTCGTAGCCCAGCTCCGCCACCAGACGCTCGGCCTTCTCCGGGGAGCCGGTGGTGCCGATCACCCGGCCCGCGCCCAGCAGCCGCGCCGTCTGGCCGGCCAGGGTCCCGACCGCGCCGGCCGCTCCGGTGACCAGGACGGTGTCCCCGGCCCGGACCCCGGCGAGCCGGGTCAGCGCGCCGTACGGCGCCGAGCCCTGGGCGAGGTACGCCACCGGGTCGGGCAGGGTGTCGTCCAGCGGAGTGCAGTCGGCGGCGTCCACCAGGGCGTACTCCCGCCAGCCGAGCAGGTGCGAGACGAGCGTGCCCGGCCGCAGCGGGCTGCCGGCCGGGGCGGCCACCACCTCGCCGACGGCCGGTCCGAACAGCGTGTCACCGGGGTGCAGCGGGGGCAGCGGCAGCCCCTCGACCGCCCCGCCGATCAGGGTGAGCAGCCCGGGGAACACCAGGAAGTGGCGGTTGCGGACGAGCACCCGGCCCGGCCCCGGCTCCGGCACCGGTGCCTCGACGACGGCGAAGGCCGCCCGTTCGGGCAGTCCTGCGGCGCGGGCGGCGAGCCGGATCTCGCGTGCGGTACGGGGCAGTTCGGTGACCATCGGGGCTCCTGGGAACGGCGCGGCCGGCGACGGCGCGGACGGCCGCCGCCGGTCCGGGGCGGGTGGGTGCGCCGACGCTAAACCCTGACCCGCACGTCAGGGTCAAGCCCGCCCCCGCCCCGCCCCCGCCCCACCCCCGGCCACCGCAGCCGCTCGGCATAGACTGCGCCCCGGCCTGGACGATCACTGAACGGCCATCACCGAGCGGTCAGCACCGAACGGTCAGCACCGAACGGCGATCACCGAACGGCGGGGAGCGGGTACGCATGGGCGGGGCGGCGGCGCTGGAGAAACTGATCCCGGTGGCGCTGGCCTTCGGCGTCGGGGTGTTCCTCGCACGCCGCAAGGTGGTTCCCGCCGAGGCCTCCAAGGCCTTCGCCGACTACGCCTTCCTCTTCGCGGTCCCGTGCTACCTGTTCGGCAACATCTACGCCGCGGACCTCTCCGCCCTCTTCGACTGGCGGGCCATCGGCGGCTACGCGGCGGCCGCCGCCCTCGCGGTCGCGGCCGTCGCAGCCGCCTCGGCGGCCGCCGGACTGTGCGACCCCCGGGACGTGGCGCTGCGCGTGATGGCCGGGGTCCAGGTGAACACCGCCTACTTCGCCGTCCCCGTCTTCATCACCTTCTTCGGCACGGCGGCGCCGATCTTCCCGGTGCTGCTCTTCCAGGTCTGCGTGCTGTCGCTCGTCGTCATCGCCATCATGGAACTGGGCCGCACCGGCCCCGGCTCGGGCGGCGGCCCCGGCCGGCGCCTCGGCCGCGCCGTCAGCGCCTCCCTCGTCACCCCGCTGGTCCTCGCCTGCAACGCGGGGATCCTGCTCAACCTGCTCTCCGTGCACGTCCCGGAAGTGGTCCTCGACGGCGCCGCCTTCGTCGGAGACAGCGCCTCCCCGGTGGCCCTCTTCGCCCTCGGACTGCACCTCGGCGGCATCGGTCTCGACGTCCGGGGCACCACGGCCGAGGAGCTGGCGCTCATCGGCTTCAAGTGCGTGGCCTTCCCGCTGCTGGCGTGGGCGGTGTGCGGGGCGCTGTTCGGGGTCCGGGGCGAGTGGCTCACGTACCTCGTGCTGATCGCCGCGATGCCGACGCCCCAGAACCTGTTCATCTTCGCCCAGCGCTACGACGTGGGAGTGGACCTCTCCGCTGCCGTCGTGATCAAGAGTTCCCTGGTCTCCCTCCTGCTGCTGCCGCTCTGGCTGCAGGCGGTGTCCGCGTGACCTGGGCCGTCCCGCCGTGACCCGGGCCGTCTCGCCGGCCTTCGTTCCCCGGGCGGGTTCCGCTCGTTGAGCGGGTATGGAGCTCCCGACGATCGCGGCGCCCGGCGTCGGTGAACAGGCCGACGCCGTGGCCGATGCCGCCTGCCACCTCTACGACATCCTCGCGCCCTGGGGGCGGACCGCCCCCGGAGGGTGGAGCCGGGGCGCCGCCGAGGACGCCGCCGAGGCCATCGAGACGGCCGCGCACGCCCTCGCGTACGCCCATCCGCGCGCCGAGGTCATTCTCGGCCCCGTGCACTCCGCCCTCGCGGACCTGCGCCGGCAGCTCGGCCTCGCGCCCGCCGAACCGCTGAGCGCGGAGGGGCTGCCGGCGACCCCGCGTACGGTGGGCAACCCGCGCCGCACCCGCCGGGCGCGGGTGCTCACGCCACCGGCGCCCCGGCGAGAGCCTTCTCGTACAACTTCCTGATGTCGGCGCCGAAGTAGGAGCTGTAGGAGGTGTCGGCGGTGTCCCCGCCGGTCTTCCAGCCGCCGATCACCCCGACCACGCTGCCGGTCTCGGTCCGCTGGTCGAAGCCGATCAGGAACGGGCCGCCGCTGGTGCCGCCCGGGTAGCCGGTGCAGTTGATGCGCAGGAACGAGCCGGGGATCTTCGCATCGGTGCTGGTGAACTTGGTCGTCCGGTTCACGCACAGCCGGGGCCGGGCCGCGGAGGCCGGATAGCCGATCAGCGAGACCTTCTTGTGCGCGTACGCGGCGCCGGTGACCAGGCGGTTGCCGCCCACCACGTCCTCCACGGGGAAGCCGTCGGCGTCCGGGCCGACCTGGGCGAAGGCCACGTCGAGGGCGGCGCCCTTGTCCACGCCGAGCTTGCGGTAGCGCGGGTCGATCCAGACCTTGGAGCGGCCGGCCTTGTCGCGCAGGACCGGGAACATCCCGTACGGCTGGGGGTTCTGGGCCGTGTACTGCGGTACGAAGGCCACCTGCCGGGCGTCCGTCCCGAGCAGGCAGTGCGCCGCGCTGAGCACCAGGTCGCGGCCGGGGGAGGCGACCACGCTCGCGGTGCAGAAGTACGCGCCGCCGCCCTTCATGACGAACATCCGGCCGACGACCGGGATGCCGTCGAAGTTCCGGCCGGTCCCGTCCACCGCCGCCTGGGCGCCGCCGCGGCTGACGGGGACCGCGGACGCCATCCGGTCGGGCGTCCAGAACGACTCCGCCTCCCGGGCCGACCACCGGTCGGTGCCGGGTGCCCGGGCCGGGGCCTGCGCCGGGGCGGTGCCGGCCTCGGCCTCGGGCAGGGGTCCGGCGGGAAGCAGCAGGGCGGCCGTGGCCGCCGCCACCGTCAACGTACGTCGCATGTCCGTCTCCTTCTTCGGGGAATGGGAGGGAGGGCACGGGCCTGTCGCGGGACAGGGCCCGGGCCGTCTAGACGGCTTGGGGGAAGCGCAGCAGCCGGTCCGGGTCGTAGCGGCGCCGGACCTCTTCGAGGCGGGCCAGGTTCGGTCCGTAGTAGGCCTCGCGCCAGCCGGTCAGCTTCGGATCGGCGTAGTTCTGGTACGCGGCTCCGCCCGCCCAGGGCCGCAGGTCCTGCCAGAGCCCGTCGAGCCAGCCCTGGTGGCGGCCGATGTCGGCGGCCGTGGCCGGGCCGGGCCAGTAGACGAGGTACTGGGCGAGGAACCCGGCCGAGCGGTGCGCGAAGGCGGTGTCCCGCACCGGGACCCGGTTGAGGGCTCCGCCGCAGACCCCGTCGAACTGCACCACGCCGGACCCGCCGCGCGGCACGCTCCCGGCGTAGCGCCGCAGGCCGGCCAGTACCGCCGAGGCGGCCGGTTCGGTCAGCCCGTCCGGGGCCCAGAAGTCGGACCGGGCGGCGTAGGAGTCGCGGCCGAGCCGGCCCAGGGGGTCGTGTCCCGGCAGGGTGCCCGGCAGCCGGCACGCGGCGGGGCTCCGGTCCGGGCAGCCGGCCATCGCCCGGACGGTGTCCGCGTAGCCGCGCACGACCGTCCACGAATCCCGGGGCGGTCCGCCGACCAGGTCGGACAGCCGGGTCAGCTGCCGCTCCAGCTCCGCGCGCCCGCCGTCCAGGCAGAGCACCCGCAGGGCCGGGGCGCCCACCGGGCCGCCGTCGACGGTGAACTCGACCTGGCTCCAGAACGGATCGGGCAGCGCCTCCAGCCAGCGCTGCCAGCCGCGCAGCACCGCGGGGGAGTCGGCGGCGGACCAGCGCAGTTCCGCGAAGGCGCAGTCGGAGACCGGGTGGGTGCGGAAGCGGAAGCCGGTGACCACGCCGAAGTTGCCGCCCCCACCGCCGCGCAGGGCCCAGAACAGGTCGGGCTCGTGGTCGGCGCCGACCTCGCGGACCGTCCCGTCGGGGGTCACGAGGGTCACCCCCGTGAGCCGGTCGCAGGTGGCGCCCCAGGCGCGGGAGGAGAGGCCCAGCCCGCCGCCGAGGGTGAGACCGGCGATGCCGACGGAGGGGCACAGCCCCGTCGGGATGGCCAGGCCCCGCGCGGCGAGGACGGAGTTCACCTCCCCGAGCCGGGCGCCCGCACCGATCCGGACGCCGCTCCCGGACTCCACGGCCACCTCCGCCATGACGCCCGTGTCGATGACGAGTCCGGCCTCGCGGGTGGACCAGCCCGCGTAGCCGTGGCCGCCGCCGCGCGGCACCACGGGGACGGCCGAGCGCCGGGCGAAGTCCAGGCAGGCGGCCACGTCCCCCGGGTGCGCGGGGTAGGCCACCGCGCCCGGCCGGACCGTGTCGTAGCGGGGCTGGAACAGCTGCCGGGCCTCGTCGTAGTCTGCGTCGCCCGCCGTCACCACCCGGCCGTCGAGGGCCCGGGCCAGCGCCCCGTAGTCCGGGTCCGCGGGGCGGGGCGCGGTACGGGGCGCAGTGCCGGCCGCCGTACGGGGAGCCGTACCGCCCGTGGTGCGAGGCGCGGTACCGGCCGGCGTACGAGGCGCAGTGCCGGCCGTCGCAGGGGCCGTCGCGCCGATCGAGGCGAGGACGCCCGTGGCGGCTCCCGCGAGGACCTGGCGGCGGTGGAGGGTCATCCCTCCTTCCTGCCACCGCCCTGCCCGTTCGGGGCGAAGGCGGGCCCACGGGGGCGGGCTTGCCCCCCGAACGGCCCACGCCGGGGCACTCGGCGGCGGCGCGGGCCGGGTCCCTGCCGGGCCCCGGCCGCGCTGCGCCCGGTTTCCCGGCATGTGCTGCGCCCGGGCAGCCGTCCGGGTCGCGCGCAGGGTCACCGTCCCGGCCCGGCCAGGGTCACGAACCGGGTCACCGTCCCGGCCCGGCCGGCGTCACGAGCCGGGCCAGTGTCCGGACTCGCCGGGGCGAGCCGGGCCGCCGTCCGGCGCGGCCGGGCCGCCGGTCGTGGTCAGCTCGCGCGGCGGGCCAGGAGGAAGCCCTGCGGGGACTTCTCCGTGGCGTCCGGCTCCCGGATCAGGCGGGCGGTCTCGGTCAGGCCCGCCCCGGCCAGCAGTTCGCCGATCAGGTCGGGCGGGGTCCAGTACACGTCGAGGTCGACCGGATGCCCGTACGCGTGGTCCAGCCGGAGCTGCCGGTCGCCCGCCTTGAACGCGATCAGCAGGTACCCGCCCGGGGCCAGCACCCGGGCGAACTCGGCGAACAGCGCGGGCAGCCCGGCGGGCGGGGTGTGGACGGTGGAGTACCAGGCCAGCACCCCGCCGAGGACCCCGTCCGCGATGTCCAGCGCGGCCATCGAGCCGACCTCGAACCGCAGCCCCGGATACGTCCGGCGGGCCACCGCCACCATCGCGGGGGACAGGTCGACCCCGAAGGCCCGTACGCCCAGCCCGTCGAGGTGGGCCGTCACCCGGCCCGGTCCGCAGCCCAGGTCCGCGACCGCCCGGCCGGGGCCGGGCCCCTCCCCGCGCACGCACTCCGCGAAGGCGGCCAGCATGGCCCGGTCCAGCGGTTTGCCCTCCAGCTTTCCGGTCAGCAGCGCGGCGTAGTCGGCGGCGACGGTGTCGTAGGACGACCGGACGGAGTTCAAGCGCGAAGTCGATGCCATGCCCCCGGACAGTAGCCCGCCGGAGCCCCGAACTAGGCCGTCTCTTTCGGATCTTGCCTAGCCCCCGGTCAGCGGATTGTCCAGCTCGGCCCACTGATCGCCCGGCACGCCCGGGCTCAGCCGCATCAGGGTCAGCGCCTTGGTCGGCAGCGGCCCCGTCAGCAGCGCCCTGGTGTCGGCGGTGGAGGGCAGGCCGGGCGCGGCCGCCGCCAGGTCCGCCGCGAGCGCGGGAGCCGAACCGGCCGTGGAGCCGAGCGCCCCCGCCACCAGCGATCCGAAGAGCTTGCGGCGCAGCAGGGTCACGTCGTCGGTGATGAGCCTCCCCGACAGCGGTGGCGCCGGCAGGCCGTGGCGGGCGAGACGGGCCGGGCTGATCCGGATGTCGGCGAGGTCGCGGTACACGAGCCGCAGCGGTGCGCCGTCGGCGGCCAGTACGACCAGCAGGTTCTGGCCGTGGGCCTCCAGCGCCACCCCGAGGTCCAGGACCCGCAGGCACACCGACAGCGCGAGGCGCGCGAAACCGGCCCGCCAGGCGTCCGAGCGCGCGTACGGGGTCAGCGCCAGGGCGGCCACGGGCAGGACGCGCTCGCCCGCGCCCCGGTCCGCGTACGCCTCGGGCGCCTCGCGGAGCACGGCGGCCAGGTCCGGGGTGCCGGCGGTGACGGCGCCCAGGGTGCGGGTGATGTGCAGGCGGCCGTCGAGCCGTTCGGACAGGCTCTGCGCGAAGGCGGAGACCGCGGCGGCCGTCTCGATGGAGTAGACGGAGATGTCCCGCACGGAGGAGGTGAGGCGGGTGCTGAGCGCGGTCTTGACGTGCGGGCCGCCGTCCGCTTGGGACAGGGTGCGCAGGGCCATCAACGGGTGCGCGGCGGGCCCGGGCCGCAGCTCGTGTCCGTGTCCGTGTTCATGGCCGTACGCGTCCGCCTTCCCTCCCCCCTGTTTCACCACGTGCTCGGACTGCCAGGGGTGGACCGGTACGAGGATCCGCCCGGCCTCCCGCCACCGGTCCGGCCACTCGCCGGTCACCCGGCACTCGGCGTCCCGTACGACGGCCAGCCCGAGGGTGACCACCGGCCGGTGCTCGGGTCCGTACGCGAGCTGCTCGGCCACCGTGAAACCGGGGCGGGAGCGGCAGTTGGGGTGGTACGGATGGCCGTCCACCACCCGCTGCTCCCACTCCCAGGCGGCGAGGTCCGCGGTATCGGGGCCGGTCGGCTGGCCGGCGCGGGACAGGGCGAGGGAGGCCGTGCTCTCGTCGAGCTCGGCGGCGAACTCCTCCCCGTACGGCAGCCCGAGCGCCGTCACCAGCGGGGCGGCCCGCCGGTAGGGGCGGCCGTCGAGCAGCAGCTCGGTCACGGGCGGTGCGGACGCGCGGGCCGCCGAGAAGGTCGTCGCGTACGGGTCGGGGAGCGGGCCCTCCAGCCGGGAGCCGGAGGCGAGCCGGAGCGCGAGCGAGCCGGAACCCCGCTCCCGGTGGGTGATCCACGGCAGCGGCTCGAAGGCGAACGCCCGCCACAGCCGGGTCAGTACGGCGGCGCGCGCGCCGGGGAGCGCGGCGCCGTACGCGGACCCGAGGCGGCCGGGGCGCGTGCCGGCCGGTCCGGCGGTTCCGGCGGGTGCGGCCGGTCCCGCCTCTCCGGCGTGTCCGGTTTCGGACAGGCGGGCCAGTTCGGCGGCGACGGCCTCTTCGGCCGCGGTGGCGGGGAGGTGCATGCTGGGATCCAGGGCCCCGGTCCTCTCGGATGACGTGATGATCACTTCATCATCGCGGATACTGAAGATCACGGCCGGTGGTACGCCCCCGCGCACCTCCGGCGCTCTGGACGTACCGAATGGAATCCGTGGACCTCAACGCCACCGACAGCGCCGCCGCCGACACCTATGCGGCCACCCCGCTCCTGAACTGCCTCCTGCGGGAGGCCGCCGAACCGGTCCCGCTCGCCGGGGCCGCCGGGACAGGGGGGTCATCTGGTACGGGGAGGGCCGCAGGTTCCGGGGAGGACGGCTGGTGCGCGTACCGGCTGTCGGGCAGCGGGCGGTTGCTGAGGGTGCGTGCGGGGCGCAGGCCCGAGCGGCCCGAGCTGGGGACCGGGGCCGGGTGGCATCCGCTCGCCCATACCGAGCTGGTCAAACTCGTCTCCGACGAACTGCGCCAGTACACCGGGGTGTCCAACGACGAGCTCCCGGTCGAGATCGCCGACAGCCGCGAGACCATCGCCGCGCTGCTGGCCGCCCGCGCCGCCACGCCGCCGCCGGCGGATCCGTACGTCCGGTCCGAGCAGTCGCTGGTCATGGGGCACCCCCACCACCCGGCCCCCAAGGCCCGGGGCGGCGGGCCGGCCAACGGCTGGCTGCCGTACGCCCCCGAGGCGTACGCCCGTTTCCCGCTGGCCTTCCTCGGGGTGCGGGAGGACCAGGTGGCCGAGGAGGGCGGGCCGGCCGCGGCCGCCGCGGTCGATTCGCTCGCGGAGGCGCTGGGCGGGCCGCGAGCGCCGGCCGGCTACCGGCTGCTGCCCGCCCACCCCTGGCAGCTCGACCTGGTCGCGGGCAGGCCCGCCGTCCGCGAGGCCCTCGCGGACGGGAGGCTGCTCGCGCTGGGAACCGGGCGGGTGCCGGTCTGGCCGACCGCCTCGATCCGGACCCTGTACGTCCCCGGCGCCGGCCGTGGCGCAGATGCCTCGGACGCGGCAGACGCCTCGGACGCCGCAGGCGCCGGGGCCGCCGCCGGCGATCTGTTCATGAAGTTCAGCCTCGACGTGCGGATCACCAACGACGTGCGCCGGCTGTGGCGGCACGACCTGCTGAAGCTGCGCCGTACGGACGCGGCGGTCGAGGCGGGCTTCGCGGAACTGCGCCGGTCCGGGTCGGGCGCCGCCTGGCTGTCGGACCGGGGGTACCGGACGGCCTCCTTCGCCTTCGAGGAGCTCGCCGTCCTGGTCCGCGACGGCCTGGCGGCGCACGCGGAGCCCGGCGTCACGCCCCTGCTGGCGGCCGCGCTCGCGGAGGGGTACCCGGGCAGCCCGCTGGCGGCGACCGCCGACCCGGCCGGGTGGTGGCGGGCGTACCTGCGCCAGGTCGTGCCGCCCGTGCTGCACCTCTTCGCCCGGCACGGCGTGGTCCTGGAAGCGCACCTGCAGAACACCCTGGTCGCCGTCGACGCCCGGGGCGTGCCCGCGCAGGCCCTCTTCCGGGACGCGGAGGGCGTGAAGCTCCTCCCGGACCTGGACCGGGAGGCCGCCTGGCAGCGCCTCGTGTACTGCCTGGTGGTCAACCACCTGACCGAGGTGTCGGGCGCGCTCGCGCAGAGCCACCCGCAGACGGCCGGGGAGCTGTGGCCCGCCGCCCGTGCGGAGTTCCGGCGCTTCGGCGCCGCCCACGACCTTCCCGAGATCGCCGCCCTGCTGGCCGCCCCGAGTCTCCCGGCCAAGACCAACCTGCTGCTGCGCTGGACCCGCGCCGACGGCGCCGACTCTCGCTACCTGCCGCTTCCCAATCCGCTCCGGCCCTGAGGGAGCGTGCGGTTCCGGCCAAGAGGGTCCGGATACCGGATCCCCCCTCACTGACAGGTATAGACCAATGCTACGTTGGTCGAGCAGACCGCGCAGTCCTTGACCTCCCGTCAGAGGAGAAGCCATGCCCTCCCCTTCGCGGGGCGGCGGCCCGGCCGCCATGCCCAAGTACCAGCGGATCGCCGCAGCGTTGCGGCGCGAGCTCGACCTCACCGCACTCACTCCCGGCGCCCGGCTGCCCTCCGAGCGCAGCCTCGCCGCACGCTACGAGGTCAACCGGCAGACCATCCGGGCCGCCCTCCAGCACCTGAGGGAGGACGGCCTCGTCGTCACCGGCCGCCGCGGCACCCGCCCGGCGTTCCCGGTCCCCGCGGGGCGGCCCCCGGCGGCGTCCCCGGCCGGCCACCCGGCCCCGGTTCCGGCCCCGGTTCCGGATCCGACCCCGCCCCAGGCCCTCGCGCAGGCCCCGGCGGCCGGGGCTGCGCCCACGCCGACGCCGGCGCCCGTCGGGGATCCCGCCCAGGCCTGGCTCACCCTCGTCACCCTGGCTCCGGCGCTCGCCGAGCAGCTCGGCATGCGCGGCGGTGAGCAGACCCTGGTCCACCACCACCGCGAGAGCGGCCCGACCGGCCAGACCCGGCGGCACGCGGTGACGTACCTCTGCCCCCGCACCGTCGTCCGGACCCCCGAACTGGCCCGCTACCGGGACCGCCTGGTGGCGGGCGTCCGGGACGAGGACCTGGGTCCCCTGCACCACTGGCTGGAAGGGGCCGCGCGGGCCGGCCGGGTCGCCGAGACCATCACCATGACCCGGACCAACTCGCCGCAGGCCGCGACCCCGGGCGGGCTCTCCGTACGCCGCACCCTGCACGACGCCGCCGGCCGGCTGCTCGCCGTCACCGATCTCGCCTTTCCCAGCTGGGACCGGCTGACCTTCGACCGGTCCCCGGCCGCCATCGGCTTCCGGGTGACGTAGGCCGTCCCGGCCCGGGCCGTACCGGACCCGGCAGGGTGAGGCGGGGCGGGGTGGCCGGGTGACGCGGTCGCGGGAGCGGGTGTCGGCGTGGACCGGGCCGGTGTGGACGTGCGTTCGTACGCACATGATCATCTCCCGTACCGGCCTGGCCACCGGGCTGCTCGCCGCGCTCTCCGCCACCGCCCTCGGCCTGCCGTCCGCCCTGGCCGCCGCGCCCGCGCAACCGGCGGCCGAGCCCCCGCCGCCCGGCCACGTCCTGCGCAGCCGCACCATCGACCTCGACCTGGCCGACTACCGCTGGCTGTGCACGGACCAGCCCTTCGGGACCCCGCGCAGACACACCTTCAGGCCGTTCTCCGACACCTCCCTCGAGGTGGTGGAGTCCGGCGTCGAGCGGGACCCGGCGGGGAGCGCCGTCAAGTGGAGCGGCGAGGTCGTCAAGGTCGACGGGCACCCGGTCGGATCCGGGGGTGCACCGCCGGGTGGTGCTGTCGACCACCGGAGTCTGCGACCCCGGGGCCGCACCGGACACCGTGGGCGTGGACGCACTCTTCGACCTGGGCGAGAGGGCGTACCGCATCGCGCAGCCCCGCAACGAACCGGGCCGGCTGCTGATCACCGAGGAGGACCCCGACCTCCACGTCAAGCCCCCGCAGGACGACGCGGACCCGCAGTACGAGAACCCCGACCCCGCGGTCATCGCGGAGGCGCGCCGGCAGCTGATGACCCGCGCCGCGTCCGCCGCGCCGGTCGTCATCGACATGGTGGTCGGCTACACCCCGCGCGCCGAATGGGGCATGGGCGGGGAGGAGGCGATGCTCGCGCGGATCGCCTTCGCCGAGACGAGCATCAACCACGCCTTCGCCGACAGCAACATCAAGGCGAGCGTGGACATCGTGGCCACCTACAAGGCCAACTACTACGCCCCGGCGGACCAGGAGACCGCGCCGGTCGTCCACGGCCTGCTCTCCAACCCCAGGGAGCCCCGCCTGGGCGCCCCGGCCGCCGCCCTGCGCGAGAAGTACGGCGCCGACCTGGTCTCCCTGATGATCGAGGTCCCGAACGGCACGAGCAGCGGGCAGGGCAACCTCCCGCAGCCGCCGAGCGAGAAGACCGACGACCAGGCGTACTCGGTGGTCGACTACCGGACCGTGGCGCTCTGGTACAACTTCGGCCACGAGGTGGGTCACAACCTCGGCCTGTGGCACGACCGCACCACGCTGGACGAGCAGGCGGGCGGCGCCGACTACCGCCCCTACCTGACGACCCCCTACAGCACCGGCTACATCACGCCCGACCGCCGCTTCCACACGCTGATGGCGTACTCCTCGGCCTGCGGCGGACCCTGCACGGCCGTCAACCAGTACTCGAACACCGAGAACACCTGGGACGGCCAGCCCCTCGGCGACGCCTACAACAACAACGCGGCCGTCGCCCGGATCACCACCCCGGTCATCGCCGGCTACCGCGCCCCCGCCGAACTCCGCCTGCGCTACGCCCTGACCCTGGGCGAGGGGCTGCGCCCCGACACCTGGGGCCCGTACCGGCCGGGGACCTCGATCAAGGTGACCGCCACCCCGCCGCGGGGCTACCGGATCGCCGCGTGGGAGCTGGACGGGCAGCGGTACGCGATCACCGCGAACCAGGTCAACGTCACGATGGACGGGGCCCACGACCTCAAGGCGGTCTTCGTCCGCGTCTGACCGGGCCGTTCGGGCCGTTCGGGGCGTTGGGGGTGTTCGGGCCGGTCGGTGCGTTCGGTGCGGTCACGTGCTGGTGTGGACGTCCCCGGTGGTGGTGGAGGTGATGACCGCCCGGCGGCCGAGGTCGCCCGGCGGGATCCCCGGGTGGTGGCCGCCCGGCCGGCCGGCTCCCGGGGACACCCCGAGGGCGAGGCGCGAGACGATCCGGTAGCGGTCGCCCCGGTACACGGAGTGCACGTACTCCACGGGCCGGCCGGTGGAGTCGGTGGTGAGCCGCTCGATGAGCAGGGCGGGGGAGAGCAGCGGGACGTCCAGCAGCCCCGCCTCCCCCTCGTTCACCACCGTCGGCTCGATGGACTGCTGCGCCTCGTGCACGTACACGCCGTGGTGGTCGCGCAGGTGCTCGTAGAGGTCCCCGGCCTCCAGCTCCGCCGGGGTCAGGGCCGGTACCAGATCGGCCGGGATGTGCAGGTGCTCGATGGCCATCGGGGCCCCGTCCACCAGGCGCAGCCGGGCGATGTAGAGCAGGCTCGCACCGGGGGAGATGCGCAGGCGGCGGCCGATCCGGGCGCCCGCCTGAACGGTGGAGTACTCCAGGATCCGGCTGGACCAGTGGCCGGACGCCTGCCGCATCGCGAAGGCCGCCTCGTCGGCGGCCAGTTCCTGGGTGATCTTGGCGGGGGCGACGAACATCCCGCGCCCGTGCTCGCGCACGAGCAGTCCCGTGGCCACGAGCTCGTCCACGGCCGCGCGCAGGGTGGGACGGGAGACCTCCAGGGTGGCGCACAGGGTGCGTTCGGAGGGGATCGCGTCGCCGGGCCGCCGGATGTCTATGAGCCCCAGCAGGTGCTCGCGGACCCGTTCGCGCTTGAGTACGGATCCTGACGGGTCGGTTGCGTCCTTCGTCATGGCCCGCCCCCATTTCTCTCTGCTCACCTGTCCAACTGGTCATGTGCATCTAACCACTCGGGGAGGTGGGTGGGCGAGGGGTCCGTCGAAATCATTCGAGCCGTACGGGGTTGACGGCGCACTCGGGCCGTGTCACCTTCTAGCCACTCAGCTAACCAATTGGTCAGTTGGTCAACTCCCCGTCTCGCCCCGGTGAGTTGACGGAACAGCCAGGTGAGGAATCCCCGAGACCGTGACCGACGCCCTGACCGACGCCGTGACCGACCCCGCGACCGCCTCCGCGACCGATGCCGTGGCCGGTGCGGCCGCCGCTTCCCTCCGCCCCGACCTCGCGCTCGTCCCGCGCCCCGACTCGGTCACCGCCCTGCCCGGCCGCTTCACCCTGGACCACCGCACCGGACTGCGCGCCGGACCCGGCGCCGAGGCGGCGGCCGACCTGCTGCGCGAACTGCTCGCCCCCGCCACCGGGTTGCCGCTGGCCCCGGACCCCGACGGGCGGATCGCCTTCCTCCTGACCCCCGGGGACACGGCCCCCGGCGAGGAGCCCCTCGGCCCCGAGGGGTACGCCCTCACCGTCCGCCCCGACTCCGTCCTGCTGCGCGCCGCCCTCCCCGAGGGGCTGCTCCGCGGGGTGCAGACCCTGCGCCAGCTGCTGCCGCCCGAGGCGCTGGCCGCCGGGGCACCGGCCGCCGGGGGCGCGCAGCCCCGTACGCCCGCCGCCGGCTGGTGGATGCCCTGCGTACGGATCACCGACCGGCCGCGGTTCGCCTGGCGGGGAGCCCTGCTGGACGTGGCCCGCCACTTCCAGCCCGTGGCCTACGTACGCCGCTTCGTGGACCTGCTCGCCCTGCACAAGCTCAACGTCCTGCACCTCCACCTCACCGACGACCAGGGCTGGCGGATGCCGGTCGAGGCCTACCCCCGGCTCACCGAGATCGGCGGCCGGCGCGCCGGGACCGCGGGCGACGGGATCCCGCACGAGGGCGCCTACACCCGCGCGGAGCTCGCCGGGCTCGTCGCCTACGCGGCCCGGCGCGGGGTGAGCGTCGTACCCGAGATCGAGATGCCCGGCCACGCCCGCGCCGCCCTCGCCGCCTACCCCGAACTCGGCAACCGGCCCGGCGTCCGGCTGGACACCTGGACCCGCTGGGGGGTCTGCGAGAACGCCTTCGGGGTCCACGACGCCGTG
Organism: Streptomyces tatrensis; assembly: GCF_049310065.1. Taxonomy (NCBI): domain Bacteria; kingdom Bacillati; phylum Actinomycetota; class Actinomycetes; order Kitasatosporales; family Streptomycetaceae; genus Streptomyces; species Streptomyces tatrensis. The sequence continues at coordinate 612,461 of NZ_JBMDLB010000011.1, read as the reverse complement.
CTCGACTTCTGCCGGGGCGTGCTCGACGAGGTCGCGGACGTGTTCCCCGGGCCCTACGTCCACCTCGGCGGGGACGAATGCCCCCGGGTGGAATGGGAACGCTCCCCGGCCGCCCGCGCCCGGGTCGCCGCCGAAGGCCTGCCCGGCCCCGGCGCGCTCCACGGCTGGTTCCTCGGCGAGGTCGCGGCGCACCTGGCCCGGCTCGGCCGCCGCCCGCTCGGCTGGACCGGGACCGGCACCGAACTGCCCGCCTCCTTCACGGCCCTGGCCTGGCTCGACGCGGAGCACGGGCGGGCCGCCGCCCTGCGCGGCCACGACGTGATCATGACCCCCTACCGCTCCACCTACCTCGACTACCCGCAGTCCGCCGACCCCGGCGAACCGCGCGGCCAGGACGGCGGCGTGCTCGACCTGCGCGGCGTCTACGACAACGACCCCGCCCCCGCGCACTGGGAGCCCGAGGCCGCGCGCCGGGTCCTCGGCACCCAGGCGCAGCTGTGGACCGAGTACGCGCGCACCCCGGCCGAGCTCGAGTACCTGGCCTTCCCGCGGCTGTGCGCCCTGGCCGACACCGCCTGGTCGGCGCACCGCGACTGGCCGGACTTCCTGCGCCGCCAAGGCCACCACCAGACCCGGCTCGCCGCCCTCGGCGTGCGCGGCCGATCCCTTCCCTCCCCCCACCCCGAGAGGAACGCAGCATGAGCACCCCGACCCGTGCCCCGAGCCACACCCCGAGCCGCAGCCCCCTCCGCAAGCGCCGTACGGCCCTGGCCCTGGCCATCGCCCTGACCGCCGGCCTCGGCTCGGCCGCCCTGACGGCCCTGCCCGCCAACGCCGCGGCCGACTCCGTCAAGGTCCAGTACCGCACCAGCGCGACCGGGGCCACCGCCGACCAGGCGGAGCCCTGGTTCAAGGTGGTCAACAACGGCTCCGCCGCCGTCGCCCTGAGCCAGGTCAGCTTCCGCTACTACTTCAAGGCGGACGGCGCCGGCACCCAGTACCGGTACGCCTGTTCCTGGGCCGTCAAGGGCTGCGCCAACATCACCGGCACCTTCCACACCATGGCCGCCCCGACGGCCACCGCCGACCGCTACCTGGAGATCACCTTCACAGCGGGCGCCGGCAGCCTCGCCCCGGGCGCCGACACCGGCGACATGCAGCTGCGCTTCCACCGCGCCGACTGGCAGACGCTGCGCCAGTCCGACGACTACTCCTTCGACGCGTCCCGCACCGCCTACGGCGACTGGGACAAGGTGACCGCCAAGCTGGGCACCGGCACCGTGTGGGGCACCGCACCCGGAGGCAACGTCCCCGACCCGACGCCGACTCCGACCGACCCGACCCCTACCCCGACCGACCCGGGACCGGCCGGAGCCACGCTCTTCGACGACTTCAACTACGCCTCCCACACCGACCCGGCGATCGCCGCGCACGGTTGGAGCGTGCGCTCCAACGCGGGCGGCCCCGGCGTCCCGGGTGCCACCTGGGCCCCCGAGAACGTCACCTTCGGGCTGGAGGCGGGCAACTCCATCATGAACCTGGAGACCTCCACGGCCGGCACCGGCGCGAGCACCAAGCACACCGAGATCCTCACCCAGGCCATGAAGTTCAAGAACGGCACCTACGCCGCCCGCGTCAAGTTCAGCGACGCCCCGAGGTCCGGCCCCGACGGTGACCGCCTCGTGCAGACCTTCTTCCCCATCAACGACCTCAAGGCCCCGATGGCCGACGACTACTCGGAGTACGACTTCGAGTACCTCCCCAACGGCGGCTGGGGCGAGCCGGCCAACATCCTGTACACGACGTCCTGGGAGACGTACCAGGCCGACCCGTGGGTGGCCGTCAACCAGCACACCGAGTCGAGGCAGAGCTACGCCGGCTGGCACGACCTGGTGCTGACCATCGACAACTCCACGATCAAGTACTACGTCGACGGGCAGCTCTTCGGCACGCACGATGCCAAGTACCTGCCCGAGCGCGGCATGTCGATCAACTTCAACCAGTGGCTGATCGACCTCAACGGCCAGACCAGCACCACCCCGCGCTCGTACGACCAGAGTGTCGACTACGTCCTGCACGTCAAGGACCAGGTCCTCACCCCGGCCCAGGTCGCGGCCAAGGTCGGCGGCTACCGCACCGCGGGCACGGCCTTCGTGGACGAGGTCCCGGGCGGCTGACCCGCGGCCGGACGAGGGTGGTGCGCTCCGGTGACCGCTGCCCCGGGGCGCACCACCCGTCGGCCGTTCAGAACCGCAGCGCCCACGCGTTCAGGTATCCGGTGTGCCCGGCGAAGGCGTCGAACACGCGCAGTCGCCACACCCCGGCGGCCGTCTCCGAGGAGGCGTCGACCGTGTACAGCCCGACGAGGTCGCTCTCGCCCCAGTCGGTGTACTCGTCCTTGATCGGGTACACCGACCCGTCGGGTGCGATCAGGTCGATCCGCAGGGTTCCGGAGTCCGGGTGCTTGACGTACACCTCCACGTCGAGCTTGGAGGGCGCGCGGCCCGTCACCTCGCTGACCGTGATCGGGGACCTGATGGTCTTCAGGTCCCCGACCGCGTAGTTCTTGGTGTTGGAGAAGCGTTTGCCGAGCACCCGGTTCGGCGCGCTGCCCATGTAGAGGGAGCGGTCCGGGGAACCCGTACCGCGGTTGAGTACCGCCCCGGTGGTGGCCTTGGTCTTCAGGTAACTCGCCACCTGCGCCGGCGTGGCGGTGCGGTTGAGGGAGAGGTAGACCGCCGCCGCGCCCGCCACGTGCGGGGCCGCCATCGAGGTGCCCGACATCACGGTGCTCCAGTCGTCACTCCAGTAGGCCGCCGAGGTGATGGAGTCGCCGGGGGCGAACAGGTCCACCAGCGAACCGAAGTTGGAGTACCCGGAACGCGCATCGTGGGTGGTCACCGCCCCGACCGTCAGCGCCTGGGAGACCCGGGCCGGTGAATGCGTGGAGGCGTCCTTGGACTGGTTGCCGGCGGCCACCGCGTAGGTGATGCCGGAGGCGATGGAGCCCCGGACGGCCGCGTCCAGCACGGCGTCGGGGTCCCCGCCCAGGCTCATGTTCGCGACGGCCGGCTTCACGGCCTTGCGGGTGACCCAGTCGATTCCGGCGACCACCTGCTCCGTCGTGCCCTCGCCGTTCCAGTCGAGGACCCGGACGGCCACCACCTTCGCCTTCTTGGCCACTCCGAAGGTGGTGCCCGCGACCGTCCCGGCCACGTGCGTGCCGTGCCCGTGCAGGTCATCGGCCACGTAGTCGTCGTCGATCGCGTCGTAGCCGTACCGGGCACGCCCGCCGAAGTCCTGGTGGCCGATGTTGACCCCGGTGTCGATGACGTACGCGGTCACGCCGGTGCCGGCCGAAGTGGGGTAGGTGAAGGAGTCGTTCAGCGGCAGCCTGCGCTGGCCGATCCGGTCCAGGCCCCAGGACGGCGGGTCGGGCTGGACGGTGTCCAGACGCAGCTTCCGGTTCTGCGCGACCGTGGTCACGGCCGGATCGGCCGCGAGCCGCCGGGCCTGGCGCTCCGTCATCCGGACGGAGAAGCCGTTGACCGCCGAGTCGTACGTCCGGTCGACCGTGCCGCCGAACCGTTCGACCACGGCCCGGCCCCGGTCCGTACGGGAACCCGCGCGCGCCGGGTCCAGCATGACGAGGTAGCTGTCGCCGACGGCTCCGGGAGCTCCGGCGTACAGGACCACCCCCTCCGGCGGGGCCGCGGCCGAGGCCCCGGTGTCCACCCCGAGCGCGAGCGCCGAGGCGAGTGCGAGCGCGGCTCCGTACCGCCGCAATAAGCGTGATCGCTTGATCATGAAATCGGACCCCCCTGAGTCGTCCGCTCAGAGTGCTGCCTTCACAAGCTCCGCACAAGAGCCCCGCGCGGGGCCGGTGCTGGGCCCGCAGGGGCCCCCGCGGGCCCCGCGCGGGAGGAATCAGGCCTTAGGGATTGGGGTCCTTGTCCTCTTAGCGCCACCCGTTTACAGAACGGAATCTTTATGTGCGACCCCCTCCGAATCCGGACGAAAGATCCACCATGAAGAAGACGAAGGCAGCGCTCTGGGAATTCCTCCAGGGCCTGGGCAAGACCTTCATGCTGCCCGTGGCGCTCCTCGCCTTCTGCGGCATCATGCTCGGCGTCGGCTCCTCGCTCTCCAGCCCGGCCGTGCTGCAGAACCTCTCCTTCCTGGACAACGAACCCCTCCAGCTGGCCTTCACCTGGATGTCCAACACCGGACTGGTGGCCTTCAAGTTCCTGCCCGTCCTCTTCGCGATGGCGATTCCGCTGGGCCTGGCACGTGAGGACAAGGGCGTCGCCGCCTTCTCCGGTTTCGTCGGCTTCGCCTCCATGAACCTCGCCGTCAACTTCTTCCTCACCACCCGCGGCGTGGACTTCGAGGACAAGGGCGAGATCGCGCACTACGGCATCGCCGACGTGCTCGGCGTGAAGTCCATCGACACCGGCCTGCTCGGCGCGGTCGCCGTCGGTGTGATCGTGGCCCTGCTGCACAAGCGCTACCGCACCAAGCAGATGCCCGACGCACTCGCCTTCTTCGGCGGCCTGCGCTTCGTCCCGATCGTCTCCGCCCTGGCCATGAGCATCGTCGGACTCCTCGTCCCGCTCGTCTGGCCCACCCTCGGCAGCTGGATCGCCTCCGTCGGCACGGGCATCGCGCACGCCGGGGTCTTCGGCCCCTTCTTCTTCGGCATGGGCGAGGTACTGCTCCGCCCGATCGGCCTGCACCACATCCTGGTCGCCCTCTTCCGCTTCACCGACGCCGGCGGCGCCGGGGTCGTCTGCGGGGAGAACGTCAGCGGCGCCCTGAACCTCTTCTACGCGCAGCTGTCCTGCCCCACCCCCTCCGGCGCCGCGCACACCGCGACCCAGTTCCTGTCCCAGGGCAAGATGGCCGCGTACCTCGGTGGTCTGCCGGGCGCCGCGCTGGCCATGTACCACTGCGCGAAGCGGACGATGCGCCCGGAGATCAAGGCGCTGCTCATCTCCGGTGTCGTGGCCTGTGTGGTGGGCGGGGTCACCGAGCCCCTCGAATTCCTCTTCCTCTTCATCGCCCCGTGGCTGTACCTGATCCACGCGGTCCTGGTGGGCCTCGGCTTCCTGGTCTCCGCCGTCCTCGGCGTGTACATCGGCAACACCGACGGCAACATCATCGACCTGCTGGTCTTCGGAGTCCTCCAGGGCACGACCACCAAGTGGTACCTGGTCCCGGTGATCGCAGCGATCTGGTTCGCCGTCTACTACTTCCTCTTCCGCTGGGCGATCACCAAGTTCGACCTGAAGACCCCCGGACGCGACGACGAGCCCACCGGACCCGCCGCGGCGGACGACGCCGTCGACGCCGACGCCCCCAAGGCGGAGCTGGTCGCAGGCAAGTACGACCCGGTCGCCATCCTCGAAGCCCTCGGCGGCCCGGCCAACATCCACGCCCTCGACAACTGCATCACCCGCCTGAGGATGACCGTCGGGGACGCCGCCCTGCTGGACGACGCCCGGCTGAAGAAGCTCGGAGCCATCGCCGTGGTCCGGCTCGACGACCACAACGTGCAGGTCATCATCGGCCCCCAGGTCCAGTCCGTGAAGGACGCCATCGCCAAGCTCACCCCGGTCGGCTGAACCCATGACCCCCACCCATGACGCCGGCACCTACGACTTCGACGCGCCGGTCGACCGGCACGGCACCTGGTGCACCCAGTGGGACTACGTCGAGGACCGCTTCGGCGCCGCCGGCCTGCTCCCCTTCACGATCTCCGACATGGACTTCGAGTCCGCCCCCGAGGTCCTCGCCGCCCTGCGCGGCCGCCTGGAGCACGGGGTCCTCGGCTACTCCCGCTGGCGCCACGAGGACTTCCTCTCCGCCGTCCGGCACTGGTACGCCACCCGCTACGACACCCCCGTCGAGCAGGACCGCATCGCCTACGCCCCCGCCGTGCTCTACCAGGTCGGCCGGATCCTGGACCTCTGGTCCGCACCCGGCGACGGGGTCGTGGTCCACACCCCGGCCTACGACGCCTTCCCCCGCCTCCTCGCCGCCCGCGACCGGGACGTGCGCGGGGTCCCCCTCCACGACTGGGACGCCCTGGAACGGGAGTTGGCCCGCACCGACAGCACCGTGCTGCTGCTCTGCTCCCCGCACAATCCGACGGGCCACGTGTGGAGCGGGGCCGAGCTGGAGCGGATGGCGGAGCTGTGCGAGCGGCACGGGGTCGCGGTGATCAGCGACGAGATCCACTCCGACCTCGCACACACCCCGCACCGCCCCTGGGCGCTGCACGGCCGCCCCGGCAGCCGCTGGGCCATCGTGACCTCCGCCTCGAAGTCCTTCAACATCCCGGCACTGACAGGCAGTTACGGCATCTTCGGTGACACGGAGTCCTGCGAGCGCTACCTCACCCTCCTCAAGGACGCCGACGGACTGTCCTCCCCGGCCGTCCTCTCCGTCGCGGGACACATCGCCGCCTACCGCGAGGGAGGGCCCTGGCTCGACGCGCTCAACACCTACGTCCGGGACAACCTGCGCATGGTCGGCGACCGCCTGGCCGAGGCCTTTCCCGGGCTCGACTGGCATCCGCCGAAGGCCGGCTACCTCGCCTGGATCGATCTCCGGCCCCTCGGAGTTCCCGACGAGGCGCTCCAACGTGAGCTGATTCATACCGAGAAGGTGGCGATCATGCCCGGAACCGCCTACGGGCCCGAAGGCGCGGGCTTCGTGCGCCTCAACGTGGGCTGCCCGCGCTCCAAGGCCGAGGCCGGCGTCGAGGCCCTGATCCGGGCGCTCCGCACCACCTCGGGAGCCGCCTCCGCAGCGGCCTCGGGGGCCTGCGCCGCCAAGGCCACCGGGCCCGCCGCCGAAGGGAATTGACCGGACGGCCGAGGGAACAACGGCCGGACGGCCGATGTGCGACCGGAACGGAGCCCTGCCGTAAATGCGGCCGGGCTCCGGCCGGTTGATCTAGGAGGAAGGGAACTGGGGAACGGATCCGGAACCGGCTAGGGTGTATGCCCATCAAGGTCATGCGCCGCAAGCCGACCAGCCCAAGGAGCGACCCCGTGCCGATGCCCACCCCGTTCTCCCATACCGCCGGCCCCCTTCCCGGCCCCCGGACCGGCTCCCTTCCCGGTGCCGTTCCCGGCCCCCGCACCGGCCCCTGCGCCGGCCGGCCAGTCGGCCCCGGCACCGGTCCCGGTGCCGGCAGAGCCCCGAGCCCCGGCGACGGCAGAGAGTCCGCCACCGTGCTGCCACCCCGGATCGCGGAGCCCCGCGAGGTGGCCCCGGCGGACGCGCGCGAGCTGACGCGGCTCTTCTTCCGCCGGCTCCACGAGCTGGACGAGGGCACCCCCGAGTACCGGTACGTCCGCGAGACCCTCATCGAGATGAACATCTCGCTCGTTCGGTTCGCCATGCGCCCCTTCCGCGGCCGTGGCGAAGGAGGCGATCTCGAGGACCTCCTCCAGGTCGGCACCATAGGCCTGATCAAGGCCATCGACCGGTTCGACCCGGCCCGCGAAGTGGAGTTGGCCTCCCTCGCCATGCCGTACATCACCGGCGAGATCAAGCGGCACTTCCGCGACACCAGTTGGGCCGTACGCGTCCCGCGCCGGCTCCAGGAACTGCGCATCGACCTGGCCAAGGCGAAGGAGGAGCTGACCGCGCTCCTCGACCGGCCGCCGACGGTCGCCGACCTCGCCGCACACCTCTCGCTCACCGACGAAGAGGTCATCGAGGGACTCGTCGCCGCCAACGGCCACACCAGCGGCTCCCTCGACGCCCCGGGCTCCGAACACGCCGACGGCCGCACCGAGGGCCACAGCCTCGCGGAGACCATGGGGGCCGAGGAGCCCGCGCTGGAGCGCGTCGAGGACATCCAGACCCTGGCGCCGCTGCTGGAACGCCTCAGCGACCGCGAGCGCCGCATGCTGGCGATGCGCTTCGGCGAGGAGCTCACCCAGGCCCAGATCGGCGCCGCCCTCGGCATCTCGCAGATGCAGGTCTCGCGGCTCCTGACCCGGGTGCTCGCCCATCTGCGGGCCTCGATGCTCACCGACCCGGAGCTGTCGGCAGCCGGGTCCCCGCAGCAAGCGGAATCCGGTTGCGAGGGCGCAGCCGCGTACAAGGACGGCGACGCAGCGTAAGTGACATGACTCACTTAACCGTTTGCAGAGGTTAAGCAGGGGCATGAGCGCTGCTGGAGCGGACCCGTCCGCCGGCCGACAGCGGCCGGGCACGGGTGACGGGCGGATCCCGTCGCGCTCCACGGCTCGCCGGCCGTACGCACGCCGGTGGGCCGTTTCCGGTACGACCCTTGGGGTGTATGTGTCCACGCTCATAGCCGAGCACGTGTACAAGGTGTTCGGTAAAGGACCCGACAACGGCGCGGCCGTCGCGAAGGCGGTCCGCGCACTCGAAAGCGGCGCGACCGACCGCGACGAGCTGCGCGCCGAGGGAACGACGGCGGCGGTGATCGACGCCTCGTTCCGCGTCGAGCCCGGCCAGATCTTCGTCGTGATGGGTCTTTCGGGCTCGGGCAAGTCCACCTTGCTGCGCATGCTCAACGGCCTGCTGGAGCCCACCGCGGGCCGGATCCTCTTCGACGGGGAAGACCTCACCGCGCTCTCGCCGGCCGAGATGCGCCGCGTGCGCTCCACCAAGATCAGCATGGTCTTCCAGCACTTCGCCCTGTTCCCGCACCGCGACGTGCTGGAGAACGCCGGCTACGGCCTGGAGGTCCAGGGCGTCCCCCGGGCCGAGCGCGACCGGAGGGCCGCCGAAGCGCTGGCCCTCTGCGGGCTCGGCGGCTGGGAGAAGTCCTGGCCCGACGAGCTGTCCGGCGGCATGCAGCAGCGCGTCGGCCTGGCCCGCGCCCTGGCCACCGACGCCGACCTGCTGCTGATGGACGAGTCCTTCAGCGCGCTCGACCCGCTGATCCGCCGCGACATGCAGGACCAGTTGCTCGAACTCCAGAAGAGCCTGGGCAAGACCATCGTGTTCATCACCCACGACCTCAACGAGGCCATGCGGCTCGGCGACTCCATCGCCGTCATGCGCGACGGCCGCATCGTCCAGCAGGGCACGGCCGAGGACATCCTCACCCGCCCCGCCGACGACTACGTCGCCTCGTTCATCCAGGACGTGGACCGCTCGCGGGTGCTGACGGCCGACGCCGTCATGACCGGAGCCGCCGGTGGCCGGCCCGACTGCGGCTGCCCCACCGTCTCCGCCGGGACCCCGCTCGCCGACGTGTGCGCCGTCAGCGCCCGCGTCCCGCACCCCGTCGCGGTCACCGCCGAGGACGGCACCGTCGTCGGCTCCGTCCCGCAGGGCCGCCTCGTCGCCTTCATCGGCGACGAGCGACGCGGCGCGCTGGACTGCGTGGAGGTGGCTGCCTGATGCCCCGCCTCAATCTCGGATCCTGGGTCGACAGCGGTGTCGACTTCCTCCAGAGCCACCTGTCCTGGCTGTTCGACGCCATCGCCGCGCTCGTCACCGGGCTCTACGACGGCATCGAAGCCGTCCTGTCCGCGCCGAACCCCCTGCTGCTGGCCGGCGTCCTCGCCGTCGCCGCCTGGTGGCTGCGCGGTCTGCTCGCCGCCCTGCTGGCCTTCGCCGGCTTCGCCCTGGTCGACTCCGTCGCCCTGTGGCCCGAGGCCATGTCCACGCTCGCGCTGGTCCTGGTCGCCACCCTGGTCACGCTCGTCTTCGCGATCCCGCTGGGCATCTGGGCCTCGCGCTCCGACAAGGTCAGCGCCACCCTGAAGCCCGTCCTGGACTTCATGCAGACCATGCCGGCGATGGTCTACCTCATCCCCGGCATCATCTTCTTCGGGGTGGGCGTGGTGCCCGGCATCATCGCCACCATCATCTTCTCGCTGGCGCCCGGCGTGCGGATGACCGAGCTCGGCATCCGCCAGGTCGACGCCGAACTCGTCGAAGCCGCAGAGGCCTTCGGCACCACCCCGCGCAACACCCTCGTACGGGTCCAGCTCCCGCTGGCACTGCCCACCATCATGGCGGGCATCAACCAGGTGATCATGCTCGGCCTGTCCATGGTGGTCATCGCCGGCATGGTCGGCGGCGGCGGCCTCGGCGGCGCCGTCTACCGGGCCATCGGCAGCGTGGACATCGGGCTCGGCTTCGAGGCCGGCATCTCCATCGTCATCCTCGCCATGTACCTGGACCGGATGACCGGGGCGCTCGGCCGTCAGGTCTCCCCGCTCGGCCGGCGCGCCCTCGCCAAGGCCCGCTCCGCCGCCACCGGCACCGCCAAGGTGTGGAGCCACCGCCCGCAGCCCGTCTTCGCCGTGGCCTCGGCCGTGGTGCTGTCCCTGGTCGCAGGCGGCCTCGGAATCTTCGGAGACTCCGGGAAGTCCCAGGTCAACGCCGTCGGCGGGGCCGGGGTCGCGAACATCGGCAAGGGCCGCAAGCTCAGCATCGGCTACATCCCGTGGGACGAGGGCATCGCCTCGACCTTCCTCTGGAAGGAGCTCCTGGAGCGCCGCGGGTATCAGGTCGAGGCCAAGCAGCTGGAACTCGGCGCGCTCTTCACCGGGCTGGCCGGGGGGCAGGTCGACTTCCAGACCGACGCCTGGCTCCCGTCGACGCAGGCCGAGTACTGGAAGAAGTACGGGAACAAGCTCGACGACCTCGGCTCCTGGTACGGACCCACCTCGATCGAGCTGGCCGTTCCCTCCTACATGAAGGACGTCAAGACCCTCGCCGACCTGAAGGGCAAGGCGGGGGAGTTCAAGGGCCGGATCATCGGCATCGAGCCCAGCGCCGGCGCGATGGGCCTCCTCAAGGACAAGGTGCTGCCCCAGTACGGGCTCGACGGCGAGTACAAGGTCGTCGACGGATCGACCCCGGGCATGCTCGCCGAGCTCAAGCGGGCCTACGAGAAGAAGGAGCCCGTCGCGGTCGTCCTCTGGTCCCCGCACTGGGCGTACGCCTCCTACGAGCTGACGAAGCTCGCGGACCCGCAGGGCGCCTGGGGCAAGGGCGACGGCATCCACAACGTCGCCCGCAAGGACTTCGCGGCCGACGAGCCGAAGGTCGCCCAGTGGCTGAAGTCCTTCAAGCTGACGGAGGCCCAGCTCACCGGCCTGGAGGCCAAGATCCAGGAATCGGGCAAGGGCAAGGAACAGCAGGCCGTCCGCGCCTGGCTGGCCGAGCACCCCGAGGTCGACAAGCTGGCCTGAGCGAGCTAGGCCGTCTCTTTCGGATCTTGCCGGGCCCGCGCCGCCCGGCACCGCACCTCGCCGCACTGCCGCGGCTCCCGAGTACGTCCAGTACGCGGGAGCCCCGGCAGCGCGCCGAGGCACGGCACCGGACGACGCGGACCTGACCGGCAAGATCCGAAAGAGACGGCCTAGTGCTGTGACCGGAAAGGTTCACCGGGTCACGGCGCCCGGCACGGCACCTCGCCGCGTTGTCGGACCACAGAAGTACGTCCAGTACCAGCCGCGGTCCTCCGCCTTGCGATGCACCGCACCGGACACCGCGACCCGGCAAACCTTTCCGGCCGCAGCACTAGGGGGCCGGTGCGGCACAGACCCTACGGGGCTGCGCGCACCGGCCCCCTAGCCGTGCGGCCGGTGGTTCAGCCGGCCGTGGCCGGCTCGGGCGCCGGCTCCGGCACGGGCTCCGGCGCCGGCTCCCGGGCGTCGCGGCCGGGCCCGACCGGCCACCACAGGGACCGGCCCAGCATCGAGGCCAGCGCCGGCACCAGCACGATCGACAGCACGAACGCGGAGAGCAGGATCCCGAGGCCCGTGGCGAAGCCGATCTGCCGGGTCGCGGAGCCCGGACTCGCGGCCAGGCTCCCGAAGGAGAACGCCAGCACCAGGCCCGCGGTCGCGATGGCGGGCGCCGTGTGGCGGACCGCCCGGGCCACGGCCGCACGGGCCGCACCCGGCCGGTCCATCTCCTCCCTGATCCGGTCCGCGATCAGGATGTTGTAGTCGGTGCCCAGCGCGACCACGAACAGGAACAGCACCAGCGGCAGCGAGAAGTCCACGCCCGGACGGTCCCCGACGTGCTGGAACACCAGCGTCGAGGCACCCAGGGTGGCCGCGAAGCCCAGCCCCACCGCGATCATCAGGACCAGCGGCGCGAGCAGGCTGCGCAGCAGCAGGAACAGGATCAGCGCGATCAGCGCCGCCGCCACCGGGAAGACCACCTTCAGGTCCTTGTCCACGGCGGACGCGATGTCGGAGAAGACCGCCGCCGTACCGCCGACATGCGCCTCGGTACCGTCCGGCCGGTGCGCGGCCACCGCTTCCCGGACGGGACCGGAGACCAGGTCGCGGGCCTCCTGTCCGTGCGCGTCGGCGGTCGGGAACAGGTCGATGCGGGCCGCCCGGCGGTCCTCGCTCAGCACCGTCGGTGCCACCTGGCCCACCCCGCCGACCGAAGCGAGCGCGCGGGAGAGTCCGCCGAGGCGCTCGGCCGTCAGCGTGCCCCCGTCCGAGGCGGTCACGAACACGCCGGCCGGATCCGACACCCCGGCGGGCAGTGCGCGGGCGATCTCGGCCGCCGTGGCCGCCGAAGCCGTGCGCTCCCCGCCCGCGCCGCTCTGCCCGTAGTCCACCCGCATCCCGATCATCCCCGCGGCCAGCGCCCCCAGCAGGGCCACCAAAGCGAGCACCAGGGGCAGCGGCCGCCGCGCCACCAGGCCGCCCGTCCGCGCGGCCACGCCCTCGCGGGGCTCCCGCTCCAGCGCCCTAGGGCCTGTCGTCACACTCCCGTCGTCGCCCGAAGGGCGGCCTTGCGGCGTCTGGTGCGTGCTCTCGGCGTGCCGGGCGGAAGCCCGCGTACTGGACGTACTTGGCTTTCGCCCGGTGCGGCGAGAGCGCGTGCCAGGCGTCGCGAGGCAGACGGGAGTGTGGCGACAGGCCCTAGAGGGCCAGAACATCCTGCGGCCGGTGACCGCGAGGACGGCCGGCATCAGGGTCAGGCTGCCGAGCAGCATCACCAGTACGGACACGGCGATGGCCGGGCCCAGCACCCGGAACTGGCCGAAGGTGGCCACCGCGAGGGTGGAGAACGCGGCGACGATGGTCAGCGCCGCACAGGTGATCGCCGTACCGACCCGGCCGGCGACCTCGGCCGCCGCGGCCCGGCCCGACTGCTCCGGGTGCTTGCGCAGGTGCTCGCGGAAGCGGAAGAGCAGGAAGAGGAAGTAGTCGATGCCGATGCCCACCAGCACCACACTGATCAACTGGGGTGTGGACGCGTCGAGTTCTATGCCGGTCAGCAGCGCGGCGCCGACCACCACCCCGGCAGCCGCTCCACCGATGATGCTGACGGCGATCAGCGGCAGCAAGGCCGCCAGAACACTGCGGAACACCAGCACGTGCAGCAGTACGATCACCGCGACCATCACGGCGCCCACGATCTTCGACCGGGTCTCCTCCGCGTCGGCGGTGTCCACGGTGTCCGCGAGCCCGGCGGTGAAACCGGTCCGCAGGCCGGCCTCCGCGAACTCCGCCCGGGTGTGCTCCCGGAACGCCCGGTACAGGTCCTGCATTCCGGGATCCATGGGATGGCCGGTCAGCTCGACCGACAGCAGCCGGAAGCTCCGGTCCGGGGCCGTCATCGCCGGGCTGATCCGGGGCAGCTGGGACCGGTCCTGCACCAGGAAGGGCGGGACGTCCTCGGGCCGCGGCATGAGGATCCGCTGCCGGGTCAGCTTCTCCGCCCCGGCGTCGATCCGCCGCTCGTCGGCGGCGCTCAGCGGCGCACCGTCGGCGCGGGCCACCAGCACGGTCAGGGGGTTGGCATCGGGATCGGCCCCGAAGTGCTCTTCGGCGACCTTCAGCGCGGCCGCCGAATCGTAGGAGGCCGGAAGGAACGCGCCGGTGCTCGTCTGCGTGGCGCGGAAGACCAGGGCCTGGCCGAGGATCGTCAGGGCGATGCCCAGTACCGCCCAGAGGGCTATGACCTTCCACGGACTTCGGGTGGCGAAGGCGGTCAGGGCGCGGATCAAGGGAGTCCTCCGTAACGGGTGCGGCGGCCGGGAGTCCCCGGCCTGCTCACCAGCTCATCACCGGCCGCCTCACGAAACGTCAGGTCCCGGGAGGAGCTCGCGCCCGGGACCAGGGCCGGGTGCGGGCCCCCGACCAGGACTCAGGTCCTGGTCCGCACTCCTCCTGGGGGCCCGCGGTCGGCGGGCCGCGCGATGGGAGGATCGGAGTATGCCGATGATCAAAACGGGCGCCCGGATCCCGAGCGGGATCCGGGCCCTGAACTGGACCCGCAACGACGCGCTCGTGGCCATCGCCGCCGTTGTCGTCGACATGGTCGGCTATGCGTTCGGTGCGGCCGAGGGCGGCCGGCCCCTCACCGTGTCCGCCCTCGTCCTGGTGGTCCTGACCGCGCCCTGCCTACTGGCCCGGCGGGTCAGGCCGGTCGCCGTGCTCTGCGCCGTCCTCGCCCTCGGCGCGGCACTGAACCTGATCACCTCACAGGGCCCGCACTTCTCCGCGGGCGCGACCGTCGCGCTCTACTCCGTGGCCCGCGTGCGCGGCCCGGCGGTCACGGCGGCGGCCGCCCTGGCGGCCGTGCCGCTGACGGTGCTGGGCAGCGGCTACGGCGGGACGTCCGGGCTCATGGGCCTGCTCGGCAACACGGTCGCCGTCCTGCTCGTCGTCGCCGCCGCGCTGCTGACGCGCCGCTGGCATCAGGAGACCGAGGCCAAGCGCATCCTGCTGGCCGAGCGGGCGGTGGCCGAGGAGCGCCGCCGCATCGCCCGCGAACTGCACGACATCGTGGCGCACCACATCACCACCATGCAGCTGATGGCCGGCGGGGCGCGGGCCAACCTCGCGCACGACCCGGAGACGGCCCGCGAGGCCCTGGTCACCCTGGAGGGTTCCGGGCGGATGGCGCTGCGCGAGATGAGGCAGCTGCTCGACGTGCTCCGGGCGGGGGAGGAGCCGGAGCGCACCCCGCCGGCCCCGCAGCCCGGCACCGGCGACCTGGACCGGATCGTCTCCGAAGCCAGGCTCGGCGGCCTGGAGACCGGGTTCACCGTGGACGGGCCGGTCCGCCCGCTGCCGCCGGCCCTCGGCCTGACGGTGTTCCGCATCGTGCAGGAGTCGCTGACCAACACCCGCAAGCACGCCGGGCGGCAGGCCCGGGCCGACGTACGGCTGACGTACCGTCCGGACGAGGTGACGGTGGAGGTCAGCGACGACGGGGCGGGGAACCGGCACGGGGCGGGGAACCGGCCGGCGCCTTCGCGGGCGGCTCCGGTTTCCGGCTACGGTCTGATCGGAATGCGAGAACGGGTCGCCCTGCAGGGCGGCTCCCTGGAGGCGGCCGTCCTCGACGGCGGCGGATTCCGGGTGGCGGCGCGCCTGCCGGCGCCGTACGGTCCGGACGCGCCCGGGGGAGAGGGAGAGGAAGAACGCGGATGATCCGTGTGCTCATTGCGGACGACCAGCCGCTCGTCCGGCGCGGCCTGGCCCTGATCCTGGCCCCCGAGCCGGAGTTCGAGGTCGTCGGCGAGGCCGGGGACGGGGCCGAGGCGGTCGCCCTCGCGGAGCGGCTGCGACCCGACGTGGTCGTCATGGACATCCGGATGCCGGTCCTGGACGGGGTCGAGGCCACCGCGAAGCTGTCCGGGCTGCTGCCGGAGAGCCGGGTCCTGGCGCTGAGCACCTTCGACATGGACGAGTACGTGGTCGCCGCCCTGCGCGCCGGAGCGTACGGGTTCCTGCCCAAGGACGTCTCCCCGGAGGAGCTGACCGCGGCGATCCGCACCGTCCACACCGGTGAGGCCGCGGTGGCGCCGCGCCTGCTGACCCGGTTGATCTCCACGTACGGGTCCCCGTGCGGCCCGCCCGGCAGATCGCCGGAGTCCCGGCCGGACTCACACCGCGGGAGCGGGAGATCTGGCGGCTGCTCGCCACCGGACTCGACAACGCGGAGATCTCCGCGGAGCTGGACATCAGCGTTTCCACGGTCAAGAACCACATCACCGGCATCTTCGGCAAGCTGGGCGTCCGCGACCGGGCCCAGGCGGTCATCGCCGCGTACGAATCGGGCCTGGTGGAGGTCGCCGAGGGGCCGCGCTGAGCGCCAAGTCCGCGGGGAGGGGCGCCGGGAGCCCGGGCGCACACCTCTGACCTGCCGGAACATCGCCGGAACACTGGAGGATTCACCCGTGCGCAAAGGGGCACGTCCATGGCACAGTGCGATCAGTCCAACCGCACGACCAGGGAGTCTCCATGAGCGACCCGCACTCCACGCAGCTCGCGGCCGCCCCCGGGTACCGGCCGCAGCCGCACCCGTTGAGCCCGCTGAGCCCGGCGGGCGCGTCGGGCCCGATGGGCCGGCCGGGTCCGCTGCCGTGCTGCCCGGTGTGCGACGAAGTCCCGGAACGCATCTCCTGGCGTCAGCGTCCGGGGCAGCCGGTGGTCCTGGTCTTCGATCCCTGCGGGCACCGGCACGGCTCGCCGGCGGCGCCGGTGCTGGCCGTGAGCCCGCTGGCCGTGAGCCCGCTGCCCGTCACGGGCTGGGGACGGGCCCTCGCATGAGCTTGCTGACCCACTGGATGAGCTCTCTCTTGGAGATGCCCGGCCTCCAGCTTGGGTGTGAGAGGTCGCTCCCGCTCCATTGACATCCTCCGCCTCATGAATTGGGCGGAATCCCGTCCGAGTCACAGTGCGACCCGGTGGGTGGTTGACGCTTCGTTGCCCGCCTATTGGCGAGGGCTCAGCAGTCCTGACACCACATGACCTGCGGCGTGGTCGATGTTACGGCTTGCGTTGGTGTCCGCATTGCACTCGAACCCGCAGTCGGGGTTCTTGCACACGAAGCGGGCCTGGGTCTCCCGGCTGCCCTGGGTGATGAACCCGCACGCGGAACACCTGCGGGAGGTGTTGGGGGCTGGGACCTTGACCACTAGGCCGCCGTGCTGGGCGGTCTTGTACTCCAGCATGGTCACGGTGCGGCCCCACGCTTCCCCGGCTATCGCCCGGTTCAGCCCGGTCTTCTGACGGACGTTCCTGCCAGGGTTTTCCACGGTTCCCTTGGCGGACTTGACCATGTTGGTGACGGCCAGGTCTTCCACCCCGGCACGGGAAAACTCCCGGGCAAAGCCGGTGGTGGTCTTGTGCTGCCAGTCGATCGCCCTGCGCTTGGCTGTTGCGCGGAGCTGTGCGATCTGGTCGTACGTACGGTTCAGGCGCTTGCTGTTCTTCTCGCCGGCCTTTCGGGTGCGGCGCTTGCGGTCTTTGGACTTTTCCAGACGGCGCAGCCGTGTCGCCTCACCCTTGGTGAGCCAGGGGTCGTGGTAGCGGAACGTGCCGTCGGAGAGAGCCAGGGGCCGAGTGATACCCCGGTCGATACCCACGCTCGGCCCGGTGTGGGGCTGCGGTTCGGGCACTTCGGCCTGGACACGGAATACGACATGCCAGCCGTTCGCCTCATGGACCAATCGGGCCCCGGTGATTCGGTTGGCCGTATTCGAGTGCTTACCAACAGGGAGGTCCTTGGTCCAGCGGAACAGGACGTGACCGATCTTCGGCGCCCACATGCGGCCCCACCGCCGATTCAGCCGGACGACCTGAAGATCACGGCCCTGCGGGATGTCGATGGCCATGCGGGAGCGGAACCGGCCCTTGAACGCCGGTGCCTGAGCACGGCCGTCCCAGCAGTTCGTCCAGGCTTGGAAGTACGTCTTGAGTACCGCCTGCGCGGCCTGCGCAGGGAGCGCACCGAGCCAGGGGAGTTCTTTGCGTCCCTGACGGATCGCGGCGTCAGCGGCGGTGAGGTTGCGACGCTCCTTGGGGAGCATCGTCCACCAGTCGTGAATGAGGTTCCACATGGTGCGGGCCGCGTGCGCCTGGCCCTCGGCAGCCAGGGTCTGGACGGGGGTGAGGTGAAGCCGGGCCTTGTGGCCACGCTGACGCCTCAACTTCCCTCCCCACCCAGCCCGTTACTTTCTGTCGCTACGATACTGCACTTAGTGGCTGCCCTCGGTGGTTCCCTGGTCCTCGACCACCGGTCTGTCGCGTGGTTCAGTCGGCGGGGGCGGGCTGGAGGTGGGCCGGGTCCGCGGGGCGCTGGTGGTCGATGAGGGCCGAGGCCAGCAGGGCGGTCACCGCCGAGAGCACCAGCAGCGGCATCAGGGTGGGCGCCTCCTTGCCCAGCAGGGCGGCGGCCAGGACCACGCCGGTCACCGGGAGCCGGGTGCTGGCCACCCCGGCCGCGCAGATGCCGGCTGCCAGGGCCGGGCCCATGCCGAATCCGGGAAGGCCGCCGCAGGCGACGCCGATCGCCGCCCCGATCATGATGGACGGGAAGATGGGGCCACCTCGGAGGCTGCCCAGGGCGATGCTCCAGCCGATCAGTTTGAAGACCGAGAGGGCGATCAGCGCGCCCACCGCCCAGGACGAGGGCTCGGCGGCCAGCATGCCGACGGTGTTCTGGCCGGACAGCGCCACTTCCTCGGGGGAGCGTCCGGTGATCAGCGCGTAGCCGGTGACGCAGACGCCGACGGCCACCGCGCACAGGACGATCCGCTGCGCGGAGGTGCCCGTCCAGGCGTGCACGCGCAGGCCCCCGGACTTGCCCAGGGCGACGACGACGCCGATCAGGGCGGCCATGGGGATGCCCCACAGGAAGTCGCCCGCGTCCGGCAGGCCGGCGGCGGGTTCCTGGGGGAGGGTCAGCGCGCCGATGCCGAGGCCGGTCCAGTGCCCGAAGCCGGTGAAGACCAGGGCCCCGACCCCGCTGGCGACCAGGGCGGGCAGGATCAGTACGAGAATCCGGGCGCCCCCGGCCACGAGGGCGGCCCCCTCCAGCACCATCACCACCGGGATCAGCGGACTGCCGAAGATGGTGCTGATGGCGGCGGTGGATCCGGCCATGCCGAGCACCGTGGCCAGCTCGGGCTCGGCGGCGCGCTTGGCGGCGCGGATGCTGAGCAGGGCGAGGCCGCTGCCCATCGCCATCAGGGGTGCCTCGGGTCCCAGCATCACGCCGAGGGGCAGGCAGGCCAGCGCGGCCAGGATCACGCTCAGGGTCTCGCGGGGCATGGTCGGCGGACCGCCGAAGCCGTAGGCGGGGACGTGCCCGCCCGCGCCCGCCATCCGCGTGATGATCGGCGCGGCCAGGAGCCCGGCGAGGGCGAGCGTCGGCAGGCCCCACCACCACGGGGCGCGGGTGTAGCCGAGCAGGTCGGGCGCGGTGTGCCACACCCAGTGCTGGAGTTCGTGTTCGAGGCTGACGAAACCGAAGGCGAACAGCGAGACCGGGATGCCGATGAGTGCCGAGAGGACGAGCAAACGCAGGGTCCCGGGGGCGAGGAGGAGCTGACGGAGCGATGCGGGCTGTTGCGCCTGTGCCATGAGTGCCGGGCCCTCCAGAGACGTCCGTGGTTCGTACCAGGGTCGGGGTGGCGGGCGGGGCGCGCAGGGCGGGTGGGCCATACGGGTGAGGGGTCAAGGGGATCGGCATCCGCGTGGACGTGCTCAAAGATGCTCGTTGACCAGCCATTCCGAGCATCTTCCTTCAAATGAGGCGTCCGGGCCGCTATGTTGCCCGGTGCATGCCAAAAGGTGTGTCCGCAGTCCGGACCGCACGAGGAGCCGCCCCATGAGACTCATCAGCATCCGCAGAAGCCCACGGCGGCGGCGCGCCCCGGCGGCCGCGCTGCTCGCCGCGGTCCTCGCCGTGGCCGGTCTGGCCACCGCAGGCCCCATCTCCTCGCCGGCCTCGGCGGCCGCCGCCGCGCCGGCCCCGGCCACCGCGGGCAACGCCACCGGCGTCACCCAGTCCGGCAGCACCTTCACCATCGCAACCTCCGGCGGGGCCAAGGCCCGGGTGGTCGTCGCCCGCGCCGACATCTTCCGGCTCTGGCTCTCACCCGACGGCACCTTCACCAACGATCCGGCCGGCACCGACCTCGCCCCCACCACCGACTTCGGCCCCGTGAGCGCCGCCTGGACCGACGCGGGCACGTACTACAAGATCACCACCGGCTCCCTGTCCATCCGGGTCAACAAGACCCCGCTGCAGTTCTCCGTCTACCGGGCCGACAACTCCACCCTCGTCTGGCAGGAGACGCAGCCCACCTCCTGGACCAGCAGCCAGACCACCCAGTACCTCGCACGCGGAGCGGACGAGCAGTTCTACGGAACGGGCCTGCGCCTGGGCGAATGGGCGCTGCGCGGCAAGACCGTCCCGATCGCGGTCGACAACAAGTGGCGCGAGAACAACAACGCCAGCCCCGCGCCCTTCTACGTGTCGACCAACCACTACGGCGTGATGCGCAACACCTGGGCCCCGGGCTCGTACGGTTTCAACGCCCCCACCACGCTCGCCCACGACGAGAAGCGCTTCGACGCCTGGTACTTCACCGGCGATTCCCTCAAGACCGTCCTGGACGCCTACACCGACGTCAGCGGCAAACCCTTCATGGCTCCGGCGTGGGGCTTCGAACTCGGCAACGCCGACTGCTTCAACGCCTCCAACCCGACCTACCAGGGCGACCACGACCGGCTCCGCCACCAGACCACCCCGGACGTCGTCGGCTATGCCACGGACGCCCGCGCCGCCGACATGCCCTCGGGCTGGTTCCTGCCCAACGACGGCTACGGCTGCGGCTACACCACGCCCCTGAAGTCCACCGTGGACGCGCTGAAGGCCAAGGGCTTCCAGACCGGACTGTGGACCTCGACGGGCCTCGGCAACATCAACGAGGAAGTGGGCGTGGCCGGTTCGCGGGGCGTGAAGACCGACGTCGCCTGGATCGGCGGCGGTTACAAGACCGCCTTCGCGGGCGTCCAGCAGGCCGTCGACGGCATCGAGAAGAACTCCGACGCCCGGCGCTACGTCTGGACCGTCGACGGCTGGGCCGGCACCCAGCGCAACGCCGTCGTCTGGACCGGTGACACCAACGGCACCTGGGACGACATGCGCTGGCACGTCCCCGCCATCACCGGCGCGGGCCTCTCCGGCCTCAACTACGCCACCGGCGACGTCGACGGCATCTTCGCCGGCAGCCCCAAGACGTACGCCCGCGACCTCCAGTGGAAGGCCTTCACCCCGGCCTTCATGACCATGTCCGGATGGGGCGCGACCGGCCCGACCGCCGGCTACCAGGACAAGCAGCCCTGGCGGTTCGCGGAGCCGTACCTCTCGATCAACCGCAAATACCTCCAGCTGAAGATGCGGCTGATGCCGTACCTCTACACGATGAGCCGCACCGCGCACGAGACCGGCGTCCCCAGCACCCGCGCGATGGTCCTGGAGTACCCCGAGGACCCGGTGGCGCGCGGCAACCTGACCAGCGGCCAGTTCATGGCCGGCGACTCCTTCCTCGTCGCGCCCGTCGTCTCCGACACCTCCGTGCGCGACGGCATCTACCTCCCGGCCGGCACGTGGACGGACTACTGGACCGGCAAGACCTACGCCGGCCCCGGCTGGCTCAACGGCTACCAGGCGCCCCTCGACACCCTGCCCCTCTTCGTCAAGGGCGGCGCCATCGTCCCGATGTGGCCGCAGATGAACTACACGGGGGAGAAGCCCGTCTCCACCCTCACCTACGACATCCACCCGCGCGGCGCCACCTCCTTCAGCCTGTACGAGGACGACGGAATCACCCGCGCCCACCAGAGCGGAGCCTTCGCCCGCCAGCAGGTCGACGTCACCGCCCCCGCCTCGGGCTCCGGCACGGTCAACGTGTCCGTCTCCGCCCCGGTCGGCAGCTACACCGGCAAACCGGCCTCGCGCGGCTACGAGTTCACCCTCCACGTGGCCACCGCTCCCACGGCGCTCACCGTGGACGGCGCCGCCCTCACCCGGCTGACCAGCAAGGCCGCCTACGACGCGGCGGCGACCGGCTGGTTCTTCGACTCCGCCGACCGCGGCGGCATCCTGTGGACCAAGACGGGCACGAAGTCGGGCGCGTTCAGCGTCTCGGCCACCGGCACCTCCGTCCCGGCCGCCGACCCCATCCCGGTCACCTCCAACCCCGTTCCGCAGACGGCCTGGACCCTGGTCTCCGCCGACAGTCAGGAGACCAGCGGCGAGAACGGCGCCGCCCGCAACGCCTTCGACGGCAACACCGGGACGATCTGGCACACGGCCTGGTCCGGTTCCGCCGCCGCGCCGCTCCCGCACGAGATCCAGATCGACCTCGGCGCCCGCTACACGGCCGACGGCCTCGGCTACCTGCCCCGCCAGGACGGCGGGGTCAACGGCCGGATCGGCGCCTACGAGGTGTACGTCTCGGACACCACCACCAACTGGGGTTCCCCCGTGGCCACCGGCACCTTCGCCGACACGGCGGCCCTCAAGCCGGTCCCCCTGTCCGCCAAAGCGGGCCGCTACCTCCGCCTCAGGGCACTGACCGAGGCGGGCGGCCGGGGCCCCTGGACCAGCGCCGCCGAGATCACCCTCACCGGCCGCCCGACCCCGCTGCCCGCGGCCGCCACCCTGGTCAACGGGGCATCGGCCACCTGCATCGACCTCCCGGGCAGCGCCACCACCCCCGGCACCCAGCCCACCCTCTACAGCTGCCACGGCGGCCCCAACCAGCGCTGGACCCTCCAGGGCGACGGCCGGCTGACCGGCCTCGGCGGAGTCTGCCTGGACGCCGCCACCGCCAACGCCGTCGCGATCCAGACCTGCAACGGCAGCTCGGGCCAGAGCTGGCAGACCGGCCCGGACGGCAGCCTGCGCAACTCCGGCCAGTGCCTGACCCCGGCCGGCTCCGCCACGGCCAACGGCACCAGACTCACCCGGGTCGCGTGCGCGACGACCGCCGCCCAGCGCTGGACCTTCACTCCGTGATCCGGTGATCCGGTAATCCGTGAACCCGTGGACGTGTGCCCCCGAGAGGTTCCCGGCGTCCCGATGAGAGCCGCCTGACACCCCCCACCGAGCCCGGTCCGGCACCCAGCCGGGCCGGGCTCCGGCCTTCCGGGGCACGGAGGTTACCGTAGGGGCGCGATCCTCGGACCCTTCAGAAAGGTGCTCATGCCCGCCGGGAAAATGCACGCCGACGAACCCGACATCGACTCCGCGCTCGTGCGCAGGCTGATCGCCGGACAGTTCCCGCAGTGGGCGGAGCTTCCCGTCGAGCGGGTGGACTCCGCCGGGACGTCGAACGCCATGTACCGGCTGGGCGGGGACCTGGTAGTACGCCTGCCGCGCACGCCCGGCGCGGCCGGCGACGTGGGCATGGAGCACGTCTGGCTGCCGCGGCTCGCCCCGGACCTGCCGGCCCCCATCCCCGCGCCCATCGGCACGGGGCGGCCCGCCGAGGGCTATCCCTGGTCCTGGTCCGTCTTCGGCTGGGTCCCCGGGGACAACCCCGTGCCCGGCCGGATCGCGGAGCCGGACTTCCTGGCCGAGGACCTGGCGGAGTTCATCTCCGCGCTGCACCGGGCCGATCCGGCGGACGGTCCGGCCTCCTACCGCAGCGAGACCCTGGCGGACCGGGACGCCGAAACCCGTGCCACGATCGCGGAACTCGCCGCGAGCACCGGCGCCGACTTTCCGACCGCGGCGGTGACCGCCCTGTGGGAGGAGGCCCTGCGGGCCGAGCCCTGGTCCGGGCCGCCGGTCTGGATCCACGCCGACCTGCAACCCGGGAACCTCCTCCTCGCGGACGGAAGGCTCGCCGCCGTCATCGACTTCGGCTGCGCCGGGCTCGGCGAACCCGCCGTCGACCTGATCCCGGCCTGGTACGTCCTCCCGGCCGCCGCCCGCCCCGCCTTCCGGTCCGCCCTCGGCGCCGACGACGCGATGTGGACGCGCGCCCGCGGCTGGGCCCTGTCGATCGCCCTCATGGAACTGAACTACTACCAGGAGACGAACCCCGACATGGCGGCCATCGCCCGCCACGTCATCGGCGAACTCCTCGCGGCGGTCCCGGGTCCCGAATGACGGGAACGCGCACGAGACCGGGCGCCAATGACGGGAACGCGCACGATCCGACCGGACGGTCGGCCGGGCTATGGATCGTTGTCAGTGCCGGTTGCGAGCATGGGCGGCATGACGCCTTTCCTTCTGACCGACATCGACCGTGCCGTCCGCAGCAGCTGGAGCGCGATGACGTGCACGCCCGAGTACCGCGACCGGTGGACCCGGGAGAATCCCGCCCGTGACCAGTGCGGTGTGACCGCCCTCGTCCTCAACGACCTGCTGGGCGGCGAGCTGATCCGCGGCGAGGTCCTCGTCGACGGCGAGCGCGTGGACTACCACTGGTGGAACCGCCTGGGCCTCGGCATAGAGATCGACCTCACCCGCGAACAGTTCGCGCCGGAGGAGAAGATCACCGGGGGGATCGTCATCCCCCGTCCCCCGGACAGTGAACTGCGCCGCCTGCGCACGGAGTACGAGCTCCTGCGCGACGAGGTGATGGCCAAGCTCACCGGTGCACCCGCGGCCCGGTGAAAGCGGGTCGGCACCCGGTTCCGCCCTCGCGATGGCGGGACCGGGTTGCCGCCCTGGGCCGTGAACTGATCGTCGGACAGCCGGACATCCAAGTCAATCCACTGGATTTCTCTCAACCCCCAAGGGATACCTTGGAGGTTGTGACCCTCGATGATCTCCGCGTCTTCGTCGCCGTCTGCCGGGCCGGCAGCCTCAGCGCCGTCGCCCGCGACCTCGGCCGCACCCAGTCGGCCGTCAGCCAGCACATCCGCCGACTGGAGAAGGAGACCGGCACCGCGCTCCTGGAGCGCCACCCGCGCGGGGTCTCGCCCACTGGGGCCGGCCTGATCCTCCAGGCGGCCGCCGCCGACGGCATCGCCGGGCTCGACGGAGCCCTGCGCCGGCTCGACGACCTGGTACGGGGCGACGGCGGCTCGGTCCGCGTCACCACCGGGGCCACCACCGTGCGCCACTTCATGGCCGGGGCGATCGTCGCGTTCCGGAGCAGCCACCCCCGGGTCAGCCTGGAGTTCCAGACCGAGAACTCCAGCCGGAGCTGCTTCGAAGCCCTCGCCGCCGAAGACCTCGACCTCGCCTGGATCACCATCGGCGCCCCCGTCCGGGGCATCGAGCAACGCCCCGTCATGCGGCTGCCCTGGGTCCTCGCGGTCGGCGCCGACGACCCCCTCGCCGCCCGCTCCCGCCTGGAGCCGGCCGACCTGGGCGCCGTCCGGCACATCCGGCTGCCGGAGAACTCCACCTCCCGCGCCCAGCTCGACGCCGCCCTCGCCGAAGCCGGCGTCCGGGTCAGCTCCGACACCAGCGCCGCCGACTGGGACACCGCCCTCCTCCTTGCCGAACTGGGCCTCGGCCACGCCGTCGTACCGGCGCTGCCCGGCTGGCAGGTCCCCGGGTCAGACGGACCGCTGCGCCTGGTGCCGGTGCCCGCCCTGCCGCCGCTCGCCGTCGGCTGGGCCGTCCGGCGCTGGTCCGCTCTCTCCCCGCTCGCCCGCGCCTTCGCCGACGAGGTGGCCCGCAGCTGCGTGGCCCGCGCGACCGCCCCCGGGCAGCCGTGACGCGGGCAGTTGTGACACCGGCAGTCGTGACGACGGCAGCCGTGACGCGGGCAGCAGGCCTACGGCGGCCAGCGCGGTCAGCGCCGAGACCGAAGCCCCGGTCCCCGCGGCCACCGCGATGCCGAGGGCGGGGCCGACGTTCATCGCCGTCTGCTTGAGCCCGCCCACCACCCCCGCGTGCCCGGCCGGGGCGTCCCCGACCACCACCCCGGTGGCCGTCACCATCACCGCGGCGAAGCCCGCGCCGAGCACCCCGAACCCCCAGCCCGGCCCCAGTCCCGCGATCCCGAGCGCCACCAGCCCGGTCCCCGCCACCGCCGTTCCGCGGGCCCCGAACCGGCGCAGCAGGGCCCCCGCCACCGGTGCGCCGACGACCATGGCGGCCGTCATCGGCAGCACGCGCAGCCCGGTCGCGAGCGGATCGAGCCCCGCCGCGTCCTGGAGCGCGAAGCCGGCCCCGAACAGCGCCCCGAACAGTGCGGCGGAGACCACGGTCAGCAGCGCGACGGACGCCGTCACCGGGACGGAGCGGGCCACCGGGCGCGGCACCAGGGGCTGGGCGGAGCGGCGCTCGGACCGTACGAACAGGGCCCCCAGGGCGGCCGCCGCGGCGAACCCGGCCAGGGTCCGGGGCCCGGACCAGCCGTGTTCCGGTGCGCCGGCCAGCGCGTGGACCAGCGCCGCGAGGGCCGTCGCGAGGAGCACCGCACCGCCGGGCCGGATCCGGCCCGGCTCGGTGGGCGGGGGCGCGGGGACCCGTACGAACAGGGCCGCCGCCGCGATCGCGAGGGCGGCGGGGACGTTCGCCACGAACACCGCGCGCCAGCCGAAGTGTGCGATGAGCGCACCCCCGAGCAGCGGCCCGGCGGCCGCGGCCAGCCCGATCGCAGCGGTCCGCACCGCGACCGGCCCGCCGATCCGCCCGGGCGGGTACGCGAGCCGCAGCAGGGCGAGCGTCGCCGGCTGGAGCAGTGCCCCGAACAGCCCCTGGGCCGCGCGCAGGGCGATCACCCAGCCGACCCCGGGAGCGAGCGCGATGCCCGCCGAGGCCGCCGCGAAGCCGAGTACGCCGGCGAACAGCAGCCGGGTGTGCCCGTACCGGTCACCCAGCCGGCCCGCGAGGACCAGGAAGGCCGCCACACTCAGCAGGTACGCGCCGCTCGTCCACTGAACCTCGGCCAGACTCGCGCCGAGGTCCCGCCGCAGGGTGGGCTGCGCCATCAGCAGCACCGTCCCGTCGAGGGCGACGAGCATCGCGCCGCCCGCGCTGACGCAGAGCGCGAGCCGGGGCCTCACGGGCGGCGCTCCGGCAGATGGGCGTCGAGGGCGGCGTCGACCACCCGGTCGACGGAGCCCTCCGTCCCGCCGTCGAGCACGAGCGGGAGGCTGCCCCAGGCCCACAGTTGCGCCACGCCGTGCAGATTGGCCCAGAGCGCGGCGGCGGTGATGCGGGGGGCTCCGGCCGTCCCGCACCGGGTGACCAGCGAGACGAGCAGCTCGAACAGCGGCAGCGTGGAGTCCCGGAGCCGGGCCCCCGGCGGCCCCTCCTGCCCGCCGCCGTCCAGCAGGTCGTGGCGGAACATCAGCTCGAACATGCCGCGGTGCTCCAGCGCGTAGCCGACGTACGCGCGCCCCAGCGCCCGCACCTGCCCGCGCGGATCGTCCGCGCCCGGGCCCGCCAGCGCGGCGGGGATGCGGGAGCCGAGCTCCTCGAACCCGCGCCGGGCGATGGCGGACAGCAGTGCGTGGTGGGTGGCGAAGTACCGCCGGGGCGCCCCGTGGGACACCCCGGCGCGGCGGGCGATCTCGCGCAGCCCGAGCGCGGCGGTCCCCTCGCTCGTCACGAGCTCCACACCGACGTCGATCAGCCGCTCGCGCAGCCCGCTGTCCTGATCCATGGACCGTGTCTACCACCGAGCCGTAGACAGTGTCTATCTCTCCCCCTCGGAGATGATGGGATGAGCGCGGCCGGGCGAGGGGCCCGGCCCGGCCGAGGGAGAGGTGACCTGCCATGGCGGAGCGCGAAGCCCGCGAGGCCGGGCCGTCGGCGGGCGGGCTGGAAGAGGGCCGCCTGATGAAGGAGCTCGAAGCCATCCACCGCACGCGTCACGAGACCCTGCTGTACGGATCGGACGACGCGCTGGTCACGCACACCCGGCGGATGGAGGAACTGGAGCGCGAGTACGTGCGCCGCCACCCGGAACGCGCCCAGACCACCGGCCGCACGCGCTCGGGCGCCCGCGCCCGCACGGGAGCGGAAGAACAGGGCTGAGACCCCGGACGGGTCCGGGGGCCTGGGGGCCTACTTCTCGGCGTGCTCGCCCAGCACGAACAGCAGCCAGACGAACCCGGCGAAGAGGTGCGTCCCGGCGATGTAGAAGGACGCGCGCAGCAGCACGCCGTTCTCCTTCCACTTCTCGTACCTCGCCGCCGCGGCACGGGCCTGCTCGGAACCCTGCTTCTCGTCCGTCATCACCCGAACAGCGTACGGGCGCATCCGCTCCCGATCAGACGGCGTACGGGTAGAGCGCGATCCGCTCCCGATCGAAACACAGCCGTACCCAGCCCGGGATCACGCCGTCCGGCAGCGGCTCGGCGGCCTCCAGGAGGATGTGGCTGTCGCCGAGCCGGAACGAGAGGACGCCGTCCTCCTCGGCGTCCAGCTCTCCGCGCGGGAACGCCGAGGAGTGCCCTCCCTCCCGGATCCCCGGCCCGGCCGCCGGGTCCGCGGGCCCGGCGTTCCCGCCCCAGGCGACGTCCTCGTCGATCATCCACTCGACGTGGTACTCGCCGGGCTCCGCCGCCGGATCCCCGCACCAGGCCGCCGCGAGCTCCCCGTAGGGGGTCCGGACCCTGGCGAGGAGGGGGCATCCGGGTATCCGGGGTCCGATCTCGAGCAGTTCGATCAGCATGCGCCGATCATGCCGCAGGCTCCGGCGTGCGCGTGCCGCGCAACAGACTTGCTTCATGTGAGACAAATTTGTATCGTTTGATACGAAGGAGGATCGCATGATGAACGAAGAAGAGCTGCTGGACGGCGCCGCACGCGTGCTCGCCGGCGATCACAGTGCCTCCATGGCGCACATCGCCGCGGGCATCGGGACCAGCCGCGCCACGCTCAGCCGTCGCTACGCCACCCGCGAGGCGCTCCTCAAAGCCGTGGCCGTGCGGGCCATCGACGTGGTCGACGGGTGCCTCGCCCCCGCCGACCTCCCCGAGAGCGCCGACGGGGCGGAGTTCGACGCCGCGCTCGAGCTGCTCGTCACCGGGCTGCTGCCCGCCGCGCACCTGTACGGGTTCACCTCCCGCGACGCCACCGTGCTCGCCGACCCCGAGTTCCGGGCCGGGATCCAGCGCCAGGACCAGCGGGCCCTCGCCTTCCTCGCGCTCGGACAGCGCCTCGGCCGGCTCCGCGTGGACCTGCCCGCGTACTGGATCTGGTACTCGCTGTGGGGGCTCCTCGACGCCGCCGCCGAGGGCGTCCGCGACGGCCACCTCGCCCGCCGCGACATCGGCCGGCTCGTCCTCGCCTCCTTCCTCAGCGGAACCCGGCCGCCCTCCGCCGCCTGACCCCGCACCCCACCGCGTACGACCGTGAAACAACCGTGAACGGAAACCCCATGCACACCCCCACGCAGGACCCGCGCCGCTGGATCGTGCTCACGATCCTGTCCGGCAGTCTCCTGCTCATCTCGATGGACACCACGATCCTCAACGTGGCCTTCCCCTCGCTCGTCGGCGACCTCCAGCCGGGCGCCGTACAGCAGCTGTGGATCATCGACATCTACGCCCTCGCCCTCTCCGGGCTGCTGGTCACCGCCGGCGCCCTCGGTGACCGCTGGGGCCGCAAGCGACTGCTCATGGCGGGCTTCGGCATCTTCGCCCTCGCCTCGCTCATCGCCGTCTTCTCCACCGAGGCCTGGCACGTCATCGCGGCCCGCGCCCTCCTCGGCGTCGGCGGCGCCGCGATCATGCCCTCCACCCTGTCGATCCTGCGCAGCGTCTTCACCGACGCCAAGGAACGCGCCTTCGCCCTCGCCGTCTGGGCCGCCGTGTTCGGCGGCGGCATGGCCTTCGGCCCCGTCGTCGGCGGCCTGCTCGTCCAGGACTACGGCTGGCACTCCGCCTTCCTCCTCAACCTGCCCGTCACCGCGGTGATCGTCGCGGCCGGCCTGCGCTACCTCCCCGAATCCCGCTCCCCGCGCTCCACCGGCACGTGGGACTGGACCGGCGTCGGCCAGTCGATCGTCGGCATGCTCGCCCTCGCGGGCGGCATCAAGCAGCTCGGCAAGAGCGGTGTCGCCGACCCGCTGCCCTGGGCCCTGCTGGTCCTCGCCGTCGTCGCGCTGACCCTGTTCGTCCGCCGCCAGCTCCGCGTGCCCAACCCGCTGCTCCAGGTCCGGCTGTTCACCAAGCCCGCCTTCAGCGTGGCCGCCACCGCGATCTTCCTGCCCATGGTGGGCATGGGCGCGATCCTGTTCCTGGTCACCCAGTGG
This sequence comes from Streptomyces tatrensis, assembly GCF_049310065.1. NCBI lineage: Bacteria > Bacillati > Actinomycetota > Actinomycetes > Kitasatosporales > Streptomycetaceae > Streptomyces > Streptomyces tatrensis. The sequence continues at coordinate 582,493 of NZ_JBMDLB010000011.1, read as the reverse complement.
TTCCAGTACGGCCAGGGGTACACCCCGCTGGAGGCGGGCCTGCGCCTGCTTCCCGCCCCGCTCGCGCTGATCTGCGCCTCGATGGTCGCCCCGACCCTCATGCAGCGCTTCGCGATCCGCCACGTGCTCGGCGGCGGCCTGGTCGTCCTCGCGGCGGGCATGGCCCTGCCCTGGACGCTCCAGCAGTTCACCGGCCTCGGCTACCCCGCCTTCGCCGTGGCGCTGACCATCATGGGTCTCGGCGCGGGCATGGCCACCACCGTCGCCTCGGTGACCCTCATCTCCGCGGCCCCGGCCGACCAGGTCTCCAGCGCCGCCGCCATCGAGGAGACCTGCTACGAACTCGGCTCGGCCATGGGCGTCGCCATCCTCGGCTCCACCGCCGCCACGCTCTACCGTGGCAACCTCCCGGCCCTGGACCTGGATTCCGCCACCCTGGCCGCCGTACGGGACTCCGTGGGCGAGGCCGCCCACACCGCCGAACAGCTCGGCGGCGGCGTCGGCCGGGCCCTGCTCGACGCCGCCTCGCAGGCCTACACCCTCGCGATCACCCCGGCGTTCCTGATGGCCGGCGTCCTCGCGATCGCCGCCGCGGCGACCACCTGGACGCTGATCCCGCGCGACCTGAGGCCGACCGAGAACCACTGAGGGCAAGCAGGGGGAGAGCGAGGTCCTACGCGGCCTCCTGGCCGGCCGCGTACGCCCACACCGCGCGCATCGTCTCCGGCATCGGCGACGGGCCGGTCAGCTCCCGCTGGGTCAGCAGGATGGTGACGGCCCCCGTCGAGGGGACGATGTGGGCGGCGGTGCCGGTGCCGCCGATCCAGCCGTAGCGGCCGGGCACGTTCCACGGGTCGGCCGGCGTGACGTCGACCGACCCGCCGAACCCCCAGCCCTGGCCGTCCAGGAACAGTTCGGCCCCGGCCCGCTGGGCCGGGGTCAGCCAGTCGGTGGTCATCCGCCGCACCGAGTCGGCCGAGAGCAGCGGGCCGCCCCCGTCGAGCAGCATCCGGGCGAAGCGGTGCAGGTCGTCCGCCGTGGAGACCAGCCCGCCCGCACCGGACGGGAAGGCGGGCACGGTGCTCCACTGCCCGTCGGGGGCGTCCACGAGGTCGAGGCCCCCGTCGGAGCCGGGCCGGTACAAGTGGGTGAACCGGCCCGACTGCCCCGCCGGCACGCCGAAACCGGTGTCGGGCATGTCCAGCGGCTCGAAGATCCGCTCCGCCAGGAACTCCGGCAGCGAGCACCCCGCCACCCGGGCGATCAGCACCCCCAGAACATCCGAGCAGGTGTTGTACAGCCAGGCCTCGCCCGGCTGGTGCAGCATCGGGATCCGGCCCAGCGCGGCCATCCACTCGTCCGGCTCCGCGACCTCCTGAGGCCGCGGCGGGCCCTGGCGCAGCTCGCCGAAGAGCGGTGCGACCGCCGGGAGCGAGAAGTCGGAGGGAAAGCCCCACCCCGCGCGGAAGGTCATCAGATCGGCCACCGTCACCGGTCGCTTCGCCGGGACCACGTCGTCGACCGGGCTCGCGGGCGTCCGTACGACCACCGGTGCGGCGATCTCCGGCAGCCAGGGGGCGACGGCGTCGGTGAGCGCGAACCGGCCGTCCTCCACCAGCATCATGACCGCCGCCGCCGTGACCGGTTTGGTGAGCGAGGCGATCCGGAAGATCGAGTCGCGGACCATCGGGGCCCCGCCCCCGGCGTCCGCGCTGCCCACGGCGGCCACTTCGGGCCCTTCGCCGTCGCCCCGGTCCACCAGGGCCACCGCCCCCGGCAGGGTCTTGTCGTCCACGTACGGCCGGAGGACCTCGGTCAAACCGGTCATGGGCCCATCCTTTCGAGATCGAGGGTCTGTCCTGCGGAGTCCCACAGCCCGCAGTGGTGCCGGGCCGCCGCGTCCACGGGACGGATGCCGCCCGGGGACCCCGGCGCCAGGGACAGTACGGCGGGGGAGCGCGGCCACCACGGCCCCGTCCCGGGGGCGTTCGGATCGCCGGTCGCCGCGAAGCGGGTCCAGTAGCCGGTCATCCGCTCCGCGAGCGCCCGCTGCGGGGCGCTCATCGGGAGCCCGGTGTCGAAGAGGTACGGCAGCTCGGAGCCGTGCGAGGCCCCGTACGGGAAGCCGGGCACCGGCGGCAGCCCGGTGAAGTCCGGTGCGAGGCGGTCGTCGAACCCGTAGTCGTACGCCGGCACGTGCCGCGCCAGCGCACGGCTGTCCCGCAGCTGCGGGCAGACGAAGGAGGCGTCCGTCAGCACGGCGGCGAAGGCAAGCGCGGGCGTCGGATGGGCCGTCAGCGGATAGGCGGCCTCGACGAGTCCGGCCGCTCGCGCCCCGAACGCGGCGCGCAGCCGCGACCGGTAGGCCTGTGCGTCGGCGACGGGGTAGGCCGCCAGGGTCTGCCCGAGGAAGATCCGCATCTCGTCGCGGGTCGAGCCCTGCATCACCGGGACCCGGTGGAACTCCCCGCGTTCCAGGGCCCGTCGGGGCTCGGTGGGGAGCAGCGGGGTGCCGTAGGACACCGCGGAGAAGAGCGTCATGAGTTCGGGTGTCGCCAGGGCCTCGGGGGCGAGCCGGCGCAGGCACCCCAGTACCTCTTCGGCCTCGCTCCGGCCGCAGCCGAGCCGGGCCGCCGCGGCGGCCCCCTGGGCCACGGTGCGGGGCTCCGGCACGAAGGGCTCGTAGGCGGGCAGCGCGGGGAGCAGCGAGTGCGCCGGGACGGTGAGCGAGCAGGAGCCGCTCTGCACGATCGCCCGGTGGAACAGGCCGGCCGAGGCGGGGGAGGCGAGGTGCAGGCAGACGCTCAGGGCTCCGGCGGACTCGCCGAAGACGGTGACGTTGCCGGGATCGCCACCGAAGCGGGCGGCGTTGGCCCGCACCCAGCGCAGGGCCGCCTGCTGGTCGGCGAGCGCGAAGCCGGGGGCGCCGTGGAGCGCGGGATGCCCGAAGAGCCCGAAGATCCCGAGCCGGTAGTTGACCGTGACGACCACGGCCCCGCCCGCCGACGCCAGCCGGCCGGGCCGGTACAGGTCCCCGGCACCGTTCATGAACCCGCCGCCGTGGAACCAGACCATGACGGGCCGGCCGGAGGTGTGCGGGGCCGCCGGGTCCGGGGAGGCCGGATGCGGGGAGGCCGGCTTCGGGGCCGTGACGTTGAGGACCAGGCAGTCCTCCGAGCCGCTCGGGCCACCCGGTCCCACCGCGGGCAGCTGCACGCAACGGGCCCCGGGCGCACCCGCGTCCCGTACGCCCGTCCAGCGCGCGGCGGGCTCCGGGAGCCGCCAGCGCAGTGGCCCGGTCGGCGGGGCGGCGTACGGGATGCCCTCGAAGGTGCGGTACCCGGCGGCCTCCCGCCCGCGGACCGCTCCCCGGTCGGTGTCGACGACGGGCCGCTCGCCGGTGCCGGTGCCGGTGGCGGTGTGGGCGCCGGTGCGGGCGCCGACACCCGCGCCCGAACGGTCCGCGGTCCGGCCGAGCCCGGCTCCGCCGAACGGTGCGAACGCGGTCCCGGCCCCCGAGCCGCCGATGGCGCCGGCCTCGGCGGGCACCACCGATACGGCTCCGGCCGCCGATCCGGACTCGGCCCCGGTCCCGGTCCCGGTCCCGGACTCGGCCCCGGTCCCGGTCCCGGTCCCGGAGGGTGATGCGGCCGACGCCGTGGCTGCCGGGGCGGCCACGAGGAGGAGGGCCAGCAGCAGGGCTCCCGCGGACGCCATCAGCGGCCCCTCGTCAGCACGCCCCGGACGAAGGCCGCCTGCCCCGCGTGCTGGAGGTCGTCGCCGATCACGCTGACCAGCCGCACCCCGAGGGTCACCGGCGGGTCCCACCGCTCGTCGACCACCCGGTCCAGATCGGCGGCGGACAGCCCCTGGAGGAACCGCCCGGTCTGCTCGTGGACCGCGTCGACGTACCCCAGCAGCAGCTCCTGCGAGTCGACCCGGACGGAGCCGGCCTCGTCGGCGGTGTGCCCGTAGCCCGTGGACCCGGGTGGCAGCGGGAGAGCGAACCGCTCGTCCCAGCCCTGCGCGTGCCAGACCTGTTCCCAGCCGGCCGCGTCCGCCACGTGGTCGTCCTGGACCCGGGTCAGGTGCCAGACGAGCCAGGTGATCGAGTTCGCACCGGGATCGATCCGCGCGTTCAGCTGTCCGGGCTCCAGCCCCTCGACCGCCTCGTGCACCACGTCCCGGATCCGGCCGAACGCGTCGGCCAGCACCTCCGTACCCTTCATGCCCCCACCATGCCCACGGCGAGCCCCGACCGGGCCCGCGGCACCGCGGGGGACCCCCGTTTGCCCGCCCCGAATGGCGCAGCGCGGCCGGGTGCCGCTGAATGTAACAAAGCGTGCGCTTCCCATGACGCACGATGACCGGCGCGCGATGTGTAGACCCGCGCGTCGGCGAACGGAGCTTTCCATGAATGACCCGATCACGCTCGCCGCGACGGAGTACGAAGAACCGCGCCGGCTCCCCGACACCACGGACGTCCGGCCGCCGGCACCCGGCACGGACGACCTCGACTTCGGCCCCGAGCCCGACTCCGAGCCCGACTCCGAGCCCGACTCCGAGCCCGCCTCCGAGCCCGGGTACGGGACCGCTCCCGAGGCCCAGGCCGGTCCCGGGGCAGGGGCAGGGGCCGCACCCGGCCCGGACCCCGGACCCCGGTCCGCAGGAGCGACCGCCCGCACCCTCCTGGAGACCGCCGCCACCGGCCGCCCGGTCCGGGAGGTCACCGACCTGGTGAACCTCCTCAAGGAATCCGGACAGGTCCCCAACCCCGGACACGCGGCGCTGCGCGCTGCCGCCGTGGCCCGGCCCGTCCACGAGGTCCGCGAGATGGTGACCCTGCTGGGCGAGCCCCCGCACGAGCGGGTCGAAACCGACATCACGCTGCGGGCCGCCGCCCTCGGACGGCCCATCGAGGACGTGGCCCTGCTCGTCAGCATCCTCGGCAGCGGCGAACAGCCCCCGCAGCACCGCCCCGAGCCCGCGGACCGGGTACGGACCCCCGTCCACCCGCCCGCACCGCAGGCCCGGGCACAGGCGCAGGTCCCGGCCCGGGGTCCGTCCCCGGTCCCGGCCCGGGGCACGGCAGGGCCGGGCAAGGGCGCGCTGCGCCACATACTGCGCTGGCCGGTGGCGCTCGCCCTGCTCCTCTGTGGTGCGCTGCATGTCCCCGGTGACCTGGCGGCCCTCGCCTCCGGCGACCCCGGCGGGCTGCTCGCCCTGGCCGTCACCCTGCTCTGCCTGACCGCTGGCGCCCTGCTGGCGGTACGGGACACGGCCGGCGCGTGGCGGGCCGGCGCGGTGGTCGCGCTCGGCGTGGCCGGGCTCCACGTGGTCGGCGGAGTCGCGGGCTTCGACCCGCTCGGCGGCGCGGTCGGCGGCACCCTGGAGTGGGCCGGCATCACCGCGGTGCTGAGCGCGGCGGTCGGCGCCGTACTCGCCGGCCTGGCCCTGCAGTACCGTCCGGCGGCGGACCCGGCCGACGGCGCCTGACCCGGGCGGAGAGGGGGCCCGGGGCACAGACCCGGGCCCCCTCCCCGCCGCTCGTCGTTTCGCGGAGGGAGACACGCGATGGACCCGGTGGCCGCGCTGGACCGGATCGCCTTCCTGCTGGAACGCGCCCAGGAGCCGACCTACCGGGTCCAGGCCTTCCGTACGGCGGCCGCCGCCATCGGACGGATGGGCGAGGGCGAGCTGGCCGAACGGGTCGGTGCGGGCACCCTCGAAGCGGTCAAGGGCATCGGCCCGAAAACCGCCCAGGTCGTCCGCGAAGCCCTCGGCGGCACGATCCCCGCGTACTTGCAGGGGCTGGAGGAGAAGGCCGCCGCCCACCCCGTGGGCCCGCCGCCCAGCCCCGGGGCCCTCGCCCTGCGCGCCGCCCTGCGCGGCGACTGCCACCTGCACTCCGACTGGTCGGACGGCGGCAGCCCCATCGAGGCGATGGCCCGGGCCGCTGCCGCCCTCGGGCACGACTGGGCGGTGCTCACCGACCACTCGCCGCGCCTGACCGTGGCCCGGGGACTCTCCCCGGAACGGCTGCGCGAGCAGTTGCGCACCGTCGCCGAACTCAACGCGACCTGGGCCCCGTTCAGGCTGCTCACCGGCATCGAGTGCGACATCCTCGACGACGGCTCGCTGGACCAGGAGCCGGAACTCCTGGCCGAGGTGGACCTGGTGGTCGGCTCCGTCCACTCCAAGCTCCGGATGGACGCCCGCGCCATGACCCGGCGGATGGTCGCCGCCGTGCGCAACCCGCACCTCGACGTCCTCGGCCACTGCACCGGGCGGCTGGTCACGGGCAAGACCCGGCCGGAGTCGGAGTTCGACGCAGAGGCCGTCTTCGCGGCCTGCGCCGAGTCGGGCGCCGCCGTGGAGATCAACAGCCGGCCCGAACGGCTCGACCCGCCGCGCCGGCTGCTCCGGCTCGCCGTGGCCGCGGGCACCCTCTTCGCGATCGACACCGACGCGCACGCCCCGGGACAGCTCGACTGGCAGACCCTCGGCTGCGAACGTGCCCTGGAATGCGGGGTGACGGCCGACCGGGTCGTCAACACCTGGTCCGAGGCCGAGCTCGTCGACTGGACCCGGACCCGCCGGACGCCGCAGTCCCGGTAGATGGGGCAGGGCAGCCGCGACGGATCCGGCAGCCCCCGGCGGATCTGTCAGCCGCCGTCGGTCTCGCCGCCAGTCCGGCCGTCCGTTCCGCCGTCGGTCCCGCCGTCCGTTCCGTCGTCCATCCCGCCGTCCGTCCGCGACGAGGTGAGGGTGAAGAGCGCCCCGTCCGGATCGCGCAGCGCCACCCACCGTTCGGTCGCGCTCGACGAGGGCTCGGACACCGTGCGTCCGCCCAGCGCGACCGCCGCCTCCACCGCAGGCTCCAGCGCGGGCACCCGGAAGTGCACGTGCCAGCGCGGCCGGGTGTACGGACTGTAGGAACCCGGCTCCACGGGACCGCTGTCGAGGCGCGCCACCGGCTCCCCCTCCTGGCGGAGCACGACGCGGTCCTCCTCGTACGCGACCTCGCAGCACCCGGCGCGGCCGGTGGCCCACTCCAGCACCTCCCCGTAGAAGATCGCCGACTCGAAGGCGTCCCGGGTGCGCAGCTCCAGCCAGGCCGGTGCCTGTCCCGTACCGACCCGCCAGCCCGAGGAGACCTGGCCCTCCCAGATCCCGAACACCGCCCCGTCGCGGTCCGCCACCAGCGCCCCGCGGCCACCCGACTCGAAGGAGACCGGGCCGACCGCGATCGTGCCGCTGCGCTCCCGGATCCGGTCCACGGCCACGTCGGCGTCGTCGACCGCGAAGTACGGGGTCCAGGCCACGGCCACCGCGAGATCCCCGGCCAGGGCCCCGATACCGGCCACCGGCATCCCGTCGAGCTCGGCCACCTTGAAGGCCGCGCCGAGCCGCGCGGGCCGGAACCGCCAGCCCGCGACCTCACCGTAGAACCGCTGCGCCGCGCCGAGATCCCGGGCCATCAGGCTCACCCAGCACGGCGCCCCGAAGACGTCCCTCGTCGAAATCTCCACCGTTTTGCTCCGCCCTTCACCGGGGCGCGGTCAGCGCGCCGTCCCAGCACAAGCAGTAGCGCCCCGGCCCCGGCGGTGGCCCGCAGGCGCGCCACCGGGACCACCGGCCGTGGGGCACGGATATCCCCTTGGCGGCACCTGGACGGGCGCCTAGGGTGCCGCCTATGAGGATCATGGACTCCAAGGACGTCGACGCGGCCGTCTCGCTCACCACGCGGGCGCTGCGGGACGTCGCGCACCTGGACTGGGACGTTCCGGCCGCCGGCCTCGAGTGGAGCTGCCGAGACACCGCCGTCCACGTGGCCGAGGACTTCACGGCCTACGCCGCCCAGCTCACGGTGCGCGCGGCCGACGCGTACGTCCCTCTGGAGATACGGGCCGAGGAGGGGACCGGACCGGCCGGCCTGGTCGACATGATGGAGGCCTCCGGCGGGTTCCTGTCGGCCGCCGTGGCCCTCGCCGGGCCCAGTGCCCGCGCGTGGCACCCGTACGGCGCGGCGGGCGCGGACGGGTTCGCGGCGATGGGCGTCGTCGAGGCCCTGCTGCACACCCACGACATCCTCGGCGGACTCGGCGTCCACGACTGGGAGCCGGACCCCGCACTCGCCGAAGGCGTCCTGGACCGGCTCTTCCCGCACGTTCCGCGCGGCCACGAGGCCTGGCGGACCTTGCTCTGGGCGACGGGCCGGGGCGAACTCCCCGGCCTGGCCCGTCAGACGACCTGGCGCTGGTACGCCGAACCCGTCGAGGCCGAGCGCGTACTGCTCTGCCCCATGTCCCCGGCGGTCGCGGCCGACCTGCAAGCCGGCGGCAGCGGCGGCTTCGCCTGGGTCGAGGACGGCCCCGCCGACGACACCCGGGACGCCGGGGGGATCGTGACGAGGGCGCGCGAGGCGGGGACCTACCGGGCGGGCTGGGGACCGTACGTCATCGTCCGCACGAGCGACCGCAAGGCGATCGGCGGCATGGGCTTCCATGCCGCCCCGGACGCGGACGGGCGCTCCGAGGTCGGCTACGACCTCGTCCCCTCCGCGCGCGGAAACGGCTACGCCACCGAGGCGCTGAAGGCACTTTCGGCCTGGGCCTTCGCCCGGCCGGGCTTCACCCGGCTGGACGCCACGACGGACGAGGACAACGCACTCTCGCAGGCCCTGCTGCGGCGGGCCGGTTTCACCGAGGCCGGTACCGGGGAGGGCCTGGTCCGGTACGTCCTACGGGGCTCCGGGGCCGAGCGGCGCTAGGTCCCCGCCGGGCCCCCGGCCCGGAGAGCAGGTCCGCATGGTGAGTTCGCAGGTCCCCGTGATCGATCTCGGCCCGTGGCGCTCCGGCGGGCCCGAGGCCCGCCGGCAGGTCGCCTCCCGCGTCGACGAGGCGCTCCAGGCGGCCGGGTTCCTGCTGGTGACCGGGCACGGAGTGGACCCGGAGCTGCCGGGGCGGATCCGGGAGGCGGCGCGGACCTTCTTCCGGCTCCCGGCCGCCGCCAAGGCCCCGTACGCCGTGCCGGTCGGCGGACGCGGCTGGCTCGGCCCGGGCGCCGAGGCCAACAGCTACGCGGAGGGCGCGGCCTCCCCGCCCGACCTCAAGGAGTCCTGGTCCTTCGCGGCGGAGGAGCCGACCGGGATCGCCTCGGTGGACGCCGAGTGGTTCCGGCCGAACGCGTGGCCGGCCGAAGTGCCCGCGCTGCACGGGCCGGTGACGCAGTACCTGTCCGCGATGCGGGCCCTCTCCGACGAGCTGCTGGAGCTGCTGGCTGTCGCGCTCGGCCTGGAGGCGGACCACTTCACCCGGCACACCCACCACCCCACCTGGGGGTTCAACCTCAACTGGTACCCCGGCACCGAGATCCTCGGCCCGCCGCTGCCCGGCCAGTTCCGCATCGGCGCGCACACCGACTTCGGCACCGTCACCGTCCTCGACCGGCAGCAGGGCGCGGGCGGGCTCCAGATCCACACCGACGCCGAGGGCTGGCAGGACGCCCCGTACGATCCGGCCGCGCTCACCGTGAACATCGGAGACCTGATGGCGCGCTGGACGGGCGACCGCTGGAGGGCGGGCCGCCACCGGGTCCTGCCGCCGCCCGCCGACGTGCCCGCCGAGGAGCTGATCTCGCTGGTCTACTTCTACGAGTGCGATCCGCACACCCGCGTGGAATCGCTCCCGGCGCCGTTGGGCCGGATCGCGCACGAGCCCGTCGACTCGCACGTCCACCTGAGGGCGCAGCTCGACGCGATCACCGTCCCGGAGGGGTGAGCCGGAGGGGTGAGGGGGCCTCCGGGGGACCCGATTACCCGATGTCCGGCGCGTTCGGCAGGATGGGACTCATGACCGAGATCCGTACCCCCCGCCTCCTCCTCCGCCGCTGGTCCGAGGACGACCTCGTCCCCCTGTCGGAGATCAACGCCGACCCCGAGGTGATGCGCTGGATCGGCGACGGCGAGACCCTCGACCTGGAGGAGACCGCCGAGACCATCGAGCGGTGGGAGGACGAGTGGGACGAGGAGGGCTTCGGGATCTTCGCCGTGGAGCTGCTGGCCTCCGGTGAGCTGATCGGAGCCGTGGGGCTCTCCATGCCGTGGTGGCTGCCCGAGGTGCTGCCGGCGGCCGAGATCACCTGGCGGCTCGGCCGCTCCTACTGGGGACAGGGCTACGGCTCCGAGGCCGCGCACGCCACCCTGGAGTTCGCCCTCCAGGAGCGGGGCCTCGACCGGGTCGTCGCCATCAACCGGGCGGGCAACGACGAGTCCGAGAACGTGATCCGCAAGCTGGGGATGACCGCCGAGAAGGACATCAACCACCCGGAGACCCACGCGCTCCTCAACCTCCACGGCATCGACCTGACGGAGTACGAGGGCTGAGCCACCCCGGTCGGTCACCCCTGCCCGGCGCAGCCCCGCAGCCCCGCCTCCCCGCCTCCCCGCATCGACCGATCGGCCGACCCCGCTGTCGGCCGCCGGGGCGAACGGCCGGGCGGCCCGGCGGGGCGAGGATGGGTACGGGGGAGCGGGCGCACCACCGGCCCCGCCCCCGAACCGAGAGGGGCCACACCCATGCCGCAGCACGACCGCCCGCACCCGCGCCGCCGCGTACGGGGAACCCGTACCGCCCTGGCGGCCCTCGCCGGAGCCCTGCTGCTCGGGGCCTGCTCCACGCCCGCCGCACCGCGGGCCGCCGCCCCCGCGGCCTCCCCGCTCCCGACGGCCGCGACCACCCCGGGCGGCACCCTCCTGGTCGCCGACTTCGGGGCCGACACCGTCACCTTCGTGGATCCGGAGCGCGGCGCGGTCGGGTCGGCGGCGGTCGGCAGGGCGCCGTACGGCCTGGTGGTCGGCGCGGACGGCCGGGCCTGGGTGGCCACGGCCGAGGGGGTCGCCGTCGTGGACACGCGGACGCGGACCCGGCTGGCCCTGATCCCGTACCGCACCACCGGCACCGGTCCCGTGACCGACGGCGAGTACCGGGGAGGCGGCATGGGCATCGCGCTCTCGCCCGACGGCGCGCACGCGTACGTCGGGGTCAACGTGCCCGGGACCACCGGCGTCCTGGAGATCATCGACACGGCGAAGAGCGAGGTCACGGCGGTGGTCCCGGTGGGCCGACGGCCCTTCGACGTGGACGTCTCGCGCGACGGCTCGGAGGTGTACGTCACCGGCCACGACTCCTTCGACGTCACCGTGGTGCCCGTGCGGCAGGGGCTGCCCGAAGGATCGGTGCGGCCGCGCCGCATCGAGGTCGCCCCGTACGGGACGGAGGGCGGCCTCGCCTCCTGGCTGAAACCGCACTACGCGGTCGTACGGCCGGCGGACGGGATGCTGCTGCTCCCCTTCGAGGGCGAGCGGCTCGCGGTGGTGGATCCGAAGACGGGCCGCACCACGGTGGAGGAGATGACCGCCGACACCCATCAGCACGGGGCCGCGGTCACGGCGGACGGCCGGCTGCTGGTGGTCGGGACGGGGGCGGTGGAACCGGGCAAGGGCAAGGGGCCCTCCCTCACGGTCCGTTCCCCGGACGGCTCGGAGCGGGTGTACCCGCTGGACGGGCCGCACGAGGACGTGGCCGTCTCCCGGGACGGGCGGACGGCCTACGTGACCGGGGGCTACACCCGCGACGGCTACTGGAACGGCATCACGGTCGTGGACCTCGACAGCGGCAACAGCCGTCGGCTCGCGGCGGGATCGCGTCCCCTGGGCATCGCCGTCCTGGGGTGAGGGGCCACGGGGTGAACGGCCCTGGGGTGAACGGCCCCGGGGCGTACGGTCCCGGGGTGAGCGGCGTCAGGCCGCGCAGGTGTCCAGCATGGTGGCGAGCATCTTCTTCTCGGGCTCGGTGACGGTCAGGCCGTACACGGACTTGACGGTGGTCCAGGCCCGCCCGTACTGGCACCAGGACGCCTTCGACGGCGGCTGCCACTGGTCGGGACTCTGGTCGCCCTTCGAACGGTTCGAGGAGGCCGTCACCGCCAGGAGTTGAGGGCGGGTCAGATCGTTCGCGAAGGCCTTGCGCTTCGCGGCGTCCCAGCCGGCCGCGCCGGAACGCCAGCCTTCGGCGAGGGGCACCATGTGGTCGATGTCGATCTTCGAAGCCTCGGTGACGACCACCTCGTCGTACAGGCTCTTCCACGTCCCGGACACGGCCTTGCACTGGGAGTCCCGGGTGACGTTCGCGCCGTCCCGCTGGAGGACGACCTCGCGGGTGTCGCACTTCTCGCCCTGCTCCGCCCAGTGCGTGAACTTGTCCCGGCTGTAGCCGGACATGGTTCCCGGCGGCGCCACCTTCAGCGCGGCCAGCTGGGTGCGGGCCACGGAGGCGCCGACCATGCCGGGGAGCACGTCGCCGGAGGGGGGCTTCCCGTCGGCGGGAGCGGCGGGAGTCGGGGAGGCGGCGGGGGCGGACGTGGCGCCGCCCGGCTTCGGGTCGTCGCCGGGATCCGCCCCGGCACCGCCGCCCGCCCCGGAACAGCCGGCGGCGGTCAGCAGCAGCACGGCCGCCAGTACCGCACCGGGCACACGCATCTGACGTCCCATGACCCCACCCCGAACCCCGCCGCCCACTGTGTCCCGGGAAGAGTACCCATGCCGGACGGGGCCCGAAGCCGGGCTCGTTGGCCCGGCGGGCGGCGAACGCCCGCCGGACTCAGGCGCCGTGGGCGCGCAGCCACGCCTCCAGGGCGGCGAAGTCGGCGTTCCCGAGGCCGATTCGGGGGTCGACCCGGTGGAGGAGGGCCGGGCCGGGGTGGTGGGCGGACACCCACCGGCGGTCCGCGTCGCCGATCTCGTCGTCGACCCACACGAAAGCCCGGCCCGCCGCCCGCGCCACGAGGCCGGCGGTCTTCCAGTGCGTCCCGCCCGGGCCGTCCGCGTCGGCGGGCTCGGGCCACTCCACCACCGGCAGGTCCGCCAGCCCGAGCCGCGGGCCGAGACACAGGTTCGCGTCCTCGCCCCAGGTCGTGGCCCACACCAGCTCGCACGGCAGCGCGGCGAGCCGGGGGCCCAGCGCCGGATCGACCCGGGAGAGGAGGGGATGGCCGCCCGACGCGTCGGCCGCGCCCGGAGCCTCGTAGACCGGGTGCCCGTGCGGGGAGCCGAACGGGATCAGCGGGCCGTCGACATCGAGGAAGAGGAGGGGGCGGCGGGCGCGCGAGGTCTCGGGCCGGGCGGGGGTGGTGTCCATGCGGCCCATGGGTATCACGGGGTGCCGGCCGTTTCCCGCCGTCCCCCCGCGCCGTCCCCCCGCCCTCCCTCCGCCGCCTCCGGGGCGCCGACCGGGCGCCGTCGATGCCCCAAGCATGGCTTAGGGAGGCCATAAGCGAGGGTTATAGGGGCATAACCCAGGGGCGGGTGCCGGGTTAGGCTGCCCTTAGCTTAGGGTTCCCTTGATCGAGTCTTTCGTCGTTCGAAGGGAACCCAGCCATGCCTCGCCCCCTGCGGGTAGCAATCGTCGGTGCCGGCCCCGCCGGCATCTACGCCGCCGACGCCCTGCTGAAGTCCGAGGCGGCCGTCCAGCCGGGTGTGTCCATCGACATCTTCGAGCGGATGCCGGCCCCCTTCGGCCTGATCCGCTACGGCGTCGCTCCCGACCACCCCCGCATCAAGGGCATCATCACCGCCCTGCACCAGGTGCTCGACAAGCCGCAGGTCCGCCTCTTCGGCAACGTCGACTACCCGAACGACATCAGCCTGGACGAGCTGCGCTCCTTCTACGACGCCGTGATCTTCTCCACCGGCGCCACCGCGGACCGCACGCTCACCATCCCCGGCGTCGACCTCGACGGCTCCTACGGCGCCGCCGACTTCGTCTCCTGGTACGACGGCCACCCCGACGTGCCGCGCACCTGGCCGCTGGAGGCCGAGAAGGTCGCCGTCCTCGGCGTCGGCAACGTGGCCCTCGACGTGGCCCGGATCCTCGCCAAGACCGCCGACGAGCTGCTGCCGACGGAGATCCCGGCGAACGTCTACGACGGCCTCAAGGCCAACAAGGCCCTCGAGGTCCACGTCTTCGGACGCCGTGGCCCCGCGCAGGCCAAGTTCAGCCCGATGGAGCTGCGCGAGCTGGACCACTCGCCCAACATCGAGGTCATCGTCAACCCCGAGGACATCGACTACGACGAGGGTTCGATCACCACCCGCCGCTCCAACAAGCAGGCGGACATGGTCGCCAAGACCCTGGAGAACTGGGCGATCCGCGACATAGGCGAGCGCCCGCACAAGCTCTTCCTGCACTTCTTCGAGTCGCCCACCGAGATCCTCGGCGAGGACGGCCAGGTCGTCGGGCTGCGCACCGAGCGCACCGAGCTCGACGGCACCGGCAACGTCAAGGGCACCGGCACCTTCACCGACTGGGACGTCCAGTCCGTCTACCGCGCCGTCGGCTACCTCTCCGACGAGCTGCCCAAGCTGCCGTGGGACGTCGACTCCGGCACGGTTCCGGACGAGGGCGGCCGCGTCATCGAAGCCGGCGCGCACCTGGCGTCCACGTACGTCACCGGCTGGATCCGCCGCGGTCCCATCGGCCTGATCGGCCACACCAAGGGCGACGCGAACGAGACGGTCGCGAACCTGCTCGCCGACCACGCGGACGGCCGCCTGCTGACGCCGGCCGCTCCCGAGCCGGAGGCGGTGGAGACCTTCCTCGCGCAGAAGGAGGTCCGCTTCACGACGTGGGAGGGCTGGTACAAGCTCGACGCCGCCGAGAAGGCGCTGGGCGAGCCGCAGGGCCGCGAGCGCGTGAAGCTCGTCGAGCGCGAGGACATGCTCAAGGCGAGCGGGGCGTAGTCAGGTCCCCGTGGTACGGCCGGTCCCGCCCAGCGCGGGACCGGCCGTACGGCTGTGTGGGCTTGTCGGCTTGCGGGTGCGCCTTACGGAAGTCTGACGGGCGGGTGCGGACCCTGGCCGCCGGGGTGCCGCAGGTGGTCGAATCGGCACGTGAGCAGAGCAGATCAGCAACCCGGCCCTGACCCCGACCCCGGCCCCGACCCCGAACCCGACCCCGCTTACGACCCTGACCCCGACGGCCGCGGTGCCCCCGTGGGCCGGCGGCTGGTCCTCGGCACGGTGGGGCTCGGCGCCCTCGGCCTGGTCCTCGCGCCGAGGCTCCAGTCCGGGCTCGACGCCGTACTGGGCGCGGCCGCCGACAAGGACCCCACCGGGCTCACCGGACTGCTGCCGGGCGGCGGCGGGTTCCGGTACTACTCGGTCGCGTCCTCGGTGCCCCGACGCGGCCCGGCCGACTACCGGCTGACCGTCGACGGCCTGGTCGAGCGCCCGGCCACGTACACGCTCGACGCGCTGCGGGCCCTGCCGCAGACCCGGATCGTCCGCGACGTCCAGTGCGTGACGGGCTGGCGGGTCCCCGCGACCCCCTTCGAAGGCGTCCCGCTCTTCCGGCTCCTGGACGCCGCCGGGGTCCGCCCCGAGGCCCGAGCGATCCGCTTCACCTGCTTCGACGGCACCTACACCGAGAGCCTCACGCTCCCGCAGGCCCGCCGCGAGGACGTCATGGTCGCGCTGAACATGCAGGACAAGCCCCTCAGCCACGCCCACGGCGGTCCGGCCCGCCTCTACGCGGCTCCCATGTACTTCTACAAGTCGGCGAAATGGCTGTCGGGCATCACCCTCACCCGGGATGTGCAGCCCGGCTACTGGGAGGAACTCGGCTACGACGTCGACGCCTGGGTCGGCAAGTCGAACGGACGCGACGATGCCCCGACCGTCTGAACTCCCGGCCGGACCGCCGGCCTCCGGCGTTGACGGCGTGGACGACGCGGCCGGACGACCCGCCCGCGTGGGCCGCTTCAGCCGCGCCGAACGGCTGGTCCACCTGGCCACCGCCACCCTGACCGGGGTGTGCCTGGCGAGCGCCGCCTGCCTCTACCTGCCGCTCCTCGCCGAACTCGTAGGCCGCCGCCACCTCGTGGTCACCGTCCACGAGTGGTCCGGACTGCTGATCCCGGCCCCCGTCCTGCTGGGGCTCGGCTCCCGGGCCTTCCGCGGGGACCTGCGCCGGCTGAACCGCTTCGGGCCGCACGACCGCACCTGGCTGCGCTCCGCGCTGCGCCGCGGCCACCGGCCGGGCGCGCGCCCGGCGGGCAAGTTCAACGCCGGGCAGAAGCTCTACGCGAGCTGGAGCGCCGGGGCGGCCCTCGTGATGCTCGGCACCGGTCTGCTGATGTGGTTCACCGGGCTGGCGCCGCTGCCCTGGCGGACCGCGGCCACCTTCGTCCACGACTGGCTGGCCATCGCGCTGACCGTGGCCGTCGTGGGCCACGTCATGATGGCCGTCCGCGACCCGGAGGCCCGGCGCGGCATGCGCACGGGCTCGGTGGCCGCCGACTGGGCGCGGCGCGAACACCCGCTGTGGCGGCCCTACGGGACCTCGGCCGGGCGGTCGGAAAGCCCTGCTCCGGCTACTCCGGCGGAACGGCCGCGTCCAGGGCGGCGGTGAGCCGCCGCAGGCGGTCCTGCAGCTCCTTGATCTCGCCGAGCTCGAAGCCGGTCGCGACCGCGATGCGCCGGGGCACCTCGACGGCCCGGGCGCGCAGGGCCGTACCGGCCTCGGTGGGCCGTACGTGCACGGACCGTTCGTCGGCGGCGCTGCGCTCGCGCGCGAGCAGGCCGGCCGCTTCCAGCCGCTTGAGGAGGGGGGAGAGCGTGCCCGAGTCGAGGCGCAGGTGCTGCCCGAGCTGTTTGACCGGCATCTCTCCGTGCTCCCACAGCACCAGCATCACCAGGTACTGGGGGTAGGTCAGCCCGAGGTCCTTCAGGACGACGCGGTAGAGCCCGCCGAAGGCGCGGTTCGCCGCGCCGAGCGCGAAGCAGATCTGGCCGTCGAGGCGCAGGAAGTCCTGGTCGGGGAGGGCGTCGGTCGGTTGCTCGGTCATGGGGGAAAGTGTACCCGGGGCCCCGTGTCGGCAACTGAATTGTGCACAACTTAATTGTGTGCCATATTGATGGGGCGCGGTCGTCACTCGACGGCCCCGCCTCCGCCCCGTGAGAGGAACCCCCGAGATGGACGCGATCTACACCGCTGTCGCCACCGCCAACGGCCGCGAAGGCCGCGCCGTCAGCTCCGACGGTCAGATCGACCTGGCGCTGGCCATGCCGCCGGCCCTCGGTGGCAGCGGCCTGGGCACCAACCCCGAGCAGCTCTTCGCCGCCGGGTACGCCGCCTGCTTCGCCAGTGCGCTCGGGCTCGTCGGCCGCCAGGCCAAGGTCGACACCAGCGAGATCTCGGTGACCTCGGAGGTCTCCATCGGCAAGGACGGCGCGGGCTTCGGGCTGGCCGTCGTCCTGCGCGTGGAACTCCCCGAAGCCCTGATGGGCGAGACCGGCACGCTGCTGGTCAAGCAGGCGCACGAGGTCTGCCCCTACTCCCGCGCCACGCGCGGCAACATCCCCGTCGAGCTCGTCGTCGAGTAGTCCCGGGTCATGGCCCCGGGCCACAGTCCGGGGCGAGCCGCCGGGGCGGCCGTCCTCCCCGTCAGAGCGCCGCGTCCGCCGCACGCGCCGCGCGGGCGGTGAGGGCGGCCGCTCCGGCGTCGGTGAGCCGGCCGTGCAGGCGCAGGCGGGCGAATCCGCCGTCGGGGTACACGTCGATCCGGGCGTGCGTGGCCAGGACCGGCGCGGCGAGCGGCAGCCGGTGCGGGCTGTCGGGCTCCAGCCGGGTGCGCGGGAGGACCTGCGTCCACGCGCCGTCCGCACCGTCCTTGACGGACAGCGACACCCAACCGGCCGCGTTCCCCTTCAAGTTCGCGGTGTCCACCTCCACCGCGCGGATCTCGCACTGCCCGGCCAGCCGGTACGCGATCCAGTCGTTCCCCTTGTCGCGGCGCCGACGCGTCTCCCAGCCGTCGTCCTGCTTCTGCGACAGCCCCGGCATGATCGTGTTCCCGGGGGAGGAGTAGAAGCCGTCCGAGGCCTCCTCCACGACCCCGCCGTTGACCACGCAGGCCACGTCCACCGCGCCGAGCAGGGCCAGCCACCGCGGATCGGGCAGCACCTCGCCGTGCACCCGCAGACGCGCGATGCCGCCGTCGGGGTGCTGGTTGATCCGCAGGTGCGTCCAGCGGCGCCCGGAGCCGACCGCGAACCCGTTCGCGGCATGGCCGCGCACCGGAGTGCGGGGCACGATCTCCTCCCAGGCATCCGTCCGTTCGAGGAGTTCGGCGGTCGAGGGCGTCCCTTCGAAGGCGGCCGCCCACACGCTGACCTGCTGCGGATGGTTGCCGCGGAAGTGCGCGGTGTCGACGACGATCCCGCGGATGATGCCGGGGGAGCCCAGGCGGATCAGCGCCCAGTCGTGATCGGAGTCCGTCGGGAACGGCTCGTCCGCGCCCGCCCCGCGCCGCCGCCGGGTCTCCCAGCCATCCATCACCTTGCCCTTGTTGGCGTAGTGGTGCACGTCGAAGACGGCCGGGGTGCGCAGCAGGAGGTTCTCCCGCTCGGCGAAGAACTCGTCGTTGGCGGCGACGACCCCCGCGCCGAGCCGGCGGTCCGCGAGGTCCGTCAGGTGGGAGAACTCGAAGGTGGCGCCCCGGTAGTCGGCGTACGGGTCGCCCGACACGTAGGGGGCGGCGGCGAAGTCGTCGTTCGGGGAGGCGGTGGTCGGGAACTGCATGTGCGGAAGCCTGCTTTCCGTTGAGGAGAAGGGAGTTGGGGGTTTTGGTGATGACTCGACTCTCGCCCACCGGGATTGGTCAGGTCCATCGATTGTTTTTGACTATTCCTTTCAGGAGAGCTGAAAGATGCAGGCTGCGAGGCCTGGCCGGAGCTAAGCCCTTATCTGCTAGGTGAGACAGCTGGATCTCGCTGTAGATGAGCGCCAAAAGGACTGTTATAGTCCGCATGCGCGACTCTGGATGAGGGAGAAACCAAACATGCCAAAGACAGTTCTGCGACGCGCCGTCGCAGGAAAGTCACTGGTCATCGGCACCCTTCTGGCCCTTCTGGTGCCGGGATCGGCCTACGCCAACACCGTCGGTGTGACGGTGAAGACTCCGGGGGCCACCTCCGGACCCGCGGCGACCTTCGCGGAGATCTCCACCCACGCGGACTGCTCCTCCGGGCTCATATCCGGTGGCGGGATCAACCAGGCCATCGGCACCGGGACTTCGTCCAACGGCAACAAGGTCAACGGCACCTCGCCCAGCCCCGACGGCAGCACCGAGTACACCGGCTCCACCGGCGTGGTCGCCACCGACGTGACGCACTGGCTCGGCATCGGCGGCAGCGGGGGCGCGGTCAACGCCTCGTTCTCCAGCACCCCTTACGCCATGTGCTTCACCAGCAACCTGATCAACCACACCCAGGTGGTGATGAACAAGGTCGCCGGACCCACCGCGTCCTCCACGGTGGGCCTCGTCACCGCCACCTGCCCGGCCAACACCCGGCTGCTCGGCGGCGGCGCCCGGATCACCCCCGCCGATGTCGGCAGCCTCAAGCCGATCGCGTCCTTCCCCACCTTCAACGACGCCGGGCACGCCTACGGCCAGAAGGCGGCGGCCGACGGCGAGACGAACCCCGACTCCTGGACCGCCGTCGGCTGGAACGGCGGTGGCGGCGGCACGGGCAACACGACGTACGCCTACGCGATCTGCAGCGGCAACAACATCGATGTCAGCGGCGCCACGGTCAAGGTGCGCCACAGCGAGGTCAGCGGCCCGACCGCGGCCACGTCGGGCCAGACCGCGACGGTCGGCTGCGGCGGCAACGACGGCAAGCTGGTCAGCGGCGGCGCGGCCATCAGCGGCGGCAGCGTGACGACCACCGCCTTCACGGGACCCGGCTCCCCGGGCGACCACCTGAACGGCAGCTTCCCCAGCGACTCCGGCGGCACCCCGGTCGGTGACGGGGCCACCACGGCCTCCTACTGGACCGCCTACACCCACACCGGCGGCGGCAGCTCACCCAGCACCTACACCGACGCCTGGGCACTGTGCGCCGACGACGGCGTCTGAGCGTCATGAGGGACCCCCGCCCCGTCACCTCCACCACACCGATCAGGACCATGACCCGAATCAGACCCCGCTCCCTGCCCGCCTCCCGGACCGCGCTCGTCCTCGGAGCGGGCGCACTCCTCGCCGCCCTGGTGGCACCCCTCACCGCGGCCGCCGACCCGGCGGAGGCGTCGGCCTGCGGCCCGGCGGGCGTCTTCACCAGCTCGCCGCCCACCTGTACGTACGCCACCGCGGGCACGGACGTCTTTACCGTGCCCGCCGGGGTGAGCGTCCTCACCGTCGACCTCTACGGAGCCGAAGGCGGCAGCGCGGCCGGCTACGTCACCCCGAACCCCCCGAACGAGGGCGCACCCGGCGGCCTCGGCGGCCTGACCCGCGCGAACCTGGCCGTCACCCCCGGCCAGACCATCCAGCTCACCCGGGGCGGCGTCGGCAGCTCCGGCACCTCCCGGCGCGGCGAGTACGCCCGGCCCGGCGGCTTCGGCCACGGCACCGGCGGCGGCGGCGCCCACGGCGGGGGCGGCTCCGGCGGCGGCGCCTCCGACCTGCGCACCGGGGCCTTCGGCCCGGCCGACCGGATCCTGGTGGCCGGCGGCGGCGGCGGCGCCGGCAACGGCGGCCCGCTGCTGCGCGGCGGCCACGGCGGCGGGCCCGCCGGGGAGAACGGCGGCGAGGGCGGCGGCCCCGAGGGGTCCGGCGCCGGGGGCACCGGCGGAACCCAGACCCAGCACGGCACCGGCACCCGCACGAACCCGATCGGTGCAGGGGGAGGCAACGGGAGCGACATCGACCAGTACACCGGCTTGCCCAACCCCGGCTCCGGTGGCACCGGGGGCAACGGCGGCCGCGGCGGCAACGGCGGCGGAGGCGGTGGCGGCGGCTGGCGCGGCGGTGGTGGCGGCTCCGGCGGCGGCAACCCCGGCAACCTCTACGGAGCGGGCGGCGGTGGCGGCAGCGGTTACGCGGCTCCGGCCGAGGCCGGTGTCTCCGAGGCCCTCCTGGAGTCGGGTGTCCAGCACGGCGACGGCAAGGCCGTCGTCTCCTTCCGCTACGGCACCTCGACCACCCTCACCACGGACACCGCCACTCCGCTGTTCGGGCACGCCGTCGCCCTGACCGCGACCGTGACGGGCTCCGAACACCCGGCGGCCGTCCCGGGCGGCAGCGTCACCTTCTCCGAGGGGACCACCCCGCTCGCCACCGTCGCACTCGACGGGGGACGGGCGCACTTCACCACGAGCGCCCTGCGCCCCGGCACCCACCGGATCAGCGCCACGTACACCCCGGACGCCGACCACACGGGCAGCTCCACCGGTGAACCGACTGACATCACCGTCGGATTCAGCCGGCCCTGCATCACGACCGACCACCACGGGCCGCTGACCGTGGCGGCCGGGGAATCGGTCTGCATCGCCTCCGGCGGAAGCCAGAGCGGCCCGCTCACCGTCCGGCCCGGCGGCGCGCTCTCCGTATCGGACGGCCGCGTCACCGGTCCGTTCTCCGCCGACGGTGCGCTCGCCGTGTCCCTCTGCGGATCCACGCTGACCGGCCCGGTCGGCGTACGCGGCACCAGTGGTTCCGTGGTGATCGGATTCGCCGAGGAGGCGGGCGCGGCACCGGTCTGCGCCGGCAGCGCGTTCACCGGTCCGGTCACCCTGGAAGCCAACACCGGAGGCGTCGAGTTCGCGGGCGGCCGGGTCCTCGGACCGCTGCGGTGCGAGGCCAACGAACCGGCGCCGCACGTCACCGCGACCACCGTCGTAGGACCCCGGTCCGGCCAGTGCCGGTGACCGCGGGTCCCTAGCCCCGTAACCCCGTAACCCCGTAACCCCGTAGCACCGCGGGCCCGGCAGGACGCCGGGCCCGCGGCGCTCAGAACGTCCGGTCCAGCAGCGCGAACAGTGCGGACCAGTGCCGCTCGTCCGAGGCCGCGTCGTAGGAACTCGTGTCGGCCAGGGTGTAGCCGTGCGCCGCACCCTCGTAGACCTCGGCCCGGTGGCGGACGCCCGCCGACGAGAGGGCCTTCTCCAGCCGGTCGATCTCCTCGGCCGACAGCGTCGGGTCCTGGTCCGCGTGGCCGAAGTACAGCTCGGCGGTGACCCGGTCCGCCACCAGGTGCGGGCTGTCCGCCGCGTCCGTGGCCAGGAACCCGCCGTGGAAACCGGCCGCGGCAGCCACCCGCTGCGGGTACGTCCCCGCCGTGAGCAGGGCCAGCCGGGCGCCCAGGCAGTACCCCGTGATCGCCACCGGCCCGGCGGCGACCTCCGGGAGGCCCGTGAGCCGCTCCAGATAGGCCTCGGCGTCGCGCATCGACAGCTCGGCGGTCAGCGATTCGAGGACCGGGCCGACCCGTTCGAAGAGCTCCGGCTGCCTGCCGAAGTCCACGAACTCCGGAAGCTCGAACACCGGTGCGCGCCCGTGGCGGTAGAAGAGGTTGGGCATCAGGACGACGTAGCCGGCCGCCGCGATCCGGTCCGCCACCGACTTGATGTGCGGGCGGATCCCCAGGGCGTTCACGTACAGCAGCACCCCGGGGTACGTGCCCGCGCCGTCGGGCCGGGCCAGATAGGCATCGGCGGTGCCGTCCCGAGTGACCACGTCCACCGTCGTCCGGACTACCTCGCATGCGGTCGTCATGGCCGTCCCCCTCTTTCGTATGGAAGGCCGCAGACTACCGTGATCGGGCTCTTGCCCCGGAGTGTCCGGAAACCGCCCTCACCCGTCCCCAACTGGGGGCGTACCGTGGTCCGATGCCAGTAGTGGACATCAGTGCCAGCGCGGAAGAGTTCGATGCCGACCCGTACGCGTTCTACGAGAGGATGCGCGCGGCGGGGCCCGTCCACCGGATCCTCCTCACCGCGGACGAGGCCGAGCCGAGCTGGATGATCGTCGGGCACGAGGAAGCGCGCCGCGCCCTCAACCACCCGGCCCTGTCCAAGGACTGGCGCGCCTCGGGCCAGTTCCCGGACGCCCAGGGCGGCGCGATGAGCTCCAACATGCTGGAATCCGACCCTCCGCACCACACCCGGCTGCGGCGCCTGGTCGCACGGGAGTTCACCGCACGCCGGATGGAGGGCATGCGCACGCGCGTCCAGCAGATCACCGACGAGCTGCTCGACGCGATGGCCGCCCGGCCGGAGCGCGGCGGCGACCTGATCGACTCACTGGCCTTCCCGCTCCCGATGACCGTCATCTGCGAGCTGCTCGGCGTCCCCAACCTGGACCGGGCCCGGTTCCGGTACTGGTCCAACGAGATCGTCACCCCCACCTCGGCAGCCTCGAACGCCGACGCGTACCGGGAGCTGGGGATCTACCTCACCGAGCTCATCGAGGCCAAGGTCAAGGAGCCCGGCGAGGACCTGCTCAGCGCGCTGATCCGGACCAGCGACGAGGACGGCGACTCCCTGTCCCGCGACGAAGTCATCGGCATGGCCTTCCTCCTGCTGGTCGCGGGCCACGAGACCACCGTCAACCTCATCTCCAACGGCGTACGGGCCCTGCTCGCCCACCCGGAACAACTGGCCCCACTGCGCGGGGACTTCGACGGCCTCCTCGACGGGGCGGTCGAGGAGATGCTCCGCTACGACGGCCCCGTGCAGCACACCACGTTCCGCTACGCGCGCGAGTCCCTGGACGTGGGCGGCGCCACGATCCCGGCCGGGGCCACCGTGCTCGTCTCCCTGTCCGGCGCCGACCGCGACCCCGCCCGCTTCGCGGACCCCGCCGTGTTCGACATCGGCCGCGCCCCGCAGGGCCACCTGGCCTTCGGCCACGGGATCCACTTCTGCATCGGCGCCCCGCTGGCGCGCATGGAGGGCCGCATCGCGATCCGCTCCCTGCTCGAACGCTTCCCCGGCCTGGCCGAGGACCCGGAGGCGGGCCCGCGGGCCTGGCTGACGGGCAGCCTGATGCACGGCGTGAGCCGCCTCCCGCTCCGCTGGTAGCGCCGGCGGGCCGGGAACTCAGCCGGCGGCGCCCCGCGCCAGGAGGCGTACGGCCTGCTCCAGACGGGCCCGCCTGGTCTCCGGGGTGAGGGCCTGGAGGAGGGGCAGGGCGACGAGGTAGCGCCCGGTCCGGTCCAGGGCCTCGAAGGCCGCCCGCGCCGCCGGGTTCTCCGCCAGGGCCGCCGTGAGATCGGGCGGCACCTCCGCCGTCCGCTGGGAGGCGTAGGCCCCCGCCCAGCGGCCGTCCTCCTGCGCCTTGCGCACCTCGGCGAGGCCCGGCTCGCGCATCCGGCCCAGGGCCGTCAGCTCGGTCACCTTGTCGACATTGACCTGCGACCACAGGCTCCGGGGCCTGCGGGGCACGTACTTCTGCAGGTAGTGGCGCTCGTCCAGGGACCGGCGCTGCCCGGAGATCCAGCCGTAGCACAGCCCGATGTCGACCAGCTCGTCCGCGGTGACCGAAGCGATCCCGGAGGCCTTCTTCGCCAGCTTGACCCACACGCCCTCGTGCCGGGCGTGGTGCCCGGCCAGCCAGTCCTCGAAGGCCCGGCCATCGGCGAACGCGATGACCGCGACGCCGCCCAGCTCGTCCAGCTCGTCCATACGGGCCAGGCTAGTGCCCGCACCCCGGAGCGGAGCGGGTGCCCGGCTGCGGGATAATGATCGCCGGTGCGGGCCCGGTTCGCGCCGGACAGCGCAGCGACCCGAGATGGAGCCCCCGATGGACGTACGCCACTTCGAGCGGATCACCGCCTTCATCGAGGCGCGGCTCACCCCGCTCTTCGCCGAGGAGACGGGCAGCGAGAACGGCTTCGGGATGGACGACACCTCCCGCGCCCTGCGCGCGCTGCGCAACGCCGCCCTGGAGGCCTCGGTGGCCAAGGGGCTCATCGCGCAGCGGGAGACGGCCGAGCCGACCGTCCGCCGGGTCATCGACCAGGCGGTGGAGCACCACTGGGACGTGCTGCGCGGCATCGCCCGCCAGTGGGAGGACCACGCCGACTTCGTCCGCGAGTTCAAGCGCCACGCGTGGGAGCTCGACGAGGCCCCCGCGGCGGCCGTGGCCCCGTAGCCCGGGAGCCCAGTGGTCCCGTAGACCGGCCGCCGGACGCGGTCGGGCGGGGCTACCGCAGGTCCATGCCCGGGTCGTCGATGACGCGCTCCTGCTCGCTCTGCTCGCGCAGGCGGCGGGCCTTGTCCCGCAGCCGGCGGCTCTCGTCGGGGTCGGACGAGCGGGTGGCCGCATCGTCCAGCTCCTGCGCCTTGTCGCGCAGCTGCCGGGACCGGCCGTGGGATTCGCCTGCACTCATGATCACTCCTGGGCGCTGTGGGGGGACGCCGGGCGGCTTTCAGCGAACCAGCAGCACACCCGGAGCGCATCTCGAACCGCCGCCCCGGTGACGCACGGTCACCGAGGCGGCGGTGCGGACGGGTGAACGCGAGGTGCGCGCGGCCGTGACCGGCGCCGCCGTGACGCCGGCGGCCGCCCCTGCCGTCACGCGTTCGGGTCGAAGGGGATCCCGGCCGGTTTGGCCTTGGCCAGGTGGCCGTTGAACTGGCCGTCCTTGATCCCGAGCAGGGCGCTGCCGAAATCGGCCTGGCTCAGCTTGTCGCGCAGCCCCGCGGGGTAGCCGTTCCAGCCGACCAGCGTGGGGTACTGCCAGGTCCCCTTGTGGTTCTCCGGCGGCTCGTCGTTGGAGTTCGCGGCCCGGAAGCAGTGCGTGCTCCAGCCGTCCTTGTGGTAGACGATCTTCGGGTGGGTGCCGTCGAACCGGACCTGCGAGGCGGCGTGCACCTTGAAGTTCCCGTGCTCCGACGTGGAGACGTAGCCGACCTGGTTGTTCTGGACCCACACCACGACGTGCTCCCAGTCGTGCCGGTGCCCGGCGCTGCCGGGGCCGAGCGAGACCTGGTCCTTCTCGAAGTAGAGCGCGTACATGACGGCGCACCAGCCGTTGTTGCACTTGGCGCGGGAGTAGCCGTTGGTGTTGTTCAGGTCGGAGAGGTCGCGGCACTGGCCGTTGACGTCGCCCCCCATCTTCAGGCCCCCGTTGATGGTGCCGTCCGGACCGATGGCGGGGCTGGAGTAGCAGCCGTCGCGGTCGTAGTCGTAGGCCGGCTGGAACGTCTGCTCCAGCCCGTCCGCATTGGCGGGCAGGGCCGGGGGCGGAGCCGCGTACGCGACCCCCGGTACGGCGAGGACCAGTGTCACGGCCCCCGCCGTGGCGGCGAGCATCCTGCGGGCCCGGCGGCCCGGCCCCCTGCGGGAACGCTTCACGGACGGTGCGTCGGGCATCGAGTCCTCCTCATCGGTCACACGGACAACATCCGTGTGGGAATGCGGAGTTCAGCTTTCCCGGCTCCCGCCCCCAGGCCAAGGGGCGGGAGCCTCCCGGTGTCCGGGAATCGCCGTCAGCGGTTCTCGGGGAGGTCCGCCTCGGCCGCGGCCGGGGCGAATGCGAAACCGCGCGCGGTGGCCGGTCCGGCGACCGCGGCGGAGGCCGGCGCCTTGCCGCAGAAGGCGGCCTCCAGCGTGCCGCCGAGGGCGGTGTTGGCCTGGCCCCGGTTGGAGGTGTTCGCCATGGCGGAGAGGGAGCGCTTGCCGTCCCGGGTGGTGAACGCGTAGGTGTAGAAGCCCTGCACCGTGCCCGTGTGCCCGTAGACCTGCGCACCGCACGAGAGGTCATAGCGGCGCAGGCCCAGCCCGTAGAACCGGGTGTTCGTGGCGTCGGTCGGGGTCACGGTGAGCATGGCGTCCAGCGTGCCGGGGCGCAGCAGCTTCCCGCCGAGCAGGGAGGACATGAAGGTGCTGAGGTCGGCCGCGCTGGAGATCATCGCGCCCGCGGACTGGGCCCAGGAGACGGTCTGTTCGGTGGAGTCGACCAGCGGGGCGCCGGCCTCGTCCGGGTGCAGGTAGCCGTTGGCGTGCAGACCCTTGATGGCCGTGCCGGGGTGGACGTAGGAGGTGTTCTTCAGCTTGAGGGGCTTGATGATGCGCCGCTCGTACTCCTTGGCCGCCGGCTTTCCGGTGGCCTTCTCGATGAGCATCCCCACCACGACGAAGTTGGTGTTCGAGTACTTGTACGCCACCCCGGGCTCGGTGGTCCTCGGCTCGGCGAGCGAGAGGCCGACGAGCTCCTGGTAGGTGAACACCTTGTTCCGGACGGCCTCGAAGCCGGGCACGGTGTGCTCGAACATCGCGTTCGTGTAGTCCGCCAGGCCGCTCCGGTGGGTGAGCAGGTGGCGCACCGTGATCCGGTCGTCGGACAGCAGGCCCGGAAGGTAGGCGTTGACCGGCCGGTCCAGCTCGATCCGTCCCTCGTCGGCCAGTTGGAGGAGGACGACCGAGGAGAACGTCTTGGTGACGCTGCCGATGCGGAAGCGGGCCCGCGTGTCCATCGCCGCGCCCGTGCTCCGGTCCCGTACGCCCTCCACCCGGGAGCGGACACCGTCCGGACCGGTGAAGCGGGCCATCGCGCCGGGAGCTCCGGCCGCCGTCGTGTTGCGCAACGCCTGCGTCAGGGCCTCGAGGTCGGGCGCGGCGGCGGCCGGCTGGACGGGGGCCTGGGCGGCGGAGCCGGGCGCGGTCGCCGCGTGGGCGGCGGTGGCGGGCAGCGTGCCGCCGGCCACGACGGCGAGCAGGGCGGCGCCGACGGCCAGGCGCCGTGAGCGGGGGAGCGCCGGCAGGAAGGACCGGGAGGACGAGGACGGCAGGGACGACTGGGACGGCAGGGACGACTGGGACGTGGACGGGCGCACGTTTCTCCTCGGATGGGCCGGGTCGGCCGGCTTGGGGGGTTTGTAGATCGTTTCCGACCTTACGGATGATCAACGGCACATAGGGACGTTTTCCAGCCAAGCCGCCCCGCGGACGTAAATGTTCGTCATCCACGCCCGGTAGTCCGGAAGGTACGACCAGACGTCATTGGTGTAGCCGTCCGAGGTCACCGACTCCGCGTGCTTCTGGCATTCGACGCGGATGGTCGTGGGCCCGGGGAAGGCGTAGACGCGCGGGGCCGCCGTGGACGGCCG
Source organism: Streptomyces tatrensis (assembly GCF_049310065.1). Taxonomy (NCBI): domain Bacteria; kingdom Bacillati; phylum Actinomycetota; class Actinomycetes; order Kitasatosporales; family Streptomycetaceae; genus Streptomyces; species Streptomyces tatrensis. The sequence continues at coordinate 554,537 of NZ_JBMDLB010000011.1, read as the reverse complement.
CTCCTTGGTCCAGACGCCGGTGCCCCAGGTCTGGAACACGTGCCCGGTGACCGGGCCGGTGTCCACGCGGACCGCCCCGTAATAGCCGTTCGACAGACGGGCGTCGGTGACCTCACTGACCATCAGCTTGGTGCCCGACTGCCGGGCCTCCGCCATCCTGCCCGCCCCGAGGTAGAGGGCGATGTGGTGCAGGTCCCGGGAGGTCCCCCACACCAGCAGGTCGCCGGGGAGCAGCGGAGCGAGCCCCTGGGCGGCGGTGAAGCGCGCGGCCGCGCGGTGCGTGTAGTACTGCGCACTGGCCACCCCGTCGAGCGGGTCCGAGCCGGTGGCCTGCGCATAGGCGTAGCGGACCAGTCCCGAACAGTCGAAGCCGAGCCGTTCGGGATCGTGTTCGCTCGCCGGATCGGTGGGATCCACCTGCCCGTACGTGGCACCGGGCACCGGGCCGTGACCACCGCCCCAGGTGTACCAGACCCCCTTTCCCACCTGTTCGCAGGCGGCGGCGACGGCGCGTTCGGCCGCCGCGGAGGCCCCGGGGGTCAGGACCCGGCAACCGCTGTCGGCGGCCGCCGGGTTGGCGGGGGTGCAGAGGAGTACGGCCAGGAGCGCGAGGAGCGTTCCGATCAGACCTGTTCGGCGCAGCACGGTGGGAGACCTCGATTCACGCGGCGGGATGGGATGAAGCACGGCGGCCCGTACGGCACTTGGCCGCCGGCGCCGCATCCGTGGACCAGCCTGTCGGCGCCGGCCGCGCCCCGTCGAGGGCCGAACGCGGCACCACCCGAACGGGCAACGGGAAACCCCGGAGGAAACCCCGGACGGCTCAGGGCCCGTCAGCCGCCGCCGGGCAGCCGCGCCGCCGGGCAGCCTCACGCTCAGCAGCCGCGCCGCGGAGCCCGTACGGGCAGACCGGGCACCAGGGCCTGCCGCTCCCGCGGTCCCAGGCGGCCCACCGTCCGGCAGATGTCCGCCAGCCGGGCGGCGGGATCCGGGTTCCACAGCCGTACGGTGCCGTCGTTGCTGCTGCTCGCCAGCGTCCGCCCGTCGGGGGAGAAGACGACCCCCCACACCGCGTTGGTGTGGCCCGACAGCACGGCCCGGAGCCGGCGTCCGGACACGTCCCACAGCCGCACCGTACGGTCGTTGCCACTGCTCGCCAGGGTCGTCCCGTCGGGGGAGAAGGCGATGCCGCGCGCCGAGCCGGTGTGCCCGGTCAGCACCGCGGTGACGCGCCGCTGCTCCGCGTCCCACAGCCGTACGGTGCCGTCGTTGCCGCTGCTCGCCAGGGTCCGCCCGTCCGGGCCGAACGCGACGGCCCGTACCGCTCCCGCGTGCCCGCTGAGCGCGGCGAGCGGACGGCGCCCGGCCACGTCCCAGAGCCGGACGGTCAGATCGTCCCCGGCGCTGGCCAAGGTCCGCCCGTCGGGGCTGAAGACGACGTCGTTGGCGAAGTCGGTGTGCCCGATGAGGGTGGCGAGCGGACTGCGCGCGGCGGTGTCCCACAGCCGTACGGTGCCGTCGGCTCCGGCCGAGGCGAGGGTGCGGCCGTCCGGGGCGAACGCCACCGAGAACACGGTCCCGGTGTGTCCCGTGAGGGTGGCGAGAGGGGCGCGCGTGGTGGTGCCCCCGAGGCGTGTGGTGTCCCAGAGACGTACGGTGCCGTCGGCTCCGGCCGAGGCGAGGGTGCGGCCGTCGGGGGCGAACGCCACCGAGAACACCGTCTCGGCGTGCCCCGCGAAAGTGGCCAGAACCCGCCGTCCGGCCACGTCCCACACCAGCACCGTGTGATCGGCGTCGGCCGTGGCGAGGAGCTTCCCGTCGGGGCTGTACGCGGCGTGCCACACCTCGGTGAACGGGCGCGCCGTCAGCACCGGCCCCCGCAGGTCCCAGAGCACGACGGACTGGTCGAACGCGGCGGTGGCGAGCACCGATCCCGCCGGATCCACGGAGACGGCGAGCACGTAGTCGGTGTGCCCGGCGAGCGTGGCCGTGAGCCGGGCGCCCCGGACGTCCCACAGACGGGTGGTGCCGTCGCCGCCCCCGCTGATGACGGTGGTGCCGTCCGGCGTGTAGGCCACGGAGTTGACGTCGTCGCTGTGCCCGGCCAGCGTCGCGGTCGCGCGCCGCCCGCCGACGTCCCACAGCCGCACCGTACGGTCGACCCCGCCGGTGGCGACCGTACGGCCGTCCGGCGCGAAGGCCGCGCCCAGCACTTCCCCGGTGTGCCCCTCCAGAACGGCTGCCGGCTCCGCCCGCCGCGTGTCCCACAGGCGTACGGTCCCGTCGGCGCCGGCCGATACGAGGCTCCGGCCGTCCGGGGCGTAGGCCAGGGTGTTGACCCGTGCGGTGTGCCCGGTCAGGACGCCACGCTCCCGGTGTTCCCCGGCCGGATCCAGCAACCGGATGGTCCCGTCGGCGGCTGCGACCGCGAGGGTGCCCCCGTCGGGGGCGAAGGCCACCGCCCGGGCGCCCGCCGTACTCGGGGGCAGCACGGACACGGCACCGCCGCTGCCCGCTCCGACCGGCCAGAGCCGGACCGGGCCGTCGGTGGAACCGGCCGCCAGGGTCCGCCCGTCGGGGCTGAAGGCGACCGTGCGCACCCGGCCGGGGGCCGTGAAGGCGGCGACCGTGCTCCGGTCGGCCACCCGCCGCAGCAGCACCTTCCCGTCGGAGCCGGCGGTCGCCAGGGTCCGGCCGCCGGGCGCGAAGGCCACCGCGTTGACCGGCCCGCCGTGCCCGCCGAGCCGCGCCAGGAAGGGCTGCGACTGGGTGCTGAGCAGGGCGCCGTGCGCCTCGGGCGTCGCTTCGGCCCGGTAGGCCTCCTCGGCGAGCAGCATGGAGGCCTCGGGCTGTCCGGCCGCCAGTGACAGGGACCGGGCGGCCAGCGCCTGGGACCGGGCGGTCCGCTCCTGCCCGAGCGCCCCCGCGCGCTGCTGGTAGGCCACCCCGCCGGCGGTCAGCGCCAGCAGGAGCAGGACGACGAGCGTGGCCAGCATCCGCTGGTGCAGCCGGACCCGGAGCCGGTCCTGACGCCGGCGGGCCTCCTCCGCGGCCCGGCTCGCGTCGAGGAAGGCCGCTTCCCCGGGGCCCAGCCGGCTGCGGCCGTCCAGCTCCTCGGCCCAGGCCCGGGCGGTGGCGAGGCGGCTGCCGCGGTAGAGCACGGAGGGGTCGCGGGCCTCGCGCGCCCATTCGTCGGCGGCCTGGGCGAGTTGCTGGTGGACGAGCAGTCCGGCCCGGTCGGCGTGGATCCAGCCGCGCAGCCGGGGCCAGGCGTGCAGCAGGGCCTCGTGGGTGATCTCCACGGTCTCGCTGTCCGCGCTGATCAGCCGGGCCCGGACGAAGGCGTCGAGGCCTGTCGTCAAACTCCCGTCGTCGCCCGGAGGGCGGCCCCGCGGCGTCTGGTGCGTGCTCTCGGCGTGCCGGGCGGAAGTCCGCGTACTGGACGTACGTGGGCTTCCGCCCGGTGCGGCGAGAGCACGTGCCAGGCGTCGCGGGGCAGACGGGAGTTTGACGACAGGCCTCAGGGCGGCGGCGGCCCGCACGGTGTCCGCCTGCCCCTCCAGCAGGGCGGTGCGGCTCATCCGGCGCCGGGTCGGCCCCGTACCGTCGGCGATGTGCACCAGCCGGACGAGGAGCCGGCGCACCATCCGCTGTTCGGCCGGGTACAGGCGGGCGTACACCTGCTCCGCGCTGCGCGCGACGGCGCCCTGGATGCCGCCGGCGTACTCGTACCCCGCGACGGTGAGGGTGGATCCCTCGCGCCGCTGCCAGGTGGCCATCAGGGCGTGGGACATCAGGGGCAGCGCGCTGGAGGGCGCCTCGCCCGGCCGGGCGTCCGGACCGCCGCCGGTGCGCGCCGCGGGGGCCCCGACGCCGGGGTCCTCCACACCGGGGTCCTCCACGCCGGGGTCCCCGGCGCCGGAGCCCCGTACGCCCGCGTCCCGCAGCAGCAGCGGCACCAGCCCCGGTTCCAGTACGAGCCCGGCGAGCTCCGCCGGGCGCGTGATCGACTCCCGCAGCTCCGCCACGGACATCGGGGGCAGGACGAACAGTCCGTCGCTGAACACGGCTGCCAGCTCCGGCAGTTCCAGGCACTGCCCGGAGAAGTCGGCGCGCACAGCGAGCACGACGACGGCCGGGTCGTACCCGGGGGCGCCGGCCGGCGCCCCCGGGGAAGTGGACAGGGCGAGGAGCACCCGTACGAAGGCGCGGCGCTCCTCCTCGTCGGAGCAGAGGGTGAACAGCTCCTCGAACTGGTCGACCAGCAGCACCGGCCGTACGGTCGGGAGCGGCCGCCCCTCGGCGTCAGGGAGGAGGCCGACGCCGGGCCGCAGCCGGTGGACGGATTCGAGCAGCAGTTCCGGGCGGGCGCCCAACTGCTCCGGACTGACGCCGAGATCGCCCCCCACCGCCTTGACGGTGGCTTCGAGCAGTTCCCGCAGCGGGTGCGCGGTGGGGGTGAACCTGACGACCGGCCAGCCGTCGGAGCCCGCCATCGGGAATCCGCCGCGCCGCAGGGCCGGCACCAGACCCGCGCTGAGCAGGGAGGACTTGCCCGCACCCGACCGGGCTACGAGGAGCAGCGGGCCGTGCCCGAGCCGGTCGTGGACCCGCTCGACGAGGGCGGCCGTGGCACGCTCCCGGCCGAAGAACCACCGGGCGTCCTGCGGGGTGAACGCCGACAGGCCGCGGTAGGGGCAGGCGCCGTCCGACTGCGGAGCACGCTGGTGGGGCGGACCGGGCGCGGCGGGAGCGGCGGGTGCAGCGGGAGTACCCGCAGGGCCGGGCCGATCGGCCCGCTCGGCGCGGGGCCCGGAATCCTCGCTCTCCGGTACCAGCCGCAGCAGTTCGCCCTCGGCCGCGAGGGCCCGGTCGCAGCTGCGCGCGACCTCGAGGGTGACCGGCTTCGCACCGGTCTCGATCTTGCTGAGATAGCCCTTGCTGTAGTGCGTCCGGCGGGCCAGGTCGCCCAGCGACAGGCCGCGCTGCACGCGCAGCCTTCGCAGTTGGGCGGGAAAGGCCGCCGCGGTCCCGCTCGCGCGGTCCGGATCCCCCAAGACGTCCCCCATGGCAATGTGCGCCCAGGCTGTGAGAGGCAGGTGCCCAGGCTAGCGCGGGGGTCGGAGGGCCGACCGGCCATTCGTGCGGTGTGGCGTGAAACAGCGGCGTTCCGGAGCCCGGTCGGGGCCCGGACTCCGGAACGTTCTCGCGAGTGGCGTAGGGGTGTATGGGCGTAGAGGTGGTCGGGCGTAGAGGTGTACGGGCGCAGTGGCCCGTGGACCGCTAGCGGTTGAGGGTGATCGAGTTGATCGGCCCGAGGTCGGCGTAGACCCCGGTGCCCTGGGCGATGGGGTTGCCGCAGTTGACCCCGTTGGAGCCGGCGCACAGGCGTGCGGTGGCACCGCCGTACTGGTTGTTGAGGACCCAGTGGTTGCCGAACTGGTTGGTCAGGTTGTGGGCCCCGTAGCTGTAGAAGACGTGGCTCGGACTGACGGCGGGATTCTGGTTCTGCGGGTAGATGCAGACCGCCCCGTCCGGGCAGCCGGCCCACGTGTCGGCCGGCTGGGCGCCGGACGCCCCGGCGGCTCCGCTCAGTGCGACGACGGCGGCAGCGGCGGTGGCGAACGCGGCGGCGCCGCGGATCATCTTGCGCATGGTGTCCCCTCGGGTCTTGCTCCGTGCTGACACCTGGAGCCTGTCCCCGCCGGGCACCGGGGTCGACGGGTTTCCCGTCGCCCGTCGGCGGCCCGCACCGGGAAACCCCCTGTGACCAGCGAACTCCCCGAACGAGGGGCAACGCCCGTGTCTGCTCCTTCGGCCCAGCGCGGATGAAGCCTTCGGGCGAACGCGCTGCGCGGCGCACGGAGAGGCCGCCGCCGGGGTGATAGCCCGAGGGGACCAACACACCCCGGAGGTGCGGCCGCACATGACCAGGCGACTCGTGACGCGGCCCGCCCGGAGGCTCCCGCCCGGAGCCCGCCCGCGCGGCGAAGGCGGGACCGGCCGGGCCCGTACCCCGGCGCGCGTGACGGCCGCGGCCGCACGGGCGGCGGCCCCGGTGGCCCCGGTCCTGCGGACCGCGGCCGGATACGCCTGGCGGATCCTGGTCGTCGGAGCGGCGGCCTACGCGGTCTTCGTCGTCCTGGGACGGTTCCACGAGATCTCCGTGGCGCTGTTCCTGGGCCTGGTGGCGGCGGCCATGCTGCGCCCGCCGGCCGGTCTGCTGGCCCGGGTGATGCCCCGCGGGCTCGCCGTGGCCTGCGCGCTGATCGGCAGCCTGATCGTGGTGCTCGGCGCCCTCGCGCTGGTCGGCGAGGCCGTCGCGGGGGAGTGGCCCACGCTGGTGCGGGAGTTCAGGGCCGGGCTGGCCCGGATCCAGAGCTGGCTCCAGGGTCCGCCGTTCCGGCTCGACTTGCACGCCCTGAGCGATGTCCAGTCGAAGATCGGAACCTACTTCGCCAGCCACCGCTCGACCCTGCTGAGCACGGCGCTGGACGGGGCCGGCCGGGTCGTGGCGGTGTTCACCGTGGTGGCCCTGGCACTGTTCTGCTCGGTCTTCTTCATCCACTCGGGCGACCGTCAGTGGAACTGGTTCTGCGGCCAGCTGCCGGAAGGCGTACGGGACCGGGTGGCCGCGGCCGGCCGGGCCGCGTGGCGGACCTTCACGGGCTACTCCCACGGCATCGTGATCGTGGCCGCCACGAATGCCGTCCTCGTCGGCATCGCGCTCTACCTCCTCGGCGTCCCGCTGGCCGTCCCGCTCGCCCTGCTGGAGTTCGTCGCCGCGTTCATCCCGCTCATCGGCTCGCCGGTGGCCCTCGGCGTGGCCGCCGTCGTCGCCCTCGCCGCCAAGGGGCCGCTCGTGGCGGGCCTCGTGGTCGCGCTCATCGTGGTCATCGGCCAGATCGAGGGGCACTTGCTGCACCCGCTCGTCATGAGCCGGGCGGTACGGCTGCACCCGATGGTGGTGGCCCTGTCGGTGGTCGCGGGAGCCATCGCCGCCGGGATCGTGGGAGCCGTGGTGGCCGTCCCGCTGGTCTCGGTGGCCTGGGCCGTCCACCAGTCCTTGCGCGGCACCCGCGCGAACTGACGTTCCGCGGTACCCACGAACCGACCTTCCGCGGCATCCGCACGAACCAACCTTGGGCGGCATCCGCACGAACCGACCTTCCCCAGCACCCGCGCGAACCGACCTTCCGAGGCACCCGTGCGTACGGCGGCCTCCGGTCAGCCCCGGGGGTCCACCACGGCCTCGACGTGGTCGGCCACGGCGACCAGCAGCACCCGCGTGCCCGCCTCCAGCGCCCGCCAGCGGTGCTCCACCCCGCCGGCCAGGTACAGCGTGTCGCCGCGGCCCAGGCGGTGGGTCCGCCCGTCCACCTCCACCTCGGCCGAGCCGTCGGCGACGTACATCAGCTCGTCGTTGCGGTGCCGGAACGCGCGATCGGCGTCGTGGTCCCCGGTGAACTCCAGCGCGTGCATCTGGTGCTGACCGCGTACGAGAGGCCGGACCCGGGCCGTCGGATCCGGCCCGGAGCCCGGCCCGGAGCCGAGCCCCGCGTCCAGCCCCGGATCGGCGTCGGCCCGCACGATGTCCACCCGGCGCGGGGTCTCCCCGGCGGCCAGCAGCTGCACGGCCGTGGTGTCCAGGGCGTCGGCCACCCGCTGGAGCGACCGCATGCTGGGCCGGGCCCGGTCGTTCTCGATCTGGCTGAGGAAGGGCGAGGACAGCCCGCTGCGCGCGGCCACCTCCGCGAGGGTGAGGTCCAGGGCCCTGCGCCGCCTGCGGATGCCCGCACCGATCCGCCGCTCGGAGGTCTCGTCTTCCACCTGGCCGCCCACCCCGCTCATCGTTCGCCGCCGCCTCTGACGATCATCTTCCCGCACCTCGCCGCGGGCTTCGCACTCCCTTCACAGTGCCGCAACAATGCGCCGCTAACTTCAAAGGAGATTGCTCGTATCAAACAAAGTTTCACGCTCTGCAGGAGGACACCCGCATGCCCCCGGTCGACCAGAACTTCCGCCGCCGCCGCGGCACCGGTCTCATCGCCCACGACCCCGCCGCCTCGGAAGGCGGGTACACCCTCTACGCCCCGCTCACCGGCACCGGCGAGGTCTACCTGATCGACATCCACGGCGAGGTGGTCCACGAGTGGCGCCTGCCCTACCGCCCCGGCCGGCACGCCCGGATCCTCGGCAACGGGAACCTGGCCTACAGCGGCGTGCTCCCCGGCGAGGAGGCCCTCTTCCCGATGTGGCACAAGTACCGCGGCGGCGTGATGCTCGAAGCCGCCCCCGACGGCACCGTCCTGCGCGAGCACCGCGATCCGCTCCAGCACCACGACGCCCACCACCTCGGCGGCGGCCGCGTCCTCTACGCCGCGCTCGAACCCCTGCGGGGTGCCGACGCGGCGGGCGTGCTCGGCGGAGTGCCCGGCTCGGAGGCGGCCGACGGCACGGTGTGGGCCGACACCATCACCGAGGTCGACGCCGACGGCTCCGTACGCTGGTCGTGGAGCGCGGCCGAACACCTCGACCGGGCCGAATACGCCCTGCACCCCGACTACGCGCGCGAACACTGGCCGCTCATCAACAGCGTCGTACCGCTCGCCGACGGGAACGTCCTCGCCAGCCTGCGCAGCGTCTCGGCCGTGGTCGTCATCAGCCGGGAGACCGGCGAGATCCTCTGGCGCACCGAGCCCGGAACCGTCTCGCAGCAGCACGCACCCACCGAACTCGCCGACGGCAGGGTGCTGGTGTTCGACAACGGCGTCTTCCGGCCCGGATCGGACGTCCCCTACTCCCGCGTCATCGAGATCGAGCGCTCCTCCGGCAAGGTCGTCTGGGAGTACCACGAACCCGCCCGCGAGGCCTTCTTCGCCCCGTTCATGGGCAGCGCCCAGCGCCTCGCCGGCGGCAACACCCTCGTCACCGACTCCCCGTCGGGCCGCCTCTTCGAGGTGACCCCCGAGGGCTACCTCTGCTGGGAGTACGTCGTCCCCCACTTCGGCGCCTACCAGGAGTCCGAGGTCCGGGGCCTGTTCCCGTCCGAACCCAACGCGGTCTTCCGCGCCTACCGGTACACCGCCGAAGAGCTGCCCTGGCTGGACAGAGAGGCCGCCCGATGAGCACCACACCCACGAAGCGCGCGGCGGCGGGTCCGGTGGGCCCGGTCAGTCCGGTGGACGAGCGGCTGCCGCTGCGCCGGCTGGCCCCGCTGTCCGCACAGCACGTCCTGGCCATGGTGGCGGCGCCGGTCTCCACCACGTTCCTGACCGGCCAGGCCCTCGGCCTCGGCGCCGCGCACACCGCCTCCCTGCTCAGCGCCACCCTCGTGCTCTGCGGCGCCGGCACCCTCCTCCAGTCCCTCGGGATCTGGCGGTTCGGGGCCCGGCTGCCGTTCGTCATGCTCCCCGGCGGGGCGGCCACCGCGCTCTTCCTCCAGATAGCCAAGGACCACGGCCCCGCGACCGCGACCGGCTCGGTGCTCCTCGCCGCCGCGCTGCTCTTCGCCGTGCTGCCCTTCTACGCCAAGGTCGTAGGGCTCTTCCCGCCCCTGGTCATGGGCGTCACCGTGCTGCTCATCGGGATCGCCATGATCCGGGTAGCCGCCCAGCTGGTCACCGGCCGCCCCGGGAGCCCCGGGTACGCCGCACCCTCGGCGGTCGTGCTGGCCGGCGCGACCATCGCCGTCACCGTGCTCTTCCTCATGGTGCTGCGCGGGATCTGGCGGCAGACCGCCGTGCTCCTCGGCATGGGCGCGGGCACCCTCATCGCGCTCACGACAGGCCTCGGCCACTTCGCGCCCGTGGGCGGAGCCGGCGGAGGCCTGACCCTCCCGCACCTCCTCCCGTACGGCGCACCGCACTTCGACGTGCTCGCCGCACTGCCCCTCCTCGTCTTCAGCCTCACCACCCTCGCGGAGATCACCGGGCAGACCGTGCTGAACAGCGAGACCGTGGGGCGCGAGAGCGACCCCGGACGCGACGTGCCCCGGGTGGCCAGGGCCGACGCCCTGATCTCCGTGTTCGGCGGGCTGTTCGGCACCTCGCTGATGGTCACGAGCGCCGAGAACATCGGCATCGGGCGGCTCACCGGGGTCCGCAGCCGCTTCGTGACCGCCGGGGCGGGAGTACTGCTCGTCGCCGTCGGCCTGCTGGCACCCGTCTCCCGGCTGCTGGCCGCGATCCCCGCGCCCGTCGTCGGCGGATCCGCCCTGGTGATCTACGGGATCATCGCGGTCATGGGCGTCGACATGCTCGGGCGGACCGCGCCCGGCGCCGGCGGCGGCTCCACCGTGATCGCGCTGGCCCTCACCGCCGGACTGCTGCCGGTGGTGGCCCCCGACCTCTACCAGGGGTTCCCCACCTGGGCCCGGACGGTCCTCGGCAGCGGGGTGGTGGCGGGTACGCTCGCCGCGGTCCTGCTCCACGCGCTCTTCCGCGCGTTCGGGAACGGCGAACCGCCCGGCAGGGAGTCCACGCGGAAGGCCGACCCCGGGGACTGACGCGGCGGTCCGCCGGGCCCGCGGCTATCCTCGCGCGGCGAAGGCGGGTACAACTGCTGTGCGAAGAGGGGGAGCGATGCTGCGCGATGTGCGCGAGTGGTTCGACGGCGCGGCCGACGAGGAGATACGGGCACTCGAAGAGGTGCCCGGCATCGATCCGGAACGGCTGCGGGAACTGTGGTGTGCCGAACCGGAGCTGATGCTCCGCCTCGACCGCCTGCACACGGCCGCGCAGCGGGCCTTCGAACGGCGTACGAGGGCGGCGGTCACCGAGGACCTGCTCCGGGCCCTGCGCGCCGTTGCCCAGGGGGCCGACGTGGCCCGGCTGGAGACGGCGGTCGCGCTGGCCGGAACGCGGCTGGGGGCCGATACGGCCACCGCCGCGGCGCGCGGCCTGAACACCGGCCTGACGTGCGGGATCGTGGTCAGCCCGGTGATCCTGGTCGTGGTCTTCGCGCTGGGGGCGTGGGTGCCCGGGGTCTTCGGAGTGGAGCTCGGCTGCCAGTCGCGACTGGCCCTGGCGGGAGCCCTGCTGTGCTTCGCGGGCGGCGCGATGGGCGCGGTCTTCAGCGTGATCGTCCGACTGCGCGATCCCCGGCAGCTCATCCGCGACAGCACGGGCGGGGCGGGCGGGGCGGGTGGGGAGGGCCCGGACACGGATCCGGTCCAGCTGTGCCGGTCCCTGCGCCAGGAGGGCTGGTACCGGGTGGTGGTGGGGTGGTTCCTGGCGACCGCGCTCTACCTCCTCGTCGCCGGCGGGATCCTCACCGTCCTCACCCCGCCGGCCACCGCGGCCGAGCTGTGCGAGACCGGCCCGTTCCCCGGCGCCGAGCACGGGGCCCTGGTCAAGACCTGGTTCTTCTGGGGAGCCATCGGCTTCCTCGCGGGCCTGAACGAACGGTGGGCTCGCGGCCTGCTGCGCCACCCGTCGGCACCAGACCCCGCGAGCCCGGCCTGATCGGCAAGACACCCCCTGGGCCGCCCCTTCCGGATCGTGCCCGGCCCGCCCCGGACGGCATGATCCGCGGGATCCGGTTAGCGTCGGGGAATGAGTACCGAACCGCAGACCTTCGAGATCCTGCTGGTGCCCGAGCACGTGGTGGAGGGGTCGCCCGACGACGCCATCCGCTCGGCCGTCGTCGCACCGACCGGCCAGAACGGCGCCTCCGGCTACCCCCGCTATTCGGGTGACGGGATGGTGGCCGACATCGATCCCCGCACCCGGACGGTGGAAGCCCTCCTCGTGGACGGCTCCGAGCTCGACTACGGCCTCAAGCCCGTCCTGTACCCGCCCACCTGACGCGCCGTACGCCCACCTGACGCGCCGTACGCCCGCCCGCCGACCGTACGGCGGGCGGGCGTACGCCGCCGCTGCTCGAAGCGAACGCCTGCGGCGGCTACTCGAAGCGGGCGGTGTCCCCCGCGCCCCGCCGGACGATCTCGGCCTCGCCGCTGGAGAAGTCGATGACCGTCGTCGGCAGCGTCCCGCACTCGCCGGAGTCGACGACCATGTCGACGACGTGGTCGAGCCGGTCCTTGATCTCCCAGCCCTGCGTCATCGGCTCCGCCTCGTCGGGCAGGAGCAGCGTGCTCGACAGCAGCGGCTCGCCGAGCTCGGCCAGCAGGGCCTGCACCACGGCGTGGTCGGGGATGCGCACGCCCACCGTCTTCTTCTTCGGGTGCTGGAGCTGGCGGGGCACCTCCTTCGTCGCCGGGAGGATGAAGGTGTAACTGCCGGGGGTGGACGCCTTGATCGCGCGGAAGACGTCGTTGTCGATGATGACGAACTGGCCGAGCTGCGCGAAGTTCTCGCACACCAGGGTGAAGTGGTGGCGGTCGTCGAGCTGCCGGATGGACCGGATGCGGTCCACGCCGTCACGGTTGCCCAGCTGGGCGCCCAGCGCGTAGCAGGAGTCCGTCGGGTAGGCGACGAGCCCTCCTGCGCGGATGCCGTCGGCGATGCCGCTGATGGCGCGGGGCTGGGGGTTTTCGGGGTGTACGTCGAAGTACTTTGCCATCCGCAGAGCCTACGGGATCCGGTGGTTCCGGCACCCGAGCCGGGCGGGCCCCGGGCACGCCCCGAGGGCTCCCGGAGCCCCCTCCGGGGAGGGGCGCCACGCGAGAAATGGCCGGTTGTCGATTTTCCATGCGGTTGAGACCGGACATTCTCGTCGTCGCGATCGAATTCGTTGCGCCGGGCGCGTTGTTCTTTCGAGGGTGTGCATAGGGTGCGTGAATCGGCGGCCTTCCCGTCGCCGATTGGCCGCGCACGAGGGTTTGCCACACATGACCGCCACTTCACTCACGCCTGCCGAAAAACCCCTCGCCACGGGGGGCCGCGGAGGGGTCGCGTCGCAGGTGGGCGGGGTCAAGCGGAATATCGCATTCATTTCTGCTCTCGTGGCCGCGCTCATATCCATGGCGGCTTACAGTTCCGGTCTCGCCGTGCGCGGTGTCTACCCTTTCGGATCCGTTCCGCGCGCCACCAACGACCTGCGCCACCAATATGTTCCGTTCCACACCCGTCTCTGGGACCTCCTGCACGGCAACGCCCAGGGAGATCTGCTCTTCAACTGGCAGAGCGGGTACGGTGTCGGATTTCTCGGTGACTTCTTCACCTATCTCACCAATCCGTTCTCCCTGCTGACCGGCCTCCTGCCCCGCCAGCAGGCGGAGCTCTCCGTCTACCTCGTCAGCCTCTGCAGCATGGGCCTCGCCGCCGCGCTGATGACCGTGTACCTGGGACGACTGCGCCCCGGCTCGCCCTGGTTGCGCGCCCTGCTCTCCGTCGGCTACGCCGTCTGCGGCTGGGGAGTCGCCGAGGGCACCGTGGTGCCGATGTGGACCTGGGGCCTGGTCGCGATACCCGTGCTGGGGATGGCCGCCGACTGGTGTCTGACCGGCCGCCGCTGGATCCCCGGCAGCCTCCTCGTCGCCCTGTGCTGGTTCGCCAACTTCTACACCGCCGCCATGGCCACCGCGGCCACCGCGCTCGTGTTCCTCGTACGGCTCCTGCTCGCCGACATGGACCGGCGCGCCCGCGGCCGGGCACTGTGGCGGGCCGCCACCATGACCGGCACCGGACTGCTCCTCGCCGCCCCCGCCGTTCTGGTGTGCACCTTCGCCAACCGGCGGGCCCAGCCCACCGAGCTGTACGTGGTCGGCGTGGACACCGATCCGCTGACCTTCCTCTCGATGCTCATACCGGGCACCCATCCCGTCCGCGTCGCCACGCCGAACGTCTACGCCGGGGTGCTCGTCCTCCTCCTCGTCCTGACCCTGCCCTTCCAGTCCAAGGTGCGCGGCCGCGAACGCCTGGCCTGGTTCTCGCTGATGCTGCTGACCGGCGTCTCCTTCGTCCTCACCCCCACCGCCGAGCTCTGGCAGGGCGGGGCCCTCCCGCACGGCGCCCCCTTCCGCGAGTCCTTCGTCCTGAGCGGCATGATGGCGATGGCCGCCTGGATCTGCCTGGCCCACATGCCCCGGCCCCGGGCCCTGCTCGGCGGGGCCGGCCTGCTGGCCCTCCTCGTCGCCGTCACCTACGACCTCCCGCCGGTCAACGAACAAGCCCTCACCGGCGTCCTGACCGGCGGCGCAGTCACCACCGCCCTGCTGCTCTTCTACGCGCGCGGGCTGCGCCGCCCCGCCCGCATCGGCGTCATGCTGCTGCTGGCCGTCTCGGTCTTCACCGGCACCGTGTACAGCGTCTACGGCGACTCCGTCGCCAACGACCCCCGCCGGCGCGGCCCCGTACGCGCCCAGACCATGACCGAGCGCGGCAAGAACGTGCACCAGGCCCTGGCCGCGCACGAGAACTGGCCCGCCACCCGCGCCGACGCCGGATCCGGCCTCTTCGTCACCAACAACGACGCGATGTTGGTCGGCGGCCAGGGCGGCGCCTACTACAGCAGTTACGTGAGCGTGGAGACCGCGCGCGGACTGCGCGGCCTCGGCCTCGGCCAGGCCATGGGCGGCCGACACCTGTGGCCCGCGGACGACCCGGTGCTGCGGGCCCTGCTCGGCATCGGCACCGTCCTCGAACCGGCCGGAGAGACCGGCGTCACCGTCCGCACCCTGCCCGCCCCGCCCCTGGTCACGCTCCGCGCACCCGGCAGCGACCAGGCCCACGGGGCTCCCGAGGGCTCCGTCTGGGCCCGCCGCCAGGCCGCCCTCGGCGCCAGGATCTACACGGTGCCCACGCTCGCCCACGCCGGCGGGCGGCCCGCACCCGAACCGGCGGCCGGGCCGGGCTTCGCCCTGACCAAGGCCAAGGGCGACGGCCCGGAGAGCTGGGCCGTGTTCACCGGGCGGTGCACCCCGGGGGCCCGCGCCTTCCTCCACGCGCCGGACCTGTACGCGACCGCCCGCGCCGAGGACACCGGCAGGCGGCTCACGGAACTCGTCGGCAGGCCGCCCGTGGTCAGTGCTCCGGTCAAAGAACTGGGCACGGCGGCGGCCGACGGCCGCTTCACCTTCTCCCTGCGCACTGAGAAGGACGGCCAGATCCTGCCGGCCGGGGCGCTCGGCTGCCTGGACCAGGCCGCCTTCGACGCGGCCGTGGCCGGGCTGAAGGCCGGCGCAGCCACCCACGTCACGGTCGGCGGACACCGCGTCGAGGCCCGGCTCCCCGAGGGCTCGACCGGCACGGCGGTGCTCGCCACCACGGCGTCCCCCGGCTGGAGCTGCTCGGTGGACGGAGGACCGGCCCGCGCCCCGGTCTCGTACCAGGGGCTGATCGGCGTTCCCCTGGGATCCGGCGGCGCCGGCCGGCTGGTGTGCTCGTACGTCCCCGAGGGCCTCCGCGCGGGCCTGGCCGGCACCGGCGCGGGTCTGCTGCTCATCGCGGCCGTCCTGGCCGGCACACGGTGGCGCGCCGCCCGCAGGGCTTGAGGTGTCGGGATCGGCACGGGTCCTGGGATCGGCACGGGTCCTGGGATCGGCACGGGCGTGGGCGGCCGGGTGCCGGACCGCAGAAGCGGTCCGGCACCCGGCCGCGGGGCCGGCACACCGCTCGTGCCCGGCCCACCCCGTCGCCGACCCGTCCGCCGGCGTGGGGCGCCTTCAAAAGGGTGGGCTCGGGCCGGACGGGCGGCCAGGGACTTTGGTCCCGAGGCGGGCGGCTGCAGGTACTCGGTCCCCGCGCAGGTCCACGGCCGACCGGGCCCGCCATCCCGCCAATCGATGATCGAAAAGCCCTGCTGCCATCAACTTCCGGCGATTCCCGGCCCGGAACCAGCCAAGGCGCGGAAGGGCCGACGAGCGGTGATCCCCGTCACGAACGGACGGCGAGCGTGACGGGCGTCGGGCCGTCCGGACGCACCGTGATGCTGTAGGCGGCCCCGTCCGGGACGGACCGGAAGGTAGGCGCATGGGCCGGCAGCAGGTGTTCCAGCAGCACCGTCGACTCGCGCAGCGCGAATTGCAGCCCGAGGCAGGCGCGGGGACCGATGCCGAAGGGCACGTACGCGCCCGGGACGGCCGGCCGGCCGCCCGGCGCGGTGAAGCGCGTCGGGTCGAAGCGCTCGGGATCGGGCCACAGCGCCGGGTCGCGGTGCGCGAGGTAGGGGCAGACGATCACGTCGGTGCCCGCCCCGACGGCGTAGCCCGCCAGGACGTCGTCCTCGACGGCGTGCCGGGGCAGGATCCAGGCGGACGGATACAGCCGCAACGTCTCGTTGACCAGGGCCTGGATCGCCTCCCGGCGCTCCGCCGAGCCCTCGCCGCCCGCCGCGAGGGCCCACGCGCGGGCCTCGGGATGGCGCTCGAGCAGCAGGTACAGCCAGGTCAGCGTGGTGGCCGTGGTCTCGTGCCCGGCGACCAGCAGCGTGACCAGCTCGTCGCGGATCAGCCGGTCGGTGTACTCGGGCCGCTCGGCGGACGCCTCCACCAGCAGGTGGAGCAGCCCCGGCCCGTCGGGACCCGCGGCGCCCCGGCGGGCGGCGGCGATCGCGTGATGGGCCACGGCGTCGATCCTGGCCAGATCCGCGGCCACCGCCTCCCCGGCGTCGGCGGAGTCGGCGGGCAGCGTCGGCAGGGCCGCCACCACGGCCGCGACGGAGCCCAGTTCGCGCTCGGTGTCCGCGTCCAGGGCGTGGCCGGTCAGGGAGCGCCAGATGGTGTCGAGGGCGAAGCGCCGCATCTCCTCGCCGACGTCGAAGACCTCGCCGGTACGGGCGTACGCGGCCCAGCGGCCGGCCGTGATCCGCGCGGCCTCGGCGATCCGCTGCTCGTAGCGGCGCATCCCGGTCCCCGTGAACTGGGACTGCAGGAGCCGCCGTTGCCGCTTCCACGCCTCGCCGGTCGCGGAGAGCACGCCCTCACCGACCAGCAGCCGGGCCCGGTGCGAGCGTTTGACGTAGCGCTGCGGATGCAGGGCCAGCACGTGCTGGATCGCCCCCGGACCGGTGACCAGCACGGTCGGCCGGTCCCCGGGGCCGTCGCCGAGCCGGAACGCGCCGACCCCGCCGAGCCGTCCGCACACCTCGGCCAGCAGCTCGACGAGCTGGCCTCCGCCCGCCCTCCACCGCTCCACGACGGAGGGGTCCAGCTCGGGGACCGGGGGAGTGAGGCGGTCCACGGGACCGGCTTCGATGGCCATCGGTGCTCCCCTGTTCGTCCGTTGGTCCGGTCGCCGGCCGGGTTGTTCCGCCGGGGTCCGCCGGGTTCCGCCCGCGCCGGGCCGGCGGCAGCACGGACTGTACGGGACCGGGAACGGACGGGGGTCGGCCTTCGGCCAGGCGGCACACCGTCCCGGACGGACCGGCGCCGGACGGGTTCTGACGGCTCGGCGACGGCCCGGCGACGGCCCCGCGACGGGCCCCGCGACAGGCCCTGCGCCGGCCTCCGCCCCGGGCCCTACGCCGGGCGGGTGTACCTCCGGCCCGCCTCCCGGCCGAGGCGCGAGGCGGCCCGTTGGATGGGGGTCCGGGGGATCGTGGTCAGGGGCCGGGGCGCGCGATCGGCAGTGGATCGGTTCCTGAGGAGTGGAGATGGGCCCGTTCTCGGCGGACGCGGCACGGGACGCGCTGAACCGCACCCAGGCCGCGATGCTGCTGCCCGCCGTCCTCGTGGGCGCCGGGTCGGGACTCGGCGCGGTGGGCTTCCGCTGGCTGATCGAGGTCTTCACCCGGGCGCTGTCCGGCCACGACGACTACTCCTCCGCCGGCCACGCCGACAACCCGTACGTGCCCTGGCTCGGACCGTACTTCGTGCTGCTCGCCCCCGTGGTCGCGGGCGCACTGTACGGACCGCTCGTCTACCGCTACGCCAAGGAGGCGCGCGGCCACGGCGTCCCCGAGGTGATGTACGCGGTCGCCCGCCAGGGTGGCCGGATCCCGCCCCGGGTCGCGGTGGTGAAGTCCCTGGCCTCCGCGCTGTGCATCGGCGGCGGCGGTTCCGTGGGCCGCGAGGGGCCCATCGTCCAGATCGGGGCCGCCCTCGGCTCCACCGCCGGAGCCCTCCTGCGCGTGCGCGAGGAACGGATGCGGCTGCTGGTCGCCTGCGGCGCGGCCGGCGGCATCGCCGCCACCTTCAACGCGCCCCTGGCCGGCGTCTTCTTCTCGATGGAACTGATCCTGCGCGATTTCACGGCCCGCGCCTTCGGCCTGGTGGCCGTCTCCGCGGTCACCGCCAGCGTGATCGGACGCGAAATCCTCGGCGACGAACGGTTCCTCGACTTGGCGCCGGTGAACGCCGGCCACCTGGCCGCGTACGCCCTGTACGTACTGCTCGGTGCGATGGCCGGGGTCGTCGGGGTGCTCTTCACCAAGGTGCTGTACGGGGTGGAGGACCTCTGCGACTCCGTCTGGCACGGCCCGGAATGGCTCCGTCCGGCCGCCGGCGGCATCGTGCTCGGTGCGATCCTGCTCGCACTGCCCGAGATGTACGGGGTCGGCTACCCGGTCCTCGGCAAGGCCGCGGTGGGCGGGTACGCGATCGGATTCCTGCTCGTGCTGCTCATCGGCAAGATCATCGCGTGCAGCGTGACCATCGGGATCGGCGGCTCGGGCGGCGTCTTCGCGCCCAGCCTCTTCGTCGGCGCCATGCTCGGCAGCGCCTTCGGGCAGACGATGGACCACCTCGCCCCCGGAGTGACCGGCTCGGCCACGACCTACGCCGTCATCGGGATGGGTGCGGTCTTCGCCGGTTCGGCCCGCGCACCGATCACCGCCGTCGTCATCATCTACGAACTGACCGGCGAGTACGGGATCATCCTGCCGCTGATGGCCGCCGTCGCCGTCGCCACCGGAGTCAGCCACGCCCTCAGCCGGGACACCGTCTACACGGCCAAACTCCGCCGCCGCGGGGTCGACCTGGACCTGACCGGCCCGGCGGCGATCGAGGTACGGACCGCCATGGGACCACCGCCGCCCGCGCTCGCGCCCGGCACCGGACTGCGTGAGGCGATCACGGCGATGATCGAGGCGGGCGCCGACCGTCTCCCGCTCGTCGACCGCCACGGCCACTACGCGGGTTCGGTGGGTGCGCCCGCCCTCTCCCAGGCCCTGCACGCAGGACTCTCCGAGAACACGCCCGTCGAGGAGCTACGGGACCACCCGCCCGCCCTGCTCGCCGGCCAGTCCCTGCAGGAAGTGCTGCCGCTCCTCGCCGCGAGCGAGGGCGACGGACTCCCGGTCCTCGACGAGGAACGGCTCCGCCTCCTGGGGTGGGTCTCCCACCGCACGGCCCTGCTGGCCCTGCACCCGCAGGCCTGATGCGGCGACAGGCCCGGGGCGCCTGCCGGGAGCCGGTGTCAGTACGCGCCGATGGACCAGAAGACCCCGACCTCGTCGTCGGACGCGGCGATGAGGCCCAGCTCTTCGAACAGGTAGAGGCCCCTGATGTACTCGCCCGTGAGGAACTTGTGGGACTTCGTCCCATCGAGGCCGGCCTGAACGAAGTCCCGGGCGGGGTCCGAGGCCGCGTCCAGAGCGTTCGTGAAGAATCGGGCGTCCGGGCCGTAGCGGTCCAGCAGGAACCGTGCGTCGGCCAGCAGGGCCTCGCGATCCGGCCGGCTGCGGACGGGCGTGCAGTGGCCCCACTCCTCCGCCATGACGGCGAGCGCGGTGACGGCCCCCGCCGGCTCCAGCTCGTGCAGGCGGTCCCGGAACCCGGCGGCGGGCGGCGGCTCGAAGGGGTACGCCGACCCGGCGTACCCGGCATCGTCGGTGCGCTCGCCGTCGATCCGAAGCCAGCCGCGCGGGTCCGGCACCTGGCGGTGCATCACGGCGAGCACGTCCTCGGCCCAGTCCTCGTGCCGGCGCGGACCGGTGGCGAGGAAGACGTTCGGGTCCTCCAGCAGGCGCAGGGCCGCCGCGTTCCAGGGGCTGCGGCGCCGCCACAGCTCCATGGTGGTGGTGCCGCAGCCGAGGGCGAACGCGTAGGCCGGTGAGCGCGGGATGCCGGCCAGCTCCCCGTACCCCCACCGCAGGAGCTCCGAGGCCGCACCGTCCGCGGCGGCCTCGACGAGCTCGCGCGGCGGCTCGGGGACGACGGCCGGGTTTCCCCGGTGGAGTTCGTCGGCTGCCTGGCGCAGGTCATAAAGGTGGGCGTCGAGGAGGTCGAGGGCCGTGCGGTCGTCATAGGGCGTGCTCACGGGCCAACCCTAGGCCGTCTCATCCCGATGTCGCTCCCCCCGGCGGTAGTTGAGGGAGACGCGGGATCGACCGGCAGGGTCCGGGGGGAATCGGCCTACGGTCGCAGCGCCCGGACGGGCTCCAGCCGGAGCTGCCGAGGAGCCGACTTCAGCCGGAGCGAGAGGTCCGGCAGGCGCGGTGCTTCCTGCCCCGCCGTGAACCACAGCAGGACGTCCTCACCGGTCCGGACCGGCAGTGCGGGGAAGGTGTTCTCCGCGTGCTCGGTGAGGTGTACCGCCTGCGCGGGCGTTCCGGCGGCGGCCAGGGCGGGGCGCAGGTGCCGGTCGAAGTGGTCGGCGAAGGCCGTGGGGTCCAGGGGGTGGCAGATGGTCGCCACGACGGGCCCCGTGGTGGCCGGGGCGGCGAAGCCCGGTCCGCGCAGCAGGAGCACATCGTCCGAGTCGATCATGGTCGCGTTGGCCGCCGCGCGATGGGCCTGCCAGACGGGGCCGCCGTAGAAGGCGTGCAGTGCCCGCGCCCGTGCCTCCATGTCCGGGAAGCTGCGCAGCCAGACGAAGCGGTCCGGGTCGTCGAGGTCCCGGAACCGGCCTCCCAGGGTGATGCCGGCCGCCTCCTGCCCGGTGACGAATTCCCGCTCGAAGAGGTCGACCAGGGTGTCCCGGGCGCCGGGGTGGAGGGTGTACTGCCGGAGTTCGACGATGACGTTCATGGTCCGGATGCTAGAGCCGGTCCACTGACACCTCCTGTCAGTGGACCGGCGGAACCATCCCCTGGGCGGCTCACTGCACGCCGGGCAGCCGCTCGCGCACCCGGCGCATGATCTCCGCGCGCTGCCCGGACCGTAGGGTGCCGGGGCATGCGTGCCCGCCCCAGGCGGCGCCGCCCATGGCGTGCACCCCCAGACCCGGCTGGTCCGGGCGGTCGCTGACGGCCGGCGGCCAGCCGTGCGAGCCGGCGCCCCAGGCGTAGATGCGGGCGACGGCGTCGACCTGCGCCTCGGTGAGCGACCGGGTCGCGAAACCGGAGGTCTCGACCGAGGCCCACGACCCGTTGCCCTCCACCTGGGCCCAGGCCCCGTCCAGGACGGACACGTACTGCTCCGTCTCCCCGTCCCGGGAGACCCAGAAGTGCGAGGAGGTCTTGATCCCGGGGGCGTTGAACCGCTCGTACAAGGAGCCCTCGCCCTCCTGGACGTGCAGCACGAGCCCGCGCTGCGCATCGCGCTCGCCGGGGACGAAGTTGCGCTCCAGGGGGACCTTCGACACCCCGGGCATCCATCCGGACGCGGGAGGGGCGGTGGGCGAGGCCCCGGGTGGTCCCGCCCCCGGGCCGCGGTGGTCGTCGGTCCGTCCGGAGCCGGCGGACCGGGCGGCCAACAGTGAGCAGGCGGCCGTCGTGAGGAACAGGGCGCCGCCGCCGGCGAGCAGACGTCGCCTCGACGGAGCCGGGGGGCCGGGGGTGGTGAGGCTCATAGGGGTGTCCGGTTCCTGGTGGTGCCTTGCGTGGGGGAGTGGGTGATTCTTCGGGCCGCTCATGATGGGGGCGTGATCGTTTGATGATCGTTTGACTACGGGTGCCGGTCCGGGCCGAGCCGGACGGATTGTGACCAACTGGTCATCCAGTGCGCATCACCTGCGCATATGAGGCACGGAGACTGGCTGGTGATCCAGAACGGCACGAGCAAGGCGGTGTACGGCATGACGGCGGTACCGGTGGAGGGCGAGGAGCCCGACGCGACGAAGGACGGGCACCCGGCGAGGACGCCCGGCGCGCCCGACGCGCACACACCGACCCCCGCCCAACGGCCCACACCCGACCCCGCACCCGCATCCCGGCCGGGCCCGGAGCCGCACACCGTGCCCGCTCCGAGGACGGTTCCCGGGACGCCGACCGCGCCCGACGCCGCGCCTGCGACCGCTTCCGAGCCGGATTCGGGGTCCGAGCCCACGTCCGAGCCGGAGCCCACGTCCGAGCCGACGCCAACGTCCGGGGCGGCCCCCATGTCCGGGGCGACGCCGACGGCTTCGTCCTCCACCGCATCTGCGGCCATGCCGGACCCCGCAGCCGAGGCTGGGCCCGCGCCTGCTTCCCGGGCCGGGGCGCGACCCGTGCCCTCGTCCGTGCCCGCGTCCCGGGAGACGCCCGAGCCCCCGGCCGGGGCCGGGGCCGCAGCTGAGGCCGCGTCCGCACCCGGGCTCCAGCCCATCCCGCCGACCGGGGCCGAGCCCACGCTTTCGTCGGCTTCCGAGCCCGCGTCCGGCGGCGAGCCTGAGGCCGCGTCCGACCCGGAGCCCGTGTCTGCGTCCGAGTCCGCGGCCGTGCCTGTCTCGGGTCGGGTGTCGTGGCCGGTGCGGGAGTCCGGATCGGATCCGAGAGTCGTTGCTGAGGGGGCTTTGCGGGGCTCGCCCGCGCCCGGCCCGCTGTCGCGGCCGGAGGCGGAGTCGGGTCCGGGTGTCGACCAGGCGCCGGACGCGTTGACGGCAGCCGGTACCGGTACCGGTACCGGTACCGGTACCGGGATCCCTCCTGAGTCGGACTCCGAGAGGACGAGCACGTTCATCGCGCTCAAGCCGCTGGACGAGGCCCCCTCGCCTTCGGTGCCGGCATGGGCGTCAGGGGCGGCCGCAACGCCAAGGCCCGCGGCGGCGCCCGTAGGACCCGCCCCGGCCGTGCCGAAGGCGGCGCATGCCCCGGCTCCGGGAACCGTGCCGACGCCGGGTGCCGTCCCGGTTCAGGGAACCGTGCCGACTCCGGGACCGGTACCCGCCCAGGCTCCGGGAACTCCGGCATCCGCCACGGCTCCGGCAGCGGCTCCCGCCTCGGGGAGGGCTTCCGGGCCAGGGGCCGCCCACACCCAGGTGCTCGCTCCCTTCCCCTCGCCTTCCCCCTTGCCCGCCCCCGAGGGGACCACCGAGCAGCCGTTGCCGGCGCTCGATCTGCTCGCGCAGCTCACCAACACCCCGCCGCCGCCCGCGACCCCCGGTCGGACCGTGGCCCGGCGGGTTCGGATCTGGGTGCCGCCGCTGCTCCTGCTGGTCGCCGTACTGGCCGTCGTACAGGCGCTGCGGCCGCTGCCCGACGCCGTCCTCACCAGTGGGGGCGCCGCGTCCTCCGTCACCCTCGACGGGCGTTTCGACGTGCCGTGGCCGGAGAAGGGGCAGGCCGCCGTACGGATCGGCGGCGCGGGCGACGTCGGCACGTTCGGGGAGCAGAAGCCCGTGCCGACGGCCAGCGTCGCCAAGGTCATGACGGCCTACGTGATCCTCAAGAACCACCCGCTGAAGAAGGGCGAGGACGGCCCGCAGATCGAGATCGACGCCAAGGCCGTCGCGGACGGCACCTCTGCGAGCGAATCGCGCATCACGGGTCTGACGGCCGGCACGCGCTTCTCCCAGCAGAACATGCTGAAGATGCTGATGATCCCCTCGGGCAACAACATCGCGCGTCTGCTGGCCCGTTGGGATACCGGAAGCGACTCCGAGGCCGCCTTCGTGGAGAAGATGAACGCCGAGGGCAAGGCGCTCGGCATGACCTCCACCACGTACACCGACCCGAGCGGGCTCGACGCCAAGACCGTGAGCACCGCCGTCGACCAGCTGAAACTGGCCGAGGAGGTCATGAAGTTCGACGCGTTCCGGGCGATCGTCCAGCTGCCCAACGCCACCATCCCGGGGCTGCCGGAGAAGCTCATCAACAACAACGACGACCTGCTCATCGCCGGACTCAGCGTCAAGGGCATCAAGACCGGCTCCAGTTCGGCGGCCGGCGGCGCGCTGATGTGGGCGGCGTACAAGACGGTGGGCGACAAGACCCCGATGATCCTCGGCACGATGCTCGACCAGCACGTCACGGGCGCAGACCCCGACGGCGCCAACAGCCTGAAGCTGGTCAAGCAGAACAGCAAGAAGGTCATCGAGGCCGTCCGCGCGGCACTGACCTCGGCCGGCGCGGTCAAGAAGGGCCAGGTCGTCGGCTACGTGGACGACGGGCTCGGCACCCGTACCCCGGTGGTGGCCACCCGGGACGCGGCCGTCGTCGCCGTACCGGGCCAGCAGCTCGAACTGCGTCTGGCCGTAGGCGAGAAGGGGCTCCCCGAAGAGGCGCCGGCCGGCACCGAGATCGGGGTCCTGACCATCGGCACCGGGCCGGGCGCACCGACGGTCCCCGTGGCACTCCAGACGGACCTGTCCGCCCCGTCCCTCGGCACGAAGCTCGTACGCCTGCGCTAGCGCGGCACCCGGGAGGCGTTGCCTACCGGATGCCGGGGAGGCGGACCGTGACGAGGAGGCCGCCGGCGGGTCCGGGGGCGAGGTCCAGGGTTCCGGCGTGGGCGCGGACGATGCTGTGCACGATCGCCAGGCCGAGGCCGACACCGGCGTGCTCGTCGGTGCGTACGCGGTCCGCCCCGCGCCGGAAGGGTTCGGTGAGCGTCGGGAGCAGTTCCGGTGAAAGCCGGGGGCCCGTGTTCTCCACCCGCAGCACGCTCGTGCCGCCGCGCTCCTCCGTGTGGACCGTCACGGTCCCGCTGGTGGGGAGGTTGTGGACGACGGCGTTCTGGACGAGGTTCGTCACCATCCGCAGCAGGAGCTCCGCGGAGCCGTCCGTCCGGGCCGGCCCGCCGGTGACGTCGAGGGTGATCCGGCGCTGCTCGGCGAGGGGGAGCAGGGTTTCGGCTGCTTCCTCGGCGAGGAGCGAGAGGTCGACGTCCTCGCGGGTGAAGTCCGCGCGGTCGCCGTGGCTGAGCAGCAGGAGCGCCTCGGTGAGGTCGATCGCCCGCGCGTTGACGGCGTGCAGGCGTTCGACGAGCTCGCCCCGGTCCCGCGTCGGGTCCTTGCGGGCGACGTCGAGGAGGGTCCGCGAGATGGCCAGGGGGGTGCGCAGCTCGTGGGAGGCGTTCGCGGCGAACCTCTGCTGTTCGGCCACGTGGGACTCCAGCTGTTCGAGCATGGAGTCGAACGCGTCGGAGAGTTCACGGAATTCGTCCTGGCGGCCCCGCATGTGGATCCGGTGGGACAGCGACCGGTTCCCGGCCGTCCGCGCCGCATCCGTGATCCGGTTGAGGGGTGCGAGCATCCGGCCGGCGAGGAACCAGCCTCCCACGAGGCCGAGCACCAGCAGGAACGCCAGTACCGCGGCCGCCCTCGGCGCGAAAACGCGCAGGAGGTTGGACCGGATCGGAAAGACATCGTGGATGGGCTTGTCGGCGGAGACGATGAGTGCCCGGTCGGGGACGTACCGCAGGAGGAACAGCCACACCGCGGCGAGCAGCAGGACGCCGGCGACCATGAGGAATCCGGCGTAGCTGAGGGTGAGTTTGGCGCGAACGCTCAACCCGGGCGCCCTATCCACGGCCTGCTCCCCGGTTCGCGCCCTTGCGCCCGGCCTCCGGCCGGGTGTCGATGCGGTAGCCGGCTCCGGGGACCGTGGCGATGATCCACGGTTCGCCGAGCCGCTTGCGCAGCGCGGAGACGGTGATGCGCACGGCGTTGGTGAAGGGGTCGGCGTTCTCGTCCCAGGCCCGTTCCAGCAGGTCTTCGGCGCTGACGACCCCGCCCTCCGCGGCGACGAGGACTTCCAGCACGGCGAACTGTTTGCGGGTCAGCGCCACGTAGCGGCCGTCCCGGAAGACCTCCCGGCGGAAGGGGTCGAGCCGCAGGCCCGCGATCTCGCGGACCGGCGGCCGGGCGTACGCGCGCCTGCGGTCGAGCGCCCGCAGCCGCAGGACGAGCTCCCGCAGCTCGAACGGTTTGGTGAGGTAGTCGTCGGCGCCGAGTCCGAACCCGGAAGCCTTGTCGTCGATCCGGTCGGCAGCGGTGAGCATGAGGATCGGGATGCCGCTGCCGGAGGCGACGATGCGGCGGGCGACCTCGTCGCCGGAGGGGCCGGGGATGTCGCGGTCGAGGATGGCGAGGTCGTAGGAGTTGACGCCGAGCAGTTCCAGGGCGGAGTCGCCGTCGCCGGCGATGTCGGCGGCGATCGCCTCCAGCCGTAGACCGTCACGGACGGCCTCGGCCAGGTAGGGCTCGTCCTCGACGATCAGTACGCGCATGCCCGAAGCCTAGACACCAGGACATATCGCCACCGTATGCAACGTGCGCGGCGGGTACGCGAGTCAGCCGGCCGCTACCAGCGCGGGGCCGGGCCGGTCCGACGGCTCCGGCGCCGCGGTGCGCCACCAGCGGCGCGAGGCCAGCGCGGCCAGGGCGGCGCCGGTCGCGTTGACCAGGACGTCGTCCACGGAGGACACCCGGTCCAGTTGCAGGACGTACTGCGCGGTTTCGACCAGGACCGAGCAGCCCGCCCCGAGGGCCAGGATCCGCGGCACGGAGGCGAGCGCCGCCCACCGCATGGGGGCGAAGAACCCCAGCGAGGCGAAGACGAGCAGGTTGCCGGCGATCCCGAGCGGCCCCATCGTGAGCAGGTCCCGTACCGGCACCAGGCTGAACCGGCCGGGGACGATCCCGGCTCCGGAGCCCGGCATCATCGTCATCCACACGAACGGCAGCGTCCCGTGCACCATGCCGACCTCGGCCAGCGACATCCGCCAGGCCAATCCGGTGCCGCCGCCGCCGGCTGTGCGCCGACGGCGGGCCAGGGCCCAGGCCACCAGCACGGCCAAGGGCAGGGTGACGAGGGTCATGAGCACCACGCCGTTGAACGTGTCGAAGCAGCCGTGCCACTGACCGGCCATGCACCGCGGGGCGGCCATCATGAGCATCCCGCGCAGGACGTGCAGGGCGTACGCCAGGCCGAGGGCCGCCAGGCCGGGGAGTACGGCCCTGCGCGTGCGGCGGCGCGGCGGCGGCGACGGGGATGCGTTGTGGTTCATGTTCCCAGGGGAGACGGTGGGCCGTTGCGGTGGCGTATGCGGTTTTCGATACGCCCGCAATACGCGAGCTGGACGAGCTGCATGAGCTGCACGCGATCCCCGTGCATCAGCGCACCACAGCCGGCAGGGGTACCTCGACGACGAAGAACAGGAAGCAGGTCTTGCTCGAAAGGTCGCGGAAGCCGTCGGGGAACAGCTCACGGGCAGCCGGGTCGGGCTGTGGTTCGCTGATGACGGAGAGCCGGAATCCGGCGGTGGTGAAGGCATCGGTCATCGCGTGCAGGGGCTTGCGCCAGAACTTCATCGGAACGGACTTCCCGCCGAACGTCCAGTCGAAGGCATAGCTGCTGCTCGCGAAGTAGTCGGGCCGGGGATCCTGGATCGTGTAGGCGACGAACGGGTGGTCCACCGACGCGATCAGCCGGCCGCCGGGCCTGAGCACGCGCCGCAACTCGGCCAGCGCCGGTCCCCAGTCCTCCAGGTAGTGCAGCACCAGCGACGCGACCACATCGTCGAACGCACCGTCGGCGAACGGCAGGCGGTCACGGAGGTCGGCCACGTGCAGGGCCGCGTCCTCACCCAGCCGCCGCCTTGCCAGCGCCAGCATCCCGGCGCTGGCGTCGACGCCGGTGACGACCGCACCGCGGTCGAGCAGGGCGGCGGTGAGGGGGCCCGAGCCGCAACCCGCGTCCAGGATCCGACGGCCGGCCACCTCTCCGGCCAGGGCCAGCATCGCGGGTCGCTCGTAGTAGGCGTTCACGAGGTTGTTCTCGTTCTCCGCCGAGTAGGCCTCGGCGAAGCCGTCGTAGTGGTTCGCCGGATCCAGGTCCTGGTCCGCGGACCAGGCGAAGCTTCCGGGTGCGTCGGCTGCGCGTTCAGGTTCCATCGCCGCAGCCTAGTAGTCACATGATCATCTGGACAGACCTCAGTGAGGCGGCGGCTCGGGGGTCCACCCGCTCCATGCCGGAAGGGCCTCGCGGGCGGCGATCCAGTCGGCCGGAACGCCGCCGGTGCCGGTACGGGCCGCGACGACCCCGCCCGCGATCGCGCACGTGGTGTCGCGGTCGCCCCAGCCGCCGACGGTCTGCCACAAGGCCTCCGGCAGGTCGTCCACGTGCCCCGCGGCGGACCACAGGGCGAACGGCACGGTGTCCGGAGCCGAGATCCGCCACCCCGAGCCCAGTTCGGACGCGGCACGGTGCACCGGCGTACCCGCGGGGAGGCCCGCGGCCACCCGCAGCCCGGACCCGACATCGCTCCCCGGTACGTACCCGGCGACCTCCCGGAGGAACTCGGCGCGGAGCGGGGCGTCCCGGCCCGCGCTCGCCGCCGCCAGCGCGGCGGCCACCGCCACGGCGACGGCGCCCGCGGCGGCCTCGGGGTGGGCGTGGGTGGCCTGTGCGGACAAGCGGGCCTGTGCGGCGGCTTCCTTCGGGTCGCCCCCGAACCAGGCGCCGAGCGGCGCGACCCGCATGGCGGCCCCGTTGCCGTAGGAACCCTGCCCGCCGAACTGCTCGGTGGTGACGCCCCGCCAGTCCTCGCCCGCGCCGATCCGCCCCAGCACCTCGTGCATGGACGCCCCGTACTTGCGCCCCGAATCCCGCTCGTACTCGGCGGCGAACTCCCGCGCCAGAAGGCCCGGCCGCACCTCACCGTGGGCCACCAGGTGGGCGAAGAGCACGAACGCCATGGCGGAGTCGTCCGTCCACCGCCACGGCGTGGGCCTGAGCCTGCGCGTCGCCCACTGCTCCTCGACGTTCTCGCCGGAGAGCGTGAACCAGCTGTCGCCGAAGGCATCGCCCATCACCAGCCCGTCCAGGGAGGCACGGGCGGATCGGGCGTACGGCGGGCTGCTCATCGGAGTTCCTTCGAACGGCGTACGGGTCGCGGTCGCGCCCATCCTCTCCGTCCGCGGTTCCCGCGCGCGAGCCGATTAGGTCTCGTCCACTGCAGGTTTGTCCACGCGGGGAGCGTCCACTCCGGGCTTGCTAGCCGGTGATCGGGGACACCGCGACGCAGCCGCCGGCCGTGGCCGCTTCGCCCTTGGCCTCCTTGATGACCTTGCCCTTGTAGATGACCTTGCAGGTGAGGTCGGCGGTGTTGTCGACCGAGCTGGGGGAGACGGCCGCGGGCATGATGCCGCGCAGCGTGACCGTCTTGGTCCAAGTGGTGCCCGGCTGCTCGGCGGTCGCGAGGTTCGGTGCGGTGGCCGTGCCGCCTCCGTCGTGGAAGGAGATCGAGTCGACGGTCTTGCCGGTGACCTCGTAAGTGACCTGGTAGGTCTCGTTCACGGCCTTGTCGACCTGCTCCACGGCCTTGTCGGTCGTACCGGCTGAGCAGCCGGCGGCGGCGAGGGCCAGGCCGGCCAGGGCGAGGGCGGAGCGGGTGACGGGGGAAGATTTGCGCATGACTGGAGGGTAAATTTAAAGAATATTTAAAGTCAATTCTGAGCGTGCAGACCCTGGCGATGTGGATGGATTGGGATCAATTCGGACGTTTGCGAACAGGAAAATGTGGAGGGTGGTCTATACCGCCCTGCAGTCCTTCTCGTCGGTGTCCGATGTGACGGACTTCGCGAGGGAGGCGTCCAGGGTGAGGCCCGCGCCGGTGGCACGGGCCCCGGTGAGGCTGACCCCTTCGGGGAGCTCGCCGACGTCGACGGTCCGGGGCGCGAGCCGCTCGGCCAGGCCGGCCGCGCCGGGCAGTCCGCTCACGGTGGCTATCGGCAGTTCGCGGCCCAGCACGGTGACCGTCGTCGGGGTGATCGTGAGGCCGGTCGCCGTGGCGCTGGTGCTCGCGTGCACGGTGACGGGGAGGCCGAGGCGTCCCACGGTCCCGGTGAGGGTGAGCCCCTTCGCGTCGCCGCCCACCGTCAGCCCCTCGGCGCCCGCCGCGGCTTCCCCCGAGTCGGCCAGGCGCTTCTGCAGGGCCTCGTAGGGGATGGTGGCCGTCGCCCGGCCGCCGCTGATGCCGCCGTCGCGCGTGACGTCGTACAGGTCGGCCTTGATGTCCATGTCGGTGTCGGCGCGGCGCACGCCCTCGGCCGCCAGGTGCACGGAGCCCAGTCGGCCGGTCAGCGCGCGGAGTCCGGCGAAGGTGCCGGAGAGCTTGGCGGTGACGGGTCCGTGGGCCTGGAGGCGGCAGCCCGCCGCCCGTGCGATGCGGTCCCGGGCGGTGTGTTCGACGGCTACGTCGGCCACGAAGACACCGGCGAGGGCGACGGCCGCCCCGGCGGTGGCGAGGACGGGGGTGCGTCGGAGCTTCATGGCGCGGTGGATCCGATCTGCTTCAGCATTCCGAAGGCCTCCAGCAGGAGCGCGGAGGGCGGGGTCGCGGTGAGGGTGCCGTTCGCGCGGCGCCGGCGCTGGGTGCGCAGGACGGCGCGGACGGCGGACAGGGCGGCGCCCGCGATCACCCCGGCGCGCAGGTCGGCCTCGGGGGTGTCGGCGGGGAGCCGGTCCAGCACGATGAGCGTGAGCCGGTTCTCGAAATCGGCGAAGAGCTGGACGAGTTGGGCGGCCACCACGCGCTCGTCGCCCACGATGGCCACGGAGTGGGTCAGGGCGGTGAGGCTGGACGCCGCGAACGGGGCCACCGCGGAGATCAGGGCGTTGCAGACCGCGTCGAGCGGCTCCTCCTGCGGCGGGCGCCGGGCCAGTTCGGCCTCGACGTACGCGAACAGGTCGACGCTGTCGGGCAGGAGCAGGGCTTCCTTGCTCTCGAAGTAGCGGAAGAAGGTCCGCTCGGACACGTTCGCGCAGGCGGCGATGTCCGCGACCGTGGTGCCCGCGAAGCCGTGCTCGGCGAACAGCGCGGCGGCGCCCTCGCGCAGCAGCTTGCGGGTCCGCTCCTTCTTCCGCTCGCGCAGACCGTGCTCCGCCTCCGGCTCGGTGCCGGGCGCGGGTGCGGAGGGGGCAGTGGCCGGATCTTGGTTCACGGCCGAAGCCTAGCAATGGCGTCACCCCTGTCAATTGTCGGGACTGACAATTGTCACCCCTGACATTTTCTGCCAAGGTGCTTCGTGTCAGTCCTGACATTTCTTGGAGGCGTCGTGCATTCCCCCCTCGGACGAACGGGCCGCAAGGGCCGTCCGGGCCGCCTGGGTAGCCCGGGCCGACTCGGAGCCTTCTGCGCCCGGCACCCCGTCTGGGTGATCGCGGCCTGGCTCCTGCTGCTGGCCGGCGCGATGGGCGGCAGCAGGCTCGCCGCCCCGGTCTACAGCGACCAGATCAGCCTCCCCAGCACGCAGTCCCGTACCGGCGCCGATCTGCTGGCCGCGTCCGCCCCCGGGGTCGGGGACCCCAACGGGCGCGTGGTCTTCCACGTGGACTCCGGCTCCCTGGCCGGACACCGCGAGGCCCTCGACGAGAGCGCGGCCCGCCTCGCGCGGATGCCCCACGTCACCGCCGCCTCCCCGGTCGTGACCAGCGCGGACGGCCGTACCGCCTACACCACGGTGTCCTTCGACCGGCAGGTCAAAACCCTGGGGCACGCCTACACCGGCACCCTCGACACGGCCACCGCCGCGGCCCGCGCCTCCGGCGTGGAGGTCGCGTACGGCGGGGACCTGAACCAGGTCGTCCGCCCGCCGGCCGACGACAGGGCCCGCGAGGCGGCGGGCGTCCTCGTGGCCCTGCTGATCCTCCTGCTCGCCTTCGGCAGCGTCGCCGCCGCCCTGCTGCCCCTGCTCACGGCGGTGGTCAGCGTCGGCGTGGGCCTCGGAATCGTCGGCATCGTCGCGGGCGTCGTCAGCTTCGCGACCGCCGCCCCCACCCTGGCCACCATGATCGGCCTCGGCGTGGGCATCGACTACGCCCTCTTCCTCACCACCCGCTTCCGCCAGGACCTCCTCGACGGCCACGATCCGGTCGACGCGGCCGGCCGTACCGCCGCCACCAGCGGGCGCGCCGTCGTGGTGGCCGCCGTCACCGTCGCGGTGGCCATGCTCAGCCTGTACACCTGCGGACTGACCTTCATCGGCCGGATGGGGCTGGCCGCCACCATCGTCGTGGTCGTCACCGGGGCGGCCGCCCTGACCCTCGTGCCGGCCGCCCTGGGCCTGGTGGGGCGCCGGATCGACCGGTTCGCGCTGCGCCGCCCGGTCGCCGAGACCTCCGGCGACCACGACGGCTGGCACCGCTACGCCGGCCTGGTGGCACGGCACCCGTGGAAGTTCCTGACCGCCGGCACCCTGCTGCTCGCGCTGTGCGCCGTACCGCTGTTCTCGATGCGCCTCGGCCACGTCGACGACGGCGCCGACCGGGCGGGGAGCACCACGCGCACGGCCTACGACTGGATCGCCGAGGGCGAGGGCCCCGGCTTCGGCCCCGGGGCCAACGGGCCCTTCGTCCTGGTGGCCGACCTCCACGACGCCACCGTCCCGGCGGACCGGATCGGCGCCGAACTCACCGCGGCGCTGCGGGACACCGCCGGCATAGCCGGGTTCACCCCGCTCGCGCCGAGCCCCGACGGCCGTCTGCTCGTCTCCACCGTCACCCCGGCCACCGGACCGCAGAGCGCCGGCACGGGCGGCCTGTTCACGACGCTGACCACCGCCACCCTGCCCGACGCGCTGAAGGGAACCGGTGCGGAGGGCTACCTCACCGGATCCACCGCCGGCCAGCTGGACTTCCGAGACACCGTCAAGGACCGGCTGCCGCTCATCATCGCCATCGTGCTGGCCGCCGCGCTCGTGCTGCTGACCTTGGTGTTCCGCAGCGTGGTGGTCCCGCTCAAGGCGGTCGCGCTGAACCTTTTCACCACCGCCGCGTCCTACGGGGTGCTCGTCGCGGTGTTCCAGTGGGGCTGGGGGAGCGGGCTGATCGGGGTGTCGGAGCCGGTGCCCATCGAGTCCTTCGTACCGATGATGATGTTCGCGATCGTCTTCGGACTGTCGATGGACTACGAGATCTTCCTGCTCTCCGCCATCGCGGGCGTCTGGCACCGCACCGGCGACAACACCCTCGCCGTCGGCACGGGCCTCGCGGCCACCGGCCGGGTCATCTCCAGTGCGGCGCTCATCATGACCGCCGTCTTCCTCTCCTTCGCGGCCTCGCCCACCGTCGTGGTCAAGATGCTCGCGGTGGGCCTGGCGGTGAGCGTGGTCCTGGACGCGACCGTGGTGCGGCTGGTGCTGGTCCCGTCGGCGATGTTCCTGATGGGCCGCGCCAACTGGTGGCTGCCGCCCTTCCTGGACCGGATCCTGCCGCGACCGCACGCCGAGGAGCGGCAGGATGCCGGGGAGGGGCAGGAGGCGCCGGCAGAGCCGGACCCGGCGGAGCCGGGCGCGGCCGTGGTCACGGCCGCGGGCAGCGGCCACGGCACGGGCAGCCGTCGGGGTGAGGCATGATCGGGGGATGTCTGATCGCATCATCGCCGCCTGCGACGGGGCGGCCAAGGGAAATCCCGGGCCTGCCGCATGGGCCTGGGTCATCGCCGACGTCCACGGGCACCCCGAGCGCTGGGAGGCCGGGCCGCTGGGCCGGGCCACCAACAACGTCGGTGAACTCACCGCTCTGCAGCGGCTGCTGGAGGCCGTGGCACCCGGCACGGCCGTGCAGGTGCGGATGGACTCCCAGTACGCCATGAAGGCCGTGACCCAGTGGCTTCCGAACTGGAAGCGCAACGGCTGGAAGAACGCCGCGGGCAAGCCGGTGGCCAACCGCGAGCTCGTCGAAAGCATCGACGCGCTGCTGGCCGACCGGGACGTGGAGTTCCGCTACGTCCCCGCGCACCGCGAGGACGGCGACCACCTGAACGCGATCGCCGACCAGGCGGCCAGCGACGCGGCCGTCAGCCAGGAGCCGGCCGGCACCGCGCTGGGCCACGCGTCCATGCCCGTCCCGGCGCCGGCCCGCAGCACCCCGGCCCGCAGCACCTCCGCCCGCCGCACGACCGGAGCGGCATCGGCCAAGAGCTCCTCGGCCCAGGGCACGGCGGGTGCCAAGGGCGCGAGCGCCGGCCGGGCCGGGGTGACGATCAAGGCCAAGTTCCCCGGCACCTGCCCCTGCGGGAAGCAGTACGCGGCGGGGGAGAAGATCAGCAAACTCGGTACGCGCTGGGGCCACCCCGGCTGCGGCGGCGGCGGCGACACGGACGCCGGATAGCGCCCGCCGCGGGGAAGCGGCCTGTCCGGGGTCAGCCGGCCAGGACCCCGGTGATCGTGGTGACGGGCACGGTGTCCCGGGCGGCGGGCACCTCGACCCGCACGGACTTGCCCAGCTCGCTGAACGCCACGGTCGTCACGGACTTGCTCGGACCGAGGGTGAGCGTCATCCGCGACTGGACGAGGCGGCCCCGACCGTCGACCCAGACCTCGGCGGACACGGGCACCTCGCCGCCGATCTTTGCGTGGAGCTCCTCGAAGAGGGCCCGCTTGTCCATCGCGAGTCGGGAGGCGGCGGCCTGGAAGGGCAGGGTTCCGCGGTAGTGGACGGTCGGCACGCCGCCCAGCTCCTCCTCCCCGGCCTTCGTCACCTTCGTCAGCGCCGAGACCTGCTCCAGCACGTACTCCGGGTCGTTGAGAGGCGCCCGCAGGGCGTAGTGGGCCTCGGCCTTGTCGCGCGCGATGCTCGCCCAGGTGTCCTTGTCCGTACCGCTCATCCCGCGGAGGTAGACCTTGCCGTCGGAGAACACCTCGTCCACGTGGCTGATGCCGCCGCCGGGGAAGTCCACGGACAGTGCGCCCTTGTCCCGGGCCATGTCGAAGTCGCCGGTGGCGGTGAGGGTGTAGCTCTTGGAGCCGTCGCCCAGTTCCATCGTCTGACTGGTCCGCGCCGAGGTCGCCCGTGTGGCCTCGGCGGCGGCCCGCACGGTGCCGGTGTGGTCGGGGGCAGGTTCGGCCGACGCCTTCGAGGCCGTACCCGAGGCGGGACGGGAGTCGGGTCCCGGGCCGCATCCGGCACACAGCAGGGCGGCCAGGGTGGCCAGGGCGGTGCATGGGACGTGGGAACGGCGCATCGTTTCTCCGAGAGTCGTGGTCGAGCACTCTGTCGGGCTGCGTCGCTGGGGTACGGGCTTGGCTCAACAAGATCGCAAAGATCGTACTGACCCTAATGGACCTCGTGCGTGGTCCGTACACGAGGTTTCCGGGGAGGATGCCTGGTACGCATTCCTTTCGTTCGAAAGGAAACGGAAGTTTCGGCTTTCGCGCGCTACGCTGACCTCGACCAGGGACGCAGTCGAGGGGAGCTCCACGTGCACGCAGAGGAACGACAGCAGGCGATCCTGCGCCGGGTCCGCGAAGCGGGATCGATGCGCGTCACGGACTTCGCGGCGGAGCTCGGCGTGTCCGTGGTGACGGTCCGCAAGGACGTCGAAGTCCTTGCGGAGCGCGGCCTGCTGGCCCGGGTGCACGGCGGCGCGATGCTGCCCGAGGACTGGGCGGAGACCGCTCCCGCGACCGCCGCCCCGACCGCCCCCGGCACTGGCATCGCAGCCGGCGCCGGTCCCGGAGCGGGCCCCGGTTCCGGCCGGCCGCTGGTCATCGGGCTGATCGTGCCGTCCTCCGCCTATTACTACCCCGAGGTGATCAAGGGCGCCCGGGAAGCTGCGGACGCCCTCGGGGTGCGGCTGACCCTCGCCGTGTCCACGTACGACGTGGAGACCGAGAAGACGCAGGCCGCGCGCATGGTCGCGGACGGCGTCGACGGGCTCCTGCTCGCGCCCTCCGCCGCCGACGGGAAGCCGGGCGGCCAGTGGTACGAAGAGCTGGGCGTGCCCGTCGTGCTCGTCGAGCGCCGCCCCGAACAGCAGGGCTCCGCCGCCGAGCACGTCGGCACGGACCACGGGTACGGAGCCAGGCTGGCGGTGCGCCACCTCCTGGACACGGGGCGCCGCAAGATCGCCCTGGTGATGCGCGGGGGGACCCCCACCGCACCCTGGATCAAGAAGGGCTACTACGCGGCGGTGGAGGAGGCCGGCCCCGAGGTCGCCGAGCACGCCCTCTTCCTCGACCTCGCGCAGTTCGGGGCGGGTGACGCCGTCTACGAAGAGGTGATGGACGCCTTCGTGGAGGCGGTGCGGGAGGGGCGCGTCGACGCCGCCCTGGTCCATCCCGACCACGAGGCCATGGTGCTGATGCAGCGGCTGCGCGGTGCCTCGCTGGCCGTGCCGGGCGATGTCGCCCTGGTCTCGTACGACGACGAGGTGGCCTCGCTGGCGGACCTGCCGCTGAGCGCGGTGGCGCCATCGAAGCACGAAGTCGGTGTCACAGGGGTGGAGTTGCTCGTACGACGGCTGCGCGAGCCGGGCCGGCCCAGACGGCGGATCGCCATCCTCCCCGAGCTGCGGGTGCGTGCCTCCAGCGAGGCCTAACTGTTACTTCGCTTTTCTTTCTCAAACTTTCCTTTTCTATTGACTCCCTTCTCCTCTGGCCGAATGATGTGCATCACCTCGCCGCATCGCCGGCTCGCATCTGAGGAGCAGAGCAGTGAAGCTCACTTCCCGTACCTCCCGCGCCGCCCTCGCCGCCTTCTCGCTGGCCCTGTTCGCCACTGCCTGCGGTGGCAGCGAGGGGGCCGCGACCAAGACCGACGCCGCCCCCAAAGAGCCGGTCAACCTGACCTACTGGGGCTGGACCGGCGGTGCCCAGCAGGTGGTCGACGCCTTCAACGCGTCCCACCCGAACATCAAGGTCACCTACTCGGCCATCACCGGCGGACCGGACGGGTACGCCAAGATCAGCAACGCGATCAAGGCCGGGAACGCTCCCGACGTCGCGGGCATCGAGTACCCGACCCTCCCGGAGTTCGTCAGCCAGGGGTACCTGGCGGACATCACCGCCCCGGCCGGCGCCACCGTGAAGGCGAAGTTCCCCCAGGGCATCCAGGACCGGGTGACCCTCGGCGGCAAGACCTGGGCCGTGCCCTACGACGCCACGCCCAACCTCCTCTACTACCGCAAGGACCTGTTCAAGGCCGCGGGCGTCGAAGTCCCCAAGACCTGGGACGAGTACAAGACGGCCGCCGAGAAGATCAAGGCCGCCGACAAGAACGTGCGCATAGGCGGCTGGGGCAACGACGACGCGCCCCTGCTGGCGGCGCTCTCCTGGCAGGCCGGTGCCAAGTGGTACGGCACCGAGGGTGACGGCTGGAAGGTCAACATCAACGACGCCCCCTCGCAGAAGGTGGCCTCGTACTGGCAGGGCCTGGTCAAGGACGACCTGGTGATGAACCTGAAGATCAACGGCCCGGAGTTCGCCAAGGCCAAGGCCGACGGAGTCATGGCCAGCTTCATCGGCGCCTCGTGGAGCGCGGGCGGCACGATGACGACCCTGGCCAAGGACTCGGGCAAGTGGGGCGTCGCCCCGCTGCCGCACTGGGGCACCCCGGCCACCGGCATGTTCGGCGGCACCAGCTACGCCGTCACCAAGGGCAGCAAGCACGTCAAGGAAGCGGCGGAGTTCGCCACCTGGGCGGCGACCAGCCCCGAAGGCGTCAAGGCCCGCCTCAGTAGCCTGAAGGCGCCGAGCAGCAGCCTGCCGGCCAGCCCCGAACTCCGTCCGATCGCCGCCGCGGCCTTCGACGACAAGGGCTTCTTCGGCGGCGACAAGGTCTACGAGATCTCCGGCGCGCAGGTCGACACCATCGTCCCGGGCTGGGTCTGGGGCCCGGTACAGACGGCCACCAACACCGCCATCCAGGACGCGGGCCTCAAGAGCACCCTGAACGACGGACTCGCGGCCGGCCAGAAGGCCGCCGAGGAGGCCATCAAGGGCCGGGGGCTCAACCTCGTGAAGTAGGCGCCGCGGCGGGGCCCGAAGCCTTCCCGGCGCCGGGCCCCGCCCGCCCCGCCTCCTTCCGAAAGCCTTACCGAAGCCCCGTCCCCGTCCGTTCCTCCGTAGCGCACCCACCAAGGAGATCCGGTGGCAGCACCACTCACTCGTTCAGCGCGCGGCACCGCGCCCGTGGGCCGGCCAGGCCAGGGCAGGGCGGTGCTGGTCTTCCTCGGCCCGTTCTTCCTGCTCTTCACCGCGGTCCTGATCCTGCCCGTCGCGTACGCGCTCTGGATGAGCTTCTTCACCGAGCAGTCCTCCGGTCTGGGATTCGGCGGCACCGAACGGGTCTTCAGCGGGCTCGGGAACTACACCAAGGCGCTCGGTGACCACGGCTTCACCTCCTCCTTCCTGCACGTGGCCGCGTACTGCGCCGTCTACATCCCCGTGATGATCGGCTCGGCGCTCGCCCTGGCCCTGCTCGTCGACTCGGCCGCGGCCAAGGCCAAGCGCCTCGTCCAGTTCGCCGTCTTCATGCCGCACGCGGTCCCCGGCCTGATCGCGGCGATCATCTGGACCTACCTCTACACCCCCGGCCTGAGCCCGGTCCTGGACTGGATCGAAGCGGCGGGCGGCCAGTGGGACTTCTTCGCGCCGGGCAGCGTCCTGCCCTCGCTGGTGAACGTTGCGGCCTGGCAGTGGATCGGCTACAACATGATCATCTTCTTTGCGGCGCTCCAGGCGGTGCCCCGCGAGGTCATCGAAGCGGGCGTCATGGACGGCGCCGGTGAACTGCGCATCGCCCTGCAGATCAAACTGCCGATGATCCGCTCCGCCGTGTTCCTCACGCTCCTGTTCACGTGTGTTGGTGTGGTCCAGATCTTCGGCGAGCCGATGCTCCTCTCGAAGAGGGCAGGCTCGATGGGGTCGGACTGGTCCCCGATGATGTTCATCTACAAGGCGGCCTTCGAGCGGCACGACTACGGCCTCGCCTCCTCCGCCTCGCTCATCGTGGCCCTCGTCGCCGGCACCCTCTCCTACGTCGTCACCCGGATCGGAAAGCGAGGTGACTCGGCATGAGCACCCAGACGGCCTCCTCGGCCCCGCCCGCGCCTGCACCCGGCGGCGAGCCGGCGCCCGCACCCGGAGCCCCGCCCGCCCGGAAGGCTGGGCGGAAGCCGGCCCGGAAGCGGCACCGCGGCGGCGCGATGGCCTCCAAGGCCGTGGTCAACGCAGTGCTCCTGGTGGCGGTCCTCTACACCCTGATGCCGCTGACCTGGCTGCTCATCGCCGCCACCAAGAACCACGCCGACCTCTTCGGGACGGCCGGCTTCGCCTTCGGCGAGTTCCGCTTCCTCGGCAACCTCCGTGCCGTGTTCAGTTACGGCGACGGCATCTTCGGCCGCTGGCTGCTCAACAGCCTCCTCTACTCCGTCGTCGGATCGCTGGCCTCCTCGCTGATCAGCGTCGCCGCCGGATACTGCTTCGACAAGTACGAGTTCCGCGGCAAGGGTGCGCTCTTCGGCCTCGTCCTGACCGGCACCCTGGTGCCCACGATCGTCATCACGCTCCCGCAGTACCTGCTCGCCTCCGAGGTCGGGATCGTCAACACCTACTGGTCGGTCCTCATCCCGGCGCTCGTGAACCCCTTCGGCGTCTACCTCGCCCGGGTCTTCTCCGAAGGCTACGTACCCGGAGAGGTCATCGAAGCCGCCCGCATCGACGGAGCGAGCGAGCTGCGCATCTTCCGGTCGATCTCGCTGCCGATGCTCATGCCCGGCTTCATGACCCTCTTCCTCTTCTCCTTCACCGCGAGCTGGAACAACTTCTTCGGCCCGCTGGTCATGCTCAACGACCAGAACCTGTACCCGGCGGTGCTCGGCATCTACGGGTGGAACCAAATGGTGCTGCAGTACCCGGAGTTCTACTCGCTGGTGATCACCGGATCCCTGATGGCCGTCATCCCGCTCGCCCTCGCCTTCGTCGGCCTGCAGCGGTTCTGGCGCGCCGGGCTCTCGGCAGGAGCGGTCAAGTGACGGCCTCCGACCCGACGCGCGCCCCCGACCCGGTGCACGAGCCCGCCCGGCCCCGCAAGCCCCGCACCCTCCTCGTCATGAGCCCGGAGACGAAGGCGGCCCTGCTCGACGAGCAGGCCCTCGCCCGGCTCGGCTCCACCGCGCTCCTGGACCCCGCGCACCTGGTCACCGACTTCGCCGCGGCCGACTCCGCGCGGCTGCGCGAAGCCGAGGTCCTGCTCACCGGCTGGGGCTGCCCGCCTCTCACCGAGCAGGCCCTCGAACTCCTCCCGTCCCTGCGCGCGGTGGTGCACACCGCCGGCACCGTCAAGGGGCTGATGACGGAGGCCGCCTGGCGGCGCGGGCTGTCCGTCACGAGCGCGGCCGAGGCCAACGCCCAGCCCGTCGCCGAGTTCACGGTCGCCGCGATCGTCTTCGCCAACAAGCGCGTCCTCACTACCGCCCGGGCCTACCGGGAGTCGCGCAGCCAGCTCAACCCGCTCACGCTGTACCCCGGGATCGGCAACTACGGCCGGACGGTCGGCATCGTCGGTGCCTCGCGCATCGGCCGCCGGGTCATCGAGCTGCTGCGCTCCTACGACGCCCACGTGCTGGTCCACGACCCATACCTGGACGGGGACGAAGCGAGAGCCCTCGGGGTCGAGCCCGTCGACCTGGACGAACTGATGGGCCGCAGCGACGTGGTGAGCGTGCACGCGCCGCAGACCCCCGAGACCCGCCACCTGATCGACGCCCGCCGCCTCGCCCTCATGCGCGACGGCGCCACCCTCGTCAACACCGCACGCGGCACGCTGGTCGACACCGAGGCGCTGACCGCGGAACTGGTCCCGGGCCGGCTGCACGCCGTCCTCGACGTCACCCACCCCGACGTGCTGCCGGCCGGCTCGCCGCTCTACGACCTGCCGAACGTGCTGCTCACCCCGCACATCGCCGGGTCCCTCGGCAACGAACTCGGACGTCTCGCGGCCTGCGCGGCCGAAGAGTTGGAGCGGTACGCCCGAGGACTCCCCTTCGCCTACGCCGTCCACCCGGCGAGCCTGGCCCACTCGGCCTGAACACCCGCCATCCGCCACCCGCCACCCCCACCTGCCGTCCGCCGCCGAACCCGGAAGCCCCTCATGACGCTCGGTCCCCCCTCTCCCTCCACCGGTCCAGCCGAGACCGCCATCCTGCCCACGCCGGGGCAACTCGCCTGGCAGGAAGCCGGATTCGGGATCTTCCTGCACTTCGGCATCAACACCTTCAACGGCGTCGAGTGGAGCGACGGGACCCTGGACCCGGCCACCTTCCGGCCCGCGCAGCTCGACGCGAGCCAGTGGGTGCGTACCGCCGCCCGGGCCGGAGCGAAGTACGTCGTGCTGACCGCCAAGCACCACGACGGCTTCTGCCTCTGGCCGACCGAAACCACCGCCTACTCCGTGGCCTCCTCACCCTGGAAGGAC
Source organism: Streptomyces tatrensis (assembly GCF_049310065.1). Taxonomy (NCBI): domain Bacteria; kingdom Bacillati; phylum Actinomycetota; class Actinomycetes; order Kitasatosporales; family Streptomycetaceae; genus Streptomyces; species Streptomyces tatrensis. The sequence goes on along the minus strand of NZ_JBMDLB010000011.1, from coordinate 513,413 downwards.
GGAGCGGGCGATGTGGTCGCCGAACTGGCCGAGGCCTGCGGGGAGGCAGGTCTCGGCCTCGGGCTGTACCTCTCCCCCTGGGACCGCAACGCGGACTGCTACGAGCGGCCCGCCGAGTACGACTCCTTCTACCTCCGCCAGCTGGCCGAACTATGCACCCGCTACGGACCGTTGTGCGAGCTGTGGTTCGACGGCGCGGGATCAGAGGGACGCACGTACGACTGGGACGCCGTCATGGCCGTGATCGACCGGCACCAGCCGGACGCCATGGTCTTCAACATGGGCCGCCCCACGATCCGCTGGGTCGGAAACGAGGAGGGGCTCGCCGCCGACCCCTGCCGCTACGTCACACACTCCACGGGCATCAGCCTGTACGACGAGCGGCAGGCCGAGCTCGAATCGGCCGCCTACCTGCCGCCCGAGTGCGATGTCCCGCTCCGCGCCGACTGGTTCTGGCAACCCGGGAACCACGACACCCTCAAGAGCCGCGAGGACCTGCTGGAGATCTGGTACTCCTCGGTGGGACTGGGCGCCGGCCTGCTCCTGGGCGTCCCGCCCGACCGGCGTGGACTGATCGACGACGCCGACCGGGCCCGACTCCTCGATTTCACCGGAGAGTTGGAGCGACGCCTCGGCGATCCGCACGCCTCGGTCCTCACGGCCGACGGGCACGACCTCCTCGCGGACTTCGGCCGGCCCGTCCGCGTGGACCACGTCGAACTGCGCGAGGACCTCACCCGCGGCCAGCGCGTGGACGGCCACGAGGTCTGGGCGGACGACCGGCTGATCGCCTCCGGCCACACGGTGGGGGTCCGGCGCGTCCACCGGGTGGAGCCTCTCACCGTACGGGAACTGCGCATCCGGCTGACCGGAACCGGGACCCGCCTGGCCGCGGTGACGGCGGCCGGACCGCAGCAGCCCGAGCCCGGCGGGGCGGGCTAGTCGGCGACGCCCCCCGTGCTCTGGCAGGCGGTCCGCTGGCGGACCCTTACCGCAGCCGGGCCGGCTACGGCGCGTCGGCCGCGCCCGCCACCGCGACCGGCGACGTCGCACCCGCCACGGACAGCCGGGGCTCGCCGGTCCCGTCCGCGGGGACGGTCCAGACGTCGCTCGCGCGGCCGTCGGCGCCCGGCAGGGCGTAGGCGACCGTCCCGTCGTCCGTCCAGGCCGCCTGGTCGTCCACGCCGCGGGTTTCGGCGAGCGGGGTCTCGGCCATCGTCCGCAGGTCGAGGACGTACAGCCGCCAGGGTGCGGCCGGGTCGTCGGACACCTTCTTCTTGAAGGCGACCCGCGTGTTGTCGGGGGACAGGGAGGGACATTCGACGTTCTCCCGCAGCGTCCTCGCCGACCAGTCGCCCATGTTCCCCTCGACGAGGTACGTACGCCCCTTCGTGGAGACGGTCGCGTAGAAGCGGCTGTCGTCGCGGGCGAAGCTCACGCCCCAGTAGTTGACGTCGGGGGAGTGGTAGCGGACACCGTCGATGGTGAGCGGCATCTCCTCCAGGGACTTCACCAGGTACCCCGTGCGCAGGTCGAGGACGGCCGTGCGGGTGGAGAAGCCGGTGGTGGAGTACGAGTCCCCGGTGGCGAACACCGTCCAGGCGAGCATCTGCCCGGACGCGGACACCCGCGCCCGGGTCGGAACCCCGGGCAGGGTCTTCCGGCTCACCTCGCGCAGCTGCCGGTCGAGGACGACGGCGTACGTCTTCGGCAGCACCCCGGGCTCGGCGCGCAGGCAGAGGGCGGTGCCCCCGGCGGCGTGGAACCGGTCGCAGACGGGGCCGCCCGCGGTGCGCTCCGCTCCGCCTCCCGTCGCGGGCAGGGGCTGGTGCGCCACCCGCCCCGTGGCGGTGTCCCGGAAGTACAGGGCGGGACCGTCGAGGGTGAAGGAGGCTTCGGCGGCGCCGCGTTGACCGGCCGGCCGGTTCCCGGCGTGCAGGGCGTACCCGGTGGCGGAGCCCGCGAGGAGGACGACCGCGGCAGCCGTGACGGCGGTACGGGCCCGGCCGCCGAGCCGCCGCGCGGGCGCCGGGGTGGTGGGCGGTGCGGTGGGCGGTGTGGTCATGAGGTGCTCCTCTCACTGGTGGGGGACTGCGCCGACCCCAGGGCCGGGGTAGCCGTATCGCCCGTATCGCCCGGAGCGTGCGCATCACCCGCATCGCCCGGCGCGCCCGGATCGCGCGGCAGCAGTGTCCAGCCGCCCGCCAGCGCGGCGAGCAGCAGCGCCGCGGCCCCCCAGAGCGCGGGTCGCGGCCCCCACACCGTCCACGCGGCGCCGAATCCCGCCGCGGCGAGCATCCGGGCCAGGGCCTGGCCGGTCTGGAGCACGGCGAGCCCGCCCGCCCGGCCCCCGGCGGGCAGTACCGGCCCGGCGAGGGCCATCAGCACCCCGTCGGTGGCCGCGTAGAAGATCCCGAGCAGCGCGAGGACGGCCGCGAGGAGCAGCGGGGCCGGCCCGCCGTCCGGAGCGAGCAGGACGAGGTAGGCGCCGAGCAGGGCGAGGTGTCCGTACAGGAACGGCCGCCGGCGCCCGACCCGGTCGGCGATCCGGCCCACCGGGACGGCCAGGAGCAGGTAGCCGGCGGCCGCGCCGAGCGGCAGCAGCGGGAACCAGCCGGGATCCAGGCCGAGTCGGCGCTGGAGCAGGAGGTAGACGAAGGCGTCGCCGATGGTGGCGCCGCCGAGCAGGGCGGCGGCCCAGAGGATCCGCCGGAAGGCGGGGTCGCGCAGCGCCCCGAAGGCCTTGCTCCGGGGCGGAGTCGGGCCGGGCGCGGCGGTCGGGCGGCCGTTGCCGGGAACGTAGAGGACCAGGAGCAGCACGCCGAGCAGGCCGAAGCAGAAGCTGGCGACGAACACCGCGTCGTACGCGCCCGCGGTGGCCCAGAGCAGGGCGAAGGCGGCGAGCGGGCCGAGCAGGGCGCCGGTGGTGTCCATGGCCCGGTGCACGCCGAAGGACCGGCCGAGTTCGCCGGGAGGGCTGTTGAGGGTGATCAGGGCGTCGCGTGGCGCCGTACGGATGCCCTTGCCGACCCGGTCGGCGGCCAGGGCCGCGGCGATCGGGCCGGTGGCACCGCCCGCGAGCAGCAGGCCGAGCCGGGAGCAGGCCGAGACGGCGTAGCCGATCCCCGCGACGTGCTTGTACCGGTGGCCGCGGTCGGCGAGGTGCCCGCCGAGCAGCCGTACGACCGCGCCGGCTCCTCCCATCAGCCCGTCGAGGAAGCCGAATTGGAGGGGGGAGAGGCCGAGTCCCAGGACGAGGTAGAGCGGCAGCACCGCGCTGACCATCTCGGAGGAGACATCGGTGACGAGGCTGACCGTGCCGAGCGCGAGGACGGCGGCGGGGACGCGCCGGCCCGCCCCCGTGGTGGGGGGCGGGGCCGGAGCGGCCCGGCGGCCTGTGGTGGCCAGGTACATCAGTGGCAGGTGTACTTCGGGCTGGTGTCCTTGACCGTGCCGTCGGTGGCGACGTAGGTCCAGCTGTAGGCCGAGTCGGTGAAGTCCAGCTTCAGGACCCCGTAGGTACCGCTGATCCGCTTCTGGCTGTTGGGCTGGACGTCCTCGATGTCGTACGGGTCGGCGCCGCCCATGCCGCCGACGATCTCGGTGATCCCGTCGGCGGTGGCGTTGCCGTTCGGGTCCTGCGGGGCGAACCGCTCGTAGTGGTGGTCGTGGCCGCCCAGCACGAGGTCGGCCTTGGCGCCGTACAGGATGTTCCAGACGGGCTTGCTCACCGGGTCGTTGCCGTGCCCGCCGGAGGAGTACAGCGGGTGGTGCCAGTAGGCGGCGATGCAGCCCTTGGTGTTCGCGGCGAGGTCGGCCTTGAGCCAGTCGATCTGGGCCTTCTGGTCGAAGGAGTTGGAGTCGAGGGCGATGAAGTGCCAGTTGCCCTCGTTGAAGCTGTAGTAGCTCTTGCCCTGGGGGTAGGCGACGGCCCCGAAGTAGGCCTTGTAGCCGGCGAGCGGTCCGGCGGGGTCGTAGGTCTCGTGGTTGCCGGGCACCGGGCGGGTCTTGTCCTTGAACGCGCCCCAGGAGGTGTCGTAGTAGTTCCGGTAGTCGGAGAGCCGGGCGTCGTCGTACTGGTTGTCGCCCATCGTCAGATAGAACTTCGGGTTGATCTTCTGGGCCTGCGCGGCGGTCTTGGGGTGGGCGCAGGAGCTGTCCGAGGCGGTGCACTGGGCGGCGATGTCGCCGGCGGCGACCACGGTGAAGGCGCCGGTGGGCGGGGGAGTCCCGCCGTCGAGGGTGCCGTACACCTCGACCTCGTACAGGGAGTACCCGTAGGAGGTGCCGCGGGCGGTTCCGTACACGCGCAGGTAGCGGCCGCTGCCGGAGAGGCCGGTCCAGTCGTCGGTGCCGCCGTTCCCGGCCGTCTCGTTGGCGAGACGGGTCCAGGTGGCGCCGTCGGCCGAGATCTCGACGCGGTACGTCTTGGCGTACGCAGCCTCCCAACGCAGCGCCACCCGCGTGACGTTGGCGTTCGCGCCGAGGTCGACGCGGATCCACTGCGGGTCCTTGCCCTCGAGGCTGGCCCACCGGGTGGTGGAGCTGCCGTCGAAGGCGTTCTGCGGACCGAAGCTCGAACTCTCCACGGAGGACGCCGTGGCGGTCTTGCCGCGCGAGATGAGGGGGTCGGCGGCGGCGCCCGCCCGTTCGGGATAGGCGAGCAACAGGCCGCCTACGAGGAGGAGTACGGCGGTGAGGACCACACCGATCGTGCGGCGTGATGTGTGAACATGAGGCGTGCTTGGGGTGTTCAGGCTCATTCCTGACTCCCTGGCCTGGTGGGTGGCGAGAGCTGGCACCGGTACGAGACCCCGTGTCCCTGCCCGGGTGCGGGCAGGGACGGGCGTGGTCACAGCGGCCGGGTCAGAGCTCTCGCTGAGCGCGTCATGCCCACGGGTACGGGCACCGCGCCGAGCCGCCGAAGCGGGATGCTAGCAAACAGGAAACTTTCCTACCAGTCATTCGCGGCAGGAGAATCGGCCCCGGCAGGAGACGTGGCCTGCGGCGGAGACCGAGCCGGAAGCGGCGACCGGGTCTGCGGCGGGAGCGTTCAGGAGATCGCGTACCACTGGCTGGCCCAGCCGGTGTTGATCGTGCTGGTGGACTGCTCGGCGAGGTTCAGGCCGGCCGGGAGCGAGGTCTGACCGGTCAGGACGGTGCTGTAGCGCAGGCTCGGCGGGTTCAGACCCGCGTTCACCGAGATCCCGGCGCCCGTGGCCTTGAGGGTGAGGGCGTTCGTGGCCCAGTCGCCGTTGAGGAGGAGGGCGACGAAGTAGGTGCCCGGAGCGGCGGAGAACGGCTTGGCGAGGGGGAACGGCTTGGCTATCGCGTCGGTCATCAGCAGCGGGGAGATGTCCGCGGTGGACGCGACCAGGGTGCCCTTGGCGTCGTACACGCCGAGGTAGCAGTCGGACAGCCGGGCGTTCGGGTCGATCCCGGCCAGGCCCAGCCAGATGTTGGACCAGGTGAGCTGCTCGCGCAGCACCATCCGGACCAGGGTGACCCGTCCGCCGACCCCGGCCGCGGACTGGGCGGTGACGTGCCCCGCGTCGTTCGGATCCCCGGTCCAGGCCAGCAGGTTCTGGTCCTGCGGCCGGGGCCCCTCGTACCCGGCGCCCCCCGGCACCGGCGCGGGGGAGGCAGCTGCCGACGGGGAGGCGCCGACGGCCCCGTTCCCGGCCGTGCTCCCGCGGGACGCCGAGCAGCCGGACAGGACGAGGGCCGCCGCGAGCATGGCGGCGAGGCCGGCCGAGGCGGTGGTGGTACGGGTGCGCATGGTCCCCCCATGAGGTGCCGAAGTGCGAAGGAAGCCATGGTCACACGGGCTGTGCCCGCTCCGGACAGGCCGCCCCCGCTCCGAACGGGCCGCCCCCGCTACTGGCCCACCCTCCCGTCGACGCACTCGCGCAACAGGTCGGCGTGCCCGCAGTGACGCGCGTACTCCTCGATCCGGTGCACCATCAGCTCCCGCACCGCGATCCCGTCCTTCGCCAGCCGCTCGCCCAGATCCGGATGCGCGGCCAGCGCGGCGTCGGTCGCGGCCTGCTCGCGCTCCAGATCGGCGTACGCCCCGTCGACCATGTCCTGCTCGGCGACGGCTCCGTCGAAGTCCCCGTCGCGTCGGCCGTACAGCTTCGGCAGCGGCTCGCCGTCGGTGATCCAGCTCTGCCAGTCCCGTTCCACCTCGGCGAGGTGGCGCACCAGACCGAGCAGCGACATCGTGGACGGCGGGACCGACCGCCGGGCCAGCTGCTCCGGATCCAGGCCCTCGCACTTCATCCGCAGGGTCAGGCGGTAGTCCGCGAGGAAGTCCTGCAATGTGGCGAGCTCACCCTCCGCACTGCTCTCCCCGCTGTTACGGGGGTCGTCGTCCGGGTCCGCCCACATGTCGGGGTAGACGGTCGCCCGGGTCCATCGCTCGCCTTGATCGCTCATGCGTCCCATGTTCGTCAGCGGGGGAGCGATCTCGCCAGCGGGTTTCTCCTGGAACGCAGAATGGCAAGGAGGTATTTCCACTCCTTGCCACTCTCAACTTATAGCGCAGCGGGGGGCTTGCGGCAAGGCCCCGGCGGTGACGCAGAATCACTGGCCGAAGGCGGAACCTGCGGAAATGGTGATTGCGTGACGAACGACGTGCCCGACGTGACCGACGTGACCGTTGTCGGCGGTGGACCGACCGGATTGATGCTGGCCGCCGAGTTGCGCCTGCACGGCGTCCGCGTGGTCGTGGTGGAGAAGCTGACCGAACCGACCGGAGAATCCCGCGGCCAGGGCCTGCACACGCGCAGCGTCGAGCTGATGGACCAGCGCGGCCTACTGGACCGGTTCCTCGCCGCCGGCGAGAAGTTCCAGGTCGGCGGCCTGTTCGGCGGCATCATGAAGCCGTGGCCGGACCAGCTGGACACGGCGCACCCGTACGGCCTCGCCATCCCGCAGCCGGTCACCGAGCGGCTGCTCGGCGAGCACGCACTCGAAGTCGGCACCGAGATCAGGCGCGGCCGCGAAGCGGTCGGCCTGAGCCAGGACGAGGACGGGGTGACCGTCGAGCTGGCGGACGGCACGCGCCTGCGCTCGCGCTACCTCGTCGGCTGCGACGGCGGCCGCAGCACGGTGCGCAAACTCCTCGGCGTCGGCTTCCCCGGCGAGCCCGCCACGGTCGAGACCCTGTTGGGCGACATGGAGGTGACCGAGGATCCGGAGACGATCGCCGCCGTCGTCGCCGAGGTCCGCAAGACCCAGCTGCGCTTCGGCGTCAGCGCGGGCGAGAACGGGACGTGCCGCATCGTCGTACCCGCCGACGGCGTGGCCGAGGACCGTACCGCGCCGACCCTGGAGGAGTTCAAGCAGCAGCTACGGGCCTTCGCGGGCACCGACTTCGGCGTGCACTCGCCGCGCTGGCTGTCCCGCTTCGGCGACGCCACCCGGCAGGCCGAGCGCTACCGGGTCGGCCGGGTCCTGCTGGCCGGCGACGCGGCGCACATCCACCCGCCGACCGGCGGACAGGGGCTCAACCTCGGCGTCCAGGACGCCTTCAACCTCGGCTGGAAGCTCGCCGCCGCGGTCAACGGCTGGGCCCCGCAGGACCTCCTCGACAGCTACCACGCCGAACGCCACCCGGTGGGCGCCGCCGTACTGGACAACACCCGCGCCCAGATCACCCTGCTCGGAACCGAAGCGGGCCCCACCGCGCTGCGGGAACTGTTCGCGAAACTGATGGACTTCGAGGAGGTGAACCGGTACGTGACGGGGATGATCACCGCGGTCGAGGTCCGCTACGACTTCGGCGAGGGCCACGAACTGCTCGGCCGCAGGCTGCGGGACGTGGAGCTGAAGCGCGGACGCCTCTACGAGCTGATGCACACGGGCCGCGGAATCCTGCTCGACCAGACCGGCCGGCTCTCGGTCACCGGGTGGGCCGACCGGATCGACCACGTAGTCGACGTCAGCGGGGAACTGGACGCGCCCGCCGTACTGTTGCGCCCGGACGGCCACGTGGCCTGGGCCGGCGAAGACCAGCACGACCTCGACGCCCATCTGCCGAAGTGGTTCGGCGCCGCCACGGCCTGAGCGCGCGCGGCCGCTCCCCGGCTCCTACCGGTACTGGTTCCTGTACTCCTCGCCCGTCGGGCCGAAGTCCATGAAGGGGGTGGCGAGGAACGCGATGAGGAGGAGCACGCCGACGATGCCAGAGGACAGGGGGAGGATCCCGGGTATCCACCGCCCCGCACCGTCGGCGCGAACGGCCTTGCCGGAGTCGAGCGGGTCGTAGCTGACCTCGACACTGGGGCGGCCGCTCGAGTCGAGGAACCTCCTCGGGTTCCCGTCCAGGTCCGAGTACAGGTAGAGCCACGGCTGCGCGGAGTCGTGTGCGTAGTCGGCCGTCACCGTGATCCCGTGCCGGGGCAGGCGCCAGGGCCTGAGGCCCTCCGGGGCGAGCAACCAGGCCGCGATGGTGAACGTGAAGCCGACGCCGCCGGAGAGGACGGTGAAGACGACGTTGACGGGGTCCGCGAAGAACACGACGACCACGCTCATGGCGATGATGGCGAGGAAGGACCCCGCCACGAGCCACTTGAGCTTCCAGTACACGGCTTCCCTCGGGGTCCTGGCCTCCGGCTCGCGCCCGGTGGTACGGGTGATGACGAGGGCGGAGCCGTCGACCACGGCGGAGCCGGCGCCGGCCGGCGGAAGCGCGGCGTTCACCGCCCGTGCGAAGGCGGTGGCCGCCGCCTCGCTGACGTCCTCGACCCGGTAGACGGTCGGCGCGGTCGCGGCGGGCGCCGTGAGCCTGACCTCGACGGCCCGGCCTTCCGCGTGGACGCGCGCGATCGCCGCGAAGGGGATGCGGTGCTAGTGGGGCGCCCGGCACAGGACCAACTCCTGGTCGGCGACGCGGAGATCCGTCCCCTTCCTGCCGTGGAGGATGGGTATGGAGGGTGTGATCGACATGGCCGGATTCTATGCACGCGGATCCTGTTCGCCGTGCACCACGATGGCGGCCGACAGACTGCGGGGGACGGCCCCGGCATCGAGGAGCACCCGCCATTCCAGGGGGCCGACTTCGAGGAACTCCAGCCGGGTGAGCCCGGCGACCTCCGTGGGGTCGGCGAGCGTGCCGGGGCAGGCGGAGAGGGTTCGCAGGCGCGGCAGCCCGGCCAAGGGCGCGAGACTGAACGGCGGACCGCTCCGCGCCCCGATGGACAGGACCTCCAGCCCGGGGTGGACGGCTGCCTCGATGCTCCGCAGGCTCGACGAGTTGACCCACGCGACGGCCGCCGCGGCCTGCTGGACCTCCCCACTGCCGGACTCCGTACGCGACTCCGGACCCGGCTCCGCACCGGGCCGGTCCAGCGCGAAGTCGGTGAGGGAGTCGGCGACGAGGCCGGCGCCCACGCTCTCCTCGTGGGAGAGGACGACCACTTGTCCGGTGTGGCCGCGGGGACCGGGCGTCAGGTCGACGGCCAGCCGGTCACCGCTCCGGGCAGCCGCCCGCGGAGCGTCCGCTCCAGCAGCGCCGGGTCCGCCGACGGCGCCGGCGCCGCTCCCGGCACCGGATCGGGCAGTCGGTGCCATGGCTCGGGCAGCGCCCCCTCGACGAGGACGAGCGCCCCCGGATGCGGACCGAGGCCCGCCTCCACGGCTGGGCTGGGCTCCAACAGGTGAAGCAGCGCCCTGCCCGCCGGCTCGACCTCCAGCACGAACGACACCGCCTCGACGCCGTCCTTCGACAGGGCGCCGCGCACGCGCTCGACGGCGCGGAACCGTAAGAGGGGCCACTGACACCCGATCCGCATCAGCTCCGTCGGGCGAGCAGCTGCCGCCATCGTGGTTGCTCGGCGATCAGGCAGGCTGAGGCCAGCACCGTCACGGAGACGGCGGCCCACGTCGACCAGACCGCCCACGAGGCGGCGACAGCCGCGACCAGGTGGAGCAGGACCAGACCGACGGTGACCACGCCGGGGACGGGTACGAGGATGCGCTCCCTCGGCACCCCGTGGTCACCGGGCGTACCGAAGAGCGCCACCGTGGCGAGAAGAAGGACGACCGACGCCACGGCGAGCGGCACGGAGTACGGTGCGAGCACCCAGGGAGTGGCGACCCAGGCGGCCAGCATGCTGAAGAAGCGGAGCGGGTCCGCCAGACGTGTCACACGCCGACTTTCCCACACGGTGCTGCGGTGCGGGACTCTTCTGACAGCGTGGAATAGCCGCCTGCGCGCGGCAGTTGATCACGTCATGACTCAAAATGCCGGTCCCCGCGCCCTGTCCGACGAAGCCCTCTCCCAACTGCTGGGTACGCAGCAGTTCGGCACGCTCGCCACCAACAAGAGCAGCGGCCACCCCCACCTCACCACGATGCTCTACAACTGGGACGCCGAAGCGCGCATCGTGCGGTTCTCCACCACCGCCGACCGCGTCAAGGTCCGTCAGCTCAGGCGCGATCCACGTGCGGCCGTACACGTTCCGGGCGGCGACGTGTGGTCGTTCGCCGTGGCCGAAGGCGAAGCCGAGGTCTCGGAGGTCACGACGACACCGGGGGACGCGACCGGGCGGGAGCTGCTCGCGATGGTGCCGGAGGCCGCGAAGCCGCAGGACGAGGACGCCTTCTTGGAACAGCTGGTCGCCGAGCGCCGCGTGGTCATCCGCCTGAAGGTGTCCCGGCTGTACGGGACGGCACTCGACATCAACGGCTAGGACCGGTCGGCTTGGCCCCGCAGGGACGCGCGCAGCAGAGCGTGGTCCTCCGTCATGCCGTGCGGGCCGACCAGGACTGCGGCGAGGCGGAGCTCCTCGGTGCTGCCGCGGCCGGCCTCCTCCTGCCGCAGGAGGAGGCGCAGAGGCTGCAAGTCCCCCGGCTGCCGGTCGTACTGGGCTGCGCGCAGGACGCTGGCCCGCCGTACGGGATCGTTCGCGATCGCGTCCCAGCAGGTGCGGTCCACCCGCATCCGGGCCAGAACGGCCCGGCCGGGAGCGAACACCGCCTGCCAGAGCGGCGGACGAGGAAGCCGGTCCTGCAACTCGTACGCGCAGCCTTCCTCCGCGTTCACCAGGAGGAACTCGGGCTCGGTCCGCAGAAGGCATTCCCGGAGCCTGCGCAGTCCCAGCCCACCGAGCAGCGTGCTGCGATCGGCGTCCAGCCCGGGGGCGTAGGCGCTCCGGATCTCGTCCTCGGCCCCTCGTCCAAGTCGCCGCCGGCGAGGCCCGCTTCACCCTCGGAGCTCGCGTGCAGCACGGCCTCGTCGGTGCAGAGGAAAGGGTTCCGCCAGCGTCGTCGCCCGCCCGCCACGGCCCTCAGCGGCACTCCGTTCGCCAGACGGACCTCTTCCACGTGCTCGGCCCGGTCGAGGTCGAAGCCGAAGGATTCCGCGGCCCGTCCCGCCAGATCAGGATCCCGGCGCAGGACGGCGAGTACGCGGTCGCGGCGCGTCACGGCCGGACGCCGACCGACGGGTTCTGGCCGCTCTTCCGTGCCGGGTCGACTGCCCGCGTCCAGCTCACGGCGTAGTACAGCAGCCGCGCGTCCTCGCCGACCGGGAGCATGCCGGCGGCCGTCATGACGTGCTGCGAGGCCGTGTTCTCGCGGTCGGTGTCGCCCGACACCGAGGCCGCCCCGTGCGCGCGGGCGTGTTCCAGCAGGGCCCGCAGGGCCTCGGCGGCGTAGCCCCGGCCCCGTACGGCGGGCACCAGCCCGTAGCCGGCGACCACCCGGCCCTCCTCGTCGGCAGGGCCGTGGAAACCGGCGCCGCCGATCAGCAGCCCGTCGGAGCGGCGCTGGATCTCGAACGCCCCGTACGGTGCGGGGTCGCCCGTGTCGGCCAGCACCCGCAGGTACCGCTCGGCCCCGGCCCGGTCCCCGGCGTCCGGATACCCCTCGGCCCAGCGGTCCTGCGGACCCGGCGTTCCGGCAACGACCCGCCGGGCCCGGTCCGCGTCCAGCGGGAGGAGGACGAGGCGTGGGGTCTGCAGAGGGTCCATCCCCCAGGAGATACCAGGCCCGCTCCGCTCACCGCACCCGGATATCAGCTGCCGTCTCCGGGGGCTCGCGCCGGTCGGCCCCCACCCCGCTCCTGCGGGGCGAGGCGTTCAGTCGTCAGCGATCTGCAGGGCCAGCGCGAAGTGCACGCCGTCCGTTCCTGCGAGCAGGCTGTCGAACAGCGGGGTGAGCCCGTTCACGGCGCCGCACCCGGCGTCGTGGTTCGTCCACCAGCTCGCCTCCGGCCCGAGGAGGGACACCACCCGGTCCGCCGCGCGCTCCGCAGCCTCGACGGGCAGGTGCCGGTGGTCCGGCCAGACGAGGTCGACGGTCGCGACCCGGACCAGGAACGCGGCGGCCTCGTGGGCTTCCACCGGTTCCAGTGCGGCGCAGAGCTCAGGGACGGACGGCGGAACGTACCCGGGCAGGAAGCGCCGCCAGGCGTCGTCCACCGCGACCTCGGCCAGCAGCATGCGGACCCGGGCCGCCAGCTCCGGCAGGTCGGGATCCACCTCGGCGAACCGCCCGGTCGCCACGTACACCCGCATCGGCGTCGCCAGCGCCACCATGCCGGCTTCCAACTCGGCCAGGCCCCCCATAAACGTCACCCCCGGATTCTGCCGCACGCGCCTGGGCTCGCTCCCTGGCCCTCCCCAGGCCCTCCTTACGGTGGACTGCACGTCACAGCGGTGCGCGGCGTTGGGCCGGGATCGGAGATGCTCGGACGGCTGGCCACGCTCTGCGGCGTGACGAGATCAACAACGGCCATCACCGAGTGCAGAGCCCTGCCGTCGTGCAGGCGAACAATGATTCGTTCGCACACGGCCGGCACGACCTCCCGGCTGCCGTGATCTACAGCCCTGACGCGGTGTTCTTGCTCGTGGACATCTTCCAGGTCGGTTGTTGAAGGACCAGGTCTTCCCCCTGCTCATCGCTCCGGAGTGCACGGCGATGACGATGATGCTGCCGAGCCACTTCTGGCCATCACCCATCTGAAGACACCGGACGGGGCGCACTGTTGCCGCCTACGAGGCCGCCTTCGTCGCCGCCTGACGCCTTCCACGCATACGAGAACTTGGCGTGCCGTAGCGTCCGGGCCCAGGTTGCCGCCGCCCCTTGGCGAGGGCTATGGCGCGGTCAGCACCCACCACTGCCGCAACGTACGGAGAGTCGCGGGAGCCGGCGTCGAGAGTAACCGTCGGGGCCGAAGATCTGGCCGGCCAGAGCATTCGGCGCTCCGTTGCCCGAGAGGGCGAACCCGCCAACGCCGAAGTGCCAACTGGAGCGCCAAGAACCCCTAACAGAGGCAACTGGTCTGCTGGTTGGCGCGCGACCGGCTGTGGAGATCATTACTCTGCAGGGGTGTTGTCATATGACGAGTTGACCCTGCCGGAGCGCGAGCTGTGGGACGCCTTCCCCGAGGGGAGGCGAGTTGATCTGCGTACAGGCCTGCCCGAGGCGGACGCTCCCTCCGTGGGTGCTCAATGGGGTCCCGAACGCACCATCCGCGCGGCCGTTGTGGCGGCGTTGCTGCTCGGCGCGAACGACGATCGGTCCGGTGGCGTGGCCGCCCTGCGACTCGCCGGGACGCGTATCACCGGTCGTCTCGACCTGTCCGGGGCGGAGATCCGCCACACGTTCTCCCTGGTGGGCTGTCGGCTGGACGAGGCGGTGCGGCTGCGCGGGACCACGACCCGGACGATCGAGATCACGGACAGCTGGGTTCCGGGAATTGATGCCGAACTCGCCCGGATCGAAGGTGACTTGGATCTGAGTCGGTCGAGTGTCGAAGGTGGCTCCCTCATATTCGTCAACGCCCGCATGGCCGGGAATCTTCTGCTCTCGGATGCGAAGATCTCAGGCCCGGAAGAGTGGGCGGTGCTCGCGGGTGGCCTTGTCCTGGACGGCGGCGTCTTCGCGAGTCGGCTCACCACACGAGGCGGGTTCCGGCTGCCCGGCGCACGGCTGCTCAGAGGCCTGGTCCTGCAAGGCGCACGGCTGGAGAACACGGGGGGTGTCGCACTTGCCGCCGGTGATGTGACCGCCTCGGCCGTGGACTGCTCCCAGGGGTTCACCGCACAAGGAAGTGTGCGGTTGCGCGGGGCTCGCATAGAGGGTCTGCTGACCTTCGAAGGAGCCCGTCTGGAGGGGGACGGCACGGCCCTGGACTGCATGGCGATGCAGGTGGGGGACTTCGACTACCGACCCGCAGCACCGCGCTCAGGGCTGGTGGACCTCCGGTTCGCACAGGCCACCGGGTGCCAGGACGGCGAGCGGAGCTGGCCCGGGAAGGTGCTTCTGGAAGGGTTCACCTACGGTTCCATCCGCTTCCGGGATCCGGCGTCACCAGCGGACGACGGCGGAACGCCGGTCAGGGACGAGGTGGCCCGCCGCCTGGCGTGGGTCCGCCGGAATCCCGGGTATGCCCCGCAGCCGTACGAGCAACTCGCGGGCTGGTACCGGCGGATCGGCCACGACGACGACGCCCGCCGCGTGCTCCTGGCCAAACAGCGTCACCGACGCCGCACCCTGGCCCTGCCGGCGCGGGCGTGGGGTCGCCTGCTCGACGTGGCCGTGGGCTATGGCTACCGGCCCTGGTTGGCAGGTGTCTGGCTCCTGACGTTGACGCTGTTGGGCACTCTGGTCTTCGGTACCGACACTCCCACCCCGGTGAAGCCGGGTGAAGGAGTTCCGTTCCAACCCCTTGTCTACACACTCGACCTCTTGATTCCCATCGGTGGTCTGGGACAGCGCGCGGGGTGGTACTGGTCGAACGACCTCATCCAGGGGTTGGCCTACCTGCTGATCGTCTTCGGCTGGATGCTCACGACCGCCGTCATCGCCGGTGTCACCCGCACCCTGCAGAAGAACTAGCGATCGGCAGCCGAGTGGGGCGGTGCCGCTGCCAGTCCAGCGGCCACGGGCAGCCCCGGTTCCGGAGCGCGGCGAGCTCGGCTGTACCCGGGGGAGTCGGGTCGCATCCGGGCCCTGCTTGACCTGCTTGGACGGCCCCGGTCACCGCAGGCCGACGGCCCGGGGCCAGAAACATCCGACGCATCCCCTCAGGATGCGGGCCCGGGTCGGCCGGCCCCCGTCCGGTGTCCCCGTAGTGGCGATACCCGGTGGAGCTGGTCGAGCGGGAGACGCAGGATGGCGCGGGCCCCTGTGTCTTCCCGCCCCCGGCCTACGAGGAGGTACTGGCCGCACCGGTCCCTCTCACCGAGGACCCGCTGGTTCCTGCTTCCTCTGCTTCCTCTGCTGGGAGAGGGCTGGTTGGTCACAAGCAAGGGGGACCGGTACCACCGTGAGCGACTTCGTGGATGTCGTCGCGTCGTTCCCATCGGAACCGTAGTCGGCGGAAGCCGCGGAGCCGGGCGATGGCCCGTTCGACAACCCACCGGTGGATACCGAGGCCGGGCCCATGAGGGACGCCGCGGTGAAACGTGAGACCGGCCAGGCCGTGCGCGAACGTCCTCTCGTAGCCTGTCGACATGCCCCGCCATGCCCCGCCATGCCCCGCCGCGACCAGTGGACGTTGAGCAGTTGTTTCCCGAGGTGGTGCCCCTCCGGAAGGAGACCGTGCGGCTTCACCCACGTGTGGGTGAGCCGACGAGCCGAGACAGCTCGGTCGGAGGCCCGCTGCTGTGGCCGGCCGAGGAGGCCTGGTCGTTGTGCTCCGAGCATGAGGGGTCACCGATGGTGCCTGTCGTGCAGATCTACCGCACCAGCGTTCCTGGCATCGTCCCGTTTCCTGAAGGGTGCGATCTACTCCAAGTTCTCTGGTGCCCACGGAAGCACAGTGGACATCGTTGGATCGTTCCGCACGTCCAATGGCGAGAGGCGGGCTCGGTCGGGAAGGTGTTGGAGACTCCGCCATGCCCGGCGGAGCTGTGGAAGAACTATGTCCCACGTCCTTGTGTGGTGCATCCAGAGCTGGTGACGGAGTACCCCTATTGGGATCTGCATGACGACATGTGGGACGAGTTGGAGTTCCGATTCCTGGACCTGGACCAGGAGACGGGCTGGGACTACCAGAGCCACCTCTCCACCGCACCCGGGACGAAACTGGTTGGCTACCCCGGCTGGTGCCAGGAGCCGGACTGGCCGGAATGCTCCGAATGCGGGAATCGAATGGAACACCTGCTGACAGTGGAGAGCACGGAAGCTGACGCGGTGTCCCGGCGTGCCTGGACCCCGGTCGAAGAGGGACACACTCCCTCCGCGGGTCCAGGCTTGGTGTTGGGCGACCTTGGCGGTGTGTACCTTTTTGAGTGCCACGTCTGCCCCGGGCGTCCTTTCACACACCGCTACGACTGCGCGTAGCGCACGAAGCCCGGCCCCTTTTCCTGCGAGTCAAGGGGTCTGTGTACGGCCGGTCCGCGTGACGCGTGGCCACAACTTGCCTGTTCCGGCACGTCCTGTCACGGAGAGGCGAGTTCTCGCGTCTGATGCAATTCACATCCCTTGGCCTCGAATATCCGCGTGCTGTCCGAGGTGGTCACCATCGGTTGCCTCGTCCAGGCCTCGGCGTGTTCCCCTTCGCAGGTGCCCTGGCCGGCCTAGGAGCCGCGAGGGCGACCGTGATCGCGCTGCATCAACTCATCGCAGGACGCCGGGGAGTGCGGGCGGGCAGGTGATCAGCCCGCCCGCACTCCCGAGGCGCTTCTATGCTGCCGATGTCAGTGCCATCCGCCGCGAGCCCGTTCGGCTCGGCATCAGGTCACCGGCGTCCCAGGGAAACACTCCTAGTTGGTCTGGGTGTACTTGTTCCAGCCCTCGTCGAGGTACGAGCGGGCGGAGAAGGACTTGGTTCCGCCCAGGCCGGTGCTCTTGTGGAGCCAGACCTCGCCCTTGGCGTCCGTACCGATGATGTCGGCGCGGCCGTCGCCGTTGAGGTCGCCGGGTGCGGTCAGGGTGGTGTACGCGTCCCAGCCCGTGGCACCGACGTCCTCGCGGCCCGAGGCGAACGGCTGTGCGGCGTCGCCGGTGCCCCGGTACATGTACAGGTGGCCGTCGAGTCCGCGCCAGACGATGTCGGGGCGGCCGTCACCGCTGATGTCTCCGGCACCGACGATGAGCGAGGTCTTCCAGCCGCTTCCCACCCGGACCGGGTTGGCGAAGCCGGTGGCGCTGCCGGTGTTGGACCGCAGCCACAGGACGCCGGAGGTGTCGACCGTCAGCAGGTCCCCCTTGCCGTCGCCGGTCAGGTCACCCGGGCCGAAGATCAGTCGGGTGTTGGTGAAGTCGCCCTTGACTGTGGAGCCCGTGATCAGCGTGGTCAGAGTGGAGCCCGTGAGGACGTAGCGGGTGACCCTGTTCTTCTGGTCCACGCCGGCCGCACTGAAGAGCTTGGCGCCGGTCGGCACGCTCTGGGCCAGCTTCTGCTGCTTGCCGTCGAACCGGCCCGTGGTCAGGTTCGTGTACGCCCACACGCCCCCGGAGGCGTCGACCGCCGTGATGCCGTGCTTGCCGTAGACCGGGGTGACGCCGGAGTTCACGACGACGTCCGCCTGGGTCCACTTGACGCTCATCGGACCGCCCCCGAACATCCTGGTGTCGAAGACGCCGTTGCCCTTACTGGGGTAGAAGTACACGGTGCCGTCGGTGCCGATGGCGTTGAGGCCGTTCTTCGAGCCGGCGGAGTAGTCGGCGGCGAACAGCTTGCTGTAAATGTTCCAGCCGCCCCCGACCAGAGTGCGGGCCTTGAAGGGGGCGGATGCAGTCCCGGTCCCCTTGTAGTAATAGAGATTGCCGTCGGGAGACTTGGCGACGAGGTCGCCGTGGCCGTCGGTGTCGAGGTCGCCGGTGCCGACGATCTGGTCGTAGATGCCCCAGCCGCCGCCGATCTTCACGCGGGCGGCGAACGGGTTGCCGGTGGTCGCGCCCGTGGCCCGGTAGAGGTAGAGGTCACCGGAATAGGTGCGGGCCACGATGTCGGGGCGGCCGTCGCCGGTGATGTCGTTGGTGGCGATCAGCTTGTTGTAGATCTGCCAGCCGGTACCCGTCCAGGTGGGCGCCTGGACGGCCGTCTCGTACGCCTGCTGTAGGGATACGCGACCGTCGGGGAGCCAGCGCAGCAGTTCGGTGCCCCAGCCGCCCCGGATGTTGCCGAGCGCGACGACGTCCCGCGCGACCTCGGTGGTGTCACCCAGCCCGTAGGCGTGGCCGGAGTCGGAGCCGTCCAGCTCCTTGATCGCAATCCCGGCGTTCAGCGGGGTGCGGTAGACGCGGTCGCCGTACCAGTCGTTGTTCAGGTCCAGGCGCGGCTTCAGCTCCCTGGCAGCCAGAGGCGTCTTGTCGGCAGCGGCGGAGCCGTCGTGTCCGGCGCCGGAGGCCGGCCCGGCCGAGAGCAGGGTACCCGCGGCGAGGGCCACGGCGGTGGCGAGCGCGGTGCGCCGCAGGCGATGGGAGCGCGAAGAAGTCGTCAAAGGATCCCCCCAGGATCTTGATCGAAGCCGGGGGAGGCAGGCCGCGCCCATGCGCGCGATGGCAGCGCCGGGCCGTGTGGCGTGTGCGTTTCCCCCGAGAAGTGCTCGCATCCTATGCATACGCTGGGATGGCCCTTTCCCCGAGGCCTGGAATCCCCGGATCCCCGCCTTCCGCACCCTCATAAGTGCAGGTAAACGCCGCTAAACGCCCTGTGGGGAGAGCTGCCCTGGGGAGCTCCGTTGTCAGACGCAGTCGGCGAGATCAGGGTGGTGAACGCCACTCCGATCACTCCGCCGCGGCCGTTCGACGTGACCGCGGTCTTGCCTCAGCCAGCCCTGCTGGCCCTGCTGGCCCTGCTGGCGCGCACGGCGATGCGGTTGCGTCCCTGTCCCGGGGCACCGACACCGCAGCTGATCCCCGTACAAGGACTCCACCGGCTGTGACGGCTTCGACCCCGGGTGCCCCACCGCGGTCCAGATCGGCAGCGGCTACGCCCAGCAGCTCTACATCTGCCCGGCGGCGCCGGAGCACCCCCACACTGAGCAGACGCAGTAGCCGCGGCCAGTGCCGGAGCAGCACAGCACGGGCCGATGGGCGCGCGGCACGGCGGGCCGGTGTGGAGAACTCGCGGACTACCGTGCGCACAGCTGACCGACCCGTCCGCCCCGACGGGGCCCGACCATGTCAGACACCCCCCCCGCATCCGCGGCATCGGATGACTCCATGCCTCCAACGCAGCAGTACCCGGGACACCTGCACAGGGTTCTCCCCGAAGTCGTCGCAGGTAGAGGCGCGTGCCGTAGCCCCGCGGGCCAACGAGAACGCGCATCGCGGCCAACTACAAGGTTCTGACCGCTGTTCCGTGATGCCTACGCCAGCCGCGGGATGGCGCCAGCCGGCGAGTGCCGCCCGGTTCCACCGCTCGACCCTGATGACGGTCCTACTGAGCCGTTGCCCGTCTTGCCGATCTTGCTCCGGCCCGAGGCCGGGCGGGCGCTCCGTCATGTTCTGCGGGACGGTTCAGAGATGGCCGAGGGCTGGGTCGACACCACTGAAGCGGAGGCCTGGCGAGCGACGGTCCAGACGATCATTTGCGGCCTGGACGTCGCTCCCTGACTGGAGGCGCTCGGAGTGCCCGGCTGCAGGACCGTTCCTGCAGGAGATTCACGGAAGAGCGGTCAGAACCAACCGGAGCGCTCAGGGGTCAACTGCAGCACCAAGATCCAGAGGCTGCTGGTGGAGGCTCAGTCATGCACAGCCTGCGAGTGTCCCTGCCTGCAGAGGACTAATGTCGTGGCCCGGCGGTTGCCGCGCGTGGCATGATCAGCCGCATGATCGAATTCTCCGCGCGGAAGGGCGGCCACCGCCCCGTCCGATGAAGTGGCTGGACGAGGCCGTGTCCGCCGGACATGCCACGACCGCCGCCCACCCTGCCCGCATCGCGATCATCGACGCGATACGGGCCGATCGCGCCGGCCCTGTAGCCGTCCGGCTGCTTCAGCTCTCACGGTCCGACGATGCGTTCGTACGTCGTGAGGCCACGGAACTCCTGTCATCCGCCGGGGACAGGCGCCCTTGGCCTGAAGCCGCCGAGGCCGCGCTCGCTCGACTCACCGACCCTGACGAAGAGGTACGGCGCCGGGCCGCGTATCTCGTCGTGCACGCCGGAAGCCGCGATGTCGCGCTCCGGGCTCTCGGTGAACTCACCGAGCCCGTGGTGCGTACTGCCCTCGCCGATTGGCTTCGGGGCTCCGTCGCGCACCTGCATGACGACCCCTTGGCCTCCGTCCGCTTCCTTGCCCGGCTGCAGACCCTGAGCGGCGCCCCTCCGCGGCAGTGGCTGCTGCTCGATAGGGCGCTGCTCGTCGATGCCCGGGAGGCGGCGCGCCACCTGGACGGAGTCGGGTGGCGCTGGGGTTGGGTCCTGTGCAGGCTGGGGCGCGAGCGTCACGTCTACACCCTGGTGACACGACTCGTCGGTGATTCCGCCACCCGGGACATCGGCGCCGGCTTGGCTCGGGAGGCGTGTCATCACTGGCGGGCGGCCCCGGTCGAACTCCTGCCCCTGCTGGTCCGTCATTGTGGAGAGGGGATCAGCCCGGCCATGGCCAAAGCCCTTACCACCGCCTCCATTTCGGAGGCTGCCATGCGGACACACCGCGCACTGATCGCCGCGGTCCCCTTCGCTCCGTATCCCAAGGCCCATCGACCTTCAGGAAGCCCGCCGCCGTCGTACGACAGCGCCGCGGCTGCGGCGATCCTTCAAGCCAAACCCGTGGACACCGGGCGACTTCAACGTGCCCCCGAGATCTTCTCGGCCCTGCTGGACGCGGGCCCGCTGACGTTCCGGCAGGCTGCCCAGCTGTACCACCTCACCTTCAAACGGCCTGGCCGCATGCAGGCGGCATGCGCTCCGCTATGGCTGCGGCACGCCGGTCCCACGGCGCTTCCCCGCCTTCTCGCTCTCATGACACCGCACCTAGGTGATTACGGGATTGGCGAGTACTACGCGGAAGGCCTCGCACGCATGGGCCGGCGAGCGATCCCGGCGCTGCCGTCACTGACGGCGCTGATCGACCGGCGTACACGCATACCGGTCAACGACTCCACAAGGGACGGCGAGGCGATGCTGGACGAGCGCCTGCTCGCTGCCGCGATCGACGCCCGTCGTGCGATCCTCGCCGACACCGCTTCCTGATCATCGTCGCCGCTCCACCCCGCCCAGGAAGTCCAGCGCCAGCAGTACGAACTGCTCAGCCACCCGAACCGTACGACCGCCGCGTCACCGCCAACACCGGCCAATCAGACCGCTAACGGCCAAGTCCCCGCCCAGGGAGTCGACGGCGGAGGCGACGCCGCCGGTCAGGGCGTCGGGGAGGCGCTCGTGAGTGACATCCAGTCCCGGACCGTCTCCTGGTGCGAACCGTTCGCTGTGCTCGCGGCCACTGCCTCGGCTTGCTCGATGGAGCATGGCGCTCCTGCGCGGGTGAGCAGGACCAGTGGCCACCCGGGTCCCGCGCCGACCGGCTCCCCATCGAAGGGCGTCCACTCCCAGGGACCGTCGAACCGCCATGCCCGGCCGGTGGCGTCGGCGACCTCATCGCCCAGGTCGAGTTGGGGGTACGGCCGCATCAACAGTTCGAAGTCGAAGGGGATCCCGTCGCCGGGATGAATGGTGTACCCCGAGCCGTCGAGATGGCTCCCGTCCGGAAACTCGCGGTAGGACATGCCGCGGCGCAGCGCCGTCACCGTCTGTCGCGGGCGGGGCAACCAGCCCGTCTCAAGGGGCGGGTCATGGTGATCGACGGCCGTCACGTGCACCACGGTCGGCGGCACTCCAACCCGGCAGATGTCTCCTGCCTTCAGATGGTGGGGCGGCGGTTCGGTTCGGAACAGTTCCGCCTGCACTTCAGGCGCGACGTACTCGCCAGTGTCCACGCCCAGGGCAACGACGCCGTTCCAGTGGATGAAGTCGTTGTCGCTGTCGATTTCCCACCAGGGCCAGCGCACGGACACGTTGTCCCAGGTCACGCCCTGCTCAACCCTGGCCGGTGTGAAGGGGCAGGTGACCGACAACACGTCGCCGACCCGGAAGTCACGCGCATCCGCATCCATCATCGGGCCAGGGTAGAGGGGGCCTCATTCACGTCCCGCCGGGGCCTACTCACCGGGCTGACCCGGGCGTGGGGCCAACCACAACGCTCAGAGGCCAACTGCTGTGCTGAGCCACAGGATGACTGAGCGCCAGAGTTGGCGACGGTCGCCAACTGAGGTGCTGACCTCGATGTCGAGGCGGTCGAGGCTGTCGAGTCGGCGCTGCGGCGCCGGTCTCCGCTGGATGGACGTTGATGGGCGCGGGAAGGCCGACTCCGTGTCCCTTCTGCCGGGGGCGAATGGTGACGGTGGCGGAGTGACAGCGACCCCAGGGGTCGGCGGTCCGACTCGGAGCCCGAGCCCGCATCCTCCTGCAGTCGTAGACATCACGGAAGAGCGGTCGGAACCGACTACGGCGCTCAGTCGCACAGGACCGGTCGAGGGCGCTGGGCTGTTCCGGGAAGTCGCGCTGTTCGAATTATGTTCGATACGGTGGTTGTATCTGGTCAGGGTGGCTGGAAAGGGGTGGTCAGTCGATCGGAGGTGGCTCATGGGCGTCGGTGCGCACCTGCATGCCGCGAGTGGCTACTCGGCCCGGTACGGCGCCTCGCACCCCTCTGACCTGGTGAAACGGGCCGTCGAGCGGGGTATCGGGACGCTCGCGCTCACCGATCGCGACACCGTCGCGGGGGCGGTCCGGTTCGCGAAGGCGGCTGCTGGGGCGGGGGTCCGGCCGGTCTTCGGTGTCGACGTCGCCGTCGCCCCCGCCCCCGCCGTCGGATCCGGCGGCCGGGCCGCCCCCGCCGGGGCGCGGCCGCGGACGCCCGTGCGGGGTGGTGCGTACGTGGTCGAGCCGCCCCTGCGGGTCACCCTCCTCGCGCGGGACGCGGCCGGATGGGCCCGGCTGTGCCGCCTGGTCTCCGCCGCTCACGCGGTCGGCGCCCACGCGGTCGGCGCCCACGCGGTCGGCGCCCCCGGCGCCCCCGCTCACGCGGCTGCCACCCGTGCCGGGGCCACCCGTGCGGCCGAAGCCCCCGCCGACGCCTCCCATACGGCGGCAGCTGCCGCCATAGCCGCATCCTCCGCCTCCGCCTCCGCCTCCGCCCTGGCCCCCCCACCCGTCGTGTCCTGGCCCGTCCTGGAGCGCTACGCGGACCAAGGACTGGTGGTCATGCTCGGCCCGATGTCCGAGCCCGTACGTGCCCTCGCCGCCGGCCGGCCCGATCTGGCCGAGCGGCTCCTCGCCCCCTGGCGGGAGGTCGTGGGCCCGGGGCTGCGGCTCGAGGTGCTCTGGTACGGGGTCCCCGGCACCGGGCCGGGCTCGCTGCGTCTGGCCGCCCGCACCCTGGGGCTGGCCGACCGGCTCGGCATCCCGGCGGTGCTCACCAACGCCGTCCGCTACGCCGACCCCGCCCAGCACCGCATCGCCGACGTACTGGACTCCGCCCGGCTGCTGCGCCCCATCGACCGCCGCCGGCTGGACAGCGGCGAGCGCTGGCTGAAGGGGCCGGACGCGATGGCGTACGCCGCCGGGCGGATCGCCGCGGCCACCGGCCCGGGAGCCGGCTCGGGCGCCGCCTCGGACCCGACCCGTACGGCGGAGCTGCTCGCGGAGACCGTACGTACGGCGGAACTGTGCACCGTCGACCCGGTGGCCGACCTCGGCATCGGCATCGGCCCCGCCCCCGCGCGGCGCAGTTTCCCCGAGCCGGAATCGGTGGGCGCCGGACCCGGACCGGACGAGGCCGCGGCCCTGCTGCGCCGCCGCTGCGCGGAGGGGATGTTCGCGCGCGGCCTGGACCGCGACCGGCAGGCGGTCCGGCGCCTCGAGCACGAGCTCGGCGTGATCGGGAAGCTGGGCTTCGAGTCGTACTTCCTGGCGGTCGCCCAGGTCGTCACGGACATCCGGGCCATGGGCATCCGGGTCGCCGCCCGCGGATCCGGCGCCGGGAGCATGGTCAACCACGCCCTCTTCATCGCCACGGCCAACCCCCTCGAACACCACCTGCTCTTCGAGCGCTTCCTCAGCGTCCGCCGCCGCTCGCTCCCCGACATCGACCTCGACGTGGAGTCGGCCCGCCGGCTGGAGGTCTACGACCGGATCATCGAACGGTTCGGCACCGAGCGCGTGGCCGTCGCCGCGATGCCGGAGACCTACCGGGCCCGCCACGCCCTGCGCGACACGGGCCTCGCCCTCGGCCTGCCCCCGCAGACCGTCGACACGATCGCGAAGTCCTTCCCGCACATCCGGGCCTGCGACATCCGCGGAGCCCTCGCCGAGCTCCCCGAGCTCAAGGAACTCGCCGCCGAAGCCGCCTCGTACGGTCCGCTGTGGGAGCTCGCCGAGGGCCTGGACGCCCTGCCGCGCGGCTACGCCATGCACCCGTGCGGAGTGATCCTCTCCGACGCCGCCCTCCTGGACCGGCTGCCGGTGCAGCCCACCCCGGGCGGGCGCTACCCCATGGTCCAGGCGGACAAGGAGGACGTCGAAGACCTCGGCCTGGTCAAACTGGACGTCCTGGGCGTACGGATGCAGTCGGCGATGGCGCACGCCGTCGCCGAGGTCCGCCGCACCACCGGCCGCCAGCTCGACCTCGACAACCCCGACCACGTCCCCCTCGCCGACCCCGGCGCCTTCGCCCTCATCTGCGCCAGCGACACCGTGGGCATGTTCCAACTGGAGTCGCCCGGCCAGCAGGATCTCGTCGGCCGCCTCCAGCCGCGCGGGGTCCAGGACGTCATCGCCGACATCAGCCTGTTCCGTCCGGGCCCGGTCAAGGGCGGCATGCCCGCCCTCTACATCGCCGCCCGCCACGGAGCCGCCCCCCGCTACCCGCACCCCGACCTCGAACCGGTGCTCGCCGACACCTACGGGGTGACCATCTGGCACGAGCAGATCATCGACATCTTCGCGGTGATGACGGGATGCGACCGGGCACTGGGCGAGCTCGCGCGCCGCGCCCTCGCGGGACCGGACCGGCTGCCCCGGGTGGAGGCGTGGTTCCGGCAGCGGGCGGGCGCCCGCGGCTACGCCGCCCCGGTGCTCGACGAGGTGTGGGGGATCGTCGCGGCGTTCGGCGCGTACGGGTTCTGCCGCGCGCACGCCGTGGCCTTCGCCGTACCCGCCCTCCAGTCGGCCTGGCTCAAGGCCCACCACCCCGCGGCCCTCTACGCCGGGCTGCTGGAGCACGACCCGGGCATGTGGCCCGCCCGGGTGATCGTCTCCGACGCCCGCCGCCACGGTGTGTCCGTACTCCCCGTGGACATCAACCACTCCGCGCTTGAACACCGTGTCGAGCGGACGGCGGACGGGGCCTGGGCGGTACGGCTCTCGCTGTCGACGGTGAAGGGCGCCGGCGCCGAGGAAGTGGCCCGCATCGCAGCCGGCCCGCCCTACGCCTCGCTGCAGGACTTCTGGGAGCGGGCCCGCCCGGCGCTCCCGACCGCCGAGCGCCTGATCCGGATCGGCGCACTCGACGCCCTGCGCGGCCGCCTCACCCGCCGCGACCTCCTCCTCCAGGTCTCCGAGCTCCACCGCCACACCCGGGGGCGCGCGGTCGACGGCCAACTCGCCCTCGGCGGCGCACTCGTCACCGCCGCACCGTCGGGGCTGCCGGAGATGACCAGCCGCGAAGCGCTCAACGCGGAGATCGAGGTGCTGTCCATCGACGTCTCCCAGCACCTGATGGAGCACCACCACCGGCTGCTCCGCGAGATCGGCGCCGTCGACTCCGCGCACCTGGGCGCGATGCGCCCGGGGCAGCGGGTCCTGGTCGCCGGAGTCCGCGCCTCGACGCAGACACCGCCGATCCCCTCGGGCAAGAGGGTCATCTTCGTGACCCTGGAAGACGGCCGGGGCCTCGTCGACATCGCGTTCTTCGAGGACAGCCACGACGCCTGCGCCCACACGGTCTTCCACTCCGGTCTGCTCCTGGTCCGCGGCACCGTCGAGGCCCGCGGGCCTCGCCGCACGGTGGTCGGCCAGATGGTCTGGAACCTCGAGGAGATCGCGGTCGCCCGTCGCGACCGGGGCCCCGAAGCCGCCCTAGCCCTGCTGGGCCGCGCCGATCCGGCCCCCACACCGGCCCAGGGCGCCGCCCCGCAGCGCACCCTCGCCAACGGCACCAGCGGAGCGCGCCTCCACCCGTACGCGGACCTCCAGCCCGCGGGCACCCGCGCCGCCGACCTCAAATCCCTCGGCTACACCAGCCCCGGCTCGGCGGGGTGACCACCGTGCGGCAGAGCGATCGGTCAGAGGAGGTGGCGGGCACGAAGCAACCGGTGTTCTTCCACATCCGGCTCCACCGTCGGGACGGGGGCCGCGGGCTGCCCGAGCTGATGGAGGTACTCGGCCGGTTCACCCCGGTTGCCCAAGCGCTGCCGCCTTCGGCCGCGATCGCGCAGATGTCCGGCGCTCTTCGGCTGTTCGCCGTGGACCCCGTGGGTCTGGCGAACAGGCTCCGCCTCCAGGTCTTCGCGCTGCACGGGCTCGACATGTCGGTGGGGGTCGGCCCGTCGTGGTCGGTGGCGGCCATGGCGTCCGCCCGCGCCGGGGGAAGAGGGCTGCTGCTGGTCATGCCGTCCGAGATCGGCTCGTTCCTCGGGCCGCTCCCCATCGAGGACCTCTACGGGATCCAGCGCACGGCGGCGGCGCAGCTCCGGACGCTCGGGGTCGACACCATCGGGCAGTTGGCGGATCTGCCCGCCGTCACGGCGGCACGGGTCCTCGGCAGGCCCGGGCAGGCCCTGCTGGAGCAGGCGCGGGGAATCGACCGCCGTACCGTCGCCCCCGCGCGGGAGCCGGTGTCGGTCAGCCTTCGGGCCGACTTCCCCAGCGATGTCCTCGACGGCCCGCGGGTACGTGCCACCGCGCTCCGGCTCACCACGGAGCTCGCGGCCCTCCTGCGCTCACGCGGACAGGCCGCGCGTACCGTCACCGTGGCTGTCCGCATGGCCGACCGGAGCGAACTGGCGAAGACCCGGACCCTGCCGATGGCTTCCGCTCACACCGATGACGTGCGCCGGGTGGTGTACGAGGTTCTGGACGGCTTCGGGCTGCAGCGTGCCCGGATCCGCCGGATCGCGCTGACGGCCCAGGCCGTCGACGGCGCGCAGGCGCCGACGCAGCTGACCTTCGATCCCGTCCGTGAAGCACGGGTGCGTGCCGAACCGGTCATCGACGCCCTCAACCGCCGCTACGGGCCGGGCACGGTCGGCCCGGCGGCCGTCATCACGACGGCGGCCTGAGATCCGGAGGCCTGAGGCCCGACTGTCTGACCTTCGACGATGGAAGTCAGGCCGTCGAGGAGTGCCTTGAGACCGAATTCGAACAGCGCGTCGAGGCGCAGGTCGTAGCCGTCCCCGAAGGCTCCGACCACCTTGGTGAAGGTCGGGAAGCGGCCGGATTCCACCAGTTCCCGCAGGGCGGGGGCGCGACTGTCCATCCACTGGTCCTCCGACTGGCCCGTGGTGGCCTCGGCGTGCGCCTCCATCTCCAGGTGCACCGCCAGGCCCTGGACATGGCTGTAGATCAGGACGTGGATGTCGAACAGCGTCGTGGGGTCGAGGCCGTGGCCGTCGAGTGCGCTCAGTACCCACTCTCCGTGGACCATCAGATTGGGCACGAGCAGCGGGCGCGTGAGGGAGCCGAGCTGGGCCAGCCACGGGTGCTTCCGGTACAGGCTCCACAGGGTCCGGGCGCCGAGCTCGATGCGGGTACGCCAGTCCGCGGGTGCGTCCCCGCGGTAGGACTCCTCGCCGAACGCCGCGTCGGCCATGTGCAGGACGAGGTCTTCCTTGCTCAGGACGTACCGGTAGGTCGACATCGCCGCGACGCCGAGCCGGGCCGCGACGCCGCGCATGGAGAGGGCCGAGAGCCCTTCGGTGTCGGCGATCTCGATGGCGGTACGGACGATCCGGTCGAGGCTCAGCTCCTGCTCGGTGTCCGGGGCGGGTGACGGGCGCCTGCGGGCCGGCGCGGAGACGGCGGTTGCGGCGACGACCGTGCCGATCCGGGGCCGGGCCTCGACGAGCCCCGCCAGGCGCAGGGTGGTCAGAGCCTTGGTGGCGGTGGCGAGCGCGACGCCCCATTCCCGGGCGATCTGCCGGGTCGATGGAACCTTGTCCCCGGGGGTGAGCTCACCGTCCGCGATGCGTTGCCGGATCACGGCGACGATGCGCAGATAGGGCGGATCACCGGCTGAGCCCGTGGTCTTCGTCACGTCCTGCCGCCTTCCTGTCCTGTACTAGTGCAGAGGGTAGCAGTGACAATGTCGAACGGAAGGGAACTGCCCTAGTACAAGCCTCAGAACAGGCCGGTTGAGCAGGCTGTGCGTACGTCGTACGTTCAGGTCGCGTACACCGTACGAACCACTAGAGGAGCCTCTCATGCAGACCGTACTCATCTCCGGTGGCGGCATCGCCGGCCCCGTCCTCGCCTACTGGCTGCGCCGCCACGGCTTCGCACCCACCGTCGTCGAGCGCGCTCCGGGTCAACGCCCGGGAGGCCAGGCCGTGGACATCCGCGGGGTCGCGCTCGAAGTCGTGGAGCGGATGGGCCTGCTGGAGCAGGCGAGCCGGGTACGGACCCGGATGCGCGGCATGTCGGTCCTCGACCCCGACGGCCACGAGGTCGACCGCTCCACCGAGGCGACGTTCAGCAGCGGTCGGCTCGACAGCGAAGACATCGAGGTGCTGCGCGAGGACCTGGTACGGATGGTGCACGAGCACGCGCGCGCAGGCGTCGAGTACCTCTTCGGCGACAGCATCACCGCGCTCGACGAGGACGAGACCGGCGTGCGCGTCGACTTCGCGCACGGGCCGTCCCGCGCCTTCGACCTCGTGGTCGGGGCCGACGGCCTCCACTCCACGGTACGGCGCCTGGCCTTCGGCCCGGAGGGGCGGTACGCCCATCATCTGGGCAGCTACCTCTCGGTGTTCAGCGCGGACAACTTCCTGGGCCTGGACGACTGGCAGATGTGGCTGCGGGACGGCGACGCGGGCTTCGGCATCATGCCCGTGCGCGGCAACACCGAACTCAGGATCGCCTTCGGCTTCGAATCCGCCCCCCTGGCCCACGGCCTCCGCGACGGCGCCGCCCTGCGCCAACTCGTCGTCGACAAGCTCGCGTCGATGCGCTGGGAAGGGACCCGCCTGGCCTGGGCCGCCCGGCAGGCGCCCGACTTCTACTGCGACGCCATGGCCCAGATCCGCATGGACCAGTGGTCGCAGGGCCGGGTGACTCTGCTGGGAGACGCGGGCTACTGCCCTTCCCCCCTCTCGGGGCAGGGCACCAGCCTCGCCCTCGTGGGCGCCCACGTACTGGCCGACTGCCTCGCCCGGGACAACGGTGACCACCGGACCGCGTATGCCCGCTACGAGCAGCGGATGCGCCCCTTCGTCGCCCTCAACCAGGCCCTGGCCACCGAGAATCCCGGTGGACCCGCCTCCGAGGCATCCCTCGGGCACGCCAAGAACGCACTCTCACTGGACGGCTGATGCCCTGCCACGAATGAACGAATGAACGAACGAACGGACGGACGGCGAAGGCGGCGGACCTTCGCCCCCGCCGTCCCGATCGAGCCGGGCTCCGGGAGGAACCCGCCATTTCCGTCCGGGGTGGGTTCTCGGCGGGCCGAGCGGGGTTAACGTCCCCGAATGTCCTCGAACACCCAGGCGCCTTCCGCCAGTTCACCCAGTCGTCGCGTCCTCCTGCGCACCGCCCTGGCCGGCACGGCGGCCGCCGGGTCCGTCGGCTCCGTCCTCGGGCTCGGCTCCGTCTTCCCGGCCTCCGCCTCCGAGGCCTCCGCCGAAGCGGTGGACGGGGCGCGTCCGCGGAGTCCGGAGGAGGCGCTGCGGCGGCTCGCGGCCGGCAACCGGCGCTGGGCGGCGTACCGCCAGCAGCACCCGCACGAGTCGCGTTCCGTACGCCTCCAGGTGGCGCGGGAGCAGCACCCCTTCGCGATCGTGCTGGGCTGCGTGGACTCCCGGGTGCCGCCCGAGCTCGTCTTCGACCAGGGGCTCGGTGATCTGCTGACCGTGCGCGCGGCGGGCGAGGTGCTGGACGAGGCGGTGCTCGGCAGCATCGCGTACGGGGTCCTGGAGCTCGACGTCCCCCTGGTCCTGGTCCTCGCCCACCAGTCGTGCGGGGCCGTCGGCGCCGCGGTCCACGCCGACGAGACCGGTACCGAACTGCCCGCCCACATCCAGTATCTGGCCGAGCAGATCCGGCCCTCCATCGACCACGGCCGGCACGGCGAGGCCCGGGTCGCCGCCACCATCGACGCCCACGCGCGCCGGACCCGGGGCCTGCTGGCCGCGGAGCCGGATCTGGCCGGCAGGATAGCCGCCGGCCGGCTCGCCGTGGCGGTCGCGCGCTACGACCTGGTCGACCAGAAGGTCCGCATGCTGCGTACCGAGTAATATCGTTCGGATATCGCCTGGCAGCGCATCGCCGGCACACAAAAACACCCCGTACCGATTGACGGCCGGAGTGTTTGTCTGCGTATATTTGATGTTTCACATCAAGGCAGAGCTGAGATGTGAAAAAGCTTATGAGGACACCGTATCGCGTCAGGAGTGGAATTGTCAACCGAAGAATTCCGGAATGAGCAGCAATTCATCACGTCCCTCTACGCGCGCCTCGACGACCTGCGGGAGCACGCCGAACGCGCCGTGCAGGGTGCGCTCGGCGAGGCCGGCAGCGGGTTCCAGGCACGGCTGGAACGGGATGTCGTGGTCGCTGAACAGTCCGGTCTGCTTTCCGCTCTGAACTCCGGCGAAAGCGGTCTGTGTTTCGGCCGGCTGGAGTTCTCCGACGGCTCGGACCACCACATCGGCCGCATCGGAATCAGGCAGGACGACAGGGAGCGCACCCCTCTCGTCCTCGATTGGCGCGCCGACGTCGCACGACCGTTCTATCTCGCGACCGGGTATTCCCCCATGGGACTGCGCCGGCGCCGCCACATCACCACCCGGGGCCGCGAGGTCACGGCCCTGCACGACGAGATCCTCGACCTCGCCGACACCGAGCGCACCGGCCACGAGGCGGCCGACGCGGACGCCGTGCTGCTCTCCGCGCTCGACGCCGCCCGGACCGGCCGGATGCACGACATCGTCCAGACCATCCAGGCCGAGCAGGACCGCATCATCCGCTCCACCCACCGCGGAATCCTGGTGGTGGAGGGCGGCCCGGGCACCGGCAAGACCGCCGTGGCCCTGCACCGGGCCGCCTACCTGCTCTACGCGCACCGCGAGCTGCTCGCCAAACGCGGTGTACTGATCGTCGGGCCGAACCCGGCCTTCCTCGGCTACATCGGCGAGGTCCTCCCGGCCCTCGGCGAGACCGGCGTGCTGCTCGCCACCCCGGGCGAGCTGTTCCCCGGTGTGCGCGCGAGCGCCGTGGACCGCCCCGGCGCCGCCGCCGTCAAGGGGCGCGCCGAGATGGCCGGCATCCTCGCCCGCGTCGTGAGCGACCGGCAGGCGCTGCCGGAGACCGTGCCCCCGGGCAGCGGCGAGGACGCCGACCTGGTCCCCGAACCGGCCCTGGAGATCGACCACGACGACTACGGGACGCTGCTGCTCGACCGGACCATGGCCCACGAGGCCCGGGACCGGGCCCGCGCCACCGGACTGCCGCACAACCTGGCCCGCCCGTACTTCGCCTTCCGGATCATCGACGCGCTCACCGAACAGCTCGCCGACCGGCTCGGCGCCGACCCCTACGGCGGCCCCAACCTCCTCGGCCCCGACGACATCGCCCAGCTGGGCAAGGAGATCGCGACCAGCGCCGAGGTGCACGCCGCCATCGACACGCTGTGGCCCCCGCTCACCCCCCGGCAGCTGATCGCCGACTACCTCGCCGAGCCCACCCACCTCCCCGAGCGGGAGGCCGCGCTGATCCGGCGTACGACGACGGGCGAGGCGGACTGGACCCCGGCCGACGTCCCGCTGCTCGACGAGGCCGCCGAGCTGCTCGGAGTCGACGACACCGCGCGGCGCGCCGCAGAGGAGCGCGAGCGCCTCGAGCGCGTCGCGTACGCGCAGGGCGTCCTGGACCTGTCGGCCGGGTCGGAGTCGTACGAGTTCGAGGACACGGAGAACGAGTTCCTCGCGGCCCACGACATCATCGACGCCGAGCGGATGGCGGAGCGCCAGGAGGAGGCCGACCACCGCAGTGCGGCCGAGCGGGCCGCCGCCGACCGCACCTGGGCCTTCGGGCACGTCATCGTGGACGAGGCGCAGGAACTGTCCGCCATGGCCTGGCGCCTGCTCATGCGGCGCTGCCCGACCCGTTCGATGACGCTGGTGGGCGACCCGGCCCAGACCGGCGACGAAGCCGGCTGCGGTTCCTGGCAGCAGATCCTGGCGCCCTACGTGGAGGACCGCTGGGAGCTGGTGCGCCTCGGCGTCAACTACCGTACGCCCGCCGAGATCATGGAGCTGGCGGCAGCCGTTCTCCGGGCCCGTCACCCCGGCTTCGAGCCGCCGAGCTCGGTCCGTTCCACAGGGCGCCGGCCCTGGGTGAAGCGGACCGGAGACCTGGCCGCGGCGGTGGCCGACGCGGTACGGGAGAGTGCACCGGCCGAGGGCCGCCTCGCGGTGATCGCCCCGCGCGCGCTGCACGGGGAACTGGCGGCCGCGCTGCCCGGCGTACGGGCGGGGAAGGAGCCCGACCTCACCCGGCCGGTGGTCCTGCTCGCACCGCGGCAGGCCAAGGGCCTGGAGTTCGACACGGTGATCGTCGTGGAACCGGCCGACCACGAACCGAGCGACCTCTACGTGGCCCTGACGCGCGCGACCCAGACCCTGGGGGTGCTCCACACCGGCCGGCTCCCGGAGGGCCTGGCCGAACAGCCGTAGCCGGGCCGGGGCCCACGGCCGGCAGCGGCGCGGTGTCCCGTACCGGAGGAACTCACCCGGCCACCCGGGTGAGTTCGGGCGCGGAACCCTGCCGCCGCGGCTCCGGGCCCGCTACAACCAGGGCGTGATCGAGAAGACGACGGCGCGCGGCCTGTCCGCACTCGCCGCGACACTGGCGGCCGTGCTGGCCGTGGCCCTGGCCCCCGACCCGGTGCGCGCGGCCGAAGGGGCGCCCCGCACCGGCTTCGAGGCCGCGTACGGAGCGCACTGGACCAGCGAGGCCCAGGAGCGGGAGCTGCTCGACGCGGTCGGCCGCCACGGCGAGCGCGCCACCGTCCGGGCCATCGGCAGGACCGTGCGCGGCCGTCCGCTGCGGCTGGTGAGCCTGGGCCGGGGCCCCGTCACCGTGCTGCTGGTGTGCAGCCAGCACGGAGACGAGCCGGCCGGGCGCGAGGCGTGCCTGAGCACCGTACGGGATCTCGCCCACGCCCGGGACACGGCGGCCCGGCGCCTCCTGGAGACCGCCACGCTGCTCGTGATCCCGACCGCCAACCCGGACGGGCGGGCGGCCGGCACCCGCACCAACGCCGGGGGCACCGACATCAACCGCGACCACATGGCCCTGACCTCGCCCGAGGCGCGAGCGGTGGCCGCGGTGCTGCGCGACCACCGGCCGCACCTCGTGTACGACCTGCACGAGTACCGGGCGACACCGGGGACGTACGACAAGGACCTCTTCGACCTCTGGCCGCGCAACCTCAACACCGACCCGGCGGTGTACGCGCAGTCCCGCGCCCTGTCCGACGCGTACGTACGCGGCGCGGCCCGCGCGGCCGGCCACTCCACCGGGACCTACGGCATCCGCACCGACGCCGTCACCGGCACTCCGCTCGGGCAGTCGGCGGGCGACGGCCAGGAGCGGATCCTGCGCAACACGGCGGGCGTCAAGCACGCGGTCGCGCTGCTGATCGAAAGCCGCATCGAAGCACCCTCGGGCGCGGCCGGGGACGCGGAGCGGGCCGACCCGCCCCTCAACCACCGCCGCCGGGTCGGCTCCCAACTTGCCTCCCTGCGCGGCCTGTTCGCCTACGTCTCCACGCGTACGGGCCCCCTGGCGGCGGCCTCGGACGGAGCCCGCCGGGCGGCGGGGAGCGCGGCGGGCCCGGTCCTGCTGGGCGGCGCGGACAACGCTCCCGCGACCGGGGGCGAGATCCTCGCCCATCCGCCCTGCGGCTACCGGCTGACCCCGGCCCAGTACGCCGCGACCGGCAGCCGCCTCGCCCTCCACGGGGTGCGGGCCGTACCCGTCGCCGACGGCGGCGCGTTCGTCCCGCTGGGCGGGCCCGTACGAGCCCTCGTGGTACTCCTCCTCGACGGCCGGGCCCCGCACCGGATCGCAACGGGGCAGCCGGTGCCGCACTGCTGACGCCCCGTCACTCCGGGTGGAGGCGGCGGAACCGGTGCGCACCGCGGCCGGCCAGGACGCCCCCTGCGGCCGGCCACAGGGGGAAGCGCGCTGGTCAGCCGGATGCCGTGAGCTATGTTGGGATCACGGAGTGGCACGAGAGGGAGGTCCGCCGGTGTCATCGGGGCAGCAGGCGCGCGCACAGGCGGCGGCGATCACGCCGGGCGGGCAGCCGGTCGACCACGAGCGGGCCCCGGCCGACCGGGTCCGGGCGCTGTTCGACGGGCACCCGCTCTCACCGGGCCAGCGCCGGATCGCCCAGTACCTCGTCGACCACCTCACCGAGGCGGCGTTCCTCTCGATCACCGAGCTCGCGGAACGGGCCGGCGTGAGCCAGCCCTCCGTGACCCGCTTCGCCTCGGCCCTCGGCTTCAGCGGCTACCCGGCCCTGCGCGACGTGCTCCAGCCGATCGCGCTCAGCGCGGTGGCCGGCGCCCCGGACAGCCCCGAGCAGACCCGGCGCAACGAACTGCAGGCGGCCGTCGACGCCGAGATCGAGAACCTGCGCACCGTGCGGCAGCTGCTCGCCGACACCGACCAGGTGCTCGACATCGGGCGGGAACTGGCCCGGTCGGTGCCGCTGACGGTCCTCGGGCTGCGGATCTCCGTCTCGCTGGCGGAGTACTTCGCCTACGCGGCCCGCCGGATCCACCCCGACGTGCGCCTGGTGACCGGCGGCGGCAGCGTCGCCTCCGACGCGCTGCTGCAGGCCCGGGCGGCGGGCGGGAGCTGGGTCCTGGCCTTCGCGATGCCCCGGCACGCCAAGGAGACCCTGGCGGCGCTGCGGGTGGCCCGCGGCGCGGGGCTGCGGATCGCGCTGATCACGGACCGCACGCTGGGGCCGCTGGTGGAGGAAGCCGATGTGGCGCTGACGGCCGGTACCGGTTCGCGGCTGGTCTTCGACTCGTACTCGGCGCCGGGCGTCCTGTCCGCGGCGCTGCTCCAGGCGATGGCGGACGCGGACCCCGAGCGGACGCAGGCCCGGCTCGAAAGTTATGAGCAGGCCGCGGACCAGCACGGCTTCTTCCTCTAGGGCGAACCGGGGTGAGGTGTCATATTCACACCACCCTTACACATGAATATTTTCATACCCTTGCTTACTCAACGGTATATATGTTTACTGATGGCGGCGCGGTCATCCGTCGAGATGCCAGGGAGGGTGTCCCCACACCCTCCTAGAACCAGATACCGGCGTGACGTTTCTCCTCCTCACGTCACGCCAGGTGTCCCGTCCGGCTTTCGGATCCCGCAATGCCTCTGCGGCCTCGGCCAACCCCTGGGCCGAGGCCGCCCAGTACCTCTCCACCGGTGATCGACGACCGGTGACGGGTGTCGTTCGTCCACGGTGGGCGCGGGTCGTCCGCGGCCGGCGCGGTGCGTCCGATCGGTTGGCTCTCGGCCCTGCCCGGCGGTGTGACGGGACAGACGGGCGGGGCCTCTTTAGGTTCGAGGGTGCTCACAGCCCCCCTCGAAAGGTGAATCCATGCGTTCCGTACGCTCCGCGCTCTCCGTGGTCGCCGCCGGTCTCATCGTCCTCGGCTGCGCCTCCGCCGCCTCCGCCGATGTGACCGTCAACGCCCCGTCCGAGAAGTCGTACACGATCGTCTTCGGCGACTGGCTCCAGTTCGCCGCCGACGACGTGTTCAACGCGGGCCTCAACAACACGGTGGGTTCCAACAACTGAGCACGGGCTCCGAGGTCCCCGCTCGTCCGGCCCCGCCGGACGGCCGGGGACCCGGCGCGTCACCGGCCCGTCAGCCGGTGGCGACGCCGACGAGCTGCTCCGCGATGGTGTCCGCGGAAGGGAACCTCAGGCCCAGGGTCCCGACGTGCTTCCAGTGCAGGGTGCCGTCCGGCGCGATGACGAAGACGGCCCGCCGCAGACCGATCACGGGAGCGGCGACGCCGAAGGCGCGGGCCACCGCACGGTCCGTGTCGGCGAGCAGCGGGATCCGCAGGCCGCGGGCCCGGGCGAAGTCCTCGTGGCTGTCGACGCCCTGCGGGCTGATGCCCCACACCTGGGCGCCGCACGCGGAGAGCGCCTCCAGCCCGTCGGAGTAGGAGCACAGCTGCGTCGTGCAGACGGGGGTGTTGTCGCCGGGGTAGAAGGCGAGAACGACCGGGTTCCCGCGCTGCTCGCCGAGCGCGTACTGCCCGCGGACGAACACGTCCTCGCTGAGCAGGCCGCCGGGGAGCGAGAAATCGCCCACCACATCGCCCACGTCCGGGATTCGGGTCACGATGGCCGCACCTCTCTGTCGTAGAGGGGCGTACGGTACCCGGTCGCGCCCGCCGTGTCGCAGCCCGGGGACCGGGGCCGGGGGCGACGGGCCGGGGGCGACGGGGCGGGGCGGGCGCGACCGTGCGGTCTCAGCGGCGGTGCATCGTGTGCAGGGCTTCGAGGAGCACCTTGGGGTCGTGGCCGCCCTTGTAGACCGGCGGCGGCTGCCGGTCCAGGTGCAGCAGCCGGGCCACCGCGGTCCACGCGGTGCGCACCGAGTACTCGACGGTGAACACCACGTCGTCGGGGACCTCGGCGTACTGGCCGATGAAGGCCAGGTTGGTGGAGCCCTCCGGGACCACCTCGGGCCGGTCGCCGGCCTTGCGGACCAGGAACTGGCTGGTGATGTACGGCATCAGCGCCGGAACGACGACCGAGGACTCCAGGATCTGCTCGCTCTGCTCGAGGCGCAGGTGTCCGAGGACCTCGGTGAGGATCTCGCGGCCCGTGCACTCGGCCATCGTCTTGCCCACGTGGTCGCCGGGCTTGTCCGGGAACAGGGCGTACCCCCACCAGACGTAGGTGCCCTCGGGCTGCTCGTGGAAGTGCGGCTGGTGGTTCAGGACGATGGTCAGCAGCCAGCCGGAGTCCTTGAAGGTGATCAGGCCGCCCTTGCCGGCCTCGCTGCCGGAGAACTCCTCCATGGCCTTGAAGAAGGTGGGGTCCTGGGTGGTGACGGTGAAGGAGCCCCAGGTGGAGTCCGAGACGGAGGAGTCGAACACCGAAGGGTCGCCCAGGTGGGGGCGCTTGGCCGCCAGGGTCTGCCACAGGCGCCACGAATCGTCCGGCGCGGAGGTGTCCAATACGGCGGGGGTGTCGGTGGATCCCAGGGTCGAGTTCGCGGTCATCGATCCGTTGGTGACGAACACCAGGTCCTCGGCGGCGACGGGGATCCGCGCGGCCGCGCCCTCCCGCGTACAGGCGAGCGCGGTGGCGGTGGTGCCCTCGCCGTCGGCCAGCTCCACGTCGGTCACGGTGGTGTTCATCGAGAACACGACGCCGTTGCTCCGCAGCCAGCTCTGCAGCGGGCGCACGATCGAGTCGTACTGGTTGAAGCGGGTGCGGTAGATGCCCGACATGGTGTCGAAGGTCTTGAAGAGGTGCACGAACCGGTTGAGGTAGCGCCGGAACTCGATCGCCGAGTGCCAGGGCTCGAAGGCGAAGGTCGTGCACCACATGTACCAGAAGTTGGTGGTGAAGAACGCGGGGGTGAAGCAGTCCGAGATCCGCTTGCCGTCGAGCCGTGACTCGGGAGAGGCCACGCACGCGACCAGGTCCAGGCGGTCGCGCTCGGAGAACCCCATCGAGCGGGTGTCGACCCGCAGGCCGGAGGAGTCGACCAGGCGGGCCTTGTCGTTCCAGGCGAAGTCCTCGTGGAAGGCGAAGGTGTCCTCGGTGACCGAAGTGCCCGGGGCGTCCAGCGAGGGGATGGAGCGCAGCAGGTCGTACGTGCACTCGAAGTGCAGCTCGAACATCCGGCCGCCGCGCATGGTGTAGCCGTTCTCGGGGTCTCCCGCGGCGTCGAGGCTTCCGCCGGTGCGGCCCTGAGCCTCCAGGATCGTGATGTCCGAGCCCGCGAAACCGCCTTCCCTGATCAGCAGCGCCGCCGCCGACAGGGAAGCGATGCCGGCACCCACCAGATAGGCCTTGGCCACGATGTGTCTCCTCGCCCCGGCCGCACGCACCCCGGTCGGCCGCACGGTCACCCGCCCAGCCGACCATCCCCCGGGCCCTGCCGCGACTCGGGTGCGCCGTTGGACGGGTGCCGGGCGATACCCCGCACTCCGCTTGCAAGAATTTTGCGTATGAGGGACTGGTTTTTGCGTACCCGACTGGTAGCTTGGTCGCGTGAGCACCCAGAGGCTAGCCCAGGTGGCCGAGATGGCCGGCGTCAGCACGACTACGGTGAGTCGCGTACTGAACGGCAACAGGGACGTGGCGCCCGCCACCCGCGAGGCGGTCCTGACGGCCGTCGACGTGTGCGGGTTCGAGCGCCCGGTGGAGTTCCGCAAGGAGCGGGCCCAGCTGATCGGGCTGGTGGTGCCCGACCTCCAGAACCCCGTCTTCTCCGCGGCGGCGGAAGCCCTCGCCGGACTGCTCAACGGCCAGGGCCTGGTCCCCGTGCTGTGCACGCGCACGGCCGACGGGGTCTCGGAGTCCCACTACGTCGACATGCTGCTCGGGCAGAACGTCGGCGGCATCGTGTTCGTCGGCGCCAGCTACACGGACATAGGCGAGGCCCAGGGCCGCGAGCTGCGCCGCCGCGCGATCCCCGTCGTCCTGGTGAATCCGGCCGACGAGAACCCGGGCGTCGCGCAGGTCTCGGTGGACGACGCCGGGGCCGCGGAGCAGGCGCTGGCGCACCTGTCGGCGCTCGGCCACGAGCGGATCGGGATGATCGTCGGCCCCTCCGGGCATGTCCCGTCGGTCCGTAAACTCGCAGGTTACGCCGCCTTCAACGCCCGGCGCGGGGTCCCGGCCCAGGAGTGGCGACCGCTCGTCGCCCACGCGCTCTTCACGATGGAGGGTGGCGCCACGGCGATCACCCAGCTGCTCCCGCGCGGGGTGACGGCGATGGTCTGCGCGAGCGACGCCCTCGCCCTCGGCGCCATCCGCGGTGCGCGCCGCCGGGGCTTGAGCGTGCCGGCCGAGCTGTCCGTCGTGGGCTTCGACGACTCGCTCTTCATGGTCGCCACCGATCCGCCGCTGACGACGTCCCGCCAGCCCGTCGCGGCCATGGCTTCTGCCGCGGTGCAATTCCTGACCGAGCAGATCCGTACCGGGGTGGGCCTGTCCGCGGAGATCCTCTTCGACACCGAACTCATCGTCCGGTCGTCCACCGCGCGCCTGTCCCCGGGGCGCTGACGGGGGAGCGGGTGCGGGGTGGGAGGGAGAGGGCCCGGCTGCCGCCGGGCCCTCTCCGCGTGTCGGGGGGAGGGCTTTGAGGTGACGATCTGGCGTCACGTTCTGTCACATCCCTGAATCCTGACGCTTAGTGTCTTGCGTAACATTATTGACTTCTTGCGTTCACGGCTTCTACTGTCGCGCCATCGAAGCCCGACCCGCCCGGAAGGCCTGTTCGCATGGATGGCATCACCAGACGTCGCGCCCTGTTCATCTCCACCGCCCTTGTGGCGAGCCTCGGAGTCGCCGCCTGCGGCGGCACACCCACCCCGGCCGGCGACAAGGCCGGCGGGGTGGTGACGATCACGGTCAACGGCATGCCGGCCACCACGCAGGCCGCCGACCGCAAGGACTTCGAGGAGCTGGTCAAACAGTTCGAAGCGGCGCACCCGAAGATCAAGATCGATGCTCGCGAAGGCCAGATGGACCCCAAGACCTTCGCGGCGAAGCTCGCCGGCGGCCAGCTCGAAGACGTCTACTACGTCTACTTCACCGACCCGGCGGGCCTCATCCAGCGCAAGCAGGGCGCCGACATCACCCCCTACCTGGCCGGCGTCCCGTACCTCTCCGACATACGCCCCGAGCTCCAAAAGGTCTTCCAGGACAAGCAGGGCAAGACGTACGGCCTGCCCACCGGCAACTACTCCATGGGCCTCGTCTACAACCGCGAGCTCTTCCGCAAGGCCGGCCTGGACCCCGACAAGCCGCCGACCACCTGGGAAGAGGTCCGGGCCGCCGCGAAGAAGATCGGCGCGCTGGGCGAGGACACCGTGGGGTACGCCGACTACAGCAAGAACAACCAGGGCGGCTGGCACCTGACGTCCTGGCTGTACTCCATGGGCGGCGATGTCGCCACCGAGGAGAACGGCAAGTGGAAGGCCGCCTTCGACAGCGACGCGGGCCGCAAGGCGCTCCAGACCCTGCACGACATGCGCTGGACGGACCGGAGCATGGGCACCCGCCAACTCCTGGAGATCGGCGACGTTCAGAAGATGATGGGCTCCGGCAAGCTCGGTATGTACATGGCCGGACCCGACAACATCCCCACCATCGTCAAGCAGTTCGAGCGCAAGTACGAGGAGTTCGGCCTGGCCGCCCTCCCCGGCACGGCCACGCTCGGCGGCGGCGACGGCTTCATGTTCAATCCCAAGGCCACGCCCGAGAAGATCAAGGCCGGCCTGCAGTGGGTCCAGTGGAAGTACCTCAACCCCGACCGGGAGGAGGAGAACGTCACCAAGTTCTCCGGCCTCGGCGTCCCGATCGGCCTTCCCCAGCCCAACCTCTTCGGCGGCGCGGCCCAGAAGAAGATCGACGCCATCCACGTCGCGCACGCCAACGTGCCGCAGGAGAACTACAAGCCGTTCGTCGACCGCAGCCCCCGGGTCGAGGTCAAGGTCGAGCCGCCGAACGCCCAGCAGCTGTACACCGTCCTGGACGGTGTCATGCAGTCCGTCCTGACCAAGGAGGACGCGGACATCGACACCCTGCTGAAGGACGCCGCCGCCCGCGCCGACTCCATCCTCGCCACGGTGAAGTGACATGTCAGCCCTCCCCACCTCCGAGGCCCCCCTCCGAGGCCCCGGCCCGGCGCACCCGGAACCTCCGCCACCTGCGGCCCGGAAGCCTCCGGAACCCCGGCCGCCCCCGGCGGGGGACCGGGGCCGCACGCGGAAACCCGGCCACGGGACGCCGCCGCAGGCTGCGGGAGAACCTCGTCGCCTACCTCTTCCTGGCCGCCGGGCTGATCTGCTTCGCGCTGTTCGCCTGGTACCCGATCGTCCGCGGCGTCCTCCTCGGCTTCCAGCAGGTGACCTTCGCCCAGCCGGCCGAGTGGGTCGGCCTGGACAACTTCCGCCGTCTCTTCGACGATCCGCTCTTCGCCACCGCCTGGCGCAACACCGGCTACTTCACGCTCCTGGCGCTCGTCTTCGGCTTCGCCGCCCCGTTCGTCACGGCCGTCGTCCTGAACGAGCTCCGGCGCGGCCAGTCGTACCTGCGGCTCACCGTCTACCTCCCGGTGATGCTCCCGCCCATCGTCACCATGCTGCTGTGGCGCTGGTTCTACGATCCGGGCCCGGGCCTCTTCAACAACGTGCTCGGCATCCTGCACCTGCCCGCCCAGCAGTGGCTGGAGTCGGAACACCTCGCGATGATCTCCCTGGTCCTCGTCTCCACCTGGGCCAACATGGGCACCACGACACTCATCTACCTGGCAGCCCTCAGCGGTATCCCCGGGGAGCTCTACGAAGCAGCCGAACTCGACGGGGCCTCCATCCGCCGGCGCCTGTGGCACGTCACGATCCCGCAGGTCAGGTTCATCCTCCTGATCACCCTGCTGCTCCAGGTCATCGGCACCATGCAGGTGTTCGTAGAGCCCTTCGTCCTCACCGGCGGCGGCCCCAACGAGGCCACCGTCACCATCCTGCTGCTGCTCTACCGCTACGCCTTCGTCTACAACGACTTCGGCCTGGCCAGCGCCATGAGCACCCTGCTCTTCGTGGTCCTGGGCCTCTTCGCCGGCCTCTACCTCCGGCTGACCCGGACCAAGGACTGAAAGGAGGGCCGCATGGCCGCCACCGAACCCCGTTCCCGCACACTCATCGCGCCCGCCGAACTGACCCGGCCCGTCGGCCGGTTCCTGCACCGCTTCGTCCTGGGCGCGACCCTGACCGGCTTCACCCTGGCCTTCGTCTTCCCGCTCTACTGGATGACCACCGGCGCCCTCAAGTCCTCCGCGGAGCTGGCCCAGCCGCATCCCACGCTGCTCCCGAGCAGCTGGCACCCGGAGAGCTACACGGAGGCCTGGACGAACACGGGCCTCGCCGGCTACTTCTTCAGCACCTTCCTGCTCGCCTTCGGAGCGCTGCTCTTCCAACTCGTCATCGACGTCTCCGCCGCGTACGCGCTGTCCAAGCTCCGCCCGGTCCTGGGCAACGCCGTCCTCGCGATGATGCTGGCCACCCTGATGCTGCCGGTGTCCGCCCTGCTCGTCCCCACGTACCTCACCGTCGTGGACGTCCCCCTCGTCCACGTGAACCTGATCAACACGCCGTTCGCGATCTGGCTGCCCGCCGCGGCGAACGCCTTCAACGTCTTCATCCTCAAGCGGTTCTTCGACCAGATCCCCGCCGAACTGCTCGACGCGGCCCGGATCGACGGCGCGGGCACGGTACGGATCCTCGTCTCGGTGATCCTCCCGCTGTCCCGTCCGGTGCTGGCCGTCGTGTCGATCTTCGCCGTGGTCGGAGTCTGGAAGGACTTCCTCTGGCCGATGCTCGTCCTGCCGGACGAGAGCAAGCAGCAGGTCACCGTCGCCCTGAACCGCCTGGCGGAGTTCATGCCGGCCAACCAGCTCCTCGCCGGCATGGTCATGGCGAGCATCCCGCTGCTGGTCCTGTTCCTCGTCTTCCAGCGGCACATCATCTCCGGCCTCACCGCCGGAAGCCTCAAGGGCTGACCTCCCCTTCCCAACCCTCCCCGGGACACATCCCCACCCCGGGCCCGTCACCCCTGCCCGACACCGCCCCCGCCCGACACCGCCGCAGCGACGGACCGCCGCGGCGGCCCCCACCGCGCCCTCCCGCCCCCCCCGGGTACGGGGCGCGCCTCCCGAAAGGACACGACGCCGTGTCTTCTCTTTCGTCCTCCCCCTCTGCGTCTCCCCGAGGAACCCGCACCAGAGCCGCACGCCTCATCTCCCCGCTCCTCCTCACCGCCCTGACCACCACCTGTCTCGCCGGCACCTTCGCCGCCACTTCGTACGCCGTCGCCGCCACCCTGGAAGCGGAGTCGGCCGCCCTCGCGGGCGGGGCCCGAGCCGAGTCAGCACATTCCGGTTTCACCGGCGCCGGTTACGTCGGCGGCTTCACGGACGGCAACAAGGGGTCCGCCTCGGCGTCCTTCGCGGTGCAGTCGGCCGCGGCCGGTACGGGTTCGGTGGCGATCCGGTACGCGAACGGCACGGGCGCGGCCCAGACCCTGAGCCTCTACGCGAACGGGGTCAAGGTCCGTCAGGTGTCGCTCCCGGCCACCGCGAACTGGGACACGTGGGCCACCCGCGAGGAGCCGCTCCCGCTGGCGAACGGAGCCAATACGCTCGCGCTGACCTTCACGACCGCCGACTCCGGCAACGTGAACCTCGACAGCCTCACCCCCACCAGCCCGACGACCACGCCCACCGACCCGCCGCCCGGCTCCCTCAGCCACCAGGCCGAGACCGCCTTCGCCTCGGGCGGCCCCGCCTCCGCCTCCGCCGTCACCGGCTTCAGCGGCGCCGGCTATCTGACGGGCTTCACCGCCACCGGTGCCCGAGCCGTCTTCTCCGTCTCCGCGCCCACCGCCGCCACCCGGCAGGTGGCCGTGCGCTACCGCACCCCCGGGGCGAACGCCGCGACCATCACCCTGACCGCGAACGGCGTCCCCGTACGCCGCCTCACCCTCCCCGCCACTTCGGGAGCCTGGGCCGGATTCACCACCGACGCGCCCCTGCGCGCCCAGCTCAACACCCTCACCCTGCGCACCGAGACCGGGGACAACGGCGACCTCCAGCTCGACGGCATCGAGGTCACCGGCTCCACTGCGAACGCCACCCGCGGCGCGAGCCTCCCGTACACCGCCTACGAGGACGAGGCCGGCGCGACCAACGCCTCCGTCACGGGGCCGGACCGCACCTACAAGACCCTGGCCTCCGAGGCCTCGGGCCGCCGGGCCGTCGTACTCGACCAGACGGGGGAGTACGTCCAGTTCACCCTGGCCAAGGCCGCCAACGCCGTGACCGTGCGCTACTCGATCCCGGACAACGCCGCCGGCACGGGCAACAGCGCCACCCTCAGCTTCTATGCCAACGGCGTCCACTCCAAGGACCTCGCCCTCACCTCCAAG
Organism: Streptomyces tatrensis; assembly: GCF_049310065.1. Lineage (NCBI taxonomy): Bacteria > Bacillati > Actinomycetota > Actinomycetes > Kitasatosporales > Streptomycetaceae > Streptomyces > Streptomyces tatrensis. Next base: position 469,023 of record NZ_JBMDLB010000011.1, on the reverse strand, counting down.
TACAGCTGGGTCTACGGCGCCTACCCCTACGGCAACGACCCGGGGCAGGGCGACGCCCACCGCTTCTTCGACGAGACCCGCACCCTCACCGGTGACTTCCCCGCCGGCACCGTGCTGAAGTTCCAGAAGGACGCGGGGGACACCGCCGCCTCCTACGCCATCGACCTCGTCGAGACCGAGACGGCCCCGGCGGCCGCCACCATGCCCGCCACCGGTTTCGTCTCCGCCGCCACCCTCGGCGTCACCGCGAACGACGCCGGTGACGACACCGCCGCCCTCAACACCGCACTGTCCACGGCCACCGGTCAGGGCAAGGGCCTGTGGCTGCCGGCCGGCACCTACGACATCTCCGGATCCGTCAACCTCACCGGAGCCGTCGTGCGCGGAGCCGGCGAATGGCACACCACCCTGCGCGGCAAGAACGGCAAGGGCGGCCTCTTCGGGCGCGGCGGTACCAGCACCGTGCAGGACCTGGCGATCACCGGGGAATCCGACCACCGCGACGACGCCAACAGCGATGCCGCCGTGGAGGGGGACTTCGGCTCCGGCTCCACCCTGCAGAACCTGTGGATCCGGCACAGCAAGGTCGGCCTGTGGATCGACGCACCGACCCGGGGCCTGCTCGCCACCGGCCTGCGCATCCGGGACACGTACGCGGACGGGGTCAACCTACACAAGGGCACCACGGGCAGCGAAGTCTCCCAGAGCAGCATCCGCAACACCGGTGACGACGCCCTCGCGATGTGGTCGGAGGCCCAGGCCGTCACCGACTGCGTGCTCCGCTTCAACACGGTCCAGCTCCCGCTGCTCGCCAACGGAGCCGCGATCTACGGCGGCAGCGGCAACCGGATCGAGGACAACCTGGTCGCCGACACCGTGACCGGCGCCGCCGGAATCGCCGTCAGCACCCGCTTCGGCATCCCCTTCAGCGGACCGGCGACCGTCCAGCGCAACACCATCGACCGGGCCGGAGGCTACGAACCCAACTGGGCGAGCAAGCTGGGCGCCCTGTGGGTCTACGCCGACACCTCCGAGATCACCACGCCGGTGATCCTCCAGGACAACGACATCCTGGACAGCACCTACAGCGGGCTGCTCGTCTCCTGGCAGAAGAACGTCGGGAACCTGACCGTGAAGAACACCAGGATCGCCAAGGCCGGCGGCTACGGCATCGAGATCAACGCGGCCGGATCGGGCACCTTCAGCGGGGTCGCGGTCACCGACGCCGCCACCGGCGGCCTGAGCCTCGCCGGCGGATTCGCCGTCAGCCGCGGAGCCGGCAACTCGGGCTGGTAGCAACACCGCCCACCCCTCCACCCCTCCGCCCTTCCGCCCCTGGAACCCGGTTCCCGGTCACCCCAGACACCCCGCCCGACCGGGCCCCGTACCCGGGCATCCCTCTCCACCCGCGCCGCGGCCCGCCCGTGTGCCCGCCCCGCGCCCGTGGGCGGGGGCCCGCACCACCCCGCCGTACCTACCGCACCAGGAGACCCCGTGTCCCAGAGCGCCCCCCGCCCCGCCGCCTCCCCCTGGTGGCGGCACGCGGCGATCTACCAGATCTACATACGCAGCTTCGCCGACGGGAACGGCGACGGCATCGGTGACATCGCCGGTGTGCGCGAGCGGCTGCCCTACCTGCGCCAACTGGGTGTCGACGCGCTCTGGTTCAACCCTTGGTACGTCTCTCCGATGGCCGACGCCGGCTACGACGTGGCCGACTACCGCGACATCGACCCCCTCTTCGGCACACTCGCCGAAGCCGAGGAGCTCATCGCCGAGGCCCACGGCCACGGCCTCCGGGTCGTCGTCGACCTCGTCCCCAACCACTGCTCCGACCAGCACCCCTGGTTCGTCCGGGCCCTCGCCGCCGGCCCCGGATCCCCCGAACGCGGGCGCTTCTGGTTCCTCCCCGGGCGCGGAGCGCACGGCGAACTGCCGCCCAACGACTGGAACTCGTACTTCGGCGGCCCCGCCTGGACCCGGATCACCGAGGCCGACGGCACCCAGGGCCCCTGGTACCTCCACATGTTCGCCCCCGAGCAGCCCGACCTGAACTGGGAACACCCGGACGTCGGGGCCGAGTTCGAAGACGTCCTGCGGTTCTGGCTCGACCGGGGCGTGGACGGCTTCCGCATCGACGTCGCGCACGGGCTCGCCAAGAAGCCCGGACTCCCCGACGTCGGCGAGAACCCCGACCCCACCGACCTGCCCTACCAGGACGTCGACGCCGTCCACACGGTCTACCGCGACTGGCGCAAGATCCTCGACACCTACCCCGGCGAGCGCGTGTTCATCGGCGAGGTCTGGCTCCCGGAGGCCGAGCAGTTCGCCCGCTACCTGCGCCACGACGAACTGCACTCCGCCTTCAACTTCGACTACCTGTGCTGCCCCTGGGACTCCGGGGCCCTGCGCAAGGTGGTCGACGCGACGCTCGCCTCGCACGAGCCGGTCGGCGCCCCGCCCACCTGGGTGCTCTCCAACCACGACACCATCCGCCACGTCACCCGCTACGGCCGCGCCGACACCTCCTTCGACATGGGCGACAAGCGGCTCCTCGACCCCAGCGACACCGGACTCGGCCGCCGCCGGGGCCGCGCCGCCGCCCTCGTCTCCCTCGCCCTGCCCGGTGGCGTCTACGTCTACCAGGGCGACGAACTCGGCCTGCCCGAGGTCCAGGACCTGCCCGACGAGATCCTCCAGGACCCCACCTTCGTCCGCTCCGGCGGCGCGGACCGCGGCCGCGACGGCTGCCGCGTCCCGCTGCCCTGGGAGTCCGGCGGCCCCTCCCTTGGCTTCTCCGCCCCGGCCGCCGATCATGTCCCGGCCGCCGCCGGGACCGCCCCGGCCGCGCCCTGGCTGCCCCAGCCGGAGCAGTGGGCCGAGCTCAGCGCCGAGGCCCAGGACGGGGACCCGGACTCCGTCCTCACCCTCTACCGCGCAGCGCTCGCACTGCGCGGCGCCGAACTGGCGGGGCTGCCCGAAACGCTGGAGTGGACCGACGCGGTTCCGGACACCCTCTGCTTCGACCGGCCCGGCGGCTTCCGCTGCCTGACCGCCTTCGCGAGCCCGCTCCCGCTCCCCGGCGGCGCCCGCGTCCTGCTGGCCAGCGGTCCGCTCGACACCGGTACGGACGGCCGGCCCGTACTGCCCCGGGACACCACGGTGTGGCTGCGCATGGCCGGATAGCACCGGCACGGGTGGGTGGCACAAGGGCGACCCCGCGACGCGGGCCATCCGCATCGTGAGATGCGGTGTCACATGTCGGCGACGGCATGCCAGACTCCTCGCATGCGCCAGCAGAAGATTAGCGCCGGCGTGCCGGCCCGGAGCTGAACTGAGACCACCCCAGCAGCCCACCGCCCGCACGCAGACCTCTCGCATCCGCGAGGGGTCTTCTTGTTTTCCGGGACCACGCACTCCGCCCCAGGACAGGAGCCCTCTCCTCATGACCCGCAGCGATGTTCTCCCCGCCGTCGACGACGCCGTGCGCACCGGCGACACCGCCTGCCACACGCTGACCATGACCGTCCGGGACGGCGGACACGCGCTCAACCGCATCTCCGCGATGCTCAACAACCTGTCTGTCAGGACCCTGTCCTTCAGGGCCGCCGACGGAGGCGGCCTGGCGGTGTGCGAGATCGTGGTCCCCGTCGCCGACTCGCCCCGCGCCCAGGCCAAGCTCCGGCGCTGCGTCGAGGTGGTCGAGCTGAGCGCCCACCCGGCGGGGGAGCCCCGGACCATCTGAACGGGTTGCAAGGGATTGCTCCGGCGATTACTTGACTGACCGTTCCAGTATCTCGTAGAGTACGGGATGTGGCCAGGACCAAGGAATTCGATCCGGACGCCGCGCTGCAGTCGGCTCTGGAGCTGTTCTGGCGGCGCGGCTACGAGGCGACGTCGATGGCGGACCTCGTCGAACAGCTCGGCATCGGGCGAGCCAGCCTGTACGCCACCTTCGGGAACAAGCGCGAGCTCTACCTGAAGGCGCTGGACCGCTACAACGGGCAACGCGACCCCGGCCTGCTGCGCGAGCTGTCCCAGCCGGGGCCCGCGCTGCCGGCCGTGCGCACGGTGGTACGCCGCTTCGCCGCCGAGTCGAGCACCGACGGACTGCGGCTGAACGGCTGCTTCGTGACCAACACGGCAACGGAGTTCGGTATGCACGACCCGGCGGCGGCCAGCAGGGTCGAAGCGAGCTGGAACCACATCGAGACCCTGCTGCACTCGGCACTGACCAGGGCCCAGGCCCAGGGCGAACTGCCCGCGGACCGCGATCCGCGGATGCTCGCCAGGATGCTGCTGGTCCTGATGCAGGGCATGCGCGTCGTGGGCAAGGCCTCGCAGGACCCGAACCGGGCCCGGGACGCGGCGGAGCAGGCCCTGGCGCTGCTCGACTGAGGGCGTGACCGCACGGAGCCTCCCTTCGGGGAGGTTCTTTTAAAGACTTCATTCTGGAATGTACGGTCTAGTTCAAATCTGAGGGGGAGTAATGACCGTCAAGCAGAGCACCGCACACACCACGACGACGCTCACCGCGTCCGGATCCAGGGCGGCCCGTCCGGCGCCCGGCCCGGCCTTCGCACTGCTCGGCACCGTGCAGATGACGCTGATCTTCGCGCTCACCTCGCTCATCGTGCCGCTGCCCGCGATCGGCCGTGAATTCACCCTGGGCCGCGATGACTTGATGCTCCTGAGCGCCGCCTACGGGCTGAGCTTCGCCGGCCTCCTGCTCTTCGGGGGCCGCCTCACCGACCGGTTCGGCGGGCGCCGGGTGCTCACCGCCGGCCTGCTGCTCTTCGCCGTGGCCTCCCTCGCCGCACCGTTCGCCCAGGGATCCGGGATCCTGCTCACCGCCCGCTTCGCCCAGGGGGTGGGTGCCGCGCTCACCGCACCCGCCGCCATGGCCGTCCTGCGGGCGGTCTTCCCCGAACCGGCCGCGTTCGGAAGGGCGATGGCCACCTGGGGCGGGCTGTCGGTGCTCGGCGCGACCGCCGGGAACCTCCTCTCCGGGGTCATCTCCGCCCTGACCACCTGGCGGCTGTCCTTCGCCGTACCGGTCGCCGTGGCCGTCGCCGCACTGCTCCTCGCTCCCCGGCTGCTGCCCGCGACCCCGGCGGGCGAGGGCCGCTCCCTGGACCTGCCGGGCGCGCTGCTGGCCACCGCCGGAATCAGCCTCGCCAGCTACGGCTTCGTCCTCACCGACGTCCAGTCCTGGGGATCGGCGAGCGTCCTGGTCACCCTGCTCACCGCGGCGGCGCTCCTGCTGGCCTTCCCGCTGGTGGAACGCCGGGTCCGCGACCCCCTGCTGCCGCTCGGATTCCTCCGCGACCGGCGCCGGGTCCTCGCCCTGGCGGCCATCGGCCTGACCGCCGCCGGCACGGCCGTGACCTTCGTCCTCCTCTCTCTTCACCTCCAGCAGGAACTCGGCTGGTCGGCGCTGAGCACTTCCGCCGCCTTCCTCCCCTTCGCGGTGGCGCTGCTCGTGGCCGGCCGGGTGGCGGGTCCCCTGGTGGCCCGGTACGGGGCGCCCCGCGTCACCACCGCCGGGCTCGTGGTCGCCGCGGCCGGACTCGTACTCCTCGCGCTCACCGGGCTGGCCGCGGAGATCCCGTACGCCTACGGCCTCCTCCCCGGGCTGCTCCTGCTGCCCGCCGGCACGGCGGCCGCCTTCGCGGGGGCCGCGGTGCTCGCCACGGACGGGGTGGAGCCCCACCAGGCGGGACTCGCCGGGGGCGTCATGAACACCGCGATGGAGCTCGGACCGACGGTCGTCTTCGCCGCCGTGCTCTCCCTGGGCTCCGACACGGTCTCGCTCGCCGCCACGGCGGTGGCCTTCGCGGCGGTCGGCTTCCTCAACACCCGGATCAAGTAGCCGGGCACCTCGCCACCGGGGCGCTCGCATCCGCCCCGACACGGGCCGCCCCGACACGGGCCGGAAATGGGTCCGGCCCCCTTGACGCCTGGGCGTCAAGGGGGCCGGACCTTTCGTAGCGGGGACAGGATTTGAACCTGCGACCTCTGGGTTATGAGCCCAGCGAGCTACCGAGCTGCTCCACCCCGCGTCGTTGTGAACATCACTGTACGGGATACCGGGGTCGCTCCCGACCACCACCGAACCGCCGCCGAAAAATCCCTGCCCACCGGGACGGAAAATATGCGCGGGCGAAGTGAGAATTTCCGGACCGGGGGATGGGGTGCGTTTTATTTTCCCGCCGATCCGACCCCGGCGTGCTACTGTGGTTTGAGTTGCAGTTGTGGTTCCCAAAATTTCGAGCACCTCGGCCCACTCCTCTCGTAGGAGCAGGGCGAGTGTTCTTGTTTTTCCGGCGTTTTCCGGGCTGGGCAATCATCGGCGACTTGAGGTTCGCACAGTGCGGATCTCTGGGCTGTGCCCCGAAGGAGATAAAAACATGGCTAATGGCACCGTGAAGTGGTTCAACGCGGAAAAGGGCTTCGGCTTCATCGAGCAGGAGGGTGGCGGTCCTGACGTGTTCGCCCACTACTCGAACATTGCCTCGCAGGGCTTCCGTGAGCTTCAGGAAGGCCAGAAGGTCAGCTTTGACATCGCGCAGGGCCAGAAGGGCCCGACCGCCGAGAACATCGTCACCGCCTGACGTTCACGCGTAACCGCGTAGCTGGGGCCCGCACCTTGGGGTGCGGGCCCCAGCTCGTTGCGTTTTTGGATCCGCGGGCCGTCTCGGCCCGCGTGAGCGGCGCGACGGGGAAACCTGTCCCAGCGCCCCACCGTTCGGCCGATGGATGCACTCCTCGGCTCCCCACCCGCATGCGGCGCATATTTCGCCGACACATAGGGTGATAATCCTTATCTGACTGGTCGATCGAAGTTCGATTCGACTGCGTCATATCTTTTTATGCTCCGGCTCATTCTTGTGAATCCTCGTGCGGCCAGTTTTCCGCTGCCGAGAACTCCTCGATGTGCGCCGTATCGAGGAAGGTTCTGCATGAACCGCACGACCCGCATGAATGACCGCTCTTCGTCCTCCCGTTCGGGTGGATCCGGCAGCTCCTACGGCTCCAACAGTTCCTACGGTGGCTCGTACGGCGGCTCCTCCGGCTCCTCCAGCCGTTCCGGCAGCCGCTTCGGCTCCTCGGCCCCCAGCCGCTCCGGCGGCGGCGGCCCCAAGCGTTCGGGTGGCGGCGGCTACGGGCGCCGTCCCGCCGCACCTCAGGGCGAGTTCGCCCTGCCGGTGACCGTGGTCCCCGCGCTGCCCGCCGTCGAGGCGTTCGCCGACCTGGCGATGCCGGCGCAGCTGCTCACCACGCTCACCCGTGAGGGCATGACCACCCCGTTCCCGATCCAGGCGGCCACGCTGCCCAACGGGCTCGCGGGCCGGGACGTCCTGGGACGCGGCCGCACCGGCTCCGGCAAGACCCTGGCCTTCGGCCTCGCGCTGCTGGCCCGTACCGCCGGTCAGCAGGCCGAGCCGGGCCAGCCGCTCGCGCTGGTCCTCGTACCCACCCGTGAGCTCGCCCAGCAGGTCACCGCGGCCCTCACGCCCTACGCCCGCGCCGTGAAGCTGCGGATCGCCACCGTCGTCGGCGGCATGCCGATCCACCGCCAGGCCGGCGCGCTGCGCGCCGGGGCCGAAGTGGTCGTCGCCACCCCGGGCCGGCTGAAGGACCTCATCCAGCGGGGTGACTGCCGGCTGAACCAGGTCGCGATCACCGTCCTCGACGAGGCCGACCAGATGGCCGACATGGGCTTCATGCCCCAGGTCACCGCCCTCCTCGACCAGGTGCGCCCCGAGGGCCAGCGGATGCTCTTCTCCGCCACCCTCGACCGCAACGTCGACCTGCTGGTCCGTCGCTACCTGACCGACCCCGTCGTGCACTCCGTCGACCCCTCGCAGGGCGCGGTGACCACGATGGAACACCACGTCCTGCACGTGCAGAACTTCGACAAGCAGGCCGCCACGACCGAGATCGCCGCCCGCGAGGGCCGCGTGATCATGTTCCTGGACACCAAGCACGGCGTGGACAGGCTGACCGAGCACCTGCTGAGCAGCGGAGTGCGCGCCGCGGCGCTGCACGGCGGAAAGTCGCAGCCCCAGCGCACCCGTACCCTCACGCAGTTCAAGTCCGGACACGTCAGCGTGCTCGTGGCCACGAACGTCGCGGCCCGCGGCATCCACGTCGACAACCTCGACCTCGTCGTCAACGTGGACCCGCCGACCGACCCCAAGGACTACCTGCACCGCGGCGGCCGTACTGCCCGCGCCGGCGAGTCCGGCAGTGTCGTCACCCTGGTCCTGCCCAACCAGCGCCGCGATATGGTCCGTCTCATGCAGGCCGCCGGCATCACCCCGCAGACCGCTCAGGTACGCTCCGGCGAGGCCGAGCTGAGCCGGATCACCGGCGCCCAGGCGCCGTCCGGCGTTCCGGTCGTCATCACGGCCCCCGTCAGCGATCGGCCCAGGGGCGGCACCGGCGGCGCTTCCCGGGGCCGTCGCAGCCGGCCCGCTCAGGACCGGCGCAGCAGGACCGCCGCCACCGCCCGGGGGCCGCAGCGCCAGTCCCCGGCCACCACGGCGGCTTAGGCAATCCCGCCCGGATCCTGCCGGACCGGGCACGGACGGTTCTCTTCTTACCTGTGAGGCAGCATGCGCTTCGTCATCGCCCGCTTTCCGTTCGACCTGACCAAGGCCGGGGTCCTGGAATCGATGAAGGGCGTCAAGCCCGAACCGATCACCGGTGACTCCGTGGTCATAGGGCGCCGCTCCTACCCCGTGAAGCAGGTCGGCGCCGTCATCACCCGCCAGGACCGCCGCGACTTCACCGCCGCCGAGGTGATCAGGGCCCTGACGGCACTGGGCTTCACCTGTCGCCCGCTGGAGACGGCCCCGGCGCCCGCCGCGGCCATGACCCCGCTCCAGAAGGCGTCGGCCATGCTCGGCGCCCCCTCGGGCGTGTAGCGGGAGCAGCGGGAACAACGCGTACGGAGCCCAGGGCCCCGGTCGGCACCAACCGACCGGGGCCCTGGGCCTTTTGCGTGGGCCCCCGACTCGGACCTGGCTCAGGGCTGGCTCAGACCCGGCTCATGCCCGGGTCCAGCGCGGGCCCGTCGCGCTGGGGGCCGGCGGGGGCTCGGCCCCGTCCAGGCGCAGGCTGCGCAGCGTGGCTTCCGTCTCGCGCTGGAAGTGCGCGTAGGTGATCAGCCGCTCCCACAGCGGGTCGGGACGGCCCGGAACGGTGGCCCCGCGCGCCTCCCACTCGCGGGCGAGCTGCTCGAAGACGACCGCCCCTCCCGAAGGGGCGGCGCTGCCCGACTGCTGCCGGGGGATGCCCCGCGCCAATGCGGCGGGGGCGCGCTCGGGTGCCCGGTGCCGGGCCGGGGACGGGGAGACGGCGTGAGGAGTGCCCATGCCCGCCCCAACGATTCTGCGGGCCCCCGGGTACGCCTCCCGGCCCGGCGGGATGGAGCACGCGGCCCGACGCGCGGTCTGGACACAGCTGCGCCCCACCCCTCGTACGGCCGGGAGGTGGGGCGCAGCGGCCGGCGGAGCCGTCAGGAGACGTTGGCGCGGACGCTGTCCCCGATCAGACCGTCGGTGTAGGTCACCGTCTTCGCCGTGAAAGCACCCTTGCCGGTGATCGTGCCGGTGATGTTCTCGCCGGGTGCCAGATCGACGGTGTCGATCTGGTTCTCGTCAGCTGCGAGTTCGGACACGTGCTTGGTGCCGTTGGTGTCGGTGATCGTGAAGTACAGCGGGTTCACGTTGATGGTCTTCGCGCTGTTGTTGGTGATCGTCACCGACAGGCTCGTGTAGTTGCTGCCGTCCGCGAGGATGCTCTTCTTGAACTTCGTGTTCTTCGCGACCACGACGACCGCGGACTTCTTCTCCGGCTTCGCCGACGGCGCGGCGTCAGGAGCCTTTGCCGGCGCGGACGACGAGACCGGTGCCGGCGCCTGGGCGGCGGGCTCCTTCCCCGCCTTCGGGCTGCTCTCGCCGCCGACCAGCGCCCCGACTATGCCGATCAGCACGAAGAGGCCGACGATGCCGAGGCACGAGAACCCGACGATCTTTCCGGTGCTGTTCTTCTTCGGCTGCTGGGGAGGGGGCGTGTTGCCCCAGCCGGGCTGCTGAGGCGGTCAAGGCTGCGGGTAGCCGTACCCGGGCTGGGGCTGCTGACCGGGCTGCTGGCCGGGCGGCGGGAACTGGTTGGACATGCGGGACCCCCACAAGATTGGTGCGAATCAGGTCACCGTATGGGTACATGGGTACATGGGTGCGCATGGGGTGCGGTGTCCGAACTGTGATACACCAGCGGCTACTTGACCCGCGGGATCCGCCGCTACGACCGCGCAGAAGCGGTCCCGGACTGCCCGAACCAGCGGACAAGGAGGGGAAGAAGTGAGTGAGGCTCGATCAGATCAGCCAGAAACAACGGAACATGGCCCGCCGCCTCGCCGTCCATGACGCGTGACCTCATGGCTGACCAAATCCGATGGCACCGGCAGGCTTCGGGCGGCGAGACTGCGTAGGTGAACCCACTGCCGGCGACTCCGTGCCCGCTCCTCGAGCCAGGACCGGACCCGCGCGTCCACGGCCTCGTTCTCGACTACGAGGGCATGCACGACCTGGTTTCCGAACTGGTCCTGCCCGGCGGCGCGTCGATGTACGTCATGAGCGCGATGGAAACCTCCCGCGAGCTCATCCGGCACTCCTACTACCGGTACGAGTTCGCCACTGCCGCCGTCACGCACTCGCTGTTCGCCCTGGAGCAGGTCCTCGCCGAGCGCCTTGACGTCGACGAACCGCTCCAGGGCATGATCGGGCTGGCCACCGCCACAGGGCTCATCCCGGGCGAGCTCGCCACCCGACTCGAACGCAGCCGTCAGCTGCGCGACAAGCTCGCGCAGGGCGCCGTGACCAGTGCCGCCGTGGGCCCGACCGGGGCCGTCGCGATGGTGCGTGCCGTCTTCGACGCCGTTTCGCTGCTCCTTCGGGCACCGTCCGGGGCAGAAGCGACAGCCGCCGACTCGCGCGCTGCACCGTCCGGAGCCCGGCTTGCCCGGCTTGCGGAGGAACACCGGCGCGCACCGTATCCCGACAGCTTCCGCGGTGTGGACATCGAGGGTGTGGAACTGATCCTCCTGGACTCCGATGTCGCCGGACTCGTCCACTGCGAGCTGAACGGCGGGCTCGACGACAACGGGATCGTCATTCTCTGGAGGTGCATCGCCGACCTCGACAAGGTCGAGCCGCTGATCAACTCGGAGTACTGCGCCTCCTACTTCAGGAAGCTCCGGACGCTGGCCCGACTCGCGGCAGCGCGCCACATACCCGCCGCGACCTGACGCGCGGGGCGCACCCGGTCAGCCCAGCCGGGTGGGTGAAGAGGCTGTTGGGGCCAGGATGTGGGGGGAGCCGGTGCCGTCCGCCGGGACCGTCCAGAGGTCCGTGGTGTCCACGGAGCCTTCGGTGGGGAGGGCGTAGGCGAGGGTGCGGTCGTCGAGCCAGAGTGCCTGGTCGTCCACGCTGCGCTTCTCCGCCAGCGGGTGCTCCCTCAGTGTCTTCAGGTCCAGTACGTGTTCGCGCCACAGGGACGCCCCGCGCTGGACCCGCTTCTTGTACGCGACCCGGGTCTCGTCGGGGGACAGGGACGGGCACTCGACGTTCGAGGCCAGGGTCGTGACGCTGCGCCTGGCGATCGATCCCTTCACCAGGTACGTCTGGTTGTTCGTGCCCAGGGTGGCGTAGAAGGTGTCGTCGTCCTTGGAGAAGGTGACGCCCCAGAAGTTGGCGTCGCTCGCGCTGTACGGGCGGCCGTCGAGCTCGATCGTGTACTTCTCCAGGTCCGCGTCGAGCGCCCCCGTGCGGGTGTCCACGATCGAGGTGCGGGTGGAAAAGAACGCGGAGCCGTAGGACTCCCCGGCGACGAAGACCGTCCAGGCGGCGAAGCGGCCGCTCGGGGAGACCCGGGCCCGGGACGGGGTGCCCGCGAGCGGGAACGTGCGCACCGTGCGCAGTTCGGAGTCGACGATCAGTGCCCGGTTGTCCTGGGCGAGGGCGCCCGGGGAGGAACTCAGGCACACGCCGGTGCCCGCCGAGGCGTGGAACCGCAGGCACGTGAGGCTGGATGCGGTCCGCTCGTCCTGCCGGGAGCGGTCCGGTACGGAGACGAGGGCTCCGCGGTGCGGGCCCTGTGCGCCGTTGAGGAAGGCCAGGCCGCCGCGCCGGTCGAGCGTGACCTTGCCCGGGGTGGCCGTCGGGTCTCCCGCGCGGGTCTGCTCGGACCGGGCGGCGGCGCGCACCACCAGCACGCCGGCCACGCCTCCGAGGAGCAGCACGGCCAGGGCGAGTACGAGCAGCCGGCGTGAGCGCGTCATCGGTTTCCTCGGGTGCGTCGGGGTTGCGGGGCCGCGGCGGTGGCGCCGTCCGGGGCCGTGGGGCGGAGTACGAAGCCGGCGACGGCCGCGCAGCAGCACAGGCCGGCCGCGGCGGCGGCGAGCGCCGGGCCCGAGCCCAGTACCGTCCACGCGGCGCCGAAGGCCAGTGAGCAGCCGAAGCGGGCCAGGGCCTGGCCGGTGCCGACGAGCGCGATGCCGGTGGCCCGCAGCTTCGCGGGGACGGTCGCCGCGACGGCGGCGGGCAGCACCCCGTCGGTGGCGGCGTAGAACATGCCGTGCAGGGCGAGGACCAGGTACGGGAGCGCGGGCAGGCCGGGTGCCCACAGGAGCAGCCCGTATCCGGCCAGCAGGAGGGCGTGCCCGGTGAGGAACACGGTGCGGCGTCCGATGCGGTCCGCGAGGGCGCCGGCCGGTACGGCCAGCAGCAGGAACACGGCCGCGGTGCCCAGGGGGAGCAGCGGGAACCACCGCTCGCCGATGCCGGTGCGGTCCTGGAGCAGCAGGTAGAGGAAGGCGTCGCTGACGGTGGTGAGCCCGAGCAGGGCCGCGCAGCCCGCGAGGGCGCGCAGCCGGGGCAGCCGCAGCAGGCCCAGCGCGTCGCGCAGGTTCACCGCGTCCGGCTTCGGGGAGGCCGCCTCGTCAGGCGCGGGTGCGGGCTGCCGCGGGGCCGGCACCGGGGGAGCGGCGGGCTTCGGGCGGGTGGACTTCGCGCGGGCGTGACCCGGCTCCGTGCCTGACGGGACGAACAGCAGGAGCACCACGACGCCCAGGGCGGCCACGCAGGCGCTGACCCCGAAGACGGCGTCGTACCCGTCGACCGTCACGCTCAGGATGAAGAAGGCGGCGAGGGGCCCGAGCAGCGCCCCGGTGGTGTCCATGGCGCGGTGCACGCCGAAGGCCCGACCCTGTAACTCGGGTGGTGTGGAGAGGGAGATGAGCGCGTCGCGCGGTGCGGTGCGCAGGCCCTTGCCGGTCCGCTCCAGGGCGAGGATCAGCGCCACCGGGCCGAGGCTGTGGGCGAGCAGCAGCAGCGGCTTGCACAGCGCGGACAGTCCGTAGCCGATGCCGGCGATCAGCTTGTGGTTGCGGATCCGGTCGGCGAGGTGGCCGCCGGTCAGCTGCACCAGCGCGCTGACCCCGTTGTACAGGCCGTCGAGCGCGCCGAAGCCGAGCGGGCTCAGGCCCAGCCCGGCGACGAGGTAGAGCGGCAGGACGGCGGTGACCATCTCCGAGGAGACATCGGTGATCAGGCTGACCGAGCCCAGTGCGAGGACGGCCGAGGCGACCGCGGGTCCGCGGACGGGGGATCCGTCGGCGGCGGACTTCGCGTCCTCGGGCGCGGAGCGGTCCGCGAGGTACATGCTTTCGAACTCCCGGTCCGGCGTGCGTCTGTGCGGTGAGCCAGTCGTGCGTGCGAATGGCACCCTAATGGTTGTACGGGCCAACTGGGCCGGGTACGGGCGGATTCGGCCGCCCGGCCCTCTTGGCCGCTCAGGCCTGGCGGCTGCTCTCGTCGCGCAGCCAGGTGGAGAAGTCCCCGGTACGGATGGCCTTGCGGGCTCCCCGGCGGGCCACGAGGGCCGCCACGACGAACACCACCACTCCGGGGAGCAGTTGCGGACGTGTTCGGAGCAGCGCCCGCAGGTCTCCCGTACCCGTGCGCGCGGACGGCGGGGGCGCCGCGGCCGGCCCGGAAGCCCGTGCGGCCTGGAACCGCTCCAGCTCGGCCGAGGAAGTCGCCGCCCGCACACGGCGCTTGATCAGGTCGCCCCAGGTGCGCGGCGGGAGGACCACGACCCTGGCCGACTCCACCACCCGGCGCTCTCCCGGCGCGAAGGCCAGGGACGCGGCCAGGTCGTCGGCCATCAGCGGCGGCAGGGCGGCGAGCCGGGCGTGCCCCGGCTCGGTCACCGCGATGACCCCGCGCCCGAACAGTCCCTCGCGGACGGCCGGCAGCAGCTGCCAGACCCGGTAGTAGGCCCGGACCGGCCAGGCGCAGCCGGTAAGCGGAATGTCCCGGCCGGGTGCCGCAGCGAGCAGGGCCGGGCTCCCGGCGAGGGTGTCGGCGAGGGCCCGTACGTCGGCCGCGCCGACCACCACGTCCGCGTCCACGTACAGCCGGGGGAAGCCGCGTGCGTGCTCGTCGCCCACCCGAAGTGCGTGGTGTTTGGAGGGAGTCGGGGTCTCGATCACCCGTACGCGGGGGCCCCGTGCGGCGGCCACCGCGGCGGTGTCGTCCGTACAGCCGTTGCACACCACGACGATGTCGGGTCCCGCGGCCGGGGCCCCGTCCAGGAGTGCGTCGAGGAGCCGGCCGATGACCCGGCCCTCGTTGTGGGCCGGGATCACGATGCTGGTCACCCCGGAAGTATGCACGCCCGAACGCCCGTACCGACCGTTTCCTCCAACTCTCCCCGGGGGTACGCCCCGTGGTCTAGATTGAACGCAGCCGACCGGATTGGGCGTGCTTCGGCACTGCCGTGGTCCACGCTGCGATCCAGTCGGAGCAGGGTAGTTGGGGCAGGTTACGGGTTCGGCGGCTTGGGGGAACAGGCCGCCTGTCCGTGGCCGGCCGGCGCGAGGGGTGCCGGACGGCCGGGGGGCGGAAGTACGTGCAACACGTACGGCATCGGTCGTGGGGGCCACCACCGTCGGGCGGGTCACGCACGGGTCGCGCAGGCGCCCGGCATGCCCTCGACGGCACCCCCTTCCTTCGCACGCGTTCCGGCCATGGGTCGTCGACACGCCCGCGGGCGTGCGCGGAAGGAAAGGGAACGCTGTGAAGGACACCGCGAAGGACGCCGGGCGGGACGCCGCGGGCGCAGGTGCGGGTGCGGGACGGACCGAGCCGTTAGGGGTCGCCGTCGTCGGAGCGGGCTACTGGGGCCCCAATCTCGTCCGCAACTTCCAGTCCAGTCCGGAGTTCCGCCTCCGCTGGCTGTGTGATCTGAACGTCGACCGGGCACGGCAGGTGCTCGGCGGCTACTCCACGGTCCAGGCGACCGCGGACTACGCCGCGATCCTGGCCGACCCCGCCGTCGAGGCCGTCGCCGTGGCGACCCCGGCCGGTACCCACCTCGACGTCGCCCTGGCCGCCCTGCGCGCCGGCAAGCACGTCCTCGTGGAGAAGCCGCTCGCCGCCACCTACGAGGACGGACTGAGGCTGGTGAACGAGGCCGAGGAACGCGGCCTCACCCTGATGTGCGACCACACCTACTGCTACACCCCGGCCGTGGCCCGCATCCGGGACATGGTCCGCTCCGGCGAACTCGGCGACATCCAGTTCGTGGACTCGGTGAGGATCAACCTCGGGCTGGTCCAGAAGGACATAGACGTCCTGTGGGACCTGGCCCCCCACGACCTCTCGGTCCTCGACTTCATCCTCCCGGACAACGTCCACCCGGTCGCCGTCGCCGCGCACGGGGCCGACCCGATCGGGGCCGGCCAGTCCTGCGTGGCCTACCTGACGCTCCAGCTCAACACCGGCGCCATCGCGCACGTGCACGTCAACTGGCTGTCCCCGGTGAAGGTCCGCACCACGATGGTCGGCGGCTCCAAGCGCACCCTGGTGTGGGACGACCTCAACCCCTCGCAGCGGGTGGCGGTGTTCGACCGCGGCGTCGACCTCACGGCGCCGCAGGAGATCGGCGCGGACGAGCGCCGCGACATGCTCGTCTCCTACCGGACCGGCGACATGGTGGCCCCCGCCCTCGGCGAGAAGGAGGCCCTGCGCAGCATGGTCGAGGAGTTCGCCGCGGCGATCAGGACGGGGCGGCCCCCGCTCACCGACGGCCGGGCCGGACTCCAGGTCCTCGACATCCTCGAAGCGGCCTCCCGCAGCCTGGAGTTCAAGGGCGCCGTCGTCGGACTGCGCACCGGACGTTGAGCGCCCCGAACACCTCCCGGACCGCGTGCGGCGCGCCGGGCACAGCAGGGAACACCATGACCGACTCAGTAGGGGCAGGGCGTTGAGCAGCGTACGAGGCAAGAGGATTCTGGTCACCGGCGGAGCGGGCACGATCGGCTCGCACCTGGTGGACCTGCTGGTGGACAACGGGGCGCGCGAGATCGTCGTGCTCGACAACTTCGTACGGGGACGCAGGGCCAACCTGGCCCGCGCCCTGCCGAGCGGGGTCGTGGACCTGGTCGAGGGCGATATCCGGGACATATCCGCCGTCCGCAAGGCGACCGAGGGGGCCGACTTCGTCTTCCACCTCGCGGCGATCCGGATCACCCAGTGCGCCGAGGAGCCGCGGCTGGCCAACGAGGTGATGGTCGACGGGACGTTCAACGTACTGGAGGCCGCCGCGGCCGCCGGCGTGGGCAAGGTCATCGCCTCGTCCTCGGCCTCGGTCTACGGGATGGCGGAGTCCTTCCCGACCACCGAGCGCCACCACGCCTACAACAACGACACCTTCTACGGGGCCGCGAAGGCCTTCAACGAGGGAGTGCTGCGCAGCTTCCACGCCATGTACGGGCTGGACTACGTCGCACTGCGCTACTTCAACGTGTACGGCCCCCGGATGGACATCCACGGCCTGTACACCGAGGTGCTGATCCGCTGGATGGAGCGGATCGCCTCCGGCGAACCGCCGCTGATCCTCGGCGACGGCACGCAGACCATGGACTTCGTCGACGTCCGCGACATCGCCAGGGCCAACCTGCTGGCCGCCGAATCGGACCTGACCGACGAGGTGTTCAACGTCGCGAGCGGCTCCGAGACCAGCCTCCTCGACCTGGCCAACGGCCTCCTGGAGGCCATGGGCGCCGAAGGTCTGGCGCCGGAGCACGGACCGGCCCGCGCCGTGAACGGGGTGACGCGCCGGCTCGCGGACACCTCGCAGGCCGCCGCCCGGCTCGGCTTCACGGCCGGGATCGACCTGCGCACCGGGCTGCGGGACCTGGTCGACTGGTGGCGGGCCGAGCGCGTGGCGGACGCGGAGTCCGCAGCTGCCGCCGGGGAGGCCGGCCGATGAGCGCCCAGGACGCTCCCGCCCCCGCTCCCGCCCGGATCCCCGTCATGATCCCGTGGCTCGGCGAGGACGAGGCACGGGCCGCCGCCGACGCGGTCCTGTCCGGCTGGGTGGCCCAGGGGCCCAGGGTCGCGGAGTTCGAGCGGGCCTTCGCCGAGCGGGTGGGCGCGGAGCACGGCATCGCGGTGAGCTCCTGCACCACCGCCCTGCACCTCTCGCTGATCGCGCTCGACCTCGGTCCGGGCGACGAGGTCGTCGTTCCCTCGCTGTCCTTCATCGCCACGGCCAACGCGGTGCGCTACGTCGGCGCGCACCCGGTGTTCGCGGACGTCGAGGAGGCCACCGGGAACCTGACCCCGGCCACCGTCGAAGCCGTCCGCACCCTGCGCACCAAGGCCGTGATCGCCGTCCACCAGGGCGGGGTCCCGGCCGACGTGCACGCCCTGCGTGCCGCCTGCGCCGACTGGGGCCTCGCCCTGGTGGAGGACGCCGCCTGCGGCATCGGCGCCACCGTCGGCGGCAAATCGGTCGGTCAGGGGGCCCTGCTGGCCGCCTGGTCCTTCCACCCCCGCAAGGTGATCACCACCGGCGAGGGCGGCATGGTGACCACGGACGACGCCGCGTGGGCGGAGCGGCTGCGCCGCTTGCGCGAGCACGGCATGAACGTGTCCGCCGCGCAGCGGCACGCGAGCAGCAAGCCGATCGCCGAGAGCTACCTGGAGGTCGGCTACAACTACCGGATGACCGACATCCAGGCCGCGGTCGGCCTGGTGCAACTGGGCAAGCTGGACGAGATCGTGGCCCGCAGGCGCTTCCTCGCCGCCCGGTACGCGCAGCTCCTCGCCGGGATCCCGGGCCTGACCCCGGTCCGCGACCCCGCTCACGGCGAGGGCAACTTCCAGTCGTACTGGGTGCTCCTGGCCGAGGACTTCCCCGTCGGCCGCGACGAGCTGCTCGCCGTGCTGGCGGAGGCCGGCATCTCGGCCCGGCGCGGGATCATGGCCTCCCACCTGGAGCCGGCGTACGCAGATCACGGTGCGGCGGCGCTGCCGGTGACCGAGCGGATCACCCGCGACTCGCTGATCCTGCCGCTGTTCCACACGATGACCGAGGAGCAGCAGGACCGGGTGGTGGCGGTGCTGCGCGAACAGGCCGACGGCGGATGAGCGGGCCGCACGGTCGCACGACCGGAACCGCGACATCCGAAAGCCTGCTCATCGTCGGCGCGGGCGGGTTCGCCCGGGAGACCGCCCAGGCCGTACGGGACGCGGCCGCCGCGGACCTGGCGGCCGGCAGGGTCCCGCGATGGCTGCTCGCCGGGCACCTGGACGACGATCCGGCCCTGCACGGCCGGGACGTCGACGGCGTTCCCGTCCTGGGCGGCAGCGCCCTGGTGCACGAACGCCCGGCCGCCCGCGTGGTGGTCTGCGTCGGCAGCCCCCGCGACTACGGGGTACGGGCCCGCCTGGTGCGGGGCCTGGCCCTGCCCGAGAGCCGGTACGCCACCGTGGTCCACCCCACGGCGGCGCTCTCCGGGTCCTCGGTCCTCGGTCCGGGCACGGTGCTGCTCGCGCACTGCGTGCTGACGGCGGCGGTACGGGTGGGGTCCCACGTGGCGGTCATGCCCCACGTGGTGCTCACCCACGACGACGAGGTCGGGGACTTCGCGACCCTGGCCTCCGGGGTCCGCCTCGGCGGCGGGGTACGGCTGGGGCGCGGCGCCTACGTGGGCGCCGGCGCGCTGGTCCGGGAGTACGCGCAGGTCGGCGCCTGGTCGCTGACCGGCATGGGAAGCACGGTCCTGGCCGACGTGCCGGCCGGCGAGGTGTGGGCGGGAAGCCCCGCCCGCCGGCTGCGCGAGGCGGGGGGCCCGGCGCTCGACGAGCTGCGGGCCGATGAGTTGGAGACCGGCCGGAGGCCGGAGACACGGATGGGGAGCACAGCCGCATGAACCAGATACCGCTCGTCGACCTGAAGGCAGCGCACGCCGAGGTCGCGGACGAATTACGTGCGGGATTCGACCGGGTGCTGGCCGACACCGCCTTCATAGGCGGCGAGGAGGTCCGGGCCTTCGAGCGCGAGTACGCGGCCTTCGCCGGGGTCGCCCACTGCGTCGGCGTGGCCAACGGCACCGACGCCCTGGAACTGGCCCTGCGGGCGAGCGGAGTGGGCGTCGGCGACGAGGTCGTGCTGCCCGCGAACACGTTCATCGCCACCGCCGGCGCGGTCGCCCGGATCGGCGCCCGGCCGGTGCTGGCGGACTGCCTCCCCGACACCCTGCTGCTGGACCCGCAGGCCGCGCTCGACGCGGTCACCAAGGCCACCCGCGCGGTGGTCCCGGTCCACCTGTACGGGCAGTGCGCCGACACGGCCGGTCTGGCCGCGGGCCTGCCCTCGTACGCCAGGCTCGTCGAGGACGCCGCGCAGAGCCAGGGCGCCTCCCGGGAGGGCCGCACCCCCGGCAGCGGCGGTATCGCGGCGACCAGCTTCTACCCGGGCAAGAACCTGGGCGCCTACGGGGACGCGGGCGCGGTGGTGACCGACGACGAGGAGGCGGCCGACCTCGTCCGGGCGCTGGCCAACCACGGAGGCGTGGCCAAGTACCGGCACGACGTCGCCGGTTTCAACAGCAGGCTCGACGGTCTGCAGGCCGTGGTGCTGCGGGCCAAGCTGGCCCGGCTCGCCGGGGGGAACGAGGCCCGCCGGGCCGCGGCCGCCCGCTACGACGGGCTGCTGGGAGACCTGGCGGCCACCGGACGCCTCACCCTGCCGGTCACGGCGCCGGGCAACGTCCACGTCTGGCACCTGTACGTCATCCGGGTCAGCGGCGCGGACCGCGACGCGGTCGTCGGCAAGCTCAACGCGGAGGGCATCGGCGCCGGCGTGCACTATCCGGCCCCGGTCCACCTCACCCCGGCCTTCGCCCACCTCGGCCACGGCCGCGGGGCCTTCCCGCACGCCGAGCTGGCCGCCGACCGGATGCTCTCCCTCCCGCTCTTCCCGCAGATCACCGCCGCCCAACAGCAGCGGGTCGTGGACGCGCTCTCAGCAGCGCTGCGCTGACGCTCCGGCGTCGAATCACCAAGCCCCTCCCAAATGAGGTTCGGATGAACAGAAGGACAAGGCTGCTGCGGTACGGGCTCTACACCGTGGTGGCAGCCCTGATGGCGGCGGCGCTGCCGCCATCGGTGGCGGTCGCGGCGGACCCGTGCGGCCCCGGCTCCAACGCGATCGTGTGCGAGAACTCGAAGGCGGGCACACCGATGTCCGACTGGTTCGCGCCCAGCGCCTACGGCGACATCAAGGGTTTCCCGGCCAAGGAGAGCGTGCAGGCGGGCGAGACCCTGCAGTTCAAGATCCAGTCGCCGACGGCGTACAAGGTGTCGGTCTACCGGCTCGGCCACTACGGGGGTGACGGGGCCCGCCTGATGTCGACCCCCGCCCAGGCCGCGCAGATCCACCCGGCGAACTTCCCGCAGGGGGGCAACCCGCAGAGCTGCACCACCAAGCCCTCCACCGGCCTGGTCGACTGCGGCAACTGGCCGGTCACCTCGACCTGGACGGTGCCCTCCGACGCCGTCTCCGGCCTCTACATAGCCAACTTCGACCAGGCGGACGGCAACGGCGTCATGCCCTACCCGTTCGTGGTCCGCAACGACTCCAGCCACTCCGACATCGTCGTGCAGACCAGCGACCAGACCTGGCAGGCGTACAACAACTACGGCGGCCAGGACCTGTACGACGGCGGCGGGCCCGCGCCCGACGGCCGTGCCTACGAGGTCAGTTACAACCGGCCGATGGACATCGGCGGCGAGAACGGGATCTACGGATCCGAGTACCAGATGGTCGCCTGGCTGGAGCGCAACGGGTACGACGTCAGCTACATGTCGGGCATCGACATGTCGACCAAGGGCGCGACCCAGCTGCAGAGCCACAAGGTGTTCATGTCCTCGGGGCACGACGAGTACTGGACCCAGGACCAGTTCACCAACGCCCTGAACGCCCGTCACGCGGGCGTGAACCAGACCTACTTCGCCGGTAACGAGGTCTTCTGGAAGACCCGGCTGACCCCCAGCATCGACGGGGCCAACACGGCCAACCGGACCCTGGTCTGCTACAAGGAGACCAAGCTCTCCTTCCCGCAGCCCAACGGCATCCCCGACCCGAGCGGGATCTGGACGGGCACCTTCATGGACCCGGCCAGCGCGACGAACGGCCGGCCCTACCAGCCGCAGAACCAGCTCACCGGCTCCCTGTTCAGCGTGAACGGCTACCGCAGCGACGCGATCACCGTCCCCGGCGCCTACGCCAAGATGCGCCTGTGGCGGGGCACCACCGTCGCGAACCTGACCCCCTCCCAGACCGCCACCTTCCCCGTCGGTACGCTCGGCTACGAGTGGGACAGCGACGTGGAGGACGCGGCGCGCCCGCCCGGGCAGATCGCGATGTCGTCCACCACGGTGGACATCAACGACGGCAAGTACCGCCTCGACTACGGGAACACGTACGGCAACGGGACCGCGACGCACAGCCTGGTCGCCTTCCGGGACCAGATCTCGAACGCCCTGGTCTTCGGCTCCGGCACCGTGCAGTGGTCGTGGGGCCTGACCAACATGCCGACCGGGAACCCGGACGACGCGGTGGTCACCGAGGACAAGCGGATGCAGCAGGCGACGGTGAACATCTTCGCCGACATGGGGGTCCAGCCCAAGTCCCTGCAGAGCAACCTGCTCGTGGCCACCGCCTCCACCGACACCACCGGCCCCGCCATCACCGTGACCAGCCCCGCGGCGAACGCCACGGTGCCCGCCCTGCGGCCCGTGACCATCACGGGCACCGCCTCCGACAGCGGCGGCGGAGTCGTGGCCCGCGTGGAGGTCTCCACCGACGGCGGAACCACCTGGAAGGCCACCACGGGAGTCGGGTCCTGGAGCTACAAGTGGACCCCGACCACCCCCGGTGCCGCGCAGATCAAGGTCCGCGCCGTGGACGACAGCGTCAACATCGGCGCCACCACCACCGTGCCGCTGACCGTGGGCCCCCAGGAGTGCCCTTGCACCGTCTGGCCCGCCGCGGCCGTGCCGGGCACCGTCAACGCCGGCGACGGCAGCGCCGTGGAACTCGGCGTGAAGATCCGCTCCTCGGTGCCCGGTTCGATCACGGGCGTCCGCTTCTACAAGTCCCCGGCCAACACCGGCACCCACACGGGCAGCCTGTGGAGCAGCTCCGGCCAGCGCCTGGCCACGGGCACCTTCACCAACGAGACGGCCTCGGGCTGGCAGCAGCTCAACTTCTCCTCGCCGATCCCCGTCAAGGCCAACACCACCTACATCGCCTCCTACTTCGCCCCCAACGGCGGATACTCCTTCGACACCACCTTCGCCTCGGCCGCAGCCGGGCTGGCCCCGCTCACCGCACTGAAGAGCGGCACCGACGGCGGCAACGGCGTCTACCGCTACAGCGGCACCGGCGGGTTCCCGTCCACCGCCTCCTCCGGCAGCAACTACTGGGTCGACGCGGTCCTCGACACCGCCACCGCGAGCACGACGCCCCCGACCGTCACCTCGACCACCCCGCAGTCGGCGGCGACCGGCACCGCGATCACCACGACCGTGAAGTCCACCTTCAGCACGGCCGTGGACATGGACACCCTGGTGTTCACCCTCAAGGGCCCCGGCGGCGTCAACGTCCCGGGCAGCAAGATCCTCGACGTGTCCAACAGCGCTACCTTCACCCCGTCCTCCGAACTGGCGCTGAACACCACCTACACGGCATCGGTGCAGGCCGCCGACCTGTGGGGCAACGCCATGGCCGCGCCCGTCACCTGGACCTTCACCACCAGCGCGACCCCGCCGACGGTGACCTGCCCCTGCTCCCTGTGGGGTCCGAACGCCACCCCGACCACCGCCAACGTCGGCGACGACACCAACTCCGTCGAACTGGGCACCCGTTTCCAGTCCTCGGTCGCCGGCTACGTCACCGGAGTCAGCTTCTACAAGGGCCCCGGGAACACCGGCACCCACACCGGCAGCCTCTGGACCACCACCGGCACCCTCCTGGCCACCGGAACCTTCGGCAGCGAGACCGTGTCCGGCTGGCAGCAGCTGCACTTCACCACCCCGGTGGCCATCACCGCGAACACCGAGTACGTGGCCTCGTACCACGCGCCGAACGGCAAGTACTCCGTGGACGGCGGCTACTTCACCGCCGCACACCGCTCCTACCCGCTGGTGGCTCCGGCGAGCGGCAGCGGCGCCGGCCCCGTCACCGGCAACGGGCTCTACAAGTACGGGGCGGCCACGGTCTTCCCGAACAACACCTTCGGCTCGGTGAACTACTGGGTCGGCCCGGTCTTCACCACCACGGCCCCCGTCGCGCCCGAAGGGGGATCCACGGAGGTGTCCGGCCAGTGAGCACCGTCAGCGTGGTGATCCCCTGCTACAAGTACGGCCACTTCCTGGCCGACTGCGTCAAGAGCGTCCTGGACGAACAGGAAGGCGTCGACGTACGGGTACTGATCATCGACGACGCCTCGCCCGACGACTCCGCGGACGTCGCGCGCGCCCTCGCGGCGGCCGACCCCCGGATCGAGGTCCGGGTCCACGAGAAGAACCAGGGGCACATCGCCACCTACAACGAGGGCCTGCTGGAGTGGGCGGACGGGGACTACGTCGCCCTGCTCTCCGCCGACGACCGGCTGGTCCCCGGCGCCCTGGTACGCGCCGCGGCCCTGCTCGACGCCCACCCGCAGGCCGGTTTCGCCTATGGCAGGCCGCTGCGGTTCCAGCACGGCGGTCCGCTGCCCGCGGCCCGCACCCGGAGCACCGGCTCGGTGGTCTACCCGGGCCGGTGGTGGCTGGAGCGGCGCTTCCGGGAGGGCACCGGATGCATCACCTCACCCGAGGTGGTCGTGCGCACCAGCCTCCAGCGCAAGGTCGGGGGCTACGACCCGGAGCTTCCGCACGCCGGGGACATCGAAATGTGGATGCGGCTCGCCGCCCACGCCGACGTGGGCTACGTCCGGGGAGCCGACCAGGCCTTCTACCGGGTCCACGGCAACAACATGTCCACCACCGACTTCGGAGGGCAGCTCGACGACCTGCGCCAGCGCCTCGTCGCCTTCGACTCGGTGCTGGAGAAGTGCGGCGGCCTGCTCCCGGAGGCGGGCCGGCTGTCCACCGCGGCCCGCACCCGGCTCGCCCGGTACGCACTGCGGCGCGCCTACCGGGCCTACGACCGCGGGCGCACCGGGGTGGTCCCGGTCGAGGAACTGGAGGCCTTCGCCGCCGAATGCCTGCCGCAGTACACCTCGCTCGCCGAGTACGGGGCACTGCGCAGGCGCCGGCGGATCGGGGCACGCGTGATGCCGTACCTCCAGCCGCTGGTGCTGTCCGCCGTCGCCGACCGGGGACGCGAATGGCTCTGGTGGCAGTCCTGGAAGCGCCGAGGGATCTGATGACACCGCACCACCGCCCCGAACGAGGGGCGTTGGCGGCCGGGCGGCCCGCTGTCTCAGCGGGCCGCCGCGGTCGCCGGCACGGGGCTCTCGTCCCGCTGCGGCCCGCTGCCCCCGGCGTCGGCGCCTTCGCGCCGGCGCCGGGCGCGGCCCGCCAGGAACCGATCGGTCCACAGCGCGCAGGCCACCCCGGCGACCAGGGCCAGTACCGCCGTCCCGGCCAGCCCACGGCTCTTGGTCCCCAACTGCGCCACCGCGGATGGCGGTACGAGCAGGGTGACGCTCATCCGGCCCGCCGCCGGTATCCGCTGCTCGGCCTGCATGTCCGAGAGGTGCTTCCCGTAGACCTCGACGACCTTGAGCACCGAACGGTCGGCCGTGGCCGGGTCCGTGTGCTCGGCCTGGATCTGGAGGGAGGGAATCAGATAGCGCGGGGTGACGCTCGTGCCGCTGTTGCGCGGGATCAGCCGGTAGGTGCCCGCCACCCCGGCCGCGCGCAGTTCGGCCTCTCCGTCGGAGGAGTCCAACTGCTGTACGGCGGCCAGGGATACGGCGGCCAGCGGCGGCTGCAGATTGGCGAGCTGGTTCGGCTGGTTGCTCGTCACCGGCGGCTTGAGGACGACGATCGCGGTGCTCACGTAGGTCGTGGTGGGCCGGAGCACCTGGAGCGCCCCGGCAGCCGCCACCACGCCCGCCAGGAGCAGCACGTACCAGCGGCGGCGCAGCGCGCGGAACAGCTCACCAGGCGACAACAGGATTCCTTCCGTCGTGTTCGATCTTCCCAGGACGCCGGGCAACACGCCAACGGTTCCCGGGTGGTTGGGGAGGAGGCTTCATGAACATCGGTGAGATAGGAGCGGTGCTGCGGCGCCGCTGGTACGTCATGGGGCCCCTGACCCTGTGCGGGGTCCTCGCGGGTGCCCAGCTGTACCAGTCGGTCCCGGTGTCCTACCAGTCCCAGAGCTCGGTGGCCCTGCTCGACTCCACGGCCGTGGCCCAACTGGCCCCCGCCTTCGGCAACCCCATCGCGAACGCGGGCGGTTCGCTCGTGGTGACCGCCGACGTGCTCATCAGAACCCTGTCGGGCGCCGACGCGGCGCGGGACCTGCACGGTCTCGGGGTGACCGACCCCTACACGGTCGGCTTCGCCGCGAACGCCTCCGGCCCGATGCTCACGCTGACCGTCACGGGCACCAACCGGAACAAGGTGCTCAAGGAGACCAGTACGCTCACCGACTTCGCCGGGGAGCAGCTCAACGCGCTCCAGGCGGCGGCCAAGGTGCAGCCCGCCTACTTCGTGCAGACCGCCCCCGTGGTGCTGCCGCAGACCCCGAAACCACAGCTCAAGACCCGCTACCAGCAGGTACTGGCCGTGGTCATCGCCGGCCTGGTCGCCGGCTTCACCGCCTCCTTCGTCCTGGAGAGCGTGCTGGCGGGCCGCCGGCGCCGGCGCGAGGCCGCCGAGGCCGCGGCCGGTACGGCCAGGACGCGCGGGCGCAAGCGGACCCGCCACCGCGAACTCGACGCCACCGCCCTGCTCACCGGCTACATGGGGCTGGCCTTCTTCATCCCCTCGAACCTGACCCTGCCGGGTCTCGGCGGCGTGGGCACCCCGGCCAACGTCTTCGCGCTCCTGGCCCTGTTCTGGTACCTGGCGACCTGGCTGACCGGCCGGATCAGACCGGCCCCCGGCACCCGGCTGCCCCGGGTCGTCATGTGGCTGCTGGCGGTCTCGGTCCTGGCCTCCTACCTGGCGAACGCCTCCCGGGGAAGCTCGCAGAAGGAGGTGCTGGGCGCCGACCGGGGGCTGATCGGACTGCTGGTCTGGGTATCGCTGGTGGTGCTGATCTCCGCCGGGATCCAGGACCGGGCCCGCCTGGACGTGCTGCTGCGGCGGGCCGTCGTGATGGGGGCGGTGGTCGCCGCCATCGGCTACTACGACTTCTTCACCGCGACGAACATCGCCGAGAAGATCAGCATCCCCGGACTCCAGTCGAGCGTTGCGCAGATCACCACCCTGGACCGCGGGGCGTTCACCAGACCGCGCTCGACCACCGCGCAGCCCCTGGAGTTCGGCGGCATGCTCGCCCTGCTGCTGCCCTTCGCGATCCAGCAGGCCTTCGATCCGGTCCGGGCGCACCTGACCCGCTGGCGCCGCTGGGCGCCGGTGGCTCTGATGGGCGGCGCCCTGCCGCTGACGGTGTCGCGGACCTCCATCATCGGCGCCCTCATCGTGGTGCTGGTGATGGTGCCGAGGTGGAAGCCGCAGCGCCGCTGGACCGCCTTCGGCCTGCTGCTCGGCTCGGTGGCCGTCTTCAAGGTCATGGTCCCCGGGCTGATCGGCACGATCACCACGCTCTTCGCGTCCTTCGTGTCCAACTCCGACAGCAGCACCCAGGCCCGCACCGTGAAGTACAGCGCGATCGTGCCCTACCTGGAGGAACGCCCGCTGTTCGGCCGGGGTTTGGGCACCTTCACCCCGGACCTCTACTTCTTCACCGACAACCAGTACATGCTGACCCTGGCGGAGATGGGCCTGCTGGGCCTGCTCGCCCTCCTGGCGCTGTTCCTCACCGGGATCCACCAGGGCGGCGCCATCCGCCGCCTCGCCGCCGACGAGTCCGACCGGGAGCTCGGCCAGGCCTTCTTCGCCTCGGCCCTCGTCGGCCTGGTCAGCGCGGCCACCTTCGACGCCCTCAGCTTCCCGATGTTCGCAGGGATGTTCTTCCTGACGATCGCCGCCGGAGGCAGCTACCTCGGCTTCATCCGGCGCTCCGCGCCCGAGCCCAGAACCACGGAGTCCTTATGCCTTTCGACAGCGCAGTCCCCGACAGCGCAGTCCCCGACACCGCAGCTTCCGACGGCGCAGCCTCCGGTACCCCAGCCGGCACCGTAGCCGTCGTCGTGGTGACCTGGAACAGCGCCCGGGTGATACCCGATTTCCTCGCCTCCCTGCCGCAGGCCATGACCGGGGTCGACTGGCGGCTCGTCGTCGCCGACAACGACTCCGCCGACGGCACCGTGGACCTCATCCGGTCGCTGGCTCCGCAGGCCACCGTCGTCGAGACCGGCCGCAACGCCGGCTACTCGGCCGGGGTGAACGCCGCGCTGACGGCCGCCGCCGAATGGGAGGGCGGCTTCCAGACCGCCCTGGTGTGCAATCCGGACATCCGGATGCGGCCGGGCTGTGCGCAGCTGCTCGTCGGCGCGCTCGGCGACCCGGTGGCCGGCGGGGGCCGGGTGGGGATCAGCGTCCCGCAGCTGTACGAGGAGGACGGGACGCTCTACCACTCGCTGCGCCGGGAGTCCCAGCTGACCCGGGCCCTGGGCGAGGCCGTGATCGGCAACCGTCGTGCGGGACGCTTCCCGCGGTGGAGCGAGCTGGTCACCGATCCGTCGGCGTACGAGCGCAAGACGGTCGCCGACTGGGCGTCCGGCGCGCTGATGGCGCTGTCCCGGGAGTGCCTGGACGCCTGCGGAGCCTGGGACGAATCGTTCTTCCTGTACTCGGAGGAGACCGAGTACTGCCTGCGGGCCCGCGACCGCGGCTTCGCCACCCGGCTCGAGCCCGCCGCCTCGGCCGTCCACCTCGGCGGAGAATCGCAGGTCTCCCCGCGCCTGTGGGCCCTGCTGACCCTCAACCGCGTGCGCCTCTACGGTCGCCGGCACTCGGCGCCGGCCACCATGGCCTTCCACGCGGCCGTGCTGCTACGGGAGACCTCCCGGGCGGCGCTCGGCCGCCCGGCGAACCGGGCCGCGGCGCGCGCCCTGACCAGCCGGACCGCCCTGCGCGCCACCCCGGGGCCCTGACCGGGCCGGACATCAGGCGGCGGGGGCCGGCCCGGCGGGGGCCGGCCCCTCCCAGGCGGTGTAGAAGCTCTCCGGGTTGACCAGGTAGCGGACGGTCGGCCGGGGCAGGTGGCGGACCTCGTGGCGCCGGCTGTAGCGGCGTACGAGCTCCCAGTCCTCGCGGGGCAGGACCTCGGGGGTCCGCCGCAGCCGGCTGAAGTACAGGGCCGGGGTGCGTCGCGCCACGAAGGCGTTGGTGTCGAGGAAGGCCTCGTGCGCCGAGCGGCGGCGGTCGAAGGGCACCGACAGCACGTCCCGCTGCGATCCGTCGGGGAGCACCCGGCGCAGCGCCGTGTACACCGCATCGGGTCCGCCGGGCGACTCCAGGACCGTCAGGGCCTGCTCCAGATGGTCCGGCTCCCACAGGTTGTCGTCGTCCAGGAAGGCCACGTACCGGGAGCGGCTCAGCCGGATCCCCACGTTGCGCACCACCCCGGCCGTGGCCGTGTTCCGGGCCAGCGATACCGCGAAGAGCCGCGGATCCGAAGGGAGTTCGGGCAGCCCGGCCCCGTCGTCCACGACGAGGACCACCTGGTCGGCCACGGTCTGCGCCAGCGCCGAGGCCACCGCGGCGCGCAGGGCCTCGGGGCGCCGGTGGGTGGCGATCACGGTGGCGACCAGGGCGGCCGGCGGCCGGCCCAGGAGCGGGCCGAGCCTGCTGGTCTCCGCGTTCTCGAAACGGCGGAGCCGCAGCGCGGAGGGGGCCAGAACGAGCTTGTTCCTGGCCTCGAAGAGCACCAGCCAGCCGAAGGTCCGCTTCAGCAGCTCCCAGGGGGCCCGGGCGATGGTGCGCACGTCATGTCCTCTCGGTGGTCAGGGGGAGGGCTCGGGGACGACGGGCCGCCCGTCCGACATGCGGTTGCCGCGCCACACGTTGCCCGCGCCGCCCGCGTTCCACGCGGCGACCGCCCCGTAGAGCCCGCTGTGGGGGTGGTACTGGGTGGAGAACACGTTGTCGGTGACCTGGATGCCGGTGGCTCCCGGGCCGCCGCCGTAGAGCGCGTACGCCCCTCCGGCCAGCCAGTTGTTGTCGACGATCACGTTGGAGACCACGCCGGTGTCGGCGAAGAGCCCGAGCGCGGCGCTGGCGCCCTTGTCCACGGGGACGGAGTTCAGCAGCGTGTTGTGGCGGACCGTCAGCCGGCCCTTGTTGCCGCCGCCGCTGATCACGGCATCGGTGTGCTGCCACTCCCCGCCGAGGTTCCGGAAGGCGACGATGTCGTGCACGTAGTTGTCGTGCAGATTGCCCTGCCCCATGGACAGTGCGTTGCCGAACACCGAGACGTCGCACCAGCCGACCTCGACGGAGCTCTCGCCCATGTTGGAGACCGCGTAGTTGACGCCTCCGTTGTCGGGGCCCTTGCCCGGCACCGCGGTGATCGTGGTGTGCAGCACCCGCAGGCCCTTGAAGCCCGGACGGAGGTTGATGCCCCACCAGTTGGCCGAGGTGATCCTGCTGTCGATGACGGTGACGTTGTCGGCGTAGACGTCGAGCGAGCCGCGGATGTCCCAGCCCCTGATGACCATGCCGTTGGTCTTCACCGACATGTTCCCGACGTCGTGCCGCTCCAGCGCGATCCGGGGACCGGTGGAGCGCGCGTCCGGGAAGCCGCAGGCGCCGGGCGAGGTGGCGTTGCAGACGGGGCCCGGGGCGGGCGGCGCACTGCTGCCCGACGGGGGAGGAGTCGGCGACGGGGAGGCGGGGGCCGCCGGGGTCGCGGAGGGGCTCGGACTGACCGGCGCGGACGGCGAGTCGGTGGGCGCGGCGGTCGGAACGGGCAGCGGGAGGGGTTTCTCCTCGCCGGGGCACTCGAGGGCGCTCTCGGGGCAGGAATCGGCCGCCGACTCGCTGCGGCCCGTCCGCTCGGCCTGGTAGAGGGTCAGGGCGGCGACGGTTAAGAATCCGGCCAACAGCCAGGCCCACAGTCGTTTGCGCACGCGTGCCATGGTGTCAGTCCTTGATCGTCGTGGCGGCGGCGGCCGGTGCGGCGCCGCGCAGGAACCCGAAGCTGGGCAGGACGCACACGGCGTAGCACAGGGTGGCGGCGGCCGCGGTCGCCAGGAGCGCGAGGACGCCGTCGCCGAGGAGCCGTTCCAGACCGAGGACCACGGCCGTCATCACGGCGCCGCCGAGGAAGGGCCAGGCGCAGGCGCGCGCCACGGTGCCCAGGCCGACGCCGCCCCGGTACAGGGCGATGAGGAACACCGGCACCACGACGGCCCCGGCGACCAGGACGTGGCCCTGGGCCACCCCCTCGATCCCGCCCGCGCCCGCGCCGACCACCAGCACCGGGACCAGGACGGCGAGCCACAGCCCCTGGACCCCGATGAGGGAGCGGCGGTGGCCGATCGCCACCAGGCAGTCGTAGGCCAGTTCACAGCCGATCCGGACCAGCCCGAGCCCCATCAGCCACGGCAGCGCGGCGGCGGCGGGCAGCCAGCGCGCCCCGTAGACGAGCTCGACGATCGGCCCGGCGAGGGCGGCCAGCAGCACGCAGAGCGGGACCGTGCCCGTCATCACCACGCCGAGGGCGCGGCCGAAGCCGCCTGCCAACGCGCCTGGGGAGTCGGCCAGCCGGGAGAACCCGGCGAAGGAGACCCGGCGGGCCGCCTCGGAGATGATCCGTACGGGCCAGCCGGAGATGTTGAAGGCGAGCACGTAGAAGCCGAGGGCCAGCTGGTCGAGGGAGGAACCCACCACCATGGTGTCCACGTTGACGACGCCGAGCGCGAGCATGCTGGCCCCGGCGAGCGGGAGCCCGAAGCGCAGCAGGGCCCGGGCCTGCTCCCGGTCCCAGCCGAACTTCAGGGTGCCGGGCGCGGCCAGGCAGCAGCCGATGAGCGCCGCCACGTTGCCCGCGACGGAGCCCCAGGCGAAGCTCATCGCGCCCCAGCCCTGGACGGCCAGCAGCAGGGTCACCCCGGTGCTGAGGACGAAGTTGACGGCGTCGATGGCCATCCGCCGGCCCTGCTGGAACTCCCGGGTGAGGAAGCCGGCGGGCACCTGCGAGAGCCCGTCGAGGACCACGCACACGCACATCACCCGCAGTACGCCCGAGGCCTCGGGCGAACCGAGCACCCGGGCCACCAAGGGGGCCGCCGCGAACAGGCCCGCGTACAGCAGCAGGCTGGAGGCGGCGCTCAGGGTGAGGACGGTCGGGGCGAAGCGGCGGGGGTCGCCCTCCCAGCGCACGATGGCGAGGGAGACCCCGAGCTCGTTGGCGGAGAGCAGGACCAGCAGGACCGTCTGGGCGATTCCGTAGACGCCCCAGGCCTCCGGGCCGAGGAAGAAGCGGGCGAGGATGATGCCGGTGACGAAGTTGCCCAGGCGCATCACCATGGTGTTGACCAGGCTCCACCGGGCGGCGGATCCCACCTTGCGCGCCAGGGACGGAGCCTCGGGCGGGACCTCCGGCGGGTCCTGGGCGGCGGTGTCCGTGGTGGGCGTGGTCACGGCGATGCCTTGGAACGGAAGGCCGAGGAGGGCAGGACCTTGAGCGCCATGGTCGCCGTGGGGTCGACGGCGCCGTTGTGGTGGGCGTCGGGACCGGGACCCGTACCGGGGTCCTCGGGCGGCCCCTGGTCGCCTTCCACGGCCTTGCGCCGGCCGGGCTTGTCGGCCTTGCGGCGCCGGGCCTCGACGAAGAAGGTGGCCACCAGGCTGAGTACGAAGCCCAGCGCCGCCGCCATGACCAGGTACTGGAGCCGGGTCTTGGTCTGTGCCTCCGGCTTCTGCGGGGGCACGATCGTCGCCATGCGGATCATCGCCTCGGGGGTCACCGACTGCTGGGCCTGGAACTCCAGGAGCCGCTTCTCGGCGTACGCGGTGAAGAGCTTGTCGGAGTGCAGCACCGCGGCCGGGTCGGTGCCGGTGACGCTCAGCCACATGAACGGTCCCTGGGCGTTGTCGGCGATCTTCGCCTCGTACAGGCCGGTGAGTCCCTGGGCCTTGAGGTCGGCCTTGGAATCGTCGGAGTTCAGGTTGCGGGCCAGTCCGTCGGCCATGCCGGTGAGCGAGGCCTGGGTGCTCAGGAAGGGATTGCCGTCGAAGGCCACCGTGGCCTTCTTCGAGTTCAGGAGGGTCACGGTGCTCTGCGACCGGTACTCCACCGGGACCAGCAGGTACACGCCCGTGATGAGCGCGGCCGTGAGCAGCAGTCCGGGCAGCAGCACGTACCAGCGCCTGCGCATGACCCGCCAGATCTCCGCGAGGTCCATCAGCCTTCTTTCGATCCAGGTGGAACGGGGGTGGAAACGGTGCTGTGGCGGGAGGGGTTCGCCGGGCCCCGGCGAACCCCTCCCGCCACAGCGCTAGACGACGGGCTTGGTGCCCGGGACGAGGTCGGTGGGCCGCGGCCGGGTCGCCGTGCTCCCGCCATCGAGGAGCACCTGCGCGATGCGCTCGCTCGCGCGGCCGTCCCACAGCTCGGGGCAGCGGGGCGCGGGCGGATCGTCGAGCACCCGGTGCACCGTGGCGGTGATGCGGTCGGGGTCGGTGCCCGCCAGGACGTTGGTGCCCTGCTCGACGGTGATCGGGCGCTCGGTGTTCTCCCGGAGGGTCACACAGGGCACGCCGAGGGCGGTGGTCTCCTCCTGGATGCCTCCGGAGTCGGTGAGCACCACGCGGGCGGAGTCCTGCAGGGCGATGAAATCGAGGTATCCGGCGGCCGGCACCAGCCGGATCCCGCCGGGTACGCCGATCTCGGCCAGCCGTTCGGCCGCCCGGGGGTGCACCGGCAGCAGCAGCGGGCAGCGGCCCGCGATCTCGCCCAGCGCCTTCAGCAGCCCGCGCAGGGCGTCCGGATCGTCCACGTTGGCCGGCCGGTGCAGGGTGACCAGGCCGTACCCGCCGCGGGTGAGCCCGTAGCGGTCGAGGACGTCGGAGCGCCTGGCCCGGTCCAGATTGGCGAGCAGCGTGTCGATCATGACGTTGCCGACGACGTGGATCTGGTCCTCGCGGTACCCCTCCGCCCGCAGGTTCACGGCGGCGTCGGGGGAGGGGGCCAGCAGGTAGTCGCTGAGCCGGTCGGTGGCGACCCGGTTCACCTCCTCCGGCATGCTCCAGTCCCGGCTGCGCAGACCCGCCTCCACGTGGGCCAGCAGCGGCCCGGCCTTCGCGGTGACCAGGGCGCAGGCCAGGGTGGAGTTGATGTCCCCGACCACCACGACGGCGTCCGGGACCAGCTCGTCGAGCAGCGGCTCGAAGGCCTCCATCACCCGGCCGGTCTGCAGGGCGTGGCTGCCGGACCCGGCTCCCAGATAGCGGTCGGGGGAGCGGATGCCGAGGTCGCGGAAGAAGACGTCGTTCATCGACTCGTCGTAGTGCTGGCCGGTGTGGACGAGGACGACCTCGGCGCCGCGGCGCTCCAGGGCGTCCATCACCGGCTTGATCTTCATGTAGTTGGGCCGGGCACCGGCCACGCAGATGATTCGGGTCATGGCCTCAGAGAACCTCCACCGTGGGTCCCGACAGCCGGTTGCGGCAGTCGAGGATCAGCGAGGCGTGCTCGGTGATCAGCGCGTAGTCGAAGGAGTCGTGGTCGGTGAGCAGGACGACCACGTCGGCGGCGGCCAGCTCCTTGCGGGTCACCTCGACCCGTGAGAGCCGGGCGTCGACCTTGACGCTCTCCACCACGTGGTGGTCGGCCGCGCGCACCTTGGCGCCCATGTCCAGGAGCAGTTGGGAGACGCGTACCGCCGGAGACTCCCGGGCGTCGCCGGTGTTCTTCTTGTACGCCAGTCCCAGCAGCAGGATCCGGGAGCCGTTGACCGAGCGCCGCTTGGAGTTGAGCGCGTCCATGACGCGGCGCGCCACGTACTCGGGCATGTGGCTGTTGATGTCGTTGGCCAGCTCCACGAACCGGAAGTTCTGGCCGAGTTCGCGCTGCACCCGCCACGACAGGTACGAGGGGTCGATGGGCAGGCAGTGGCCGCCGACACCGGGGCCCGGGGTGAACTT
This sequence comes from Streptomyces tatrensis, assembly GCF_049310065.1. NCBI lineage: Bacteria > Bacillati > Actinomycetota > Actinomycetes > Kitasatosporales > Streptomycetaceae > Streptomyces > Streptomyces tatrensis. The sequence continues at coordinate 434,413 of NZ_JBMDLB010000011.1, read as the reverse complement.
CATGAAGCCGAACGGCTTGCTGGAGGCGGCCTCGATGGTCTGCCACACGTCGATGTCGAGGTGGCGGGCGAACATGGCTATCTCGTTGACCAGGGCGATGTTCACGTGCCGGAAGGTGTTCTCCAGCAGCTTCGCGAGCTCGGCCTCCTTGGGGGAGCGCACCGGCACCGTGGTGTCGACGAGGCCCGCGTAGAAGGTCTCCACGGCCTTGAGCGAGAGGGGGTTGACGCCGGAGACCACCTTCGGCGTCTGCTGGAATCCCCACACCTTGTTGCCGGGGTCGATGCGCTCGGGGCTGTAGCCGAGGTGGAAGTCCACCCCGGCCGTGAGGCCCGAACCGTCCTCGAGGATCGGGCCGAACAGCTCCTCGGTGGTGCCGGGGTAGGTGGTCGACTCGAGCACGACGGTGGCTCCCGGCCGCAGGAAGCGGGCCAGGGTGTGCGCGGACTCCTCGATGTAGCGCAGGTCGGGGGCACCGTCCTGCAGGGGGGTCGGGACGGTGACGACCGCGACGTCGAAGCCGCCGCAGTCCCGGGCCTGGTCACTGGCCTGGTACGTGCCCAGTTCCAGTGCCCGGCTCAGCCGTGCGGAGGAGACGTCCTCCACGTACGACTCGCCGGCGGCGAGGCTCTTGACCCGCCGCGCGTCCACGTCGTAGCCGACCACCTGGTGTCCCACCTCGGCGGCCCTGATGGCCAGCGGAAGGCCGACGTATCCCTGTCCCACGACGACGACGCGCATCAGTGACTCCTGTTCGCGGAACCGGAAGGCGGTGTGGACGGTGTGCGGCGGATGAGTTCCCGGACCGTCATGAGGAGGAAGGCGGAGTTGGTGGTGACGTAGCGCTTGCCCAGGCGGCGCGGTTCCTGGAGGGTCCGGTAGAACCATTCGAGCCCCATCCGCTGCCAGACCAGGGGGGCGCGCTTGGTGATGCCGGCCAGGATGTCGAAGGAGCCGCCGACGCCGTGCACCACGTGGGCGCCGGCGCGCTTGCCGTAGCCGGCGGTGAAGATCTCCTTCTTGGGCGAGGTCATGCCGAGGAACAGCATCCGGGCGCCGCTCGCGGCCACCGCATCGGCGATCTCACCCTGTTGGGAGTCCTCGAAGTAGCCGTTGCGGCTGCCGGCCACGCGCAGTGCGGGGAACCGCTCGGCGATCCGGCCGAGCATGAGGTCCAGTACGTCCTGCGTGGCGCCGAGCAGGTAGACGGGGATCTCCGCGGTCTCCGCCGCTGCCAGCAGCCGCATGAACAGGTCGATTCCCGCGACCCGTTCGGGCAGCCGGACCCCGAGGACGCGACCGGCCCACACCACGGCCTGGCCGTCGGCCATGACGAGGTCGCAGCCGGCGACCGCCGCGGCGAGGCGGGGGTCGCGGCGCATGTTGACCAGCTTGGCGGCGTTGACCATGCCGATCTCGATCTGTTCCCCGCGCCGCACGGCGTCGAGGCAGCGCTGGACCGCCTCGTCCATGGTCAGGGGGTCGAGCGCCACTCCGAAGAGGGACTGTCTGTGCTTCATCTGCCGAGCCTCCCGAGCCAGGCGTGGAGCAGCCAGCCGAACTCGTAGGGCCTGCACTCGCGGTCCACCGCCAGGGGGCGGAAGATCCGGTCGAGCGGGGCCAGCCGGGCCCGCGGTGCGACCCGGGTGGTGAGTCCGCGGGCGGCGCGCACGGCCTTGGCGGGATCGCCGCGGTAGACCTTGCGCCAGGTGACCCCGTACTCCTCACGGATCATGGGCTCCCGCGGGGTGCCGTCGGGCCCGCTGATCTCGGGCACCTCCGTCATCCAGCGCAGACCGCGGCGGATCTCCGAGCCGAAGTCCGTGCCACCCGCTTCGGCCAGGTCGAAGAGGGCCGTCGGGGCCATGGCGTGCTGGTGCACGCTGTAGACGGGGTAGCCCTCCACCACGCCGCCCGTGCGGGCGTCGTAGTGCCACCACCACTGTCCGCCGTCCCCCTGCAGGGCGCAGATCCGGGCGGCGCAGGCGTCGGCGGCCGCGAGGGCCTGCGGGTCCGGGGCGCTCGCGTGCAGCCGGGCCAGCGCCTGGAGGGGATACGTCTGGTCGGCGAAGCAGGCCACGTGGGAGCGGTATCCGGAGACCAGCCCCGGGCCGGTGGCGTGCGGGAACAGCGGGCCGTCCCCGACCCTGGCCGCCAGCAGGCGGTCGCGGGCGGCCGCCAGCCGGTACTCGACGTCCACCGAGGTCCGGGCCGCGGTGAGGGCGGAGAGCACCCAGGCGGCTTCCACGGTGTACTGCGGACGCCCGGGGACGTCCAGTTCGGCCACCCTCGCCACGGCGTCCGCGAGCTTGGGGTGGCCGGTCTCGGCCGCGGCCCAGGCGATGAGCGCGGCGTCGCCGAGGTTCGTGACCGCGGGCAGCCGCTCCACCAGGAGCGCGGTGAACTCCGCGGCGCTGTGGCCGCCGAAGAGGGCGCGCTGGCGCTCCTCGGGGAGGAACCGCGCGCCCAGTGCGGTGATCGCCGCGTACCGGGTGCTGGTACCGCGCCGTTCCACGCGCCTCGTGCCTTCGGGGGAGACGGTCCCCACCCGGGTGAAGACGAAGGTCTCCGCACCCGGCAGGTACATCTCGGGCAGCCCCGCCTCGGCCAGTGCGAGCAGCCGCTCGGCGAGGGCGTGCAGCGACGGGTCCTCGTGGGCCAGTGCTTCTAATCGTCTGGCGGTCACCGGTTCCCCACCCCGGTTCCCCGCGTGCCCTGCTCGCCCTGTATGTCCGAGCTGTAGCCGTACGGCTCCAACACACCTACCCCCTCTGAAATCGTTCCTAGGACAGACCCGGCGGTCGTCGTCCGGCGGAGGGGACTGCGCATGACGGTGCGCGTGCCTACGGTGTGATCCCCCCGATGGCACGAGCGCTCCGGGCCCGCTGGATCCCCCTCCAGCGAAGTTCCGGATCGGGGCGCGCGCGGATGGCGGCGGCGGACGGGCGCATGGTCCTGCGCCGGCCGTCACCGTGTCTGCGATTGCCCTCGTCGTGTACAACCCCCCACTGAACACAGCCTGTTGCCTGCTCAGATCCCGTGTACAGGGACAAGGTATGCCCAAGGATGTTCATTGATTGTGGTTTTGAGGAAATGCCATTGACCCAAATTGCCGACGTTGCGTCAGGTGCGCTCGGCCAGCGTTCCGTCGGTCTCGTCGTGCAGGGCGCCGGTGCGCGGGCACTCCCAGACGCCCGGCTCGCCATTCCGTTCCACCAGGCGGACACCGGCCCGGCCCACCCAGCCGATGCGCCGGGCGGGCACTCCGGCCACGAGCGCGAAGTCCGATACGTCCCGGGAAACGACGGCGCCGGCCGCGACGAGCGCCCAGCGTCCGATCCGGACCCCCGCGACACACACCGACCGGGCTCCCAGGGAGGCTCCCTCGGCCACCACGACCCCGGCCGCTTCCCAGTCGCCGCCGCGCTTCTGCCGGCCGTCGGGATCGACGGCCCGCGGGTAGAAGTCGTTGGTGAGCACCACGGCGGGGCCGATGAACACCCCGTCGCCGAGTACGGCGGGCTCGTAGACCAGCGCATAGTTCTGCAGTTTGACGTTGTCCCCGATCCGTACGCCGGGACCGACGTACGCTCCGCGTCCCACGATGCAGTCGCGTCCGAGCGTGGCCTCCTCCCGCACCTGCGCCAGATCCCAGATGGTGGTCCCCTCCCCGATTTCGGCCGTCTCGTCGACCTGGGAGGAGGGTTGAATTCGGACACTCACGGGGCGGTCCCCTTACGGCTCGCGAGGCGTTCGGATGTACCTCGCATTGAGGTACGGAGGGAGCATATGCGGCATCGGCCCCGCTCGTGCCGTAGATCAACCGACTGTTCACGCAGTGGACTTGGCGGGGCCGCGGTCGTGGGGCGGCCCGGCCGTCTTAAGGTCGTCCGATCGCTTCCTTAAGTGGAACCTAAGGTTCGCGATCCTCGCCCCGAATCGATCAAATGTCCGTTTCGGGGCGGCTAGCGTGCTGCCGCACCCCGGAAACCCCCAGAACCCAGAACCCCGAACCCCCCGACCCCCCCCAGCAATTCAGAGGCAGGCACGCGATGGGCAGCACGACCGGTCACCGGCGCAGGACGAGCACGAAGGCGAAGGCCGTGGGCGGGACGGCGGTGGCGGCGCTGATCGCGGCCGCCGCCTTCACCTTCACGGGTACGGCCCAGGCCGCCTCGATCGGCGCGGTGTACACCAAGTCGAGCTCCTGGAGCGGTGGTTACACCGGCACGTACGTGATCACCAACAACACGAGCCGGACGCAGACCGGTTGGACCCTCGAGTTCGACCTGCCCGCGGGCACGACGATCGACTCCCTGTGGAACGGCTCGCACACGGTCAGCGGCCGCCGCGTCACCGTGAAGCCGGCGGCATGGAACAAGGAACTGGCCGCGGGAGCCTCCGTGACGGTCGGCTTCGCCACGAGCGCGAGCGGGAACCCGGGCAACCCGACGGCCTGCCGGATCAACGGAGCCAAGTGCTCGGCGGACCCGGGCCCGACGCCCCCGCCGGGCGGCCGCCCCACCACCGCCCCGACCGCCGCCCCCTCCACCGTGCCGACGCCGGCGCCGACGGCCGGTACGAGCGCTCCCGCGACCCCCAGGCCCACGGGACAGCCGACCGGGCCCGGCCGGCCCACCGCGACGGCCACCGCCACGACCCCGCCCCCGACCGGAAACCCGGCCGGCGCCGCGCGCTTCGCGCCGTACGTCGACACCTCCCTGTACCCGGCCTACGACCTGGTCGACACGGCGGCCAAGACCGGCGTCAAGGAGTTCCACCTCGCCTTCATCACCTCAGGCGGCGGCTGCGCCCCGCTCTGGGGCGGGGTCACCGCGCTCGGAAACGACAAGGTCGCCGCGCAGATCGGCGCCCTGCGGGCCAAGGGCGGGGACGTGCGCGTCTCCTTCGGCGGCGCCGCCGGGCACGAACTGGCCCTGAACTGCGGCTCCGCGCAGGAACTGGCCGCCGCCTACGGCAAGGTCGTCGACCAGTACCGGCTGACCAAGGTCGACTTCGACATCGAGGGCGCGGCCCTGCCCGACACCGCCGCCAACACCCGCCGCGCCCAGGCCATCGCCCAGCTCCAGGCCGCCCACCCCGGGCTGGACGTGGCCTTCACCCTGCCCGCGATGCCGGAGGGGCTCACGCAGCCGGGCGTGGCCCTGTTGGCGGACGCGAAGAAGGCCGGCGTGCGGATCCACGGAGTCAACATCATGGCCATGGACTACGGCCCGGCCTACAGCGGTGACATGGGCCGGTACGCGATCCAGGCCGCCACGGCCACGCAGGCCCAGATCAAGGGGGTCCTGGGTCTCTCCGACGCGGCGGCCTGGAAGACCGTCGCCGTCACCCCGATGATCGGCGTCAACGACGTCACGAGCGAGATCTTCACCCTCGCCGACGCCACCCAGCTCGTGGACTTCGCGAGCGAGAAGGGCATCGGCAGGCTGGCGATGTGGTCCGCGACCCGCGACCGGCAGTGCCCGGCCGGAGTCGTGAACTACGCGGACGCCACGTGCAGCTCGATCCTCCAGCAGCCCCTGGCCTTCACGAAGGCCTTCGGCGCCTTCCGCTAGGGCCCGGGCCCTCGGGCGCGCCGCACGGCCGCTCGCCGCTCCGGCGGTTGGCGGTCGGAGCGGCGAACGGTCGGCGGCCGACTCAGGAGCTCGTGAGGATGACGAGGCGCTGGGTCGCGCGGGTCATCGCGACATAGCGGTCGACGGCGCCTTCGATGCCCTCGCCGCCTTCGCCGAAGGTGTCCGGGTCGATGAGGACGACGAGGTCGAATTCGAGTCCCTTCGACAGCGTCGGAGTCAGCGACCGGACGCGGGACGAAGCCGGGAGCGCGGCGGCGTCCACGGCGCCGGCCGCCCCGGCGGTGTCGGCGGCGATGACGCAGGCGACCCCGTCGGCCTGGGCGTCGAGCCAGTCGCCGAGGACCGCGGCCAGGTCCGCGACGCTGCCGTGGGTGACGGGGATGCCGCTGCTGCGGACGGAGGCCGGCACGTTCGCGTCGGGCAGTGCGGCGCGGATGGCCGGCTCGGCCTCGGCCATGACCTCTTCCGGGGTGCGGTAGTTGACGCTCAGGGAGGCCATGGTGATCCGGTCGAGCCCGGCCCGTTCGAGCCGCTCACGCCACGACTCCGTGAACCCGTGCCGCGCCTGCGCGCGGTCCCCGACGATCGTGAAGCTCCGCGAGGGGCAGCGGGCCAGCAGCATCTGCCATTCGGCGTCGGTCAGTTCCTGCGCCTCGTCCACGACGATGTGGGCGAACGGGCCGGCGAGCAGGTCGGGTTCGGCCCCGGGCAGCGCGTCCCCGTCGATCAGCGCGTCCTGGAGGTCCTGTCCGCGCAGCATCCCCACCGCGCCCTCGCTCTCGTCGATCTCGGTGTCCTGGAGCAGCCGGTCGATGACGTCGGACCTGCGCGCCCGTTCGGCGGCGACGGCGGCCTCGCGGCGGCGCCTGCGCACCGAGGCCTCGGCGTCTCCGAGCCGCTGCCGGGCCGCGTCCAGGATCGGCAGGTCCGAGACCGTCCAGGCCTGGGCGTCCGCGCGCTGGAGGAGGGCCACGTCGTCGCGGCCGAGCCACGGAGCGCACGTGCGCAGGTAGGCGGGCACCGACCACAGGTCTCCGACGAGTTCGCCCGCGTCGAGCATGGGCCAGGCGCGGTTGAGGGTGGTGATCAGGTCCCGGTCCTGGAGCAGCGAACGGCGCAGCAGCTGGGGCGAGACGTCGCTGTCGTCCTTGTCCATCAGGATCGCGAGCAGCTCCTCCAGGATCTGGTCGCGCGCCTCGTTGTGCGGGGTGCCCGGTTCCACCGCCCCGAACGCGGCCGCCCAGTCGTCGGCGCCCAACCAGATGTCGGACCAGTGGCTGGAGACCGTCAGCCCCTGGGTGGGCGGCTCCTCGTAGATGCGGACCGCCGCGTCCACCGCCTTCACCAGGTCGGCGGAGGATTTGAGGAGGGCCGCGCGCGGGTCCGCCTCGACGCCCGCGCCGGCTCCCTCGGTGACGAGGTCGCGCAGGGTGCAGGTCTGCACGCCCTCCTCGCCGAGGCTGGGCAGCACGTCCGAGACGTAGGCCAGGTAGGGCCGGCTCGGGCCGACGAACAGCACGCCGCCGCGGCGGTGGCCGAGCCGGGGGTCGGAGTAGAGCAGGTGGGCGGTGCGGTGCAGGGCGACGACGGTCTTGCCCGTGCCGGGCCCGCCGTCGACGACGAGGGCGCCCCGGGATCCGGCCCGGATGATGGCGTCCTGGTCGGTCTGGATGGTGGCGAGCACGTCGCGCATGCGGGCCGACCGGTTGCCGCCGAGGCTCGCGATGAAGGCGGACTGGTCGTCGAGCGCGGCGCGCCCTTCGAGGCCGTCGGCGCAGAACACCTCGTCCCAGTAGTCGCTGATCCGGCCGCGGGTCCAGCGGTACCTGCGGCGGCTCGTCAGCCCCATCGGGACGGCGTGCGTCGCCGCGAAGAAGGGCTCGGCCGCGGGGGAGCGCCAGTCCAGCAGCAGCCGGTTCCCGGCGCTGTCGGTGAGGCCGAGGCGCCCCACGTACACGGGCTCGGAACCGTCGGCGGGGACCATGTGCCCCAGGCACAGGTCCAGCCCGAAGCGGCGCAGGGTGCGCAGCCGACTGGTCAGGCGGTGGATCTCCGCGTCGCGGTCCATGGCCTCCCGGCCGATGCCGCCGGGCGCCTTGCGCGTGACCTCCAGGCGGTCGGACAGTTCGGCGATCGTCTGCTCCAGGCAGTGCGAGACGGCGGCGAAGTGCCGTTCGTCGCCGTCGATCAGAGCCGGGTCGGCCTTGGGGGAGAGGTGGTCGGGAAGTTCGAACGCACTGGTGGCGGTTGCGGTGGCGGTTCCGGTTGCGGTGGCCGTCGACTCGACGGAACCGTGTGATTCAAAAGCTGACATATCAGCACGCACTGAGTGAATCTCCCACTTTTCATCAGGTTCTGGCCTCGGTCCGCGATTCTGCCCCAGGCCGGGGGCCTTGCCGCAAGCCCCCCAGTGCGCTATATGTTGTACATGGCAAGGAGTGTGTATTCCTCCTCGCTCCTCTGAGTCCCCTCCTCCACCAGCCCGATGCGGCTCGGTGAGGCTTGCCGAGGACGCCCGCTGAGGACGGCTGGTTACAGTACGGCCATGACTTCCGAGGCCGTATCCCTCCACCTCACGAAGCCGGCCCCGGCCCATGTGGTGGCCGTACTCGCCTTCGACGGAATGGCGCCCTTCGAACTGGGCGTGGTGGTCGAGGTGTTCGGCCTCGCCCGGCCCGAGCTCGGGGACCTGCCCTGGTACGAGCTGCGCGTCTGCTCGGCGGAACCGGGCCGGGACCTGCGCGTGGTGGGCGGGTTCACGCTCCGCGCCGAGCACGGGCTCGACGCGCTCGCCGCCGCGGACACCGTGATCATCCCCGGAGTCTCCCCGGCGGGCGGGACCATCGCTCCCTCGCTGGTCGACGCCCTCCTCGCGGCCCATGCCCGGGGTGCGCGCCTGGTCTCCATCTGCTCGGGCGCCTTCGCGCTCGCCGCGACCGGCCTCCTCGACGGCCGCCGGGCCACCACCCACTGGCGCTACGCCCGCACGCTCGCCGAGCGCCATCCCGCGATCGAGGTCGACGCGGACGTCCTCTACGTCGACAACGGCGACGTGCTCAGCAGCGCGGGCAGCGCCGCCGGCATCGACCTCTGCCTCTACCTGGTCCGCGCCGACCACGGCGCCGCCGTCGCCAACACCGTGGCCCGCCGCTTCGTCGTACCACCCCATCGCGAGGGCGGGCAGGCCCAGTTCATCGAGGCGGCGGTCGGCGAGATGGGCCCCGACGGCGCCGACGACGGCATCTCCCGGAGCATGGCCTGGGCCCTTCAGCGGCTGTACGGCCCGCTCTCCGTGCCGGCCCTGGCCCGCGCGGCGAACATGTCGGAGCGTTCCTTCCTCCGCCACTTCACCCGTCGCAACGGTGTGAGCCCGATCCGCTGGGTGGTCTCCCAGCGGATCTCGGCGAGCCTGCCGCTGCTGGAGTCGGGCGAGGGGACGGTGGACGAGGTGGCCGCGGCGGTCGGCTTCGACTCCACCGCGACGTACCGCCACCACTTCACCCGGCAGATGCGGACTACGCCGACGGCCTACCGGAAGGCGTTCGTCAGGGTCACCGTACCTCTGGCGGGATCTTGACGAGTGGAGGCGTTTACGCCACTCGTCGCAGGGGTGGCGGGAACAGAGGATGGAGTCATCGCCGCAAGGGAGTCCACCCGGCCGGCGAGCCCCCGCCCTTCGCCCCGCACAAGGAGTTCCCCATGTCCGCGACCGCCTCCGCCGCCCCTGTCTCCTCCGCCTCTGCCTCCATCGGCGTTTCCACGCAGCCGACCAGCGCCGTCCTCTCCGTCCCCGCCGCCGCTCCGGGCGTCGCCGCGGCCCACTACGCCGCCCGGCTCGCCTTCGAGGCGGACGTCTCGGACGTACGGGCCGACCTGCTCGCCGGCGTCCCGGGTCTGGTGGTGGTCGACTCCCGCAGCGAGGCCGCCTGGGACCAGGGCCACATCCCGGGGGCGCTGCACCTTCCGACGGCGCGGATCGCGGAGCTGGCGCCCTCGCTGATCGACCCGTCGCTGACGGTCGTCACCTACTGCTGGGGCCCCGGCTGCAACGGCGCCACGCGTGCGGCCCTTGCCTTCGCCCGGCTCGGCTACCAGGTGAAGGAAATGCTCGGCGGCTTCGAGTACTGGGTCCGCGAGGGCTTCGCCTTCGAGACCGCCCAGGGCACCGACCAGCGCGCCATCGACGATCTGACCGCCCCGCGCTCGGGCATCTCCTGCGCCTGCTGAAGGCCGTACGGTCCCGCTTCCTCCGGAAGGTCCCGTTCCCCCAGGAAGGGCTCGTGCCCTCAGACCGCCAGTGCCGTCGTGATCACCAGGGGAGGCTTCGCCCGCTCGGCCGACCAGGTGCGGCCGGCGGCGAGGTCCGCGTCGACGAGGCCGGGGAGGCCGAGGGCCTCGTCCACCGTCGGGCGGTGCTGGCCGAGGTCCGCGAACCCGGCCCGCAACAGCAGGGCCGGGTAGAAGTCCACGGGCCACGCGTGGTTCGGCATCACCTGCCAGCTGCCGTCCGTGCGCCGGAGCCGTACGGGCAGCTCGTCGCCCGGGGCGTACTCGCCACCGGGGTCGCCGATGCTCAGCGAGGCGTACTCCGTCCCGCTGCACGCGGGATCGGTGGCCAGCAGGACGAAGGGTCCGCCGGGCCGCAGGATGCGGCGGATCTCCCGGAACACCGCGAGCACCGCTTCCGCGGTGGGCAGTGAGGCCAGGACGTGGTTGCACATCACGGCGTCGGCGCTGCCGTCCGCCAGGCAGGCCGCGCGCCCGTCCGTGACCAGGTGGAATTCGGCGACCGCCGTCCCCGCGCCACGGGCCAGCGCGAGCATCTCCGGGGAGGTGTCCACGCCCAGCACCTTCGCTCCGAGCTGCCGGGCCGCCCGGTCGGCGACCTTGCCCGGCCCGCATCCGTAGTCCACCAGCACGGATCCGCTGCCGACCCACGGGGCCAGGGTCCGGAAGACGAAGGGGTACCCGAGCATCCAGTCCGTGGCCGCCTCCACGGAGGCGAAGGCCCGCGCGCCCTCCGGTCCGGACCAGGCGACGGGCTCCTGCTCGCCGCCGTGGTCCGCACCGCTCGCCGGGGCTCGCGCGGCTCGTCCGGTTTCCTCTGGCCAGTCGCTCACAGTTCCCACTATCGGGGCGACAGGCCCTCGTCCGCATCCCGCTCCGCGGCCTCGGCGATCCGTTTGACGGCTGCCAGCCGTCGGTCCCAGTCGGCGGCGAGGGTGGCCATCCACCGGGCCGTCGCGTCCAGGGCCGCGGGCCGCACGGTGTACCGGACCTCGCGGCCGACCCGGCTGCCGGAGACCAGCCCGGCGGCGTCCAGGACGGCGAGGTGTTTGACCACCGCCTGCCGGGAGACGGGCAGTCCCTCGGCCAGGGTGGTCGCGCTGACCTCGCCGTGCGCGGCGAGCAGGCCGAGCAGCTTGCGCCGGGTCGGGTCCGCCAGCGCCACGAGGACGTGGTCCACGGCCTCGTCGGCGCCGGGGTGCTCCCCGCTCACGCGGCCGGTTGTTCGGCGCGCTTCTTGAAGGCGTCGAGCACCTGCGGCCAGCCGCCGGTGTTGTCCTTGAGCGCCTTGCCGCGCAGCTCCTCGGACCCGGCCAGGGCCGCGAACCCGCTCTCCACGACGCGCAGGCGCGTCTTGTCCCCCTCGCGGCTCAGCGTGAACTCCACCAGGGTGCTGTTGTCCTCGCGGAGCTCCTGCCCGGGGAAGGCGCTGGCCCACCGGTACGCCAGGTAGGTCGGCGGCTCCACCTTCTCCACCCGTACCGGGAACTCGCCGTACTCGCTGTTCTTCGCCACGATCGACTCCCCTTCCCTGGCCACCGTGCCGGCCAGGCTCCCCTCGTCGGCCACCCAGAAGCCCGGCTCGGCCACCAGGGACCAGACCCGCTCCAGGGAGGCCTCGATCAGGGTGTCGCGTTCGATCCGGTCCGTGTTCATCAGGGACTCCTTCGTCGCAATCCATTGAGTGGTTCGACGCAACTGAACGATTCAGTGCAACTCCAGGGTTGCACGTCGCCCGATGTCGCGCAACCGCAAGGTTGCACGAGGACGGCTGGTGCCGGTTCGCCTACGCTCGGGTCCATGGTGCAGAGCAGCGCGCAAGACGTGGACGCGTACCTCGCCGAGGTTCCCGGCGAGCGCAGGGAGGCACTGACCCGGCTGCGGGAGCTGTGCCGCACCGAGCTGCGCGGATTCGCCGAGGTGATGGCGTACGGGATGCCCGTGTACGAGCGGGAAGGCGTCGGGGAGATCGCCTTCGCGAGCCAGAAGCAGTACATCTCCTTCTACCTGATGCGCGGCGACGTCCGCGAAGCCTTCGCGGAGCGGCTCGCGGACCACGACATGGGCAAGGGCTGCCTGCGCTTCCGCAGGCCGGAGAAGATCGACTTCGTACTCCTGAAGGACCTGCTGCGGGCCACGGCGGCCGGTCCCGGGACCGTCTGCTGACCGCCGGGACTAGGCCGTCTCTTTCGGATCTTGCCGGGTCCGCGCCGCCCGGCACCGCACCTCGCCGCGCTGCCGGGGCACCCGAGTACGTCCAGTACGCGGGTGCCCCGGCAGCACGGCGAGGCACGGCACCGGGCGACGCGGACCTGACCGACAAGATCCGAAAGAGACGGCCTAGGGGCCCTCGGAACAACTGAAAAGAATTCTGCGCAGGCTGTCACAACCGCCGACCCGCCGGTGTCTTGTGTCCGAACCCTCGAAACGAAGGAGACGGACACCATGGCCGAGAACACCCGCGTGATCGTGATCGGCGGAGGATACGCCGGAGTGATGGCCTCCAACCGCCTGAAGCAGCGCGAGGACCTCACGGTCACCCTGGTCAACCCGCGTGCGGTCTTCGTGGAGCGGATCCGCCTGCACCAGCTGGCGGGCGGAACCCACGACGCCGTGGTCGCGTACGAGAAGGTCCTGGCCGAGGGGGTGGCCCTGCTCGTCGACTCCGTCGAACGCATCGACACCGCCGAGCGCGGCGTGACCCTGGCCTCGGGAGGCAGGCTCGCCTACGACTACCTCGTCTACGCGGTGGGCAGCGGCAGCGCGGACCCGACCGTGCCGGGCGCGGCCGAGTTCGCCCACCCCATCGCCACCCTGGAGGACGCGCAGCGGCTGCGGCCGGTGCTCGACGCCGCGCCGGCGACGGCCGCGGTGACGGTGGTCGGCGCCGGCCCGACCGGCATCGAGACCGCCGCCGAACTGGCCGAGCAGGGCCGGGCCGTGACCCTGGTCTGCGGCGGGGTGCTCGGCCCGTACCTCCACGCCCGCGGGCGGCGCGCCGTGGCGCGGCGGCTGACGGCGCTCGGGGTGAGCGTGCTCGAAGGCCCGGACACCAGGGTGACGGCCGTGACGCGCGACGCCGTCCGGCTCGCGGACGGCCGCGAACCGGCGTCCGCGGTGACCATCTGGACCGCCGGTTTCGGCGTCCCGGACCTCGCCGCGCGCAGCGGGTTGAGCACCGACGCCCTGGGCCGCCTGCTCACGGACGAGACGTTGACCAGCGTGGACGACGAACGCGTCTTCGCGGCCGGGGACTCGGCGGCGCCCTCGGGCCTGGCGCCGCGGATGAGCTGCCAGGCCGCGACGCCGATGGGCGCGCGGGTCGCCGACACGGTGCTGAGCCGGATCGGGGGCGAAGAGCCGGAAACCCTCAACTCGGTGTTCGCCGGCCAGTGCATCAGCCTGGGCCGAGGCGCCGGCATCTTCCAGTTCGCCCACAGGAACGACACCGCGCTGTGGTTCCACATCGGCGGCCGGACCGGCGCGAAGCTCAAGGAAGTCGTCTGCAAGGGCACCGTGAAGCACCTCGCCGCGGAGGCCGGCAACCCGGGTTCGTACGGCTTGCACCGCGTGTCGGGAGGCGACGCACGCGGGCAGCGTCTGGAGGCCGGGCAGGGCGGGATCAGGGCCGCTGCCGAACAGACCGCTTGAGCCCACCGGCCGAGCCGGTGATCATGAACGGATTCGAACGATGCGAACCGCCTGAAGGCCGACGGAAACTGATGGAAGAGAACCCACCATGGACACTCCCTCGCAGGCTCCTGATCCGGCGACCGAGACCTTCGTCGCCCACCGCAACCTGCTCTTCACCGTCGCCTACGAGATGCTCGGCTCCGCGGCCGACGCCGAGGACGTCCTCCAGGAGACCTGGCTGCGCTGGGCGGCCGTCGATCTCGCCGCGGTCACCGATCGGCGCGCCTACCTCGTACGGATCACCACCCGCCAGGCGCTGAACCGGCTGCGCACCATGAGCCGCCGCAAGGAGGCCTACGTCGGCCAGTGGCTGCCGGAGCCGCTGCTCACCACGCCGGACGTGGCCGAGGACGTGGAACTGGCCGAGAGCATGTCGATGGCGATGATGCTGGTCCTGGAGACGCTCGGGCCGACCGAGCGCGCCGTCTTCGTGCTCCGCGAGGTCTTCGGCCTCGACTACGAGGAGATCGCGACCGCCGTCGACAAGACACCGGCGGCCGTCCGGCAGATCGCGCACCGGTCCCGCAAGCACGTCGACGCCCGCCGCCCCCGCCAGACGGTCTCCGCGAGCGAGACCCGGGCGGCCGTGGAGTCGTTCCGGCGCGCGTTCGAAACCGGGGACCTGCAGGGCCTCCTCGACGTGCTCGCCCCCGAGGTCGTCTACATGGGCGACGGCGGCGGCATCAAGCACGCCGCACTGCGGCCGATCGTCGGCGCCCTCAGCGTGGCCCGCGTCTTCGCCGGCATGTCGGGCAAGGCCGCCAAGGGCGGGATCTCGTTCTTCTTCGCCCCCACCATGGTCAACGGGACCCCGGCCCTGGCCGTCCACATCGACGGGGAGCTCGACGGAGTCATCGCCTTCCACGTCCAGGACACCCGCATCACCGGCCTCTACTTCGTCCGCAACCCGGAGAAGCTGTCCCACGTCGCGACCGAGACGACGCCCACCCTGCGGTGAACGACGGGCGGTACCTGCCCGGCGGGGGAGGGCTGGCAGCATGTCACCCATGCCCTCCCCTCCCTCCGCGGGTCCCGAGCCCGCACCCGCCGGACCGGTCCGCCACCAGGACCACGGCATGTGGCTGGCCCGGTACACCGGCCGGATGCTCGTGGTCTGCCCGCGGTGCGGCGGGCGCGCGCTCGTCCTGCCGCGGCCCGGCCTCCCGGAGCCGAAGTACTCCAGCGCCCTGCTCTTCCAGCCCCGCCGCCTCGCCTGCGCGGGCTGCGGAGCGGTCGCCGACTGGACGGCGCAGGAGCGGGGCGCCGCCCTGGTCGGGGTCTCGGTCGGCGGCACCGAGGACCCCTTCTTCCGGCGCCCGCTCTGGCTGCAGACCCGCTGTGCGGGACGGATCCTGTGGGCCTACGACGAGGAGCACACCGAAGCCGTCGCCGCCTACGTGGGCGCCCGGCTGCGCGAGCGCCACGCCTCCCCGACGCTGTCGATGTTCGCCCGGCTGCCGGCCTGGATGAAGTCCGCGGCACGCCGCGACGAGGTACTGGCCGGCCTGGAGACCCTGCGGACCCTCGCCCGGCTCTCGGCCCCCGCCGACCGCTCCGACGCGGCCCACGAGCGGGGCGACCGCCCGCGCCACCAGGGCAGCGTGCTGTTCCGCGGCGGCCCGTACTAGAACCGGGCCGGTGACGCCGGCCTCGGCCGGGCGGGTGGGCCGCGGAGGCGCGCACCGGCCGAACGCGGCGCGCACCGGCCGAATGCGGTGCGCCGGGGGGACCCGTACGTGTGGCGCTGGGAGGGGATGCCGGGGCGAGGGGCCGCCATGCGGGTACCTCGCATCCGAAACCCCGTCGCAGGAGGAACCCATGCTCGGAACCGACTACCGCACCGGCTCGCCCAACTGGATCGACCTCGGGAGCCCCGACATCCCCCGGGCCGCGGCCTTCTACCGGGCCGTCTTCGGCTGGGAGTTCCACCTTCTCGGGCCCGAGACCGGCGGGTACGGGTTCTTCCAGGCGGACGGGAAGAACGTCGCCGCGGTCGGGCAGCTCGACCCGGGGGCGACCTCCGCCTGGACCGTGTACTTCCGGACCGACGACGCGGAGGCCACCACCCGCGGCGTGCGCGACGGCGGGGGCGCCGTCCGCGTCGAGCCGATGGACGTCATGGGGGAGGGCGTGCTCGCCCAGTACACCGACCAGCAGGGCGCCGAGTTCGCCATCTGGAAGCCGGGCCGCACGGCGGGACTGGAGCTGACCTCCGCCGACAACGCGCTGTGCTGGGTGGAACTGCACGTGCCGGACCCGAAGGCGGCGCTCGGCTTCTACGGGACCCTCTTCGGGATGCGCTCCCGGGAGATGGAGGCGCCCGGCATGACCTACCAGGTGCTCAGCACCGCCGACGGGGACCAGGAGGACGCCTCCTTCGGCGGGGTGGCACCGCTGAGGGAGGGGGAGACGGACGCGCGCTGGGTGCCGTACTTCGCCGTCGCGGACGTGGACGCCGTGGTGAGCACCGCGCGGACCAGCGGCGCCGCCGTGCTGATGCCGGGCGCGGACGTGCCCGGCGTCGGACGGATCGCCTGGCTGGCGGACCCGAGCGGGGCGGTCTTCGCCCTGCTCGAGGCCGCGCCGCGGGCGGAATGACGGACCGCTTCCAAGCCTGAGACGGTCTAGCCGGTGAAGGCTTCGACGAGCGTCCAGACGGCCAGGACCGCCATGCACAGGGCGCCGAAGCGCTGGACGGTCTTGAGGGGCACCCGCTTGGCGATGAACCGGCCCACGATCAGGGCGAGGGCGGAGACCGACATGAGGGCCGCGGCCGAGCCGATGGCGGTGGGCAGCCAGCCGTTGGTGGCGGCGAGGTTGGCGGTGGTGATCTGCGTCAGGTCACCCCACTCGCCGATGAAGACGGCCATGAACGCCGTGGTGAAGACGGGCCAGAAACCGGTGACGGCCCTGGCCGCCGAGTCCGCCTCGTCGTCGTCCGCGCCCGAGCGCATCATGACGACCGCGCCGAAGGCGAACAGGGCGGCGGAGACGAGCTTGACGGCCATGTTCGGCAGCATGCCGATCAGGCTTCCGGCACCGACCGCGATGGCCACGTGCACGATGAACGCGGTGGAGGTGCCGAACCACACGTACAGCGGCCGCATCCGGGTGCCCATGGCCAGGGAGGCGAACATGGTCTTGTCGGGGAGCTCGGCGAGGAAGATCAGACCGAAGGCGGTGAAGATCGCCACGGGGTCGAGAGTCATTCCGGGTGCTGCTTTCTGCTGGAGCCGGGCTCTGATGGCTCGGATCGGCACCCAGCGGGAGGCGACGGGAAGAACCACTCGGCCCGGCACGACGAAGCGGCCCACACGGTGATGTGGGACGGGTCATGCCTTGGCCGAAGGTCTCGTCCGCCCCGCACGTGAAGCGCGGTGGCCCGGTGGCCGGGACCCGTCGAGGCGTCCAGTATGTCGACCAGCGGTTTTCGGGACTACTCCCCTTCGCTGCGGACAACTCTAACAGCGGCGGCGAGTGCCCCGGGAGGGCCGGAGGTCCCGGGGCCCCTATCCGAAACGGACCGGGAGGTACGTGACCCCGTTGATGAAGTCCGAGCGCAGGCGGCGCACCTCCCCCGAGAGGGACACCTCCGGATGGCGGCGCAGGAGCTCCCGGAGCAGGGCCTTGATCTGGGTACGGGCGAGGCCGGCCCCCAGACAGAAGTGGGGGCCGCCGCCCCCGAAGGTGAGGTGCTCGTTCGGGGTGCGGCGGATGTCGAAGGCGAAGGGGTCGGCGAAGACCTCCTCGTCGCGGTTGGCGGAGGTGTAGTACGTGACCACCTTCTGCCCCTCGGCGACGGGCCGCCCGTGCAGGACGGTGTCGCGGGTGGCGGTGCGCCGGAAGTTGTGGATCGAGCCGCCCCAGCGCAGGAACTCCTCCGTCGCCGTGGTCCACAGGGCTTCGTCCCCGGGGGCCGCGGCCAGCTCGGCGCGCGCCGACGGGTGGTCGATCAGGGCGATCAGGGCTCCGGAGAGCAGGTTGCGGGTGGTCTCGTTGCCCGCGACGCAGAGCAGGACGAAGAACATGTTGATCTCGTCCGGCGAGAGCCGGTCCCCGTCGACCTCGGCGTGCACCAGCGTCGAGAGGATGTCCTCCCGGGGGCGGGACCGCCGCTCGTCGGCCAGCGCGTCGCAGTAGGCGTAGATCTCGGCGGCCGCGAGATCGCTGTCGTGCTTGCCGGCCGACAGCTCGGGGTCCTGGGAGCCCGCCATCCGGTTGCTCCACTCGAAGATCAGCCGCTCGTCCCCCTCGGGCACGCCGACCATCTCGCAGATCGTCTGGATCGGCAGCCACGCGGCGACCTCCGCGACGAAGTCCATGTCACGGCCCGGGGTGACCGCGCGCTCCACCAGGGTGACCGCCCGCTCCTGGATCCGGGCCGCGAGCCTGCGTACGACCCGGGGCGTGAAACCCGCGCTGACCAGCGAGCGGTACCGGGAGTGGCGCGGGGCGTCCATGCCCAGCAGGACCAGGCGCAGGGTCTCCAGGGACTCCGGGTTCTGGTCGCGGATCATGAACGAGCCGAGTTCGGTGGACCACAGCTCGGGGTCGCGGCTGACGGCCTTGACGTCGGCGTGGCGGGTGACGGCGTAGAAGCCGGCGTGCGGGCCCGGCACCTCGTGCCAGTGGACCGGGTCCTCGCGGCGCAGCCGGGCGAACTGGGCGTGCGGGACCTCACGGGCCCAGGTGTCCTCGAGCAGGTCTATCTCGCCGGTGGGCAGCACGGGGCGGTTCCCTTCGTCGGACGGATCGGATCGGATCGGGCGGATCGGACGGTGTGGCGCGGGATCGGAGCGGCGCGGTGCGGGATCGGTGTGGCGCGGATCGGAGCGGCGCGGATCCGAGTCGTACGGGTCAGCGGGCCCGGCCGAGTCCCAGGACGGCGCCGAGGGCGTCGACGACGAGCCCGTCGGGGACGGCGCGCGGTTCGAGGCGGTGCTGCATGGCAAGTCCCAGGAGGATGCCGAGCACGAGGGCGCCGGTTTCCTCCGGTGTACGGGTCAGGGGGGTGCCGGTGGCCTCGGCCCAGTCGGCCAGGCCCTCGCCGAGCTGCGCACGTACCTCGGCGTACCGCTGGGCGAGGCGGTCCCCGATGAGGGGGCCGCGGGCGGCGTGCAGCCACAGCTCCGTCTCCAGCAGCAGCCACGAGTCGTCGTGCTCGGGGTGCGGGCGGGTCAGGCTGCCCCACATCGCGGAGAAGTGCACGGCGGGGTCGGTCGGGTCGCCAGCCGCGATCTCGGCGGCCAGTTCCCCGCTCGTGCGCTCCTGCCAGACCTCGAGGAGCGCCAGCAGCAGGCCCTCCTTGCCGCCGAAATGGCTGTAGAGCGCGCCCGTGGTGCGCCCGGCCGCCTCGGCGACGGCTTCGGCGGAGACGGCGTGGAACCCCTTGCGGGCGAAGAGGTCGGCCGCCGCGTCGATCAGGCGGGCGCGGCTCTCGGACTTGCGCTGCGCCTGCGGTGTGCGCTGCCCCTGCGGGGTGCGGCGCCGGGGCTGTTCTGGTGTGCGGGACGGCTCCACCGGGCCTCCTCCGAGGTGTGGGTCGTATCGGGACGCCGAGTCGTATCGGGCGCCGAGTTCCATCGGTGCCCGGTTATATCGGGCTGCCGATATAAGTTGCGCCCGCCCTGATGAAGTGTCAAGTGGTACAGCAGGACCGCACGGGTGCCCGGTGGCACGCTGAAAGGGTGCGCGCCGCCCTGGTGGAGCTCCGTACGGGCACCGGCCCCCTGCCGACGGCCGCGCGGCGGGCCGTCCGGGTCACCCTCGCCGCCGGCATCGGCTTCTACGGGTTCCTGTACGGGCTGGACCGGCCGGTCGAGGCCACCTACGCGCTCTTCGCGGCCGTCGCGCTGGCCGGGCTCTCCCGGATACCGGGCAGCGGACACCTGCGGGCCCGGATGGTCGCCCGCGTGCTCCCCGCCGCCTGTGTGCTGGTGGTCCTGGGCACCTGGCTGTCGGTGCGGACCTGGGCCGCCGTGGCGGGCATGCTGGTCTTCGGCTTCTGCGTGGCCTTCTCCTCGGCCGCCGGACCCCGCCTGGCGGGCGCCGCGCCCGGGCTGCAGCTGCTGTACATCCTGCCCAGCTTCCCGCCGTACGCCCCCGACATCCTCGGCCAGCGCCTGACCGGCACCGTCGCCGGGGTCCTGCTGCTGATCCTCGCCGAGGCCACCGTGCTGCCCGACCCGGTCGTCCCCGGCTACCGGGACCTGGCCGCCGGAGCCGCGGCCGAGGCGGCCCGGTGCGCCGCCGTGCTGGAACGGCCGCCCCACACCCTCCCCGCGGCGGAGACCGCCCGTGCCTCGGAGCGGGCGCAGTCCCTGCGGCCCTCCAGGGTCGGGGAGGCGCAGCGGCCCGCGGGGCCCGGCGTACGGGAGCGGGCGCTGGCCCACACCGGGCTGGCGGCGCGCACCCTGCTGGCCCGGCTCCGGTCCCTGCCCCCGCCGGAGCCCGGCCCGCCGGCCGGGCCGGACGGGCTGGATCTCGTACGGGCCGTGCGCGAGTCGGCCGAGGGGACGGCCGCGCTGCTCGGAGAGGGGAGCGCGCCCGAGACCGGCTCCACCCGGCTGCGGGACCTGCAGGTCTCCCTCGCCCGGACCCCCGTGACCGGGCCCGGGCCCGGGTTCCGCAACGCAGCGCTGGTGGAGCTGGCGGACGCCGCCCTCGTGCTGCGCGGCGCCGCCGGGATAGCCGTACGGGGGCGTGCGGGGGCCGCGGACGCGGCGGGACCCGGGGCGGGTCCGGTGTCCGGGCCTGCCGACCGGTTCTGGTACGCCGGGGAGGGGCCGGTGCGGCTCTGGTGGTACCGGCTGGCCGCGAACAGCGGGCCCCGCTCCGTGCACTTCCAGAACGCCGTCCGGATCGGACTGGCCCTCGCCGCAGCCCGCGCCGTCGCCGGACTGGACACCCTGCCGCACGGCTTCTGGGCCATGCTCGCCGTCCTCAGCCTGACCGGCACCAACGCCGTGCAGACCCGCGCGACCGTCCGGCTGGCCCTGATCGGCACCCTGGTGGGCGCGGTCGCCGCCGGCGGGGCCCTCGCGCTGGCCGGGGAGGTGAGCACGGTGTACGCGATCGTGCTGCCGCCGCTGATGCTGTTCGCGTTCTGCGTGGGACCCGTGCGCGGCGTGGGCTGGGCGCAGGCCATGTTCACGCTGGTGGTGGCCATGGCCTTCGCCCAGCTTTCCCCCGTCACCTGGCAGTTGGCCGAGGTCCGGTTCCTGGACGTACTGGTCGGCAGCGTGATCGGGATGGTGTGCGGCCTGCTGGCCTGGCCGCGCGGCGCCCACGACGAACTGGGCCGCGCCGTGGCCGAGCTGCTGCACGCCGCGGCCGACGACGTCCAGGCGGCCACGGACGCCTTCGGGCGGGCCCGCGCGGTGGAGCCCGACCAGCGGGTGCGGCACGCGCTGGCCATGGCGGAGAGCGCGTACGCCCAGTACCAGACGGAGCGCCGGCATCCGGCCGCCGCCGCGGGCGAGGACTGGCAGGCGGCGATGATGACCGGCCACCACGTCCTGTGGGGCGGCCGCAGACCCCCGGGCGCCCCGCCCGGCCCGCGCGAGGAGGCCGTGGTGCGGGAGTACGGGGCCTGGGTGGCGGCCGGCCTGCGCCGCGCGGCGGCGGCCGCGGACCCGGTGCACGCCACCGGACCCACGGACCCCGGTCCTGCCGGCCCCGCCCCCCGCCGGTCCGGACCCGAGGACGCCCCGCCGGTGTTCTACACCGCGATGGCCTGGCTGGACTCGCTGGCCGCGGACCTCACCCTGCTCGACCGGGGAGCCGCGGCCGGGGACGGAGCCCGGGCCTCCGGCCGGGCCTGAGCGCGCGGCGGTGCGCCCGGAGCGGGGCTCTGCGATCGTGGAAGGCGGGGTACCGGCGGTAGGCGGCGGGGGCTGTGGTGAGGAGCGGTCATGTCCGGACTGTTCGAGGCGAGCGTCGAGATCGACCGGCCCGTCGCCGAGGTGTTCGCGTACCTCGCGGACGGGCGCAACGACCCCGATTTCAGCCCGCGCGTCCAGCGGATCACCCGGACCCCGGACGGGCCGACCGCCGTCGGGACGGTCTTCCGCAGCACGGTGAAGGACGCCGGGATGAAGACCGCCCGGGAGTTCCGGATCACCGGGCTCGACGCGCCGGGGCGGATCCGCTGGACGGAGCTGAGCCGGAACCTGGTGACCGCCGAGGGCGGCTACGACCTCGCGGAACTCCCCGGAGGCCGGACGCGGTTGCGCGTCTTCAACACCCTGACCGGGCACGGTTTCGGCCGCCTCCTCGTCGGCCTCGCCCTGGGCGCGGCGCGCAAGGACGCCCCCGACTTCGGCCGCCGGATCAAGGCGGCGGTGGAGGCGTCCCCACGGGCCGGATGAGGACCGGGCCGGGTCGCCCGGTCCCTTCGCCGTGTGCGGGTCAGAACCGTCCGGGTCCGGACGGAATCGGGAGCGGCTTCGCCGGCGCCCCCTGCTTGTCCGCGCCCGGTGACGGCGCACGGCAGGTGATGTCCTCGGCCGGCAGCCGACCGGTGGTCAGGTAGGCGGTGACCGGTGCGTTGGCGCAGGAGGAGGGGTCGGCCAGGTACACCCCGTGGCCCTCAGCGCCCTGGGCCAGCACCATCCGCGAGCCCTTCAGCGCCCGGTGCAGGCCCTGGCCGCTGGCCAGCGGGGTCTGCGAGTCCCATTCGTTCTGCACGGTCAGGACGCCCGCCCGCGCCTTCATCGGGGTCTGCGCCTCGAGCGGTCGCGGCCAGAAGGCGCACGGCTTGATGTTCGAGGCGAAGTCCCCGTAGAGCGGGTACGCGGCCTTGTCCCGGACCGCGTCGCGCCGGTAGCGCTCGGGATCGCTCGGCCAGGAGTCCGTGTCCCCGCACACCACGCTCCAGAAGACGGCGACGTCGTTGTCGGAGGCGGGCTCCGCCGGGGCCCCGGACCGGCCGGCGAGCGCCCGTTTCATGTCGAAGTCCGGCCCGGAGGCGCCGGGTACGGCGGCCGGCTTCCCCTCGGCCGCCTCCTTCAGCGCCACCACCAGCGGGGTGACCTCCGCCGGATAGAAGAACAGCGCGCGCGCACGCCGGATGTCGTCACCGCTGATCTTCTCCCCCTGGAAGACGATCGGATCCCGGTCGGCGCGCGCCACCAGGTCCCACAAGGTCTTGGACACCGCCGCCGGGCTCTCGCCGAGGTGGTACTCGCCCGAGCGCTGCGCCGCCCACCGCGTCCACCGGGCGAAGGCCGGCTCGGCCTCCGTCGCCCAGACCTGGAACATGCCCCGCCAGATCAGGTCCGGGTCCACGCCGCTGTCGAGCACGAAGCGGTCGGTCCGGCCGGGGAACATCTGCGTGTACACCGCGCCGAGGTACGTCCCGTAGGAGTAGCCCAGGTACGAGAGCTTCCGCTCGCCCAGGACGGCACGGATCGTGTCCATGTCGCGGGCCGTGTTGCGGGTCGTGATGTACGGGAGCACGGAGCCGGCCTTCTCCCGGCACTTCTCGGCGATGGTCCGCGCCCAGGCCACGTCGGAGGGGAAGGACCCGGGCCGGTACGGCCGGTCGATGCCCCGCTCGGCGTCGGCCAGCCCGCAGCTGATGGGGCTGCTGGCGCCGACCCCGCGCGGATCGAAGCCGATGAGGTCGAACCGCTCGCCCACCTCCGCGGGGACGGCCTCGCCGAGGGCCAGCGGCAGATCGAGCCCGCTCCCGCCCGGCCCGCCCGGATTCATCAGGAGGACCCCGTGGCGCTTGGCGGGGTTCGTGCTCCGCACCCGGGATATCGCCAGGTCGAGGGTCCGCCCCCGGGGCCGCCGGTAGTCGAGCGGCACCTTGATGGAGGCGCACTCGTACGTGGCCGGCAGATCGGCGGCACACCGGTGCCAGGCCGGCTTCTGCCGCAGGTACGCGGCGTCGGCCTGGGCGGTGTCGGCTTGGACGGCGTCGGCCTGGGCGGTGTTGGCGGACAGGAGGCTGTCGGAGGACAGCAGGACGCTGTCGGCGGACAGGGGAGTGCCGGCGGACAGGGCGGAAGCCTGGGCAGCCGTGAACAGCGGCACGGTGCTCGCGAGGAGCCCGGCGGCGGCCAGGAGGGATGCCAGTCGTTTCTTGCGCACGAGGGCCGTTCCTTTCGGATGGGCTGTGGTCCGACCCCACCCTGGGTCACCGCGCGGTCCGGGCGAATCAACCTCAGGGGCCGGGCCGTCTACTCCTCATGAATGACCGGAAAACCGGACAACTGGCCGAGGTGCAGGGGTTTTTGTCCTCACGTTAGATGCCGGGAGCGCGGACCGTGCGGCGGCCTGGCGCGCGGCACCGTAGCAGCCTTTCGGGGGGTCGCCCGGATGTTTGTCCAGTCCGGATGGGCCTTCGGTGGGGGAGCCGTGACCGGCACTAGCGTCCCTTGGCACCCGGGGACCCGGGGAGCCGCGTGCTCCCCGCGGCTCCCGGGCCGTCCCGGGAGCCAAGGAGGCACAGTGCTGTCAATCCGTCGGACGAACGTCGGCGGCATGTCGGTCGCTTCGCGACACGTGATGGGCACGGGCATCGTCATCGGCGCCCTCGCCCTCACGCTGATCGCGCTGCTGATACCGGTGCGGAGCTTCGGCGGCAGAACCGCCACGGCCGCCCCGGCGCCCTCATCCGTCGTGCCGCCCGCCCCGGGCCCCGCTTCCGCCTCCACCTCCGCCGACGACGACGGCGCCGGGGTGATGAACACGGCCTTCGGGCCGCTGACCCCGCAGGACCGCGAGTTCGTGCGCAAGGTCCGCCTCGCCGGCCTGTGGGAACTGCCCGCGGGCCGGCAGGCACAGGAGCGGGGGACCCGCAGGTCGGTGCGGACGGCCGGGGAGCACCTCGTGGAAGGGCACGCCGAACTGGACCGCAGGGTCCTGGAGGTGGGCCAGGCGCTCGGCATGGAACTGCCGGACCGGCCGTCCGGTCAGCAACAGGCCTGGCTCGACCAGCTGGACCGGGCGCAAGAGTCCACGTACGAGCGGCTGTTCGTGCAGCTGCTGCGGCGGGCGCACGGCAAGGTGTTCACGCTCGTCGCCCAAGTGCGGGCGCAGACCCGCAACTCCGTGGTCCGTGAGCTCGCCACGGACGCCAACACCACGGTCCTGGACCACATCGCGGTCCTCGAAGCGAGCGGACTCGTCGATTTCGAAGGCCTCGCGGACAGCCCGCCCACGGCGGCACCTCCCACGTCCGTCCCTCCCGCGGCGGCTCCTCCCACCGACACCCGACCGAGTAAGTGAAGTGATCACATGCGCGAAAACGACTCCACGGAAGGCCCGGCACGCCGGGACAGGTCAGGGCACAAACGCAGGACCCGCCCCCTGTACAAGGCGCTCGCCGCGGCCTCCGCACTGGTCCTGGGCGGCGGCGGGGTGGTGATCGCGGGCCAGGTGGCCTCCGCGGGCCAGGACCCGGCGCGCCGGGCACCGGTGACGGCCACCATCGACTGCCCCGACGTGGGCGAGAGGCTGCGCGAGGTTCCCGATCAGGTGCGCGGCGAGGTCGACCGGGAACTCGCAGGTCTGGACACCCAGATAGCCGAGGCCTACCAGCGGCTCGCCACCGGCCGGGCTCCGGCGGACGCGCTGCTCGGCGAGCTGAAGGGCCGGCGCGACACGTCGATCGGCCGGGTCTCGGAGGCGATCGGACGGACCGCGGCCCGCCCCGACGGCCTGGCGGAGCTCAGCGCCTGCGCGATGCGGGAGGCCCCGGCCGCCGAGGACGCGGCCGCCCGGGGTGGCGCGGACACCGCCCTGAAGGGAGGACCGGCCCGCTCCGACTTCGTCGCCATCGGCTCGGTGAAGCCGAACGTACGGCGCCCGGCCCCCAAGTCCGGTGCCTCCAAAGGCTCCTTCTCCGTGGAATGCGGCCGCAACGACGAGCGCCACCTCAACCCCGACAACGTGATCGTCGCCCCCGGGGTGAGCAACGGCGCCCACCACATGCACGACTACGTCGGCAACCGGACCACGGACGCCTTCTCCACCAACAACAGCCTCGCCGCCTCCGCGACCACCTGCACGAACGGCGACCTGTCCACCTACTACTGGCCGGTGCTCAGGCTGCGCGACGGCAAGGCCGAGCAGGACGCGGGCGCCCCCGGCGGCGGCCAGGACGCCAACGTGGGCACGATCCTGCGCCCCAAGCAGGTGACCATCCAGTTCAAGGGCAGCCCCGTCTCCCGGGTCGCCGCCATGCCCCGCTTCCTGCGGATCATCACGGGCGACGCCAAGGCCTTCACCAACGGACCGGCCAACGCCAACGCCTCGTGGAGCTGCACCGGCTTCGAGAACCGGCAGCTGAAGGACAAGTACCCGATCTGTCCCAAGGGTACCGACGTGGTACGGACGTTCGCCTTCCAGAGCTGCTGGGACGGAAAGAACACGGACAGCGCCAACCACCGCACCCACGTGGCCTTCGCCGGCCGCGACGGCTCCTGCCCGGCGGGCTTCAAGGCCGTCCCGCAACTGGTGCAGCGGATCGTCTACGCGACGCCCCCCGGCGCACGCTTCGCGGTGGACAGCTTCCCCGAGCAGCTGCACAAGCCGGTCACCGACCACGGCGACTTCATCAACGTCATGCCGGACGAGCTGATGGCGCGGGCGGTGCGCTGCGTCAACGGCGGACGCACCTGCCGCTGACCCGGCAAGAGGCGGTGCCGGCCCCGGAGCAATGCTCCGGGGCCGGCACCGCCTCGTCCGTCTCTTCCCCTCTGTCCCTTCTCCTCCGTCCCTAGAGCCCGTTGACGCGCGCGATGCGGCCGTCGCCCGGGGAAGGGCGGAAGTCGGCGGGCACCATGCGCGACCGCCGTCCTCCCCGGACCGGGCGCAGCCGGACCTGAGCCATCAACCGGCGGCTGCGCAGGGCCAGTTCCAGTTCGAAGCGGGTGCGCGGGTCCCGCAGGCCGGGACCGAAGAGCTTCTCCAGCTGGCGCATCCGGTAGCGGACCGTCTGCGGGTGCACGCTCAGCGCCTTGGCCGCCTCGGGCGCTCCGCCGCCCTCCAGCCAGGCGAGCAGGGTCACTTCGAGCCGCTCGCTCTGACGCGGGGTGAGGTCCGCCAGCGGCCGGAGCCAGCGTGCGGCGAGTGCGTGGGCGAGCGGCTCGTCCTGGAGCAGCAACAGCGTGGAGAGGTGGTCGTCCACGAAGACGGTCCGGGCGTCGGGGCCGGACCGGGCCTGCGCCGGGACCAGCGCGAGCAGGCGTACCGCCCAGCGCAGGGAGGAGGAGGTGTCGCCGGGGGCCACCGGGTGTCCGACCACGGCGAGCCGGCCGCGCAGGGCGCCGTCCAGGGCGGTACGGGCCTCCGGGTCCGCGGTGGGGACGAGCAGGCACGGCTGGCCCGAGACCATTCCGCCGAGGCAGTCGTCGAGGAGGGCCGCGAGCTGCTGGGTCTCGCCGGGCGAGGCCAGGGCGACCGCCCGTACGGCGACGGGGAGCGGCCAGCCGGCCGGTCCGGCCAGTTCGGCCAGTTCGGCGAGGACCGTTTCGCGGTGCGCGGTGTCTGCCGTGAGCAGGGCGAAGAGCTCGCGCCGGGCGTGCTCACGGACCGAGCCGAACCGTTGTAAGGGCACCGCTTGGAGCGGTGGCAACTCCCCGCCGCGGAAGACCGCGTGTGGGTCCGGGTGCGGGTGTGGGGCCGGGTCCGGGTGCGGGTGTACGTGTGGGTGTGGGTGTGGGTGTGGGTGTGCGTGGGGGTGGGGCCGGGCGTGTTCGGTTTCGAAGGCCGCGGCCGCCGCCGTGGTGGTGGGTCCGGGGCCGGACCGGGGCTGCGCGTGGAAATCCGACGGCTCCTGCGCGCGGGCCGCGTCGGCCCCGTCGGCGGCGCCGGCCTCCGTACACCCGGCGGCGCCGGCACCCTCGCGGTAGCCGAGGGCGGTGAGCAGGGCGCCCTCCATCCTCCGTCTGACCACCTCGTCGCCGATGTCCTCGACGAGCGCCGAGAATCCGGGGACGGTCTCCCGCAGTTCCTCCACCATCCCCGCCGCCAGCGTGGGCAGTTCCTTGCGCAGGACCCGGGTCCACTCGCCCCGCGGGCGGGACCAGATGCGGTTCAGAAGTTCGCACATTGTTACCTCGTTCAAGCCGGGGTATGGCCTGCCCCGTGGGACGGTGGCAAGCCCGCAGTCCCGCGGCATCGGCTCGATCGCCGTCGGGGAGGTGCGGCGGCGGATCAGGTGTCAACCCCGTCGCAACCGCACCACTGGAAGGGAATCTTCCGGGGATGTTCGATGCGATGGCTGTGCGAGGGCCAGAAATTATCACGTTTCGATAAATCCTGTGGAGGACTTGCATACCTCCACGATGCTTCTGCACTCCGGCCCCCGCTCCCGGCCGGCCCGGTGGGTCAGGTGCCCATCTCCCGCCCGCCGAGGAGTGGTTGCGACGTCGACCCCCGGGCGCCGAGCGCGAGGTGGAAGTGCTCGGGTCCGGACGTATGGGAGACCACATGCCCTTGCTCCAGCCCCGCCCGCCCGGTCGTTCGCACCGGGCCCGCCGTACGAGAGGCCGTACCCGGCGCCATGCCGGAGCGCCGTCCGGGCCGGTGTCCGCAGCCGTCTCCCCGACGGCGTCGACACCCGCGATGCCCGCCATGCCCGCGACCCCGAGCGCCTCCGGCCGGCGGGCGGTGCGGCGTCCGCCGCTGCTGTCCGCCGCCGGGGGGCCGCACCCCGCGGCTCTGGGCGCGGCGGCCCTCGCCGCCCTGGCCGCCCTGCTCGTGGCGGCCCGCGCCGGCGCACTGACCCGGCTGTGGGACTTCCTCGACCACGCGGCCGGAGTGCTTTCGCTGGTCTCCCTCACCGGCGCCGTCCTGTGGGGCCTGGCGGCCACCGACCGCAGACTGCTCGCCTCCGGGCACCGGCTCGTCGCCCAGGCAGCGCACCGCGGTCTGGCCGTCGCCGGACTCGGGTTCCTCATCCTGCACGTGTGGATCAAGGTCGCGCGGTCCCGGACCGACGCCGCCGCCGTGGTCCTGCCCTTCGCGGACGGCCAGCGCCCGCTGCTCATCGGCCTCGGCAGCCTGGCCGGCTACGGGTTCGTCGCGGTGGCCGTCTCCGGCGCCGTCCGCGGTGCCTTCGCCACCCGGGGGCGCTCGCTGTGGTGGCGGGCCCTGCACATGGGTGCGTACCCGGCCTGGGGAGCCTCGCTGGTGCACGGGCTCAAGTCCGGTCGCGCCGCGAGTGGGTGGGTGACCGCCGGCTACGCCCTGTGCCTGATCGCCGTCGCCGGCCTGCTGGCGCTGCGGCTGCGCGCGAAGCTCCGTACGCTCGCCGCCGCTCGGCCGTCCGGCGCACCGGCCGCACCGGCCGCGCCACCGGCGCAGTCCCCGCCGCACGCGCCGTCCGTACCTTCCCGGGCCCCTGGGCAGGCGCCGCCGAACCGGCCGGCGCCCTTCGTGCGCAGGCCGGCGGAGTGGGCGGCGGAGCTGCTGACCGCACGTCTGACCCGGCAGCCGGCGGCCACGGTGTTCCCGGCCCGCCCGGAACGGGCCGCGGATCCGTCCGCGGGTCCGCGCGTCCCGCCGTCCGTCCCGCCGCGGTCCGGCTCGCCGTCGCCCGAGCCGCTCGACGGCGTACGGAGCGGCTGGTGAACGGCGGTGACGGGACGCGTCCCGCCCTCGGCTGCGTGGGAGGGCCCCGACTGCTGGCCGGACTCGACGCCGCCGAGCGGCTGGACCGGGCCGGCCATCTGAGCGTGCACGGCGCGCTGCCCCGCTACTCCTCCGAGGAGCTCGTCGAACTCGCCGAGGGGATCGCCCTCGGCGGACGCGGGGGAGCGGGTTTCCCCTTCGCCCGCAAGCTCCGGGCCGTCATCCGGTCCGCGAGAGGGCAGGACGGACGCAGCGCCGTGGTGGTCAACGGGACCGAGGGGGAGCCGAGTTGCATGAAGGACGCGGCGCTGCTCCTCTACGTGCCGCACCTCGTGCTCGACGGCGCGCTGGTGGCCGCCGCCGTGCTCGGCGCCGAGGACGTGGTCGTCGGCGTCACCCGGCCCGACGTGGAGCGCTCGCTCACCGAAGCCGTCGCCGAACGGGGCCCGGCCGGGCGGCGCGTGCGCGTCGTCCGCCTCCCCGAACGCTTCGTCACGGGCGAGGGCAGCGCCCTCGTGAACGGCCTGGAGGGCGGCGCCGCCCTACCCTCCGGCCACCGGACGCGGACCAGCGAACGGGGACTCGGCGGCCTGCCCACCCTGCTGTCCAACGCGGAGACCTACGCACAGCTCGCCGTCGCCGCCCGCCTCGGTGCGCCCGCGTACGGCACGGCGGGGCTGCCCGACGAACCGGGTACGACCCTGCTGACCGTCGCCGGAACGACCGTCGTCGAGGTACCCCTGGGCACGTCCCTGGCGTACGTACTGGACCTGTGCGGCACGGTGCCCGGACAGGGGGTGCTGGTCGGCGGCTTCCACGGCCGCTGGCTGGACCCGGGGGCGGCGCGCGAGGCGCTGATCTCCCGGAAGTCCCTGGCGGCCTACGACGCGGTACTGGGCGCCGGCGCGGTACTGCCGCTCCCCGAGGACACGTGCCCGGCGGGCGAGGTGGCCCGCGTCGCGCGCTGGATGGCACGGGAATCGGCGGGCCAGTGCGGTCCGTGCGTGCGGGGCCTGCCCTCGCTCGCCGACGCCGTGGAACGGCTCGTGGCGGGTGGGGGCGGGGCGGCCCTCGACGCGGTACAGGCCCGGATGCGGGGGGTGCGCGGCCGGGGCGCCTGCTCCCACCCGGACGGCACGTCCTCGTTCGTGGCCTCCGCGCTCGCCGTCTTCCCCGACGAGTTCCGTGACCACGCGCTCGGCAGCGGCTGCGGACGCCGCGTGCTGGGAGCCCTGCCGCTGCCCGCGGACGAGAGCCCCGAACGGCTCGTCGTGGACTGGACGTTGTGCAAGGGACACGGCCTCTGCGTGGACCTGCTGCCCGATGTCGTGCGCCTCGACGAGGACGGCTATCCGGCGCGCGGCGTCATGCCGGTCCCCGGCCCCTTGCGGCCGAAAGCACTGCGAGCGGTGCGTCGTTGCCCGGCTCTCGCGCTCCGCATCCAGGAATGAGTTCACGCTTTGGCGTGATCTGACAAATTCCCGCGCCATCGAATGCGGTGGCTCCCGCAGACCTTATGAATGTTCCGACGGAAGCGCGCCGGATGGAAACCGAAGGAGAGAACCATGGGCAACAGGAACCGGGCGACCACGGCCGCCGCCGGATCGGTGCTGACGGTACTTCTGCTCGCGTCGGGATGCGGCAGCGAGGACGGAGACGCCCGTACGGTGACCGTCCGGGCGGCGGGAGCGGAACGGGCGGTGGGCCACGGCGCCGGAGACGGCAACGGCAACGGCTACGGGGCGGCGCCGGAAGCGGATGCGGACGCGGACGCGGAGGCCGACGCCGAGGGCGACGCCGAGGCCGGGGCGGGGTCGGGCTCGGACCTCACCGACGAGGATCCGGCCCCGGCCGGAAAGCTGGCGGTCCGGGAGATCCCCGAGGTCGGCAGCGTGGTCACGGACGTGGACGGAGGCACCCTCTACCGGTTCGACATGGACACCGCTCAGCCGCCCCGGTCCAACTGCGAGGACGCCTGCGCCACCCTCTGGCCCGCCGTCCCGGCGGACGGCGCCCAGGCCCCGGCCGGCATCGACGCCGGGCTGCTCGGCTCGGTCGAGCGGTCCGACGGCAGCCGCCAGCTCACGCTCGCGGGGTGGCCCGTGTACCGGTACGCGAAGGACACGCGGCCGGGCGACGCGAAGGGCGAGGGCGTCGGCGGCACCTGGCACGCGCTGGCGGCGGACGGCAAGAAGGCGGTGGACGCCGGAAAGGCTGCGGGCACCGGAAAGGCTGCGGGCACCGGAAAAGAATCCGCGCCGCTCTCCGCCGTGAACGACGCGAAACTCGGAAAGCTCATGGTGGACGCCCAGGGCCGCACCCTCTACCGGTTCGGAAAGGACAGCGCCTGGCCGATGAAATTCGGCTGCCTCGACGCCTGTTTGAACACGTGGAAACCGGCCGCACCCGTGGAAGCGGAAAAGGCCGTCGGAATTCCCGCCGGGCTGGTCGGATCCGTGGAACGACCCGACGGAACCCGTCAATTGACGATCGACTGCTGGCCGGTCTACCTCTTCACCGGAGACACCGCACCGGGCCAGACCAACGGACACGGCCTGCAGGGCCTCTGGTTCGCGGTGGACGACGCGGGCAAGAAGATCCCGGCGGCGGGCTGACCGGCCGTGCCCGACACGGGAGACGCGGCGCCCCGGGTGCCCCGCGCGATCGCCGTGCTCGCCGCCCTCCTCCTCGCCGCCTTCCTCAGCGCGGCCTGCACGGCGGGCACGGGCGGTACGGGCGGAGGGCGGGAGGCGTCCCCGGCCCCCGCCCCCGCCCCCGCCCCCGCCCCCGAGACACTGGACCGGATCGCGACCGCCCTGGGCTGCAGCCCCGAGGTGACGGTCGACGCGCAGGAGGTGCGCGAGGGCGCCTGCGCGGTGGAGGGACGGGCCTTCCGGATGGCCACCTTCAGCACGGCCCAGGGCCGAGCCGCGTGGCTGGCGGAGTCCCGGCAGTACGGCGGCACGTACCTCGTCGGAGAGCGCTGGATCATCACGGGGCCCTCGGCGGACGCCCTGACCCCGGCCCGCGCCGCCCTCGGCGGAACCCTGGACTCGGCGCCCGGTCACACCCATGGCGCTCACCCCGCGGCGATCCCGGCGCGCACGGGGGCGCGACGCGCCGCCGACGCCTGAGAGCACGGATGCCGCACCGGCGGTACGTACGGTCGGAGCAACCGTCCCGAACCGTCACCTCCACCCACCCCACCACCACCGGCCTCGCGCGCACGGCCACCGCCGCCCCGCGGCCGGAGCCCTGCGCGCGAGCCTCCCCCGCCCCGCCCGTCGTTGAGCGGAGAATCACAGATGGCACAGCCCACCCCCCGAGGGCCTGTCGTCAAACTCCCGTCTGCCGCGCGGCGTCTGGCACGTGCTCTCGCCGCACCGGGCGAAAGCCAAGTACGTCCAGTACGCGGGCTTCCGCCCGGCACGCCGAGAGCACGCACCAGACGCCGCGCGGCCGCCCTTCGGGCGACGACGGGAGTTTGACGACAGGCCCTCGTCCTCAAGCCCGGCACGGCCTGGGCCGATGCCTGGCGGCGCGCTCTCGCCGCCGCCCCGGAGGCCTTCCGCGAGGACGGCGTCCTGAACCTCTGGGCCGGCGCCTGGCAGAGCGACGGCCACGCCCTGCCCGCCACCAGCCCCGTGGACGGCAGTCCGATCGCGGGCCCGCCCCGGCTAGACGCGGGCACCGCGACGAAGGCGGTACGGGCCGCCCTCGACCAGCACCGCGCCTGGCGGCAGGTACCGCCGGCGGAGCGCCGGGCCCGGGTCACCGCCGCCCTCGACGCACTCACCGAACACCGCGACCTGCTCGCCCTGCTCCTGGTGTGGGAGATCGGCAAGCCCTGGCGCCTCGCGTGCGCGGACGTGGACCGGGCGATCGAGGGCGTGCGCTGGTACGTGGACCACATCGACAGGATGCTGGAGGGCCGGACCCCCCTCGACGGCCCGGTGTCCAACATCGCCAGCTGGAACTACCCGATGTCCGTCCTGGTCCACGCGATGCTGGTGCAGGCCCTCGCGGGCAATGCCGTCATCGCGAAGACCCCCACCGACGGCGGCCTGGCCTGCCTCACCCTCGCCTGCGCCCTCATCCACCGCGAGAACATCCCGGTGACCCTCGTCAGCGGCAGCGGCGGCGAACTCTCCGAGGCACTCGTCCGCTCCCCGGAGATCGGCTGCGTCTCCTTCGTCGGCGGCCGCGACACGGGCGCCCGCATCGCCACCGCCCTCACCGACCTCGGCAAACGCCACATCCTCGAACAGGAGGGCCTCAACACCTGGGGCATCTGGGAACACACCGACTGGCCCGCGCTGGGCGCCGCCATCCCGAAGCTCTTCGACTACGGCAAGCAGCGCTGCACCGCCTACCCCCGGTTCGTCGTCCAGCGCACCGCCTTCGACGCCTTCCTCGCCGCCTACCTCCCCGCCGTCTCCGCCGTCCGCACCGGACACCCCCTCGCCGTCGCGCACCCGGACGACCCGCTGCCCGAGCTGGACTTCGGCCCCCTCATCAACGCCGCCAAGGCCGAGGAGCTCACCGAGCACGCCGCGGAAGCCGTGGACCGCGGCGCCATCCCACTCTTCCGCGGCACGCTGGACCCGGCCCGCTTCCTGCCCGGCCAGGACACCTCCGCCTACGTGGCCCCGCTGACCCTCCTCAGCCCGCCGGCCTCCTCGCCCCTGTACCACGCGGAACCCTTCGGCCCGGTGGACACGATCGTGCTCGTCGACACCGATGCCGAGCTGCTGGCGGCGATGAACGCCTCCAACGGGGCCCTGGTCGCCACCCTCTCCACCGACGCCCCGGCCACCTTCGACCGCCTCGCACCCCAGATCCGCGCCTTCAAGACCGGCCACGGCACGCCCCGCTCGCGCGGGGACCGGGAGGAGCTCTTCGGCGGGTTCGGCGCCTCCTGGCGGGGCGCCTTCGTCGGCGGCGAACTCCTGGTCCGCGCGGTCACCCACGGGCCCGCCGCCGAACGGCTCCCGGGCAACTTCCCGGAGTACCAGCTGACGCCCTGAGGAGGCGCCGAGGAGGCGCTGCGCCGGGGCCCGGGCGCGCTGATTACAGTGAGATCACCGCCGTGCCGCGCGGAACGCCAAGGGGGCGGACCGCCGCGGCCCGGCAAGAGCCTGGAATGGAGCCGCAGATGGAGAGTCCCAGCCGTACCGCGCTGATCGAGGACCTGATGGGGCGCTTCCCGCACGTGCCCCGGGAAGCCGTGATCAAGGAAGACCTCCTGCGGGGCGGCATGGCCTTCGACGAGTCCGCGCTCAGCGGGGGCGCCGACGGGGCTTCGGGCGACGTCAAACCGAAGTCGTACTTCATCTTCTCCTTCGACCACCGCACCCTCCCGGAGCTCGGCGCCGCCGCGCTGAACCGGCCGCCGGAGGAGATCGTGCTCACGGGCGGCCCGTACGAGCTGCGCCGCACCGTGGTCTCCGTACGGGTCAACCCGGACTCCCCGTACGTGGTGCGCGGCGGGGAGGACGGCGCGCTCGGCCTGTACCTGGACGGCGCACGGATCGCCGACGTCGGCCTGCCGCCGATGCCGGAGTACTACCGGCACAAGCTGTCGAACGGCAAGTCGGTGATGGAGGTCGCGCCGACCATCCAGTGGGGCTACCTCATCTACCTGACGGTCTTCCGGGTGTGCCAGTACTTCGGCGCCAAGGAGGAGTGCCAGTTCTGCGACATCAACCACAACTGGCGCCAGCACAAGGCGGCCGGCCGCCCCTACACCGGTGTGAAGCCGGTCGACGAGGTGCTGGAGGCGCTGGAGATCATCGACCGGTACGACACGGCGGGCATCTCCCGGGCCTACACCCTCACGGGCGGCTCGATCACCTCCCAGGTCGGCGGCCGTGACGAGGCCGACTTCTACGGCCAGTACGCCCAGGCCATCGAGGAGCGCTTCCCCGGCCGCTGGACCGGCAAGGTCGTCGCCCAGGCCCTGCCCCGCGACGCCGTGCAGCGCTTCCACGACCACGGCATCAAGATCTACCACCCCAACTTCGAGGTGTGGGACGAGTACCTGTTCAAGCTCCACTGCCCCGGCAAGGAGCGCTACGTCGGCCGCGACGAATGGCACCGCAGGATCCTGGACTCCACCGAGGTGTTCGGGCCGCGCAACGTGATCCCGAACTTCGTGGCGGGCATCGAGATGGCCGAGCCCTTCGGGTTCACCAAGGTGAGCGAGGCGATCGCGTCCACCCAGGAGGGCCTGCGGTTCTTCATGTCGCACGGCGTCGTCCCGCGCTTCACCACCTGGTGCCCGGAGCCGACGACTCCGCTCGGCAAGGCCAATCCGCTGGGCGCGCCCCTCGAGTACCACGTCCGCCTGCTGGAGACCTATCGGGCGACGCTGGAGGAGTTCGGCCTGAGCTCCCCGCCCGGCTACGGCCCGGCCGGCCCCGGGCGCGCGGTGTTCTCCGTCTCCTCCTTCATGGACAGCCTGGAGGGGCTGGAGGAGAAGGACGCGAGCACTTCTTCCTGACGGCTCCGGCTCCGGATCCGGCTCAGAGGTCGAGGACCAGGTCCGAGGTCGGCAGGGACTGGCCGGTCAGGACGTCGGTGTCGGGCAGGTCCTCCGAGGGGGTCACCAGGTGGGCCGCCGTGCCCTTGAGGACCGTGCAGGCGCAGCTCTCGCACTGCCCGACCCGGCAGCCGCTCGGCATGGTGACCCCGGCCGCCTCGCCGAGGGCGAGGAGCGGGCCGTCGTTCTTGCGCCAGGTGGCGCTGCGTCCGGACCGGGCGAAGGTGACGGTGTACTCGGCATCGTCGGGCACCGCCACCTCCCGCCGGGCCGGGCGGAACTTCTCGCTGAACACCTCGAAGCGGGGGACACCGCGCGCGATCAGCGCGCCGGTCAGGGCGTCCAGCATGGGCTGGGGTCCGCACATGTAGAAGCGGGCACGGCGGGCGATGAGGCCGGGGTCGATGTCGTCGACGGTGATGAACCCGGCGCGGTCGTAGTCGCGGCCGAGGACGTCCTCCGAGCCGGGAGCGGCATAGTGGTCGACGACCGTCAGCGCCGGTATCAGGGCGGCCAGTGCGTGCAGCCGGTCCCGGAACGGGTGGTCGGCCGCGTTGTTGTTGCCGTAGTGCAGGACGACTTCGGGGACCGTGCCGCCGGTGGCGGCGAGGGTTTCGAGGTAGCTGAGGAACGGCGTGATGCCGATGCCGCCTGCGAGCAGTACGACCGGGTTGCCGGTGTGCGTGGGGATGGCGAAGACGCCTCCCGGGCTCGCCAGGTGGAGCCGGTCCCCGACCTCGAGGTCCTCGTGGATCCGGGTGGAGAAGGCTCCGCCGGGGATGTGGCGTACGGCGAGCCCGTAGTCGGTGCGGCCGGCCGCGAGGGCGGGTCCGGTGAGGGAGTAGCTGCGGCCGTCGGCCGGGTCCTGGACGGTGCCGTCCCGGTTCTCGGCGCGGACGGTCAGGTGCTGGCCGGGCCGGTGGTCCGGCAGGGCTCCGCCGTCCTCAGGAGCGAGCCGCAGGGCGCGTATGCCGGGGCTCACCTCGGTGAGGGCCGTCACGGTGAAGGGGCGGGTCCCGGTCCAGGTGCCGTCTCCGGGAACCGGGCCGATCCGGCAGGCGGCCGCCCGCATCGGCGCCGACCCGCTGAGCGGGTCGGTCTCGGTGTGGTCGATGAGCCGGTTGAAGTTGCTGCCCGTGGCGGCGGTCGGGTCGGCGCCCGGGAGGGCGAGGTCGGTGGCCTCCTGCCACCAGCCGTACTCGCCCACGACGACGGAGGGGTGCAGGGAGTCGTCGAAGCGGGCGCGCAGCCGGATGGAGCCCAGGCGCGTGGCGAGCTCCAGCCATTCGCCCTCGCCGATGCCGTGGGCGGCGGCGGTACGCGGGTGCAGGTCCACGGAGGGGTCGGTGGCCCGGCGGCGCAGCGAGGTGAGGGAACGCTGCTGGCTGTGGACGAAGTACCCGTGCTTGGCGCAGGTCAGCACGAGCGGGTACGCGGCGTCCGTGGGCGTGGGGTCGTGGTGCTCGGGCACCGCCGGGTAGCCGTGCTCCAGCAGCCGCTCGGAGTACAGCTCCACGCGCCGGGTGGGCGTGGCGAAGCCGGTGACCGTGTCCGCGTCGCCTGCTACGGGGGCGGCGTACTTGCGGTAGGCCTCCTCGCGGGGCACCCGGACGCCGCCCTGCTGCCGGCGCAGCTCCTCGACGGTGAGGCCGAGGGGTTCGAGCTGCCAGTTCCACGCCGCCTCGATGTCCCCGTCGAAGAAGTCGGCGCCCATGCCCAGACGGCAGGCCAGGTCGAAGACGAACTCGGTGTCGCTGCGGGACTCGCCCTGCGGCTCCACCATCCGGGGCCGGAGCTGGACCTGCTCCTGGGCCCGGTGGCCGACCTCGAAGCCGAAGCGCAGGGCCTCGTGCTCGTAGGAGCTGTTGACCGGCAGGACGATGTCGGCGCTGCTGCTGGTCGGGTTGTGGAAGAGGTCGAGGTGGACCTGGAAGTCGAGCACGCCCAGCGCCCGCGCCGTGCGGTCGGAGTCGGGCTGCGCGACGACCAGGTTGGACCCGAAGCCGACGAGGGCGCGGACGGGGTAGGGGCGGCCCGTCTCGATGGCGGTGCACAGGTCGCCGGAGTTGATGTAGCCGAAGGCCGGCGGGCCCAGCGGGTGCTTGTCGAGCCCGAGGGCCTTGGCACGCTGCGCGGGGGCGAACTGGTCGAAGGACGCGGCCGGGTTGTAGGGCGGGGCGGGGACCACATGGTTGCCGCCGGGGGCGTCGTAGGAGCCGGTCAGCGCGTAGAGGGTGGCCAGGGCGCGCTCGGTCTGGGCGGCATTCGCGCTCTGCCCCACTCCGGTCCAGCCGTAGTAGGTGACCGAGGGCGCGGCGGCGATCTCCGCGGCGAGGGCGCGGATCTCCCGCTCGGGGATCCAGGTGGTGGCCGCGACCCGGTCCGGAGTCCAGGCCGCGCAGGCGGCGGCGTACCGCTCGAAGGCGGGCGCGCAGTCGACGACCGAGCCGTCGGGGAGGGCGACCGCCCGCGTGCCGCGCAGCGCGAAGCGCTCCGGGCGGACGGCGGTGCGTGCGGAGTCGTACGCCTCGGCCAGGCCGGTCTCCTCGTCGAAGACGGCGAAGCCCCTGCCCTCCTCGGGTGTGCCGGGGAGCTCGTCCGCGCGCAGGAAACGTCCGGTGTCGGCGCGGACCAGGAGGGGGCCGTTGGTCCAGGCGCGGACGAATGCCGCGTCGTAGCCCTCGTCGGCGATGAGGAGGTGGGCCAGGCCCAGGGCGAGCGCGGCGTCGGTGCCGGGCCGGACCCGCAGCCAGTGGTCGGCCCGCAGCGCGCTGGTGGAGCGGCGCGGGTCCACGACGGCGAGCTTGGTGCCGGTCGCCTGGGCGGCGGAGAGGGCGGCGGACTGGGCGAGCCAGGTCTTGGCCGGGTTGAAGCCCCAGAGGAGGGCGAGGCCGGCGTTCGCGTAGTCGGGCGGCGGGATCGGCGAGCCGAAGGTGAAGGCGTGTGCGAAGTCCTTGTGCCAGTTGCAGATCTCCGCGCTGTACACGGTGTTCGGGCTGCCGAAGAGGCGTACGAAGCGCTCGATCCACTCGGTGGCGTCCGACACCATGGTTCCCGAGGGCGTGGCCACGGCGAACGCCACCGACTCGGGGCCGCTCTCGGCGGCGATCGCCCCGATCTTCTCGGCGATCTCTTCCATCGCCTCGTCCCAGGAGACGGGCACCCAGCCCGGGTCCGGGTCGGACTTGGGGTGGGTCCGGCGCAGCGGGGTGGTCAGCCGGTTCGTACTGTGCGCGATCTCGGGGGCGGAGCGGCCCTTGGGGCACATCGCCGTGCCGGTGGGATGGTCGGGGTCCGGCCGGACGCCGGTCAGCCGGCCGTCCTCGATGGTGAAGATCGCGCCGCAGCGCGACTTGCAGAGGGTGCAGAACCCTCGCTTCTCTTCGGACACGGACACGACGTTCTCCCTGCTCGCGGGCCTCCTTCCAGTGGACAGCCCGGCGTACGGCACTGACCAGCGGCGATGGTCGCGAACGGAGTACCGGACGACCCGCCCGGCCGGGACCTTCGCCCCGGGCCGAACGGGTCGTGCGCGGTGCTCACGGGAGGTTCAGGGGTGTCGTTTGCGCACCAGGCGGAAGGCGGCGTAGAGGGCCGCGGCGGCCAGGGCGAGGAGGATGGAGGTTTCGATGAGCTGGGTGGGCCAGTAGTGGGAGACGGGGTGGAAGTCGACGTACTGCGCGGTGATGTTCAGATCGGCGGGGCAGTCGCCCACGCCGTGCGTCCGTTCGAAGCAGGCATTCTCCGAAAGACGCTCGCCGGCGGCGGTGAGGAACCCGGTGTCCATCATCAAGGCGGAGGGGGGCATCGGCGCATTCAAGTGCCCCGAGGAAGGAGTCGTGTTCGTCACCACAGGGAGGAAGGACCAGCGCAGCGCGCCTAGGGCCAGCAGTACGAGGCCCGTGAGGAAACCTGTGACCGCCATGGCGGGCAGTGTCCGTCGGATCAGCTGCCCGACCAGGGCGCCCAGGGCCACGCCGAGCAGGCAGTAGCCGAGGAGCACCGGGCCGGTGGCCTCGTAGGGACCGCGGTCGGCCCAGGTGACTTGCCATGTCTGGTTCACCCGAACCCATCCGAGGCGGTAGACCCCGATCAGGGCGAGCGACCCGAGTACCGATACCGCGGCCGCCACCAGGACCTTCGAGCCGAGCCAGGCTTTCGGCGTCGTCGACTGGGTGAGGGCGAGCCGCCAGGTTCCGCTCTCCAGTTCGCGGGCGACCATCGGGCCGGCGACGAAGGCTCCGACCAGCAGCGGAAGGAACAGGAGGGTGTTGCCCGCGTACATGATGCAGAGCCGGAGGAACTCCCAGACGTAGTGCTCGGTCGACATGGTCATTCGGTCGGAGTCCGAATTCCCGCTCCAGGCACGCAGCGCGATCACCATGACGAGGCTCGCGCCCACCAGCGCGGGCACCGCCCACAGCACGCGCCGGTGCTGGCGGGCCGTGACCCAGTACGGCCCCTTCAGCGTCAGCGAGCTCATGCCGACACCCCCTCGGCGGCATCGGCGTCGACAACGTACGCCGGGGCTTCGGGCGCGCGCAGATGGGCGAGCAAGAGTTCCTCCAGGGACGGGTGGGTCGTCTGCCAGGTGCCGCTGTCGATCGGGCCCCGGGGCCGTACGAGCGCCGTGAGTTGCCGGCCCGTCGTACGGGCCTCGACGACGGTGTGCGCGGAGAGTTCGTCACGGGCGGTGGCGGGGCCGGTGAGCAGCTGGTGCGCCGCTCCGATCTCGTCGATGGGGCCGGAGAGGCGGATCCGGCCGCCGTCCACCAGGAGCAGGTGGTCGCAGGCGCCCTCCAACTCGGTGAGGATGTGCGAGGACATCACCACGGAGGTGCCGTTCTCGGCGGCGTCGGCCATCAGCGTGCCCATGAGCCGGTGCCGGGCGAGGGGGTCGAGGTCGGCCATCGGCTCGTCGAGCAGGAGCAGGCTCGGGCGTTTGCCGAGGGCCAGGGCCAGGGCGACCCGGGTGCGCTGCCCGCCGGAGAGCGCACGGATCTTCGCGTGCGGGTCGAGGTCCCCCGCCTCCACGATCTGCTCCGCCCTGCTCGCGTCCCAGCGGCCCGGGTTGAGCTCGCGGCCCATGCGCAGCGTGTCGCCGACGGTGAGCTGCGGGTAGAGCGGCTTGTCCTGGGCCACGTAGGCCAGTTCCTCGCGCGGTACCGAGCGGAGGTGGCCCTCCGTCGCGGACACGAGCCCGGCAGTGATGGTCAACAGGGTTGACTTCCCTGCACCGTTGGGTCCTACGAGTGCACAGACACGGCCCTCGGGCAGCCGGAAGGAGCAGTCGCGCAGCGCCCACCTGCCCCGGCGTCCGTAGCGCAGGCCGAGGCCGTCCGCCTCGATCACGGTGTGCGTCATACGTGTTCTTCCCCCTTGAAGTGCTCTTCCAGTACGGCCGAGAAGAGTGCGGCCGCGTCGTCCCGCTCCATCCCGGCCTCCCGTGCCCGCCGCGCCCAGTCGGCCAGTTCGGTGCGCAGCGGGGATTCCGCCGGGGCGCCGCCCAGGGACTTGCGGATGAAGGTGCCCAGGCCCCGCTTCGCCTCGACGAGCCCCTCGCGCTCCAGCTCGCGGTAGGCCTTGAGGACGGTGTTCGGGTTGATGGCGGTGGCCTCGACGACCTCGCGCGCGGTCGGCAGCTTGTCGCCCGGCTCCAACAGACCCAGGCGCAGGGCCTGTTTGGTCTGCTGGACGATCTGCAGGTACGTGGCGATGCCGCTACGCCGGTCGATGCGGTACTCGAGCACGACAACACCACCCTTTCACTAGGCAAGTAGTGAAAGGGTGGTGCAGGGGGGTGCTTCTGTCAACTGTCCTTCGCCGGCTCAGGCGAAGGAGGGGTCCGGAATCGAGCTGCGCAGCACCGGGGCGATCCGTGACTGGAACAGTGCGAGGGAGTCCCGGTGTTGGGCCCCGGTCAGCCCGCCCGGCTCGGCCTGGAGGTGCAGGACCGTGTGGCCGAAATCCTCGTGGTAGCGGTGCACCTTCTCGATCACCTGCTCGGGGCTGCCGATCAGTGCGGAACTGCGCTCGACGAAGTCCTCCAGGGTCGGGAACACCGGATCCAGCCCCTGCGCGGCGTGGGCCGCGAGGTACCGGGCGAAGGCCGGCCGGTACGCGGCGACCGCCTGCTGCGAGGTGGGCGCCGTGTGGAAGCCCGCCGTGCCCGCACCCACGACCGCGTGCGCCGGATCGTGTCCGTAGTGCTCCCAGCGCTCGCGGTAGTGGCGGATCAACGCGGCGTACGGGCCGATGGGATGGGTGACGTTCGCGGAGAAGAGCGGATCGCCGTAGCGCGCCGCGAGATCCACGGACTCACGGCTCGTGGCGCTGCCGTGCCAGACCCGCAGCGTCTTCTGGTACGGCCGGGGCAGCACCTCGGCGCCGGTCAGCGCGGGCCGGAAGCGCGGCTGCGCCGTCACCTTGTCCTCGTGCCAGATCCGCCGGAACAGCTCGTAGCCCTCGGAGTTGCGCTCCCACTGGTCCTCGGAGCTCACGTCGAACAGCTCGCGCTGCGCGGTGCCGTTCCCCTTGCCGATCATCAACTCCAGCCTGCCGTCGCTGAGGTGGTCGAGCGTCGCGTAGTCCTCGTACGCCCGCACCGGGTCCAGCAGGCTCAGGGTGGTCACGGCGGTGTACAGCCGGATGCGGCGGGTCAGGGCCGCGATGTGGGAGAGCACCACGGGCGGGGAGGACGACAGGAACGGCCGCTCATGGCGCTCACCGACCCCGAACCCGTCGAAACCGAGCTCCTCCGCCAGCAGTGCGGCGTCGACGACCTGCCGGAACCGCTCGCGGGTGGGGGTCGGGGCGCCCGTCGCCGGATCCGTGCCGTCCGCGATCAGGGTGATGGCCAGGAATTTCACGTCGGCGCTCCTCGGAAATGGCATGCCCGAAATACGGGACGCGGAAATGACGGGAGTATGAAAACGAACTCGGCACTGTTAAATGCGTGTGGCGGCAATGTCACCCGCGTCCTCCGGCGCCCGGAAGGCCATGAAGAAGGGCCTGTGGCGCACGGTGAAACCGATCGACTCGTAGAGGCGGACGGCGCCGGTGTTCTCGGCGGCGGTGTGCAGGAACGGCACGTCCCCCCGGTCCCGGATGCCCGCGGCGACGGCGCGGACCAGGCGCGTCGCCAGGCCCCTGCCGCGGAAGCCGGGATGGGTGCAGACCGCGCTGATCTCCGTCCAGCCGGGTGGGCGCAGCCGCTCCCCGGCCATGGCCACCAGCCGGCCCCGGTCGCGGATGCCGAGGTACGTGCCCAACTCGACGGTGCGGGGCAGGAAGGGCCCGGGCTTCGTCAGTTCGATCAGCTCCAGCACCTCGGGCACGTCCGCGGGACCGAGCCGCACCGCCTCCGGAGCGGGCTCGGCGCGCAGCGAGGTGTCGACCAGCTGGACCCCCGGGGTCGACCCGACGGTCTCCCAGCCGGGCGGCGGGGTCAGCAGCCCGGAGAGTGCGACGACCCGGTCGGGGCCGGCCAGCGAGCGCAGCGCGTCCCAGGACAGGGGGTCGGCCGGATCGGCGAGCGCGGAGAACACGGCGACGTCCGGGGCGTAGCGTGCGGCGCGGCCGCCGGCCCGCACGGCGAAGGCAGCGTGCGGGCCGGACAGCGAGGCCCAGGCCGGGTTGTCGAGGACGTGCGGGGCTGCCGGGGCCGCCGGGATCCCTGGAGTCACCGGGCTCGGGGTGGTGGTGCTGGTGCTCATGGGGGCGGAACCCTCCTTCCGTGGGGTGCCCGGGCCGGGGACGGCCGCGGGGTCAGGAGTTGGTGAGGGGCAGCCCGGGCGGGTTGACCTGGGAGGTGGTCACGGCCTCGTCGGAGAGGTGCCAGGCGGTGAGGAGCTGCGTGTACTGGCCGGTTCCGACGAGGTGGTTGATGGCCTGGGCCACGGGCTCGGCCAGTCCGCTGTCCTTCTTCGCGGTCGCGGCGATCAGCCCCTGGAGGGTCTCGCCGGCGCCGGAGAACGAACCGGCCTTGCGGGTCGGGGCGTTGCCGCTCGCCGTCTGGGTGATGTGGTAGGCGATCGCCGGGTTCGGGCCGAAGTTGAGGTCGATCTTCTTGCCGCTCAGGGCCAGGTAGACGCTGTTGGCGTCGGGGAAGTGCTTGACCGTGATGTCCTTGCCCTCGGACTGCAGCTTCTTCTGCCACTCCAGGAGGATCTTCTCCTGGTTGGTGCCCTTGCTGACCGACACCGTCTTGCCCGCCAGGTTGCGGTAGTCGCCGCCGAACTCCCAGGTGTTCTCCTTCAGGGCCTCGAAGGCCAGGTTGTCCTCCCGGTAGGACGCGAAGTCGTACTTCTTCTTGCGCTCCTCGGTGACCGTGACGTTGGTGAAGGCCACGTCAACCTTGCCGCTGTCGATGCCGACGAAGAGGTTCTCCCACGTGGAGTTCTTCACCACGGGCTTCAGGCC
Organism: Streptomyces tatrensis; assembly: GCF_049310065.1. Taxonomy (NCBI): domain Bacteria; kingdom Bacillati; phylum Actinomycetota; class Actinomycetes; order Kitasatosporales; family Streptomycetaceae; genus Streptomyces; species Streptomyces tatrensis. The sequence continues at coordinate 390,283 of NZ_JBMDLB010000011.1, read as the reverse complement.
CAGGGTCGCGGCGACGAGGCGGCCGAGGTCGGGCTCCGAGCCGGTGATGGTCTTCTGGTCGGTGCCGACGTAGGTGAGGGGCGGGAACCCGGCGGGCAGGGCGCCGACCCCGATGACCAGTTCACCGCGGTCGCGCACGGCCTTCGGGAGCTGTGCGCGCAGGGACTCGACGACCGGGACGGTCAGTTCCGCCTGCTGCGCGGCCCCGTTGGAGACGGCACCGACGGTCACCTTGCCGGAGCCCGACGCGGTGCCGGTGGCCTTCGCGTCGCCGCCGCACGCGGTGAGTCCGGCGGCGAGGGCGACGGCGGCGGTCGTGGCACCGAGGCCGCGGACGAGTCTGTTGCGCAGGAGGGACGGGCGGTGCATGGCGTTGCCTTTCGGGTGTTCGGTGATGCGGGGAATCCGCGGGAAGGGGAAGCTGTGGAGAGGGTCGGGCAGGGGCAGGGGCAGGGGCAGGGGCAGAGGCAGGGCAGGGGGAGGGCCGGGCAGGCCGGTCAGAGCACCTTGCTGAGGAACTCCCGGGTCCGCGGGTGCGCGGGGTGGTCCAGCACCTGCTCGGGCGGGCCCTGCTCGACGATGCGGCCCTCGTGGAGGAAGACGATCTCGTCGGCGACCTCGCGGGCGAAGCCGATCTCGTGGGTCACGATCACGAGGGTGGTGCCCCCGGTGGCCAGGTCCTTGATCACGGAGAGCACCTCGCCGACCAGCTCGGGGTCGAGCGCCGAAGTGGGTTCGTCGAAGAGGATGACCCCCGGCCGCAGGGCGAGGGCCCGCGCGATGGCCACCCGCTGCTGCTGCCCGCCGGACAGCTGTCGCGGGTAGGCGCCGCCACGGTCCCCGAGCCCCACGCGGCGCAGCAACTCCTGCGCCAGGGCCTGTGCCTGCGGCCGGGACAGCCTGCCCGTGGCCACCGGGGCGGCGGCGACGTTGTCCAGCACGGTCAGGTGCGGGAAGAGGTTGAAGTTCTGGAAGACGAAGCCGATCCGGCCGCGCTGGGCGAGGATCGCCCGTTCCCTCAGCTCCTTGAGCCGGCCCCCGTGCCGCTGGACGCCGATCAGCTCGCCGCCGACGCTGACGTGGCCGGCCTCGGGCTTCTCCAGGTGGTTGAGGACGCGCAGCAGGGTCGACTTGCCGGATCCGGAGCGCCCCAGGATCACGGTGACGGTGCCGGGCGCGACGGTCAGGCTCACCCCGTCGAGGACCCGTCGGCCGCCGAACCACTTGTGCACGTCGTGCACCTCGATGGCGGCGCCGTCGGCCGGCCGCGAGGCCGTGGTGGTGACGGTGAGGGTGTTCGCGTTCCCGGTCATCGGGCCGTCTCCTTCCGGTAGCGGATCCGCAGGTCGCGCAGGCCCGCCCGGGCCCGCTGGAGGGGAGTCGGCACCGGGGTGCGCAGCGCTCCGCGGGCGTAGTACCGCTCGACGTAGTACTGCACGACGGAGACCAGGCTGGTGAGGATCACGTACCAGACGGTCGCCACGACCAGCAGCGGGACGATGTCGCCGGGATAGGTGCTGCCCAGGCTCTGCACCGAGCCGAACAGGTCGAGCAGGGACACGTAGAAGACCAGTGAGGTGGCCTTGAGCAGGCCGATCAGCTGGTTGACGTAGGAGGGCACGATCGAGCGCAGTGCCTGCGGGAAGACGATCCTGGCGAACTGGTACCGCTTGGGCAGTCCCAGGGCCGCCGCCGCCTCGTGCTGGCCCTGGTCGACGGAGAGCACCCCGGCCCGGACGATCTCGGCGGCGTACGCGGCCTCGCTCAGGCTCAGGCCGACCACCGCGACCACCATGTCGGTGGCGAGCCGCGACTCGTCGAAGGTCAGGAAGGCGGGCCCGAACGGCACGCCGATGCTGAGGGTGGGGTAGAGGGCGCTGAGGTTGTACAGGAAGAGCAGGACGACGATCAGCGGCACGGAGCGCAGGAGCCAGATGTAGGTCCAGCTGACGGACCGCAGCACCGGGCTGCCCGAGAGCCGTCCGAGGGCCAGCAGGACTCCGCCGGCCAGGCCGAGGACCGCGCTGTACGCGGCCACCTGGAGGGTGATGAGCAGCCCGTCCAGGATCACCGGGCGGGTGAACCAGTACGCGAAGCGGTCCCATTGGTAGAAGGGATTGGTGATCAGCCCGTGGGCGGCCTGGGAGACCAGCACCAGGACGACGATGCCGGCGACCCACCGACCGGGCCGGCGCAGCGGGAGGACCCGCTCGGCGGGCCCGGGTGGCCCTGGCGGCCCGGAGGGGCCGGCGGGCGCGGAGAGGAGCAGTGATTCGGTCAAGGACACTCCACGGCTTCGAATAGGCGCAGTCTCGAAAAGCAGCCGTCAAGCAGAACAGGAGAGGCCGCCGATATCTCTTTGTCTGCGGCGTAAGCTAGGCAGCCCGGAGAAGGGGTGTCAACGGCCCTGATATCGGAAAGCGTGAAATCGTGTTCCGATTTCATCCGCCGTACATACAATGCCTCTTGGTGAAATGAAACTCAGCGATCGGCCGGTGCGGTCACCGAGTTCAGGCGGCCCCGCAGACCGGCCAGCCGGACGCGCACCAGCCGCAGCGGCGTGGGCGGGAGGCCGCGCGAGCTGCCGCGGGCGTAGTGCCGTTCGACGTAGTACTGGCCCGCGCTCAGCACGGTGGTGACGGCCACGTACCAGAGGGTGGCCACCATCAGCAGCGGGATGACCTGGTAGGTCTGGTTGTAGACCAACTGCACCGAGTACAGCAGGTCGTGCACCGCCAGCACGCTGACGATGCTGGTGCCCTTGAGGGTGCCGATCAGCATGTTCCCGGCGGTCGGCACGATCGAGCGCATGGCCTGGGGAACGACGATCCGGTACAGCGTGCGGCGCCGGCTCAGCCCGAGCGCCTGCGCGGCCTCGGTCTGGCCGGGGTCCACGGAGAGGATGCCGCCGCGCACCACCTCGGCGGCGTACGCGGTCTCGTGCAGGGTCAGGCCGATGACGGCGGTGAGGGTCGGGCCGAGCAGGTTCACCGTGCTGACGCTGAAGAGCTGGGGGCCGTAGGGGATGCCCAGGCCGAGCGTCGGGTACAGGGCGCCGATGTTGAACCAGAACAGCAGCTGTACGAGGAGCGGTGTGGACCGGAAGATCCATACGTAACCCCAGCTCAGGGTGCGTAGGACCGGGTTGGCCGACAAGCGCATCACGGCGAGCACGGTGCCGAGGAGGAACCCGAGCACCATCACCACGCCGGTCAGCCAGAGGGTCAGCAGCAGCCCGTCGAGCACGGCGGAGGTGGTGAAGTACCGGCCCACCAGGCCCCATTGGAAGGCGTCGTTGCGGAGGACGGAGGCCAGCACCATCGCGAAGACCAGCAGTGCGGCGGCGGCGGACAGGTGACGGCCGAGGCGCCGGCGCGGCACGATCGGCGGCGGTTCGGCGCCGGGGGCGAACACGGGGGAGGAGGGGGAGGCGCCGGAGACGGGAGGCGCGTCGGAGACATCGGAAACGGTGGTCATGGAGGTGCTCCGGGAGTGGGAGGGATCGCGGGCGCGGCACACGGGCTGCCGGACACCGGACACGGACACGGCACGGTCGTCGTCACGCTCGCCGTGTCCCTCAACACGGCCGGACCGGCCTGCGCGCTAGGCGGGGCCGGAACGCCGCCGATCGTATGCGTCCACCGCACGAACGTGTCAACAGGGCGCGGTCGAGCGGTAGTCCAGTGGCGGTCGAGCGGCGGTCGGGCCCGTCCGGCATCCGGGCCGTTGCTTGACGAAAAGTGCTGCGTACTGTTCAAGTAGTCGCATGAACGCCCATCAGCGCCTGGTCTCGCGCGACTACATCGACTTCGGTCGGGTGTGGTCCGCGGCCTGTTGCGCCTGACGCGGCAGCGGGCCGTCCGACCGGCCCTTCCCTCCCTCGGTGACCCCGTCGCGGGCCGAGAACTCCTCTCGCTCAACCGTCCCGCGGCCATGACCGCCGCCTAGGGCGGACTGTCGCGAGCCCGGACGCGCGCTGCCGCCGCACCCTGCTTCCCCCGCCCAGCGTCGTCACGCCCGCAGCGTCGCGCTCCGCTGCACCCGCCCACGTCCCAGCTCCGCCCCCCATCTCCACCCCCACCTCCGCCCCACCCGTTCCGTCCTGCGACACCACGCGGCTGACGGCTCATCACGCATCGGCGTACCGGCGGTGGTTCACCCTGCCCCGGGACGATCCGCCGCACCTTCCGAAAGGCCACACCCATGCCCGTGGAGTTCCTCGGCATAGCCGCCACCAACGACGGCTCCGAAACCACCGCACGATCCGGCGCCGCCTTCGACAAGGAGTACACGCTCAGGCTCGCCAGGGCCCACGAGGACCACGGCTGGGACCGGGTGCTGTTCGCCTACGGTTCCGGCACCCCGGACCCCGCGCCGGCCGCCGCGTACATCGCGAGCAAGCTGGAACGCCTCCAGATCCTGCTGGCCCACCGGCCCAACGTCTCGTACCCCACCTTCGCCGCCAAGACCTTCGCGACCCTCGACCAGATCAGCGAAGGCCGCCTGGCCGTGCACTTCATCACCGGCGGCAACGACCACGAGCAGGGCCGCGAAGGCGACGTCCTCGGCAAGGACGGGCGCTACGCCCGCACCCGCGAGTACATCCGCATCGTCAAGAAGATCTGGACCACCCGCGAGCCCTTCGACCACGAGGGCGAGCACTACCGCTTCCACGACTTCGTCAGCGACGTCTTCCCCGTCCAGCAGCCCCGCCCGCAGGTCTCGTTCGGCGGTTCCTCACCCGCCGCCTACGCGGCCGGCGGCGCGGAGGCCGACATCTACTGCCTGTGGGGTGAGCCCCTGGAGCAGACGGCCCAGCAGATCGAGGCCGTACGGGCCGCCGCACGGGCCGCGGGCCGCACCGAAGCGCCCCGCATCCAGGTCGCGTTCCGCCCGATCATCGCCCCGACCGAGGAGCTGGCCTGGGACAAGGCCCACCGGACGGTGGGCGCCATCCGGGAGCGCAGGCGGGCGGGAACCGTACAGCGCCAACGCAACGGGGTGTCGGAGGCCGCGGCCCCGCAGAACACCGGATCGCAGCGGCTGATCGCCATCGCCGAGGCGGGGGAGCGCTACGACCGTGCGCTGTGGACCCCGACCGCCGCCGCCACCGGGGGCGCGGGCAATTCCAACGCGCTCGTCGGCACCCCGGAGACGGTGGCCCAGGCGCTGCTGGACTACTACGACCTCGGTGTCGACATCCTGTCGGCCCGGGGCTACGACCTGCTCGGCGACGCCGTCGACTTCGGCCGGTACGTCATCCCGCTCGTCCGCGAGGAGGTGGCGAAGCGTGACGCGGCGCGGGACGCCGTACGCGACGCCCGGCCCGAGGACGGGTTCCCCCGCCAGACCCTGACGGCGGTGCGCGGATGAACCTCCTCGTGAACAACGTGAGCAACGTGAACAACGCGAGCAAGGGGGCCGGGCTCCGCGGACGCCTGCGCACCGCGCTCATGATCCTGCCCGCCCTTCCCCTGCTGGCCACCCTGGCGGCCTGCGGCTCCGGTGACGGAGCGGCCCCGTCGGCCGCCGTCCTCGCCTCGCCCGCGCCGGCCGACGATCCGGTCGCCGACGTACGCGCGGTCGAGCCGATCGCCGCCCTGCTCCCGGCCGAGGTCCGCAAGGCGGGCAGCCTGCGGCTCGGCGGCTCCGTCGGATCCCCGCCCTCGGCGTACTACCCGAACGGGCAGGACAAGCCGCCCGCCGGCCAGGACGTGGACATCGCCGCCGCGGTGGCCAAGGTCCTCGGCGTGAAGCTGGAGCGGCAGGACGCCTCCTTCGAGACGATCCTCCCCGCCCTGGGCAGCGGCAAGTACGACGTCGGCACGGGCAACTTCGGGGTCACCACCGAACGCCTGAAGTCCGTGGACTTCGTCACCTACATCAACGACGGCCAGGGCTTCGCGGTGAGGACCGGCAACACCGCACTGACCGGCCAGGTCTCCGACCTCATCCAGCTCTGCGGACTGACCATCGGTACCGGCGCCGGCACCACGTTCGAGAAGACCCTCACCGCGCAGAAGGAGGTCTGCGCCGCCGCCGGGAAGAAGCCGTACGAGGTCAGCGTCTTCTCCGAGACCGGGGCCGTGACGACGACCCTCCAGCAGGGCCGGATCGACGTCGTCATGTCGACGATCAACGGGCTGCGCCACCAGGCCGCGCAGCCCGCCGCGCAGACCACCTTCCTCGGCGAGTACCACCGCCTCGACGTCGGCTTCGCCTTCAAGAAGGGTTCCCCGCTGACCCCCGCGTTCCAGGCCGCCGTCAACGCGCTGATCAAGGACGGCACCTACGCGCGGATCCTGAAGAAGTGGGGCACCACCCCCTCCGCGATCGACACCTCGCAGATCAACCCGGCCGAGCACAAGTGAGGGAGCCCGCACCCGAACGGGTCATGGTCGAGGTCCGGGGCGTCCACAAGAGCTTCGGACCCCTGGAGGTGCTGCGCGGGGTCGACCTCAAGGTCCGCGCCGGGGAGGTCACCGTGATCCTCGGCCCCTCAGGCTCGGGGAAGTCCACCCTCCTGCGCACCATCAACCACCTGGAGAAGGTGGACCGCGGCTGGGTCAGCGTCGACGGCGAGCTCATCGGCTACCGCGGCCACCGCGGCAAGCTGCACGAACTCAAGGAGAAGGAGGTGCTGAAACAGCGGACCCACATCGGGTTCGTCTTCCAGGACTTCAACCTCTTCACCCACCTCACGGTGCTGGAGAACCTCGTCGAGGCTCCCGTCTCCGCGCTGCGCCGGCCGCGGGAGGAGGCCACGGCGACGGCCCGCCGGCTGCTGGAGCGCGTGGGTCTGAGCGAGAAGGCGGACGCCTACCCGAGGCAGCTGTCCGGCGGGCAGCAGCAGCGGGTCGCGATCGCCCGCGCGCTCGCGCTCGAACCCAAGGTGCTGCTCTTCGACGAGCCGACCTCGGCGCTCGACCCGGAACTGGTCGGCGAGGTCCTGGACGTCATCAAGGACCTGGCCCGCACCGGAACCACCATGCTCGTGGTCACCCACGAGCTGGGCTTCGCCCGGGAGGTCGCCGACACCGTCGTCTTCATGGACGGCGGGGTCGTCGTGGAGCAGGGGGCGCCCGGCGCCGTCCTGGACGCCCCGCGGCACTCCCGCACCCGCGCCTTCCTCGCCAAGGTGTGGTGAGGGACCAGCCGAGGGGTCGGGTAGCCGAAGCCGGGCCCGCCCACGGCCACCGGTACCGGGACGCCCGGCGGCAGGTGCGGGGCGAGCCGGGGTCGGGCCCCCGCCTGTCGACCGGGTTTCCGGCTTCTCCACGGTTACGCGTTCCGGTCCACCAGCCACTGCGGTGCACGGAAGGCGGCGCCGCCGTACATGGGGAGGGCGATGGACTCCCCGTACCGGGCGAGCTGGTCCCAGGGCCGGTTGATCCCGGTGGAGCCGTAGCGGCGCACCCGGGTGACGGTGTCGAGGTCGAGTACGTCGACGAGCACCTCCTCGCCGGGGCCGGCCTGCTGGCGGACGGCGCCCTCGGGGTCGACGATCGCGCTGGCGCCGACCCCCGCCGGGTCGGCGGCGTTGACGTTGACCACGTACACCTGGTTGGTCCAGGCGTTGGCGCGGGCGCAGACCAGTTCCATCTCCCGGTCCCGGGTGGGTGTCAGGGTGGGCTGGATGACGATCTCCGCTCCCAGCCAGGCGAGTTGGCGGACCGTCTCCGGGAAGGAGCCGTCGTAGCAGATGGCCAGGCCCGCCCGCCCGATGCCGGGGAGGTCGAAGACCGTGAACTCGTGGCCGGGGCGGGTCTTTTCGTACGGCTGCCAGGGGAAGACCTTGCGGTAGGTGGCGACGATCTCGCCCTCGGGCGAGACCGCGATGGCCGTGTTGTAGATGTGCCCGTCCTCCGCTCGCTCGTAGAGGCTCCCCGGGACCAGCCACAGCTCGGTCTCCCTGGCGAGGTCGCAGATCCGGTCGGTGAGCGGTCCGGGGATCGTGACGGCTGCCTGCTCCATCCAGTCGTCGGGTGCGGGCCGCAGCAGCGGGCCCTCGGCGGCGAGCAGGAGTTCGGGGGCGACGACGAGCTGGACGTGGGGGAAGAGCTCGTGCGTGGCGCGGACCTGGTCGCTGAAGCGCTGCCAGCTCGCTTCGAGGTCGTGGGCCACGGGCGTGGTCTGCAGGGCGGCGATGGCGAGAGTGCGCATGGGTGGGATCAGTCCTCGGTGACGGTGCGCGCGGTGACCGACGTGCGGCCTTCGCGGAAGAAGCGGGGGAACCGGGTGCGGGCGATCAGAAGGGCCAGGGCGCCCGCGGCGAGGGAGCCGGCGCCGAGGAGGAAGACCCCGCCGACGCCGTGGAAGGAGGTGCTCCCGTACGCGGGGTCGTACATGTCGTAGGCGCTGCGGGCGAAGGCCGCCAGCATCATCAGGCCGCCCAGCAGGGGCAGCACGCCGCGCAGGATGAGGTGGCGCGGGGAGTCGCGCAGGCTGCGTCGGAAGTGCCAGACGCAGCTCAGGGCGGTGGTGCCGTAGTAGCAGGCTATGAGCAGCCCGACGCACAGGACGGCGTCGCCGAGGAGGTCCGCGGAGACGAGCCGGAGCAGGACCAGGGTGCCGGCCGCTGCCGCTCCGCAGGCCAGGGTTCCGAAGGCGGGCGTGCGGTGACGGGGGTGGACCTGGGAGAAGGCGCGCGGCAGGGCGCCGTGGGAGGCCATGGACAGGGTGCCCCGGGAGTTGCCGACGAGGCAGGTGAGCAGGGCGGAGACCGCCGAGACGCAGACGGCGAGCTCCATGACCTTGGCGAGCGCTCCGCCGAGTACGGGAGGTGCGAGGGTCGTGAGGACGTCGGCGGCGTTCTCCGGGTTGCCGAGGCCCGTGCCCGTGGTCCCGGTGCCGGCGAAGCTGATCGCCGCGAATGCGGTGAACAGGTAGGTGCCCAGGAGCACGAGGGTCGAGATGACGGCGGCCTGTCCGGCCACGCGCTCGCCGTCCCGGGTCTCCTCGTTCACGGCGAGCAGGGAGTCCCACCCCCAGTAGATGAACAGACAGAGGAGGACGGCTTCGGCGAAGGGCCCGAAGCCGTCGAAGGCGCTGGGGTCGAGCCACGCCGGAGAGGGGGTGACGGCGCCGTCGCGGGCGAAGGCGGCCACGCCGAAGCCGAGCAGGGCCGCCAGCTGCAGGCCGAGGAGCACGTACTGCACGGAGGCTGCCAGGTGCAGTCCCCGTACGGAGACCAAGGTGCATGCGGCCAGCAGGAGGAGCGCGGTCACCGTGACGGCGGCATCGCTCCCGGCCAGGGAGTGCAGACCGAGCAGGTTCAACAGGTACACGGCGCCGACCTGGGACAGGGCGGTCATCGCGATCAGGGTGGCGACGATCACGACCCAGCCCCCGGTGAACCAGCCGGCCACCGGTCCGAAGGCGCGGGTGGTCCAGACGAAGTTGGTGCCGCAGTCCGGCATCTCGCGGTTCAGCTCGCGGAACGCGAACGCTGTGAGCAGGATCGGTACGAAGCCGAGGAGCAGGGCGGCCGGAGCCAGTTCTCCCACGGTCAGCGTCACGAAGCCGAGGGTGACGGCGATGCTGTAGGCCGGCGCCACGGACGACAGTCCGAGGGTGACGGAGGCGAGCAGGCCCACGGAGCCGCCGCGCAGCCCCTTGCCGACGGGGGCGGGCGCCGGCCCGGTTCTGGCCCCGGTGTCGGTCGGGTTGGTCATGATGCCTCCTGGAGGCCGCAGGTGTGGTGCGCAGAGCGTGAGACACTGCGTTAAACGCAGATTTAAGACTGGGCGTCATGGACCGTCAATAGATCGAGCGATATTGTTAAACCCAGATTTAGACGATTGATCTCTGGAGGAGATGGCGTGGGAGCCAGGAAGGGCACCGGCAAGGAGAACCGCCGGGCCGAGCTGGGCAAGGCGGTGGAGCGCGCCGTACTGGTGCGCGGACTGGAGGGCCTGCGGCTGCGCGACGTCGCCGACCAGGCCGGGGTCACCCCCGCCGCGGTGCTCTACTACGGCGATCTGGACGCCCTCGTCCACGCCACGTACCAGCAGGCCATCGAGCGCTACAGCCAGGAGCGCGAGGAGGCCGCGGACCGCTTCGGCGACGCCCGCGACAAACTGCGGGCCTGCATCGACCACGGAGTCGCCGGCGGCCCCGACGACGCGCTGACCCGGCTGCTCTTCGAGTACTGGCCGCGCTGCCTGCGCGACGCCCGCGCGGCGGCGCTCGACAGCGCGCTGACGGAGCGTCAGATCGCCGTGTACTCGGGCATCTTGGTGCTCGGCCAGGCCCAGGGGCACTTCCTGCTCCAGGATCCGCCCCGCCTGCTCGCCGCGAACTTCGTCGCCATGGAGGACGGCTACCAGATGGAGGTCCTCGCCGGGCGGCGCACGCGCACCGAGGTGATCGCCGCCCTGCGCTCCTACGCCCGCGCCGTCACGGGGCACGAGCTGACCGGCCCGCAGCCGGACGGTGAAGAGTCGGACGACCGCGAGCCGGACGACCGCGAGCGGGACGGCTCTTCCTGAGCCCGGCCCGGACGCACCGCCGGCCCGCCTCGTTGTGAGGCGGGCCGGCGGCGATCATGCGTGCGGGGCGTCCCGTTGGCGGCGACGCCGGTGCGGGTGCCGGGTCAGGGGCAGGTGGCCAGGAGGACGGAGACGACCGTGCAGCTGGCGGTCGCGCTGTCGTTGAGCGGGCCGGGGTCGGTCGGCGCGGACGCCGTACGGGTGGCGGTGACCGAGACGCGCCCCAGCGAGAGCAGGCCCAGCGGTACCCGGAACGTCTTGGTGGCGGAGGCGCCGTTGGCGATGGTCCCGTAGGCGCAGGTCACGGTGGAACCGGCGGCCGTGCAACCGGGGGACAAGGTGTTCGCGGACGCGCCCGCCGGCAGGGTCGCGGTGAGCGTGGCCGAAGTGACCGTACCGGGACCGGTGTTGCGGGCGGTCAGGGTGTAGGTGAGGTAGGGGACCAGCAGGCTGAAGCCCGGCTGTGCGGTCAGGTCGACGTCGATGTCGGCGGGCGGGAGCTGGTAGGTGTACCGGCCCGCGCCGGTCACGGCGCTGGTGCCGCCGGGCGTGGTGACCTGGACGTCCACGGGGCCCGCGGCGTGGGCGGGTGCGGTGGCGGTGCAGGCCGTGGGGGTGCAGGAGAGGCCGGTGGCCGGGTTGCCGGAGCCGAAGACGAGCGCGGTGGCGCCGTCCAGGCCGGTGCCGCCCACGGTGACGACCGTACCGCCGGCCGTCGTGCCGACGGCGGGGCTGAGCGAGGTCACCACGGGGACGGGTACGTAGGTGTACCGGCCGGCGGGGGAGGGGTCGCTGGTGCCGCCGGGAGTGGTGGCCTGTACGTCCACGGCGCCGGTCCCGGCCGGAGCGGTGGCGGTGCAGGAGGTCGCCGTGCACGTGACGCCGGTGGCGGGGTTGCCCGCGCCGAAGGTGATGACGGCGCCCGTCAGGTGGGTGCCGGTGACCGTGACGGCCGTACCACCGGCCGCGGGTCCGGCGGCCGGGCCGACCGCCGTGACCGTCGGTGGGAGGGTGAAGGCGAACACGATCCGGCCGTCACCGGCGTTGGCGCCCTTGGTCAGGGTGACGGACGAGCCGGGAACCGTCCCGGAGGCCAGGCTGGACCCGCCGCCACCACCTCCTCCGCCACCACCGGTGGCGCCGTATCTGCCGCCGCCCCCGCCCCGGCCGCCGCCGCCGTACCCGGCTCCGCCGCGGCCGCCGGCGCCCGTCGGGCTGAACACGCCCTGGGCGGCGGAGCCGCCGGAGCCGTTCGGGAAGGCGCCCGGGGAGCCGTTCGGGCCCTCGTTGTCCGCGCCGGGCCCGCCGGTCCCCGCGGCCCCGCCGGCCGTGTCGGTGCCCGCGCCGCCACCCGTACCGCCCTGCGCGTCGGGGACCAGGCCGTTGCCGTCCGCGCCCGGCCGGCCGCTGTCACCGCCGGGCGCGCCCGGGTAGGCGGGGGAGCCGATGCCCGCTCCGCCCGCCCCGCCGCCCGAACCGGCCGTCAGCAGCGGCGCGCCCGCGGCGGTGGTCACCGCGACCAGGGCGCCGCCCGACCCCGGCACGCCGAACTGCGCGCTCGCGGTGCCGTTGGCACCGCGCCGGCCCACGGTCACGTTGAAGGTCTGTCCGGGCGTGGCCGGGACGGTCGCGACGAGGTGCGCGCCCTTGCCGCCGGCGGTGCCGTCGGCAGCGGTGCCGCCCCCTGCGCCGTCCAGCGTCACCACACCGCTGGAGACCCCGTCGGGCACCGTGACGCTTCCGGAACCCCCGGCCAGGCAGGTGATCGTGGTCGTGGCCCCCACCAGGACCGGGGCGGCGCACACCCCCTCCGCCGACGCCGGGGGCGCCAGCACCGTCAGGCCGCCCGCGGCCAGCGCCGAGGACGCGGCCACCGCCAGCAGGCGGCGCCGCCACCGGGCGCGCGGTCCGTGTAACACAGCAGTCGAAGACATCGAAGTCTCCCCCTCTCGCCTCCGCCCGGCAGCGGCCGGAGTCGCATACCCCTGGGAAGCCGCGGCCGGACGCTCCCGTACGACGAACCGCCGGAGTGCAGCTTGCTCCGGCGGCGCCGCCCGATCGCCGGTATTCCAGGGCCCGTTGGAAGGATGGCGGTTTAGTGATACCGGCGGAAGCATCGCAGCGGCCGGGGCACGGCGGGCACCAAATGCCGGATCGTCCCGCCAAACCGTTGGAAACCCCGAAATCAACGCCCGCGCTCGTACGAATTTCCGAGAGGATGCGAGGTTGCGGTGCCGTCGCGGCCCGGTGCGCCGTTGCGATGAGGTGTCGTCAGGCGGCGGGGTCGAGGAGGTGGGGGCCGTTGTTGCGGACGCTGTTGACGGCGGTCGAGACCGCGCTCACCGCGAGCCGGCCGCCGGCGGGGGTGTGGAGCAGGGCGCGCAGATCCGTCGTGTCCTCGTGGGAGGGGTCGAGCCAGGCCTCGTAGTCGCCGGGGTCGAGGGCGAGCGGCATCCGGGGATGGACGCGGCCGGCCGCGTCGGTGGCCTCGGTGGTGATGATCGTGGCCGTGGTGAGCCAGGCGTCCGGGTCGTCCCGGTCGGCGACGGCGGGGTCGCGCCAGAACTCGTACAGCCCGGCCATGGCCATGACGGAGCCGGTCTCGGGCCGGATGAAATAGGGCTGCTTGTAGGCCTTGGCCGTACCGGTGGCGGGTACGGCGACCCACTCGAAGAAGCCGTCGGCGGGCAGCAGGCACCGGCGTTTGGCCAGGGCCCGCCGGTAGGCCGGCTTCTCGTGGACGGTCTCCACCCGGGCGTTGATCATCCGGGAGCCGACGGCGGGGTCCTTGGCCCAGGACGGCACCAGACCCCACCGCACGGGACGCAGCTGCCGCCCGAGCTCCCCGGTGTCCCGGTCGGCGCGCTCCAGCACCGCCCACACCTCGTCGGTGGGCGCGACGTTCCACGAGGGCTCCAGAACCCGGCCCGGATCGAGCTGGGCTTCGAAGAGGCCCGCGAGGTCTTCCGGGGCCCGGGAGGAGGCATATCGACCACACATGCCTCCACTGTCCCACCCTTCCCGGGGTGGGCGGGACAGCGCTCGCCGGTCAGCGCTCGCCGGGCAGGGACGGCGCGCCGAGGGCCGATGCCACCACCGGGTGGGAGCATCGGCCCCATGCCCCTTCCCCTTCCTCTTCCTCGGCCCGATGACCTGACCTCGCTGGTGCTGCGCACGCACTTCGGCGACGAGCGAGCCTGGGACGCGCTGCGGACCGGGATCGACGGCGCCGACGAGTGGTGCCACGCCACGTACGTCAGCGACGTCCGCTTCAGGGAGGTGGATGTTCGGGCGCTGCTGGAGCAAGAGGCCGCCGTGGAGGAACACGAGCAGATCAACCACCTGTTCCTGGCGGACGCGACCGCGCTGGAGGATCCGGTCCCCCTGCTCCTGGCAGTGGACCTGTGGGCCGAACCCGGGCGGACGTTCAGGGTCCCGGTCCGGTGGTTTCCCGACGTGTCGGCCAACCTCAGCCTTTCGAACATGGACTTCGCGGAGTACGCCGACGCCGCCGACGGATCAGGGACGTTCCGCGGATTCGGAGCGGACTGACCCCTCACCGCCGAGTCGAGGCCGGGTGGAGACGGTCACCCGGTCGACCCGCATCGGGTGGCCCGGTTCGGTGCCCGGGCCCGGGGTCGCGCCGTCGGCGAGGGGGAGGGCGCCGCCGATGGCCACGTTGAGGATCAGGAACAGTCCGTGGTCCACCGCCCGCTTCCACGTGCCCGGGTCCATACCGGATGCGGCCACCCGGTGGTGCACCCGGCCGTCCAGATACCAGCGCACCTCCTCGGCGCCGGGGGAGCGGTCGACCTCGACGGCGTACGTGTGGAAGCCCGTACGGCAGTCCCCGCAGGCCTGCGGGCCCGAACTCAGGCCCGCCGGCTCCCGGCACGGGCCGCCCTGGAGGGTCCCGCAGTGCATGGTCGCGAACACGCTGTCCCGGCCGTTGACCGATTCCATGATGTCGAGCTCCCCGATGCCCGGCCAGCCCGTGTACCCGTCGCGCAGCGGCGCCCCGAGGGTCCAGAACGCCGGCCAGTAGCCCGCCGCCTTGGCGCCGGTCACCTCGGGCAGGGCGATCGCCGCCTCGATCCGCAGGGTTCCGCCGGGCGGGGCCGCGAAGTCGGAGCGCCGGGTTTCGATGCGGCCCGAACTCCACGCGCCGTCCGTGCGGGTGGGGACGATCTCCAGCGCGCCCTTGCCGTCGAGGCGGACGTTGTCGGTCGAGTCGGTCATCGTCTCGATCTCACCCGTCCCCCACTGGGGTGCGGGGCAGCCCGGGTAGCAAGTACCGGTGTCGTGAACCCAGTTGGCAGCGGAGGGTGGGCTGCCCGCGGGACCGTCGAACCCGTCGCGGAACACCTCGGTCCACCCCGACGGCAGCGCCTCGCCGGATGCGGCCCCGGCCCTGCCCGCGGCGGGAAGCGCCCCGGAGTCCGTGAGCAGCCGTTCCAGCCGGAGGGTCAGGACGACGACCGCCACGTTGGTGAGGTGGGCGTCGTCCCGGTAGAGCAGGATGCGGTCCAGTACGGCCGGGCACGTGGGCCCGTCGCCCGGGCACAGGACCGGATTCACGCTCACGGTGCGTACACCGGGCAGGGCGCCGGAGGCGACCAGCCGGGCCAGCGGATCGGGCTGGTAGGCGTTCGTACGGTTGAACGCGCAGGCGGCGGGCTCCTCGGGGCTGCCGGAGACGCACGCGGGGACGTCCGTACCCGGAACGGGGGTGTCCTCGATGTAGACGATCGGCACACCGATCGCCCGCAGGGGCGCGAGGGTCTTCTCCCAGCCCTCGGCGAGGACTGCGGAGTCGGCGGTGTAGCGGTTGAGGGAGGAGATCACGATGAGCCGGGGCTTCGGCTGCTGCCGCAGCCGCTCCAGGGTGTCGGCGCGCCAGGTGTCGCACTCCCGGTAGGCGCGGCCGAGCTGGGGACTGTTCACGGCCAGCTGCGGCAGTGGGCAGCCCTGCTTCACGAACTCCTGCAGGGCCCAGCCCCGTTGCGAGGCCATGGCCAGCATCGCCGAGAACCACTGGCCCGCGTGCGAATCGCCGAGCAGCACGATCCGGTCCGGACTGTCCACCGCACCGAACAGGCAGTCCGGGCTGCGCGTCACGGCCGGGGCCACCTCGCACTCCCCGTCCGGCGGGAAGTCCTTACGTGCCTGCGCGGGAGCCGGCACGATCGGGCCGGCCTCCAGCGGCGCGGAGCCCGAACGGGCGAGCAGGTGCGGGCCGGAGGCGGCGCCCGGGGGCAGCCCGCCCAGGTGGACGGGCGTCGCCGGACCCAGCAGGTTCAGTGTGGTGGTGCCCACCACGAGCGCCAGGACCACCGGCAGGACCACGGCCGTGATGCCCACCGACAGCCCGCGGCGCGGGAGTTCGGAGACGGTGCGGCTGCGGCGCAGCGGCTGCTCGACCCAGCGCATGGTCGCGTAGGCGGGGAGGGCGGCGGCCAGCGTGAGCGCGGCCTTCACCGGCCAGTCCTGGGGGCCGAACCGGGCCTCGGCGAGGACCAGCACCGGCCAGTGCCACAGGTACAGGGTGTAGGAGAGCCGACCCACCGCCCGGGGACCCCGCCCCGCGAGCAGCCGGCCGATCCCGTAGATCCCCGGCGTGCTGCGCTCGCCCCGGCCGGGTATCGCGGCGAGGATCACCGCGGCCGCACCGAGCGTCGGAACCAGGGCCGCGTATCCGGGGTAGGGCGTGGCCGCGTCGTAGGCGAAGACGCTCCAGACGATCGCCGCGCCCCCGGCCCAGCCGCACAGCAGCCGCAGCGGGCGCGGGCCGCGCATGAGGTGCCAGGGCAACAGGGCCACCAGCGCGCCGACGCCGAACTGCCAGACCCGCGAGGGCGTGGCGAGGTAGGCGAGGGAGGGGGAGTGCTCCGTCCAGCGCAGCGACAGCGCGAACGAAGCGAGCACGACCGGGACGGCCGCCAGGGCCACGGCGGAGCGCACGGCGCGGCCCCGGCGCACGGCCCGGGCCGCGCCGAGCACGATCAGGGCGAGCAGCGGCGCCCACACGAGGTAGAACTGCTCCTCGACGGCGAGGGACCAGAAGTGCAGGAGCGGGCTCTGCTCGTGCCCGGCGGCGAGGTAGTCGGTCCGCTGCGCGACGAAGCGCCAGTTGGCGGCGGAGAGCGCCGCCACGACCACGTCGTACTCCAGGTCGGCGCGGCGCAGCGGCACGGTCAGCCAGGCACCGGCCAGGGCCACCGCGCCGAGGACGACGGCGGCGGACGGCAGGAGCCGGCGGGCCCGCCGGGAGAAGAAGTCCAGGAGCCGGATCCGGCCGGTGGTGATCGCCTCGCGGACGAGCAGGCCGGTGATGAGGTAGCCGGAGACGACGAAGAAGACGTCCACGCCGACGAAACCGCCCGCGAGCCCCGGAACCCCGGCGTGGAAGGCGAGGACCGCGAGGACGGCGACGGCGCGCAGCCCCTCGATGTCGGGCCGGAACGCCGAGCGGTGCGGGCTGGGCCCGGACTCGCCGCCGGAGCGGGCCCGGGCACCCGGGGGGCCGGGCGGCGGGGCGGTGTCGCGCGGAGGTTCGCGCCGCGCATCGGGCGCCGGCGAGGACGGCGAGGGGGATGGTGCGGGGGAGTGCATGGTGGTGTGGAGCCTTTCAACTCAGCCAGGGAAGCATGGGGTTGACCCACCCGGATGCCACCAGGCCGGTGAGCAGGAGCACCGCCGAGGCGGCGAGGGTCTCGGGCCAGCGGCGCGGCAGCACGCCGGTGCGGGAGCGGTCGGCGAAGGCCCGTACGAGGCTGCGCGGGCGGCGGCCACCGGCCCGAGCCGGGCCGGCCCCGGCGGAGGTCTCCTCGCGCCTCGAGGGTGTCCCCGGACGCAGCTCGGTGATCAGGTCGCGGACCAGCGGGCCGTTGATCTGGCACTGGACCAGGAAGTAGAGGAGCAGACCCCAGTTGGGCTCCCAGCCGTTGCGGGCCACGGCCAGCGCCAGGCCCGCCCCGGCCGCGCCGTTGGAGAGGACCAGCCAGAGCAGCGAGACGCCCACCACCCGGCGGGCCATCCCGCCGGAACGGGCGGGGCCGCGGGTGCCGGTGGGCACCCAGTCGGCGCTGCGGCCGCGCAGGGTGTGCAGGAAGGCGGTGGCGGCGGCGACGCTCGTCAGGACGTTCGCGCGGATCACCTCGACCCGCCAGCGGGTCCTGCTGATCCGGGGCAGCAGCACGTGCCAGAGCCACAGCGGGGCGAGCAGCGGCAGGACGTGCCAGGGCCGGATGTCGTCCGGGTACCAGAACATCATCACCAGGGGCGGCAGCGGCGCCGCGAAGGTGTTCACGGCGGCGGCCAGGTAGCCGACGATGCCCTCGTAGAAGCACAGCCGCATCCGCCAGGGCGCGCCCATCCCCCGCAGGACGGGCGAGGTGAGCAGGTGGAGGTTGCCCATCGCCCACCGGTACTGCTGGTTGACGAAGGAGGTGACCTCGTCGGGGGAGGTGCCCTTGGCGACCAGGACCGGTACGTACAGGGTGCGGAACCCCTGCGCGTGCAGGGCGAGGCCGGTGTACAGGTCCTCGCTGTGGTCGAGGCGGGCGAAGCCGCCGGCCAGGTCGATGGCGGCGCGCCGGTAGACGGCGTTGCTGCCGCAGCAGATGGCGGCGTCGCTCGCGTCCCGGGACGGCTGGATCCAGCGGAAGAACCACTCCTGGGCGGAGCCCGCGGCCCGCTGGATCCAGCCCATGCTGCCGTCGGTGTCGAAGCACTGCGGGCTCTGCACGATCCCGACGCCCGGGTCGGCCATGTAGGGCACGAGGTGGCGCAGGAAGTCCGGCCGGGGCGCGAAGTCGGCGTCGAGGATGGCGATGAACTCGGCGCTGCTCAGGGTCAGCGCGTGATTGAGGTTGCCGGCCTTCTTCAGGTGCCCCCGGTCGGGCCGTACGACGTACTCGTACCCGTACGAGGCCGCCAGCGCGGCGACTTCGGGCCGGTCGGCGTCGTCCAGGACCCAAGTGGTCAGCGCGCCCGGCCAGTCGACGGCCGAGACCGCCCGGTAGGCGTTGTCCAGGACGGGGAGCGGCTCGCCGCAGGTCGGCAAGTAGAGGTCCACGCGCGGCAGTCGGGCGGGCTGCCAGGCATGGACGAGCACCTCGTGCGAGGGCCGGGTCAGCCTGCGCTGGCGCAGGCTGTTCACCGAGGAGAGGACGAGGGCGACCAGGTTGAGCCCCAGGACTGCGAGGAAGGCCCACAGGGCCGGAGTGCGCAGCGCGAAGGTGAACATGGTCGCTGCGGTGAAGACGAAGGCGAGGCTGGTGCTGATGAGGACCCAGCGTCGTTGCGGGCCGAAGTACCAGTAGAGCTCTTCGTCGGAAGGGGGTTGCGGAAGGTGAGACAAGGTCATAAATCCCTCAACAGCTGTTTTTGCGCCTGTTTCAGGTGGCCACCATAGCGCCAGAGGTATAGACCAATTGTTTCAGCGTGACCAACACGTCTAATCGGCCACGGGATTGGCGCATCTCATGTGGTCCAGACCTGTGTTCTGATCATTCGACCCGCCGCACCGCCTCCGGCCGGGAAGATGCAGGTCACGGGGGAGTGAACAGACACCGAAGACTTGCGTGGCCGGGGTGGACCCTGCGGCGGCCTTCTCCTCCGGCCGGACCGGTGCCGCCTCAACCCGCTACGCTCCGGGCGTGCTTGAGAATCCGGGCAAGGGAAGCGCCGCCGATCCGCCCGCGTGGTGGTCGCCGCCGCGGATGGTCGGTGGACACGTCACGGGGCCGGTGGTGATCGGCCGGACGGACGGGGTCGTGGTGGTGGCCCGGCAGGTCCTGGCCTATCCGGTCGGGCTCGAGATCGAGGTGGAGGCCCACGCGCGCGGCGCGGCCTCCCCTCCGGGCGAGGGGGCCCCGCCCGGTCCCGTCGGCTTCACGGGGCCCGCGCGGCCGGCCTTCCGTCTCCGGCTCCCCGACGGCCGGGACGTGGTGCAGGACGAGACGTCCGGGCTGCGGGACGGGCGCGGTCCGTCCCTGGTCGTCAGCGGTTCCGAGGGCAGCTGGGGCGGCCCGGAGGGCGGCGGGGACGTACGCCTGACGTTGTGGGTCCGGCCGCTGCCGCCGCCGGGCCCGCTCACGCTGTCGTGTACCTGGCCGGAACGGGGGCTTCGGCACGCCGCCCTGGTCCTGGACGGGGACGCGGTGCGCGCCGCGGCCCTCCGGGCCCGGCCGTTCTGGGCCGAGAAGGGGTGAGGCGCCGCCGGTGACGTGTCGGGGTCGAGGGGGAGCGGAGCGCCGCCGGTGACCTGGGGGCGTGGCCGCCGGAGGTGACGCGGGTCACGCGGAAGCGGCCCCACCCCTCCGAGGAGGGGTGGGGGCCGCCGTGGCGTCCGGGGTCAGAAGCGGCTGGAGACGGTGGCTCCGGCGAAGTCCTGGGCGGCGTGCAGGCTGACGTAGAGGTAGCCGGCCGGCGGGTTGTTGATGGTCAGGGTCTCGGTGTTGCCGGCCTGGGCCGAGCGGGTGGTGTAGTTGCTCGTGGTGGCCCAGGTGGTGGGGCTGTAGTAGAGGTCGGCGTTGCCGGTGCCGCCCGAGACGGTGATCTTCAGGGAGGCGGTGCCGGCGGGGACGTTCACGTAGAAGTAGCGGTAGTTCCCGGCGGTCGCCGAGACGTTGGAGCGGCTGCAGTCCGCACCCAGCACCCGGATGTCGGCGTCGGCGCACTCCACCTGGGCCGTCCCGAACTGGGTCGAGACGGTGACGCCCGCGAAGCCCTGGACGGCGTGCAGGCTGATGTAGACGCGCCCGGCCGCGGGGTTGTTGATGGTGAGGGACTCGCTGTTGCCGCTCTGCGCCGAGCGGGCGGTGTAGTTGCTGGTGGTGGCCCAGCCGCTGGGGCTGTAGTAGAGGTCGGCGTTGCCGGTGCCGCCGGAGACGGCGATCTTGAGGGAGACGGTGCCGGCCGGGACGTCCAGGTAGAAGTACCCGTAGTTCCCGGTCGTGGCCGAGACGTTGGAGCGGTGGCAGTTGTCACCCAGCACCCGGACGTCGGGGCTGGTGCATTCGCCGGGCCCGGCGCTGCCGACCGTGACCGCCTTGCTGGTGGTGGCGGTGGCGCCCTTGTTGTCGGTGACCGTGAGCTTGACGGTGTAAGTACCCGCCGCCGCATAGGTCTTGGCCGGGTTGGCGGAGGTGGAGGTGGTGCCGTCACCGAAGTTCCAGGCGCGGGAGGCGATGGTGCCGTCCGCGTCCGTGGAGGTGTCGGTGAAGGTGACCGCCAGGGCGTTCACGGCGGAGGTGAACCCGGCCACCGGGGCCTGGTTGGCCGGCGGGTTGGTGGTGCCGCCGCAGTCTCCGGCCGCGCACTTGACCAGCCACGCGGCGAAGTCGGCGTCGTAGCGGGTGCCGATGGTGGAGGTGAGCAGGGTGCGGGCGGCCGCCCAGTTGCCGGTGCGGTAGTGGCCGAGCAGCGTGGCCACGTCCTGCGGGTGCGACTGGACCAGGTAGCGGACCGCCAGGTAGCCCCAGCGGTAGACGCGGGTGGAGTCGGAGTTGTCGTAGGTGGTGTCGAACAGCGTGCTGAGCTTGTAGGTGTTCTTGCCCGCCTCGGCGGCGGCCTGGTCGTAGGCGACGCCCCGGTACGAGTACGAGATGTACTCGGCCAGACCCTCGACCCACATCACGGTCGGGGTGGTCATCCCGGCGTTGAAGTCGCCGTACATGTTGTAACGGCCGTCGAGGTAGTGCGTGTACTCGTGGTTGAGGTTCCAGATCTGGAACTCCGGCCGCACCCACTCCGCCTCGTAGGCGATGAAGCGCGGCTGGTTCCCGGTGACCGAGGGGTCGCCCTCCAGGTACATGCCGCCGTTGCTGGTGCTGATCCCGAAGATGACACCGGCGTAGGCCTGGTAGTCGGTGCTGGAGTCGAAGGCCACCACTTCGAGCGCGGTGTTCTTGTCGTTGGCGACCGGGCCGTTGTCCTTGACCACGTTGTGGAAGAAGGCGTCCTGGTTGGCCAGGCTGGTACAGCTCGCGGCGAGCTCGGCGGTCGTCATCTGCTGTGCGACGATCCGCAGGCTCGGGCTACAGGTGTGGTTGACCGTCAGGACGGCGGCACGCACCCGCGCCGGCAGGTCGCAGGTCCCGTAGGAGGAACAGTTGGACGCGTCGTACGAGGCGGTCATCTCGGCGAGCGGCACCCACAGCGAGGAGGTCCGCCCGGTGATCGAGGTGCGGTCCAGCAGCTGCTTGACGAGCGGCCGTACGGTCGCCTGGAGCGCCGAGTGCTGGAGGAAGCGGCCCAGTTCCCGGCCGGCGTTGGCCGTCAGGTAGCTCCTGTCCGTGCCCAGCAGGGCATCGTGGGTGACGGCGAAGTCGCGCAGCACCGTCAAGATGCTGGGGTCGGCCTGCACGGCGGGCAGGAACTCGGCGGTCTGGTGACCGCGGAAGAGCACCGTGTAGGCGTTGTTGACCGCGGCGACCATCGACGAGGAGCTGTTGTACGAGGAGTTGTAGCCGGTCAGCAGCCGCTTGGCGACGCCGAGGTAGCGCGCGTTCTCCTGGGCGCTGTCGATCAGGATGACGCTCTCGCCCAGGGTCGGGCCGTTGGCATCGGTCACGTCGGCCGCACGCGGAGCGGCGAAGAAGGTGTCCAGTGCGCCCCGGATCGAGCTCTTCAGGGCCGGGCCGTAGGCCCCGACGGTGGACTCGTTGTACCACTGCACGTAGTAACCGGCGCGCAGGAAGAGCACGAGCTGCCCGGTCTTGGTGCTGTTGTCACCGGGGTAGGTGGCGGCGGAGGCGCGCAGGGCGTCGGCCACCGAGACCATCTGAGCCTCGCGGAACGCGGCCTGCGCGTCGTTGCCCTTGAGCAGGAACAGCGAGTTCACGCAGTCCATCTCGGAGGCCTTGATCTGCTGGACCAGCGCGGCCCCGGTCTTCGAGGTGAAGTCCGCGACGTTGCAGGCCGCGGCGAGGGCCTCGGCCGCGGCGGCGGCGCCGGGCGCCAACTTCGCCTTGGAAGACTGCTGTTCGGTGCGCGCGGCCTCCTTGGTGGCCCGCAGCGGGGCGCGCTGGGACAGGTCCGCGTCCGGGCGGGCGGCGTGCTCGGCCCGGAGCGCGGCGGCTGCGGCGGCCGGGGTCGAGGGCTGCGGGGCGACGCCGGACTTCCAGGCGGGAGCGGGCGTGGCGGGCTTGGCCTCGCGCGCGAAGGCCTGGCCGACGGGGGCGAGCATCGTCAGGCCGAGGGAGCAGGCCAGGGCGGCTATGAGGGGCCGGGCACGGCCCTTCGTGGTGGGGGAACTTCGCATGGGGGGTGGGCCTCCGAGCCGGTCTGCGGCCGCGCTGGCAACGCGGCGGATGAGGGGTGCGGACCGTGACGTCGACGCGAGTTGGTGGGGATTTCAACTCTGTCGTGTACACGGCTATGCAGTGTGCGATGTAACATGGCACACATCACATGGCTCTGGAACCCCCGGGGCGGCACTGGGCAGTATCTGAGTGACCGTCACCTGTGGATGTGACGGAACGTCCGCCTGCTTCGCCCGGTTTCATCCCGGCTGCCCGGCACGGGACGTGGCGGCGGAGTCGTGGAGCCAACGGCCCGCTCCGGCAAGCCTCGAGGGGCGGGGGCCCGGTCGGGCGGCAGGCGCTCGCCCGGAGTCTCTACCCGGTCGCCGGGGTCGGATCAGGCCGACCGGGATTCCGGAGGTCCGCTGCTGCGGGGTGGCCGTGACGGGCCGGCATCGCCCCGACCGCGGCGGCCGCCCCGGACCCTGCCCCGGCCGCGCCGCGGGACGCCGCACGGCACCGCGTGCGGCGCATTGCGGTGACCGCCATACTGGACAACGTGAGGCGTACTCGTACGGTCTTGCTGTGCATCGCCGGTCTGATGGGCGCGGCCCTTCCGGCGGGGACCGCCGTCGGCCTGGAGGCGGCCGCCGCGGCTCCGGCTCCCGGGGCGTGCGTGAACTCTCCCGGCCCCGCCGAGGGCGACGCGCTCAAGGTGCTCACCATCGCGCAGCAGGCACAACGGGAGTTCGGTCTGAACTCGGTGGTGCTGCGGGTGTCCTCCGACGGCCGCGAGGTGCTCACCAAGGCCCTCGGGGAATCGATGACGGGTGTCCCGGCCGAGCCGGCCATGAAATTCCGTACGGGGTCCGTGGCCATCGTCTACATGGGCGCCGTGCTGCTCCAACTCGTCGACGAGGGCAAGGCCTCGCTCGACGATCCCGTGTCCCGCTGGCTCCCGGACGTGCCGCACGGATCCGAGATCACCCTGCGCATGCTGGGCAGTTCCACGTCCGGCCTGCACGACTACGTCACCGCACCGGCGTTCCTCGCCGAGTTGGAGGCCAAACCGTTCCGCCATTGGACGGCGGCCGAGGTCATCGGCATCGCGACGGAGAAGCCGCTCCTGTACGAGCCGGGCACCAACTGGAGCTATTCGCACGCCAACTTCGCACTGCTCGGCGAGGCGCTGGAGAAGATCAGCGGCCTCCCGCTGGACCGGCTGCTGAAGGAGCGCGTCTACGAACCGCTCGAACTGAGCGCGACCAGCAACCAGTACACCCCGCAGATCCCGGAACCGGCCCTGCACGCCTTCACCTCCGAGCGCGGCACCTACGAGGAGTCCACCTTCTGGAACCCCTCGTGGACCACCGCTCCCGGCGCCGTCCTCGTCCAGAACATCTGCGACCTGGACCGTTCCGCGCGCGCCGTCGGGACCGGGGAGCTGCTGTCCGCGAAGTCCTTCAAGACCCAGCTCGACCCGGGCACCATCGGCCTCGGCCACCCGACGGCCTCCTGCCCGGACACCGTCTGCCTCCTGACCAACACGGAGGCCCACCACTTCGGCCTGGGCGTGATCGTCGTCAACGGCTGGATCCTGACGAACCCCTCCTTCTCCGGCTACGCGGCCATCCAGGCCTACTTGCCGGCGGAGAAGCTCGCCATCTCCGTCACCGTGACCCAGGGGCCCAAGAGCCCCGCGGGCAATTCGGCCCAGGTCATAGCCGAGCGCATCTCCGCCGCCCTCGCCCCCGGACACGTGCTGAAGATGCGCTGACGCTCCTTCTGTACGATCCCGCCATGATCGCCTTCACCGCGGAACCGCTGATACGCGTCCTCCACGACGAATCCCGCCCGGACCTGCGAGAACCGGCCCGTCCGCGCCCGATCCGGCTGTACGTATGGGAGCCGTTTCGTGCCGGGGAAGCGCCCGCCCCGCTCGTCGTCGTCTCGCACGGCACCGGAGGCTCGGGCAGCGACATGGACTGGCTGGTACGCCCGTTGCGCGAGGCGGGGCTCCGGGTGATGGCCCTCGACCACCACGGCAACAACTTCGTCGACGGCTACGAGCCGGAGGGCTTCCTCCACCCCTGGGAACGGCCCAAGGACATCTCCTTCGCCCTCGACGCGCTCGCCGAGGAAGAGCCCCTGGGTCCGGTCGGCGTGGCGGGCTTCTCCATCGGCGGCTACACGGCCGCGGCGCTCGCCGGAGCCCGCATCGATCCGGGCATCCTGCTGGCCGTGTTCACGGGCGAGGCGCCCCTGCCGGAGATCCCCGAGTTCCCCGGCGTACTGGAGGCACTGCGCGCGAAGTACGCGCATGACGATGCGCCGGAGCGCACGCTGGTCCCTGCAGGCGACGACCTCTCCGACCCCCGGGTGCGGGCGGTCTTCCTGGTGTCCCCGGGAGTCGGCGCCCTGGTCACCCGGGAGAGCCTGGAGGCCGTACGGGTACCGGTCGCCATCCGCTGGGCCGGAGCCGACACGATCACCCCGTACACGATCGACACGAGGCCGTACCTGGAGCACATCCCCACCGCGAGCGGCCGCTCGGTCGGTCCCGCGGTCCGGCACGACGACTTCTTCGCCCCGGAGCCCGCCGATCCGACCGCCCGGGTACGGGCCGGCGAGGACGCGGCGGCCTTCTTCCTGGAACAACTGGGCTGAGCCCGGGCGGGGGCTGCCGGGTCAGAGGCTCGCGAGCAGGTCTTCGAGGGGCGCCGGTACGCGGTCCTCGTCGAGGGCCTCGACGAGGACACGGCCGTAGCGGATCTTGCGCCCCTTCTTCGTGCCGAGGAATCGCCGCACCTGCTGCTGCGCCGTGCGGCCCTGCTGCGCGGGCTGGCGCTGGAAGGTCCGCAGGGCACGGTGGTCCCCCTCCTCCCGGACGAGCTCCTCCACCCGGGGCACGCCCAGGGCGCGGATGAGCTCGTCCTCCAGGTCCGCCGCGCAGACGAAGAACCCCTGCGGCTCGGCTCCGGCCCGCTCCCAGCCGCGCACGTAGAAGTCGCGCTCCGCCTCGTCGCACAGGCCCGTGAGGCGCAGGCCCAGCCCCTGCGGTCCGAGGAACCCGGCGAAGCGCGCGACGCTCATCGCACCGCCCATCGGCAGGACGCAGACCCCTTCGGCGGCCAGGTTCCGGCCCCGCCTCGCGGCCAGGGCGTCGACCGCTTCGGCGTCGCTCGCCCCCTCGAGCAGCACGACGGTCCGTACGGGCAGCCGCGCCGCGAGCTCACGCGCCTCGTCCGCCGCCTTCCCGGCGTCCCCCACGTCACCGAGCCCACCGGCGTCACCGGCCGCCCACGCGGTCACCGCATCCCCGAACGCCACCATGTCAGCCATGGCACGAGTCTGATCCACTTCCGGCCGCCGCGGTACGGAATTTCCGCCGGTGAGGGCGCCCGCGCGGACCCGGACGATCGAACCTAGGATGGACGGGAACCGGGTGCGGGCGGCTCGCCGCGACGCCGCCAGTCCAGGCCGCTCGGGGCGGGAGAGCCATGACAGAGGTCGCCGAGACGGCACGGACCGTGATCCTGACCGTGGACGACGATCCGGGAGTGTCCCGGGCCATCGCCCGCGACCTGCGGCGGCGCTACGGCTCCGGGTACCGGATCGTGCGCGCCGAATCCGGAGAGTCCGCGCTGGAGGCGCTGCGCGAGCTGAAGCTCCGCGGCGACCTGGTGGCGGTGATCCTCGCCGACTACCGCATGCCGCAGATGAACGGCATCGAGTTCCTCGAAGAGGCCATCACCGTGTACCCGGGCGCGCGCCGCGTCCTGCTGACCGCCTACGCCGACACCAACGCGGCGATCGACGCGATCAACGTCGTCGATCTCGACCACTACCTCCTCAAACCGTGGGACCCGCCCGAGGAG
This sequence comes from Streptomyces tatrensis, assembly GCF_049310065.1. Taxonomy (NCBI): domain Bacteria; kingdom Bacillati; phylum Actinomycetota; class Actinomycetes; order Kitasatosporales; family Streptomycetaceae; genus Streptomyces; species Streptomyces tatrensis. Next base: position 363,667 of record NZ_JBMDLB010000011.1, on the reverse strand, counting down.
AAGCTCTACCCGGTCGTGGACGACCTCCTCACCGCCTGGCGCACCGGCGACCACCGGCCCGTGCCCGCCACCAAGGTGGTCGGACACCGCTGGTCGGCCCCCTCGTCGAGCGTGCGGGAGTTCCTGGCCCGCAACCAGGTGCCCTACCGCTGGTACTCCTGCGAGGAGCCGGAAGGACAACGACTGCTGCGGGCGGCCGGGGCCGACGGACAGCGACTGCCCGTGGTGATCACCCCCGGTGGCACCGTACTGATCGAGCCGGCCGCACCCGACCTCGCCGCCCACGTGGGGCTGGCGACCACGCCGACCGCCGACTTCTACGACCTCGTCGTGATCGGCGGAGGCCCGGCCGGGCTCGGATCCGCGCTGTACGGGGCCTCCGAGGGACTCCGCACCGTACTGGTGGAGCGGTCCGCGACCGGCGGACAGGCCGGACAGAGCTCCCGCATCGAGAACTACCTCGGCTTCCCGGACGGAGTGTCCGGAGCCCAGCTCACCGAACGGGCCCGCCGCCAGGCCGGCCGGTTCGGCGCCGAGATCCTCACCGCACGCGAGGTCACCGCGCTGGAGGTCAACGGCGCGGCCCGCGTGGTCCGCTTCTCCGACGGCTCGGCGATCGGCGCCCAGAGCATCATCCTGGCGACCGGCGTCACCTACCGCCAGCTCGGCGCGCCGGGCTGCGACGGCCTCACCGGCCGCGGGGTGTACTACGGCTCCTCGCTCACCGAGGCCGCCTCCTGCCTGGAACAGGACGTGTACGTCGTCGGCGGCGCCAACTCCGCCGGCCAGGCGGCCATGTTCCTCGCCCGCGGCGCGAAATCGGTGACGGTGCTGGTGCGCGGGGATTCCCTGGCCGCGTCCATGTCGTACTACCTGATCCAGCAGATCGAGGAGATGCCCAACATCACGGTGCGCACCCGCACCACCGTCGAATCGGCGCACGGCGAAGGCCACCTGGAGCAGCTCACGCTGCGCGACGTGGACACCGGAGCGACCGAACTCGTCGACACCCAGTGGATGTTCGTCTTCATCGGCGCGGCCCCGCTCACCGACTGGCTGGACGGTACGGTGCTGCGCGACGACCACGGCTTCATCCTGGCCGGACCGGACCTCACCCCGGACGGGCGCCCGCCCGCCGCATGGGAACTGGACCGGCCGCCCTACCACCTGGAGACCAGCGTGCCCGGGGTGTTCGTGGCGGGCGACGCGCGCGCCCGGTCGGCGAAACGGGTCGCCTCAGCCGTCGGAGAGGGAGCCATGGCCGTGATGCTCGTCCACCGGTACCTGGAGGAGTCGTGAGCGGGCAGGCGATGCCCTGCTCCCCGCAGGAGATCGGCTCGCTCTTCCTCTTCGAGAAGCTGACCCCGGAGCAGCTCGGGCGGCTGTGCGCCGAGGGCCGCGTGGAGCGGTTCGACACCGGCCCCGTGTACACCGAGGGCGACCCCGCCACCTGCTTCTACGTGATGATCGAGGGCACCGTCGTCCTGTCCCGCCGGGTCGGCGGCGACGAGGTGGAGGTCGGCCGGACCTCCCAGCGCGGGGTGTACGCGGGGGCCATGCAGGCCTACCTGGGCGACCAGGTCCCGCAGACGTACAACAACTCGATGCGGGTGACCGAACAGACGCGGTTCTTCGTCCTGCCCGCGCAGTCCTTCTCGGACATCATGCGGGAATGGTTCCCGATGGCCGCGCACCTCCTGGAGGGGCTCTTCTTCGGCGCCAGGAGCACCCAGCAGGTCATCGGCCAGCGCGAACGGCTCCTCGCGCTGGGCTCCTTGTCCGCGGGCCTCACCCACGAGCTCAACAACCCTGCCGCGGCGGCCGTCCGGGCCACGGCCACCCTGCGCGAACGCGTGGGCAAGATGCGGCACAAACTGGCCCACATCTCCCAGGGGAACTACCCGCGCGAGGCGATCGCCGAGCTCATCGAGATCCAGGAACGCACCGTCGAACGCGTCGCCAAGGCCCCGGTGTTGAGCCCGCTGGAGGCCTCCGACCGGGAGGACGAGCTGGCCGACTGGCTGGAGGACCACGGCGTCCCCGAGGGCTGGCGGATCGCACCGGTCTTCGTCCAGGCCGGCCTGGACACGGACTGGCTGGAGCAGGTCGCGGCGAGCGTGGCCGAGGACCTCCTGCCGGCGGCGGTCGGCTGGCTCAACTACACGGTCGAGACCGAGCTGTTGATGGACGAGATCGACGACTCCACCACCCGCATCTCCCACCTCGTGGACGCCGCCAAGCAGTACTCGCAGCTCGACCGCGCCCCGCACCGGGTCGTCGACGTCCACGAACTCCTCGACAGCACCCTGCTGATGCTCTCCGGCAAGATCGGCCCCCGGATCCGGGTGGTCAAGGAGTACGACCGCTCCGTGCCGGACGTGCCGGCCTACCCCGCCGAACTCAACCAGGTGTGGACCAACCTCATCGACAACGCCGTCTTCGCCATCGGGAGCACGGACCGCGAGGGCACGCTGACGGTCCGCACGGCACGGGCGGGCGACCGGCTGCTCGTGGAGTTCCGCGACACCGGGCCCGGCATCCCGTCCGAGATCCGCAGCCGCATCTTCGACCCGTTCTTCACCACCAAACCCGTCGGTGAGGGCACCGGTCTCGGCCTGGACATCTCCTGGCGGATCGTCGTCAACAAGCACCACGGCAGCCTCCAGGTCGAGTCGGCCCCGGGGGACACCCGCTTCCAGGTACTGCTCCCGCTGACCGCCCCGGAACCCGATCCCGACACGGATACCGCCAACGCCAACGCCAACGCCACCGATCCCGAGCCCTCCGAGGAGCCCGTATGACCGCCATCGACGGAGTCGACCCGAGCGTCCCGCCCTCCGGCAGCGGCTGCGTCGAATGCGATGCGTTGGGCGGCTGGTGGTTCCACCTGCGGCGCTGCGCCCAGTGCGGCCACATCGGCTGCTGCGACTCCTCGCCGGCCCAGCACGCCACCGCGCACTGGAACTCCACCGGCCACCCCCTGGTGCAGAGCTACGAACCGGGCGAGGACTGGTTCTGGGACTATGCCGCGGGCGAGCTGTACGAGTCCGGCCCCGAGCTGACCCCGCCGTCCGGCCACCCCGCCGACCAGCCGGCCCCGGGCCCGGCCGACCGGCTCCCCGAGGACTGGACCCGCAGGCTCCACCGCTGATCCGGGCGGATCGGGGCGGATCGGGTAAGGCGGATCAGAAGGGCTTGGTCGGCAGGTACTTGCCGTCCAGGGTGATGACCGCACGCTCGCCGCCGTCCGGGTCGGCGACCTTCTTCACGTCGAGCTTGAAGTTGATCGCGGAGACGATGCCGTCGCCGAGCTGCTCGTGGACCAGGGCCTTCAGCGTGGTGCCGTAGACCTGGAGCATCTCGTAGAAGCGGTAGATCGTCGGGTCGGTGGGGACGCCGCCCGGGACCGAGCCGCGCGTCGGGATGGTCTGCAGCAGCCGCGCGTCGTCGGAGTCCAGGCCCAGGAGGGCGGCCACGGCCTCGGCCGAGGCCCGGGGCAGCGGGTGCTGGCCGAGGACGGCCGCGGTGACGAAGGCCACCGACAGGCCGGCGGCGTCCGCGATGCGCTGCCAGGTCAGGTCCTCGCGGATCTTGGCGTCCACGGCCTTGACGGCCAGGGCCTGACGGGCGGTGTTGTCGAACTGGGCGTGCACCATGAGAGGGCTTCCTTTCGATGAGCCGCTCACCGGGTGTGGGGGAGAGCGGCGGATGGGGTGGGAGATGGGGGGAATGCGGGTCGGGGACCCGAGCGGTGGCGGCGGTCAGGCCGCGGGGGAGACCGTGCGGGGGGAGTCGAGCTCCTCCACGCCGCCGGCACGGATGTCGTAGACCCAGCCGCGCAGGGTCACCGATCCCGCGGCCAGGGCGCGGGCCACCGAGGGGTGGGTGGCCAGGTTCGCCAGCTGTGCGCGCACGTTCTCCCGTACCAGGGCATCGACCCCGCGCCCGTCCTCCTCGGCGCCGGTACGGGCGAGCGAGGCGTCCGCATGGCGCAGCCACCCGGCGACCGCCGGGGCGGCGCTGAGGTCGTGCCGCTCGGCCAGGGCCGTCATCGCGCCACAGGCGGAGTGCCCGCACACCACGATGTCGCTCACGCCCAGGACCGCGACGGCGTACTCGATACTGGCCGCCACCCCGTCCGTGCCGGGGGCGTGGGCGGGGACCAGGTTGCCGGCGGTACGGATGACGAACAGCTCGCCGGGCTCGCTCTGGGTGATCAGCTCCGGCACCACCCGGGCATCGGAGCAGCTGATGAACAGGGTGCGCGGCCGGTGGGCCGTCGCCAGCAGGGCGAAGAGCTCCGCCTTGGCCGGGTAGACCTCCCGCCGGAACTGCGCGACGCCCTCAATGAGGTCGTGCATGGTCACTCCCTTCGGTGACTGCCGACCCGTCGGGCCGACGAGATCCACCATGCACGACCTGCACCTATAGCGTCCAAGACGCATTGACCATTCCTCCTATAGATGCCATCTATACTCCGTCCCATGGCCCTGGAACTCCGTCACCTGCGCTACCTGCTCGCCGTCGCCGAACAGGCCAGCTTCACCCGCGCCGCCGAGGAGCTGCGGATCTCCCAGCCGACCCTGTCCCAGCAGATCAAGCAGCTCGAAGGCACCGTCGGCGTCCAGCTCCTGGACCGCACCGGCCGCGGCGGCGTCCGGCTCACCGACGCCGGGGAAACCTACGTCCACCACGCCCGCCGGGCCCTGCGTGACCTCGCCGCCGCCGAACGTGCCGTCCACGACGTCGCGGACCTCTCGCGCGGCCACCTCCGGCTGGCCGTGACGCCGACGTTCACCGCCTACCTCGTCGGGCCGCTGGCCGCGGAGCTCCACGCCCGCCACCCCGGCATCACCCTCGACGTCAGGGACATGGCCCAGGACCGCATCGAAGCCGGCCTGCTCGCCGACGAGCTCGACCTGGGGATCGCCTTCGACGGCCCGCACCTGCCCGGCATCGCCGCGACCCCGCTGTACGCCGAGACCCTCAGCCTCGTCACCGCCGCTCACCCCGCCACCGGCGGTTCGCAATCACCGCTGCCCGTAGTGGAGTTGGCGAGCCGTCAACTAGCGCTGCTCAGCGGTGATTTCGCGACCCGAGGCCATATCGACGCCTACCTGGCCGACCACCGGGTGCGGCCGCGCATCGCGGTGGAAGCCAATTCGGTCCAGACCCTCACCGAGATCGTCCAGCGCACCGACCTCGCGACCGTCCTGCCCGACGCGGTCACGGAGGACCACCCCCACCTCGCGCCGATCCCCCTCGAACCGGCCCTGCCCACCCGCACGGTCGCCCTACTCGGACGCGAGAACGCCTACCGGAGCGCCGCCGCGGGCGCGTTCACCCGGATCGCCCACCACCACGTCCGAGCCCGCGGCTACACCCCGGCCTGAGCATCCCCGCCGCGTCCGGCGCGGCGCAGAGCGGCGGGTGTGGTGCCGTACCAGCGCTTGACGGCCCGGCGCAGGGCGCGGGCGTCGGCGTAGCCGCTCCGGGCGGCGATCGAGTCGACACTGAGATCGGTGCCGTGGAGCAGCCGGGCGATGTGGTCCCGGCGCACGGCTTCGACCTCCTCGCTCCACGTCGTGCCGTGCTCCTCGAGGCGGCGCTGGAGGGTCCGCGCGCTGATGGTCATGCGCTGCGCCACCGAGGCCAGCGTCGGCGCACCGCTGTCGTGGGCGGAGGCCAGGGCGGTACGGAACAGGTCCAGCCAGCCGTGCAGCGGGATCGCTCCGGCGCGGGTCTGCTCGGCGTGCCGGCGGAGCACGGCCGACAGTCCGGGCTGGGCGTGCGGCGTCGGGGTGCTCAGGTTGGCGGCAAGGAAGGTGATCGAGCTGGCCGGGGCCTCGAACTCGATGTTCCGGGTGCCGTAGAGCTCGATCAGGACGTCGTGCCGCGGCGGCGCCTTGGCGGCGAGGGAGACCCGCAGGGGAACGAGGCACCGCCCGGCGGCTTCGCCGAGCCGGCGCCGGTACAGGCCGAGGGCGTAGCCGCGGATGCCGCAGGCCGCTTCGTGGGCCATGTCGGCCCGGTTGACGTGGCTGATGGTGACGCGTTCGCCGTCCTCGGTGATCCGCATGCCGTCGGTCAGGGGGTCGGCGACGGCGGCGAAATAGGCCGCGGCGTCCCGGATCCCCTCGAGCGGGGTGGGCGCGGAGGTGATCAGGTAGTCCCAGACCCCGAGGGTGCCGATGCCCGACTCCCGCGCCAACAGCACGGACATCTCGGTCCAGTGGGCGTGGACCGTCGTGAGCTCCGCGATCCGGATGGCCGTCGCCGAGGGGGTGCGGAACAGGTCGTCGTTGAGGTGCTGTGGCGCCATGCCCGGCAAGTGGGCGTATCCGTGCGGGCGTATGCCGACCAGTTGCGCGACGTTGACGCTCAGGCGGGCGAGGGCGGAGGAGGTTGTCCCCTGATGTGCGTGCGAGACCACAGCGGCAGAGCATAGTCGAGCGTGAATGACCAGGTCATCGCGGGGGTTTGGCCCCCACGGTCCCCAACACGGCGTGCGCGGTCCCCCCATGACGCCTCCGGTCCCCTTTCCGGCGCGTGCTGCCATGGGAGAGGTGAACTGGTGGCCCATAGAGTGGCGTTCGTTCCCGCACGGCATGGCATGGCACGGCACGGACGCATCAGAGCCCCCTCACGGGGGTGGGGGGCTCGCTGTCCGGCCACACGGGGGTCGGCTCCCGGCCGCCGCGCCGAGGGAGCGGGACAACGGAACCGGATGCTGGGGGAATCGACATGTTCACGGTGGTCTCGTCCGACGGTACGGAGATCGCAGCCGAGCGCCACGGCGCCACGGGCCCCGTACTCATCCTGGTCGGCGGCACCTTGATGACCCGGGCCCGGCACGCACCGCTCGCGGCCCTCCTGGCACGGGAGTTCAGCGTCGTCAACTACGACCGGCGGGGCCGCGGTGACAGCGGCGACCACCCCGACTACGCGGTGCAGCGCGAGGTGGACGACATCGACGCGCTGATCGAGCACGTGGGCGGACCGGTGCTGCTCTTCGGGATGTCCTCCGGAGCCGTACTGGCCCTGGAGGCCGTGGCCCGGGGCAGCTCGGTCCGCGCCCTGGCCCTCTACGAGCCGCCGTTCGTGGTCGACGCGACCCGCCCGCCGCTGCCCGCCGACTACGTGGACCGCCTGGAAGCGGCCCTCGTGCGGGGGAGCGCCACCGAGGCCCTCACCCACTTCCTGACGACGGGCCTGGCCATGCCCGCCGAGGCCATCGCCGGCATGCGGCGGACCCCGGTCTGGGCCGCGTGGGAGGCCGCCGCACCGACCCTGCCCTACGACGGCCGGCTGATGTCCGCCACCATGTCCGGCCGGCCGCTGCCCACCGACCGGTGGTCCTCGGTGAGCGTGCCCGTCCTGGTCGGGCACGGCGGCGCGGGCGAGACGTACACGGCCCACGCTGCGCAGGAACTCGCCTCCCACGGCGACAACTACACCCTGCACACCCTCCCCGGCCAGACACACGCCGTGGACCCGCAGGCCCTGGCGCCCGTCCTGACCGCCTTCTTCGCCGGCCTGCCGCTGGATGCGCAGTAGGCCATGGTGTAGGTCCGGCCGGTCCGCGTGGTGACGGCCCCGCGCGGCTGACGGTGGTGGTGACCCGGTCGTCGGAGGCGTCCACGTACCCGGCCACGGTCAGCCGGTGCCCGCCCTCGGTTTCCACCCGGTGCTCGGCGCCCGGCGCCGCGGGCGTCCAGCGCCGCGGGCGTCCAGCGCCGCGGGCGTCCAGCGCGAGGAGTTGGCCGGATCGCCCAGGGCGCCGAGAACCAGGCCCCGCCTGTCCTGCACCACGGAACACCCCCGCGTCGGCGCCCGGAAGGGCTGACGCCATCGCGCCGGGGTACCCGCGAGGCGGCTCGGCCCCGCTGCGATCGATCACCAAGGTCGCGCTCGACGCCCCGCTGGACGGCATCATGATCGCGATGCGCCCGGCGGGTACCCACCTCGCGGCCGTCACCCGCGGCAAGGGATCTAGTGGGGTGTACTGCTGGTGCACCCCGCTGGTACTCTGTGGTCATGCCTCTTCCCCGTTTCGATCGCCTGCCCGCGGAGCGCCGGGAGCTCATCCTGGGAGTGGCGCGCCGGCACTTCGCCGAGCACGGCACCGAAGGCGCCTCCTACAACAAGATCATCGAAGCCTCGGGGGTCTCCAAGACCGCCGCCTACCACTACTTCGACGGCCGCGAGGACCTGCTCACCGCGGTCCTCGCCGGAGTGCTCGAGCGGCTGCTCGACGCCCTCGGCCCCTGGGTCCCGGCCCGTGACGAGGCCGGCTTCCGGGCCCGGTTCGCCGACGGCTCCGCCGCCCTCGCCGCCCACCTGCGGGACCACCCCGAGGACCTGGCCCTCGCCGACGCCGCCATCGGGCGCACCCACACGGGCCCGTGGCTCGCATGGTTCGCAGCCCTGGTCACCGACGGGCAGCGGCTCGGGCTGATCCGGACCGACGTGGACCACGAGCTGCTGGTGTCGGCGACCGCGGCGGTCATCCGGGCCGCCGACGCCTGGGCCCTGGCCCGTATGACGGGCGGGCGCGTCCTCCCCGACGCCGCCGGCTTCCCCGAAGGCGAGGCCTCGGCGCAGCTGTGGTGCCTCTTGTACGGCCTGTGGGGCGGGGCGGCCACCACGGGCCCCACGACTGCCGGAGAGGAGCCGACCGATGCGTAGTGACGTGCAGATCTCCTGGGAGATACCGGCCACCCGGCCCGGCCTTGCGGGACGCCTGGAGCGGTTCATGGGCCCCGGCAAGTCCCGTTCCGAGTCCGTGGTGGAGACCCTCGGCCTCCTCGGCTGCACCCTGGTCCTGGCCGCCGGCCTGTGGACCTCCGGGATCGCACGCGACATGTCCACCGTGCAACTCCTCGTGACTGCGCTCGCCGGGCTCGACCTCATCGGCGGGGTGCTGACCAACGCCACCAACGCCGCGAAGCGTTGGTACCACCGGGCCGACCCCGGAGCCAGGCGCGCCCGGCTGCTGTTCGTCTCCGGGCACCTGGTCCACCTCGCCGCGATGGGGCTCGTCGTCCTGTCCGGTGACCTCGCCTGGACGCTGACCAACGCCGCACTGCTGCTCGGCGGGGCGGTGGTCGTGGAGTTCACACCCGTGCACCTCAGCCGGCCGGTGGCGATGGCGGTGTTGATGGCGGCCGTCCTGGTCAATCTGTTCTGGCTGCCGGTGCCCGCCGCGCTCGCCTGGTTCGCGCCGCTGTTCTTCCTCAAGCTGCTCGTCTGCCACCTCGTACCCGAGGCGCCGTTGGAGCGGAGGCGGGATGTCTGAAGCGGCGGCGGAGGAGGGTTCCTGGCGGATCGACATCGACCCCGACCCGGTGGCCTGCGCCGACCTGCTGGTCGCCGCGTTCGCGCGGGAGCCCGCCGTCTCCTGGATCTGCGGCGGTTCGGCCCGCGTACGCACTCGCTGGTTCCGTGCCACCCTGCGCACCCATGCCGGCCTCGACGGAGCCCGCCGTACCGCGCTCGTGGGCGCGGAGGGCCGGCTCCTCGCAGCGGCCGTCGTCACCCCGCCGGGTGCGACCCCGGCCGCCGGATCCCGAGCCCTGTGGGTGGCCCGTACCGGGCTGCGCTGCGGCCCGCGCGCCCTTGTCCGGACCCTGCGCTACCTGGACGCCACCGGCGGGGGCGTACCCCCGGAGGCCTGGACCCTCGAGTTCGTCGGCGTCCGTCCCGGCCTGACCGGACGCGGCGTCGGCCGCCTCCTCTTGGACCACGTCCTGGCGACCACGCCCGCCCCCCACGGCCTGTACCTGACCACGGCGGACCCGGCGAACGTTCCCCTCTACCACCACCTCGGCTTCACCACGCTGCGCAAGACCCCGCTGGGGCCGCTGAGCATCACGTCCATGAGCCGCGCGCCGGAGTGGGCGGGAGCGTCCGACCCGCAGGACGACACGCTCGGTCAGGTGTCGTCGGACCCGCCAGTCGACCTCCGGCCTACGTGAAACTCGACGCCGGAATTGGTAGCCCCTCACGGGGCGGGAGGCACGCGATTCTCGATTCTGGAAAGGAGCTCCTGGTGCCGGACGTCGTCGAGGGTGAGGGCGTCGAGCGGGCGCAGGTAGGGGAGGTTGTCGCGGATCGGGTAGCCGCGCCGCAGGCGGGGGTTGTAGAGGAGCTCGTCTTCGGGGACGTGGACGAGCGGGCCTTTGTCCACGGGGCAGGCGAGGAGGGGGAGGAGGCGGGGGTCGGGCTCAGTGGGTCGTCGCACGGCGGGGTTCTCCTTGGCGGGTCGGTGCGGCTGAGGGTTCGTCGTGGCGCGGGAGGGTGAGCAGGACGAGGACGGCGAGTGCGGTGCCGCCGAGGCGCAGCGCCAGCCGGAGCGGGTCGGTGGGGAGGTGTTCGTCGAAGACCACGGTGCCCGCGATGACGGTGAAGATGCTGGACACGGTGGTGGTGACCGGGACGATCACGGAGGCGCGGTAGCGCTGGAGCGCGGTCTGGGACAGGGCGAGACCGGCGGCTCCGGTGGCGACGAGCAGCCAGGGGTGGGGTCCGCGCAGGAGCTCGGGCAGGGCTGCCGTCACCGATCGGTCGGCGAGCACGGCCGAGGTGCCCTTGATGGCGAGTGAGCTCACCCCGTACAGCAGCCCGAGGGCGACGCCGTACGGTACGCCGGAGCTGCTGCGGCGGTGCCGGCGGCCGGCTCGGCGCAGCGAGGCGAGGAACAGCAGGAGTCCGAAGGCGAGGCAGGGCAGGCAGACGGCGAGCAGGGGCAGGACGGGGGCCGCCGCTCCCACCCGGTTGCCGTCGGCGCCGCCGTCGCCGAGCGAGCCGATGACGGCGAGCAGGGCGAGCAGGATGACGCCGGTGGCGAGGAGTTCCCGGCGGCCCGGACGCTCGCCCAGCGCGACGGCGGAGAGGGCGATCAGGAGCACCGTCCCGGAGAGGAACACCCCCTGGGCGGCGGCGATCGGAAGCAGTTGGTAGACCTTCAGCTGGGCGCCGAAGCCCAGGCCCAGCACGGTGAAGCCCAGCAGCCAGCCGGGGCTGGAGGCCAGTGCCCGGACCAGGTGCAGCGGGCGGCGGGGGTCCAGCGTGGGGAGGGCGGCCAGCGCGCGCTTCTCGAGGACGAAGCCCGCGCTGTAGAGGGCGTTGGCGAGCAGGGCGACCGCGACGCCGAGGATCATCGGCGTCGTCCTTCCCGCGTCAGTGCGTCGAGGTTCTCGGCGCAGCGCCGGGCGAGCTCGGCGGCGGCGGGTCGGTCGAGCAGCTGGTGGCAGTGGCGGACGGCGAGGTGGAGGCGGCCGTCGAGGGTGAGGGCGCTGACGGAGAGTCCGCGGGGCATCCGTACGGGCGCAGAGAACCACAGGGCGTCGGGCGGGCCGGCGGGGCCGAAGTCGAGCGGGTGGGTGACCCGGCCGAGGTTGCTGACCAGGGCGGTGGACGTCCAGGGTGCGGCGACGCGGCGCAGCGTCCGGGTCAGCGGGGCCTTGGCACCGACGGGCAGCCAGGGGGTGCTGACCAGGCCGGCGACGAGGCCGCCACCGGTGACGGGGGCGGCCTTGGCGGCGCGGGTCTGCGCGCTGATCCGGCCCAGCAGCGTGGCGGCACCGGAGCCGGGGGCGGGCGTACCGGCCCGGATGGTCGCCAGGTGGTTGTGGTTGCCCATGGGGGCGCCGGGGGCGAGTGGCCCGTACGGGCGGTCGTCGATCGGCATCGACAGGTGGATCGGGCCGGTGGGGCGGTCGTGCCGGTGGTTCCATTCGGCCAGGGTCAGCTGGACCGCCGTCAAGAGCAGGTCGTTGACGGTCGGTCGGGGCCGGTCGGCGCCGGTGCGGGGGAGCGGGAGCACGCTGAGGTGGACACCTGTGCCGGGAGAGGGGCTTGCGGCGGGCGCGATGCGCACGGGGCGGCCGCCCCGGTCAGTGCCTGCTGCGGAGCCGTCGGCCGAACCGGCGGAGTGCCCGCGCGGTGCGGTTGCACCGGCCGAGCGCCCCCCGCCCGGGGTGCCGGAGTAGTGGTCGGCGAGGTCGCAGAGCAGCCGAAGACAGGTGCCGGCGTCAGCGAGGGTGTGCGCCGCCGTCAGGAGCAGGGCGGTGCCGCCGCCGGGTGCGGGTGCGGTCTCCAGCCGGAGTGGTGGGCCGGCCGCCAGCGGGGGCGGTTCGGTGAGGGCGCGGTGGCGGGTGGTGCCCAGGTCGGCGGTGGCGGCGACGGCGGTGGGGTCGACCGGAGCCGGTTCCCAGTGGTAACGCCGGTGCCACCAGCGGGAGTCGCACTGTCGCACCTGGAGCGCCGGGTGGCCCGCCAGGGTCCGGGTGAAGGCGGCCCGGAGCCGCTCGACGTCGACGGTGCCGGGGAGGTGGGCCTCGACGTGGACGGTGTCCGCGTCGAGGTGCTCCTGGAGCAGGTGGCGCGAGTACTCGTCCATGGCGGGGAAGGGGACGCGCCCCTGCCGCCCGGACGGGGTCCGGGCGGCAGGGGCGGCGAAGGACGGGCGGATCACGGAGCCTCGGCCCGGTGCCGGGGCCCGGTGGCCTGGCCGCCCGCAGTGACCAGCGTGGCGGCGATCGCCAGCAGTGCGAGCACCTGGGCGGCCGGGGCGAACGCCCCGCTCGGGGGCGCGAGGACCGCCACCAGACCGGCGCCGGCCATGGCCGCCCCGGCGACGTACGGCAGCAGGTTCGGCCACCGGAACGCGATCAGGACCAGCGGCAGCGCCAGCAGTGCGAGCGGACCGCCGACGACTCCGAGGACCAGCAGCGGGAAGACGAGGCCGAGCAGCCACCGGGGCGCGTCGGCCGCGTCCCAGTCCTGCGCACCGGGGACGTCAGGCCGGCCGCTGCGACGCCGCAGCGCCGGCACCACGACCATCCCGGCGAGCACCAGGAGGGCGAGGCCGCCGAGGACGAGCCCGAGTTCGTACGTGGCGGCGGGGGCAAAGGAGAGCAGTACGGTTCCGCCGGTGCCCGCCGGGACCACGTAGCCCTGTTGCCAGCCGTCGAGCCGGACCGACTGCAGCGGCTTGCCGTTCAGGGTCGCGCGCCAGCCGGAGTTGGCGTTCTCGTGCACCTGGACGTAGGCGGCATCGCCCTCGCCGATCCGTACCCTGCGCTCGTCCCCGGACCAGGACAGGACTTCCACCGTCCGCGGCGAGCCGGGACCGGCGGCCGGGCCGGCGGCGCGGGCCGAGAGGGTGAGGTCGGTGACGGCCAGTGCGCCGTCGTCGGACGCGGACACCCGGTGCTCGCCCTGGCCGAGCGTCAGGGTGGCCCCGGTGGCCGGGCACAGGCTGACGGTGACGGGGTGCCGGTTCAGCAGGGACGCGACCGTACCGGACACGGAGGTCTGGTGGGCGACTCCGTCCACGGTGACGACCGGGCCCTTGCCGCAGGGCAGAGTGAACCCGGCGCCCTGGGTGCCCGGGGACTCCTGGCGGACCATCAGGTCGGCCAGGGCCGGGATGTGCACCTCGCTCAGGCCCGCCGGCAGCTGGAGGTTCTGTCCGGCGAGCGGGTTGTGGACGAGGACGGGGGCGGTCGCGGTGACCGTGATCGTCAGCTGGTCGGTGGTCAGCGGGGCGAACCGGACCAGGCCGCCCGCATCCACCCCCGCGCTGACGGCGTCGGTCGGAGTGCTGAGCTGAACTTGGGTCGGCCGGGAGGAGAGACCACCGGCGCCGCCGAGCACCAGCTGGTCGATGCTGCGGCTGCCCTGCCAGGCGAGTCGGACGGTGGGCTTGCCGCCCGCGATCCAGGCGGTGGTGAGGTCGCCGTCGAGCAGATTGCGTGGGCTGCCGGAGGTGGTGGAGTCGGCCTCGGCGACGATCCGCCCGGTGGCCCGGCCGGGGGCGACCTGGTTCAACAGGGCGTCCAGAGCCGGGCCGGGGAGGGCGACGGCGCTGCCGGTGACCGTGAAGGCCCCCGCATCGGTGGTGAGTTGACGGTTGAGCCCGGTCTCGACGCTGCCCGACTGGGAGCCGCCGAGGTCGAGGGTGCGGTGCAGCGAGTAGGTGTCGGCCGGAGCGGCCGGAAGGGACAGCACACGGGTGGCCTTGACGCCGGGGATCGAGATCTCCGAGAACCCGGCCCCGCCTACGCCGGTGTTGGCGGTGACGGCGCCCTCGATGGTGATCTTGACCCATGTGGCGGGCCCCGCCGGGGCGTTGACGGTCTGCGCCACGGCCTGCGGCTGCAGCACGCTCACCTGCGAGCCACGGTCCGTGGTGATCCGGATCTTGGTGATGGTGGGCCGCAGGGAACCCCCGGCCAGCGGGGTGACCTTGAGGGTGGCGGGGAGGTCCGTCGACCCGTTGAAGCCGATCCGCAGCCACTGGCCCACCGGGTCCGCGCTGCTGCCCTCCGCCCACGCCGTGCCGGAGTTCCCGTCGAAGGCCCCGACCGGGTCGTACTGCGGCAGGGCGAACAGCCAGGAGCCGTAGGAGGAGGCGGTGACCGACTTGGCGCCTTCGATCACCGAGGTGGTCTGTTCGGCGGTGGAACCGGCCGGACCCGAGGGCAGGATCTGCCTCGGTGCGCCCCCGGGGTCCTGGCCGGCGTCCGCCGGGTTGGTCTCGGTGGCCGTGTAGGTGTACGAGTTGTTCCCGTCGACCAGACCGAAGAGCGTGTCGCCCCGGCGCTGCCCGTCGGCGGTGGCCCGCAGCGCGGCGTTGGTGCCGGCCGGCAGGGGGTCGCCGGAGAGGATCACCGGACGGTCCGTCACCGTACCGCTCGCGGAGAGCTGGAGCAGCGATTCGGGGCCGCCGCTGACCACCGCGGTGTCGGCGACCGGGCGGGTGGTGACCCGACCGGGTGTGGCGTCACGACCGGCGGGGGCGAAGATCTCCACCGCGTCGTACTGCCGGTACAGGCCCTGGACCTGGACCGGGGTGTCGGGCGGGAGCTGCCCGGAGGTCGTGGGGGAGCCGAAGCCGGTCACCCGCTCGTAGCCGGAGGCCAGCAGGGTGGCGCGCACCGTCTGCGGCGGGATGTAGCCGGCCTGCGCGGGGTCGAGGTCGTTTCGGACCACCAGGTGGTGCACGCCGGACCGCTCCAGGAAGGCCCCGAGCCCCGGCACCCGGGTGCCGGTCGCCAGAGCCTCCTGGATCGCCTCCAGGTAGCGTCGCTCGCCGGCCTGACCGAAGGGCACGAAGTTGTACTGCGCCCATGGCGAGTCCGCCAGCACGTCGAGCGGCTCGTCGATGGTCGAGCCCCAGGTGTAGAGGCCGTGCGCGTCGGCGGGGACCACCAGGGCCCGGCTGTCGGATGCCTTCGCGGCCAGGTACGCGGCGGTCTGCTTCCACTGCGAGGGCAGCGTCTTGAAGGATCCCGGCTGGACGATGTTGCCGTTCAGGTAGGGGAGCGCGAGGCCGGGCAGTACCGCGAGTGCGACCAGCGCCGGGACCAGCCGCAGTCGGGCGGCCATCCGGGGCAGTGGCCGGCCGCACAGGTGCGTCAGGCCCAGGGCCAGCGCCAGCGCGAGGCCGGTCTGGAACTTGTAGATGTTGCGCAGCGGCGCCAGCGCACCGTCGAGCAGCTGCTGCACCGCACCGTGGAAGGGCGCCCCGAGGGAGCCGCCGTATCCGGCGAGGGTGATCAGCGCGACCGTGCCGACGACCAGGAGCAGCCAGCGCCGCTCGGGCAGGTCGCGGCGGGCGAGACCGGCCAGGCCCAGCGCTGCCGCGAGCGCGGAGCAGGCGATCACCAGGACGTTCGCCGCGACGTCCCAGCCGGCGGGCAGCCAGGCCGAGCCGAAGTGCAGGTAGGCCACCCAGTTCCCGGCCCCGCGCAGCAGCTCGGTCGCCGACATGGTGGCCGTGGTGGTGGATGCCTGCTCGATGTAGCGCAGGAAGTCGGCGCCGTAGGAGTTGAGCAGCACCAGCGGCACGGCCCACCAGGCGGTGGCGAGCAGCACGCCGGGCACCCACCAGGCGATCAGGCGCCACTTGCGGCTGCCCCCGGGCCGGCTGAGCAGGTAGAGCCCGACCGGAAGCAGTGAGGCCGCGACGGAAGTCGCGTTGACGCCGCCCATCAGCGGGATGACCAGTGCGGAGCGCAGTGCGGCGGCGCGCGCCGAGACGAAGCGGGTGAGCGGCAGCAGGACCCAGGGCAGGACTGCGCCGGGCAGCGCGGCGGCGGAGGTGGAGCCCACCACGATGGTGAACACCGGCCACAGGGCGTAGCAGGCCGCGCCGAGCAGCCGGCTCGGCCGGGAGCCGTACCCGAGGCGTTCGGCGAGTCGCACAGCGCCCCAGAAAGCGGCGGTCACCACCAGCGACAGCCACAGCCGCTCCGCCAGCCAGACCGGCAGCTGGAGCAGATCGGTGATCAGGTAGTACGGCAGCATCGGGAAGGCGTAGCCGACGTACTGGTTGGACAGACCGCCGAAGCTGCCCTCGCTCTGCCAGAGCGTTCCGAGCGAGCCGAGGAAGCCCACCGGGTCGAGCGCGACGGCGAGTTTGGTGTCGAAGGCGATCCGCCCGGGCGCGGCGGCCAGGAAGGCGGACAGGACCAAGAGCCAGAAGGCGGCGAGCCAGCGGCGGCCGGTACGCGGCTCGGGGCGCGGCATCGAGGGCCGCGCGGCGGGGAGCTGCACAGTGGGGGCGCTCATTCGGAGGTTCTCCGCATCACCAGGAGAAGATTCCAGGACGCGATCTCGCGCAGGCCTGGAATACGGACGAGGGTCTCGGCCAGGAACGGCCAGTAGCGCGATCGTGCGGAAAGGATCTCGACATCGCCGCGCCCGCGTACGTGACGCAGCACCGGGCCGATGTGTACGCGGTAGAGGTTTTCGCCGAGGGTGTGCTTGGCACTGTGCCCGGTGCGCCGCTGGTAGCGGCGCCGGGCCCGCTCGGCGCCGAGCAGGTGCCAGGGCGAGGTCTCGTGGCCACCCCAGGGGGAGAACCAGTTGGTGTACGAGACGTACACCAGGCCGCCGGGGCGGGTGACCCGCACCATTTCGCTGATGAAGGTCTCCGGGTCCGGCACGTGCTCCAGCACGTTGGAGGAGAAGCAGACGTCGGCGGCGCCATCGCTCAGCGGTAGCCAGTACCCGTCCGCGACGACCGCGTGGTCGGGTGGGGGTCCGCCGCGCGAGTGCAGCTCGGCCAGGTCCGGTTCGAAGAGGAAGGCGTGCGCGCCGCGGGCCCGGAAAGCTTCGGTGAAGTGGCCGGCGGCGCCGCCGACGTCGGCCACCACGGCCCCGGCCAGGGGTGTGTACCGCTCGACCTGGTCGGCGGCGTCCTCGGCCAGCAACGAGTAGAACGTCTCCGGGTCGCTCTGTTCGCCACGGAAGGCGCGGAACAGCGCGAGGGAGCGTCGCAGGGAGGGGTCTTTCACGAGCGCTCCGCCGTGGTCGGGGCCGGGGGCTCGGCCATGGTGCGTCCGGACCCGGCCCGCCCGGAGGAATGCAGGGCCACGGCCTCGGCGGCAGCGGCCTGGAAGCGGTCGACGCTGTGCTCCCAGGTGAACTGCTCCGCGTGGCGGCGGGCCGCCGCACCCATCGCGGCGCGGCGTTCGGCGGACAGGGCCAGCGCGCACCAGGCCGCGGCGAACCCGCTCTCCGCCCGGGCGAGCAGGCCGGTGCGACCGTGGACGACGGAGTCCCGCAGGCCGGGAATCTCGAAGCCCACCGCGGGCGTGCCGCGGATGGCGGCCTCCGTGACCACCAGGCCCCATCCCTCCAGCGAGGAGGGGTGCAGCAGCAGCCAGCTCCGGCAGAGCAGCCGGTGCTTCTCGGCTTCGTCGACCCGCCCGGCGAAGACCACGCCGGGCCCGGCCTGCGCCTCCAAGCGGTCCCGCTCCGGGCCGTCGCCGACGATGACCAGTTTGCCGCCGGTGATCGGGCGTACCCGCTCCCACAGCCGCAGCAGCAGGTCGATCCGCTTGTACTCCACCAGCCTGCCCACGGCGGTGAACAGCGGTTCGTCGGATTCGGGGAGCAGCGGCGCCGGGGCCTCGACCCCATTGGGAACGAGATGGATGCGGTCGGCCGGTACGCCGATCCGCGTCATCGCCTCGGCGGTGGACGGGGACACCGCGACCATCAGGCTGCGGCGGTGGGTCCGGGTCAGCGCCCGGTGTTCCAGCATCCGGCCGGCCCGGGCGACCGGCCCGGGCAGGCGCTGGTCCCAGAGATCGGTGTGCACGTGGTTGACGAGGCACATCACCGGTCCCCGGTGCCACAGCGGCGCCAGGTACGGGACGCCGTTGCAGACCTCGACCAGCAGGTCGGTCTCGCCGACGCTGCGGCCGAAGGCGCCCGGGGTACGGAGGAAGTGGTCGTACGTGCCGCCCGAGGAGACCACGCGGTAGTTGCGGTCGACGGACGGTTCCGGGCCACCGCAGAGCAGGGTGACCTCGTGCCCGCGATCGGCCAGTCCGGAGGACAGCCGGTCGACGAGCAGTTCCGAACCGCCGGCCGCGGGGTTGGCCAGGTCGCGCCAAGCGAGGACGGTGATCCGACGCGGGACTTCCCGCGACGGTCGCACGGCTCTGACGGCCGGAGGATGGTGTGGGGACATCTGATGTGCCATGGGAGCTCCTGGGAGGTGCGGTGCTCAAGGCAGTGAGGGCAGGGTCGAGCAGGGACGGGCATGACTCAGGGGACCGGGGGGTGACCGGTGGGGCAGTCGCACGGGAGGGACCGGGGGATGTGCGGCTGGCGGCGCGCGGATGGCGCGCGCCGCCAGTCTGGGCTGTTGCTACCGCCCGGTACTACTCACCAAATTGATAAATTCCGGTCGGGTTCAGCCGGAGTACATGTTTCCTCTGTCACTTCGGCGAGCGCCGGGTGTCAGTGCGAGGCGCGACGGCGCAGGAGCACGCCCGCCGCAAGCAGGCACACGAGGCCCGCGGTGCCGGCCGCGACGGGTGCCGTGGTGCCCACCAGCCCGAGCTTGCGGGCGGCGGCCTGCGCGGTCCGCACCTGGCCGTCCCGGCTCTCCGCCGACATGGTGAGATCCGCCCGCAGCAGGACCAGCAGGTCAGGGCCGTCCGCCGCGGTCCGCAGGCTCACCAGCGGCTGCGTACGGGCGTTCATCACCGTGCCGGTGACCGGGTCCACGGTCACGCTGAACCCGCCGTTCGCGTAGTACCGGTCAGCGACGACCTGACTGCGGTCAGCCAGTCCGAGCAGCTTGCCGGGGACCTGCTGGGTCCCGACCTTGGTCGCGCCGAGCACGGCGCCGTAGCGGTAGCCGGTCCGGCCGTTCACGGTCGTGGTGCCCTGGAAGTCGAGGGTGACGGTGCCGCCGAGCGTGGAGTCCCAATAGACGTACGGGCGCTTGGCCAGGCCGAACGGGAACTTCAGGTACGCCTCGCCGGAGAAGACGGGGCTCTCGCCGTGCGAGTGCAGCGGCAGGTTGGTGCTGCGGTCGGTCACCCAGCGTTCCACCGTCCACTGGACGGACTTCCGCGGGTCGTGGAGTCCGAGCGTGGCGGCGGTGTCGATCTGTGTGGAGATGTCCATCACCGCGCGGGTCGGTCCGCTCAAGGCGACGTTGCCCACCACCCGCCGGGTGAGCGTCAGGTCCTGGACCGGGCTCACGGCGACGGCCTTGGTGTCGAAGACGGTGCCGCTGCCGGTGAAGACGGTGGTGGTGTTGGTGTCGATCGGCGTCTTGCGCAGGTTCGGCAGTGCGTACCAGTGCAGTAGCGGCGCCAGTACCAGGAGGAAGGCCGCGACGGCGGTCAGTACCAGGCCGGTGCGGGACAGGCGGCGGGGCGCCGGGGCGGGTCCGGGGAGTTCCCCGGCGGGGTGGTCGAGGATCTGATCTGTGGGCACGGGCATGGTTACGCTCCGTAAGGGGATTGGGTGGACGCAGACCGTGTGGCGGTGAAGGCGGTGGTGCGACGAAAGATCCCCAACGGCTGCCGATGGTGAGGCAGGCCCCGTGTACATCCCCTGAGCGCGGAACCGTAGGTCTCCCCTTGACGGATTGTCAACGTCAGGGCAAAACTGTGCGGGCACGGGACCGGGCCGGTGCGAATGGCGTCGCTTGTCGTTTCGCCCCGCTCGTTCGGGGCCTACGGAAGGGACAATCCGCAGCCATGCGTACCCGACGCCCCATTCTCACCGTCGTCCTCACCGCCGCGACGGGGGCATTCCTCGCCGTCGCCGCCGTACTCGGCCTGGTCGCTCTCACGACCGCCGCTCCCGCCCAACCCGACGTGCCGCTCGTATCCTTCACCGGCTGATCCCGGCGCACACTCAGGGAGGCTTCCCGCATGAGCGTACGAACCGATCCCGCTCCGGCCGCCGCACTGCGGGCGGCCTCCGTTTGGAGCACTGTCAGCGCCGCCGACACCGAGCGGTTCATCTGCCTCGCCTCCGCCGAGATTCCCACGCTCTCGCTCGAGGTGATGCAGCAGATCCACGCCCAGTTCCCGCAGGTCGTGGAGATCTTCGACGACCACGGCGTCTCGGGGGTCCTCACCCGGATCAGGCTGGCCCTCGGCCCCTTCGTCGAGAGTGTCCGGGCGGCCGGCGGCCCGACGATCGAGGGGGACGGCGCCGTACGCTTTCGCGAGGTCGCCGCCTCCCTCAACCGGTGCGAGACCCTGCCCGGGCCGGCGCTCGACTTCATGCGCGCGGTCTACCGCTTCGGGGCACGGGTGTCCTGGCGCCGGCTCACCGAGATCGCGGACGGAGTGGGGATCCCGCCCGCCGCGATGTACGAGCTGGCCGAGGCCGGCTTCGACTACATCGAAGCCCTCGTCGGTGAGGCGACCCGGGACCAGCTCGGCAACGAGTCCCTGGCCGCCGGCGAACGGCTCCGCCGCCAGTGCCGCATGGTCGGGCTGCTGCTGGCGGAGCAGCCCGCCAACCTTGAGGCGATGGCCCAGTACGCCGCCAACATCGGCTGGCGGCTCCCGGAAACGGTCGCGATCGCAGTTCTCAGCCGCAACGGGAACGTGCTCCTGCCGCCGGCCCTCGGCACCGGCATCCTGCTCGACTGGGAGAGCGAGCAGCCTCGGCTGGTCGTCCCGGGCTCCGTCCAGGCCGGCCGGGCCGACGCGCTGCGCCAGGCGCTCCCGGGGTGGAGCGGCGCGCTGGGGCCGACCGTACCGCTGGCCCAGGCGGCTCGCTCGTTGCACTGGGCGCAGACGGCGGTCGGGCTCATCACGGCCGGGGCCCTGCCCTCCCGTGGTGTGCTCGACTGCAGCGAGCACACCACGGCACTGCTCCTGCTGCCCCCCGCCGAACTCATCGACGACCTGGCCGCCGGCTGCCTCGCACCACTGGCTTCCTGCAGGCCGGGCCAGGCGGACCGGCTCGCGGAAACGCTGCTGGCCTGGCTCCAGACCCGGGGCGGCGCGGCGGAGGTGGCGGCGCGGATCGGCGTCCACCCCCAGACGGTCCGCTACCGGATGCGCCAGCTCAGGGAACTGTGGGGCGACGCCCTGGACGACCACGACCAGCGCTTCGCCCTGGAGCTGGTGCTCCGCGCCCGGAAACTGCAGTCGCCGCTCGCGCCGGTCGCGCCGTTGCGCGATCTGATGACGGGATCGTCCCCGGCGGCGTAGTGCGGGGACGGCCCCTCTTCCGCTGCCTTTCGACCTTCTGGAGGGCTGCCGCAACGGCAGCCCTCCATGATTCGCCGGTCGCGGCCTTCACCTACGGATGAGCCGTCCTCGGCACGGAAGGGATAGCCCACCTTCCGACGCCGTCACATCGAGGACGGGCCGTCACCCGTAAGCCACACCAAGTAGGCGAGATGATGCAGATTGTCACTCTGCGTGTCAGTGTAATCCGCGAGGAATCCCAATCCCACGGATCTAGAGGAGTCTCCGTCATGGGCGATTCACAGGACAGGCACCAGGAGCCGGGCAAGGGCCACGAGGCGCAGGAGCATCACCGCTCCGGGGACCCCGCACGTCCCCAGCCGGGCAAGGCTTCCCGCGAGCAGGGACAGAAGCAAGGCCGGAAGCAGGACCGCAAGGAGACTTCGCGCCGCGGCGAGGACGACCTGTTGCGCGAAGAAGACCTGCACGACGAGACGTTCTGACCAGAGCAGCATTCGCCCACACGCCCAAGGCCCGGCCGCGGGGGTGTCAGGGCTGGACCCGGGCGACGAGCAGGGCGACGTCGTCGTGGTCGCCGGCGCGGCGCAGAGCTTGGAGGAGCATGTCGCAGGTTGCCTCCAGGGATCGCTGCGGCTTTGCGAGGAGGGCGAGGAGGGCGAGGAGAGCGCTCAGTCGTTCGTCGATGGCCTGGTCGCGGGTTTCGACCAGGCCATCGGTGTAGAGGATCAGTTGGTCGCCGGGGTGCAGATCGAACGTGGTGGTGTGGAAGGGGACGCTACCGACGCCGAGGGGGACCGCGGTGGGCAGTTCCAGAAGTTCGGGCGGCCGTCCGCGAGGCATCAACACGGGGTTATGTGAGCCGCGTTGGAGATGAGGAAGCGGGCGCGGCGGGGGTCGCAGACGGCGTAGACGCAGGTCGTGATGGTCTGCCCCATGGGGTCGGTCAGGCGGTCGAGGTGACGCAGTACCCGGCGGGGTGATAGCAGTAGGCGATCTCCAGGCCGGGCGGGTCCGGTGGCTGCTGAGGGAGGGGCTGCGCTGGAGGGCGAGGGCGGTGTTGCGTGCCTGTGCTGGTACCGGCGGGCGTTGTCGATGCAGACGGCGGCGCGGGCGGCCGGTGTTCACGCACTCGGTGACCAGCCGGACGGCGTCGTAGCGTGCCACCTCGCCCGGCTGATCGCCCGCACGAACTGCTTCTGTGGGGTACGCGGCAGCCACGGCCAGGGCCCTGAGTACCGCTGACCCTTCGTGTACGGCAACGGTTGAGAAGGATGCTGTCGAGCACGTCTACCGCGGCCGCGTCGGCCAGTTCCGGCACTGAGACTTCGGCGAGTGCGCGGGCGGTCTGGTCGAGGTCGAACGTGGTCCCGATGCGCAGGGAGGCATCGGCTACGAGCGCGAGGCGCTGCCGGGCCCGGGCATCCTCGGCCGTGACGCGATGCCGCTCACCGACGTCCACGACGGACGTCGCGCCGCCGAGCACCTTCCCATTGGAGGCCTCCAGCCGGAAAAAGGACACCGACCACACGTGCTCACGGTCTGGGTCGGCCAGGGTGCGCCCCGTGGACTCACGGTAGAGAATCGGGATTCTGCATGACGCGGGCGAACAGCTCGACGGTGTCGTCGCCGCCCGGGCCGGAGCCGAGGTGGACGACCTGGTCGTCGATGACCGGGCGAGCGGGCGGGAGGCCAGGGGCCACTTCGCCGGAAAATGCCTGGTCACACCGGTCAGAGTCCACCGAACGGGCGTACAGTGAGGGCGCTGGGAGTATTTCGCGCACCTGCTTTCACGCGGGTGTCATTCCTGGCGATCGCCTAAAATCCGGGCCACCGACGGGCAGCCCGGGGGCAGGTCCGCATCATGATCACCACCCTCGACCGGACCGTGCCCCGCGATCTCGCCGCAGAGCTTCCGGCCCGTCTGTCCCTCACCCCGAGGACCATGCTCGCCGGCCGGCTGGACGGAGCCTGGTGGCCCCGCTCCCGCGACCTCGCAGCCGAACTGCCACTGCTCGCCGCCGCCCTGGACGAGCCCTGGGGGCGCATCACCCGCGTCACCGTGAACCCCAGCCGCTGGCTCGCCGTACCGCACACGGTGCCCGCGGACGGGCGCACGCTGCACGTGGGCTGGTTCACCGGACAGGACCCCGACAAACTGATCCTGCTCTCCTACACCGTCGGCCGCTGGGACCTCCTCGTCATCCCGCCCGAGACCGAGCCCGCCGCCGCGGCCCGGCTGATGGCCGCCGCCGCGATCCCCGGCAGCGACCTCACCGCGAGCGTCCTGATGGCCAACGAAGCCGCCATCGGGCGCGGCATCCGCGACGCCCAGCGCCAGGAAGCCGGCTGGGAGAGCGAAGGCGGAGCCTGCATGTCGCCCTTCGGGAACTCCATGGACCGACGCACCCTGCCACTGCCCGGGAACGGCTGGAGGTGAGCTCCGTGGAGACCCTCGTCCTCATCGCCGTGACCATCCTCGCGGCCGGCATCGGAATGCGCCTGATCCACCTGCTCAACGCCCAGCACGACGCCCGCATCGAGGCCTACCGCTTCAGCGACCCCCTGCCGAGGCCCCCCGGCCTGCCGGACGGCTCCAGTCGTCGAGCCCACCACACGGATGCCGACCGGTGAGGAACAGGTCTTCCTCCGACCGGGGGCAGCGGTCGGGCGACTACGCGGCTGCCTTGCGCTACCTCACGCCCACCCAGGAATCCCACGTCACCGACACCACGGGCCCCGTCACCGGACGCAACCCCCTCGCCCCCGGTACCGGACGTCACCGCAAGCCCTGACTGTGCGCTCCAGCGTCCGTTATTTTCCACGTAATTCGGAGCACGGCCCCGGACCGGTGACGTCCTCGCGAACCTGCCGGTGGACGCGCCGGAACGGGCAACTCCACCGGATTATCCGGAACTTCGCACAGCGCTCTAAAACATCTGAAGCACTGGCAAATGGGCGGGGCCCGGCTAGTGTCGCGGTACGGACCAGGTGGTCATTCGCTTCTCCCCCGTGGGGAGACTGACCACGGTCCGACGAGGAGAAAATCCTTGAAAACCGCATCTACAATCCGCGCGATAGCAACCGTGGCCGCCTTCGCCGGCCTCGCCACCCTCGGCAGCGCGACCACCGCACAGGCCGCAGAAACCCCCGCTGGCGCACGCTCCGCCTCCGGGGCGTCGGTGTCCGCCGGCTCGTTGATTGCGCACTTCGGCTACGACGGGCAGAAGAGCTTCCAGAGCCCTGTTCTGGACGCCTCCGACCCGAAGGCGAAAGACCCGGCGAACTGGCTTCCCAAGTCCGTGATCGACAGCGCGAAAGCCGCCCAGGCCGGCAAGCTCAGCGGGGTCGGCGTAAACAGCGCCACCGCCGGACTGCTCTGCACCATTTTCGTGGACCGGACGAAGCCGCTCTCCCTCGACAGCCTCCAGGCCGTCACGAACCAGGACTGCACCGGTAGCTTCCGCAGCCAGTGGACACAGGCACAGTTCGCCAACGACAAGGGCGGCTGGCACCGGGTGACCGGGTCCATCGTCGGCCCGCGCACCACCGGCTCCAACAACGACACCGTGTTCTGGATGAACTGCCGTCTCAACCCCGTGGACGGCCGCCGGAACTACCGTCTCGAAGCACGCGGGTACGCCATCGCCTCCAACGGTGTGCAGGTCTCGGGTGCCCTCCAGTACGGTCGGGCCGACGCCTGGGTCTGCCTCTAAGGAGCCGCAGTGAGCAGCAGCACGTTCGGGTACATCCCCCCGGAGGACGGCCGTGAGGCCGTGTTCATCAACGCCCGCGAGGTGTCCGAGGTGGAGGAGCCGGCCGACGAGCCCGAAGACGGGTGGCCCCGCACGGGGGCCTTCCCCCTCAACCCGCCGGAAGGGGTGGACTATGCGGTCTGAACCCGTGATCACGCCGGCCACGGTCATCCACCAGCCGCTGCACCGCAGGGCCGGGCACCGCCTGGTCCGCCTCCCCGGCATCCACCACCTGCTCCTCTTCGCAGAAGCGTCCGTACCCGGTACACGCGGGCGCCTCGGCCGGATCACCGGCAGGCCCTGACCCCGCAGCACGAAGCCCCCACCGGCAGCGAGATCCCGGCGGGGGCTTCGTCATGTCTACGTCTTGGAGCGGCGGCGGAAGCCCGTCGGTGCCGGGTCCGTGGGATCGGTCGGCGGCTCGGGGTCATCCGCAGATTCGACGGAGTAACCGGGCTCGCCGACGTCTGCAGAATCGTCATCAAATTCGCGGAGAAATGCGAGTACACCATCGTCTCGGGGGTGAGCTGACGGAACGAACGCACCTTCAGGTTGCACAGCTCGCCCGGCTTCGAGAAGGGATCCGTCGTGACCTTCACCGGCACCTGTGAATCCACGGTGGCCGGCTGCGGCGCGGTGCCCACGAGACGGTCACCCGCCATCAGGCCAGGCGTCGCGCCCATGCCCGGCCTCGGGTTGCTGCCCCCGTCATCTCCGGTGGAATGAACGCCCTGCGCCTCCCTGGCTTCTCCGACAACCTGGGCCACTCCAACGTCATCCAGACCTCGGGCGGCGGTGCCTTCGGCCACCGCGACGGAGGCACGGCGGGGGCGAAGTCCCTCCGCCAGGCGCAGGACGCCTGGCAGCAGGGCATCGGCCTGGTGGAGTACGCCCGGGACCACCCGGAACCGAAGGGCGGCTTCGCCTCCTTCACCGACGACGCGGACAAGCTGTACCCGGGCTGGCGCGACCTCCTCAAGGGCGGCGAGTAGCCCCTCGCCCGACGGGGGCGGCGGTCCTGTCGCCGCCGCCCCGCCCTGCCCACTGCTCCCCGCTCCACGGCCGTCCGGCCTCCTGACGGAACCATTCCTTCCTTGTCCCCAGTCCGTAACAGGGGTATGAGACGCCGAGGACAAGGGCAACCCGTTAGTGCAGGCCGGGCGGCCAATACGTCGACACCCGGACCGCGGCGCAGCGGCCGATCGGCTCGCGCCGTCTGCGCCATCATCGAGAGTCGACAGTGGCCGCACAGGGCCTACAACGGGGGAAACACCATGAACACTTCTGCCCGCACCAGCCGCAGGAACTGGAAGGCCTACGTCATCGGGGCGGCGACCGCCGCCGCGCTGCTCGCGTCCACGGCGTGTTCGCCGAACGAGGGCGAAGGCCCGGACAACGACACGCCCTCGGGCTCGCCCACCGCACCGAGCTCACAGGCTCCCTCGCCGAGCGCGAGCGCCTCCCGGGAAACGCCGAAGCCCGGCGACACGCCCTCGGCGAAGCCGACCCCCGCACCGACGAAGAGCGGCGGCGACGGCGCCCTCGCCCCCTGCACCGAGGGCAACGTCTCGATCACCGCATCGAGCGCGGACGACCCGGGCGAGCCCGTCGTCCACGTCCTCTTCACCATCGAGAACACCGGCGGCAAGACCTGCGCCGTCTACCACTACCCCCACGTCCAGCTCGGGAACGCCCGGGGGCTGGTCCCCGACATCAAGCTCGTCCCCGCGCCCAAGGACCCGTTCGCCACCCTCGCGCCCGGCAAGGTGGCGTACGCCGCGATGGTTCTCAGCGGCCCCATGGACGAGGCGCCGACGAAGAGCATCACCGTCCAGCTCCAGGACCGTACGTCCGGCAGCAAGATCGGCAAGCCGATCAAGGTCGCCATGCCCGGCGTGGACACGCTGTACTTCAACGACTTCGTCCGCGTCACCCACTGGACGACCGACAAGGCCCTCGCCCTGCGCTTCATCATGGTGTCCTGACGAACCGCCCCCGGAGCGGTCCTCTAGGGTGACTCCACCGGCTGTCCGTGCGCCCCGTGCGTACGGACAACAGCCGTCCTGACAGGGGGAGTCGGTGGAATCATTGCGGCCCGGCGATCCGCCGGAGATCGGCGGGTACCGCCTGCTGGCACGGCTCGGCGAGGGCGGCATGGGCGAGGTCTTCCTGGCCTGCACGGCCTCCGGGCGGCCGCTGGCCCTGAAGACCGTCCACCGGGAACTGAGCCGGGATCCCGACTTCGCCGACCGCTTCGCGCGGGAGATACGCGCCAACGACCGCGTACGTTCCCCGTGGACGGTCTCGGTCGTGGACTTCAGTGCTCCGGGGGCGTCCCCGCAATGGCTCGCCACGGAGTACGTCGCCGCGCCCTCCCTGGGGGAGTGGGTGCACCAGCACGGACCGCTGCCCGAACCGGCCCTGTGGAGCCTGGCGCGGGAACTCCTCGCCGCGCTCGTGGCCGTACGGGCAGCCGGCATGGTCCACCGTGACATCAAGCCCGGGAACGTGCTGCTCGGCCGGGAGCGGTCCTTCCTCATCGACTTCGGCATCGCGCGTGCCGTGCACGACCCGCGCCACACCCGGACGGGATCGGTCATCGGCACGCCCGGCTTCCTCGCACCGGAACAGGCGACCGGAGCCGTGGCCGAAGCCCCGGCGGACGTGTTCTCCCTCGCCGCGGTCCTGGTCCACGCGGCCACCGGCCGCAGCCCCTTCCTGGCCGAGGGCGAGCAGCCGGCGCTCCCCGCCCTGCTCTACCGGATCGTGCACGAGGAGCCCGCACTCGACGGAGTTCCCGAGGGACTCCGTTCCCTGCTGGGGGCGTGCCTGACCAAGGAGCCGCAGCAGCGCCCGACCGCCGACGAGGTACTGGCCGGGGTCGGCGCGGCCGGGGAGGGATGGAGCGGGGCCCTGCCCCCTGCGCTGGCGGCGGAGGTGGGCCACCGGGAGGCCGAACTGCGCGGCATCCTTGCCGCATCGGAGCCCCTCGCCGTACCCGTACCCGTACCCGTGCCTGTACCCAGGCCTCCTGTGGCACCTCCCGCGGCGTTCGCGGCGACACCGCCGCTGCCCGCTGTCCCTTCCGCCGGGCCTCGACGCGTGCCCTGGGTCGTGGGGGCGGCCGCCGGCGCCGCCCTCGTCGTCGCGGCCACCCTCGTGATCAAGATGCCGTGGGGCGGGAGCGGGAGCGGGGACAGGGACGGGAACCGGGGAGGGAACGGATCGGGGACCCCGTCCGCCTCGGTGTCCGCCTCGGTGTCCGCGATGCCGAGTTCGTGGATCGGCACGTGGACCGGCACCGGCCCCGGGACCCCCGACGCGGACGGAATCTCGCGGGCCAGGACGGGCGAGTTCGCCGTCACCGTCACGCTGAACGCGGGATCCGTCGGAGACCTCGTGGGCCGTCAGGTCAGCGACGTGAAGGAGGCCGTCACCGGACGGAACCTGGGGTGCACGGAGGCCCTGGAACTGCGGCAGACGAGCGGGCACAGGTCGGTCTTCGCGGCAGTGACCAGCCATCCGACCGACCCGGCGGCCACCTTCGACTGCCCCCGGGGCAACCTCTACGTGCTGACCCTGGCGGAACCCGACCGGCTGAAGCTGGAGGTCGAAGGGGCCCAGTCGGCGGGCGCCCCCGAGGCACTGACCCGCAGCGGCTAGCGCGACAGGCGCACCGCAGCGGTGTGGGCGAGCCAGCCGAAGGCCGCGCCGACCGCGTACCAGAACAGGTCGGGCGCGTTGAAGGTGGACCCGAGGACGAGTCGGGCGACCGTGCTGTGCCGGGAAAGCTCCTCCGGTACCCCGGTGAGCTGGAGGAACTCCACCGCCCAGCTCACCGCGAGAGCGCCCGCGGCAGCCCGCAGGGCCGTCACCCGTGGCAGGACCAGCACGATGAGGGCGAAGATCAGTACGGTGTACAGCGCGTCCCCGCCGTACTTGGCCGGGTTCCCCGTCGCCCCGGCCCGTAGCCCCAGCCCCGCGCCGACGGTCACCACGACCGCGGCGGCCGCCGCCAGCCGGGTCCGGGCCCGGCAGGGTCCGGCACGGTCACGACTCGCAGGCACGTAGGTGGTCACGGGGACCACCCTGCCAGACGGCCGCCGCCCGTCGTCTCCGGCTCCCGCTCCGGCTCCTTTCGGGGAGCGGAGGGGCATGTACGTGGGCCTCGTACCCAGGCGTGGTTGAGTAGGGCGACTCATGCCGGACCGGGCGACGGCCGACACGCTGGGGGCAAGAAGACCGCACACCCCCGGAGGTTCGATTCCATGATCAGCCGCGTCGCCGCCGCCATGGCCCCGGTGTTCGGGCGGATGACCGTCTCCGAGGACGCCTCGGGCCCCGTCGTCGGCGGGACCATCCTGGCCGCCAACCACACCAGCCTGGCCGATCCCGTCATCGTGGTCGCCGCCCTGCGCCGGCTCGGCGTCGACCCGGTGGTCATGGCCACGGCCGGACTGTGGCGGGTCCCGGTGCTCGGCGGCGCGCTCGCCCGCGAAGGGCACATCCCGGTCCACCGGGGCACGGCCCGCGCGGCGGGTTCCCTCGCCGACGCCGCCGAGGCGCTGGCGGCGGGGCGGTGCGTGCTGATGTACGGGGAAGGCGGGATTCCGTCCCGCCGCGACTCCGGGGAAGCCGAGCCCCTGCCCTTCCGCAGCGGCCTCGCCCGCCTCGCCCGGGCCACGGGCGCACCCGTCCGGCCCGTCGGCCAGGCCGGCGCCCGCCGCGTCAGCTCCGGGACGACGGCCAAACAGCTCGCCGGAGTCCTCACGGCCCCGGTCCGCCGGCCGCGCGTACACGTCCACGTGGGCGCGCCCCTGTTCCTGCCGGACGGCCTCCCCGAGGCGACGGCCGCGGCGCACGGGGCGGTCATCTCGGCCTGGCGGACCGCCGTGTTCGGGCTCGCCGGAGCCGGCGCGCCGTAAGCCGCCCAGGAGCCCCGCCCGGAGGGGGCCGTCAGCGGACCGGGCGCAGGGCCGCCAGGTCGTGGGCGGCGAGTTCGGGGCGGGCGGTCAGGGCGGTGTGCACCGCGTCCAGGACCGGCAGTTCGGCGTGGCCGCGGGCCAGCGCCACGTCCTTGGCCGCCAGCGCCACGGGGAAGTGACAGCCCTCTGCATAGGCCCGGGCCACCGCACCGGCCAGCGGCCCGCGGGCCAGTTCCGAGCGCAGCAGCTCCTCCGGCAGGCCCAACGAGGCGCCGAGCGACAGGGCTTCGGAGACCAGCGCCACCCCGCCGATGGCCGCGTTGATCAGGACCAGCTTGAGCGCTGCGCCGGAGCCCGCCGGACCGCACTCGGTCACCTCGCCGAGGATGTCCAGGACCCGGCGGACCGGGCCGGGCAGCGGGCCGCCGGCCAGCACCCACAACTCACCGGAGGCGGCCCGGTCCACGCTGCCCATGACCGGGGCGTCGGTCAGCAGCACCCCGGAAGGCAGCCGCCCCGCCACGTCCCGCACGGCCTGCGGGCCGACGGTGGAGGTGTCGATCCAGTGGGTACCGGGCCGCAGGGCGGGCAGCAGCTCCTCGGCGACGGCGTGCAGGGCCGCCGGGTCGGCGAGCATGGTGATCACGAGGTCCGCCTCCCGGACCGCCTCGGCGGGGGTGGCGGCCGGGACCGCGCCGGCCTCGGCGAGCGTACGGATCTTGCCGGGGGAGCGGTTCCAGACGGTCAACCGGTGGCCGGCGGCGAGCAGTCGGCGGGCCATCGGGGTGCCCATGCTGCCCAGGCCGAGGAACGCGATGTGCGGCGCGTCGTCCGCGGTGGTCTTCATGGCCCCGACGCTAGGTCCGCCCCACCCATGCGACAAGCGAATGAATAGCATGGCTCCCATGCCGATCCCGCATGACCTCTACGAGGTCTTCCGCAGCGTGGCCCGCCACGGCTCCTTCACTGCCGCCGCCCAAGTCCTGGGCTACACCCAGTCCGCGGTGTCCCGGCAGGTGCAGACATTGGAGGAGGAGTGGGGCACCGCGCTGTTCGACCGGCTGCCGCGCGGAGTGCGGCTCACCGAGGCCGGCCGGGCCCTGCTGCCGCACGCCGAGGCGGTCGATGCGCGGCTGCGCGCCGCCCGCGCCGAACTCGACGCACTGCGTGCCCTGGACGGGGGCCGCCTGCGGATCGGCGCGTTCTCCACCGCCGACGCCGCTCTGCTGCCCCGCACCCTGGCGGCGTTCCGGGCCCGGCACCCCGCCGTGCGCGTGACCCGTACCGAGGGCGGATCCGCCCGCCAGCTCGCCCTGCTGGCCGCCGGGGAGCTGGACCTCGGCGTGGTCGGGACGGCCTGCGGGCAGCCGCTGGAGGGCTGCGAGCTGCACCACCTGCTGGACGAGCGGATGTACGTGGCCGTGCCCCGCGGCCACGCGCTGGCCGGACGGCGTTCGGCCCGGCTGGCCGAGTTCGCCGGGGAGGAGTGGATCGCCGCGAGCAGCCGCCCCGAGGAAACCCTGATGGCCGGCGCTCTGGCCCACGGCTTCCAGCCCCGGATGGGCTTCCTGGCCGCGGACTGGATCGCCAAGCAGGGCTTCGTGGCGGCCGGTTTGGGGGTCACCCTGGTCCCCGAGCTGGCGGCCTCCTCGGCCCGCGCCGACATCGTCCTGGTCCCGCTGCGGGCGGAGGACTCCCCGCGCCGCGAGGTCTACGCGGCGACTCCGCGCGGCTCGGCCCCCTCACCCGCGACGACCGCCTTCCTGGCGCTCCTGCGCGCGGTGGCCGCCGAGTTGACCGCCTAGACGGTCTCCTTCGGACCGTGCCGGCCCGTACGAACCCCTCAGGGCGGGGGAGTCGTGGCGAGTGCGCTGGAACTCGCCCGTCCGGGCGTACGGACGCTCTAGCGTGCCGGCCATGATCTCGCTCAGGTTTCGGCGGGCCCTGCTGCTCGCCCTCGTTTCCGTCCTGCTCTGCGTTCCCCAGACGGCCACGGCTCAGAGCCCTCCGGACCCCGCGTCCCCCGCGCCGACACCCGACCGCCCCTCCTACGAGGTGTCCTTGCGCAGCGACGCCGACGGCTCGCGCTGGACCGGCCGCCAGACGGTGTCCTTCCGCAACTCCGCCCGAACCCCACTGCGTTCGGTCGACATCAGACTGTGGGGCAACGGTGCCGACGGCTGCGGAACCCCGGAGGTCACGCCCCCGGTCCGGGTGGGCCGGGTCACCGGAGGCGCCCCGAGACCGCTCACCGTCGACTGCACCGCCCTCCAGATCGATCTGCCCGCGCCGCTCCCGTACGGGGCGCGCACGAGAGTCTCCTTCGACCTGGACATCACCGTCCCGGACCGCGTCCACCGCTTCGGCAAGGACGGCGCGCACCGCTACCTCGGCAACGCACTGCCCCTGCTGTCCGTGCGCGATGCCCAGGGCCGTCACCTCGACCCCGATGTCGGCTTCGGCGAGAGCTTCTACACCCTGACCGGCGACTTCCGCGTGGTCCTCGACCACCCCGGCGCGCTCGTCGTCCCCGCGACGGGCACCACCACCCGCCGCGCGGGCGCACCCGGCCGCACGGTGACCACCAGCGTCGCGCACGGGGTACGGGACTTCGCGTGGGCGGCGGGCCCCTTCCTGTCGAAGACGGTGACCACGCCGGGCGGAGTCCGGCTGAACGCGTACTGGACCGCCGCCACCTCCCCCGAGGGCGTCGCCGCCGACCTGAAGGACGCGGTCGGCTCGGTCGACCGGTTCGGAGAGCGCTTCGGGGGCTACCCGTACGGCGAGCTCGACCTCGTCATGAGCGACAACCTCGACGAGTTCGGCAACATGGAGTTCCCCGGCCTCGTCCTGCTCTGGACCGAACCGGAGGGGTCGGCCGTCGTCCACGAGATCGCCCACCAGTGGTTCTACGGCATCGTCGGCAACGACCAGTTCACGTCCCCCTGGCTGGACGAATCCTTCGCCCAGTACGCGAACCAGTCGTACTACGGCGGCGACACCACCACCTGCTGGGAGGACCAACCCGCCTGGCCCAGTGACGCGGCCGCCCTCACCCACTCCATGGCCTACTACGCGGAAGGCCGCCGCTCGGAGTTCGTGCGAGTCGTCTACATGCGCGGCTCCTGCGCCCTGCACGACCTGGAACGCGTCCTGGGCGCCCCGGCGATGAAGGCCATGCTCCGCGGCTACGTCCGAGACCACTGGCTGGGCGTCTCCACCACCACGCAGTTCAAGCGCGCGGCCCAGGCGGCGACGTCCCAGGACCTCACCCCGTTCTGGACGGAACACCGGATCCACTGACCACGTCCGACGCGAATCCCGGGCGCGAACGGATCTTCCGGTGGCAGCATGCCGTGTCATGGCAGATGACAGCGGCAGTACGTTCCACGCGGGCCAGACGGGTCTCGTCGTCAGTATCCCGGAGGCGGAGCCGGCCGTCCGGGGGTGGCGCGAACGGCTCGACCCTTCGGCCCGGGCCGGGGTTCCCGCACACGTCACCGTGCTCTTCCCGTTCCTCGAGGAGAGCCGACTGGATCCGTTCGTCCATGCCGCCCTCGAGGACGTGCTGGGCTCCCACCCGGCGTTCGACCTGCGGTTCGAGAAGAGCGGACGGCTTCCCGACGTCCTGTACCTCGTTCCGGAACCCGCCACACCGCTGATCCGGCTCACGGAGGCGATCGCCGACCGCTGGCCCGAGGCTCCGCCGTACGGCGGCCGGTTCGCCGAGATCGTGCCGCACCTGACCATCGCCCAAGGCCAGGACGAGGAAGTCCTGGAGGAGATCGAGGCCGGCCTCGCCGGCAGGCTCCCCTTCACCTCCCGCGTCTCGTCGGTCGAGCTCATGGTCCACGACGGCACGAACTGGCAGGCACGGGCGTCGTTCGCCCTCGGAGACCGGCCCTGACCCCGACACCGCCCCTGAACCCCCTCGGGGGCGGTGTCGGGGTCCGCCCCGGGTCGGTCCCCGATGTCCGGCGCGAGCGCCCTCCGTAGCGTCGTTGCCATGTGGAGAAACGGGAAGAACGGGACCGGCGGCAAGCGCCGGATGTCGCCCTGGAAGCGGGCGCTGCTCATCCTCGGGTCGCTGGTCGCGACCTTCGTGCTCGTCATAGGTGTGCTCTTCACCTGGCTCTATGCCGGAGCCAAGGTGTCCACCGTCGGCGCGGTGGAGTTCCGCAACGCCCTCGCGGTGCCGCCCCTCGCCGCCTCCACCGTGGAAGCCGACGGAACACGCGTCTTCGACCTGCGGATGCAGGCGGGGGAGACCGAGTTCACCTCCGGGACCAAGACCCCCACCTGGGGTTTCAACGGGAGCCACCTCGGCCCGACCCTCCGCGCGGAGAGGGGCGAGAAGGTCCGGGTGAGGGTGGCCAACGCCCTGCCGGAGGCCTCCACCGTCCACTGGCACGGCATGCACCTGCCCGCCGCGATGGACGGCGGCCCGCACCAGATGGTCCCGGCGGGCGGCAGTTGGGCCCCCGAGTGGACGGTCGAGCAGCCGGCCTCGACCCTCTGGTACCACCCGCACCCCCACGGCGCGACCGAATCGCACGTCCAGCGCGGCCTCGCGGGCCTGTTCCTCCTGGACGACGCACCGTCGGCGGCCCTGCCCCTGCCCAAGACGTACGGGGTCGACGACATCCCGGTCATCGTCCAGGACGTGTCCTTCGACGGCGCGAAGTTCGACCACGGACACGAACTGATGCGCAACGTCGGCTTCCTCGGAGACCGGACCATGGTCAACGGCACGCTGGACCCGTACGTCACCGTCCACGACGAACTGGTCCGGCTGCGCCTGCTGAACGCCTCCACCGCCCGCGTCTACACCTTCGGCTTCGACGACGGCCGCACGTTCCGGCAGATCGCCTCGGACGGCGGCCTCCTCGAAGCCCCGCACACGACCGACCGCCTGCGCCTGTCGCCGGGCGAGCGCGCGGAGGTCGTCGTACGCATACGGCCGGGCGAGCGGACGGTCCTGCGCTCGTACCCCCTGGACGCGGGCCTGGACTTCTGGAACCAGCGCTTCGGTGGCGGCGACGACTCCTTCGACGTGATGCAGCTGCGCGCGGCGCCCACCCTGCGGCCGTCGGCCGAGCTGCCGGAGGTACTGGCGGCCTCGGCGCTCCCCACGGGCGAGGACTCGGTGCGCAGCCGCTTCTTCGAGCTCAAGATGTCCGGCATCAACGGCCGGAAGATGGACATGTCCCGGGTGGACGAGACGGTCACCCGCGGCACGGCCGAGACCTGGACCCTCCGCAACAACGACGGGATGCCGCACAACTTCCACGTCCACGACGTCCAGTTCCGCGTACTCGACATCAACGGCTCAGCCCCGCCACCGCCATTGCGCGGCCCGAAGGACACCGTCTTCATCCCGTCCGGTGCGACGGTCCGCATAGCCCTGCGCTTCGACGGCCCCGCGGACCCGGACACCCCGTACATGTACCACTGCCACCTCCTCTACCACGAGGACGAGGGCATGATGGGCCAGTTCACCGTGCGGGACCCGGGCGGGCCGACGGCAGCCCCCGAACTCCCTCCCACCTCCGGCGCACACCAGCACCAGCACTGACCCCTAGGGACGGGCATCCCATCGGTGGAGCAGGGCCCCGTCCGGGCCGAACACGTCCATGCGGTAGCCCTTGGCCGTGGAGAGCTGCTCGAACTCCCTGAGGTACGAGACGACGGAATCCCGCTGCATCTCGAAGAGCGAGTTCCCCGAATCGCTCTGCGTGGTCCGAAGGATCAGCAGCGGAGCCCCCTCGGCCCCCGCCTCCTGCTGGATGGCGTACACGCTCTCGTGCCCGCCCTCGCGCTGATACCGCTCGGCCAGCGCGAGGGCGGCCGCCGGTGCGGCCGTACTCGTAGCGGTCGGCCCGGCCGAGGAAACAGCGCCCTCGTGTTCCGTGCAGGCCGTCAGGAGAAGTGCGCAGCCGGCAATGAGGGAGGCCGTTCGTACCCGCGCCCGTATCCGCATGTCACTCCTCACATCACACACCAAAAAGCCATGTCGGCTTCATTCTCACCCGTCAGCGGAGCACGGCGGCCCGCAGCCCGGTGAAGTCGGTGTGCACCGGGTCCAGGGAGAGGAGGGAGGAGAGGCCCAGGGTGCGCTGGCCGGGCCTGTGTTCGTCGAGGACGGAGGTCGGGAGGACGTAGAAGGTCCACCGGGCACCCGAATGCCCACCGAGTCCCAGTCCACGGGGGGCAGTGTCTGTCGGTTGGTGGGGGGTTCGTCGGGAGGTACTCCTGGGTGTGACGGAAGGCCGAGCGGGCGGCTGTCGTCTGACAAGCCGTCTACTGTGCGGACCAAGGCCGAGCTGTCCGTCGTGGCGACCTGAGGAGGAATCCTGTGGCATCGCAGTACGATCCCGAGCACGCTCCCGCGGGTGATGTGGGCGCAGCACTGTTGATGATCGACTCTCGACTCAAGGGCATTCACGACGGCAAGACCGGGACGGATCCCGAACAGCAGGCGCTGATCGAGCAGTACGCCTCGTCGCTGGGCCCCAGCGAAGCGGACGACCTGCTGGACGGGGCGTGCACGCTCATCTACATGTTCATGATGTGGCTGCGCAGGGCCCACGAGGACCACGGCAAGGACGTCATCGAGTACGTCGTCCCGAACCTCGTCGCCACGATGCGCATGATGCCCAGGAGCGTCCGCCCCGAGGCCATCCCCACCATGGCCGGCCTCGTCATCGCCGCGGGCACCGGTCTCAGCCCCAACCTGTGGCGCAAGCAGTACGGGGACTGGACCGAGGCCGAGATGAATCCGCTGGAAGCCACGGCCTTCCTGCTCGCGGAGTACATCAACCGCATGACCGGCGACCCCGACTTCGCCACCCGCATGATCACCGATGTCCTGGCCGGCGCGGAGGAAGCCAAAGAAGCGGAAGAAGCGGAGGGGGACGGAAGCTGACGAGGCGCTGCGTCCCTCGCGAGCACCGCCCTGGGGGCGATCTTCGGGTTTCCGTGATGTGGTGCTGGGAGTACCGATGAGTTTTGCGGCGGTCGGCCGTCTACCTCTGTGTAGGACCGAAACCCCAGCAGTCGCCCCGAAAGGGTGAGGAACATGAAGTACATGATCCAGATGAACGTCCCTGCCGCCGAGTGGGACGCCATCATGTCCTCGTACTCCGAGGACGACATGAAGGCCATGTTCGCCCACATGGGCGCCCTCAACGAGGACATCACCGCCGCCGGCGAATGGGTGGACGGGCAGGGCCTGGGTGGTCCCTCGCTGGTCAAGACGGTACGGGCCGGAAGCGACGGGCGCCCGCAGGTGACCGACGGGCCGGGCCAGGAGGGACACATCCTGGCGGGGTACTGGCTGGTCGACGTCAAGAGCGAGGACCGGGCCCTGGAGATCGCCGCACGGGCGTCGGCCTGCCCCGGCCCGGGAGGAAAGCCGGGCAGCGACCCGGTCGAAGTGCACCCGATCCCCGCAGACCCGACCCAGGCCTGAGCCGGCCCGGCCGAGCTCGTCGACCCGGCGAGCCCGGCCCTACGGCGAGGGCGGCGCCGTCCCCCGCGGAGCCGAGGCCCGGTCCGCGACAGTCGTAGGTGCACACCCGGGTGAATGCGGAGACGCCCGTCAGCACCGCCGGGGCCTTCGCAGCGGGCGGGGTGGCGTCGGTCAGGGACCCTCGCTCCCCTCCACCCCGCCATCCGGGCCCCCGGCACCCGGCCCCGGCACCCGGCTTTCGCTTCGGGCACCGGGGTACCTCCAGGTGTCAGACCATCAGCAGGAGCCGGGTGTTCGGTACGAGCTTCCGGTTGACGCTGGTGCTCTGCACGAAGATCGTGAAGTCCTCGTTGTGGTCGGGCTTGACCCGCGCCTCCACGGCCGGCAGTCCGAGCAGGGCTCGGGCCTCCGGCCCCGTGTACACCCGGTCCGTCTTCTTCTCCAGCACCGCGATCTGCTTCTTCGCCTGGATCTTCTCCGGCTTGCTCAGCTGGTAGAACGCGCCACCGGTGCGGTAGGTGTGCCCGGACTCGACGACCCACTCCCGGATCGCCGCGTCACGGGCCACCGGGAGCAGCTGGTACGCGGAGGGGTCCACCGGAGCGAGACCGGCCGCCTTGATGGAGTCCTTGTTGACCGCGTCCCCGCCGGTGGAGAACACCGCCCGCGATCCCCGGATGCCCTTGGCACGGCCCACCATGAACTTCTCGGTGGCCTCCTTGATGACCTGCCCGGCCTCCTCCAGACCCTGCGTGCTCGTGGCGTCCCAGATGGCGATGTTCTCCTTCGGGAAGCCGCACTGCATGGCCTCGCGCTTGCCCATCTGGTCCGGCACGAGGACGGCCAGAGTCCAGTTGTCCTCCTGCGTCGCGATCATCTCGGCCACGGCCTTCACCAGTTCACGCGGATCCCGGGCGGGCGCGTCCGGGGAGCGGTGGCTCGCGTTCTCCTGCCCGTCGGTCAGCACGAACGTCAGGAAGCTGTGGTCGCCGTACAGTTGGGCCGTCTGGGCCAGCTCGCGCTGCGACTTCAGCGAGGCCGCCAGCAGCGCCGTCATTCCACCGGTCCGGTACAGCTGCTTCAGCGACGGCATCCGCAGCACGTCCTTGTCGTAGACGACGCACTCCACCTTGTCCGCGAAGACGTACACCGTGACACGGGTCTCCTGGTCCAGTTCACCCGACCGGCGGGCCAGGTACGCGATCTGCTGATCGGCGACCTCGACGACCTTGCGGCTCAGGTGCGACATGGACGAGCTGGCGTCCAACACAAGAGCAACGTGGTTGATGTAGTTCTGGTTTCCGGACATGGAAGCTCCCCCTCGTTTCCGACTGGATGCTCCTACCGTCTCATCCACCACTGACAATCGATCTTGGCTCCGAAGGCGGTCCCGAGGTCCCCGCTCGGGCACGAACGCGGCCGCGCGACGGGTCTCGGGGGCTGTCGAAACGTTACGCCCGCGGCGTTCGAGTGAACGGTCGTTCCTGTCGGCTCCGCCGGGCGTTGAATCGGCTGACGCACCCGTCCACGGGAGCGTCCCCAGATCCTTAAGTCCTTAGGGGAACCAATGCGTATTCGCTCTGCCGTCACCGCCTCCGTCCTCGCCGCCGGCATCCTGCTGGGCGGCGCCGGCGCGGCCCTCGCCAACGACGGTGTCGACATCGACTACTTCTCGGGCGGCCACAAGGCCTTCTCGTCCAACTGCTCGACCGCGGCCGCCGTCCCGGCGCCCTTCGGCCCCGCCTACACCTCCTCCTGCGCGAAGGAAGGCGAGGCGGAGTGGCTCAAGGGTGCCCACCTCGGCGCCAAGTAAGAACGTCCGGCCCCGGCCGGCGTGCGGGGGCGACGGACGGCGACGTCCGCCGCCCCCGCGGTGTGAGCGCCCTCAGTCGGATCTGCCCTGCGCCCCGAGCCGACGCCGTACGGCCAGGACGAGCAGCGCCGTGACGAGGACGGCCACACCGCCCAGCCGCAGGATCGCGTCGTAGGCCTCCTCGGGCGACCGCTGCGGCGTCATCGCCGAGATCCCCGCGGCCGCCCCGGCCAGCGCGATCGCACCTCCGGTGACCAGGAACGTCAGCAGCACCCCCGATGCCTCCCCGGCCCTGGCCGGAGGGACGAGCTGTTGGGTCGCCACGCTGGCGTAGGTCCAGCCCAGCCCGAGGCCCAGGCCGCACCACGCGAACACCGGTACGTACAGCCACCAGGCGGTCACCTGGGTCAGCGCGTACATCCCCGTGCCCGCGCCGATCCCGGCGAGCGCCATCACCGTGGTCGGCCGCAGATGCCGGCCCAGCCGC
This sequence comes from Streptomyces tatrensis, assembly GCF_049310065.1. Taxonomy (NCBI): domain Bacteria; kingdom Bacillati; phylum Actinomycetota; class Actinomycetes; order Kitasatosporales; family Streptomycetaceae; genus Streptomyces; species Streptomyces tatrensis. Next base: position 323,722 of record NZ_JBMDLB010000011.1, on the reverse strand, counting down.
GCCCCCAGCGGCCCGCTGAGCGCCACCAGCAGCGCCGGTGCCAGGAAGACCGTGCCGGCCAGGAGCGGCGAGAGCCCCCGTACGCCCTGGAGGTAGAGGGTGGCGAGGAAGACGGTGACGCCGTACCCCATGTTCGTGAGCGTGCCCATGCCGGTGACCAGGACGTACGGGACGTCGCGGAACAGCCCCAGATCGATCAGCGGGTGCCGGGCCAGCCGCTCCCGCACCAGGAACAGCCCGCCGCTCACCACGGCCACCGCGAAGCCGAACAGGACGCGGGCGCTGCTCCATCCCCAGGCGTCCGCGCGCTCCACGGTCAGCGTGAGGGCGGCCAGCGCGCCGACGACGAGGGCGCAGCCGAGCAGATCGAGCTCGCGCGGCGCCGACGCGTCCCGCGAGTCCGGGACGTACGCGAGAGCGGTGAGCAGCGAGAACAGGCTCAGCGGCGCCATCAGCCAGAAGATCCAGCGCCAGCCCGGCCCCTCGGTGAACCCGCCGCCCACGAAGGGCCCGATCGCGGTCCCGATGTTGGCGACGCCGAACACGGCGCCCAGGGCTTTGGCCCGGGACTCCTCGGGAAAGGTGTTGGTGATCACGGACACGGCCACCGGGAAGACGAACGCCGCGCCCACCCCCTGGGCGATCCGGGCCACGACCAGCGGACCGAGACCGGGAGCCAGCGCGCACCCCACGGTTCCGGCGGTGAACAGGGCGGTTCCGGCGAGCAGCGTGCCCCGCCGGCCGAAGACGTCCCCGACCCGGCCGCCGACGATGAAGAAGCAGCCGATGGCGAGCATGTACGCGGACAGGGTCCACTGCGCGGCCGACACCGTGACGCCGAGCTCCGCGGCGATCCCCGGAATGGCGAGGTTGAGCGCGAAGAAGTCGAGCTGGATGCAGAACAGGGCTACGGCGACCGCGATGAAGGCCCCCTTGCGCGCAGCGGTGGAAGGCTCTGCGCGCATGAGGCGCGTTCCTCTCAGCGGTCAGGCATCAGCGGCCGAGGCCGGCGGTCGGACATCAGCGGTCAGAGGCCGGCGGTCAGCGGGGCGCTACGGCACCGGAGTCCGGCGACTGCTGGAGCCCGGAGGCGTCGACGGCCTCGAAGTCCGAACCCTTGAAGCCCTTGAGCGCGTTGAGCTGGGCGTTGTCCCAGCCAGGGTTCTCCTCACCGGTGAGGTACCAGGCCGACCCGTTGTCGGCGACGATGGCCCCGTACTTCTTCAGCGCCTCGGCGACGGCCAGGGCCTGAGGGCCCAGGGCCGAGGTGTCCACCGAGCTCTTGAGCCGCATCCGCAGGCCCATGGGAGGCAGCGACTCGTCCGCCGCGGCGCCCGCCTGATGCCGTGCCGGCCAGACGTAGCTCTGATCCGTACGGGGCACGGTCATCCGGATCGCGTGGTCGACCACCCCGCCCGCCGCCTCGTCGTAGCGCACCAGGCCGGGCAGGATGGCGAGGCCGGCGGCATCGGCAGACGTCCAGTCGGCGGGCCGCAGCGCGTTGCTCCGCAGGTCGAAGACCGCGCCCGAGCCGGCGCGCCAGGCGTTGTCGCCCTGCGCGCTCGCGTTCCAGAGCTCGTACGACTTGCACAGGGCGCGGTCCCAGACCACGACGTGGCGGTCCCCGGAGCTCTCCGGACCGTTCTCGATCCTGGCGTCCTGCGGGATCCGGTACCCGGACGGATCGCTTTCCTCGGCGATGTCCAGCGAGACCTTCGATTCCGGCACCGTCGTGTCCGAGACGGTGATGGGAAGGCCGAAGGGCTCGCCGTCGATGAGCCCCGCCCCGAAGTCGGGGTGCAGGGGCTCCGCGGCACCGATCGAAGAGACGTACCGGTCCGAGTTCGGGTGCACGGGCAGCGCGTCCACGGGCGCGTGCCAGAAACTGTCCGGCGGAGCGGTCCGGCAGGAACCGTCCTGCGGCCCGGCGGCGACCGGGGCGCCCGCCGCGAGGGAAACCGCCGAACCGGAACCCGCGTACCCGGACACCAGACACGTGGCGGCGACGGCGGAGACAACGGCCACCACGGGGATCCGACGACGCCTTCGGCCCAGTCCGGCTGAGCATCTCGTTGTCATGGCCTCACCTCATCCGGAGGATCCACTTCCAGCGTAGGCATGTTCCGGCCCCGGTGCCCTGCCGCCCGCGGGAATCCCGCCCGTGGCGCTCCCGGGGACGGGCGGCAGGTGGCTCGGGCGGCGCGTGGCGCGCTCCTGGCGCCCCGCGAGTGCTCCCGGTTGCCCGTTGTGGCCCGGGGAACGTCCTGCGTTCAATGAGATGGGCCGAGCGAGTGCATTCCGCGACCCCCGTGCAGACCGTCCGTACGCGCCGCCCCGTCGTCGGCGTCCCGTACCCCGCGCCCCGTATCCCCTGCGTCCCCCTGCCATCACGTCCCGCCCTGTCCGGACACGGAGGCGGGGCATCCACTCCCCGAACACGAGGTGATCACTGATGACAGGAACACGGACGCACCAAGCCGCCCACATAGATGGCCGCGGCCGCGGCCGTGGTCGTGGCCCGGGAGCGGACGAATTCGACGTGCGCTCCGCGGAGTTCATGGGCCGCTTCGGCCTGGGCGGAGGGGCGGCTCGCAGCAGGCGGCTGACCACGGGGCTGAACCGGATCGCGGTGAGGATCGCACCGTACGCCGACCCGTTCGCGGCCCAATTGCTCAGCGACCTCGCCGTGTGGGTGTTCGCCTTCGACGACCTCTGCGACGAGGACCTCCCGAGTCTCACCCCCACCGAGATGCTCACGATGGTCGCCCGGCTCCAGCGGACGATCGAGGCCCCCGAGGTTCCCCTCGACGCAGACCCCTTCGGCCTGGCCCTGCGCGACATCCGGCTCCGCTTGGATGCGATCGCCGCACCCGTGCAGGTCAGGAGGTGGGTCGACTCGATGCGCGGCTACTTCCTCGCCGAGGCCGGCACCGGCACCGGCGCCGACACGGCCGCACCGGGAGACCCGCAGGCCGTGAGCGACACCTGCTCACCCGCCTGCATTCCGGAGCCGCCCTGGCCGTCCCCGTGCTGCTCGACGCGATCGGTGCCGCCCTGCCCGCAGCGCTGTGGGAGGACCGGCGCATCCGTGCGCTGACCGAGATGGCGGCGGGGATCGTGGTCGTGGACACCGACATCCACTCCTTCGCGAAGGAGAACGAACGCGGCAGCCGCAGCGGGAACCTGGTAGCACTCCTGGACGGCCCGGCCGGTCCTGCACCTGCTCCTGGAGCCGGTCCTAGAGCCGGTCCTGGAGCCGGTCCTGGAGCCGGACCTGGACGGGGCCTGGACGGGGCCTGCAAGCCGCTTCCACGCTCAGGGACTTGATCATGCGCCGGTTCCTGCAGCTGGGTCAGCAGACCGCGAAGGCCCCGGCGGACCCGCGGATCCAAAGCCATCTGGACGCACTCACCCAGTACATCTGCGGTGTGCGGGACTGGTGCGGGGCGACCTCCCGCTACTACCCCGGGCAACTGGACGGGACCCACCACCAGCCCCGTCGAGTCGGGACCGCGGTCCGCCCACCGGACGGCGCCCCCCTCTCGGCGCCTCCGATCGCATCGATCGCATGGTGGTGGGCGGTCGACGGTGCCCCGCCGGCGTCTCCTTGATCAGGATCAGGATCAGGGTCAGATCAGGAACAGGGACCCGGCCCCGGCCCCGGCCCCCTCGTCACACACCGCCGCGCCAGATGTTGTCGAAGGCCGCGTTCTCGATGGCCCGCCGCTGCCGTACGGACGCCAGTTCCACCAATGCGTCGTTCACGGCGGCCAATACGGTCGCGACGCTGTCGTCGGCCACGTCCGGAGCGTCACCGGACCGGTCGTCGTCGCCGCCCTCGAGTGCCTGAGCCAGGAGAACGAGGACGGGATCCTCGGACCTCCACCGCTCCTCGGCCCGACGGCGGGCGGGCGAATCGGCCGGCATCAGCTCACCGGCCCGGAGGGAGAACCCGCGGCGGGGTTGCCGTACGAGCTGTCCTTCCTTCTCGAGCACGGCCCGGTAGCTCGCGGACAGGCCCTGCCCCCTGCGCCACAGCCAGTCGGCGACGGACTCGTAGGGCGCCTCCCGTACGAGCGAGGCCGCCGCCGCGTCCAACAGGGGGTCACCGAGTGCCGTTTCCTCGCCCGGCACGATGTGGTCACCGTCCAGCCCGATGGCCCGGGCGGCAAGGAGATCGACCACCTCTGCCCCCGCGAGCGCGAGCGACAGGTCGCCCTGCTCGGCAGTCCGGCCGGACTCCACGTCCATCGAAATGATCAACAAGTCCCGCGGTGTGGTCATCAAGGGCTCCTCTCAACCGTGCAGGCAGGGCGCCGGCCAATTATCGATCAGCTCGGCCACCCGTGGGCGACCCCGACCCCGTCCGTTCGCAAGACGTCACATTCACCGCCGGTATCGGGATGGCTGAGGCCGGCGGCCCGGAGCGCATGGCGGGCCATGGCCTGTGCGGCGCCCGTGAGGGCCCGTTCCGGTCGGGCGGCCGCGTCGGCTGCGGCGGCCGGACCGGACGGCACCGGTGGGGGAGGGGCGGCCGGCTCGGCGGTCGGTGTGCCGACGAGGACGGCCGCCGTCCGGCGCAGGCGGGATGCCAGGAGGCGCAGCTCTCGCGGGTCGAGCGCTGCGTGCGCCCGTTCGTAGGGGCGGTGGACGGTGACCAGTTCGCGGAGCCGCCGGGCCGCGTCGAGGGTCTCGTCAAGGGCTGTCAGCAGGCCTGTCGGCCGGCCGGGTTCCTGGGCGAGGCGGGTGCGGGCGGAGGCGAGTTCGGCGGCGGCGCGCTCGGCTTTGCGTTTGTTGTGCTCGCGCTCGAGCGGCGGGCCGAATTCGACGACGGTGGCGACGCGGTCGAGGAACCGGGCGTGCGCGTCGAGCAGGAGCTGGAGCCGTTGCGGGACGAGGGTCCGCTCGCGGGAGTGCCATACGAGCAGCATGGTGGCGGCGGCCAGCAGCGCACCGCAGATGTTGTTCGCGAGGCGCTCCGCGACGTCGATCCAGCCGAGCCGGGTGTTGAAGTCGGCCAGGAGCAGGAGCATTGGGGTGGCGAAGACGGGCCAGAAGCCGTAGTTGATGCCGCGCACGGGGCGGGCGATGCCGGCACAGACCGTCACGGCCAGGGCTTCAGCGACCGGTGTCTGCGGGGTGAGGACGAGCAGCAGTCCGGTCAGGAGACAGCCGAGGACCATGCCGCCGAGGCGTTTGACGATGCGGCTGTGGGTCTCGCCCCAACTGGGGCGCAGGGTGGTCAGGATGCCCGTGAGGACCCAGTTGGAGTGCGGGATGTCCAACAGGGTCACGGCGGTGTAGGCGAGGGTGAAGCAGGTGCAGAGGCGGACCGCGTAGCGGAACTTCGGATCGCCCTCGGCCGCCGCCCGGCGCAGGACCGTCCAGGACCGGCGGGCGCGTTCGGGAAGAGGCGGCCGCGGGGTACGGGGCCCTGCGGCTCCGTACGGGCCGCCGATGAAGGGGGTCATCAGGAGGCCCGCGGCCCACAGGCATCCCGCCAGGAAGAGCAGGAGGTGTTCGGCCGTACCGATGCCGGGCTGCGGGTGCGTGGCGGCGGTCATCATGATCAGCGGGAGGATCCCGATGCCGGGCAGGGGCACGGCCAGACTGAGGACGGCAGCCGCGAGCAGGGTCGGGACCAGGTGGCCGGCGACGAGGATGCCGAGCGCGGTGACCGCCAGGAAGAGGGCGACTCGGGCCAGAAGACGGCGGGCCCGGGCCCCGGGGGCCTTCTCCGGGGTTTCGAGCAGGGTCAGGAGGGTGGCGAGCGCGACCGCGACGCCCGGCCCGGTCTGCCCGACGGCCAGCCCCACGATCAGGGGAAGGCCGACCCCGGCGGCGGAGCCGAGGGCCAGGCGCCGGTCGAAGCGGGCGGCGGCGTCCCGGGCGAGGAACGTCTCGGTCAGCCCTCGCAGGGTGTGCAGGGCCCGGGCGGGCAGCGGGGTCGCCATGGGCTTCCTTCGGGAACGGGGGAACGCTGAGAGGGCGGACAACGCCGAGAGCAGCGAAGAAGTAGTAAGTCTACCTTTGCAGTTTCCCTGTATTTCCGTTATTGTCATGTTGTGGGAGATGAAAAGAAGCCACTGCACCAGATCGCCGAAGAGCTCCAGATGACCGTGGGCCTCCTGGTCCGCCAGTTGCGGGCCGCCTCCTCCGAAGGAGGCGTGACGCTGTCCCAGGCCTCCGTCCTCAAGCGCCTGGACCGGGACGGCGTCCACACGGCCACCGAACTGGCGCGGGCCGAGCGGGTCCGCCCGCAGTCGGTCATAGCCACGGTCAACGCCCTCCAGGCGGACGGCTACGTCGAACGCACCGCCCATCCCACCGACGGGCGCCGCCAGCTCATCTCCCTCACCGACAAGGGCCGCACCTTCCTCGCCCAGCGCGAGGGGGCGGGTCACGACCTGCTCGTCCAGCGCCTTGCCGAAAACCTCACCCCGGCGCAGCTGGACGCGCTCACCCAGGCCCTCCCGGCGCTGCGGCGCCTGGCCGAGGACTGACCGGGCGGCACTCGAGCCCCGGCCACCGGCCGCACGCGCGTGCGCACCCGCAGGTCATACCTGCAGCTCAAACCTGTCCCTGTACCTGTCCCTGTATCTGCACGACCAGCGAAGGAAGACACTCGCATGTCCGCGATCACGCTCGACAAGAACACCGCCCTGGTCCTCATCGACCTTCAGGAGGGGATCATGGCCCTGCCCGTGGTCACCCCTGCCGAGCGGATCCTCTCCAAGGCCGTCCAGCTCGCCGACGCCTTCCGCGCGGCCGACCTGCCCGTGGTCCTCGTGAAGGTCGCCTGGTCCCCGGACGGGGGCGACCTGCCCACCCTTCACACCGACCAGCCCGGTCTGACCAGCGCGCCTCCGGCCGAGTTCTCCGTGCTCTCGGCCGAGCTGGCCACCGGCGCGAACGACATCGTCGTCACGAAGCGGCACTGGGGCGCCTTCACCGGCACCGAGCTCGACCTCCAGCTGCGCCGACGCGGCATCACGCGGATCGTCCTCGCCGGCATCGCCACCAGCATCGGCGTCGAGTCCACCGCCCGCTCCGCCTGGGAGCACAGCTACGACCTCGTCTTCGCCGAGGACGCCACCACCGACATGGACGCGGACGCGCACGCCCACAGCTTCGGCAAGATCTTCCCCCGGATCGGCCGGGTCCGCTCCACCGAGGAGATCCTGACGGCCCTCAAGAACCTCGCCGGCTGACTTCACGACAGGGCCTCCGCCGCTACGGGAGCAGCTCCACGGTGATGTGCGGGGCCAGCGCGCGCAGGAAGTCCTGCGCGTCGAAGATCTCGCCCGCGGAAGCGACGCCGACCGTACGGGTGCGGCCCGTCAGGACGCGCTCCAGGGCCTCCACGACGAGGGGCGCCGTGACGGCGTAGATGTCCTGCCCGCGGGCCACGGCGCGGCGTTCCGCTCCGCCCGCCCGCACGACCGCGTCGACGAGGAAGGTCTGGTCGGACCGTCCGCTGTCGTCGGCCGCGGCCGGAGCCGGCGTGCCGGGGGCCGCGATGTCGCGTACCGCCTCGACCGTCATGTACGTGGTCACGTCCGGGATCGACAGGTGGCTGGGCACGGTCACCACGTCGGCCATCGTGAACTCCCCGATCACCTGCCGGGGACCCGTCGGCTCGGGGAAGGGCCACTCCAGGGTCGGTGCGGCGTCGGTGCGGTACTCCCACTGCCCGCCCGCGTAGCGCATGCGCCGTTCACCGCGCCGCTCCCGCGAGACCGCGCCCGAAAGCCGCGTCCCGGCGGTGGGGTGCCAGCTGCTCAGGGCGTACGCGATGTGCGCCTCATCGGCCTCGGTCCAGTCGCCCATCGCCGCGGTGGCCAGCAGGTCGCCCAGACCGCCGAAGAAGGCCATCGCCGGGACGATCACCGCACCGGCGTCCCGCGCCCGGTCGGCGAAGTGCGCGAAGGTGTCGATGTTGGCCTCGAGCTCGGCGGCCACGTCCAGGTAGGGGATCCCGGCCCGCAGGGCCGCCTCGATCACGGGGCCGGTCGTCGAGGCGAACGGCCCCGCGGCGTTGATCACGGCGGCCGTGCCGGCCAGCGCGCGGTCCAGCGCGTCAGGGTCGTCCACCGTCGCCGGCCGGGCCTCCAGGCCGGTCTCGTACGCCAGCGCCTTCAGCTTCCCGCCGTCGCGGCCCGACAGCACCGGGACGAACCCGCGCTCCACCAGCTCCGCCACCACGAACCGCCCGGTGTGCCCGTACGCACCGAACACCGCCACCGTCTGACCTGATCCCATGATCCCGCTCCCCTGTCATCGCCCGTACTCGTGCCCGGATGACCGCCGCCGGCCCTCAGGGCCCGCCTCGCTCCGTCATGAACATCCTGTCGCGGAGCACCACCCGCCCACCACTGTCCGGAACGACATGACCCGTACACTTCCGGACATGCCCCATGTCGCGCTGGCCGTCACCGACGGCATGCTGCACTTCGAGTTGGCCCTGGCCTGCGAGGTCTTCGGCTCCGACCTGACCCACCTCGTCGACCCCTGGTACGACTTCTCGCTCTGCGGACCGGGCGCCGTGCGGATCGACCGCTTCCGCCTGGAACCCGACCACGGACTCGACCACCTCGTGCAAGCGGACACCGTCATCGTCCCCGGCTGGGCCGACGTCGACCGGGATCCGCCGGCAGAGCTCATCGACGCGGTGCGCGCGGCCCACCGGGCCGGCGCGCGCGTGGCCTCCCTGTGTACGGGCGCCTTCGTGCTGGCCGCCGCGGGCCTGCTGGACGGCAAGCGTGCGACCACGCACTGGGCGCACACGGAGGAACTGGCCAGACGCCACCCTCTCGTCACCGTGGACCCCGACGTCCTCTACGTGGACAACGGCAGCGTGCTGACCTCCGCGGGCAAGGCCGCCGCCATGGACCTGTGCCTGCACCTGGTGCGCCTGGACCACGGCTCCTCGGTCGCCAACAAGATCGCCCGCCGCCTGGTCGTCCCGCCGCACCGCGACGGCGGACAGGCGCAGTTCGTCACGACCCCCGTGCCCGCCCCCGGGAACCACCCGCTCGCCGACCTCTTCCCCTGGGCGCTGCAACGCCTCGGCGAGCCGCTCACCGTGGAGGACCTGGCCCGCCGCGCCCGGATGAGCTCCCGCCACCTGGGCCGCCACTTCAAGTCGGTGACCGGAACCACCCCGTTGCAGTGGCTGCTCACCCAGCGCATCCGCCACGCCCAGGAACTGCTGGAAACCACCGACGACACCGTCGACACCATCGCGACGGCCACCGGCATGGGCACCGCCACCACCCTGCGCCGCCACTTCGCCCGCACGGTGGGCGTCCCGCCGGACACCTACCGCCGCACCTTCCGCTCCCGGACCGCCCCGGCCCCTACGACGGCGTGAGCGAATCCCCGTACGGTTCCGATCGCATAGATCACATCGATCGATTCGATCAAAAGATTCAGGTGAACTGTTGACGCCGACGAAGAGCCCTCCCTAGATTCGCCACATGGCGACCCCCGAGGCCTTCACCCCGGCCCCCGAACCCCCATCCGCAGCACCGTCCGCCTGGTGGCGGAGTGCCGCGATCTACCAGATCTACCCGCGCAGTTTCGCCGACGGCAACCGCGACGGGATCGGTGACCTCGCCGGGATCCGCGCGCGGCTTCCGTACCTGCGCCGGCTCGGCGTCGACGCGGTGTGGATCAGCCCCTGGTACCCGTCCCCGATGGCCGACGGCGGGTACGACATCGCCGACTACCGGGACATCGACCCGATGTTCGGCACCCTGGCCGAGGCCGAAGCGCTGCTGTCCGAGGCACACGACCTGGGCATCCGGGTGATCGTCGACATCGTCCCCAACCACTGCTCGGACCAGCACCCCTGGTTCCGCGCGGCCGTCGCGGCCGGCCCCGGCTCGCCCGAGCGCGCGCGCTTCTGGTTCCGGCCCGGCCGCGGCGAGCACGGCGAACTGCCGCCCAACAACTGGCAGTCCGTCTTCGGAGGCCCCGGCTGGCGGCAGGTCACCGAGGCCGACGGCACGCCCGGCGAGTGGTACATGCACCGGTTCGCTCCCGAACAGCCCGACTTCAACTGGGAGAACCCCGAGGTCCACGCGGAGTTCGAGTCGATCCTGCGCTTCTGGCTCGACCGGGGCGTGGACGGCTTCCGCATCGACGTCGCCGACAACCTCGTCAAGGACCCGGAGCTGCCCGACCACGAGAGCGGGCCCAGCCCCTGGGCCGACCAGGACGGCGTCCACGACATCTACCGCGCCTGGCACAAGGTCCTCGACGGCTACGCCCACGAACCGGTCTTCGTCGGCGAGGTGTGGACCTCCGACCCGGAACGCTTCGCCCGCTACCTGCGCCCCGACGAGCTGCACACCGCGTTCAACTTCCCGTTCCTGCAGAGCCCCTGGGACGCTGAGGCCCTGCGTACGGTCATCGATGCGACCCTCGCCGAGCACGCCCCGGTCGGCGCCGCCGCCACCTGGGTGCTGTCGAACCACGACACCACCCGCCACGTCACCCGCTACGGACGCGCGGACACCTCGTACGCGCTCGACGGCCGCCGCGTGCACGGCGTCCCCGCCGACCTCGGCCTCGGGCGGCGCCGGGGCCGGGCCGCGGCCCTGCTGACGATGGCCCTGCCCGGCTGCGTCTACGTCTACCAGGGCGACGAGCTGGGCCTCGAGGAGGTCGAGGACATCGAGCCGGCGCTCCGCCAGGACCCGACCTTCTTCCAGACCGGCGGCGAGGACCTCGGCCGGGACGGCTGCCGGGTACCCCTCCCGTGGGGAGACGAGGCACCGGACGCGAAGTCCTGGCTGCCCCGGCCGGCCGAGTGGGCCGCCCGGAGCGTGCGCGAGCAGAGTGCGGACCCGGACTCGATGCTGGGCTTCTACCGCCGTGCCCTGGCGCTGCGGTCCGCCGAACCGGCGCTCCTTGAAGGGCAGTTCACCTGGCTGCCCGCTCAGCCGGGCGTGCTCGCCTTCGCCCGCACCGCGGCAGGGTCCTCCGTGCGCTGCCTGGTGAATCTTTCGGACGGACCGGTTCCGCTGCCCGAGCACGCAGAAGTCCTGCTCTCCAGCGGGCAATTGGAGAACGGAGCCCTGCCCCGGGACACCGCGGTCTGGCTGCGCTGAAGGAGCCGGTGCGCGCGCGGGGCGTGCGCCGCTACGGCGGTCGCGGGCCGGTTCTCCGGCCCGCGCTTCGGTGCCCGCCCGTACGGGCCCTGCGCGGCAGGGCGACGGCCGCCAGCGGCAGGGTGACGGCCAGGACACAGCTCGCGACGGTGAAGGCCGCGGACGTGGCGGCGACGGTGACGACGCCCGCCGCGTCGGCGGTGTCCTCGTTGGTGGCCAGTACGACGGCCCCCGCCGCGGCCAGCCCGACCGCACCGCCCAGCTGCCGGATGCTCTGGCGCAGGACCGAAGCGTCGGCCCGCTTGTCCGGGGGAACCGCGCGCATGAGCTCGGCGCTCAGGGCGGGGACCGGCAGGCCCATCCCGACCCCCGCGAGGAGCATCCCGGGGACCTGCCAGAGGTACTCGTGCGACGGCAGGGCGGCCGTCCACGCCACCGCGCCGACAGTGGCCGCCACCAGGCCGAGCAGGACGGGCACCCGGACCGAGCGGGAGCGGTCCAGCAGGTACCCGGAGAGGAAGGTGCCCGCCGCCGAGGCCGCGACGAGGGGAAGCAGCGAGAGCCCGGTGGCCAGGAGCGAGAGGCCCATCGCCTGGCGCAGGTACACCGTGCCGTGCACCAGCACGATCAGCTGGGGTCCCTGCACCAGGAAGGTGAGCGCCACGGCCACGGCGTACGGGCGGATGCCCAGGAGTCGCAGGTCGAGGAGCGGACGGGGGGACCGCAGGATGAGACGCACCGTCACGCCCAGCGCCACGGCGCCCGTGGCGAGCGTGATGACCGTCCTGGTGTCGGTGAAGCCCCAGACGCCGCACTGGTAGAGCCCGAGGACGAGCACGACCAGGGAGAAGACCACCGCGAGGGGCTGGATCACGGACAGGGAGCCGCCCTCCGCCCGGTTGCCCAGCCGCGCCCTGCTGATCATCCACAGGCACGCGGCGCCGACGGGCAGGTTGACGAGGAAGACGGAGCGCCAGCCGAGGAGTTGGGTGAGGACCGCGCCCACGATCGGGCCGAAGACGAGGAAGAGCTGTGCCAGGCCGGCGTACACGGCCAGCGCCCTGCCCCGGGCGTGTTCCTCGTACACGTCCGTGATCACGGACGTGGCCACCGGCATCATCAGCGCGCCGCCGATGCCCTGTACGGCCCTCACCGTGACGAGGTACGCCTCGGCGGCGTCACCCGGCGGGGCCAGCGCGCAGAGCCCCGACGCGAGGGCGAAGACCGCGGTGCCGGCCCGGAAGGTGGTCAGCCGACCGACCCTGCGGGCCAGCATGCCCCCGACCGGTACGAACGCGGCCAGCGCGAGGACGTAGACGAGGACCACGCCGTGCATCGTGAAGGTGGTCAGCCCGAGGCTGCGCGCCATCGGATCGAGGGCCACCGCGACGACGGTCTGGTCCAGGCTGACCATCCCCCCGGCGCACCCGACGGCCGCGACGACGTAGCGCTTGCGGGGCGGAGGCGGGCCTTCAGGCGAGGGACGCGGCTGCGGGGTCGACTCCTGCTCCCGACGGTTCGAGCACCCCCGGAACACGGGGTGGGGCGGGCTGCGGGCCTGGTCCCGGGGCGGGCGGGGCGGATCGCGCGGCCAGGTGCCCGCGCCCGCCCAGTATGGGGCGGGACGGCCTGCCCGGCGTGGACCGGAGGGTCGGGCGTGGCGACACCTACGCCGAAGGCGCGGACCAGATGCCGCGGAGCAGGAGCCGCACCTGGCCGGCGAGCCGGGTGGCGTCGATCGCCTCGGTGGAGGTGAGCGCGAGGCGCGCGAAGTGCTCCGCGCAGGCGACCAGCGCGTGGGCGAGTACCTCGGGGTCCGGCGCGGGCCCTCCGTCGGCCGGCGCGGCCCCTCCGTCGGCCGGCGCGGCCGCGATCCACGAGGAGACCCTGCGCCGGAACCGCTCCCGGTCCGCCTCGATGCGCGCGTGGACGGCCGGGGGAGTGGTCGCCGGGGTCAGCAGGATCAGGCGCCAGGTATCCGGGTCCGCCCGCAGCATGGCGGCCATCCGGTGCACCGTCTCGCAGGCGAAGTCGACCGGGTCGCGGGTGCGGCGAGCGTCGGGAACGGATCCGAGCAGGCGGGTGAAGGCGCGTTCCTGCTGCCGGTCGAGGAGGGTGAGCAGCAGGTCGTCGAGGTCGTCGAAGGCTCCGTAGACCACCGAGCGCGCGACCTGCGCCCGCTTGGCGATCGCGTCGATGGAGACCCGGCCGTAGCCGTCGCTCACGATCACGGCGAGGGCCGCGTCGAGGAGTTGCTCGCGGCGTTCCGCGATCGGGACGCGCGGAGCGTAGGGGCGCCGCCTGCGCGGCCTGTCGCTTGAAGACGTCGGTGTCGACACCTTGGCATCTTACGACAGTCGTGTCTTAATTTAAGACAGTCCTGTCTTATTGGGGGAGCGGTACGTACCCGCTGCCAGGAACACGAGGAGCGGTCTGATGGCCCGACTGCACGGCAAAGAGGTCGAACCGCACGCGGACTACGGGTTCTTCGGTCCCGGATCGGTGGTCTGGAAGGTCTGGAGCTACCCGACGGCGCCCACGGTGGGCTTCCAGCGCTCCGTGGTCGTGGAGGAACTCGACCCGCCGCTGGTGGCCGCGGTCCACGGCACCCAGGGCATCTACGACCGCACGCGCACCCGCTACGACCGCACGCTGCGCTACTTCGCGATGGTGGCCTTCGCCGGCACGGACCAGGTGTGCAAGGCGGCGGACGTCCTGGTGAAGGTCCATTCGAAGGCCATCGGCCAACTGCCCTACGGCGAAGGCACCTACGACGCCAACGACCCCGCCTCGCAGCTGTGGATACAGCTCACCGGATGGCACTCGATCCTCTACGCCTACGAGAAGTACGGGCCCGGCAAGCTCACCGCCGAGGAGGAGAAGGAGTACTGGGAGTCCTGCGCCCTCGCCGCGGAGTTCCAGACCTGCTCGCCCGAAGACGTCCCGCGCGACCGGGCGGGGATCCGGGCGTACTTCGAGCGCATGCGCCCGCGGCTGGAGGCCAGCCCGATCGCCCGGCAGGCCATGAACCACCTCCTGAACACCGACCTCGTCCTCCCGCCGACCGCGTGGTGGATGAGGCCCGCGCGGATGGTCGTGGCCAGGACGCACCGGATCGCCACCATCGCCACGATGCCGCGCTGGATGCGGGAGATGGCGCAGATCCGGCAGTCACGCCTCCTCGACGTCCTCGTCGTACCGGTCATGCGGACGTCCTTCGCGCTCGCCCACCTCAGCCCCCGGGTCGAACTGTTCCTGCTGGGGATGCTGTCCCCCTCCACGGTCAAGGTGGTGGCGCCCATCAAGCTCGGCGTGCCTCCCCGCACCAAGGAGGTCCTCACCCCCGAACAGGCCCGCACCCGCCACGGCTACGTGAAGCCCGCCGAGGCGCACGCCGAGTTCCGGGCCCGCCAGGCGGTACGCGTCTTCGGCGACGGGAAGCCCCCGAGCGACCAGGGGCTCATCGAATCCCAGGAGGTGCTCGGCCCGCTGGCCTGAGGCGGCGGGCCGGCCGGATCGCCTCGACGGTCTAGGCCGTCTGGGCGAGCGATCACCCCTCAGTGGTGCGTGGAATCCTCGTCGAGGGGGACGCCCAGTTCGCCGGCCAGGCCGGTGAGGGTCGCCCCGAGGGGGAGTGCGACCCGGGTGGCGGCGTGGCGGTCGCCACGGGTCGGATCCCGGTTGACGATCAGTACCGGTTTCCCGGCCTGGGCCGCCTGGCGGACGAACCGGAGCCCGGACATCACCGTCAGGGAGGAGCCCAGGACGAGCAGCGAGGTCGCCGCGCCGACCAGCTCGCGGCAGTGACCGACCCGCTCCACGGGCACGCTCTCGCCGAAGAACACCACGTCCGGCTTGAGGATGCCGCCGCACAGCGCGCAGGGCACCGGGCGGAAGTCCCCGACCTGCTCGTCGGTGAGATCGGCGTCACCGTCCGGGTTCAGTGCGGCGTCCGGCGGCTCGAAGCCGGTGTTGGCCTCCTCCAGCCGCAGCGCGAGTTCCTGGCGGGGGCTGAGGGCTCCGCAGGAGAGGCACACGACCCGGTTGAGGCTTCCGTGGAGCTCCACCACTGCCTCGCTGCCGGCGGTCTGGTGCAGTCCGTCGACGTTCTGGGTGATCACACCGGCGAGCATCCCGCGCCGCCCGAACGCCGCGACGGCCCGGTGTCCGGCGTTGGGCGCGGCCTGCCCGAACGTGCGCCAGCCGAGGTGGCCGCGCGCCCAGTACCGGCGCCGGGCACGAGCACTGGAGGTGAACTCCTGGTAGGTCATGGGCGTGTGCCGGTGCAGGCTGCCGCGCTCACCCCGGTAGTCGGGGATGCCCGACTCCGTGGACATCCCGGCCCCGCTGAGCACCAGCACCCCGCCGGCCCGCAGCGCGTCGGCGACCGGCCCCGGGTCCGTGGTGCCGGGCGGCAGGTCCGCGGTCGGGGTCCAGCTCAAAGTGGGACGCGTACGCATGCAGCCAGCGTACCGAGGGCGGCCCACCCGGTCGGGAGCCAGTAGGGGCCGGAGGCGAGACCCGAGAGGGGGTTGCCCAGGAGCATCATCAGCGCGGTGCCGAGGGCGAAGCCGGCCGTGCCGAGGAGGGCCTGGAGGCCGAGGAGGACGGTCGACATGGCGGCCATGCCGAGAGCGATTCCGAGTGCCGTGAGCCAGTAGGTGCCGTCGATCGAGTGCGTGGCGAACTGGAGGACGGCGGCGACCGCGGCGCCCGTCACGACGGAGAACAGCAGGGCGCCCGCCAGCCGGGTCCGCAGACCGCGGTGACCGGGGAAGAGGCCTCCGAGCACGAGGGTGGGGAAGATGCCGCCGAAGACCATGGGCAGGAGCGCGGAGGTCAGCCCGGAACCCCGGGGGTCGTCCGCGGTGGGCGGCGCCAGATCGTGGGCGGACGCTGCCGTCAGGTGCTGTGCGGCGATCTCGTCGCCCAGCGCGGTGATCGCGCCGGTGGCGGAGGGGCCGCCGGCGGTCGCGGTGTAGACGTCGACGCCTTGCCCGGTGAGGGCGATGCCGCCCGCGGTCTCGCGTGACTCGACCGCGGACCGGACGTCGGCGGGGGTCCTGTACACGCGTATGTCCCACGCGTTCGCATCGGCGCTCGCGCGGAGGGTGTCCGTGGCCCGGGCGGGCCCGCTGACGCCGACGGGGATCCGGTGGGGGCCGCTGTGGAGCGACGGCAGCGCGAAGGCGCACGCCATGGCCCATCTCCTCACCCCGGGCCGGAGCCGCACCACCGCCACCTGAGCCGTTCGAACGGCCGCCCGTACCCATCGGCCGCCCGCCCCCAAGTCGCCCGCCGGTGGCCTTGCCGTGGTGGCGATAACGCTGTTATTTTCTCAGTACATAGTTTTCATGCGAGCGCAGCGGGGGTTGCCATGGACGCCACGCAGATCACGATCCTGGACGACGGCAGGGAAACGGTCGTAGCTGCGCAAGCGGGCCCGGCAGGCCGGACCCTCCTGACCCCCGAGGCCGCCGAACAGGCCCTCGGCTGGGTCCGCAAGCCGCACGGCTGGTGTCGGGGCGACCTGTGCGTGCCCTCGTCCGCGGCCGCCCGGGCCGAACACCAGGGGCTGCTCGACCCGGTGGCCTTCGCCGGGCTCCTCGACCGCCCGGTCGCGACCGACACCGGGGTCATCGCCCTCGGAGTCTCCGCGCAAGAACGCTCGCAGGCCCTCGCCGGTGCCACCGCCCCGGACTTCACCCTCCCCGACGTCGACGGCGTGCCGCACGCGCTGAGCGACCTGCGCGGCCGCAAGGTCGCCCTGGTCTTCTGGGGCTCCTGGTGCGGTTGCCGCTACGACCTCCCCGAATGGGAGCGCCGTCACGCCGCACTCGCCGACCACGGCTTCAGCGTCCTCAGCGTCGCCGTGGACCGCCGCGCCGCCGACGCCGCGCCGTGGATCGCCGAGGCCGCGGTCACCCACCCCGCACTCATCGACACGGACGGATCCGTGTCCGACCTCTACGACGTCCTGAACGTGCCGACCGTCCTGTGGATCGACGAAGAGGGGCAGGTGGCCCGCCCCAACGACACCCAGTTCGCCACCGACCTGTTCCGCGAACTGTCGGGCCTGGACTCCGGCGCGGCGCTCGCCGCACTCGACCGCTGGGTCCTCACCGGCGACAGCGGACTGTCCGACGAGGACGTCACCCGGCACACCCGCCGCGCCACGGCCGACCAGCAGCAGGCCCGTACCGAAGCGGCCCTGGCCCTGTGGCTGCACCGGGGCGGCCGCGGGCCGGAAGCCGAACGGCACTTCGCACGGGCCGAACAGCTCGCACCGGAGGACCTGACGATCTGGCGCGGGACCATGCCCCTGCGCGGCCTGGACCCGATGGGCGACGAGTACTTCGCCAAGCGCACCGCACTCACCGAAGCCGGCATCCCGATCTACCGCCCCCTCGGCGACTGGCAGCAGGCATGAGCGGCGACCTCTACGCCCGCACCCAGGCCCAGGGCCAGGAAGCCCTGCGCGCCGCCCTCCTCGACCTGGCCGCCCAACTCCTCGCCGCAGAGGGCCCGTCCGCCCTGACCATGCGCCGCATCGCCACCGCGGCCGGCTGCTCGACCACGGTCCTCTACCGCCACTTCGGCGCGAAGGACGGCATCGCCGAGGCCCTGTACCGGGAAGGCTTCGCCCGCCTGCGCCGCAGCCTGGAGGCCGTCCCCCCGTCCGCCGACCCGCCCACCCACCTGGCCGACCTGGGCCGCGCCTACCGCCAGAACGCCCTGACCGAACGCAACCTCTACCAGGTCATGTTCGCCGGCCTCATCCCCGGCTTCACGCCCACCCCCGAGGCCCGCGAGGTCGCCGCCGCCAGCCTGGAAGTCCTCCGCGAAGCCGTACGGGCCTGCGCGGCGACCGGCGTCTTCCGCCCGGCCGTGGACGTCGACGAGGTCACGGACATCATCTGGGCGGCCGCCCACGGCTCGATCACCCTGGAACTCGCGGGCCACTTCCCGGCCCGAACGGCAGAACAGCGCTACCAAACCCTCACCAGGGCCGCGGTATCCGCATACCTGCAGGCACCGGGACCGTGACGGGGCGCCCTCGAGGGCGCCCTCAGACCGCCGGGGGGTTGAGGCGGGCGAAGCCCTCCTGCCGGTAGTACGGGAAATAGGGGTAGGGGGCCGTGCGGCTGCTCGCCGCGTCGAGCTTCGCCATCTGCTCCGGCGTGAGCGTCCAGCCCACCGCGCCGAGGTTCTGGCGCAGCTGCTCCTCGTTGCGGGCGCCGATGATGACGGAGGACACCGTCGGCCGCTGGAGGAGCCACCGCAGGGCGATCTGGGGGACGGCCCTGCCGGTCTCCGAGGCGACCTCGTCCAGCGCGTCGATCACGCGGTAGAGGTACTCGTCCTCCACCGGCGGGCCGTAGTCGGCGGTGTCGTGCAGCCTGCTGCCGGCGGGCAGCGGCTGCCCGCGCCGGATCCTGCCCGTGAGCCGGCCCCAGCCGAGCGGGCTCCAGACGATCGCGCCCAGCCCCTGGTCGAGGCCGAGCGGCAGGAGCTCCCACTCGTAGTCGCGGCCGACGAGGGAGTAGTGGACCTGATGGGCGACGTAGCGCGGGCGGCCGTGCAGGTCGGCCGCGGCGAGGGACTTCATCGCCTGCCATCCGGAGAAGTTGGAGATGCCGGTGTAGCGGATCTTCCCCGCCCGGACCAGGTCGTCCAGCGCGGACAGCACCTCCTCGACCGGAGTGCCGGCGTCGAAGGCGTGCAGCTGGAAGAGGTCGATGTGGTCGGTGTCCAGGCGGCGCAGGGCCTCGTCCACGGACGCGATCAGGCGGGACCGGGAGGTCCCCGCCCCGCCCGGGCCGTCGCCCGTGGGCAGCCCGGCCTTGGTGGAGATGAGCACCTGGTCCCGGCGTCCCTTGAGGGCAGCTCCCAGGACTTCTTCCGAGGCGCCCGCGGAGTAGACGTCGGCGGTGTCGAACATCGTGACCCCTGCGTCGATGCAGATGTCCACGAGGCGGCGCGCCTGCTGCACGTTGGTGTCGCCCCAGGCGCCGAAGAGAGGCCCCTGCCCGCCGAAGGTGCCCGCTCCGAAGCTCAGTTCCGGGACCAGAAGCCCGGACGCACCCAGCCGCCTGTACTCCATGACGCATCCTCTCCTCGCACGCGGCTCCATCTAATGGGACCACGGTTCTGTTAAGATGGTTCGAGCGTAGCAAGTCCCGATGCTTAATGGAACTGGAGTCCCGTTATGGAGTTCGCCGCAGCCGGGCCGGACAGCGTGGCCCCACCGGAGCCGGAGTCAGGCCCGCCCTCCGGGCCGGGGAGCGCGCGGCCCGGAGGGCGTACGGCCCGGGTGCGGGAGGCGGTGCTCCGGGCCGCCGGGGACGTCCTGGCCGAGCGGGGCTTCGCCCACCTGGACCTCGCCGACCTCGCGCGGCGCGCCGACGTCGGGAAGACGACCGTCTACCGCCGGTGGGGCACCGTCGCCGGCCTCATGGCCGATCTGCTGCTGGACATGGCGCAGCAGTCCCTTCCGCGGGCGGACACGGGATCGCTCCTCGAAGACCTGACGGCCAACGCCCGGCTGGTGTGCCGCACCCTGGGAGATCCCCGCCAAGGGGCCCTGTTCAAGGCGGTGATCGCGGCCGCGACCAGCGACCCCGAGGCGGCGCGTTCGCTGCACGGCTTCTACGCCGTGCGCGTCGAGGAGTGGGCGCCGTGCGTCCGGGAGGCCGTGGCCCGCGGCGAGGTGCCCGAGGGCACCGACCCGCACGAGGTGATCCGCGCGGTGTCCGCCCCCCTCTACTACCGCCTCCTGACCACGGCCCTCCCGCTCGACGACGCCGTGGCCGACCGCTCCGCGGCCGCGGCGGAGGCGGCGGCCCGTGCGGGGGCGTATGTACGGGAGGTGTAGTGGCAGTGGCCCCCGTACGTACGGGCTCGCGTGAGGGCGGGCGCCACTGCCCGGGGCAGGTTATGGGTAGATTGCCGGATGCCGGGAAAGTGCTCGACATCGGCGCGCCGCCGCATAGAGTCCCAGCTCAGGAAGCCAGTTCCCGCGACTGCGGGGACGAACCGGGGACCGGACCCCTGGGTCCGGCCTCCTCGGAGACGCTCGGTCACAATGAAGTGCCGGGCGGTGCGGTGGCCGAGAACGGAGAGGATCTGATGAGCGGGGCCGACGAGGGACGGCAGTGGCCGGACGAGGTCAGTGTCGACAACGCGAGGACGACGCTCCTACAGCTCCTCGCACGAGCGGGGGTCCCCGCCGGTGACGCGCGCGAACTGCTCGGCCTGCTGGAGGCGGGCACGCTCGCGCTCGCGCACGGGGAACTGAGCGACCGTGACCGGAGCGTGCCGGGGGACAAGGGCGAGCCGTACGAGTCGGGATGGCTCGACGGCGCCGGAGACCTCCTGGCGGAGCTGGGCGCCGTCACCGAGCGGACCCTGCTGCGGGTCGTGAACCCGGACGGCGAACAGGACGGGGCGGGACAGCGCCCGCGGGCCAGGCGCATGGAGGTCGAGCGGGCCCAAGTGGCGCTCACACCCCTGTACCTGTCGTTCACCGAGGTCTCGGAGCTCGATCCGGAGGCGACCGAGGAGGTGCTCACCGCCGTCCTCGCCACGATGAGCACGAGGCAGCGGGCCCGCTACGCGGGGCGGCTGACGGAGTTCACCAACACCCACCGGACCCGGCTGGGCCGGCTGTTCGCACGGTTCGGGGCGGGCAGCGCCATCACGGTGCACGGCCGCTTCTCGCTCGTCCACTCCGCCACGAGCATTGCCGTACTGGAGCGGCTCGTCGCCGAGCCACAGGCACTGCGCGAGGAGTGGGACGCGGCGGAGCTGCCGCCCGCGTGGCTGGACGGGCTGACGACGGCCTGGGACGCCTCGGCCTGACCTCTGCCCCCCGCTCGCTCGTTTCGAACGCTCTGATCCGCTCTCCCGACCTGCTCCCTTGACCCGCCGGAGCCATTGGATCAAGATCCCCGCATGACCCTTCCCGGACTGCCCAGCGAAGACCGCGCGTTGAGCCCGTACACCGGCTATACGCGTGCGCACTGGGAGGCGGTGGCCGACGGGCTGCTGCGTGCGGCCTGGCAGTGGGCCACGCCGCGCGGGGCCCTGCTCGACCTGCCGGGACCGCCGTCCGCCTCCGGGGTGCGCTCCGACGGGCTCGAAGGGTACGCACGCACCTTCCTCGCCGCGGCGTTCCGCGTGTCCGGGGCCGGGGGAGCGGACCCGTACGGCTGGCTGGAGCGGTACGCGGACGGCCTCGCGGCGGGAACCCGGACGCCGGGCCGTGACGACGCGGAATCCTGGCCGGTCATCCGCGACATCCACGCGGGGGGCCAGCCGATGGTCGAGTCGGCCTCGGTGGCCCTCGGACTCCGGCTGACCCGGCCGTGGCTGTGGGACCGCCTCGACAGCGCGGTGCAGGACCGGACGGAGGAGTGGCTGCGCGGCGCCCTGCGCCATGTGCCCGCCCCCAACAACTGGTACCTCTTCCCGTACACCGTGGCCGGGTTCCTGGAATCCGTGGGCCGCGGCGACGCCGAGACGGCCAGGGCCCGCAGCCGCGCGCTCGACCTCCTGGAGGGCTGGTACGCGGGCCAGGGCTGGTACGCCGACGGCGAAGGCCGCGCCTTCGACCACTACAACGGCTGGGCGCTGCACCTGTATCCGGTGCTCGACGGCCACCTCGACGGCCACCTCGACGGCCACCTCGACGGCCGACTCGGCGCCTCGCCGGACCGGGGGGACCGGCCGGCCCCGCACGGCGGCCGCCTGCGGGCCCACCTGGACGGCTTCTCCCTTCTCTTCGGCGCGGACGGGGCGCCGATCCACTTCGGGCGCTCCCTCACCTACCGCTTCGCCGCCGCGACAGCCGTCGGTCTCGGCGCCGTCACCGGCCACACCCCGCTCACCCCCGGCACCTCGCGCCGCCTGGTCAGCGGATCGCTGCGGTACTTCCTCGACCGGGGCGCCGTCGGCGCCGACGGACTGCTGGGCCTCGGCTGGCACGGCCCGCACGGGGCGACCCTGCAGAACTATTCCGGGCCGGCCTCGCCGTACTGGGCCTCCAAGGCCTTCGTCTGCCTGCTCGCCCCGGCCACGCATCCCCTGTGGACGGCGACGGAGGAGCCCGCGCCCAGCGAGGGCCCCGACCAGGCGCTCGCTCTGCCCGCTCCCGGGCTGCTGATCCAGACCACCCGCGCCGACGGGATCGTACGGCTGCACAACCACGGGAGCGACCACGTAGGGCCGGACCAGCCGGAGGACGCCCGGGACGAGGACCCGCTCTACTCCCGCCAGGCCTACTCCACCCGCAGCGGCCCCACCGCGGGCGCCAACACCCCGGACAACCACCTCGCCGTGGTCGTGGCGGGCGCCCGCAGTGTCCGGCGGCGCATCCACCCGCTGGGTACCGGCCAGGGGAACGGCTGGGGCTGGGCCGCGTCCTGGCACCGGCCGGTGTTCCCCGGGGGCGCGCCCACGGTCCCCGGCCTGCGCGTGGAGAGCGTGACCTTCGTCCGCGGCCGGCACGAACTGCGCGTGCACCGGGTGCACGGAGCCCCGTACGGCGCCCGCGTGGAACAGACGGGCTGGGCCACGGGGCCCGAGGAGCCGCTCCGCTCGGAGCTCCACCCCGTGCACGGCTGGGAGGCGCGGGACGAGGCGCGGGCCCCGGCCGGGACGGCGTTCACGCGATGGGCGAGCATGCCCCGACTGACGGCCGGGGCCGGGGGAACGGGCCTGTACGCGGCGCTGGTCGCGCTCGCCGGCTCCGGCACCAGCACCAGCGAGCCGGATCCGGTGCCGATCGCCGAGGTGCTCACCCGGGCGACGGCGGACGAAGGATCCATCGAGGTGCGATGGGCGGACGACGGATCGCTGACCCGCATCGCCTTCGAGCCCCTGCGCGTGGAGCACCTGCCGGCGCCCACCGGGTAGCGGCCGCGCGCCCCGCAGGTCTCCCGCTCGCTGCGTCACTGGTCCTGGATGCGCCGGAACGGCCGGTCGGCCTCCAGCTCGAAGGCGATCTCCAGCAGTCGCCGCTCACCGCCGGGACGGGCGGCGAACATGACGCCCACCGGCAGCCCGTCCGGGGTCGGGCTCGCGGCGGGCACCGAGATCGACGGCGTGCCGACGACGTTGTCGACCGGCGTGAAGGCCACGTACGCGAGGATCCGCTCGATCAGCTTCGCGTAGGGAACGGTCGGGCTGAGGTGGCCGATCGGCGGCGTGGTGTGGGCTAGCACCGGCGACATCACGAGGTCGAGCCCGCGGAACGCAGCCGCGTAGGCCTCCTTCGTGCGCTTCAGCCGCCGCAGGACGCCGGGAGTCCGCCGCCAGTTCCGCAGGTACTCCTCGCGCAGCCCCTGGCTGAGGCCGTCCATGCGGCGGCGGTCGAAGTCCGCACCGAGGGTCCGGCCCGTCAGGCCGAGGAGGAAGGACAACATGCCCCAGTACGTGAGGAAGTCGTCGGTGAAACTCGGATCCATGCCCAACTCCACCGGTTCCACGGTGTGTCCGAGCCGTTCGAGCCGCTCCGCGGTCTCCGCGACCGCCGCCCGGGTGGAGGCGTCGGAGTGCACGCCGTTCGGCGAGTCCAGCACGAACCCGATGCGCAGCCGCCGCGCCGAGGGGCCTTCGACCAGTCCGACGGGCGGCAGTCCGGGGCTGCGCCGGTACGTCTCCGCAGCGGCGAGGAACGCGGCGACGTCCCGCACGGAACGGCTCACGACCCCGTCGGAGATGATGTCGAGCGGCAGTTGGCGGCCCAGGGCACTGGCCACGACGCGGCCGCGCGACGGCTTGAGGCCGACGAGTCCGCAGCAGGCCGCGGGTATGCGGATCGAGCCGCCGCCGTCATTGGCGTGCGCGATCGGCACGGCACCGGCGGCGACCAGCGCCGCGCTGCCGCCCGACGAGCCGCCCGCCGAGTAGCCCGTGCCCCAGGGGTTGCGCACCGGCTCCGCACCGGCGTACTCGGTGGTCGGGCTGAACCCGAATTCGGGCAGCCGGGTCTTGCCCAGCACGGTGACCCCGCTGCTCAGGAGCTGCTGGGTGAACGGCGCGTGCCGCCGGGCCGGCCTCGGCCGGAAGGCGGCGCTGCCGTGGCCCGTGGGCAGCCCCTGGAGGTCGGTGTTGTCCTTGACGAAGGTCGGCACCCCGCCGAAGGCGCCGCCCGTACCGACGGCGTGCACCGGGCTGTCGGCGTGTACCTGGACCGCGCGGAGCCGTGCGTCGACCGCCCGTACCCGCTCCCCGGCGTCCCGGGCGGCCTCGGCGGGGGAGACCTCGCCCCGCCGGATCGCCGCGGCGAGACCGACGGCGTCGTGCTCTCCCAGCGCGTCGTCCCGGAACGCGTGCACGATGGTCCGTTCGTCGAAAGTCGTCACCGCTGCGTCAGCCCCCGTCGTGTGGATGGTCGTCGGCCATCATTGCCTACCGTCAGGTAACACGCGAGGTTTTCGCAAGCCATTCGATGCCCCGGGAGACGGCGAACGGGCCTGCCTCAGACGGGCCTTGTCCTGTTCCGCCAGCGGATGAAGAGCTGTTCCGCATCTCCGGTGTACGACCAAGGCGCCTCGGTGGCACGGTTGTCCAGCAGCCGGAAGATCGCACCCGCCCGGTCCGCCATGCCCGCCTTGACCAGGCCGTGCGCCAGGTGGTTCAGGTCGGCGACGTCCTGCGCCGCGGGCGTGCGGTGCGCGATCCACGCGTCCAGGGCGTGCCGCAGGTCACCCCGTGCGCGCTCGTCGTTCCAGTGCCCGGTCAGCCCCAGTACGGTGTTTCCCCCGGTCGCCATCCGGTGGCGGTAGTGCTCGGCCCGCGCGACCTGGGGCAGGATCGCCAAGGGGGATCCCTGTGGGGCGGAGCCCGCTGCTTCCCAGGCGAAGTTGAGGGCCGTGCCGTAGGAGCCGTGCCAGCGGGCCGACAGGTAGCGCAGCGCCTGGTGGTGTGCCTCGCGGTGGTTCGGATCCCGTCCGCGGATCTCCTGCCACCATGCGCCCGTGCTGGAATGCCCTTGCGGATAGAGCCTGGCGAGGGCGAACAGGGACACCCACGGATAGGGATCGAGGGGTGCCAGCTCGGCCGCCCGGTGGCAGAGCCGGGCCGCCACGTCCAGCCGCTCGGCGTCGGGCTGCCGGACGGTGTGCTCAGAAGTCGGACAGGAGACCGTCGCGCCGGCCGCGGTCCGGACCGGCGTCGGACAGGGCGGCGGGAAGGTACGCGTCGGCCGCTTCCTCGGATCGCGGGCCGAGCGGCCGGGGATGGAAGAACGAGCGGCCGCCCCGGATCCGTGCGATGACCAGCGGGACCAGCCCGACGGCCAGCAAGCCGAGCCCGATGGTCAGTTCGGTGCCGGTCAGGGTGGGGATCGCGGCGGCGAAGACCCAGATGTTGAAGGCGGTGCCCGCGAGCGGCCACAGGCCCAGGAAGATCAGGTTCCCGGCGGAGGCGAGCAGCACGCTGCGGTAGGCCACGCTGACGGCGATCCCGGCCAGGGCGTAGTAGAAGGCGATCAGCAGGCCGATCCCCTTGAGCGCGTGCTCCAGGATGCCCACCCCCGAGCTGAGGAGCGCCACGAGCAAAAGGGCCGTCACCGTGACCGCGACGACGGCCAGCGTGGAGGCCACGGGGGTCTGGCGCCGAGGGTGGATCCGCCCGAAGAGGGAGGGGATCGTCCGGTCCCGGCCCATCGCGAACAGGGTGCGGGTCGCCTGCAGGAGCGTGGTCTCCAGCGTGGCGACCATGGAGAGCGGCACGGCGAGAACGAGCAGGGTGCCCCCCACTCCGGGCCAGGCCGCCTCACCGAGCTGGAGGAGGAATCCGCCGTCCGTCGAGGTGATGGCGTCCGGGCCGAGCAGCACGTTCGAGGCGACGGTCAGGGTCAGCAGGGTGGCGGCGAAGACCAGGAGGCCGATCAGTCCGCCGAGTCCGGAGCCGCCCCGGCCGCCCCGTGTCTCCTCGCTGAGGTTGGCCGTCACGTCCCAGCCCCAGTACAGGGCGCTCGCGATCAGCGCCCCGGCCGTGAAGGTATGGGTCGCGTCGAAGTGGCCGAAGCCGAACCAGGAGAACGAGAACGCGGAGGCGTGGCCGTCCCGCGTCAGCGCGGTGACCGCAACGGTCAGCAGCAGGGCGAGCTGGGTCCCGACGGCGATGGTCCGCACGCGGGCGGCGACCCTGGCGCCGGATGCCACGAGGGCCGCTATCAGCAGGAACCAGCCGAGCCCGACCGCGGTGGCCAGAGCGTCGCTTCCGGCCAGCTCCTCGTCGAAGAGCGAGAGGGTGGCGCTGCCCGCCGGCGTCGTCGAGGCGATGATGAACAGGGTGGTCGCGACGACCACCGCCCACCCGCTGAGGAATCCGAGGAAGGGGTGCAGGGTCCTGGACACCCAGGAGTAGGTGGCGCCGGAACTGACGTCGAGCCTCCCCAGATGCCGCAGCGCCAGGGCGATGCCCAGGACCGGGATGGCGCAGTACAGCAGGACGGCCGGGGAGGCGAACCCGGCCGCCGCGACGAGCGCGGGAACCAGGGCGACGACCGTGTACGCCGGCCCGCAGCCCGCCACCGCCATGACCACGGAGTCGAACGTGCTCAGGGACCCGGCCCGCAGCCCGCCCCCGCGGTTGCCCCGCCTGGTGTTCATCCCTGCGCCTCTCCTCGACTGTGACTGTGCTGTCAACGGTTGGTTGTGACGTCGGCCGGTCGACCGGTCGGCCGGTCGACCGGCCCGACCGGCCCGAGGCCGACCGACCACGGCCGGGCGGCCCCTCCCGCGCGTGACTAGACCAACGGGGGTACGACGGGCTGCGACTGGGTGGCGCAGTGGATCCCGCCGCCACCGGAGGCGATGTTGTCGATGTTGAGCTGGACGATGTTCCGGCTGGGATAGGCGGACTGCAGGATGGCGTAGGCCAGGCCGTCGGCATAGCCGTCACCGAACTGCGGGGCGATGACCGCGCCGTTCACCGTGTAGTAGTTGGTGTAGCTCGACAGGAAGTCATTGCCCTGCCCGCGGATGGCGCTGCGGTCCGGACCGGGGAGTTCGGTGATGGTCAGCGCGCGGCCCTGGGCGTCGGTGGCGCCCCGCAGGATCCGCGCGGTCTCCTCGTAGACGGCGATCCACTTGCTGTCGGCGCCGCGACCGGGCTTGTCCAGGATGACCTTGCCGGGCGCGGTGAAGCGGGCGAGGCAGTCGATGTGGCAGTCGGTGATGTCCTGGCCGGCCAGGCCCGGGACCCAGATCACCTTGTCGATGCCGAGCGCCGCCTTCATCGCCTGCTCGACCTGTTCCTGCGACTTGCCCGGATTGCGGTTGCTGTTGACCATCGAGCTCACCGTGGCCAGCAGGGTGCCCTGGCCGTCGGTCTCCAGCGAGCCGCCCTCGCCCACGAAGGACGCCTGGATCCGGTTGACGCCGTACTGGCCGAGGAGCGTCTCGGCGGCCACGGCGTCGTTGGCGAAGGGCTGGGCGTACGAGGTGCCGGCCTTGCCCCATCCGTTGAAGTTGGTGTCCACCCCGGCGATCGCGCCGGGGCCCACGACGAAGGTGGGGCCGAAGTCCCGGATCCACAGGTCGTCGTTGGCTATCTCGATGACGTCTATTCCGTAGTAGGCACCGCTCCCGCACAGGTACCGGGCGTCCGCGGCCTGCCCGTAGCGGGCCAGCATCACCACGGGCTCGTAGCGCGAGATCGCGTACGCCACGTTCGCGATGTCCCTGCGCACCGCGCCGAGGCTGGTGCCCCACACGGAGGAGAGCGCCGGCCAGGCCATGAAGGTACGGACGTGCCGGCCCTCCTCCGCGGGCATCCGCAGAGTGGTGGAGCCACTGGGGGCCGTGGCCGCCCGGGCGGCCGTCGGCAGGGCGGATCCGAAGGCCGCGAGCGGCAGGGCCGCCGCACCGAACTGGAGCAGCCTGCGCCGGGACGTGGCCGGGGTGTTGTTCATGGGACTCCCTGGTGAACAGTGAACAAGAGACGAGCGATGCGTCTCACATCCTGGTCTGTACTGAAAATTCAGTCAATGGATCCGCGTGTATGACTGAAAATTCAGTCAGAGAGCCATCGGGGTGAGGCCGGCCCGGGCCTCGAACGTGAGGCCCGGGCCGGTTGTTCAGCGGTTGGGCTCCTGCATCGTGACGCAGTGCGCGCCGCCGCCGCCGTTGCCGTAGAGGTTGTCGAGGTTGAGCTGTACGACGGGCCTGCCGTAGGCGGCCGCGATGGCCGTCTTGGCCGCCGCGTCCCTGGCGGTGTCGCCGAACTGGGTCGTGATCACCGCCTGGTTGGTCACCGTCCAGTTCATGTAGGAGCTCAGGAACTCGCTCCGCTTGTCGGCCGATATGCGGGGCAGGGTGTCGGGGCCCTGGATGGTGAGGACCTGCAGCCGGCGTCCCCTCGCGTCGGTCGCGTTCACCAGGACGTCGTGGATGTCCTGGGCGTTGCGGGTCCAGACGGCCGGCCGTACGGCGCCGTTGAGCTGCACCATCACCACGCCGGGCTTGATGTAGCGGGCGGTGCCGTCGATGTGGCCGTCGGTGACGTCCTCCCCGGTGACGCCGGGCAGCCAGATCATCTTCGTGGCGCCGAACCGGGCCAGCAGCTCCGCCTCGATCTGGCTGCGCGTCTTGCCGGGATTGCGGTTGCTGTTCACCCAGCAGCTCTCGGTCGCCATCAGCGTGCCGTCGCCGTCGTACTCCACTCCGCCGCCCTCGCCGACCACGGACGCCTTGGCGAACGCGACGCCCGTGTAGGCGGCGAGCTTCTGCGCGACGACGCGGTCCTTGTTGTAGGCGGTGCCGGGGATGCCGTAGAAGGTCGTGGCGTTCTCGCCCCAGGCGTTGAAGTTCAGGCCGATGGAGTCGAGGCCGCCGGCGCCGTCGACGCGGAACAGCGGGCCGGTGTCACGCATCCAGCAGTCCGAGACGGGAACCGAGCTGATCACCGTGACGGTGGACCCGCACATGCTCCGGGCCTGCGACGCGGCCGACGAACCGTCCGCGCACATGGTGACCGGCTCGTACTTGGCGATCTCCTTGGCGAGCTTGGCGATGTCGGTCTGGATCTTGGACAGCGTGCTGCCCCAGATCGTGTAGCTGGAGGGCCAGGCCATCCAGGTCCGCTTGTGCGACGTCTCTTCGCCCGGTACGCGCCAGGCCGCGGCCTGGGCCGGCGAGATGCCGCCGAGTACGGGACCCACCGCCAGGCCGGCCGCGACCGCTCCGGTCCGGGCGAGGAGGGTTCTGCGGCTCATGCCCGCCGTGTTGCCGTTGTGCTCTGTCTTCACGTGGTGCTCCTTGTCGCGGAGGTTCGTTTCTTTCCGTGGGGTTCGTTCTGTCCGTGCGGCGCGGGGTGCTCAGTGGGGTGGCGCCAGCAGCCCCTCCTCCCTGACCATCCGGCGCTCGGTGTCCAGGTCGAGGCTTCGGGCGAACGCCCAGTAGAGGAGGCCGGCCACCGGCAGGCCGACGGCGATCGAGCAGTCCACGCCTCCGAGGAGCTCCGCGACGGGGCCGACGTAGAGGCCGGTGATGACCATGAACGGCGCCATGCAGGCGAGACCGATGACGTAGGCGAGGTTTCCCCGCCAGCCCCATCGGCCGTATATGCCGTGCGGGTTGAAGATCTCCTTGACGACGTACTGGCCGCGCCGGACGAAGAAGTAGTCGACCAGGTTGATGGCCGTCCACGGGATGAACAGGTAGGTCAGCACCACCACCACGTTGGCGAAGAACCAGTTGAACTGGTCGATGCCGACGAGGGTGGAGACCGTTCCGACAGCCACGAGCATGATCCCGATCGTCGCGACCCGGAGGGTCCGCGTCGGTTTGACCGGCCGGAACGAGTCCAGGATCGAGATCATGGTCAGGCTGCCGCCGTACTGGTTGATCGCCATGATGGAGAGCAGGCCGACCAGCAGGACGACGACGGCGATCGTGCCGAATCCACTGAACAAACGGTCAGCCGACATCTTCAGGGCGGTCACCGGGTCCGTGCCCTTGGGCGCACCGGCCGAGACCACGGCGCCCAGGATGAACACCCAGATCCCGGAGACGGCGCTGGGCAGGTAGGTCCACCAGAAGGTGCTGCGCACGGGGACGTCGGGTCTGAGGTAGCGCGAGTAGTCCGAGACGTACGGCGCCCAGCCCAGTTGGAAGCCGGCGACGAAGACGAAGACGAGCATGAACGGGGCGAGGTCGAGCGGGCCGGCGTCCCACACTCCGTCCGGCAGTCCTCCACCGAACAGGGCGGACACGGTGACGGCCGCGGTGACCACGACGAAGGGCCAGGTGAGCCACCTGTTCAGGCGGTGGATCCACTGGTACCCGAACAGGGCGATCACGGTCGCCACCGCGGCGGCCAGCAGGTAGCCGACTCCGTTGGGCACTCCGGTCAGCAGGTTCATGGCCTGGCCGGAGAGCAGGGCGTCGGAGGTGTTGAAGGCGACGTAGTTGACGAGCGCGAACACCCATACCGTGACCGCGGCGCCCAGGTAGCCGAACTGCGCCCGCGATTGGACCAGTTGGGGTAGTCCCAGCTGGGGCCCCTGGGCCGAGTGGAACGCCATGAAGAACGTCCCGAAGAGCGAGCCGAGGACCGTGGCGACCACGGTCCAGACGAGCGAAGCCCCCATGGACAGCGTCACGACGCCGGTCGCCAGGCCGGTGAGGTTGAGGCTGCCGACGAACCAGATGGCCCCGACGCTCGAGGGTTTGCCATGTCGTTCGGAGAGGGGCACCCAGTCGATCGAGTGCTGTTCGATGCCCGCAGGCGATGCGGAGTCGTGCGTGGGCGAGGCAACTGGGGCCATTGGGGCTCCTGTACACGGGGGCTTGCATGAAGCCGTCAGCGGTCCTGAGCTTCCAGGGCCGAGCGGGGTGCGCTCACAGTAGGGACTGACGGAAATTTCAGTCAATGCCTTTGGCGGGACGATCTGACGAGGCTTCGAAGGGGGTGTCGTCGCGTTCGCGCACCGGGGGAGAGCTCCGGGAGGCAGGGCTGGGCGGGTGACGGTGCCCGGGGAGGTGTGCGGCGGGGCGTCACTTATGCTTCTTGGCGGCCGCGGGTGGTGGCTCGTGGCCGTACGCGGCACCTGCGGAACGGGCCGGTCAGGCCGGTCGAGGAGGGTGTCCCGTGTCCGGGTGTCGACCCGAACCGGGACCGCATGGCGCTGATCGCGAAGATCACGACGATCATGGGGAATCGAGCGACCGCCGACACGCGTCTGCAGTGGGGTGGGGCGCCCGGCCCACGCGCTCGCGAACAGAAGACCCCCAGGGAGAAGTGAGGAATGCCAGTGATCTGCGTCGGAGGCATGATCGGAATCGGCAAGACGAGCGTTGCCGAGCTGCTCGCCAAGGAGCTGGGCAGCGAGGTCTTCTACGAGAGCGTGGAAGACAATCCGATCCTCCCGCTCTTCTACACGGCGAGCCCCGAGGAGATCCAGGCGAAGCGCTACCCCTTCCTCCTGCAGCTCTACTTCCTGCAGACGCGGTTCGCCGCGATCAAGGAGGCGTACAAGCAGGGCGACAACGTCCTGGACCGGTCCATCTACGAGGACTGGTACTTCGCCAAGGTCAATCACGACCTGGGCCGGATCAGCTCCCTCGAGATGCGCGTGTACGAGGGGCTCCTGGGCGAGATGATGCGCGAGATCGACGGCCTGCCGTACCGCAAGGCGCCCGACCTCATGGTCTACCTCAAGGCGGACTTCGAGACGGTGCTGCACCGCATCGGCCTGCGGGGCCGCGATTTCGAGCAGGACGAGAGCCTCGTCGAGTACTACCGCACGCTGTGGTCCGGCTATGACGACTGGGTGCACACGTACTACTCGGCCAGCGAGGTCCTCGTCATCGACATGAACCACACGGACGTGGTGCACAACCCCGAGGACGCGGCCCGCGTGGTGCGCGAGGTCAAGGAAGCCCTGGTGGCGGGCCGGCTCCGGGCCTGACGCCGCGATGTCATGATTCACCCCTGATTCGGCCAAATCCGGGCAAATCAATAATGAAAACGACTTTCAGTAAGTCATTATTGAATGTATGAGCCAACGACTTTTGGGGCGGTGTGCTGCGAGCGGCCCGGCGGCGCCTTCCCAGGCGCCGCTCCGGCACCACCCCCGCGGACTGGCGACGCTCGCCCTGACGGAGAGGTGGGAGCGCTTCAGCCTCTACGGGATGATCGCGATCCTGGTGCACTTCTTCGCGGCCTCGAAGGCGGCCGGGGGCATGGGCATCGACGTCAACCGCTCGGCCGCGGTCGAGGGCGTCTACATGGCGGCGATCGGGCTGCTCGCCCTACCCGGGGGCTGGGTGGCCGACCACTTCCTCGGGTCCCGCCGGTCCGTGTTCTGGGGCGGTGTCGTGATCATGGCGGGCCACACCTGCATGGCGGTGCCCGGCAACGCCGGCATCTGGCCCGGCCTGCTCCTCATCACGCTCGGCACGGGCCTGCTCAAGACCAACATCACCGCGATGGTGGGCTTCCTCTACGCGAACGGCGACACCGACCGGCGCGCGGCGGGCTACTCCCTCTACTACATGGGCATCAGCTTCGGCGCCCTGGTGGCCCCGCTGATCGTCGGCTACCTCGGTGAGAAGGTCGACTGGCACCTCGGCTTCGCCGCCGCCGCGATCGGCATGGCCCTCGGCCTCACTCAGTTCGTCCTCGGCAGGAAGCGTATGGCCGAGACCTACGAGGAGCCCCCCGCCGTCCCCCTGACCCGGCGCGAACGCCGCAACTTGCTGCGCGCCGCGGGCATCGTGGCCGCCACCCTCGCCGTACTCGTCCTGCTCGCCGGCGAGACCGGCCTCCTGGACCTCGACACGGGCACGTACGCGCTGACGGCCACCGGAGTCATCGTCCCGATCGGGTACCTGACCCACATGTACCGCAGCCCCGCCATCACAGCCGAAGAGCGCCTGCGGCTGAAGGCGTACATGTGGTTCTTCGCGGCCGCCGCGCTCTTCTGGATGATCTACGACCAGGCCGGCAACGCGCTGAACCTCTTCGCCTCGCACCGGGTCGACCTGAACCTCTTCGGCTGGGCCATGCCGGCGAGCTGGACCCAGTCCATCGCCTCCGTGTTCGGGATCGCGCTGGCGCCGCTGTTCGCGCTGTTCTGGGTGCGCGGGGGCCGCAGGTTCTCCACCCCCGGCCGGTTCGCCACGGCGCTCGCCCTCGTGGGCCTCTCCTTCCTCGTCATGGCCCTCGCCTCCTCGTTCGCCACCGGCGGCCGGAAGGTCTCCCTGGCGTGGCTGATCGGCGTCTTCCTCCAAGTCGTAGGCGAGCTGTGCCTGAGCCTGGTGGGCGTGGTGATGACCATGGTCCTCGCGCCGCGGGCCTTCACCAACCGGATGATCGGCATCTGGTTCCTGGCGGCCGCGACCGGCGACGGCATCGGCGGCCAGCTCCCGCGCCTGGACCACGTGCTCGGGCAGTCCGCCAACTTCATGTGGCAGGGCGCCCTGCTGATCGTCGCGGGCCTGGTCATGCTCAGCCGCTCCAGGTGGCTGCGCTCCCTGATCGGCGAGCACCGGCCGGGTGAGGCGCCGGCCGCGACGCCGAACGTGAAGCAGGCCGCGATGTCGGCCACCACCTGAGGCCGCGCGCCGACACGGATCGGACGCCATCCACTCGGGAGAGTTCTACGGAGATATCGGGATGTTTGCCACATATTCTCGCCCCATGGGCTGGACGAGCACACTGAAGGACACCGCCCGCGCAGGCCTGCGCGTCGAGCGGACCAGGCTCGAACCGCTGGTCACCCTGCGCGTGACGGCGGGCCTGGCCCTGTCGGGGAGCGTCGCCCTGTGGCTGTTCGGCGGGACCGCGGCCGCGGGCGCGGCCTACGGCGCCCTGCTGGGCGGGATCGCGGTGTTCCAGCGCAGCTGGCGGCCCGACCCGGTGCTCCCGGTGATCTCCGCGCTGACCCTCGGCGTGACGAGCTTCCTGAGCTACCTGACCGGCGGCTACCTCCCCCTCTTCCTCCTCCTGGTCGCCCTGTGGACCTTCCTGGGAGGCATGGCCTGGTCGCTGGGCGCCAACGCGGGCAGCATCGGCACGACCAACGCCGCGGTGATGCTGGTGACCGTGACCCTGCCGGCCACCGTTGCGCAGTCCCTGGGGCAGGCCGCTCTGATGACCGCCGGCGGACTGGTCCAGGCGGCCCTGGTGGTGCTCTTCCCCATCCGCCGCTGGGGGCGGCACCGCGACGCGCTCGCCGGCGCCCTGGCCGCCGAGGCCGACTACGCCCGCCGGCTGCGCGAGGACCCCACCGCCCCGTTCACCCCGGGACCCTTCGCCCAGGCCCGGGACGCGGCCTCGCTCAGCCCCCGCCAGCTGCGCCGCCGCCCGGCCCAGCTGCACGGCGCGCGCAGCCTGGCCGAACGGATCCGCCCCGTCCTCGCCGCACTCGCCGACCCCGCACTCACCGGCGGCTCCCAGGACGGCCCCGCCCGCGAGCGGGCCCTCGAACTGCTCGACGCGGCGGCAGCGATCCTGGACACGGCGGCCGGGACGATCCGCACCGGCCGCCCCGCCGAACTCCCGCCCCGGGCCCTCGCCGCCATCGAGGTCCCCCCGGGAGGCCCCGTACTCACCGGCGCGGCCGAACAGGCGGCCGCCCGGCTGCGCGCCCTGCTGCGCGACGTGGCCGAGACGGCCCGCAGCGATCGCGGCGGTCAGGCTGAAGGCAGCGGCCCCGGCGGCCCGGCCGGCGAGAACCGCCGACCGGACGAAGGGGACACGCTCGTACGGCCTCCCCTCCGCCAGGAGTTCAAGGACGCCGTCCGGACCGTCCGCGGACAACTGCACCACGACTCCCCGGTGTTCCGGCACGCGGTCCGCGCCACCGTCGTCGTCGTGGTGGGCGACCTCATCGGCCGCGCCCTGCCCTTCGGGCACAGCTACTGGGTCCCCCTGGTCGCCGTCCTGATCATGCGCCCGGGCTTCTCCCACACCTACGGCCGTGCCGCGGCCCGCCTCGGCGGCACCCTCGTCGGCCTGATCATCGCCGGCGGCATCGTGCAGCTCGCCCAGCCCGGACCCGCCGTATCCGGGATCCTCTCCGTGATCTGCGGCGGACTGATCCTGCTCTTCATGTACACCGGCTACGCACCCGTGCAGGTCGCCGCCTCCGGGTACGTGGTCTTCACCCTCGCCATGGCCGGCGTGGGCCTCGACCAATCAGTGCCCGCACGGCTCGTCCTGACCCTCGTCGGCGGATGCCTGGCCATGCTGGCCTACGCCGTCTACCCCTCCTGGGAGACCCCGAGACTGCGCACCCGCCTCGCCGACTGGATCAAGGCGGACCTCGTCTACGCCGCCACGGTCGTACGCCACTACGCCGACCCCACCCAGCAGTCCGCCCGGGAGACGCGCGAAGCAGTCCTGTCCGCCCGCACCTGCGTCCTCGCCTGGCGTAACGCCGTGGCCCTGGCCGAGCAGGAACCCGTACGCCGGCGCGGCCTCTCCCGCACCACGGAGGCCGGAGCCGAGCAGGCCCTCGCCGAAATCGCCCGCATCACCATGCTCCTGGAAGCCCACCTACCCGCCCCCGGCAGCCCCCGCCTCCCCTCGGCAGCCGTCCTGGCGACCGCCCTGCAGCAGTCGGCCGAAGACGCGGACCACGCGGTACGCGACCAGCGCGTCCCCACCTGGGAACCGGTCCGCACCGCCCTCGACGCCTGGAACGAGGAGAAGCGCGGGGACGGCGAGACCCCCGCGGACAGCGAGCCCTCCGGGGGCGAGGCGGAGCGCATGCTGCACCGCGCCGGAGCCCTCCTCCTCACCGCCCTGGACGAACTCTCCACCGCCCTGGAATACGCCGCACCCTCCATGACCACCACCGATGCACCCGTCCGAGCGGGGGCGGGCGCGAGTTCGACGTAGCGCGTGACACTCCGGCCGGGGACCTAGGCCTTCGGCCCGTTACGCGTTCGCAGCGGTGGACCTACGGTCGTCGTCATGGATACGACGGGCATTCTCGACGAGGCGCTCCAGCGATTGCACGGTTCGGGCCCCGAACGGCTCGGGCGGCTGACCAACCACGCGCCGATGGCCGTAGAGGCCCTTTCCGTGCGCGGACAGGCCGGCACGGTGCACCGCTGGCTCGATCTCTACGCGCGCAAGCTGGAGGAGTTCCCGTCGCGCGTCGAACCGGTCACGGCCGCCAACTGGCATGCCGCGCTGGGCGACCCGCGCCGGGCCGCCGACTGGATCGACCACTTCGAGCGAGAGATCGCCGACCGCCCCTGGCGCGACGTGCTGGCGCAGTGGTGGCCGCGCCTCCTCCCCGGCCTGTACGGCGGCTCGACGCATCCGCTGATCCGGGTGGGCCACGCGGTGCGCACGCTCCTGGCCGGCGAACACACCGCACCGCGCCTCGCCGAACTCGCGCACGGTCTCGGCTACTGGGCCGCCCGCCACCGGACCGTCGTCGGCGTCGCCCCACTACCCGGCGCCGCCGACGGCACCGGCGCGGCCGCCGCCCTCGACGCGGTACCACCCATCGCCCAACGGCACGGCCCCTTCGCCGACCGCCTCGCCCGCGTCACGGGCCTGCCGATCTGGGCGGCCACGATCACGGACCCCGACCCCGACCCGGACCCCGACCCGGACCGGGCACGCCTGTACCTCCTCGACCTGGTGCGGGCGGCGACCCACCGCTACGCCACCCACGGCCACGGCGACGCGATCATGCTGGTCCACGCCGCCACGGCCCCCAACGCGGTGCTGCGCACCCTGCCCGCCCTCCCGACCGCCCTGTGGGAACCCAGCCTGCGCGCCGCCTGGACGGCCTCCGCGGCCGTCACCGCGATGTACGCGCCCGACGCCCCGGTCACCTTCACCCCGCCGGGCACCTTCACCGCCGACGAGGTCTTCGAACGGGCCCGGGCACACGGAGACGAGCACGTCATTAAACTGACCGACACGGCGCTCGACATCGGCGACGAACCGGCCCTCGCGGCAGCCCTGCGCTGCACAGAACTGAACGAACCGCTGCGCTAGCCCTCCGCCACCGAGGAGCCCGCTGCCGGCTCCAGGCGGATCGGGTTGCTCCAGGCCCGCCCGCCGGCCGCGTCCTCGACCGTGACCCGGAAGAACCCGCCGCGGAACATCGCCAGCGGCAGGGTGCACTCCGTCAGGGCCTCGCCCTGGACGACCTGCGCCCCGGGCGCGCCACCGGTGACCAGAATCTTGCGGACGGGGGAGCAGCGGACGGTGACGTGCTCGCCGGTCAGGCCGACACCGACCAGCTCGGGGCCGGTGGAGGAGTAGTAGTGCCCCGCCTTGAGCGCGGCGAGGAGCTGCTCCGGGTCGAGGGACTCGGCGCGGACCTGGACCCAGGCGGCGCAGCCCGGTGGGTCCTGCGGCTGGAGGTGCGCGTCGTCGGCCGCGTAGGCGTGCAGCCGGTGGCCGCGATTGAGGAGGACGTCGGTCAGGTGCCAGCTGTCTCCCCGGTCCTCCCGCGCGGCGAGCGCGTTGTAGACCTCGACCGCGTGCGCCGCGTCCAGGCTCTCGGCGTCCGCGATGCTCAGCAGGGAAGCGGCCGGGTGTGCCATGCCCACGAACGCTCCGGCGGCGCGTGCCCTGCGGGCCAGCTGGGGCCCGGTCTCCTCCGGCCCGGGCGGCGCGAATCCCAGCGGGAGCCCGACGGCGACGATGTGCCAGGACGAACCGAGTTCGGTGCGCGGCGCGTGCAGCTCGGCGCCGAGCAGGGTGGTGAATTCCTCCGTGCGCAGCGGTGTGGTGTCCGTCAGCGGGAAGCCGTACTCGGAGCGGAAGTGGTCGGTGACGGCCAAGAAGTCGTACCCGGCGTTGCGGTAGTACTCGGCCGTCGCCGCCGGGGTCAGGGCGCCGTCCGACTGGTCGGAGTGGGTGTGCAGGTTTCCCCGCCAGAAGCGGCCGGGTCGATCGAAAGGCAGGCTGTGCATCCAAGTCCTCCCGGAGCTCGTCTCCGATGATCCGATGTGCGTCGTCCGTGCGTCATCCTCGTGCGGTTTCAGGGCGGCGGATCCCCGACCGGGGCGAATGCCCCCGGCCGGCGAGCGGACGCGGCGTACGGACCGGGTGAGCCCACGTACACTCGGCCCATGAGCCGCACGCGAAGTGTCACGGGGGAGAGCCTGCCGCAGGCCGCCTCCGGCGCGCGTGCCGCCGTCGCGGGCCGGACGGGCATCAGCCCCCGGACCGCTGCCGATGCCAAGGCCCCCACGGTCGGCCGCGGCGTCCTGCACGGCCACGGCTAGCGCTTTCCCACCGCGCCCGGGGCCCAGTCCCTCCCGCCGGACCATCCTCAGCGACGGGCCCTGCTCCGGCAGCCCGGCCCGGCCATCGCGTCGGGCCCGACCCGTCGCACCGAGGGCGACGCATCGCCCTCCCCGTCCCACCACCGCAGCCCCGACGCTCCGTCGGCGCTGCCGCCAGGCTAGGGCCGTGCGCCGGGCCGTAGTCGCCTCCGAAGGGACCACCGTGAAGTTGAGCGGGTTGCTGACCGGCCATGAACACCACGTCATCCAGGGCGACACCGAGTCGACGGGGATCACGGCGGGCACCACCTTCGACGTCGACCGGGTGGTGCCGGGCTCGCTCTTCATCGCGGTCCCCGGCCACCGCGGCGGCGGCCCCGCCTCCATCGGTGCGGCGCTCGCGCGCGGGGCGGTGGGGGTGCTCGTCGACGAGGCGGGAGCCGCCGCCGCGCCCCCCGGGCGGGAGCTGCTGCCGGCGGTGTGCCTCGTACGGGTCTCCGACACCCGCAAGGCGGCCGCCGTGGTCTCCTCCCGGTACTTCGGCGAGCCGGGCCGGCACATGGACATGGTCGCGGTCACCGGGACCAACGGGAAGACCTCCATCTCCTACATGGTCGAGTCGCTCCTCAAGATCTCCGAGGGCGCCTCGGTGGGCGTGATCGGGACGGCGGGCAGCCGGATCGGCGACGAGGTGATCCCGATGCCGCCCTCGGCGCTGACCACACCGGAATCGCCCGACCTGCAGTACCTCCTGGGCCGCATGCGCGACCAGGGCACCGGCAGCGTGGTGCTGGAGGCCACCTCGATGGCCCTGCAGACGTACCGGATGGACCGGACGTTCGTCGACGTCGGCGTCTTCACCAACCTGACCCAGGACCACCTGGACGACCACGGCACGATGGCCCGCTACACGGACGCCAAGATGCGGCTGTTCCAGGGTCTGTGCCGGCACGCGGTGGTCAACGTGGACGATGCCGTGGGAGCCGGCATCCGCGCGATGATGCCGGGCGCGGTGACGACGTACGGCCTCGACGAGGAGGCCGACTTCCGGGCCACGGACCTGATCGCGGACGCTTCGGGCACGCGGTTCACGCTGCACCACGCCGGTCGTGAGTACCAGGCCGCGATGCCGGTCCCGGGCCGGTTCTCCGTGTCCAACGCGCTGGCGGCCCTGGCGGCCTGCCGGGTCCTGGGGCACGACCTGGACGGACTGGTTGCCGCGCTCGCCCAGATGCCGCCCGTACCGGGCCGGTTCGAGCGCTTCGTCACCCCCGCCGGCACCTTGGTGATCGTGGACTACGCGCACTCGCCCGACTCCCTCGACAAGGTGCTCACCGCCATCCGGGGCTTCGCCCGCGGCCGCGTCATCACGGTCTTCGGCTGCGGCGGCGACCGCGACACCACCAAGCGCGCCGAGATGGGCCGCATCGCCGCCACCCACTCCGACCTGTGCGTCCTGACCTCGGACAACCCGCGCACCGAGAACCCCGAGGCGATCCTGGACCAGATCGCGGTCGGCATCGAGAGCACCGGCACACCGTACGAGCGCTCCGCCGACCGGCGCCGGGCCATCGCCTTCGCGCTGTCCGCGGCCAAGCCCGAAGACATCGTCCTGATCGCGGGCAAGGGCAGCGAACCGCACCAGATCGTGGGCGAGGAGCTGCTCCCGTTCAGCGATATGGCGACCGTACGCGACCTCTCCTCCGGCCTGCTTCCCTGAAGTCGCAGATGACGAGGACCCGGGCCACCCGGTCGGGGTCGTGCTCCGTGATCCGCCCTCCGGCGCGCCGGAGGCGGAGACCCGCACGACCGCCGGCCCCGCCGGGGACGCACCGCGCCGCGACCACGCGCCGCCGGTCCCACACCAAGTACGCGATTTCCACGAGCAGGTAGGGCACAGCGGCACAGACCGCCCATCTGACGGCGGGTGGTTCTCCCCGCAGGGCCGGGCCGACCGGGCCGAGACAGCCGGCCGCCACCGCAAGGCGCCGTAGCCGCGCCTTGGTTCGTGGGACATCGGCGAGCGCGACCCGGCCGCGTTGGCAGGGGAGGGGCGGACTCCTGCCGTGAGGCCATTGGTCCAGACCTATTGACCGGCCGGGCCGTTGCTCCTACGATCCGGTCCGGCACAGCCCCACCTGTCCCCACCTCACCCAGAGCCGGGCGTCGCGCCCCCACGCGTCGGTCATGCCCATGGCGCTCTGCGGGAATGGAGCGCACCATGTTCCGTCGGAGATCACGTACTTCGCGCCTGCCGGCCGACACCGGCCCCCGTGCGGACCGGACCAGCGGCGCCGAGCGCGGACCGACCCTCCTGAACCGCTCCCTCGCCGGGGTGAGCGCCGCCGCCGTCATCGGGGCCGGCCTCGCCGTGGCCGGCACGGTCAGCGCCGGAGCCGTCGCGGCCGGGGCCGAGGCCACCAACCTGGTGGTCAACTCCGGTTTCGAGACCGGGCTCTCCGGCTGGACCTGCTCAGCAGGCTCCGGCGTGGCCGTCGGCAGTCCGGTCCGTTCCGGCTCCTCCGCGCTCAAGGCCACGCCGAGCGGCCAGGACAACGCCCAGTGCGTCCAGACCGTCAGCGTGCAGCCCAACTCCCAGTACACGCTCAGCGCTTACGTCCAGGGCAGCTACGTCTACCTGGGCGCCACCGGCACCGGGATCACCGGCACTCCCTCCACCTGGACGCCGAACAGCCCGTCGTACGGCCAGCTCAGCGTCGGCTTCACCACGGGGCCGAGCACCACCTCGGTGACCGTCTACCTGCACGGGTGGTACGGGCAGCCCGCGTACCACGCGGACGACGTATCGCTCACCGGCCCCGGTGGCAGCAGCCCCACACCGACCACCGCGCCGCCGACGACCGCACCCCCGACCACGGCGCCCCCGACCACCGCCCCGCCGACCACCGCACCCCCGACGACCGCCCCGCCGGGAGAGACCTGCGCCACGAAGCCCAAGCCGTCGGGCAAGGTGCTGCAGGGCTACTGGGAGAACTGGGACGGCGCCGCGAACGGCGTCCACCCCGGCATGGGCTGGGTCCCCATCACGGACAGCCGGATCGCCGCGCACGGCTACAACGTCATCAACGCCGCCTTCCCGGTGATCCTCTCGGACGGCACCGCCCTGTGGCAGGACGGCATGGACGCCGGCGTGAAGGTCGCGACCCCGGCCGAGATGTGCCAGGCCAAGGCGGCCGGGGCGACGATCCTGATGTCGATAGGCGGGGCCACCGCGGGCATCGACCTGAACTCCAGCACCGTCGCCGACAAGTTCGTGGCGACCATCGTCCCGATCCTCAAGAAGTACAACTTCGACGGAATCGACATCGACATCGAGACCGGCCTGACCGGAAGCGGCAACATCAACACGCCGTCCGCCTCGCAGGCCAACCTGATCCGCATCATCGACGGCGTACTGGCCCAGATGCCCGCGGGCTTCGGCCTGACGATGGCCCCCGAAACCGCGTACGTCACCGGCGGAAGCGTCACCTACGGGTCGATCTGGGGCTCCTACCTGCCGATCATCAAGAAGTACGCCGACAACGGCCGGCTGTGGTGGCTGAACATGCAGTACTACAACGGCAGCATGTACGGCTGCTCCGGTGACTCCTACCAGGCCGGCACCGTGCAGGGCTTCACCGCCCAGACCACCTGCCTGAACAACGGCCTCACCATCCAGGGCACCACGATCAAGGTGCCGTACGACAAGCAGGTGCCCGGTCTGCCGGCCCAGCCCGGCGCGGGTGGCGGCCACATGACACCGAGCCTGGTCAGCCAGTCGTGGAACGCCTTCGGCGGTTCACTGAAGGGCCTCATGACGTGGTCCATCAACTGGGACGGCTCGAAGGGCTGGACCTTCGGCGACAACGTCAAGTCCCTCCAAGGCCGTTGATCACGTCCCCTGACCACGTCCCCTGACCACCGCGGGGAGATGGGGCGATGAGCGGGCACTGCCCCCGGGAGCGCCGAGCGCGCCCGGGGGCAGTGCCCGGTTTCAGGAGGCGGAGCGCAGGCGGGTGGCCGCGGTTTCCGCCTCCCGTACGACGCGGTCGGTGTCGATGTCGACGAGACGGCCGTCGAGTTTGAGGGGACGGCCGTCCACGAAGACCGCACGGACGTTCTCCGGGCGGCCGTTGAAGACGATCTGGTTGATCCAGTCGAAGCGCGGCGCGAAGTTGAGAGCGGCGGGATCGATCACGATGACGTCGGCGCGCTTGCCGGGGTTCAGGGATCCCACCGCGTCGGCCATGCCGATCGCCTCGGCTCCGCCGAGGGTGGCGAGGCGCAGGACGTCGTGCACCTGGGGGAACACCGAGGTCTGCAGAGCGCGTGCGCGCTGGAGGCCGATGGCCGTCTTCATGAGGGCGAAGAAGTCCGAGGAGTCGTTGGTTCCGCCGTCCTGGCCGAGCCCGGCCTTCACGCCGCGCCGGCCGAGGTCCGGCAGCCGCATGATCCCCGAGGCGAGGCGCATGTTGCTGAGCGGGCAGTGTGCGACCCGTACGTCGTGCGCGGCGACCGCGGCGATCTCGTCGTCGGTGAGGTGGATCGCGTGGTTCATGAGCAGGCGGGGCCCGAGCGCACCGATGTCCGTCAGGGTGCCGATCGGATCGTCCGCGTGCTGCTCGGAGCGTTCGAGGACATGGCTGTTGAGCATGACTCCGAGATCTCGGGCGATCTCCCAGTGCAGCCGGTTGAGGCCCTTGATGGCCCGTGCCGCGTGGGTGGCGACCTGCGCCGAGGCGAGGGGGAGCGGGTCGATGAGCTCCTTCTTCGTCCGGCTGATCAGCGAGGCTTCC
Organism: Streptomyces tatrensis; assembly: GCF_049310065.1. Classification (NCBI taxonomy): domain Bacteria; kingdom Bacillati; phylum Actinomycetota; class Actinomycetes; order Kitasatosporales; family Streptomycetaceae; genus Streptomyces; species Streptomyces tatrensis. Next base: position 280,585 of record NZ_JBMDLB010000011.1, on the reverse strand, counting down.
CGCTCGGCCTGGAACATCGCGTAGGTGAAGCGCACGCCCGTGCCGGCCAGGGCCCGCACGTACTGCACCGTCGTGTCGTACGGGAGGGCGTCCACCCAGTCCACGAGCGTGGTCACGCCGGACTGTACGGAGTCGAGTGCGCCGAGGCGGACGAAGCGGTACATGTCCGCGGGCGTGATCCGGGAGAACGTCGCCCGGTTGCAGTCGGCCAGCCACCCGAAGAGGTCGCGGTCGGCGCAGCCGCCCCGCATCGAGGACTGCCACAGGTGGGTGTGCACGTCGACGAAGCCCGGCATCACCAGCCGGCCGGTGGTGTCGATCACGTGTGTGCCGGGTGGTGCGGGCAACCGCTTCCCCACGGCCGCGATGGCACCGTCCCGCATGAGGACGTCCGCGCCCTCGACCGTGCCCAGCGGGCCTTCGCCGAGGGCGGGGTCCATGGTGAGTACGACTGCGGCGTTCCTGAGCATGACGGGCCGGCCCGACGGTGGTCCACCGTGCGGCCGGCTCCTCCCGGCGCCCAGGACGAGTGGAGCGGCTGCGGCCATTCCGAGGCCGCCCAGGACGTGGCGACGGCTGGGTGCCGCTGCCTTCGGCGAAGGGGCGCGGTCTTCCGGTAAGGAGGTCGGGGCGGATTCGGGACACTCGCTGATCGGGTTCATGGCGTGTGGCCTCCCAACGAAACGAGGGTGGGATCGGCCTTCCCCACGCTGACGGATGGTCAGGTGAAGCGGGGCAGGTTACATGGATCGTCCGTCGGGCAGGCGTCCTTCCGATAGAGGTGCGTCAACACTTTGTAGAAGCCGCATCCGGCCGCGGCCGGTGACTTGTCGATTATCGATATGACCCGCTAGTCTTCGGCATATCGAAAATCGATAGGGGGGGTACGCGGTGAACACGCGATTCACGAAGATCCTGGCCACCTTGACCTTTGGGCTGGCGATGCTCTGGGGGCTCACCTTCATCGGCACGGCCGTCTCGCACCTGACCGACGACGGGGCGGTCTGCGTGGAAACCGGCTTCTGGGCCAACGCCACGCTGGAGGGCGGCCTGCCGGTCGGCCAGGGCGTCGACGCCTCCAGCACCACGGCGCGGCTCTGCCAGAACGACCCCTCGGCGGCGCAGCGCGCAGCCGACCTCGGAGGCCGGCTGCCCTGGATGCTGTTCGCCTCGGTCGCCCTGCTGCTCTTCTCCCGGCTGCTCGATGCCGTCGTGTCCCAAGGGCCGTTCACCGACAAGGTGGCGCGACGGCTCACCGTGCTCGGCTGGTCCGTCACCGTGGGCACACCGTTCGCGGGCCTCGTCGTAGGCTGGTCGCAATCCTGGCTTGCAGCCAGCATGGTGCCCATGCTGGACTCCGTGCCGATGGTCGCCGAGCCGCAGGTGCTCATCCTCGCCGGCCTCGCCGCCGTCATCATGGGGAAGATCATGCGCGAGGGCGTACGCATGCGAGAGGACCTCGAAGGGACCATCTGATGCCCGAAGAGGAACTCCACTCGATCCGGATCCACCTCGACCAGGTCCTTGCCGAGCGCGGCATGACGCTCACGGAACTGTCCGCACAGGTCGGCATCACCGTCGTCAACCTGTCCGTGCTGAAGAACGGGCGAGCCAAGGCCATCCGCTTCTCCACGCTGTCCAGGATCTGCGAGGTCCTCCAGTGCCAGCCGGGAGACCTGATCACCCACGACCCGGCCTAGCGCGGCTGCTCCCCAGGAGGCCCGGGAAGCGGCCGCGCCTACTGGCGGTCCGGTGTCAGGTCAGGTGCCGGCCGAAGAACCGGACCCCGTCCTCCACCTCGAACCACGGGGTGCCGACGTGCCCGCCCGGATTGGCGTGCAGCGTCTTCTCCTTGCTGCCGAAGGAGTCGAACAGGTCCAGGGCCCGCTGCCGGGGGTTTCCCTCGTCGTCCCACTGCAGCAGCAACAGCAGCGGAACGGTGACCTGCCGGGCCTCCTCGCGCTGGGCGCGGGGCACGAAACCCCGGCGAAGAAGCCGGCGGCGGCGATGCGGGGCTCGACCACCGCAAGGCGGATGCCGACGGCGGTCCACCCCGAGTACCCGACCGGTCCGCCGACCTCGGGCAGCGCGAGGAGGGCGTCGAGGGCGGTCCGCCATTCCGGGACCGCCCTTTCGACCAGCGGGCCGACCAAGGACTCGAAGATCCCGTCGACCGGCAGGCCTGCCTGCATCGCCCGGCGGAGTTCCTCGCGAACCCGCTCGTCGGCGGCGGAACGGGGCCGGTCACCGCACCCGGCGGCATCGATCGTGGCCACCGCGTAGCCGGACTCCGCGGTGTGCCGGGCCCGGGCGACCAGCCGGGGCTGGTTCTTGGGCAGGCCGTTGTTGTGGGCCATCAGGATCAGTGGGACCGGTACGGCGGATTCGGGCGTCCACAGGGTGCCGGGAATCTCGCCGAGGGTGAACTCGCGCTCGAGAACGCCGTTGTCGAGGCGCAGTTCGGAAGTGAATCGCACGGTCGTGCCTTTCGGGAGCGCTCAGGGAGGCGCTCCCGGACGACCTATCGCCCGACCGTGACCCCGGAGGGGAGCACCCATGTCGATACTGCGTCCACGGGTACCACCTCCTCGTTCTCTCGCACGGCCTCCGGGAGGCTAACAGCGGCCGCCGTAGTCCGACAACGGAATTCGGCGGCGGCTCCGTGGCTGGATCAGATCGGTCCCCATGGCGCTTTGCGGACGAAGTGGCAGTGCAGCCCGATGCCGAGCGTCGGGCGACCTGATGTCGGGGCCGGGTCGAGCCGGACTGTCCGTACTCGGCCGTACACGAATACGGAGGCCTGTTTGCCCGCGGCGAGCATCATTGGCCGCTGAGCGTGGTGGTCGAGGAGTTCACTCCGCCCGCCCTGGCGCAAGCCCTGCGCGAGGGCCCCTACGGTCGGTGCGTGTACGCCTGCGACAACGACGTGGGGGCCCATGCGAACCGTTGATGCCGGCGCTACCGGGGCCCTGGTGCGCGGGGTGGCTGCCGGGCAGGTAGTTTGCTCGGGTGAGTCTCCTTGATGATGTGGCAGAGCGCGACGGCTGGCAGTGCTGGGTGTGCGACGAACCGGTCGATCCCGACGAGTCGGTGAACGACCCCCGGGGGCCCAGTGTCGACAGCCGGACCGCCGACCGGAAGGCCAAGGTCGCGGAGCGGCTCGCGCACCGCGGCTGCAACACCCGCAAGGGTGCGGTCAAGGTGGTCATCGCCTGGCCGGAGCGTCTGTACGTGGTCGAACCCGCGCCGCTGATCACCGTTGCCGAGAGGCTGGAGCGCAAGGGCGGCCGCGAGATGGTGGGCCGCTGCCCGACCAAGAAGGACGCCCAGGAGACGGCGGATTGGCTGGTGGACCGCTTCTCCCGTCTCGTACCGGGCCTGCCGGTGACCGCCGACATCCAGGCCGGCGGCGGCCAGTTCCTCGTCATCCTGTCCACCGGCCGCCGCTGACCGGTGACCTCCGGCGCACACCCACGTCGGGTCACCGCCCTGGACCGACCGGGGCGGTGGGCCCGGTGGCGCCTTCACGCAGAGCGTTCACTGCCGCGCAGGGCAGGTCGGTGCCTCGCAGCTCTTTCGGTCGCCACGCGACTGCGGCAGGATGCGGTTCCATGATCTTGGAAAGCGCACTGCTCGATGTCCTGCCCGGCCAGGAGGACGCCTTTCTCGCGGCGTTCGCCGAGGCCAAGCCGCTGATCGCGGTGCAGAAGGGGTTCAGGTCGCTGGAACTGCGGCGCTGCGTGGACACGGGACGGGAGTCGCGCTTCCTGCTCCAGGTCGAATGGGAGACGCTGGCGGACCACACCGAGGGCTTCCGCCGCTCGGCCGAGTACGAGAAGTGGCGGACGTTGCTGCACGGCTTCTACTCGCCCTTCCCCGAGGTCGAGCACTACGGACAGGCCCTCCACAGCGCGTGAGGCCCGCCGCGCCCTCGACCAGCACGATGCGCGAGTGCTGCGAGTACTGCGGGAGCCGGTCGACGACCGAGGTCGCGAGCGACTCGGGGGCCGCGTCGCGCTGCGGGTCCCGCTGTCGGTGGCTCCGCGTACGGTCTGCGCATGGTTGATCAGCAGTGGCGCGGAGTCCGTCAGCGTGTGGTCGAGTTGGGTGCCCAGCCATCGAGCGGCAAGGTGTTCGGCTCGCTCGGGCACAGGTGGGTCCTGGAGGACCCGCTGACCAATGACGGGCTTGCCGAGCTCGAAGCTCAGGTGGGCGTGCGGCTGCCGGACGACTACCGGAACTTCCTCACCCGCGTCGGCGCCGGCGGCGCGGGTCCTGCACACGGCCTCTTCCCCGTTCGCCGCGTACAAGGCCGCTGGCGCTGGGAAGGGGACGGCGCCGACCTGGCTGACCTGGCCATGCTGGCCCGGCCCTTTCCTGACCACGGCCCGGATCCCGAAGCGCTCGACGCACTGCTCGCCGTGCGCCCCGAAGAAGAGGACTTCGACGAGATCGAGGACTTCGACGATGCCATCGAAGCGTGGGACGAACGCTGGGAACCCCTGATGTTCGCTCCCGAGCGCACCGCCGGCGCCATCGTGATCTGCCACCTCGGCTGCGCCCAGAGGGAATGGCTGATCATCAGCGGCACCCACCGCGGCACCATCTGGTCCGACTGCCGGGCAGACGACGCCGACCTCGTCCCGCTCCTCGACCAGGCGGGAAAGCCGGTCACCTTCACCCATTGGTACACCGACTGGCTGCACAAGGCGGAGCTCGCCGTACACCACTGGCGAGATCTCGACTCGTAGAGGGGGCCTCCTCTAGCGGACCGCTGTCCCCGCCTGTCCGGCCCAGCGGCGCAGCGCGGCGATCGCCTGGTCGGCGTCGTTCGGACGCAGGCGGGTGATCGAGATGTGGTGGTTGGAGTCGGGCACGTTGAACAAGAAGGAGTCGGAAGCGCCGTTGCCTGGGCTGAAGTGTTCCGCGACCGCGATGTCGTTCTCGCCGTTGACGAACATGAGCGAGTTGCCCTGGCGGCGCACCCAGCGGTCGATGTCCGCCATGGCGGAGGGCTGGAAACGGAGGGGGATCTCCCGCGGCACGTAGGTGCGGATCTGCTGAGTACCCGGGTAGCGCAGCAGTCCCTCCAGATGGGGAGCGGAGAACTGCGCGTACCCCAGTTGGGTGCCCAGCTGGTAGAAGTACGGGGTGAAGGCCTCCAGGGTCTGGTCGGTGTAGACGGGCAGTTGGGTCACCTTGGCGACCCACGCGTAGAGGGCGTCGTCGTCCGTGGTGCTTGCCGGTATGGATGCGCAGCCGGTCGTGGGCTGATGCATCCAGAACATCATCGGCAGGCGCAGCACGGCGAGTTCGAGCGCACGGTCCGCGCTGCCAATGGTCCGGAAGGTCTTCTTCTCACCCTCCGCCCACCCTGCGTACCGTGCTGCCAGCGCCTCGCGCCGTATCAGCGCCTCACGCTGAGCGGACTTGATCGCGGCGCGGCACTCGCTCGTGCCGACCTGTTCGAGGCGGGCATCGTACGCGGTGTCGTCCCGGTCGTCCGTGTTGTTGGGGGCGGAGTAGGCGACCGTACCGGCCACGTCTTCTGGATAGAAGCGGCGGTGATAGACGGCGGTCATCCCGCCCTTGCTGCCGCCGGTGGAGATCCAGGCGCCGCGATAGACCTTCTTGAGGGCAGTGATGAGGCGATGATGATCGCTTGCCGCCTGCCAGATGGTGAGCTTGGACCAATCCGAGTCCCCAGGTCGGGATGTTCCGAAGAACCGCTGCTCGGTGGTGATCTGATTGGCATCCAGCAACTGGGTCGGCTCGGTCAGGCGCTCCGGCGACGATCCGAGGTCGTAGCCACTGGAGTAGAGCACCATGGGGCGCTGGGTCGATGTGTGCACCAGAGTGAGCCGCTGGTCGAAGAAACCTTGGCCGGCATGCCGATGGTCGGTGGGCTGCCGGTAGGAGAGGTCGAGGACCATCTGCCCTGTGGCAGCGGGCCGTTCGCCGAGCACGCGCATGCCCGGGACGGCCTCGATCCGGGCCCGGATGTCATCGTCCGGCGGCTGGGCCAGAGCCGGCGCGGACAGCCCGGTGGCCGTCAGCACCGTCATCAGAAGGAGAGCTAGCAGGCTTCTCGTCGGGTTCTTCATGCATCCAGACAACCGCACGCGGTGGGATGGCGGATCCCCCGAGCGTGGAAGGCGTCTCCCCCTCATGGGGGGAGACAACCCGTGGCCTCTGGCGTAGCCGCTGCGGAGTCAGGTCGGAGCCGGACAGGCATGTGACCTGGACTGTCTCCCCCACGGAACGCTCCTAGCGAGTGTCTCTTCGGCGGCAGATGGAACCGACATCGGAGGCGGCAGCGTCCATGGATGCACAAGATCGTTAGTGGGCGCAGAGGAGTTTGCGATGACCGGCATGGCCACCCGATACCTGTATCTCGTGCGGCACGGCGAGGCATCGCCGGACGAGAGCGGGCTGACGGAGGGCGGCCGTCGACAAGCCGTGCTGCTCGGCCAACGCCTCCGGGACATCCCCTTCACCGCCGTGCACCATGGTCCACTTCCCAGGGCTGAGCAGACCGCACGGCTGATCGGCGACCACCTGAAGAACGTCCCCCTTACCGTCTCCGACGTTGCCGGTGACTACATCCCCTACATGCCGGTGAGGGACGAGCTGCCGGCGGAATCAGCCGACTTCTTCTTCCGTTTCCTTGCTGATGTCCCCGACGAGGAGCGGGAGCACGGGCCTGCTCTGGCGCGCCGGGCGCTGGATCTGTTCACTGGGCCGGTGGATGCCGAAGAAGACCGGCACGAACTGGTCGTCACCCACAACTTCCTGGTCGCCTGGCTCGTCCGGGAGGCCATGTACGCGCCGAAGTGGCGCTGGCTCGGCCTCAACCACGGCAACGCCGCCCTCACGGTCATCCGATACGCGCCCGGTCGGCCGGCCTCCGTCCTCGTCTCCAACGACATGCGGCATCTGCCCACCGAGCTGCGCTGGACCGGGTTTCCCCCCGACTTGCACATCTGAAGGGGCCCGCCGAGCCAAGCGCATGAGGTCATCGCTCCAGGCGGTGGCCTCAAGCGTGTCTTCCCGGTGCGGCGGTCAGTCGATCGGACGCCTCGAGCAGTGGCGCGGCCTGGCTGCGCGATGTCAGGGGAGTTCGTGGACGAAGTGGTGGTGCCGGCCGATGCCGGGGACGGTGTATTGGTCGCCTACGGGTGTGAAGCCGTGGTGTTGGTAGAAGCCGGTTGCGGCGAGCCGGCCGCTGCACCAGACGAGCCGGCCTCCGCGTGCGGCGCAGGCGTCGAGGCCGGCGCGTAGTACGGCCTTGCCGAAGCCCTGTCCGCGTACGTCCGGGTCGCTGGCGAGCTTGCGCAGTCGCCATACTCCGTCGGTTGCGAAGGGGGCCAGCGCGGGGGTGCCGGGCAGCGGTTCGCTACTGAAGGTGGCGCAGGCGGCGAGTTCACCGCTGTCCGTGTGGGCGGCAAGGTGGAAGGTGTCCGGGAGAAGGTCGACCTCGGTGAGCGCGCTCGCGCGGGGCTGCCCCGGTCGCAGGACCCGCTGGCGAAGGTCCAGGATTTCCTCGACGGAGACGAAGATGACGGACACGGTGTTGCCTCTCGTGACATCAGCCCGCCGGGGTCATCAGCGGTGGCTGTCTCGGGGATGCGTCGGGGATGCGTCGGGGTGTGGGATGTGGTTACCAGCCGGTGATGCGATTCCAGACTGCTTCGATGGTGGGAGTGGGGGCTGCGGCAAGGGGTTCGGCCCGGGTGGTGTCGGTGACGTGGTAGCCGTGGTGCTGGGCCGCGGTCGCGCAGGCGTGGTTGGGCAGGACGCGCAGGCGTGTGCCGATGGGGAGTTCGGGGAGCGGGGAGCCGTCGCGGGTGGTGAGGGTTCCGTGTTCCTGGCTGGCGGCACTCATGATCAGGCCCGGGATCAGGTTGCCGTGCAGGTCGGCGACGAGCCCGTATCCCTGGTCCTGGGCCTGGCCCGCGGTGCCGCGGTCGCGTGACATCGCCATCCAGCCGCCGTCGGTGACGATCCACCCGTACTCGGGGCGGTGCCCGATCACGGTCACGACCACCGACAGGGCGAGGTCCTCCACCTGGCAGACGCCGAGCCCGGCCATGACCAGGTCGAAGAACACGTAGTTTCCGGCGCGCAGTTCGGTGATGCCGGTGAGGTCCTCGGCGGCGTGGGCGGTGGGTGTGGAACCCACGCTGACGGTGGCGACGGGCAGAGCGGCGGCGCGCAGGCGTTCCGCCGCGGCGACGGCGGTGTCCCGCTCGTTCTCGGCGGCCTGGCGTTGCTGCTCCGGGGTGAAGGCGAAGTACGACTCGCCCGCATGGGTCAGTACGCCGTCCAGGCACCGTGCGTCGTGCAGGGTGCGTGCGATGTCGACGAGTTCGGGAGCGTCGGCCTTGATGCCGCCGCGGTGGCCGTCGCAGTCGATCTCGATCAGGGTGGGCACGGGGATCCCGGCCTCGTGCGAGGCTTCGACGACGAACGCGGCCTGTTCGCGGCTGTCCAGCAGGAGCCGGAGCGTGACGCCGCGGCGCAGCAGGTCGAACACCCGCGGCAGCTTGTGGGGGTCGATGCCGACGGCGTACGTGATGTCGGTGTACCCGCCGTCGGCGAAGGCCTCCGCCTCGGCAAGAGTGGACACGGTGACGGGGCAGGCGCCGCCGCCGGCCAGCAGTGCGGCGACTTCCAGGCTCTTCGAGGTTTTGACGTGCGGCCGCAGGGCGACGCCGAGCCGCTCCGCCCGCAGGGCGAGGCGCTCGATGTTGCGCCGGGATGTATGCAGGTCGACGACGGCGAACGGCGTGTCGGGGTCGGCCAGCGTCCGGCCGGCGCCGGCCGGCAGCGAGCTGGAGTTCATGGAGGATCCGTCCTCTCGAGGTGGGCGGTGTGGAGGGGCGCGCGCGACGTGCGGCTCGCTTCCGGGGCTGAGGTCAGGCGACGGCCGCGACGGCGTGGACTTCCACGGCCGAGGCGTAGTGCAGTTCGCGTACGCGGGCCACGGCGTGCGCGGGCCGGCGGGAGCCCAGCCAGTCCCCGTAGAGGCAATCGAACTCCGGCCGGTCGCCGATGTCCGTGACGCACGCGGTCACGGAGACCAGGCCGTCGCGGCCCCTGCAGGCCGCGGCCAGACAGGCGTCGACATGGCGCAGTACCTGCCCGGAGACGATGGTGAGCCCGCCGTGGACGGCCACGGGTACGGGTACGGGTACGGGATCTGCGCACGGTCCGGTGAGGTGCCCCGGTCCGGTGAGATGCATGGAGCGCCCTTCACTTGGCGTAGTTGTAGACGGTTGCCCGGGACACCCCGAGCAGGCCCGCCAAGGTCTGCGCGGCGTCGCGCGAGTCGAAGTAGCCGTCCTCACACAGTCGCCGGACCAACGCCCGCTTGTCCGAACGGCCGAGCGACCGGGGAGTACTGCCGCGCTCCGCGGCCAGGGCTTCGACGGCGTGGCGCAGCTCCTGGGCGTTGCGGTCCCGCAGTGATTCCAGAGGCTGTTCTCCGCCGGTGCTTTCGGCGTTGTCAGTGGCGATGAGGTTCGACAGGGTCAGCGTCACCGGGGAGAGGACGGACACGTCGAGGTTCAGGCAGAGCGCCGCGATGTATTCGCCGGCGGCGTTCTTGATGCCGATCGACGTGCTCTTGGCCGGGCGGCCGTCCGGGAACCGGTTGGGGTAGTTCTGGATCACGCTCGGGTACTGCGGGTCGCTGATGCGGCGTAGCCCCAGCTCCGTGGCGGAATCTCCGACCGCCCGGCCGGAAAGGTTGTTCTCGATCGCCCTGATGGCGTTCTGCGGGTGGCGCAGGTCGTGCAGGACCACCTCGCACAGGCCCGGGAACATCCGGCCCAGAGCGACGACGATCTTCTCGGCCTCGCGGATGAGGTGCTCATCCGCGTCGGCGCCGACACTGGACACGACGCCGGGAACCAGGCCCTGCGCCTGCGCCTCCTCGGCCGCGTTGTCGTCCCTCACAGTGCCTCGCAGAACTCGACTTGTCGTATCAATCTAGACGACAAGTCTAATCTATGTACCACAAATCGGTACTATAGGGCTAATAGCTCAAACCTGGGGGTCGTATGAGGGCCGGTACGGGACCTTGGTCCATCTGCGGTGCCGGACGCGGGGTAGGCCGACTGGTGCCGGCTCGCGGTGTCCCCGTTGGGGGGGCGTGGTGACGGGAGTGAGTGCGATGAGCGATCTTGCGTGGGTACCGCAGTCCTGCACCCTGCCCACTGAAGAGCAGCCGCTGCGGGTCGCGGAATGGGACGCGCTGCTCTCCGAACGGGTGACCGCGTTCTCCCGTCCCGGGCCGCTGCAGCTGACCCTGGACCTGGCCGGCGGACCGGGTGTCGCTGAGCGGGTGAGGGAGCTGGCGGAGCGGGAGAGCGGCTGCTGCTCGTTCTTCACCTTCACGATCACTCCCGGCGATGCGTCGGTCGTACTCCACATTGCGGTGGACGCTGCGCACGAGACGGTTCTGGACGCGCTCGCCGCGCGGGCAGCTGCCTTCGGGGAGCAGCCGTGAGTACAGGTCTGCGCATTGGGGTCGCGCTGGAGGAGCTGTCGGCGCGGCCGTAGTGACGGTCGGCACACGGGGGGCAGGGAGGTCGCGGGCTGGGGGCGGCTGGGTGTGGAGGGTCTTGAGCCACTCGGTGCGCTGCATCGTCATCGGCCTGCCGCCCGCAGCAGCTGGTGCCGTAGCGGGTCGAAGCCGGCGATGCTTTCGTCCAGTCGTCCAGTCGTCCAGTCGTCCAGTCGTCCAGGCCTCTCGGGCGTGAGCGCAGAAGCCGGCAGGCGCGTTGCTCGGTGAGGAGCGGGTCGAGATCGTGCGGGAGGCGGTTGGAGGTGTCCGGGGCGATGGCGTCCGCGTCGCCGCGTACCCCGGCGCGGGCCCGGAGCGGCTCGACGGTGAAGGCCGACAGGGCGATGGTGTCGGTGAGTTCGCGCTCAAGCACGTTGCCGTCGGCCGCGGTGGCGCTGCTCCAGGATGGTCGACGCGCTGTCGAGTGCCTCCCGCGTCGGATACGACGGCAGCGGCACCGCGGGGTCGGGGCGCACGACGCGGGCGAGCGGCGAGGCCCGTCGGCACTCGCCAGTTCGGCCTCCATGCCGTAACCGGCGGCTTCGACCTCGACTGGTGGGGGATCACCCAGATTTCGTGATCTCCCGCGCCGCAACAGTGGCGCGAGCGGCACACCGCGATCGACGAGGGCCGGGCCGGCGGATCCGCCCGGCAGAAGTAGCCGGGGGCCTACTTCTGCCGGTGGAACCGCATGGTCCGGCCCCCTGCCCACAGTGTTGGCTCGACGCGGAACGGACGGCGGGGCAGGGCCGCCGGGCATCACGGTGCCCCGGGTCGCCCACACCGCCGTCCGGCAACCGGTACCGCACGCCCGCTCCGGTTCCGACGACCGTTTTGACCCTGGGGAACGACATGCTTGCAAGAGGCTTCCGCGTGCTGCGAAGGCTGGCCCTACCCGTCCTGCCGCTGCTCTTCCTGGCCGCGACACTGCCCACCCCCACGGCCGCCGTGGCGGCGTCCGGGAGCAAGTACGGAGACGCCCGCCTCGACCAGTGGTCGTCGCTGACCACCCACAACTCCTACGCGGACTCGGGGGCGGTGCCGCCGCGGAACCAGTCGCGCACCATCGCCCGGCAGCTCGACGACGGCGTGCGCGGGCTGATGCTCGACACGTACGACGTCGCCTACGACCAGGAGGGCAACGTCGACCTGATGCTGTGCCACTCCACGTTCGCCTGCTACGAGACCTTCCGCAGCGGGCTCAGCACGGTGGTGGACTTCCTCAAGGCCCACCCGGACGAAGTGGTCACGGTCTTCCTGGAGAACTACGCCAGCCGCGAGACGCTCACCCGGGCGGTCACCGACGTGCTGGAGGCCGAGAACGCGAAGAACCTGCTGTTCTCCCCCAAGCAGTACGACATCGACAACCGCAACTGGCCGCGGCTGCGCGACATGGTCTCCGACAACCGCCGCCTGGTGGTGTTCCAAGACAGGTGGGGAGAGGACGTCCCGGTCACGTCCAGGGACGGGAACACGGAGTACGGCCGCCTCATGTACACCTGGACCCGTACGGTGGAGACGCTCTACGACTACGACGGCCGGCCCAGCGGCTGCGCGTCGCGCAACGGCAACCCGGTCGGGCAGAACCCCATGCCGGGCACGGCCCTGACCCCGCTGTTCACCATGAACCAGTTCGACTCGAGCGTGCTCAACCCCGAGGCCAAGGCGCCGGGCGACAACGGCGCGGCCCTGAAGAACCGCATCGACAGGGACTGCCGTCCCGCCGCGGGCCACAACCCCAACTACGTCGCGGTGAACTTCTACGAGCAGAGCGACACCAGCGGCGTCACCCCGATGTCCGTGGTCAACGAGCTCAACCGCAACGCCCACATCTTCTCGCCCCACCCGGCGCTGTGGACCGTCACCTCGGCCAAGCAGTTCATCGGGCAGACCTACCAGACCACCGCCCCGAACCGCTGCATGGTGCGCGGTGATTGGTTCCCCGACGGCTCGGGCGGCGTGATCACGCAGCGGGCTTGCGCGAGCCCGGCGCCCAGCAGCCAGCAGTGGACGGGCACCCTGCCTCCGTACGACAGCAAGGGCTACTACTGGCTCAAGGCGGGCAACGGCTACTGCCTCACCGTCCCGTGGAACCTCGGCACGCCGCCCGGAAACGGCACGCAGCTGTTCTATTGGCCGTGCGAGGGCCGGTGGGCCTCGGCGAACCAGCTCTGGGAGATCATGCCGGCAGACCAGTACGGCGGCAGGCGCGCCTTCTACTTCATCAACCAGTGGACCGGCACGTGCCTGACCCTGGACCCGGCGACGACCGGTGGCAAGGCCGGCAAGGTCACACTGGACGTCTGCCCGACCCGAGGATGACTCCCGGGGCCTGATCCGGGCACTCTGCACGCCCGCGACACCGGCGCCGATGCGGCCCGGCCGAGCAATCGGCCGGGCCGTCGGCGGGCCTGCACTCCGGATCGGGTAGGGACCGCGAACGCCCACCGGCACGGGTGGATACAGCGTCTTGGCATACTTCTGCCGGTAGGACCCACCGACTCGGGGGGACCACGCTGACCAGGGGATTCGAGTCATGAGTATCGGGGGGTTCGCCGCGCGCCTGCATGCTCTGCGAACGGATGCAGGGCTCAGCCAGGAGGAACTGGCACAGGCCGCCGGGTTGAGCGTGCGGGCCCTTTCGGATCTGGAGCGAGGACGCTCCCGGGGGCCGCAGCGCCGCACCGTGCAGGCCCTCGCCACCGCCCTGGTCCTGGACGATACGGCCGCCGCCGAACTGGAACACACCGCACGCCTCGGCCGTCCCCGTCCCCGTCCCCGTCCCCTCCGCGGAGCCGGGCCCGCCACGCAGCCGGAGACACAGCTCCATCCGTACCACCCCACCCCGCACCACCCCCTCCAACTGCCACGCGATCTGGGCGACTTCACTGCCCGCGGCCCTGCCCTGAACCGGCTGCGCACCCTGGCCGAGCACCTCGACCCGGCTCACCCACCCGTAGCCGTGGTCAGCGGACAGCCCGGCCTGGGCAAGACCGCCTTCGCCGTCCATGCCGCCCACGCCCTCACCCCCCACTTCCCGCACGGCCAGTACGCCATCGACCTGCGCGGCATGGACCCCCGCCCCACCCCGCCGCGCGACGCGCTCGCCCGGCTCCTGCGCGCCCTCGGCGCCGCCGACAGCGACATCCCCGCCACCGCCGAGGACCGCAGCGGCCTCCTGCGTTCCTTATTGCGCGACCGCCGGGTCCTTCTCCTCCTGGACAACGCCGCCGACGAGAACCAGGTCCGCCCCCTGCTGCCCGGCCACAGCCCCTCCCTCACCCTCATCACCAGCCGCAACACTCTGGCCGGCCTGGAAGCAGTCCACCGCCCCGAACTCACACTGCTGCGCCGTGAGGAAGCCGTCGAACTCCTCACCCGCGTCATCGGAACGGAACGGGTGAGCCGCGAGAGCCAGGCCGCCCGCGACATCGCCGACCTGTGCGGACACCTTCCCCTGGCCGTCCGCATCGCCGCACAGCGCCTCGCTGCCCGGCCGGGCGAACACCTCACCAAGCTCGCGGCGCAGCTCGCCGAAAGCGCGACCCGCCTGGACACCCTGCAAGCCGGCTCACTGCAGGTCCGCGCCGCCTTCACCTTGTCCTACCGGCAGTTGTCCCCACGCACCCGCACCGTCTTCCGCCGCGCCTCGCTCGCGGACGGCCCCGACTTCAGCCCGCAGAGCGTCGCCCTCTTGGCAGGGCTGTCCCTGCGCCAGGCCGCCACATGCGCACAGGACCTCACCGACGCCGGACTGCTCGAGCCCCACCCCACCGCCGACCGGTACCGCTTCCACGATCTCCTCCACCTCTTCGCCGCCGAGCAGCTCGTAGAAGAGGAGGAGCCCGCGCACACCACGAGCGCCCAGAACCGGGCCGACCTCTGGACACTGCACCGCGCGACCGCCGCCGCCCAGCTCTTCGACACCGCGCCCCACCCCGACACCCGCCCGACGCCCGACCCCGATCCCGTCACCGCGCCCGCCGACCACGAACAGGCGCGGGTCTGGCTGGAGGCCGAAAAGGCCCAGTGGCTCGCCGCGCTGGGCCGCGCCCAAGCCCGGGGCCTGCACCAACAGGTCATCGACACCGCCGAGGCGATGCACTGGTTCTCCGACCGCACCCCGCACTGGGAAGCATGGGTGCAGGTCTTCCGGTGGGCCGTCGACTCTGCCCGCGCCCTGGGCAGCAAACGCGACGAGGCCGTCCACCTCAACTACCTGGCCTGGGCCTACAACATGTGCCTCTACGACCACACCGCCGCCCTGACCGCCGCACGGTCGGCCCTGGCCGCAGCGCGTGAGAGCGGTGACCAGCTCCAGATCGGCTGGGCCCTGGGCTACGCAGCCGGCGCCCTCCACCGGCTCGGGCGCACCAGCGAGTCCATCACCTGGCTCCACGAGGCCGCCGACCACCTCGGGAAGCAGACCGGCCCGGAGAGCCGCCTCGCCGAACTCACCGCGCTCAACTCCCTTGGCCAGCAGCTGCGCCAGACCGGCCGCCCCTTGGATGCCCTGGCGATCCACCGCCGCAGCGAAGCCATCTGCCGCACCGGCGTCCCGGGAAAGCCCCGGGAACTGATCGGCCTCTACCTCGCAGTGACCCGCCAGCACATCGGAAACGACCTCGCCGCCCTCGACCGATGGAACGAGGCGGAACACCTCCTGCGCTACGCCCTCATCCACTTCGAGGCAGCACGGATGCCTGCCTGGAGCGAACCGGCCCGCCTCGACCTCGGCATCGTCCTGGTCCACCTCGACCGGCACCACGAAGCCCACACGGTCCTGACCACCGCTCACGACGCGCTCGCCCGGCTCAACAACCCCCGCAGATCCGAAGCCGCCGATCACCTCCACCAACTCGGCCTGACCTGACCCCTCAGGGTGCTGCCCGGCGCAGGGACAGGGCGAAGGCGCAGCTGGTGACGGCGAGGACGACGATCGGTGGCGGGGGCAGGAAGAGGGCGGATAGCGCCAGGCCGACGAGTGAGGCGGCGAGGAGCGTCCACCCGAAGGCGGTGCGCCGTTCGATCAAGGCAGGGGAGTGCCGGGCGGCGAACAGGGCGAGGAGCGCGCAGGAGATGACGAACAGGCCCATGACGGAACTCATGCCGTGGACGACTTCGAGGGTGGTGCGTTCCAGCCCCAGCAGCGTCATGCTCGTTGCCCGCATGGCTGCCGACGAGGCTTCTTGCTGCGGGGTCGGATCGCCCCAGGCCTCCGCAGCGGCCAGGGAAAGGTGTCCCGTACCCAGGAAAAAGAAGCCGCCGACCCCCACCTTGAAGGGGCCCAGCGGCGCCGGCTTGTGCCTGAGGACTGAGGGGGCGGTCGCACTCATCGTGACTCCCTGAGGATGGATCAGCTCACCCTCTACATGTGTAGAGGGCCTGACTGACCCGCACTCTACATCCGTAGAGGGAGCTCGGTGTGTGGGGGTCCGCCCCGGGCGGGGCGCCGAACTGCTGTCGCTTCCGGCAGCGCGGGCCAGTAGTGGTCGGTGAACAGGCGGGCGACCAGTGCGCCCCGGCTCGAGACGCCGGCCTTGGCGAAGATCGCCTTGAGGTGGTCGCGGACGGTGTGCGGCGAGATGAACAGCGCCGTCGCGATCTCGGCGGTGGTCATCCCGCGCGCGGTGAGCTGGGTGATCTGCAGTTCCCGCGGGGTCAGGCCGTACGACTCGGCGACCAGGACCGCCAGGTCGGCGGGCGTGGCGGGCTCGAGGACGAGGGCCACCGGGCCGGGCCTGCCTTCAGGTCCCGTGAGGCACGAGGCATGACAGGTCAGCCAGCGGCCTTCGGTGGACCGGATCCGCATGCGGGCGCTCCCGCGGTCCTTGCCGTCGGCGATGGCGCGCGCCTGGAGTGCTGTGCCGATCACCCAGATCGGCAACCGCAGCCCCAGCGGTGTGGGGAACGAGGGGCCATGCGGCAGCCGTGCGAGGTGGTGCCGAGCCTCGTCGTTGGCCGACATGGCTCCACCGGATTCGTCGAAGAGGATCAGGCCGGGCGCCGGGGAATCCGTGCCGCACGCGGATGCGGATGCGGATGCGGACGCGGGCTCGGGTGGCCGGGCGAACGTCCGTAGCCGCTCGGCCAGTGGGCGGGACAGATCGGCGAGCAGCGCGGTCTCCTGCGGTTGGAAAGCGCCGCTGGTGCGGAACAGGCTCACCAGGCCCCAGGGCCGGTCGCCGATCCGGAGCACGGCGCGCAGCTCGTCGTGCACGCCTTGGCCCTGTAGCAGGCGCCGGAACCGGGCGCTGCGGGCTGGCAGGTCGCCGGTGGCCGCGCGCAGCCCGGCTGCCGGTACGGCGGCGCGGGCCAGGTCGCGGAACGGCAGGACGTTCTCCTCCAGCAGTTCGCTGTGCCAGTAGGCGGCGCAGCCCTCGCCGGAGCCCAGGTTCTCCACCAGCATCGGCGCGGTGATCAGGCCGGTCTCCGGGTCGGTGGCGGTCCACACGGCCGAGTGGAACGGCACCAGCCGACGCAGCCGGGCCGAGACGCTGCTGAACAGTTCCCGTGCGTCGGCGGCCTGTTCGGCTGCCGCGAGCACTGGCCGGCGTTGATCGGTCATGCGTGTCCCCTCGACTGATCGGCCCGCCCCGCCCGCCGTCTGCCCGGTCTTTCGCGCCTTCCAGTCCCTCAGCCTGCCTCTCGCCCACACAACACGAAACCCCCCACTTGAGGGGGTCGGTTCCCGCGGATCTCCCGGGACCGGGGGATGGGGCGCCCCGGCAAGCACGGGCAGGGTCGGTGGCACACGAACAGCGGAGAGGGAGACATGGACATCGCGATCATCGGGGGAGGTGCGGCGGCCGTCGGCCTGTTGGACGCGCTTGCCACCACCGAGGGCACCACCGCAGTGGGCGGAACCGGCACCATCACCGTATTCGAGCCGTCACCGCACCTGTGGCGGGGGCGACCGTACGGGCCGGACCTGGACGCGGTGCTGGTCAACACGCCACCCGCCCTCATGTCGATCCGGGGCGGTGACTTCGGGCACTTTGCGGCCTGGCTCGGGAACCGCGGCGCCGACCACATCGACCCGCTCCTCGGTCAACCGCTGGTCCCACGCTCCCTCTACGGCGAGTACCTGGTCCACTCCGCGGAGAAGGCGGTGGCGGCTCTGGGCGAACAGGGTTGGCCGGTTAGCGTCGTGGCCGCACGGGTGACGGAGGCCGCCGTCCGCTCCGGCACGCGCCTGGCCCTGCACACGGACGACGGGCAGGAGTACGAGGCCGACCGTGCAGCGCTGTGCGTCGGTGGGGGAACACCCCCTGACCTGTACGGACTTGCTGGTGAAGCGGGCTTCACGGCCGACCCCTATCCACTCGCCGAAACGCTCGGTCACATTGTTGCCGGCGACGATGTGACGATCATCGGCAGCGGCCTGACCGCCGTCGACGTCGTCGTGGCGCTCGCCGCGCACCGGTACCCGGGACGGATCACGCTCCTGTCGCGCAGCGGGGTGCTCCCGCACGTCTGGCAGCGTCCGGACGGCCGGCGCCCGACACACGTGACCGTCGAGCGGGTGGCGGAGCTGCACAGAACCCGTGGGCATCTCGCACTCGACGACCTCGTCGGCCTGTTGCGCGAGGAACTGGCCGACACGGGAGAGGACTTCAACGATGTCATGGCCCAACTCCACAGCACTCCGACGGACAACCCCGTCCAACGTCTCCGCCGGCAGATCGCCGCGGTCGACGACCCTCGGATCGGGCGCCGCGTGGTGCAGGAGACGGCACACACCGTCGGTCCGTATGCCTGGCGCCTGTTGCGCGAACCCGACCGCGCACGGCTGAGGCGCCACCTCCGCACGGCCACGAGCGTCGCCTCACCCATGGTCCCGGTGAACGCGTCCGTCCTGATGGGGCTCCTGGACTCCGGTCAGCTCAACGTCTCTTCCGGCGTCGATGCGATCGAGCCGACGAACGGGCGGTTCCGGGTGCGGGATGCCAACGGCCAGCACACCGCGCAGGTCGTCGTCAACGCCGTGAACCCGCCCGCGCAAGCGGTCCCGGGCGCTGCCCGACATCTGGTCCGCTCACTGACGGGCGCCGGTCTGGCCACCCTCCACCCGTCCGGCGGGGTGGTTCCCGCCGACCCGCGCGTGCATGTGGTGGGCGACCTGGCCGGCGGCGGCTCGTTCATCACGTCGAGCATCGCGGGCGTCGCCGCGCAGGCATCCCGCACCGCCGTGGCGCTCCGGACAACCTGACCGCCGACCGCCGACCGCCGACCGCCGGAGGAGCCCCGCACGTGCCGGGAGCCATGGCGGAATCCCCCGTGCGAGAGGCAGACTGCCTCGGTGACTTCGCCTGAGACTGTCCCTGCCCGACGCGACCCGTTCCCCGCGTTCCCTTCTTTGTACCCAGATCTGGTGTCCGCCGGCAGTTTCGCTGGAGCACTGGAGGCCGTGGCTGCAGAACTCGGCCTCTCGCTGGGCAAAGTGCTCGTGAAAGATTCGGACCCGCTCCGGTCCGCAGGCGTCGAGAGCACGGTGGCCGACCGTAAGACGTGCTGGATCAGCCTGGGGTCTGTGGAGCGATGGTTCATCTTCAGCGGCTGGTCCACGGGAGTGAAGCTGGTCTCGGGCACAACTCAGGACTTGGGCGAGATGGCCCAGGCTCTTGAGGCATGGCGGAACGGCCTGGGGCTCGAAGACATCCGCGAGGTTAGCCCGTTCGTCGAGGTCAGCGAGCTGGCCGAGGCCCATGAGAAGGGGCCCGCCGAGGCGGTCGCGGTGAAGTGGCGCCTGCTCCTTGAGGGCCTGCGCGAAGAGGCGGACAGCTGGGATATCGCCCATCAGACTCTGAAGGTCGCCGAACTCGCACATGCCGAACCGAAGCTGCGTCAGCTACTTCCGTTCACCAGCCACTATTCGCTTCATTTCACGACCTGTACCGGGTTCCCGTACTCCTGGGACGTCCCCTTCATCGATCCGCTGGGCGACGGACGCTACCGGGTCTGCGGTCCCGCCCAAGGAACGGTGATCGCTGAGACGGATACCGCTGAGCACGCGATCTCCCTGGTCGTCGGCGGGCTTCCTGAGCCTTGCGGACCAGCAGTCGCCGGCACCGCCGACGATCAGCCAGGCTCGACCGCCTCCTCCTCCACTGGGACGTGATCTCCATCGCCATGCCGCTCGCCGACACCCACGTGATCCTTCTGGCCGGCCATGCCGGCGACGGGAACCCGGTCTTCGAACCAGGGCTTGTCCTGGGCTGTGCCGCTGGGTTCCGCGCTGCTTGACTGACTGAGCCCCTGCTGACCGGATCGGTCCGCTGTCGGACCCGATGCGGCCTGTTCCGTAGCCGTCCGCGCGGGCCAGGCTTGGGGGCATGACCCGAGCACTGATTGTCATCGATGTCCAGGAGTCCTTCCGCGCCGAGCCGCTGTGGGAAACGATCTCCGACCCGAACATCCCTGAGAAGGTGAACCGTCTGGTCCGGCTCTCCCGGGAGGCCGGTGACCTGGTGGTGTGGGTCCTGCACTCCGAGCCCGGCTCCGGTGACGTCTTCGACCCTGCACTCGGCCATGTCCGGCTGATGGCGGAGCTGAAGCGCGTGGACGGGGAGCCGGTGATCCACAAGACCTCGCACAACGCCTTCACCACCACCAACCTGCAACAACTCCTGACCGCGCACGGCATCCGGGAGCTGACCGTCTGCGGTATCCGTACCGAGCAGTGCGCGGAGACGACTACCCGAGTCGCATGCGATCTCGGCTACGAGGTCACCTTCGTGATCGACGCGACCGCGACGCATCCCATTCCCCACCGCGACGCGCCCGCCGACCAGAGCGTCGCCGAGCTGCTTGCCGACCCCCGGACGTTGCCGTCCGCGGAGGTCATCAGGCGCACCGAGTACGCGCTCGCCGGACGCTTCGCCACCATCGCGACGATCGGCGAGCTGGAGGCAGCGGTGGAACCCGTACGATGACCGAATCGTGAGCCGAATCGTCTTCTTCCTGGTTCCCGGAGTCCAATTGCTGGACCTGGCCGGCCCCGCGCAGGTGTTCTCCACGGCGGCCGACTTCGGGCACGCCTACACGCTCGCCTACGTCGCCGAGCAGCCGCAGGTCTCCACCGCCCAGGGCCTGCCGCTGCTGGCGGGGCTCGAGTGGCCCGAGCTCGGCCCCGAGGATCTGATCGTGGTGCCCGGCTGGTGGCCGGGTGTCCTGGCCGACGGACCCGCCATCGGCGCCGCCTCCCTCCAGGTCCTTCGGGACCATCACGCGAGGGGCGGGACGGTGGCCAGCGTCTGCGCCGGAGCCGATGCGCTCGGCCAGGCCGGCCTGCTCGACGGCCGCCGCTGCACCACTCACCACGAGCTGCAGGAGGAGTTGGCCCTGCGCCACCCCGGGGCGGTGGTCGTCCGCGATGTCCTGTTCACCGCCGACGACCGGGTGATCACCTCGGCCGGCATCGCCAGCGGCATCGATCTGGCCTTGCACCTGGTCGCGACCCGCCACGGCCCGGCCGCCGCCGCCCAAGTGGCCCGGGACATGGTCGTCTACGCCCGCCGCAACGGCCACGACCCGCAGTCCAGCGCGATGCTCCGCCACCGGTCCCACCTCGACGACACCGTGCACCGGGTCCAGGACCTCATCGACACCCGCTTCGACCAACCGCTCCCTCTCCCGACCCTCGCCGCGGCCGTCGGCGTGAGCGAACGCACCCTCACCCGCCTCTTCAGCCGAGCCACCGGACTCACCCCCCTGCGCTACCAGCAGACCCTCCGCCTCGAACGCGCCCAACACCTCATCAGCCAAGGCGCAACGACCGATGCGGCTGCCCGCGCGGTCGGATTCGAGGACCCCCGCATGCTGCGCCGCCTCCGCGCCCGCACGGCCTGAACGCGGCAGCTGCGCGCCTACGCCCAGAACCCGGCCGACTGCGGTGCGGTGCGGTCAGTCCGTGAGGAAGGCACCTTCGCGGCAAGCACGGCAGGCGAAGACGTAGCCCAGCTGGCCACCGAGGTCGCAGAGGTCATTTACGCTACGGCCCTCAGGGTTCTCCAGGTCTTCCGGTGGGGGTGTGCGGCATGGAGTTCGGGGTGGGCTTGCCGTCCTACGCGCGTCGGCCCGGCGTGCGCCGCTTGCCGGCGCACGAGCGGCGGAGGAGGTGGCGGTCCCTGGGCTCGTCCTTCCTCGTCAGGTTCGTCGTCTCGCTGCCCGAAGACCCCATCGCGGCATTCTCCGCGCTGTTCGATCCGGTGCAGAAGGCTTGTCGGCTCCTGGTCCGGCTGTGGGCCGGGCCGGGCATGCGGGGCGGATGGGACAGCGAGGCGGGACGACTCGTCCTCGCGGTGCATACGGCGTACTGGGTGAGGGATGCGCTGCGCGCGGAGGAGGCGGACGACTGTCTGCTCGTCGTGGCCGACGGCAGGGTCGCCGTCCGGGCCGCCTGGCAAGACGCACCCGAGGCGGTCTCCTGTAGGTATGCCGGTGTGCGGCGCATCCCGTGGCCGCGACGGACGCGGCGCCGCCTGGACATCGTGTGCTCGGACGGCTCCTGGCTGACCGTTCGCGCGTCCCAGGCCGCGTCCGCCGACCGGATCCGTGAGCTCCTGTCGCCCCAGGAGACGTCCTGACGAACCCGGGCGGCAAGGCGTGGGGATCACGCGGCAGGGGCTGAGGTGGCCGTGTCCGCCTCCAGCTGCCGCAGTTCGCGTTCCAGCGCGGTCACGGCCTGACGGATCTGGTCGGGCGTGTGGTCACAGGTGATGAAGAAGCGCAGCCGGGCCATTTCCTCCGGTACGGCCGGGTAGAGGATGGGGTTGACGCTGATGCCCTGCTGGAAGAGCGCCTCCGCGAGCTTCAGCGTCTTCAGCGAGTCCCCGACGATGCACGGGACGACCGGCGTGTCGTGGCTGTCCCCGACATCGATCCCCGCCGCGCGCGCCAGGCGGACGAACAGCGCGGCGTTGGCCGCGAGACGCGTGACCCGCTGCGGCTCGGTGCGCAGGAGGCGCAGTGCGGCCAGCGCGGCGGCGGTGTCGGCCGGGGTCATGCCGGCGCTGTAGACGAAGCCCGGCACGGTGTAGCGCAGGTACTCGACGACCGCGCGGCTCCCGGCGACGTAGCCGCCGCAGCTGGCCAGGGCCTTCGACAACGTGCCCGACCACAGATCGACGGCCGCCCGCTCGATGCCGTGGTACTCACCGATGCCGCGTCCCGTCGCGCCGATCGTGCCGGTGCTGTGGGCCTCGTCGATCATCAGCAGCGCGCCGTGGCGCCGCTTGACCTCGACGAGGGCGGGCAGGTCGGCGATGTCGCCGTCCATGCTGTAGACGCCTTCGATGACGACGAGCACCCGTCGGTACTGGTCGCGGACCTGGCCGAGCACGGCGTCGAGCGCGGCCGCGTCGTTGTGCGGGAACGGCCGCCGGGTCGCGCCGGAGAGCTTGCAGCCCTGCAGGATGCTGTCGTGGGCGAGGGAGTCGTGCAGGACGAGGTCCCCGGGGCCGACGAGGTGCCCGATCACGGTGACGTTGGTGGCGTGTCCGTTGGCGAGGGTGAGCGCGGATTCGCATCCGAGCAGGCCGGCGAGTTCCGTTTCGAGTTCCAGGTGGAGCGGACGGCTGCCCGACAGCAGCCGGCTGGCGGACACCGACGTGCCGTAGCGCTCGACCGCCTCCTTGGCGGCCGCCTTCACCGTCGGGTCGGTCGCCATGCCCAGGTAGTTGTAGCTGGAGAAGGAGATGAGTTCCCGGCCGTCGATGACCGTCGTGTCCGTCATGCCGCCTTCGTGGACGAGGAAGTACGGATTCGCGAGTCCCAGCCCGGCGAGCATGCCGATCCGCTCACCGTGGGCGGCCACCTCCGGGAAGCGGTCGATCCGCGTGTGCTCCTCCGGCACGGCCGGGGCGCAGGCCGTCGACTGGTCCTTGGGCGTCGGGACCACACGCAGGTGGGGGGAGTCCGCTGCCGCGGCCAGGTCGGGAGCCACCACGACCGGCGCCGAGTCGGCGGACGTCGCCGGCGGGGTCCCGTCGCCGTGTCCGGCGCGCTGCCCGGGGACGGCCGTGGCCGCCGTGGCGTCCGGGCAGGTGCCCGTGATCAGCGCGGCGAGCCGGGCGACGGTCGGCCGGTCGGCGGCCCGCTCGTCGAAGGACCACTGCGGCCACTGCCGGTTGAGGGAGGTGAACAGGTCGGTCAGCATCAGCGAGTCGAAGCCGAGGTCGTCCACCAGCAGCTGGTCGTTGCTCAGCTGCTCCACCGGGAAGGCACTGATCCGGGCCACCTGCGCGAGTACGGCTTCGGTGACCTCGCCGGTGGCCCCGTCGGACGCCGCGGGCGGGGCGGGCGGGTCGGTGGGGGCGGTGGCCGGTGCCCCGGACTCCTCGGGGGCCGCGGCAGCGGGTACGGCCGGAGCGGTGGGCGCCGGCGCGGGGAGCGCCCCCGTGAGGCGGGCGAGCAGCTCCGCCTGCTGCCGGACGAGCCGGAGCAGTTCGTCCATCGGGGTGTTCGCCGGGTCGTACGCCGGGGCGTTCATCGAGGTCTCCTCGGGCTGTGCGGGTTCCACGGCTACGGGCTGCACGGGCTCCACGGACTGCGGCGGGAGAGAGACAGCGGCGGGATCCTGCTTCGCGGCACGCCGGGACGGCACCCAGTAGGACTGGGTGGCGAGCCCGGCCACCGGCAGGTCCAGCAGCCGGCGCTCCTCCTCGGTGATCAGGGCGCGCGGGTCGACCGGGGCGCCCAGGACCGCGAGCCGGGCGAGGGCCAGTACGAAGGTGCGCCCGCCGTCGGCCGTCCCCTCGACCGGGACGACGTGGACGTCGCCGTGGCCGGTGAGGTTGCGGCGGACCGCGGTGAGGAGCGAGCTGCCGCCCGTCACCTGGAGGAAGACGCGCGCCCCCTGCTCGTAGGCGGTACGGACGGCGTCGCCGAAGAGGACCGGCGCCGACGCGTGCCGGGCCCACAGCTCGCGCAGCCTGTCGGGGTCCTCGCAGACCTCCGCGTTCACGGACGAGACGAACGGCAGGACGGGGCTGACGATCGGCCGGGCGGTGAGGCCCGAGCGGATGGCGTCCTCGACGGCGGCCAGGCGCGGCGAGTGGAAGGCGCTGGACACGTCGAGCGTCGCCGTGACGACCCCGGCTTCCGCGCAGGCCTCGCGCAGGGCGGCGAGACCTTCCGGGGTGCCGCTGACCACGATCTGGCGCGGCTGGTTGAAGCAGGCGAGCCATACGCCGTCGATCGCGTTCGTGAGCCGGCGGCAGGTCTCCTCGTCGCTCTGCACGGCGAGCATCCCGCCCGGGAAGCGGGACTCGGCCTGCCGGAGGGTCGCACCCCGGTGGACCAGCAGCCGGACCGTGTCCACCTGGGTGAGCGCTCCGGCGGCCGCGGCCGCGGCGAACTCCCCGGCGCTGTGGCCGAGGGCGAGATCGGGACGGAGGCCGCAGTCGGCGAGTACGCGGGTGGTGGCGATCTGGACGGTACCGAGCAGGGGCTGGCACACATCGGTGGCGGCGAGCCGCTTCCTGAGCTCCTCTGTGTCGCCGTGGGACCGGGCCTCATCGCCGTACAGCAGGTCGGAGAGGTCGAAGCCGACGTCCCCGCGGGCCACGGCGTCGAGGACGGCGACGGCCGACCGGAAGGCGGGGAACCGCTCGTGGAAGTCCCGCATCATGCCCGGCCGCTGGCTGCCCTGACCGGGGAAGAGGAAGGCCACGCGGCGCTGTGCGGCGGGCAGGGGGGCGTCGGCGGCGAAGGCGCCCTCGCCGAGGTCGCCCCGGACTCCGGCGAGGAGTTGCTCACGGGCGTGGCGCAGCCGCTCGACGAACGCGCCGGTGCCGGTGGCCACGATGGCGAGCCGGGCCGTCAGCGGTTCCCGGGAGCCGAGGGTGTGGGCCACAGCGGCCAGCGGGGCAGGGTCCGCCGTGTCGAGCGCGTCGAGTACGTCGCCGATGTGCCGGTCCAGCAGTTCGGCGTTCCCGGCCGACAGGAGGACGAGATGGGGTCCGAAGTCTCCGGTTTCTCCCGCATCCCCGGTGCCTACGCCGTTTCCGGCGCGGTCCGGGAGGTGACCGGGGCGCCCGGGGGCCGCGTCGGGCTGTCGCTCCTCCAGGACTACGTGGACGTTGGTGCCACCGAAGCCGAAGGAGCTGACGGCGGCACGTCGCGGGGTGCCGGTGTCCGCGAAGGGCAGTGCGGTGTCGGCGAAGCGCAGGCCGGCGGCGGATACGCCCAGGTCCGGGTGGGGGGTGGTGGCCGGCTGCGGCACGATCGTGCGGTGGTGGACGACCAGGGCCGTCTTGATCAGTCCCGCGATGCCCGCCGCGGCCAGCGAGTGCCCGATCAGGGCCTTGCCCGCGCCGAGGTAGCACAGGGACGGGTCGTCGTCGGGGTACTCGGTGCGCAGTCGGCGCAGGGCCTCGGCCTCGGCCCGGTCGCCGGTGGCGGTGCCGGTGCCGTGGGCCTCCAGGAAGCCCACGGAGGAGGGCGCGACGCCCGCGTCCGCGTAGGCCCGGCGCATGGCGCGCAGCTGACCTTCGGAGGTGGGCACCAGGGGGCCGGGGGAGGCGCCGTCGTTGGCCGAGCCGATGCCCTTGATCACCGCGTAGACCCGGTCTCCGGCGGCGAGGGCGTCGGCCAGCGGCCGTACGACGACGACACCGGCGCCCTCGCCGAGGACGAACCCGTCGGCCTCCGCGTCGAACGGGCGGCACACCCCGGCGGCGGACAGGGCGCGCAGCCGCGAGAAGCCGACCAGGCTGTCGGGGGTGAGGTTGAGGTACACGCCGCCGACGAGGGCGATCCGGCAGCTGCCGGATCGCACCTGGGCGATCGCCTGGTCGAGGGCGACCAGCGAACCGGAGCACGCGGCGTCGACGGCGAAACTGGGACCGCCGAGGTCGAAGTGGCGGCTGACGGTCCCGGCCGCCATGTTCAGAAGGCTCCCCGGCAAGGTGAAGGCATCGATGGTGCCGAGCTGCCGCGCCCGCTCCACGGCGGCGTCGGCGGCGTCCCCCACCCCGGCCTTCCCCGCCCCGGAGCCCCCGGCGCCCTCGTCCGCCGCGCGTGCGTCCTCGGCCAGGGTGATCGCCCGGAGGGGGGCCGTCATGAGGTCCTTGTAGTCGGACACCGATATCCCGAAGAACACCCCGGTGTTCTCGCGGTCGAAGTCACCGCGGCCCATCCCCGCGTCGGCGAGCGCCTCGCGCGTGACGTCGAGCATCAGCCGGTGCTGCGGGTCCATGGCCCGGGCGCGAGCGGGCGGTATTCCGTAGTGCGCCGCGTCGAAGCGGTCCAGGTCCTCCAGGAAGGCGACCTGGTCGGTGTACGCGGCGTTGGGGGCCGACCGGTTGCCCGGCTCGTGGAAGGTCCCGTGGTTCCAGCGTTCCCCCGGGACGGCGGAGAACTGACGCTCCGCGCTCATCAGGAGCTTCCAGTAGGTGCGGATGTCGGGGGCGCCCGGAAAGCGGCAGCCGAGTCCGACGATGGCGATGTCAGTCATGGGTCTTCCTTGTCGTAGCGCCCTGGACGGATGGCGGCCGGGGCTGGGCGGGGCTGGAGGGCCTGGAGGGCCGGGACGGAGCGGTGGTGAGGCCGGTCTGGAGAGGGGGAGCGCCTGGTGGTCAGCGGCGCGCGTGGGCGTGGGTACGGACGACGGTGCGGCTCGGGGAGCAACGGCCCGGGGCGCACCGCCTCGCGGTGGCAGGTGGCGGCCGGGGCGCCGGCTGCGGCGCTCTGGGCCTCAGCGCCTTCGGTGCCCACCAGTTCAGGCCGCCCGCCAGGCGCATGAGCGCCGGTACGAGGACGCCCCGTACAAGCGTGGCGTCGAGGAGGACGCCAAGACCCGCGCCGATGCCGAAGAACTGCAGGAGGGAGACCTGGGAGCTGCCGAAGCTCAAGAGGGTGAACGCGAGCAGGGCGCCGGCCGTGGTGACGATGCCTCCCGTCCGGGCGATGCCCGTGACGATCGCGTCGGTGTCGTCCTCCCCGGCGTCGCGCGCCTCCTTGATCCGGGCCAGGACGAACACCTCGTAGTCCACCGAGAGCCCGAAGAGGATGCAGAACAGCAGCACCGGCATGGTCGTACTGAGCGGTCCGGGCGTGAAACCGAGCAGGCCGCTCAGATGGCCCGTCTGGAAGATCCACACCATCGCTCCGAGGACGGCCGTCAGGCTCAGGGCGTTCAGCGCGATGGCCTTGAGAGGCAGCAGCAGACTGCGCGTGAAGCCGAAGAGCAGCAGGAACGTGGTGACGGTGATCAGGGCGAGGGCCAGCGGGATCCGGTCGCCCACGGTGTCCTTGGCGTCGACCAGTACCGCGCTCGGTCCGCCGACCAGGACCCTGGTGCCCGCCGGGGCGGGGGTCTCGCGGACGTCGTGCACGAGCTGCTGGGCCGCCCGCGAGCGGGCGTCGACCCGCGGAACCACCGAGAGCTGGGCCGGACCGCCGCCCTCGGACCCGGCGACCGGGGAAACCTGTGCGACCTCGTACGCCTGTGCGACTTGGGGGAGTGCGGACAGCCTGCGGACGTAGTCCTCCCGTGCCACCCGGGGCGCCGTGCCCGTCACGGAGACGGTGAGCGCGTCGGCGCCCTTCATGTCGAACGCATCGCGCACCAGGTCACCGGTCTGCCGGCTGGCCGCGCTCGTCGGCAGCGCCCGGTCGTCGGGGGTGGCGAAACCGGCGTGCGCGAACGGCGCGGCGAGCAGCACCAGCAGGCCGATCACCGGCAGCGCCGCGAGCAGCGGGCGGCGTACGACGATCCGCGCCAGCCCCTCCCAGAAGCGCGATCCGGAGCCGGTACGGGCCCGGCGGCGCCACGGCACGGGCCAGGCGTTCACGCGCTTGCCGAGCAGCGCGAGCAGAGCGGGCAGGACGGTCACGGCGCTCACGGCGGCGATGGCCACCACGGCGATGCCCGCGTAGGCGAAGGAGCGCAGGAAGTACGGCGGGAACACCAGCAGCGTCGCGAGCGCGGCGGAGACCGTCGCGGCACTGAAGGCGATCGTGTGGCCGGCGGTGCGCACGGTCCGGATCGCGGCCGTCCGCGGCAGGTACCCGGCGGCGAGCTCCTCGCGGAACCGCGAGACGATCAGCAGCCCGTAGTCGATGCCCAGCCCCAGGCCGAGCGCCGTGGTGAGGTTCAGCGCGAACACGGACACGTCGGTGACGGAGCCGAGGACGCTCAGGACCAGCAGGGTCCCGGCGATGGCGAGGACTCCGATCAGCAGCGGCAGCGCGGCGGCCACGACGCTGCCGAACGCCAGGACCAGCAGGATCAGGGTGCCCGGCAGCACGACGGCCTCGGCCCGCTTCAGGTCGGACTCCGCGATGTCCTGGAGCTCGGCGTCGGTGAGCGCCGACCCTCCCACGTGCACGGTCAGGGCCGCGTAGGGGGCGCCGGGAGCGGTCAGCTCCTCGCTCAGCCGCTCGGCCCGCGCACCGAGCTGCTCGCCCTCCCCCTCGACGTGCGCGACCAGCATGGCCGCACGGCCGTCCCGGCTGCGCAGCTCCGCCGCGCCGCCGGTCCAGTACGAGGTCACGGCGCTCACGTGCGGCTGGGCGGCGAGCCGGCGGCTCAGGTCCTCGCCCTCGCTCCGGGCCGCCGGGCCGTCGACGGAACCGCCGGATGCCTCTGCGACGACTACCAGGTTGGGGGAGGCCCCCAGGCGCTCGGCGGCCACGCGGGCGGCGCGGCTGGACTCGGACCGGGGATCGTCGTACCCCTGAGTCTTCAGCCGGCCGGTGGCCTGCGCACCGAACACGACGGACAGTGCGAGGAACACGAGGGCGGTGAAGAGGACGAGTCCGGGACGGCGGGTCACGAAGACACCTGCGCGACGGGACATCGGGGGACTCCGATCCGGGTGGCGGTTCGTCCTGCGCTGGTGCAGGACGGTGGATTTCCACCGTGCCCCGGTCGGGGACGGGGCCGTAGCCCCGGCTATTCGTTACTTGACAGGCCCTCCAGATCGTGTGGCTGCGCATCCTCGCCCGTCGTGCGCATGACCGTCGGCCCGGCTGGTCAGTCCGTGTCGACGACCCGCACGGTGACCGGGGTGCCGGCTTCCACCGTGCGGCTCACGGTGCAGAGCTTGTCGTGGGAGGTCTTTACGGCGCGCGGCAGGATTGCGCGGGCCCGGTCGCCGGCCTCCCCTGCGGGGAAGTGGACGGTGAAGGCGGCCTCGAGGTCGGTCATGCGGTTGCCGCCCGCGTCTTCGGTCTTGTGCCCGTGGACGGCCACGGAGAACTCGGCGGGTTCGGCGTGCCGGGTGGTGGCGACGTCCACGTCGGCCGCGGAGCAGCCGCCGATCGCGGCGAGGAAGAGCTCGACGGGGGTGAAGCCGCCGTCGGATCCGGTCCCGAAGGTGATCGTGTCGCCGCGGGAATTGGTCGCGGTGAACGTGCCCGGACCGGTTCGCTCGACGGTGACGGAGCGCAGGGAGTCAGCAGTCATGACACCGACGGTAGCCCCGTCACCCAGCTCGCACATCATCGAGAACGGCAAGCCTACGGCTTCGCCCGCCCGACCGCGCCGGTCTGGAACAACGCCTGAAACTCTGCCGAGGCGGCACGCTTCCGCGCTGGGCGGCTGCCGGTGTCCCGGCACGGTCACAGCGCTAGCGTGTGGCGAGCCGCTCCAGCAGGGCCGCGCTCTGCGCCAGCAACGCCCGCTCCTCATCCGTGAGTTCGGCTTCGATGGCCTGGGCGAGCCAGCCGGCCCTGCGGCCGCGCCCCGCTTCGAGTGCGGCCCGGCCCGCGTGCGTCAGCTCGACCAGCGACTTGCGGCCGTCCGTGGGGTGCGCCCGGCGCGTGATCAGGTTCTGCTCCATGAGGAGCCCCACCGCCCGGGCCATCGACTGGGGGCGTACGCGCTGATCGGCGGCGAGGTCGCTGGTCGTCATGGCGCCGTCGCGGTCGAGCGTGCCGAGCACGGCGACCTGGCCCAGCGGGATGTGGTCCTCGTGTTTGACGCGCCGGGTGAGCTTCCCCATGGCGGTACGCAGTTCTGCGGCGATGGCGGCGGCTTCCGGGGTGGGCATGAGGCACCTTACCCCGCTGGTCAGCACTGTTGCGCGCGTGACCAGCACAGCAATGCTGTACAGCCAAACTGAACAGCATTGCTGTATTGTCTGGCCTTGTCGGGCTCAGCGCCAGCGTTGTCGCAGCCGGGGCCACGACATGCGAGCACGGGGAGGAACCACCCATGTCCACACAGGCAGTCGGAAACGTCGACACCACCATCGAGACCATCACCGCCCGCCGGATCATCGACAGCCGGGGCAACCCCACGGTCGAGGTCGACGTCGTCCTGGCGGACGGGTCCCTGGGGCGTGCGGCCGTCCCCTCCGGCGCCTCCACCGGCGCCCGGGAGGCCGTGGAACTGCGCGACGGGGACTCCACGCGCTGGCACGGCAAGGGCGTCGACCGAGCGGTGGCCCACGCCAACGGGGAGATCGCGGCGTCCGTGAGCGGCCGGGACGCGGCGGACCAGGCCGGCCTCGACGCCGCCCTGGTCGCCCTCGACGGCACCGCCACGAAGTCCCGGCTCGGGGCCAACGCGATCCTCGGCGTCTCCCTCGCCGCCGCGAAGGCCGCCGCCGCGAAGGCCGCCGCGGCGGCCCACCGCCGGCCCCTGTCCCGCCACCTCGGCGGCGCCGACGCCCACCTCCTGCCGTTGCCGATGATGAACATCGTCAACGGCGGTGCCCACGCCGACAATCCGCTGGACTTCCAGGAGTTCATGATCGCGCCCGTGGGCGCCGACACCTTCGCCGAAGCCGTCCGCATGGGCAGCGAGGTCTTCCACACCCTGCGCCGCGACCTGCTGGCCGCCGGCCACTCCACGGGCGTCGGCGACGAGGGCGGCTTCGCGCCCGCGCTGCGTACCGCCGAGGAGGCCCTCGACTTCGTGATGGCCGCCATCGAGCGCACCGGCTACCGCCCCGGCACGGACATCGGCCTGATCATGGACCCGGCGTCCTCGGAGTTCTTCAGCGACGGGGTCTACGACTACGCGGGCGAGGGAGTGCGCCGCACCCCCTCCGAGAACGTCGAGTACCTGGTCAAGCTGATCGACGCCTACCCGATCCTCTCCGTCGAGGACCCGATGGCGGAGAACGACTGGGACGGCTGGCGCGAGCTGACCGCCCGCGTCGGCGACCGCTGCCAGCTCACCGGCGACGACCTGTTCTGCACCAGCGAGACACTGCTGCGCGAGGGCATCAGTACCGGCGCCGGCAACTCGATCCTGATCAAGGTCAACCAGATCGGCACCCTGACCGAGGCACTGGCCGCGGTCGCCACGGCCCACCGGGCGGGCTGGACGGCCGTCATGTCGCACCGCTCGGGCGAGACGGAGGACACCACCATCGCGGACCTGGCGGTGGCGACCGGCTGCGGCCAGATCAAGACCGGCTCGCTGTCGCGCTCCGACCGCACGGCCAAGTACAACCAGCTGATCCGGATCGAAGAAGAGCTGGGCTCCTCGGCGCGCTACGCGGGCCGCTCCGCACTGCGCCGGGGATGAACAGCGGTCAGAGGTAGGGGCCGTGCCCAAGAAGCCGGCTATTCCATGGGCCGGCTGGTGACGTAGACGGTACGCAGGACGATGGCGGCGGACAGCACCAGGAGGTTGCAGCCCATCAGCCCGTACAGCGCGAGGTTCTCGGTCACGCGCGGGCCGCCGTCCATTCCGAGGAGTTGGAGGCCGGCGAACCCGAGGAAGATCCCGACGAGGGCGTGTACCACCCGCCCGACGAGCTCGCCGACGACCCGCCGGTCGCGGAGATCGGCGAAGAGCCGCACGTTGACCCCGAACCGGCCCTCCTCGAGTGCACTGCCGAGGCGGTCGAGACGGCGCGGCAACCGTCGCAGGACGGGCAACAGCGCGATCAGCTCGTCGCGGGCCGTGTCACGGGCGCTCTGCGGTCCCAGCCGGTCTGCGAGCCGGGCCGAGGCGTACGTACGGGACGCCTGCAGCATGTTGAAGCCGGGGGAGAGGCGGATCAGTGTGCCCTCAAGGGTGGCCAGCGCCCGGAACACGGCCGCGATCTCCGGCGGAACCGCCAGCCGGAAGGCGGCCACCAGCCGGAACAGATCGCTGAACATCTGCGCGTCGGGCGCGGAGCCGTGCCCCAGGTGGCGGGCGCTGAACTGCCCGAGCACGCGCAGCAGCCGCTGTTCGTCGACCTCCGCGGGACGGTCGGTGATCTCCAGGAGGGACTCGCGCAGGGCAAGCGGATCGCCGCGGTCGACGGCGAGGAAGAGCCCACCCATGGACTCGCGGAGCCCGGCGTCGATCCGGCCGACGGATCCGAAGTCGAGCAGGGCGGCCGTGCCGTCGGGCTGGAGCAGGATGTTGCCGGGGTGCGGATCGGCGTGGAAGACGCCGTCCAGCATGATCTGGTTGAGCAGCGCGGTGAGCAGCGTCTCGGCCAGTTCGGTGCCGTGCTGCTCGTCGTCGGGGACCGCCTTGCCGAGCGAGGTGCCCTCGACCCGGCTCATGACGAGGACGCGCTCGGTGCTGAACTGCCCGTGCAGGACGGGGACGGCGATGCTGGAGTCGCCGCGAGCCTCGGCGGCCCGGCGCACCGCGGTCATGTTGCGCGCCTCGACGCGGAAGTCCAGCTCCTCGCGCAGCGCGACGGCGAAGCCCTGCGCAAGCTCGTTCAGCCCGAGACCGCGCCCCCAGACGGTGCGGACGCTCAGGGCGGCGGCCAGGCGCCCGACGATGTCCAGATCGCGCTCCACGAGTTCCGGTATCCCGGGCCGCTGCACCTTGACGATGACCTCGGTGCCGTCGTGCAGGACGGCCGCGTGCACCTGCGCGATGGAGGCCGCGGCCAGCGGGACCCGCTCGAACGTGGCGAACACGTCCTGCACCGGCGCTCCCAGGCTTTCTTCGAGGTGGGTCTCGACCTCGCTCCAGGGCGCGGGCGGCACTTGGTCCTGAAGGAGACTGAGCTCCTCGATGTACACCTCGGGCAGCAGGTCCCGTCGGGTCGACATCAGCTGCCCCAGCTTCACGAAGGCGGTCCCGCCGGCCTGCAACGCCTGCCGCAGCTCCCGCGCCAGCAACTCGTGCCGCACCCCCGGAGCGCGCCGCCGCCCTCGCAGGTAGGGCCCGAGACCGTGCCGGGTGGCGATGCGCACCACCCCGGAGTACCGCCGCGCCCGGGCGATCCGCCCCCGCACCGACTGCACCCACACGAGTGGCCGTACGGCACCCACGGGCACCAGGATGTCCAGCGCGACGAGCACCACCATCGAGGCGATCATGCCCACCCCGACCATCAAGGACAGCAGCGGCGCGAGCTCCCCCGACTCCTGCTCCAGCCGAGGCCCGAGCAGAGCTCCGGACACCGCGAGCCCGCACATCCCCGCGACCGCGACCCGCACCACCCCCGCCCGCACCCCTAGAAGCCGCCGCCCCACCATCGCGGGCGCCACCACCACAAGCAGGAAGACGAGCATCCCGACCAACACACCTGTTAACCACATGACTTCATTCAACAGCACGCGTGTCGGAGGCTTTGTGTCAGGAACCGGCAGGGGTGCTGCCGCGGGCTTTTCGCGCGTAGGGGGTACGGGGTGCGGCGTCGAGGACCGCCCAGACGCGGCGGCCGTCGTCGGCGAGGTCGTCGCCGCAGCTGTCCACGGTGGCCAGTGCCCTGAGCTCGGTGAAGACATCGCCCTCGGGAAGGGTCCCGGCCCCGGCCCGGTGACTGAGGGCGACCACGAGGATCTTGTCCGCCTGGTCACCGAGGTGCACGCTGATGCGCCGCCCGCCGTCCCGCACGGCCGCGTCGACCAGGAGCCGGACGGCGGCCTCCAGGTCCTGCTCGTCCAGTCCCGGGTAGCCCCAGCCCCGAACCGTCTGCAGGGCCTGGCCGGCGGCCTTCTTCGCGGCCCACTCGTCCGCCCGGAAGGTCAGGGCCGCGGTCTGCCGGTTGCTGATCCGCATACGCGGCCGTGCCGTGCCCAGCTCGCTCTTCGGCTTCACGACCGGCTGGGGCCGCGGGGCTTCCACCGGCTTCTTCTGCGGGGGTGGCGACCGCGGTGGGTACGACGGCGGGACCTTGGGACCCGTGGCCTCTGGAATGGTCAACTCGGCCTCCCGAAAAGCGGACATCACGTAGCTCTGCCCCATCCTGGCAGTCCCCCGTGAGGGCAGGGGGCGAAACCCGGCCTGCCCCACTTTTCGGTGACGGTGTCCCGGAAGGCTCAGACCACCGTGACCGGGTGGCGGACGACCGCGTCGAAGAGGTACCCCTGGGTGTTGTGCGCGGCCGTCGCGGGCTGCGTCCGCCCGGTCGCGTCCGTGGCCCGTGCCAGCAGGGCGGTCGCCCCCGGGGTCCGCGGCGTCCACGGCACCGACCAGCGCACCCAGCTGCCGCGGCGCGGCACGTCGTGCAGCCGGGCCCGCCGCCAGTGGGCGCCCCCGTCGGTGCTGACGTCCACCTGGTGCACGGGGGCC
Source organism: Streptomyces tatrensis (assembly GCF_049310065.1). Taxonomy (NCBI): domain Bacteria; kingdom Bacillati; phylum Actinomycetota; class Actinomycetes; order Kitasatosporales; family Streptomycetaceae; genus Streptomyces; species Streptomyces tatrensis. The sequence goes on along the minus strand of NZ_JBMDLB010000011.1, from coordinate 245,579 downwards.
GCCCCGGACCAGGAACGTCCGGTCAGCAGCTTCGTGCGGTGCACGGGCACGGTCGCGCCCAGCTCCAGCTCGAAGGCGCTCTTGAGGGTCTGCCGGGTCAGGGGCGCGCTGCCCTGCGGCGGCTGGTCGGGCCCGAACAGCCGGTACAGGTCGGTGTTCCACGGCGTGTACAGCGGCTGCCCGCTCACCTCGATGTCGCCGACCCACTTGATCGAGGAGATCCCGATCCAGTCCGGAACGACCACCCGGACCGGCCCGCCGTGGTCGGCCGGCAGCGGCTCGCCGTTCATCTCGTACGCGAGGATCACGTCGTCCAGTGCCTTCGACACCGGCAGCGGGCGCCGTACCCGGCCCAGGTTCACGCCGTTGGTGACCACCTCGTCGTCCAGGCCCCGGGGCAGTACGTCCACGGCTGCGCGGGTCACCCCGGCCTGCCGCAGCACGTCCGAGAGCCGGGCCCCGCGCCAGCGGGCCACACCGATGGCGCCGAGGGTCCATGCCGTCCCGGTCACCGTCTGGCCCTGCTGGGTGGTGTAGAAGCTCCGGCCGTTGCCCGCGCACTCGATGAACAGCGTCCGCTCGACCACGGGCAGGGCGCGCAGCCGGTCGTACGAGAACTCCACCGGCCCGCCGGACAGCGCGTCGCCCCACACCTTCAGCCGCCAGCCGTCCTGGTCGAGGCGCGGCGTGGCGGTGTGGTTGCGCACGAAGAACCGGTCGACGGGAGTCACCTGGCCCGTGCCGCGCAGGGCGGCGAACTTCGTCTCCGCGTTGGTCCCCCGGATCGTGAACAGCTCGGGCGGCAGCGGCTTCACGATCGAAGGCAGGACGGCGGTTCCCGCGGCCACCGCGGCTTCGGCGGCTTCGGCCGTCCCGACGGCGCCCAGCCCGAGCGTGCCGGCCGCCGCTCCCGCAGCGAAGAGCCTCAGCAGGTCACGGCGGTCCACTCCGGCCGAGCGGGCGCGGCCACGCGCCCACTGGCGCAGGCGCGCACGGTCGTACTGGCTCTCGTCGGACAGGTCGAGGGGCATGGCGGGTCACTCCTTGATCGCGATTCCCGACGGACCCTAGGAGTCCGTCCCCGAGCACGGGAACCCTCTCGTAGCGATGGCCACGAACCTGCAACACGGCCGAAATGCCGGGGCGTCCAGCTCCGCTCCGATGACCGGCACGATCGCGCTGACCGCAGCCTCGTACCCCCGGGACCAGCCGGCGCCGCCATGCAAGTCATGGGGAACAGCGACGAACGGCTCGACACCACATGACGGTGAGAACGCGGCGGCTACGGCGCCGAGGTGTTCCGGCGCTGCTTGGTCAGACAGGCCCGGAGCTCGGCAGCGAGTTCGTCGACGGAGCCGGTCCCGTCGAGGACGAGGTGCGCGTGCCGGCGGGTGGGGGCGACGTGGCGGGCGTAGGACCGGTGACTCGTGTCGTACCCGAGCAGTCCTGGGGTCGGGTCCAGGCCCTCTTGGAGTTTGCGGAGGGTTTTGCGGACGACGCGGATGTCGGCAGGGGTGTCGACGTACACGCTGAACGTGGCGATGGCGGTGAGCTCCGGCAGGGCGAGCGCGAAGGTGCCCTCCACGATCACGAGCGGAGCGGTCGAGTGCTCGGCGATCGCGGTTTCGATGCGCACACGGTCGAGGGCGAGCGGGTCGCTGAAGTCGACGACCCGCCCCGGCCCGTCGAAGCGGGGGACGCTGGGGGCCAGGTCAGGGTCGCGGTGGTAGCAGGAGTCGAGGTGGACCAGCGCTGCGCCGGGCACCGAATCTGCAAGGGCGCGGGCGAGAGCGGTCTTGCCGCAGCCTGCGCCTCCGCCGATGAGCAGGATCTGCGGCCGAGAACGCTGGTTCGGGTTCACAGGCGCGTTGCCTCAAATCCAGGTCGGGTTGAGGTCGCGAGTGTAGTGACGGACCGGAGTGCTCTCTCCTTCGGCCGAAGACGGTGCCCGTCTGTTCGCACCGATACCTGCCTGCGGGCCGGATCGTCAGGACGGAGCCTGTGCCGGCCAAGCGGCCGTCCCCTTCTGGCGAGACCTCGCGGGGTGAAGTCAGTTCCTGTGGTTGATGGCGCTGAGTGGCCAGGTGGTGGTCACTGATCCGCGAGGAGGCCGGGCAGTTTGCGCATGTCGTCGAAGACAACGGTGCCGGGACCTTCGAGTCGGTCCGCGGGGGTCATCCCCCCGGCGTAGGCGAATGCCCGCATGCCTGCGGCTCGGGCGGCTTGAAGACCGTACTGGCTGTCCTCGATCACGGCGCATGCCTCGGGCGCGATTCCCATCTGTCGCGCGGCGTGGAGGAACAGGTCCGGGGCGGGTTTGCCGTGCTCGACCTCGGTGGCGCTGAAGATGCGGCCTTCGAAGCGCGGGTAGAGACCGGTGAGCCCCAGTGTGAAGCGCATCTTGTCGTGGCTCCCGCTGGATGCCACGCAGGTGGGGAGGCCCGTGAGCGCATCGAGGGCGTCGATGATGCCCTCGACGGGGGTGAGTTCAGCGGTGAACGCATCGCGGTAGAGGTGCTTGAACTCCTCCTCCCAGTCGGCCGGCAGGCTGTGCCCGAGGTGCTCCTCTATCTGCCGCGTCATCGACTGGCTCGAGCGGCCCATGAACCGGTCGACGATATCGGCTTCGGTCAGGCTCCATCCCAGCTTGGCCAGGACGAGTGCGTCCACGCGCACCGCGATGCGTTCGCTGTCGACCAGGACGCCGTCGCAGTCGAATATGACGAGTTCGATTGGATGGATCATCCGCACAGGATAGGTGGGCTGTCCCAGCAGGTAGGTGCCGCATGGCCGGGAACGAGCCTGTGTGCAACGGTCGTCGGGTGCTAGCGTCCCCCGATTGATCGATTCCTGGGGGGAAACATGCGAAGGCCCTTGGATGCCGGTGCCGGTGCCGGTGCCGGTGCCGGTGTCGCGATCGCGATGCTGTTCAGTGGCGGTGTGTTGGCTGCGGGGGAGGCTGTGACGGCCGGGGAGCCGTAGTTCGGCTTCAGCGGGCTCGGAGACAAGGTCCTCATGCCGGGTGAAGGCTGGGGACAGCTTTCGCCATCGAGCCCGGGTGGCGCGGAGCCGGACGGCACGAGGGGCCCCCGGCGGGCGCACGCGACGATCACGGCCAGGAGCAAGGCGCACGTCGCGCAGAACACGATGGCCCTGACTACGCCCACGCTGCCGGCCGGTGGTTCGGTGCAGCACACCGTGAAGCTGCACGCGGTCGCCACGGGGGCCATCACCCTGTGCGTGGGGGAACTGGCCGTTGCGCGCGCGGCCATGCACGACAAGCTGCGCGCACGCTTCGTACGCGACGCCGAGGACCACACCGCAGTGCCTACGGCCCCCTCGGCTTCTACCGCGGACTGGCCGAAATGGAGAGCCCCGCCGCACGGTGGCCGCACTTCCTGGGCATCCAGCAGGAGGCGGTACCCCCGTTCGTGGACGCGTTGTCTAACACCCCCGTGGGGGGCGCCACGGGCCGGATGACGGAGCCGACGCCGTTCCGCCGGATCCTCACCGACGACCTGGTCGAGGAGGTCCGCGGCATCTGCGCGAGCACCGGGGGGACAGGTTCGCGTCCTGCCCGACGCCCACCACCTCGTTCAGGAGGACGAAGCGCTCGACCGCCTCCGCGGTGCCGGCCTCCACATCTGCTCGACCCCGGACGGGAGACCGTACGAACGCCCCGGCGTACACGGCCTGGTGGGCGCCCTCGCCTCGATCGAGGGCGGCACCATCCCCCGCGGGAGCCGGTTCCTGATCGTGCACACCGGAGGCGCCGGCTACTGCCGTCACACCCCCTACTACCCCGACCGCGTCCTCCAGCCGGACACCGCACGCTCCGGATCGCGGAGCTGCTCGACCAGCAGACCCGATAGTCCGCTACCTGCTCGACCTCCGCTCTACCGCCGGGGCGCATGCCTTTCGCGAATGCCGTCGATGGCTGCCCGGAGGGCAGACTGCGCACATGCAGCTCCCCGCCGAAGCCCTTGCCGCCACCGTTCTGATCGAGGTCGTGAGGATCTCCGCCCTCCCGGCCAAGCGGGGCGCCCCGTACCCCGGCAGGGCGGTCGCCCACTGGGCCGGGAGCGAGGCCACCGACGCCCTGACCTTGATCGAGAACCTGCCCGGCAGTGGGCAACACCGTTGCGGCTTCTCGCCGAGCTGGAGCGTCCGGGCGTACGAGGACTCTCTCGACCTGGCACTGTTCGAAGCGGCGTTCTGCTTTAGCTGCCACGAGGTCCGCATGCACGGAACAGCCGTGCCACCCGCGCTGGCCACGCAGTTCTTCGACGCGGACACCCCATCGGCCCAGGCACTCCTGGCCCTCTTCCGTGCGGCGACCCCATAGCCGGCCGACGGGATGAGGGCCCGCAGGAGGGCGACGGCGCCCGGGGTGACGCGCCGAAATGGCTTGCCACGAGGTCGGCCGTCGGCTGCTTGCCGACCGCGCTCCGCAGCCTGGCGTCGATGTCCTTCCCTTCTATGCCCTGGTCGTCTCCGTCCACCCGTGCGGTGATGTCGAACTCGCCGAGCTGAGCGCCGTGCGGGCCCGTTGGTCGGACCTTGACCGTCTGCCCGACGCCGGGTTCGTCGTCGCCGCGTCCCGCGCCCGCCGGTACGAGGACGCGGAGACGAACCAGGTTGAGGTCTTCGACGCGCTCGGCCGCGAGACCTCGGGTACTTCGACGAGAACCCGGCCGGAATCCGCCGCTGGAGCGCCACGGGCCGGCTCGACTGGACGTCAGACGGAGCCTGGGTGCCCATGCCGTGGCCGTCCACGGCGATCGGGTGGCCTTCTACGGCGGCTACGGCGAGGGGCGGGACCGACTCGCCCACGGAGAGCCCACCGAAACGTCCGTCGAGCCAACGGAAGTCGGCCTGTGGGGCGTGTTCGACCTCAGCGGCTGATACCCAGCACGGGGAAGGGCATGTGTCAGGCGGCATGCTTCACGTGGCGGACCAGCCACGTGAGCAGCGCGTCCAGGTCGCCGGCGGCCGCGAGGACCCGGGCGACCGCCTCGGGGGTGTGCAGCCACTCCTCGGAGCCGAGGGGGCGGGCGGCGATCAGCGAGCGGTGGCGCAGCAGGTCCGTACGGGAGTGGTTCGTCGGATAGCCGCGCGGGGGACGTTTCATCACGTCCCCGGAGATCTCGTAGCCCTGCTTCCGCAGGTCCTCGACGATGGCGGACAGTTCGCGGCCGCTCCCCTCGGAGGCCACGGCCTTGCGGAACCTGTCGACCTGGCCGGGATCGGGGTACCACCAGGCGCCCTGGATCCGCAGGCCGTCCAGGGAGAAGCGGAGACCGATCTCGACCTTGCGGCCGAGGCGGATCACCGCGCTCTGGTTCTGCCACCACCAGGAGTCGGTGCCGTAGTGCCAGACGGAGAAGTCCTCGTATCGGGAGTCGGCGTCCGCGACCTCGTTGAGCAGGGCGATCATCGGCTCCCGGACCAGGCGTTCGCGGTCCGCGCGACAGCGCTCACGGGTCGTGTGGGTCGGTTCGCCCTGGAGCTGCCACAACACATCCATGGCCTGCTCAGGCCAGCCGGTGAACTGACTGTGCATGCGGGGCAGGTTAGCTCACCGCCTCCGTCGTTCCCCCTGTGCCGCAGAGCGCCCGGTCGAGTGGCGCGGCACGGGGGGGAGCTCCGGCGGCATTGTCAGTGCCGGGCAGCATGATGACCTGCATGACCGAAAACAGCGCCCTGCTTTCCCCTCTCGCCTACACGGAGGCCGTGACCGCCGCCGTGGCGGCGTCGGCCGCGTACTACGGCGACGGGACCACCCCGCTCGGAGACGACGAATACGACGGGCTGCTCCGCGCCATCGCGGCCTACGAGGAGGCCCACCCGGACGAGGTGCTTGCCGAGTCGCCGACCGGGAAGGTCGCGGGCGGGGCTGTGCAGGGCGATGTGCCGCACTCGGTTCCCATGCTCTCCCTCGACAACGTCTTCGACGCCGACGAGCTCGCCGAGTGGGCGGCGGGGCTGGAACGGCGTCTGGGGCACCCCGTGGCCGGGTGGTGTGTGGAGCCGAAGCTCGACGGCCTCGCGATCGCCGCTCGCTACCGGGGCGGCAGGCTCGTTCAGGTCCTCACCCGCGGCGACGGCCTGGCCGGCGAGGACATCACCCACGCCGCCGATGCCGTCCTCGGTCTGCCCCCGGTACTGACCGAGGCGATCGACGTCGAGCTGCGCGGCGAGGTGCTGCTGACGACCGAACAGTTCGAGGAGGCCAACCGGATCCGGCTCGCCCACGAGGCCACGCCCTTCGCGCACCCGCGCAGCGGAGCGGCCGGCACCCTGCGCGCCAAGGACCGCCCGTACCGGATCGAGTTGACCTTCTTCGCCTACAGCGCGATCGGCCTGAACGACCTCGGCCATGTCGCCCTGCTGGAGAACCTGGCCGCGCTCGGCGCGAACACGGCCGCCGGCACGGCCGCCGCCCCGATGCGCTGCGAGACCGTGGAGCAGGTGCAAGAGCGCATCGACGTGATCGCCGGCCTGCGCGCAGACCTGCCGTTCGGGATCGACGGAGTCGTCGTCAAGGCCGACACGGCCGAGGACCAGATGCAGGCCGGCAGCGGCTCGCGGGCCCCTAGATGGGCGGTGGCCCGCAAACTGGCGGCCGAACACAAGGTGACGCGCCTGCTGGCGGTGGAGTGGAACGTCGGCCGGACCGGGATCATCGCCCCGCGCGCCGTCCTGGAGCCCGTGGTCATCGACGGGGTGACGGTCACCTACGCCACGCTCCACAACCCGTCCGACATCACCCGTCGCGGGCTCATGATCGGCGACCAGGTGTTCGTCTACCGGGCCGGCGACGTGATCCCCCGGGTAGAGGCACCGCTGGTCGACCAGCGCACCGGTGCCGAGAGCCCGATCGTCTTCCCCGAGGTCTGCCCCCGCTGTGGCGACGCGATCGACACCTCCGAGCAGCGGTGGCGGTGCGTGCGCGGCCGCAGCTGCCAGGCCGTTGCCTCGGTGATCTACGCGGCCGGCCGCGACCAGCTCGACATCGAAGGCCTCGGCGGCACGCGCGCGATCCAGCTGGTGGACGCCGGCCTGGTCAAGGACGTCGCCGACCTGTTCACGCTGACCCGCGAGCAGCTCCTCGGTCTGGAGCGGATGGGCGAGACCAGCGCCGCCAACCTCCTGGCCGCGATCGAGACTGCCCGCGGGGCCGCATTGAGCCGCGTGTTCTGCGCCCTCGGTGTCCGCGGCACCGGTCGTACGATGTCGCGGCGGATTGCCGCGCACTTCGGCTCGATGGCCGCGATCCGGGCCGCCGACGCGGACGTGCTGGCCGCAGTCGACGGCATCGGCACCGAGAAGGCCCGCGTCATTGCGGCCGAACTCGTCGAACTCGCACCGCTCCTCGACAGGCTCCAGGCCCAGCGGGTCGGCACGCAGGTCACCGAGCCGCAGCAGCCCGCAACCGAGGCAACCGACGCGAGCGACGGCGAGGACAAGGCGGGCGGCCCGCTGACCGGCCAGGCCGTCGTGGTGACCGGCTCCATGACCGGCCCCCTTGCGGTGCTGTCCCGGAACGAGATGAACGAACTGATCGAGCGGGCCGGCGGAAAGGCATCGTCGTCGGTGTCGAAGCGCACCACCCTCCTGGTGGCGGGCGAGAAGGCCGGATCCAAGCGCGCCAAGGCGGAAGAACTGGGCATCCGCATCCTCGACCCCGAGGAATTCGCCGCCCTCGTCGCCGACCTCCTCCCCACCACCGCCTAGCCCTCGCCGCCCGCAAGCCCTCGGCCCGGCTCTGCCCTGCCGTGTAACTCATACCTTGGCGTCAGTGGTTCCTCACCCGGCTGGGGGAGAGACATCGGTCCGGCGGCTGACGCCGCCCTCCGCCGTCGGTGCGACGTTCGGAGCATGACCAGTGTGGAACGGACGATGAAGGCCCCCCGGAGTGCCCGGTGGCAGCGACGGCCGCGCCGGGTGGCCTGGGCAACGGTGCTGTGGGGGGTGCTGTACGCCGGATTCGGCCTGGCGTGCGCGCTGAGCGGGACCTCCTTGCTCCACCACGGCGGTGGCCCATGGGCCACCGGGCTCGGGTGGGTGGTCGTGGCGGTGGGCGTGCTGGTGACTTCGGTCAGCGGTGCGGTGGTGCGGTACGGGCTGCGGCCGGAGTTGCGGGTGCTGCTCTGGGTGGCCTGTGGACTTGCCGGGATCACCGCGTTCAGCCTGCTCATGGATGTGATCACGCTGATGGTCGGTCAGGGGGTGGACAGCCGGGCGTCCGCTGCGAACAAGGCCCTGGCGGCGGTCGGGGCGGTCCTGCTCGCAGCCACCGCCAGGTCCGACCGCCTGCCCGCCGGAACTGCCGTAGGAGCGTCGGCCGGTGTGTCGCGGCTCAGCCAACTCGCCGCCTGGGCCGGGACGCTGGCCTTCGTCCCGTACGCGGCGATGAAGCTGGTCTGGGCGTCCGGCGGCACGTTCGCGGGTATCACCGGCGAGGAGATGCTCGCGGTTTCGGAGCGGAACGGCGCCTCGGGGATCTTCCTCACCCTGGAGTCCTGGGGCCTGGACCCCACCGCGCTGCTGGCCGTCCTCGGCGTCTTCCTGCTCTGGGGCCTGGTTCGCCCGTGGGGGCAGGTCTTTCCGCGCTGGACGCTGTTCCTGCACGGTCGTCGAGTGCCGCGCTGGCTCCCGCTCGCCCCGGCTCTGCTGGGCGCTGCCACGCTCGCGCCGTACGGCGTCGTGGGAGTCGCGTACTTGGTCCTGGCCACAGCCGGCGCAGTGACCATGAGACCCGGCGACTTCCATTCCTCGGGCGACGCGCTGATGGTCGGCTGGGTCGGGATAGTCGCCTTCGCCGTCTACGGCATTGCCCTGACCATCGCGGCCCGCTCCTACTGGCTTCGGACGGGGAAAGGCGCCCACCGCGCGTGAATGCTTCAAGTGCGCCGTGTGAAGAAAAAGTAAGCAATTCTCTCAATGAGTGGGCCCGTGTGGATCACTGTTGCTTGATGTAGGATGTTTTGGCATGCTGCAAGTCGCACATGCGTAGATTCTTCCACAAATTCACCACCCCCCACGAGCTGCCTGGGATCGTATTCGGCGACATACGATGCTTGCTTTGGAGTCTGAATGGAGATCGGAATATTAGGCCCTCTTGTCATATCGAAAAATGAGCCGCCCAGATACGTCGAACTCGCCCCGAAACCCCGCACCGTACTCGCCCTGCTGCTGTCAAATGCAGGAGGAATACTCCCCGCCTCCTCCTTGGTGCGCGAAGTGTGGGGTGATGCCCCGCCGGTGAGTGCGCTGAGGAGCATCCAGACGTACGTGCTCCAGTCGCGCAAGGTGTTGTCCCAGCTCACAGGGGCTCCCGTCCGGGTGGTTGCCGGTGAGATGCTCCTCACGCGGCCGGGCGGTTACACCTTCAGCGATGCGGCCGGACAATTCGATTACCGGCGCTATCTGGAGCTCGCCGAACCAGGTCGAAGAGTCATACGTGAAGGTGCTCTGGCCGAGGGAATCGATTTGCTGACGCGGGCTCTCGCGTCCTGGCGGGGTCCTGCGTTTGTGGACATCGTGACCGGGCCCGCGCTCGAATCCCAGCGGATTCAGCTCGAAGAATCCAGGCTCGGTGTCGTGGAAATTCTCTCGGAAGTCCGCATCCGCGTCGGCCACTATCACGAGGCGCTTTCAGACCTGGCGGTCGCGGTGTCGGAGTACCCCCTGCATGAGGGGTTGAATTACCAGTACATGCGTGTTCTGGACATCGTCGGATCCAGGGCGCGCGCCCTGGAGGTATTCAGCCGCCTGCGGCTGAATCCCCGGTGCAGCAGTTGCAGCACCGGATCCTCAACGCCCGGGACCTTGACGACGCCGCCCCGTACGCGGCGTCGTCGGGCCGGATGGTGCGAGAGGTCTAGGGGTCCAGTGGCCGTCCGAACCTCTCATTAGATGAACACCTTCCGCGGTCCACCGGTTGCGCTGCCGCCGCTGCCGCCGCTGCGCTGCCGTGAGCGTCGTCGGCAACGGCTCACCGCGAGGGCCGCCCGCCGCGGGTCAGGGCCCGCCCGGCGGTCCGGTCGAGGAGCAAGTCGCGGTCCGCCCCGCGGGTCAGGCTGCCGCGGTCCGCGAACGGGTCGATCCTGCCGAGGATCCGCAGCGCCCCGCTGGCCGGGTCGAAGACCGCCCGGTCACGGGTGCTGAGCCAGCCGGCCCCACCGTGCGGACCGTCGGCGAGGAAGCGCGCGGGTGGCTCTTCCTCGCCGAGGTAGGGGGTACGGGCCAGACGCACCTGCAACTCCCCGCCCTCCATCCGCACCCGCGCCATCGGCACGACCAGCCCCACCGTGCCCGGGCCGTACCAGCCCGTGGGGTCGGCGGCCACGATGCCGGTCTCGGTCGTCCCGTACGCCTGGCCGATGCGGACGCCGTAGCGCTCCGTGAACCGCGCGTGCACCCGGTCGTCGAGCCGGTCGCCGCCGGAGATCGCACGCCGCAGGCCCGGCACCCGTACGGGGCGTTCGGCCAGGGCGAGTTCCGTGAAGTGCCCGGTGGTGCCCAGGATGGTGTCGGTGCGCGAGCGGATGGCGGCGCGCAGCGCGGCAGGGCGCCCGGCACGGGTCGGAAAGACGGTGGCGGCACCGACGTTCATGTTGTGCAGGAGGCCGCCGACCAGGTTGAAGGAGTGTGCGACCGAGCCCAGGACGAGCACGCGCGAGCCTGCCTCGGGCATGCCGCCGATGCGGTGGAAGACGTCGAGCTCGGCGAGCAGGGACTCCGGTGTGCGCCCGACGGCCTTGGCGAATCCCGTGCTGCCGGAGGTGAAGTGGACCAGGCAGTGGTCGGTGGTGGCGCGGGCGCCCCCGCGCATGCGGCGCACGAGGACCTCGCACTCGTCGTGGAAGGCGAGCAGGGAGGGTCCGGCCGATCCGAAGGAGACGTGGAACTGGGGCCGGCAGCGGTCGAGGAGCCGGCTGAGCTCGCGGCCGCGTATCTCCTGCCCCATCAGCATCACCTGGGCACCGATCGACCACAGGGCGAAGACCGACCACACCTGGGAGAAGCTGGGGGTGCCCTGAAGGGCCACGGTGCTGCCGGGCCGGATCCCGTGCGCCCTGAACAGCCCTTCGAGCCTGCCCGTCCGGTCGCGCAGGTCCCGGTAGGTCACCTCGTGTCCGGCCTGCGCCCAGACGGCGTCCGCCGGGTGCCGTGCAAGAAGCTCCTCCCCCCACCAGCCGGGCTTGCTCTCGGGTAAGTCGCGCATGCGGATGCTCACTCCCCACTCGTATCAGGACCGTGTCACACAGAACCGAACACCGGAGCGCGGGAATGGGTTGCATCAGGGCGGGGGAAGGGCCGGGGAAGGGCTGGGGAAGTGGGGAAGGGCCCGAAAGAACCGGAAGAAGTGGGGGAGGGGCCGGCGGCGCGGGGGATGTGGCCGCCGGCCCCCGTTCACGGGCGGCCGCGAGGCCGCTGGGGGCCGGCCGGGGTCAGTCGGCTTCCAGCTCGAGGAGGTACTGCTTGGCGGCGGCGCCGCCCGCGTACCCGGTGAAACGCCCGGAGACGCCGACGATGCGGTGGCAGGGCAGCACGACGCACAGCGGGTTGGAGCCGAGCGCCGTCCCCACCGCCCTGGCCGCCCGGGGCCGCCCGAGGTGCTCGGCGAGGGCGCCGTAGGTGCCGGTCGTGCCGTACGGGACGAAGTGCGTCAGCGCCGAGACCGTCTCGCGGGAGAAGGGGGTGGCCAGGCGCAAGTCCAGCGGAAGCGAGAACTGCCGCAGCCGGCCGCTCAGATACGCGTCGAGCTGGGCGCGCGCCTCGTCGAGGACGTCCCCGGCGGTCCGGTCCGCTCCGCGGTCCGGACCCGGGGCCGGCGCTGCCGGGAGCGAGGCGAGGCGTGGGCGCAGGTCCTCCGGCGCGCCGAAGGCGCAGTACACGAGGGCATTGCCGGTTGCCCCGAGGGTCAGTGTGCCGAGCGGCGTCGGATGGCTGACGAGCACGGCGTCGCCGGTGTGGGGCGAATCGGCGGGGGGCATGGCTGTGATCCTTCCGGTGGTGCCCGGCATGCGGTGCCGGGCGCGCGGTGCGTGAGATTTCAGACGGTGAGGGGGCGGCAGCTGCGGCAGGCGCGATAGCCCGCCCGCCGGGCCTCGGAGGCGCTGTGGAACGGCCGCTGGTGGGGCGGGGTGATACGGCGGGCGTTGGCGCAGGTGGGATGGCAGTAGATGTTCGTGGTGTCGCTGCCCAGGAGGAACACGCCCCGCCCCGACAGCGTGGCCAGACGTTCCATGTCGATCTTCTCGGCCGCGCGCAGCGCCCGGCCGGCGCTGGGCAGGTATCCGGCGTCGCAGGGCGAGCCGTCCTCGTACGTGATCCGGTGGCAGGGGATGAGCAGGGTCGCCGGGTTGGCGGCCAGGGCGGCGACCACGGCCGCCTCCCCGGCGGATCCGACACCGGCCTCCCGGGCGATCCAGCCGACGGGCCGCAGCTGTCCCCGCGGCACGGTCCGTACGGCCTCCAGCACGGTGCGCTGCTGCTCGTCCAGGGGGCCGAGGTCGATCGGCAGGGCCTTCGCCCGGCTGGTCCGCAGGGCGGGGCGCAGGCCGGGGAAGGGCGCGGTGGCGCGGATCGCGGTCCGTCGGGTCCGGCCCCAGTGGACTTCCTCGAACATCTCGGCGCTGGCGACCATCGCTTCCAGTGTGGCGCCGGTGACGGCGACGGGGCTGAAGGCCACGTAGAGGCCCCCGGCGTCCGTTCCCAGGTGCACGTACTGGTCGTAGCGGTCCCGGGATACCCCCACGTGCCGCAGCACCCGGAGCCCGAAGTCCACCGGAGCGGGAGTGGTGAGATCGGCCAGCGCGCTCTCCAGATCGGGCTGCGATGAGGCGGTGCCCTCGGCGTTCGTACTCACTTCAACACCTCCCTTGTGGGCGGGTCCTTGGCATCCATCAGCTGACGAAGGCTACCGATACCCCGCGAGACCTGCGCTTTGACCGTTCCGACCGGGCATCCCTGGGCCTCGGCTATCTCCATGTAACTCAGACCGACGACGTGCCGGAGCACGACGGCGACCCGGGGGTTCTCCGGTAACTCCCTCAGCGCCGACACCAGCCTGGCGCGTTCGACACGCTGATCCGTGACGTCGTCGACGGCGGCGCCGACGGCATCGTCGTCCACAAGGGGCGGGCGCGGGTGATCGATTCCGAAGTCCTCGCGGACTGCTCACTGCTGGTGCACCTGAGCGCCAGCACACCCCACGGTCCCGACGTCAACGCGAAGGTGCTGGTCGGAGACGTCGAGGACGCCATCCGGCTCGGCGCGGACGCGGTGAGCGTGCACGTCAACATCGGCTCGGACACCGAGGCCGAACAGCTCGCGGACCTCGGCGCGATCGCCGCGGCCTGCGACCGCTGGGGCATGCCGCTGCTGGCAATGATCTACCCGCGCGGCCCCCGGGTCGCCGACCCGTACGACCCCACCCTCCTCTCCCACGTCGTCAACATCGCCGCCGACCTCGGCGTGGACATCGTCAAGACGGTCCTCGCCGCTCCGGCCGAGCGCATGGCCGAGGTCGTCGCGAGCTCCCCGATCCCGATCATCGTGGCGGGCGGCGGCGACGGAGTCTCGAGCCTCGCCGACTTCGCCGCCTCCGCGCTCTCCGTCGGATGCAGCGGACTGGCCGTCGGGCGGCGGGTGTTCGGCTCGCCCGACCCCCGCGCGACCGTCCGGGAACTCGCCGGGATCCTGCACGGGTCCATCGGTCCCGGCTCCCTCATTCCCACCACTTCCCCGCGAATGGCAGGTGTTCTGTGAAGCTCAGCTGGATCGACATCCGTTCGGTCGGATCGGCGAAGGACGCGATCGTGGAGGAGGCGATCCACGCGCGCGTGGACGGCATCCTCACCGACGACCCCGCCGACCTGGCCGGCCTGCCGCCCACCGTGCGCAAGGTCCTCTTCCCCCAGGGGCAGACGCTCCCCGAGGACCTCGGAGCCGCCGACGTCGTCATCGTCGAGGCGGCCAAGCACGGTGAGCCCGCCGAACTGGCCCTGCGCCATCCCGAGGTGGAGTTCGGCCGCTACGTCGAGATCATCGACGCGGACACCCTCGAGGACGCCTGCCAGTCGGCGCGCACCGACCGGTGGAGCCTGCTGTGGTTCCGCGACCCGACCAAGATCCCGCTGGAGATCGTGATCGCCGCCGGCGCCAAGGCCGAAGGCAGCCTGGTCACCCTCGCCCAGGACGTGGAGGAGGCGGAGATCATCTTCGGCGTGCTGGAACTCGGCTCGGACGGTGTGCTGCTGGCGCCCGCGGCCGTCGGCGACGCCACCGCCCTGCGGCGGGCCGCCGAGGCGGGCGTCGCGGACGTGGAGCTCGTGGAGCTCGAGGTCACCGCCACCGCGCACGTGGGCATGGGCGACCGGGCGTGCGTGGACACGGCCACGTACTTCCGCGAGGACGAAGGCATCCTGGTCGGTTCGACTTCCAAGGGGATGATCCTCTGCGTCAGTGAGACGCACCCCCTGCCCTACATGCCCACCCGCCCCTTCCGGGTCAACGCCGGCGCGATCCACTCGTACACGCTCGGACAGGACGAGCGGACCAACTACCTGAGCGAGCTGAAGGCCGGCATCAAGATCACCGCGGTGGACATCCACGGCCGGACCCGGCTGGTCACCGTCGGCCGCGTCAAGATCGAGAGCCGACCGCTGATCTCGATCGACGCGGTGGGCCCCGGCGGGCGCACCGCCAATCTGATCCTCCAGGACGACTGGCACGTACGCGTGCTCGGCCCCGGCGGCAAGGTGCTCAACAGCACCGAGCTGAAGCCCGGCGACAAGGTGCTCGGCTACCTGCCCGTAGAGGACCGGCACGTGGGCTACCCGATCAACGAGTTCTGCCTGGAGAAGTGAGCCGGCCGTGGGAGCGGGCGTCCGCCGCCCGCTCCCGCGGTGCCCGGCGGCACAGGCCGCGGCACCGACCGCCGAAGGACGAGAAAGGCATACGGATGCACATCTTCAGGACCCAGCGGTCCGCCGTACAACGCCTGCGGCTGACCCTCGACCGGCGTCTGGGGGCCGGCAACTTCTTCTGGCACGCCTGGGAGGTCGCCGCCGACCGGGACCGGCCGCTGCTCTTCCACCCCGACGTCACCTCCGACACGTGGGACGAGGGCGAGCTGCCCGGGTACTCCCTCAACGACATGCGGATCATCGTGATCCGGTACGCCCACTGGTACCGCACCCACGGAGTGCTGCCGCACACGCACGTCGGCGTCCACACCCGCAACGGCATGTACGGCCTGCTGCACCACATCGCCATCACCAGCCTCGGCGCGGTCGCCGTGCACTGCAACCCCAACATGGCCACGGTGACGGCCGCCGAGTACTTCCGGCGCACCCGTACGACGGTCCTCGTCGGCGACGCCGACCTGCTGGCAGGATCCACCGGCGTCTGGGACAAGGCCGGTACGGCCGCGCACAAGAACATCCTGACCGAGGACATCCGGCGGATCGACGAGACCGCGCCGCGCCCCTCGGCCGCGATGCCCGGCTTCCCGTACGAACACCGGGGCGACGACCTGGTGATGATCTCGCACTCCTCAGGGACGACGGGACGGCCCAAGGCCCCCGTGTTCACGCACGATTCCTTCTTCGACGGCAAGCGCGAGCGGCTGTGGACCTTCCCCTCGCTGCGCTCCGACCGCATGCTCACCGCCCTGCCGCACAGCCACTCGGCGGGCATCAGCTACCTCACCATGGCGCTCCTGCTGGGGATCCCGGCCCTGGTCCTGGACGGGGCGGACGGAGCCTCGACGGCCCGGGCGATCAACCGCTTCCGCCCCACGTTCGTCCTGGGTTTCCCGCTGACCCTGGCCGAGATCGACGTCACCCAGGTGACCCCGTACGCGGCTCAGTCCATCCACTCCTGGAACGGCATGGGCGACGCCTCGCACGAGCGGCACATCCGCCCCCTGACCTCGCTCGGAATCCGCCGCGAAGGGCGCCGCCGACTGGCGGGCTCGCGGTACGTCGACGGGCTGGGCTCCTCCGAGATGGGCATGGTCCTCTTCCGTACGGTCCACACCCCGCAGAGCGCCGGGTACGGCCGGCTCATCGGACGCCCCGTCAAGGCCGTGCTGGACGCTGCCGTCCTCGACGAACGGGGCACCCCGGTGCCCGACGGCGAGCCGGGCCTCCTGGGCGTCCGCACGCCCAGCGTGACCCCGGGCTACTGGGACGACCCGACCTTGGGCCGGGAGTCCCTGGTCAACGGCTACTTCCTGACCGGCGACGTGGTCCGGCGCGATACCGACGGCAACTGGTACCACCTGGACCGCACCCCCGACGTGATCGCCGCCGACACGGGGCCCGTTCACAGCCTCCCGCTCGAAGAATCGGTCCTGCTGACGACGCAGGCCCTCGACGCGGCCGTCGTCGCCGTCGAGGACCCCGACCACCCGGGCTCGTCCCTGCCCGCCGCCGTCGTGCTGTTCCGCGACGACCTGGTGCGTTCGCCGCGCTGCCTGCTCGACCAGTGCAACGTCGCGCTGGCCCGCAAGGGGCTCGCCCCGCTGGCCGCACTCATCGTGGCGGCCGACCGCGGCGCACTTCCCACGGGGCCGACCGGCAAGGTCCTCAAACGCGCCCTGCGCGAACGGCACGGAGAGGTCCTGCACCACCCGGCCGGGGCGGACACGGCGCACGATCACGAGCCTGCGCTCCGGCCACCGCTGCCGGCCGGGGCAGCCGCGCATTCCGAGTAGCCCGGGCCGGGACCGCCATGTCCCGGCCCCACCCACCTCCGCACACGAACCGACACCGAAAGGCTCCGACACATGGCCGACGGGCATCCCGCGCGTCGCGTGGTGGACCTCCTCACCGGCGCCTGGCAGGCACAGGCGCTCCACGCGGCCGCCGTACTCGAAATCCCCGACCACATCCACGCCGGCCGCACCACCACCGCCGAACTCGCCGAGGCGACCGGCTCCGGGACGGACGGGATCGAACGCCTGATGCACCTCCTGACCGCCATGGACGTCTTCACGGGCGGCGGAGCCGAGGGCTACCGGCTGACCAACGTCAGCGATCTGCTGCGCACGGACCACGAGCGTTCGATGCGGGACATGGCGGTGATCTACGGCGAGGAGTTCCACCGCGCGTGGGGCGCCGTCGTGCCCGCCGTCCGCACCGGGATCTCCGGGTTCGAGCACACCTTCGGCACCACCCTGCGCGGGCACCTGGCGGCGGACGCGGGAGCCGCCGCCAAGTTCCAGCGGGCGATGAACGCCGGGAACGTCTTCTTCCAGGACGTCCTGGACTCCTACGACTTCGACTCCGCCCGCACCGTCGTCGACGTCGCGGGCGGCGGCGGCATGCTGCTGTCCACCGTCCTCGGCGCCCACCCTGATCTGCACGGGGTGCTGTTCGACCTACCGCACGTCGTGCCCGTGGCCGAGGCCCACCTGACGAGCACGCTCGGGCCCGGCCGGCACCGAACGGTCGGCGGGGACGTCTTCGAAGAGGTCCCCGCGGGCGGCGACGTCTACCTGCTGTCGCGGGTCCTGCAGGACTGGGACGACGCGCACGCGGTACGCCTGCTCTCCTCGATCCGCGCCGCCATGTCCGACGGGGCCCGGCTGCTGATCGTCGAGCGGGTCATCCCCACCGACGGCACGGCGCTCCTTCCGCTGCTGTGGGACCTGCACCTGCTGATGGCGGCGGGCGGCCGGGAGCGCACCCTCGACGGCTACCGGACGGTGCTCGCCGCGGCCGGCCTCCGCCTCGAATCCGTGACTGAACTGGCCCTGGAGACCAGCCTGCTGGTCGTGGCACCGGCGAAGGAAGAACGATGAACGCACACGCCCGGCCCGGCGCGGCCGCCGACCGCCGCGTCCCCGTCCTGATCGTCGGAGCAGGCGGCTCCGGACTCACCTCCTCGCTGGCCCTGTCCGGCCTCGGCATCGAATCGCTCCTTGTGGAACGCCACCCCTCGACGTCGCTCCAGCCGAAGGCGCACATCCTCAACGCCCGCACGATGGAGATATTCGAGCACCTCAAGGTGGCCGAGGACATCTACCGCGAGGGCTCGCCGCCGGAGAACAGCGGGGCGATGGTGTGGCTGTCCAGCCTCGGCGGGGACGAGCCGTACGACCGCAAGGTGCTGCACCGTACGAGCGCGTTCGGCGGCGGCGAACTGGCCGCCCGCTACGCGAAGGCCTCCGCGCAGCCGCACGCCAACCTCGGCCAGCGCTGGCTGGAACCGCTGCTGCGCCGGCACGCGGAGGAACGCGCGCCCGGCAGCCTGCTCTTCCACCACGAACTGCTCGACCTCGCCGAGGGCGAGGGCGAGGACGAGGGCGGGGACAGGGAGGGGATCACCGCGACCGTGCTCGACCGCGGCACCGGCGAGAGCTTCCGCGTGCGCTGCTCGTACGTGATCGCCGCGGACGGCGGCAAGACGGTCGGGCGACTGCGGGACGACGTCGAGATGGAGGGCACCCCGACCTTCCTCGAGTGGATCAACCTCCACGTCCGGGCCGACTTCTCGCCGTTCATCCCGTACGACGACGCCGTCGTCAACCGGGTGTCGAGCCTCTCGCAGGACGGCACCCTGGAGCACTGCGGGGTGGTGCCCATGGGACCGCGCCGCTGGGGCCGCCACTCGGAGGAGTGGACGCTGATGTTCTCGCGCCCGCCGGGGGCCCGGGGAGCCGCCGAACTCGACGACGAGACCATCGTCAAGATGGTGCGCGGCACGCTCAAACTGCCCGACGACCACCCCATGGAGGTCGAGAGCATCAGCCGCTGGCCCGTCGAGGGAACCGTCGCACGCCACTTCCGCTCGGGCCGCGTCTTCCTGGTCGGCGACGCCGCCCACCGCCACCCGCCCTCGGGAGCACTGGGCCTGAACACCGCGGTCCAGGACGCCCACAACCTGGCGTGGAAGCTCGCCCTGGTCCTGCGCGGCCATGCGGACGAGCCCCTGCTCGACAGCTACGACGCCGAACGCCGCCCGGTCGCCGTCCGCGTCGTGGAGCGCGCGCTCTTCTCCCTCTTCAACCAGATCGCGTTCACCGCGGGCACCGGCGTGGTGCAAGGGGCCCGCCCGGAGTGGAACCGCGCCCAGATGACCGCCCTCTTCTCCGACACCCCGGACGGCGAGACCCGCCGCGCCGTCCTGCGCGAGTACTTCGACACCAACCGGATCACCACCGCGCACCTCGGCCTGGAGATGGGCTACGACTACGCCGACGCCGGCCGCGTCACCCCCGACGGAACCCCCCGCCCCCGGACGGACCCACTGGGCCTGCACTACCCGCAGACCGCCCGGCCCGGCTCCCGGCTGCCGCACGCCTGGCTCCACCGGGAGGGCCGGCGCGTCTCCACCCACCAGCTGCACACCGCACCCGGATCCTTCCTGCTGTTCGCCGGCGCCCACGGCCGGGCCTGGCTGGAGGCCGCCGAGCTGCTGGCCCGCCGCCACGGCCTCCGCATCGACGCGTACGCCGTCGGCTCCGGCGACGGGCTCGAGGACGCCGACGGCGATTGGCACCGACTGCGCGGCCACGACGAGGACGGAGCCGTCCTGGTCCGCCCCGACGGCTTCGTGACGATGCGCCTGCTCTCCGCGTGCCCCGATCCTGCGCAGGCGCTGGATGAAGCCCTCCTCACCGCCCTCGGGCGCACACCGGGCGCCCCACGCGCACCGGGCACCCCACCGACACCGGCCGCCGGCACGACCGGGCGGACGAGCGCCGGCGCGAAGGGGCGGTGCTAGATGGACGTCACCTCCGCCGTGCACACCCCCGTCGCGATCGTCGGCGGGGGACCGGTCGGCCTGATGCTGGCCCTGTTCCTCGACCGCCACGGCGTCCGCTCCACCGTCTTCGACGCGGCGCACCACCCGTACGGCGAGCCGCGCGGCAACACCCACAACGCGCGGACCATGGAGCACTACCGCCGCCTGGGCATCGCGGCGCCGATCCGCAGACTCGGCCTGCCCGTCGAACACCCCGCCGACATCGCCTACTTCACCCGCTACGACGGCCACGAGCTGGCCCGGCTGCCGCTCGCCTCCCGGAGCCGGCGCATGAGCCAGACGGCAGGCGCACCCGCCACCGACCAGACACCCGAGCCGGTCCACCGTGCCAACCAGATGTACGTCGAGCGGTTCCTGTACGAGCACGTCCGCACCCGCCCCCGCATCACCCTGCGCCTCGGCCGCACCGTCCACGGCCTGCGGCAGGACAAGACCCAGGTCGTCCTGAGCACCGAGGACGCCGAAGGCCGCACCGAGCACACCCGGGCGCGCTACGCGGTGGGATGCGACGGCGGACGCAGCTTCGTACGCCGCTCCCTCGGAGTCCACTACGAGGGCCCCGGCTCGCTCGACCAAGAGGTGCTGGGGCGCCGGGCCACCGCCGCCCACCTGCGGCTGCCCACCTTCCACACGGACGTCATGACCGGCCCGCGCGCCTGGAGCTACTGGGCGCTCAACAGCGAACTCGTGATGAACCTGATCGCCCTCGACGGCGCGGACGAGTTCTTCCTGCTCACCAGCTCCGTCGACCCCGACACCGCCGACCCCGGCCGGCTCACGGACCTGGTGCGCCGGGCCGCCGGCACCCCGTTGCCCGTGGAGGTCCTCGGCCACCGGCCCTGGACCCCGGGCGCGGCCCTGGTCGCGCAGCGCTTCACCATCGGCCGGGTCCTGCTCGCCGGGGACGCCGCGCACCTGTTCACGCCCAACGGCGGGTTCGGGATGAACACCGGCGTCGACGACGCCGCCAACCTGGCCTGGAAGCTCGCCGCGGTCCTCCAGGGCTGGGGCGGCCCCGGCCTGCTCGCCACCTACGAGGCGGAACGGCGCCCGGTGGCCCTGCGCAACACCGCCGCGGCCCGCGAACTGAACGCGGGACTCGGCTCCATCGACCGACCGCCCGCCCTGGAGGAGGACGGCCCGGCCGGGGAAGAGGCCCGGGCCAGGGTGGGCGCCCTGCTGCGCGACTACGGGGAACGCACCCATTCCCTCGGCGTCCAGCTCGGAGCCCGCTACGACGGCTCGCCCATCGTCGCCCGTGACGGGGAACCCCCGGCGGACTCGTGGGGTACGTACACCCCCTCCGGCGTCCCCGGCGGCCGGGCCCCGCACCTGTGGCTCGACGACTGGCACGGACAGGGCAGCTCGCTGTACGACCGGTTCGGCACCGGCTGGACCCTGCTGCGCCTCGGCGGCGGCGCACCCGACAGCAAACGGCTGGAGGCCTCCGCCCACGGGCTCGGCATGCCGCTGTCCGTCCTCGACGTGGACATCCCGGAAGCCCGGGACCTCTACGGGCGGGACCTCGTGCTGATCCGTCCCGACCAGCACGTGGCCTGGCGCGGCAACAGGCTCCCCACCCACCCGGGCGAACTCGTCGCCCAACTGACCGGCTCGGGGCGGGCCGGGGCGAGGGAGGCGGCATGAGCGGCACCACCGCGCTGGCGGTCTGCATCGTCGGGGCCGGTCCGCGCGGCCTGTCGGTGCTGGAGCGCATCTGCGCCAACGAGCGCAAGTCCGCCGCGCACGGCTCGGTCGTCATCCACCTCGTGGACCCCTATCCGCCCGGCGCCGGCCGGGTCTGGCGCACGGACCAGTCACGGCTCCTGCTGATGAACACCGTCGCCTCCCAGGTGACGGTCTTCACCGACGGGACGGTGGAGATGGACGGGCCCGTGGACCCGGGGCCGAGCCTCCACGAGTGGGCCCGCACCGTCGTGCCCTGCGACGACACCGGCGCGTACGACGAGGCGACCCGCGCGGAGGCACTGCGCCTGGGCGCCGACGACTACCCCACCCGCGCCTTCTACGGCCGGTACCTGGAATACGCCTACCGCCGCGTGACGCGGGAAGCGCCCACCCACTGCACCGTCGTCGAACACCGCACCCGCGCGGTCGCCCTGGAGGACGACGGTCCCGCCCCCGGCGGCGCGCAGACGCTCACCCTCGCCGACGGCACCCGCCTGGCCGGCCTGGACGCGGTCGTGCTCGCCCAGGGCCACGTACGGGGACGGCCGTCGCAGAAGGAGGCCGAGTGGTCGCGGAAGGCCGCCGCCCACGGCCTCGCGCACTTCCTCCCCGCCAACCCGGCGGACCTGGACCTCTCCGGGGTCACAGCGGGACGGCCGGTCCTGATCCGGGGCCTGGGCCTGAACTTCTTCGACCAGATGGCCCTGCTCACCCACGGCCGCGGCGGCACCTTCGTCCGCCGCGCCGGCCGACTCCGCTACCTGCCGTCCGGGCGGGAGCCGCTCGTCTACGCCGGTTCGCGGCGCGGCATCCCTTACCACGCGCGCGGAGAGAACGAGAAGGGCGCGCACGGCCGTTACGAGCCCAGGCTCCTGGACCCGGACACGATCCGCGCACTGCGGCGCCGCACCCTCGAAGGCGAGCGGGTCCACTTCTCCACCCACCTGTGGCCGCTGATCGCCAAGGAGGTGGAGAGCGTCTACTACGAGACGCTGCTGATCTCCCGAGGGCAGGCCGAGCGGGTCCCGGCCTTCGCCGAGGCCTACCTCGCGGCGCCCGGCAAGGCCGCCGAGCGCGAACTCCTCGACGCCCACGGCGTCGAGGAGGGCGCCCACTGGGACTGGGACGTGCTCGCACGCCCCGCGGGCTCCACCCGCTTCACCGACCGCGCACACTTCCGCCGCTGGCTCCTCGACTACCTGGCACGGGACATGCGGGAGGCCGCCGCGGGCAACGTCAGCGGCCCGCTCAAGGCGGCCCTGGACGTCCTGCGCGACCTGCGCAACGAGATACGGCTCGCCGTGGACCACGGCGGACTGGAGGGCAACTCCTACCGCGACGACCTGCAGGGCTGGTACACGCCCCTGAACGCCTTCCTCTCGATCGGCCCTCCCGTCTCCCGCATCGAGGAGCTGCACGCGCTCATCGAGGCCGGAGTGGTCGAGATTCTCGGACCCGGCCTGGAGATCGCCATCGAATCCGACGGCCCGGCTCCCGCGTTCGCGGCCCGCTCCCGGAGCGTGGACGCCGAACCGGTACGCGCGCCCGTGCTCATCGAGGCCCGGCTGCCGGAGCCCGACCTGCGGCGGACCGGCGACGCCCTGCTCCTCCACCTGCTGCGCACCGGCCAGGCCGTCCCGTACCGGCTGGAGGGCAGCTGCGGCACCGTGTACGAGTCCGGCGGACTGGCCGTCACCCAGCGCCCGTACCGGACCGTGGACGCGCACGGCCGCGCCCATCCGCGCCGCTTCGCCTACGGCGTGCCCACCGAGGCCGTGCACTGGGTGACCGCCGCCGGGATCAGGCCGGGCGTCAACTCGGTGACCCTCGGCGACTCCGACTCCATCGCCAGGGCCCTGCTGGAACTCGCCCCGTACCGGCCCCTCCCCGCGGCCGGCCTCCTGGAGGTACGCACATGACGGATCGGGCCGATCACTTCGACGGAGGGCCCGACGCGGGACTCCTTTCGCCCGTACGGGTGGGCACCCCGGTCGAGGAAGCCGTGGGCGAGCGGGCCTGGATCCAGGCCATGCTCGACGCGGAGGCGGCCCTGGCCCGGGCGCAGGCCCGGCTGGGCACCGTCCCGCCGGCCGCCGCACAGGCCATCACCGCCGCCGCCCGGGCGGAACGGTTCGACCCGCGGGCCCTGGCCGTCGCCGCCCGGGAGACCGCCAACCCCGTGGTGGGCCTCGTACGGGCCCTGACCGACCTGGTGGCGGCCGAGGATCCGGCGGCCGCCGAATACGTGCACCGCGGCTCGACCAGCCAGGACGTGCTGGACACCGGCGCGATGCTCGTGTGCGCCCGCGCCCTGCACCTGATCGGCGCCGACCTGGCACGCACCGCCGAGGCCCTGGCCGTTCTCGCCGAGGAGCACGCGGACACCGTCATGGCGGGCCGCACCCTCGCCCTGCACGCGGTCCCCACCACCTTCGGCCTGAAAGCGGCCGGCTGGCGGCACCTGATCCTGGACGCCGCGGCGCGGATCGCCGTCGTACGCGCCTCCCTGCCCGTCTCCCTGGGCGGCGCGGCCGGCACCCTGGCCGGCTACCTGGAGTACGCGACCCCGGCCCCGGACCGGTCCCCGGCGGACGCCTCCACCCTGGCGGAACCCCCCGGCCCCGAGGCCTACCCGGCCCGGCTGGCCGACGCCTTCGCCGCCGAAACCGGGCTGGCCCGACCCGTGTTGCCGTGGCACGCGCTGCGCACACCGATCGCCGACACGGCGGCCGCGCTCGCCTTCACCACGGGCGCGCTCGGCAAATTCGCGGTCGACGTACAGGTGCTGGTCCGCACGGAGATCGGCGAGGCCGCCGAGCCCGCCGTCACCGGCCGGGGCAGCTCGTCCGCGATGCCCCACAAACGCAACCCCGTGCTCTCCACCCTGATCCGCAGCGCCGCCCTCCAAGTCCCGCCCATGGCAAGCGCGCTGACCCAGTGCCTCATCACGGAGGACGAGCGTGCCGCAGGCGTCTGGCACGCCGAATGGCTGCTGCTGCGCGAGTGCCTGCGGCTGGCGGGCGGCGCCGCCTGGACGGCCGCGGAGCTCGCCCGGGGGCTGACCCCCGATCCGCGGCGCATGCTCCGCAACCTCGCCCTCACCGGCAGCCAGGTGGCCACCGAGCGCCTGGCCGCGGCCCTGACCCCCCGGCTGGGCCGGACCCGCGCCAAGGACCTCCTCTCCGCGGCCTCGCTCACCGCCGACCGCGAGAACCGTCCGCTGGCCGACGTACTGCGCGAACTGCCCGAAGTGTCCCGACACGTCACCGACGAGGAACTGAACCGCCTGCTCGACCCCACCACCTACACCGGCGCAGCCCGGGCACTGGTCTCCCGCGCGCTCTCCGAGCCGCCACCGCCCGTACCGCGTCCCGACAAGCCGGAGGAAATGTGATGTCCCGCCGCCTGTTCACCTCGGAGTCCGTGACCGAGGGCCACCCCGACAAGATCGCCGACCAGATCAGCGACTCCATCCTCGACGCCCTGCTGCGCGAGGACCCCGCCTCCCGCGTCGCCGTCGAGACCCTGATCACCACCGGCCTCGTGCACATCGCGGGCGAGGTCACCAGTCTGGCCTACGCGCCGATCGCCCAGCTCGTGCGCGAGAAGATCCTGGAGATCGGCTACGACTCGTCCGCCAAGGGCTTCGACGGCGCCTCCTGCGGAGTCTCCGTGTCCATCGGTGCCCAGTCTCCCGACATCGCCCAGGGCGTCGACACCGCGTACGAGAGCCGGGTGGAGGGCGATGAGGACGAGCTCGACCGGCAGGGCGCGGGGGACCAGGGCCTGATGTTCGGCTACGCCACGGACGAGACGCCCAACCTGATGCCCCTGCCCGTAGAAGTGGCGCACCGCCTGTCCCGGAGGCTGACCGCAGCGCGCCGCGACGGCTCGATCCCCTACCTGCGCCCCGACGGCAAGATCCAGGTCACCATCGAATACCAGGGCAGCCGACCCGTCCGCCTCGACACCGTCGTCGTCTCCTCGCAGCACGCGGCGGACATCGACCTGGAGAAGCTGCTCACTCCCGACATCCGCGAGTTCGTCGTCGAACACGTCCTGCGCGACCTGGCAGAGGACGGCATCAAGCTGGACACCGACGGCTACCGCCTGTTGGTCAATCCGACCGGCCGTTTCGAGGTCGGCGGCCCGATGGGCGACGCCGGCCTGACCGGCCGCAAGATCATCATCGACACCTACGGCGGCATGGCCCGCCACGGCGGCGGTGCCTTCTCCGGCAAGGACCCCTCCAAGGTGGACCGCAGCGCCGCGTACGCCATGCGCTGGGTCGCCAAGAACGTGGTGGCCGCCGGTCTGGCTTCGCGCTGCGAGGTCCAGGTCGCGTACGCGATCGGCAAGGCCGAGCCCGTCGGTCTGTTCGTGGAGACCTTCGGCACCCACAAGGTCGACGTCCGGAAGATCGAGGACGCGATAGCGGAGGTCTTCGACCTGCGCCCGGCCGCGATCATCCGCGACCTCGACCTGCTGCGCCCGATCTACGCCCAGACCGCCGCCTACGGCCACTTCGGCCGCGAACTCCCGTCCTTCACCTGGGAACGCACCGACCGCGCCGAGCAGCTCAAGGCCGCAGCCGCCCGGTGACGGCTCGCCTCCGGCGCCGTTCCCCTCCGGCGCCGTTCCCCCCATCCGGCCAGACCCCGCCGACAGCGTGAGCCGGCCCCAACCAGCCCAGGAGAACACGTGCGCATCGCAGTCACCGGTTCGATCGCCACCGACCACCTGACGGTCTTTCCCGGCCGGTTCCGCGACCAGCTGATCCCCGATCAACTCGACAACGTCTCACTGTCGTTCCTCGCCGACACCCTCGAGGTACGACGAGGCGGCGTGGCGGCCAACATCGCCGTGGGCCTGGCCCGGCTGGCCCTGACCCCCGTGCTCGTCGGCGCCGCCGGCCAGGACTTCGCCGACTACGCCGCATGGCTGCGGAACAACGGCGTGGACACCGGATCCGTACGGGTGAGCACCACCCTGCACACGGCCCGGTTCATGTGCACGACCGACGCCGACCACAACCAGATCGCCACCTTCTACGCCGGTGCCATGGCCGAGGCCCGGCACATCTCCCTGGCCACCGTCGCCGAACGCACCGGAACCCCCGACCTGGTGGTCATCGCCCCCAACGACCCCGAAGCGATGCTCCGCCACACCGACGAGTGCCGCCGGCTGGGGATTCCCTTCGCCGCCGACCCCTCGCAGCAGCTCGCCCGGCTCGACGGCGACGAGACCCGGCGGCTGATCACCGGCGCCCGCTTCCTCTTCACCAACGCCTACGAGGCAGCCCTCCTCCTCCAACGCACCGGCTGGAGCCGCGAGGAAGTCCTCGCCCGCGTCGGCACCTGGATCACCACCCTCGGCGCCGACGGCGCACGCCTCGAAACCCGCGACGGCCGACCCGACCGGATACCGGCCCTCCCCACACCCACCCCGGCCGACCCCACCGGAGTGGGCGACGCCTTCCGGTCCGGTTTCCTCGCCGCGATCGCACGCGGGGTGCCCGCCGCGACAGCCGCCCGGCTGGGCTGCGCCCTGGCCACCCTGGTCCTCGAATCGATCGGCACCCAGGAGTACAAGATCGTGCCGGCGGACCTCCTCCACCGCATCGCCCACACCTACGGACCCGACGAAACCGCTGTCCTGGAACCGATCCTGACGGACCTGCCGTGACGACGCCGGCTCCCGCCCCGCTCGCCGCCAAAACCCTGCGGGAGCACCTGGACGCGGGCCTCCCCTCCTTCTCCTTCGAGTTCTTCCCACCGAAGACCGAGAAGGGACACCGCACCCTGTGGGAGGCCGTCCGCCGGGTCGAGGCCCTGTCGCCCACCTTCGTGTCGGTCACCTACGGCGCGGGCGGTTCCTCCCGGGACCGCACCATCGAGGTCACCCGGCGCATCGCCGCCGAAACCACCCTGCGCCCCGTGGCCCACCTGACCGCCGTCGGCCACTCGGTGGCCGAACTGCGCCGGATCGTCGGCCGCTACGCGGACGCGGGCATCCGCGACGTCCTCGCCCTGCGCGGGGACCCGCCGGGCGCCCCCGGCGCCCACTGGACTCCCCACCCGGACGGCCTGACGCACGCCCACGAACTCGTCACCCTGGTCCGGGAACTGGGCAGCTTCACGGTCGGAGTCGCGGCGTTCCCCGAACGCCACCCCCGCTCGCCCTCCTGGGCCGAGGACATCCGGCACTTCGTCGCCAAATGCCGAGCCGGCGCCGACTACGCCATCACCCAGATGTTCTTCGACGCGGACGACTACCTCCGGCTGCGGGACCGGGTCACGGCGGCAGGCTGCGACACGCCGATCATCCCCGAGATCATGCCGGCGACCGACTTCCGCCAGATCCGGCGATTCGCCGAACTCAGCGACGCCCGCTTCCCGGACGCCCTCGCCCGGAAACTCGAAGCGGCGAAGGACACCCCGGCGACCGGCCACCGCATCGGCGTCGAGCACGCGACGGCCATGTCCGACCGGCTCCTCGCCGAGGGCGCCCCGGGCCTGCACTACATCACCCTCAACAAATCCACCGCGACCCTGGAGATCCACCAGAACCTCGGCATCACGCGGCTGTAACCCCCCACCCGCTCCCCTTCGTTAGGGGACGAGTGACCACCACCAATCCGAGCACGACCGAAACCCTGACCCGGTTCTACGCCGCAGAGACGGCCTACATCGCCGCGGGCGGCCCGGGCCGGGCCGGCTTCGAGGAGATCGCCGCCTGCCTCCACCCGCAGGTGGTGCTGCACCAGGCCCCCGGGCTGCCGTACGCGGGTGACTGGCGCGGCCCCGACGGCATCGAGCGGTTCATGGCGGTCATGGGGGAGGCCTGGCAGTCGGTCGAGTTCCTGGAGCAGCACCGGATGATCGACGGCCCCGATGTCGTCGTCACCAGCCGCGTCCGGTTCGTGGCCCGCGCGTCCGGCCGCGCCCTGGAGACCAGGATCGTCCAGCTGATGTCCGTACGGGACGGAAGGATCACCGAGATCCGCCCCTTCTACTGGGACCCGACGGCGGTGGCCACCGCACTGCGAACCCCCTGATACCGGCTCCCGGAACGCGACGTCGGAAAGCCGCCAGCACTGCGGCAGCCCGGCGCCGAGCATGGGAACCACCATGAACCTTTCCACACCGAGTACCCGCACGCGCACGACCGCTCCCGGCGCACTCGACCGGGACGAGCTGTTCCGGCAGCTGAACACCGACGGCGTGGCCCTCACCCCGCCCCTCCTCGACCGCGAGCAGTGCCGGGAGATCGCCGCCCTGTTCGACGAGCCGCGGCTGTTCCGCTCCACCGTGGTGATGCAGCGCTACCAGTTCGGCCGCGGCTCCTACAAATACTTCGCCGACCCCGCGGCGGTCCCGCTGGTGGGCCGACTGCGCGAGGAGTTGTATCCCCTCGTCGCCTGGATGGCCAACCAGTGGGCCCCGCAGCTGAAGGAGCGGAGCTACCCCGCCACCCTCGACGAGCTGCTCGCCGAGTGCGCGGCCGGCGGCCAGTCGCGGCCCACTCCGCTCATCCTGCGCTACGACAAGGGCGACTACGCCTGCCTCCACCAGGACGTCTACGGAGACATCGTCTTCCCCCTCCAGATCGCCGTCATGCTCAACGAGCCGGGCGAGGACTTCACCGGAGGCGAGAACGTCTTCGTCGAACAGCGCCCCCGCTCCCAGTCCCGGGCGCTGGTCGTCAAACCGTCCCTCGGACAGGGAATGATCTTCCCGGTCCGGCACCGGCCCGTCCGCGGCGTCCACGGCTTCCGCCGCCACCCCATGAAGCACGGCACCAACGCCGTCGACTGGGGCCGCCGCACCGTACTGGGCCTGATCTTCCACAACGCCCGCTGAAACAGCCGCTGAAGCGCCCGCTGAAACACCCGCTGACGAAATGGAAAGCCCGATGAAACTCTTCACGAGGACCGAAAGCCCCCTGGGCACCCTCCTCCTGGTCGGAGAGCGATCCACCCGCACCCCGGACGCCCTCACCCTGGTGACCCTGGCCATGCCGGACAGCCGCAACACCACCGCGCCGCACGCCGAGTGGCGGCACGATCCCGAGGCCTTCACCGGGGTGATCGGCCAGCTGGCGGAGTACTTCGAGGGCCGGCGCACCCGCTTCGAGGTGAAGTACGCCGCCGGGGGCACCGAATTCCAGGAGCGCGTCTGGGGCGCCATCGACACGATCCCGTACGGCACGACCACCACCTACGGCGCCCTCGCCGAGCGCCTCGACGTCCCCCGCGGCCAAGTACGCGCCCTGGGCGCTGCGATCGGAGCCAACCCCCTCCTGCTGCTCCGCCCCTGCCACCGCGTGATCGGAGCGGACGGCACCCTGCGCGGCTACGCCGGCGGCGTCGACCGCAAAGTCGCCCTGCTCACCCACGAGGGCGCCCTCCAGCCGATGCTCACGACCTGAACGAAAGAACCCGATGAAGCCCCAGAACTCTCCTCACCCCCTCGAGACGGCGGACTGGAAGGCCCTCGCCCAGGAACTCGACACCTACGGCTGCGCGCTGACACCGCAACTCCTCGACCCCGCCGAGTGCCGCGGCCTCACCTCCCTCTACGAGGACGCGCAACGCTTCCGCACCACCATCGACATGGCCCGCTACCGCTTCGGATCCGGGGAGTACCGCTACTTCACCCACGACCTCCCCGAACCCGTGGCAGCCCTGCGGGCCGCGCTCTACCCCCACCTCCTCACCATCGCCCGCGACTGGGCCGCACGCCTGGGCCGCCCCGCACCCTGGCCGGACACGCTCGACGAGTGGATCGCGATGTGCCACGCGGCCGGTCAGGACCGCTCGGCACAGATCCTGCTGCGCTACGACGAAGGCGACTGGAACGCCCTGCACCGCGACCTCTTCGGCGACATGGTCTTCCCGATGCAGGTCGTCATCGGCCTCGACGCCTACGGCACCGACTACACCGGCGGCGAGTTCCTGCTCGTGGAACAGCGCCCGCGCGCCCAGTCCCGGGGCACCACGACCCCGCTGCCCCAAGGCCACGGCCTGATCTTCACCACCATGGACCGCCCGGTGGGCACCAAACGGGGCTGGTCCGCGGGCGCCGTACGCCACGGCGTGAGCACGGTCCGCAGCGGCCGCCGCCACGCCCTGGGCCTGGTCTTCCACGACGCGGCCTGACCGGGTGTACCGGCTGACCGGGGCCGACGGCCGCCCGCACCCGTCCCCCACCCCGGGCCGGCTGGGCGGCCACCGGGGCGCACGCCTCTACGGACGCCTGGACTGCCCCTCGGCCCTGCGGGCCATCGCCCGCGGCGGCTACGTCCCGTACCGCGTCTTCTTCGCCGACGAACCCACCGCCCGGGCCGCGGGTTACCGCCCGTGCGCCCGCTGCCTCCCGCAGCAGTACTCCGACTGGAAGACCACCCGGAGAAACGGAGCCCAGGAATGAAGAGATCGCCCCTGCTCGGTCCGGCCGAGGCAGCTGCCCATGCCGCGCTCCCACCCCCCGCCCCGCACACCGAGGCCGAACTGGCGGCCCTCGTCACCCTCGTGACCCGATCCGGGGCCAGGACGGTGGTCATCGGCCACAGCCGCGACAGCGCTTCGGCCGCCGCCGCGTCGGCCTTCGCCACGGCCTGGCGCTCCCGCGGCGGCGAAGTCCTGGACACGGTCACCTGGCCGGAACGCGCCGCATCCTGGCTACGCCCGGCCCGCCGCCTGACGGCGCCCGCCCCCGACGCATGGGTGATCGCCGCAGCCCCTCTCGGCTGGGCCCAGATGACCCGCCGCCTGGTCCACAGCACCCCCTGGATCCCGTCGCGGACCTTCGCCTTCGACGGGCAGGGGTGGGCGGCGCCGGTTTCATCGCGCCGAGCCGGCCAGGGAGGGTGAAGGGGCGAAGTGGATCTTCTGGGCGCCCTTCCCGTCGCCCTTCCAGTCGAGGAACAAGATCACGTCGGTGAAGAGGCGGTGCCGGTTGGACCAGCTCGAGGAGTAGGCCGCGGGGGTCGTGGACCCGTCCTTCGTCCTGTTGAGTGCCTGGGCCAGGTCGGTGCGCCTGGTGACGGCCAGACCGCCTCCGACGATCATCGCCGTCACCTCGACGTACGTGCCCGTGGCGTGGAATACGGGTCCCGGGCTGGTGGAGGCTTCAGGCAGATCCCATGAGAGCGTCGCCCAGTGCCGGATGGTGTCGCCGGATTCGGTGACACAGGCTTTGACGGTGAACTTCCAGTTGTCGGGCCAGGCTCCGCTGTAGGCGGGGTTGTCAACGGTCTTGGACGACACCTTGCACCGCTCCACGGCATGCGCGGGGCTGACCCCCGCCGCACCCGCGATGACGGAGGCCGTCACAAGTACCGCCGAGAGCCGCCGGGCGGGGGATGTCCTGAGCATGGGGTGCGCCTCCAATGGTCGAGTGACCAGGTCAACGAGACGGCACCGAGAAGGAAGCGCGGCCAACGTCCTTACCTCGGCCCCCGCCGGCCGGCGGGGGCCGGACCCGCACCGGCCTCCGCGCGCCGCCCCGGACCCTCGGCGGGCAGCCGGCACTTGTCGTACGTACCCCCGCCGCAGGCCTGCGATTTTCGGACTCCGCACAGCACCTACCGCGGCCGGTCCACGTCGAGTTCGGCGGCGGATGCGAGTCGGTCCGGGGCGTCGCTCGGGGCCCCCGCGGGCGTGAACCGCCCTTCCCGGGGCACTGCCGGAAGCATTGTCCGAGGCTGCCCCTAGAGTCACACCAACGTGATCGCGGCGGCGCTGCGACCGGGGGTGTGCCATGCCGTGCCATGCCCCGGACCAGGCCGTCTGACCGAGGAGACAGCACATGGGGTGGGTTCCGGCCGGCGACTACGAAGTCGCCCTCGACGACGGGAAAGTGGTCTGCCGCAATGCGGCGGGTCGCCGGCTGAAGACGGTCCCGGGGAAACTCGCGGACGACCCGGTCGTGGTCGGACTGCGCCAGCTGGTGGAGTGGCTGGATCGGCACGAACGCCAGTGCGTCGCCGACGTGGAGCGCTGGATGGTGCGCTCGCTGTCCGTCCCCGCCGCGGTCATCGCCCAGGTGTGGCAGGACACGGCCTGGCGCTCCGCCCTGTACGACCTCGTCGTCACGGGCGAGGACGGCGAAGTCGCCGGATTCCTGCGTGACGCCGACCCCGTCCGGGGCCTCGGCCTGGTCGACCTCGACGGCGACACGGTGCGCATCAGCCCCGAGCTGGTCCGCATCCCGCACCCGGTGCTGTTGGCGGACCTGGAAGAACTCCGCGAGTTCGCGGTCGAACTCACCGTGGACCAGCGGGTGCAGCAGCTCTTCCGCGAGGTCTGGCACCGCCCGGCGGAACTGGACCCGGAGACCGCCTCGGTCGACGAGTACGCGGGCGGCGCCTTCAAGGAACTGCGGTTCCTGCACGGGCGCACCACCCAGCTCGGCTACCGGGCCCGCGGCGGCCAGGCGGTGTGCCCGGTCGTCGAGGACGGTGCGACGGTCGAGGCGCGCATCTGGATCGGCGACTACGACAGCTACGAGCGGACCGAGACCGGCTCGCTGACCTGGACCGACGCCGCAGGCCGGGCACTGACCGCCGGACAGGTCGGCCCGGTCGCCTGGTCGGAAGGCATGCGCATGGCGGCGGCCCTGTACGCGGGACGCGACATCGACGACGAGGAGCAGGCGGCATGAACACCGACGACATCACCCGGGCCGCGGCCCTGCTGGACGCCGGGGCGATCCTGCGCGCCGGCACCGTCGCCCGTGACGACGCCGACACCCTCACAGCCCGCACCTACACCCACCCGGCCCTGGACGACCGGCGCGTGGTGCGCCTGGTGGCGGGCACCCTGGGCGAGGCCGAGGACCTGGCACTGGACTTCCTGGGACTCGCCCGCGAGCCCGACGCCCCCGAGGTGGGGCAGGTGCGCCGCGAGACCCTGGGCTTCCCCGCCTGGGCCCTGGTCAACGATCCGGCCAACGGCCACCACGCGCTGGCCCTGGTCAAGGACATGGAACGGCTGGCCCGCCAGGCCAAGTCCCGGGCCGGCGCCGCCAAGGACGGCTTCGAGGCACTCGCCACCCGGCTCGGCCGCGCCGTACCGCACTTCCTGCCGACGTTCTACGAGCAGGCCGCGCGCGTCTTCCTCCAGCACGACAACAGCACCTACGCCGCGACGCTCTTCGGCAAGGCGCGCGCCGCCGAGCGCGTCCACGGCCTGCCGGTCGACGAGGAGCGGCAGCGGGCCGTCTTCCTGGAGTTCGCCTTCGCCGGGGCCCTGACCGTCAAGGCGCTCAAGGACCACGCGCAGGACCTGTCGCGTCGCCTCGACCCGGCCGAGGCCTGGGCGCAGTTCCGGCAGCTCGCCGTCGAACGCTGCGGTGCGGGCATGGCCCCGTACGCCGCCCTGCCGCAGGACGCCCGCGCACTCGTCAAGGCCGCGGGCCTGGACCGGGAGACCGCCGAGAGTGCCTTCGTCGGCGACCTGATCGCCTCACCGAGCATCGTCCGGGCCCCCGCGTCGTTCTGGACCGCCTACCGTCCGACCCTGGTGGCGCTCGCCGCCGCACGACCGGAGATCCGCACCCGCCTGCTGGAGATCATGCCAACCGGCCTCGGCGACGACCGGAAGGCCGACGAGGCCTGGCTGTCGCTCCTCGCGGAGACGGGCGCGGACGCCCTGCTGACCGACGCGGAGCCCACGGACGGCGTGGACCCCGCGGACTGGCTCAGCCGCTGGGCCCTGCACCGCAAGCACGGCTCGTCCAGTTCGCAGCGCTGCGCGCGCACCCTCGCCCTCGTCGAGCGCATGGCCCCCCGGCTGCGCTCCGACGGCCGCCCCGCCGACCTCTTCCAGGGACGCTGGCACGCGGGCGCCGACCTGGACCTGCTCGACGCCTGCGTCGCCTGGGGCATCCCCGTCACCGAACCGGCGGCGGGCGCCAACGTCCACCTCCCGCTGGAGCGCTGGATCGGCGACGACACCCCGGGCCGCCGCGACCTGACGGCCGTCGCCGGCCGTCCCCGCTTGCGCGGACTGCTGTACGACGCGCTGAACGGCATGAACGGCCATCGCTCGAAGGACTCCGTGCTCGCGGCGATCGCCGCCCACCCGGTGCTCGGCGCCGTGCTGCACGACTGGCTGCGCGACCGCGCCGCGGAACTCACCGGAGCGGCGGGACTGCCCGGTTCGCGAGCGGCGCTGCGGCGTCTGTCGTCCTTCCGCGCGGTCGCCGGCCAGGTCAACCCGGAGGCCATCGCCCGGATCGCCGCCCACGACCTGGCGCCGGTCCTCGGCGCCACCCTGCGCGCCGGCGTTCTGGACGAACTGGGCTGGCCCGCCCTGGAGGAGACCTACCGGCGGCTCGACACCGACCGGACCGACCGGAACCACTGGATGGTGGTCACCGAGGCCTGGCCCGCGCTGGTCCTCGCCAACCGCCACACGGCCGTCGTGGTCGGCCCCGAGGGGGTGCTGCTCGAACACGAGCTGCGCCTGCCCGCAGACCTGGACCGCTGGCGGCGCCCCCGCTTCCGGTACACCGACGGCGAACTGCTGGTCATCTGGGCGGAGGACGGCAAGCAGCGCGCGTACTGGTCGAACCGCCCCGCCGAACCCTTCACCCTCGGCGGCGAGCAGCTGCCGCAGTGGTGGAACGGGCAGGACGTCGGCTCCCCGTCGCTGCCGCTGCCCGGCGGCGGCCGCGCCACCGGCGGCCGCACCCTGCACGCGGGCGACACCACCCTGCCGTCCACCCGCCCCGTGCTGGGCGACGGCACCGGACACTGGCGCCAGGGCAAGCAGGGCCGCGACCACTGCTGGGTCGAGTACGACCCGGCGGGCGGCACCCACGGGCGTGCCTCGCTGCCCGCCTTCCTGCAGTCGGGAATCCGCGACGGCGCCCGCCTCGTGACCGAGGAATGCGAGGTGCTGCCGCTGCTCCCGGGCCTGGAGACCACGCCGTTCGGCACCGACGGCACCGTCCTGGGCCGCTGGGTGCGCGCCGAGGGACAGGACCCCGACCGCCGGGTCACGTCCGGGACCCCCGACGGGCGGACCGTCACCCTGGCCGTCGCGCCGGGCCGCCGCGACCATCCCGTACCGCTGGGCGCCCTGCGGCTGCCGGGAGGCGCCGCGCCCCTCGCCGCCGTCGTCGGCGGCGCCGTCGAGCTCTATCCGGCGGGCGCCGTCACCACCGACGCGCTGGGATCGGCCCCGCTGGGAGAGCAGGGCGGCGAGTACGCCGCCGGCACCCGGTACGTCCCGCCGCCCGCGTTCTGGCACGCCCTGCGCCCGCGCGACGAGCGGGGCTCGGCCGCCCTGCGCGCGGTCACCGACGCGCAGATCGCGTCCCTCCTGGACGCCGTCTCCACGGCACTGGCCGGGCGGAAGGCCGCGGTCGCCGCCGACAAGTCGTACGACGGCCCCTCCGCGGACGAGCTCATCGAGGCAGCCGTTGCCGCGGCGCTCCCGGCGCTGACCGAAGCCCGGCTGCTCACCGGCGTGAGCGTGCTCGTGCGGACGGCCGCCCGCCATCGCGCCGACATCGCCGCCTTCACAGCACCCCCGCGGGACGAGCCGCACGGCGGGAAGCGGCACGGCGACGGGATGTACGCCGACCACCGGCCCGTCCACGGGGACGACACGACCCTGACCGCCGCCGTGGACGGGATCGCAGCGCCGGGCCGATTCGGCTACTGGGGGCGCGAAGCGAAGTGGAGCTGTCTCCAGCAGATCCTCTCCGTCAACCAGGTCCTGTCCGGCAAGCCCGCCGACGGCAAGCCGCTGCCCGACCCCACCCCGTTGCCGGCCCTCGGCGACGGCTGGACGAGCGAGACCCGCACCGTCCCCGGCATGGAACTGGCCTGGCTGCCGATCCTCGACGCCCTGGGCCCCCTCGCCTACCGCGCCGCCGCCCCCATCACCACCGACGAACACCGGGAGGCGCTGCTGCTCCTCCTGGAAGCGGTCGCCACCGGCCCGCTCGCCAACCCCGCGGGCGCCCTGCGACAGGTCATGCTGTGCGAGGAGGACAGCGAGGACCAGGTCGGCAAGAAGCAGCGGCTCGGCCAGGTGCTGCGCCGCGGCGACCGCACGGTGGTGATCCTCGGCCGGGGGCACACCCAGCGCAACGACCGCGCCCACTGGCTCGCCCTCGACCACGACCCGGAAGGGGCGTTCGGCCAGATCGCGGGCTTCACCCACCACGAGGACCAGCTGTACACCCCCGCCCTCCCGCACGAGCGCCTGCTCCCGCTGATCCGTCTCGTCCGCGAGCGCGGCGCCGCGCCGTGGCGGCCCGAGGCGCCCGTCGCACTCGACGCCGCCACCGGCATCGGGCCTGCGCAGGCGGCCCTCCTCGTCGCGGCGGGGACCGATGAACCCGACGCGGCAGGGCTGGCCCTGGTGGGCCTCAAGGCCCGGCAGGCCGAACGGGCCGACGCCAGGCTGAGCGCGCTCGGGCGCACCAACCGGCTGGCACTGCTGGACGCGCTGCTGCCCGCCGACCCCGCCGACCTGTGGGAGACCGGCCCCGACACCACCGCGGCCGCCAAGACCTGGGCGGAGCGCCTGGGATCGCTGGTCCGGCTGCCGGAGGAGCTGGGAGACGTCCTGGCCGGTGTCTCCGTGGCGTCGGCGGAAGCCGTCCTCAACCCCGGCCACACCGCCTGGCTCGCCCGCACCACCCCGATGCGGCTCGACAAGGACGGCAACCTCGTGGCGGAGGACCCGGCCGCAGTCCCGGGCCGCAGCCACCTCACCAGCGCGGTGGCCGCGCTCAGCGGGCTCGCCTACGGACTGCCGTACGGCCATCCGCTGCGCGCCCACCTGCCGGCCGGACTCGCCGCGCTGCGCAGGCGCCTGGCCGATCCCGGCCTCATCCTCGATCTGGACGTCGAGTGGACGGAGAAGGGCACCGCGACCGCGGTCCCGCTGCGCACCGCGTACGGCCTGCCCGCGACGGGAGGGGCGGGAGCCGACGGCCTCACCCGGCTCGGGGACGCCCTCGTGCTGCGCCCCTGGTACGGCGACACCGAGATGACGCTGGTGCGTACGGCCGGGATCACCGGCGCGGACGACCCCGTCCTCGGACTGCTCGAAGGGCTGGTCGGCCCGGGCCGCGGCCACTCCCTGGCCGCCGTGCGGACCCTGCTCGGCGACGACTTCGAACAGGCCGTCCTGGCCGGGTCGGCTCCCGGCGGCTTCACCGGCTACGCCCAGGACCCCGCCCGCTCGGTCCCGGAGCTGGTCGCCGAGGTGGCCGCGACCCACGGGCTGGGCGACGACGCGGCCGCGCTCTACCTGCAACTGCTCGCACTGCCCGACCCGACCGACCGCGACCGCGCCCGGTGGACCGGCTGGACGCCGGGCCGGTCGAAGAAGGCCAGGACCGAACTGGCCGCCACCGGACTCGTCCTGGAGGCCAAGCGGTCCCGCGCGGGCCGGACCCTGTTCCTGCCCTGCGGCTGGCACGACTTCAAGGCCCCCGCCCTGCCGGTGGAGACCTGGAAGGAACTCCTGTACCCGCTCCGCGACCATACCCGGGCCGTGCCGCACCTGCCGGTGCCCGCCCTGTTCGCCCGCGCATGGGGCCGCGTCAAGGACGGCGACGCCCCCGCCTTCGAAGAACTCACCACCCGTGCCACCCGGAAGGGCCGCAAGCGATGACCACCGACACCCCCGGTACCACCGTTTCCACCCCCGCGTCCGCCCGGCAGGTCAGCCCGCCCGAGGACCGCCACGCCACCGAACTGGCCTTCCTCGCCGCCTACGACGACGGCCCCCGCCCGCCCGCCTGGCTGCTGAGCCCGCGCGCCGTCGTCACCTTCGTGATGGGCAGCGCAGGCGAGGCCCTGCGGCTGCCCGAGGGCGCCGCGGCGCCCGACGGCGTCCCGCGCAAGCTGGTGATCGAGCAGAAGTTCGTCGGCGACCGCGCCCTGGTGGAACGCTGCGTCGTCACCCTGGCCGGAGAACGGGGGCTGCTGCTGGTCGGCGAGCCCGGCACCGCCAAGTCGATGCTCTCCGAGCTGCTGTCGGCCGCCGTGTGCGGCACCAGCGGCCTGGTGGTGCAGGGCACCGCCGGTACCACCGAGGACCAGCTCAAGTACGGCTGGAACTACGCGCTGCTGCTGGCCCAGGGCCCCACCCGGCAGGCCTTGGTGCCCTCCCCGGTCCTCACCGCCATGACCCGCGGCGCGGTGGCCCGCGTCGAGGAGATCACCCGCTGCCTGCCCGAGGTCCAGGACGCCCTGGTCTCGCTCCTGTCCGAACGGCGCATCGCCGTCCCGGAACTGGCCGGCAGCGCCGACGCCCTCGCCCATGCCGCCCCCGGCTTCACCCTCATCGCGACCGCCAACCTCCGCGACAGGGGCGTCTCCGAGATGTCCGCGGCCCTCAAGCGCCGCTTCAACTTCGAGACCGTCGGCCCCATCGGCGACCTGGACGCCGAGACCGCCCTGGTACGCCGCCAGGCCCACGCGGCCGTCACCCGGGCCGGTGCCCCCTTCCAGGTGGACGACGCGATCCTCGAAGCCCTCGTGACCGCCTTCCGCGACCTGCGGGACGGGCGGTCGGCCGAAGGCTGGGACGTCGAGCGCCCCTCCACGGTGATGAGCACCGCCGAGGCGGTGTCCGTGGCGGGTTCGCTGGCCCTGGCCGCCGCGTACTTCCCCGGTGACCGGGACGTGCTGTCCCTGCTCCCCGGGCACCTGCTGGGCGTGGTCCGCAAGGACGACCCGGCCGACGCCGCCCGGCTGCTGGGCTACTGGGACGGCGCGGTGCGCCGCCGCGCCGAGCAGGGATCGGCGACCTGGCGCACCCTGTGGGACCTGCGCCCGGCCCTGGAGAGCTGACGCCATGACCGTTCCGTCCCCGGCCGCCGCCACCA
Source organism: Streptomyces tatrensis (assembly GCF_049310065.1). Classification (NCBI taxonomy): domain Bacteria; kingdom Bacillati; phylum Actinomycetota; class Actinomycetes; order Kitasatosporales; family Streptomycetaceae; genus Streptomyces; species Streptomyces tatrensis. The sequence continues at coordinate 206,235 of NZ_JBMDLB010000011.1, read as the reverse complement.
CAGCGCAAGCCTTCACCGCCCCGTCCGATGCCACCGTCCGGGCCGACTCCACCGGCCCGGCCGCAGCCGCCTCCACCGCCCCCGGCATGACTCCGGAAGAGGCGGTGGCGGCCCTGACCGACCCCACCACCCCGTACCTCATCGGCGTGCGCCACCACGCGCCGTCGCTGGCCGCCGTCATGCCGGAACTGCTGGACGCAGCGAGGCCCGAGGTGCTGCTCGTCGAGCTCCCCGCGGATCTGCAGGAGTGGCTGCCCTGGCTCGCCCACGCCGACACCCGGGCCCCCGTGGCCCTGGCCGCCGTCCCCGCCAACCACGGTGGGGGCGGCGCCGGGGAGGGGCGCGGGCCCGCCTTCTATCCGTTCGCCGACTTCTCTCCCGAACTCGTCGCCCTGCGCTGGGCCGCCCGCCACGACATCCCCGTGATCGCCTGCGACCTTCCGCTGTCCGCCCCGGCCCGGCACGAGCCCCGGCGCCCGGCCGGGGCGGGCCACGAAGGTCCCGGGCTGCGCGAGGCGCTCACCGCCCGCCTGACCGGCCGTCCCGGCGAGGACCTGTGGGACCGCCTGGTGGAAACCGCCGCCCCCGGCTCCACGCCCGAGGCGCTGCGCCGTGCGGCCCTGCTCACGGGCTGGGCCCTGCGTCACGACGCCGAACGGGCCGGGGCGGTGGCCGAGTCGGACCTGGCCCGCGAGCGCTGGATGCGCGCCCGGATCGACGAGGCCACGGCCGCCGGCCGCCGGGCCGCCGTGGTCGTGGGCGCCTTCCACACCCCGGCGCTGCTGGGCCCAGGACTCGGCCCGGTGCCGCCCGAGGACGCGCTCCCCAGCGGTCCGGCCTGGACCGCTTCCCTCATCCCGTACACCTATCCGCTGCTGGACGAGCGGTCCGGCTACCCGGCCGGCATCCGCGACCCCGAATGGCAGCACCTCGTCCTGGAAGCGGCGGGCCGTCCGGACGCCGTACACGAGGCACTGCTCACCACGGCCGTGCGGATCTGCGGCGAACTGCGTGCACAGGACCACCCCTCGGGGCCCGCGGACGCCCGCGAGATCGTCCGGCTGGCGGGCGACCTCGCCCGGCTGCGCGGTTTGCCCGCGCCCGGCCGCGGTGAACTCATCGAGGCCGTGCAGACCGTACTGACCCAGGGCGAGCCGCTCGGCCGCGGGCGCGCAGTCGCCCGATCGCTGGAACGGGTCCTGGTCGGCACCCGCTCCGGCCGGCCCGCGCCCGCCGCCCCGCGCAGCGGTCTGGCACCCGCCGTGGAGGACGCGGTCGCGGCCCTGGGCCTGCCCGGTCCCGCCGACACCGGCCCCGCCGCCCGCGACCTGCGGCTCGACCCCTTGCGCTCGGACCTCGACCGCCGCCGCGAACTCCTGCTGCGCCGGCTGACGGTCTGCGGCATCCCCTACGCCACGTCGACGCCCGTCACGGGCGCCGGCGCGGGCGAGGCCGTGACCACCCGGTGGGAGGTGCGCTGGACCCCGGCCACCGCCGCCATGCTCACCGCCGCCGGAATCCGCGGCGTCACCCCGGCCCAGGCCGCCGAAGGCCTGCTGCGCGAACGGCGCCGCGCCGAACAGGACGACGGCGGGCCCACCGCTGCCCAGAGCATCGACGGCCTCGCGGAGGCCGCTGCCTGCGGACTGCCCGCGCTGGCCGACGAACGGCTCACGGAACTGGGCGAGAGCGTCCCGGCCACCGGCACACTGCCCCAACTGCTGGCCGCCCTCGGCCTGCTGGACCGCATCCGGGCCGGCCACATCGCCGGACTCGGCCCGGACCCGGACCGCGCCGCGCGGTCGGCGGCGGCAGGCGAACTCCTCACCTCGGCCGCCGTCCGCCAGGTCGACGGCCTCACCGGCTCCGACGACCCCGAGGACGCCCGGGCACTGCTCGAACTCGCCCACCGCGCGGACGTCTTCGGCGGGATCCGGCTCACCGACGCCCTCAGCCGGCTGGCCGCCGACGGCTCGCCGCTGATGTCCGCCGCGGCCGGAGCCGTCCGCGTCCTGCTCGGCCACGAGGACGCCCACGCCTTCGGCACCCGTACCGCGTCCTGGGTGGACGCGGCCACCGACGCCGCCACCCGGACCGCGCTGACCGCCCGCCTTACCGGCCTGCTCACCGCGGCCGCCCCGCTCCTGGAGACCATGGCCCCCGTCCTCGACCCGGTGCTGGACCGAGTCACCGACCTCGCGGACACCGCCTTCCTGGACCGCCTGCCCGCACTGCGCGGCGGCTTTGACACGCTCAGCCCCGCCTCCCGCGACCGGCTGCTCGCGGCGGTGGAAGACCGGCTCGGCGACGCGGTCGGCCTGGTCACCGACACGGACGGCATCGACCCGGCCGCGCTGGCGCTGTGGACCCGCGCCGACCTGGCCGCCCGGGAGACCCTGGCCAGGCTGGGCCTCCTGCCCCCTGCACCCCCGACGGGTCCCGACGCCTGCGGACCGTCCGTGGCGCCGCCGCACGACGGCGATCACCGCCCCGGCGAACCATCACCAGCCCCCCTCACGGAGCCCACGCCCCCTGACCCGACCGGTATGCCACCGCACGCCCCTGGCCACCCACCAGCCCCGGACGCCGCGCCGCCCGGTGGCACCGCCGATCGCGCGCCCGGGAAGGCCGCACCCGCGCGGGACCGCGTACTGGCCCCCGCCGACCGCTGGCGACTGATCCTCGGCCGCCGTTCCAACCAACTGCCGCCATCGGCAGCACCGTTGGCCACCGCGCTGGACGAGCTGTACGGCAACGGCCGCGGCGAGGGCTCCCGCGGCGATCTCGGCGCGGGCAACCGCGGCGGCCGGCAGGCGCCCTACCCCGGCGTCCGCGAATGGTCCGAGGAACTGTCCGCCCTGTTCGGCCCCGGCATCCGCGAGGAGGTCCTCGCCGCGGCCGCCGCGGCCGGCCGCCGCGACGTCCTGGGCGAACTCGACCCCGCCGGCGTCCGCCCCTCCGTCGACCTGCTGCGCACGGTCCTCCAGCACGCGGGCGGCCTCCCCGAGGCCCGGCTCGGCGCACTGCGCCCTCTGGTCCGCCGGCTCGTCGACGAACTCACCCGGCAGCTGGCCACCCGGCTGCGCCCCGCCCTGACCGGCATGACGCTGCCCCGCCCGAGCCGCCGCCCCGGCGGACAGCTCGACCTGGCCCGCACCCTGCGCGCCAACCTCGCCACCGCGCGCCGGGCCCCCGACGGCAGCGTCCAGGTCATCCCCGAGCACCCGGTGTTCCGCTCCCGCGCCCGGCGCGCCGCCGACTGGCGGCTGGTCCTGGTCACCGACGTCTCCGGCTCCATGGAGGCCTCCACCATCTGGTCGGCCCTCACCGCCGCCGTCCTGGCCGGGGTGCCCACCGTCTCCACCCACTTCCTCGCCTTCTCCACCGAGGTCATCGACCTCACCGACCACGTGCACGACCCGCTGTCCCTGCTGCTGGAAGTACGGGTCGGCGGCGGCACCCACATCGCCGCCGGGCTGCGCCACGCCCGCACCCTGGTGACCGTGCCGTCCCGCACCCTGGTCGTCGTGATCAGCGACTTCGAGGAGGGCCATCCCGTCGGCGGGCTCCTCTCCGAAGTGCGCACCCTCGTCGGAGCCGGGTGCCATGTACTCGGCTGCGCGAGCCTGGACGACGCCGGCCGCCCCCGGTACTCGACCGGCGTCGCCGGGCAGCTCGTAGCCGCCGGGATGCCCGTGGCCGCCCTCAGCCCGCTCGAACTCGCCCGCTGGGTAGGGGAGAAGATCGCATGAGCCAACACAGCCAAGACAGCCAAGACAGCCAACAAGGCCAGCACCTGCCCGCTGTCGCACCCGCCGTGACCGCCGAGATCGTCGGCGCGCTCTCGCCCAGGCTGCGCAAGCGGCTCGACGTCGCCATCACCAAGATCGCCGACCGGCCCGTCACCCGCGACGGCGACACCGTACGGATCGCGGTCGACGACGAAACCGGCCTGGAACTCCACGCCCCCGCCGGCGTGGTGGCCACGGCGGACGCGATCAGCTGCGGCTGCCTCCTCGCCCCGGGCTGCCTGCACCGGGCGGCGATCGCGTCCGCCGCGCCGGTGGCCGACCCCGTGGCCGGCCCGCACTCCGACACGGACGCCGGGCCATCGTCCTCCGGCGAGGACGCCGGATCCCCGGCGCCGCCGGAGGCCGAGGCCACCCCCGAGCAGCGTGCCGCGGCCGGTCACCTGTGGGCCGCGGGCGCCGCCGTGCTCGACACGGGCATCGAAGGTGCCGGAGCGGTCCTGCAGTCCGAACTGCTGCGGGCGGCCCACACCGCCAAGCTCGGCGGTCTGCCCCGCCCGGCCGCGGCCGCCGTCTCCGTCGTCACCGCGCTGCGCTCCGCCCGCTCCGCCGACCCCGCCCACCGCCTCGCCGACCTCACGGCGGCCGTCCGCGAACTGCTCGGCACCGCCCACCGGCTACCAGACGCCACCGGCCCCGAACTGGCCGCCCTGCGCGGCACCGCCCGGCAGACCTACGTACCGGACGGATCCCTGCGCCTGTACGGCCTGTTCACCGAACCCCTGATCACCACAGGCGGTTACGCGGGCGCCATCACCTGGACCGCCGCCGCCGACGGCCGCCTCTACACCGTCTCGGACATCGCCCCGGGCGGCCCCGGCCGTGCCACGGCGGCAGCCGGGCGTACCGTACGCCTGGGCGATACCGCGCTCACCCACCGCCAGTTGTCCCACGCCGGGCTCGCCCTGTCGGGGGCCACCGTCTCGCCCACCGGCCGCCTCGGCGCGGGCGCCGGGAGCAAGGCGGTCCAGGCGGCGGGCGCGGCCTGGACGGACGAACCCCTTGCCGCCCTGTGGGGCCCGCCGGCAGCCGAACAGGCCGCGCGCGCCCTGCACTCCCAGGCGCCCGGCGGTAACCTGCTCTTCCTCGACGTGACGATCCTGGGCCCCGCCCGCGAGACCGGTGGCGACTGCCTCCTCGCCACGTGCGACGAGCTGACGCTCCGCCTCACCGCGGCCCACGAGCATCCCGCGCTGGCGTACCGCGACAACCTCAGGATGCTGGCAGCCCTGCCCGGTACGCGCCTGCGCGTCGTCGGCCGCCTCGTCCCGGACTCCCGGCCCAGCCTCCAGCTCCTGGCGGCCGCCCATCCGACGGATCCCGCCCGGCGCATCGACCTGGGCCTGGACCGGCTGCAACGTGCCGACCTCCCCGCCGCCCCGCCGCCGCCCGCCGCACAGGTTCCCCCCGGCCGGGGGGCGGATCCGGCCCCCCTCCACCTCCTGCGCCGCCGCCTCGAACAGGCCGTCGCCGCCGGACGCCCCTTCCTGGCCGTCCCCGGGTCACTGTCGGCCGACGCCGGGCAGCTGCGCCGCTCGGCCCTCCCCACCGCCGCCGACCTCCTGGCCGAACTGCAACGCACCGCCACCCGGCGCGCCCGCGACCCCTTCGGCCGCCTGCTCCCCGCCGACCCGACCGACTTCGCCCGCGCCTGGCTGGGCGCGGCCCTGTACGCCGAGACGGCCGAGACCTCCCTGTGTGCGGCGGCGTGGCAGTCGGCCCGGTCGGCCGGGGTGTCGGGCTCTCAGTAGGTGTGTCCCGTGTGGGCGAGCGCCTGCTTCAGCAGCACGCCGTGGCCGCCGGGGATCTCGTTGTGGACGGCGAGGTCGGCGGCCTCCTGGGGACTGAACCAGACCAGGTTCAGCGCGTCCTGCCGGGGCCGGCAGTCGCCTGCCACCGGGACGACGTAGGCCAGCGACACCGCGTGCTGGCGGGGGTCGTGATAGGCGGTGAAGCCGGCGGTGGGGAAGTATTCGGCGACGGTGAAGGGCTGGAGGGACGCGGGGACACGGGGCAGGGCCACCGGCCCGAGGTCCTTCTCCAAATGGCGCAACAGCGCGTCACGGACCCGCTCGTGGTGCAGGACGCGTCCGGACACGAGGGTCCGGCTCACCGTTCCGTCCGGACCCATGCGCAGCAGCAGCCCGATGCTGGTGACTTCGCCGCTCTCGTCCACCCGCACAGGAACCGCTGTCACGTACAGGATCGGCATTTGGGCCCTGGCCACTTCGAGCTCGTCCGTGGTGAGCCAGCCGGGCGTGGTTTCGGTCATGTCAGACATTGCTTGATCGTACTTTCCAGGGGGCGGTAGCCGCAGGACCCTCCGGCCGGTTCACCGCGGTTTGCGGTCGGGCCGACCTCCCCGGCCGCGCGCGGCGCCGTCCCGCGGCACGCCGCACCATGGGGCGGGGACGTCAGCCCTGGCAGAGGCCGCGGGCGTGGTCGTACGTCGCGGTGGCCTGGGAGTAGCGCCACTGCGGGTCCAGCAGCTCGCTCTTCAGCTGTGCGGCCGCGGCCGGGCTCTCGATGACGTAGCCGAAGTCCTGCAGCCAGGAGGGGTAGAGGTTCTTGGAACCGATGTAGAAGGCCGCGCCGTCGACCGAGACGAGCTTGTGGTGCTGGGCGTACGGCTTGCCGTCGGCCCAGGTCGGCAGGTCGGAAGCCCGGAACGTGGCCAACTGGAGGTTCTCGCACAGGGCTGTCCGCGCCCGGGCGCCGTCACCTGTCAGGGCCGTCACCCGGCCGCGCAGGGCGTCGCTCACCTCGGAGAGCGACTTGATCTGCGAGTAGCCGCCGCTGCCGATCGTGCCGCGGTTCGCCGGATCGCTCACGACGATGCGGACCTTCACGCCGGAGACGAGCTTCGCGGCGAGGGCGTCGTAGAGGCGAACGTCGTAGCGGGGCAGCGGCGGGCAGGTGGCGTGCACGTCCTGCTGGGAGATCTCGATGTGCGAGTTCGCGCTGGAGACGAGGGCGCGCAGCGCGCTCTCTTCCGGGTTGACCGTGTCGTAGTCCCGGTCGGCGTTGGTGTAGTCGTGCAGACCGATCCCGCACTTGGTGTCTGCGGCCGTCGGCAGGACCGGGCGGAACGAGGAGGAGGGGTCGCTCTGGCGGATGCCCACACCGAGTCCGCCGACGGCGAGCGCGGGCACGTCGCCCCCGCCCTGCGGCGAGGCGGGCCGGGGCAGGGCCGGCATGCAGTCCGCGCCGGGTGAGGCGGCGAACCAGACCGCGCTCCAACTGGTCTTGTTCCGGCAGGTCCAGTCCCAGACGGAGTCGAGGTAGCGGCCGGCCGAGCCCGCCGCGGGCCCGGAGAGCGCGAGGTCGACGTCGTTCACCGGGCGGGTGGTGTCCAGGTAGTCGTCCTTCCAGCTGTTGATGCCGCCGGTGATGACCGAACTGCCGTCCACCACAATGAGCTTGGAGTGGTTCCAGGAGAAGGCGGTCTTCGAGGTGGTCATCGAGGCCACGTTGAGCGTGATGCTCCCCGCGGCGGCCGGGCCGAGTCGCGTGAGCAGCTCGTCCCGGTAGGACGACGGGATCACCGTGGAGTGGTAGACGGGTGCGGCGCCCACCAGGATGCGCACCTTCAGCCGGTTGCCCTTCCGGGTCGCTTCCCTGAGGCCGGCGATGATCGCCTCCTGGTAGCCCCCGTTGGGGAAGGGGGCCAGAGTCGATATGTCCACGGTCTGCCGGGCATCGGCTATGTCCTGGCGCATCTTCTCCAGAAGACGGCGCGATCCGGACCGGTCGGCGCACGTGGCGTCGCCCCAGCAGCCGGGCGTCTGGAGCAGCCAGTCGGCGCCCCCGGGCTCGGACGAGCCGAGCCGGTTGCCGGAAGTGCGCTCCCACACCGAGCCCTCCAGGCCCGGCGAGACCTGACGCAAGGTCTGCTCGACCGCGTCCAGGTGGGGTGTGGGCGCGTCGGCGGCGGACGCGGGGGCGGCGGCGCCGAGGAGGGAGAGGGCGAGTGCGAGGGCGGACGTGGAGACGAGGGAGGTCGTCCGGGCGGTGCGTGCCAATGTGGTTCCTTGACCGAGGGGTGGGGCGACGCAGCGCGGGCCGGGAGCGTGGCCGGGCCGTGGCTGCGAGCATGATCAACTCGCGCAAGTTACCAGTTGGTACGCAACTGGTCCGCGACCTCGGGCGAGTTCCGGCCACCCCCGGAGCCGGGCATCCGGAGCCGGCTGTCAGAGCCCCCGGCAACGCGCCCCGATCGTCAGCCGGCGCCGATTACGAGGTCGGCGCGGTGGCGGCCGCGCGCGACGAGGCGGGCGTTGGGGGCGTCCGAGCGGGCGACCCAGGCGCGGGCCGACTCCGGGTCCTTGCCGTGGTGGACGTGCCGGTCGATGAGGCGCCGCACGCGCAGGCCCTCGTCGGGCGCCACGTACCAGGCCTGGTCCAGGAGCGGCCTTACAGGTGCCCATTCCGGCGCGTCGTGAAGGAGGTAGTTCCCCTCGGTGATCACCAGGGGCACGCCCGGGTCGACCGCGATGCTGCCCGCGATCGGCTGCTCGAGCGAGCGGTCGAAGGCCGGTGCGTAGACGGTGCGTTCGCCGGGTGCCCGCAGCCTGCGGAGCAGGCAGAGGTATCCGGCACTGTCGAACGTGTCCGGGGCGCCCTTTCGCCCGGCCAGCCCGAGCCTTTCCAGCTCGCCCTGTGCGAGGTGGAACCCGTCCATGGGCACCACCACGGCACGCTCCGGTCCGACCGCGTCCGCGATCAGCGCCGCCAGCGTCGACTTCCCCGCACCGGGAGGCCCGGCGATGCCAAGGATCCGCCGGGCGCCCTGATCGGCCAGTCCGGCCGCCCGCGCGATCAACTCCGATGTCTGCACCCGGCCATCCTGCCCGAGTCCTGGTCAACGGCCCCCGGCGGCCCGGATTCGGCGCACGAACTGTTCCCCGCCGGTGAACACGCCCTCAAATCCGTCCCCGTGGAATCGTGGCGAAGTCTGGTGGTAGCGCAGGTTCCCCGCGCTGATGTCCTCCAGGCGGTCGCAGTACTCGTCAGCTCCTGGCGTGAGGGCCCAGCGTGAGCGGAGCGCGACGTACTGGCGTTCCGTTTCCTCTATCGTCTCGACGAGCCGGTTCAGGGCTTCCTGCAGGCCCAGGCCGTGCACGTGTTGCAGCACCGAGACGGCCTGAACGTGCGCCTTCTTCCCGTTCCTGTCGTCCCGTTCCTTCCGGAACGAGTACAGGTCGTTGACGAGGCAGCAGTGATGCGCAGTCAGCCGGTCGAGTCGCCCCCGTTCGGCCGATTCCCATTCCTCCGAGGAAAGGCTCCGCTCCAGCAGCGCGGGAATGGTCGCGGTGAACAGCGGGACATCGAAGTTGACGTGCCGGTACTCCAGGTACTCTCCCCACCCCATGCGGGGTGAGCGGATCACCTGGTCCTCCTGGAACTGCGCTTGCGCCATGTACGCGATGCGCCGCAGGAAGTACCGGGCCAGCGACTCCGGGAGCGTCTCGGCGATCGTCATGGCCGCCGTCAGGTTGTACCGGGTCAGTCCGTCGCCCCAGTCACCGGCGGCGTACACGTCGTCGGCGTGAGACTGCCGGAAGAGCAGCGCGACCGTGCGTTCCCACAGCCGTTCGGTGCTGCCGGGCGCCGCTCGTCTCGTACAGGGCCTCCTGCTTGTTCTCCACGACCGTGTACAGCGCGTTGAAGCGGCACCACCGGGTCAGCAGGTCGGGGTCCACGTCGGGGAAGCACAGCGCCGCCCACGTCGTGTAGTTGTCGGCATGCACCGGCGCCGGCACCCGCGGGTCGTCGCTGAACAACCCGAAGGCCCACGCATTCGCCTCGGCGTCCATCTCGGGGGAGTGGTGTGGGTTCATGCGCCAGCGAAAGCGAGTCCGCACCGGGGGAATGGTGAAGGTCTGGGTTCTCATGGCCTTCCTTCGTGACGCCGATCTCCACCCAGAAGCTTCCCTGCGGGGTGCACTGCACACCCGGGTCGCGGCGGCCGTCATGACGAACGAACCCGGAGGCGCTCGCCTCCGGGTTCGTCACGCCGTGCGGGGACAGGTCAGTCGGTCAGGTACGCGCGCAGGACCGTGACTTCGGACTTGTTGCCCGCGGTGTCCACCACCGTGCCCCGCAGGGAGGCGTGGCCGCCCGACGGCGGGGTCTGCGTGATGACCGCCCCGTCCTGGACCGGCAGGGTCTGCCAGGTGTAGCCGTCGTCGTAGGAGACGGACACCGTCAGGGACTTCAGTCCCTTGCCGGCCGCCGGGCCCTGGACGGTGACGGGGACCCGGAACGGGTGGCCCCCGTTGACGGTTCCGTCCAGACGTGTCGCGGGAGCGAACCGGACGACGGAGGCGGGCAGCTGCGCCGGGGTGCCGGTCGGAGTGGTGCCGGAGCGGAACCACCAGGTCGCGGTCACCTTGGACGAGGTGCGGCTGACGCTCTCGGACTGGGTGGAAGAGGCCACCAGCTTGTAGGAGGCCTCACCGGGCGCGACGGAGAAGCGCTTGGCGTCGCGGAGTTCGGCAGCCTGGTTGCCGACGACGACCCCGTTGCGGTAGAGCACGGTCTTGCCCTTGGCGTGGAAGCCGGTGCCGTCGTGCCCGGCGCCGTCCGCGAGCAGTGGCAACGTGCCCCATATCCGATCGCCCTTGCGGTAGAGGCCGAGTCCCGCCGCGGTGTCCACCCGGGGCCCGGCGGCAGCGGTGTTGAAGCGTTCCCGGTGGGTGCGACCGCCCGCGTAGGCGCGTTCGACGGCGTACGAGGTCTCCGCGACCTCGTTGCCGTCCCCGTCCATGCCGAACTGGGAGGCGGACAGCGCCCACTTCACCCCGTCGACCGAGGAAAGGTGCAGCGTCACCGTGTACGGCAAGAGCCGCGGCTGCCACATGGAGCTCGGGCCGCCGTTGCCCGGAAGCCGGCCGACCGCTCGTACGATGCCCACCTTGTCAGGGGCCGAGGAGCCGTGATCGACGGTCACGGTGGCCAGGTCGGAGGCCTTCAGATGGCGGGTGTAGCCGGTGGCCAGAGTGCGCACCGGGCCGCCGAGCGTGGTGTGGTACTCCTCGGTCTCGGACACCGCGTGCTTGTCCCACCGCTGGGTCAGACCGGTTCCGGCGGCCGGCTCGGGACCCTGGCCGCGGGTGCGCAGGGGGATCGCGGCGTAGAGCCACCATCCGAAGGTGTAGCCGACGTCGCCGACGCGCAGCTCGTAGCTGGGGGTGATGAACCCGACGACGGACGGGTCCGAGGGCACCGTGATGTCCACCGGCTTGGTGGTGCGGGCGTCGACCGTGACCGTGGTGTTGCGGGTGATGTCGAGGCGGGGCTGGGAGATCCAGTCGAGGCCCTTCGCGCTGTCCTCCGGGTCGCCCCAGAGGTGCGAGTCGAGCATGTAGCTGCCCTTGGGGACACGGATGGTCTGGGAGCCGGAGCCCTCGTGGTTGCTGAAGTTCCTGCCGGTGGCCAGCCCGCTCACGCCCTGGAGGCTGCTGAAGTAACTGGCCGGCCGTTTGCCGTCCCGGCCGATGTGGCGGACGGTCAGCGCGTACGACTCGACCTCGCGATCGGCGACGATCGCCGTACGGACGCTCTGCCCGGCCGCGGTCGCCACCGCGTGCCCGGTGTACCGGCCGTTGACGGAGCCGCCGAGCCGGGTGTTCAGGGTGAGGTCCACCGACGCGGACTTGCCGGCGGGGACGGTGACGCTCGGTCGGGCGAAGGCGAGGAAACCGGCCGGGGCGGGCTTCCCGTCGGGGCCGGTGGCGGTGACGGACAGCTTCAGGGTGACCGGAGCGGTGCCCAGGTTGCGGTAGGTGACCTTGCGGGTGACGGGGGCGTCGTCCTCGTGCGGCCACAGCTGGTTGGCGAAGGCCAGCGCGAGGGGTTCGGCGACCACCGACTGGCCGAGCGCCTGGCCGACCGAGATGCGGCCGGTGCCCTGCTGGAAGGCGTTGTAGGGGCCGGGCTTGGCGGAACCGGTGAGGATGCCCTTGATCTGGGCACCGGTCCACTTCGGGTGCTGCTGCTTGAGCAGGGCGGCGGCGCCGGCCGCGTGCGGCGCGGCCATGGAGGTGCCCGAGAGGGTGAGGTAGCCCGCCGGGTTCTGGCCGACCTTGCGTTCGATGGCGCTGCCGACGGCGGCGGCCGCGGTGATGTCCACGCCCGGGGCCGTGACGTCGGGTTTGACGGCGCCGTCGCCGGCGCGGGGGCCGGTGCCGGAGAAGTCGGCGAGGACGTCGGCCTTGTCGACGGCGCCCACGGTGAGGGCGGCGTCGGCGCTGCCGGGGGAGTCGATCGTGCCCGGCCCGGACCTTCCGTCGTTTCCGGCGGCGACGGCGAAGAGGATGCCCTTGTCGGCGGAGAGCTGGTTCACGGCGGCTTCGACCGGGTCGATCTCGGGCGCGTCGGGCGCGCCGAGGCTCAGGTTGACGACCTGGGCGCCCTGCGCGACGGCCCACTCGATGCCGGCCAGGATGCCGGAGTCGCTGCCGTAGCCGTAGTCGTTGAGGACCTTGCCGTTGAGCAGCTTGGCCCCCGGCGCGACTCCCTTGTACCTCCCTCCCGACTTGGCCCCCGTACCGGCGGCGATGGAAGCGACGTGGGTGCCGTGGCCGTAGCGGTCCGCTGTGCTGCCGGATTCGGAGAAGTCCGCCGCGGCGACGACCCGGCCGGCGAGGTCGGGGTGGCCCGTATCGATACCGGTGTCGAGGATGGCGATCTTCACGCCGGTGCCGTCGTAGCCGGCGGCCCAGGCCTTGTCGGCGCCGATCTGACGCGTGCTCCTGTCCAGGCTCGCGGCGCGGATGCCGTCGAGCCAGACGGAGGCGATGCCGGAGGGGGCGGCCAGAGGGGCGGCGCCGCCCTGCCGGCCGGTGAGCCCGTCCCAGAGCGCGGCGGCGCTCACCGGGGTGGCGGTCACGGCCTCGGCGTTGAGCAGGCCGTACGTACGGTCCACGCGCAGGCCGCCCGTGGAACGCAGGGCCGACTTGGCGGCCGGGGCGGAGCCGTCGTAGCGGACGATCAGCTTCAGTTGGTCGCCGCGGGCCTTGCGGTACTCGGGGCGGGAGAGTTCGGTGAGGTCGAAGAGGCGGGGATCGAGCCGGCCGGACTCGATCAGGTGCCGGGCGTCGAGCGGGACGAGGCTGCTGCCGCCTTTGTCCCGGCGGACCGACACGGGTATCTTCTCCCGGCCCTTGGCCGGGGCGAAGCCGACCGGGCGGCCTTCGGAGTCCACGGTGACCTGGTCCCCTGTGATCAGGATCAGTCGGGTGAACCCCTGCCCGGCGGGCTGTTGACCCGCCTGTACGTCCGGGCGGCCGGTCATGGGCGCGGCGGCGACGGGTGTGGTGAGACCCGCCGCGAGCGCGATGGCGGCGACGGCTGCCGAGGCAGCCGCCCCCGATCTCCGAATGCGAGGTGTGCGCACGTCATTTCCCCCTGAAAGACAAGCGATCACCGACGGGAAGAGGACACCGCGGTGTCCTCGCAGTATTGCCCGGGGCCTGATGACCGATCCATGACCGTTTCGCAACGGTTGACGGAGGCGGGGAATCCACTAGTGCCGCATCAGGCAACGTCCGCCCGACTCCGATGACCAGCCTGCGATCATCCGTCGGGTCCTGCCGCAGCTCGTCGTGGTGCTCGCGGAGGGCGCGGACGAGCCGGAACTCATGGCCCGTGGACTGGCCGCGGCGGGCTGGTCGCGGTGGCCCCGCGAGCAGGCTGGGGCAGTGGCCGGTTTCCTGGAGGCGTGGTGGACGCAGGCCCTGCGGATGGAGTCGCCAACGACTCCGGTGTGCAAGGTCTTCGAGAGCTGTGCGACCGCGAGTTCCTCGGTCGCCCCGTGGCTCGCCTGCTGGGAGGCGGAGAGGGACGTGATCGCCCGCCGGCACCTGAATGAGAGCGTCGGCTGGTGGTGGGAGGAGCTGGCGTCCGATGACTCGCCGTTCTGGTGGCGGTGGGGCACCGAGGCGGAGGAGCGGGCCGCCTGGCACGAGGTCAAGACATGGCAGGCCGCTCAAACCCAGGCAACCGGGGCGCCGGACGGACCCGGACAGTGCGTCAACTGACAACGTTCCCGGCCCAGTCCCGACCGGAATGCCTTGACAGGCCAAGTGATTAGCCGACATATTATCTGCATGACGAGCGACGGCATCGACGGTGAGGCCCCCACGCTGGACCAGGCCAGGAAGCAGGTCGAGCACTACGGCCTGGAGGTCGATCCGCAGGCGGTGCTGGTCGCGGTGCGGCTGATCTCGGCCGGTGCGCGGGTCGGCAGGATGGCCGAGGCGCACTTCGCCCGGTTCGGCCTGTCGACGGGGCGCTACCGAGTGCTCGCCGACCTCGAAGACCACGGCGGGGAGAAGTCTCCGTCGCACCTTGCCGCCGACCTCGATGTCTCCAGGGCCACGGTCACCGGCCTGCTGGACGGCCTCGAGCGCGAAGGCCTGATCGCGCGCCGGCCCTCCCTGGAGGACGGCCGGGGCACGGTGGCCATCCTGACCGCGCGTGGTGCGCAGCTCCTGCGCGACATGGCGCCCGACCACTTCGGGCGGCTCGAGGCGATGGTGGGCGGGCTCTCCGCCGAGGAGCGCGCGGTGTTCCTGGATCTGCTCGCCCGAGTGGTCCGCGGCAGCGCGGCCCTGGTCACCGACTGACCGCACGCTCCGCTGTGTTGGTCCCGTCCTCAGGGCGGGCCCTTTTTCCACCCCCTATGGTTAGCCGCCTAATTATATGGGCGGCGGCGCGGGCTGACCTGCACCCCCGCCCCGCCCTTCGCCGCGATCCTTCGCTTCCCTCGCACGTACGAGAAAGAGGCCACCATGCCCGCAACGAAGGACAGAACCAGCCGCAATCGAGCAGCCACCCGGCCGTCACGGCCGTTCACCCTGTGGCGTGAGGTGCTGACCGCCTACGCCGCCCCCGCGCTGATGGCCGGTACCGCCGGTCTCGTCAATGGGCAGCGGGACCTGGCCGTGGCAGCCTGCACCTCCATCGCCGGTACCTCGGCCGTGGTGGCGTTCCTGGTCGGTGCCTGGCTGCGGCGCGGCGGGCGGCCCCGACGCTGGACCGTCACCACTCCGCGCCTCGTCCTGACCGCCGCACTCGTCATCACCACCGCCGGCGCGGCGGCCCTGCTGGGATGGTTCACGGCCCAATGGATACCAGCCCACACCCCGGTCCCCGCCGCCCCCTGGCTGGAGCGCCTGCGCATCGACCTGCCGGTCTCCGCAGCCCTCGCCACCACCATCGTCACCCTCCGCTGGCGCGCCACCACCCCGGCACTGCCGGGCTCCCCGGCGTGACCCGTCCCTCCACCGGGCCCACCCGCCCGACGGGCCCCGGCCCGACCCAGGCACCAAGGAACGAGCAAAGGAATGAGTACGCGATGATCGTTGTCATGGGAGCGACCGGAGCCACCGGGAACGCCCTGCTCCACAGTCTCCTCGCCCTCGGCGCACCCGTCCGCGCGCTGACCCGCACTCCGCACATCCCGATCCCCGGCGCAACCAGCACAACCGGCGCAACCGGCATACACCCGCTGCCCGTTGAGGTGCAGTACGCCGACGCCGCCGACCCCCGGTCCCTGCGCACCGCGTTCAAGGGCGCCGACCAGCTCTTCCTCGCCATGGCCAACGGCCCCGAACAGGTCGCGCTCGAAACCCGCGTCATCGACATCGCCGCCCAAGCCGGCATCGGACACATCGTCAAGATCTCCGCACCCGCCGCCGAAGCCGACTCCCCGGTCGCAGTCTCCCGCGGTCACCACGCCGTCGAGGAACACCTGCGCGCCTGCGGCCTCACCCACACCGTCCTGCGTCCCTACGCGTTCATGCAGAACCTCCTGCGCCTGGCTCCCGCCGTCGCCCGGGGCGTCATCCTCGGCACGATGGGCGAAGCGCCCTGCAACTACGTCGACTGCCGCGACATAGGCGACGTCGCCGCAGCCGCTCTCACCAGGCCCGGCATCGCCGGCGGCACCTACACCCTGACCGGACCCGAAGCCGTCGCGTACCCCGAACTCGCCGCACGGCTGACCACTCTGACGGGCCGTCCGGTCCGCTACGTCGACCTCGCGCCGGACGAACTGCGCGACAGCCTCATCCGTAACGCCCACATGCCCGACTGGCTCGCCGACCACGTGACCGAGATCCAGCAACTCGCCGTCACCCGGCCCGAGAACCCGACCACCACGGTCACCGACCTCCTCGGCCGCCCGCCCCGTACCCTCGACGCTTTCCTGCGGGAACACCACGCACAGTTCCGCTCCACGGACCTTTCAGCGGAGCCGCGACCTCGACCGGCCCCGGGCGTCCTCCCCGTGTGAGAACACACGGAGAGCCGTCGCGTCGGCGCCGGTCATGGCCGCGCCGGCCCGACCTGCGGTGGAGCGCCGGCGCTCCCGATCGCCCCGTCAGTCGGCGGGAGGGCCGGGCAGCCGGCGGAGTTCGAGCAGGGCCACCGCGATCTTCACTGCGGTCGAGATCGTCAGGGCCTGAAGGAACGGCATGCCCATGAGCCACAGGGCCACCATCATGACCGTGAGTACCAGGAATGCCGGGAGCAGATTGGTCCTCCTGAGCGCGGTCCGCAGGTGTCCGGCGGCTCTTCCCGGGCCCTGGTCCACCGTACCGATGGGGCGGGCGGCGACGTCTTCCTCCTCGGCTCGCGGCATGGGCTGCAGTCCTTCCTCGCGCTCGTCGTCTCTGGCGACGAGTCTCGGGCGAGACCCGCCGGGCTGCCACCGCTGCCGCCGGTCCCTGCGTCCATTCGGGCCAAGGCCTGCTCGCCGACCTGATGAGCGCCCCGGCGCAGAGGCCGCTCGCCGCAGCCCGCCCCCGCCCCGGGCGGCTGACGGACCCGTCGGGTCAGATGGCGAACCCGGGCCGCAGGAACTGCCGGGCCCCGCGCAGCGTGGTGCGCAGATCTCGCCGGGTGGCCCGGCAGTCGAGGCGTACGTCGAGGGCGCCGGGGAGCGTGCTTTCGGCCCGGAGGCCCGTGGGGAGCCGGGCGGCGTCGAGCCCGTCCCGCTCGGCGATGAGGATGCCCAGCTCGTGGCGGCTCACCGCGTCGGGGCCGGCGAGGTGGTGCATTCCGGTCGCGTCGGCGCCGGCCAGCTCCAGGAGTGCGGCGGCCAGGTCGGTGACGTGGACAGGGCAGCGGATGTCGTCGGTGAACAGGACGCCGTCGCGCGTGCCGTCGGCGAGTTCGTGCACGGCCTTCTCGTGTGCCGAACGGCCGTGGCCGATGATCAGCGATGTCCGAGCGACGGCGCCCTTCGGGTGCACCGCGAGGACACCGGTCTCGGCCGCGGCCTTGGCAGCGCCGTAGGGGGTGATGGGGTCGGGGAGGCTGGACTCGTCGTAGTGGACATGTGCGCCGGAGAACACCGCGTCACTGGACACATGGACCATGCGGGTCCGGTACCTCGCCGCTGCCATCGCGAGCCGGACGGGGCCTTCTGCCGTGGTCGCCCAGTCGGCCGAGCCACTCGAAGCGTTGAGGACGAGTTGCGGGCGAACCTCGGACATGACGGCGTCCAGACTGGCTGCGTCCCGCAGGTCAAGGTGACACCACCTGGTCGGGGAGGTGGGGCCGGGCTTGGTCGCGTACGTCGCGACGGTCGTGTGCCTCGCCGTGCTCGCCTGCCGGACCAGTTCGGTCCCGAGGAAGCCGCTGCCGCCGATGATCAGAACTGTCATCGCGCCACCGTAGACCGCCACCACGACGGTGGCGGCGGCCCTTTCCCGTTCGGCCAGCACGCCCGCGGTCGCGGTCCCCGGACAACCGCCGGCGGGTGCCCACCGGCCTCACCCCGCCCTGCCGTGCTGTCCTTGCTCGGCACCAGGGATGATGCCTCCGTGGCGACCAACCTCGAACTCTTCGCGGACTACTTCCAGATCCACGTCCTGGACGAGGGATCCGAAGGCGATTTCAGCGGCGTGTGGACCGAACAGACCGTCGCGGACGGGCTCGGCGTCATTGAAGACGCCCTGGCCATCGGTACCGCCGTCAACGACACCGTGGCAGTCAGCGTCCATGTCCTCGCAGATCAGCCGCACGACGACAGCGGCGACTTCGATCACGTCGTCGAGGCGAGCCTCCACGCGCCCTCAGGACGGCTCGTCGTGATGGGTTGCACCGACGACCTCGACGACGCGGCACGATTCGAAGTGCCCGCAGGCTGGACCCGAGCCCGAGCCTCTCGGCGCAAGCGATGGACCCAAGCCGACTAGGTTCTGTTTCTTGGATCTCCTGACGTGATCATGTTGTCGGGTTCAAGCTGGTCAGCATGGTGGGGCGGGGAGATCTGACGAGCGCGGAGTGGGAGCGGCTGGAGCCGTTCCTGCCCCGTGGTGGGTCGCGTGGTGGCCGGTGGAGTGAGCATCGGAAGGTCATCAACGGGGTGCTGTTCCGGGTGCGGACCGGTGTGCCATGGCGGGATCTGCCAGAACGATTTGGGCCGTGGGAGACGGTCTATAAACGGCATCGCCGCTGGTCGGCCGATGGAACCTGGCAGTTGTTGCTGACACGTGTGCAGGCCGCCGAGGCTGCGGAGGGCGGGATCGGCTGGGACGTGTCGGTGGACTCCACCATGGCCCGGGCCCATCAGCACGCGGCCGGCGCAAGGAAGGCGGCCCCGCCGCCGGTTGCTCCTCAAAAGGGGGCCCACGGCGGGGCAAACCCGGGCGATCCCGTGCTGCGGAAGCTGTCTGCCCGCCTGGCGGAGGTGGTGCGGCAGGCGAGTGCTTAGGGCGCTCGCGTGGTGGCTTCACCACGAGGATCCACCTGTCCGCTGACGGCCGGTGCCGCCCGCTCTCGCTGCTCCTCACGCCCGGGCAGTGCGGGGACAGCCCGCAGTTCGAGGCTGTGTTGGAGAAGATCTCGGTGCCCTGCGTCGGGCCGGGCAGGCCCCGCACCCGGCCCGACAGCGTCGGCGCCGACAAGGCCTACAGCTCCCGGAGCAACCGCCGCTATCTGCGGAAACGCAAGATCCGGCACACCATTCCCGAGCCGAAGGACCAACGCGCCAACCGCCGCAAGCGCGGCTCGGCCGGCGGACGGCCAACCGGATTCGACAAGGACCGCTACAAGAAGCGCAACGTCGTCGAGCGGGCGATCAACCGCCTCAAGAACTCCGGGCCGTAGCCACCCGCTACGACTGTGAGGATGGTCGGGTGCCGCTCCAAGCGGTGGCCTGGCTCGCGCTACGACTGGCCCTGGTGCCTTGCGTTTGATCTGTCGGCCACGGTTCGGGGCGGTACTTGCTGCCGTCGGGCAGGGGGACGTGTCCCGATAGGGGCCTTCGCGACAGGCACCGTCACAGTCTTGACCGCCCCCCGGCCCGGCGACGGCCACCGGTTCCCGAGGCGATCAGGAGAGGCGACCTTGACCAGCATCACGCAGCCCAATGCCCCATGTCACGTCCCTGCAGACACTGAGGACGTCTTGCTCGGGGTGGACACCCACAAGGACGTCCACGCCGCGGCCGTCATCACCGTTCTCGGCGCCGCTCTGGACGGCCGCAGCTTCCCCGCGACCGCTGATGGCTATCGACAACTCATCGACTGGGCACGATCCTTCGGCGTGCTGCGACGGGCTGGCGTTGAATGCACCGGCTCCTACGGAGCCGCCCTGGCACGGCACCTGCGCGCCGAAGGGATCGAGGTGACTGAGGTCAACCAGCCTGACAAGGCCGCCCGACGCCGCCACGGCAAGACTGATGCCATCGACGCCGAGGCCGCTGCCCGCGCCGTGCTGACCGGACGCGCCACCGCCGCGGCGAAGACCAGCGACGGTCCAGTAGAGATGCTCCGGCTGTTCAAGCTGGCAAAAGGGTCCGCGATCAAGTCCAGAACCCAGGCGATTAACCAGCTCAAGAGCGTTCTGGTCTCGGCTGACACCACCCTGCGCGAGTCGCTGGCGGGGCTGAGTAACCCGCACCTGTTCAAGCGGTGCGCCGAGCTGGACGCTCAGCACGCATCCGGGCCGGCCGGGGCTGCCCGCCACACCTTGAGGCTGCTGGCCCGCCGCATCCGGCACCTCACCGAGGAGATCGACGATCTCAACAAGCGGATAGCCGAGGCCGTCGAAGTCAGTACGCCGGGCCTGCTGGAAGTCCGTGGCGTCGGCCCAGACAGCGCCGCCGCCCTGCTCATCTCGGCCGGCGACAACCCTGAGCGACTTGTTAGCGAGGCGTCCTTCGCAGCCTTATGCGGCACCAGCCCGGTCGAGGCCTCCTCCGGGAAGACGCAACGGCGCAGGCTGAACCGCGGTGGCGACCGCCAGGCAAACGCTGCCCTCTACCGGATCGTCCTCAGTCGTCTGCGCTGGGACGACCGGTCCCGGGACTATCTGCGGCGACGTCTTGCCGAGGGCAAGACACGTCGCGAGATCATCCGCTGCCTCAAACGCTACGTCGCACGAGAGATCTACCGGCTCATCGTCCCGACACGCGCTCCCGCTGACCAGACAGGACCCACCCCAGTCGCTGTTTGACATCTATAGGGGCATCAAACGTGCCTACGTCTACCTCGGGACCGTCACGGTCGCAGCCCTCACGATCTGGCTCCGCACCTGATCCAAGAAACAGAACCTAGCCTCCGACTCGGTACGGCTCTGTGTGCTCACCGCGTCTCGCACACAGAACGTCGCTCAGCACTTGTCAGGACTTGTGGGGCGCCACCAGGCCGGATTCGTAGGCGAAGACCACGAGCTGGGCGCGGTCGCGGGCCCGGAGTTTGGACATGGCCCGGTTGACGTGGGTCTTCGCGGTCAGTGGGCTGATCACCATGCGGGCCGCGATCTCGTCGTTGGACAGGCCTTGCGCGACCAGGACGACGGCCTCACGTTCGCGGCCGGTCAGCCCCTCCAGAGGCGTCCCGGTGCCGGTGCCGGTGCCGCTGGAGGTGGGGGGCGGCTGGGCGACGTACCGGTTGATCAGCTTTCGGGTGATCGAGGGTGCGAGGAGGGCGTCGCCGCGCGCGGCGACCCGTACGGCGTGGAGGAAGTCTTCCGGGAAGATGTCCTTGACGAGGAATCCGGCGGCTCCGGCACGTAGGGCGTCGAAGGCGTATTCGTCGAGACCGTAGTTGGTCAGGATGACGACGTGCACTCCGGAGAGAGCAGGGTCGGCCGTGATGCGCCGGGTCGTCTCGATGCCGTCGAGGACCGGCATCTGGATGTCGATGAGTGCGATGTCGGGCAGGTGGACCCGGGCGAGTTCCAGGCCCTCCAGCCCGTTGGCGGCCTCGGCCACGACCTCGATGTCGTCTTCGAGGTCGAGGAAGGCGCGGAATCCGCTGCGGATGAGCGGCTGGTCGTCGACGAGCAGGACACGGATCATGATGCTCGTTCCACGGGGAGTTCGGCCTGGACGCTGAAGCCGCCTTCGCCTCGGGGTGCTGCCCGGAGCCGGCCGCCGAGGGCGGTGACGCGTTCGCGCATCCCCAGGAGCCCGATGCCGGGCTCCTGGGCACTGTCCGGTGTGGCTTTGCCGTCGTCGTCGATGCGGATCGCGAGGGTGTCCAGCCGGTAGTCGATGTGGACCGATGCCGTGCCGGCGTCCGCGTGACGGGCGATGTTGGTCAGCGATTCCTGAACGATCCGGTAGGCGGTCCTGCCCACTGCGGTCGGCACGTCGTGCCGCCGGCCCTCGATCGTCAGCGTCGCCTCCAGGCCGCTCCTGCCGGCCCGTTCGACGAGGTCGGGGACGTCATCGAGACCGTGCGGCGGGGTGGTGTCGTCGTCCCGCAGGGCCTCCAGGGTGGCGCGGAGTTCCCGGGACGCCTCCCGGCCGGCCTCCCGGATCGCCAGGAGGGCCTCCGGGACCTGTTCGCCGCGCTTGTGGGCCACGTGGACGGCGGCTTCGGACTGCACCTTGATGACCGAGATCTGGTGGGTGAGCGAATCGTGCAGCTCCCGCGCAATGTGCAGCCGCTCCTCGTCGGCGCGGCGCCGCGCGGTCTCCTCCCGGGTGCGCTCGGCTTCGTCGGCCCGCTGCTCGGCCTGCCGGAGGGCTTCGCCGGCGGCTCCGGCCGCGATGAGCCAGGCGATCTGGAGGGCGCCCCGGGCCTGCGCGAACGCCTCGCCGGTGTCGTGCAGGCCCGAGGCGAGGGCCGCGAGGGGGAGAGCGGCGAGCACGACCACGCTCACCGCCACCGTGACGATGCGGTGTCCTGCCCGCATGGCCGCGTACACCGCGAAGAGGAACGCGACGGCGGCCACGTCGAAGCCGGCCGCCTGGTAGCCCACCGCGCAGAGCCCGGTGACGGCGAGGACGGCGACCGGAGCCCGCCGGCCGAAGGCCAGGGCCAGGCCGCCGACGGCCAGCAGTACGTAGCCGAGCAGGCCGAGGCCCGCGCCGGGGTGCTGCCCGGACAGCCCGGTGACCAGCAGCGCCGCCGCCACGCCTACGGCGATCAGCCAGTCCCTGACACCCGCCCGAACGCGGAACCGCCCTTTGCTCATGCGCGCACCGTAGCCCGCGGCCGCGGCGGGCGGATCCCGCTCGCGGACGAGCGGTCGACTACCACGGGTGCAGTAGCTCGGCAGCGCCTGCCGCGTCCGTGGCAGCGCGAAGTGTCTGCGCCTGCGGGACGACCGGGCAGGGGCCCGGCGGACATGCTCGGACCACATCCATGCGCGGGAAGAGAAGGAGCACCCTGATGTCCGCTCGTACCCTGGTCGCCGCCTCCGTGACCGCCTTGCTCACCGGCCTCGCTCTTGCCACACCGGCAGCGGCCCACGCATCGGTCCCGCCGGTCGCCGCCGCCGTCACCGACTTCAGCCTCGGAAGGCTCGGAGCCACCACCGGCGGGCTGCTGGGGCTGGCCGCCGTGGTCATCGCCGTCCTCGCGTCGGCCCGACCCGCCGGTCGTCTCGGCACTGCCAACGGGCCGTTCGGGGCCGTGACCGCCATGGTCGCGGGGCTGATCGGCATCGCCCTCGGCGCTCTGGTCGCGGCCACCGCCGACGGCGGCCTCGGCACCGGCAACGGGCTCGGCGGCGCCTACGTGGCCCTGCTCCTCGGGCTGACGGGCACGGCCCTGGGATGGCGAGCTCTGGCACGCTCCCGGCGGGGACCGGCCGATCGCGAAGTTACCGAGGGGTAGTCTCGGGTGCAGCCGGAGCGCCAGCATCTGGCCCTGTGAAGGGGGAACCATGCCTCGTACGCTGACGGTGTCCGACAGCATCGTCGTCCGTGCCCGTCCCTCAGAGATCTACCGGCGCGTGTCCGATCCCGCGCGGATGGGGGAGTGGAGCCCGGAGAACCTCGGTGCCACCGTGCACGACGGCACCCGCGAGCCGAGCGTCGGGATGGTCTTCGACGGACGCAACAAGCGCGGAGCCTTCCGCTGGACCACCCGGTGCACCGTGACGGCGCTCGAGCAGGACAGGCTGTTCCGGTTCCGGGTGCATGCCATCGGTGTCACCCGGCCGCGGCTGCGGGGTCCCATCGCCACCTGGGAGTACCGCTTCGAGGAGGTACCGGAAGGGACCCTGGTGACCGAGACGTGGACCGACGACCGCCGGTCGTGGCCGGACTTCGTGGCGAACGCCTTCGACCGGATCGCGACGCGCGGAAGCCTCTTCGCCGACTTCCAGCGCAGGAACATCGGCACGACCCTGCGCAACCTCAAGAAGGCTCTGGAAACCGGCTGAACCGCCGGCATCAGTTCCCGGCCGGCCCCGGAGGCGATCGGCGTGGCCCCGGGGTGGTCACCGGGGCTCCGGCCGTCGCCCCGGGAGGAGGAGCTCCGTCGCGAGGGCGGTCCGCTGGTGCAGCATCCACCGGCCCGAGCGGTGCGAGGTGACCAGGTTGCAGCGGCGCAGGACGGCAAGGTGCTGGCTGACGGCCGCGCTGCTCACCCCCAGGTACGCGGCGAGCTGCGTGGTGGACACCGGAAGATCGAGGTGCACCAGCAGAGCCGCCCTGCTGCGGCCCATCAGCTCGGTCAGCGGCTGCGGCTGTTCGTCATCCCGGGCGGACCACAACTGGCCGATGCCGCGCGGCGAGTAGGTGAGGGTCGGCTGCTGCGGTGCGTTGTGCAGCACCAGGAGCCTGGGCCAGGCGAAGACGCAGGGCACCAGGAGCAGTCCGGCGCCGGCCGCGGAGCGCACCGCGTCGTGGCGGGGCTTGTCGATGTTCAGCTTCCCGGAGGCGTAGGTGACCTCCGGGTGGAGGTCCGCGAAGACCCTGTCCAGCCCGCCGGTGGTGAGCTGCTGTGCGCGGTGTGCGACATCGGCGTCGCTCAGGGAGCGCAGCCGCGGCCATACGGGTTCGATCGCGGCGCTCCAGTAGGCGGCCATGGTGGCGGCGAGTCGCGAGAGTTCGCGCTCCGGATGTTCGTAGAGGGGGCGCAGCGAAACCGGCAGGCCCTGACCGGCTTTCATCTCGTCGAGGGAGCGCACCACTTCTTCGCCGGGGGTGCTCGCCATCGCGTCGAGTTCGTCGGCGAAGTGCCCGGTCATCGCCTCGGGCGGGGGCGCGAGGAAGTCCGCTACGAAGCGGGGCCCCTGGGTGAGTGCTGCCAGCACGCTGAGATCGAGGTGGGCGACCGCGGGCAGGGCCCGGGTCCGCCAGGGCCGGTGCACCATGTGACGACCACTCCCCGTCAGCACGGGAACGCTCTGCGCGAGCTCTTCCAGAGGCGACAGGGCGAACCGTATGCGGGTCAGGTCGTCGGGCCCTAACAGAAGCTGGATCACGACTGCGAGCGTAGCTTCGCGTTGGATTAAGCAGGGGCGAAATCGTGGTGCGGGGCGCCGGGCCCGGCAAAGCTTGCACTCACCAACTCGTCCCTACCAGGGGGAAACATGTCGAAGTTACGCAGCCGCGTCATGCAAGGACTGCTGACCACCGCCCTGGCGGTGGGCACGCTCGTCGCCACGCCGTCAGCGGCGTCCGCGTCGACCTGCGGGATCAACGCGGGGGGCCACCAGGGCTACTACATCTGCGAGTACGAGCCGACGCTGGTGCAGTGGCCCGACGGCCACTACCAGTGGTTCGTCGTCGGAACCGACAACCACGTCTACGACTCCCACCAGTTGAGCCCCGGCAGCTCGAGCTGGGGCCCCTGGCACGACTTGGGCGGAGTGGCGAAGAGCGGGGTGGGCGTCACCTACCTGTCGTCGTCCAGGATCGACCTCAAGGTCTGGGGCACCTACAACGGCTACTGGTGCAAGCGCTGGACCGGGTCGGGTGGCTGGACCAACTGGTGGGACTGCTGACAGGACCTGTAACGGGTGCGGCGAGCGGACCCGGGGGAGGGCGGCGGCCGGTCGGGTGTCACAGGGGGAGTTCATGCCGCTGTCATACTCACCCCTTGCCACCCCCTCCTCCGCTCGCTGATGATCTGCGCATGCCAGCAGACCTCCGTGCCCACCGCGCGCCGGCTCCGCCACTGCCGCGCCGCGTGCGGATCGGGTACGGCCTCGGCTCCCTGTGCACCGGCACGTTCGCCACCGTGCCGGGCCTGATCCTGCTCTACTACCTGACCAACATCCTCGCGGTCCCGGCGGCCGTCGCCGGGGCGGCGGTCTTCCTGCCCAAGGCGTGGGACGTCCTGATCAACCCGCTGGTCGGCGTGGTGTCCGACCGCAGCCGGCTGCGCGGCGGCCCCCGCCGGCCCTTCCTCCTCGCCGGTGCCTGCACCCTGCCCCCACTGTTCGTCCTGCTGTTCGCGGCGCCTCCGCTCCGCGGTGCGGCCGCCGCCGGATACGTGGCCGTGGTCTTCCTGCTGGCCGCCACCGCGTACGCCGTCTTCCAGGTGCCGTACGTGACGATGCCCGCCGAGATGACCGAGGACCCCGCCGAACGCGGCCGGATCCTCGGCTGGCGCGTGGGCTTCCTGGGCGTCGCGATCCTGCTGTCCGGAGCGCTCGCCCCGGCCCTCGCGCAGGCCGACGGGGGCAGTCCGGCGAGCTACCGGCTGATGGGGGCCGCCGTCGCCGTGCTGCTGGCCCTCGGCATGTTCGGCGCCTGGTTCACCACCCGGTGGGCACCGCGGGCCGTCCGCAGCGAGTCCGAGCCGTCCCTGCGCGCCCAGTTGGCGACCGCCCGGTCCCACCGGCCGTTCCTCTACCTGGCCGGCATGTGGACGCTCCAGGCCCTCGCCGTCGGCGTGATGCTCGCCGGAGTGCAGTACTTCGCCACGTACACCCTCGGTTCGCCCACCGCCGTCACCCCGCTCTTCGCCTGTCTGATCGGCCCCCTCGTCCTCTTCATGCCGCTGTGGAGCGGGCTGTCCCGGCGGTGGGGCGTGAAGAACGCGCAGTGGGCCGCCTCGCTGCTGTTCCTCGCCGGCGCCCTGCTGCTCGCCCTCACCCCGACGGCCGGGGCCGGTCTCGGCTACGCGGCGGTCGCGGTCGTCGGAGTGGCGTACGCCGGACTGCAGCTGCTCCCGCTGACCATGCTGGCGGACACCCTCGCCGCGGACGCGGCCCGCACCGGCAAGCGCCGTGCCGCGACGTTCACCGGGCTGTGGACGGCCGCCGAAACCCTGGCGTTCGCGCTCGGCGCGGGCGTCTTCGCCCTGGTCCTCACGGTGACCGGGTTCCGCTCCTCCGACGCGGACCACCAGGTGGCCCAGCCCGAGGCGGCCCTCACCGGCATCACGGCGGGCATGAGCGTGCTCCCCGCCGCCCTTGCCGCCGCCAGCCTGTGGCTGCTGCACCGTTACCGCGAGGACCCCGCCGGGGCCACCGCGCACGACCCCGCACCCGTACCCGCACCGTCCGAATCGCCCCGGCAGGAAGAGAACAACACCCGTGTCGACTGAACCCACCCGCGCCCTGCCGGGCGGCCGCACCCCGGAGGACGTGCTCGCCGAACTGCGCACCCTGCGGGAGGGCGACGCGCCCACCCGGGGCGGCCGGACCTTCGCCTACGTCTACGACGCCGGGCTCGACGGCCTCGACGAGCTGGCCGCCGCCGCGTACACCGCGTACGCCACCGTCAACGGGCTCGACCCGACCGTCTTCCCGAGCGTGGCCCGGCTGGAGAACGACCTGGTGGGCGCCGTCGCGGCGGTCCTCGGCGCGCCCGGCGCCCAGGGCACCTTCACCAGCGGCGGGACGGAGAGCATCCTGCTCGCGGTGAAGACCGCACGGGATCACGCGCGGGCCGTGCGGGGGGTCACCGCGCCTCAGCTCGTGCTCCCGTCCACCGCGCACGCCGCCTTCCACAAGGCCGCCCACTACCTGGGCCTGGAGACCGTGGTCGTCCCCGTGGATCCGGTCACCTTCCGCGCCGACGCGGACGCCATGGCCGCGGCCCTCACGGACCGTACGGCGCTGGTGGTCGCCTCGACGCCCTCGTACGCCCACGGGGTGATCGACCCGGTGCCCGAGATCGCCGCGGCCGCCGCCCGGCGCGGCGTGCTCTGCCACGTCGACGCCTGCATCGGCGGCTGGCTCCTGCCCCACCTGCGGCGGGCCGGGCGCGAGGTCCCGCCGTTCGACCTGTCGGTGCCCGGGGTCACCTCGCTCTCCGTGGACCTGCACAAGTACGGGTACGCGGACAAGGGCGCCTCCGTCGTCCTGTACCGGGATGCCGAGCTGCGCCGCCACCAGTACTTCGCCCACGCGGGCTGGCCCGGCTACCCGGTGGTCAACCCCACGGTCCAGGGCACGAAGTCCGGCGGCCTGCTGGCCCAGGCCTGGGCGGTGCTCCAGTACGTCGGTGAGGACGGCTACACCGCGTTGGCCGCCCGGGTGGCCGAGGCGTCGGACCGGCTGCTCGCGGGGCTGCGCGGGATCGACGGCCTGCGCGTCCTGGGCGAACCGGCCGCCGGGCTGGTGGCGTTCACGGCCGGAGCCCCCCGGGGCGACGCCGTCGAGGGCGGCGGTGCGCAGGATGGAGGTGCGCAGGATGGCGGAACGGAGTACGAGGCGGCACCCGACCTCAGCCTCCTGCTGCACCTCGCCGACGAAATGCGGGAGCGCGGCTGGTACCTGCAGCCCCAGCTCTCCTTCGACGGCCTGCCGCCCAACCTGCACCTCACCCTGACCCCGGCCACCGTCGGCCAGGTGGACGCCCTGGTCACGGACCTCGCCGCCGCCCTCGCCGCGGCCCGCGTGCTCCCGCCGGTGACCGTGGACCCGGGTCTGGTCGAGCTGGCCACCGGACTCGACCCGGAGACCCTCGGGCCCGAAGAGATCGCCGGCGTCCTGGCCTTCGCGGGCCTCGGCGGCGACGGGAAGCTGCCCGCCAGGACGGCTCCCGTCCTCATGCTGCTGGACGCACTGCCGGGGCCGCTGAAGGAACGGCTCCTGGCGGAGTTCGTGGGATCGGTCTTCCGCGTCTGATCTGCGGCCCGGTCACGGGCCGGTCCGAAGCCTCACCGATTCGGGTGGTTCTCCGTACCGGCCGATTGTTCATGGCACCCCCTCCCACCGGCCGGTATGCCCGTCGGGCAGGTCCGGGACGTCAATCCGCGCGTTTGCTCCAGCTGTTGCCGAATGCGAGAAAAGGGCGGCGCAGGCGAGATTGCCTGAGGCAACGAGGGGAGCAGTACGTGGGCGGTATCACTCTGGTGACGGACGAGCAGGCCGCCCCGCGGCCCGCGCCGGTCCGCTTCGAAAAGAGGAGCCGTCCCGAGCCGGGAGGCCGGGACGCCGCGAGCGGGCCGCCGCCCTCCGCCGACGCGGGCCCGGCGCCCGGGGAGTTCAGCCCGCGCCGGGTCCGCCTGGTGTTCTTCGGGCTGATGCTGGCGCTGCTGCTCGCAGCGCTGGAACAGATGATCGTAGCCACGGCGCTGCCGAAGATCGTCGGGGAACTCCAGGGCCTGGACCGGATGTCGTGGGCCATCACGGCCTATCTGCTCACCTCCACCATCGGGCTGCCGCTCTACGGCAAGCTCGGCGACCTCTTCGGCCGCAAGAGCGTCTTCCAGTTCGCCATCGTGGTCTTCATCGTCGGATCCGCGCTGGCCGGCTGGTCGCGCACCATGAACGAGCTCATCGCCTTCCGCGCGGTCCAGGGCACCGGCGCCGGCGGGCTCATGATCGGTGTGCAGGCGATCATCGCGGACATCGTGCCGCCCCGGCAGCGCGGCCGCTTCATGGGGCTGATCGGCGCGGCCTTCGGCCTCGCATCCGTCGCCGGACCGCTGCTCGGCGGGTTCTTCACCGACCACGCGTCGTGGCGCTGGTGTTTCTACATCAACGTCCCGTTCGGGCTGATCACCATGGCCGTCATCGCCGTCGTGCTGAAGCTCCCCAAGCCCACGGTCCGGCCGCGGCTCGACGTGATCGGCGCCGTACTCCTCGCGGCGGCCTCGACCTGCCTGGTACTGCTGACCAGTTGGGGCGGAACCGAGTACGCGTGGGATTCGCGGATGATCCTCGGCCTCGCCGTCGGCGCTGCCGGAACGTCCCTGCTCTTCGTGATCGCAGAGCACCACGCGGCCGAGCCGATCATTCCGCTGCGGCTGTTCCGCGACCCGGTCTTCACGGTCACCGGTCTGGTCGGGGCCGTCGTCGGCATCGCGCTGTTCGGCGCGGCCAGTTATCTGCCGACGTACCTCCAGATGGTCGAGGGCGCCACCGCCACCGAGTCCGGGCTGCTGATGCTGCCGATGATGGGCGGGGTCGTCGTCGCCTCCATCGTCTCCGGCCAGCTGATCAGCCGGACCGGCCGCTACAAGGTCTACCCGGTCCTCGGCGGGGCGCTGTCCACCCTCGGCATGTGGCTGCTGTCCCGGCTGGAGACCGGCACGACCCAGCTCGCGTACAGCCTGTGGATGGCCGTCCTCGGCATCGGCATCGGGCTCGTGCTGCCGGTGCTGGTCCTCGCCGTGCAGAACTCGGTGCGGCCCACCGACCTCGGCACCGCCACCAGCGCCAACAACTACTTCCGGCAGATGGGCGGCAGCATCGGCGCCGCCGTTTTCGGCACGGTCTTCGCCGGCCGGCTGACGGACGCACTCGCCGCCCGGCTGCCCGCCGGCACCGGGCTCCCGGACCCCTCCGGCATCACCCCGCAGCTGGTGCACTCCCTGCCTCCGGCCGTCAGGGACGCGTACATCGCGGCCTACGCCGAGGCGATGCCGCGGATCTTCCTCTACCTCGTGCCGGTGCTCGTCCTCGGCCTGCTCATCGCCTGCTTCCTCAAGGAGAAACCGCTGGTGTCCCACAACGCCCCCGCAGCCGATTCGCCGCCCTCCGAGGCCCTCGCGCAGCCGCTCCCCGGCGAGGTCCCCGGCGCACGGACCTCGACCGACGCCTCCCGGCCGGGCGGACTGCCGGTCTGCGGAACCGTCCAGCACCCCGACGGCAGCACGGTCCCCAGCGCCGCCCTGACCCTGATCGACGTGAGCGGCCATCAAGTCGGCCGGGGCGCCAGCGGAGCCGACGGACGCTACGCGCTGAGCGTGCGCAACCCCGGTTCGTACGTCCTGATCGCGGCGGCCGGCGGTCATCAGCCACGGGCCGTCAGCGTGACCGTGGGCGAGGGGCCGGTCGAGCTCGACGTGGTGCTCGGCGGCACCGGGCGGCTGGCCGGCGCGGTCGTCACGGCCGACGGCGCCCCGGTCCGCGACGCGGCCGTCACCCTCACCGACGTCCGGGGTGAGGTGGTCGCCTCCACCCGGACCGGCCGGGAGGGCACGTACGTCATCGCGGAGCTGGTGGCGGGGGAGTACACCCTGGCCGCGAGCGCCCCGGCGTACAGGCCGGCCGCACTGCCGGTGAGCGTGCAGGCCTCCCGCGAGACCCGCCAGGACGTGGAGCTCGCAGGCGGCGCGGTCCTGCGCGGCACGGTGCGCGCCGGCGCGGGGCGGCCGGTCGAGGATGCCAGGGTCACCCTGCTCGACGCGGCCGGCAACGTCGTGGACACCCAGACCACCAGTGCGGACGGGACCTTCCGCTTCGTCGACCTGCCGTCGGGCGACTACACGGTCATCGGGGCGGGCTATCCACCGGTGGCGACAGTCCTGCAGGTCGCGGGCGGCGAGCGCACCGAGCGGGACGTACGCCTCGGGCACGCGGACTGACGAACAGCCACGCAACGGGCCGGGCTGCTCCTTCGGGGGCAGCCCGGCCTTCTCCGTCCCGGGGTTCAAGCTCGCGGGGCGTGGCGGCCGATGACGCAGGCGTCCGGGCGTCGTTGTCCGCTACGGCGTACGGCGTACGGCGTACGGCGTACGGCATGGGGCCGAGGGAATTGTGCGCTTGCCCGGTGCCGCTGATGGACCTGACCGTCGGGTTCTGGAGGTTCAAAGCACTTGCTGTTGCGATCGAGTGCGGGTTGTTCACCCGTCTGGCCAACGGAGGTGCCTGCACTCTGGAGGAGGCGATGGCTGAGCTGGGTATGCACGAGCGCCCGGCAGACATGCTCCTTGTCACCTGCGCGTCGTTGGGACTGCTGGAGAAGGACGGTGACAGCTAGAGCAACTCCGCGCTCGCGGAGGAGTTCCTCGTCGTGGGCTGCCCCCGGTATTTCGGCGGGTTCGTCCGCTACTGACCGTGCCCGCCACGTACCTGATCGCCGGGACGCCACGGGGTAGCGAGCACACCGATGCGCCGGCGTGAACTCTCCGACGAAGACCTCGACGTCCTCATCCACGGCCACATCGCCTTCCAGATACTCGGCTCGGCCCACGAGCTCGGGCTCTTCGACTACCTGTCCACCCACCCAGGGGCAAGCGAGCAGGAGGTCGCCGCGGCCACGGGACTCGCCGACTACCCCTTCTCCGTCCTTCTCGGCGGTCTACGGACCCTGGGCATGGTCACCGACGACGACGGCCACCTGGACAACGCGCGGCCGTCGAACGGGCCCTGGTAACCGGCAGCCCGGCAGAACGCACGGCACTCCTGGGCAGGCACCGACACCTCGTGTACCCGGCCGCCGGTGATCTCCTCGCATCGCTCCAGCAGTCCACCAACGTCGGCCTGCGTCACCTCCCAGGCTCCGGAGGGACCCTGTACTCCCGCCTGGCGGACCATCCAGGGATCGAGCAGACCTTCCACGACGGGCTTCAGACCTTTTCCAAGGCGGCCTTCGACGGCCTGATCCGATGCGACGTGCTCACCGCAAGCAAGCACGTCCTGGACATCGGCGGCGGCGACGGCTCGAACGCTTTGGCCCTGTCACGAGCACACGACCACCTCAACGTCACCATCGTCGACCTGCCATCAGTCCTGCGCATCGCCGAGAAGAACATCGCCAAAGCGCATCCGTCCGACCGGATTCGGCTCCACGCGGTCGACTTCCCCGCCGAACCGCTACCCGAAGGCGCGGACACGATCCTGTTCGCGCACGTACTGCCCATCTTCCCGCCCCGGATCAACGAGCAGCTGCTGGCGAAGGCACACCAGGCGCTGCCGTCCGGAGGCCGCGTGCTGATCTTCAACACCATGCAGGACGACACCCAAGACGGCCCCGCCATGGCCATGTTGTTCTCCGCCCACGGCTTGTGCGTCGCCACCAAACCCTGACCACGGCATCGACCTGACCAGACCCGCGGGTCAGGTCCCTTCCGGTCCGCTCGCCCCGTCGTACGAGCCGGTCACCGAGGACCGCCCAAGAACAGCTCTCACCCTCAAAGTCATGACCGCGGACCGAACCCGGCTTCCACGGGGTCTTCCACACGGTGAGGTCGACCGTGAAGTACGACGCCTCGTACGATGCCGACCCGTCCAGGATCAGCTGGGTGTCGCCGAGGTTGATCCCGCAGTCGGGAACCCAGTCGAAGGACCCGAGGACGAGGCCGATGACCGCCTCGCCGGCCGAAACGAGCGCGGCGCCCCAACCCAGCCTCCGGGCGGGCACGGCCGCGGAGTCGGCCAAGTCCTGCTGTCCTGCGCCCGCCGGAGCTCGATCGGCTGCGCGAAGCGCTCCGCCTCCTCGGCCCACGTGCCGTGCGCGAGCGTCACCACCGCCTCCGCGCCGACCACCCGACCGGGGCGCCCGTCTTCACCGAGGGACGGCAAGTTCCCCGCCGTGCTCACCATCGCCCGCCGCGCGCAGGCGGCGGCGTCGAGCAGGCCCCGGGGGCTTGATGTAGCCGTGTCGGCGCAGGGGACGTCGACTGGGCCGACACGGGCGAGAGCGGCACGATCACGACACCCC
The DNA here is from genome assembly GCF_049310065.1 of Streptomyces tatrensis. Lineage (NCBI taxonomy): Bacteria > Bacillati > Actinomycetota > Actinomycetes > Kitasatosporales > Streptomycetaceae > Streptomyces > Streptomyces tatrensis. Next base: position 173,376 of record NZ_JBMDLB010000011.1, on the reverse strand, counting down.
GCCAGTCGGCCACCAGCCTTGCCATCGGTGAGGTCCAGGTCCTCAACGTTCCTGCGCGGAACCCGCGTCCGTGACAGGAAGCGTTCAGTACCACTTGCGCTCACCCCGAACATCTTCCGGGGAGCGGCGGACTGCGGCGATGCTTCTGTTGCACCCGGAGAACACCGGGGCAAAGCACCGCAAACGAAGCCCCGCCCACCGGACGTGAGAGGAAGTGAACCGCCATGTTCTTCGGCTTCTTCGGCCTCATCTGGGACTGACTGACTGACCGACTGACTGACTGCGGTCGAGCGGACGCCCCCCCCGCAGACTTCGCACGCCCCACCCCCGGCCGGCACCCGTACTGCCTGAGCCCCGGTGGCCCCGCGGACAAGCCCCGCATCACGCACCCACCCCGAGGGACCCCACATGTCGAGCTCACGCATGCCCGCCGCCGGTACGGCCAGGACGAAGACCGTGCGACGCGGCGCCACCCTCGCCGCCGCCACCGTCCTGTTCGCCGGTCTCAGCCTCACCGGCGGAGCCGTCTCCGCACAGGCCGCCGGGCCCTGCGGCCAGCGGTCTGTGACCAACAACTCCAGCGCCAGCGGCTTCTTCACCAAGTCCGTGAACCTGAAGACCGCCGCCGCCGCCGAGTGCGGCAACGTGGCGCAGATGTCGGAGTACGACGGGTTCTACATCTGGTGCTACGTCTACAACGTCTACGGCAACCAGTGGGTCTACGGGCGTGTCGCAGGCACCAACGTCAAGGGCTGGACCTCCATGGACAACCTCAACGCGACGCCCGACGAATCGCTCAACCGCTGCTAGCGCCCCAAGCGGCCGTCACCCAGCACGCCCGATCCCACAGACCAGAAGACCCGATCCGAGAGGCAAACCCCGTGAAGCACATCGTCGGCACACTCCTGGCCGCGACGACCCTCCTGGCGGGCGGCATCGCCGCCGCGGCACCCGCATCGGCCGCGACCAGCTGCTACGCCACCAGCTGCAACGGGCTGGACCCCAGCAAGACCACCTGCAACAACGACGCGCGGACCGTCGAGGTCGGCAACGGCGCCGGCAACATCCAACTGCGCTACAGCCCCTCCTGCCGCGCCGCGTGGGCGCGCCTGCAGTGGAGCAGCGGCGCCGGCACCATCGAGGTCAACAACGACCGGGGCAATCGCTACACGGCGTCCGTGACCTCCTCGGGCAGCGTCAACGTGTACACCCGGATGGTCAACGACAAGGACATCACCTCCAACGCCATCTACACCTACAACGGCGGCCAGAGCTGGGACTCCACCCCCCGCTACTGACGGGTGACCCGGCCCGCGCAGCACGATCACCCGGCCCCGCTCCGGGGCCCTGGCGGAAGCGGCCGCGAAGGAAGGGGCCGCAAAGGAAGGGTCCACCACCCGCGTGGCGATCGCCTCGAACGGATCCTTTTCCGGCTGGACAAAGTCCTTCACGGACCCTCGCCTCTGCGCCGCCCTCGTCGACTGTCTCACCTTGTGAAACCTGGAGTTCAGGTCACGATCCCGAGCCCTGGGGTCCGTCAGGCCGGACGGATCCCAGGGCTCAGGGCTAAGGGCTCAGGGTTCGGGATCGTCAGGCGATGCTGTTGAACTTGGTGCCCTCGCCCGCGTACAGCGGCGTGCTCTGACGGCTGAACGGTGCGGTGGTGATCCCCGTCGAGCGGTAGACGTAAGTGCCGGCCGAGCCGTAGGCGATCAGGTCGGGGCGGCCGTCGCCGGTGACGTCCCCGGCGCCCACCAGCTGCGGGAAGGCGTTCCAGCCCCCGCCGATCTTCACGCGCGTGGCGAAGCCGCCCGCGCCGTTGCCCTGGTAGAGCCACAGGACTCCGGCGGTGTCGCGGGCGACGAGGTCCCCGGCGGCGGACCCGGCGATGTTGCCGAGCGCGGTGATCTGGTTGTAGATCTGCCATCCGCCGCCGATCTTGGTGCGGGCTGCGTAGGGGGCGGTGGCGCTGCCGGTGCCCTTGTAGAGCCACAGGACGCCCGCGGTGTCGGTGGCGACGAGGTCGGCTCGCCCGTCGCCCGTCAGGTCGCCACCACCGGTGATCTTGTTGTAGATCTGCCAGCTGGTGCCGATTTTCACGCGCGGGGCGAAGGTGCCGTCACCCTTGCCCGTGTACATCCACAGCACGCCGGAGCCGTCGCGGGCGATGACGTCGCCCGCCGCGCTGCCCGCGATGTTGCCCACGGCCTCGATCTGGTTGTAGATCTGCCAGCCGGTGGCCGCCTTCGTCCGCTTGGCCGGGGTGACCTGCCCGGTGGCTGAGGGCCAGTCGAAGAGGTCGTCGCGCCAGAGCACGCCCGCGGCGTCCCGGGCGAGGACGTCGCTGGAGCCGTTGTCGTTGAAGTCGTGCGGGTTGGCCTTGCGGGTGACCCGGAAGCTGCCCGAGGCGGTGGCCGCACTGGCGCCGCCTGCCGAGGTGGCGGTGAACTGCCAGGTGTAGTCACCGTTCGGGGCGCTGATACCTCCGAGGACGCCGTCCCAGGCGAAGCCGAAGGTGCTGCCGGCGGCCGGCCGGTCGAGGGTCTTGGTGAGTTTGCGGCCGGTGGCCGTGTGCGTGAGCGTGAGCTCCGCGGTCGCCTTGGCGTGCGACAGGGTCCATGCCATCGGCACGGCGGTGCCCGGCTTCTCCAGGCTCACCGCGGTGGGCACCTTGGAGCCGGTGATCTTCACGTCCGGGACCCGTCCGGTGTCCGCGACGAGCGTGACGCGCGGAATGCCGTCCGTCTCGTCGAAGATCCGAAACAGCCCGTCGGTGTCGGCCGTTGCGCCGCGGACCAGCAGGCTGCCGTCCGGTGCGTGGGCCACGCTCGAGTAGTGCTCCAGCAGCTTGTACGGCGCGGCGTCGGCCGTGGTGACGCTCCGGGCGTACAGCGGGCGCAACGTCTCGTCGGTGGCCTTCCCCGCAACGCCGTAGAGCAGCGTGTTCCCGGCGATGCCGGCGATGGCGGCGCCGCTCATGGAGCTGTCCATGGCGTACTGCCGGGTCATGATGCTCCGCCCGCTCACCACGAGCTTCGTGACCCCGCCTGCATACTCGCTCCACGCCCGGTAGTCGGAGGTGTAGGCGCCCGTGGACGCCGGTCCCCACGCACCGGTGAGCTGCTTGGCGCCGGAAGGGCCGGTGAAGCCCAGGAGCTCGCTCCAGAACTCGGTGTAGAAGGTCGAGGACGAGGGGAAGAGCCGGTTGCTGCTCAAGATGAGCGCGTGGCTGGCCGTGGAGGCGACGACCTTGAAGTTCTGGCTGTACGGGTAGTCCGAGAGCTTCGTCTTCCTCGTGCTGCCGTCGACCTGGGTGAGCTGCCACAGCTCGTGGTAATCCGCGTTGGTCGGGACGCTCACGAAGAGTTTCCGACCGACCACGCCGACGAGCTTCGCCCCGGTCCCGAACTCGGTGACGAGGTCGAAGGACGCCGACCAGGCGGCGCCGGGCGCCATGTCCCGCAGGGTGAATGCGCTGCCGCCGTCGCCGGTCACGACGACGTCGGAATTGCTGTCGTGGCCCACGGTGCCACCGCCGACCGGTTGCACCGAGCCGTCGGAGTACGTATGCCACTCCAAGATCGTGCCGCCGGAGCCGTCCTTGCGGGTCGTGAGATAGCCGTAGTCGCCGGTGCTGACGATCTCGGCGTCGAGCGGAAGGTCCGCCCCAGCGGTAGAGAGCGTCGCGGCCGATACCACCATGGCGTTCGCCGACGCGGGAGCGGCCGTTGCCCCGGGCGAGGCCAGGACGCCGACGGCGGCCGTCACGGCGAGAACGGTCGCGGCGCAGGCGTCGAGACGGTGCCTGGTGGTGCGTACGGATGCCAAGGAACAACCCCCTGATGAGCCGATCGGTACGCACACACGTGTGTACCCTCGGATCAGACTCGCGAGGTCGGACAGTGGTTGTACGGTCGTCCCCACTATCTGCTGCTCATGGCGAGAAGACATAGACGCAGTGAGCTGTTTCCAACCTGACGGGTGGTTCGACCGGCAGCCCCCGCGGCGGGCCTGACGAAATCTCTCGGTAGACGGGTTCACGACCAAGATCACCAGTCCGCCAGGAGCTTCGCGTCCTTGTCCACCCGTCGGGCATCGATCTGGCCAGCCGACGCCCAGAAGGGCTAGCCCGCCTTGTCGCTCTTGCTCTTGTTCCTGTTGCTGGCCGCGGAGACCGCCATCAACGTGTCGCCATGATCACCTGCGTCCGCGGTCCCCGTTCCGGTACGAGCGATCTTGCGGGTGCTTCGAGGGTATGGCGCACCGCGTCCACGGCTGCGCGCTGGTGAGTACGGGGTTCGTGGCCATGAAGGCATGCTCCCGGGCAGCACGACAGCCACCTGACGGCGATTAATCCGCAAGGTCCGGTCACTCATTCGGAGGGCCTGCGCCGACGGGGCTGGTGGTGCCTGGTCGGGGCCCGGGAGACTCGCTGGGTGGGATGTCCGGGTGCGGTGGCGGGCGGTGGGCCTGCTGGCACGGACAGGTGAAGAGGGTTCAAAGCAGATGCGGATGGTCGACGGTCCCGGGTGTCGGGGAACGTGCAGTGTGCAGTGGCATGAGGCCGGGAGCGGGATCGCCCTGTGGGCGGCCCGTTGGGGCTTGGTGTCCGGTGAGGCGAGGCGCGCCGACTGGCACGTTGGGGCCAGGGAAGGATGGCGGGGTTCGTGGCCCCGACGGCCACGGCGCCAGAGCTGACGCTGTTGGGGTGTTGGGGTGCGTTCATCGCGTTGGTGGACGACGGTTTCGACCAGGGCCCGGAACCGGCTTCGCCCGCGCAGACGCAGGCCACCCTCGAACCCCTCGTCGCGGTGGTCTCCGACGACGTCTCGGGGACGGTGCCCGGGACGCCGGCTGTCGCCGCGTTGCGGGATTTGCGGCGTCGCACGGCCGAGGGAACCACGCCGCAGTGGCGTGAGCGTTTCGCCGCCGCCTATGCCGCGTTCGCGGAGGCGACCTGCGAGGAGGCCCGCTGGCGTGACAGCGGCTTCGCCCCCAACCTGGACCAGTACGTGCGGCTGAGGCGCCGCACGATCACGGTCGAACCGCTGCTCCTGGTCGTGGAACGCTTCCTGCCCGCATATCCGCAGGCGGACGCCCTGCGTGACATCTGCGCGGACGTCATCGCGTGGACGAACGACCTGGCGGACGCCGCCGCCGAACAGGCGGGCCAGGTGGGCCTGGTCGATGTCCTGGCCCGGGAGCGGGGCTGTGACCGTGGTGAGGCGGCGGCGGTCGCCCGGTTGATGATCGAGGACCGGCTCGACGCCTTCGACACGACCGTCACCCAGCTCGCGGTAGACCACCCGCACGCCGAGGACACGGACGGCCGGGTCGAGCTGCTCCGCACCTTTTTCTACGGGGCGGTGACCTGGCAGCACGAGAGCCAGCGCTACCGCGCACCCCTGCCCGCCCAAACCCCGACCAGCCCACTCCCCCCCGACCCGGCGGAGGAGGCGGCTGTCCGACTGGAGCGCAGGCTGTCCATGGCGGTGGCGGCGGGTGGAGCGGTCACGGAGCACTGCGCGGGCCGCGTCCTGGAATCCGCGCTCCTCCTGGCCCTGCTCCGCACCCGCAACACCCACCACCCGGAACAGCAGCAGCTGACCGCCTACCTCGAAGAGCGACGGCACGATGCGGACCCGCTCGACGCCCTCCTGATCGATGCCTGCCTGCGCCCCGACGCCCTGCCGCCCGACGCCGCCGCGCCCCTGACCGGCGAGACGGCTGCTATCGGCTCGGTGGGCGGCCGGGGCCGGTTCAAGCGGAGCATGCTGTACGCCGTCCTCCACGTCCTGGGCGGTCTGCGCCTGAGCAGTGCGGACACTCCCACGCCCGGCGCCGGGACACTGTCCACGTTCACCATGGTCAACCTGCTGGCTGTCCGTGCCCTGTTCGCGCAGGCCACCGGTGCCCCGTACACGCTGTCCACCCGTGAACGCTTCCACCCCGCGGAGGTCCTGGGGGAGGCGGACGGCCGTCTGGCGTGGGAGTCCAGCGCCGCCACCCACCTCCTCGGTTTGCACGCCCTGCAGACCTACCGCCCCAGCCACCCCCTGATCGACCAGGCCATCACGGGCCTCCTCCTGACCCGTGACCTCGATGGCGGGGTGCCGTTCCTCGACAGCCAGGATGTGTGGCTGGCCGCGGTCGCGGGCCTCGCCTTCCTCGAACGGCCGGCCCTGCGCCGCTATGCGGCCCGCATGGGCCGGTTCGTCGCCGACTGGCAGACCCCGGATGGTGGCTGGCCCTTCGCGAGCGGCATCCGTCAGAGCGACGTCGACACCGCCGCCCGCTGCATGGAATTCCTCCAGGCTCTCGACCCGCAGCGTTACCGGCACCATCTGGACCGGGGCGCGGCCTACCTCACCACCAAAGTGGGTCCCGACGGCGGCTTTCCCACCTGGCTCCAGGGCGATGCCCCCGACCCCGACATGACCGCCGGCGCGATCCTCGCCCTGGCCCCCCGAGGCCCGGCCCACACCGACCTCGTGACCGCCGCGACCCGCTTCCTCCTCGACGCCCAACACCCCGACGGGACCTGGAATCCGAGCTGGACCCTCAGCGAATCCAGCGTCATCCTGCGCGCGGTCGACGCTCTCGACGCCGCCCGCACGGACCCCGGCACCGACGAGCCGCGTATCGGGGCGGCGATCGCCCGTGCGACGGCGCGGCTCCTGGCCACCCAGCAGCCGGACGGAGGGTGGGGCCGTACCCCGGACTGCGACAGTGACGCCCTGTCCACCGCCCAGGCTCTGCCCGTGATCGCCCGCCACGGCCCCCCTCACGCCACCGCTACCGCGATCGGCTACCTGCTCTCCCGCCAGGACGGGAAGGGCTCCTTCCCCGCCCCACCGGACCAGGTGGGTCCCCGGCCGCTGGCCTTCGACTATCCCGTCGTCGCCGACCTCCACACCCTCGCAGCCCTCAACCGCCGCACCGGCCACAGCCCCCTCGAGCCGGCCGTGCTCACGACCGCGTGGGTCCCGGCGTCCTGGACCTGCATGTCCTGATCGTCTTGGTCTACGACGAAGCTCAGCAGCCCCGAAGCAGCCGCCACCGGGCTCGCTGCGGCCAGCGCCCGACCCCTGGCCATGGCTGGCGCGGCGCACCGCGACCACCACCGCCCCCGCGCAGGCGCAGGCGCACGTAACGTACCGACGGAAGCGACCCGGGTAGCGGTCGCCACCTGAATGGGTACTACTGCTGAGCCTTCAGCGAGAACACCCAAGGTTCGGTGCGACAGAACAACAGGCCTGCCGACCTCGATCACGGTGACGGCCAGCCGCTACATCGGAGCCCCATAAGGGCAGAGGGCCAGCCGCCCTCCCCGGACGGCCGGCAGGGCGGCCGACCGGGCCCAGCCAGGCCGCGGAGGAGTGCGGGTAGGCAGGCGCCGGTGACGCCAGAAACGCCGGGCCGCCAAGTGTGAGGCGGCGAGATCGGCAGTGGGACCGGGCCCTCAGCGGGCAGAGGTGGGCTCAGACGGCCTTGCGGTTGCCCTGCTCGTCGCAGGGCAGTTCGGAGGCTGGGTGGTTGGTGGTGAAGTCGCGGGTCGCCTGGCGTTCGGCCTCGGTGATCGCTGTCGGCTCGACGTTGATGATGCCGCCGAAGGGACGGTCGACGTCCCGGATGATGCACAAGGCCGTGGTCAGCAGCGCGGTGATCACGATGAGCGTGATGAGTTGACCGCGGTTGTTGCGGCGGGGCAGACAGATACCGAGGGCCACCACGGTGATGGCCAAGGTGGCGAGCAGGAACCACAGGATCGCGGCGGGAATGCTGGCAGTGGCCTGGGTGAGGCGCTCTTCGCGTTCGTCGGAGCGCTTGTTGTCGGCGGCGATCAGCATGCCGAAGACGGGCTTGCCCTCCAGGGCGCGGAAGGTCTGGCGGAAATCCGTCGACCACGTGCTCGGCGCGGCCGAACCTGTGCCGTTGTTCATGGCCGGCCATTCCTGGGTGCGGACGGCGCGGGCGTAGCAGACGGCGTCGGCCTGGATACGTGCGCGCTGGGCCTCGGGAGCGTACTCGGCGGTCTCCACGAGCTGGTCCAGGGCCCGGGCCTCGCCGCGCGAGGCGACCTCGGCCTTGCCGTAGGAGCCGTTGGCGGTGACCAGGACGAAGGCCAGGAGCAGAACGGTCAGCGTCAGCAGCGGACCGACGAGGTCTTTGACGGCCATGCCCGTGTCGTCGTCCTCATTCAGGAGCCGGGGCCGTAGGTAGCGGTTGGCGGCGAGGCCTGCGAGCAGGGCGAGTACGGCGACGACGATGACGAGGGTCACGTGCGGATGCCTCCGAGAGACGGCGTTTACGGGTTCCCGCTGAGGGCGGCCGCCGCGATCATCGCGCGCGATGCGCGGCGGCCGGAACAGCGGAAACGATCGTTCGCCCCCGTACGGGGGACACCCTTTGGGCCGGCGGGAGCAGCCACACCGGACCGCGTCCGGGAGAGCCGGATCGGGTGGGCTGCTGATGGGTTCCGGGGCTTCGCTGTTCTGTGGCCCCCGACTTCCAACGTCTTCGTGATCGGTAGCGCGAATCGCAGCGGCCTGATCCTGGCGGGGTGTCACAGAACGCGCCCCTGCGCTGTCTTAGCTGCAGAACCGTGTACGAGAAGAGGAGAACCCGGATGAAGACCGTGATCGTGTGTGCGTCGGTGTCGCACGGCAACACCCGCAAGATCGCCGAGGTGATGGCCGAAGTCCTGGGTGCGAAGGTCGTGACCCCCGAACAGGCCGATCCCGCCGAGGTGGCCGCCGCCGACCTCGCCGCCTTCGGGTCGGGGATCTTCTACTCGAAGTTCCACCCCACCCTGCTCGATTTCGTCAGATCCCTCCCGGCCCCCACGGGTACCGGCCGGGCGACGATCTTCGCGACCAGTGGTCTGCCGGAACTCAAGGTCGCCCCCTTCACCCGCCCCCTCCTCAACCTCCTGACGGAGCGCGGCTACACGGTGGAGGACAGCTTCGACTGCCGCGCCTACGACACGTGGACGCCGTTCAAGCTTCTCGGTGGCATCAACAAGAACCGGCCGAACGAGACCGACCTGGCGCTGGCCCTAGGGCACGCGGAGCTGCTGCGGGGCTAAGGCGATCGACGAAGCCACCGACGACGGGCTGCCGGGGGAGCTGGCGGACCCAGGGACGCCGGGCATCGCCGGAACTCTGAGGACCACGACTATTTCGGCACCACAGTCTCGGCGGCCGCCGTCAACAAGGACGGCCGGCCCGAACTGTCCATCAGCGCGATGGGCGAGCACTCCGTATGTTCCCTGCCGGGCGGCGCCCACGGACCCACCCCTGCAGGCAGCACCCTGATCAACTCCCGCTCAGTCCTCGAGGGCGGCGTCTCGTTCGGCGGGGAAGGCATCGTCGGCTAGACACCAGGACCCACGGGAGGGCCGGTGCCGCAGGCGGGATGGGCCGTTGCTTCCGGGGCGGGACCGTCGACCTGAACTGCCGACTCGGCTCTGTCGAGACGGCCCTTTGAGTCGTGATGTCGGGCGGGACCCACGGACAGTCCGAGCCCGTCCCGAAGTAGGCGTCAGCCCGACGTGGTCGGCCGATCGCGTAGGCGAAGGCGAAGGCGAAGGCGGCCTCGGAAACTTGCGAGCACCCCGGATCCCAGTTCGGGGTGCTCGCCTGCGTGGCGCCCCCATCGTCGAATCTGCCTTCTTCGGGGCCGTGATGAACGTTCGCGTAGACGAGAACCTCTACGTTCGGCTCACCGGAGGTTCGCCGTCGCTCGCGAACGGGGAACCTCTGCGGACATGAGCCGGTTCCGCTGGGAGGCCAGATCCCCCTCCGGCTGAGGCCGTGAAATTCGGCGGAGTCGGGGGGCTGCGGGTCTAAAGTAGGTCAGAATCTGTCCTATCTGGCCTCTAGCCTGCGGTTCATGCAGAAATACGAGGACGGTGTCGAGATTCTTGTCCCCGCGAGCCCGGCCGAGCTGGAGGCATGGCTCGACGAGCATCACGGGGAGCGGACCGCACTCTGGGTGAAGATCGCCAAGAAGCACACCGGCATCCCGTCGCTCACCTGGGAAGAGATGGTTGACACGGTGCTCTGCTTCGGCTGGATCGACGGTTTGCGGCGCGGCTTCGACGACACGTATTTCTTGCAGCGCACGACACCCCGCCGCCCCCGCTCGCCCTGGTCGCAGGTGAACGTCGACAAGGCCGAGGCCCTGATTGCCGAGGGACGGATGCGCCCCCGCGGCCTCGCCGAGGTCGAGGCGGCGCGGGCGGACGGTCGCTGGGCGAGGGCATACGCCTCGCAGAAGAACGCCACCGCACCGCCGGATCTCGTCGAGGCGCTCGACGCGAACCCGACGGCGCGGGCGTTCTACGAGACGCTCGGCAAGTCCGACCAGTTCGCCCTGTATCTCAGCCTGGTCACCGCCCGCACCGAGAAGACCCGGCTGGCCCGCCTGGAGCGGATGGTGGCGACGATGGCGAGGTCCGAGCGGCCGTCATGATCAACCGTACGGGGGGCTAGCGGGCCCGACGCCCGCCCCGAAAGGCCCTCGGCGGACAACCCACCCGCGCGGGCGGCGCCCACCCTGGGCCCGGCCGTCTGTCCAGGCTGCGTTCGGCCGACTGCCCGGGCACGTTGTTGTCCGACGGGGCGCCGCAGCGTCGAACCACTGAAAGGGGGTCTGGGCAAATTTCGGCGCATACCCGTCAGTAAGCGGGCGGAATGCTTGCAGGTTTGATAGTTCTGGCCTGAGCTGGCGGACTGGTTGCGCCGTCGGGATAGGGGTGAGGGCCGTGCGCGAGGCTGGTCGTCCGCGGGTTGTTGTCTGCCCGCACTGCAAGGCCACGGACCGGGACGGCGAGGCGAGGACGCTGTTCGCTGCCGGCGGTGTGCTCTCGGTGACCTGGCACGTCCGCGGATGTCCGCACTTGGCTGCAGACCGGATCCTCGCCGAGGCGCCCGGCCGGTGACCGGCCTGACGAAGCGACTGCCCCTTCAGCCGGATCACGCCGTCGCCTCCCAGCCGTACCCGCGGGCCCGGCGCATCAGCCGCTCGGCCGCGAGCTGGGTCGACTTGGGCAACGTGTCCAAGGCCGATCCGGCTGCGTTTCCGCAGGGATCTCCTTCTGGTGAGCTTCCCCGGCGTCGGGCACCGTCAACGAGATGCCTTCCGGCTTGCCCCCGCGTTCGACTGTGACTGAACACGAAATACGCCAAGACGTGCGAGCAGCTCGCCGAGTAACCTCGGGGCCTCGGCCTATGCACGTGTTCCGGTCCCGCCTGGGGGAGGTCATCGGGTGGTTTGCCCCTGAACACGGAACGCCGCAGGCTGCCGGGGAAGGACTCTTGGCGGCGCGCCTGCCAGCAATGACCAGCGGGCAGGCAACGACCGCTATTTCAGAGTCGGGGTCGCATGGGTGAGGGCGAGGACGAGGCAGACATGGTCACCGGCGACACGTCCCCCGACCACCACACCGGCCCGGACGCCACTGTCAACGCCCGCATCCAGCACACGGAAGCGGAGGAGTGGCACACGCTCACCGGTAGCCCGTCCCCTCCCGCCGGACGACCTCGCCGAGTTTCACGAGCACACCATCCAGGCCCTGCGAGCCGGCGGTGGACTGAAGTTTCCCGCACCAGTTTAGGGCGGTATTGGGGGTTCCTCCGTGGGCCCAGGGTCCGCTCGTGGTGGGAGTTTTCGTGGCTTGGGCTGTGATGAGAGGCGGCCGGTGGAGGCGTGGCCGAGGGTGGCGGCGGCGCGGGTGAGGAGGCGGTGCTCCTCGGAGGGGAGAGCGAGCACGATGCAGGTGGCGTCGGCGCCGGGCAGGGCCAGGGAGATTGCCTGGTAGGCGCTACGGGAGGCACAACAGGCCTGCGCTGACCGTGGGCGGGACCACCACGCAAGCACTGGCGGGCTGGGTGGTACGGTCCGCTTCTGCGATCAAGTGCGCATGGGCGTGAGCAGGGTGAATCCCCGCGTCCGGTCAGACTGTTTCAACTCGGGGGCCCACATGCCGTACCGCCGCACGTCCCGGCGACTTGTCTCTCTCGCCGTCCTCACCGCTCTTGCGGCGGCCGGGGGCCCGGTGGTTCTCCCCGCGGCCGCCGCGCCGGGGCCGTCGGCGGAGGCTGAGGCCCTGGCGGGACTGCCGAGGATTTCCAGGGACGCCCGGGTGTTGGGTGGGGGTCCGGGGGGTTTCCTCACTCGGGGGAGCGGTTGGGAGGCGACCTGGACGCGTTACTCCGACGGCTCGGCCACGCGGATTGATCTCTTTGCGACCGGCGACGTGGAGGTTGGAGCCATGTCCGACACGGTGGTCAGGTCGAGCCGGCCGGTGCGGCTGCACCACATGGACACAGGGACCACCAGTGAGGTGGACGTGTTCGGGATGGGCTACAACTACCAAGGCGCTGTCGGCACCACCCTCATCGCCCTCGGGTTCCGCCCCGGGTCGACCCCGCTGCTCCACCTGCTCAGCGACCCCCGGAAGGGGATGACGGACCGGGCTATCAGTGGCCTGCCTCGCGGCATCCTGAGTGACAGGGTTGTCGCGTATGGCGATGGTGCCTTCGTCTACGAGTACGAGACCGGTGACAAGGAGGACCCGGTCATTCACCACGCGGTCGTCGATGTCGCTTCCGCGCGCATTGTGAACACCTACCGGGTGTGGCGCTCCTGGGGTGATGTGGCCCTCTCGGGTACGCACGTCGCCTGGATCGGTACCGCCAACGATGTGGACGGCACCGTCGTCCGCATGGCGAAGCGTGGTTCCTCGAGCGTGTCTGTGACCAAGGTCGGGCAGATGGGCGACCGCCCGTTGCTCGGCCTGCTGGGCGGCTGGTGGCTCGCCGCCCCGCAACGGGGCGATGATTCTGACGATCACGCCCTGTACGCCCATCCCCTGGGTGGGGGCGCGCCGCGCAAGGTGCTGGACTTTGTCAACTCCTACACCCCGGGCCTGGCTCCGGGCGGGGCCCTGCTGGTGAAGGGCGGTACGGTCGCCCACGGTGATGGGCTCTACCGCATCACTCTGGGCTCCGACGGGCTCCCGCGCGCCGAGATCGTCGCCACGATGAAGCCGCCCACTGAGGTGACCCTCGTACGCGAGGAGATACCCACCGCCATCGACCTCTCCCGCGCGCCGTCGGTCAGCCTGAACTGGAAGCTGTCACGCGACAACGTCCGCACGGAGTTCATCCTGCACAACGTGAGGACCGGCAAGCGCGGCCACTACTACGACGCGGACATCCTCCGGCCGGAGAACACCGAAAGCGGCTTCTTCGAACTCCACTGGGACGGACTGCTGAACGGCATGCACATGCCAGCTCCCAACGGGGAGTACGAATGGCAGATCATCGCCAGGCCGCGCGACGGCATCGGCCGCACCCTCGTCGTGAACGGCCGGTTCACCGTCTCCCGGGACGCGGCACCGCACGACCTGACAGACGATGGCACGCCCGACCTCCTCGCCCGCACCCGGGACGGGCACCTCATCAGCCAGAACACCCTCTACGACAATGGCGTGATATCCGGTTCGTCGGGTTACGCGACGGACCTCGGCAGCTTCTGGGGGAAGTACACCGCGCTCGTGGCCGCGGGGAATGCCGGCGGCTCCCGGCACGCCGACCTCCTGGCCCGTGACGGGGAGGGCGTCCTGTGGCTGTATACCGGGAAGGGCGACGGGAAGTTCGCCGCCCGGAGCAAGGTCGGGGGCGGCTGGAACACGTACGACGAACTGACCGCGGGCGGCGACCTGACCGGCGACGGCAAGGCGGACCTCCTCGCCCGCGACAAGGACGGCGTGCTCTGGCTGTACAAGGGCACCGGCACGACCGACGCCCCGTACGCGACCCGGAAGCGGATCGGCTCGGGCTGGAGCCAGTACGACGCCCTGGTCTCGGCGGGGAACCTCGCCGGCGGCGCGGCGGGCGACCTCCTCGCACGTGACAAGGCCGGGGTGCTGTGGCTGTACCGCGGACGCGGCGACGGCACGTTCGGCACGCGCGCGCGTATCGGGTCGGGCTGGGACCGGTTTAAGGACCTGGTGGCCTGGGGCGACGCCAACAGGGACGGGACCCCCGACCTCTACGCACGCGACAAGACGGGCAAGGGCTGGTTCTACCAGGGCACGGGAGACGCCACAGCACCCTTCCGCAGCCGCAAAGCCCTAGCCCCGGACCTCAACTACGACCCGCAGGAGTACACCGAAGTCCTGTGACACTGGGCAGACCTCGGGAAAGGCTTCGCAGGTCCGACGTGCTGCGGTGCAACTTGCCTCAGGGGCACTGCCGCGGAACTCGGCAGCGTCGAGTTAGTAGCGGCCACGGCCCTCTTCAGACTGGGCCGTGGCCGCGTACGACGCCTGTCTGGCCGCCTTCGGCCCGGATTGCGCCCGCACCGGCAGGGCCGAGGCGTTCCTCGACTGCATCGGCGGCGCTTGAGTGGACGCGCCAAACAGGCAGGGCCCCCGGCGAGCAGCCATCAGCGAGCGAGACGAAGCCGGATCCGGTACTCCGGCATGCCCGTGAGTGCGCCCCGGGGCGGCGTCACCGTGGTGGCTAAGCACCGCCGCGGGGCGCCGCCCGTCTTCCCGGCCCAATCCTTTTGCCAGTCACACGTTCACGTTCCCACGGGGGTATCACTTCATGTCCTTCAGCACGCCCGGTTCACCGACCGCATCGAACCCTGACCCCGACCGTGCCCACCAGCCGGTCCCCTTCCAGCCGTTGACAGGCTGGACCTCGCCGCCCGCGATGCCCCGCCCGCCCCGCGGCCTTGCCATCGCCACGGTCGTACTGCTCTCGATCTCCGGCGTCTACGCTCTGCTCCTGACCGGCACCGGCCTCTACGTCCGCTCGGAACTGGCCAGTGGCCGGTACCCCGAGGCAGGAAGCGCGGACAGCTCTACGCTGCCGGACATGCTGATGGCCCTGGCCGCTGCCATCCAGATACCGCTTCTGCTGGCCACGGGCACCGTCTTCATCACCTGGTTCTACCGGGCACACACGACCGCCAAGGCCTTCAGGCCCGACACGGCGACCCGGTCCAGCGGCTGGGCCATCGGTGGCTGGTTCATCCCCTTCGGCAACCTGGTCATCCCGGTCCGCATCGCGAGGGAGACCTGGGAAGCGAGCCGCCAGCTCGCCCCCAACGGCTCCGACCAGCCCACCTCGACCGCGTTCATCACCTGGTGGTGGCTGATGTGGCTCCTGTCCCTGCTCGCCGACCGCGTGTACGGCGCCGTGTACGAGAGCGCCACCGACGCGGCGGGCCTCTCCGCAACCGCCACCGCCGCCGCAGTACAAGGCGTGCTGTCGCTGGTGGCCGCCCTCCTCGCGATTCGCTTCGTGCACAGGCTTGCCGACCTCCAGACCGCCCGTGCAACAACGGGACCGTACGCCCCTGAGTAACAGACGGCAGACCGGGCCGGGGCGCGTGGTCAGGCCCCAGCCCCTCGAAGCCTGCCCCACCAACCCCCGACCGCGCCGGATCTGCGGAGCGGCACCGGCACGCGGTCCGGGCGGTGAGTCAGTGGCCGAGGGGAGGGCGCGTGTGGCCCTGTCGCACAGGCTTCCAACGCGTCACCCGCGCATGCGGCATGGGCGTCGGCGGGTGGTGGCCGGCTCTCTCCTCGCCACCGCGATCGCAGCGGCCGGCTGGGGAGCAGCCCACTACCCCTACCCGTAGGTCGCGTTGAGGCCGACGGCGATGCCGAGCCCCGCTAGGTCGGCTCCTGCTCGTTTCAGGGCCGAGTAGGAGCAGTACACCCCAGGCGAACGCCGTCGCGTTCGCCCTTGCGGGCCGGGCAATGGGTGAAACGGCGGGTTACCCCGGGCCGACCCGATGGATTGACGGACTCCGATTTGCAGGCGATAGTTGCGCGGCCGGGAAGGGGCCCGGCTGCACAACCAGGGGTGGGGCGCAATAGCCATGCATGGCACGAATGAAAACAACCAGTCCAACCCGGCCAATGAGGACAATGGCGTCACGCGTCCGGCCGGTGACGCGGCGTCGCACGCCACTGCGATAGCCGACGGAACCGGGCAGAAAGTCGCAGAAGCGAACATCTCTGCGTCCGGCGGCGCCGCGCAGGACACCCCGACGGATGAAGGCGTCGAGGGCGCCCGCGCAACGAGCCGAGCGCTGTTCACCGCGCGGCGGTTGGACGCGGCCCGGCAGGCCGCCCGTAGGGGACTGGAGGCGTACGGGCCGGACGCCGAGCTGTCGCTGCTCCTCGCGCTCGCGCACGTGGCCGAGGACGACGACGAGGAGGACGACCGCGCCGAACAGGTTTACCGGGACGCCCTCGAGGTGTTCCCCGACCACCTGGGGCTGCTCGCCGGATACGCAGAGCTCTGCCTGCACAGCGACTTCCAGGACCGCCCGGCCCGCAACACCCGGGGCCCCGCCCTCGCGGCACGGGTGGCCGAGCTGGCCCCCGGCTCGCCCGAGGCCCTGCGCGTGGCACGGGTGCGGAGCGCGCCGTGGCTGACGGCCGCCGGCGAGAGAGTGGCGCGGCGGCCGCGCGTCGCCCGTACTCAGCTGTTCGACCTGCGCCAGGCACTGGCGACGGGCCACGGTGTGCACGCCGCGGCCGAGCAGGCGCGGGCGGATGCCGCGCGGCGGCCGGACGACGCGCGCCGTGCGATGCTCGCCGAGGCCCTCGATGTGCTGGACCGGCCCGGACGGGTGGTGCTACTGCCGCTCGTCCGCAAACCCTCCGAGACGGGACTCGTGCGCGCCGTCCTGCTCAGCGCGGTTCTCATCGCCGTGGCCTTTCTGGAGCTTCCGCAATGGCTCTGGTGGGCCGGGCTCGTGGCCTACGGAGCGCTGCCCTTCTGGCTGGCCGGGGTGCTGCGCCGCGCCCGGCGCCGGGGTGGGCATTCCGCTGCCGCGCATCCGGTCCCGCTGGATCCGGCGCTGCCGGAACTGGCGCCCGTGCCGCCGTACTCGCGCCGCGAGCTGGACCTCGCCCTGGTGGGGGTGGCGGTGGTGCTGAGCTGCCTGGTGGGGGCCGGGATGTGGTCGTACATGCTGAGCACCGTGTATCCGCGCTACGGCGTCACTGCCCCGGACACGTTCCATGGCATGCGGCTCCTGTGGAACTCCCCGCTCAACCAGGAGTTGGAGGCGGCCTCCGCCACGGATCCGGAGGGCTACGAGTCCTTCACCCACGCGTACGGCGACCTCGAGACCAACGACGGCCTCATCGGCGTCCGCGTGCTGACGGGCGACTTGCACGACATGTCGGCGGACACCCTGAGCTCCTTCGCGGACTCCGTGCGCGCCGGCGCCGACCGTGTCGGCGCGACGGTGAACCGATCCTGGAAACCGGCGTCCGGACCGGCCGGGGGCTGGCTGGAGTGCGTGGGCCTCACCACCTCCGACGGTGGCCTGCGTGCCGTGTGCCTGTGGGGTGACAAGGGCAGCTCCGGCATGGTGACGTTCATGGACCCGGACCTGGCCGCCCGGGCCGACTCCCTGACCCGCGAGCTCCGCGCGGCACTCATTCACCCGGCGGGCGACGCGGGACGACAGCTGGGCTGAGTGTCCCAGCCTCGTCGCGCGAGGACGCGGCGAAGCTCGCGCCGTGGATGCCGAGGGAACAGTTCAACGACTCTGGGAACAGGACTCCTACCGACTGGTAGCTTCGTTCGGAAACTCGTTCTATCCAGAGGAGTACGACATGAGGATGCGCCTGTTAGCCCACCGACGGTTTTCCGTGCTGGCCCTTGCGGTGGCCGCGGCCACCGCAACAACTGTGGGAAGCGCCCCGGCTGCACACGCCGCCGGACCCGCCGAACTTCGCCTTGTCCCTCTCGGTGCCGGCTACGAGGCCGGACTTCAGGAGCAGGTCGGGTATTGGAACCTGAACCGCCTCTCAGCCGCATCGCTCAACGGTGACGGGTCCGAAGCCGTCGCTCCGGCAGCCGGATGGGATGACACCGCCCGGCCCTGGGCCGGCGGCGGGAAGATCACCAAGACGGTAGGTAAACTGGTGATGCGGATGCGCAACGCCGACGGCACGGGCACGACCGATAACCTCGCGACCTGCACCGCCACGGTGGTCAAGAGCCAGAACCAGAGCGTCGTGGTCACCGCGGCACACTGCCTGCGCATCAACTGGGGCCTGAATGCTCCGCTGGACCTGAACCAGGTCGCCACGAACGTGCTGTTCATCCCCGACTTCCGGGGGGAGAACCTGCCGCGCGTCGCACCGGGCACCGACCTGGAAACCGGCCCTGCGATCGGCCCCGACGTCGCACCGTACGGAGTGTGGGCGGTGACCCGAGCCTGGTTGACCGAAGGCTGGGCGGCCCAGTCCAACCACTTCAACAACAACGACATGGCCGCCATGGTCGTCGACAACCCGGCCGACGACCGTCCGATCGAAGACGTCGTGGGCGGTGGCCAGCCGATCGGCTTCAACCCGGCCCGCACAACGCCACGCACCAATTTCGGCTACCCCACACTGAACATCAAGAGCTACAGCGGCCCCAACTTCTCCGGCACCGGCGCTGCGGTGATCAACGGCTCTCCGAACGTCAACAACATCCCCGCCCCGCAGCAGCGCATCTACGACGGACGCTCGCTGCTGTTCAGCCAGGGCCCGTCCTGGATCAACCGCGAGTGGTGGTGGGACACCAACAGCGACCTGATGAAGACCCAGCTCAGCCCCGGATCCAGCGGCGGACCTTGGTTCAAGGACTTCAATCAGGCCACCGGCGAGGGCGTCCTGGTCGGCGTCACCTCACACTTTGCCCAGTCCAGCACCGGCGGCCTCGACGCGATCGCCGAAGCCCAGAACCGTGCCCCCAGTCCCTACGTGGCTGGGACGAACTTCGGCAACCAGGAGAAGGCCACCTTCGAGACGGCGCAGTCCGCCATCCCCGGACCCTGACCCTGGCTGGCTTCTCAGGTACTCCCTGGGCGTGATGCTCGCGGCCGTCCTGCTGTCGCTGACGACCTCCGCCGGCTCGGCTCCCACCAACACCGACACCAACTTCGTGAACACGGTGAAGCCAGCCGACGTCCACGGCGAGCAGAACATTCGGAGCATCCTGCCGAGCGCCTACGTGACCGGCGGGTCGGCGGGTGGGCCGGTGGGCCGGTGCGGGGCCCTGGCTGGGACGGAACTCCCGGAAGCCCGCCGTGCCGGCCCCCTGCCGCGCTCGGTTGTTGATGAGGTCCCGCGGCATCTGGTCTGTGCTGCTGAGGCCGCAGCCGTCCTTCGTACGCGGACGGGTCGGCCGGCAGACCGGGCGCCTGGACTCCGACGACCAGCGCGCGGGCTACTCCTCGAACGGCACCCCGTCGAACTCCCCGTATTTCTCCTGCCCCGGAACCACCCTCCGGGCAGCTCTTCCGCCACCCGCCACCCACCGCACCTCGGCGACGGTGGGGAGTTCTACGGACGCGGAGACCTCGGAGTACTCGCAGCGGCCGAACTCCATGAGGCGGCCGGCGGTGCTCAGGGCGAGCGCGAGGTCGGGGGGTACGGAATGCGGGATAGGCAGCGTGGGTGACCAGTGGCGCAAGCAGACGTTGGCCGAACTGCGTGACTAGGATGCCCTGTTCGCGTCCGGGGCCGAGACTCCGACCTGGTTCGCGGCGTCCAAAAAGGAGACCCGGGTCGTGTCCGAGTTCGCTGCCGACGGTATGACCGGCACCTACTCCAGCCAGGGCAAACCGCTGTCCGATGTACAAGCGAGTCGCCTGACCGACAAGGGAGCCGTGGCCGTGCCCGGCGCACCGCACTGGCCGCAATTCCGGCCGCGCAACGCCGAAGCCTGGGATCCGTGGGCGCCGCCGCCCGCTGCGGCGAAGGTCTCCGTCCCTGGGCCCGCCATGGCTCCCGGGCCGCCTCCCGATCCCGCCCCTGTGGCCCAGGAGGCGCTCCTCGTCGAGCCGGGTGACGACTCCAGCGAGCATTCCTCCGGCCGCCGGTAGCGTCAATCGCTCTCTAGCCCCGTACTTCGCGGGTCGTTGATTCGTATGGTGTGACCGGTCCGGGAGTGTCCCGGACCGGTCGTGTGGCGTTGGGCCGGGTGTGTCGATGACTTCCCGGTCCCCGCGGCCACGGTCCCAGCGTCAGCGCCTTGAAGTTGTGGTGACGTCCGTGGTGGAAAAGCGTCTGGGCGCTCTGCCTGTCGCTGCCGAGTTTCTGCGCCGGCTGGACGTGGCCGGAATCGTCGATGAGGTGTGTCCGGGCGGCGCGAGCGCCCATCTGACGCACGGGCAGGTCATCGAGGCGCTCGTGGCCAACCGGCTGACCTCGCCCGCACCGCTGGTGCGGGTCGGGGACTGGGCCCGGACCTGGGCGGTGGAAGAGGTCTTCGGCATCACGCCGGACCTGCTCAACGATGATCGTCTGGCCCGCGCGCTGGACGCGATCGCCCCGAAACTGGAGGTCATCGCGGGCACGGTCGGCGCCCGGGCGATCACCGAGTTCGGGATCGACGTCTCCCGGCTGCACTGGGACATGACCAGCATGTCCGTCCACGGAGCCTTCCCCGCCGAGGACCAGGACGAGCAGTACCCGCTCATCGGCTGCAACGGGCATCCCAAGGACCGGCGGGTGGACCTGAAGCAGGTCCAGGCCGGGCTCGCGGTAGCGGCCGACGGCGGTATCCCCGTGCACTCCCGGGTCTTCGACGGCGCCGCGGCCGAGGTCAGCCAGGTCGTTGGAGCGATGAAAGACCTGAAGACGATGGCCGGCACCCACACGTTTTTGATGGTCGCCGACTCCAAGCTGGTGTCCTACTCCAACATCACCGCCCTGCTGGAAGCCGGGGTGGAGTTCATCGCTCCCGTCCCGGCCGCCCAGATCAAGGACGAGGTCTACGCGGCCCTGGATCTCGGGCGGGCCGAGCCTGTCGACTGGGTGCCCGAGCGGGACGAAAGGAAACCGGAGGCGGAACGCGAGACATACCGGGTTCTGGAGGACACCCACACGTTGACCGGCCGCCGCAAGAGCGACCCGTCGCTCACGGTGCGCCGGATCCTGGTCCACTCCACCGCCGTCGCGGCCGGCCAGCAGGCAGCCCGGGCCAAACGACTGGCCAAGGCCGCCGAAGACCTCGACAAGCTCACCGCCGCAGCGGGCGGACGCCACTACAAGACCCGGGAGAAGATCGTCGCCCGGATCGGCGTCGTCACGGCCAAACGCCGCGTCACCTCCTGCCTGCGCTGGCACATCACCGCCGACGAGCACGGCACCCCCGGCCTCACCTGGAACTTTGACCAGGACGTGCTGAAAGCCGAAGCAGCCGTCGACGGCTGGTACGCGCTCATCACCAGCGTCCCGGCCGGGAAGGCCGGCCCGGCCCAGGTCCTGATCCACTACAAGGGCCAGGGCGCGGTCGAACGGCGTTACCACGACTTCAAGGGCCCCCTCGCGGTCGCACCGGTATTCGTCCAGCACAACCGACGCGTCGCCGCGCTGATCCAGGTCATCTGCCTGGCCCTGCTCGTCTTCTGCCTGATCGAACGGCAGGTCAGACGCGCGCTCGGCCCCGAAGAAACCATGGCCGGCCTCTACCCGGACAACCGCCGGGTCCGCCCCACCGGCCGAATGATCCTCTACCACCTCGGCGAACTCACCCTGCGAATCGGCAACGTCACCGACCCGCCAACCGTCCAGATCAACCGCGGCGTCCAACTCCACCTCCTCGACCTCCTCGACACCGACATCACGCAGACTCGCTGGCCACAGACCTGAAACGCTCACCCGCGAAGTACGGGTCTAGCTGGGCGCCTGGTCCGGCATGGGTGGCGTCGGCGGGGGAGCCGCGGCCAGCGGCGTAAGTCCCCAGGCGCGTCTGACCCGGTCGGCGAGGACGAGGGCACTGTACGGGGATACGGCCAGTTCCAGGCGTATGTCCGCCAGGCGTTGCACTGAGCCGTCCGGGTCCGCCTGCTCGACGTCGTCGCGGCGTCGGCTGAAGTCCGCGGGGGTGAAGATCTGGAGCAGGGTGAGCACGTAGGCGACGTATGCCCGGGCCTCGGCGACCAGCGGGCGCGTCGTTTCCGGCAAGGCCCTGTCGTCAGGTCCGGCAGCTCCCGGGACGACGGGCACCGCCGGCGCTGCGAAATCCTGCAAGGCGCGTATGAGATCGTCTGCCTGTTGCGGGCGGGCAGCGTCCAACTGCTCCGTGAGGATCCGGTAGTCGACCATGACCGGCGCGGTCTCGGCTGTCCACGGCTGGGCGGCGAGCAGGGTCCGGAAGCCGGCGAGGGTGTCGGACAGCTCGTCCGCCAGCATGACGAGTGCGATGTCGCGCAGTTCCACGTACAGGGTGCTCTGGCGCAACTCGACCAGGCCGAGGGCGTAGCGGATGAGGTCCCGCGGGATGCCTCCGGACAGGGCATGGGCGAAGGTCGCGTACGGCAGGGGGAGCCTGGGCACGCGCTCCTCCAGGATCGCCACCGACTCGGCATGCGTCATCGGGCGGATGTGGACGACGTCGTCGAAGGCGCTGTCGGTGCTGTCGCGGTGTGGCATGCCACGGCGTACGAACCCCGCGCTGATGTCCTCGGCAACCGACACCAGGCAGTAGACCCGGGGCACGCCGAGGATCGCCTTAACCTCGCCGAGAAACGTTCGCGCCTGCGCCGGGGTGGCCATTCGGTCCAACTCGTCGATGCATAGGAACACCCGCCCGTCGCCCTGCTCGCCCAGCTCCTGTGCGATCGCCTCCATCATTGCCCGGAACTCCGCGACCAGCTGGGGGAAGTTCGGCGGCACGGTGGACAGGGTGGAACCGTGCGCGCTTCCGAAGGGCGTTCCCGAAGCGAGGTTCAGTGCGGCCGATGTGCCTTGGACCGTGCGGAGCCGGAAGAGCTGGTCCAGGCAGCGCCTTGTCAGGTCGCTCTGCTTCTCCTGCTGCTTGCGCCCTTCGAAGGAGCAGCGGACGAGGACCAGCCCGAGCAGGAGCAGCGTGAGCCGGCCGGGGTTCTCGGGGTCGGTTACGGCAGGCCGGGTCGTCGGGGAGAGCTGCATGAACCCGATGCAGGCCAGACCCGCCAGGGTGATCGCCACCAGCAAGCGGTCGCGGACCGTCAGACGTCGCGGGAAGTCCGAAGACGTGACGAGCAGGAACACGAACAGCGGCACCAGCAGCACGGCGAGGAAGGCTGTCAACCCATTTGGGGGTAAACCCATCCGGCTGGTCCGGTCCGGCACGATGTCGACGGCGTCGTACACGGCCACCAGAACGTCCAGGACCGGCGTCGCGACCAGCACCCAGCCGAGTGCCCAGAGCAGCACCCAGCCTGCCCGGCGCTCTTCCCTCAGTCCGAGGAACCTTCGCAAGCGCCCCGGCGTACGAAGGCCCCACACGAAGAGGCTCGTCCAGGCGATCATCAGGCTGACCACGACGTAGTGACCACGCCAGAGTCCGTCCACCACGTGGGCGGCATTCTGCTCCCCATCTGCTGCGAAGGACATGAAGGCCGAACGTCGGCCGCCCCACCAGCCACGTACCGTCACAGCTGCGCCCAGGACGAGCAGGGCAGTGGCGGGCAGGGCGAAAAGGAGCCACCGCCCGGTGCGGCGGGCCAGACTCCTGGCGCGCCGGCCCAGCCGTACGAAGCCTGACAGCCGGGTGAAGTCGGGTACGGGCTGCCCGCTCCGCTGCAGGTACTGCTCGCACACGCCGACCAGGCATGAGAGCAGGAAGTCGTACGGGGTGTATGCGGCGGGTACGGCAACGCGGATCACCAAGTCGGGCTTCGCGGTTTCTGCCGTCGCGGGCCGGAGCAGACTGCTCACGGCGTCCAGGAGAGTGGTCTTGCCCACGCCCCGCGGACCGCTGAGTGCGATGGTGCCGCCGTCGATCAGACTGAGCTTGCGCGCCAACTGCACCGCGCACAGGCTCCGTACGAAGAATCGGGAGTCCCGCCGCGCCCGCAGCCCGTGATAGCCGTCGTACATGAGCACGGAGTGCGGGTCGTCGCCGAGCAACGCCTCGATCACCTCGAGGAGGACCTGGCGCATGCTGCGGGCGTTCAACTCCGCCGCGAGCCGCTGCAGTGCACCGTCGACGTAGGAGGCGCTAACCCACGCCCCTAACCGGCAACGGATGTAGACGGGCATGATGCGCAGCTGCCGACGTGCGCGAGGGCGGCGCCACAGCCATGCGCCCACGGCACATGCGGCCACCGCCGCCGCCACCTGCGAGGTGGACCAGAAGCCGCCGGACCCGTTCAGACTGGCGAGCATGCCGACTACCATCAGGAGGGTTGCCACCGTGGCCGGTTCCAGCCCGAGCTGGGCCCGGGCGCGCGCCAGGCGCCGCCGCTGCCTCGTCCGCCAGTCCAGCGCCGAGACGACGGCCTCGTGGTCTACCCGCGCAAGCAGCAGGACCCGTTCCACGACCGCAGTTCCGTGCATGGCCGCGCGCACCGCGTCGGCCGTGACCTCCGGGCGGATCTGCAACCGGTCGACGACGGCCGGTTCGGCCAGGAGCTCCTCGACACCGTTCCGGTAGACGGCGGCCTCCGCCGCATAACGCCAGCCCCTGAAGGGCGGCAGGGGAGCCTCCGCCTCCGGCGGTGTTGCTATTGCGGTCACAATCGGCTCCTCACCCACGGCGCAGCCCGGCGAGCGTAGAACGCCGGACCCGCTCCGCGCAGACGAACCCCCCATCCGGACGGCACGGCTCGGGCGGGTCGGCGGTGGTTCAGGGCGCCCACGTGCTTGTGCTCGACGAGAAATCAGGCGGCGCCGATATACAGGGCCTTGAAGACGTATTCGTAGTCTTTGGGTAGGGTTCGGTTCAGCCGAGTCCGGGTCTTCGCTCGTAGCGTGTCCACCAACGGGCTTCCCTGCCGTGTCTGCGAGTGCCTCGCCTATGGTGCGCGCCGGGCGATCTCCCCTTCAAATGTCCCGCGATGGTTTCGTCGCTTTCCGCCGCCAGGGTCAGGAACGTACCGGAACGCACCATCTGTCGTGGAACGCTGGGCGCTGCGGCACAGAGCGTTCAGAAGACCTTCAAAGGCGCTGCAAGCCAGGGCCGCTGTGTACAGATCCGGCTGCCCTACGCCCCGATCGGCGTCGTAGTCGGCTGGCCCGAGTGGAAGAATGTCGCATGCTGACACCAGCGAGCCCGACGCAAGGAGAACCCGTGAGCACTGCTCGAAACGCAGTCGTCACGTTCGTCAGCGTTGTCGCGATCCTCCTCGCTGTTCAATTCGCCTTCGAGCAGGCATTCACCGTGCGCTCGGTGCTGGTTGCAGCTGGCGTGGGACTGCTTTCCGTCGTCGTCGGCCCCCTCTGGGAAGCCTGGCGGCAAAGGCGCCGCTGAGCAGGGTTGCTGCACAGGCCGCAGGCCCCGCCAGCCCGCGGGGCCTGCGGCGTGTACGGCTGGACGTACGTTGCTCGCGACGTATCCGCTGGAGCGGGCTGACGGGCCGTGCGGCTCGGTGCGAGGGTGTGTGTCGGGAAGTGCGGTTGGCGGTCGCGGTGGTGACCACGCCAGTCCCGCGTCTGTTCGCGAGAGGCCGCCCGGCTGGCCCGGCGGGACTGCCGGCGGGCGTGCATGACCCAGGCGATCGGCCCCTCGACCACCCAAACTGCGGGGCACGACGCGAACCCGACCGCATTCTTCGGCCGACTGACGGTCTTCACCGTCACGTCCAGGCACTTCTTCGCGCAGGTGTCGACCACGAGATGTCGTGTTCAGGCAACCCTGCACCGTGGGCCGCTTGAACACAGGGCAGGGAGAGGGCGGGCCGTGGTGAGTAGGCGCGAGACCTGGACGACTGAGGAGTTCGGCACCGCCCACACGGGCGCGGTCGAGGCCGTCCTCGCGGACGGCACCGTCCCGACCCCGGTGTACTTCGATGCCGACTCGGGCGGGGGAGGAGACCCGGTCTCGCAGTGGAGCGTCTGCAACGGCCACTGGCCCCACGTACCGAAAGCAGCCGCACTGCGCGCGGTGTGCTCCTGCGGCTGGACCGGCCCCGAACACCGTCTGGACTGGGAGGCGATCGGCGACCAGAGCCTGGCCGAGGGCGGGAGCGAGTAGGCGGACGCGGGCGAACGCGACTGGGACGGGCACACCGCCCAGGTCGAGACGACGACCATTCCCCTGCCGGAGACCATTACTACGCTGCTGGAGTGACCGGAGGGGGAGATCGGCAAGCTGACGAAGACCTCCCCGGTCGCGGGCGTGCGGGTGGCCCGCGGCCTGTAGGTCGTTGCCGAGCGGGTCGGGTACTGGGCGGCCCGGGACACCGCGGCGGACCTGGACACCGCGCAGGCCGCCGCGCACCTAGGCCTCAACGAGGACGCGGCAAGCAAGCTGATGGCCCGCTTCGGCCGCTGGAGCCCCTACCGCTGACCTGCTGCGATCGCCCTGGGGCCGGGTGGAGCAACAGTCCGCCGAAGCTGGCCCAAGAATCGCGCGCCCTTCTCGGCTGGTTGGAGGCCAGTGAGAAGGGCGCGTTCATCTGACCTGGCGCTCACCGGTTCCGGCTGCCGCGGAGCGATGCTCCGCGCGGCCGGCGCGTACGCGGCACGGGATCTCTCAGGCTTGGCGAGGACTATTCCCCGCCCTCATCGTCCTCGGCTTCCCTTACGAACCAGAGGTCGAGGGTGTATTGCTCCGTTGTGGGGCACTGTTTCCACGCGGCGCGGAGCTGTTCCGTGGTCCATGCCTCTTCGACGGAGCGGCGGTGGCTCGTGTCGCAGTAGGCGGCCGTGGTGTCGCGTCCACTCCAGGTCGCGTGGCCGTCGTACACGCCGGGCCTGGGCAGTTCCATGACGCCTGCCGGCCCGTAGGTGAGCTGGTTGACGATGAGCTGCCCGGTTGTTGATTCCAGGGTGAGCGCGACGGTGCCCTCGATGCCTTCCGGGGGATTTTGGGGGCCGGCCCAAATGTTGATGACGACCTGGACCTCGACGTCGACTTGGAGGCTGTGAAGGTAGAGGTGGTATCCGTTTCCGGCGACCACCTTAGCCCTCGACCGGGCGAGCGTCTCATCGTCACCAAGGTAGGCGTCGGCGTCGTAGACCTGCACGATGCCGCGGTCCGGGCGTGCCATGGTGCTGTACTCGGCGATGAGGGACACGGGAGCTCCGCCAGTGATCAGGGCATGATCTTCACGTAGAAAGCGTCTGCGTTGAGGATACGGTTCAGGGGGTACATCTCATTGAGGCGTCGGACGCCGGCCTCGTTGTCGTCTCCGTCGATGAGGCGGGCGGAGAAGCGCTTGCCGTGGCTGCGTCAGTGACAACTGACTCCAGCGGTAGGTCAGTTCTGACTCCGCTCAGGGGCCTCAGGGGCAAGATCTGAATGTGAGACGCTCGGCTGGACCCGTCCGAAACTCCGTCTCGCCGAGGCAGCGGATCGCTGGACCTGGCTGATCATCGCCGTCCACGCCCAACTTCGGCTCGCCCGCCCCCTCACTGCCGACCTGCGGCGGCCCTGGGAGAGACCCGCCGCACCGAACAAGCTCACTCCCGCCCGAGTCCGGCGCGGGTTCAGGCACCTCCGTGCGAAGTGCCCTCAGCCAGCCGGTGCACCAAAACCTGCCAGGCCAGGCCCCGGGCGCCCACTCGGATCCGAGAATCGCATTCGGGCTGTCGTTCACGACGTCGGACGCGTCCTCAAAACCGGTGAACCGTACTCGCGCCCCAGCCACCACAAGCAGGGCACCAAACCGAGACGCATCACGTCTTAGGCAACCTCATCTCCCTCCAGTGTTATGACGGCGTACGGTCCAGACATGGACGTAGTCAGCGGCGTTGTCAGCATCGAGTACTCGCACTTTTACATCAATGAGCACATCGAGACCGTGTTGGAGGGTATCGACCAGACACCTGACTTCCGCACCGACGAGCCTGTGATCGGCACCCCCGGCCAGCTCACTATCGTCAGCTGCGTCCAGTCCCATGATGCTTGGGTGACCCTCATGCTCACCGAGACCGAGCCCGTCCAACAGTCCACGCAGTGGCAGTTACTCGGCACGTGGCCCTACCTGCCGATTTCAGGCGGGCGGATGAGCATGTACGGCCCCACCACTGGCCCTGCCGCACCAGCTGCGGGCTGGCTTACAGGTAGCCAGGGACATGTCCCAGCCTTGCAGCTCGATCCGACCACGATCTACACCGTCCACGTCTACGCCAAGGGCCGCCAAGACTCCCGAGCCAGACACGAAGCCGCCATGGCCCGCGAGGAATGGGGCCTACACGAAGGGTTCGAGGACTACGTGGCCGTATTCATCCCCACCGGGCAGCAGGTCAGCCCCCGGCACTTGGGTTAAACGACAAGATCGGTACCTGTTTGCGATCCGGGGTTGCCTGAGCCCGGATGGGCTGAGAGCTCGGTGTGCGTGGTGTGTCTTGGGAGTGATGGTGCCCTGGCTGAACCGGGTGTCGGAGCGATCTGACACGCTGCTCGCCATGATTGATGACGACTTCATCGGGACTCAGACGCCGGTCCGCAGGGTCCTTGATCCAGACGAGTCGATCGCCGTGTTGGAGAGAGCTGTTCCCGGGCTGGTAGATCACCGACGTGCAGAGCCTGCTGAACTTGACTGGAACGTCATTGAGGATGGTCTCAGCATCGTCCTGCCTGCCGACTTCAAGCGTCTGACTGAGTGGTATCCCGCGTTTGCGCTTGACGACTTCCTCCTCGTCAGCCTTCCTGACCCGGGGCGGGAGATCTACCGCTTGCGGGCCATGCGGGACGATCGGGAGTGGTGGGACTCCGATGACGCCACTGACCTGCGCCGCCCGTATCCGGCACCCGGCGGCTTGCTCCCATGGGGCGAGTCATCCGAGGGAGACCGGTTCTTGTGGAGCTCCATCGAGCACAGCCCGCAGCAGTGGCGGGTCACCGTAGCGTCTCGGAACGGCGGTTGGTGGCACTACGAAGGCGGAGCTGTGCAGTTCCTGGCCGAGCTCTGTGACGGAACGCTGGAACCGTGGGCGTTGCCCCCGGTCAGCCCTGAGGTTACTGATTCCTGAGGTTCTGCTGTGCGATGCGCCTGGTCATGAGAGTGATGGCTGCCCAAGTGATGAGGGCTTCGCTGTGTTGCACGAGCCTCTCGTAGTGCACGGGCGTGGCGTCGGGCGTGGATGAGCCAGGCCAGCGTGCGTTCGACGACCGAGCAATGCTCGAGACTTGTGGGTCGGCTTCGGGCGGACGCCGAAGGGGGTACCTTCCCGAGTGATCGACTTCTGGTCATCGAGTAGGCCCGCGTGGCTGCGCGGGTCGGGAAGGCACACCCGTGCTCAGCGTAGTGAATGCCGATGGGACTACCGAGACCGGTTCCCTGATCGACGGCATCGTCCGCGAGGGTGCCCGGCGGATGCTGGCCGCGGCGCTGGAGGCCGAGGTCAACCAGTACATAGCGGAGCTTGCCGGTGAGAAGGACGCGGCCGGTCGGCGGCTGGTGGTCCGCAACGGGTACCACCACGAGCGGGCGGTGAAGACGGCCGCCGGTCCGATCGAGGTGAGGGCGCTCCGGGTCGACGGCCGCCGCATCGGCGAAGCCACGGGCGAGCGGATGCGGTTCTCCTCGAAGATCCTGCCGCCGTGGTGCCGCAAGTCCCCGAAGGTCAGCGAAGTACTTCCGCTGCTTTACCTGCACGGCCTGTCCTCCGGTGACTTCGTGCCCGCGCTGGAGCAGTTCCTGGGCAGCTCGGCGGGGCTGTTCCCGGCCGCAGCGACCCGGCTGACCAAGCAGTGGCAGGCCGATCACTCCGCCTTCCGGGACCGTGACCTGTCGGATATCGACTACGTGTACATCTGGGCGGACGGGGTGCACCCCAAGGTCCGCCTCGGCCAGGCACGTTCCTGCGTTCTGGTGCTGATGGGCGTGCGCACCGACGGCTCCAAGGAGCTGATCGCCCTCGCGGAGGGGCTGCGGGAGTCGACGGAGTCGTGGGCCGACCTGCTGCGCGACTGCCGCCGACGCGGCATGACCGATCCTGCCCTGGTGGTTGGGGACGGCGCGATGGGCCTTTGGCGGGCCCTGGCTGAGGTGTTCCCCGACGCACGCCATCAGAGGTGCTGGGTCCACAAGGCCCGCAACGGCACGAACGCCCTTCCGAAGCCAGCGCAGCCGGGCGCGAAGAAGGCCCTACAGGAGATCTACAACGCCGAGGACCGTGCCCACGCGGAGAAGGCGGTGAAAGCGTTCGCGCGGGACTACGGTGCGAAGTGGCCGAAGGCGGTGAAGAAGATCACCGAAGAGGTGGACGAGCTGCTGGCGTTCTACGACTTCCCGGCCGAGCACTGGATCCACCTGCGGACCACCAACCCCATCGAGTCGACGTTCTCCACCGTGAAGCTCCGCAGCAAGGTAACCCGCGGCGCCGGCAGCCCGGCCGCCGCACTCGCGATGGTGTTCGAACTCGCCGAATCCGCCCAGGCCCGCTGGCGCGCGGTCACCGCACCCCACCTCGTCGCCCTCGTCCGCGCCGGCGCCCGCTTCGAAAGTGGTTACCTGATCGAACCCTCCCCGGCGGTGGCGGCATGACGCGGCCGACCAGCGGGATGCTCCACCATGTCGAGATCTGGGTACCCGACCTCAACCGCGCCGTCGCCTCCTTCGGATGGCTGCTGGAGGCCTTGGGTTACGCACTGTTCCAGACCTGGAGCAACGGACGCAGCTGGCGGCTCGGGGCGACCTATCTCGTCTTCGAACAGTCCCCGGACCTCACCGCCGGCCAGCACGACCGGTGCCGGCCGGGCCTGAATCATCTGGCTTTCCACGTCGAGGGCAACGACACGGTGAAGGCGCTGGTCTCCGGAGCCCTGCAGCACGGCTGGAGCTTGTTGTTCCCCGACCGGTACCCGCACGCCAGCGGCAACCAGAACTACGCCGCATACCTGGAGAACACCGACGGATTCGAGGTTGAACTCGTCGCCATCAACTCATCAGCACCAGACTGACAAATCAGCCCACCCACAGGTCTTGACGATATCTCCCGCCGCGACCGCAGCCAGCCTTACTTCTGCGCTCTGGCCTGGTGAGGTTCGGGCGGATCGGCATCCGTCCGTACCTCACCAGAACGAGCAATGCCCCTTACTGGAGAGCCCGAGCCGTTAGGAGTCAAACGGCGTGAAACGCGGGTCTGTTCTCGGCCAGGACCGGTCCACAAAGGCTGGCCGGTCACCACCCTCGAAGCAGCGAATCAGGAAGCCGGTGAAGGTGCCGCTGGTTTCGTACCATTCCCCGCACTCACTGCCGACAACAATCCCCCACTGGTCAGGGTCTGAATCGACGACGTGGAAGTAGTACTCGTTACTGTGCTCGTCGCTGCCCCAGGGGATGAGCCCAGCGGGGTCCGGATGGAAGGCGAAGGGATAGAGCTCCGGGGCTTCGATGCGTGACTGGCGCCAGGAGTCAAGCGACCAGAACTCCTCGAGTTGGGCAGGAGTTGTGAGACCTGTCGGCCGATCCAAGTGAAGGTATCCGTCCAGAGTGCCCGGTCCGTACACGTCCATGAAGGCCTTGTAGTCCGATGGCAACGTGACAGCGAGGTGTTGCTCCGAAGCCTCCCAAACCTCGGCACGCGGCCAACCCCACACCTCCTCGGGCTCGCCAAGCAGCGCCTGCAACCGTTCCAACGGCGACGGCATCCTGTCTCCCATCCGTGACGCGTCCGTGAGCAAGTGCATCATCCAACCCAGCTCTGACAACCGCCGCTGAGCCGTCGTGTCAGTGTGATCACAGCTGCACTAGTGCGTCTCTTTCGGATCTTGAGGCTCCGGAGGTGGCGCCCCGGAGATTCGCTGCAGAGCCCGGCTTCGTAGGTTGGGCCCTCGGATACGACGCACCGCACGATGCGGGCGGCGGGACGAAGGGTGGGACATGCGCGGGACGGAGGCGGTGGCGGCGCTTGCCGAGCTCATGCCGGTGACTCACGGGGTTGACGAGCGGGTCGACTGGGGTGAGGTCGAGGCGGCCTGGGGGACCCGATTCCCCTCGGACTACGTCCGCTTCATGGAGGTGTACGGGTCGGGCGCAATCAGCGACGGGATCAGCATCCTGCTGCCGTCACTGCAGGCTGACGGGTACCCGTACACGGCAGGCCCGGGGCTGCAGGACGAGACGGAGATCGCCCGTGAGACCTGGGAGATGTGCTGCGACGACGCCGACTTCGACGTGGACCCCGGGTCCATTTTGGCGTGGGGCGTGACGTCGGGAGCGGACATCTACTGCTGGGTGACCTCGGACAACGATCCGGATCAATGGCCTGTCCTGATATGCGGAAGGCACACCAGCCCCGAGATGCAGTTGCACCCCCTCGGGATGGCCGAGTTCCTTTATAGACTCCTGAGCGACGCGGCGTTTCGACAGGGGACGATCAGCGTGGTGCTGCAGGACGAGGCGTCCTTCGTCAATTGGCGGAACGGCTAGGCCGTTTCTTATCTCTGCCCGCCGGGGCCGATGCCCCGAAGGCGATCTGGACTGGGTCGTCGCAGTCGACTCCACAATCGTCCGCGCGCATCAGCACGCGGCCGGGGCCCGTCAAAAGGGGCCCCGGCCGACGAGCCGCACGATCATGCCCTCGGACGGTCCCGCGGCGGACTGGCCACGAAAATCCACCTTGCCTCGGACGGCCGGTGCCGACCGCTCGCGTTCGTCCTCACTCCAGGCCAGGCCGGCGACGCTCCGGCCTTCCCGCAGGTCATGACAGCGATTCGGGTGGCACGGCCACGAGGGAGGCCCCGGACCTGACCCACGACCGTGCTGGCCGACAAGGCCTACTCGTCCCGCACGATCCGCGAGGACCACCTGCGCAAACGCGGGATCCGAGCCGTGATCCCGCAGCCCTCGGACCAGCTCTCCAACCGCAAACGCCTCGGGCCCCAGGGTGGCAGGCCGCCCGCCTTCGACAAAGCCACCTACAAGCAGCGGAACACGGTCGAGCGCTGCATCAACAAGCTCAAACAGTGGCGTGGACTTGCCACCCGCTACGACAAGACAGCGACCATCTACCGGGCTGCCCTCCACCTCGCGGCCACCCACACCTGGGCCGCGAGGTGACCCCTAAGAAGCGGCCTGGGCCTGGCGTTGAACCCGGTCGGAGCTCGTGGTCTCAGTTCGCGGACGGAGCCCGTCGTCAGAGCTTGCCGAAGGCGACTCCGCGCCAAGTCCATCCGGCACCGAGGACGGTGTCCCGCAGGGGATCCTTCATGTCCGCGGGATCGAAGCGGAACGTCTCGGTCTTCTCCAGCTTGCCGTCGGCCCCCCGCCCGATCTCCCAACGGCGCGAGACGGCGGTCACCTGCCCGCGGGAGTATTCGCGCGAGGCCGCCAGGCTGGGGGTGCCCCAGACCCAGGTGATCTCCCACTGCTCGTCGAGGGTCCGCACCTCGTGGTTCCCGGGGACTAGCCGCATTCGGGTCTTGAGCGTCCGGTCCAGTTGGGTCCTGGCGAAGAAGGTGTGCCAGGCCGGCTCCAGGATCCGCCACTCGGCCACCAGGTCGGCGCCCTCCGCGGGGGTGGCGGCGCGCACCAGGTACGGCACGTCCGACCCGTTGAGCGAGAGCAGCGCCTCCCGGACTTCTTGCGTGGAACGCGGTGCGACGCCGCTGTCGGGGTGCCTGGTGCCGGTCAGTCTGTCGAAGAGGCCCATCGGGGCAGCCTGCCTTCCGCGTCGGCGTGACGCACTAGGACGCCGTCCCGGCGGTGTCCGGGCGGACCGTGCGGAGGAAGTCCTGGGAATCGCCCAGGACATGGTCGTGCTGGTTCGCGGTGGCGGTCAGGACCAGTTGGATCACCGCGCGCCTGCGCCGGTCCGCCAGGTCCAGGACCGTCTGGTAGACGTGCGACTGGACGAGGTCGTGGGGGGTGCCGTCGATGAGGGCCACCGACTCGTCGGCGATGTCGTCGAGCGTCGCCGCGTCCGGCCGGAAGTCCCCATCGACGGTGATGTTGGCGGTGAATCCCGCGTCCGGCTCGGGGTGCAGGGCGACGAAGGCCATGCCGGCGGCGGCCACCTCGTCCGGGGGCGCGGGGCGCCAGCTCTCCGGGAGCCTGAACTCGATCGGGACCGGCAGTGTCGTGGGCACCTCGGGCCTTTCCTTCCAGAGGGTCGTGCATCAGTCGAACCAGCCGTCGACGGTGCCCTTGACGGAGCCGGCGAAGTCGCCGACCGCGTCGGCCGCGTCGCCGACGGCATCCACGACCTTGTCGGGATCGACGGTGAACTCGAGCCCCACGGCGCCGCCTTTGCCGGGGGAGAGGCCCACCTTGCCGCCGAAGTGGTAATTGCCGTCGTCCTCCTTGCCGAAGGTCAGTTTCGCCTCGGCACCCGGACCGTACCAGCCCTCCGGCCGTCGAGCCGAAGCCGATCCCGCCGACCTCCGCTCCTCCGGCGACCGAGCCCTTCGCCCCGGCGACCGCCTTCGCGCTGAGGGTGACCCCGTCCTTGCCCGCACGGGCCCCGAGCTGGGCCTCGGCGCCGGCGAATCCCTCGGCCCGGCCGTAGGCGCCGACATGCCCGTAGTCGACGCGCCCCTCGACCAGGGCACGTGCTCCCACGGAGGCCTCGGCCTTGGCGTTGACGCCATTGTCGGTGCATCCCCAGTTCGCGGAGGCCCTGGCGCCCGCGTAGCCGTCGGCGATCCCGGACAGTTTCAGGTCGCCGTTGGTCAGGGAGCCCTCCGCGGTGGCGTGGAAGAGGTCGGCGTAGGCCTTGGCCGAGGCCTCCTTGCCGTACTTGGTGCCGCTGGCCGAAGCACCCAGGTCGGACCCGTGAAGGTGGCCTCGCCCTCGGCGGCCCACCCGTCCGTCTTCGTGCCGACGTCCTTGTCCGGCAGGGGCGCTCCCGCCTTGGCCAGGTCGGTCTCGGGATGGGCGTTGAACCCGTTGAGCGACTCGCCGCCCCGGCCCAGGAGGTCGCGGTTGCTGTCGACGACGGCAGAGGCGAGGGCGGTCCTGACGCTCTCGTCGAGCACGGTGAAGGCCTTCACCCAGTCGTCAATGTGCGCCTGCCGCGGAGGCCTGGCCGCCGGGGTCGTGGTGGTAGGCGCTGCGCTCGGCGGGGGTCAGCTTCCCGTAGTCGAAGGCGACGCGTCCCCCTCGGAGACGCCGTCATCGCTGCTCTCTCACTGCCCTGGTGCTCCGGAGTCGTTAAAGGTCATGTCAACCGGATCAAGATGCTGAAGCGTCAGATGTTCGGCCGCGCAGGATTCGAACTGCTACGAAAGCGCTTCCTGGTCTACTCCTGAAGAACCCACTCAAGACGGGTCCTCGACCAGCCCGAATCCTTCCGGGAACCCTTCCAAGAACTCCCGTCGGGCCGGGTCGGGCTCGGCCTCTACCATCACCCTGAGCAAATCGATGAGCTCCTGCCGCTGATCAGCTGACAGTTGGCTGAACAGGTGGGCGACGCCCTCCAGCACCTTCACGGCATCGTCCGGGTCCATCTGCTCGTCTTCGCTGCCCTCGATGAACCACAGGGCACCGACCAAAGCCTCGGCCAAGGCGTGAGTCAGAGACGGATACACGGGCATCACAGTGGCCTTCCAGCAGGTCAACGGCAGAGTCCGGCCATACCACCACACCCCACTGACATCACTTTCCGTGAGCCTCAACAAAATGTGGACCAGAGTCGAAACCCGCCAACAAAGCCAGGTCACCGACCCGCGCTTGAAACTGATCAGCGGGGACGAGGCACGAGCTGTGATGGTCCTCCTCGCGGTCTCGACGACGCCGAGCAGCCCGAGGAGATCCGTCAGGCCGCCCTTCCAGTACCTCCAACCTCGTGGCGCACGGCACGGGCGGTGGGGTCTGCGGTGGCGAGCCGGTCGTAGGGCAGGGCGCTCACGTCACCAGGTGCAGCGACGTTCCAGCGATGCCCAGCCGTACGCTCTGGCCCCAGGTCAGCTCCAGCGCATCGCTCTCCATCCCGTCGCCGAACACCACGATCCGGTCCGACTCCACGGTCAGCTGCAACCCCTGACCCCGCCCCAGCTCTCCGGCGACCCTCGTCGTACCGGTCGCGGGGGAGGGCCAGGCCTCCCGTACGAACCACAGGAGCCGCCGCTCGCAGGGTGCGGGCAGCCATGCGGAGCTGCCGCGCTCCAGCCACAGGGAACGCAGCCAGCCGGTGGCGCCCGTGCCTGTGCCCACCAGCACTCCGGAGGATGCCTGGGCCTCACCCGGGCCGTTGTCGCCGTCGGAACCCAGGCGGTAGCGGGCCGTCTGGTGACCGTGCGAGCCAAGGTAGATCTCGTTCAGCGCGAGAAGGCGCTGCGTGTCGTCGGCGACGGCCTCGACCATGGTCAGCTCCTCTGCCCGGCCTCCGGCAGCGATTGCCGCACGCAGCAGCGCAGCCGCGTCGGCGCAGCGGTGACGGACCAGGACTCCCGGGTTTCGCCCCGGGTCCGTGTCGATGCCCACTACCGGCTGTCCGCGCAGATACTTCGCGGTATTGGCGACCAGGCCGTCCTGGCCTACCACGACCACCACGTCCTCGGGGGCGAACAGGAAGCGGTCCAGGTCCGCCCGCTCCACCCGGGAGCTGCGCCAGGTGAGCGGCACCGCCGCCGCGACCTCCCGCAGCGCCTGCCGCGTGCGTTCGTGGCGGCGGACCACCTCGTCGATCGACCGGCCCCGGCTGGAAAGGAAGAACACGGCCTGCCCGTGCGTCCCGTGCCGGGCGAGCAGTTCCTCGTACTCGGTTCTGCGGTGCACGAGCACCGCCCTTGGGGCCAGGCTCACGCGCCCGCGCCGCCTTCCGGGCGTCCGAGCCTGGCCAGGAGCCCGGTGAGGACGTCAGGAGAGAGAGTGATGCTCTCGATCCGCGGCAGGTTCTCCGCCAGCCGGGTCGCCGCCAGGGCGTGCAGCGTGCCCGGGCCGGCTTCGTCGTGCACGCGCAGCCAGGCTGCTTGAACCTCGGCGCGAGCCGCGCCCGTCTCGCGCGCCGCCTCGGCATCCGCGCGGGCCAGGCAGACCTTGCGGGACGCCTCGGTCTCGGTCCGGATGCCGTCCGCCGCCGCCTTCTCCTCGGCCTCGCGGCGGGCGTTGATGCCGCGCTGGTCGATCAGTTGCTCCTCGCGCCTGGCCAGTTCGATCTGACTGGCCAGCTCGTTCTCGGCGATGGCACGCTCACGCTCGACGGCGACAGCCCGCCGTTCATAGGTGGCCCGGTCCGCCTCCTGCTGGATCTGCTCGCGGGCCGGGGTGCGCAGGGCACGCTCCACCTCGGCCTCGGGGCGGATCGCCACGACCCGCACGGCCACCACATCGATGCCGGTGGCCGGGAGTCTGGGCTCGGCGGCGAGACCGGCGGTGACGCTCTCCCGCACGGAGGCGACGCCGTCCACCAGAGCGACGGCCAGCGGAGTCCGGGCCAGTACGTCCAGCGTGTGCTGCTGCGCGGTTTCGGTGAGGAGAGTGGCGATCTGCTCCAAGGGGGCACCGCGCCAGCTCCCGGTGTCCGGGTCGACGGAGAAGTCGAGTCGGGCCGCGGCTTCAGCCGGGTCGCTGATCCGATAGGTGACGGTGGCCTGCACGGCGACGTCCTGAAAGTCGGACGTACGGGCGTGGAACGCCATGGCCAGCTCCCGGTCGTCGACCGGGACTTCGGACAGCGCCGCTGAGAGTGACCGGTACCAGAAACTGAGCCCCAGGCCGTCGTGGACGAGTCGGCCGCGCTTGTGGTGGCGGATGTGGGTGGTGGGCGCGGAGCGCAGATGACGCCAACCGAAGCGCCGGGTGATGTCGGACATGGCGAACCCCCTTCATTTCGTCAATGCGACGATAACGAGATATGTTCATATCGTCAAGAGGACGAAAAGGGGGTCGCTGAGGCGCTACCCCGGGAGCAACGGAAGCCGCTCGAACGGACCCTCGCCCTGCCGGACGGGCTGCCCCCCGAGCGGCCTCATGGTCCGTGCGTCCGCGCCGGCCCTGCTCGCAGGGGGAGCCCGCCGCCGTCCGTTGGTCGGCGGCCTACGGCCACCGGGATGCAGACGCCCCTTCGCCGTAGCCCGCCAGGCACACCAGAGATGAATGGCCTCGTAGGCGATTGGACTTCAGCAAGGGGCCTCAGCCTGACGCGCCCCCGGACCAGCCTTGGAACTCGACATGACCGACGCATCAGCCCTGGCCCCGTTCCACCTGGACGAACGCAGCGAGTCCGACGGCTCCCACTGCCTCTATCTGTTCGACGGTGACATGGAACAGGTGACTGGCCTTGTTCACGTTCAGCAGGTTCTGACACAGGTCTTGGGGAGTCGTCGTGGAGTGTTACTGACGCAGAATCATCGGGCGGAGTAGTTCGAATCCGGCTCGACCGTAAAGCCGGCTCCCGATCCTTCTAGAGCTCGGCACATGTCCCGTCACACACCTGCCCGCCCGGTCGACGTGGAGAGCCTCTTTCCCGAACTGCTTCCCTACCGTCGTGAGTCGGTCCGCTTGCATCCGCGCCCCGGTTCTCCGACGTGCTGGGATAGCTCCGTCGGCGGCCGCTGCTGTGGCCCGCCGACGAGCCGTGGCCGGTGTGCGACGTGGAGCACTACGACCCGGACACCACGAGCCGCCTCGAACCCGCCGCGCCCATGGCCCCCATCGTGCAGGTCCGCCGCGTCGATGTACCGGGCCTACCCTTCCCAGAAGGCATGGATCTGCCCCAGATCTTGTGGCGTCCCTACGCACACTGGACCTACTGCTACCCGCTGCCCCAGGTGTACTGGCGGGGCTCCCTCGCCAGCGGGGAGGTAGGGCCGACACCTGCACCGTCGGCGGCCGGGCTTCCCAGAGGCTGGTACCCCGCACCCTGCGTCGTTCACCCCGAGCAAGTCGCCGAGTACCCGAAAGATGACCTGGCCTGGGATCTCAGCGACGCACTCAAGGACCGTTTCGAGTTGCTGCTGGCCGAGACAGGGCTGCGTTACTCGTCCCACCTGGCCGACGCGCCAGGGATCAAGCTGGGCGGCTATCCAGGGTGGCGCCAGGAGCCCTGCTGGCCGGACCGTGAAACGTGCGGTGGCCGGATGGAGCACCTCCCGACCGGGGCTGTTCACGAGTGCCTCTGATCAGGCATGAACGAAGCCCTTGAAGATCGCTTCCCACCTGACGGGTGATCGTTTCCCAGGCGCGGGAGGGATCAGTCCCACCAGAAGTCCCAGCGGTGAGCACGGGTGATCCGCTCGGCGTACGCGGCCAGTGTGTACGGCCTGCTTCCCTGCCAGATGTTGTCCGGGCAGAACGCGAAGTGCTCGGCCGCGACTAGGAGGGCCTCCTGCTCGTCCACTGGTGGCGAGGCGACGCTGAGATGCAAGGTGTCAAACCCGACCGCGACGACACGGGCGCCGAACCGGTGCTCCCAATCGCGGACGACCGCAGAGACTTTCGCCGTGTCGTTGTCGTAGTTGCAGGGACCGAACCAGCCCGCAGCCGTCAGCGCCTCGGCCCCGGACGGGGCGGCTACCAGCCCCAGACGTGTCTGTGGGCGGTCGGCGAGGAACGCCTGCACGAACTCGATGGCTAGTTGATCGGGGCTCGTTGTCGTCTCCCGGCTGGGCGCGAGGCCGGGCCAGTCCTGTCCGAAGGGGGCCGTGACGGCGAGGCGCCTTTTGACGTCGAGCACGTCGTCGTCCTCCTCGTCGGCCGTATAGGTCGCCCACCACTCTGCGAGGAGGTCGGCAGGGTCGTGGCCCGCCGGGGAGGACATCCTCTCGGGGAAGACCTCCCCGGATCCCCATGGGCGGAATTCACCATCGTTAGGATCCAGCGCATCGAGCAGCAGCGGCCACGACCCGGAGCGCGGGTGTTTGGCGTGCATCCGCGTCCACAGCTCGGCCGTGGCCGGCCCGTCACTGAGCCACAGGGGCTGTACATCTCCGTCGCCTTTATCGGACGTGATCATCCGACCAGGCGGGGCCAGGCCCTCAAGACTCGATCGGGTTTCAGGGTGAATGGGCCGGATGCTAATCCTGCGGCCAAGGGGCATCACTGCGAGGGTCCGACCACTCGATCGCGGAACTGCTGGAAGGCGTGCCAGCCTGAAGTTTGCCCTGGAGTGATCAGGTCGCCTTCCGCGCAGTCGAGCACCATGCACCGCAGTGCCTCGGCAAGCCGGAAGACGTGTGTCAGCACGTCGCCGCCGGAGCCCCGAACGTGGAGCATGATCGAGTCCACTGGGTCGTCTGAGCCGATGTTGAGTTCGATGGACCAACTAGGGCCGGAAAGTTCACCCCTGGCGGGGTCCGAGAGATCAGCTTCGGGACAGGCCAGGGTGACAGCCTCAAGTACGTCGTGCCGCCGACCGAGCGGGTCCGGGGCGAAGCCGGCGGGGATCTCGTGCACCGATGTGATGTCATCAGGCAGGCGGAGGAGAAGCACGTCCCAGCTCATGGTGACCTTCCAGGTAGTAGCGGTAGCGGTTGCGGCGGGTCAGAGAAGGCTGAGCGGTTCTCCCGAAGGCTGTGGCCGGAGCACCTTCTGCAGGCGGCAGATGGTTGCGCGCCAAGGACCGCCATCCGAGTCCGCCCATAGCTCCATCAACTCGGATGGCTCGGTCATGACGCGGTCGAGGGCCTGAAGAGCGAGATCGCGCAGGCCAGTGAGATCAGAAAGGGGCTCTTCCGGCCCATATATGGGATCGGCAGGCTCACCCCCGAGGCGCTGCGCGGCGACAAGGGCAGCGGCGGCTACGGCTTCCTCGGATTCTGGTGCTTCGAGGTAGCCCGCGGCGTCGATCACCCGTGTGAGAGTGCCTCGGACGATACCCTCGCGTTCGCCTGCAGCTGCCTCATCAAGGTCGCCGCAGAAGTCCGCTGCGGTGTCGTTGTCGAAGGGGCCGACGTCCCAGGTGCCCATGGTCTCTCCTGATCATGATGTTGACCGGGGCATCGTGACAGAGGGCACTGACAGCAGCTGCGGAATCCAGGGATGAGATCGCTTCCCGCGCTGGTGGACGTGACTTCCGATTCCCTTTGGCGGCTACGGCGTCCTTCCACTGTCAGTGACAGCAGAAAGGATGAGCGGCATGACGAAGACCGGGGCGGCCTGTTCGCGGGACGTGCCTCGCTCCTGGTTGGCCCTTGATCACAGTCACGGCGGATCCATTTGTGTCCGCGTCGGCGCCGCGTCAGCAGGGGAGGGGCCGAGCAGGTGGGGTCGGCCCGGCGAGGTTGTGCGCAGTGCTCCGCAGGCCGGTGTCAACACCGATGGGTCTCCCGCAAGGCCGGCGTCGTCGGACGGGGCGGCCGCGGTCGGAACGCCCTCGACCCCTTCGCGGAGCGCGGCGACAGAGGCCAGCACGGCCTCCAGGAGTTCAGCGGTCACAGCGTCCCCGGTGGGTATCTCCAGAGCGTGCTGCGTCCGTGATGGCGCCCGCGCTCCACCGCTTGGGCCCGCCCGGGTCGGCGAGAGCGCCCGGTGGAGATTTCCGCGCGGCCAACCTGTCGGAGTCCTTCCCCCACAGGGTGAGGTCCGAGGCCGTCTACGGCAGGTCTCTCCCACGCCGGGCGCCTGGACGGCCGTACCGTACGTGCGACCGGTGTCGAGAGCCGCCGCTGTTGCTCGAATGGAGCTGCTCAGCTCGGGTGGGCGAGCAGGTCGGCGTGCCGTTGGCGTGCGACTTCGCGCAGGATGGGGATCAACTCGTGTCTCGTCCGGCCGAAGGTCTTGAGCCGGTGGCAATTCGGGCAGAGCGTGATCATGTTGGCGGGCGAGTCTTCGCCGCCTGCTCCGAGCTCCTCGATGTGGTCGACGTCAAGGAGCGGCGAACCGGTGTCAGTGAGGTCATCGGGCTGGCCGCCGCAGTGCGGGTTCTCGCATCGGCCGCCGCTGCGCAAAAGGACCGCGTCGCGGGCGGCGGCGAGCCGTACGGGGCGTTCGCTGCTCGCGCGTCGTTGGCCGCGGGTGGTGGCCTGCCGGTCTTCGGTGAGGCGGACCAGGCGCTGGTACCTA
Organism: Streptomyces tatrensis; assembly: GCF_049310065.1. Lineage (NCBI taxonomy): Bacteria > Bacillati > Actinomycetota > Actinomycetes > Kitasatosporales > Streptomycetaceae > Streptomyces > Streptomyces tatrensis. The sequence goes on along the minus strand of NZ_JBMDLB010000011.1, from coordinate 131,508 downwards.
GAGGCCTGCTGCTCGGGTGACAACGGCTCTGCAAGTGTGGGGCGTGGGCGGGGCAAGGCATCGGATGGGGAGGTCACGGTGATGGGAGGAGGGGTGGGGTTATCGGTCTCCAGTGCGGCGGCCGGGAACAGTGAGGCGTAGTCGTCCTCTTTCTCGTACGTCCCCTGAAGGGTGGCAGCGAACATGCCGCTCAAGCGCTCTTGGACGAGCTTGGCGTCGTTCTGGGCGTCAGGCCGGGACTGCCGTTGGAGCTTGGCCACGTGGTTGCGGAGGCCGGACTGCTGCCAGAGCGCGGGAGAGTCAGTGAAGATCGCCTCTCCCAAGCCGCGTTGGGCCTTTACGGCCTCGATCTGTGCACGGTGGTAGAGCGGCTCCCAGTCGTAGGCTTCCACGCCTTCCGGGAACAGGAGGTTCTCGGGTACCAGCACGCCTATGGCTGCGTCTGTCCAGTTCTGGTGGCGCAGCATGTCGTTGCTGAGCCAGACATTGCCAGGCTCTCCGTCGAATGGCGGGAGCAGCATGTCGTTGATGCGGCTGGGGCGGGAGCCATAGGTCAAGACGTACTCCGATAGGTGACAGCTGGGTGTGAGGACGGGTGTCCAGCCCCTCAGCAGGATGATGCATGTTCAGGAGGCCCCGCGTCTGGCTGCAGCGGGGATCGTGGTTTTCGATCTACTGGGGTAGGCCGGCGGTCTGAACCAGGCCCCTCCGCGCTCGCGCAGTCGAGCCAACCGCCCCACCCTCTGGCTCATGATCGTTTCCCCCGGACGCGACCGCCGCCGATCACCCCGCCCCACCGCAACGCCCCGCCCCGCCGCCGAGCACACGCCCCTCCCGTGGAACCGGCCGCCCCGGGCCCGCCGGCCAGCCGGTCCTGCCCGCCGTGCCGCCGGTCGCGCCCGTCCCCGAACGCCACCGAGAGACGTGGGCACGCCTGCGGGCCGCATACGATGCCGGGGACCTGCCCACCGCAGTCGTCTGCGCCCTCAAGCTGGAGACCGCCCTCGAGGCCGCGTACGGCCCCCTCGCCCCCCCACACCCTCAACGCTCTGATGATCCGGGCATGGCTGAAAACCGGCGAAGCATGTTCGCGCCCCAGCCATCACAAGGAGGTCACCAAACCCAGACGCGCCTTCGATGAGCACTGGTGGAGAGGCGGTGCTCCGAACCTGCGCTATCTCCGGCGCGGGCTGGGACCGGATCGTGCTGTGACCGGCCGTGGGCTGGGCCGTAACTCGTTTGACCGGGCCACGGGTCAACACGGGACTGTGGCCGGGCACCACGAGTCGTGGTGCCGGTATCCCGAGGAGGCACGGCAGCAGTGGAGATCCGTTCCACGACCGACAAGGATCTCGACGTCTTCGTCGACACAGTCCATGCCGCGTTCGGCCGCTTCCCGGAAACCCCGATAGAGGGCGGCGGGCTCTGCTGGTCGGCGCTCGAAATGGACCGCTGCCTGCTCGCCCAGGCTGAGGACGGACGGCCCGTCGGCACCTCCGCCGCGCACCCTTTCGAACTCACCCTGCCCGGTGAGACCGTCACCCCGGCCTCCGGGGTGACCGCAGTCGGCGTCCTGCCCTCCCACCGGCGCCAAGGCGTGCTCAGCACGATGATGCCGCACCAGCTCACCGAGTTTTGCGGTAACGGGCGACATGCCGGAGTCGGTGGCAGGGTCGCGAAGTCGGGTTTCCTGCCCTCGGGGGCTGAACTCAGGTGAGGTCGAAAGTGACGTTTACGGAGCCGTTCCAGTCTGGTGCCTCCGTGAGCGAGAGGGTTCCATTCTCTGCCTCGTCGACTCGCACCATGATCCCGCCGCGATCCTCGCCGGGAAACGTAATGGAGAAGTGGGGATCCATCTCCATGAGGAAGTCCCAGCCCTCGCGCTGGGTCGTGTCGAGGGCGTTGGCATGCCGACCGGTTGCCCGCAACGTGCCGACCGAGTCGACAGTGACGGCGATGTCGATGTCGTACATCTCGAGGCAAGTCGATTGATTGGCCCACCATTCGAGCCGAGCCCGACCCACGAATCGATCCATGAGGTCACTATGCACGGTGCCCAGGTCGGACGGGTGAGTCTGTGAAGCTGCCGGCCGTCGTGGGTCAGGCCGCACGACAGAGCTGCATGGGGCCGACCAGACAGGCCCTCACTCGAACCGGCTGCCCCTCACAGACCTTCTCCGCCTCCAGACCTCATTCTGAAACCATCAGTTAGTAGCTGTTGTCCTCCATGTCTGCGCCCTTATCGCGCATTCGGCCCCCTCCGCCCTATGTGAGCTGCGGATTCTCCCGCTCCGAATGGGCATGGGGTGCCGAGCGCGATGTCCGAGGGGCGTGCGATGATCCTTCGATTCCGCGCCGGGCAAGGGGGAGCCGGTGCACACAGCCGCCCCTGACGGAACACACCCGCGGGGGCGGCGCGTATCCGTAGGCAACACGAACAGACAGCGGACAGGGGTGGGGAAATGAGTACCAGGACGATGACCGGTTTCGCGGTTGCGGTGGCCGTGGTGGTGGGGACGGCGGGCTGCTCGGCGGGGGCGGTCACGCATAGGGCCAGCGAGACGGCCGGCGAGTCCGCCCAGGCCATCCTCGGGGCGCTGTCCCGTGCGTCCGATGAGGCCTCGCAGGCGGGCTCGGCCGACATCATCGCCACGGTGACGAGCCCGGACACCGGCGGCAAGCCGGTGACGATGAAGGGACTCTACTCCTGGGGCGACGGCGTGGTGATGGAGACGGTGATGCCGGCCAAGGACCTCCAGATGGAGGAGATGGTCGAGGACGGCACCGTTACGATGCGCGTCGCGAAGGGCGCCTACTACTACGAGGTCGACCGGATCGAGGAGGGCCCGTACAAGGGCAAGACCTGGATCCGGGTGGAGATGTCTGCGGTCCTCGGCGAGAAGGGCGCGGCTGCCGCTGCGCAGGGTGACCCGACCTCGGCCCTCAAGAGCCTGAAGTACGCCACGAGCGCCTCTCTGATCGGCGCGGAAAGCGTCAACGGGCGGAACGCCAAGCACTATCGAACCTCGGTCCCCGCAGCGAAGATGGGCGCCGCCTCTGCCGACATGTACAAGCACCTCGGGGTGTCCGGCGAGATCGTGACGGACGTGTGGCTGGACGACCGCGGCATGCCGGCCCGGCTCAACCAGACAATCGGCGCGATGGCCATGAAGATGGACTTCCTCTCCTTCGGGACTGCGAAGACCGTCGAGGTGCCCCCGGCCTCGGACGTCGCGGACATGACCGACTTCTACAAGGAGCAGAAGCAGGGCAAGGCAGCCTGAGCCACCCCTGTTGGGCGCCGCGCGGCTCGTCCGGGAGGCTCCGGCCGACCGGGTGCAGGTCGAGGTGATCCCGACGCACCGGTGGGCCCGCCAACTCGGCCGAGTGCATCGGGCAGCCCACGGCGTCCCGGCCCGAGGATCCGCGGTACGCCTTCGGTACACCGCCGTCCGCGGCAAGATGCGCTGCTACATCGAAGGCGAACCAGGCCCGCTCCCACGAACCAGAACAGGTGGCCGCGGCGCTCGGGCTGAATGTGGATCAGACCCGGTCGCTGCTGGCCCGCTTCGGACGCTGGAGCCCCTACCGCTGAGGCACCTGACCCGAAGTGGCTCGGGGCGCTCTCGTGTAGACGATGGTGGTGGGCCCTGCCTTGGCGGGCCGGAGGAGGGCTTGACCTTGCTTTCATCAGCGGCGAGGTCCCAGCGGAGCGTCGGGGCCCTGGGTGGGCGAGGCACCGCTGGGCGACAGGCCTATGATCTTACTATTTGGACGGGGGCGGAACATGGCACCGGATTTCGCGCAGGAATGGAGCCGTGACCGCGCGGTGGCTGCCGACGGCCCGGCCGTCATGCACTTGAACAGCGTGCCCACGGACCCCTTGACCTCAGGCACTCCCGCGGACTTCGCCTCCAAGCCTGCGGAAAAGCAGGCGGCGGCGGGCGTGATCGAGTCGGAGCTGGAGCCGGAAACGAAGAAGGCCTGTGAACGTGCGGACGTCACGACCGGCGCGGCTCAGAAGGGCTTCGATGGGTGGGAGACGGCTGCGGGCCTGAAGAAGGTCGCGGACACCTGGGATCAGCAGGTGAAAGCCTTGATGGGCCGGCTGTCAGCGGAGAAGGCGGCGCTGCGCGGATCGTCGGGGCTCTTCGTGAGTAACGACACCGGCTTGGGCAGCCAGTTCCTGACCTCGAAGTCCAAGCTCGACGGTCTGTAGGGGGTCCCGGAATGTTGACGTACTACGAGGTCATGACCACGGATTTCGGCCTTCTGACGGCGGCGGCCGCCGATTGGGAGGCGATGGCCGGTGAGATGGCCAAGGTCGAGCGCCGGTACGGCGACACCGTCCAGAAGATCACGATGGGTTCGAACTGGCAGGGGCTCAGCGCCGGGGCCGCCCGGACGAAGTTCGCGGCGACGCGCTACGAGTACTCCGCCGCGCAGATCCAGGCCAAGGCGATCGGCAGCCTCCTGCGTGAGGCGCACGAGAAGTTCAGCGACCTGAAGACGAAGCTCGAAAGCGCCCGAGACGACGCGGTAGCCGCGGGGATGAGCGTCTCCGAGCAAGGACGTGTCGCCTTCGACTACGCGGCACTCACCCCGGCCGAGCGCAGTGCCTACCAGCATGATCCCGACGGTCAGGAGTCCATCCGCAGTGCGGTCACCAAGTGGCAGCAGCACCTTGACGACCGGGTGAAGGCGGTGGCCGACCTCGACGAGGGCGTCAAGGTCGCCCTCGGGAAGACCAGCGCCGACAGCAACAAGGACGCGTTCGGCAAGGGCGCCGACGAAACGATCGGCGGGTTCAACGCCGGCGCGGAAGGCGACCTCGGCAAGGCGACGAAGCCCGATGACGCCGCGGTCGGGACGAACCCGGACAGCAGCACTGGCGTCACCGTGACCGGGCCCAAGTACGGCAAGGAGGGCTCGGTCAAGGCCTACGCGGACGGCTTCCACGAAACCGCGAAGGGGTCGATGACCGAGGGAGACCTGACCTTGTCGGGTATCGCCGACATCTACGGCGGAGCCAGGGCCAACGCGAACTACGGATTCACCGACCAAGGCGTCAACGCGAAGGCCGAAGCCTCCGCGGGCGTGCGGGGCCTTGCCGAAGGCCGGGCCGAGTACGGCTACGTCGGCGGCTACGGCCGCGTCGAAGGGTTCGCCGGCGCCGAGGCCAGCGCCAGCATCAAGGCGACCAAGGACGAAGTGTCCGTCGGCGCGAAGGCCTTCGCCGGAGCCAAGGGCACCCTGGCCGGCGGTGCGGAAGCCTTCGGCATCGGGGTCGGCGTGAATGCCGAGGGCTGGGCCGGCCCCGGTGCGGAGGCCTGGTGGGGGTACAAGAAGGACAAGGAGACCGGCGTCTGGAAGATCGGCGGCGACGCCGGCCTGTCCCCGATCCTGGGCGGCAAGGTTGGACTGGAGATCACCGTCGACCCCGGCAAGGTCACCGGCGCCCTCGGCGACGCGGCCGACGCCCTGGGCGGTGCCGCCCACACGGTCGGCGGCTGGTTCGACTGATGAGCATTGAGGAAGGAACACCCCGCATGCCCGCACCGCTACCCGTCCCGATCGAATTCCGGCTGCCCGACGGCTGGCTCCCCGCCCACCCGGACGGCCTCGACACCAGCGAGGTGGCCTTCGCCGCCGTACACCCCCACCCGGACGACGGCTACGCCGCCAGCATCACCATCGCCGGCCAGCACCTGACCCCAGACCAGAACCTCACCGAACTCGCCGATATCGCTGTGCAACAACTGCGCGACCTCGCGGACCCCGTCGAGATCGTCTCCCGCACCGAGACGGGCACCCCGCAAGCACCGGTGCTGATCCAGCGCATCCACCTGACAGCCACCACCGGTACCACCCGCCGCGAGCTCGCCCTCTCCCAGGTGTACCTGAACCTCCGCGACGTCACCGACCCCCGCAGACACGCGATGATCCGCCTGACCCTGACCGCCACCGCCGCCCAGCACGACACCGTTCTGCCCGACTTCCAGCAGTTCCTGCGCACCGTACGCCCCGACTCCGGGCCGGAGGCATGACCATGGGCCGTCTCACCGACAAATGGACCGGCACCAAACACCCGCGTGCCGGCACCCCACCCCATCCGGCCACAGAGCTCCGGGCCGCGCTCCTCGCCCTGGGCGGCCCGCACACACGGTTCACCGTGCGCGAGGGCACGGCCAAGGAGAAGGCCGACCTCGTGGCGGAGTTCGAGCTCCCCGCCATCGAGGTGACCCTGAGGACCCGTATGCGCCTGAACCCGGACACGCACGAGGTGCGGGTCCTTGAGGAACGGTGGGAGCCCACCGCCGACAATGCCCGCCGCCAGTACGGAAGAGGGCCGGCGAACAAGGTCTACCGCCAGTGGGACACCACCACAGGCCCCGACGGCCGCCGCCACAAGACCGAGACGTCCCGCTTCAGCAGCCAGGACATGAGAACACCCCTCCAGCGAGTGGTCCTCGGCGCGGGATGGATCTGGCGCGGCACACTGCTCAAGTACTGACCGGCCCATCATCCCGACGGCCGGCCGGCACACCGGCCGGCCGCGCCATCTACGCTGCGGTCTCGTACACGACGGTCGTGGTCGGGCAGTCCTCCGCGACCCCGAGGAGTGCCTGGACCTCAGCCTCGTCAGCAGCCAAATCCCACCTCAGCTTGGTCCCGACCCAGCTCGCGGCGTACGAGCAGTGATCGGAGCCATCCGACGGCAGCCATTGCGCCGGGTCCTTGTCGGACTTGCTCCTGTTGCTGGCTGCGGAGACCGCGATCAACGCGGCGGAGCTGTTCTGGTCGTTCGCGTACGCCTCACGCCGAGCCGCCGACCACGGCGCCCGTTCTGAATCGAAGATTTCAGCGAGTGGCGCGAAATGGCCGACGTACAGACGGGCCGCGTCCGTCGTCAGCCCGGTCCTGGTGGGGGCACCGGTCGATGCTCGCGCCGAGGTCTCCACCGTGCCGCCACTGCCCCCGCTGCTGTCGGTGTTGTCGGTGGAGGAGAGGCCCTGATCGCGATCCAGCGTCACACCGCCAACCATCCACGAGCTCGTAAAGGGTGTGAGAGAAGGCTCAATTTTGGGGCTTTTACCTGTATGGGTGAGGTGTTGCGGGCTGAGCCGGTGTGGGTGGAGACGTTTACGGGCTTGCGGATCGAGCGGTTCGCGAAGCTGGTGAAGGTGGTGCGCGAGCGGGGCAGGAACGGGCCCGGTGGCGGCCGTCCCTGGTGTCTGCCGCTGCCCGACCGGGTGCTGTTGGTGGCCGTGTACTACCGCACGAACCTGACCATGCGGCAGCTCGCTCCGCTCTTCGGGATCTCCTCCGTCGCCGTGACCGCGCCAGTGAGCGTCTTGGCTGTGGTGGCGCCGACCACGACGTTCTTGCCGCCGTTGACAACCACCTTGGTGATGTCGTTGTCACCATGGCTACCGTCCGCCTGGGCGGCCGGGACAGCGAGGGCGGACAGGGCCAGGGCTCCGGAAAAGGCAGCCACAGTGACACGAATGCGCATGTACGTTCCCCGTGTTCGATGCGATCCCTCCACGGCGCCCCCGGACGGAGTCTCGGAGTGCTGAGCGAAGGACGCAACGGCCGCCCCAGAGCCGGTCCGGCTCGGGGGCAGCCGCCGCTTCCCCCTCGAAGGAGGGGGGCAGTGCTTATCGCACGTCGATGTAGTCACCGGTCGCGGAGACCGCGGGGGTGGTGGTCGTACCCGCGAACGAGTAGCGGTAGTAACCGTCGTACGCCGCCGTGACGGTGGTCGACAGGTCGCCGTTGCTGTTCGTGTTGACCGTCTTCACCGTGGTGTACGTGCTGGTGCCGGCCTTCTTGAACTGCAGCTTCACCGGCTGGGCGCTGTAGCCCTTGTAGGTGAAGGTGTCCCAGTTGGCGCGGGTCAGCCTGCCCGTGACCGTGATGGTCTTGCCCTTGACGACCGGCTCGGGGGAGGCGTTGGCCGTCAGCTTGGAGTAGCGCTGCAGCTTGAAGGAGGAGGCCTTGTCGACGCTGGCGTAGTCACCGTCCTTGGCGTCCACCCAGACATTGACGTACCAGGTACCGGCCATGTCGTTGGAGTAGGCCAGGTCGACCTGCGGGTCCACGGTGAAGTTGGCGGTGCAGGTCGACGTGGTGGCGCTCACGGCGGTGCAGGTCGAGGCGCCGGTTGGGGTGAGCATGCCGAAACCCGGACCCTCGAGCCAGAGCAGGTCGTCGTCGAGGCCCGCGATACCGGAGTTGTCCGTGGCGGTCACGGAGACGGAGAACGTCTTCGCGGTGCTGGTACCGACCGCAACGTTCTTGCCGCCGTTGACAACCACCTTGGTGATCTTCGTGTCGCCTTCACTGTCCGTGGCCGCCTGCGCGGACGGCACGGCGAGGGCGGACAGGGCCAGGGCGCCGGAAACGGCAGCCACAGTGGCACGAATACGCATACTTCTCCCCTAGGGACACGGAGGTGCACGGGTTAGAAGGTCACCCATGCGCCCCAATGGTTCTGTGGAGTCTCCTGACTCCACAGAACAGACATGCGACTCCCGTAAATGGTTGCGCACTTACGGGAAGAAAGTTCTTACTGCACGTCGATGTAGTCACCGGCCGCGGAGACCGCGGGGGTGGTGGTCGTACCCGCGAGCTACAGGCCAGAAGCTGGTTCGGCGCGCTCCCACTGCTCCTCGAACTCTTCCCTCGTGATCTCCTGGCCTGCCAACTCCGGGTCGAAGAAGTCGACGACCGGCGGGTTGAAGGGCCAGTCGTCAGGTCCGCTCCTGATGCGGCCGCTCCCGTCGTCAGCCAGCTCCACTTCGCGGGTCCGGCGCCCATCCGATTCAACCTCCATGAGATAGACCGGGCCGCCGTCGTCCTCGCTGTCCCAGTGACGCCGCACGTACACGATGGTCCTGTCCGCGAGTGCGCCGAAGCCAGGAAGCCCGCGCTGTGCGTCGCGTTCGACCCGCAGGTCGTCCAGGCCTGGAGGCATCAGTGGCGCGTCGATGTCGACTTCTTCGAGCTTCTCGCCCTCGGCCCAGGTCACGGACTCCGGCCTGGTGACAACCTCGGTCCACGCGAACGACTCCAGGATCTCCCGAGCCGACCTCGCATGGACCCACCACCATGAACCGCCCATCCCATAGTCGTGTAGGACGAGGAACCGCGTTTTGGCTGCGAGATTTGGAAGGGTCACAGACCGGACCCTAACAACGGAACCATCAGACCTGTGCAGCTGGTCGGTCCACCTTGAGTGGCAAGCGACCCAGGTTCAGTGACAGCAGATAGATGTCATGAACGGCTCAGGCGCAGGTACTCAACTTGTGCTTTATGGTCTGGCCTCGAACGATGCCCCGAACGTGATCGCTCGTGTGGGGATTCCTGGGACGTGAACACGGCCTTCGCGTGATCCTGTGCTCCGACGAAAGAGGCACCTGACCAGCGCGAAGGCCGTGGGGGAATGAGTCTGCTGCATCACGATGGCCGGCGGGATGCGTTTGCTGTGGCGTCACGCTTCCGGGACGACTTCTACGAATGTCTGACCAGGCGGCGCGATGGTCTGTTCGAGGTCGCGGATGCGCTGCTGTGTGCAGACGGGCCGGTGCACACGCCGGTGGACCTGACATTGCTGGCCGAGCACCGTCGCGGGCACGGCGCCCTGTACGCGGCCCTGAACCAGGGCCGCATCGACGCAGGCCGGTTGCGTCGGACACTGGCCGCGCTGCCCCAACCGCAGGCCGCCGACGGACGGCTCGTCCTGGCGGTGGACGTGAGCAACTGGCTTCGGCCGGATGCCGAGTGCAGCCCGGACAGGCTGTTCTGCCACACCTTCGGCCGGGGCCGCGACAAGCACCTGATGATCCCCGGATGGCCGTACTCGTTCATCGCCGCCCTCGAATCGGGTCGGACATCGTGGACCCAGCTGCTGGACGCCGTCCGGCTGGGGCCCGAGGACGACGTCGCCGAGGTCACCGCCGCCCAGGTCCGCCGCGTGGTCGAAGACCTCATCGCCGGCCGGCGCTGGTGTGAGGGAGACCCGGACATCCTGATCGTTTTCGACGCCGGCTACGACGCCCCGCGCATGGCCTACATGCTTGACGGACTGCCCGTCGAGGTCCTGGGGCGGATGCGCTCGGACCGCGTCATGCGACGGCCGACACCCACGCAGCTGGAGTATGCCCGGGGATATCCCCGGGGCGGACGGCCTCCGAAGCATGGCAAGGAGTTCCGCTTCGCCAAGCCCGTCACCTGGGGCGAGCCCGACGAGGTGACCGTCCAGGTCACCGACCGTTACGGCACCGCGCAGGCGATGGCCTGGGACCGCATCCACCCCCGCCTCACCACCCGCTCCGCCTGGATCGAGCACGCCAGTGAACTCCCCATCATCGAGGGGACATTGATCCGTCTTGAGGTGGAACGTCTACCCGGTGGTGGAGACCCTCTGCCGTTGTGGCTGTGGTCCTCCGCCACCGGCATGACCGGCTCCGACGTCGATCTGCGCTGGCAGGCGTTCCTCAGGCGCTTCGACTTGGAGCACACGTTCCGCATGATCAAGCAGACCCTCGGCTGGACCCGCCCCAAGCTCCGCACCCCGGCAGCAGCGGACCGGTGGACGTGGCTGATCATCGTCGCGCACACCCAGCTCCGGCTCGCCCGTCCACTCGCCGAGGACGTCCGCCGGCCCTGGGAGAGCCCCATGGAACCGAACAAGCTCACCCCGGCCCGGGTCCGGCGGGGGTTCAGGAACCTCCGCCCGGCCTTGCCCTGCCCGGCCCGTGCGCCCAAACCCACCCGGCCCGGCCCCGGCAGGCCCCCCGGCTCGAAGAACCAGCGGCCCGCCACACGCTACGACGTGGGAAAAACCGTCCGACGCCCCGAGACCATCACCGAACGCGACCAGGCCAGACCATAAAGCACAAGCTCAACAAGTTCGGAACGAGGCTCCAGAGCATCTTTCGCCAGGGCCGACAAGCATCGTTTAATGCAGGCCGTCATCACCTGAACTCACGTCCATGGAGACCGAGTTGTCGACGGATACGCCTTCGCCGGAGGAACCCACGGCCCCGCCTGTGCCACCACGCCCGCCAGCCCCTCCTCGTAGGCGATTCAGCGTTGTCGAGATAGCCGGGGCGGTCTCGGCCCTGGCCGCCGTGATCGGGGTCGTGATCGCGCTGTTCAGCTTTCTCTCCGGAGGTCGTACGGCACCCGGCGCCCCGCCGGTCGCCGAAGCTCCGACCGCTGCGCCCCCCACGAAGCCGCCAACACCGACGCCGACCCCGACTCCGACGCCTGCGCCGACCCCGTCCAGCTCGGTCACGACTCCGCCGGCGCCTGCGCTGCCGAGCCCCGGCTCGACGGTCTCCTTGACCAGCCTCACTCCCATCAAGGAGCGGCAGTCAACCTTGGACATCGGACCGCAGACAGTCAACCTGAAGAACTACCCATTGACGATGTACTCAGTCTGCTCTCACACGACTTGGCAGTTGGACCGGAAGTACGCTTCCTTCACGGCCCAATACGGCGTGACCGACGACTGGGACAAAGTGCCCGAGCAGTTCACGATCTGGGTAGACAACGCAGAACGGCTGCATGCGACCAAAGATGCGGGCAACACTCCGGGCAAGGTCACCCTGGACGTCAGCAACGCTCTCCGGATCACGCTGGAAACTTGGCCTTGCTACCCGTACGACCCTGGCTTCGCCGTGTGGATCGACCCCGTCCTGACGGCCAAATAGGTGCCCTCCAGGTGGGTTTCCGCCGATGACCGGCCACCACACGATCCGGGCCGACCTGGCCCCCACCGGCCCCCGAACCCACTGCCGAGATGCGCCCAGCCTCTGAAGTTCGGCATCTCACCACCGCACCGCCTCACGGAACAGCGATCGCGCCTGCAAGGTCGCCTCAAGCCCGTCACGCCGGGAGCGGCAGCCTCAGCCGGATCGGGGGACCCTCACGGGTGGGATCGTCCAGGACGATGACGACGGCGTTCGGCCGGCGGTCCGTGGTGGCGGTGACGGCACGGTACTCGTCGAAGTGCGGGGGTGCGCCGCCCCCTCCGCCGGAAATCTCCTCGGTGTCGCCCCCCTCAGGAGCGTGCTCGAAGAGAAGTTTCAGGGGCTGCTGCGGCCAGGGGTCGGAGAAGTCGGGTGCACCCGGGCGGCGCACGGCGTGGGCGGTGACCTGGCAGCCCTGGGGTGAGGACACGACCCCGCCGTGCCGAACGGTCCACTCGGCGTCCTCGTGCACGACGGCACCCGGGAGCAGGAGCCGCAGGAAGGTGTCCGGTTCCATGTCGGGTTCGGTGAGCCCGTTGAGCGCGTACTGCTCGTCCCGGTCAGGGAGCAGGATGCGGGCCGCGCTTCCCGGGATGTCCGGGAGGACCAGCTGGGACAGCCGGGCCCGGGGCGGGCCGAGGAGGGTCAGCTCGTCGGCCGCGATCGGAGTCGTTCCCGGCCCTGGTACGAAGCAGACGGGGTCCGGGGCCCGGTCGGGAACGGCGGCCACCACGGTTCCGACGAGAAGTTCCGTGCCTGAGGGCGTCAGCTCGGCGAACAACCAGACAGCACCGTCCACTCCGGCGGCCGGCGGCCGGAGCCAGCCCAGCCCCTCACACGTGGGCGTCGTCAATTCGAGCACCCCAGCTTTGCTGGAGATGACTTGCCGCCACCGTGGAAGACGCCGTTCTGGACGTAGGCCCTTGCCTCCGTCACGTACCACCGGGCAGCGGAACTCCTCTTGCACGGCGTGGCGAACGAGGTCCGGGAGCCCCTCCAGTAGTTGTCCTCCTTGCGGTCGCTTCGGCGCCAGACGGTCACCTCACGGTCCGAACATCGCTCACAAGCCCGGCTCAGGAGGCGGATGTCCAGCCACTTCGGCGCCCAGTCGGGGCGTGAGTCGTACGTGTGATCCGCATAGCCGTAGGTCCGCCCCTCGGCATCCAAGGTCGGAGGGTATTCGTTGACTTGGCAAATGAACTTGGCTGCACGGAGCTCAGGAGGTGATGGTTCCGCGTGGGCGGTCCCACTCAGGCATGAGAGGAGCAGGGCTGTGGCGGCGAAGGCCGAAACGCGTCGCATAGGCAGTGCGTCCTCATCATCGAGAAACCAATGTCCGGACCATAGCGACCTTTCGTGACCAAAGGGGTGAAATACATCTGAGTGGCCCTGCATGCGATACCCGGCGCCCCCCAAGAACCGCACCACAACGTGCCATGAGGGGCGGCGACCGACGGTCAGCAAGGCCACGCCAGAACGGCAAGGAATCCCGGACCACTTACCCCGGCGGGTGGTGTCGGGCGGTCGGGGTGGGGATCCCGCGGCGCAGGCCCTTGCGGGGGTGTCGCAGGTGGTGGCAGTCCCGCCGAGGAGGGAGGAGGAAGGTCAAGATCCGGCGGCACGGGCGACGCAAGGGCCTCGCGGCCGCATACGTCGACAACCTCGCGGCACTGGTCCGCGACGGTCTGCACGCCCTTGGCCGCGACCTCGGCGAGGTAGCCCGCCTGCTCGTCACCCACGGCGACCGCCGGGTTCACGAGCAGCTCGTGCACGCCCTCGGTATCGAGACCGACCGGAGCATGTTCGTCTACGACCGAGACGGCCACCTCGGCGGAGCCGACCCGCTCATCGCCCTCCCGGCCTCCTTCGCGAGGACAGGCTGGAGAAGGACGATCTCGTCACTACTGGCGAGCAGCGGGATGGGCGAGTGGACGCCCGCTGTCGACGGAAGGCTCGCCGAGAAAAACACAGGGCTGAGAGCGGGGCGACAGTTCGGCGAGTCCTGGCCTGGTAGGTATGGTGCTGGTGGCGGGTGTCCGCGCAGGGCCCATCGCCGGACAGTAGGCCGTGTGGGGAGCGACCGGCGCCGGCTCACCTGGAATGCCGCCGGATCCCGCTCGAGGTAACGCGGGGGAGGCTGGCGCCCGGGCGGCTGCCGGCGGGCTGGTCAGTGGGCTGGAGGTCTGCTGGGGTCAGCCCATGGGCGCAGCACCTGTCCTACCGTGCCCAGGATGCTCATGGCGTTCTTTGCCGGGGCGGGCACGACCCCGCGGAGTTCGGCGTTCTCGACGACCGAGTGCGCTTGGGGGCGAACCAGGTCGTCGAGAGCGGCCGGACGGCGTCAGCCCCCGGAAGCTCCGAGGATCTGGTCGGCCGTCGCGAAGCGGTGCTCCGTCGGCTTCAGCACTTCGTAGAGGTAGCCGAAGTGCTCGGTTTCCGCCGTTTCTGTGAGCACCGCCAGCAGGAAGGCGAGACACCCCATGTCGTGGTGCTCCTACAGTGGGCCGCGCCCCTCGTTGTAGAGCACGGTCCACTCGTCGGGGTGCTGACCGGGCCGCGCCAGCCCCGCTGGCCGCAACCCGGTCAGATGTCGGCAGCAGCAGCTGACTCGTCGGCGACAACCACCGGCCGTACGTGAGCCAGCAGCAGCTCGAGGAACCGCTCCGGCCGGCGGAACGCCGCGAAGTGGCTGCAGTCATCGATCAGTGCGAAGCCCTTGACCGGGGCCTGGACGTCGTCGAAGAAGCGGCGGGCGAGGTCGGGCGACGCAATGACGTCTTTCTCGCCCTGGAAGAGGAAGAACGGGATCTCGAATTCGGTACCGTCCGCCCAGTCGTCGAAGCCTGACGTGCCTGCGGTGACCTGTTCCGAGAAGCTCATGCCCTTGACGAAGTGCCCCAGCTCGCGCAGCGAGTGCAGCGGCGAGAGCCACAGGGACCCCATGACGACCTTCTTCATCGTGTCCAGGGTCAGCGGATCGCTGGTGGCCAGCAGCTTGGCGTGCATCGCGCGCTCGCGGGCGGTCCAGCGGTGCTTGTCGGCGTCCAGGGCCTCTACCGCCGCGAGTTCCTTGTGCTTTCCGGTCGCCCGCAGTAAGGCAAGGAGTGCCTGGTGTACGGAGTTGTCGCGGCCGGAGTCGTGGATGTTCTGGTCGGTGCCGACGTACGCGGAGTAGCGCGCGGGGAATGCGCGGGCGAGCCGCAGGCCGAAGGCGCTGCCGTAGGAGTGGCCGAGCAGGACGACCTTGTCGACGCCGAGGCGGGTGCGGATGTGGTCGGTGACCTCGACCGCGTCCGCGTAGATCCGGTCGAAGGACATCTCTCCCTGGCCGTTGGCGCCGTCGCGGCCAAGGGTCTTGAGGGTGCCGCGCATGTCCCAGCGGACGATCGTGAAGTGCTTCTCCCAGGATCTGGTGCGCGGCCCGAAGATCGCGGTCGAGCCGCCGGGCCCGCCGTGCAGCTCAAGGACGACCGGATTGGCCAGGTCCTCGCCGCGGACCGAGATCCACTGGTCGATGCCTCCGATGCGGACGAAGCCTCGCTCGTCGATGCCGTTCAGGCTGTCGATCTTCATGAGGGAGCCGTTGCGGGAGCGCCTCAGGGCGCGGTGGCCGAGGATTCCGGCCGTCGGTGCGGCGAGGAGTGCGGCGGCGGAGGTGGCGACGATGGCGGCGATCATGACGACTCCCTGAGATCCGCGTTCACAAACTGCGTATGCCGTAAGCAGTTGGCTATACGATGTAAACAGTAAGTGCGGGGCGTCAACAGGTGACGGTGAGGGATTCAGGATGAGTGCGAAAGAGCCCCGGAAGTCGACGGGGAAACAGGGCGGCGCGCAAGCGAGCTTCACGCTGTTGTGGGGCGAGAAGAGGCAGCCGAGCCGCGGCCCGAAGCCCTCGCTGACCGCAGGCCGGATCGCCGAGGTGGCGATCGGGATCGCCGACAAGGAGGGCCTGGATGCGGTCTCGCTGGCGCGGGTCGCCAAGGGAATCGACGTCACCGCGATGGCGCTCTACCGTTACGTCCCCGGTAAGGCGGAACTCGTCGATCTGATGGTCGACCTCGCGATCGGCCCACCGGTCCCCGTCGCTCACATCCTCGGCGGCTGGCGCCCGCAGTTGACCGAGTGGGCGCGCCAGTGCTCGGCCGTGTACCGCCGCCACCCGTGGATCCTGACGGCCACCGGCATGCGTCGCCAGATCATGGGCCCCAATCAACTCGGCTGGCTGGACACCGCGCTGGCCGTGCTGGCCGGAACCGGCCTGTCGGCCCCGCAGCGGCATGACACGTTCCTGCTACTCGTGGGCCACATCCGCAACATCGCCCAGCAGACCGTCGAACACGACGAAGCGGCGAACGAGGAGTGGGCCCACCTCACGGCCGACGTCCTGGAGCGCCACGCGGACCGCTTCCCCGCGCTCACGTCGGCGGTCGCAGAGGGTGCCTTCATGCCACAAGGCGGGGACGCGCTGGACTTCGGCCTGGAGCGGATCATGGACGGCGTGGCGGCCCTGCTCGTCTAACGAGCTGGTCGTAGCCGCCAGTCGGGTACCCGTCGATCCGCCTCCTTACGCTTGCAGCAACGCTCTCGCATGTCCTCAGTTGGTTCACTTCGAGAACCAACTGGGGCGAAGAGCGGCACTGAGGAAAAATTCAAGGTCGGCATCAGGTGATGGGGATTCTTGGAAAACGGCCGCTGTCGCTCTTCGCCTCACTTCGTTTTGTCGAGGAAAGCCCACCGCTGGTGGTGGTGGGCGTCTGTGAAGCGGACCTCGATCAGGCCAGGCTGGGGTTCGTCATCGACCCATCGGACCGCTTCACAACGTAGGAAGACCATGGGCGGACTCTGCCATCAGGGCCTGTGGTCGTCAGCAGGAGATGTTCGTGCTGTGCCTGCGCATCCTGCAATCGGCCCTGGTCACGTGAACACCCTCATGCTCCAGGACATCCTCGGCGAACCGGAGTGGGCCGACCTCCTCACCCCCGCCGACCGGTGTGGCCTGACCCCGTTGTTCTGGTCACACGTGCGCCCGTACGGAGAGGGGACCCTCGACATGGACACCTGGTTGAACCTCACCGTGCTCCCCGTGCCTGGTCCCCGCACCCCTGCCGACGCCGTCGAGCGAGCACTGCCTGAGTAGTCATGCCCCGCGCAGGCGGGGGCTGGCAGGCGTTGCGGCAGCCCCACCAGGTGGTCGTTGGCGCCGTCGTTGCGGCTGCTGATGCTGGAGGTGCACACCCCGAGTCGAAGGGGCGATCTGTTCCGTGGCAACGACGTTTCCGGACGTGTCGGCTGCATCCCTGCGCAGTCCGATCGAACAGTGTCAGACGCGACCGTTAGGGTCCCCTGCAATGGGGCCAGCCGGCGTTGGAGGAAGTATGGCAAGACGGATGCGTGACGAAGCGTTCCGAATGGAGCAGGAGCAGGGGCGTTACGCCCCCCACGTCCGCCCGATCAACGAGATGGTCGACGGACTGCGCGACCAGGACGGACGCGGCTGGATGCCACATGTCGCACCTTGGCACGGGGGAGCGGAGGCGCGCGTCCTGTTCATCCTGCGGGATCCGGGCCCCAAGACGCAGGAAGGCGCCGGATCCGGATTTCTGTGTATAGAGAATGACGATCCGACGGCGGAGCTCCAGTCCCAGATGTTCGAGGAGGCAGGGATATCGCCGCGTGACGCCACTCCCTGGAATGCCTACCCCTGGTACATCAACCGCTCGCCGAACGCGGCTGAGCTCCAGGCCGGTGCCAAGGTCCTCAAACAGCTGCTGGGGCTGATGCCGAAGGCAGAGGTGGTGCTCCTCCAGGGCAACCAAGCCCAGAACGTGTGGCGCCGCCTGCTCAAAACGCACCCCGAAGCCGTCCGCGATAGGACCCTGGAAGTGGTCAGCACCTACCACACCAGTCGGCAGGCTCTCTTCGTGCCAGACCCGGAGGAACGCGCTCGCCGCGCGCAGCACCGTGTCGACTCCTGTCAGAAAGTCGGAGACGCGCTCCGCAGGACAAGCGGGTAGCTGTAGAGCGGACGTGACGAGCGAACCAGTGACCGAACTCGGGAGCAGGGGCGCCCTTAGGTTGCCGCGCGCCCGGGTGGCGCCCCTCTCCGCCCCTCCGGCCGCGTACACCTCGGCGGTCGAGCGGTACCTCGCCGGCGCGGGCATCGCGAAGTCCTCCGCGCGGATCTACCGGATCTCGCTCACGACGTGGGGCTGGATGCTCGCCGGTGAACCCGCGCCGACCGGACTGGCCCGCCGGGGCGCGAAGCCGCCCGTCTTCCCCGTCGCCGTGATCGACGACCCGGCGTTGCCGGAGGTGCTGGCCGAGCTGGGGGCGGCGCGGGCGGACGCGATGGATGCCGACACCGTCAACCGGGAGCTGTCCATCGCGCGCAAGGCGATCGGCTGGTGGCAACGCCAGGGCTGGATCGAGGGCGACCCGACGATCGGCATCGAGCGACGGCCGGCCCCGCCGGACCGCACCAAGGCCCTCGCGGAGAACCAGATCGCCGCACTGTGGCGCCTCGACGTCGGACTCCGAGAGAAAACGTGCTGGAAGATGCTTTATGAATCGGCGGCGGGAGCCGATGAGGTGCTGTGCCTGAACGTGGAGGACCTGCACCCGGGCGACAAACGTGGCCGGACCCTGGCCAAGGGCGGCGCGACCGAGTGGATTCACTGGCAGTCCGGTACCGCCCAGGTCCTGCCCCGCCTGATCGCGGGCCGGAGTCGGGGCCCGCTGTTCCTCACCGGCCGCAAGGCACCGGCGGGGACACCGACGCTGGACGTGTGCCCGGAGACTGGGCGAGCGAGGTTGTCGTATCGCCGGGCTGAGGAGATCTTCGAGGAGAACACCCGGCTGCTGGCCAACCCCCTCGCCTCACCCGAGGACATCGAGGACCTGGACGGCTTCACGCTCCACCGGCTACGCCACAGTGCCTTGACGCACGATGCCGAGGGCGGCACCTCCACCCCGAAGCTGCTGGCACGCTCCCGCCACGCCTCCGTCCGCTCCCTGGAGCGGTACGCACGCCACGGCGTCGACGCGGTCGCCCGACACGTCGCCGAACGCGACCCCGCCGCACGTCGCCGGACGTGACACCCCTCGTTTGCGGCTGGTGACAGCGTTCTTACCGGCACCTCAACCTCGCCGACGTGGCGCCTCGGCCTGCTGAACTCCCTGGATCCCGCGAGCGTCGGCCTGGCCATGACCCGCCCCGGAGCCTCGCTCCACACCCAGTGGGCGCTGCAGGCCGGCGCGCCGGGGTTCACCGCCGTGCAGGAGTCGGTCACTGCCTACGTGGAGGCGGAGCGCGAAGGGGGCCGGGTCTCGGAGCACGCGGATGCGGCCGTCATCTCCCTCGCGCTCGGCGGCACCGTCCACCACCTGCTGCTGACGAGCGCACCCGAGACCTGCGCGGCCACCGGCGAGACGGTCCGGCGCCTGACGGCCGTCCTGCTGGGAGGGGCCCGGTAGCCGGGCCGAGGCCCGCACCCTCGCAAGCGCGAGGTGCCGTGACCGGCTCCCACCCCCGATCATGACGCTGGACAGCGTCCGGCCGGGCGCCGTCCAGGTGAGCCGGGAGGGGAAGACATGCTGCGGTATGTGCGCAGGCTGCGGGCCGTGGTGCTGATGTGCGTGGCGGGCCTGCTGCTGGCGGGCGCGCCCGTCTCGTCCGCGACCGCGGCGGCGACCGGCGTCGGCGTCGGCGTCGGGGCCGGGGCCGGCGCCGGGCCGGCGGCCGCCGCCGCGGCGAAGCCGCCGTTCCAGCTGCCGTTCCCGTGCGGCACCACGTGGGAGATGCACACCTGGGCCCACAACCCCGCGCTGGACATCGTGGTGGAGGGAAACACCGGCTCCGACGGGCTGCCCGTCCTCGCGTCGGCCGCCGGCACGGTGTCCGCCGCCTACTGGAACAACGGCTCGGGCAACACCATCCAGATCAGCCACGGCAACGGCTGGTTCACGGCGTACTACCACCTGAAGGACGACCCGGCGACGTACGTGAGGAAGGGCGACGCGGTCCAGCCGTCCACGAACATCGGCCGGATCGGCACCTCGGGCGCCTCCGGCTGGGCCCACCTGCACTACGAGCAGCGCTACCTGGCCACCGGCGACTTCACCGACGAGAGCAACCGGGTGCCCGTCCACTTCGACGGCGTCGAGTACACGGGCGCCGCGAAGGCCTGGCCGAGCGTCACCAGCCGCAACTGCACCGGCACGCCCGCCGCTTGGCAGGACTGCCCGTCCGGCTACGTCTGTTTCTACTCGGGCCCCGACGGCACCGGCACCGTCTGCCGCTCCTCCGGAAACCAGCCCGACAGCACCTGCGGACTGCGCAGGTCCTTCTTCAACAACGGCACCGCGGATCCGGGTTACGACCACGTACAGGTCGTCTTCCGCGAGGGCGGCAGCGCCTGCCTGCACTACGGATGGGACGAGGGACGCGGGAACCTGCCCGCCGGCGGCCGGACCATCGCGAGCTTCCTGTGGCGCGGAGAGTGCTGACGGATGGCCTCCGTTACAGGACTGATTGATTCCGCTGGCTAACCTTCCCCAGGCAGTCTGGGGAAAGGAAACAGCGTGTACAGCATCGTCGTGGTTCCGGGGCCCGCCATGTCCCCGGCCGCACAGATCCGCCTGGCACCGGGACAGACCCTCCGGTTCGGCCGCGAGAACGAGGGCGAGGGCTGCCTGCGGGTACCGCACGCGGGCGTCTCGCGCTCGGCGGGGGAGATCGCCGCCACCGGCACGTACTGGTCGCTCAGCAACCTCAGCCGCTCGTCGACCTACGTGGTGGAGAACCCCGAGGGCGCCGGCGAGCACATCAAGATCGCGCCCGGACGGCTGGGCGCACCCGTCCCGTTCGAGTTCGCCCGGATCGTCCTGCCCGCCGGCTCCGAACTGCTCACCCTGGACGTCTGGGCGCCCCGCCACGACTACGCCGACCGCGAGGAATCCGGCGTGAGCGGCGGGGAGCCGACCGTACTCGCCTTCCCCCTCGACCGGTCCAGCCGCTACTTCCTGGTCCTCACCGCGCTCTGCGAGTCCCGGCTGCGCGGCGAACCACACGCGCCGCTGCCCACCGTCGAGCAGGTCGTCGAACGGCTGAAGCCCCGCTGGCCGGCCGCGAACCGCGCCGCCGTGCAGTGGAACATCGACTACCTAGCCGTCAAGCTCCGCCTCAAGCCCGGCCCCGACACCGCCGACCCGGGACCGCGCCTCGTCGGGAAGAAGGAGACCCTGGTCTCCCTCGCCCTGCGCTTCGACCTCGTCGGCGAGGACGACCTGGCGGTCCTGCCGGCCACCCCGACCGGAAGCGCACGGTGACCGGCCGGGAAGGACACTTAGGCGCCCTCGCGATCCCGCCGGGCTACCGGGTCGGCCCCTGGATCGCCGGCCGCCTGTTGGGAGCCGGCGCCTTCGGCAGCGTCTACGCGGCCCTGCGCGCCGTCCCCGAACCGGGCCTGCCCGACCGGGCCGCGCTCAAGGTCCTGCCGACCGGCACCCGCACCCCGCGCCAGCTGCGCCACCTGAGCGAACTCGCCGCCCGCGAGACCGAGGTGCTGCGCCGGGTGCGCACGCCCCGGCTGATCCGGATGTACGAGGTGCTCACGGTCGACGACCCCGGCCGCCCCGAACTCGACGGCGCCACCGTGCTCGTCCTGGAGGAGGCGCAGGGGTCCCTGGACGCCCTGCTCGCCCGCGGCGTTCCGGCCGCCGGACCCGCCCTCCTCGCCCAGGTCTGCGAGGGGCTCGACCAACTGCACCGGGCGGGCTGGGTGCACGGCGACCTCAAGCCCGGGAATGTCCTGCTGATGCCCGACGGCACGGCGCGGCTCGGCGACTTCAACATGGCGGCGGAACTGGAGGGCACCCATGCCTACTCGCCGGCCTTCGCGACGCCCGACTACACCCCGCCGGACCTGCTCTGGTCGGAGGTCGGCGAACGCGGGATGAAGATCCGCCCCACGGCCGACATCTGGGCCTTCGGGGTGCTGGCCCACGTCGTCCTGACCGGCACGCTGCCGCTGCCCGGCGGCACGCCCGCCGCCCGCCGGGACGCCGCGCTGCGCTACGCCAGGGGCGAGGAGGAGCTGCGCCTCTCGCCGGAACTGCCGGAGCCGTGGCGGGACATCGTCCGCGACTGCCTGGCCCGCGGGCACGAGGTCCGGGCCGGGCACACCGCGGCGTCGCTGCTGTGCCGTACGGAGGCGGCCGCCGACCGGACCGGCCCAACGTACGCGCCACCGGTCCCGCGCGATCCGGAGCCGCCGGGCCCCGAGCCGCGAAGCTCAGTACGGCGAAAGTCAGAACCGACCGGCTCCGGGCCGGGCCTTGCCGAACGAGGAGGCGCTGATCGGCGTTTGCCCGGGCCGCGACGGCGCCGCCGCGTGCTGATCGCGGCCGGTGCAGCGTCGCTCGCGGCCCTGGGCGTCGTGTGGGGCACGGGTCTGCTGCCCGTCGGGGGCACCGGGGCGGCGGGGTACGACCGGTGCCGGCGCGGGGCCGTCTGCTTCTTCGCCGAGGGGGAGGGCCGCGGCGCGATGTGCTCCTGGGTCGACGGCGACGCTGACTGGACCGATGCCCTCGGTCTCTGCCCGTGGTCGGCGCGCGACGCGCCGCGCTCGGTCTACAACAACGGGTTCGACCACGACGAGGGGGCGACCAAGGTCGACGTCCTGTACTACGCGCAGGCCGGCGAGCGGGAGTTGCTGGGCTGCGTGAAGGTGCGCACCAGGACGAACCTCCCCGGCACGGATCGGCCGCGCTCTCATGCCTGGGTCCCGAACTGCTGACCGATCCGAGCAGTACCTCGTACCTGCGAGGTACTGCCGATCCGGCTCCTCCGAGAGTCTTGGAGTACATCACACCGCTCTGACAAGGGGTTTCACGATGCGCGTCAAGCATTCCATCCTCGGTATGGCCGGCGTCTGCTCGATGCTGTTCGCGGCGGCCTTCACCACCGGGTCGGCGCAGGCGGCCGCGCCCTCAGAGCAGAGCCCGGCGGCAGCCCGTGTACTGGTGGCCCCGGCCGCGCCGGCGGCCGCCGACCGGTCGGCCTCCCTCGTGGCCGCCGCCTCCCCGGGCATCTCCCCTTGGGCGCCCAGCAACCACATACCGGGCAACGGCACTTACAGCTGCGCCAGCGGGAACCTGTGCACTCTCGTCTGGGACCCCACGACCTCGGACTGGAAGGTCTTCTACCTCAACGCTTGCCACCGGTACTCGGTGTACAACTGGAACGGCAACGGGTGGTACAACGACAACCAGACCGGCGGGGTCTGGTCGTTCCTGTACGGCTCGAACGGCGCCGAGTTGACGCGCTTCCAGCCCGGAGGCGGTCAGAAGGGCGTGGACTGGACGCCGGTCTACTCCATCAAGAACTGCTGACCGACCCCCACGCGGGCCCGGCCCCGGTCGCCCTGCGACCGGGGCCGGGCCCGGTTTGCGGCAGGCTGAACCGATGGACACCCAGCACCACTGGATCACCACGCCCATCACCCCGGACCTCGTGCGCGGCGCCCTCGAGCTGGAGGAGACCGCGCACGGCGTGCTGCCGCACCGGCTGCGGCTGCCCGCACGGGCCCGCGCCCAGTGCTCCGACCCGCAGGTGGCCATGGCGGAGTCTCAGCCATCCTGAGTCCGGCCGGCCTTCCGTACCAGCGTCACCGCCGTGGAACTGGACACGCTGGCGACCAAGCGCGCCTACGCCGGTGCCCCGCCCCGGCCGGACGGCGTGGCGACCTCCTCGTCGGCGGCAGCCTGGCCGGCCAGGCCCGTGTCGGCGGCGGCAACACCCTGGTGATCGACATGGCCACCGGAACCGCTGAGCACCGCATCGGCACCGTGGGCACCCTGAGCTTCACCGGCCTGGCCGAGGGCGCCAAGGACATCGAGATCTGGCTGCCGCACAACGAGACCACCGAACTCGTGGCCCTGCGCACGGACGCCCCGGTTGAGCCCGCACCGGACCGCGGCCGCAAGGGCACCTACCTCACCACGCAGTCCGACGTACGGGCCCTGCGCGCGCAGGGCCGGGGCGGGAGCATCGTCAACATCGGCACCGTGCTGGTCGACCACGCGCTGGCGGGCTCGCCCCCGCGCCGGTCGTCAGCAAGGCCGGTGTGCACGGGCTGCCGGCGAGCCTCGCCGCCGAGCTCGCGGTCGAGGGGATCCGCGTCAACCTGATGGCGCCGGGCATCATCCGCACCCCGCTGCACGCGGGCTCCGACGTGGACTCCACGACCACTACCGCGAAGCCCTGGAAGCCGTCATCGCCGCCAAGGCCGAAGGCACCCGCCCCCAGCTTCCCGATGCGCGCGAAGCGGCCAGTGGAGAGGCGGTGGACCTGATGGCAGCTCTAGAAAAGTCGGTGACGGAGGCGAAGAAGGCACGTGCGGGCCAGCACACCCAGGAGGACGCGACC
Source organism: Streptomyces tatrensis (assembly GCF_049310065.1). Taxonomy (NCBI): domain Bacteria; kingdom Bacillati; phylum Actinomycetota; class Actinomycetes; order Kitasatosporales; family Streptomycetaceae; genus Streptomyces; species Streptomyces tatrensis. Next base: position 107,316 of record NZ_JBMDLB010000011.1, on the reverse strand, counting down.
GTGCACGAGAGCAAGGCCGACACCCCCGGCAAGAAGGCGCGGAAGGCGGCGGTGAAGAAGACCGCTACCCGGCCTGCCGGATGCGCTGGGTGCGGCGGCCCGGGGCCAGGGGCCGAGCTCCGGGAATCCGTGGGCAAAAGGGCAGAGGTATTCGCCACACGGCCTTTCCGGGCGGGAGAGCTGGTTCTGGCCGGTGTCATCGTGGCCCAGCTCGACCTCAACGATGCCCACGCCTCCCAGATCAGATGGAACCGCTCCTTGCGGCGCGGCGGTCTGGTGCCGAAGGTGAACCACTCCCGAAGCACATCGAGATCTCCAACGGGCACGTCGACCCTGACTACGGGGGCGGCCCGGTGTACCTGTACGACCTCTCGATCACCAATCTCGGCAAGGACACGGCCGACTACCGCGTCACCATCGAGGCGTACGACAAGGACGGCGACTTCCTCGGCGAGCACGACGCCTTCGCCGAGCGCCTCGGCCCCGACAAGACCAACCGGCAGCCGGAGCAGCTGATCGTCCCGAATGCAGTCTCCAACGGCACCATCGCGGACATCGCCGACCTCAAGGTCACCGATGTGGAACGCGTGCCCGGCGGCTCACTGTTCCAGTAGGCCCCGACCGACGTCCCTAGCCCGGGTACGGCGTGGCCTTCACCTCGCCCGTCTGCGGTCCTGCACGAGGAGAAGGCGACGCCGTTGTCACACCTGAATGGCACGATCCCAGCCATGAGTCCGACACCAGAACTGACCCAGAAGACGCTGACAGAACGCGGCTTCCGTGGATTCGTGCCGTTCCGCGAGCTGGGTGACAGTGGAGTTCCCGAAGAGCCCGGAATCTACGTGGTGCTTCGCACGGGTACGGAGACCCCGTCGTACCTCTCCCATAATCCTGCCGGACACCTCAAAGGCCGTGACCCGTCGGTGACGGCTGACGAGCTTGGTGGCGCCTGGGTGGATGGTGCCACGATCGTCTACATCGGTAAGGCGTCGGCAGGCAAAGACGGCCGGAGGGGGCTGCGGAAGCGGCTTGACGAGTATCGCCGCCACGGTGTCGGCGGGATGGCCGGCCACTGGGGAGGGCGCTACATCTGGCAGTTGGCAGATTCGGACGCTCTGCTCGTCGCGTGGATGCCGACATCCGAGCGGGACCCGGGTGCGGCTGAGGCGGAGCTGATCGCGGAGTTCATAGCGCTCCATGGAGCGCGGCCTTTCGCCAACCGCAACAAGGGCGTCGCACAATCCTGAGAGGGTCTTGGGCTGCGGGCTGAACCACACTGATCGACGTCCGTATCGGCGCGCGCTGCACTGGTCGGGCCGCAAGGATGAACGTTGCGAGCGTGGCGAGGGCATCTCCTCCTCCGTGTCTGGGGCGATCGCGGGACCGCCCCAGACAGCGACTGCCACGACGTCCGCACTGCGTGCGCCGGGGTCAGCCGCAGAGAGTGACGGGATCAGGCGTCTTCGGTGTAGGTGCGGTCGAACCAGGTGATGAACTGGTGGACCGTGCCGATCTTGGCAACGCGGTCATGCAGGGCCTTCTGGTCGTGTCCGCTCAGGAACCAGCCGAGGGTGACCGGCGCTCCGCAACCGCAGCCGCACGTCCGTGCCGCGTGCGGAGACTCGAAGTACGTCACCGGGTTGCGGACCGGCTCTATCGGCTGCGGCTTTGCGACGTACGCGTCGTAGACCGGGTGCCCGGCCTCCAGGAAGCGGCCCTCGATTGCCCGGCGCGGCGACCTAGCACCCTATGACTATCGGTCAAGGGTGGGGCGGGAAGGGCGGATTGATGGCCGGGGTTGCCGCTTGCGGGCGGGCGTCCGGCGTGGTTGCCGCTGGCCGTGGCGGTGTCCAGGTCGATCGGGGTCCGTTCGTGGATGAACTCCCGCTCGACCCCGTTGAGCCCCAGGAACCCACACTCGAACCACCCTGCCCGTCGTCACCAGGCTCTTGTGTCACCACCATGTCCCGGTGCTGTAAGGGAACTGGGCTCGGGGCACCCGCCCGCCCGGTCTGCCACTAGCGTGCGGCCATTGGGCCCCGCAGCCCAGCCGACCACCACACCCCGGGAGACTCCGCCATGCCCAGCCTTGGTCCCCGCACCCTCCTCGCCACGATCGCCCTCACCGCCACGCTGGCGCTGACCGCCTGCGACCCCGCAGGCGAAGCCGAAAGTCCTCCCGCCGCTCCCGCCGCCTCCGCCTCTGTCTCCGCGCCCGCAAGGTCCGCCGTCTCCACCCCGCCCGCCGGTTCGGGCAAGCGCACGCTGGCCGAGGCCGCCACCGCCGGCGGGCTCACCAAGGCCACTGGTGCCGGCGCGGTCTCCGACGTCCCAGTCGACCCGGGTGAGATGCGTGACGGCATGCACCTCGTGGTCGCCGAGTACGACCGTGCCGGGCAGGCCTCCGGCCGCCGCATCCTTTTCGTTGGCGTCGATAGCGTTCCCGAGGACACGAACAAGCGTCGCGAGCACCTTTGGCGCGGCCTGATCGACTACGCGCTGCAGAACGGCTCAACCGGCACTCCCACCACCGCCAAGCCGTACCAGCCCGGCCCGTTCGGCGGATCCCTCGAGTGCCTCAGCCTGCCCGAGTCCGCCAGCGCCACCGACGTCATCTGCGGCTGGTCCGACACCACCACCGCCGCCGTCGCACTCTTCCCCCGCACCACCCCGGCCGACGCCGCCCGCCTCTTCGCCGCCATGCGCGCCGACCTCGAACACTGACCGCCCGATCCACCGCACTCCCGCTGGGCCGAGCCGCCGGGAGCGGTCGGTGGTGCGGGAGCGTGGGGTGGCCCAGGAGGCGGGGGTGGGCCGTTGCGGGAACACGAGGTCGTCGGGGAGCGGTTCCTGTGCGGGCTGGATGATCGGGCGGTCGTCGGTGAGGGAGCGCGCGGTGAAGCCGGCGCCGTGGAACCCGTTGGCCGGCTCGAAGCTGATCAGCGTTCCCACGTGCAGACCGGAGGCCTCCTCGATGATGCGCAGGAGCGCACCTGCCCAGTCGACGCCGTCGCTTTCGCCGGTGGGGCCCGTACCGGTGGGCACAGCCAGGGCGAGGACGTCGCGGACGCCGGTGACCCGCAGGAGGAGCTGGTCGATGCCGGGCGTGATGGTGGTGACCTTGTCCGCCCGGATACGCGTCTCACCGACGCGCAGCCAGACCCTGGACCGACCGGCGCTCACCACGTCGGTCCCGGCCGGGACGCGGCCTGTTGGGGGATGCTGGTGGTCGTGTTCATGCGTCCACGGTCCCAGGGGTCTTGGGGTCGTGAACGGGATTCGTGCTGGAAGCCACTCGGGCGTGGGCCTGACAGCGCGCTTCCCCTGGGCGGCTCTTTCGGGGTTCTGCTGCTGCGGGATCGGCGGGTGCGGGATGTTGGTGTGTCCGTAGCCGGGTGAGCGCAGGGTAGTCGGCGGCAGGGTGGAGGAAGACGGACGAGTTCGGGAAGGCGCACAGGGGCAGGGTGGGCGTGCTCCTGGAGGACGGGACGGTGCCGGGGCTGGTGTACTTCGACGGGAACTCGACGTACGGGCACACGAGCTCGTTCGGGCCGGGTACAGCGGGCAGCCGTTCTACGGTCCGCGCGCTGAGCTGTTGCGGGCGGTGTGCTCGTGCGGCTGGACTGGGAGCGCATCGGCGATACACCGATGCACAAGGGCGAGTCGACCTGGGCGGACGCGGACAAGTGCCGGACCGACTGGGACCGGGGACCGACGGCCCCAGGGCCCACTCTGCCCCCAGAGTGTCAGCTGCTGGATCCGCCGTCTGGTGGTGCATCAGCAGCGAACTGCTCCATGCTACGCACTTCTCCTGCTCGGTGCGGTGGGCAAGGCAGTTCCCGTTCCCAGGGGTACGGCGGTGCCTGTGCTCGCACCTTGCGCTGCTCCGACCCTTCTCCGACCAGTACCATCGAAAGTCAGCCACGACGATGGGGTGCGCCGGACGATCACGCGAGCGCGTGCACCGCAACCCATTTCCGGTCCGCACCACGTTGCAATGTCTTGTAACCCCAATGGATCCATCGGCCGCCGGCGTTGCTCGGCCGCCCCGTCGGGGCACCGCAAGCCCGCCAGGGAAGTCCTGGCCGCCTCGGTTCAGGTCGCCGTTCGGGGAGCCTTCTCGTTCACGCGGCCCTCCCACGCCCCGACGCAGTGGGCGAGGTCCTCTGGGAGGTAGACGTGAAACCGGCGTGGCGGGTCGGTGACCATGGCCAGGTACACCCGTGCGTCTCCTGCATCGTGGAGCCCATCCATGGCCTGAGCCAGGCTCTCCAGCCGGACCGGATCAGATCCTCCCGTCTCCACCAACATGTCCAGCCGGTCGCACCAGATCGCCCACAACGATTGGGCCGAGGCCGAATTCGAATAGACCTCCCACCGCGCGCCCGACAGCAGCGCAGCCAAGGCCGCGGGCCCGCTGATGGAGCCATTCCGGGCCAGAGCGGACCTCAACGCCTCGAACGTCGAATCCGCCCCCTCTGGTTCGTCCTTGCTTCTCAGAACCCGTCGCCCCATCCGAAAGTGACGTTGTACGCGCGCTGGAGTGCGTGTCGGCCGTCATCCCCGTCGGCGTAGGCCCATGCAAGGGCTGCGGAGAACCAGAGCAGAAAGACTCCGCCGACGATGCCCAGAGCGACCAGCTTCCCGTTCCAGCTGAGCAGGACCAGGGCGATGGTCACGATGGCCACGCCGAGGTGGGCTCCCCGCGAGTCGAGCGATGCAGCCTTGCGTGCCTCTCTGCGTTCGGCCCGTTCTACGGCGAAGCGCTCCTCTCGAACAGACAACGGTTCGTTCTCATCGAAGTTCATCTCATCCCCCCTGGCGCTGAAGCTACCTGGACCCGGTCCCCGTCGGCAGAGGAGCACCACGAGGATATGGATCAGGTACTCACGACCTATGGGTGTTGTCGGTGTGGAGCGGAGCGGCTCGCGTGCGGTGTGAGCCCAGGTTGCTCAGGACGGCGGCGAGTTCCTCCGCCGTGAGGGCGGGGGCCGGCAGGGTGGTGGCCGGTGGGCCCGGGGTCCGCAGGCCGTCCAGGAGGAGCGCCAGGTAGCGGTGCCAGGCCCGTGGGGCGGTGTCGGTGAGGGCGGGGACGGCCCGGCCGAGCGCGGCGAGTGAGAACAGCAGGTCTTCGGTGGTGATGTCGTGGCGCATCGTGCCTTGCCGCTGGGCGCGCCCGATCAGCAGGTCGAGGGTCTCGCGGTTGTGCGCGTGCACGGCGTCAAGGGAGCGGACTCCTTCTACGCCGGTGGTCATCAGGTCATTGGTACCCCGGTCGGCGGCGAGCGAGGCGAAGACGACGGCGAGGTACCCGGTGAGAGCCTGCCAGGCGTCCTGGGCGCCCCGCGCCGCGTCTCCGGCGGTCATCGTGTCGGCCAGTGCGCCTTGAAAGACCTCCTCGACGAGGTCGGCCCGGGTGGGGAAGTGGCGGTAGAGGGTGGCGTTGCCGACCCCGGCCCGGCGGGCGATCTCGTCCAGCGGGGCGTCCAGGCCCTGGGCGGCGAAGGTCACGCGGGCCGCGTCGACCAGCAGTTCGCGGTTGCGGCGTGCGTCGCGCCGCACCGGCGTGGGCGGCTTCGGTCGTTCGGGTCCGATCGGCATGTCCACTCCTCATCAGTACCGGGGACATGTCCCCGGTACTGATGTTATCGTCTCCGCGTAACGGGGAATGGTCCCCGTTTTGATCGGCCGAGGATGAAGGAACGGTACGGATATGGCGGAGCGCGCTCTCGTACTGGGTGGCGGCGGCGTCATCGGCGGCGCCTGGGAGATCGGGATGCTCGCCGGCCTTGCCGAGGCGGGCATCGACCTCGCGCGCGCCGACACGGTCATCGGTACCTCCGCGGGCTCGATCATCGGGGCGCGGCTCGCATCGGGAGTGAGCGCCGAGGAGTTGTACGAGGGCCAGCTCGACGGCGCCCCGGTCATCGACGTCAAGGTCACGGCGGGCCAGACCGCACGCTTCCTGTGGGCCGCGCTCGGCTCGCGGGATCCCAAGCGCTCGGTCCAGCGCCTCGGGAGGGCCGCGCTGTCCTCTCGTACGGTCCCTGAGTCCGTGGTCTTCGCGGCGGTCGGCCGTCTGCTCGAAGGAGCCGACGCATGGCCGGGGGCGGATCTGCGCCTGACCGCCGTCGACGCACGGACCGGCGGCCTGGAGACCTTCGACGCCGCTTCGGGGGCAACACTGGCCGAAGCGGTCGCGGCGAGCTGCGCGGTGCCGGTGGTCTGGCCGCCGGTAGAGGTGGCCGGGCGGCGCTGGATGGACGGCGGAAGCCGCTCGACGGCCAACGTCCACCTTGCCCACGGACACGGGCGGATCATCGCCCTGGCCCCGATACCCAAGGCCGTCGGGCCGCACCCGAACGCCCTCGCCCAGGGAGCCGAACTGGAGGCGGCCGGCGCGCGGGTGGCCGTCCTTACCCCGGACCGCACGGCACGCAAGGCCTTCGGCCACAACATGCTCGACCAGACCCGCCGCGCCGCCGCGGCCCGCGCGGGCCGCGCCCAGGCGGCGGCCTGGGCGCCGACAGTGGCGGGAGTCTGGGGCCATATGCCCGGCCTGTGAATGAGTGCGCCCGTGACATCGGATGGGCGGCAGCAACGATGTGAGGGCTGTCCCTGGTCATGGTGCGCGACGGTCGTGATCATGGCTGTCATGAGATGACCAAGCTGCTGTCGCGGGACGCCTATCGCGAGGATGGCCGGCTGCAATGGGCGTGCCTGTTCGCAGTGGTCATCTGCTGGATGTGCGGGACCTCCTCCAGAAACCTCCGCTGCCCGACCCCCGCTTTTCGCTGGGCTCCGGGAACAGCAGGCGGTGCGCGAGAGGGGATCGGGCGCGCTGTCCCTGCGCCGTCCCGGCACCCGACGCTCCCGTCGGCTGGACCTACGAATACACCGGAGGTCCGTTGAACGGGCCGCCTGTCAGCTTGATGCCGACGGTCGGCGCCCCCTCCCCGACCTCACCTGATCGACCACCGACGTCCGCTTCACGGGCGCCCTTCCGCCCGTCGATCATGGAATGACCCTACGAGCTTCCTCTGACACCCAGGCCGCCGCCGAGCACGTAAGGGCGATCTCTGGGGCGGCACACATGCAGGTCGCCTACTGACAGGAACGCGGGTGTGCGATGTGCCGGGTTGATGTCAGTAGACCCGGTGCCGGTAGACGCGACGAGGCCGGCCTGCATCGGGTTGATGCCCTGCCCGAGGCGACGGGTGAAGGAGGACCTGGGCGGTCTCCACCGTCCACCCTCACGCGATCAGCCAGCTTTGCTGGGTCCGAGATGAGGGTCATGGAGACGTACACCCATTCGGCCGCTCGGGGGTCTCAACCGGTGAGGCGCGTGTTGCGACGGCTCACAGCCGGCACCGGCCGGACCCTCGACGCACCGCCTCGGCCTGATGGGCCGAAGTCAGTGGGAGGGGCACTTCTCTTTCCTTAGCACCGCCTTGAGATTTGCGGTGTCTGCGATGATCCCCCCAGCCGCGGGCATGGAGCTGCACACCTTCCACAGGGCGCTGGGGGAGACCTCGCGTCCCGCACCGGTCGCATCAATGACGGTGGCCGACGGGATGAGGAGCAACTGGTTCTCGGCATCGGTCAAGTTCTTGCCGGCATAGTTCGGCATTAGGTCTCCAGGCCGCGCCTGCCAGCCCTTGCTGTCCCTCGGACAGTACTCGCCTTCCCTGACCGCCCAGAAGACAATCAGCGCGTCCGGGTCTACATCGCCCGCTCCCGGTGTCTGGCTGCACACCCTCCAGGTGCGGTCCCAGGCTTGGGCCCGTCCCATGTCAAGCCCATCTTCCGCGCTCAGGTTGTAAAAGCCCGCTTGCTGCGCCGAATCCTGGGCAGCCTGGAGGCTCTGACCACCGAGTTCCGGCAGTTCCTTGGTGAAGGCGCACCCTGCTAGTCCTGCGGCAAGCACGGCTGCCAGCAGTCCCCCCATGGCAGTTCTGGACGCGCAACGAACCCTGTCCATGGCCCCCCATGAGTCGAACTTGATCACTCCAGAGGCGTGATCCTAGCGCGCCCCTCCGCGCCTGAGCGCTCGACCTTCCCCCGGGCCTACTCCTCCCCGGCGGCTGCAGGCACGTCATCGGACCCCCTGCAAGGCGGTGCGCCCGCCTCGAGGCGGTGGTGCGGTCTGAGGCCCCGGTGCCTTGACTGGCCGAGAGGCGGAGGGAACTGTCGTCCGAGTCGAGACCTGCAACGGCTTCATAGCCGACACCGGCCTCACCCTCGACGCACCAGCTTCACCCTGACGAGCCGAGGTCAATAACAGGAGGACGGGCTGCTGGGGGCCGTGTCAGAGTCAGCTCATGTCGACAGATGTTGCTTATCCCATCTTCCGTACGCCCGACCGCAGCCTGGCCCTGCAGGTGGCTTGGCAGTTGGTGGCGTTCGGTAGGCAGTCCTATTCCGACGTGTCCGTGGAGGCCACGGTATCTACCCTGGTCGAGGTGGAGCGGCTGAGAGAGGCTTTGCCGGATTCCTGGTTCACCTGCTGGCACGCAGGCGTGGATGCGGTCCCGCCCGCTGATATACCGGACCTGTTCCGTGCGGTTCCCGCGAGAGAACTTCCCCTAGACAGCCCCGGCCTGGATGCGTACCTGCCACTTTCCGTCTCGATGCTGGACCAGCCTGTGGGCAGCATCGAAGATCACTTCGCCACCTTGGTGGGCCCCTACCCGGCCCGCATCTACTGGGATTCGATGTACTGGCCGGAAGCGCCGGAGCGCGGCCTGCACGGTGACGCGAACAATGCCAAGGTCACGCTCCTGCTGCACTGCGCTGATCGCGGACTCGATACCCAGGCCGATACACACACGGTCCTTGTCCATGTTCGGCGGCGCAACGGCGATGGTTACGAGGACCGCTTCGCACAGTGGGTTGCCGAGCAGATCGGCCAGAAGGTCATCGGACCGCCGCAGCACCCGTAAGGCCGTGGGCTTCCCTTCCCGTGTAACTGCAGGCTGCCGATCCGACACCGGGCCCGCGGCGCGAGCCCGACCCGCCCGTGAGGGCTCGTAGCTGTCCCGGAGCCGCGCCGCGGCGCCGTCGGCCTGACCAGCGGAAGCAGTCCACCAGCCGATCCCTCGTGCGGCTATCGAGTCTGGCACAGGCGTACCGCCGGCAACTTGCGCGGAGGACACAAGACCTCGGCTCCGCTCCCGCCTGCCCCTACTGCCGCCACCGACTGGTGATCCGGGCTCTCTGCCCCACCAAGGGAAAACCGGCTTGCGCGCGGGGCCCAGTCCGGTCACATACGGCCATGAGCAGAATGGCGCAGGTCCTCGTGTTGGCCCGGTATGAGGATGAGGTGATGGAGCCGCTGACGCGGTACGACGAGGCACGCACCTGGCGCGGCCGGTTCGAGCAGATACCGGGCTGGTTCATCGGCGGGTGGTACATCGAGTTCTTCCGGACGACCCAGCGCATCGGGATCCTTAAGGACCTGGAGGCGCTGCCGTGGAAACAGCCGGAGTGCGTGCAGGTCATGCTTCACGACGAGGACGACGACTGCTTCGGTCTGTGGATGTTCCGCGAGGGGAAGCTGGTGGAGCTGCCGTTGGCGCGCACCGAGCGCTTCCACGAGCCGGCCCCGCCCACGCAGGAGTACGCGCCCAGCCCCGGTTCCTTGTGGCGCACGGACGTCGGGCACACGTGGCTGCCCGAACAGACCCCGGAGGAACTGAGGGACCCGCGCCCGGCCTGGTAGGCGGTGCCCCACGCCGCCAGACATCCGCTTTGCGTCGCCGGCCGGCCGCGCCTACACCGGGCCCGGCGCGGCCGCGGGAGCGAATCACGTCCTGCAGGACAGTGCGCTACCGGCTGCGCTCGGACGTGACGGGTGTGTGGAACCGGCCATCGGTCTCGCCGAACCGTCGGGTCACCATCCGGTCTGTGGCTCGCCCAGGACCTTGCTGCCGATGTGCGCGGCGAGTTTCTGGGCCCGGGGGAGGTCACCGAACTTGCCGACGTGGACGAAGACGGTGTGCTGATCATTCCAGTGGCCCAGTTGGGCGTTGTCGCCGTGGAACACGATCTGCACACCGTCGTACTTCGCGTTCCCGTAGTGACCCGCTTCTGGTTCGTCCGGCCACAGGCCCGGCCAGTCGATGGAGGCCATGCCCTGCCCGAGAGCCGCGACGAAGCGTTCTTCCACGCTCCCGGCCGGAACGTCCAGCATGACGTCGAGCGGTAGGTGCGCCTCCAGCGCGGCGTCGGCGGCCGTTGCCACGTCCAGGTCGAACCAGAGCTCCTCACCCGACGGACCGGTACGCATGTCGGCGAAGTCGAACCTTCCGTCAGGCAGGACCGCCACCATCCGCCGCACGTCTTCGACCGTCCGCAGCTCGGCGAAGAGCCCGGTCTTCTCCTCGCGCTCTGTCATCAGCGAACGCAGTTGCTGGGCCTGCGTGTACGCCGTAGCGGCGTCGGTGGTCCGGTAGACGGCATACGCCATGGAGTCGCCCATGGGCCGAACCATCACACGTCCTCACGGGCACCCGCCACCACGTTTCATGTGACCACCGCGGTCAGGGAACTCGACGCCCGCTCAGCTTCCGAACCCGGATCCGTGGCTCCAGCTTGAAGTCAGACGCCAAGCTGAGAAGCATGAGGAGGCAACTCATGCGTGCCTGATGTGGTCGCCACACCCGGGACCGGCTGTCGCCTCCGTGTCCCTGGCGAGATCACTGGGCGCATGATGCCTGCGATAATCGTGGCTTGTCCTACGGTTGCCGAGCTGCCCAGCCGGGAGCGCCCAGATGCGGGCTACCCGTGGCCCTAGATGGATTGCCTCGTTAGGTTGGGGACGCGGCTTGCGGGTGGTTTGCCTGCGCGTGCGGTGTGTCCGCGGTGGTGATTGTAGGAGTGGAGCCAGCCGGGGAACGCTTCGCGGCGTTCGATGTCTGACCGGTAGGGGCGGGCGTAGGCCCATTCGTCGAGCAGGGTGCGGTTGAAGCGTTCGACCTTGCCGCTGGTCTGGGGCCGGTAGGGCCGGGTTCGTTTGTGGGTGATCCCGGCCGCCGCCAGGCTGTCGCGCCAGTCGCGTGAGCGGTAGCAGAAGCCGTTGTCGGTCAGAACCCGTTCGACGGTGATCCCAGCGCCGGTGAAGAAGGCGTGGGCCCGTTGCCAGAAGGCGGTGGCGTTCTCCTTCTTCTCGTCCGCGTGGATCTCGCTGTAGGCGAGGCGGGAGTGGTCGTCGACGGCGGCGTGGGCGGCGGAGCGGATGGAGATCAGCTGGCCCTGCTGCTGGCGTTGAAGTCGTACCAGCGGATGGGCCGGTTCCCGAGGCCGGAGGAGTATCCGGAGGCGGTGGTCGATTTCGTGCGCCGCGCGGTGGAGCTGCCGGAGGCTACGCCGGTTGTGGTGGGTGGCCGTACGGCGGTGCGGAAGCGGCGGGTGGTGCATTCGTCGCCCCTTGACGGCCTCGGTCTCCTGTCCCAGACCCGGGTGCAAAGCAGGCGTCTCAGCTCTCGGCGGTGGTGGCGGGCTGGTCTGCTTGCCGGGAATCGGATCGCCATCAACGGGGTTGGTGGGGGATGAGCCATCAACGGGGTTGGTGGGGATGAGCCGTTATTGGAGAGTCATGCGAGCGATTCAGGTGTACGAAGTGGGCGGTCCCGAGGTGCTGCAGGAGGCCAAGGTGGACCAGCCGCGGCCGGGTCCGGGCGAGGCGGTCGTGGAGGTCGCCGCATCCGGGGTCAACTTCCTCGACGTCTACCACCGCGAAGGCCGGTACAACCTCCCGCTGCCCTTCACCCCGGGCGCTGAGGGCGCCGGCACGGTCGTCGAAGTCGGACCCGGCGTCGCTGACGTCGCAGTCGGGGACCGGGTCGGTTGGGTGGAGATTCCCGGCACGTATGCCGAGCGGGCCGTCGTGGACTCCTCCCGGCTGGTGCCGCTGCCCGACGATATCGGCTTCGAGACAGCCGCCGCCGTGCTCCTCCAAGGCATGACCGCGCACTATCTCGTCAGGGACGCCTACCCGGTTCAGGGGGGCGACACGGTGCTCGTGCATGCGGCTGCTGGTGGCATGGGGCTGCTTTTGACCCAGCTCATCACCCATCTCGGCGGCAGGGTGATCGGCACGACGTCGACCACGGCGAAGGCCGAGCTGGCGAAGCGTGCCGGGGCCGCTGAGGTGATCCTTTCCTCTGCAGTCGACGATCTCGCAGCCGAGGTGAGGCGGCTCAACGGCGGTCAGGGACTGCCGGTTGTCTTCGACGGCGTCGGCGCGCACACCTTCGATGCGAGCCTCGCCAGCCTGCGAACCCGCGGCCATCTCGTGCTCTTCGGCGCGGCAAGTGGTGCCGTGCCGCCGTTTGATCCGATTCGGCTCGCCCACGGCGGTTCGCTGACCCTGATCCGGCCCAGCCTCGGGGACTTCATCGCCGATCGGTCCGAACTGCTCCGACGGGCCGCCGATGTGTTCGAGTGGGTGCGCTCCAAGGCGCTTGAGGTCACCGTCACGGGCCGCTACGCATTGTCCGAGGCCGCCCAGGCCCACAGCGATCTGGAGGCTCGGCGTACCACCGGCAAGCTGCTCATCATACCCGATGCGGCCGCTATTGGACGCCGCGAGGAGACGCAGAGCTGATCGCGGGTGACGAGGTCGGGGATCTTGGAGACTGAGATGTCGAGGGCATGGCCGACCGTCATCGCCAAGATCCCCGACAGCGTCAGGCACTCAGCAGGCCAAGATCAAGTTCTGGCGGGTTTCTGGCGCATCTGGGTCACGCTCCTTCAAGATCCCTCAGCCGAGACCTGGCTCACCCGTCCACAACCTCCCGGGACAGAATAGCTAGGCCTCGCCCCCAAGATCATCCCGTGGCGGGTTTCTGGCGTATCTGGGTCATGCCCCTCGTGGGCCGTTTCCGACCCGCTCGCGGTTCCGGTCGGCGACACTTCCACCATGGACTGGATCTCTCCCGTGTCAGGTCTCGTTGGCGCTGTCCTTGGTGCGAGTGCGAGCACATTCACTGCCGTTCGCGTGCTCAAGGAGCAGTTGATCGACGCGCGGGCGGCGCGCGCTGACGTCGAGCGAGCCAGCGTCGTAGCCTTGCTTGCCACGGACTTGGAAGCGCTGGAGGAGCATGCTCGTCTTGTCCCCGAGGACACCAATCCCCCGAGGGGCGAGGACGTGGGGGAGTTCCGGATGCGCCAGCGGGAGGCCGAGAAGCAGTGGAAGGACCCGTGGCGCGGAAAACTGCGGCGGGTGAGGATCGGCGCTCTGCAAATCAAGGACGAGAAGCTGCGGCGCCGCCTGCTCGACGGCCTTCAGTACGGTGCGAGCCTGCACATGCTGGAGTACGCCAGTCACCACCACGGCCGACGATGGGTACTTTGCGGTCTGGCCGACGACATGACACAGGCCCTCTTCGCCTGGCGCCGAGGCGAAGAGGAGCTCCCAGCGCCGAACAAGGCCTTCGAAGAGGCCAAGGAGTCGTTCGACCTGAGGGCGGAGGAAGCGCAGATGACCGCCGAGGCAGAGGAAGCGGACCGGCAGCAACGTCGTTCTAGGGGAGGCCAGGGGCAGGCGTGACCACGTCTGGCCGTCAGTTGATGTCGCGCGCCAGCACGCCGGCGACGTCGGCCGCCAAGCCGTAGCCGGGGCTGTCGTCCAGCAGCTCCTTGCGTCGGTTGTACCGCTGTGTGGTGCGAGAGTCGTTGTGGTCGGCCCACCGCTGGACCTTGTCCACACGAGCATCCGGCTTCGCCAGAGCGTGCGTGATGGCGTCGACCTTCGTGCCGTGCGGGCCTCGCAGCGGCAGGCCGGCACGCTTGGCCAGGGACTGGAGCAGCCGCCACACGGCCGGTTCGTCGAGCCGGCCGCCGCTGGCGGTACAGAACAGCCACCCCTCGGTCCGGCCGTCGAGGTAGTCCTGGAGGGCGTCCCAGGCCATGGGTGGGATCGCCTTCTTCTTCCGGCCGCCGCCCTTCGTCTTCTCCAGGTGCAGCACGTGGTGGCCGCGGTCGTAGCCCAGGTCCTCTACACGGGCGTTGAGCAGGGAGTCGATCCGCAGGCAGCAGGTGTAGAGCATAAGGAGCAGGGCGTAGGCGCGCTTGCGGTACGCCGCGACACGGTGCTCGTCACGGGCGATGGCCAGGAACCGGGCCCACTCCTGCTCGGTGTAGCCGGGCGTGGAGGAGAAGTCCGGGTCGATCACCGGTCGCTGTACCGCGTCGAAGGGGTTCTTCACCCCGTCGTCGCCGACCTTGTCCCAGTAGGTGAAGAAGGAGGACGCCGAGGACAGGGCGTTCGCCCGAGAGGCGTCCGAGTACGGCTGGCCCGTGCGGGCCATCCCGCCGCGCCGACCGCCCTTGACCGGCACCGACGTCGGCGTCTGCTCCAGCCAGAGCCGGAACGCGTCGGCCAGGGCGAACTTCGCCGCCATCGGGTGGACCCCGTGCTCACGGGCGAACTCCTCGAAGACCTTGAAGCCGCGGGCGTACGCGCGCCGGGTGTTGTCCGAGCGCTGGTTCACGATCCAGGACGCGGCGAGCGTTGGCAGTACGTCGTTCTCGCCGTAGACGGAGACGAGGAACTCGTACAGCTTGCGTGCGTGCTCCGGCCAGAGGTCCCGTGGGTCACGGTGCAGGGTGGCCAGGGTTGTCCGTGGGGAGCGGGCAACCAGCTTCCTTGGCATGTCGGGTGATTCGAGGGCAGCTGAAGTCACGCGTCCTCCTTGGGTGCGGGCCGGCTGCGATGGGCCTGACGTCTCTTCGGGGCAGCTACTGGATGAATGGTGACCGATCGGTGCGGCGGCGGGGCGGCTCCGGGGTGGGGGCCACGTTGTCGTAGACGGACCGCTCCCACACCCTGCTGGTGCCCTGGGTGCGGCATTTGAGGTTGAGGATGATCTTGGTCTCGTGGTGGTGGTAGTCGAGCTGTACGTAGACCTCGACGGTGCCGTTCCCGGCGGCCATAGGGGCGATGTCGTACTCGTTGACGCAGTCGTAGGCGTTGTTGGCGCTGTCGTACGCGCCTCGCAGGCCCTCGACGCCCGCGCCGGCCGCGGTGACGAGGACAGAGTCGAGTGCCGGACCGGATGTCTGCCTGAGCACCAGTACGCCGTAGGGCGTGTTGCCGCGCTCGGTGTATGCCTGGTCGATCTCGAAATGCGGGCCAGCGGCCTGGTGTCGGTCGTGGTCCTCCGCTTCGAGCTGGCGGTGCATCAACGCGACCTGTTCCTGGGCGGCGTCGGCCTGGACTCTGGCGGCGTCGGCCTGGACCCGTGCGGCGTCGGCCTGAATCTGCGCGTGCGCCTCGGTTCTTCTGTCGCGTTAGATTTGACAGGCAATCGAATGGGGTCAGCTCTGACCTGATCCTTAGCGCTTGTCACCATTCAGCTGACTCAAAGCAGTTGTCAGTCATATGCTGACAGACATGACCGAGACGAGCCCTCAGGCCAACACGACTCCCGAAGTGCCGTACCCGTACACCCTGGCTGCCCTCGCGCGCCTCATGCTCTCCGCTGCGCACAACGACACCGCCGAGACCGCGCTCAGCCGAGTCGCCACCAAGGACGACTTCTCCGGCACGGTCTCGCCGGGCGACTTCGTACGCGAGGCCACCGAACTGATCCGGCTCGCCGAGCACGCCCAGCGCCGCGCCGTCATCTACGAACGCGAGCGCGGCACCAGCTGGGAGGACATCGGCGAAGCCCTGGGCATCACGAAACAGTCCGCCCACGCCAAGTTCGCAGGGCACGTCAACGAGTGGCGCGAGCCGTTCGGCAAGCCCGAGCGGCGACACCCGGACGGTACCGCCGACGACCGGCGCATCCCCTACGGCGCCCGCTACGCACCGGGCGCTGCCGCCCCCGCGAGCGGCAGCGCCGAGAAGACCGCCGCCAACCTGGACCAACGCCTGCGCCGGCACGACGACTGGGCCGATCAGGAACACCCGGTCAGTGGCTGCCTGCCCCGATACTCAACTCAGCAAATGGTGCTGCTGATCGGTCACGCCGCCCACCGCATGCGGATCGATCAGTTGGTACCCGACCCCCATACGGAGGCCGACCTCTGGGACCTCCACGCCAACCTCCGCGAGCAGCTGATCCGCGAGGCTGAACTTGGGGGCGACCCCCTCCACCCGAAGATCGACTACCCGCTGGAAGCTGCCCGCGCCCGGGCCCGCGCCACGGCCCTGCGCGAGGCCGCCCGCCGCGCCGGCATCCACGACGCCCAGCCCGCTGCAGTCGGCGTCGGTGCCGACGAGAGCGCGCGATGACGGAAGCCACCAAGCCGAAGCGGCCGATGTCCCAGAAGAAGGCCCGAGAGTTCATCGCCGACGCGCACCTCGTGCTCCGAGACCGCGAGGCCCGCCATTACGAGGTCGTAACCGAACGGGGAACCGTCCTCCGGCACGTCGAGCCCGCCTACAAGGCCGTACGCCGCTCCGGCTGGAACGGCTGGGCCGCAGGCTCCATCCGATCCTCCGCCCTGTCTGTACATGCCACCCGGGGCCAGGCCGGAGCCGAGGCCCCGCGCCAGTGGTTCGCGCTGGCCACGGCCAAGCCCAGATCGTTCTGACTCCTTGCGCCCAACCGGATCAGGCGGCCGAGGGCCTTCCCTGTCGGCCGCCGTTTCGTGGGCGTCGCTACCGAGTTCTACACCTTTGTTGGTCGGCCCCGCTGCCCGACGTGAAGGTTTTGTCGTCCGTACGGCACGATGGCGGGCGGCCGCTTGACCTGGAGCTCGCTGCCCGGCTGGCCTACCTTCGGCCAGGCCCCAGCGTGCCCTACAGCATGTGTGCAGGGGGCTCCCTCAACCCTCGTCGGCCGAGACAGTGGCACGCCGCTATCCCCGGTTCCTGCCCTGGGCATGCGGTCCTGTGTCCGGCGGGTGATGCTCAAGGGATGAGCGAACGACTGACCTGGTACAACACCACCACACTGACGCTGCGCAGCAACTGATCGCGCAAGACCAGACCGATCGACCAACCGACCTGGTCAGTGAGATCCGATACGCCAGAGTGGCATTTGACGGGACAGTCTTCCATGTCGCCCCCCAGAAGACTCAGACCCCGAACCAGGACGGGCCGCCCATTACCGTGGTCCCGGTCTCGGAACTGGTGCGCCTCATCTATTAACCCCGCGGCGGTGGGCAGAGACGTACCGAGGGTCTACAGCACCCCGTGCAGGGCAACTCCCTCAACCGTACCGAGGCTTGACCCGGACACGGGCGGACCGCGCGTATCCGGGGGGCGCGCACGGTCCGCCGTGGGAGGGGGGACTGCTTAGCCGCCGGCCGGGTAGCTCGAAAGTCGCAGGTTCTCATCCAGCACCAGGCCGACGTAATCGTTGACGAGGAGCGGTGCGGCCTCGGGCCTGGTGGGCATGTCCGCGCCGGTTCGCGCGTCCAGGGCGACGGGCCCGCCCACGCCCCGGCCGTAGACCCGCCCGTGCCAGACCGCGGTCACCGTCGGGGACTTGCGCCCCTCGCCGTCCTTGAGCGCCCACAGAACCTGCCCGGTTGCCGGGTCCACCGCGGCGACCGCGAAGGCGCCCGCACACACCAAGGTCCCCAGGGTCCGGGCCTGGTCGTTGGTGCAGCTCACCGAGTCCATCCCCGCGGGCATGTCGGCACGGAGCTTCCCGCTGATCACATCCAGCAGCCGGTCGGCCCTTGAGCCGTCCGGCCGCCGACCCGCGATCCGGACGGTGGCGGGACCGGCCCCGCTCATGTTCGCGGCGTACACCTTCTCGCCCCGCCACTTCTCAGTCCCGGTGGCGAGATCGACCCCGACCGGGAACGGGGTGAGCGGCTCGCCGTCCAAGAGGCCGGCGACCATCCCGGAGCCCACCGCGACAGCCTCCAGACCGGGATGGGTCCAGCGCAGGGAGTGTGACGCGGTGTCGATGCCGTACGACACCGCAGTGTCGCCGCCGACCACGGTGATGACGGCCGTGCCGTCCTGTGCGCCGATGGCCGCGACCTTGATCCTGGTGGACGTCAGCGCCCACTCGGGCAGCTTGATCGTCGTCCGCCAGGCGGCCTTGTACGGGGCTGCTGTACTGACGGCCATGACCTCGAGCACCGCACCCGCGGCGTACGTCCCCGAGGCGGGCGTCGCCATCAAGAAAGGAGTCAGCACCTCAGTGCCGGCCAGGACCGGAGGCAAGGTGTAGCCCTCCGAGTCACTGCGCAGCACCTCGCTGCGGGCGCTCTCCTCGCCGTAGGTGCGGCCGGTGGCGAGCTCGACCACCTGCACCCCGGTGGGGGAGGCCACGAAGGTCAAGGCGTCGTGAAGGAGGACGGGCAGGTCGGTCCTCCTTCACGGACCTGGCCCGCCAAGTTGGTGCGGCCCTTCGTGGCCACCTCGGGCAACAGCACCTTTCCACGGGCATCGAACCAGGACGGAGGGTCGTGCGCCACCAACGTTGCTTCCATAGCCTGCGACGGTGCACTCGCGGCTGGCGGGGTGCTGCTCCTCGGCTTGGCGTCATCGGCGGCCTGACCACACCCCGCAACCAGACCAGCAGCCATGGACGGGGCGAGCGCTAACGGCCGTACAGGAACACGCACAGGGACGTCACTTGCGGTCGGGCAGACAGTGGTGGTCACGGTACGCCGCACCCGGCGCGGGCCTGGCGCGAGGGGAAGACCGGGGGCGCGGCCTGATGCCCGGGCCCCGTGAGTGTCCGAGGATGTCAGGAGCCGGTCGAAGGCCCGCCCGGGTAGGCACTGCGGGAAGAGCTGGGCCGCCGCCCGCAGCCGTCTCCGTTTGCTCTGGTCGGCGAGACCTGCTTCCTGTTCCACTGGGTTGAGCGCAATCTCCCGCAAGCAGAGCGATGCAGGAGGCTGTCATGGCATTACGTTCATCGGTATCGATCCGGACTCCGACACTGGGCAGTGCCAGACGGTGTGGGTGGACGAGGACACAGCCGACGTGGTCATCCAGGGCTGGAAGGCGGATGAGGCATTGCTCGTCCAGTGCCTGGAGACGGGATCGATTCCGGACACGGAGGGCGTCGTACGGATCCCCGCGCGGATGGTGGCGATGCTGAGGGAGGCGTGCGATGACGCAGAACGACGTCGTGCCGGGCTTTGACATCCTGCTGGACGGCGCCCAGCACTCCGCCCTCCACCTGGAGATGCGCGACGGCTACGGAGTCGCGGCGGAGTCCGCTGGGTTCGCCGGCTGGCTGGCCACCGGTCTGCACCTCGCGCACGTGTTCTCGCTCGGTGCCAAGACCAGCCTCCGCTACACGACCGCCGTCGCCGTCTCGGCCGCCGAGCACGAGTCCGTCCCTTGAGCTGACAAACGGTTTCCCGTGAGAGGCTAGGCGGCATGGGCGGGGCGGTCGATGACTTTTCCGGGAAGTTTCTGGCTGCGTTGCAGGTCGGTGACGTCTGCAGCGGGATCGTGGCAGAGGTGACTCGACGAGGTATGTCGGTAATCCTGGACGGTTTCGCCGCACGTCCGCTGGGGTTCGTGGGGCCGCTGGATCTGTCCTGGGTCCGGTTCTCGGCAGCGGCGGTGGAGGTCGGCGACCGGATCACCGCCGAGGTGACTGCCGTCGACCTGGAGCAAGGTCAAGCTTGGATGTCCACGGCCGCCACGGAGAACCCCGAGCTCTGGGCATTCCTGAAGACCCTCCGTGCCGGCGAACTACTGTCGGGCGAGATCGGGTCGATCGAACGGTTCGGAGTGTTCGTGGCGCTGGACGACGGCCCAGACCATCCGCTCTTCCCCGGCGTCGGGTTCATCACGATCCCCGAGCTGTCCTGGCGACGCTTCGAGACAGCTTCGGACGTCGTTCAGGTGGGACAGTGCGTTTCGTGCGAGTTCCTCCAGTTCGACACAACGAACGGAGAGGCCAGGCTGTCCCTGCGAGCGACGCAGCTTGACCCATTTCGGACCTTCGCCGAGATCACCACGGTGGGGCAGACGCTGCAGGGGCGGGTCACCAAGCTGGTCCCGTTCGGAGTGTTTGTGCAGGTCACCAACGACATCGAGGGACTGGTCCATCTGCGAGAGCTCACCTGGACGCCTGTCGAGGCTCCAGAGACGGTCGTTCAAGTCGGCGACGAGATCACGGTCGTCGTCACCGAGATCGACCGCGAGCGACGCAGGCTGGCCCTCTCCCGACGACAGGCTTCTACGGCTCTCGAGTGAGCTCTCTAGGTCTCGCCGCAACCTGAAGCAAGCCACAGCCTGGGCAGAGGCAGAGACGTGTACATCGGCGCTGCTGAGAGACAAGCAGAGGTCGTGTTGGGGGCCTGCCGAGTCAGTGTTTTGGAAGCAGGAGGGTGTCCACGGGTGCAGGTAGAGAGCCTGGGAGTGAGCCCGCGACTCGGTCAGGATTGTTAGTGAAGGTTTCTGCTCTGGTGCTAGGCGACGGGCGGCTGATCTGGGTAAGCGTTGAGGGAGCAGGTCTGACGCGGTTCGATGGATGGGGGCAGTCCAGCCGACTAACTTCTGGAGCTCTCTTCGGAGCCACAGAAGTGCGTCGGTGTAGCGGCTGGGAGAGATCGGTGCTGGTCCTGTTGGACTGTCGAGACTACGTTCTGGCACCGGGCCGTAACGTTCAGGGCTGCTCGTGGAGCGTTCTGGGGCAGTCCTGAGGATGGCCAGCACTGGTGGTAGAGCGATGGCAGGTGGCTGCCCAGGCTAGGAGACGTCTGTAGGAGGACAGTGCAGGGAGCAGGTGGCATAGCTCCTGACCTGCGCAAACTCCTGCTGACAAGCATCGGGGAACCACGTCATCAGGAGGGATGACGGGTCTCTTAGTCGAGATCGCCATTGACAGGGTTTGAGACGACTGCTGACTTCAGATGCAGAGTTCAATCCGCCAATGACGGCTTGGTGAGTTGGCATGCAGGGCAGGAGGGCTCGCAATCATCTTTGACACTTAAGAGTTGCCTGACTTGGTAAGCTCAGGCGTTGCTAGACGAGCATCGTTGTGGGTACATCACTCTTGCGGGGATGTGCCGCGAACAGCAGTCTTGGACTGTGAGGGTTGTTGCCACGATGAACGACTGCTCCCTTGGGAGTGACGGTCGATCGTTGAGGAAGTAGCTTTCATGCTCGTCGCCTGCTGTCGCAAGAAGCGACGACGTTGCAAGTTGGCGTCGTGACTTCGGGAGCTGCGGCCGTAGTCGTAGTTTGCGATAGTAAATATTGATGTGAGGTTTCTTGGGCGCGCGGAGACGCGGAGCTCAGGGGAGAAAAAAGGTGGCCCCCGCCGCGTGAGCGGCGAGGGCCAGAACTGCATTGCTCGGGATCTGTCCCGGTACGACCTCCAGGGGGGCAACCCTGGAGGTTGTACTTTTTTCGACTACCAGATGGTGGGGATGATCTCCACCAGCCGGTGCACGACCCAGATGATCAGGTCGGCGATCGGCTCAGCGATCACGGCCAGCAGAAGCTGGATCATGAACGCCTTGATCGGGCGGGTCGGGGGCTCGTCCCGAGGTTCAGGTTCCGTAGGTTCCGCACCTTCCCCATCCTCGGGTTCGGTCTGGTCCTGCGGGTCCTGGTCCTCGGGGAGGTCCAAATGAACCCCTCCTCTCGTACTTATGTGTTCCCCGGGAAGGGCCTGTTCCCGTCCCGGCGGATCCCGAAGGACACATGAATTACGAGTGGACCTGCATAGATTATCTGGTCGCGGGGACCTGCACGTGCGCTCGCACCATCGAAATGTGAGACCTACGCGAATAGGGAGGCGGAAGGAGCAATTCCGCTGGGAGAAACCCCTGGTGGCGGTCGGTCAGCACCTTCAGCGAGCTACCGGACATGGACCTTCACGAGCTTCTCGGTGCGGGTCCGGCGGACCCGCACCTTCTTCGTGGCGCGGTCGCGGGCGGGCCGTCCGTTCACGGCGGCGCGGGCCGCGGGGTCGAGGATTCGGGCGACGGTGGTGGGGCGCCAACGGCCGCCGCGCTTGGAGGGGATGCCCTCCTCGTTGAGGCGCCGGGAGATCGGGCGGGGCCCGAGACCCTGCTCTTGGTGCCAACTGAAGATGAACTCCTCGGTGGTCTTCTCGGCGTCGAGGTCGATGCGCTTGCCGTCGACGGCCTGCTTGCCGAACGGCGGCGCTCCGTACGCGCATCCGCCCTTGGTGGCTTTCACGGGTCCGTCCTTGAGCCGCTAGCGGATCATCCCGCGGTCGAGCTGATGGAAGACCCTGCGCATCTGTCGCATGGCCGTGCGCAAGGGGTCGTCCTCGTCCTCCAGGTGCTTGCCGTGGTCGGCGGTGAACGCCTGCCCGCCGACTGCCGAGGCGTAGGCGAGGGCGATTTCCTGGACGGTGAGCTCGCGCGCGAGCTCGTCGAGGTTCGGCGCGAGGATGCCGTCGGCCCGGCCCTCGTGGATCCACTCGATGGCGTCCATCAGACGGTCGCGCTCGCCTGGCCCAGGCCCTCGCGGCGGTGCGCGCCGGCGACACCCTCGTCGTCCCCAAGCTCGACCGTCTCGCACGCTCGTCACCCGACGCCCGCGACATCGGCGACTCCCTCACCGCCCGCGGCGCCAAGGTCTACCTCGGCGGCACCCTCCACACCATCGCCGACCTCGCCGAGCTCTTCTCCGTCAGCCGCGCCATGGTCTACCGCGTCCTCGAACGCCCACCAGAACGCAGCCACGCCGTCGGCCTCCAGTGGGCAGTGACGTGCTGCCCTACGTCTACCGGGTCACCAAGTACGACCCCGCCGACTGCGACCAGTGAGGCCACTAGGCCGGCACTTGAGCCCGCAACCAGCGACCACGGACCGCTCGAAGCCGCCTACCTGCAGGCTGTCGCCGCCTTCGCCGAGGACACCGGCGTCGACCAGCTGGCCATCCGCGAGCCGCAGCTCGCAGGCTTCGCCCACTTCGGCCTGGAACCACCGGTCGACGGCTACACCCTGGCCGACCTTTTCCCCGCCCAGCGCCGCCGGGTTCCACGACGGCGCACTGGTGCCGATCGGTGTCGGCCTGTAACTGGTCAGGGCTATGCTCCGCGACAAGGGCCCCTGGTGCCGCCTGGAGGTCGAGGGAGCGTTCACGGTGCATGTGGGCTGGGACCAGTACCTCTACCTCGGCAGCAGCTGGCCCTGCGAAACCGCGCTGACCCGCACCGGCGCGCTCGGCCTGTTCCCGCAAGGCCTCCTCGTCGTCCTCGTCGAGCCCGGCGACATCCGGGTCGCGCAGGGGCCTCAGGCCGCCGCCGGCCGGGGTGGAGGCGGTGACATTGTAGCGGCCGAGCACCTGGGCCGCTACCTGTTCAACATCAAGGTCAGCGCGCCAGGCCAGGGCCTGCGCCCCTTCCGGGACCCAGACGCCGCCGAGGACGACGAGAGCGACTGACCGAGTCCCGAACGGCTGCACGGTGGCCGAGGGGCCTGATAATGCCTGACAGTCGACAGCTGCCTCAGAAGCCGAAGGAGTTGTGCGGTTCGGGGTCGATGCGGAACAGCCGGGTTAGCTGCGCGAGCGCGCCGTCGGCGTGCGGAGTGATGCGACCCGCGTACATCAGATCATGTGCCGACATGCCGCCGAAGTAGAGCGAACTGAGCGCCGAGATGGTGATGGTCAAATCCGCCTGCTGGTCGGTGGCAACGCATGTCACCGACGTACCGCCTGTGCGGAGGAGCCATGTCCGGTTGTTCGCTGGGCACATGTGGTCGTCATCGATGGTGAACGCCACCTCGCCGACCATGTCGTACGAGCGTTGCGTCAGGGCGCGGGGGACGTCGAGGAGGCGTGCCCACAAGTTGTCGGACTGCCGGGTGATGCGCATCGCTCGCGGGTTCGCAAGCATCCACCGCAGTGGTTCGTCGCGCGGGCGGCCGGGCGCCACGATGGTCCTGGTGAGGTCGAAGTCGACCAACAAGCTCCACAGCGCGCGATACGCCGTCGGGTTCGTTGTCTCCAGCGCCTCAACAACGAGTGTCCCCGCGTTGACGGCTGTCGAGGACCACGGCAGTCGGAAGTTGGCGATGCCGTCTACCTCGCCGTGCTGGTCGCGGTGGGCGAGATACCGCAGCGGTCCGTTCGTGCCGTCCGCAGTGTCGGACAAGCTGTCCCAGTGCCCGGGCAAGGGGGTGAGCTCACCGGTACGGTGTGCACGCACCTCCGCGTGCACCACAGGCCAGAACTGCTTCGCCTGCGCGGCGTCGACCAGCTCCAGCGAACCCGGGTCGGGCGCGGCAGGAAGAAGGGCAGCTCCGTGACGGTCCAGCTCCCACCGTGTGCGGATAGTCGCCGGCGAGAACCCGAATCGGCCGTAGATGCTGCCCTCGCTGGCGCTGAGCATCGCCAACGGCTCGCCTCGGTCCAAGGCGGCGTCGAACATGGCCTGCATCATCCGCCGCAGGTAGCCGCGTCGGCGGTGTGTAGCGATCACCCCGGTAGAAGTAACACCGGCTACCTTGACCGTGCCCCCGCCAGGAACCGTCACGTCGAAGGAGATGGCGGCCGATGCGCCGACGCACGCGCCGTCTGCGAAGGTCGCGATCGGGTGGAAAGACTGGTCCTTGACGTCAGCTTCTGCCCACTCCTCTAGCTGCTCGGCGGTCGCCGGAGTGCGCCGCGGGGGCCACGGCTCCGGACCACCGTGCCACGCGGCATCAGCTGGCTCCCACTGCGGCAACCCGTTCGCGAAGGGCAAGGCCCGGTAGTACGCGTCCATCTCATCTCGCTGCGGTGGGCGCACCTGAGTAACCATGGCGGACAGTAGATCCACAACCATCTTCTACAGACAACCGATTACTTGATCGCCGAGCCTCCAACCTTCAAGAATCTCGGCGCCAACGGCTGTACCGATATTCCCCGAGGCCGTGCTTCGCACAACTACGACGGTTCGAGCCGTGGGTTCCGGTGCACGCGTTGTCAGAGGCAGCAGTCAGGATGACGGTCATGACAGACGGAACGACCTGGCTCGCCGCCCCTCAATCGATCGCCTTCGGTGGCTACCGCGTGGTGCTCGCCCGCGGACTGTCCCCGCAAGAACTCACCGACCGCCTCGCCGCCACCGTGCTGTACGACGCCGAGCACATCGCCGTCGCAGTCGGGGAGCACACCGGAGACTCCCTTCTGGAGCTCATGGACAACACCTACGGCGATCCCTTCGACGGCATCGGCCTGCGACTCGGACACGCCGGGGAGTGGACGTACGCGGTCGCGTACGGCGGCTGGCCAGGCGAGTTCGGCCCCCTGGCCCTGGTCTCGCGCGACGGTGCGCACGTCTGTCTCCTGGAGTACGAGGAGGAGAACGGCAAGCCGGTCCCGCCGCAGTTCGAGTACTTCCACGACGGCCGCCTGCTGAGCGCCTGCAACCTCCACCTGGACGCCTCGTGGGGCTACCAGGGGATCGAAGGCGACCCCGCGACGGCCGCCCAATTGCAGGAGCTGCTCACCGCTGCCGGGCTCCCGGACCCGGAGCGGGACGAAAGGGAGGTCCACCGCACCGCGCTGGGCATCGTGGAGGAGTTCTTCGGGCTCTCGCTCCCCAAAGACTCGATCGTGAACGGGACCCTGCCAGCGGTCCTGCTGGAACCGGCGTAATCCAGAGCCACGTGGCACGAGGAGACCAAGGAGTGTTCTCACTGCTCTTCTCGGCAACATTCGCCGGGCGGCTGACCCTCGCGCGCTCTCAGAACACTTCGACAACCGCTCCTGGTTTCACAAGCGAACGCTTATGCGATGAGGCGGGGCGTCAGAACGCGTAGTCTCAGGGCCGTGGCTGATCAGATTCAGAAGATCGTGACAGAGCTGCCGGACCTGAAGGACGTCACCGGCGTGTGGGCGGTGGCAGACCGCCAGGCCGCTCAGGGGGACGCTGCATTCCCCGCAGACCTCGGCATCGCGCTCGCCAGGGCGTACGGCTCCGGGCAGATGTGGCAGTGCGGAAGTGTCCTCGACCACCTGCTTCGGCTCCTGGCCACCACTGCCGGTCCCGAGAATGTCGCCCAGGCGCTGCGGCTGGTCTCCTCGGCGGAGGTCGCCAGCAGGGAGCTGGACCGTTACACGGCCTCATTGCTGGCCTCCAGTCAGGAGGCGACAGACCTGGCTGCGGCGTTCACCGGAAGCGCTTCGGAGGAGCTTCGGGCCTGTCTGGTCCACGAACTGGTTCTCAGGGGTGTCGCTGTCGAAGAGACTCCCGGGATCGCGGGTTGGGCAACGTCGTCACATTGGAGTCATCACCCTCTGGGCTGGCTGCCGCTGACGCTGTCCGACGTGGAAGGACGTGTGGATCTTCCGAGCTACAACATTCATGGCGGCAGCCACGCGATGCCGTACGGGCCGGGGGAGAGCCGTGAATTGGCGGTGATCGCCAACGCGAATGTGCCGTCGGTGGAAGACGCGACAACAGAAGCCGCGGCCACGGCCATGGCCAAAGCCGTGGCGAACTGGGCCGAAGAGTCCAACGGGCGCATCGAGGCGCGGGCTTTTGAACTCGCAGAACCCCTGGACGTCGCATCGGTCCCGAACGCGCTCCTGACGGTGGGCCTGGAGTGTCTGCATGGAGCGGGGAAGAAGGCCGCTCTGTCGGTCGCTGTCCATCCGCCGGCCCAGGCCTGGCGAGTGCTCTTCGCGGCAGCGTCCACGGGAGGGGCATACAACTCCGGCTCCTACGGCGCCTACGGCCGTCTGGCGGCCTGGCAGTCCCTGGCCGCGCTCGCCGGAAGCCCGGAAGGCGCCACCGCCGACGAGGTCGAACCACGTGTGCGGGACTGCATCTGGCACGTCTTCGGTGCCGACACGAAGTGGTTCGAGCGAGTCGCCTGGGACATCGGCCTGGCCGCCCTTGCACCGGACCGGCGGCACCTGGCCGTGCTGGCCGCGACTGACACTGACTGACGTACCCGTGGTCCGTGCGTTGAGCCGGTAGCCGACCTCACCCGGCGGCCACCGGCTGCGGTTCACCCGTCCGCTGACCGGGGATAGACGGGACCGAGATCGAGAACCGGCCGTGCCCGAGAGAATCCGTTCCCCGGCGTTCGACGATGGAGAAACAGCGTGCGTGGCTTCATACGGGGAGTGGCAGCGCTCCTCGTCCTGTCCTCCGCAGCAGCGGGTTGCACCAGTGGGAAGACAGGAGAAACGGGGGAGCAGGGGCGGGTGATGCTCACCTCGGCGGAACTGACGGTCGGCGGGGCCCAGTGATCGTGAACCTCAGCTGTGGGTCAATTGATCAGCCCGCACTTCGAACTCGACTTTTTCTTCGAGTGATTCGACTCCCCAAGGGGTGACGGAGATCTTGACCGTGTCCGTGGTGCCTGGGCTGCTGGCGCTGTCCAGGATGTCGCAGAGGATCCCCACCTCGACGGGATAGCTGGAGTTGGGGTGGGGATCCTCACCGCCGAAGCGGGGCCACTTCTCGATGAAGGTCCATTGCTGGTGGTGCGCGTCGGTGAAGCGGACCTCGACCAGGCCGGGCTGGGGTTCGTCATCGACCCATCGGACCGCTTCACAACGTAGGAAAATCATGGCGGTACTCTGCCATCAGGGCCTGCCTTCGGCAGCCGGGTTTCCAGGCCGGCCAGCTGATGGTGCTGTTACGGAGCCCTGCGCAGGGTGACGACATGATCGCTGGACTACCCGGGGCAGGGTAGTCGAAGCCGGCTCAAGGGCCGGCGCTGCCCCCGACCACTCGCCTGCAGAAGTCTTCATGGAATGGGCGGGGACAGCGAGCCGGAATCGCGGGCCGGAAGCGTGGTAGCGGGACGTCGTTCCGTCTGCTGCCGCGGGGCAGACGCGACCACCCTCGTACAAATTCCCTTTTATACAAGGGTGATTGCCCAGGAGGGATCGTCAGGGGAGGGGCACATGAGCGAGCATCAGCATTCCGCAGTGGACGACCGGGACGGCGACGAGATCGTCGAGGCCGAGCTGGTCGCGGAAGACGAACTGCTACCGGTGCCCACGCTCCACCTCGGGCAGATGCCCCGCCCCCTGATCGACCAGCACACGATCCTCTACCCGGGGGAGGCCGTCCCCACGGAGGCGGACGCGCCGACGTACACCCGTACGGACTTCGAGGTGTCCGCGGACACGGCGCAGCGCCTGCGCGAAAAGTCCGCACCCGCCAACACCACCCGCAACTACACCAGCCAGCGCAGGAAGTTCGCCGAGTGGTGCGAGGAGATGGGCCGGGTTGCCCGGCCCTGTACGACGGCCACGTACGTGGAGTGGGTCGCCGGCCTCATCGCCCGCGAGATGGCACCGAACACCATCCGTACGTACATGTCGGGCGTCCGCACGTGGATGCCCGAGGACCGCCGCCCCGGGACGACCGAAGCGCGCGGGATGCTGGCGGAGTACCGCAAGGAGTGGGGCAAGCGGAACCGGGTCCGCAAGGCGCCGGCCATCACCGAGCCCATGCTGCACGCCATGGTCGACACCTGCGACCTCCGCACACCCGCCGGGCTCCGGGACCGCTGCGCACTCCTGGTGGGCCGTGGAGCACTGAACCGCCGCATCGAACTGGCCGACCTCGACATCCACGACATCGAGGTCGAGGACGGCGGAGTCGACCTGTGGATCGCCCACTCGAAGACCGACCAGGAGGGAAAGGGCGAGAGCACCTTCATCCCGGCCGACCCCGCGTCCCCCCGCTACGACCCGGTCGCAGCCGTACGTGACTGGCTGAACTGCCTGCACCGCATGGGAGCCCACGAGGGCCCGCTCATGCGCGCCCTCACCTCCACAGGCCGTCTCCAGAACCGCATCACAGCCACCACCCGCGGCGACTACGTCACCGGCGACGCCCTCAACGACTGGATCCGCCACCGCGCCTACCTGGCCGGCCTCCCCACCTGGCACCTGGTCACCTCCCACGGCCTACGCCGCGGCGGAGCCCAGCAAATCGCAGACGCCGGCGCCGACCCGACCCACCAGGGCCGCTGGAAATCGGGCTCGGCCACGGTAAAACGCGAGTACCTCGACCGTGCCCAGTCCCGCACGCAGAACCCGTGGCACCAGGTCCGGGCCGCGCGTACCAGCACGGACAACCGTTGATTGGTCCAGCCCACCCTGTCAAAAAACCGCCGATGGGCGCCTCCCATCAGGGAGGCGCCCATCACTGTCACGCGGCTAGCGCGGACAACCAGCGGTGGCCTACCGGCCCGTCCGTTGCCTCTGCCGCCGAACCGCCATTCGTGCGCCGAGGCGGACATCATCCGATGTGATGTCCCGCCAGCGACGGAAACATTCAGATACTGAACCAGCAGATCTCAATGAATCCAGTAGATCTTCACGTTTTCGCATTTCACTTCCGACTCTCCGCAGGGAGTCTTCGGGTGGCAGCTCCCAGGGGGTAAATCCTTCCCCCTCGACAAGACTAATGCTCCCGATCCTGATGCCTTTCGACATCATTCCATGAATGAGATCCAGGGTGGCGAACTGAATATCCTCCTCAGACGCACCTACCCCCGCAACCGTCTCGGCGGCATCACGGACCGGAACAAAATAGACCGGCGACTCTTGTGCATACCGAACGAAATAGGCCAACTCGGCTTCATACGCGGGCGATTCTGCCCGGTGTGGTGCCCGTCCACTGGCGTTTCCGTCAGGCGTTGCAACAGGCCCCACCGGATCCGTGCCGGTGGGGCCTGTTGCCGATATCTCAGCGTCTCGCTGAGTCGCTTAGAATCGCTGATCAGGCTCCGTTTGGCGCGACGGACTGGGCAACTCGCCGATATCGCAGTGCCCCTTCTCCTGCCACCTTCCGTACTGCCGTGACTCCTTGCGCACGTACAGCGGCAACTGATTTCTCCTGGCAGGCGAGTTCGAATTCTCCAATTCCCGTGTCCGCTGCCGCTTGCCAGAGCGACGCTGCGTCCGCAGCCTTTTGGAATACTTCGGCGACAAAATCCGGGATGGTCCCAGACGGCGTCTCGTTAAGCCCCGCTTCAACAACATCAAGCCCTGCCCGAAAAAACTCCGTTTCTGGGCGCCCGGATGGAAATGTTGCAGACAGTTCTCGATACGCCATCAATGCATCCCCCAGGGCTGCGGAATTCAATTCCCGCCCCTCATGTGACCTCATTCTTGCTCGCAGCCCAGCGTCTACGCGATAGTAGACGTTCTCGAAACCGGCAGCCTCCGCAAGAATGTATAGGGCACCGCCGATCCGCAGGGACGTCGCGCAGCAGAGAGCCCCCGCCATCTCGACAGTCAAACCTTCCAATTCCATGTTATTCCAATACCTTCCCGTCCGGTAATCACCAAGCTGCGGAGGTTTCCGACGTAAGAGTCGCGCCACGTCGCACCAGGAAATTCTCACATTGCGGGCAGATGGGGCGACTTACGATCAACAACTTAGGCTGCAACTGAAGCCCGCCCACGACCTCATTGAAAAGCTTCACCTCGGCATGCCACAGATTGTCCCGCGTGATCAACCTGGCTGGTTGCGGAATTCGGAATCCGAAGGTGTTTACACCTAGCCCAGGAAGTGACGTGAATTGGGCGGGAGTCATGTCAGCGCGCGCACCGACAGCGAAGAAATCGAGTCCCGCACCCATTGGGGCATCCACATGCAGACCGCCCATCGTTCGGAATCCCGCTCCGCCCCCTGCGGCATCCGTTATGTCGTCGACCAGGCCTTGCAGATGACCTTCATCGACGGCGCCACCACCGCAGTTGTGAACCAGGACCGGCGCAGCACCCGCCAGCACATAGTACGTGTGGACGTCAGAGACCGTCAGGTTGTAGACCGTGGCGGATTGTTCAGTCCATCGGTTGATGGACTTGATCTGGACAAGACTGCCAGAGCTGGTCTGAAGCCATTGGCCGGACCGAAGGTCCTTGGCATCCACCCAGTCAGCGATGTCCGTCACCCAGAACGGGTGCCCGTCCGTGGCAGTGATGGTGTCCGAGGCAGAGACCGCGTCGCCATCCGTGTCGACCGTGATTTCGACGAGGCTCTTGATGCCTTCGCCCTGGATGGTTGCCGTTACATCCTTCGGTGCGGTTTCGCCCGTCTCAGGATCTGATGCTTGAACCTTGTCGCCGTTTTCGATTTCCTCGATCGGCTTGGTCGTTCCATCGGCCATCAGCACGAGGCTGCCGGCGGTGAAGCTGTTGGGAATCTTGCATGCACCGCCGCCGCCGGTCATTTTGGCAACGAGATTCTTTGCACCCTTGGCAAGCCCCTTGGCTGCCACTGCAGCACCTGCGCCTGCCACTCCGCCTACTGCTCCTACTACAGCACCTACTACAACGTCCTGGAGAACACCCATGACGCTGTGGTCAGCTTTTGGATCCATTAGGTTGGCGACTGCGGCGCCTGCGGCGCCGGCGACTGCACCGCATCCCGCAGCCAGGGCGAACCCGGCACCGGCTGTTGCTGCACCTGCCGCGGCTGCTCCTGCCACGCATGCGGCACCAACGACGATCTCAGTGGCGATCGAGACGATGGCGACCTTGTGTTCGACGACGAAGTTCTTGGCCTTGTTGGCGGCTTTGCAGAACCAGTTGCCGCACCCCTTCGCCTGGCCTCCGCTCTTCCCCTTGCCGCCAGTGCTCGTCTGCGTGCCGGGGCCATCGCCGCCCCCGGAGTCGCCCTTGTTGCCGCCACCAGAAGTGGAGGAACTCGGCGGAGGGGGATCGGCCGGCACGTTGTGGTCAGGGCCGTCATCAGTCCGGAGGCCCGTGGGGTCCGAGTTGCTGACGGGGTTGCCGCTGGCGTAGGTGTACCCGTTCATCTGGAGCGGGTCGGTGATGTCGATGATCGGGTCGACGCTGATGAAGCGGCCGGTGGCCGGTTCGTACTCGCGTGCGCCGATGTGGGTGAGGCCCGTGCTGCTGTCGTTGTTGCCGGTTCCCAGGAACGTCCGGCTTCCGGCCCAGGCCAGCTGAGCGCCGCGCTCGTTGCCGTACGGGTCGAACTTGCGGTGTGTGATCGCCTGGCCGGAACTCTGGTCGATCGAGGTGGTGGCCGTGTTGTGGTGGTCGGTCAGCTGGATGAAGAGCTTGTGGTCAGTGGTCTTTCCTCGGGTGCTGCGGACGGTGTTGCCGTAGTAGCGGACGGCTTCGACGGGCTGGCCGGCCTTGTTGACCGTGATCTCGGCGTCGCCGAGGTAGAGGGTGCGGCTGGTGCCGGTTTCCTCGACCAGGCGGTTGCCCGCAGCGTCGTAGAGGTACGTGGTGGCGGTGGTGGCGAAGTTCCACTGCTGGGCGGGACTGCCCGTGCACGTGCTGATCTCGAGGTCGTTGCCGTCAGCGGCACTGTCGTCGGGGACGGTGAGGCACTTCTTGGTTTCGGCGTTGTAGAGAGTCTTGTCGGACCGGAGGGTGAACTTCTGCGCGAGGCTTGCGTCGCACGTCGCGAGGACCGCCGCAGTACCTGTCGCTTTGAGGCACTTGCCCAATACCTGGACAGTGTCACGGCTCAGCCGCCACTGCTGGTCCTTGGTCTCCTTGCACGACCAGATCTGGACCTGCGTTCCGTCGGCGCTGTCGTCGCCCTCGACGTCAAGGCACTTGCCGGAAAGGCCGGTGACGGCCGCTGATCCGACGCCCGGGCTGGAGGCGGAGGTGAGCTTGTTGTTCCGGTCCCACTTCAGGATCTGGGTGTCGCCATTGATGGTGCGCCGTGTGGTGTTGCCGGCGTTGTCGTAGCCGTACGTGGACTGCGAGTAGGCGGTGTAGCCGGGTCTCTGGGTCGTCTCATCGGTCTTGGCGAGAGCGTGGGGCTGGGTCATGGTCGGCGCCTGGGTGCCGTTCCCCGCGACCTCGACGCCGTAGTCGTACGTCGTCCAGTCGTCCAGCGACGCATCGCTGAAGTCGCGCTCAATGATCTTGGTGCGGTTGCCGATCTTGTCGAAGAAGTAGTCCTGCCAGTAGCCGTCTCCATCGGGCCCTGCGGTGGCATCGCTCCGGGTCGGGCCGTTGCAGGCGGCGGTCTTGCCCGTCCATGCCCTGGTGAGCTGGCCCATCGGGTCGTACACGAAGCACTGGATCTCGACGCGGCCGCCGGGCTGGCTGTCCGTGACCGAGGTGATGTTGCCCGCGGGGTCGTAGGCGTACTGGACGTCGTTGATCCGGTGCAGGCTGGTCTGCCGGTCGGATGTCGACTGGGTCATCTGACCGGTGTTGGGGTTGTAGCGGTTGGTCTGCCACACCCTCTGCGGTGCGTCACCCGACGTGGTGCGCAGGACCTCGCCGTACGGGCTGTAGACGGTGTCGGCGGTGTACCAGGACAGGCCGGACATCGTGACGGGCGCGCCGTCGGCGTTGTAGCGGGTGATCAGCTTCTCGGCGGCCAGGCCGCCCGGCGTGGCCGGGACCGTGGTCGACTGGACCTTGCCGGTCGGCGTGTAGGTGGTGCCGTAGGCATAGGTGCCGGCCAGGCCCTTGGTGGCCGGGGTGTCCGGGATGGTCACCTTGGAGCCGGTGGGGCGGTACTCCGTGTCGTAGCCGGTGACCTCACTGGTGAAGGCGGCCCCGGAGTTGTAACGCGTGGACGCGACGGGGTGGCCCTTGGCTCCGGGCAGCGTGTCGAACGTCCATTCGCTGACGAGTGGTCCGTCCGCGGCGTCGTTGCGGAGTTCGGTCTTGCGTCCGAGGTCGTCGTAGGTCGTGTACTGCGTGCGGCCGACAGAGTCCTTCGTCCAGATCTGCTGGTCGAGGCTGTTGTACCCGTAGGAGGTCGTACCCGCGTCGGGGTCATCGGACGCGGTCATGCGGCCGCGCACGTCGTAGGTGTACGTCCACTCGTTGCCAGCCGGGTCGGTCACCTTCGACAGCTTGTTGCGCGCGTCGTAGGCGTAAGTGGTGTTCCTCCAGGTCGTCAGGTCGGTTGCCGTGGCCATCTGGACCAGCGAGGTGCGGCCCAGGACGTCGGTCCACGTCTTGGACGCGCGGCTGCCCTCGAGCGGCGTCGATCCGTCCTTGGACATCGCTGTCCGGGTCAGGGTCCAGTCGCCCTCGTACTGCGTGGTCGCCGAGTTCTGCGCGACCCCGGCGTGGAGCACGGTGGCGCGGACGGCGCGGCCCCGTCCGTCAAACGCGGTCTGCGTGGAGTTGGGTATCTGCTGAAGGCTCTCCGGGACGAAGATCTCCTTCTTCGGCTCGCCTTCGGCCAGGTACCCGTTGTGGGTCTGCCAGACCGTGCCGTTCGCGCTGTACAGGGTGTCGGTGACCAGACGGCCGCCGCCCATGGCTTCCGTCTGCGTCTGGCGCAGGCGCAGCAGGCCGTCGTAGATCGCGAGCGACTGCGCGTACGTACCGTTGTCGCGCAGGGTGCCGGTCGTGACGATCGGTATTTTATTCGAGCCCAGCTGGTAGGCGAAGGTGTAGGCCGCCTTGTCCGTGGCCTTCTGCGAGGGGGTCCGCACCGCGGTCACACGGCCGAGGGCGTCGTAGGACGTGCTGACCTTGCGACCGTTGGCATCAGTGGATTCCAGCGGAACGCCACGGCCGGGGTCGTTGGTCGTCGTCGTCTTGTGCCCCAGCGCATTGGTGCTGGTCACGGAGAACACCGTGCCGGTCGCCGGGCTGTACGACGTGGTGGTGGAGTTGTTCGCCGCGTCGGTCGACTTGACCGGCCGGCCGAGTGGGTCGTACTGCGTTCGGGCACTCGCGATCCAGCCGTTGCCGGCCGCGTTGAGGGTGTCCACCTGGAAGGCGAGGCCCTTCACGGGCGCGGTGCCGAACGCGGCCAGCGCGTCATAGGACGTGCGCGTATCCGCGAGGACCGTCCCGGTGCTGGTGGAGGTGGTCGTGCAGTCGCCCGCCGTGGTGCGGACCCTGGAGGGCAGACCGATCAGGTGGGCCGTGGGGTTGTGGACGTAGGACGTGACGGCGCAGTTCTGCTCCGTCGCTGTCCAGCCGCCCGTGCCATCGGGGGTGATCACCTCGTTCTGAACCCTGGCGATCAGCCCGTAGGTGGCGTCGGGAGCGGAATTCAGGGTCCGGATCCTACGGGTGGCGCCGTCGCTGATCGTCTCGATCGTGTCGCTACGGGAAACATGGGTCCGGTACGCCACCAAGTCCGTGGTGCCGGGCCTGAGCCGGGTGGCGGTGGCCTCTGACCCGGGCCAGCTGAGGACCCGAGAGGCTACCGTGCCGCCTGCCTTGGTGTAGGTGATGCTCTCCGCGACAGTGCCCTGGTACTGAGGGAGGTCCTCACCAAGGGTTTCGGCCCCTGCGGAGTCCTTGACCGTAATCGTGGGACGCCCGGCATCGCCGGACATGCCTCGGAAGTAGCGGGTCCGGCTCTGGGACTGCTCCGTGGCGTTCGGCAGGCCGGTGTTCGCCGTGACGCCCTTCTTGACCACGACCGATGCGTAACCGCGCCACTGGTTGTACGTGCGCAGCTCGGGCTTGGAGAACTCGTCGTCCTCCTTGGCCCAGGCCGCACCGCCCTCGTAGGTGTAGCTGGTGGTGACATCAGGCTGACGGGCGACGCGGTCCTTCTCGACGACCTTGGTGACCACGTACTTGTTGAACCATGCCAACGGCGGCACCTTTACGCTGCCGTCCGCGGACCAGTGCGACGGGAAGCAGCGGGTGGTGTTCTCCTCCGGCTTGGGGTGGCTACCGCCGACGGTGCAGGGAGCGGAGTAGTCGACGTAGGTTTCACCGCCGGTCTCGTTGCGGATGACCTCGATGCGAAGGCGGTCGAACGCAGGGGCCGCGTCCTTCTTCGGGTCGGTTGACGTCTTGACCCGGTTGGGCATGTCGACTTCGTTGGCGACGAACGAGACCGCCGGCAGCGATGTACCCAGCAGGTTGCCGTCCTCGTCCTTCTCCGGCACCGCGCCGTATCCGGTACGGGTGATCGACTCCAGCCACAGCGGTGGGCTGGTCTCCGTCCGTTGACGCGGGAAAGACTGCTCGAGGGTCCAGCGGTCCACGAGGGACAGGTCCGTGGAGCCGGGTGTGCGCTGAGCCGAGGTGGTGACGGTGTTCAGGCGCTTGCGGGACCAGAACGTCGGCGATCCCGTGGGGCAGTGCGAAGCGTCCTTCTTGCAGTGGAGATTGGTGGGGGTGTCCCACCAGGGCTGCTTGTCCTGGTAGTTCTTCGACTCGAACATGGCGTTCGAGCAGAATGTGGAGCCTTGCTCGAAGCAGCGTTCCTCCACACCGAAGGCGACCTTGCCCGCAGGAACCCCCGACAGGTCGTCGCTGCGCAGACCGTAGGTGATCTGCTTGGGGTAACCACCGCGGGTGTAGGAGGTGCTCGCCTTCTCGCTACCGTTCTTCGGGTAGTAGTTGATCTCCCTGGCCCAGTCGATGATCATCGCGTTGCCGTGGACGTCCTCGACATAGTCGAGGTTCCAGCGCCAGGCCTGCGGCGTGGTCCCGCAGGAGGAGTCGGCGAAGGCCGGCTTGTAGCAGGGTTCACCAGGGTGATTCCCGAAGACCGGAACGGTGAAGACCGAGTTGGTTACGGCCCTGGTGCCGGCGCCGTCGACATCGTGACGGCCGAAGAAGTAGCGGATGCCCTCACGTGTGGTGACAACCCAGTACTCGCGGTCCTTGGCTCCGTTGGCGACCTCGGGATCGGTGAGCAACTCGACCCTGGAGCCGTCGTCGGTTGCCGGCCTCCACATGCCCGTGGCGTCGTGTACGAGCTCGGTGCTGGAGCCGCTGAGCGACATCGTCAAACTGTCGCCGGCCCAGCACAGGTCGCCCTTCTTCTTGTCCTTGGGGGTGTCGTTGTTCGACTTGCCGGCCGCTGTTTCCTTGAGGTCGTCCGAGCAGGAGCGGTAACGGCGCTCGATGAATCCCGGCTCGTAGCCCCAGCCGTCGCCGATCCAGGACGCCTGGCCGTTGGCAACCGACGTCTTTCCGTCGACGGCCTGGGAGGAGTAGGAGAACGCGATCTTGGGGGCGGGGCCGGCCGGCGGAGCCGGGATGTTCAGGGGGTAGCTCCAGGAGAAGCCGCCTCCACTGCCGCCCGCGGTCCAACTGCCGGACGGAGAGAGCGGAGTCGCCTTGTACGTGCCTCCGGGGCCGGACGCTCCGCCAACGGCCTTGAGGACGGCGACGGCGCCGCCGGCCAGCAGCGGCTGCGGGCCCTCACCCAGCGCGGCGGCCGGATCGACGGTCGCCCGGACGGTTCCGGTGGCCGGGTCGTTGGTGCTGGGGATGTCCGTCGCGGTATTGCACTCGGGCAGATCGGGGTTGTCCAGGAAACAGGCCGGAAGCTGCTTGAGTGTCAGCCGGGTGGCCCACTCGGTGCCGTAGAGGTCCTTGAACTGCTCGTAGTCCAGCTCGACATCGACGGGTGTGGATCCCGCGGCCGGCGACGTGACCTTGATGATCGCGCCGTCGACGGACTTCGCCTCCGTCGAGGCACGTGTTTCGACGGCGACGGACCAGGTCCCTGTGGGAGCGGGCGGGGCGGGGTCGGCCTCGGTCGGGGATGCCTTGCCAATGCTGACGGGCAGAGTACCGGCCTTGACCAGCTGACCTTCAGTCGCGCCGGTAAGTGCAACGCTGGCCGCGCCACCCGCCGGCGGGGTCGCCTTCAACGGCTCATAGGCCTCCAGCGACGTGCTGGTCACGGGTTCCCAGGCGATCAGCTTGTCGGCCTCCGCCTTGTCGAGCTTTGCCTGCGCGTCCTTCTGCAGCTCGGGCAGCTCAACACCGCTACGGCCACCCGGTGGTGCCGCCCAAGCCTGGTTCGGCAACAGCGTGACGACCAGCATCACGGACAGCGCGATGCTGGTCCGCCCGGCGAGGTGCGCGCGTCTTGCGCGTGCGGCTCTGTTTCCGGGCAGGCGGAAATTGTGCGCCGAGAACGGCGACATGTGGACCCCCCACGTACTGCCGCCGCGGCCAAGGACCCACGGTCGACAGGAAACTGACAAATAGCCAGCCGATTCTGCGGCCAGCGCGCCGGAAAATCTACGGTTCCAATATCCCATGTGGGCTTTATCGCTTTACCGACTGCATACCCTGGGGTAATCGGCGCAAATCAGCTGGAAATGGTGAGTCAGATGATCGGCGGGGAGGGTGAAGATGTCGGCGTCATGGTTCATGCTCGGCTCGCGCCTCCTGTGCGCGAAAGGCCGGCGGGAGGTGAACCTTTCGCGCTTGCGGGCCAGTCGCCGAAATCGTTGTGAGTACCGAGGGCTGCGGGACTACGCCGTCCGAGGGGGGAGAAACACCATGGCTGTCAATGAATCCGTGGACGAGAGTCCGCCAACAGGCATAGAGGAAACACAAGTCGCTGTACCGACGACCCGTTGGTACAGGCGTCGCGGGAACGTGGGAGGCCTCGCCGCCCTCCTCGCGGTAGCGATCGCGCTCCCTGTCGCCGTGCAGATGCCGGAGGGCAAGAAGCCGCAGGGCCAGCCGGTCCAGGAGGCTGCTGTCGCGGAGCCGGAGGCTCGGCGACAGGCTGCGGAAACCGGCAAAGAGGTCGAGGTCACCGCAGCGCGCAGCGCCAACACGACGACGTGGGCGCGGCCTGACGGATCGTTCAGGAAGCACGTCTTCAGCGGCACGGTGCGCGCCAAGGTGGACGGCAAGTGGAAGCCCATCGACACCACTCTGGAGCGATCCGAGGATGGATTCGCGGCGAAGGCCGTCAACGGCCGCGTCGTCTTCAGCCCCGGCTCCAAGCCGCGGGCAGCGGGCAGTGGCGAGCGCTCTTCACGTGGTGTGAGCAGGGTGGCTCTCAAGCGGGACACGCCTGGGGAGGTGTGGACCGAGCTGGTCCGGCTCAACACAGACAGCCACGAAATGGTGGTGAGCTGGCCCGGGGAGCTGCCGGAGCCGGTGATCGACGGGCCGCGGGCCCTGTACGAGAGCATCCGGCCCGGGATCGACCTGGTCCTGACGGCTCAAGACGGCGGGTACTCGCACGTACTGGTCGTCAAGGACCAGCAGGCGGCTGCTGATCCGCTGCTCGGGCAGCTGAAGTACCGTCTGGCCTCCCCTGACCTGACGTTCCGTCTCGACGAGGAGTCGGGGGCGGTCAGTGCCCGCGACGACAAGGATGCGGAGATCGCAGGTTCGCCGACCCCGCTGATGTGGGACTCCAGCGGCAAGATCGCCACCACGGACGATGAGCCGGCCTGGATTCCGACCGATGTCGCGAAGCGGCACCCGACGCTCGCCCTGTCCGGTCTCGCGGGGGCTGAAGGCGCACGCATGAAGCCGGCGAATGCCGCCCTTGCCGACAATGTACTGTCCCTGACCCCGGACAGATCCTTGCTGGATGCCCCGGAAACGGTGTACCCGGTGTTTATCGACCCCTCGTTCAAGGGCCACCAGAACTCTTGGTCACTGCTCTACAAGACTGCACCGACTTCGAGCTTCTACAACGGGCAGAACTTCAACAGCGGCGGCACGAACGAAGCCCGCGTCGGATACGAGTCCAGTTCGGGCGGTACGTCCCGGTCCATCTTCAACTTTGATTTCGACAGCGAGCTCCACGGCGCGAGCATCATTTCCGCCAATGTGTACGCGTTGCAGACGTATTCGTGGTCCTGCACCCGGAAACGGATGGACGTCTACGCGACCAAGCCCGTCTACTCCTCGAGTACGTGGAAGAGCACCGAGAGCTACTGGGGCTGGAAGCTGTCCGAGGAGCATGCGGGCTACGGCTACAGCAGCGCGTGCCCGGACAACTGGGTGGCTCCCGACGTCAAGGCCTCGGTCGCCGAGGGGGCCCGCGCCGGCTGGCCCGGCGTGTCACTGGGGTTCGCCGCGCCGAACGAGTCCGACTCGTATTACTGGAAGAAGTTCCTGGCCAACAGTAACGACAGCTCCCCCTACATCAAGGTCATCTACAACCAGCCGCCCGACATTCCGGTTGCAGACAACATGAAGACCTTCCCCGGCGGCGCATGTATCACCAGCCGCACGGGCCCCAACATCGGCATGACCGACGTGACCTTCCAGGTCAAGGGAAGCGACCGCGACGGGAACCTCAAGCAGCTCCTGATCGAGATCTGGGACTCCGCCACTGGCCAGGTGATCTTCAGTGAGTGGGGCGACGTCAATGGCGACGATGTCGTCACCAAGACCGTCCCGTGGGCGAAGTTCACCTCGGGCAAGAAGTACTTCTGGCTCTCCCGCGCCGTGGACACGGACGGCCGGATCTCCAACGGCAATGGGCCCTTCGACTCCGGGAGCGGCGCCTGGTGCAACTTCACCATCGACCACACGGCCCCGCCCAGTCCCGACATCTCCTCCACGGACTTCCCGGAGCCCGGCCCCGACGGCGCCGAGTGGAGCGTGAATCCCGCCAGCACGCCGAACCAGGTCATCAAGATCAGCGGTAATGGTGCCAAGGCCGAGGACATCCGCGAGTACCAGTGGAGCCTCAACCGGCCGGCCTTCGACAAGAAGATCACCCCGCCCGCAGGCAGCACCGTCGCGTCCGTCAAGCTCCAGGTCGACACCGCCGGCCCCAACATCCTCTACGCCCGCACCGTCGAGACGTCCGGGAACATCTCCTCCGAGGCTCAGTACCTCTTCTACGTCAACCCCCGCCCCGGCGTGGACCAACCCGGCGATACCAACGGCGACGGCCACCCCGACCTCTTCGCCATCGACAAGTACGGAAACCTCCGTTCCTACGCCGGCGACGCCAACGGCGACACCAACGCCTACCTCCGCGGCGCCCTCAAGGATGGCAAGCCGGTCGCTTCCGGGTACTGGAAGGACGCCGACGGCCAGTCGGCGCTCATCGCCCACTCCACCGACTGGTTCCCCGGCGACGGCCTCACCGACGTGATCGCCCGGATGCCCGACGGAAAGCTGTACGTCTACCCGGGCATCGGCACCGGTCAGGTCGACGTCGGCCGCCGCATGGAGATCCTGCTGCCCGCCGGCGCCCCGGACCCGGCGACCCTGCGGCAGATCGTCGCCTGCGAGGACGTCGACGGTGACGGCTTCCCAGACCTGTTCGGCCTTGACGGTGACGGCTACTGGGCATTCACCGGATACACCGGAGCGAGCTTCAGTTCGGCCAGGAGGCTGTCCGGCAGCTGGGCGTCCCGTGACCTCGTCGGCGTCCGCGACGTCACCGGGGACAAGGTCCCCGACTTGCTGTACCGGAACTCCACAGGGCTGATCCTGCGCATAGGCAAGGCCGGTTCCAACGGCGGAGCAGACCTCGATTCGCTCGCGGCAGCGGCCAACTCCGAAGGCGGCCACGACAACGTGTACGCCGCCACGGGCTGGACCAGAGCCGACAAGCCGATGGTTCTGGGCACGGCCGACGCCACCGGGGACGGCATCCCGGACGTCTGGGCGGTGGACACCATCGGCAACCAGTGGCTCTACCGAGGAGGTACTGCAGCCGTAGGCGCCGCATCCGGCAAGGACGAGGACGGCTGGACCAACTTCCTCACGATCGGCTAGCACTCCCACTGCGCAAGCAGCACCCCCACCACGGCGCCCGGCCGGGACGCAGGTCCCGGCCGGGCGCCGCCCATTGCCCCGGGCACCGAGCCGGCTCACCACAAACGGCATCAGCCACCGTGGCGCCGTTCCGTTTGGGGCCGAGGCCTTGGGGCGCTCCTCCTCAAGATCTCTTGCTCTCCCGGCGGACGGCTGACAGAGTCCGCCAGACGGCCGCAGTCGGGCGGCGTCTTGGGGAGGATCGCCGTGGGTGTGGGAATCGCGTTGCTGGTGTTCGGAACGGTCTCTGTGGGCTGGGGGGCCATGTTCCTCTTCAACCTGCGCGGCACGGCGGACAAGGCCGCGGCACGCCGCAACGCCGGACGCGCCGTGACCGCTGCCCGGACGATGGACTTGAGCCTCACCGAGCCGTCACAGCTCGGTCCCTGGTTCTTCCGCCTCATGGGCGGCTTCGTACTGCCCGCCGGCCTGGCCCTCTGCCTCGTCGGCCTCGTCGTGATGGCCGAAGGGTGACCTGCCCCCTCGGAGCAACTGGTGCCGGTGAGATGATCGGATAGGCGTTCCGGGTGGAGCGCGGCGGGTCAGTGTGGAGAGTGAAGTGGATCGAAAGAAGAAGACTCTCCTGACCGGTCTCGGGGTGCTGGGGCTTGCGGCCGCTGGAACCCTTACCCTCACCGGCGCACGGTCCGTGGAGCCAGGGCCCTTTGCCAGTGAGCCCCATTGCCGCCAGGTCCTGGCACAG
The DNA here is from genome assembly GCF_049310065.1 of Streptomyces tatrensis. NCBI lineage: Bacteria > Bacillati > Actinomycetota > Actinomycetes > Kitasatosporales > Streptomycetaceae > Streptomyces > Streptomyces tatrensis. Next base: position 65,302 of record NZ_JBMDLB010000011.1, on the reverse strand, counting down.
CTCCCTGATGAGCTGCTGGGGGAGGAGCGCGACTCGGTGAAGGGATCCGGCGCCGCGAGCTGGGGTGGTGGCACCATCGTGCTGCGCTGCGGTGTCGAACCTCTCGCACCTACAACCAACACCTGCATGAACGTCAACGGCACGGACTGGGTCCTGGACGAGGAGCGAGCCAAGCGCGGAGGGCCGCGGGTGCTCACCACCTACGGGCGGATCCCCTCGGTGGAGTTGGCCTTCAATGAGGACGACCTACTCGCAGGCGATGCCTTGGTCGTCATCGACAAGGCTGTGCGGAGCATCCCGCAGCAGGCCAAGTGCATCGGGCTGAGCGAGACCTGACCTTTGCGCCGGGTTGGAGACGCCTTTCTGGATACCCTCGTATATCGACCTGGATGGGCGCTGTAGCAGGAGCGGCACGGCGGTGCATCGTCCGGGCCTGCGCCCGCCGACGCGGCCCGGTCCGTACGGGATGTGAGGTCCTCACTAGGAACTCCCAACGAAATGATCTTCGAGGTTCCGGCCCCACTCCGCCGTCAGCGCCTCGGGAGCGCCCGTGTCATCGTCGACCTGCGTCAGGTACCGGTCCAACCCGCTGAGCTGCGCCTCGGCCTCCGAGGTGGCCACCGCCACCATCTCAACCCGGTAGCCATCCGTACGCCAGGTACGGGTCGTCTCGATGGCCTCCGCCAGATCGGCGATGGCGGCTTCCAGGACCGCGTCGAAGCGGTTGCGGCGCATGTGCGTCTCGACCTCGGCCTGCCATCGCAGGACGTCGGGACGCACCCGCACGCCCGTCGTGAGGCCATCCTCGTGCATGAGGGCGTCGTACTGGGGGTGGGCCTTCTGGTAGAGGTCGCGTCCGATCAGCACGGCGCCACCCCGCCGGGCAAGGACAGCCAGCAGGAGGTCGTACAGCCGGGACTTCCCGGCGCCCGCCGGCCCGGCAACGACGATGACCACCGGCTGGTCCTGCCGGACGGCGTGTTGCGGTCCAGGTCGGCAGGATTTGTGTCACCAGGATCTCGTTGTGCCGGCGTTCGGTCAGGGCGACCGGGACGACGTCCGCGTCTCTCAAAGCGACTCTCGCCGCACGCCTCACCACGGAAGTGCGCAAGCGATGGCAGCCCCGGATCCGCGCCAAGGCCAAGAAGGCCGCCGCCACCAGCGGCGGAATCATCATCGAAACCCGGGCCCGGTTCGGCTACACCGCCGCTGCCGGCACCATCGACGACGGCCGCATGCGCCACCTCACCCAGGCCCTGCCCCCCGACTACGCCTCTCGCCTCTTCGAAGTTTAGGAGCAAGGCGCCACCGAACAGCAGCTCCTCGACACCGCCGCCGAGGGATTCCAGGAGATCTACTTCAAGGACCGCGGCCGCCGCGCAGACGGCCTCCTGGTCGAGTTCACCGACGTGGACCACATCGACGTCCAGCTGTACCAGCGCCATGTCCAAGGCCCCGAACCGTGCTGCCAGTCCGGGGCTTCGGACATGGCGCGCGCCTTCGAGGCGATTTCGCCGTTCGCCGCGGCCCTGGGCAGATGAAGGAGCGGTCGGCTCCTGAGGCAGGCTGAAGTTGCCCAGTCGAAGCCAAAACGTAACGGGAACAGGCCCCTGATCTCGGTAAGATCATTCTGCTTATTCTTCGCCAGCGAGAGATGCCAGGAAAGACCATGAAAATGCGTAGGGCCCTCCCCATTGCCGCCGTCATACCGGCCCTTCTCGCGATGTCCGGATGCAGCGGCGAATCCGCGAAATCCGACGGCAAGAAGCCCGGGGCGAGCGCGAGCGAGAAGGCTGCGCAGAGCCCCGAGGAGAAGAGCGCCGCCGAGGCGAAGCGCCTGGGGGCACTCGATGAAAAGGCCATCGAAAAGGTGGCCATCACCGGCTCCACCGCGGGCTTCGACGCCAAGCAGGTCGCCGCGGCCGATGTCGAGGCCGGTCGCGGAATGGAGGCCGACAAAAAGGTCTGCCAGCCCCTCGCCAGCCTGATCGGCGGCTTCACGCACATTCCGGCGGTGAGCGTGGCGCACCGCTCCCTCCAGCCCAGCGAGGCCACGAACGCGACCGTCGGCTCCATGTGGCTCGCCTCGCACGCGCAGGACAACGCCGTCAAGGTCATGAAGGAACTCCGCACGGCCGTCGCCGAATGCCCCGACGGGTTCAAGACGCTGGGCCTCACGTACGGGAAGGTCGAGGGCCTGCCCGCGCCGAAGCTCGGCGACGAGGCCGTCGGCTACCGGATCACCGGCGACATCGGCAAACAGAAGGTACCGATGACTTACACGGTGGTGCGCAGCGGAGGCGTCATCGCGGCGTTCTACGGCGTGAACATGCTGGACGCGGAGAAGGCGGCGATCCCGGAGCCGGTGATCAAGGCCCAGCTGGAGCGCCTCACCGCCCCGACGGGCTGACGGAACACGCAGGCTGACAGAATTCGAAAGGGGGGCCTCCCCGGTGCGGTGCACCGGGGAGGCCCCCCTTTCGTATCAGTAGATGTTCCCCGATTCCACCGGGAACTCCGGCGGCCAGGGCGCATGCGGGTCGTACAGCGATTGCCGCTCGCCCATCAGCTCGTACTCCGCCTCCCGCCAGCTCGGATTGCCGCTGACGACGAAGCTGTCGCCGTCCCTCTCCAGCATCCAGGTGTAGGCGGCGTCCTGCGCCGGAATGCCGTGCCGTTCGTGGAGCACGGCGAACTCGGCGGCGGTCGCCCGCCGGATGTGGAGCCCGTTGTCGTAGTGGGGCTTGAGGAACATCAGTTCCACATGCCCGAAATAGACCTCGACCCTCGTCGTGGTCCGGTCCGCGAGTGTGGCCTCACTGGTCAGAAAAAGCTGGCGGTGCGAGGGGTTGAACCCGCTCACTCTGAAGAACCGCCCCTCTCGGACGAAATCTGTCATTCCCACCACTCCTCAGAAATGCTCTGGAACGAGCGACCCGTCGGGGTAGGCGAAGCGGGTGGGAAATACACGGTCGTACCCCCCCTTCGGCCCCTTTGCGGGGTTGAATATGTACCAAGCGATGGAGTTCCAGTCGCGCTCCCCCCGCCGGACGGCCGTACGGAGTTTTGTCATCTCCCATGCGGTTCCGTTGCCCGAGGCCTGGATCAGGCCCCAATTGCTGTTGGGGATCGTCTCCCCTCGCGCCAGGAGCATGCTCAGCGCCTCGTCGGCGTTCTTGGCGCCTTGGACGCCGTCCAAGGACACCGAGAGCTTCACGTTGGGGTTGAGCACCGCTTGCTCCACGCCCACCGTCCACAGGGCGCGTCCTCCCATGCCCATGCTCGCGGGCAGCTCCGTACCGAACATCTTGTGGTTGAAGGTCCCCCCGCCGATGGATGTGGCCAGGTGGTTCGAGCCGGGCCTGTTCGGCCCGGCGTTGATTCCGAGGACGACGTGATCGCCGTCCTTGGCCATGTCCTTGATGAGCCTCTGGCACTCCTTGACGATGTCGTCGGGGCCGGCCATCGCGACGGACAACGCAGCGACCCGGAAGGTCGCGGCATCCCCTGCCTTGCACGTCTCGTCGAGCTTCCGGACGATGCGGCTGATGATGCCCGCGACGGCGGCCTCGGTCAGGCCGATGGTCCGGAGCGCCATGAAGGCGTCCATGAATCGGATGCCCGTCTTGAGGGCGGCGTCCGCCGCCATCACCGCGGCCTTCGCAGACCTGAAGATCGGGCCCGCGACGAACCAGCTCGCCGCCCAGGCGCAGTCGCCCCAGCTGCCCCCGGAAACGCCCGGCATGAGCAGCTTGGCGCAGCCGATGAAGTCGCCGAGCAGGACGTCGATCGGATCGATGCCCGAGTTGAACTCGACCATCGTCAGCGTGGTGCTGAGCCTCTCCGTCTGCTCCTTGGACACATCGGGGGAGAGGTAGATCGTATCCGCGGGCGGGCACCTGCCCGTGGTGGTCGCGTACGTCTCCCACGACACCCCGCACATGTACACGTCGACGTGCGACTTGTACGTGATGTCGGCCGTGATCGTGCAGTTCCCGACATGGATGATCGCGCCGCAGTTGTCCTTGACGACGTTCTTCGGTTCGCCGATGTATTCGATGTGGTCGAGGACCGCCCACACGTCGCCGATCCCGGTGGTGACGCCCTGCGAGATCTGCTGGGCGCTGCCGCCCTTCTCCGAGCGGTCCGCCGCGTCCTGGGCCTCCGTCGCCGCGTCCCGCGCGCCTTCGGCGGCCTTCTCCGCCGCCTTCGCGTCGGTCTCCGCCTGGGTGGCGGTGGCGCGGGCGCTCGCGGCGTCCTTCTCGGCCTGGGTGGCCGTGGCGCGGGCTGAAGCGGCGTCCTTCTCCGCCTCGGTGGCCGCGGCGTCCGCCGCTCCGGCGTCCGCCTCTGCGTCCATCGCCGCCGACGACGCCCTCAGGGCGTCCTTGCCGGCCGACAGGACGTAGCCGTCGGACCGCTTCGCCGAGTCCTGGGCGGCCTTCGAGTCCGCCGCGGCCTGGGAGGCCGAGGCCTGGGCCCGCTGGTACGCCTTGGCGGCACGGGCCGCGTCGGTTGCCGCCGCCGCGGACGCCTGCGCCGCGGCCTGCATGTCCGCAGCGGCCTGTGCGGCCAGGGCCTTCGCCTCGGCGGAGAACCCTTCGGCCTGGTTCGCGGCGGCGGCCGCTACGGCCGCCTGCTGCTGCGCGGCCGTCAGGGACTGCTGCCCCGTCAGCACCGCGAACGCCGCCGAGCTGTCGGCCTCCTGGTACGGGCCGCCGAGGCTGATCGCCTCGTTGGCCGGCTTGATCACTGCCTTGGCGGAGTCGCGGGCCGCGAGGGACGCCTGCACGGCCGCGAGGGCCTTGCCGGCGGTGGTCGCCGCCCAGGCGGCGGTCTGCAGCGCCTCGCTGCGTGCCGCCGCCGCGTCCGCCTGGGCGACCTTGGCTGCTGCGGAAGCCTTCTCGGACTGCTCCTTCGCTCCCTTGGCGTCTGCCGCCGCCGCCACGGAGGCGTCGATGGCCTCGGCCGCCGCGGCGTGTGCCGCTGCCGCCGAACCGGCCGCGACCATGAAGGAGGCCCAAGCGCTGTCGGACGCCTCCCTGGCACGGGACGCGGAGCCCTTCGCCTTGGTGGCGGCCTCACGAGCGTTGACGGCCGCGGTCGTGGCCGCGTTGGCCGATGCGCGGGCGTTGGTGGCCGCGGTGGTCGCCGTGTTGGCGGCGCCCCGGGCAGTGGTGGCGGCGGTACGGGAAGCCGTGGCGGCGTCCGTACCCTCGTCGGCGTCGGCATTGGCCTCGAGTGCCGCCGCCTTCGCGTTCAGCGAGTCCCGCCGCAGCTCGGCCTCCTGGGCCCTGTCGCGGGCTGCGACCGCCTCGCGTTCCGCCCGCTCGGCGTCACCCCTGCGGTCGGACGCCGTGGTTCCCGCCGCGTCTGCCGACGTACGCGCGTTGCTCGCGATCCGGCCCTGGGCGGCGGCGTCGGCCTCGTGGCCCTTGGCCTTGTTCCGCTCGCTCTCCGCGGTAGCCCGGTAGGCCGCCGCGTTGGCGCGCTCCAACTCGGCGACGGCCCGTGACGCCTGGGCGTCGGCCGCGGCCTGCTTGGCGTCCTTCTCCTCGGCCAGCGCGGTTTCCTTGGCCTTCTTGGCCTTCTTGGCGTTCTCCGCGGCCGAGGCCGCGTAGGCGTCCGCGCTGTCCGCCGCGGCCTTCGCCTGGGCGGCGGCCTCCTGCGCGGCGATGCGGCGGAACTCGGTGTTCACCGCGTGCGCTTCGGTCTGCGCGAGCGCCAGCAGCGTCTGGGACGTCGCGACCGTGGCGTTTGCCGCGTTCAGCGCCGTCTCCGTGGCCTTTGCCGCAGCCGTGGCAGCGGCGCCGGAGGCGCGGGCGACCTGTACCGACTGCTGGGCGTACATCAGGCCACGACCGCGCGGCACCTCGGAGGCGTCCGCGATCGTCCATGCGTCCTGCTGGGCGCTCACCGCGCGCTGGGAAGCGGCGGTGGCCAGGGCGGACTGCGCCTTGGCCTTGGTCACCAGGGCCTGGACGTTGCCGCGAGCCTTCGTGAGGTCGGTGTTGGCTCGGTCGAACAGGGCCTGCTTCGGCTTCAGGATGTTGTTCGGGTCGGCCGCGAGCTGGTCGTGCCAGTACTTCTGCCAGAGCAGGATCTGCTCCGCGAGCCAGGCCTGGCCGATGGCCTCGATCATGTGGTCGGTGGCGTGCTTCGTCGCCGCGGCGGCATCTGCCTCCGCCCGCATGATCAGGCCGCGCTGCGTGTTCTGGCCGGCGTACTCCGAATCCCACTCGGCCGAAGCCTGGGACACGACGTCGCTGAGGGCGTTGCGCGGGTCCACGGGGTCGCCGTGGTTGCACGTGGCCCAGGCCTGCTTGAGGTTCTCGACCTCGACGCGGAACGCCGGGGTCCCCTGGGTGACCTTCTTCGCGGGGAAGCCGCCGTGCCGCAGGTAGGTGGCGAGGTCGGCGGAGGTGGTGCCGCCCCAGAACATGGTGTTGGTCGCACTGGCGTCGCGCAGCATGGAGTCCGCCGCGAAGTCGTGCCAGCCATCCTTGCCACGGTTTTGCTCGGTGACCGCCTTCGCCTGGGCGATCGCCCCGACGCTGGGGTTCGTGTGACCGTCCCAGCCGAGACGGGTGGACAGCTTCGGCTGCGTGGAGTGGGTGAACGCCATGACCTCGGCGCCGAACTCCGGTGCGTGCAGCGTGATCTGTTCACTGAACGAGCTCATCGCGTACGGCCGGTTGGCGTCCTCCAGGATCGCCTTGCGGGCCGCGATGGCGTCCACGTACTCGTACGCGGCCTTCTTGTCCTGGGCGGTGGCCTGCCCCAGGGGCATCAGCTGGAGCCAGGAGAGGTCGCCGATGACCGCGTGCAGCTGCGCGTTGGTTCCGGTGAGGCCCTCGATGGCCTTGGCCTTCGTGCTGGCGCCGCCGGCGTGCAGGGCGACACCGGTGATGCAGCGCTCCAGGCGCGGGGTGCCGCGGACGTCACTGATGACGGCCGCCAGCTCGTTGAGCCGGCGCAGCGCGTTGTCGGCGTCGTTGAAGATCGTCCGCATGCCGTCGGAGACCTTCTGGATCGCCAGGGCGAGCGCAGGGATACGGCCGACGATCACGGAGGACGAGGGGATGTCCACGAGCGCCCAGAGGCAGGCGTCGACGTCCCGCGAAGGCAGGCACTCCTTGACCTTGGCGGCGTCGAGCCGCTCGAAGAGGATCTGCCCGCCCTTGGTCGTCGCCCAGTCGACGACGTTCACGGAGACGGCCGTCAGACCCTTGCGGTAGTCGTCGACACAGGTCTGCCCACATGCGTCGAGCAGGATCTGCTTCTCGCGGTCACCGAGCGCCGGCCAGTTCGAGGCACCGCCCTTGATGGGGGTGATGCCCTGGGTGAGTGCCGCCTGGTGCGCGGCCTCGTTCTTTTCGCGCTGCTCCTGTTCGATCTTCTTCGCGGCCTCCTCGGCGGCCGAGCTGTGGCCCTGCGCGTCGGTTGCCTTGCCCTCCGCGTCCTTGGCGTCCTTCTCCGATTCGGCCGCCTTGCGCGCGGCTTCCGCGGCTTCCTCGGCGGACCGGCCGGCCTTCTCGTTCGCCTCGGCGGCGTGCCGCTCGGCAGCCGTCGCCTCACGGTCGGCCTCGGCGGCGATGTCACTCACCGCACCGGCGGTGGTACGGGCGCTGAGCGCGTCCTTTCCGGCCTGTGTGGCGTGACCGGTAGCGGCGCCGGACGCGGTCTTCGCGCCCTTCTGCGCGGCGGAGGCCTGTCCTGCTGCCGTCTGGGCGCTGTTCACGGCCTCGACGGCACGCGCCGAGTCGCTCGCCGCGAGGGCGGCTGCCTCGGCAGCGAGCTTCGCGTCACCGGTGGCCTGCGAGGCGGTCTGCTGCGCGGCCGTGGCGGCGGCAGCAGCGGCGGTCGCGTTGGCCTTGGCCGCCGCGGCCTGCTGCTCGGCGATCGTCTTCGACGCCTGGCCGGACAGCACCGCGAACGCGGCCGAACTGTCCTTCTCCTGGTACGGCGTACCGACCGAGATGGCGACGTCGGCAGCGGTGATCGCCTCCTTGGCGCTGTCGCGGGCGGCCAGGGCGGCCTGACCCGCCGCGTACGCACGGCCGACCACGATCGCGGCCGAGTTCAGGGCCGCGGTGGCGCTGGTGGTGGCGGCGGCCGAGTCCTGCTGCGCCTTCTTGGCGAGCGCGGTGGCGTTCTCCGAAGCCGTCGCCGCGTTGTCCGCGCGGATCGCGGCCTCCTCCGACGCGTCCAGGGCGGTGGCCGCGGCGACGTGCGCCGCGGAAGCCGCGCCCTGGGAGGCGTAGAAGGCGGACCAGGCCGTGTCGGCATTGGCCTTGGCGCGCTCGGCGGCGCCCTCCGCCGTGGTCGCGGCGCTGCGCGCGGTGACGGCGGAGGCGGTGGCCTGGTCCGCGGCCGTCTGGGCCGCGGTGGCGGCCTCGGCAGCCTGGTTCGCGGCCGTACGGGCCTTCGTGGCGGCCGTACGGGTCTCGACGGCGGCCGCGCTGCTCGCGGCAGCGGTGGCGGCGGCTTCTAGGGCGGAGGCGCGGGCCGCGGTGGCCTGCTTCCCCTGGAGCGCCGTGACCGCCTTCTCCCGCGCGGTCTGAGCGGCCTTCGCCTTCTCGTCGGCGACCTTGCGCTTCGCGGTCGCGTCAGCGGTCGCGGTGTCCGCAGCCGTACCCGCACTCGTGGCGGTGGTCTGCTGGGTCGCGGCGCGCTCCTCGGCCTCCTTGGCCTTGGCGCGCTCCGTGGCGGCCTTCGTCCGTGAGGCACTCGCGGTGACCTGCTCCGCCTGCGCCTTGGCACGTTCGGAAGCGGCCGTGGTGGCGGCGGTCTTGGCCTTGTCGCGCTGCTGCTCGGCCGTCGTCCGCGCGGCCTTCGCGGCGTTCGCGCTCTGCGTGGCGGCCGTGGCGTTGGCCGTGGCGCTGTCGGCGGCGGCCTTCGCCTGCTTGGCGGCCTCCTCGGCAGCGACCCTGCGGAACTCGGCCTCGATCGCATACGACTCGGTCTGCGCCTTCGCCAGCAGCGCCGAGCTGGTGGCGGCGGTGCCCTTGGCGGCGGCGAGCGCGGTCTCGGTCGCCTTCGTGGCGGCCTTGGCAGCAGCGGCGGAAGCCCTGGTGACCTGCACCGACTGCTGCGCGTACATCAGACCCCGGCCACGGGGTACCTGGGTCGTGTCGGCGATGGTCCAGGCAGCCTGCTGTGCGGTGGCGGCCGTCTGGGCGGCGGTGGCGGCGGTGGCCGAGTACGCCTTGGCCGAGGTGACGAGGGCCGCGACGTTGTTGCGGTAGCGGGCGATGTCCGCGTCGGCCTTGTCGAACTCGGCCTTGTCGGGCTCGTCGGCGCGGCCGGGATACTTGGCGATCGCGTCGCGCCAGGACTTGATCCACTTCAGGACCTGGTCGGCGAGCCACGCCTGGCCCAGGGCCTCGATCAGGTCGTCGGTGGCCTCGCGGGCCGCCTTCGAGGCGTCGGCCTCCGCACGCATGATGGTGGCGCGTTGAGCGGCCTGCCCCGCGTACTCCTGCTCCCACTCGACCATCGCGTTCATGACGGGCTCGTTGAGCTTGCGCGAGGGGTCGTAGGGGTTGGCGTAGTCGCAGGCGGCCCAGGACTGCTTGAGGTCCTCGATGTCGACGCGGTACTCGGGAGTGCCCTTGACGGGCGACACGGTCGGGAAGCCGCCGCGCTTGAGGTAGGCGGCGATGTCGCTGGAGGTCCTGGAGCTGTTTCCGACCTGGCTGTCGCTGAGCATCCACTGCGATGCCCAGTCGTGGAACGCGTCCTTGCCCTTGTTCTCCTGGGCTATGACCTTGGCGCGGGCCAGAGCCTCGGCGCTGGGCGTGCTGAGGCCGGCCTCGCCCAGGCGATAGGCGAGATTCCTCTGAGTGACAGAGGTGAAGTGCGCGATGTCCTCGCCGAACTCCGGCGCGTACCGCGTGCCGAGGTCGGGAGAAACCGCCGAGTTCAAGTAGGGATCGTTGGCGGTGGTCAGGGCGTCGTGGCGTGCCCTGACCATGTTGGCGTACTCGAACCCGGCCTGCTCATCAGCCTTGGAGGCGGTCTTCAGCGGGCTGTCGTTCCACCATTCGGGGGCCCGGACGATCCCGCCGAGCTGCTCCTCCGTGCCGGCCAGGCCCTCGATGGCCTTGGCCTTCATCTGGGGGCCGCCGACGTGCAGCGCCACCGCGGCGATACAGCGGTCGAGCCGCCGCCCGCTGCCGATGGTGTTGCTGAACTGGGTGGGGTCGTCCTGCTCCGGCTCCGCCGCGGCGGCGGCCGGGACGGCCTGGATGGTGCCCATCAGGACGGCGGACGCCGTCAAGAGGGCCGTCGTACTGGTCACCCTGGTCAGGGAGGACCGTAGGCGACGCCGGCGTCTGCCGGCGTCTCTGAGCAAAAACATGTCGTGCGCCCTGCAATCTCTCGATCGTCAGGCAGCACCAGGACACACGAGTACGAAGGCACCACGGCACAACGCCCGGAACACACTTCCCCCGGGACGTAACGGCCAGCGCGCTCGCCCCCCGACGAACCGGCGCCACCGCTTGTTCTGTGACCATGCCATCCCCGACCCAACATGTGAAGATCGAATAAACGACACCAAACCCCCAGTGGGGGCTAGTTGGGGGCAAGTCACCCCCTTGGTTGATCATCTTGTTACCGGGACGTAAAGAAGGCCTCGCACGCGAAACGCCCGGCGGAGGACCCAGGCCGGGCACGCAGTCCGGCCTCCGGCCGGGCAACGCGGACGGCGCCCTGGACACCTGGGGCGACATCCTCGACTGCGCCGACGGAATCCGCTCCGTGGAGGTCCAGGCCGCCCTTCGCGACATGCACGTATGCCTGCGGCGCTTCCACGTGTCGGCGAAGCCCAGGAGCTCCGCGAGCGGGCAGCCCGCATCGCCGACTGGATGCCCACCGCCCGGCTGACATCCGCGTCTTCCTCGCCGCGGTGGGGCTGCAGAACGCCGAGGACGTCGACCTCACCGACCCCGACTTCATGGACTGGAGAGGGGTCGGCCCCGAGGCGTGGGACCCCGCCTCCAGAGGCGCCAACCCCGTCGACGCCCGGACTCCGTCCACAGGCCCACAGATCTGTACGACCCCCATGGCTAACGCAGCTGCGGCACGGCAGGCGGCTACGACGCGCACCAAGCTCCAGCCTGGTTCTTCAGCGGCGGCGGCTCGGGGCGGTGCTCTAGGCGGCCCGGGTCACCACCGCCTTGCGCTACGGCACGGCGAACCTGGAGAGCGGGGACCTGGCGTCGGCCTAGCCGCCCCGTCGGTGATCGCCCCGTGTCAGACGCTGCTGGCAGGATCGACGCTGTGAGCGATATACGTGCCACCCCGCCTCGGCCGCTCGACGTGGCCGCGGTCTTCCCACGCCTGGCCCCGCTGGCACGCACGGTGACACGTCTGCATCCCCGCCCCGGTTCTCCGTCGGCGGACGAGAGCTCAATCGGTGGACCTCTGCTGTGGCCTGCCAGTCAGCCGTGGCTGTACTGCGACAAGTGGCATGAGGGTCCGGTCTCCCCCCTCGTGCCACTGGCCCAGTTGTACGTGCGCGACGTGCCTCAGTTGCGGCCGCCCGGACGGACCGACCTGCTCCAGGTGCTGTGGTGTCCGTCCGAGCACCCCCCGGAGCACAAGCCTTCAACCGAACTGTTCTGGCGAACCGCCGCCGACGTCGGCACCGTCCTCGACTCGCCCCCCAGGCCGTCCGAGGTCAACGACCAGTACATACCGGAGCCGTGCGTCCTCGCACCAGAACAGATCATCGAGTACCCCAACTTTCTGGAACTGGACGAGGAACTGCAGCAGCAGCTGAGCGACCCAAGCACGTGGCAGGCAGCCGGCGCTGCAGTCGATGACGCCTACGATGGCTTCCCGGCGGATTTCTACTCCCACGAGCTCTCCGAAGCCCCCGGCTGGAAGGTCGGTGGATGGGCACCGTGGGGTCTCACCGATCCCATCGCCAGGTTCTGCATCAACTGCGGCACCGCGATGACTCCGCTGCTCACCATCGCCTCGGACGAATGCCGCGACTACAGAAGAAGCTGGGGCCCGAACGAGGACCAGAACATCCCCGAGTTCGACGCCGACAAGGTGTCAAACCCGCCAGGGATCCAGGTCTCCGGCGGGAATCACCTCCAGCTCTACATCTGCTCGACGTGCTACACGCACACCGACCTGATCCAGTAGACGTCGCAGGTCCGACGCATCGGGGCAGCATGGGAGGGCGGGGAGCCGCAGCCCGGGGCCTGAATGCGAACAGCCCCCTCGACCTGGTGGTCGAGGGGGCTGTTGCGTTGGTAGCGGGGACAGGATTTGAACCTGCGACCTCTGGGTTATGAGCCCAGCGAGCTACCGAGCTGCTCCACCCCGCGTCGGTAGGACCACCCTACGCCACTGCCCCCGTACTCCTGACCGAATGCGTTGCGGGCTGCGCCACCTGTACCGGGCCGCACCGGGCCCCCCGGTGCGGCGATACCTAGATCTTGGAGGTCGGCTTGGGTGTGCCCTTGATGGGGAGCTTGCCCAGGCCGATGACCCAGTCGCCGTCCTTCTCGTTCATCATGACGTACATGCTGAACGGCTCGCCGGTGGCGTCGGTGCCGGTGATGCCTACGCTCGCGATGGTCGGCTCGAACTCCTTGCTCACGTTGATATTCGAGATCTTGTAGCCGCGGCCGCCGTTCTCCGATATCAGTTTGTCGGCGCCCTCTTTCACCCCGGTCTTGCCCGGTGCCTGCTGATCCAGGTCGATGAGCCCCTGAGGGTCCCTGGCGTTGAGCGCGGCGATGTACTTCTCGGCGGTCTGCTTCTCGCTCCTGCCGCCCGTGTCATCAGAGGAACAGGCGGTGAGCGCTGCACACAGGACAGGCACCGCCAGTAGCGCGAGGGCTCTCTTCATGGGTTCCACCCTTCGGGTCAGGTGCGGTGCGTGTACCCATAGGCGCGGGGGTACTTGGCTCGAAGGTAGCTGAGGGGAACGTCGACGGAGTTGGGGGTGTGGTAGGTCATGTAGAGCATGCCTCCTTGCCTGCCCGTCACCATCATCGTGTGGTTGATGTTTCCGTTGGGGGTCGGCCCCCAGTCAGCCTGGAGGGCGTCGGACGGGAACATGTCCCAGACGTTGGGGATGTTCTTGGTCCTGCCAGAGTGAGAGCGGGCGAACCGATACCAGTTCTCCGCGCCGGCCCAGGTGTAGCTGGTCGTCCAGGTGTAGCCACCGGACCGGAAACGATCACCGGAGTGGCCTGCGATGATCGGTGAATGAGCGAGCACGAGTGGCAGGCGTTGACCAAGTCCGAGGAAGCGTTCATGGTCAATGCGTATGAGATCGACATCCTGGCCGGTGTTTGGGGAGATCTCGACGATGCCGATCAGTCCCGGCCCGCGAGGGACCTGGCACAGATCTTGCTCACTCTCATCGATCGTGGATGGATCGAGGTTCGTCGAGTCGCGCCGTGGATGTCCCCGTCAGGGGAGGAGGGCTTCCAGCCCGGGGAGTTGGTTTCTCGTGATCAGCTTCCGGTGGTCCTGGAGGACGCGTCCAACTGGGAGTACCCGGACGACGGCGACTGGATCGGTGCAGTGACCTTGGTGGAGACGGAAGCGGGTCAGAAGATCACCCGTCGTTCTCCCGAGGAGATGGCCGAGTAGACCGCCGTGGCGGGGAACCCTCAGGCCGCTGCTGTCAGTGGTCGGCCACCCCCACCGGAGGGGCCGATGCCTTTGTGGCGTCGGTTGATGCCCCAGAGGGCAATACGGGACAGTCCCTAGTGATCCGGTTTTGAGATCCTGTCGCAGTAGCGGCAGATGCGGTCGAGGATTTGGTCGGCGGTCTTGGTCCACTTGAAGGGTCGGGCCTCGTCGTTCCAGACCTTGATCCAGCTCTCTAGCCCGGCCTTGAGGTCGTCGAGAGAGCAGAACACTCCGCGTGCGAGGCAGCGTCGTTCCAGTTCGGCGAACCACCGCTCGACCTGGTTGATCCACGACGAATACGTAGGCGTGAAGTGCAGGTGGAAGCGGGGATGCGCCAGCAGCCACTTGTGCACCGCGGGCGCCTTGTGGGCGGAGAGGTTGTCACAGATCACGTGGACCGCCAGACCGGGATCGGTCTGGCGGTCGATCTCGTCGAGGAAGTCACGGAAGTCCACGGCCCGATGCTGCGCGGACAGCTTCGTGATCACCTTGCCCGTCGCCGTGTTCAACGCGGCGAACAGATCGACGGTCCCGTGCCGAACGTAGTCAAAACTCCGCCGCTCGGGCACCCCTGGCAGCATCGGCAACACCGGTGCGGTCCGTTCCAGGGCCTGGATCTGCGGTTTCTCGTCCACCGCGAACACAGCCGCGTTGGCCGGCGGGGCGAGGTAGAGACCGACGACGTCACGGATCTTGTCGATCAGGAACGGGTCCGGAGAGATCTTGAAGGTCTCGGTCCGCCACGGCTGCAGGCCGAAGGCATGCCAAATCCTCAGCACGCTCGCCGGCGAGATCCCCACCACCTTGGCCAGCTCCCGCTTCGACCAGTGCGTCCCGCCCGCAGGCACCTCCTCGAGGGTGCGGACCACCACCTCTTCCACCTGGGCATCGGTGATGGTCCGCGGTACCCCGGGCCGCGGCTCGTCAGCCAGCCCGTCGAGGCGGTCCCGCAGGAACCGCCTCCTCCATCTGGCCGCCGTCTTGCGCTCGATACCCAGCCGCGCGGCCACCACCGTGTTGTTCCATCCCCGCGCGCACGCCAGCACGATCTGCGCACGCTGAGCCAGACCCTGCGCGGTCGAACGCCGTCCGGCCCAGTCCTCCAACGTCAACCGCTCGGCATCCGACAGCACGACCGGCGGCAGCCTGGTATCACCCATCCATCCAGGACACCGGCCGCAAGCCGGTCACGTCAGGCGAACCCCAAGATCTGAAACGGAACACGACTCATGAGGCGAGCTCAGACCTCAAAACCAGATCACTAGGTGTATTGACCCGCAGCGTTGTTCACGCGGCTGATCGGGGGCTTGCCGGCGAGTGCGGTGTGGCAGCGGTGGTGGTTGTAGGTGTGGAGGAAGTCTGTCAGGGCTGCTGTCCGCTCGTCGTTGGAGGTGTAGGGCCGCAGGTAGGCCCATTCCTCGAGGAGGGTGCGGTTGAAGCGTTCGACTTTGCCGTTGGTCTGTGGCCGGTAGGGCCGGGTGCGTTTGTGGGCGATGCCGGCCGCGGTGAGGGTCTGGGTGAAGAGCTTGGACTTGTAGCAGGCGCCGTTGTCGGTCAGGACGCGTTCGACGGTGATGCCGTGGGCGGTGAAGAAGGCGTTGGCCCGCTGCCAGAACCCGGCCGCGGTTTCCTGCCGTTCGTTGGCGAGGACTTCGCTGTAGGCGAGGCGGGTGTGGTCGTCGACGGCGGAGTGGATGTAGCTGTAGCCGATCACCGGTGTGCTGCTCTTGCGCTGGTCGGTGGTGGCCTGCCGGTTGTGGTCGCCTGCGGTTCGGCCCACGGCCCGCCAGCCGCCGCCGTCGGGGATGTTGCCGAGCTTCTTGATGTCGACGTGGACGAGTTCGCCGGGCCGGTCACGCTCGTAACGCCTGATCGGCTGGCCGGTGGGCCGGTCCATCCATGCCAGGCGGCCCAGGCCGTGCCGGGTCAGGATCCGCTGCACGGTCGAGGCGGGCAGGCCCAGGATCGGGCCGATCCGGGCAGGGCCGAGCTTTCGGCTTCTGCGCAGGTCACAGACCCGGGCTTCGACCGCGGCGGGTGTCCGGTGGGGAGTCGTGCGCGGGCGGCTGGAGCGGTCGTAGAGCCCGGCGTGGCCTTCGGTCCGCCAGCGGCGAACCCATTTGTGGGCGGTGGCCCTGGATATGCCCATCTCGGCCGCGACGTGCGCGACGGGGCGGCCCGAGCGGACGCGTTCAACCAGCAGTTGCCTACCGAAGACGGTCAGCCGGGCATTACGGTGGGACACGAAGACCTCCGTTGTGCAATGGGTTCCTAGACAGCTCCCACCACACCGGAGGTCTTCGCCATGTTCAAGACCTACCGAGTGTCAACAACGCTCGTGATCAATACACCTAGGCCGCTTCTTTCGGGTCACCTCTCTGACCAAATGTGGATGGCGGCGAGGTGGAGTCCGGCGAGGTAGATGGTGGCAGTCTGCCGGTGGCCTGCCGCCACGGCTGCCGAGGCGTTTGCGGTTGGCCACCTGGTCAGCGGGCTGCGGGATCACCGCCTGGATGCCGCGCCGACGCAGGTAAGAACGGATCGCGCGGGACGGGTAGGCCTTGTCTGCGAGGCCCACGTCCAGCGTCGCTCTCGGTCTGCCGACCGATCGCGGAACCCGTAAGCGGGCCATGACCTGCGGGAACGCGGATGCGTCACCGTCCTGGCCAGGTGTGATGACGAAGGGCAGCGGCTATCGGCGGCCAGGTGGATCTTCGTGGTCAGCCCGCCGCGGGACCGTCCAAGGGCATGGTCGGCGGGCTCGCCGTCCGGGGTGCCTTTTGACGGGCCCCGGCGGCGTGCTGGTGGGCACGGACGATGGGGGAGTCGACCGCGACGACCCAGTCGAAGGCGGAGTGCAGGAAGGCGGCCAGGTCCGTGAGGGCCTTGAGGTCGGGGCTTGTGCCTACGAAGGTCCCGGCCTCTGATCCGAAGTACTGGAGCTTGTCGCCGTTTTCGGGCATTTGAGAGTGGGCCACTGACTGGGCCAGTCCATCCCAGCCGTGACCGTGGCGTTCAGCATTGTGTTCCTCGAAGACATCGGCGACCTGCTCCATGTCGCCGTCGAACAGATAGAGGCAGTGGGAGCCATCGGATTCGCTGCCTGCGTCCAGGTGGAACGGGGCCAGGGCTGATGCGTTGGTCATGCGGTGATGGTGGAGACGGCCGTCTCCACAGGGTGTGGCTTCTCCACAGGCGTGCTTGCCGGGTGCTTGCGAGGTGGGACGATCGTCGCCATTCCGACATGAAGGAGGGGCGGTTGATGTCTGCATCGGCGCTATCGAGGCTGGATGAGCAGTTGGACTCCGAGGACGCCAGTGCTGTGCTGGCGGCGGCTTGGGACGTCTTCGACATGATCACCAAACTCGCCCACAGCATCACCTTCGACGAAGGCAGTGACGAGCTGCAGGCGATGGTCGTCTCGCAACAGTGCGCGGAAGGCCGCGACCGCCTTCCGCTGCCCGGGACAAGCCTGCTGGTCACGGCGCCACCCCCGGAACCAGGTGCCGCCGGGCTCGCTCCGTACGTACGGCTGCTGGAGCATGTCAGTGCCGTGCTGACGCGGCTGTCGGCCGGCGAAGTGGCGGACGCGGCATCGGCCCGGGCTCTGGTCGAGGTCGGGGAACTGGCGTCCGGTGCGGCCGTGGCCCTGTCCTTCGTTCGGGGGCAGTGAGGTGGCGACGCTCGGGGAGCTGTTCGACGTCGCGATCGCACACCTGCAGGAGGTGGCACAGACCCCGCTTGCCTCCGTCGCCTCCGATGAACGTGCCGCTCTGGCCGACGAAGTCGACGGGCTGCTGTTACAGATGCAGAAGGGGCTCGGTCCCAGGGCTTACACCCCTGCCCCGACAGCCGAAGACCAGCGGCGCCGACGGCCCCTGACCCAGGCGGAGCAGAACCTGGAGGACTGCCTGGGCGACGCGCGGAAGGCACTGGTCACAGCGCGCCGGTACCTGGCCCCGCAGGCAGGGGAGGGCGGACCGGCCGGCGAACGGATCGCCTTGGCGGCGCAGGCCGTGGGCGCGGTACGCGACACGATCAGCAGCCATCTCGGTCCCGACCGGGCCCCGCTGACGCCGTACGCCTACCTGCTGCGGCACCAGAAGGCATTCGACTACCTCGCCCGGCGGTACTCAGAGGTCGCCTGGGAAGCAGGCCACGTCGTGCACCGGCTCTCCCAGGGTGCCGAACATCCCGGCGCGGTCGACGCCTTCCAGCAGGCCAGGACATCCCTCGATCACGCCTCCGTCTACGCGCGGGCGGCGACCCGCGACGCCGATCCCGACCTGGCCTCGTTCCCCGCTGCGCTACCCGTCGAACCGGTCCAAGCGGCGGCGACGGACGCAACCAGTGCCGTCACCACCCGCCTCGCGGAGGACAGCGAGCGTCTCTCCCGCGCCGCGTACACCGCCCTGCACGACAGTGCGGAGCAGCGGCTCAGCGGCGCGGATATCAAGCAGATCTCGTCCTGGAACGCGATGAGCCGGCTGCTCGCGGGGCGGACCCTGATGCACGTCGCCGAGGACATGACGGACGGCGCGGTAAAGGACGGGCTGAAGAGCGCTGCCATGGCGCTGCGGGAGTCTTCCAAGGCCTGGGACAGGGCCGCCGCCGCCTGGGGCAGCGTCGTCGATACGGGCGATCCCCGGGAACACCCGCCGCTCCCGCCGCCGGGCTACGCGCAGGTCCGCCAGGGCAAGGCGGTGAAGATGCCGTCGACCGATCCCCATCCCGCGGTGGTGATCTCCCGTACCGGCACGGTGCGCCTGGGCCAGTTGCTGTTCGGCCCGCAGCGGACGCCCAAGCAGCCGCCGGGGCCGGGCAGGCCGGCCGCCGACATCGTCGCCGACGCCGGGGGAGCGGGATCCCTTGCCGCGACCGCATACCGGCTGTCGGCCACCGGCTGGCAGATGGCGGGCGCCGCCCCGTGGGTGGTCCGGCGCGCCGAGGCCGGCCTGGTGACCAACTCCGATCAGTACAGGCCCCGGGCTCTCGACAAGAGCCAGCCCTTCTACCCCGTCCACTCACGGCAGATCGAGTCGCTGACCGGGGCCTACGCGGCGGTGATGGGTGCGGAGCAGAAGAGCGCCGCCGCGCTCCTGTCCGCCGCGCAGAGCGCGGGCACTCCGGTGCCGCGGGCGATGCTGGACGCCGCCGCCCACCGGTCGATCGCCCAGGAACAGAAGTGGGCCCCCACGCAGCCGGTGCAGGCTCGGCAGCGGGTGCTGCCCCGGGCGTACGTCCCCACCGACCTGGCGATCGGGCGCCGTCCGGGACTGCGACAGTGAGCCCGCTCGCGCACATGGGCAGTTTGGTGTCCGGAAACCCGCGAGAATCAGCCCCGTGAGCACACCAACGCAGTCCCAACGGATCGTCGGACGCGGCGTCAGCACCCTTATCCCGCAGAGCGCCACCGCCCAGGCCATGGCCGCGCTCACCGGGCTGGAGACCGTGCCCGTGCACGTCGGACTCCTCCAGGCAGCCGCGCTCCTGCTGGAAGACGCCGCACGGACCGCCACCGACGAGCCGACGAAGGCTGCCATGGCCAAGACGGGCGGGGATGTTGCGGTCCGCCATGTAGCTAGCCGCAGGAGGCATCCCCGTCTCCGGGGGGAGCAGCCGATCGTCATGGACGACGCGTTTCCCGACCGAGGGCTATCCCCGCGTGCGCGGGGAGCAGTAGCCGTCACGCGTACGCGGACGTCGACGGCCTGGGGTCATCCCCGCGGGCGCGGGAGCAGCGGATGGCCGACTGGCCGGCAGCCCTGGAACTGGGTTCATCCCCGCGGGTGCGGGGAGCAGTGCGCGGTGCGCGCGCGGATCTCCATGCGGAAGGGGTCATCCCCGCGGGCGCAGGGAGCAGATGTTCTCGCACTCGAACCCGTAGAAACGCGAGGGGTCATCCCCGCGTGCGCGGGGAGGCAGGAGTGCGCGGAGGCCCTGGCCTTGCTCGGCCTCGGGTCATCCCCGCGTGCGCGGGGAGCAGACTTGCTGACCTGTGACTCTAGGTTGGCAGCAGCATGTTCTGAAGCACTTTCACCGAATCCGGCATATCTAGCATCCCCCACAAGTCGGACGGGAAGTCCACCAGGGTCTGGAAGCCAGGGTAGACACAGTAAGGGGACCGGCCCACGGGTTGGTCCACAGGACGTTGCCCCGCCGCCGGCCGGATGGGCCCGGCCTTGGGCTGTGTGCCGGGCCGCGGGAGGCGGGGAGCTAGGAATCAATGACCCGGACCGGCTACACCGCCGCCCGTGGGCCGCGGGTCGCTGCAGGCTGGGAAACCGCTACCCGGGGTGCCGGGGCCGCCGCCTTCTGCGTCGGGGTTGCCGTGCCGGGTGGCAGGGTGACCGCGAGCCGGGCCGCGTGCCGGTCGGCGGTGTGGGCCAGCGTCTGGAGGGCCTGGAGGTCGCCGGGGGCGAAGCGGGCAGAGCCGACCGCCGCCGTGACGAGGGCCTTGGCGCGCTCGGCGACGTTTCCGTACGGGCCTACGGCCGGGCCCGGTCCGCTTTCATGCGGCGGCAACTGCTGCCAGGCGTCGCGGAACTCGGCCACCCTGCGGTGGTCGGAGGTGACCAGTTCCCGGCCCATGGGACTGGTGATCCAGTCCTGGAAGTGCTTCGTCACCTCCTCGGCCCCCCGTACGGAGTCTTCGCGGGTGGCGTACGCCATGGGGGCCTTCCGTTCGACGAACTGAGGCATCGGCACCTCGGCGGAGTCGGCGGTCTCCTTGGCTGCCGGCTTCGCCGCGGGGCCCGGGGCGGGCTCGGCCCGGGCGGCGGCGTCGCTGTAGGTGAGGGTGGCATCGGAGAGCTTGAGCAGCGCGTCGGCGGCGGGGAGGTCGCCCTGGAGGCGGCGGGCCAGTGTCGAGGCGGAGGCTGCGATCGCCTCGCAGGCCCTGATGGACGCGGTCTTCCAGAAGCCCTGGAATCGGACGTCGGCGCGAAGGTCGTCCCAGTAGGGGCCGGCCTTCTCCTTCATCACGTCCCAGACGTGCCCGAAGGCGCCTCGGACGGTCTGGATCCGCTGCCACTCCGGGTGGTCCTTGAGCCTGTCGGCGTGGGTGTCGGCGCCGGCCAGAGCCGTTGCTACGGCCGCTCCCACCTCTGGAGCCGCCGGCGCGGCAACCGGTGGTTCGGCAGGCGGCGCAGGGGGAGCTGCCGGCTTCGGAACTCCAGGGGCACCGGCGGCCGGTGCGATCTCGGCTGCTGCCCGCGCATCGGGCTGCAGGACGGCCACGTCTTTGGCCACGGCGGTCCGGATCTCGGCTGCGGGAAGGGCGGGGACGAGGTCGTCCCAGGCTGCCATCGCCTCTTCGAACTCCGGCCAGTCGTTGGCCTCCGACAGCTCGGGCCTGTCGAATCCGGCGGTGCCGCGCGATGCGAAGCGGACCCCGGGACTCACGTCCAACCCTTCCATGGGGTGGCAGGACTCCCCCCACAAGGGCATGGCACCCGCTCCGGTACGGGCGTCTGCGGCAGGGGTGGGGCCGGTCGCCTGGTCCGCTGGTGTCGCCATCGCGTGTGTCTCCTTGGTGTCGTGTTGCGCCGCGTCTCGGCCCGGCGGAGAGCCGGGCGCTACAGCGGCTCGTTCAGTTCGGCTTCGCGGCGGCCGAGCTCGGCCGCCGCCGGGTGGACCGCGGCGGCGCTCGTCGTGTCGGAGAGCCTCAGGTACAGGTCGAAGGCTTCGTCGCTGTCGGCCGGCGGCGGGACGAGGAGCGGCGGCGGCTGGTGGCTGCCTGCCGCGCAGGCGGCGAGCTGCAGGCGGGGGATGAAGGCGTGGAGGGTGTTGATCCAGTCGGCTTCGGCCAGCTCACGGCCGGGCTCCTCCTCTCCGGCGTACGTGCGCATCCAGCCGGCGTAGAGGGCGGTGAGGTGCTCGAGGACGGCGGAGTGCCGGTACCAGCAGTGCGCGAGCACGTTGTGGAGCTCGAAGGCGGTCCGGAGCCAGTCCACCCAGCAGCCGAGTTCCCGCATCCGCATCTGCCGCTGCTCCTGGGGTTCCACGGCCACCCACACCCACCGCTGTGGCTCCGCCTTCTTCGCGGCGGCGGCTCCAGGTGGTGACGGCCAGAGATCTGCCGGGTTCAGCGGGTTCAGCGGGTCGGACACGGATACCTCCTGGGCTCGGTCATCGTCGGCTCCCTACTTCTTGGCAGGGCCGGCCTGGGACCCCGCGAGGAGCTTCTTGAGGTCCTTGTCGCGGAAGGTGAGGCGCATCTTCACCTTGATCGGCGGCAGGTTCGTGTACTGGGCGATCGCGGTGAAGTCGGGGAGTTGCTGGAGGGAGTGGACCGGGGCGAGGTCGGTCTCCGTGGCCTGGGTGTTGGTGGAGTGCTCACCGCGGGAGCGGCCGTGGCTGGTCTTCATGACCTCGGTACGCCCGTACAGCCCGGAGAAGTAGCGCAGGGTCTCCAGGTCTCCGCAGCCGGGCAGGAGCATGCGCAGGCCGGAGGCGGACAGGACGGTGTTGGCTTTCTGTACGCCGAGGGATTCGCGGAGCTGGGAGAGGTCGTGCCAGACCGTCAGCAGGGTGATGCCCATGCCGCGGCCGGTGGTGAGGATGTTCGGCAGCCGCGGGTAGCGCAGCATGTTGCCGGCCTCGTCGACGAGGATGCCGACGCTGGGGTCGATCGGCTGCCCGGTGGAGTTGTAGCGGGCTTCGGCCGTATGAATCGCGCCCGCGATCAGGGAACTGATGAGGGGCGCGAAGCGATCGGCGTCGGCCTCGGAGGCGATGACGCAGATGGTGCCCCGCCGCTCGAACCACTCCTCGAAGGTGAAGTCGGAGCGGGCGCAGGTCTCGCGGACCTCCTCGTCGGCGAAGACGCGGGCCAGGACGTTGAGGCTGAACTGGATGGAGCCGACGCCGTCCTCGTGCAGGCGTAGCCAGGGAGAGGCGTAGTCCTCGGCGACGTCGGTGAAACCGTGCGCGAGGAGGACGGCGCGTACGTGGTCCACGGCGTCCTTGCCGAGGGAGATCCAGCGGCGCAGGTCGGCGATGCCGCCGCCGGAGAGGTGGGCGGCGAGCAGGATGCCCTTGAGGACGCTCTTGGCCTGGTCGACCCAGGGTGCCCCCCGCTTGTCGCCACCGGAGGCGGAGGCCTCGGCGAGCCAGGCCGCCATCCGGTCCGCGGCCTTCGCGTCGGCGCAGTAGGCGACGGGGGACCAGTGGTCGCCCGCACGACCGGGGATGCCGGCCGGAGCGATGACCCAGACGGGGCCGATGGCCCGGCGGCGGGCGTGGATGACGTCCAGGTCGGCGGCCTTGGTCGTGGTCACCACCAGGGGGCCCTGCCACTCCGCGGCGTTCGGCAGGACCAGGCCGGTGGTCTTGGAGGAGCCGGGTACGCCGAACACGGTCGCGGAGATGTTGGGCTGGGCGGCGACGATGTTCTTGGTGCGCAGGCCGCGGCCGGCGGTGATGCGGTTGACCCGCTTGGCCGGGTCGTTCGCGGCGTACATCTTCCGCTCGACCTTCGGGCCGCCCCACTGGGCGCCGCCGGAGCGGGCGCCGAAGGACAGCGAGCTGGAGGACAGGGCGCTGGAGATTTTGACGATCACGGCGCCCAGGGCGAGGACGAGGAACGCCGTGAGCCCGTAGAACAGCCAGGATGGCGGGGCCGGGTGATAGACGGAGCCCGGGCCTTTGACGAGGGCCGACAGCACGGTGGTGGGAACGCTGTCCGTGCTGCCGACCCAGCCGTTGCCGGACAGGAGACCGGCGAGCGGGCCGGCCACCAGGACGGATCCGCCGATGGCGACGACCAGGCCGGCGCCGTACGCGGCGAGCAGCGTGTTGTCGTCCAGCCCGGCGGCGGCGGGGCCGGTGCGCTCGGACACGTCATGCACCTACTGTCTTGGGTTCGCTGTGCTGAGGCGTGCCCTGCTCGACCGGGCAACGGTCGTGAAGGGTGTTGCGTCTGCGGGGGTGTGAGCCGGTCCCGGTCCTGCGGAGGGCTGGATCTGTTGAGGGGGGTTCTGTGGAGAAGGACGTGGAGCGGGAGCACACGGCGGATGCGGCGCCGAACGCGTACGAGCGGGTCCTCGCGGAGGACCGGAGGGTGGTACGCGAGGCGCTGCGTACCAGCCGCGGCGGGGCGCACTTCGGGTTGGCGCTGACGGTCTTGGCACTCGGTGCGCTCGGGTACTTCGAGGGCCCGACATGGCCGTTGATCGTCGGGGGCGTGTTCGCGGTCTGGTTCGTGCTGGCTCTCGCCGTCGTCCGCCGACGCGGCGGGCGGGGCGGGAAGGCGATCGAGCGTGCGTACATCGCGACCTTCGGCTGGGCCGAGTGGCTCTGACCTGACCGGGGTCGGGCCGGACGGTCACTCGTCCACACCTCGGCCCACGCCTGCCCGGCCGGCGAGCCCCCGGTTCCCCGACCGGTTCCCCAACCAGCGGCTTGACACAGGCTCTCCGGCACGCTCACCCCGCAGGTTCCGCACGCCTGACGCTTCGGAAATGACGAACCCACGGGCCTAGATCACCATCTTCTCGTCGGTCTCGAAGAGGCGTTGCTCAGTGCGAGAGAGCATCAGCTGGACCGCGTGCGAGCCGCCCCCACGCCCGACCTTCCACAGCGCGCGGCCGCGCTGGCCGGCGCCCCAGGAGCCGATGAGGTCGCATTCGGAGTCGGTGAGGCCGATCGCCTCGCGGGTGATCTGGAGGGGCCGGGTGTCCTGGGCGAGGCTGATGCGGGTTTCGCAGGAGGCGATCAGGTCTCGGGCGATGGCGACGGCCTCGGAGCCGGCCGCGCCCACGGACTCGAAGTCGCTGAGCCGGTGGGTGGCCAGGACCTGGATGGTGCCGGTCGCCCGGCTGAGCCTGAGGTCGGCGTCGATCTTCTTGACCATGGTGGCGCCGCCGGAGCGCATCTGCCGCCACAGCTCGTCGCGTACGACGATCCACGGCTTCTGCCCCGGCTGGTCGATGGCCGACTGCGCCCAGCTGCTGACGCAGGACAGGACCATGGCGACGGTCTCGTCGCCGTACTCCTGCAGCGCGGAGATGTCGACGGACTGGATGGGGGCGTCCCAGTCCAGGTTGATGGAGGTGGCCTCGTCGAAGAGGCCGCCGAGGTGGCCGGTGACCATGCCGCCGAGGGCCGAGCGGATGGAGGCCATCTGCTCGCGGGCCCGCTGGATGTCGCCGTCGCGGATGCGGAGCTCGCGGGCCATCGCGTCGGTGGGGTCGCGCAGGCGGTCGTAGACGAGGGGGAGGGTGGGCACGGCGAAGCGGGTGGCGCCCGCGCCGTGGAGCTCGCCCGTGACCTCGCGCACGGCTACGTCGAGGGCCTCTTCCTCCTGGGGCTGGAGGGTGCGGCGGAGCTGCAGTTCGAGGAGGGCCTTGAGCAGGGTGAGGCGGCGGCGGTGGATCTCGGTGAGGCGGCCCTTCAGCTCGGCCGGGTCCTTGATGAGGTCGAGGCCGGCGCCGAGCGGACCTGCGTCCAGGGGGTTGAGGCGGCCGGGCAGTCGTGGGCCGAGGCGTACGGGTTCCACCCCGAGGTGGCGGCACATCGCCTGGTACTCGCCCTTGACGTCCCCGGCGATCAGCGTTCTGTGGCCGAACGCCATCAGGCGGAGGGACATCGCCTTGATGTGCGCGCTCTTACCCGAGCCGGGGATCCCGGTCACCATCACGTTGGGGTTGGTGCACAGGCCTTCCTTCACCCAGACCGCGGGGTGGGTGCTGAAGGCCTCCGTGGTCAGGACGTTGCGGCCGATGTACGCGCCGATCGGCGGCAGGCTCGCGGCGTGCAGGAACGGGTACATCCCGGCGGCGTTCGCCGTGTCCGCCCGTACGACCTCGGTACGGGGCGCGGAGGCGGCCCGGCCCGCGAAGGGGTGGGTCCATCCCTTCTGCAGTAGGAGGGCGACCTGGATGGCGCGCAGGCGTACGAGGGCGTGGGCCTGGTCGGAGGCTGGGTGTCCGGCAATTTCCCGAAACGCGTTCGGGACATCCCCCGTGTTCGCCCGTACGGGTGAACACGGGGGGGGAATGGCGGGCGGTCGTCCCGAGCGCATCCACCCTGATCACGACGGGATTCGAAGTCCACGCCGACAGGAAGGAGACACTGGTGGGAGTCATCGAACGGCTGTTAGGCAAGGGTGAGCCGGACCCTCCGTACAGCGACTGGCCCACCAGCTACGCCGCTTACCGAGCCGACATGGCCGTGGCCGCCGGTATCGGGCCGGCCCGCGTGCGTTGTCACCGCAACACCTGGGCCTACCTGTTGGAGAACGTCCCCAAGGACGGAGAGAAGGCCTATTCCACCGGGCCCTTGAAACAAGGGAGCGCGTTCCGCCCCCCAGCGGAGGACGAGGTGTCGCCCGACGATGACGGCATGGTGACGGTGCCGCTGGCGGGTACCACCCTCGGGGCGGTCCTCAGCTGGTGCCGCAACATCCAACCCGGCGACATTCACAGCCCACGGACCGAGCTGGACCGGTCCATCGGACGGCGCGTCGGCGCGTCGGCGCGGCAATCTCGCAGGCCCTGGCGAACGTGGTCCCCGCTGGCGGCGGGGACCGGCCCGCAGCAGTGGTCTACCTCGACGACCGGATCACCGCGAAGGACACGACGGCGTGATCCGGTCGTAGGTCCGTACGGCAAGCGTTCGCTCGGGCCGTCCCGGAATCGACCGATTCCGGGACGGCCACCCGCCAGCGCGGCCGAAGCGCGAGAGGCGTCCCGAAAGGCGTCCCGCAACCACCGGGCGCGGCGGAGAAACGGGACGGGTATTCGGGACAGGCCGTACCGAGCGGCCGGGCGGGAGATGTCAGATTCCGTAGTCGTCTGCACTGATGTCCGAAGTCCTCTGCACGCGCGTCGGCTGAGGTCAGCGTGGTCGGCGACGGTCGCGCTCGTCCGAGCTTCCCGTGGCACTCGACTACGAACGCGCTGGTCACCCGTGCAGACGACTTCGGACATTGACATCCGTTTCTGGATGCACGATCCGGAACCACTGCTACTGCCAATCGTCGTTCCGCTTGTCCTCAACGCACCGTTAACATCAGGTCAGTTGGTAGTTGTGTGAGCGTGCGGAGGCGGGACCCATGACCATGGTCGAGAGCTACTGGAACAAGACCGACGAGGAGTTGTACGCCCTGCTGGGGGCGGAACTCCTGGGCGACGGCCTCGGCCTGTCACCGGAGGACGAGGAGAGCCACCGGAAGTTCGGCAAGAAGTGGTTCACGAGCAAGCACGACGAGCTCCAGCGCCGGATCTGCCACGACGAGACGGCGCAGTCATTCCTTGGCACAACGTCGACGGACCGGGTCATCGACGCCGTCACCGTGTACGAACTGATCGGCGATTTCGCGGGAGACGCCAAGACCGCCGCCCTGATCGCGGTGCTCGTGGGCCGGGTCGGGCTCGGCACGTTCTGTCGCAACGCTCCAGCGCCGGAGCTTTCCCCGTGAGCGGCGGGAGCCTCGCCTTCCGGCAGTACGAGTTACTGAAGGAAGACCGGGCCTCGCAGTTGGCCCAGATGCGCGAGCGTATGACGGAGTTGGGCGACGATCGCGGGCTTCGGCAGCTCGATGCGATGATGGCGGAATTCGGCGCGCTCGGACCTCAATCCCCGGATGACCCCGTCGGGGAGATGCTCACGGCATTGACTCGGGAGACGAAGGACGTCCTGGCTGACCTCGGCGCCAGTCGCACGGCCATGGACGATCTCTGGGTCATGGCCATCGACCTCGACGCGTTCTCTGCCCGGATGAGGCGCTTCACCGACGGCTCGGGACTCGTCACTGTCTCGGATGCCACCTTCGGCCTGTGTGGGCTGTACGCCGAGGTTCTGGCGCTCGCCGGGCAGCGGGGCATCGAGCCGCAGGTGCTGGCGGGGCTGCTGCGTTTCTACAACACGCAACAGAGGGTGTTCGGGCTCCGAGGGAAATTGGGGATTCGGCTGGAACCGGTGGCCGTAGGCAATGCCCACCTTTTGCTCTTCCTGGCCTCACAGTTCGTCCTGGCCCACGAGCTCGCGCACTATGTCCTGGGCCACCCGTCCTCGGTAAGCGCCTTTGCGCCTGAGGAGTACCTGCCCGTCTGTTCGGAAAGCCACCAGCTTGAGGCGGAGGCGGACCTGCACGCGCTGCGGGTCGTCCGGCGAGCGTTCGAGGGAGGGGAGGCTGCTTTCGGGGCCGTCGGTGCCGCCATCGGGATGCTGGCCGTGCATGTCACCGAACAGGCCCTCTTCGTACGCCGGGGCGCCAGCCATCCGCCGGCCAGGCAGCGGGCAGCCGCGCTCATGCAGGAGATGACCCCCGAGGAACGCGCATTCGCAAAGGAAGCCTTCGACCTGACCCTGGCGGCGACTGAGGCGGCCTGCGAGACCGGGGCGGGATCTGTGCCCTTCACCGCCGGGATGTTCGGTTCTGCTCCCATCCATACGCCGCTCAGCCCTTCGCATCTGCAGACCGCCGAGGTCTTCGACGCGCTCCAGTGCCTCTCGCGGGAGAATTACCTGACCACCCTCGGCCAGGCGAGCCGCGAGTTTGGCGAGCCTTGGCTCGCGGACGGCGCCCGGCTCGCCGCTGAGGGCGATTCAGCGGGGGCGCTGCGGACGTGGGGCGTGCCGAAAGGAAAAATCGGCGCACTGTGCGATCCGAAGGAGCCGCTGACCTTCAACGCCCTCCACAACAAGCTGCAGGACGCCTTTACCCAGTGCGGGATCCCCAAGAACCACGTGCCCGTATACGCGATCGCGGCGGCGATGCTGGTTGGTGAATTCCTGAAGGGGGAGGCCAGCCAGGCACCAACCGCCTGGGACTAGCCTCACCGCAGGATTCTCCACACTGAGGCTCCGCCAAGCTCGTTTCCGCAGTTCAGTGGGGCTGGTGTGATGCGCCCGTGAGGCGCTCATGCTGACAGGCGGCGTGATCGTTAGCACGAGATCGTCTGGCGTGGGGGTTCTCGCGGGTTCTGGAGTGAGGTTCGGGGGCTGCTGCCAATGTCCGAAGTCGTCTGCACGGGTGACCAGCGCGTTCGTAGTCGAGTGCACGGGAAGCTCGGACGAGCGCGACCGTCGCCGACCACGCTGACCTCAGCCGACGTGCGTGCAGAGGACTTCGGACATCAGCGCAGACGACTACGGAATCTGACAGGAGAAGAACACGTGAACGGAGACCTGGACGAGATCACCCGCGCCGAGTTCGTCGAGCGTGAACCGTGCCCGCGGTGCGGGGCGGCGCCTGGATCGGCGTGCCGGGCCAACTCCGGTGTCGTCGCCGTCGACTACCACACCGGCCGCTACGCGAAGATCCCCACGCTGAAGTCCGGGCCTGCGATCTGCATCCCCGCCGCGCACGGTCCTGGCCGCCCGTGGCAGCCCGGCCCCGAACCCGACCTCGCCGTCGGCGCCGCACTCGCACGCGCCGGCGACCGCATCGGCTACGCCCGCGTCTCCGGCAAGGGCCAGGACCTCGCCGGACAGGTCCGCCTCCTCAAGAAGGCCGACTGCGTACGCATCCACGTCGAGAAGATCGGCACCCGGGAGAAGATCCGGCCCGAGTACAACGCCGCCCTCACCGACCTCCGGCCGGCCGACACCCTCACCGTCACCATGCTCGACCGCCTCGGCCGCAACATGATCGAGCTCATCACCGCCGCGCAGGACCTCGCCGAACGCGACCACCGCCTGGAGATCCTCGGCGGCCCGCTGTCCGGGATCTACGACCCGCAAGGCGCGGGCAAGATCCTCTTCGTGGTCTTCGCCGCGATGGCGGAGGTCGAGCGGGAGTTCATCCACGAACGGACCCTCGTCGGCCTGGACACCGCCGCGGCCAACGGCAAGCACGGCGGCCGCCCGCCGGCCGTCGACGGCGACATGCTCGCCGTCGCCCTGCGCCGCCGCCACGTGAAGGAGTCCGTCACCGCCATCGCCGCGCACCTCGGCATCGGCCGCTCCACCCTGTACCGCACCCTCGCGGCCTACGACGAAGCCGCCGCCACCATCACCGACTCCCGCAAATAGTTACCCGGACCTCCCGAAACGCACGGCGAAATTCCTGTGCCGGTACCGGCCCCACCTTGTGGAGGCTCCGGCCGGCGATGCTCGACGGGACCGGGCCAGGTCAGCAGCACGGCCCGGCGGGGAGTACCCAGCAGGTGTCAGTTGCGCGTGGGGACCTGGAGCAGCAGGTTGGGCGTGGTGGAGTCGAGGTCCGTGATCACGCCGCGCGCCGCCAAGCTGGTGATCTTCGTAGCTGTGTCGGCAGGCCGTACGCCTTCGCTGAGCAGGGCGGCTGCCACGCCTGCGGTGTGCGCGGCGGCCATAGACGTGCCGGAGCGTGTTTTGATGGCGGTCCGGCTGCCGCTGCTGGCCGAGAGGATGTCGACGCCCGGTGCGAGGATGTCCACGCACTTGCCGTAGTTGGAGGAGGTGGCCTTGAGGTCGTTGGGGTCGGTGGCGCCGACGGTGATGGCCTTCGGTGCGCGGGCAGGGGACGTCTGGCAGGCGTCCTGGTTGGTATTGCCGGCGTGGGCGACGACGACGACGATGTTTTGGTCGGCGGCGGCCTCGATGGCTTTGTCCAACTCGGTGTTCTTGTCCATGACGACGCCGAGGAGGAGGACGTTGCCCTTCAGGCCGTTCGCGTGGTCCCGGACCCACTGGACTGCGGCGATGACGTCAGGCATGTCGGCCCCGCCGTTGCAGCCGACGGCCTTGACGGCAACGACCTTGGCCTTCTTCGCCACCCCGTAGCGGGTGCCGACGGCGGTGGCGGCGACGTGCGTGCTTTCGCCGTGGCAGTCGCCGTTCGTGCCGTCGTCGGTGGTGTTCGTGCCCCAGGCGACGCGGCCCGCGAGGTCGTCGTGGGTGGTGTTGATGCCGGTGCCGAGGACGTACACGTTGACGCCTTGGCCCCACTTGGGGTCGTAGGTGAACCGGAGTGGGGGCTGGCCGAGCTTGGCCGCCTGGGAGATCCGGGCAAGGCCCCACGGGGCGTCGGTCTGCGTGTCCGCCCACGCGCCCGTCGGGGCGTTGGCAGCCAGTGCCACCGCCCCCGCCGCCACCGCGGCCTTGCGGCACCAATCACGTCGGTTCATCCGCATCTCCACTCACATTGACCAGGGCCGCCTTCGGCCACCATCCGGTATCAACGGCACCTCCCGTGATCCGTAATGCGCTCGTCCGAGGGAAGACTCAGAGGAAAGCAGACCAGGGGCCGACCGGCAGCGGTGGCCTACGAATCAGCTCAGCGTGGCTTGTGCAGGAACCTTGGCTGGCTCCCAAGCAGATCGTGAACAATCCGACCACCACCAAGAAGGGCATGCGCGACGTCCCCGCCGACCCGGTCTAGATCAAGTCCGCCAAACGCATCGACTGACGCAGCCTGACCAACGAGGGCGCCCCTGGCCAGCCGGCCAGGGGCGCTCTTCTGACCTGCCCGGGTGAGGTTGACGAACCTGCGTCACCCGTCAGGCCCGCGACCCTAAGATCATCACCGCAAGATACGCACCGCTCGATACTGCTCACTTTCAGTGACGGGCCTGGGCGGGTGGTCCTTCAAGCGAGCGGAGATGCCATGCAGGTCAACATCAGCGGTCACCACGTCGAGGTCACCGAGCCTCTGCGGGAGTACATCCTGGAGAAGCTGGCGCGAGTGGAGGGCCACTTCGACAAGATCACCAATGCCACGGTGATCCTGAAGGTCGAGAAGCTCCAGCAGAAGGCTGAAGCGACCCTTCAGATCCCCGGCGGGGAGGTCGTCGCGCACGTGTTGAGCGACGCTGAAGATGAGCATGAGGGCGACGTGCTGGTTGTCGATGGGATGGGATGCAAGGACCCCGGCGGCCGTCAGGCCGCCGGGGTCCTCGTGAACACGGTGTCGGCTTCGTGCTCACTCTGTCGCGTGTGTCTCCGTGATGGCGGTGCGAGTGGACGACTCGTCGACGATTCCCTTCTCTTCGGTGAAGGCGGCGATGAGGGACTGCCAGGCGATGTTGTTGACCGAGCGGGGCAGGCCGCGGCTGGTGAGGTGGATGAGCTCGACGGCGTCGTCGGAGAACAGCGTGTCCTCTCGCCCGGCGATCGTGAGGTGGTGCTTGATGTAGCTGGCGGTCTCCTCCTTGCTCATCGTGGGCATCTGATAGCTGATCGAGATCCGCTGGTCCAAGGCCGCCAGAACACCGTGTTTCATCCGCTTGCGCAGGGTGGGCTGACCGATCAGCAACACCGCGAACGGCGTCGTGGAGTCCATGTCGTAGTTCGTGAGCATGCGGATCGCGTCCAGCTCCTGGTGGTCGAGCAGGTGCGACTCGTCGATCACCACAGCCGGCGTCCTGCCCCGTTCATCGACCTCCGCGGCCAGCGCGGCGGACGCCTGCGTGGCGAGAGCGGCCAGATGGAACTTAGGGGTCCCGCCCAGGCTGGTGACGATGCGGTCATAGAGACCGCGCATGCCGACCTC
Organism: Streptomyces tatrensis; assembly: GCF_049310065.1. Lineage (NCBI taxonomy): Bacteria > Bacillati > Actinomycetota > Actinomycetes > Kitasatosporales > Streptomycetaceae > Streptomyces > Streptomyces tatrensis. Next base: position 33,216 of record NZ_JBMDLB010000011.1, on the reverse strand, counting down.
GGGATTCGGCTGGTAGATCACCGTGAACCGGGCCGGATCCAGCGAAGCGACGGCGCCTTTGAGGGCGACGGTCTTGCCGGATCCGACTTCGCCGGTGACCACGCCGATCGCCCGGTTGTTGATGCACCACGCGATGCGGGCGGCGGCTTCCCGGTGGGAATGGTGCTGGTGAAGCATGGACGGGGCCAGATTGCGGCCGAAGGGGACCCGGGTGAACCCGAAGTACCCCTGAACGCGGTCGATCATCGAGCTCCCCGCCCGTCGTCCATCAGGAACGAGTAGTTGATGCCCTTCGCGGTGTTCGCCGTGTGCTTCTCGTCGAGGATCTTCAGGTAGTCGATTCCAGTCGGCGGGGCCGACTCCGGCGGTGTCTCCGGCCTCGCCTTCGGATGGGTATGACGACCCACCCGATGCGGGACCGCCTTGCCCGCGCTCTTGCCCGAGTCCTCGATCTCGGTCAGGTCGAACGGGTCGAAGACCAGCTCGACCTTCATCCCGACCAGCATCGGGTCGACCTCGTAGCTGTTGCCGTGCAGGCTGACCGTCGCGGTCTTCGTCACGGTCCGGAACTCCGACCACAGAAACGCCTCCCGAAGATCAGCGGGGCTGGGCAGCGGCAGCGGCCGGGGAATCGAACCCAGCCACCGTTCGATCGGAGGCTGCCCCGTCTCCGAGTGCACCGTGCGGTGATAGACCGTCTCCACCCACGCGGTGAAAAGCCTGTTCAGCTCGCTGAGATGCTCAATCTGGCCGACACGTTCCTCGTCGAGCTCGACCAGGAACTGGTCACGGACGGTGCGGAAGAACCGTTCGATCTTCCCCCTGCCCTGCGGCCGTCCGGGCTTGGAATGGGTGAGGCGGACGGCCAAAGACGCGCAAGCCCGCAGCAGCCACGTGTCGACGAAGGCACTGCCGTTGTCGACGTAGATCGACTCCGGGACCCCGCGGGCAGACAGTGCCGGCCGCAGGGCCGCGGCCAGGCGGACGGTGTCCTCGGCGAACCCGAACCGATGTCCCACGATCGCCCGGCTGTGATCGTCGATGAACGCGAACAAGTACGTCTTGCGCCCACCGATCCTCGGCCCGTGCAGGGCGTCCCCGGTCCACAACTCGTTGCCGCGGGTGGCCTCGAACCGGCCGAACACGCTCTTCTCGCCGCCAGCGCCGGTCAGGCCGGCGTCCGCGAAGTGTCGCTGCAGCGTCCGGTCGGTCGGCGACCACCCCTGCGTGGTCCGCAGGATCCGCTGGATCTGCGCGGCCGTGCGGGCAGGGTTCTCCTTCTTCAGCGCCGCCGCCAGGTCCAGCACCTCCACCGGGGTCCGCGGGGTGACCTGCCGCTGGGCCGGCACCAGCGCGGGAAACCCGCCCGCGCGGTAGTGACGGGCCCACCGGTCCAGCGTCCCGCGGGCGACCCGCACCTGCCGGCCGAACGGATCGGTGTGCTCCTTCGCGGCCAGTTCGCGGGCGAGCTTCCCGCGCTGGCGCGTCGTGAGCTTCGTGTCGATCAGGTCCTGGATCAAGCCGTAGCGGAACAGGCCCACCTGCCGGGCCCGCTCCGCCCGGCGACGGTCCTCGTCCTCACTCGGTGACATAGGCAACCCACCTCGCGTCTCGAACAACGCCCGCCGCTGAGTCGGCGGACAAGATCAAGACTTCCGGCACCTCCTGATCCCGCCCAGGGGCGGCCCGTGTTGATCAAATAGCGGAAGAAGACGAGGTCAACAGCCTGCCGCCTATCGCCCTCCCGGCGAACTCCCACCGCGACACCGTGAGCATCCCCGGCCACTTCGTCGCAGCCGCCCGATGGGCGGCCGCGACCGCCGAAACGGCGTCGGCGAACGTCGAAGGCGTCGCATCCGGCATCACCGGGTCGTCCGCGAGCGCGACGAGAGCGACGGTGAAATGGCGGCGAACGGCCTCCGCCCGACCGGCGAACGCCCGCAGCCAGCCACGGACCGTGCCCTCGGCCAGGCCCAGGTGGGCGGCGATTCGGCGGTGGCCCATGCCCAGGGCGGCTATCTCCAGCCCGGCCCCGATCACCACGGCGGCGTCCGCCCTCCGCGGCCAGAGTGCCTCCGCCAGGAGCACATGGGTGACCTTGCAGCCCGAACACCGCGTACGGCGTGGCCGCAGAAACAGCCGGGCCCCCAGATCACCCCGGATCGACCGCGGCCGGCCATGACCCCACGGCGCCAGAACCGATGAGCACAGCGGACATGCCAGTTGGCCGGCCCGCAGCTCTCGCTCGACAAGCAGCGCGTCCGAGTCCACGATCAGCACCGACAGCCTCCGCGGCCAAACTGTGCTCGGTTCCGAGCACGGACGAAGTACCGCCAGCCTGCCCAAACGCCAAAGGATCATGTTGCTCAAGGCGTCAATGGTCTTGGACGAGGAATCGTCAGAACCCGCGAGTTTCAGTCACCCGGCTTCCGGCTTCGCGACGTAGAGCAGAGCGTGGCGGCGCCCGGGCCACGTAGCGTCTGTCCGACCAACATGAATCTCGGCGGCGATCTCCGAATGCTGTTCAGGCCCCCCGCCGAGGAACACCCTGAGCTCGAAGATGATGTCGTCGAGGTCTTCTTCCACCTCAGCAGTACGTTCGGTGATGGCGAAGTGGAGGACGATCGCGTCCGGTCGAGGCTCTACCGCGATACCGCGCAGATGTGGCCCGACGAGTCCCAAGGCCGCTTGACCTGTCTGATTGAGCAGATAGTTCCTCCGCAGCAGGACACGCTCTTCGGCCGCCGTGATGTGCGGGTTGTAGTACTGCCGGGCGGGGTGATCCACGTCCGTAGAGTACCGACCCCCTCGGCACGGCCTCACGTCAAGGCTTTCTGAACGAACGACGGCTCCATGGCCCGCTCGTGTTCACCGTGTCGTCGCGCACGAAGAGACAGCCCGGTCCCGGACGCAACTACATCCCGTGTGCAACGGGAGTGTCGCCGTCACCTCGCTTCATCACCACGCTGAGAGTCGCCTAACAGGCCAGGGCCACGGCCAGGTCAGGGGTGTGGGTGACAACCCTTCCCTGTTCCTCCCACACGAACTCCACTGGCCGGCACGCGATGCCCACCACCTGCGGATCGCGGTCCAGCAGCATGACCGCGTCCCGCATCGCCGCGCTCCCGTATCCGACCAGACGGCTGGTGGTCGCAGACCACCAGCATCCCGGAGCCAACCGCCGTCCGCGCCGTACCGGGAAACCACGTACGACCGGGTAGTCCATGGGCCGTAGCTCCCCGGTCGTGGTCCGCCACGGCAGCTGGACCACCACCCCGTCGGGCCCCACGAACCGTACGTTCACATGACGCGGATGCACCCTGCCCCCTCCGTCGATTCCGAGGCAAGATCACAGGCAAGCCCCCTCCGCCCTCAGTGGAAACGGGTCGACCAAACTGGGCAATGCGCAGATACACCGAGCCACACGATGCGGTGAAAAACTCTCAGACCAGCCCGAAGGCTCCTTCTGAATCTGCTATGTCCGGGGCGACAGTGGATCGGTTCAGCGACCGGCCTGTACGCGTGCTACGCCCACTCCACGCCCAGCTCCCGCAGTGCGCCGAGCTGTTCAGCAGTGAGTTTGTCGCGCCTTGCCTTGGTGTTCGAGACCCATACGCCGAGCTTCACGGTCACCGGCTCGGCCTCGCCGTCGACCGTGGTCTCAGCATGGCCGCGGGGTACGGGCCGCTGGCCTTCCCGCTCGATACACTCGCGAGCGCGGCGAGGCCCCGCTGGAATGCCTGCTGTGCCTTAGAGGGGCCCTTCGCCGTATGCGTGGCCGCCGGGGCGGGCGACGGTGCCTCTGCGGGGGTCCCGCCCAGCCGGGTGAGGCGCTCCTGCTGGGCGGGTAGGAGCCCGGCCCAGATACTCGGCTTCTGCTGTTGCTGGAGCCATCGTCCGAGGTCGTCGCCGTCCATCACCACGCCGGGTTCGATGGGGCGGGACGCCGCCGGCTTCGGTGTCGGAGAGGTCGGCGAGGACGCGGTAGCGCCGTTGCCAGTCCAGCGGCCAGGGGCAGTCCCACTCCGGGTCGATCGCCGTGAGCTGCGGCGCGCGCACGGCGGCCCGCTCCGGGTCCTTCCCGAGGCCGTTCTTTGCGCCCGTGCGGCGGAGGTTGGCCAGGTGCTGCCCGACCGGCATCGTGGCCGCGCCCTCGCCCCACACAGCTTCCTGACGAGGTGCGAGGTGCCCAGTCGCGCGCCGGTAGGAGCGGAGCGCGGCGAGCTTGGCCTCCCACGCCTCCTCGCCCGGTTCCCACACTATTCCGGCCTCCGGGGCGTCGAGGAGTTGCTTGCGCCGGCCCTCCAGTTCCCCGGCCCGCAGCGCGCGGCGCTGCTGGTGAAGCCACCACCCGAGCGGGAACGCCGTGGTGACGCCGACCTCGGTCTCTGTGTCGAAGGGGACGGCGTGCAGGCTGATGATGTGGTGTGCGGCGCGCCAGCGGATGAGGGCCTGGTAGCCCTCCAGCCACACCAGGCCCTCGGGCCGGTACACCCGCGTGCTGTCGTCAGGGGCTGCAGAGGGTTGACCGACGGGCTGCCGGCGCGTTCGTCGATCTTGGGCCGCGACCCGTACGCCGCGGGCCCGGTAGGGGCGGATGTCGGAGCGCAGGGAACCAGCGGACCGCCCGGCCGGACGGACGCGGGAGTGGCGTCGTCCTCGACCATGGTCCTGGCCCGCGGCCGTCCGGTGTCCGCAGCCCCCGGACGTCACCCCCGGTGCCGCGTCAGAGCCTCTCGCACGGTGGTGATGGCTATGCGCTCTTGCTCCAGGCGTAGGTGCGGCCGGTAGGTGCCGGTCCGCAGGTCCTGGTAGAGATGGGCCTCCTCGGGTGTGAGGTTAGTGAGGCCGTCGCGTGCTTGCGTCTTCTCTTGGCTCCAGTGGGACTTGTGTGCGAGAAGGGTGGCGCGGTCCATGAGTAGTGACGTGGTGTGCGGGAAGCGTCCTCGGACTTGGTCGAGGATGGCGAAGCCATGGGTGTCGATGTCGCCCCAGTAGCAGAGGTCGACGTCGTCGAGCCAGGGCAGGTGACGCAGCAGGGCAGCGGCGTATCCGGAGCCGAGAATGGTGATGGCGTCGGGGACCGGCGGCAGCGAGAGATAGGTGATCTCGTTCTCGAGGACGAAGACGGTGCGTACCCCCGGGGGCCAGTCGGCCAGTTCCTGGGCGCGGACGGTGAGTTCGCTGAAGGGCAGGGGAGAGGCGCCGAGGTAGCGCAGGCGGATGTAGATGGGCTTGGTGCGGAAGCCGTAGCGTGCGGCGAGATCATTCTTCGGGGCGCCGGCGTCTATGCGGTTCTCGGGGAGGGCGTGGTCGAGGAGCTCGGCGAGGATCGCCTTGTGGGTCTCGATGAACTTGGTGTCCACGCCGGGGACGTCGATCTCGCGCAGATAGACCTGTTGGGCGCTGTGGTCGCGGATCCAGCGGACGGTGCGTACGAGCTGGTGCCAGGCCGCGGTGTGCAGGAGGACCTTCATGGGGTGGTCGGCCATCCACCGGGCGAGGCCGGGGTAATGGAGTGCGGTGTGCTCGTACAGGGTGTGGAAGCGGTCGACCAGGTCGGTGACGCCCAGCAGTGCCCATAGGGCGAGGCGGGTGTCGACCCAGGCCCGGGCTGGCAAGGTGTGGGAGGGAAGGCCGTTGCGGCCGCCGATGGATTTAGTCTGGAGGCGCAGTTGGGGGTGAAGGCTGGGGGCCCAGGACTGCGCCCAGGCGAGTGCCTGCTCGTAGTGGTGCAGCGTGTCGGCCGCGGTCGGGCCCTTGAGCGGCACTGCGATGGGTTCGAAGGGGTGTCCGCCTGCTGCGGCGGCGAGGTAGCGGCCGCTGGTCCACTTGCGACGCAGGGTCTCGACAACGTCCTCGGGGCGGCTCCACGCGGCCGGTGTCATGACTGCTCCGCGGGCGGCTGGTGGGCCTGCCGGGCCGCTTGTTTGTGGGCGCGGAACTCCTCGATGGTGAGGTTGACCAGGCGGGAGCGGGTCTCGTCGGGCTTGTCGACGTAGCCGACGCGGGTGACGTGGGGCTCGATGACGTGCAGCTTCTGGAGCGGGGTGATGACAAGGAGCTGCAGGCCCAGACGCTGGAACAGGTCGAGGGCGAAGTGGGCGGAGGAGTCGTCTCCGCGTCCGAAGGCTTCGTCGATGGTGACGAAGTGGAAGGTCTTGGTCTTGGCGGTGGTGGGGTCGATGCGGAACTGGTAGGCGAGAGAGGCCGCGAGGACGGTGTAGGCGAGCTTTTCCTTCTGGCCGCCTGACTTTCCGCCGGAATCGGGGTGGACCTCGTGCTCGTTGTCGGTGCCGCGGTCGAGCTCGCTGGCGGAGAAGACGAACCAGCGCCGCACGTCGGAGACCCGGGCGGTCCACCCGGCGTCGACTCGGGTGTGATCGGCACGGCCCTTGAACCGATCGAGGAGCGCTTTGACCTGGAGGAACTTCTCCTCGGTGTAGGTGTCGCCGGTGTCGTTGGAGAGCGCTTCGCTGCTGCAGGCTCGCAGGTCGTGCTGGAACTCGCGGATCTCTCTGTTCAGCGTGGGGGCGGCGTTCAGCTGGATGTAGCGGCCCGGGTTGTAGTCGATGCCGGCCAGCGAGTCGTTGATCACGTCGATGCGTTCGCGGATCTGCTGCTCCTGGGCGATGAGCCGGCCCTGGAAGGAGGCGATGTCCCGGATGACATTGGTACGTAGGTAGAGGAGAAACTGCTGCTCGAAGCGGGGCAGGTCCTCGTCGGTGAGATGGCGGTGCAGGGATCTGTAGCCGACGGCGGACTCCATGGAGTTGTCCAGTTCGGTGGTGTGGGCCGGGTATCTGCCGCGGAACGCGGTCATCAGCCCGATTGCCTGGTTGCTCGCCTGGCGCAGGGTGTCGTTGCGTCTGCCGATCGTGCGCTGCAGTTGTGACTCGGCGTCGCGCTCGGCGGTGTCCAGGTCCTCCAGGCGACTGTCATCGCTGCCAGCCGCGGGCAGGAACCTGCCCAGGGCGCCTTCGTGCTCCGCCATGGCGTCGAGGTCGCACTTCGCCAGCAGGCTCGTGGTCTTCTCCAGCAGCGTGGTGGTGCCCTCGGTGTCGTGGCGCAGCGCGCCCAGTTCTTCCTGGCCCTGGCCGAAGGCTTCCTCGCTCTGCTTGATGTCGTTCCTGGTTTGCTGGAGCTGCGAGGTGAGCGCGTCCAGGCCTGCTTCGGCCTCCAGGGTGCGCTTTTGCCGCTCGAGCTGTTCGATGTCGGCAGCGGTGGTCGGCCAGTCGAGTTCCGCGTAGGCGGTGACGCTGGTCAGGAGGGTGAGGGCGCCGTTGGTTTTGGCGCGGGCCTCTTGCCGCGTCTCGAGCTCGCGGGTGGCGGCGGTGAGGGCGGCGCTCTCGCGGGTGAGGCGGTCGGCGTCGGCGAGGAGGGCGTCGAGCTTGGTCTGGTTACTCCAGCCCAGCACCCAGTTGCGCCGGTCGTCGATGCGGTGGGTGTCATTCTTCTCGTGGCGGCCTCCGCCGGCCTTGACCAGACCTTGCCGGGTGACGGCAGGCCGGGTGGCGCGGGTGAAGGTGTCCAGGTCTTCGGCGCACAGGTAATCGGCGCGCGAGCGTAGCCGTGCGGCGAGCCAGTCGCGGGCCCAGCTGTCGGACTTGAGGTCGAGTTTGCCGGTCAGCAGGGTGCGGTCGTCGGGCAGCATGGTGCGCGGAGTGTGGGCGGGAATCTCGTAGTAGACGATCCTGATTCCCAGGTGACGGCCGTTGATCCAGGACGAGACCGCATCGTAGTGAGTGTGCGGGACCAGCAGGGACAGGGCGAATCCGCGCAGGACGCGTTCGGCGGCGCCGGCCCAGGCGGCCTCGTCGTCGCGGACCTGGATCAGCTCGCCGGCGAACGGCAGGATGTCGATGCTGACGCCGGTGGCGGAGGCGAGTTCGCGGCGCAGGTCCAGCAGATGGGCGGGAATGCTGGAGCGCTGCTGCTGCAGGCTGGTGATCTCGCGTCGCATCTCGTCGGTTGCGGCGGTGTTGTCGCGGCGCGCGACGGCGAGGCCGTCGAGTTCCTCGCGGTCCTGCCGTTCCTGTTCCCCGGCCCGGGTGCGGGCGGCGGCGATCTGCTCCGTGCGCTCGTGGAAGGAGGCGGAGTCGGTGACTGGGTCCATGCCCGCTCGCGCGAGCCAGTCGTTGTACTCGGTGGCGCGGTCGCGGCGCCGCTTGCGTTCGCGGCCCAACTCATCGATCCGGCCGGTTAGCAGGACGAGCTTCTCCCCGCCGGCGCCGTCGATGCGGCGCTGCAGGCCGTCGGCCGCACCGCGCAGCTGCTCCAGTTGCCGCGCGCGGGTGAACTGCAGTTCCTCCAGTTCCATCGTGCGGGCACGCAGGGCCGTGTGGCGTGCGGCGAGGAGGCGCTGGCGGTGGCCGGCGAAGAACGCGGGGACGGCACCGCGGCGCCTTTCCAGGATGGTGAGGTCTTCCTGGAGGGTGTCGTACCGGGTGCACGCCTCGACGATCGGTGTCAGGCCTTCGATCATCTGGCGGGCCCGCACCACTTCGCTGTGGCTGGCGGTGAGTGCGTCGAAGTGAGCGACGATCTTGTCGACGGCTGCCTGCGCGTCGAACGGCTCCAGCATCCGGTCGCGGACGAATTCGTCCAGGCTGCCCACGGCCTTCATCGACACCGTCTGATGGAACAGCTCCAGAGCCTGCTCGCCGGGGATGCCCAGGCCGCGGCGCAGCGCCTTGCCGTACTGCGTGTACGCGCTGCCGTGGAGGGTGGCACCGCGCTGTTTCAGCTGCCGACGCAGGTCGGTGATGTCGGTGCCGAAGCCGGTGAAGTCGGTGTCGATGGACAGCGGGTGCTCGGCGGTCAGGTAGAACCGCTCCGGCTGCCCGGTACTGGTAGGAGAGGTCCAGTAGAAGACCTGCGCGAGTGTGAGGTGGGTACCGAGGGCGTAGTTGGTGAAGACGCCCAGGATCACGCTGTAGGAGGCGTGGTCGCGCAGCCCCACGGGGCGCGTACTGCCGGTTGCTTCGACACGTTCGTTCCGATAGTGGCCCAGGACGTAGGAGCGCAGGTCGCGTTCCTTGGCGTCGGCACCCGCCGCCTTGTTGTAGTCGATCTTGTGGGCGGGCAGGAGCAGTGTCGTGATCGCGTCCACCAGGGTGGACTTGCCCGAGCCCACACCACCGGTGAGCAGCGCGCTGTGCCCGTCGACGGCGAACGTGCGGGTGGTGCGGTGGAAGGTGCCCCAGTTCAGCACCTCCAGGCGGGCGAGCCGGAATCCGGGGCCGACGTCGTAGGTGTGTGCCGGGCCGGGCGCCGTCTGGCGGGGGATGAGCGCCGCCGGGCCGGTGGTTAGAGTCATGCGTCGTCCTTAACCGTGGTGGAGACAGCGCTGCGGTAGGTGGCGAGGAGGTCGCTGAAATCGCTCAGAACCTGGGCGTCGACCAGGGCTTTGAGGTGCCGCCGTACCTCGTAGGTTGCGGTCTGCTTCGTCGGGCGCAGCACCTTGAGGTCGACGAGCTTCCTTATGTGGGCATCGATCTGGTCGACGAGCTGGGCTTCGTTGCCGCGTGGGGGCAGGAAGCCGCGGACCATCTCGACCAGGTCCTCACGGGTCAGCACCAGGCGCGGATCGTCGGAGCCGGCGTCGCTGTCCGCCAGCCGCCCGCGCAGCAGGACGAGCATCAGGCTGACGGGGAAGGAGAGCCGGTGGCGGGTGACCAGCCTCGGCACGGTGGTCCCGTCGTCCCGGGCCTCACTGTCCTGCTGTCGCACGTAGGCGTAGCCCTCGGCGCGGTCGACGACGACATCGAGGCCGATCACGCCGAGGTAGTCGCCGATCGCCGCCTGCTGGGCGAGGATCTGCTCCCACACCAGCGGGGTGTCGCCCTGGTAGAGCACGCCCGCCTTCAGCAGGTGGACCACGGGGGTGGTGAGGGCATCGCTCATCGCGGGTCGGCCTTTCCGGCGGCCGTGCCGCCCTCGTTGCGTACGAACGTCACATGCGGCACCTCGGCCCGGGCGTGGCCCGGTGCCCCCACACGCGGGTAGACCAGGACATCGGTATGCCCTGGGTCCACGCTCACATCCAGATCGGGATGCTGGATGCGGAAGTAGCCGAGCAGTTCCGCGAGCCCCAGGGTCAGCGGGTGGTCCTCGACGACAGTGGCCAGGGCCGCCTGGCCGTGCGGGCTCGCGGCGACCGCGTCCAGGACGTGGCCGGCCAGCAACTCGGTGTCCACGTGGATGCCGGCGAACAGCTCCGTGAGATCCGCCTCGATGTCGTCGGAAGGCCCTTGCGTGGTGGTGTCCAACTCGACGCGTTCGACCGGCATGTACAGCCGGCGCTCCATCGGCAGCGCGATGCCCGCCTGGGGCATCTCCAGCTCCATGCCGGGCAGATCCGCCATGTCGCCCAGGGCGGTGACGTGGCGCTGGACGGAGCGCACCAGCGCCAGCACACGCTGGTCCTCCGCCCGGCCTCGGTCGGCCAGGAACCGGCGCAGCTGTTCGGTCAGCTGCCGGACGGTGTCTTGGGTGTTCTCCGCCGCCTCCAGCCAGGCGAACGGAACCTTCAGCAGGGTCCGGTCGGTTCTGCCCTCCAGCTGCGGCAGCTGGGTGACCTGCTGCAGCAGTTCCCGCAGCTCCTGCTGGCGGCGTGGGGAGAGGAGGTAATCGAAGAACGCCTGGAAGCTCTGCCCCTGGTCGGATTGGGCGATCTCGTCGCGCTCCAGCAGGAAGGCAGCCAACTGCTCGCCCTTTCCGCCTTCCGCGGTCGCCACTTGCCGACGCAGCCGCCGGTCCAGTTCCCGCAGATTCGCCTCCACCTCACGGAAGTCCCGCAGGAGTTCGACCGCGATGCTCTCCACTTGCTGGTAGCGGTCCAGCAGGGCGAGCGGGGAAAGGAGTTCCACCTCTCCGGTGAGCAGCCGGGCGATCTGGGCGTCGAGCGCATCACGTTCCCGGCGCAGTTCGTCGATGCGCGCCTGCGGGTCGGTCTGCGCCCCGAAGGCCATCTGCCGAAGAAGCGTGACGACGGTATTCAGGCGGGACTCGGTCCCGATGAACGAGCGTGCCGGCAAATCCCGCACCCAGGCCACGGCCTTCTCCAGGGCCGTGGTCGCATCGAAGTGCGCCTCGTCCTCGCCGGGCGGGTAGAACTTGCGCAGCCAACCGATCTTCGTCCACTCCGCCAGATAGCCGGCTGCGGTCCGCGGAAAGGAGCCGGGCTCGCGCTCGTTGAGGAGGTAGAGCTGGTCGTCCAGCCGGGACTCCAGCACGCTCTCGGGCACGCCGCGCGCGTTCTCCTCGACGAACACCGTGCCGCAGAAGGACAGCACCAAGGCGGCGTTGTCCGCGCGCAGTAGCACCCATGCCGGGTGGCTGGTGAGAGCCGTGACCTGATCGAATTGCATGCAACCCCCGATCGCGAACCTGCGGTTTTCCGTATCCGCCCGGAATGGAGCGGATACGGAAACCTTAAAGACGGGCACTGACAAAAGCCGGAAAATAGAACAATTATGCGGATTTAATCGAGATGCCGGGCAACGGGCGGCAGCACCGTGTGGGATCAGGCGGCGACGCGGTGCTGGGCAAGCTTGTCCAGCATGATCTGGTTGGCTTCCCAGCCGTCCGGGAACTTGGCGCGCACGGACAGATGCACCGGGTCGGTCGAGGGGTGGCTGTCCAGAAGATCGGCGATGCCCTCGCGGGCGACGACGATGCACGCCTGCCGGTGGCGGGAGGCGAGCACGCACAGTCGCCCGGCCTCCAGATGGAAGGCCGTGGCGTCCCGGCGGCCGGACAACGGGTGCACGACGATGACGACTTCGAACTCGCGGCCCTGCAGCCGGTTCGCGGTGTCCACCGCCACGCCCGGCGCGCCGGGGCTGCCGGTCCGGGCGAGCGCGGCCCGGACCAGGTCAGCCTGGTCGCGGTGGGCGACGCCGATGGCGATGTCGCAGGGTTCCAGGGGCCGGCCGCCCGGGTGGCGCTCGCAAGTGGCGACCGCTCCGCGTTCCAGCAGCCTGCCGGCGAGGTCGGCGGCGGTCTGGAGGGTCTCGGTGTCGGTTCGCGGAACGTGCCGGCGGCGCAGTTCGTGCAGGGCCCAGCCGGTGGTGAACGCCTGCACGAGGGTCTCGTCCAGGTCGGTGCGGGCGAACCCGGCGGTGCGGAACCCCAGGGCACGCGTGTCTTCACCGGTTCCGGCGGTGAAGCGGGTGAACGGGTAGAACGCCCGGGCGATGGTCGGTGCGGCCGAGAGCGGCAGACGCCAAGACACCGGCAGCCGGTGCACGGGAATGTTCTGGTTGTGCTCCAGCATCACGCTGACACCGTTCTGCGTGGGGTCGTGCGGCAACCCGATCCAGCGCTCGGTGCCAACGATCGTGAACGGGTCCAACTGGCCAGGATCGCCGACGAACAGGCCCCGCTCGAAGCGTTCGACGATCTGCAACAGCATGTCCGAACGCATCTGGTAGGCCTCATCCAGTATCGCCCAGCCGAACGTGGCGTCGCGGACGGTGGCCCACTTGGCGGCGGTGGCGACGATGATCCGGCAGCCGGCCAGGTCGGCCAGGGTGCGGCCGACGGTAGTGTTCGTCAGGGCACCCAGGGCCGGAGACGGGGCGTAGCCGGTGGCACTCAACCGTCCGACGGCGATGCCGGGATGCTCCCTGGCCAGACGCACGACCAGGTCGTCGACCTGGTTGTTGGTCTGGGCGACGATGATCGGGCGCTCGCCGCCTTCGGTGAGCTTCTGGGCGGCGCGGACCACCAGGGTGCTCTTGCCGGCGCCCGGCGGGGAGTCGACGACCACGGCCCTATGACGCCCGTCGGCCATATTCGCGAGGATCGCCTCGGTGGCAGCGGCAGCGGCCGTTGCAGGGTCGGGCACGGCCCGTTCGTGTGTCGTGCTGGCGTCAGTCCTCATTGCCCCACTCCTCTGCTGCGGCGTCCTCGGGAACGGCGGAATCGGTGTCGCTCTCGTCGGCGGCACTGTGTGTCCACGGGGCGGCGTCGGAGGCTGGGAACTGCGGTGCCGGGCGCCACCCCGGGTCGGGCAGGTAGGCGACGGACTGGCCCGACTCCGGGACGGTGCCCTGCTTCGGGACGCGGCCGCGTCCCATGCCGCCGGTGATCTCCACCGTGACCCGTGTGGTGTCGCCGTCGGGGAGGACGGAGACGATCACGGCCTTGTGGCCGGCCGGCTGAGACGGGCTGATCAGCTTGGTGTCGGCGGCCAGCCGCACGGGATCCTCGGTGCGGACGGTGAGGCGTGGCCGCGGCACCCGCCTGTTCTTGTCCGTGGTGACCGTCCGGCCGGGTTCGGTCTCCACGACCGTCCCGGCGAACGCCTCACCGGCGCTGCGCCGGTCGGCCAGCACGAAACGATCGTCGAACGCCATGTCGGACTCGAATTCGACCAGTGCGCGCTCCAGCCAGCCCAGCCGCCGGGCCGCACCGATCGCGGTGTCCCGCTTGCGCTGCGGAAGCCCGCCGGAGTCCCGGTAGTCTGAGTAGTCCGTGAAGGCCTTGCAGTCACCCTCGAAGCGCTTGGCGGTCCGCGGTGCCTCGGGCACGGAGCGCAGCAGCGATATGGCCTGCCACACCATGCGCCAGGTGGGCTGGATCTGTCCCGCGATCAGTTCCCGCAGTTCGGTCTCGGCGGTGGCCAGCGCGTGCGGGTCGTCGAGCGTGCGGGCCGTGTCGAACTTTCTGATCGCCGGGGCCAGGTCGCGGTTGTCGAACTCGGGGGAGGTCGCCGGGCCCGCCGGCGGGCACACGTCCGTGTTCTCCGCATCGGCCATGGCCTGCTCGACGCTCATACCCGACGGGGGAGCGATCCAGGCCATGAGAGAGGCGAGGTTCTGGTCCTCGAGCGTGCTCTGGCCGGTCGCCCAGTGCTCGGCGAGCATCCCGGTGACGGGCAGCAGCATGGAGGTGCCGGCCTGTTCGGCCCTGTCGGCCAGGAACGTCAGCCACATGCCGAGCTCCGGTACGACGTCCGGCACCGCGTAGAGACCGGACGTCGCGCGGAAGCGGCACATGCGTCCCAGATCGGCCAGGGCTTTGACGCCGCCGGGGTTGGGCACCAGGATCTGCGGTGCGTCGGTGTACCGGGAACGCTCGCCTTCTCCGCGGCGGTCCTGGCGGAAGGAGTCGATGTAGTCCATCACGATCTGGCCGAGGCCGGCGGCGAACGCGAACCGCTGGTCCCGGTTGCGGGGCTGGGCCACGACCAGCAGGGTCCCGTTCCTCTTGGCGGAGCCGACCATCGCGGCCAAGGGCGCCCCGGCCTCGCCGGCCATGGCCAGCGGGATGATCACCAGCGGCCGGGCGGACAGATGCCGGTGCCGGAACTCGGTCAGGGGCACCGCCTGCATCGACTCCATCGCCTGCACGTGCGCCAGCGCCGACAGCGTGCTCATGCCACACCCCCGAGGTCTTCCAGTTCGGTACGCAGCCGTGCGGCGTGCCGCAGGGCCGCGGCTATCTCCACCTGGTCCTCGCTCGGCTTCAGTTCTCCGCGCGCCAGCCCCATGACCATGGTCGTGGTGTCGATGCCACCGAACTGCTCGCGCACCACCGGCCCGAGGACATCCAGCGAGGCCTCCGCGCGGGCGCGGGAGCGGCAGTAGAACGCCATCTCGCAGTGGTTCAGGCAGTCCGGGCGGTACGTGGCGAGGACCTGATCCAGCGCCTCGGTCAGCTCCTCGGCCGGGCGCCGGGGCCGATCCTCCGCGTCCGGGGCGAGGTCGAAGGTGAGGTCCTCGGGCAGCAGGTCCACCAGGTCCCCGATGCGTTCGATGCGGGACAGCTGACGCGTCAGGGCGGCCACCTGCCTGCGGGCGTCGACGAACGCCCCGGTCGGGCGGTTGGTGAAGTCCTTCGGCGCGACCAGCACGATCGTGTCGGAGACGACCTCCTCGCTGATGCCGGCCCGCCCGAGCAGGTCGCGCAGCGCGATGATGTACGCGCACGCCTGCGTGGTCGCCGCCCGTACCTGGGTGGGGGCGGCCTGCCCGTCGATGATCGGGAAGCTCTTGATCTCCACGACGTGGAAGCGTCCGTCGATGCGGAAGGCCACCAGGTCCGGTTCCAGGTACGCCTTGTGCCCGCCGATCTGCAGGCACAGCATCGGGTGGTCGAACAAGGTACCGTCGTCCTCGCCCCGGGCGGCCCGCAGCAGGACTTCCTCGGTGCGCTCATGGCGCTCCTTGGAACGGCCGTCGCCGCCGACGTCGTTCAGGTCCTCGTACCCCACCTCCGGCAGCGTCAGTTCCAGGGTCTCGCGCAGGACGCGCAGGAGCTCCGCGCAGCCGTTGTCCTTCACCATCGCCTCGAAGGCGTTGCCGCGGGTGATGGCGAAGGAGGACTGGCCGAAGGACGGGGGGTGGCCGACGTGTGTGGCGATCGCGGCCTTGTCGGAGCCGGAGGCGTCCAGCAAAGCCCGCAGCGTGCAGCGCGGGTTGTTCTCCAGGGCCGCCAGCGACCGGGCGTTGTAGTCCAGGCGTTTCGCGGATCCGCGCAATGCGGCGAGGCGGTTGTCGACTGGTTCTTTCACGGTCTCGTAGATCCTTGCGGGGAAGAATAAGGATGCGGGGAGATGGAAATCAGGCACGGGCGGACCGCAGATGCGTGACGCCCCGCAGGGGCGCGCCGAACAACTGCTCGTCGTCACCGAGGGACTTGCGGGCCTGCCGCGCGGCGGCCGCCCGGGTGGCACGGTCGGTGTCGGTATGCACGTCCAGCTCGGCCTGGGCGGCGCCGATCACCTGCTGCGCATCCAGCGCGCCCCCGTGACCGGAGGCATTCCTCGGCATGGCGTCGGGGATGTTGACGGCGAAGCGCCACAGCAGCCGCAGGGCCTCCGGACTGGGCCCGTCCGCAGCGGAGGTATGCACCGCTTCGGCGATGCGGAGCGCGCCGGTGAGGAAGTCCACGCGCGGGGACAGCGGACCGATGACGCGCTGCTCCAGCGTCCAGGTGCTGATCGTGATCAGTGCCCGCACCGGTGTCAGCAGGTCGTGCGCCAGTGCCGGGCACAGGTAGTACGGCCGGGCTCCCGGACTGGAGCGGTAGGAACGCTCCTCGTCCCGGCGCAGGCTGGAGAGCTTGGACGCGGAGAGCTCTCCCGGGAAGAACGCCTCGTGCACGCCGACGATCAGCTTGGGCGCGGCCGGGACCCCGAGGAGCATCAGGGCGCGGTGGACGTGTTCGCGAGCCGGGAGCTGCGATCCCCGGGCGGCCGGAGCAGTTTCCGGCGCTGGGCGGGGCGGGGCGGCCGCAGGTTCATCGGCGTCGACGAGGGCGTCCCAGGCCCGCTCGGCGCGGCGCAGCTGCATCCGCAGCTCGCCGGCCCGTTCGGTGTCACCGGCGGCGGCGGCGTCGCGGATCGCGCGGCGCAGGGTGCCGATGCTCTTCTCCAGGGCGTCCAGCGGATCACTCATGTACCAGACGCTACCAGAGTTCCAGAGTTCCAGAGTTTTCCAGACTTGTTCCTGTGATTCGAGGTACAGTCGGGTCACCGAACATCCGGTCGCGGCGGCGCAACCCGCGCCGCCCCGCAGGCCGTTCCTTTGGGGGCACCCGTGACGGGACGCGTATTCCACACCTCCGACTGGCACCTGGGCCGCCAGATCGGCCGCCATCGACGTGACAGCGAGGTCGACGCTGTCCTGGACGAGATCATCGCCATCGCCGAGGACTACGCCCCCGACCTGATCGTTCACAGCGGCGACCTCTTCGACAGCCCCCGCCCCAGCCTGGACGACATGCGCCGTGCGGCACAGGCGCTGCGCCGCCTCGGCACGATCGCGCCCGTGGTCGTCGTCGCCGGAAACCACGACACCACTCGCGTCCTGGCGTTCCTGGAGTACGTCCTCAACGACATGGGCGTCCGCGAAGGAGACCAGACCCGGGTCCGCTTCGCCACCGACGCCCGCCCCGACAGACTGCTCCTTGCCGAGTACCCGACCAGGAACGGGGAGCTCACCCTGCGCATCGGCGCACTGCCCTACCTGCACCCCAACCGCTTCACCTACGACTTCGCTGACCCCGCCCTGACCACCGCGACCTACGCCGAGCGCATGCGCACCGTCCAAGCCGAGGTCTACCGCCGTCTGACCGCCGACCGAGGCCCCCGGGATGTCCTCGTCTACGCCGCCCACCTGTTCATCGAGGGAGCCCTCCCGTCCTACTCGGAGCGGCGGATGTCCCTGAGCACCGAGTACGCGGCTGCGGCCACGGACTTGCCCGACGTCGCCTACGGCGCCCTCGGCCACATCCACAAAGCCCAGCCCGTCGGCCGTTCCGGATTCCCCGCCTACTACGCCGGCAGCCCGCTGCAGATGGACTTCGGCGAGACAGGCGACACCAAGAGCGTCGTACTCGCCGAGATCGGCCCGGGCACCAACCCCCGCATCGAACTCGAACCGCTCACCGCAGGCCGCCGCCTGGTCCGCCTCGAAGGAACCCTGGAACAGATCGCCCACCGCGCCGCCCGCGTGGGGGACGCCTGGGTGAAAGCGGTGGTGAACGTCGACGTCTTCGACCCGTCCCTGCCGGCCACCCTCGCCAAGATGCTGCCGCAGGCGACGCTCGTCGACATCGACGAGCGTCGCACCGGCACAGCACACCGCGTGCTGGACCGGCAGACCTCCACCACCGAACTGCCCGACATCGACGACCTGCTGCACGACTACCTCGCCGACCGCGGCACAGGTGGCCCGGCCCTGGACCGAGCCATGACCGCTTTCACCCACCTGCGGGCCGAACCCGACCCCGATGATCCCGCACCGTGCTGCGAGCAGACACTGCTGAGCGCGGCCATCGCCGGCCAGCCCCTCGACGCCATCGACCGCTCAAGCCTGTTCACCATCACCGACACCACCGACGCGGAGACGACGCGATGAAACCGATGACACTCGCCCTCACCGGATTCCGCAGCTACCCCGCCCAGACCACCGTCGACTTCACCGGCAAGAGCCTGGTCGCGGTCCTCGGCGACACAGGCGCCGGCAAGAGCAGCCTGCTCGACGCCATCGCCTTCGCCCTGTTCCGCAAAAGCTCCTGGGACGCCAAGGAACCCCGGCAGCTTATCGCCGACGGCGCACAGGCCATGAGCGTCGAACTCACCTTCGTACACGACGGGCAGAACTGGCGTGTCCACCGCACCATGCACGCCACCAACCCGAACGCGGGCCGGCACCACCTGAAAAACCTGGACACCGGCGAGGAGACCGACGGCGCCACGGCCGTCGACAACTGCATCAAGACGGTGCTGCAGATGAGCTACGACACCTTTCTGCGCGTCGGGCTGCTCCCGCAGGGCAAGTTCGACCAGCTCCTCACCGCCGCTCCCAAGGAACGCAGCGAACGGCTCCGAGAACTGTTCGGCGCCGAATCACTGGAAACAGTCCGGAACCTGGCCGCCCGCCACGGCCGCACACTCCAGCAACTACTGGGCGACGCGCGGGCCAAACGGGCCCCCATGCCGGACAACCCCGAGGAGACGGCCGCAGCAGCCGGTGCGGCCGCCGACGCGGCCACAGCCCATGCCGAACGCCTGGACACCGCCGTCGCCCGCATTACCGCACTGCAGGAAGAAGCCTCGCAAGCCCGGGACACCGCGGCGGCTGCCACCAGCGCCTCCCAGACCCTGGCAACACGCAAGGCGACCGACGCCGCCACCGTCCTCGACACGCTCGACTCCGAGGCCACCGACCTCGCCGCACGGCGCGACACCCTCAACCGGCGTGCCGAGCAGGCTGCGGCCAGGGAAGAGGAACTGACCGGAGTGATCACCGCGGCAGAGACGCAAGGAGAAGGCCGCGACGCCCTCGCCCAGGCCGCGATGCTCCTGAAGACCCTCGCGGAAACCGCCGAGGAACACCGCGGCGAACGCGACCGGCTGGCCTCCCGCACCACACAACTCGACGACGAACGCGACGCCATCGCCACGGCCGAAACGGAACTGGCCGAACGCGCCGCACACACCCAAGCGACGGCGGAGGCAGCCCGCACCGCCGCCGAGAACAGCAAGCAGACCCGCACGTGCGCCACCGCAGCCCGCACCGCGTGGGACGCGGCCCTCTCGGCGGCCCGACACATCGCCGACACCGCGCGCGCCCACGCCACCGCGGTGGGCTGGCAGAAATCCGCCCACGAAGACCTCGGCCCGGCGGAGGCCAAGGCAACCGCGGCCTGCGAAGACCTCACCGCGGCCGAGACGCACCTGGAGGCGCTCCGGCTGCGGAAGAAGGCCGCTGCGATCGCCACCGAACTGCACCCCGACGACGACTGTCCCGTATGCCGCCGGCAGCTCCCGGCCGACTTCCACCCCGAGCAGGCCGACGCGCATGAGCTGACCGAGGCGAACACGCAACGAGAGCAGGCGAAGACCGCACACGACATAGTCGTCGAGCTGCGCGCCGAAGCCCGCGCCGCCGTGGCCATCGCCGACGAAGCGGTACTCGAACGCGACCACGAGCACAAAAGCGCACAGCAGACGGCGCAGGAGAACATCGAGAAGGTGGTACGAGCCTTCCGGAGCCTTGCGGCCCAGGCCGCCGAAGCAGGCACGGTCTTCGACGCCACATCAGCCTCAGCAAGGCTGACCGCAGCCACTACGGCCCTGGCCACCCCCGGCGCCGCACATCCTGAGCAGGACACAGCGGCGATCACCGACGCCATCTCCGCCTGCGAACACACGGCCACCGCACACGCCGAACAGCTGAAGGACGAAGAGCACCGCCGCACCGCCGGGATCGAAGCAGACCGCAAAACACTGGCAGAACGCACGAAAGCACACCACCGCGACACCAAAGACGCATCCGCAGCTCACGAGCGCCACACCCGGGCCGTGGCAAGGACCGCCGCCGACATCGGCATGCTTCCCGCGCGCATCCGGGCGATGCTGCCGCAGGACCCGATCGACGTCGCCACCGCACAGACGGACGCCGCCACCACAGCCGTCACCGCCCGGCAGACCGAACTCCAAGAGCTGCTCGACCAGAGGGAAGCAACCCGAGCGGAGAAGAACGCGGTACTCGCCGACCAGCGCACCCTCGACCACGACACCCGAGCCCGCCTTGAACGCCCCCTGGAGAAACTGCGTGACAACCTGGAAGCGTGGGCCCAGGCCGCCGTCCAGGCCAGCACACATCTCGATGAGGCTGACCGGCTAGCGCTGCCAGCAGCTCCCACGGAGCCGGCGATCGCCGAGGTCCGCCACTACGCCGCCGCCCTCTCGACGACGACCTCGGCACTCGGCGACAAACTCGCCGAGCGAGCCGCCGCGGCGACAGAACGCGCAGCCGCTGCCGAAAGCCGTCTCGGCAAGCATGCAGCCGCACTCGCCGACGTCGACGGCTTCGACGCCTCAGCCGACCTGACCACACCCAAATCACTTCACCCGCTCGTTGCCGCAGCCGCGCAGGCAACCAAAGAGGCCGAAGACCAGCGCTGCAAACAGCGAGAAGCACAGGACCTGATCAAGCCAGCCGCTGACCTGGACTTCGCCATCACTGCAGGCGAAGCCCGCTATGAAGCCCTCGAGGTACTACGCCGCGAACTGGTTGACGCCAAGTTCCTGGGCCACCTCACCACGCTGCGAACCCGCGCATTGCTCGGCGTCGCCAGCGACCTGCTCGGGCAGATGTCTGACGGTCGATTCGGTTTCGCAGAAGACTTCGACATCATCAGCCGCAGCTCCGGGGTCGCCCACCACCCGAATCGCTTGTCAGGGGGGGAGAAGTTCATGGCGTCCCTCGCCTTGGCCCTGGCGCTTGCCGAACTGCACTCCCGCAGTGGGCCGACTCTCGGCTCCCTCTTCCTCGACGAGGGCTTCGCCGCCCTCGACACCACCGCCTTGGACCTGGCACTGGAGGTACTGCGCGCCCAGGTCGGCGGTGACCGCCTGGTTATGGTGATCAGCCACCTGCACGCCGTCGCCGAGGCCGTCGACGATGTGCTGTGGGTGGAACGGACCACCGCCGGCTCATCCGCCCGGTGGCTCACACCGGCTGAGCGAGACGACATGGCCCAGGACAACCTCGCAAGCGGACTGCACTCCCAGGCGCGATAGCCACTACAGGGCACACTATCCATCGCCGTCCCCAGGGCTGGGCTTCACCCCCTCCCGCTGGACATGCTGAGCGCCGTGAGCATCCTCCTCCCGCTCGATTTCATCCCACACGCACCGAGGAAGAGTTGTTCGCGAACATCGACGCCCTGCTGGAGGAGGAGCCGCAGCTCCCGCCCCCGGCGGAGCGCGCCCGGTTGCGGGAGGCCGCCGGCATCACCCAGGCCCGCCTCGCGGTCGCGTTGAAGACGTCCAGTCAGACGGTGAAGAACTACCAGAACGGCAGGAGCGAGCCGAAGGAGCCGCGCCTTTCGGCGTACCAGCGGCTGCTGACCGGCTGGGCGGCGAAGTACCCCGCCCACGGTGCTCCCGCCGACGCCCCGGCCCCGGTCGCCGCGCCGCAGCCGGAGGTCCCGGAGACGTTCACCGGGCCGGCCGCCCCCGCGGCCACCGAGTCGGAGACCGCCGCGCCCGTCCAGGCCGCGACGTCGCGTCGCCAGGCGGCGAAGAAGGCCGCAGCGCCCGCGCTGGACCCGCGGTTCCCGCACGGATGACGGCCCTGTACCCGCTCGCCGTGCTGCCCGACTGCGTCGTCTACCCGAGCCCCGGCGACAGCCCGCTCGACTTCCTGCCGTACGCGGCCTCCGGCAAGCCGCAGCCCGGCGGCTTCCGGCTCGGTCCTACCCCGGGCCTGACGAAGCTGGAGGGCGTCCAGTCGATGCTGTGGGCGGTCGACCTGATGGAGCAGGGCCTCAACCCGGCCCGGCATATCAAGGGCGGCGACGCCGTCTTCGACGAAGGCGAGTAAGAACTCCCATCGCAATGACTTCAGGCGTCGCCAGTAGATGAGGGCGCATCCTAGGGTGAGGAATGCTTCGTGGATGTCGTCGCGTATCTCCCAGCGGATCCGCAGGCGGCGGAACCAGTGAAGGTGGGCGAACGCGCGCTCCACGAACCAGCGTTGACTACCCAGGCCGGAGCCGTGTTCGGTGCCGCGGCGGGCGATCAGCGGCTTCATGCCGAGATCCCGGACCAGGCGGCGGTATTTGTCGCGTACCCGCGGTCGCCCAGCACCACGTCCGGGCGGCGTCGGGGCGGCCGCGCTTGCCCCGCACCGGCGGCACGGCCAGGAGCAGTGGGATCAGCTGGGTGATGTCGTTGCGGTTGCCGCCGGTCAAGGTGGCCGCGAGCGGGATGCCGGTGGGGTCGGTGATCAGGTGATGCTTGCTGCCGGTTCTGCCCCGGTCGACAGGACTTCGTCCCGTTTTGGAGCCCCCTTTAACGCCCGGATGTGGGAGCCGTCGACCGCCGCACGGGAGAAGTCCAGGGCGTGGGCCGACCTGCTGCGCGCGACGATGCCCAAAGGGATGGTCCGCGATGCGATGCTCGTCTCCCCGGCCTGGCCCCCCGCCCCCGCGGCCGGGCCCGCTCCGGCCCCGGCCCCGGCGCCCGCTCCGGCTCCTGTTCCGGTGGTGGTTTCCGAGGACGCGCGCCGTTACTAGGGCCTGCTGACCGAAGGCCTCACTCTCCCGGCCAACCTCGACCTCGACCTCCGTGTCCGGGACAAGGCCCTGGAGCAGCTCGGTGTCCGCCCGGCCGACCACGCCCGGATCGTCACCACGGTCAAGGACGTCCTGGGCGAGCGAGACGGCGGCCTCCTCGTGGGTTCCCGGCCCTGGCCGCTGCTGGCCGCCCGCCGCCCGTATGCAGCAGCTCGGCGAGAGCGACGGCCTCAAGGCGCTCACCGCGCACTTGACCCGTCTGAACGGTGACGAGTCCTGGCGCCCGGGTGCGCCCGGCGAGTTCGCCCGCCGCATGGTCCTGTCCACCCACCAAGCCCTCACCACCTCCCTCGACGCACCCCTGGCGGCCGCGCCCCGGGTGCCGGCCGCCGCCCGCTCCCGGTCCACCACGACTTCGGCCGCCGTACTCGGGGCGGCGGGCGCGGCCCCGAGCGAGGCCGCAGTCCCTGCCTACCGGCGGCAGGTCGCGCCGGGCAAGGGCGCGGGGCGTACGCGGTGACGTCGGCGGCACCCGAACCCGGACGCTGTGGGCGCGGTGTCCGGGCGTGGACGGACCGGTTGCGGGTACATGCGGGCCGGTGGGCGCCTACCGGCCGGGACCGGTTCGGCGTGGAGGGCATGCTGCTCGCCGTCCCGCTGCACGTGCTGGGCTGGTGGGCCGGGAACGCCGGTATGGAGCAGGCGGACTTGGTCCTGACCGCCCTGAGCGGGATCGTCGCCTTGGCCACGATCTACCGGGCCGCCGTCTACCGGCGCCCGGACGCGGGCCCGGCCGGGCCGCGGGTGAAGCCCTCGGAAGAAGTCCGGCGCCACGCCGCCCGCGAGGCGGGTTCCGGGACCGGCGCCTGACCGGAGAGAACCGAGGGAGGGGACGAGCTGGTGGTGATGACGGGCAGGCAGCGGCGGGTTGCGTACGGGTTGCGTACGGGATGCTCGCGGGGGTCCTCCTGCAGGCCTGCGCCGGGTGGGCCCTGTGGGCCGGGTCCACGGACGCGGGCCTGGTCCTGTCGCTGATGGCCGGCGCCGTGGTCCTGAACAGCCTGTGGCGCTCGGGCACCCTGGACCGGACCCCGGCGGCTTCGCCCGCTCCGGACGATGTCAGTGTGTGGCCGCCGACCGGTCACGGTCGTGCGGGAGCCGGGCGAGGGTGACTGCGCGGAGCAGCCATTCCACCGGGCCGTACCGGTACCTGGCCATCAGGTGCTTGCTGAGGATGAGTTGGGACCCGTAGAGGACGAGCGCGCCGAGTTCGACTACGGCCGCGCCGAGGCGGTCGTAGAGGGCGAGGCCGTAGGCGGTGAAGACGAGGGCCATGACCAGGGACTGGGTCAGGTAGTTCGTCAGGGCCATCCGGCCGGCGGGGGCGAGGAGCGCCGCGACGTTCGCGCCGCGGGCGGTTTTCATGAGGAGGAGCATTCCGCAGACGTATGCGGCGGTGAGGGCGGGGGCCGTGACGGTTCCCACCGCCTCGCCGAGGATCGTCCAGCGTGGGCCGAGCGCGCCGCCGGCGGCCAGGGCCATGAAGACGCTGCCGGGCAGGCCCAGGGCGACGCCGAGCACGCAGATGCGGCGCATCCGGGCCGTGTACCGTCCCGTGTCGGCGAGGAGGCGGCGCTTGCCGCAGTACAGGCCGGTCAGGAAGGCGGCCAGGACGAAGCCGCCCATCAACGACACGGCGAGCAGCGCCTCGGGCAGCTGACTGACGTTGGCCTGTATGACGGATGAGGCGTCGCCGCGGTAGTCGGCGGCCAGTGCGGCGAAGCCCGCGGTGAGTTCGGCGTCCAGTTCGGCAGTCTCGGCGTCCGACATGAGCAGGGACGCCAGGCCCACGAGGAGCAGGAGGCCGGCCGCGCAGCCGTACACGATCCGGGCCGCGCGCAGGGCCTTCCGCGGCGTGCAGTTGCGTGCGGCGATCAGGACCAGGCCGAGCAGCGCGTAGGTCATGAGGATGTCGCCGGTGTAGAGCAGTACGGCGTGGAGGAGGCCCAGGACGAGCAGGCCGAGCGAGCGGCGCAGCATCCGGGGGGCGGGGCTCGCGCCGTCGCGTGCGGCGGAGTCTTGCTGGAGGGTGAAGCTGTAGCCGAAGAGGAACGAGAACATCAGGTAGAACTTGCCGGCCACGAAGGTCAGGACGACGCCCTCGACGGCCCGGTCGAGCGTGGAGGCGTCCGGATCGGCGACGGCTCCGAGACCGTACGGGCCGGCCATCATCAGCGCGTTGACCAGCAGGATGCCCAGGAGCGCGAAACCGCGCAGCGCGTCAACCTCCGCTATGCGCGGTGGCCGGTCTCCTCGTGTGTGCGCGTCGGTTAAGAGCACAACTTCCCCCCAAATAGTCGTGGGTGTGCATTCCTGCCCCGGGTGGCCGTACGGCGGCGGCCAGCGTGGTTCGAAGAGCTGACCGGGAGGAGGAGCGCATTCCTTCGGTGGTGACGGTAGCCCAGCGAAGACCCGCGAGCCGGGCCGCGCCCGGCGTCAGCGGCTCGGCCCAGAGTTGTATTGCAACGCTGCGCGCTGAGGGCGCACGCGGGGCCCGGATGGGAGCGACAAGCCGTCATTGAATAGACGTCAATAGTGTCTGGACCGCGAGATCCTGACCACTCCGGTTGAGTAGGGAAAGGATTGCGCCACTGAAATGCTGTTTTTCGACAGCGGCGCCAAGTCTGAGTGTGGGTTCCGGTTATGGGAACCCTTCGGTAAATCCTACTTCCTTCAACGTGGTTGGGATCGGAACCTCCACCCGCCCGTCTCCTGTGTGGGAGGAATTGCCGGTGGTTTCTCGACATGCTGGCCGGTATTATCGGCCGTGCCCTGACTAAATAGCCAAGCGGAATTTTTTGATTGAGCGTCAGGCCTGTAGCGTCAAAGGGTTCGTGGGTGTGTCACCTGATGCGCGACGTGTGATTTGCAGTGGTTGGCGACAGGGCCTTCAGGTGGGGTTTTAGCTGGTGGGCGGGTTGTGGGGTGTCGTTCTTCTGCTGAAGGCCGGTGTCGTTTCCCGCTGAAGGTCTGCTGTCGCGTGTGTAGGGGTGGGTGGTTACCGGTGTTCGGGGCAGTGCCTGGTTCCGTACCACCGGTCGAGGTGGTCGTGGGCCTGAGCATCGCCTGTGGCGGCGAGGGCTGCCTGACGTCGCAGGAAGCGGGCGTAGGTGATCATGCCTGCTGCTAGGTAGGTCGTCGCGATGCTTCCGGGTATGACGATGGCGAGGTACAGGGCGTTGGTGTCTGCTGTGGGCGGGATGCGTTCAGACCACGTCACGCTGGCCATGCCCAGGGGGAGAAGGATCCAGCCGCGCATCATTTTGGGGCCGGTCCAGAAGGCTGTGTGCGTGTGGGCGAG
Organism: Streptomyces tatrensis; assembly: GCF_049310065.1. NCBI lineage: Bacteria > Bacillati > Actinomycetota > Actinomycetes > Kitasatosporales > Streptomycetaceae > Streptomyces > Streptomyces tatrensis. Next base: position 7,310 of record NZ_JBMDLB010000011.1, on the reverse strand, counting down.
CCGGCGGGGCCATGCCGTTCGTCCGAGGGCCTCGCGCCGCATTCGGAGGGCGGGGGTGAGGAACGTCAGGGCGTAGGTCAGCTTGAGGAGTTTGCCGGGGCGTTGGTCGAGGAGCGCGGTCCATTCCTCTTCGTAGCGCAGTGCCGGTTCTGCGTCGGGGATGCGGTGGGCTGCCCATCGGATGATTCTGCGGGCCAGCCACGGGCTGATGTCGACTGCTTCGTTGATGAGCAGCCCGGCGATGAGCGGGGCGATGTAGCGCAGGAGATCTATCACGCGATTCCCCATCCGGGGCTGCGCAGGGGGTTTGCCCGTGCGGGGGGTGAGGGGAGTGCGCCTCGTCGTTCGAGCAGCACTTCACGAACGCCGGCGGTGCCGTTCGGGGTGAGCCGATAGAAGCGCTTGCGCGGCACCCCGGGGGTCTGTTCCGAGGTCTCCCAGCTGCTCTCCAGCCATCCCGCTGATTCCAGGCGGGCAAGGATCGGGTAGACGCTGCCGGTGGGCTTTTTGGCGGCCTGAGCGATGGCGTACCCGTGGACGCCCCCCTCGGATACGAGCAGGACCTCCATCACGTCGAGCGTCGCCTGCGTGACCTTGAATGGCCTGTCCATAATATAACTCTAGCTATATAGAGTTAGGCTGTCCAGGGTTCAATAGGCCCCAACGGCAGGTCCTTTCAGGGGCCGGGCCTTGCTCGGGAGATCACGGTCTCTGACTGCTCGGTCTGCTGGGGTCGTCACTCGTTGGTGGGATGTGGTGCGGCGTGTCGGAGTGAGGTGCGTGGCCGTGGACAGCGTTTCCGGGGCGGGGATGGGCGTCTGCGGGAGGGGCTGATGGCGGACAGCGATGCCGGTGGCTTCACCGATTGGGTGGTGCCGGCTGGTGTGGGGCGGGAGGCGGCGGTCATGCGCCTGATGGCCCTCGATGGTCGCGGTGAACTCGGTTCTGCACATGTGCGGTTGACTGCTTCGGCTTTGGACGTGTCCGAGCGGACGGTGTGGAACTGGGTGGCGGTGGCCCGGCGTGAGGGGCGTCTGTCTGCTCGGACGCCTGCGCGGACTGGCGTGAGTGCTGATGTCCGTGCGCGTCTTGCAGTGTGGGGTGGGAACGTGGCCGCGGTCCACCGTGAGCTGCTCGCCGAGGCGACGGAGGCTGGTGTCGCGGATTCGGTGCCTTCTCTTCGTGCTCTGCAGCGCGCGGTACGGCAGGACTTGTCGGTGGGGGAGCGGGCGGGGTTGAAGGGCGGTGAAGCAGCCCGCCGACGCTACGACGTCTATGGCAAGCGTCCGCGGACTCATCGGAACGCGTGTTGGGAGGGTGATCACAAGCGGGTCCCGGTCCGTGTGGACGTCGAGGGCGTGGCGGTGTGTCCGTGGGTGACGTGGTTCATCGATGTCGCGACGAAGGCCATTGTGGGAGTGGCGGTGACTCCGCATCAGCCGGCCCGGGACGCGGTCCTGGCCGCGCTGCGCACAGGCATCAGTAGGCAGGATCCGTACGGCCCGTTCGGTGGCCTGCCAGGCGTGGTGCGGGTGGACCGGGGCAAGGAGTTCTTGTGCCGGACGGTGGAGCGCGCGCTGGGTGCCTTCGCGGTTCCGGTCCATGACCTGCCCGCCTATAAGCCGTATCGCAAGGGCACCATCGAGGCGCTGAACGACGCGGTCGAGGTGATGTTCCTGGTTTCGCTGCCTGGCTATACCCGCAGGGCTCGGCCGGTCGGTGCTCACCGTCCGGATCGGGTGGAGCACCTCTTGTCGTATCCGGAGTTCGTCGAGGAGCTGCTGAAGTGGGTGCGGGGGTGGAACACCAGCCACCATCCTGAGGGTCTTGCGGACGGGATGACGCCGTTGGCGGCGTGGGAGGCGGATCCGGTGCCGGTCGAGGACGTCGCGGAGGAGCGGCTGGCGTTCTTCGCGTTGGAGGACGACGGTCGGGTCCGGAAGATCACCACGAACGGAATTTTATGGCGGCGCCGTGCCTACATCGCGCCGTGGATGGCCGGGCACGTCGGCATGCGGGTCCGGCTGCGGTATCTGCCGCACTACGACGGGCGGATCGAGGTGTTCTCCGCCGAGGAGTGGGGCCGGCATCTGGGTAGCGCCTATCTGGCCCAGGCGGCGACGGTGGAGCAGCGCCGTGCGCTCAGTTCGGTCAGGGAGAAGAAGGCCCGCGCGCTGAAGGCGGATCTGAAGGCGGCGGAGAAGCTGCGCAAGTCCCGCTACACGGCCACAACGACGGCGTCCGTGCCCCGTCCGCGGCGCACGGTCACGTCTTCTCAGGCGGAGGCGGAGATCGCCCGGGCCAGGGGTGTGGATCTGGCGGCCCGGGCGCTGCCGGACTTGATCCCTCCCCGTGAGCCTCCGGCCTCGTGGGCGCGTCCGGTTGTCCGCCCTCGCCGGGCGGCCGACTTGCAAACGGATGCTGGACAGGCGGAGGCAGCCGATGACGGGCTGCCGGGAGTGGCTGATGTACGTGACGACAGCGGGGAGCGTTGATCAATGGCGACTGCTGAGCGACAAGGCCGGCTGCCCCGGGAGCGGGAGGACCACTTCATGCGACTGCCGGGCGCCCAGGTGGTCTCAACACGTGCCCTACTCATGGTCCGGGAGAACATCCGTGCCGCGATCGAGGCCAGAGCCATGATCTGTATCTACGGGCAGGCGGGCCGGGGCAAGTCGTTGGCGGTGAACACCTCGCTGCGCGAGCTCGCGCCGAAGCTGACGCGCCGGATCCAGTTCAGGGCCCGCCCCTCCACCCGAGACCTGCGCCACGAACTGTTCCATGCCCTTGGTCTGCAGGGCCGTCCGCCGGGGCAGCCGATCGAGTTCGACCGGATGCTGCGCGGCGCCCTGGAGGAGACGCACGTCCTGGTCTGTGACGAGGCGCAGTGGCTGTCGAAGATGTGCTTCGAATATCTGCGCTATTTGTGGGATGACATCGGTTCGGACCTGACGATCGTGTTCACGGGCGGGGACGGCTGTTTCGAGATGCTGCAGAGCGAGCCGATGCTGGAGTCCCGCGTGTACGCGTGGCAGGAGATCGAGCCGATGCCGCTGGAGGAGGTTCTCACTGTCGTCCCGGCGTTCCATCCCGTGTGGGCGGATACGGACCCGGACTTGATCGCCATGTGCGATGACGAGGCCGCGCACGGCAACTTCCGGGCCTGGGCGAAGATCACCCATCATCTGACCGCCGGGATGAAGGAGTCCGGACGGATCCTGGATGAGGACCTCCTGCGTTGGTCCTACAGCAAACTGCGCCAGCGACCGGTGGTGGCCTGAGGTGCTGGACTGCCCGAATCCGCCGCCGGTCACGGTGGTCCTGGACCCGTACGACGACGTGGTCCACACCCGGGCGGCCCTGGCATCCCACGCCCCGCAGCACGGACGCCTCACCGTGCACCCCACTCCCGGCACCGACGCCGGGATCGCGCTCGCCTACGACATCCTCGCCGCCCTGGGCAAACCCGTCCCCCTCACCGGCTACCGTCACCTCGACCCCACCCCGGCCTGGGCGATCGCGGCCGCCTGGATCCTGGCCACGCCCATCACCCACCTCACTCTGCTGCGCGCCCACCTGCTCACTCCGCACCGCTTCAGAGATCTCCTCGCTCTGCGCCGGCGCACTGGTGTCCGCCTGGTTCTGGTCTGCCACCACCGGGCCATGCGGGCTTTCCTGGAGCGTGAGCTGCGGCAGGTGGAGCACCTCGTCGCTGAGGCCTCCGCTCTGCTGCCCGAGGCCGAGCTGGCCACGCCGCAGCAGCAGGTGTCCCAAGCGGCGCGGCCGTTGGTGAACCGCTGGATCAGCCTGCCCGCCCTGACCACGCTCAGGGCTCTCGACGAGGCGACCGGCTCGTGCCGGTGCGCCGCGCCGCTGGCGCAGGACCGGGACTTCTTCGCGCCGGTGATGCCACCGGTCACCGAGGCGGAGGTGGTGTGGCGTCTTCACCGTGCAACGGCGCACCCGTACCTGGCGGCTCAGCTCGCCACGGCCGTGTTCACCGCGGCCTCGACCACCCAGCTCGCCACCGCGTACGTCCGCGATCTGGCCCCGGACGGCACGACGATCACGTTGCACGATCAAGGGTTGCGTCAGGGCTGTATGACTCACGCTGTTCCAGCCTGGGCCCGCCCCTTGCTGAGTGCGACCGCTCTCCTCTGGCGGATTGGGGCCGGCACCAGCGGGCCGCTGTTCAGCGACCCGCTGGGAGGTGAGGGGCTACCGTCCCTGACGGCCTTCGCTGAGGAGTGCAAGCTGCGCCCGCCTCAGCCGCCGCGCCCCAAGCTGCGCCGGAGCCGACATGGGACGGCGCTGTGCCTGAAGGAGTCTGTGAAGACCATCTGGCCTGTGTGTACCGCCCATTACGGGCTTGCCTGGGCCAGGGATGAACCTGATCTGATGCAGGGCTGTCCGCAGCCGCCTCCGCACACACGGAAGACCATCGAGAGGCGGAAGAAGGGGTGGCTGCCGCCGGACTACGGACTGCGAGAGCTTCGCCACCTGCGCTGAGAGCCAGTGAATCTGCAGTAGAAGTGGCCAGAACGGGCGGCTACGCTTCTGGCTTCCCCGTAGCGTCCGGGGCCTCTGCCCCGTACCGGGGTCGAAGCTGTAGGTACCTCTCCTTCATGGCGGGCCCGAGATGTGCCTCTATGCCGTGCCCGGGTTCCCCCTCGTACGGGAGGTCGTAGAGGAACGAGGTCACGATGACCTCGATTGCCCCGGGCACGCGACGCTGTGTCTCTTCCTCCAGGAACGCAAGGACCCGGCGCCAGTCGGGACCGTCCGGGGCGTCCTCCGTCAGGTACGAGCGGACGGTGTCCTGCACGACGTCCCAGAAGAACACGTGCGGGAGCAGCCTGTTCTCGTTGAAGACGTGGCACTCGTAGGCGTCCTCGAACCCGGGCACCTGAGCAACGAGGTCTTCCACGAGGCGTACGCCGGCAGCATCCTTCTCGGCAGTCCCGTCCGCCTTCTGCTCTTCGTTGTCGTCGGCAGCCATGTGCTGGGACGCTATCGCATCGGTTCAGCACCACCCGCCGCCTCATCTGCTTTGACCTGCGTGTACCTGGTCTCTCGTTCATCCAACGGAAGAGATGGCTGCGATCATTCGCAATTCCTGGTCAAGTTGTGCCAGGCGTGTGTGCAGGTGCCTTTGCAGTACATCTCCCTGCGTCGGGTGTCGGCGACGGTGAATACGGAGACGAGTACGCGGAAGGCTTTGACGTGTTCGTCGGCGGGGAGGCCTGAGAATCCGTAGCGGGGAGGGTTCATGCAGATCATGACCGAGGGGTTGGCGGTGGGTTTCACGCCTGACCGTGCTACGCCCGCGCGGCCGTCTTCGGCTGTGATGTGGGCCTGCATCGCGTACAGGCCGGCCTCGTGCAGTGCCTCCTGCCGGCGGGCCGGTGACAGGTTGGTGAACCAAGCTATGCCCTGCTCCAGGGTGCAGAGTCCTTGGGCGATCCCGTTGACGACTCGTTCGGTTCCATACCAGAAGGAGGGGTCGTCCGCGTTGTTCGGTTCAGTCATCGCTTGATCATTCCATGTGCTGGCAGCGCATGAGGAGCCCTCAATGCGACTGCGACGGTGTCGGGTCGTTGCATGAGATGTCATGGTGGCCGACGATTCAGCGCCGACGTCACGTGTTGTCAGTGGTCGGTGTCACTGACGGGTCGGTAAAAGGCCCAGTTCACGAGGTTTTTGATGGTGGCTCAGGCTTCACCGATCGCCGACAAAACACAGCCGACGTCTTGCTGCTGGTATGTGGGCTGTCAGCCAGTTTCTAGCTGGTGTTCAGATTGAAGCATGTGGGTTGGTGGGTTCGAGGTTGGGTTTTTTTGATCTTTGGGTGGGAGGGGGTGTCTGGTCGGTAGGCTCCGGTTGGTTCCGCGGAGTGTGTGACCGGGTGTGTTTGTGGCTGATGGGGGTTGTGTGGTGTCTGTGGGTTCTGGTGCTGGGGAGTCGGTGGTGTTGTGGGTGGATGAGAGTCTTCCTCCGGCTCGGATTGATGTTGATTCGCACCATGATGGTGTGCCGTTTGTGGGTCCGCAGGAGTCCCATGAGCCGGTGAAGGTGCTGGTGGGGCCGTATCCGGACATGGCTGAGGGTGATCTGATCAGCTTGTGGTGGGGCCCGCGTACGGTCGCAGTCGCGGACTACGCCTCTGAGGGCCGCCTGCCTGAGTATCGGGTGGGTGAGCACGAGGTCGGCAAGGCGGTCGAGTTGCATGTCAGCTGGCACGAGGTCGGGGCTGAGGGCCAGGGCCAGGGTCACGTTGTGACGTATGTGGTGGGGCGTAGTGGCGGGTCGGGTGTGTTCGTCGAGTTGCAGGAGGGTGAGGATCCCAGCTTCGAGGTGCAAGCCCTGTATTCGGGGTGGGCTCCGTTCACCCGGGTTGATGTGGTGGCCCGTGGGGGTGGGGAGGAGTCGCCGGCTCCGGAGGTTGGGGTGGCTTCGGAGGGTGTCATCGATCTGGCTGTTGTAGGTGATGACGATGTTGAGGTGGTTGTTTCTTTCCCGTTCTGGCAGGGCTTGGACGGGGGGGCTGAGGCTGTGCTGACGTGGGAGTTCGTGACGCCGGGCCGTTTTCCCCTGCCGCTCCAATGGGACAAGGGTGATGTGGTCTTCGACCGGCCGGGAGAGTCGTCAGTAACGGTTACCGGCAAGGCCGTCGAGGGGCGGGTGGTCTTCCAGGTTCCGAATGAGAGCGTCGTGAAGGCTGCCGGCGGTTTTGGGACCTTCCGTTACGAGGTGCCGGGGTGGGAGTACGCCTCTGTCCTCCCGGGCGGTTTCGATAGGACCACGGTGACGGTGGTCAAGGGAGTCGCCAAGTAGCCGGTAGCCGGATGTGATCCGGTAGGACACGGGGGTCGGGGAGCCACATAGTTCCCAACGGGCCGGAGGCCCGAACCCCGTGAAACGGGGTCACCTCCTGCGCGGAGCGCCCCCGCTGCGGCCGCGAAGCGGGCCCGTTCCGTGCGGAGCGCGGCGCAACACGCAACCCAGCTCGAAGCGAAGCGGAGAGCCCCGGCCGAAGGCCGGCCCCGGGCTCGAAGCCCGGGGCCGAGCGCAGCGAGGTGCTCTCCTTCGGGCGAGCGCAGCGAGCCCGTTCAGTCCTGAGCGCGCAGCGCTCAGGTACCCGCTCCGAAGGAGCGGGCCTTGGCCTGCGAAGCAGGCCCGCCGAGCGCAGCGAGGCGGTTTCAGTCCGAAGCGCGCAGCGCTTCGGTACCCGCTCCGAAGGAGCGGGCCTTGGCCTGCGAAGCAGGCCCGCCGAGCGCAGCGAGGCGGTTTCAGTCCGAAGCGCGCAGCGC
>NZ_JBMDLB010000010.1:0-39239 GCF_049310065.1 Streptomyces tatrensis | reverse complement strand
ATCAGGCGGCCTTGGTCTCCCAGAAGATGCGGTCGATCGGAGGGGAGCCTTGGGGCACACCTCGCTCACCTGCACACACGTCGCTGACCAGGCATCCAGCGGTGTCGGCATCTCGCAGGAAATAGCAGCAACTAGCAGCGTCGCGCATCCTCTCCCCATGATCATCTCCCATTCCGTCTCCCACCTCTCCCACCCACCCAGGAACGCAAAAGACCGCCCGCCCGCCGGGGGTGCTCGGCGAACGGACGGCCGTACTTGGTGCGCCTGCCACAGAAAAGCGTCAAATCTGACGCTGACACACGATGTCGCAGGTCAGAGTGTTTGTCGAGTGCCCCGTGAAGTGCCCACCTGGATCCTCGACCGTCGACAGTCCTTGGGTGACCGCGTGCGCGAACTACGCAAAGCCCGGGGCTACAGCCAAGACGTTTTCGTGAAGATGTCCGGTATCGACCGGCGCACCTTCCAGCGCATCGAACGCGGCGAGAGCGACCCGACCTACGGGACCTTGCTCATCATCTGCAAGACCCTCGGCGTCTCACTCCCCGAGCTCGTCAGGGAGTAGCCCCGGCCGCCGGAGGGATTGCCAGCCGGGGCGGTTCTCGGGGCGGTCCGGTGGTCCTGCCCTTACACGGGCGGGCGGCCGGGGGTCGGGGTGGGCGGCGGCGACGGCAGCGGCGGACCGGGGTCCGGCGGGAGCTGCGGGCCGCCAGGGCTACCGTGCTTACCCATCTCCAGGGTCATCTTCAGTTTCCTTCCGGTGAGCTTGTAGATGCCGAGCGGGGGGAACAGGTCGACGCGGGCCGGGTAGCCGGCCTCCGCGCACGGGATGCACAGCAGATCGCGGCCGTGAGCGTGCGCGGCGGTACGGGCCGTTTGGACCGGCCCCCGCCAACAGGCCTCGCAGGTGATGACGTCCGTCGCGGACGTGGGGAACTCCGTGGCGATCACGTCCACATCTCCGGATCTTCGACGAAGCCGGTCCGGTGGATCGCGGCGACCGTCCGCTCGAGCCAGCCGGGCGCGATGGGCGCGGCGCCGGGGAGGGTCGGGTAGTGGTGCACGAACACGCCGAGGCGGGCGCCCACGGCGTAGTGGATCTCCGTGTTCTCCAGGAGCGCGTGGAGTCCCTTGTCGACGATCACGGAGGGCGAGAGGCGCTCGTCGCTCTGGGCGGCCGCAGCAACGAACTTGAGGGTCTCGACGATGACCTGCTCGCAGTACACCCAGCCGAAGGCCGGCTCGTTGCGCGCGAGCGTCGCGGTGACGGTCATGAACTCGTCGGCGTCGAGGAGGCCGCGGGCGTTGCGGTCGCCGGGCGCAGCGGTGAGCACGCTGCCCGTCACTGCGGGCGTCGGGGTTTCCCCCTTGCCGGCGCTGCACGGCGGCGGCGGGGGGTTGGGTGGCGTTGACATGCTTCTCCCTTGGTCGTGAGGAAGGTGCGGTCTAGCGGGTGCCGACGACGATCACGGCGAAGGTGCCGAGCACGATCACGACGTACAAGACCTGCCGCAGGCGCTCAGTCACCGGGCGCTCGACGGACGCTGCTCGCCGAGCGTCGAGGCCATGGTCCGGATGATGCGGGCGAGGCCGCGGGCGTGATTCCAGTTCGCGTGATCGCCGTGGCCCAGTGGGCCCGAGTCGACGAAGTAGGCCCACTCGGTCAGGGCGGCGCCCGCGCGCTCGGTGCGCTGGGCCGCCGGGATCTGGTTCACCTGGGCGTGGAGCTCGGTCCCGGCGGTGATCAGGTCGTCGACCAGGTGCGCCACGCCCTCGGCGTCGGGGCGCTCCGAATAGGGCGCCAGAGCCCGCGCCGCGAGCTCCTCAATCGTGTGCGTCTCGCCGGTCATGCCGGTGCTCCCTACTGTCGTCAGCGGGTGGTGAGACAACCGTCCCGCGACGGGGAGCCGGATCCGATACACACCCTTGTATCAGCGGGCGTATCGTGCGGACATGAGCCGTCAGACACCCTGGGCTGATCCGCGTCTGCGTGCAGCGTGGGCGCTACAGGACTGGGCCGCGATCCTCCTCGAGTACAGGCGCGCCGCTGGGCTTTCCCAGCGGGCCCTGGAAGTGGTAATCGGGACGTCGCAGCCGCACATCTCCGCGATTGAGCGGGGTCGCTGGAGCCCCACGTCGCCGGACGTCATCGCTCGGCTGACCGAAGGACTCGACGTGCCACCGGAATTGATAGGGCTGTCCCCCGCCGCCGCTGGCTGGGCGCCGCCGCCCGAGCTGCGGGAGCGTATCGCCCACGGGCACGCCACCGGCCGCACCGACCTCCGTACCGCAGACTGGATCGGCCGTGTCCTGGCCGAGCACCGGAGGGCTGAAGACGAGGTTGGCGGCGGGCAGCTGTGGGCCGTCGTCCGCACGCAGCTCGACAGCGTCACCCAGCTCATCCCCGCGACGACCGGCGAGGTCGCCGACCGGCTGATGCTCCTCGCCGCCGAACACGCGCACTGGCTGTCCTGGGTCGCGTTCACCGAGGGCGAGAAGGGGCCCGCGCTCGCGTGGCTCGACGTGGCGCACGGCTGGGCTGTCGACGGTGGCCATACCGACATGGCCTCGTGGGTCCACCGTGTCCGGTCGCACTACAGTCTCAAATGGGGCGACCCGAGGCGCGCGCTCCGCACCGCGGAAGCGGGCCGGACCGGCCGCCTTTCGCCGGCGGCCGCCGCAATCGCCGCGTATCAGGAGGGCATGGCCGCGGCCGCGCTCGGCGAACGGGATCGGGCCCGTCGCCTAGCCGACGAGGTTGTGACCCACGCGGGCGCGGTGCCCGAGGAGGGCGACCGGCCGGGCTGGCTGTACTGGCTCGACCCGGACCGCGCCCAGCTCCAGGCGGCCAACATCAGCTTCGCGTGCCGAGACTGGGGGCTCGCCGCCGACCGGCTGCGCGAGGTACTGCCAGCGCTGGAGGGCTACCCCCGCGACCGGGCCGTGTTCCAGGCGCGGCTGGAGGATGCGGAGCGGCACCTCAGTCGGTGACGAGGGGCATGCTCACGACGTACACGGCGGACCCTTCGGGCAAGGTGGCCTCGATGGTGCGGTGCACGTCGGCCATGTGCGGGCCGTAGTGCATCTGCTTGCCGCCGGAGACCCATCCTTCAACGGGCTCGGGATCGGCGAGCTCGAAGCGCTCTGTGCGCCGTTCCAGGTCAGCGGGCTCGTAGTCGTCGGGGCCGACGCCGGGCGGGATGATCGCGTAGGTGATCTCGTAGAGGGCCATGCGGCAGATCGTAACCGCGGGGCCCGACAGGATGGCCGTGCTGAAAGGCCCCTGAACGCACAAATGCGCCCCCTCCCGCCCGTAGGCGAGAGGGGGCGATGTGCGGTCAGGAGATGCCGTACCACTGGCTGCCCCACCCGGTGTTGATGATCGTGGTGGTCTGCGAGGACAGGGTCAGCGAGCCGGGCAGGCTGGTCTGTCCGGTGAGCATGTTCGAGTAGCGGAGCGCCCCCGCCGCTAGATTCGCGTTGACGGAGATGCCGGCGCCCGTGGCCTTGAACGTGAGCCCGTTCGTTGCCCAGGTCGATCCGCTGCCGAGCAGCATGGCGATGTAGTAGTGGCCGGGCGCCGCCACAAACGGGACGGCCAGGGGCAGGGCCTTGGCTGTGGCACCGGTCATCAGCGAGCTGGAGATGTCCGCCGTGACGCCCTTCAGCGTGCCGCTGCTGTCGTAGACGCCGAGGTAGCAGTTCGACAGCGAGGCCGCGGCGTCGATCCCGGACAGGCCGATCCAGATGGACGACCAGGTGATCTGCTCGCGGATCGGAACTTTGACGAGCGTGATCCGGCCCGCGACGCCGGCGCTGGACTGAGCGGTGACGTGCCCGGCGTCGTTGGGGTCGCCGGTCCACGTGAGCAATCCCTGATCCGCCGGCCGCGGCAGCCATGATCCGGCTGCCGAGCCGCCGACGGGGCCGAAGTTCCACAGCCGCATCCCCCACGGATACTGGGTGTTGGCGTACACCCGGCCCGTGCTGGTGCCGCTGTGGACGAGGGCGATGGTGACGGTGCCGGAGCCGTCGATGTGGCCCGCCTGCACGGTGAACATCTCGGACATGATCTTGGAGAAGCTCACGCTGGGGTACAGCCACGGGGCGCCCTCGGATAGCGGACTGCTCGTGTTGGAAGAGCCGTAGATGGAGATGGCGCCGGCGCTGGTCAAGAGGGCGATGTCCATGAAGTGGCCGCCGTTGTACATCATCCCGAGGTCCACGTCGATGCGGTCCCCGACGGCGGCCGGGATGCTGCACTGCAGCGGAGTCCCGGCGCTGGTCTGCACGATGATCCACGGCGTGGACGAGGGCAGGTCGGTGACGGTCCCGTCCGTGATGTTGGCCTGAGCCATGGTGATGACCGTCCCGGAGGCGCCCATCGCGCCCTGGGGGCCGGCGGCGCCAGCGGTTCCGGCCGTCCCGGCGTTGCCCTGCACCCCCTGAATCCCCTGCGGGCCCTGGTCCCCCGTGTCGCCCTTCGCGCCGGGAGCTCCCGGCGCGCCTGGCGCTCCGTCCGAGCCGTCGGCGCCCGGCGTACCCGGTGCGCCTGCAGATCCCGCCGGGCCGGTCGGTCCTGCAGGGCCGCGGACGTACCCGACGTCCGCGGGGTCCGGATCGACGAGCTCGGTGACGTCGATGCTGTCGACGCCCGCCTCGAGGGCGAAGGGCCGGCGCCGGTACGGGCGGCCGTCGATCCGCTCCTCGATGACCCACAGCCGTCCGGTCGCCGGCTCCACCCCTGACGCGTCGGTCGTGACGAGCGCCTGGGCGATCACGCCGTCGACGAGCGGGAGCGTGGCGCCGCCGGTGAGAACCTGGGCGCCGGTCTCGTCGGTCCACACCCCGGGAGACGGGGTGAGGATGACGCACCCGGTGCAGGGGACGCCGGTGACCGGGTTGGTGTAGCGGCCGGTAACGACGCGCGTCGTGGGAAGCGGCATGACGGGCCTCCTACCGGGCCATCAGAGCGAGCGCACCCGTGACGGCCCCGCCCACACCGGCGAGGACGCCGATGGTGGGCAGGGGCCAGCGGGACCGCTCCAGGGTTCGTATCCGCATTTCGTGATCTGAGAGGTCGGTGCGGATGTCTTTGGTCTCGTCGAGGATGCCGTCGATCTTGCTCTCGATCCGACCTACTGCTTGTGCCAGCCCCCTCACCTCCTGATACATCTGAGCTGGGCTGATGTACACGCCGGGATCGGGGGTGGCCACTTAGACCCCCCGGGCCGTTGACGCGCTGTTCGGGTCGCCGAGGAGCCGGGCGGCCAGACCCTTGAGCAGGGTGCCGGTGGCGATGAGCCCGGCTACGCCCACCGACTCCCAGAAGGAGGTGGTGAGCATGTCGGCCGGACCGGACGCGACGAGCACGCCGCCTACTGCGGTTGCCCCGGTCCACAGGACGCGCTCGGCCAGGTCCTTGGCGTACGTCTTGCCGGTCCGGATGACGTAGCTGGCGGGGGGAAAGTTGTCGGACATGATGATCTCCGTTCGGGAGGGTCAGGTGTTGGGGACCTGGAGCTTGTTCCAGGTCGTCGGTCCGGGCGGCCACGTCGCGGCGTCGCCGGTGTAGCCGAGCGAGCGCTGGTAGGCCTCGTAGGCGTTGACGTCGGCGCGGCCGAGCTTGGGGCCGGCACCGACGGAGTAGTAGCGGCCGAAGCCGCGGGCGATGAGCCGGTTGCCCATCTGCGTGAAGATCGGCGAGACCTTGCCGAGCGCGGCCGAGGTGCCGGCCATGAAGAACGCCTTGCCCGGGTACGGCTCGTAGCGGGAGGCGGGGGGCGGCGTGGGCGTGGTCGGCGGTTTCGTCGGGGTGGAACCCAGCCGGGCCGCGACCCGGTCCCGCATCGAGGCCATGGTGAAGCCGCGCGGATCCGACTTGTCGTCGCTCCACTCCAGGTGCCCGATCGTGGACTTGGCGCTCCAGCCGTGCGCCCGGCACAGCGCGGCCGAAGCGCGCTCGATCGCGTCGAGCTGCACGGCCGGCCAGGGGTCCTTGCCGTCGCCGAGGTTCTCGCACTCGAAGCCGTAGAAGCGCGCGTTGCCGTCGACCCCGTCGGAGTTGCCGACGTCCGGGGCCGGCGGTCGGGTCCCGTAGTTCTCGGCGATGACCGCGGCCAGGGTGTCGGGGTCGCCGCCGCCGGCGTGGTTCGCGCGGCCGTAGCCGATGAGGTGGACGATGCCGTCCTTGGTGATGACGCCGTGGCAGAGCGGGCCGGGCAGCTGGTCGTAGCCTGCGCGGCACAGCTCGACGGTGTGCGCCGCGCCCTTGCTCACGGTGTGGTGGATGACGATGCCGTTGAGGGGCCCCCAGGCGCCCTTGTGGTTGCGGTTGTGGGTGCGCCAGCCGGGGTGTTCCTGCACGCGCACGCCCTCGGCGAGGAGCGCGGCGAGGAACCGGTCGGCGGAGAGCGGGTCAGCCATCACACACGCTCCGGCCAGTGCCAGGTACCGCCGCAGTGCGTCGCCTCGTCCTGAAGGACACCCTTGTTGAAGAACATGCCTTCCGGGTTGAGGACGCACAGGTTCACGTGGCCGACGAACTTTCCGTCGGGCCCGGGCTGGTACTCGTCGACCTCGGTGATGACCGCGGCCCGGCACTGCGAGGGGTACTCACCACCCGGGGTGCCGTAGCTGACGTAGTGCACGATCCGGCCGACAGACGGCTGTGGTTCAGGCATGAGGGCCTCCAGGGCATGAGAAACGCCCCGGCCATCAGGCTCGGGGCGTCGGGGTGAGGTAGGTCAGGCGACGCGGGTCAGTAGGAGCCACGACCCAGCGCGCATGATCGACGGGGTCGCGTTGCTCGTAATCTGAGCCCAGTTCAGCTGCAGGTCTCCGGCCGCGCTACTCGTTACGAGGCGCCCTGACAGCGTGGCTGTCATGTAAGTCGCATTCTCGGCGGCCGCGCCACCCAAGGGGAAAGCCGTATTTCCCTGAATTTGCCGGTCGACGACGATTCCTGAACTCGCGATGCCGGTGGTGCCGCCTTGAATTTGGGCGTGTGCGATCCAGTCCAGTGTCGCGCTGGAGGGTACCGTCCAGCCGATTTTGATGTCGGCATCCGAGCGTGCCGAGTAGAGGAGCATTCCGCTCAGGATGTATTTAGCGAAGCTCTCCACCGGCACGAGCAACGCGTTGTCGTTGGCGTTGGTGGTCGATGACGTAACGGGCTGGTCTGCCGACTTTTCGACGTACAGGGGCTGCATTGCGTCGAGCTGGGAAGCCTGAATCCACCGGCCTGGCGTCGCGCTGGGATAGACCATTTACCTTCCCCTTAGAGTGCGATGATGGCGCGTTGCGCGAGCCGAAGTTTCGCCCCGGACGCGTGCCCTTTGGCGATGCCGTTGGCGCTGCGGATCACGGTCATCTGCTGCGGTGACGACACCTGGAAATCGCCCCACGCCACCGTCACCGGGAGTGTGTTGCTGTTGGTGACGGACAGAATCGAGCGGGTGCCGATCTGCCCGGCCGCGCTCAGGTCGGCGTCGGTGGTCGACAGGTGCCAGGCGTAGGGCTCCGGGTCACCGACCCGCCAGACGCGGGCCCTAAGCGTGGTGCCGGTGGTCTCGAAGCGGACCCAGAACCGGGCGCCGGCGGCATGGGTGTGGCCGGTGGTGTACGTCCCTGCAAGGGAGGTCTCGGTCCCGGCCAACCGTTTCCGAAGGGTGAGTAGCACCTCCTGGGTGGCGGAGAACTCGACCCGCGCCAGGTAGGTATTGCTGGCGTCCGCCCAACGGGCGGCAAGGGAACAGAAGTGGCCGCCGCCGACCGCGAGTTTGTCCGTGCCGACCGTGGCCAGGAGATCCACGTTCGCGCCGGGCGCGCCTATCGTTGCCCATCGCGAGTTGTTGGTGTTCGTCAATGACACCAGGCCGTATCCGATGACGGCGTTCTGTACGGCAGTTGCGTACCTGTAGAAGGCTGCGGTCCGCTGCCCGGAGTCGCGCATCGCGCGGCTCAAGTCGCCGTTGGGGAAGAAATCGGCCCTCTGCTGCCGGGACATTTCCAGCTGCACGCCAGCCGCGCGGAGATTCTTGTTGCAGATGTTGTCCGGGTCGTCGCCCGCAATCTCTGAGGCGGCGTCCGTCACCGCGAAGCCGGCGGCCCTCAGCCCGTAGGCGATTCGGGCGCCGAGTTCCTCGTCGAGGCCGCCGAGCGCAGTCACTGCATACCCGCTCACCCCCGTGTAGCCGTGGAAGCTGAGGGTGCGGTTGCTGGCTGCCACGAGTGCGAGACCACCGGGCTCGTCATAGTTGGTGCTCGTGACGTGCAGGTCCTGATTGCCGCTCGGTTTCCAGCCCTCTAGGTAGTAGAGGGCCATCGTCGTGCCGCCGCCGGACACCTCGTGGGCCAGCTCGGAACTGCCCGCCTCGATGCCTCCGCCATGGATCGCGATCGCCGCGTACGTCGCTCCCGTCGGGGTGATGGACGTCAGGTTGTAGTCGACGCCCGCTACCTCGGCGGCCGCCAGCTCGGCCCAGTTGTCGTACAGGTCTCCCATCGCTCACGCCCCCTGCACGCTGAAGTCGCCGGCGGCGCCGCCCGATGTCGTCCACGTCTGGCCTGAGTCGGTGGTGCCCCAGCCGGAGGTGACCAGCCGCTGATAGCGGTCCTGTCGGCTGCCGTTGATCATCGTTACGGTCATCGCCTCACCGCCGACCAGCACGTCGAAAGGGGCGTCGAGGATGTCGGTGGTCCACAGCCGCCCGACCGGAGTCGTGGTCGTCACGACCGTGTCGTCGCTGTTCACGCTGGCGCCGAGGGTTGTGCCGTCCGACTCCGCGCGGCTGAGGTCCGGGTCGTCCAGCACGGCCACGGTCCACGGGCCGGCGGGCGAGCAGGCCAGGACGATGTCCCAGCTGCTCGGGTGCCCGAAGGTCTCGGTGTACCCCTCGACGAGCAGGTCGATCGGGCCGGGGGGAAGCCAGTCCGGGGCGTTGATGATCTGGATCCGGTCGCCGATGTCGAGCGCCAGGACGGCCGGGATCAGGGCTGGCGCTGCGGCCAGGTTGATGTGGACTGTCGGGTACCGGGCCCCATCCCACGTGCCCAGGTGCAGGCGCCAGCTGGCGATGTCCGCCAGCTGCCCGTCCGTTGCGACGGAGATGGTTTGCGCCTCGTCGTAGACGCCGATCCCGTCCGGCGGGGCGAGCACCGACAGCTGGCTCGCCTCGTCGACAGCCCGCGCCGAACTGCCGCCGGGCCGACTGACGGTGATGTCGTTGCGGATTCTCTGGTCGTCGTCTGTCGGTTCCAGCGGCGGGGCCACATGGCCTTTCGCGTCGTAGTCCAAGGTGAGCGCGACCGGCTGGTTGTAGAAGGACTCCCGCGATCGGTACTGCAGACCCAGCCTGTCACGGCTCTCGAAGAGCACGCCGCCGTCGGCGCGCTCGCACTCGCCGAGGAGGGTGAGCAGCCGGTCCGGCCGCTGTGGGCCCAGGGCGGTCGGCGCCCAGTCCGTGGTGAGGGGTACGCCCTCCTCGGTGCTGAGCCGTAGGAGACGGCTGTTCGCGCTCTCGCCGAGCCACCCGTCGTCCGCGCGCTCGTACACGCTCGTGTTCGCGCTGTCGAAAACTGCGAGGTGGCCGAGTCGGACGTCGGCCGCGAGGGGTCCGCAGGTGGTGGCGATGCCCGTGATCCTGCCGGCCGAGGCGGCCACGGTGGCGGTGTCCCCCCATCCGGTGCCGCTCACGTCGATCCAGCCCAGCCGGTAGGTGACGGAGCCGCCGCTGGTTTCGGCGGTGAGCTCCAGCCGGTTCCAGGACCCGTGAAAATCGATCGTGACAGCGGGGATGCTGAACAGCACGGCGCCGGTTGAGGTGTACCCCTCGAGGAGGATCGATCCGTTGTCGACGTTGAGGGCGATCGTCTGCGCCGTGCCTGAGGTGCTGAAGGTCAGCAGGCGTGTCGAGGACGCCGGTGCGGCCGGCCAGTAGAAGACGCAGCCGAGCATCCACTCGCCAGTCGACGTGTGGGCTGGCACGGTCCCGAGCATGGTGGCTGCAGCCGTGAGGCGGGGCAGCGAGGCGGACCCGCCCAGGGAGTCATCGGCCGCGAACTCGAATCCGGTCAGGGCGAGGGGAGCGACTCCCGCCAGAGGGGAGTAGGCCTGTGCTGCGTCCCGGCCGTCCTCCATCGGCCAGTACGCCCTGGGCGCCCCGACGGTGGGGATGCGGCGGCGCAGCGGTGAGTCCAGGGCTTTGGCTCCCTGGCCGAGGCGTCGCAGGATGCCGGCACCCTCGGCCGGTACGTAGACGTCCTTGTCGGAGACGTCCCATCGCGACGGCCAGGCCGACACCTCGGCGTGCAGGCGGTACTCGCGGGTGGTGACCGCGGCCTCGCCGGCGACGGTCCACGTGCGGCCGGCCGAGTCGGCCCACGACGTGGTGCCCGGGGTGAGGGCCCGGACGTCGGGGCTGGCGACGAGGGTTCCGCTGATGCCGGCGCGGAGCTCCGCCCGGTGCAGGCGGCCGCGCCAGGGCATGCGGTTGCCCGCGGTGAAGACTTGGGTGGGCGCGATCTCCAGCGGGGCCGTGCCGCTGTGGATGCTGGTCGTGCCCGTGCCGGTTGTGGTGCCGACGAGATTCCAGGGCCCGGCGAGGGAGTTTGCCCAGTACATCGTGACGGTCCAGCCGCCGGACCCGTTGTTGACATCGAGCGTCGCGCGCAGGGCCGCCCGGTGGGGCAGCTGCGGCAGGTCGACGCCTGCGGTGATTGCTGCTGCCGACAGGCCGGTCGGCGACCACGCCAAGACGCCCAGCCCGTTTTGGATCCGGAAGATCCACGACCGGTTGCCGTCGACCGCGGACCACTTGCCCATCAGCGTCTGGTGGACGGTCCACTCCCAGCCGGCGGTTGCCTCGACCGCGACGTCGAGGTCGCTGACGATGTCGAGGCTGCTGTGATCCGGCGTCGCGACTATGTCTCCGGAGACCCCGGTCATCGCGAGGTAGGACTCCGGCCCGGCGACGGAGACGCGGAGCGGGGTGTTCCTCCCGATGAGTCCGTAGTTCGGGGAGCTGGGGCTGCGCGGAGAGTACAAGTTCTGCCGGTTGTCGAGGTGGAACGTGACCTTCGCCGGGTCTACGCGGGCGGCCTCGTCGGGCCGGCCCCGCTCGAGCATGAGCGGGGCCCGCGCGTACAGGCTCGCGGGCGTCCAGATGCCGCCGATCTGCAGCTCGGCGAGGAGCTCAAGCGGGGTATTCGGGAAGACCATCGGCTCTCCTCCTATCGTGCGCCGCCGAACGCTGTGCCAGGGTCGCCCTGCCCCTTGGTTCGGACGATCTTCGTGATGGCGGTCTTGAACGCGGAGTCGGCGCCGCCGAAGTCGAATTGGACAACCGCTCGGGCTGCGGGCTGGGCGCGGGCTGTGGGCTGGCCTGCCTTGGACATGCCGGGGACGGTCACCATCTGGCGCATGGCCGCGTCCAGTGCGCCCTGTCCGGACTCGGCGCCCTGGATGATTCCGGCGGGGATCCACCGGCCGACCTGCTTGGCCATCACCTTGGAGGGGCTGGAGATGCCGAGGGCCTTCGCGATGGGGCCGGGGATCAGGTTCTTGGCCCAGCCGATGAGGGTGGAGCGGAGCCAGCCGCCCATGGACTGGATGCCGCGCCAGAGTCCGGACACCACATCGCGGCCCTTGTCGACGAGGAGGCTGCCCAAGTTGCCGATCGCGGCGGAGATCCTGCCGGGCAGGCCGCGGACCCAGTTGACGAGCTCGGTCCCCTTGGTGATCGCGCCCTGTTTGATCGCCGACCAGTGCTTGATCATGAGGCCGATCGGGGTGAAGTTCAGGAAGGCGTTGTAGATCATCCCGGGGATTTTTGACAGCCAGTCGATGATCGCGTTCCACGCGGTGACCGCGCCCTGCTTGATCGTGTCCCAGTGCTTGATCATCAACCCGACGGGGGTGAAGTTGAGGAACGCGTTGTAGATCTGGGTGAAGGCCCACTTGATGCCGCCCCAGATCGCGCCCCACGCGGCGATCGTGGCCGCCTTGATCTTGTCCCAGTACGTGTAGATCAGCGCAGCCAAGGCGATCACGCCGAGGATGATCCAGCCGATCGGGCCCATCGCGATCAGCCACTGGGCTGCCATCGTTGCCGCCCAGACGATCGCGCGAGCGGCCATCAGCGCGAACTGGACGATCGCGGTCGCAGCAGCCCGGGCGACGGCGGCCACCCAGGTTCCGATCGCGGCCAGCGCGGACCCGAGCCATGCGGCCGCGGTGCGGGCCGCTGAGGCGACAGCGGCGGCCCCGAGCCGGGCGTAGGTCATGAGGCCGAAGAGGAGCATTCGCCCCCAGCCGGCGATCGCCAGCCACGTGGAGGACGCCATGATGCTGTTGGCCAGGGCCACGCCTGCCGCGCCGAGCCGCCAGGCCTTCATGCCCAGGACCACGGCGGCGATGGCGAGTGCCAGGTTCTCCAGCACCCACGGGGGAAGGGCGTTGATGAGCTCCGCCAGGTACACGGCGACCATGGTGGTGATGCCGATCAGCGGGGCCAGGGCGACGAGGAGCTTGCCCACGGCAAGGGCGAGGGTTCCCAGGATCTCGGCGCCCTGCTTGGCCAGGGACACGAACTCGGCGAAGCCCTTGCTGTCGGACAGGCCCTTGCCCCAGTCGGCGAAGCCCTGCGTCATCGACGCGAAGCCGCCCGACATGTCGCTGCTCATCGGCGTGAACGCCTTGATGATGCCGCCGATGCCGATCGCGATGTTCCTCAGTCCGCCGAGGAAGTTCTTGAGGTTCTGACCTCCGGTCTTGGCCATGGACTCGGCGAACTTCTCCAGGCCCTTGCCCTTGGTGCTGCGGTCGATCTCGCCGATGAAGTCACCGAACGCTTTGGCCGCGGCCTTCACGAAGGGCGTCAGGAGCGGCAGCAGACGCCGCAGCAGGTTCAGCCCTTGCGTGTACACGGGCATGGTGCTGCCGGCGAGGCTGTCGGACCACTCCTCGTGGGCTTCCTTCAGCCGGGACTGCGCCAGGGCCGCCTCGGCGGTGGCCTTCGGCATGCCGGCGGTCTGCCGCTGGTAGGCGGCCTCGGCGTCCTTGGTCTTCAGGCGGCTCGACTGGTACGCCTTCTCGGCGGTAGCGGCGAGGTCGGAGCCCGACTTGCGGAGCTTGTCGGCCAGGGCCTTCTTCCTGGCCTCGTTCTCCTCCGCCTTGGCCAGGTTGTCCGCGGCCCCCGCGGCCTCCTGCATCATCGCCTTCTGCGGCTTCACCGCGAGCTGGAAGGCCTTCACGGCCACCCCGGCGGACGCGAACGCGGCGACGAGCGCGCCAACTCCCGCGGCGACCGCAGCCAGGGCGGGCACACCGATGCCGAGGCCGGCGATGCCCTTGGCCAGGTTGGTCAGGTGGCCCTGCGCGGCCTGCGCGCCGGCCCTCAGCTGGTCGGTGTCGATCCCCAGCCGGACGGTCATGGAGGCGAGGGTGGTCACGGTCCACCCCCTCTCAGGGACGAGATATGCGGTTATCCGGAGGAGGAGGCCGTGCCGACTGTGCCGCCGAGGGCGGTGTTCGCGGCCAGCGCCGCCTGGAAGAGCTCCTCGGGGCGCTTGTGTACGCGGGCGTCCCAGCGGGGGAGGAACGCGACCGGGGAGAGCGGCTTGCGGCCCTTGGCGCGCTGGGAGTTGACGACCGAGGCGGAGACGAGTGCGGCATGCAGGTCACCGCGCAGGCCGCCCAGGGGGCCGGTGAGCTTCTCATACGCCTGCCACTCGGCCAGCTCGGCCGATCCGGCCTCGGCCAGGAGACGGCCGACGGTCATGCCGAGGTGCGCGGCCAGCCTGAAGTAGAACTGGCGGGCCGGCCGCGCTCTCAGTTTCCCGTGAGCTCCGCGACGTCGTCGGGGCCCAGCTTGGACAGGCGCATGGCCGTGTCGCACACCCGCTGAAGGGCTTGGCCGGACTTCTCGCCGAGCCGCTTGACCTCGGCGGCGGACCGGAACAGGGGCCGGCCCTGCTCGTCGACGAGGGAGGCGGCGGCCAGGCGGGCCCGGAACCCCTCCAGCCCCTCGGCGCGGACGGATGAGCCGTCCTTGCCGAGGAAGCTGGCCTCGAACTTGTCGCGCTCGGTGCCGGGCAGCTCGCGGACCCGGACGGTGCCGCCCCACTCGGGCACCGGAACGTCCTCGTAGGCGAGGTCGGAGGCGCCGAGGATCTGGTCTGCGGACAGGTAGGTCATGTGGCGCCTCAGCTTCCGGTGGTGATCGTGGGCTTGCCGGACACCTTGAAGGTGAGGGACGCGGCGAGCTTGTCGTCGTGGGGGGCTTCCGGTTCGATCGCGGTCAGCAGTGCGGCGAAGGACCACTCGCCGAGCGTGCCGGGCCACACGACCTTGTAGTTGCGCGGCAGGGAGTCCGCGAAGTCGGCGAAGAGGCCGTCGTGCTCGCGCGGGTCGTAGTTGACGTCGATGGACACCTCGCCGCCGTCCTTCAGGCCGCCGATGTGCTCGCGCCACGCGTCGGTGGAGTCGTGGGCGGTGACGTCGATGGTCTCGCGCTCGAGCGCGGGCGGGGTGATGTCGGTGACGTTCGCTATGGGGGTGAAGTTCTCGGTAGGGGTGGCGCCGTCGCCGCGCTGCAGCTGTGTGCCGAATGCGTCCAGACCAGCCATGGGTCTGCCTCTCTTTCAGATCTTGGTGAGCCAGACCCGGTAGGTCACGGAGATGTGCCGGATGGCGGGGTCGGGGTCGCGGAGCAGGGTGTGTGCGTCGTGCGCGATGGACACGTCCTGGTACCCGGCGACGGTGAGCGGCTGCCGGTCCAGGACGGTGTCTGCCGCGTCGAGGATCTGAGCGGCCTCGGCCCAGCCCCGGTAGCGGGACCAGACGTCGAGGGTGATCTGGGCCGCCAGGCCGCGCTGGTTGTGCGCGTCGTCGGCCCGCTCGGTGATCGAGCCGATCGTCAGGTACGGGAACGGGGCGTCCTCGGGTACCTCGTCGTAGACGCCGGAGACCAGGCCCATCAGCGTTGCGTGCCCGGTCAGTTGGGAGTACACGGCCACCTGCAGGGGCCACAGGGCGGTGGTCACTCGGTGACACCTCCCAGATGCCGGCGGAACGCGGCCCGGTAGGTGCGCGTGACCAGCGGCCGCGCCTCGTTGAACGCGGGCACGAGGTAGGGCTGGGCGGCCATCTTCGAGGTGCCCTTCTCGACGTACAGGGCGTACTCGACAGCGGGCTGATCCCACACGCCGACTTCGGCCCGGCCCCACTGCTCGGCAACCTTGGTGTTGAGGTCGCCGTGGAGGGCTCCGGAGGCGCGTGGCGCCTTGTCCTTCGCGCCTGCCTGGACTTCCTCAGCCCACGTGTTCAGGGTCTCGGTCCGGGCCAGGCGCATGGTCTCGGGGATCCGGGCCACGGCCCGGCGCGCACGCTCGAGGCCCTCCAGGCGGAACCTGCGGGCCATGTCAGGGAAGCTGGACCACGGCCACGGTGACTGTGGTGACCCCGGAGTAGGTGATGGCGGCCCGGCCGGTGGTCGGGTCCCGGAACACGGATTTGAGGGGGAAGAACGCCGCGCCGGACGCGGGGACGGCCTGCGCGGCATCGGCAACGGCGAGGTCGCCGACCGTGCCGGGGGTTGCCAGGGTGACCGTGACGGACCCGCCGCCGCCGTTGCGGACGTGCAGGTACAGCTTCTCGCCGACGGGGGCCTGGTCGCCGCCGCCGGCCGCCGCGGAGTAGGTGGGCTGCAGCCCGGACAGGGGCATGCGCTGTGATGCCAGAATCGCCATGAGGGGTCCTCACGTTTCGGTGGTGGGCTGGCGGACCGTGCAGTCCGCCCGCAGGTAGGTACCGGGCGCAGACGGCTCGAAGACGGCGTAGACGGCGACCACCCGGCCGGGCGGTCGCAGCTCGTCGCCGCGGCGGACGTCAGTCCCGGCGGGGAAGTACCAGGTTTCGACGAGCACGGTGCCCGCCTGGTGGGCCGCGGTGCGCTCGCGGGCGGACGGCTGGGACCGGCGGGCCCGGTGGGTGCCGGCCAGCGTCCATGCGGTCTGCTGTCCGCCGCCGCCGTCGTTGACGAGGCCGACCCGCCAGGCTTCCACGGTGGTGTTCAGGAGCCGGCCGACGCGGCTCACCGCGACCTCACCACGCCGGCGCCGCCGCCGAAGCGCGCGGCCAGCCGCTCGAGGAGGTAGTCCGGCAGCTGCATTTCGGAGATCAGGCCGGTATCCCCGTAGGTGACCGCGTAGTCCCCGATCCGCTCGGATCGGATGTCCCGCGCCGCGAGGCCGAGCCCGTCCGGCTCGGACCGGTACGCGGCCAGGGCCGCGGCGGTCATGCGGCACACCAGGTCGATGATGTCCGCGGGCACCGCCGGGAGGCCGTGCGTGTAGGTCACCTCGACCTCGGACGGCCCGTCGGCGGCCGTCCACCCGGCGGCCCGCCACAGCACGCCCGAGCGCAGCCGCCAGTCCGTGACCGTGACGCCGTCGATCTTCACCAGGGTGACTGCGGTGATAGGCAGGCCGGGCAGCCGGAGCCGCTGGTCTGCCTCGCCCTCCAGCGTGATGGTCGAGGTGGCCTGGGAGATGGGGCCCCCTGCCGCATCGCGGATCGCGGTGGAGGCGACCTCGAGGTAGGTGTCGACGATGAACGACTCGCCGTCGAGGAGCGTCAGGCCGCGTGAGCTGAGGTCATCGACGGTGGCGAGGGGAAGCAGCGTCATCCCTGCCTCCCCTCGGTCACTGCGCCAGGTCGATCAGGTCGGCCTTGGTCAGGTTCGCCGCGTCCTCGGCAGACAGGTGGCCCTGCCCGACGACGTAGGCGATCCACTCGGCCTTCGGTGCGGCCTGCGCGGGACGGCCCGCAGGCTCGGGAGCGGGCGGCTCGTCGCCGGACTCGGCCGGCGCCCGGGCGGTCAGCCCCTCGGTGAAGGGGCTGCCGTCCTGGTGGACGCGCACGAGCTGCCCGCGCGCGTAGCGGTCGGCGATGGACTCGTGGAGCGGCAGGTCCATGGCGTGGATGGCGCCGCCCTCCCCGCGGAGGTAGATGGTCTCGGCCATGTCAGGTGTTCCGGGGGATGCGGAGGATGTCGATGGTGCCGACGAAGCCGGTCTCGAAGTCGATCAGCATGGTGCCGTCGTTCTGGATGAACCGGCCGGACTCGAAGGGCCCGAAGTAGCGGACCCCGGAGGTGAGCGCGACCTCGACGGTCAGGTCACCCTGCCCGGCCGCGAGCGCGGGCGGGTTGTCGCCGGCGCGCACGATGAGGTCGTGCGCGGTGCTGTCGGTGTGGGTGGCGCGGATGATGGTCAGCTCGGGGACGGCGTTGGCCACGACGACGCCGTTGGTGACGAGCGTGGAGTCAACGGTCGTGGGGCCGGTGGCGCCGTTGAGGGAGCCGTTCGGTACCAGGTTGCGGTACGCGACTGCGGTGCGAGGCATGGGTCAGAGCTCCGATCAGGTCTTGGAGGCGAGCAGGGTGACGAGGTGCGTGGGCCGGATGACCTTCGCGCCGTACAGGTGCAGGCCCTTGATCGCGTCGCTGAACGAGGACTCGGGCTTGTAGGCCTCGGTCTTGTTGATCTGCTCGGCGTAGGAGATGGCCTGCGGCACGCCGGCCTGGACGACGAAGTCGTCGCCGGTCGGGTTGGGGGCGGCGTTGGACTGGGCCAGGTTGAAGCCGAGCGCGCGGCCGATGAACCCGTTCTGCAGGGGCTGCGTGGACCCGGACGCGGACGCGTCGAGGAACTTGCTGTCCTCGAGGAGCAGGGAGAAGAACCACGGCGGGGCGATGAGGTAGCGGCCTTCCTCGGGGATGTCCGCCTCGTCCATCTTCAGCTTCATGAGCCGGATCTGGGTGTAGGCCAGAGCCGCCGTGGTGACGGAGACGGTGCCGAGCTGGTTGCCGGCGGCGGCCTGCGTGTACAGGCTCGCGACGTGGGAGTCCGCTACCCGTGCCAGGCCGTAGGCGGCGCGGGACATCGCCTCGGGCATCACGTTGCCCTTGGCCTGCCGCTTGTCGACGTCGTCGACCTTGAAGGCGAAGTACTTCGACTGGTCGACGGTCAGCGTGCGCTGGGCGTCGGTGAGCTCCTCCGGCGTGATCACCGTGGAGTTCGCGGTGTAGGTGCCGATGGTCGGGTCGGAGATCGACGTGATCCGGACGGTGTCGCCGGAGTCGGCGATCTCGCCCTCGTAGTCTCGGTTGACGACGCCCGGCTGGGCGTAGACGAGCCGGGTGCGTGTGGCGACGAGCAGTCGCGCGCTCCACACCTCCGGACGGAATCGGGTGATGGCCACGGGGGCCTCCTTCTCTGGTTAGCCGGCGCCGAGGTACTCGTCGAGCTGCCCGGCATCCTGGGCCTTGACGATCTGCTCGGCAGTCATGGTTTTCAGGTCGCTCTCTCGGAGCTGCTTGGGCCGGCCCGCCTTGCGCGCTGCACCGCCGTCGCCGGAGCCCTGGAACCTCTTCGCCGTTGCGGCTGCCAGGTAGGGCTTGTTCTTCAGGAGGGTCTCGATCGCATCGGCGATCTCGTCCTCGTCCACTGACCCGTCCTCGTCGACCTCGAAGGTGCCGAGGTCGAGGAAGGTCAGCGCGTCTTTGGGGTCGGCCAGGCGGCCCTTCGCGGCGGCCCGTACCTCGGCCTTGAGGATCCGCGTGTTGGCCGCGGCGGTCGCGGCGGCGGTTGCCTTGACCACTGCGTCGTCGCCCTGGCCGGTGGTCATCTTCTGTTCCAGCTCGCGGCGCTTGTCCCGCTCGGAGCGCCACTTTCCCTTCATCGCGGCCAGGGCCCGCTTGCCGCGGTCGCCGAGCTGGTCGGCGCCGTCCGGGTCCGCGTCGTCGTCCTGGCCGCCGCCGTCACCGTCGCCGTCTTCAGCGTCGTCGGCGGCGCCGTCCTCCTCGTCCGTACCGTCCTCGTCGGTGCCGCCGTCCTCTCCCTCGTCGTCCTCGGCGCCGCCGCGGATCGGCCAGATCGGGTACGGCTGCTCGTCGTCCTCGCCGGGGCGGGCCTTGCGCCAGCCCAGCGCGCGGGCGCCGGTGAGCGGATGGGTGGGCAGGGGTGAGTGCATGGTGTCTCCCATTGCGGGGGCGGGCCCGGGCGTTGCGCGCGGGCGGGGGTCAGAAGAGGTAGCCGTGCAGGCGCAGCAGCCGCACCGCGTGTTCGCGGTCCTCGGCCCGGCGCATGATCTCCTCGGGCATCAGCCGCACCGCCCGCGCGGATGCGTAGCGGCGGCCGTCCACCCGCTCGAAGCTGCGGCGCCGCTGTCCGGCCAGGCCCCGGCGGGTGATGCCCTCGGTCGTTGCCTGGACGGTCCGGCGGTAGAGCGTGGCGCTCTTCATACCGCGGCGGGCGTTGACGACCTGCGCCGGATCGGCGCCGGCGGCGATCGCCTCAACGGCCTTGGCGCCGAAGGCCTTCACCTGCTGCTCGGGCGTCATCGCCTGGAAGACGCCGCGGGCGCCGACCACAGCGGGCTGGCTCGAGCGTGTGACGGGGGCCATCGTGCAGTCGCACCGGGGGTGGCGGGCGAAACCGTCCGAGAGGGAGTACTCGCGGCCGGCCAGGATGATGCACCGCGCGCACGCGGGCAGCTCCACCACCCGCACGTAGGAAGTGACCGCGGGCCTGGTCGCCATCGCAACGAGGTCGGCGGCCCGCCCGGCGTCCGCGACGACGGTGCGCACCAGCAGGTCCAGGAGCGCCGCGCCGGACGCCCAGGAGACCGCCAGGGACGCGCCGCGGCCGATCGCCGAGAGCGTCGTGTACAGCGGAAACATCAGCAGCTCGGGCAGCTCGCGCCCGTCGCCAGCCACACCGGCCAGCGACTCGGGCCGCAGCTGATCGGCGGCAGCCTGCTCCGGATCGGGTCCCAGCAGACCGGCCAGGTACGGCTCGGCCTGCCGGGCCGCGGTGAGCTGCCCGGCGGTGGTGATGGCGACGGCCCGGGTGAGCAGCGCCACCCAGGACGCGCGCAGCTGGTCGGTGTCGGTCTGCCGCCACAGCGCGCCGGCGGCCTTCGCGGTCACGGCCGCGGCGCGCGCCCGTTCGCGCTGGTGCCGCTCGGCCTCCGCCTGGGCGCTCACGCCAGCACCTCGTCAGCGGCCGGTTCCTCCTCGAGGGCCGTCGTGTCTTCCGGCGGCCCGTCGGCCGGGCGCTGCGCCATCATCCGGGTCAGGTCGGCCACCGGGTCCATCTCGGCCTGGGCCTCGCGCATCGCGACGACGTCGGCGACCTCGGTCGGGGTGAGCCCGTAGCGCAGGGCCAGCCACTCGAAGGGGAACCCGATGTCCTTGAGCTTGACCAGGGCGTCGGCCAGCTGCGCGTGAGAGCGGGACTCGGAGTCCGCCCACAGCACACTGCCCGCCCGCATCTCGGCGGCCTGCTTGGTCTTGCCCTGGGCCAGGAGGATCAGGCGGGCGACCTCGCGCAGGGCCTGGCCGAACCACAGCTTCTTCTCGTCGACGCGTTTGACCAGACCGGTCTCGGCGGCGAGCAGCGCCCCCTCGGCCAGGTTGGCCATCTTCCCGATCAGGTAGTGCTGCGGGGTGCGGGTCTGCGCGGCGAGGTGGCCGACTGCCACCTCGATGATCCCCGTGTACGCCGCGAGGTTGGCGGCCGGCCAGCTGGAGATCTTGGCGTCCTTGCCCGTGATCCACAGCACCCGGTCGACCGCGAATTTCTCGAGGTCGACCGGCTGCTTGCCGATGATCTCTCCGGCTGAGTTCAGCTTGGGCAGCATCGGGCGCTCGGCGCCGGTGATGACGCGCTGGGGGAAGCTCGCCGCGTCGGACGCGTTGAACAGCATCGCCCACAGCAGGTTGATGGCGTCCTGCATGGCGACCACCCCGGTCACGTCCGGGATCGGCTCGCTGGTCAGCATCGGCTTGTTGGGCAGCTCGACCATCGGCACGACACCCATGGGGTTCGGCTGCGGGTTCGGCTCGACGTCGAACTGGCGGGGAGCCCAGCGGCTGAGCTCCTCATCGACGTCGGCCATCTGCGGACTCTTGTCCTGCCGGGCCTGCGACCGCGTGAACTTCCATACCTCGTCGGGCAGGTAGAGCGTCGCGAAGTCGTGCCCGCCGTCCTGCCATCGCTTGAGCGCGGCCCGACGCAGGCGGCGCGAGCCGGGCTCGTAGACGACGATGCACTGCGCCGCGTCCTCGAACGTGACGACCGGCATGTCCGGGTCGTCGGGGTCACCCCAGACCAGGACGAACGAGCGGCCGGAGTTGACCGCGCCGAGAAACCCGAGCTGGCTGTCGGCATCCAGGCCGTTGACCTGCCAGACCTTCCACAGTTCCTTGTCGGCGAGCTCCACCCCAGCAGCCTTGAAGCCGGTGACCTCCAGCCGCTCGACCGGGCTGTCGGCCACGATCTGCACCCAGTTGTCGGAGAAGTCCTTGTAGCGGTCGCCGTGGAACCTCGCGAACTCCTCCGACGCGAACCGCAGCCGGGTCTTGCCCCGGTAGTAGTCCTCGTTGCGGTCGATCTCCGGCCGGCGCCGGATCAGCTCCGACTCCAGCAGGGACACCAGACGCTGCGCTTCCTCCAGCGTGGCCATACACACCCCCTACGCGGAGTAGAAGTAGGACTCTTCCTTGTCGGCCAGGCCGGCCGCGATGACGTCGCCCAGGGCCTCGTGCGCGAGCACGCTGGCCACGGAGGCGTCGATCTTCTGCGCCGGGCTCGCCTTGCGCAGCACGTACAGCCCGGACGGCCGTACCGCGACGCGAGTGTTGGCGATGTGCGCCTCGGTGATCGGGCACCCGTCGTGCGTGAACGCGGCCGCCCGCGCACCGTCCGCGGCGTTGCGCTTGACCACGTCCGTCTTGAGGCGCTCGGCCGCGGAGTACATCTGCACCATGCGGCGCGTGTACCAGCGGATCACCCGCTCCTCGCCGTACAGGTCGACCCACTCGTCGACCTCGGTGTCCCAGTAGGGCGGGTCCGCGTACATGCGCACCACGTCGTAGCGGGACATCAGCTGTTCGACGGCCGCCCGGACCTCGGCGCGCGGGACCTGGCCGCCGTAGTCGGCGGGGTTCCAGATCGTCGGCTCGTCCTCCGGCCCGTACACGGGGGTGAACTGATAGCCCGACATGGTCTCGGCCCGGATCGCCGTCCAGTCGTCCATGTCCGAGCCGTCAAAACCAAGGACGATGCGCGTGTACGCGCGCACCCGCTGGGGCTTGGCCTTCGCCGCCCACTTCGCGCCGTCCAGCCAGCTCGCCGTACCAGCCACGCACCGGTTCCCGAAGAACCGCTCGGCCTGCGCGGGGTCCTTCTCCAGGATCTCGGCGGACTCGGCCTCGATCGCGTCCAGGTCCACGTGCGTGGACCCTGCGTAGACCAGGTTGTAGATCTTCCTGCGCTGCCGCTTGTCGCCGAAGGACAGCGACTTGGGGGCCTGCGGGTGGTAGCGGAAGATGTCCCGCGCGCGCGACTCGCTCGTCGTCTGCGCAACGCTGTCCTCCGACGGGTCCCACGCGTTCGTGGTCTCCATCGTCCGGCCGCCCATGCCGGCCGCCCCGCGGCGCTGCGTCTCCGCCACGCGCCGGAGCTTGTTCGCCGCGGTGTACAGGCCGGTCTCGTCCTGCATCGCAAAGATGATCGGGTTGCCGAGCCGGGACAGTGCCGATGAGGTGACGACGTCGATTCGGCCGTCATCGCCGACCCGCGTGAACTCCTCGCCCACGCGCATGCGCGCGGCCAGGGGGCCGCGCTTCACCATCGACTGCAACGGCCGGTAGACGTTCGCGACCTGGTCCTCGGACGTGGCGGTGAGCTGGATCTGCGGAGTCGGCCACGGCACGCCCATCGGCTCTCCAGGCTCGTAGTCGTACCACCAGCCGCACGGGCAGCCGTAGTCCGCGCACCGGTACCGCTCCCCGCCGGCCGCCCACCCGGCGAAGACGACCGGCCCGGCAGCCTCGGCCAGGACGATCGTCGCCGACCAGGGGCCCTTGCCCGTCTTCTGCGGCGCAACGACCTGCGAGCGGCGGTGCGTGAACGCGGGCGCCAGCTGCCCGAGCCGGGCGGCCGGCCTGATCCGGTAGTGGTTCACGGTGCACCACAGCTGCCACGGGTACAGCTCCATGTCCTCGCCCGCACGGAACCCGTCCGGGACCGGACAGTGCGCCTCGATCCAGTCCGGCACCACCCACAGCGTGGGGAAGTCGACGACGAACTCGGCCCCGGCGTCAGGCGCCTTCGCCACTGGGCACGACCTTGAGCCGGTCCCGCGCGGACGGACGCCGTGCGGCGGGTTGTGCCGGGGCCTCCTCGACCTCGGCGAGCAGCTCGATCTTCCAGCGGTTGCGGAGCATGCCCTGCACGCTCAACCCCAGACTGTCGAGGTAGCTGCGCAGCATCTTCTTGATGTCGACCCGCGCGTCCGCACGCTCGGCCTCCGCCAGGGTCCGCACGAACAGACCCACCTCGAGGGCCTGGCCGAGCTCCTCCCACATCACGGCCTGCGGCGACTCCCACAGCTCGCACCACACGTCCCACTCCCGGGCGCTGGCCTCGGTCAGGGGCCACAGGGGCGGCTCGCCTGCACGGCCCTCGGCCGGCAGTGTTCGCCAACCGGCCGCGTCGCTCTTGCGATCCCGGCGCAGAGCGTTGGGATCGGGCGCCGGCCCGGACACAACGCGAGCTCCACCACGGGGCATGATCGATCCCTCCTCCACGCTGCGTTGCGCAGCCCTGGCTGGCATCACGTTGCGTGACGCCGGAACCCCTTTGAACCTGACGGACTTCCCGGAGCCCTCCCCGGCGTCTGGGAACCCCTACCGGGGTCGGGGGTACCCCCCTGGGTCTGTCACGTAAAGTGACAGATCTTTTTGATCAAAATCCTTGATCAAATTCTCATGAAATTCTTGATCAAATTCCCCAAGTTTCACGAGCCGTCTTGGCGCTGTGATGTCTCTTGCTCATGGCCTGCCAGTTCGAAGGATCGAAGCCGCGCGGACCAAGGGGACCAAGCCCGTCGATGTGATCAACCTCCGTAGCAAGGTCACGCTGAAGAGGGGGAAGCGATGCGCATCGCGGGCACTCGCAGTACGGATGGTCACGTAGGTAGAGCGCACTTGAGTTGATCCAACGTGTCCCTCGTCCTGCATGGCGATGTGCCGGCCTGGCCGCATCAGCCTTGGCCTGGCAGCTCTCGCAGCGCCCTACGGGGGTGAGTGCGGGGCATCCTGGCGTAGGGCACACCTGCATGGCCTTGCGGGGCATGCGGCCTCCCTACGTGATACCGGCGGTTGCCGTCCGGGGCCCTCGTTCCGGACGGCTGCACCCGCATCCACTCCGCACGAATGGTCATGGAGGAGCCCGGCCGCGGTGGGGGGTCGCGGCCGGGCTCGGTGGTGGTGGCGGTTACTGGCGGCGGCGGAAAAGGCAGATGAGCGCGGTACGTTCGCCGGAGAGGGCCTTGCCCTCGGCGGCGGCCATGTTGGTGAGGTGCCAGCCCTGCGCTTCGATCGCTTCGATCTGGTCGCCGACGCCGGTCATGATGCCGGTACTGCGGCTGGTCACGTTCGCCTCGATGATCTTGAAGGTGATGACGTGGCGGCCAGCGGCGTACGCGTCGGCCGCGGCCTTGGTGGCGACGTCGGCCTTGGCGTTGTTGATGAAGCCCATGGTGCCCCCTGATGCGGTGGTGGAGCCGCATCGTTGCACCGGGGCGCTGGGATCGTCAGGTGTGTGACGTACCCGTGACATGTGGTGGGCCCGCTGCCCGGTCGCTGGCCTACCGCGCGATGCCCCGCGTGTCATCGGGGTACTACGGCCGGACTCTCCACCCGATCGCCGGGCAGCGGGTGCTTGGGGGCAGGCACGGCGAAGGCCCCGACCGTGGTGCGTGGTCGAGGCCTTGGGCGTCCTGGTCAGCCAGCGTGTGGGCATGGCTGTACGCCCAAATCGTGGCGCGCTCTTGTTCGAGTGTCAAGCCGGATGATCAGCAGGCTCTCTGGCCGAGCCTGTTCGGCTTGGGTGCGTCGCGGGCGGCGAGGACGTCGTGCAGGCGGTAGATCGGCCTCTTGGGTGTGCCGCCGGCGCGGGCGAGGAGCCCCCGCCGGACCCAGTCGCGGATGGTCGCGGGCTGCACGCCGCACGCGAGGGCGGCCGTGCTGGTGGTGAGCTGCCCGGGCGGCAGGCTGGCGTACTCCATGCTGCTCAGTGTCGCCCAGGCCCCTAAGACGCTGGGGTTTTGAGGGACCACGCTGCCTGGTAGTCCGGGTGGCCGGCGTATACCGCCGCGTCGTCCAATAGGTCCGGGCATGGCCACTCGACGAGGGCCTGGCGTTCCGTGTCGATGTCTCGGTTGGGCGTGCATGACGTGCAGATCAGGTATGCGAACGACGTCGTACCGGTCTGGTCGTTCAAGGCGAGGCGGCGCCGCTCAGGAGTGTGGCGGGCGAGGCGCCGCCGCTTGGCGGCGACCTCGGCGAGGACTCGCGCCGGATCGTGGCGAGCGATGTGCTGAGTGTCCTCCACGGGAACGAACGCAATGGCCTGCTCGGGGTCGTAGCCGTACCAACCTGCGCTGGCCGCGCGGGCGGTTTGTTCGTCCTCGTCGAGGCGGGCGCGGAGAAACTGCACGGGGTCGTCCATGCGGTCATGCTGCCAGTCGAGGTGGAGGTGAAACAGCGCCGCGGGTACGGGCGACAGGAGGCCCCGCCCGAGGAGTGCTCGGGCGGGGCCGGGTCCCGAGTAGCGCCAGCAGCCCTGCGAGCGCGTATGGGATGCCCTGACGGTACGGGCGGGGTCTGACAGCGGGTGTCGCGGTCAGGCGTCGGGTGTCGCGGGCGTCTCGGCGAGGTGCGGGTACATGTCGCAGAAGGAGTCTGCGACACCGGTCAGCATGGCGATGTCCTCGCGCAGCTGGGCGAGCCACTGGCGGGCGGTCTCATCGGTCACGAGGACTTGGTGAGCGGGACGGGCGGCCGCTGTCGCGTCCACGGCGTCGCGCAGCTGCTCCATCGCGGCGGCGGCCTGAGCTGCCTTGTCGCGCAGGCGGGCCTGCCGTGCGCTGGGTGTCGCGGCGTTGGCGATTCTGTCGCGGTGCACCACGTCCTTGGAGACGCCGAGCTCCTTGGCGATGTCGCGGACGGACTTCTTGTCGCGGGTCAGTTCCGCGACAAGGGCGCGCCGCTGCGCGACAGGGTCGGTGGTCGGGTCGGTCATGGGGCGGTCCTGTCGCGGTCGCGGCCAGGCCTGTCGCGGTTCGCGGCGGGCCCGGCCGGGGTGGGGTTGGGTCAGGAGCGGGCGGCGTCGCGCAGCTGCTCGGCGTACTTGCCGCGCAGGATGCCGGGCTCGACGGCCGGGGCGTGGGCGAGGAGTTCGGCCTCGACGTCGGCGACGAGGTCGGCCCGGATGCCGTAGTGCTCGGCGGCGAGCTGCCCGGCGATGATGCCGCGGCCCTCGGGCCACATCACGCCGTTGGGGCGGGAGCGGTCGAGGTAGGCGGCCATCTGCAGGAGGAGGGCGCGGCAGGTCTCGGTGGGCGGCAGGCCGGTCATCGGGTCACCGCCCGGTAGGTGGTGACCAGGACGTGGTCGGGGGTGGCGCTCAGGATGAGCGTGCGGGCGCCGTGGCGCTCGACTCGTCCGGTGGCGATACGGAGCCGTCGGGGCTCGTGTGCGGGGGGCGGGGTGGGCGTGGCAGTATCGGGCACAGCTGCTCTCCTTGGTTGATTCAAGGGGGGTTGGTCAGGCCCTCGTTGGTGTTCGCGCACCGGCGGGGGCCGCCCTGCGTTCCGGGGGCTACCCGGCGAGGAGCACCTCCCGCTCGTCGTGGTCGATCCAGGCCCTGAGGTCGGCCCAGGAGGCCGGCGGGTACACCACGGCGCACCACGGGCAGGTCACGCCGTGGACGTTGCCGCGGTAGTAGCGCAGCACGGCCCCGCACCGGGAGCCGTCGTCGTACTCGGCAGGGCAGGGGCCGAGCCGCTCACCGCGCTCGGAGGTGTCGGGCGGGCAGACGATCGTCAGGGCCCGCTCGTCGAGCTGCCGGATCTCGGTGGCGAAGGATCCGGCCTGGGCCCAGTCGACGATGTAGTCGAGGTGGAACGCGAGGCGAGCAGCGGCGTTGCTGACCCGCTGCTCGAAGGTGCCGCTGATCACCGGTGCCGATCCGGCGCGGGAGGCCTGCATGGCGGTCCACCAGTCCTCCAGGACGCCCACGATGCCGCCAGGCCCGCGCATGGTCAGCACGTCGGCGGAGACGGGCAGGGGTGCCTCGACGAGGCGGACGCGGCCGAAGGAGGCGGGGCCGGCGGCGGGTTGCAGCTCGGCGGCCAGAAGCCGGTACAGGGCGGGGATCCGGGTCAGGCGGCCGGCGGTCGCCGCGCGGCAGCGGGAGCAGAGATGGCCGGACGTCAGCTCGGTCTGGCAGACGCACGTGGTCACGGGAGGGGCTCCTTGGGTGCGGTGAGGACGGCGTCGATGCGGTCCCGAAGGCTGCAGGCGGGGAGCCAGTCCACGGCTTGGCTGAGTAGGCCGAAGACGTACCCCCAGTGAGTTGCGGCGGTGGAGGCGCGGGCCTGGGCGTCGGCGAGTTCGGTGTACAGCTGGTCGAGGTCGTTGTCGGTGATCGTGTCGGCGGTGTGCCGGGCGGGCTGCTCGGTCACAGTCGGCCTCCGACGGCCTCGATGCCGATCGGGTTCCGTGCGCCAGCCTCGGTGCTGGCCTCCGTCATGGACTGAATCTGGAAGTCGACGGGGATGGGCAGGTTGGCGGCCTTGGCGATCAGGTCGGACAGGGCGATGTTGATCAGCAGGCCGATCCGGCCAGCGAACGCCTCGGCCTCGTCGTCGGGCAGGATCAGTCGCAGGTCGACGTCCCGGTACACGGCGGTGTGCAGGGCCGAGCCGACGAGGTAGACGGGTTGCCCGAAGGCGGCGGTGATGGGTCGGCAGGCCCAGTCCAGGCGGTGGAAGTCGGGTGGGCTCAGCTGGCAGGTTCGGGGCAGGCGCTCGGTCACGGCCGGTTCCCTTCGGGCTGGTAGTCGTCGATGGCGCCGGCGGTGACGATGTCGCGCTCGTCGTCCTCGGGCGGGGGGACGGCGTAGGGGTGGGGCCAGTGGGTGGGTTCGCACGGCTCGGTCACGGCTGGCTCGCGAGGAGCGCGCGGGCCACGGCGAGGGCGGGTTCGTCGTTGGGCGCGTCCTGGCCTTCGAGGGCTTCGGCGGCCTGCTCCAGCCAGTCGGCGAGCGGTTGCCGGGCCCGGAGGAGGGCGGCGACGGCTGGGGTGGCAGTCATGGCTCCTCGGAACGTGGCGGCGCGCAGCTGCTCGGCGGCGGCCTGGAGTTCGTCGGCGGGGGTCATCGGCTGCTCCGGTTCTGCTTGTTGGCTGCGCGCCGGTAGTCGCATGGCAGCTCGTAGGTGTGGCCTTCGCCGCAGTCGGCGGGGCACTGAGCGTGGAGGCCTCGACGGGTGTGGGAGAGGAGGATGCGGAGGCGGTCGAGGAGGGTCACCGGCTACTCCCGGCGGCGGTCGCACGGATCGCGTCGGCGACGGCGAGGAGCGCCGTGACGGTCGCGAGCTGGGCCTGCACTTGAACGGCGGCAAGGGCGTGGTCGGCGTCGAGGTCGCGGGCAGCGCCGTTGGGGTGGGCGATGAGCCGCTCCAGGTTGTTGCGTGCCTGGGTGAGTTCGCGGAGTGCGAGGTCATGGTGCTGCTCGGTCATGGTCGTCTCCTGGTGTTCTGGCGGGCCCACGCGGGCGCTGGGCGGCGTGCCGTGGTGCGGTTGGGGGTTCGGGTGTTGGAGCGGATGGCGCGGCCCAGGAGGAGCGCCCACAGCGGCGAGAGGACAACCCAGGCGATGAGGACCACCGCGAGCGTGTTCACGGCTCGTCGATCCACACGATTTCGGTGGCGCCCTGGTGGCCGTGGATGTGCTCGACGGAGAGTTGGCCGCGGTCCCAGAAGACGACGGAGGGGTGTTCGCCGCGCCAGCGCACGGATGCGGTCCCGTCGGGCCACAGGATGCCGTCGGCGACGAGGCCGGTCCCGGAGACGCCGGACACGTCGTGGTGGCGGAGGAGGGCGAAGCGGCGCGGCATGACGGCCCGGAGCGCGGTGGCGGTGGGCACGGAACCAGGGGGGAGGTCTGCGCGAGCGCGGGCGCGCTGCTCGTCGGTGATGGGGGCGCCAGCGAGCGGCCCGGACCGGGCTACGGTCTTGCGGATCATGGCCTTGAGGAGCTGCGTGTCGAAGCCGACGTCGATGTGCAGGGTGCTCGGCTCGGGCGCGGGTCCGCCGCCCTGGCGGGCCATGTCGCGGATCCCCGCGATGACCTCCTCCACCCGATCCAGCGGGATGTGCAACGCGGTCACCACCCCGCCCTGTTCGGCGACGACACACACGGTCGGAACGTCGTCGTCGCGGTCCGTGATGCCGATGCTCAGCTTGTCGCCGTCGGGGTCGGTGAACTCAAAGCTGCTCATGTGGGAATCCTTGTGTTGATGCTGGAACGGCTGGCAGAGGGCGCGGAGTGGCGGGGGCAGTGATGGGACGTCCCGGTGATGCCCCAGCCGAGCCGGGCGGCGGTCCGGTTGGCCTCCGCCTCGTCGGCGGTGTCGGTGAGGAGCTGTGCGGGGCAGCTGCCGTACTGGCCCATGCGGTCGCAGCGGACCGTGATCCGGGCGCTCACCGCTGCGCCCGGGTGGTACGGCGGGCCTGCTGGTAGGCCGCGTGCGCCTGCATGAACGTGGCGTCGGTCCCGCCGCGGTCGGGGTGGGCGACGGTCATCGCCGCCCGGAGTTCGGCGAGGGTGGCAGGCGAGGGCCGGACGGTGGCGTCGGCCTCGAGGGCGGGCGGGGCGAGGTAGAGGCGTTTGTCGGCCTCCCACCATCCGGTGGTGGCGCCGCGGTAGACGTTGCCGTCGGCCTCGAGGCGGAGTCGGCTGACGCTTCCGATCCTGGGCGTGCCGTGGCGCTCGTCGCGGATGTAGAAGACCTTGGCGCGGGTCTTCCTGACGACGCGAAAGCGAACCACTTGGGCGGGCGCCCACAGTGCGTCTCCCTTCCAGTGCGTCGGCTGCACGCCGTACAGGTACTCGACGGGCACGAGCAGCTGCGGGACGGCCGGGGGCTCGGCGGCCGCGGCGAGGGCCTCGCGCATCGGACGGTCGGCCAGGTGCTGCCAGGCCACACACCGGGCCTGCCCGCACGTGGCCCGGACGGAGCCCTCGGGCGGTCGCCCATAGCCGAGGGTGTAGGCCAGGACCGTGCAGCTGACGGAGCGGCGATCGGCCATCTGCACACCGGGGTTGCCGATCCACAGCACGTGCCCGTCGTCGCCGGGCTGGGTGCGCCGGTCGAATCGCTGCTGGGGCGTGCGGGGCTTGCGCGGGCTGGTCTGGGGGTCGGGAACCATGCGCAGGCCCAGGCTTCGGCGTAGCTCTGTGACTGCCCGGAGCGGGAGGCCGCTGCGTTCGGCGACGACGCGGTCGCACAGCTGCGCGGCGCGCAGGAGCTTCTCGGCCTCCTCCCGGTTGTCGGGGGTGTCGTCGGGCACGGGCTGCTCTCCGCGGGCGAGGGCGGCCCGCTCGCGGGGGTCGAGGCCGCCGCGGATCCCGTCGCGGTAGGCGCTGGTGCTCTGGCCCTCCTCCTCCAGCGCCACGTCAAGGCACTGGGCGCGGACCGGGCAGGCCTCGCACATCGCGCGGGCGGCGTCCTCACTGGCCTCGAACTCGGCCAGGCGGTTCTTGCAGCGTGCGCGGTCCGCCCAGTGGCCGGCGGGGTCGGTGTCGGCGTGGGGTCGGGAGCGGCTGAGGGTGGCGGTGCGGGACACGGGTCTCCTCCTTCAGGCGGTGGTGTGGGGGCGGATCGTCAGGCTGCTGCTGTCGAGGTACATGGCGATGTACTCCGCGAGCGCGGCCGGCGTCGCCTCGTCGGGCGGGGTCACCGTGCGGTAGTCCTCGATGGCGGCGGCCACGATCCGCAGCGTGCTCGGCGGGATGCTCACGGCGTGACCGGCTGCTCGCGCTGCTCCCAGGCCTCGACGATGGGCCGAGGGACGATGCCGGCGGGCGCACAGGGGATGCCGGCCTGGCGGGCCCATGCCCTGACGACGGCCGGGTCGTAGGTGCGCTTCACCGCAGGGCGGGGCGGGCGGGCGCCGGGCTTCAGCGCGGCCGCCCGGCTGCGGGCCTCGGCCAGCTGCTTCTCCAGCTCTACGACTTCCATCGTGACCCTGAGGAGCTCAGACTCGGTCTCGTGCCGCGCCTGAAGCTCGTCGATCAGGGCGTGCACTCGCTCGGCGCTGCGCTGTACGGACTTGGCCTCGTGGCCCTCCGCCCACGCCAGCAACTTGGCAACGCCCGGGCGCTCCCTCGATGTGGACGAGGTGGGGAGCGCCCCGCGGGCGGCGACGCTCTTGTGCAGGTCGATGATGCTCGCGACGGTCTCGCGATCGGTGCGCAGCTGATCGGCGATCCGCTGGTCGCTGTACCCGTCGCGGCTCATCTGCAGGACGACGGCCGGGGAGACGTTCATGGCGGCCCTTTCTCGGTGCTGTGCGGGGCGGTAGGGAATCAGCAGGGGCTGACGAGGTAGCGGTGGCCGACGGGGACGCCGTTGGAGTCGTGGACCTCGTCGAGGGGAACGAGGAGGTCGGCGCGCCCACGGACGCAGGCACCGATCGCGGGGTCGACGAGGAGGTACACGCCCGGCCGGGAGGCGGGCAGGTCCCGGACCACGTACCGCACGAGGTGGATTTCCAGGTGCTGGTCGCCATGGCGCGTGGTCTTGGGCTCGTCGAGGTCCACCGACTCGAAGCGGAGGAAGGCCCCCGGGCCCCCGGCAGCGATGACCGTGCATCCGGTGGCGAGGGCGTCGGCAGCGATGACGTCGGGGGCTTCCGGCCCGTAGAGGCGGACGTCCTCACCCGTGAGATTGATGATCATTCGGGGCTCCCTGCGGTGTCGGTCGGGGCGGGTACGGGCGGGGTGGGGCCGATGTGCCAGCCGTCCTGTCGCAGCGCCATCACGGCGTTGCGGCCGAGGAGCGCGGCGACGGCGTCGGGCAGCGGCTGCCCGAGCAGCTGCACCAGGTCCTGCTGCAGCTGCGCGGCGATCACAGCGCCGACCGCCTCGGCGACGGCCACCGTGGCCCGGGTGGTCATCGGGTCCATCCCTGCCAGCGCGCCGGCCGAACAGCGGACCGCTGCCGGGACCCGGAGCGCGGCGGGCGGGGCGCGGGGCAGGTGGCGACGTGCGGCATGTACAGCCGCTCGAAGCCCTCGGGGTTGGGGCGCTCGGTGGTCAGGCCCCGGGAGCGGAGGGTGCCGACGCC
Organism: Streptomyces tatrensis; assembly: GCF_049310065.1. Taxonomy (NCBI): domain Bacteria; kingdom Bacillati; phylum Actinomycetota; class Actinomycetes; order Kitasatosporales; family Streptomycetaceae; genus Streptomyces; species Streptomyces tatrensis. The sequence continues at coordinate 6,974 of NZ_JBMDLB010000010.1, read as the reverse complement.
GTCGCGGTAGATGGCGAGGTTGCCGGCGGGGTTGGGGTCGGCGTTGACGGCCTGGCGGCGGCCGGCGGCTGTGGTGGTCCACCGGATGCGGTCGCCGCAGCTGGGGCAGGCGGCGACGTCGTGGTCGCTGGGCATCGGGGGCTCCTCAGGCGCCGGGGAGGGCGGTGCAGGAGTGCGTGAGGCACTGCACGTCGTCGGCGACGAGGTGGACGTGGTGGCCGGTGGCGGCGAGGGCCTCGGCGGCCGTGAGGGCGGGCGGTACGGGGGCGGCAGCGAACGGGAGCGGGGCGTCGTCCTCCCACTGCTCGTCGTAGCCCACGGCGGCGGGGGCGAGGTCGATCGTCATGGTGGGGCCCTCTCAGGCGGTGTCGGTGTCGGTGATGTCGTCGGTGAGGTGTGGGGAGACCAGGCGCCAGCCGTAGACGTGGATGGCCTCGGTCCGGCCGAGCGTGGCGATCGCCCGCCGGATGGCCTCGGGGTCGCCCTCGGCGGCCGCGCGTACCTCGGCGACGGTGGCCACGTGCTCGGGGTCGCGTACCGACAGCAGGAGCGGCATCTGCCCCCCGTTGGAGGCGCTTTTCGTCTTGAGCTGCGCGGCCCGGTCGTCGCGGCGCTGCTGGGCGGTGAGCGCCAGGGGCGGCCGGGCGGACGTCGGCGGCGGATCCGCGTCAGGCGGATCGTCTCCACCGGGGGGAGCGACCCCCAGGGTCAGGTGACCACCAACAGCGGCCGATCCCTGGGGTAGTACCTGGGTATACCTGGTACGTAGGGGGGCCGGTCCCCCCATTTCAAGGGGGGCCGGTCCCCCCATTTCCAAGGGGGGCCGGTCCCCCCATTTGCCTTCCGGCGAATTGGGGGGCCGGTCCCCCCTATTCGCCTCCTCGGAATGGGGGGCCGGTCCCCCCAACTCGGTGGGAGCCTCCTCGGTCCACGGGGCCGCCTCCTTCTTCGGCCGGCGCCGCCGCTTGGCCTCCAGGACCGCAACCGCCGCGGTCCAGTCGGGACGCGGGCAGATGACGAGCACGTACACGGTGGGCCGACCCGGGCCGGGCGGCTGCTCGGTGGTCACGACACCGGCCGCCTCCGCGGCGGCCAGCCAGCGGCGGACGTCCTTGAGGTCCGAGCACGAGGCCGCTGCCACGCTCTGCACGCGGATCGGCGCACCGTCCCGCATCCGCAGCGCGCCCGAGGTGTTGGCGGCCGTGGCGAGGGCGTAGAGGACCGTGAGGAACCCGCCGCGCAGGGGCTTGGGGAGCTCCCGCGTCCATCGCCAGTACAGGGCGTTGCGGTAGGCGTGCGGAACGCCTCCGCTGGCGTAGTCCGGCTGCTGCTCGTCGGGCACGGGAGCCTCTCTGTGTCACGAGGTCGTACGGGTGGGGCGAGGACTCGTCAGCCGCGTTGGGATGCCCTCCGGTACAGCGGGAGCGTCAGAACGAACGTCGCGTTCTCGTACTGGTCGCCGTGCACCGGCTGCAGCCAGCCGCGCTGCTCGAGGATCCGCAGGTGCACACAGGTGCGGCCGAGCGTCAGCCCCGTGGCGGTCACCAGACCGCCCAGCCCGGGCTGGGCGGAGGGGTCGATCTCGCCGCTGTCCGAGGCGAGCGAGGCCAGCGTGAGGGCGACGAGGCGGGTGTTCGGGTTCATCTGGCTGCAGCGGATGCCCTGCTGGAAGCGGCCGCGGAACGAGGAGCCGAGGGTGGCGGCCTGGGCACGAACGACGCGGGCGGCTACGTCGCGGGGGGTGGGAGCGGACATGATTCCTCCGGGGGTTCGGTGACGGCGGGAGGTTCGGTGCGGGTGAGGTAGGACCCTGCGGGCCAGCCGGGCCCGGGCGGCGTCTCGGGCCGCCCGGCGAGGGCGTTGGGGGTGTGCCGGTCGCAGCGCCACCCGCACGGGTAGAGGCGGGCGGGCTGCGAGCCGTGAGGCAGGTACAGGGAGTCGCAGGGGTGGGCGGGCCTGGTCACCCGAGGCGGGCGACGAACGCCCGGGCCGCGATGGCCTGCCAGAGACGGACCGCCCCGCGGGCCAGGCCGACGAGGGCCAGGACCAGCGCGACGAGCCAGACCACGGCCCCAGTCGCCAGGACGACGAAGAACGCGATCACGGGGAGGTCGCTCACGCCAGGCCCGCGCTGCGCTCGGCGTGCCAACCCAGCTTGGTGAGGTGCGCGTTGGCGGCCGTCAGCTGGCCCGTGACGCGCTTCAGGTTCGCGTCCGCGGCCTCGTTGGCGACCTGCAGCGCCAGGAGCTGCTCCTCGAAGTTCGCCGCCCGCTCCCGCCAGACGCCTACTTCGCGGGTCAGCTGCAGGGCCCCGGCGGTGGTCTTGAGCTTCTCCAAGTCGTTGATCCGGACCTGGAGAGCATCGGCGGTGTCGGTCCGGACAGCCGGCACCGGGACGGGTGCGGCCCCGGGCAGCGGGCCCGGCCGGACGACCAGCGCGCGCCGCTCCTCGGCGGCCGCGTTCAGCCGCCCCTGCAGGTACTCCACTTCCGACCTCAGCCGGCGGTTCGTACGGAACCATTCGATCACCGGTCCACCTCCTCTCGGGCCTCGCGGTCCTCGCAGTACTCGCACCCGCAGTTGGTGTACGAGCCGTCGATGAACTCGGCGAAGCACGTGTCGTCGTCCGGGCCGGGGCCGGCCTGCGGCTCCAGCGCGGCGTGCCGCTCCTCGTCGGCGAGGTCCAGGCGGATCTCGTCGGCCTTCTGTTCCTCGCGGGTGGGGTGCTCCACCTCGTCGGCGAAGTCCTGGTAGTCGTCCATCAGTTCTCCTGTGCTGGTGTGGCCGCACTCGTCGCAGACGAGGCCGGCCGGGGTCTTGGTGTGCGCCGTGGTCAGGTGCGCGCAGGCGAGGCTGTGACAGGCGGCCCACTCGTCCGGGGCCGATCCGGCCCGGCGGTGCCGGCCGTGCCCCGCGTTGGCAGGCCACGTGAGTGCGGGCAGGGCTACCGGGGCCAGGGACGGCGGGGTGCGGCGCTCCATCGACCGGCTGACCGCGTACTGCGCCAGGTGCAGGGCGAGCGAGATCACGGCGAGGGCGAGTAAGGCGGTCACGGGGTGCCGTCCGCGGCCACGATCGGGAACTGGACGTCGACCGAGCGGCGGGCGGCCGCTCCCTCGCCGGGCAGGGTGGGGCAGCCGACGGCGTGCCGGTCGAACCGGTCCGGGCAGCCACACGGGCGGCCAGCTGCCTCGGCGCGCTGCGGGTTCTCGGCAGGGCGCATGTCACGGGCGGCCGGGATGTCGAAGGTGCGCACCATGTACGCCGCGTTCTTGTCGTCGATCTCCTCCAGCCAGTCACCGACATCGGCGATGGCCTCGGTCCGGGAGACCTTGGCAGCGGCCTCCAACTCGGCCACCCGGGCCCGCAGCGCCACCAACTCGGCCGCTGTGTCCTCGGTGTTCAGCCAGCCACCCGCGTCCAGCGCGACCGCGATCGTCGCGCCGACCGCGTTCGGCCGGCCCATCCGGGCGCAGATCACCTTCGCGGCGCCGCTGATGCTCCTCGTGTTCACGCGGCCACCGCCAGGGCCTCGAAGGCCGCTACCTGCTCGACGGTGACCGGCAGCCCGTGCCCCGACAGCTGCAACTTCACGCCCAGAAAGAGGCTGGTCGCGGCGAGCCACGTCGAGCCCGCGTAGGCGTGCAGCGTCACCACGGACGGGGGGATGTCGAGCGCGCACCGCCAGGCCTCGAACTCAGCCGGGGTGTCCAGCTGGAGGCTGACGACTCCCAAGCTGCTGTACAGAGAGATGAAGGGCAACGGCAGGTGGCCGTGCGCCTCGACGAGGGCAGCCAACGCGTTGATCGCGGGCGCCTGCTCGGTAAGCTGGGTGTTCACGGTGTACCTCTCTGTCTGTGGTGGGTACTGCCGAGGGGCTTCACGGACCAGGCCCGGTCTGTGCGGCCCCGTTTTTCGTCGGTCAGGCGGCGCGGGCGCGGAGGCGCCGGGGCCGAGCGGGCACCCGGTGCATCTCCGCGATCTCGGCGCGGTCCTGGGGGCTGAACCGCAACTTTCGACCCATGCGGTGGTGCGGGTAGCCGTGGTGGTTGACGCCGTCGCGGAGGCGGCGGACGCCGATACCCAGACGCAGGGCGGTCTCGTTTACGTCGGTGAAGTCCTCGACGGGGAGGGTCCTGGCAGGCATTTGGGCACCTCATTTGAGTGAATTTCGCCGGTGGCGAGGAGCTGTTCGTTTTCGGTCGGGAGGCCGAGGGCGGCGCGGAGCCCTATGTAGGTGCCGGGTCGCATGCGGCTTTGGATGCCGATTTCCAGCCGATTCAGGTAGGAGCGGCTGATGCCTGCGGTGCGGGCGAGGTCAGCGATCGTTTTGCCGCGCTGCATGCGGAGCGTTCGGATTGCCGCCCCGTCCACCTCGTAGGTAGCTCGGGGTGCCGTCATGGACAGAAACTAACAGCTACTGATAGCAGTTCCTAGCAGTACTACGCAGTAACTTGCAGTAGTCAGCATTTGCTAGCAGTAGCTAGCAGCTTTGGCATATGCCCAGCTCAAACAGCATGTAATGAACTGGTAGAGGCTGGAAGCTGTTCCTGGCGGTACCTGGCAGTTCCTGAGACCATGCCCTCATGGCAACTCCCGACCGCGACGACAGGCAGCGTCTCGCCCGGCTAGTGATCCAGCGCCGAGTCAAGCTCGGCTGGCACAAAGTCGAGGCCGCCCGAGCAGCCGACCTGACGCACACCACGTACATGCGCGTCGAGCGCGCGGATGAGGTCCGCGACGTTACGTACGCCAAGATCGAGACTGCGTTCGGCTGGGCACCCGGGGCCTGCATGGCCGTGCTCGAAGGAGCCAAGGAGGCCCAAGAGGCCGGCGAGATCGCGCACGGCGTCCGCTACGCCTCGGACGCCTCGTTGGACGACAGCGCGCGCACGGCGGTGAGGAACGCGATGATCGCCACGATGCCGGAGCTCCCCGCCGGCGAGATGGCCAAGGTCAGCGAGGCCGTGTTGGAGGAGCTGCGGCGGCGCGGCATTGTGCCCACAAATGTCGAGGAAACAACCCCTGGCTAGCACAACCTTTTTCCGTGTCGAAACCGTAACCGGGCGTTCGACATCAAGTTGATCTGTCTCCTATCGGTCACGCGATCGGTATGTCAGGATCCGGTCACGGAGGGTTTCCGAACGCACCGAAAGGAGGCCCCGTGCAGCACACATTCATCACGCTGGACCGACCGGGCTTCGTTGGCTGGTCGGCCCACGCAGGCGAGGGAATCGTGTGTGTGATGACGCCAAAGGTCCGAACAAGCGCGCCTGCAAGGAGTGCAGTTCGGGAGCTGATCAGGCGTCAAGGAGGCGACTGCGCCACATGCGCATGCCAGAGCTGCCCGCTGAAACTGGCAACATAAGCGCGGTCCTGTAGAACGGTTGGCGGTCAGGGGTGCCCGCCGGCCATTCGTACTGAGAGGGTCGGTCCGTGGCCTACGCGGAGAAGCGCGGAAAGAGCTGGCGAGTTCGGTACAAGCTCCCCGACGGGACGTACGACTCGGCCAGTGGATTCGAAACGAAGCAGGACGCCCTCGATCACGGGCGGGCGCTGGAGACCGACGTACAGCGGAAGGTCTTCGTCAATCCGAAGGATGGCGCGAAGCTGTTCGGCGAGTGGGCCCTGGAGTGCCGGGCCGCGTCCGACGTATCTGAGACCTCGGACCGCAGCTACGACAGCCGGCTGAATGCCGTGATCCTGCCGAAGTGGGCCGAGACTCCCGTCGGGGACATCACGTCCATGAGCTACCGGGCCTGGACGACCAAGCTGGGCGAGCAGTACAAGCCGAACTACGTCAAGGCCGTCGAAGGCCTGATGCGCATGATCCTGGACGACGCCGTGACCGAGCGGCTCATCCCGTACAACCCGATGCCGACTGCCTCCCAGAGGCGCCGCGGGCGCCACGTCACGGTCGAGGCCTCGGACGACTACGTTTGGGCCACCCCTGCGCAGGTCCTGCAGCTCGCGGAGAACGCGCGGACGGTCCGAGGGTTCCAGTGGTACGTCATGGTCCTCACGGCCGCGTACGCGGGCCTGCGCATGGGCGAGGTGGCCGGCCTTCGGCGGGACCAGGTGCGTCTCCTGGGGCTGGAGTACGGGAAGTCGCTGCGCGTCCAGTGGCAGGGCCAGTGGCTGAGCGCGCCCGCGAAGCACATCGTGAACCGCGGCGACACCCTGGAGACGATCGCGGAGCTCCGCCTGGCCGACCCAAAGCGGGCGTCAGAAATCGCGGAGGCGAACGGCCTCGGACCTGGCGAGAAGCTCCGCGCTGGCCGCCGGCTCATGCTCCCGAAGGGCTTCACGCTGCTGCCGCCGAAGTACAGCTCCTATCGGACGCTCATCCTGCCGCCGTTCCTCGGCGACTTGCTGTCGCAGCTCCTGGCGGAGAACGCCCACCCGCTCCTCGTGTTCCCCTCCCAGCGCGGCCGGCCCCTGCGGGTCGACGATCAGTTCTATGGCCGGTTCTGGCATCCGATCGTCGAGGGCCAGGACGCCGAGCCGTCGCGCCGGGGGCGGGCTGAACAAGTCGAGCTGCCGACGGTCAAGGACCTCGAAGGGATGGTTCCGCACGGCCTCCGGCACGGCCACAAGGTGTGGTTGGACGAGCAGGGGCATGCGCGGGTCGCGGTCGAGGAGAGGCTGGGGCACCGCCTCCAGGGCGTCGAGGGGACCTACTCGCACACCTCCCCGGCAATGGAGCGCGGGATCGCCCGCGGGCTCCAGTGGGCGTGGGAGACGTCCCTCAAGGGCGAGACATCGAGCGAGACATCCTGGAAGGAGTGGGCGACGGAAGCCGCATGATCCACTCCCATCTCCCAAACACCTCCCAGATGATCTTGTGACAGCCCAACGGCCCGGCCGCGAAGTGCGGTCGGGCCGTTGTTATTTGCGCTCTGACCAGCAGCGCAGGGAAATCCGTCGGGCGCCCAAGATCAGGCGGCCTTGGTCTCCCAGAAGATGCGGTCGAT
>NZ_JBMDLB010000009.1:0-38126 GCF_049310065.1 Streptomyces tatrensis | reverse complement strand
AAGTTCACGCCCCGACCGGCACGCCCCGCCCGGAGTCGCGGAGGGTGATGGAGCCGGACTCGGCCATCGGGGGTCCCGAGGAGCGACCGGCTGCCGCTCCGGCGGGCGGGGTACGCCCCGCACGCGGACCCTGTGAAGTTTCTACAGCGGCCACTCGTTCAACAAACCAGGCCGGCCCTACCCCCGCCGCACCCCAACCCCACTCCCCCACTCAAACTGATGTTGCGTAAATCTATGAATCTGTGTATTGTGGTGCACACGAGGTCGGCGAGAACGCCGACACGGCTCACTCCGCCGACGGCCGGCGCGTTCCGGAAGGATTGGCATGGATCTTTACCACGTCAAGCGACGCTCACTCTTCACCTGGTCCACCACTCGTAATGGCATCCCGCTGGATCTCAGCATGTACCTGGGGAAGCCGCACGCCAGGAGGGCTGTGGCTGAGTCCTACGCCCAGAGCCTCACCAGGGCCGATAAGTTGGATGCGGAATACGGAGTCAAGACGGGGCGTCCGCCGTACCAGGAACGCTCCGAGTCTCCCGTGAAAGTGGCTGCTCGCGAGGTGCTGGGCGTCTTGACGCTGGCCACCCTCATAGCAATGTCCTGCTACGTAGCGGCAGTTGTCGTCAAGGAGCTGTGGTGAACTTCCTCGCCGATGTGACCTTTGTGAATCTGGGGCCGCTTCCGGTCGGGGCTCGTCCGGTTCCCTGCGAGCACTGCGAGTTCGGGACGGTCCGGCTGACCAGCGGCTTCCTGCTGAAGTGCACGAACAGCGCTTGCGGCCACACGCTCACCTCCCAGGATCTGGGGGCTGGCCCCGGCCCTGGGGAGCACAAGACCATGATCGACTACATTCCGTGCTTCGTCCGGGCTGAGTAGCCTGCCGACCAGGCTCCAAGTAATCCCGTTCATCACCATAGGCTCAACATTGCTTAAGTCTATGAATACATGTACAGTAGAGATCAGAAGGGGCCGGGAACGGAAGTCCCCGGCCCCCACCCAACGCCCGTCCACAGGAGGACAGCATGACCACTCAGACCTTCACCACCACCACCGGCGCCACCTACTCGGCCGAGGGCAGCATCGGCGAGAACGGCGAGGTGACCTACACGGTCAAGCGGATCGTGCAGGAAGGGGTCGTCCCGGTCGGATCGTTCGTGATCCACCCCGACTACCACGCCGAGCCGACCGCTCTCGGCCTGGTGAACGTCCAGTTCGGCGCTGGCTCGGCCGAGGACCGCCACCAGCGCTCGGACGTTCCGGTGCTGGGCAGTGCCAGCACCCCGTTCGTCGTCGGGCACAAGATGGTGAACCCCCTGGACATCACCGATGCGTCGCCGATCCTCAGGATTCGGGACCTGGCCGGTGCTCAGTACGCCACCGGCGTCAGCGCAGTCGAGGTCTCCGGCCGGACGGCGCTGCGCACCGCCGACCTGGTGACGGCCCTGGTTGTCCAGTGGATGAACCGCGACGATCTTGCCGAGCTGACCGCGAAGTACGCGGCGTTCATCAAGTCGGAGACCCCCTGGACCGCGCAGCACTCCAAGGTCAAGTCCGACAAGGTCGACGGGCTCAAGCTCGACATCCTGTCGATCGGCGAGCGGATCGCCGAGCTGACCAAGGAGCGCGACGAGCTTCCCGAGAACGGCATGACCAGCCCGGACGTCACGCCGGACATGGCTCCCGCCGCACAGCTCACCGGCGCCATCACCGCGCTGAACCTCAAGCGCGCGGATCTGTCCGCCGAGCTGGCCACGCTGACCAAGGCGTGATCTGTCGCCCGGGGTGCGCCGGACGGACGCACCCCGGGCCTCCCGGCCCGCACCCCAGCTAGGAAGGAGTAGGACCATGAGCAACTCGTTCTCCCAGAACGCGCCCAACGGCGCGGCGGATGCCGTCGCGTTCATCACTTCCGTCGCCAGCACGCTGATCGCCCAGAAGTGGGGCGTGCGAGCGCCCGTGGTCCTCAAGGTGCTCAGCACGCCCGAGGCGGTCGCCGTTACGACCACCCGCTACCTCCTGGCCCTGGGTGCCGGAATGAGCCCCGCAGATGCCGCCGGAGACGTCGGCCGGTCTCTCCTGGCCGACGCCGAGCAGCGCGCCGCGTAGCGCCCGTCCCATCCCCGCCCCGCCCAGCCCCGCTCACCACGTGAGCGGGGCGCTCCGCGTTCTCGCCCCCTACTTCGATCGCCCTCGGCCCGCCCGCCCGCGGAACGCGCCTATCCCGTCTGTCTCGCCCTGCTGCTGCCCCGTTTTCCCCGTCGTCCTACCTGCCAGCCCGCCACTCCGCTCCGTCCATGCACCGCACCGCTCGCCTTCTCTCCCTTCGTTCCACCTCTGCTCTTCCTCCGTCCGTCGTCCGTACCGCTCCAACCCCGCTCTTCCTCCGTCCGTCGTCCGTACCGCTCCAACCCCGCTCTTCCTCCGTCCGTCGTCCGTACCGCTCCAACCCCGCTCCTCCTCCGTCCGTCGTCCGTACCGCTCCAACCCCGCTCCTCCTCCGTCCGTCGTCCGTACCGCTCCAACCCCGCTCCTCCTCCGTCCGTCGTCCGTACCGCTCCAACCCCGCTCCTCCTCCGTCCGTCGTCCGTACCGCTCCAACCCCGCTCCTCCTCCGTCCGTCGTCCGTACCGCTCCAACCCCGTCTCGATTGCTCACCCATGTCTCGCTGCGCGCCGGCTCCGCTTCCTCACCCCTCCGGCTGATGTCTCTTCGCACGTCCATCCAGCTCCGCCATAGGCCCGTAGGGAAGTAGTCGGCGTGTCGGTGACCCCTTGTCTGCGGCTCTGACCTGCATGTTTGGTACGGATCGGCTCGAATGAAAGAGGACTCGAAACGGGACTCCAAAGAGGACCTGAAAGAGGACTCCAAAGGAGACTCCAAACGGGACCCCAAAGAGGACCCGATTGGTTTCGCAACGTACGCGTCTCCAGCTCCCAGCCCTGGAGGGGAGATATCTCCTCTCCAGGGCTCGAATCGGCCGAACTGGCCCTGGCGGTGGGGGAGAGATCTCCTCCCCCACTGGGACGGTGGTGGAGGAGATCTCTCCCCTCCCTGGCCACAGTCGTTGCGGCGGCGCCGTCTTCGACAAGCTTGTTGGCCCGGAGGGAGATCTCTCTCTCCGGGCCAAGGAAGGAAAATCGGGAGGAGAGATCTCCCTCCGAGCGGAGCATCTGGGCAGCCCTATCGGAGAGGAGACCCCTGGCGAGGCGGGCCTTGTCGAGACCCTCATCGGTGCGTCTCGCTGTCCGCGGCCCTTCGAGCCTGCAGGGGGATGACGCGGGCGAGGCCGCGGTCGCCGGTCCGCTGGGACCTGTTGGCGGTGTGTGTGGGACGCCGCTCGGCGACGAGAGCAAGCGCCTCGGCGACGTGGTCGTCGAAGGACAGTGCGGACGCATTGGCGGTACGGGACATGGCGGGGTTCTCCCAGAAGTTACGGAAGTGCGCGGGCGGTCGGGGCGTCCGGCGAGCGGAGCTGGGCCGTCAGCGTCGGCTGGCGCCCGCAGGAACGAGGAGCTTGCTGCCTGGGAGCAGCTGGTAGTCCCCGGTCATGCCGGCGTGAAGGAGTTCGTCGTCGAGGGTCTGCGGGGCGGGTGGGGCGAGCGTCAGGGCGCGGGGGTTGTCTGGTGCAGGTGCCGGGTTGGCCAGGGCCGTTGCCATCTCAACGCGGTCGTCCACGAGTGGTGCCTGAGTCGGCGGGGGTTCAGTCGGGCCGGCTGCGGCCGTGGCGTCATACCGTGCGACGGCTGCGGGGAGCCACGTTTCCTGGGAGGCGTGGAACTTGCTGGCCCGGGGTGTGCCGATGCCGACGGCGCGGGAGCACTTGTTGATCCCCCAGGCGAGCTTGCCGTCGCGGCGACGCGGGACCAGCTGGACGAAGCGTTCCTGTACCTCTTCGTCTGTGAGGACGTCGCCGTTCTCTGCGTCGTCTATACCGTCCTCCGCCTGCGGTTTTTCCACGCTGGCCGGGTCGTCGGGCAATGCGGTATGGGCGGCCCCGGTATGGACCGGAGCGGCTGGTGCGGTACCGATGAGCGTGCCGCGCATGGCATCGAACGCTGCCGCGGAGCTGAGATTCATACCGGCCCATTCCGCTTGCCGGACGCGCCCCTGCAGGCGGCTGACGACTTGTTCCAGAACGGCCGGGTCGGCGCACCGTGCGCGCTCGCTGGCGTTCTGGGCGCGGCTGTCGGCTCGCGTTTCTAGATACCGGAACGCCCAGCGGGTCGGGCGGCCGGCTTTGCGGACCGCCTTCTGGGCGCGGCGTAGCCGGTACCAGCGGTAGGCCGCGCGGGAGACGCGGACCTCGGTGGTGGCTTCTTCCTGGGTGAGGTCCTGGCGGGCGGCGAGGAGCAGCGCGACGCGGACGGCCTCGACGGGGTGGAAGAGCCGGATCAGGGCCAGGCGGCGATCCGGGCGGGCCCGGTGGCTGCGTGCGGCTCGGCGTTCTTCGAGAGAGCCGAGCTCCCACAGGACCGCGGCCAGGACCGGCCATACTGCGCGGACAAGAGCGCCGAGTGGGGAGTCTGCTTCGGCGGCGGAGAAGAGGGAGCTGGTGGCGGCCAGTACCCAGAAGAGGACTCCTGACAGGCCTGGCCCTTCTCCTTCGCGGGCGCGGCGGCGGGCGCGGCGTCCGCAGACCATGGCGGCGATGTCGAGGGCGATGAAGGGCAGGAGGTCGAACGGGTTGCTCAGGCCCATCTGGTGACGCCCCACGCGGCGGAGTCCGGTCGCCGAGAGTGCTGCGGCCGCGGCCGCGATGACGACGGTGAGGCGGTCTTCGATTCGGCGGCCGCGCATCGCGGCGGCGGTGGACCGTTCCTCCGTGCCGAGGGCTGACAGGGCGGCCCGTCGACGGCGCAGGGCGAGTGCCGGTCCGAAGGTGAGGACGATGGCGCCGGCGACGAACTGCCACGAGGTGAGCAGCTCGGTCACGGGGAGCGTCGTTACCGGGAGCAGGTCGGTGATCACGGGTTGCCCTTCCGCGCGGCGGCGCCGATGGCCCTCGTAATCGCGTCGGAGATGTGCAGGGGCTGGATCACGCCGCCTCCGTCCAGCCGGCTTCGGCTCGGTGGGCCCGACGGAGGATGTCGCGGCGCTGCACGGCTGCAAGGGTCGCCGCCTTGTTCGTGGCTCGCTTGTCGGCGGGGACCGAGGATCCGATGTACTGCTGGGCGATGTCTTGGACGGCGGCCGCGGCTTTGATCCGCTCGGCCTGGTCGCGGGCGACGCGGGTGTCCTCGGTACGGGCGGCGGCAAGGCGCTGGTGCTCGGCACTCAGGCGCCGTGCCAGCTTCTGCTGGGTCAGGCCGCCGCGTACGCCGTACGGATCGTTGGCCCTCAGGGCGAGCTCGGCGCAGACGGCTCGGACGGGGCAGGCCGCGCAGTGGTCGCGGATGGTGGCCGCCCTGCGGCGCCGCCAGTCGTCGTCGGGCTCTTCGTCGCCCTGGTAGAAGCTGTCGGGGTCCGGCGCCACTGCGTGGCAGACGGAGTGCTCGAGGGCTTGGTTCAGCTGGGGCCGGCGTAGGTGTTGGGCGATCAGGTGTCCGTCGTGGCCGGCGAGGTAGCCGCTGGTCGCGAGGGTGTCGACGGGGGTGGCCTGGGCGAGGTAGCGCGCGATCGCCGCCTCGTCGATTCCGTCGGGGGTGGATCGGGGATCGGTGGGGGCCGGGTGGCCTGCCATCATGCTGTTCATGGGTCGTTGTCTCCTGCGAAGCGGTGGGCGGCGCGCTCCACACGGCCTCCGGGGGTCCAGCCCCGGAGGCCGCTTTCGTGAGGACGCGTGAAGGCGGGGCGGGTTCGGCTGCTTTGGCGGCCGTGCCGTCGCGCGGGTTCCGTGTCTCGGCGCGGTCGGGGCGGGGTCAGCGGGCGGTACAGCGCGGGTCGTTCGGGGCGACGGCGACCGAGCCGTACTTGTCGTTGCCGTGGAAGATCACGTACACGCGGTTCGGGCCCTCGCACTTCGCGCCGAGGTTGGAGAAGCCGTCGCTCATCACGACGATGTCCATCGGTTGTTTGTTGATCGCGCCCTTCGGCGCATCCATGAAGGGCTGATCGGCCTTGCCGCCGTCCAGGGCGCAGCCGGTGGCGCCGAGGGCGAGGGTCGCGGTGAGAGCCGCGGCGGCGATCCGGTTTCTGGTGTTCATGGGGGTCTCCATCACTCATGGGCACACCTGGCTCATCTGGCTTAGTCCAGTTGAGCCAGATGTGTGATGATGGTGCACCTGAAGATCGCTCACGTCAAGGGGGATGCCTGATGAGGCGGACCAGGGCCCGGACCCGCCCGCGCCGGTGCGGCAAGATGTGCCTCATGCCGAACCCGTACCAGCAGGACAAGATCACTGACGATCTGCGCCGCGACCTCGTGGCCGGCGCGTTCGCCCCAGGGAGCTTCCTGCCGTCCGGCCGGGCGCTCGCCTCTCGGTTCGGCGTGGCTCGGAACACGGTCCTGGCCGGCCTCGCGCCTCTGGTCGCGGAGGGCCTGATCCAATCGTTGCCCAAGCGCGGCTACCAGGTCATGAGCGCGCCCGCGGCCTTCGAGGTGAGCTGGACCCGGGATGGTCAGATCCTGCCTGTCGGCGAGCAGCAGCTCGGGCCCGGAGAGGGACTGCGTACGGAGGTGCGGCAGGCTCCGGCGGCTGTCGCCGGCTTCCTGCAGGGCCCAGAGGGGATGACGGTGGTGGTTCGCGGCACGGTGCACCAGTACGCGGGTGCTCCGTGGGCCCTTCGGGAGTTCCACGTCCCGAGGTCCGTGGCCGATGTCGCCCGCCAGCTCTCGGAGCCGGTCCACGTCGACGAGTTGGGGTCGCTGGCCGAGCATGACCTGGCTGTCACCGGCGTTCGTAGCCGCTGGTCCACCCGGTCGGCCACTCCCGACGAGGCTCGGCTGCTGAAGTCCGGCTCCTCGACGGTCCACGCCATCCAGCGGACGGGATTCCACAACGGAATGCCCGTCTTCTATGAATTGCTGGTGGTTCGCGCCGATCGCGTGTTCCTGTCGCAATCATGCGGCTCTATTGCGTAAGTAACCGACTCATGAGGGTTTTTGATGGTGCGTGCCTTATGCATCAGCCGTGAATCGGCTGCCCCCAACCCCGACGTATGGGGATAGGCTGCTTGCAGTCGATCTAGCATCGGCCCCGAAATGCACGATGCCCCCACGACCTTTGAGCAGGTCGCGGGGGCTTATCGAACCGAGAACCGATAAGGCGGTGTCTCGTGGTGGAGCGTACCCGCACCCACGCGCAAGTACTCAGTCAGCCCGCTGATCGAACGGTGTCCTCGACGCCGTCGCGGTGGGCTGCTCTGCTGTGCAGCTCGCGCGATGGGCGCACCACCCCTGTCGATGGGGGCGGGATGTCGTAGCCAACCGGGCGGGCGCCTTTGCCAGGCCGCTCCTCGCCCTTCTCCGCCGGACTCGGAGTTTGCCGCTCCTCGATCCGGTATTCACCGCTCAGCGGGAGTTTGCCGCTCCCCTGAGCGAGGTCCAGACCTCACGGTCTGGTGATCACTGCCTCACCAGCAGCAGCCCCGAGCGGGGCTTTGTCGTACCCCGGGCCAGGCCCGGAGGAGGACGGAGTACATCTTGCAGTACAGCCATGCCCTTTGTCAGCTCAGGCGCTCCGCGCCGGGGCGCATCCCGGCCATCGCCGGCGCCTCGGTGATCGCGGACGCGCGCAGCGTCGCCTCCCGTGAGACCGCCGCGATGTTGTGGGTCTTGCGGTCGCGCCGCCACGGAGCGCTGGGCGCCCGGGGCACCACCCCTTGTCCAGACCTCAAATTCCCAGGGCCGCGCCGACTAGGCAGGGCACTTCCCGTCGTCTGCTGATCCGCTCGTTCTGCCCCGCGGACAAGGGGTCCAGGCGCTGCTCGCCACCCCCTTGTCCTGCAGGTCAGCCCGGGTCCCACCCCGGTTTGGAAGGCCACAGAGGCGGACGACGGATCGGCTGCGGACAGGGGGGGCCGAAATCTTCCGCCTGCCTTCGTCACACCGAACCGGTTCTGCACACCTCTATGGCCGACACCCACCTCTGACCGGCCGAGGACCGCGCCCACATCGACAACACAACAGCCCGCCCGTGACCGGCGTGGCTGCGACACCGAGCGCAACGGGCCAGTGGCCGTTGCGCCAGGAGAAGTGTGCCCACCACCGCTCTGACGTATAGCCCAGCTCCTTCCGCGCGCGAGCACTCCGCTCCCGCGCGGCGTTCGAGCACCGCGCCGCCGGCCGATGAAGCCCGCGGTGCCCTGCCACCATGCCCGCCTGCGGCCGCGGTGACGGCGGGGCCGGGGGCCGCCCCGGTCCCCGGTGCGCCGGTGCGCCGACAGCGGGTGAAGGTGCCGATGCGGCTGATCACCTCGCCGTTCTACGCGGACATCGCCTTGGCGGTGTACGTGAAGGTGAAGGCGCTCGGGATGCGCGAGGAAGGGTGCCAGGCGAAGTCGGCGACGATCGCCTCCTACCTGGGCGTCTCGAAGGCCTCGGTGGAGAGGGGGCTTGCCCAGTTGTCAGGTACTGGGCCGGACCGTGTGGTGGAACTGGTCTCGCAGCGGCGCACGCTGCGCGGCGGACGGGGGACCTCTGCGCTACGCCGGACCAGGCCGGTGTCGAGGTCGGAGTCGTTCGTATGGGTGCCGGTGGCTGCCTCGGAGGACCTCACGCCCCGCCAGCTGAGGGCGTACGCCGTCATCGCGTACGCGCAGGCGGTCGGAATCAAGCTGACCGAGGGGGAGCTGGCTGGCTCCCTGTTCCACCACTCCGGCCAGAAGGCCGGACAGACGCTGACGGTCACGTCGGCCGGCGTGGTGGTGGACGAGCTCGAAGCGTCGCGATGGCTGACCGTGGTGCGCAGGGCGGGAGCCCAGGGGCGCCACCAGTTCATCGCGCACGACATCGCCTCGGCGCAGGACGCGGAGCCCGTATCTGCCTGCCTTACCCAGGCCCCGGGCGGCGACGGCCAGGACCTTCAGGAACCTGTGGAGAACGCGGGCGGCGATGCGGACAGTTCCCCGAATGGTGAGGGGTCGGGTCCGCTGTCTGGTGAGGGATCCCTCGCGAATGAGGAATCACCTACGACTGACCGACCAGAGGCCGCGCGAGCACTTGACTCATCCGCCGTAGGCGAGGCTGAGGTAGTAGAGGGCTCCTGGCCTGTGGAAAACCCGTCGGGCGCTGCCCGGCTCGACGGGCCGCCGGCTCGTCTCGCGCTCCGCGCGGGTGAAAGCAGCCAGCCCTCCATCCCGAAGCAGCAAGGGCGGCGAGCACCGTCGTCCGAGTCGGCGTACACCGGACCGGATCTGGCCATGAGCCCGGAGATCTACTCCGTGCTGGAGCCAGTGCACTGGTTGCTGAAGCAGGTCGGCAACGCCTTTGTCGAACGGAAGATCGCGAGGGAAGTGGGTCGTCAGCTGAGTGAGGGCACGGCCGCGGAACGCCTCCGCCACCGGCTCACCCTCCGGTTCGCCCAGCAGACGATGACCTCCGAGATCCGGGATCCCGGTCGGTGGCTGCTCGGCGTGGCCCTGCCGCGCTGGGGGTGTGGCCACCAGGACTGCGAAGCCGGGGTGATGTGGTCGACCGGGCGGCGTTGCGAGGTCTGC
Source organism: Streptomyces tatrensis (assembly GCF_049310065.1). Classification (NCBI taxonomy): domain Bacteria; kingdom Bacillati; phylum Actinomycetota; class Actinomycetes; order Kitasatosporales; family Streptomycetaceae; genus Streptomyces; species Streptomyces tatrensis. Next base: position 28,526 of record NZ_JBMDLB010000009.1, on the reverse strand, counting down.
GCGGAAGTCGTCGCCGATCGGTTCGCCACCCGGCAGCAAGCTCAGCGCCTCCAGGACGGGCTGTGCCCCGAGCACGGCACCCGCCCCGGGCCGTGCGGAACCTGCATCGAATGCACCCTGGACGAGGCGATCCGGCGCCCGGCGGCGGCCAGGACCACCAGCCCCGTGCCGCTGGGGCCGCCGCGCGGAGCTTGTTCCGGATGCGGTGCGCGGATCTTCCTGACCGGCCGGGCTCTGGACGACGGACGCTGCGCGCTCTGCCGCGCGGAGGTGTCCGGACAAGTGGAGGCCGTGGTGGTCGGCGTCCCCGCAGGCACTTCCGGCCCCGCGAGGTGCATCGGCGGGGCCGATGCGGTCTGCGATCGCGAGGCTCTGCCCACCCGGAGCGTCTGCGCGCGGCACAGGGTTCTGGAGGTCGCCGCGGAGGTCGCCTGACGACCTGCCGGCTCGCCCTCTCCAGCGGTGCGACGTCACACCACCAGCCGCAGGTCCCCTCTGCCTCGGAGCGTGGTGCGGTTCCCGCCTCGAAGAGGTGCGCGTCCCGGAAGCGGCACGTGCACGGCCAGCTCACTAACCGCACCCGCACCCGGGTGTCGAAGGTGCGGTGGTGCGGTGGTGCGGTGGTGCGGAGAGGACGGGGGTGCGCACCGATTGGATGCGCACCCGCACGCGCGATGCGGTGGTGCGGTGGCGATCGGTGCGGTGCGGTGCGCGGGCTCCCGCACCGCACCACAGGTGCGCCCGCGGCGGTGGTACGGCCGGCCCACGCCAGCAGGTGCGGTGGCCGGGCGGGTGGCTCAGTGGTCGCGGAACGTGATCAGCCAGCCCCCCTTGTCCGCGGTATCGCCTCACCCGCTCCCCCTTGTCCGCTCCTGGGCCGGACCCCTTGTCCGGGTGTTCAGGGTGGCGGCTCCCCCCTTGTCCGGCGTCGAGCCAAGCAGGCCACCCCCTTGTCCGGCGTCTGTCACCCCCCTTGTCCGGGTGGTCACCGACGACACCGACCCCCTTGTCCAGGGTCGAGCCAGGCAGGGCACCCCCTTGTCCGGCCTCCGGGCACCCCCTTGTCCGGTTGACATCCGCCCGCGTTTCTCCCGGACCAGCTCTGTCCTGGGCTCCGCCCAGGTGGCGCGGCGCCTCACACCTCACAGCCGCAGCGGGTCCTGCTCCCCCGCACTGCGAGGACGGTCTGCAGGGGAGATCTCTCCCCTCGGATCACGCTCTGCAGCCAGCCAGCTTCTGGGCCAGGCCGCGGAATACCGGGTGCAGAAGGACGCCGCGACCGGCCGGAGCCGGCCGCACCGGGGCCAGCGCACCTTGATCGAGACAGAGCTGGTGCGGTGCGGCGGCAGACCGGCCGCACCAGATCCGGTGGTGCGGTGCGGGCGGTCGTCACCGCACCAACCGCACTTCCGAAAGCGCACCACGTCACGACCGCACCGCACCACCGGATCTGGTGCGCCGCTGCGGTGCGGTCGCGCGGTGCGGTGGTGCGCGACCCCTTGTCCGCGCTCCGCACCCCTTGTCCGCTCACCCCTTGTCCGACCGCACCACGCCCGTGAACCCCCTTGACCACGTCATCCGCCGAGGTCGATCAGACCGCGGACAAGGGGGGTGCGAAGAGCGTGAGCGACATCAGCCAGATGACGCGAAAGGACGGACACGGACGTGGCCACCAAGAACCGCACCGCCTCTGCCACTGCTCCCTCCGGGTCCGGGTACGGCGCCCTGGAGCGCATGAACCGGGACTGGGAAGTCCTGAACAGCGACCCTCGTGCCGCCGACCGGATCACCCACTGGGCCGAGGAGGACGTCGAGCTCGCCGACGTCCGTACCCCCCAGGACGTCATCGAGCGGCTGATCGCGCTGTTCCGGCGCGGCGACTGGGCGGGGCACAACGGGGCCATGACCGTGCTGCTCCGGCGAGCTGCAGGTGACGGCTTCGACAGCGAGCTCGCCTGGAAGCTCGCTGTCCGGGTCCTGCTGCCGAAGGCGCTCTTGATGGCCAAGACGCAGCTTCGCCCCGGCCTCGACTGGGAGGTCATCCTCAGCACCGTCCTGAGCGCGCTGTTCGAGGTCGTCCGGACGTACCCGCTGGCGCGGCGGCCTCACGCGATCTTCGTGAACGTCGCGATGGACACGCTGATGCTGGCGCAGAGCATCCTGGCCGCCGACTTCGACGACCGTCGCGAGCTCCGCAGGATCGCCCGTTCTCTCGCTCCTCTGGCCGGCGACCCGCAGGTTCCGCTGCTCGGTACGGAGGGCGCGGACCCCTCGCTCCAGATCGAACTCGCTGACCTCCTCGCCCACGCCGCCGAGCTCGAGCTCGTGAGCCGCGACGAGCCGGAGCTGAACGAAGGCGAGGCGCGGACCGAGCTGCTCGCCCTCGTGAGGTGGGCGGTCGACATCCAGGCGCTGAAGGTCTCCGACGCCCAGCGGATCACCGAGTACTACCTCAGCTCCTCGCTCGACCCGGACCAGGAGTTCCGCACCACCCGAGCCATGGGAGCCGAGGGCAATCGGATTCGGCAGCGGGCGTCCCGGGCGGTCCGGCCCCTGCGCGACGCCGACCTGACCGGCTACTACCTCGCCTCCGTCTGAAGTTCTCGGCCGCGGCCGTCACACCGCGGGCCCGATCGACACCTCTATTGCCGATCCGCGTTCACGACCTCTTCCGCCCTGCCCACCACCGAGACCGGGAGTACCACCGTGTCTACTTCCCTTGCCGGTCCCCACGGACCCGCCGTCCCCTTCCTCGACGAAGACGAGACCCGCGTCGCCCAGGCGCGACGCCAGCTGACCGAGCTGGGCACTGCTCTCGTCCGCGACCCGCTCAACCGCCGTGTCCACGAGGCACTGAGCCAGTTCCTGGAACGCGACTCCGAGGCCGCCCTTCGGTCCTGGGAGTCGATGCTCCAGCGCAGCCCCGAGGAACTGCGCGAGCGGATCCGCGACGTCCTCACCGCTCAGGCCGAGCGGAGGATGTCGTGAGGCTCCGTCGCCGCCGCGCGGTGGCCGAGAGCGAGGCGTGGGACGACCTGCCGCAGGCGGAGCCGGAGCAGGAGGTCCTCGACGCCGGCGACGAAACCGGCTGGCAGACCAGCACCGCCGGGCTGTCCGGCGCCGCGCGGCTGGCCCGGATCGGCGCCTGGATCCTCATCGCCTCCGGCCCGCTGCTCGGAATCACCTCGCTGCTCGGATCCCCCACCCAGGCCCAGAGTGCGACCGTGACGGCGCCGACCGCGCAGACGGCCTCCGACACCGGGCCCAGCGGATTCGCGCAGCTGTACGTGGTCGCTTACATCGAGGCGGGCCAGGGCTCCGAGGGCTCCCTGCGCCCGTACTTCTCCGGCTCGGTCACCCTGACCAACACCCCGGGGACGCGCAGCGCCACCCGGACCGTCGCGGTGACGAGCCGCGAGGTGCAGCCCGGCTACTGGGCGGTGACCGTCGCAGCCCGTATCGCGCAGAAGGACGCCAAGGGCGCCTACGTCGATGCCGGACTCCGGTACTACCAGGTCCCGGTCCAGGCGCTCGGCCCCGCATCCGCGGGCGGAAGCAACCGGAACGACGAGTCGACGCTCGGCTACACGGCCACAGCGCTGCCGGCCCAGGTTGCCGCGCCGGCGTCGCTGACAGCGAGCGCTCTGGGCTACGGCACCAACCGCGGGAGCAACCCTGCGGACCCGGCCACCCAGACGATCACCGGATTCCTCAACGCCTACCTGGCCGGCAAGGGCGGGCTGGACCGCTACACCTCCCCCGGCGTCTCCCTGCAGTCAGTCACGCCCGCGCCGTACTCCGGCATCGAGGTCACCGACGTCGCCGACGACTCGGCCAACGCGAGCAACACCGCGGTGCCGAGTGACGGAGCCGTACGCCAGACGCTGGCCACGGTCAACGCCAAGGACGCCTCCGGCGCGACCTATCCCCTTACCTACGCGCTGACGCTGCGCTCGCGCGGCGGCCGCTGGGAAATCGCCTCCCTCGGCGCCGCCCCGGTGCTCCAGCGCGGGAGCAACCCGGCCCTGGTCGCTCCCTCCCCCGACTCCGACAGCACGGACAGCACCGGCACCCCGTCGCCCTCACCGTCGCCGTCGGCCTCCTAACCCCGAGAACGAGAGAGAACACCCATGCACACCACCGACCCGAACACCGTCCTGCTGGCGGGCGACATCCTCACCTGGGCCACGAACAAGACCAACCAGATCGGAACCCTCGTCAAGCTCGTGGCTGCCGTCGGCGTAGCCGTCGCGATCTTCGGCGCGTACTGGCGCACCAAGTCCTGGGTGGCCACCGTCGTCGCCTTCCTCCTGGGCGCCCTGGTGCTGTGGGGCCTGGCCAACATGCCGTCCCTGCAGACCAAGGTCGGCTCCGAGGTCAACAGCGCACCCCAGCCGAAGACCGTCCAGGTCGAACCCCGCGCAATACCGACGGCTCTTGATGACGAGCACGTGCTGTGAGTGCCGACGAGGAGCAGCTGGTCGGGCACTCCTACACCCGGGCGCGCAAGCACCCGCTGGTGATCGGGAAGCTGCCCGGCGCCGGTCGGCTTCCCGGAGGCCCGTACACGATCACCCAGATCGTGACGATGGTCGCCACCTTCCTGCTCCTGGTCATCACCCGGCAGCTGTGGGCCCACTTCGGCGTCATCAACGTCCTGGTGATGATCTGCCTGCCCTGGGGCCTGGCCTGGGTCCTGCGGTACGCCCGTCTGGACGGGCGCGATCCCGCCCGCGCGCTGCGCAGCCTCGTTGTCTACGCCTCGACTCCGGCCGACGGCCAGCTGTCGGGCCGGCCTCAGCACCGGAGCCGTCCGCGGCTGGCCGGCGCCACCTGCACCGTCCACGTACGGACCCCCGCTCGGGACAAGGCGACACCGGTCCGCGCGGCCATCCCGGCCCGGGCAGCCGCAGCGTCGGCCACGCCCGCGCCGAGGACGGTCCGCCCGGCCACCGCCTCCAGGCCCGCTCCTGCCGCCACGGTCCCCGCGGCCGGAGCCGCGCAGCGGCCACCGGCCAGGTCCGGCCTGCAGGCCCTTCTCGCCTCCCTCGACGAGAAGTGACACCACCCCACCTACCGAAGGACAACCGCCATGGACACCACCACCCCGGCCGTCTCGTGCGCTGAGCCCGTCGCCTGCGACCACGTGCGCACGGTCGCCCGCATCGAGACGGCACTGATCACCGACCTGGTCGCCGCGATGTTTCACCTCGAAGCGGCAGCCGATCGAGCCGACAGCCCGGCCGCCGAGGCCCAGACCGGCCGCGTGAGCGAGGAGGTCTTCGCCTCCTGGGCCCTGCACAACGCCGCCCGTATCCGCGCGGCCTTGGACCGGATCACCACCCCCTACGAAGCGCCGGCCGGCACGGTCCCGGCTCCCTGACCTCCGCACGACACCGCCGCGCCGGCCCGGCCTCCGCAGCCGGCCGGCACGGCCCCCCTCGTACTTCGCACAGAAAGCCAGGAATTCCCATGCGCCTCCCCGTCCGGCACATCAGCGGCCACCTCCTCTGGACCAAGAACGCCGCCGTGTGGGGCGTGTGGAAGGTGGATTCCGAGAACTACACCCACGCCAGCCGCGCCACGAAGAGGGAGCGCCTGGACGCCCTCGAAGCCCTGTTCAAGTCGCTGCGCGGCGAGGTCCTGCTGCTGTCGCTGTGCCCGCAGGTCGATGCCGCGTCCGTCGTCACGCGGATGACGTCGGGGGTGGACCTCGACAAGTCGCCCGAGTACATCGACCTGTCCCTCAAGGTCCTCGACCAGCTCGAAGACTGGGAGCTGACAGGCCGGGTGGACTTCATCGCGGTGCCGCTGCCGAACGTCGACTTCAAGCAGTCGGCGAAGGCCGTCCTCGCCTCCGCCCAGGGTGAACTGCTGTCCACGCTCGGCATGCCGGTGCCGCCGGTGAGCGTCACCGAGGAAGAGACCCGCTTCAACCAGGCCCGCCGGATGGCCGCCTCCTGGCCCACCGGCATCAAGATGCGGCCGGCCACCGAGGCCGAGATCCTCTGGATCTATGGGCACAGCGCCCGCCGCGGCATCAGCGAGCCCCTACTGCCCGAGGAAGGAGCACCTCGCTCCCTGCGCGGCCGCGGGCACACCGTCACCGCCCACACCCAGGTGATCCTGGACGAGGGCGCGCGCAGCGACAACACCTCCAAGGCGCCGGCCAACCCTTTCCGCCGCCGGTACCTCAAGGCGACGAGCGAGCACGGCGACTCCTACCAGGCCTTCTGTGTCCTGTCGGAGATGCCGGAGAGTTTCGTCTTCCCGGGCAGCGAGTACTTGAGCGCGTTGGACGACTTCGGGTTCCCCGTCGACTGGGCGGTGCGGCTGCACATCGAGGCCGGCTCGAAGGCGGAGCCGCGCTCGCGCCGGCAGCAGCGCGAGCTCGCCCACCAGCGCGGTGAGTACGAAGGCGAGACCGCAGGTGTGCCGGCGTCCCTGGACAAGGCGTCGTTCGCGCTGGACGAGTACCGCGACCGGCTGACCGCCTCCGCGACGGAAGTTGAGATCCGGGCAACCGTCATGACCTGCGTGTGGGGCGCCGACGCGGACGAGGCGAACGAGAAAGCCGCCAGCCTGGCCGGGCACTTCGGCGGCAACGACTACACCCTGGTACGTCCAGTCGGAGACCAGGCCGCGCTCTTCCACGCGATGCTCCCCGGCGTCTCGACGCCCAAGCCGGTCATGGACTACACCCAGTACCTCCTCGCCCGGGACTTCGCGATGGCGCTGCCCTTCTGCGGCGCAGCGCTCGGCGACGACACCGGAAGCCTGTACGGCCTGCAGCTCAACGGCGGCGGCGTGAGGCCGGTCTTGGTGGACTTCAGCCACGGACCGCGCGTCAACGCCTCCGCGTCCGCGGCGTTCGTCGGGGAGCTCGGCTCCGGCAAGAGCGTGGCGATGAAGACCGCGATGCACTCCATCCTGGCCACCGGCCACCGCGAGGGCACCGCCGGCAGCCGGGGCCGGGCCCTGGTCATCGACCGCACTCCGCAGCAGGAGTGGAGCCGGTTCGCCGCCGCATGCCCGGGCACCACACAGATCATCCGGGTCGACGAAACCGCCGGTATATCCCTCGACCCCCTGAGGGTCTTCCGCGGCCCGCGGGCCGCCCGCTACTGCGAGTCCTTCCTCACCCCGCTGCTCGGCATCAGCTCGATGAGCGTCGAGGGCGTCACGCTGTCCGAGGCGATCGAGGCCACCCGCCATGCGCCGAACCCGAGCATGAGCGCTCTGATCGAGACGCTGAGCCGACGCGCCAAGACCCCGGACCCGGACGAGCCCAACGACGTGAAGGTTCGCGCGTCCGCATCGGAACTCGTGCGCACCCTGCGCGCGCTGGCCAAGAAGGACCTGGGCAAGGTCATCTTCGACCCGACGCTGCCCGTCGTGCAGATCACCGACGCCGACAGCATCGTGTTCGCGGTCGACCGAATCGGCCTGCCGACCAAGGAGGAACTGGCCGAGCACCGCCTGGGCAGCCTGGAGATCGAGAAGCTGTTCGGCTGGCGCCTGATGTACCTCATCACCGCGCTCTGCCGGGAGGTGGCCTTCTCCAACCCCGCCGAGTTCTGCGGCGTCTTCCTGGACGAGTGCTGGTGGCTGACTTCGAGCGCGGAGGGCTCCAACCTGCTGCTCGAGCTCATCGCCGACGGCCGCAAGCACTTCGCCGGCGCCTTCGCCGGCAGCCACGACCCGTACGACATCGGCCCCAAGAACGAGATCGGCGACAAGATCCGGGCGCTGCTGTCCCACGTCTTCGTCTTCCGTCACCGGGGCAAGGCCCTCGCCGCGCGGTGCCTGGAGTTCCTCGACCTGGACCCGGCCGACCCGCAGATGCTCAAGGTGATCACGGAGAACCTCTCCCCGATCAACGTCTCCGACACCGAGCGCCTCCTACGAGCCGGCGAGTGCCTCTACCGGGACCTGCGCAAGCGGATCGGCGGCATGAAGGTCCTCATCCCCGCGGACGAGCGAGCTGCCGAAGCGATCCACACCACCCCCGGTGGTAAGGACTCGGACGTCGAGGACCTGATGGACGCGGTCCCGGTGCTTGAGACGAGCTTCGCGTGAGTACCCGCCGCGCCTCCGCGCGCCGCCCCAAGGCCGGCCGTCGCCGGGTCTGGCTCCTCGCGCTCCCGATCGCCGTCTTCCTCGCCCTGTTCGCCGCCTTGGCATGGGCGGACCCGGTACCGACACCGACCCCCGGTCCGGCTCCCTCCGCGCCGGGATCCACTCCGTCGACCAAGCCGACCCCCAAGCCCGAGCCGGGCCCGTCGAACCCCATCACTGAGCCGCGGCCGGGCCTGACCCCGGCGCCGCCGGACGGCAAGCCCGTCGAGGACCTGAGCAAGCCGCCTACCGACGGCTCGGACGGTCTGCTGCAGCCCTTCAACGTCAAGGACGAGTACGGCGTACCGATCAGCGCCTACACCGTCAGCTCGGACACCGGCGGCTGGACGGACATCGACCTGAAGATCTGGAACATCCTGGCGCAGTTGTTCTTCGGCGGGGCCAAGTGGTTCATCGGGTTCGCGTGCTGGCTGATCAAGTGGGCGCTGGACTTCGGGCTCGCCAAGATCCTCGTCGAGCCGGTCGACGACATCGGCACGACGATCCGCGACCAGGTGATCAACAGACTGGGCCTGCCGGGCTTGTTCCTGCTGTTCGCGGGCGTCTACGCGGGCTGGCACATCATGTTCAAGCAGAAGTCGCGCGGCTTCGCCGAGGCCGGGGTCTCCCTGGTCGTCGGCGCGATCGCCACCACCGTGCTGCTCTCGCCGGCCCAGGTGCTGCTCGGCACCCAGGGGCAGTCGAGCCCGGGCGGCTCGACGATGCTGCTGTCCGAGGAAGGGCTCCTCGGCAAGGCGAAGGACCTCTCCCTGCAGGTCTCCAGCTTGGTGCTGTCCACCAACCCCAGCACGACCCAGGCCAAGACGGCCAACGTCAGCAAGCCGATCACCGACGCGCTGGTGGACGCCTTCATCGTCAAACCGACCCAGCTGATGCTCTACGGGCAGGTCTTCGACGGAAAGTGCGGCGAGGCCTTCGCCAAGGCCAAGCTCGTCGAATACAACTACAAGCAGAAAGGGATCAACTTCTGGGAGGGCTCCCAGCTCAACCCCGGCGGCGCCTCCTACAACGACCAGCTCCTCAACGCCGGCGACCTGTTCACCAAGGCCTGCAAGGGCCAGAACACCAAGGTCGAGGCAAAGAAGGCCTCTGCGGACCTCGCCTTCAGCGCCGTGTTCGTCGCCTTGGCGGCGCTCATCGTCTCGGTCCTGGTGGTCCTGGTCACCGGCGGCTTCCTGACCGCGCAGGGCTGGATCGCCTTCGAAGCGATCCGTGGCCACTGGGCCTTGTGCGCCGGCATCCTGCCCGGCGGCGGCCGCGGCGTCCTGTGGCGCTGGTTCGCCGCCGTCTTCAAGGCCGCCCTGGGCGTGGTCCTGTCGATATTCTTCCTGGCGATCTTCATCCTGATCATCATCGCGCTGGTCCGCGCCGACACCGGAAAGGTCCTCGCGGTCAAGTTCATCGCGATCGACATCACCGCGCTCGCGGGGCTCGCCGGCCACAAGAAGATCAAGGAGACCGCCCGGCAGATCTCCGTGAACCTCAACCGGCGCCTGGCCAATGCACGGGTCGGCGGCTCCAGGCAGAGCATCTTCAACTCCCCTGGCCGCTACGCGGAGACCGCCCCCGGTCTGAAGCAGGTCTGGGGAGATGCCCGCGGAGAGGCCCGTAAGGTCACGCAGCCGCTGGGCAAGATCGGACGGACCGCCCGGCAGCTGTGGACCGGGCCGCCGCAGGGCGCCAAGAAGGGCGGACGGGTACGTGCGGCCGCGCGGGTGGCGACCAACGTTGCCGCGGCGGTCGGCACCGGCGGCACCGCGACCGCGGCGAAGATCGCGGCGCAGAACGTGGCGAAGCAAACCCTGAAGAAGCGCCTGGCCACGGCCGCCGTAAACAAGATGTCCCAGACGCGCGGAGGCAGGGCGACGATGGCCACCGGCAAGGTGGCGGCTGCAGCCGGCAAGTACGGGTGGAAGGCCACGAAGTTCACCACCCTGGCCACCGTCGGCGCACCCGTCGGCATCCCCCGGGGGATCGCCGCGACCAAACGGGGAGCGGCGTCCGCCAAGGCCCGCGCGGATCAGGTGGGCAGCCAGCTCGTGGCGGCCAAGAACCGCACCGCAGCCCGCGTCGACAAGAAAGTCGACGGGGCACTGGCCTTCAAGGACGAGTACGTGCGCAACGTCGCGACCGCGAGCAGGTTCGTTGGCCGACACGGCGCGAACATCCAGCTCGGCATGGCTCAGCCGACCGCTCCGCCCAAGCCGTCGCTGCCGGTCGGGACGCGGGCAGTAGCCGGTGCTCCCCGCGTTCCCGGCAGTGCGCCTCGTCCGGGCACGTCCAGCCCGAAGGCCGCGCCCAAGCCGGCTTCGAAGAGCACGCCGAAGGCGGCTCCGAAGTCCCCGGCCGTCGGCGGCCCCGCATCGGTCCCGCCTCTGCCGCACGCGCCCACGTCCCCGGCGCCCACGTCGGCCGGCTCGGGCAGCGGCGGCGCGCCTGCCGCACCGAGCGCCAGCTCAGGACCGGCCCGGCCCATCCGGCGGGCCACCCGGCAGGCCGGACCGCCGCGCCCGAAGCCCTGACCTAGCTGGTGGGGGCCGCCCCTCGCGGCCCCCACCAGCCCTCATTCCTCTTCGCGTCGTATCGGCGCGCTTCACCTCGAACCACCCGACGGGGGTGCCCCCTTGCCGCACACCGATCGCCATCACCGCCCACGCACCGCGGGCACCGTGGCCCTGCTCGCCGCGTCAGCCCTTCTCGCCGGCCTCGGCATCATGCTGCTCACGCACGAGCCGCCCTCCGCGCCCCGGCCCGCCTCCGAACCAGCGGCGGCTCCGACACACTCACGAACCGGGCAGCCCAACAGCGCCTCCGCGCTTCCGGCAACAACGCCCCCGACGCACGGCAGCACCTCGCCCTCGCCGACGCCGACCGCGGTCGAGGACGCGCAGGCGATCACGATCCCGATGCCCGAGGACGTCGCGGGCGCGGCTCGCCAGTTCGTTCTCGCTTGGGCCGGACACGACGCGCGTCCGGGCAAGGACGGCTCCTACAACGACGCCGCGCACCGGGCCCGCGCCTACGCCGGCAAGGAGCTGGCCACGCAGCTGACCACGGACTCCGCCAGCAGCACCCGCCAGTGGCAGCAGTGGACGCAGGCCAACACCGTCGTCACCGCCGAGATCACCCAGATCGCGGTCCCCGACGGGGCGCCGGAACCGACGGCTGACATGGCCTGGGCCCGGGTGCGATACCGGCTGATCGTCGCCCCTGCGGCTGGCCAGCCGAGCAGCACCGACGAGCAGGTCGCCCTCAAGCTCCAGCGCGACCAGGCCGGCGCCTGGCTCGTCACCGCGCTGCCCGAAGCCTGAGCAGGGGCGAGTGATGAAGAAGATCATGGCGGCTGTGGGCTGCCTGGGAGCCCTCGTGCTCACCGTCGTCATCGCCGCCGTCATCGCCGTCGCGATGGCCATGGGCAACGACAACACCAGCGGGGGTCTGGGGAACGTCGGGTTCGGCGGCGGCATCGCGGACAACGCGCCCGTCCCGGCCGAGGTGAGAACCCTCATCCTCAACAGCATCGGGAAGTACGGGTGCGCGGAGGTGACCCCCTCACTGATCGCCGCCCAGATCTACAGCGAGAGCAGCTTCGACCCGAACGCGCAGTCCTTCGAGTGGGTAGCCGACAAGCAGACGGGGGAGCGGTACAAGAAGCCCATCGCCGACGGCATCGCCCAGTTCATCCCAGACACCTGGGCCGAGCACGGCGTCGACGGCAACGGGGACGGGGTGAAGGACGTCTGGAATCCCCAGGACGCCATCCCTGCAGCGATCGCGTACGACTGCTACCTCGCCGGGCAGGTGAAGGACGTCGGCGGCGACAAGACCGACAACATGCTGGCCGCGTACAACGCGGGCCCGTACGCGGTACAGAAGGCGGGCGGCATCCCGCCGATTCGTGAGACCCGCGAATACGTCAAGGCGATCCGCGACTTGGCCGCGAAGTGGGCGGCTATCGACAAGGGTGGGAACGTCCCCCTGCCGTCCGGCTCCGGCGGCGCCGCTCAGGCGATCGCCACGGCCAAGACCGCGCTCGGCACCATGTATCAGTGGGGCGGGGACTGCAAGCCGCCCTTCGACCACGGCCGCAACAACGGCTGTGACTGCTCCTCGCTCATGCAGCTGGCATGGGGCAACGCGGGCGTGAATCTCCCCCGGGTCACCTACGACCAGGTCCGTGCGGGGACGGCCGTCGCGAGCGTCAGCCAGCTCCGGCCTGGGGACCTGCTGTTCACCCGGCCCGGCCCCTCCGGACCCGAGCACGTCGGCATGTACATCGGCCCCAACGCCCAAGGGGAGCCGGAGGTTATCGACGCCCCGCGCACAGGGCGCGCCGTGCAGATCAAGCCCCTCAGCTACTGGACGCCTCAGATCATCGCGATGCGCCACATCGGATGACCGTCGGGGTCCGGCCAGCCCGGCCGGACCCCGCGCCCAGCCCTGTCCTGGGGGCCGCGCAGAACTTCTTTCCGCCGGATGTCACACCCGGGGGCTCATCGACACCTCTATGTACATCCGCCGAACTCCGACCGATTCCAGCTGGAGCCGTTCCATGTACGACCGACCCACCCACCGTCCAACGAGCCGAGAGAGCAGCCCCCGATGAACACGAACGACATGATCGATGAGCTCATCGCCGGTGTCGGCAACCTCCCCGCGATCGCCGAGGACGCCCAGGAGTGGGCGCTGGGAAACCTGTGGTGGGTCATCTGCTGCGCCTTCGCCTTCGTGATCGCCTACGGATCCATGCAGCGGCTGATGAGCCGCTCGACCCTGCGGGACCGCGAGGCGTTCGAGGTGCTTCCGACCAACGGCTTCGACCCGGCGCTGGAAGAGGTGGTCCGCTTCGCGAAGCAGATCTCCCTGGCCCAGCGCAGCACTTCCCGCTGGGCGTTGCCGGCCCGCGGGACAGCGATGCGGGTCCGGCTGATGTCCGTTGGCGGACCGCTGACCCTGCGCATCGAGGGACCCGCCCGTGCCACGACCGTGCTGCGTCACCAGGGCTACTCGCAGTGCGAGTTGCGGGCGGTGACCGGTGAGGAGAGCGCCCCCGAGCGCCCGGTCATCCGCCTCGGAGTCCACAACGACGGCACCACCGGCCTCGCAGCCGCCGCAGCCTGACCCACCCCCCACTGCACGAAGGAACGATCATGCCCAAGCCGTCAGAACTGGCCGTGAGCCTGTCGAAGGACACCGCGCCCAGCGAGGAGCGTCGACTCTATGTAGCGCGAGCCGAGCTCGCGCTGGCACTGCCCGACCATCTCGCGCTGCGCGATGTCCCGCTGAAGCCCGACCCCCTCGAGGCACTGGCCGCGGCGGTCGCCGATGTCCGTGAATCCCTGCAGGAGAGAGCCGACCTCGTCCTGGACCTGGTGCCCGTTACCCCGGGCAAGGTCGCGCGCAAGCGCAGCCGGCTCCTGGCCGCCGCACGCCGCGCGCCGCACGACATGCCCGCCATCCCGGGGATGCCGCGCCAGGGCGGTTCGGGCTTCAGCCTGGACCGGCTGTCGTCCATCGGGGCGGAGATCGCCGCCGAGATGCGCGGAGTCCAGGCCCAGAAGCCCTCGGCCAGCAGCCGGCCCAAGCCGCAGCGCATGCTCAACGCCACGGACATGAAAGCCGCGATGGGCAAGTTCCACCCGGGCGTCGACCCGGTCTTCGACCTCCAGCTGCTCGTGCGCACCTGCTCCACCGACCCGCACCGGCCGCGTCTGCTGCTGGACCAGATCCTGGCCGCGCTGGAGGGCTGGGCCGGCGACAACCACTTGAGGCCGGTCGGGCTGAACCTCGGCATCACCCGGCTGCGTGCCGACGCGCCCATCTACCGCCAGAACTTCGACCGCCGCTTCGAGACCGGACTGTTCGCCCCGCGGCGCCGCGGGTGGGTCACCGGTGAGGAGATCGCCGGGCTGCTCAAGCCCCCGACTAAGCACAACGGGGCCGCGAACGTGATGCGCTCCGGCGGCGTGGTTCCCCCGCCCCACCCGGGTCTGCCGTCGTGGACCGGGCAGCCCGACCTGCTGCCCTTGGGCTGGGTGTCCAAGCCCGGCGGCGGTGAGCGTCTCGCCGGCATCCCGCTGCGCTACCTGCTCTTCGCTCTGTTCCTCGGCAAGTCCGGCTACGGAAAGACGGAGATGAGCCTGGTCCAGGCCATCGCGCTGGCGCACAACGGGCACGGGATCTTGTTCCTGGACCCGCACGGGGACGGCTGGCAGCGCGCCCGCCCTTACCTGGCCCACCCGGAAATCCAGCCGCGGCTCCAGGAGATCGACCTCACCTCGCCGGACATGGACGCCATGGTCGCGTCCTGGAACCCGCTGTCGATGCAGAACCGCAAGGCGGATGACATACCGGACATCGTCCAGTACATCGTCACGGGATTCTCCAGCGCCCTGAACTGGAGCGACTCGGCCGGCCGTGCCAAGACGATCCTCACGCGGTCGGTGGAGTCGCTGGTGGAGCTGTCCCTGCTGCTCTCGAAAAACAAGAAGGCCGAGTTCGCGCCGACGATCTTCCAGATCCGAACGATCCTCACCGATGAGGTGTGGCGCGACGCGGTCGTCCCGTACCTGTCGAAGACCCTGAGGGACTTCTGGGAGAAGACGTACAAGAAGTACCCGGGCGAGGCGACGCCCGTCGTCACCAACATCATCGAGCGGCTCGACAGCAGCAACGCCGTCAAGGCGTTCCTCGGCTCGTCGCTGTCCACGTACGACATCCGCACCGCGATGGACGAGGGCAAGATCGTCTTCATCTGCCCGTCGGGTACGGGCGACACCGACCGGATCGTGTCCTGCCTGCTGATCTACGACCTCTTCCGTGCCGGGCTGTCGCGGCGGGATGTCCCCGTGGCCGACCGCAAGGACTTCTACTGCTTCATCGACGAGCTCACCGCGGTCGACGGCGCGTCCAAGGGCACACTGGCGGCCATCGCGGAGCAGCTGAGGAAGTTCCGGGTCAAGCTGCTCGCGATGACGCAGATGGCGCAGCGGCTGACGCCGACCACGCGCCAGGGCCTGCTCCAGAACCTGTCGGTCCTCTCGACGACCGCGAGCGACGTCGACGAGGCGATGCTGGTGACCCGCCGCTGGGGCAAGAAGGTCGACCCGGACACCATCACCGCCCTGCGGCCGTACAACTACGTGATGTCGGTGACCCTCGGCGACGGGCGCACGGACCCGTTCCGTGTGCGCGGTGCCAGCGTCGAGGAGCTGTACAAGGACTACAAGAATTCGGATGGCCTGGACGACCTGACGGCGGCGGTCGACAAGAACCTCGGCCGGCGCCCGGTCCGGGCCATCCTCGACGACCTCAGCATGCTCGACGACCACATCCTCCTGGCTCTCGAGGGCATTGAGCCACCGAAGGAGGCCACCGTCGGCAGCCTGCCCGCCGCCCGCAAGCAACAGGCCACCAGCGGCGCCGACAACGCCACAGGCCAGCACGCGGATGCATCGCAGGGCGGAGGGGGCCGTATCAGCCACGTCGCGGGCGTCGTGATCAGCGGGTCCGCCGATGAGGAGGGCCCCCGCGACGAGGACGAGCCGCTGGGTGACGACGGCGAGCCACTGCACGGTGCGCACAACGGCGACGACGGCCCGGATCCGGGCACGAGCGCGGTGGCCCCGTGACCCTGACGATCGACGCCGCCGCCGGCGTGCCGGAGCAGCGCGCCAGCTTCCACTCCCTCGGCACCCGAGTGCTCCATGTGCTCTACCAGCACCGGGTCATGTCCACGGACCAGATGCAGCGCCTGCTCCTGCCGGCCGCCGGCGGCGCGTCCTACCTGCGGCGTCAGCTGCGCGAACTCCTGGCAGCCGGCCAGGTCCAGCGCATCTGGGCCAGCCACCGCCCGACACCGGCCGTGCAGCAGACCAACAAGACCCGGCGGCCCGTCAAGCCGCCGTACCTGTGGTTCCTGACCGAGGAGGGCGCGCAGTCCGTGGAGGATGGCGGAGAGCTCCGGCCGCGGCCCTACCGGATCACGGTGGAAGCGGTCGCCGGTGCCCGCCAGCTCCACACCCTGGCGGTCAACGAGACCGGCATCGCCTTCGCCCGGCATGCCGCCCGGCTGGGCCACGAGTGTGGACCGCTCGACTGGATGCCGGAAGTCGCCCACCGGATCCGTGACGGCCAGCGTCGATTCGAGGACGACCATGTCATCACCGACGCCGTCCTGAATTACGTGCACGTACGGCGGGGGCAGCGGGCGATGCTGACGCTGTTCATCGAGATGGACCGCGCCACGATGACCGCCGCCCGCCTGGCAGCCAAGATCGCGGCGTACGGCCGCTTGCACGAGTACGTGCCCCAGCACCCCGACCGGGCTCGCCGGTCGGCGGCGTCGACGCGGCCGTCGTGGCAGTACACCTACCCCTTCTTCCCCCGGCTGCTGGTGGTCCTGGACGGCCAGCCCTCGCCCACGCTGGGAGCCCGGCTCGCCGCGCGGACCAATGACCTCTACGCCCTGACCCGGGCGGACCCGCGGCTGGCGCGCCTGGCGGGCCGGCTGTCGATCGGCGTGACCACCCTGCAGCTGCTCCAGGACCACGGCCCGTTCGAGCCGATCTTCACCCCGCTGCTCCGGGGCACGCCCGATGCGCGGCCCCCGCTGACCGACCTGTACCTCACGACCGCTCAGTGAGTCGGCGCGGCCCACCGCGGCCGCGCCGACCACCCCACGAAGGACACCAGTTCATGAGCATCGCCACGGTGGAAGATGCGCCGCCCGAGGGCAGCGGCATGATCCAGCTGACCGAGATCCTGCACCGCAGCACCCGCCTGCGGCGGCGCCGCTTCGAGATGCTGCCGATGCGCGGCCCGGGCAGCCCCTTCACCGAGCCCCAGGGCCGCAAGCCCGGTGACGTCACCGCTCCCCAGGAGCTCTCCGACCTCATCTCGTCCATGTCGGTCGTGGGCATGCTCGAACCGGTCCTGGCGGAGGAGATCACCGTCGCCGGCCGCGCCCCGACCATCCGCCTGGTCACGGGCGAGCGTCGGCTCCGAGCCATGCGCTGGGGAGCCCAGAACCTGCCGGACAACCCGCACTTCGCGTCCCTGGCCGCCGTGGTGTGCCCCGGACCGCTGTCCGATGAAGAGCGGCACATGTGGAGGTTCGTGGAGAACTTCGCCCGCGAGCCGCTGCGTCCCGGCGAGCAGGCTGCCGCGCTGATGTACCAGCGGTGCGCCGTGCTGGTAGGCAAACTGCTGCGGTCCGGCAAGCCCGTCCCGGGCCACGTCTACGCGATCACCGACGCCGTCGAGCGGTTCAAGGCGCTGGAGAAGATCCGCGGCACGGATCAGACCTGCGCGGCCCCGTGGGCCGAGGTCCTGAGCCGGCTCGGACTTCAGCTGACCGAGCGCAAGGCCACCGAACTCGTACGCGCCTTCCGTGAACTGCCGCGCGACCTGACCGAAGAGATGGACGAGGAAGCCGTCCGCCTCAACACGCGGATCCGGTTCGCGGCGCTGCGCCGCGGCCGTGAGGATGCCGCGTCGGACATCTGGGCCGCTCTCAAGGGAAGCAGCCGCCTGCACCTGCTGCCCAGCGCGGTCGACATCAGCCTGGCAACGCCGGAACTGGACCCGGAAGAAGTCATCGACGCCGCCGAGGAGCGCTTGGAACGCGCCAACGCCAACCGGCGCGCGAAACTCACCCGGGTACCCGAGCCCGACAGGTCCGCCGAGGCCCCGGTGACCGATGAGGACGGCGACAGCATGCCGGCCCCGACGGACGGCGTCAGCGTTCCCAATGCGGACCAGCAGCCGCCCGTCGCCGCGGTACCACCGCCCGCCGAGGAGGACGCAACCCCGTCCCCGCCGCCGGCACCCCCGGTGGACGCCCAACTCGTGCGCGGCGCCCTGGACGGGCTACGGGGCCTGCTCGCCGAGGTCCGAGCTGGCCGCCAAGTCGGCAAGTACGACCGCGGATCGCTCCGCCTGGCCCTCCGCGAACTCGAACAGCACCTGGCCGACGAGGCCACCCCCTCACACGAAAGCGAGACCGCCGCATGACCAGCATTTCCCTTCCGATGCCCCGAGTCGGCCTCCCCCTGCCCGGCCGCGGCTGCGACTGCGGCAGCTGCGCGTTCTGGGCAGGACCGGACGGGCGCGGCGGTCCCGCGACCGTCGAACCGCTGTGCTCGGGCACCAACTCGGACTGCTCGTACTGCGGCTGCGCCGCAACCGAGGCCGGCTCCCCGGCCGGGGCCTGCGGCGGCTGCCCGATCCGGTGCGGCTCCCGCACCGACATCGCGCAGTGGATGGCCGACGTCGGCGGCACCTTGACCTTCGACGACATCACCATCGACGGCACGTTGCCTAAGCTGCCGTCGTTCATCCCGATGACCGACGGCTCGTCCGTCTCCCAGCTGGACGCGAGCCTGCGCTGGCCCGCCTACGGCGTGGGGCTGCGCCGGGTCTTCAGCCCCGACACCCACTCGATCTATCCCCGCTTCGCCGGCAAGCAGGCCCGCGAAGCCCTGGCCCTGCGAGACGGGCAGAAGGCGGTCCTCGTCGGGTACGGAGAGGACCCGCTGGTCGAAGCGTTCTGGACGTACCGCAAGCGCGACGGCCTCGTCGAGGAGATCGCCTCCCAGGGCTGGGACCTGGTGCTCTCCCCGAACTACTCGATCTACGGCAACTGGCCCCGCACCGAGCACCTGCTGAACATGCGCCGGTGCCTGCTGATCGCCCAGGAATTCGCGGACGCCGGGGTGACGGCCGTGCCCAACGTCTACTGGTTCCGGCTGGAGGACCTGAAGCGGTACACGGCGTGGATCGAAGACGCCCCGCCGCCGGCCATCGCCGTGAACGTCCAGACCGTGAGGGAGAACAGCAACTGGGACACGTGGGCGCTGCCCGGTCTGTACTGGCTGGCGGAGAACCTGCCGGCCGACATGCCGATCATCCTCACAGGTCTGTCCCGGATCGACCGGATCGCCCAGGTCGTCTCGCTCTTCGGTGACCGCCTGACCTTGATCAGCCAGAACCCCCACCAGTACGCGATCCACGGCGCCGTCATGACCTCGAACGGGCGCGAGGACATCCACGCCCGGCCGGCTGACGCCTTCGCCTCCACAGTCCAGTTCATGGCCTCGCTCCTTCCTCGCCGCTGAGAGCTGGTGTCACGAAGCCCGGTTCGACACCTCTATGCGTCGAACCCGAAAAAAGGAGGGCTTCCGCCATGTCGACACCCAACCCGCCGCAGCCCGAGAGTAAGACGCCCCAGGAGCGTCCGGCGCCGGCAACAGCCACCTGGCAGCTGTGGATCCTGACGGTCTGGCACCCCGCGCTGGGCATGGCGGTCGACCCCGTCGCCATCCTCGCCCTGGACACCGCCGACGGTGCAGACCCGGCGCAGCACACCTTGTGGGTGCCCCTGGTCTACGACGAGGCCAACCCCTGGCGCGAGCGCCTGGCGGAGGGCGTGACCCCGGAGCGGATCGCCCGCTGGGAGACGGAGGCTGGCGCATGCCAGATCGCGCCGGCCTCGGTCCCGGAAGACGCCGTGGACCTGCGCCATGCCGCCGAACTTCTCCTTGACGTGCTGCTCGGCGAGGTCATCCCCGCTCTGCCCCCGCGGACCGGTGCTTGATGGGTACCAACTCCAAGAGCTCGCACGCGTCGTACGCCATCGCGCCAAGCGATGCCCTGAAGGCCGCCGAGGGGATGGGTAGCGCCGGAACGGCACCCGTCCTGGCGGAGCCCCAGCCCGAGCTCAGCGACGGCCTCGTCAAGGCGAAGACCGACCTGATGGTGGCCATGGACAACCTGGACGCCCTCCAGATTGGCAACGGCGTCGCGACGGGAAACGACCCAGAGCTTCCCGACGACCCGGTCGAGCGGTACGAGGTCTTCGCCGACCAGATCCCGGCCGCCCGCGACGCAATCGAGAAGATGAAGGAGGAGGGCGCCTCCGACGAGGAGGTCAAGGCCCAGCTCGACGCCCTGCGGGCGCAGTCCCTCGCCTACCTCAACACGCTCGACGCTGAAGAGCTCCAGCAGATCGCCGCGGCCAAGGGGTTCGAGCACCCAGCGCTCGTGGGCCTGTCCGGGAAGAACCAGCACCCGCTCGTTCACTGGCTGGACCCGTACTACAGCGACGACATCCCCTCCAAGCAGAAGATCCAGGCCGCCGCGCAGAAGCGGTACGAGCAGCTCGCGGCCGGCCAGACCGTCGCCGGGATGACCCTGGCCGACCTCCAGCAGATCGAGGGCACCACCAGCGTGCCCGAGGGCCCTCCGGGCACCTGGGCGGCGACACCGGAGCAGGTCAACGCCGCACAGGAGGCCTGGAACCAGGCAGCCCACGAGGTTGCCTACTCCAAGGGCGCCCTGGACAGCGAGAAGCTGAAGAACCTCCTCGACGCGGAGAAGCAGGTCCTCACCGCGCACTCGCCCGACATGCCCGAGCTGGAGACCATCCAGAACCAGATCAAGGTGTGGACCGAGGACCCCCTCGCGCACGCCAAGATCAACACCTCGACCGTGATGCCTCTGGTCAAGGACGCCGTGGCGTCCGGGGAGATGTCGCTGACCGAGGCTCAGCACCTCAAGCCGGTTGAGCTCGTCGGGCTGCTGCGTACAGGCACGTCAGAGGCGGAGAAGGAGAGCCTGAAGGCGACGGCTCAGGCACGGAAGGACCAGCTCCAGGCCCTCGACACGGCGCTGGATGTTCACAAGGCCGGCAAACTCGACGTCCACACCGAGCTCACCCTTCCCGACCTCGCCGGAAATCCCGAGGCCGTTTCCCAGGTGGCCGCCTGGGCGAAGAACACCGGTGAGCTGCACGGCATGCAGCAGGACGCGCAGGGGTGGATCCACGAGACCCTGCAGTCCCCGGTCGACATCGGCTTCGCCAACCCCGCGCTCCTCACCTCGCACACGGTCGACCCCAAGTCCCTGACGACCGAGGTCAACGCGTGGGCGAAGACCCAGAAGGTCGCCGATCTCCGGGCACTCGCCAGTGAACTGGGCATGCCGGACACCGGAAAGGCCAACCGGGCCCACCTGCAGGGCTACATCGCCGCCAGCTTCAACCCGGCGCTCGACAAGGACGCGATCAACGCCAAGGTCCACGCGAGTGTCGCCAAGAAACAGGCCGCTGCCGCTGCCAAGGCATCCGCACCGCTCGCCTCAGACGAAGCGGTCAACGCCCTCAAGAGCAAACTCGCTCCGGCCCCGGAGGGCGCCGGCGGGTCTGCCGTGGGCAGTGGCGGTCTGACGCAGGAGAGCAAGGTCGAGGCCGCGATCAAGATGGGCGCCAGTCCCGTACAGGCGCAGAAGCTTGCCCAGGCCGCGACCGCGGCCCCGGCGCCGAAGGCGATTCCGAAGGCACCGAAGAAGCCGGCAGCGCCGGGCTCGTTCAACGCGAAGGCGCAAGCTCTGGTCGCCGCCCTCCAGCAGGCCAAGGCCACGGCACAGGATGTGCCAGCCCGCATCGACTCCGACGTAGTCGGCTCCTGGAGCTTCGGCGCCGGAGCGCCGGCCAACCTCGGCGGCACCTACAGCAAGACCCTGCACACGGCGCCGGACGGGTCCAGCTGGCTTTTCAAGGCGGACCACAACGGTGGGGTGATCGCCCACTCCGAAGCCGCCGCGTCCCATGCTCTGTCGCTGGCCGGGGTCCCGGCGGTACCGGTGTACGTCAAGGAGATCGGCGGCAAGGTCGGCAGCGTTCAGCCGATGCTGAAGGGCGCCACCCACTTCTCCTCCGACCCGCACAAGTGGACCCAGCCGGAGGTGGACTCCATCGTGCGTTCCCACGTCGGCTCCTGGCTCGTCGGCGACCACGACGGCCACCAGGCCAACGTCCTTCGCACCGCGTCGGGCGGGCTGGTGCACATCGACCGGGGACAGGCCTTCAAGCACTGGGGCACCGACAAGCTCTCCCTCGGCTACGCCCCATCCGGCGGCGGCTCGTACGACCCAGTGCACCAGAAGCTCTACACCGCCGCGCTCGGCGGCAGCTTGGCCGACGGAGTCAAGGTCAACCCCGCTGTGGCCCACACGGTCATCAAGAACGTCGAGGCGATCCCGGACAGCCAGTGGCGCTCCATGCTCCACTCCACCGCGCACGAGGGCGCCAAGTCCGGCAGCGGGGTGCACTGGGTGCCCGCGATGCGCAAGCAGGCCGCCAAGAAGCATGGGATCCCGGCCGCGAAGGTCAGCACGGATCAGATCGCGGAGGCGTTCCTCGACCACGCCGTGGAGCGCAAGCAGAGCCTTCGCACGGCGTTCGCGGACTTCTTCGTCAAGGACCTGCACATGCCCCACGGGGCCTCGCTGAAGCACGGAGCTGAGTGATGGGCACGAATTCCAAGAGCAGCCACGAGTCATACGCCGTCGCCCCGACGGTCGCGACCGAGGCACCGCCGGCACCCCCGAACCTCGGGCCCACGGCCTCCGAGCCGGTCGTCGAGATTGATCCGACGCTCCTGAACTCGCTGGTGATACCCGATTTCGGGAAGAGCGAGATTCCGCTCGCCGAGCAGGGAGGAGCCTGGACGCTCGACGGCGAGCCGGTCTTCGGCACGCAGTCTGCCGCGGAGATGCCCGCTGCGGCGCCTCCGGAGACGGCTGCGGCACCGGCGGAGGTGACCGTCGTCGACGAGGCGGGTGATCTGCCGGCTCCTCCGCAGGCGGTCGAGGTCGAGGACACGGCCGTACCCGTGGCTGAGGAGGCGGAGGGCACCGTCGAGGGGGTGGCGGGCGCGGGGCCGGCGGCTGAGGAAGAGGTTGAGGAGCTTGTCGAGGAGGAGCCAGAGGACACCGACCCGCCGCTGACGCCCGTTCCGGAGGCGCCGCCAGCCGGTGTCGCTGTCGGCACCCCGATCCTGGTCGGCGGCGAGGACTTCCTGAACTCCCAGGCAGCTCTGGTCTCCTACGTCTCGCCCAACGGGCCCCGCGAGGTACTTCTCGCGCACGTGAGCGAGGAGGCCGAGGGCAAGCTGCTCGACGCGCTGAGCGTGTCGGGCACCAAGATGGTGGACGTGCAGGTCGAGGAGACATCCAAGGAGCGCCTGGCCCTGGACAAGAAGGCGAAGCTCGCCGAGCTGGTGACCAAGGCGACCACCTCGGTACAGCACAAGCTCAAGACCGGCGAGGCGATGTCCGAGGCGTCGATCCAGAAGCACCAGACGGCCCTGGACGCCGTCAACGCCGTCCTGAGCAAGCCGAACCTGACGGACGACGAGAAGGTGATGGCCCAGTACTACCTGGACCAGGTCAACACCGTCGGCGGGAAGATCCAGAACGGCGGTGCGCAGATGGCGCACTTCGAGGCGCACGGGCTGCCGGTCACCAAGATGGTGACCAAGCAGATACCCGCGCCGGCCGATGAGCCGGAGCCGGGGACTCTCGCGGCGCAACTGCGCGACGCCAGCCGTATCAAGGCGTCGCTCGACGAGCAGAGCGGCGAGACGTCCTGGGACGGGAAGAGCCGAAGCAAGGCGAACGGGAAGGAGTACGCGATCGACCTGGGCGACGGCTGGAGCGCGGTCTACCGGCCGTACGCGGCCAACGACCCGAACAGCACTGAGTTCAGCATGCGGGGACAGCTCGAAGTCCACGCTCCGGTCGGCGCCGGGCACGGCAAGCAGCTCGTGGACCGCCTGGAACAGCTGCACCTGGTCAACGCACCGATGACTGCCGCCGAGGGCGAATGGACCTATCTGGCCAACAACGTGACGGCACAGAGCCTGGCCAACGCTCCCGGGATGAAGGCCGCCTTCGCCGAGGCCAAGGGACTGGAGGACCTGCAGGTTCAGGAGATCGTCCACCAGCGGGCCGAGTCGCTGATCGGGCTCGGGGAGGACGAGCTCCACTACCAGGTCAAGCGGATCCAGCTGGAGGCCGCGCAGAAGGTGCTGCCGAAGAAGGTGAAGGTGCTCCGGGAGGCAGTGGCCAAGGCGACCGGCTTCGGCAGCGGGGATGCCCTGGCGACGAGCGCCGGATACGACCCCACGCCAGCGACATCCGGAGGCTGGCTGACGTGGTCCCGGTTCGATGTCACGGGCAAGACCGCGCAGATCAAGGAGGCCTATAAGGGGCGGTCGCTGACCCACAGCATCGGCGGCGGCGACATAGTCGCCCTGTTCGGCACCGGTGTGCTCGCGTCCACGGAGAAGCGGGCGGTGATGGGCATCGGCGGCGGCGTCGGCATGTCCGAGCAGCAGGACAAGTACACCGGCGGAGCGAATTCCGTATTCCTCCGTGTCTCGAACACCCCGAAGTCCGGCTTCGGCGGCCAGCTCATCTGGGACGACCCGTCCGTCCTGATGCGCCGGTCCGACTACTACGCCTACAACGGCGACAAGTACGGCGTCAGCCCCGACAAGAAGAAGGCCTCGGGCCTGACCCGCGACCCCCTGACGATTGCCACACACGGGGCGTCCAACAACGAAATCATGTTCCGCGACGGAATCGACCTGCTCGGCGCCGAAGCCCCCAGCCGCATCGTGTGCCACCAGCCACACCAGCGCACAGCCCTGCTGGAGTCGTTCAAGGCCCGCGGCATCACCCACCTGGGCGGCAAGCCCGTCGAGGATGTCGTCAAGACCAAGTAGCGACCCTCACCCTGTCCCCTTACACGCAAGGAGAACGACCGTATGAGCAGCACCTGGCAGACCCGATTCGCCGACCTGATCGCCGGCAACCACAGCGAGACCGGCGACCCGGTCGACGCCGGCGCCCAGCTGAGGATCATCCACGACGAGGGATACGAGGTCTTCCTGCAGGCCCTCGCCCGCCACCACCGCATGGAGCATGATGAGCAGCTGATATGGATACGGCCGTTGGTCGGCGGGGGCGAGTCCGCTGAGCTCGGCTACGTGTTCAACCTCAGCGCGGCCCGGCGCCGGGGCTTGAACTGGACACAGGCCCACCTGGAGGAAAACGGGGACGTGGCACTGCTCCTGGAGTCCGGTGAGACCGCCATCATCCAGCCAGCCGAAGGTGAGCAACTGGCAGAGCTCGAACGGTGGGACCACTTCACCGATCGCCTCACCCGCGAGGAGGAAGCCCAGCTCGACGCCCTGGACGCCGACTCGTGGCACGGGCAGTTCTCGTGAACCACGCCACTGGCCGGGCCGCTCCGGGCGTCTTGGCATGATGGTTCCGCGGCCGGCAGCACGCCGGCCGCGGTCCGTCGGCTCCCGAGCCGGCATCGAGACAGGACAGGAGGTGGCAGCATGCGCACCGAGCAACGCCGCGGCGTCAGCAACTTCGACGGCCGACGCCTGGCGCAGGCCCGTACCCGGAAGGGCTGGACGTCAAGCCGGCTGGCCTCCGAGGTCAACGTCACGGTGACGGTGCTGAACCAGTACGAGCTCGGGGAACGGTCCCCGGAGCTGGGCACGCTGGTCCGTATGGCCGAGGTGCTCGGATGCCCGGTCGGGGATCTGCGCTCGCCGAGCCGCGCGACGTTGCGGGATCTGCGTGAGCACGCGGGTGCCGGCCAGGCCGAGGCCGCCGTGGCAGCCGGACTGAAGCGCAGTACGTACGCGATGCTCGAGCAGGGCCGGACCAAGACCCTGCTCCCGCAGGTGACCCAGGCCCTCGCCGAGCTGTTCGATCAGGACGTCGACACCGTGGTCGCCGCGCACGCCGAAGCGGTGGCGGGCCAGCAGACGCGGCCGGCGCCCCTGGCTCTGGAGGGCCGGCTTCTGGAGCGACTGGCCGCACACTTCGCCATGGCTCCCGGGGAACTCCTGGACCTGGCGCAGCGGCTCGCGAACGACGGGGCTGGTGAGACCGAATGACGTATCACCGAGGCCACCCGCTGACCGTTGCCCGCCACGAGGCCCTGCGCAGCCCGCTTCCCGCGCCCGAGTCCCTGCTGCCCGTGGACACCCGTTGGCTCCGGGCGCGAGCGGATCTGTTCAAGGAGGCTGCGGAGCGACCGTTCGCCCTCACCTTCGACACAGCCGGATACAGCGAGGCCACCGGCCTGCCGTTCCACTCTCACTTCGTGGCGCAGGTCTTCCGGGGCGAGCCCGAGAGCCGGCTGGACGTGCCGCTCATGGCGCTGAACCTGGCCCGGGTGACGACGAGAGCGGACGCCGACCGTGCGCTCGCTCACGAGTGCATGCACCTACGGGTGCCGTCCTACGGGCACAAGCGCGAAGCGTTCGCCTGCGCGCAGAACATCCTGGACCGGGTGGGATCACTCACCGCATAGGGATCGGCCCGATGCCCCGGCACCGCTCGCGGGGTATCGGGCCGACACTGCGCGGGCACGGGCCTCTCGTCCGGGGGTGATCGCTTTCGAGATCCTTCCCCCCCACAAACCAATGTTGCTTAATTCTATGAATCCCTGTATGGTTCTTGCTGTGAGGGCGAGAGTGCCCCTACCCAGAACCACCCTGTAGGAGCCGCTTCGCGCGGCTCGCCCCTCCGTCCATCCCCCCGGGCGGCGGGGCCACGTGGCCCGGACTCACCCCTCCCGCCGGTCCGGGCCACGCCCCCTTCTGTGACCGGCATCGAGGAGACGACGTGTACGGAACCATCAGCCCCGATCTGGACGCGATAGAGGAAGCGGCCCGGCGGGCTGCGATCGCTCGCGCGGCCGGTCTGGCCACCACGGCACCAACAGGAACAGAGCCCTCCGTCCTGGGTGCGGACTCCGAGCGGGAGGCGTGGTATCGGTGCTGCGCTACCGGCTCGGCCTCGACGGCCCCGTCCGGCTGAGCGTGTACGACGACGTGAACCACCGGCTGTTCCCCGGCGCGCAGTACTTCCGCGCCACCCGCATCCAGCTCTCGCGCGACCGTCAGGGCCACGTGTTCATCGCCTCCTACGAAGCGGGCGCACCCCGTCTCACGTTCAGCGTGATCGCACCCTGCCCCGCCTGCCTCGCGCCGGTCCCGTGCGTTGCGATCGACAGCCTGGCGGACTTCGGCGACTGGCTCCTCAACGCACGGGGCGCAACCGAGGCCCCGCAGTTCCGCACCTCCCCCGTCCACCGCACCGACTGCCCCGTGCGCGGCAACTGACCTGTCCCCGTCCGGCACCAGAGGCCCTCCGAGATCCGGTACCGACCCCACCCACCTTGACGCCCCGGCTCATCGAGCCGGGGCGCCCTGCATGAACGGCGCACCACACCTCACCCGCCGACGCAGCACGGCCGGACAACGACGGCATCCAAGCCGGCGCGAGTCCGCCCCGCTCGGGCGGTGCGGCGCCGACCCGGAACACCCACCCGCCCCCAGAAGCGAGAGCAGCCATGGACCCTGCCCCTGCCACCGCAGTCGTGCGCGTCAAGGCGATTCGAACCGCCGTGCACGACATCACCCTCATGCTCAGCCTGCCGGACGACCTCAGCGCCCAGCCCGGGGCGCTTCGCCGTCACATCGAAGAACTTCAGCCGGGCGTGCTCTCCTCAGCGTGCACGGACGCCAACCTGGACCGGGTCACCGACATCGTCGTGGTCGACGTGCTCGGTGTTGCCGCCCCGACCAAGGAAGCCAGCGCCGGAGTTTGCGATGGCTGCTGATCCTCACGGCCCGTTCGGCTGCGTGGTGCTCTCACCGAAGGAGAGCCGCCCGACCGGGAACCGCCCGGTGCACGACGACGGGTTTCGCGAGCGACTCGCCGACTGGCTACTCCTCATGGTGCCGCTGTTCATCGCGGAGCAGCACAACGCCTCCGCCGAGGAGATCGACAGGGCCCGGACCGATGCGCTGGAGCAGATCGCCAGCCACGGCGACGACCTCCAGTTCGGCGGCAAGCACCAGGGATCGTCCCGGACCGCCCTGGCCAAGGGCTTCGCCATCCTGGCCCGCGCCGAGGGCGGGGTCACCGCGCTGGGCGTACACGCGTGCACGGCCCCGCACTCCCACTGCCCCCAGTAGGCCGACGCCCCCGAACCCATGAAGGAAACAAAGTGAACAACACCGCCGATGCCACCGAACCAAAAAAGCCGAGCGCCAAGAAGTGGCTCCTCACACAGAATTCGCAACTACGAAAGGAAGGTATTTTTAATTGGACACTTCCAGCTTTTGCGGTGAAACTTCCGGACGGATCCAACTTTAATGTGTGCGCCCAGGCCGGCGCGTGCGCCCCTTTGTGTTACGCAAGGGCTGGAGCTTACCGGTTCAAGAATGTGCGCGCTGCACACATTCGTAATCTTCTGCTATGCAAGGACTCTCAGGAAGAGTGGGAGGAGCGCATGAAAGAGGAGCTCAGCCATAAGCGGTATGCGGGAAAATGGGTTCGCCTGCATGACTCTGGAGATTTCTTTTCGGACTCGTACCTGCTTGCTTGGGTTCGCATCATGAAGGCTTCCCCGGCCGTCCGCTTCTATTGCTATACAAAAGAAATTAGCCGCTGCAGGCGCATT
Source organism: Streptomyces tatrensis (assembly GCF_049310065.1). NCBI lineage: Bacteria > Bacillati > Actinomycetota > Actinomycetes > Kitasatosporales > Streptomycetaceae > Streptomyces > Streptomyces tatrensis. Next base: position 46 of record NZ_JBMDLB010000009.1, on the reverse strand, counting down.
TTGGCGTCTTCGACGCCGGATAACTTTTTGTGGTGCTACAGCCTTG
>NZ_JBMDLB010000008.1:0-170732 GCF_049310065.1 Streptomyces tatrensis | reverse complement strand
GCTTCGCGGACTAGAGCCTGGTCCTTCGGACCAGGTACCCCAGGCGCTGCGCGCCTGGGACTGAACCGCCTCGCTGCGCTCGGCGGGGTCCGCTTCGCGGACCAAGGCCTGCTCCTTCGGAGCAGGTACCCAAGCGCTGCGCGCTTGGGACTGAAACCCCCTCGCTGCGCTCGGGGGGCTCGCTTTGCGAGCCAACGCCCGCTCCTACGGAGCGGGTACCCAGGCGCTGCGCGCCTGGGGTGGGAACGGCCTCGCTGCGCTCAGCCGGGCCGCTTCGCGGCAGAGAGCTCCCCTTTCAGGGGAGGGCCCCTGCGCTTCGCTCCGGGGCCTGGGTTCCTTCGGAACCCAGGGGTACCCAAGCGCTGCGCGCTTGGGACTGAAGCCCCTCGCTGTGCTTGAGGGGGCCGCTTCGCGGACCAGGGCGCGCTCCTTCGGAGGGGGTACCTGAGCGCTCAGCGCTTGGGATTGAAACCGTCTTGCTGTGCTCAGCAAGCCCGCTTCGCGGGCCAAGGCCCGCTCCTTCGGAGCCAGTACCCAAGCGCTGCGCGCTTGGGTACTGAAACCGCCTCGCTACGCTCGGCTAGTCCGCTTCGCGGACCAGGGCGCGGTCCTTCGGACCGGGTACCTGAGCGCTGCGCGCTCAGGACCGAACGGCCTCGCTGCGTTCGGCCGGGGCCCTCAGGGCCCAACTCTCCGCTTGGCTCCGAGCCACAGAGGGTCCTTCGCTCCGGCTCCCGGACCTAGGCTGGCTCCGCTGTACTCGACCAGGGCAGGGGCCGCTTCGCGGCCCCAACGATCCTGTAGTTCCGAGCTATGGCCGGCGCTTCGGGCCGGAGTCCTGCGTTGCGCTCAGGACTGTCCTGGGCTCCGCTTCGCTGCACCCAGGACGAGGCCGCCCCGCGGGCCCAATGAATACCCGTGCTGGGTCCCTACGGCTTCGGCTTCAGGACCAAGCTTGGCTACCAGGTACAGAGGGGCTGTTGAGGTGGCCTGGCTGCGTTCGGCCAGTGCGCTTCCAGGGTCGGAGCTTCTCCTTTGGGGAGAGCCCTTGCACGGAGGAGATGGGCATGGGTTTGAACCAGCCACCCAAGTTTCTTGGGGGTTTGGGCGTGTGGGTTGGGGTGGGATAGGGGCTTCGCAGTGGTGAAGGTTGGTTTTTGAGGGGTTGGGTGTTGTGGGTTGGTCTGGCGGGTTTTTGAGCTGGGGGTTTGGGCGTGGGTCTTAACGGCGTTAACGGGGGTGTGGGGTTGGGGTGTTAACGGCGTTAAGGGTTTGGTGTGGGGGTTGATTCAAAATGTTGGGTGGATAGAGACGGGAATCAGTCAGATTCTGCGGGGTTGTGGCTGAGGAGCGGGGGGTTCCGGTCTGGGTGCGGGGGTGTGGGTGGGGGCTGTTTTTTGGGCCTTGGTTGGGTCTTGCGTGCTGGTTTCGACGGCGTTCAGAGCTTGGGCGGGAGCGACCACCGGCCTATAGAAGGTACGGAGATGCTCCGTCGCAGGTCAGATGGGGTGCGGGGGAAAAGATATGTCCCCTCAGGAGGGACATATCTCGGGGGTTGTGTCCCTGCTAGGGGGACACAACGACTGCAAAATGTCATTGGTACTGACGTAAAATGCGCTAAAACGTCAGGGGGGCTGACGTATGGGGGGAGATCTGCCGGCTAACTGGTGGCGGGGCGGGTGGGGTTGGTGGGGGAGGGTCGGGAGAGGGGTCCGGGAACGGTGTGGCTGAGATATGTCACCTGTGAGGGGACACAAGACACGCCGAACGTCAACGAGCGTGACACTTGTGTCACCCTTGTTGACATACTGATCTCCGCAGATCAACGGAGTGGAGAGCAGCCTCGTGTCATCAGAGCCACAGCGCCGCCGGGGCAATCCGGTAGGGACTCCGCGTCCCGATCTGCCGGTGGACGACGCGATCTCTGCGTGGAGTCAGCCGCTGGCTCCGGTCAAGGATCTGGACAGCCTCGCGAAGCGGTACCCGACGCGGAAGCTGACCTTGGACGGCGAGCGAAAGCCGCTGGAGTTCTACGGGACCGAGAATCAGCCGAATGCGTTCTCGATGGACAGCCTCGAGTTCTTCCTCGTGATCGCCCAGTACTTCCGTGAAGCGCTGCCCCTGCGGCTGATCCTGCTGCTCATCGCCTGCCAGCGGGCGGGGGGGCGGATTCCACTTACCCAGGAGGAGATGGCTACCATCCTGGATGTCAGCCGGACGAAGACGTCGGAAGCTCTGCACACGGTGATGTCTCATGGGATCGTCTTCAAGGTGCGGCGGGGTGTGTATCAGTTCAACCCGCCCTACAGTTACCGGGTAGCGGAGTTCATCCCGGGTACCGAGATGACGGGTGAGTTCGTGAAGGTGGAGCAGCACGGGACCATTTCGCAGATTCGTAGCGATACGAGCCTGCCGGACTTGGTGCGCTTCCCCTCGCTGGACCACATGAGGCAGGCCATCGCGGAACTGCGGGCCGAACGGGCAAGAGAACGCGCTGCGCGTCGGGTGAGCCGGACGAAGCGCACGGGAGAAGGGACGGCTCAGTGAGCACCTTGCGATTCGCTGCGGTCAACGCCGACGGGCTGCTCTCCGACCTCGACCTGCCGCCGGCGGCGTACCGGGTACTGCTGAAGCTGCGTTCGCTCAGTGAGCCGGGCGGGCGGATCCTCATCGACCAGGCGACGGTCGGCGGGATGTTGGACCTGAGCCGGCCGAGCGTGAACGCCGCGCTGCGGAGCCTGGAGCTGGCGAAGTTGGTCAGGAAGATCCGCAACGGGGTCTACCAGATCAACCCGATGCTCGCCGGGTACACCTCGTTCGAGGACGCGGTCGCGGCCGTGAACGAGATGGACGCGGAGGAGCGGCTGGACGCGCGGGGCTATGTGGCCAGCTACCACCGGGCGGTGGCGGCGTATCAGGACCAGCTCGCCGAGCAGCGCAAGAAGCGGGCGGCTCAGGCCGTCGCCAAGAAGGCGGCCGAATCGAAGCGGCGTAGGGCGCTGCACGCGGTTGGCTGAGTGAGTGTGTTTTGCAGGGCTTCTGAGGGGTGCTCAGGGGCTTGTGGGGGCCCCGGAGTACTCCGGGGCCCTTTGTGGTTTCTGAGGGGCTCAGGGGGGCGCGTGGGGGTTCGCGGTCTTGTTTGTTGGCTTCTTAGAAGTTGAGCTCTACGTAGTCGATGTCGGTGAACTCGACGAGGAGGCCCTGGGCGCGGGCGCCGTGGTCCTTGAAGTAGATCTCCTGGAGCCCTTCGGCGGTGATGCCGCGGAGCTGGGCTTCGGTGGCTCCTGCCTCATGGGCGGTGAAGAGGCGGGAGGCGTACTCCGGGGGGAGGTGCTGGGTGATGCGGCGCATCCGGCCGTCGTCGGTCGTGCCGGGGGCGGCGCTGAAGCCGAAGCGGGCGCGGGTCTCGATGACCAGGCCGGTCTGCTTCGCGGCCTTGGCGCGGGCGCGCTTGCGGACGAGGGGCTGCCAGCGGCGGCGCACCTCGCGCTCCAGGCGGGCGGAGAGCGCCGGCTTGGGCTGCTTGATCTGGTCCTTCACGTAGCGCTCGACGGTGCGCCGGGAGATGGCGAGGAGGTCCGCCACGGCCTTCGTTGATTTGAGCTGTTTGACGAGGTAGCGGATCTGGGCGCCCGCCGACTTGGGGATGGGGCGGGTGAAGTTCTGTTCGTCGGCGCGGTCGAGGCTGTCGCTGATCTCGGACATGGGTGGCTCTTACTCTCCGTCGGCCGCGGCGTCGTGGCCCTTGATGTGGCGGGCGGGGTTGTGGCGTTCGTCGAGGAGCTGAACGGCCCAGAGGAGGGGTTGGGTGCCCTCGTGCTTGACCATGCCGGGGCTGACGCCGAGGCGGAAGCCGCCGGGCAGGGGCTTGCCCTCGGGGGTGCGGGGGAGGAAGTCGAGGGGGCTGGGGCCGTCGGAGAGGTAGACCGCGCAGTCGGAGAGCACTGCGATGGGGTAGAGGTCTGCTGCTGTTGCGAGCTTCTGCATCTTGCGGTGCATGTTCACGCGGGCCGTGGAGATGACGGCGGCGCGGATGTCGGGGCGCCAGGTGGGGCGTTCGAGGGCGGGCCAGCTCTCGCCGGGACGGTAGCCGGCGCCCTGCGGGCGCTCGCGGAGCTTGCCGATGCCGCCCTTGACGGTGGACTTGATCGCGGAGAGGACAGCGGTCTGGGGGAGGGAGTGGGCGGGGTTGGTCTTGTACTCCGCCATCGCCTCGAGGAAGGCGGAGTCCGTGAGGGACGTGTCGACGCCCAGCTCGGCCATCGTCGCCATGTAGGCGTCGCGCAGGCGAGTGTACCAGGCGTCGAGGTACGGGCCGTGTTCCGGGCGGAGCCACGCCTCCGTGGGCTGGACGGTGAGGCCGAGCTCCTGGGCGTAGGCGAGGGTCGGAGTGGCGTACCAGGCGGGGCCGGTGGGCGGACGTCCGTGCGGGGTGAAGGGGCTGGGGAGGCGGGGGTCCATGGCGGCGGCCTGGGCGGAGAGGTCCACCAGCCAGGAGCCGGGGAGCTTCGGGTCGAAGCGGGGGCCGTCGGTGTGGACCGCGGGGCCGGTGCCGACGAGGAGGCGGTTGGCGGCCGCGGCGAAGGCCATGTTCACGTCGATGCCGACGGCGTGGGTGCGGGTGCACTCGGCGTCGGTGAGGAGCTGGGCGTCGCGGATCCAGTCGTACGCCTCTTCGTCGAGGACCTGGTCCGGGGTGCGCTGGTGGGAGCGCGGGTAGAGGGCCGCGACGACCGGGTGCTCGTCGGGGGCCTCCGGGGGAGCGGGGTCGACGGGGCGGGTGAGGGAGCCGGGGACCGGGGCGGAGACCCAGGTGTTGGTGGACTCGTCGCGTGCGGCGCGGGTGGGCGGGCGCAGCGCCGTCATCAGCTCCAGGCCCGAGACGGCGGTGGAGCCGCGGGGGGTGAGGACGCGGGTCGCGTACGAGGTGAGCAGCTCGGCGAGTTCCGGTGCGGGGAGGTGGGAGGTTTCCTCGCCCCAGGCGCGGGGGTCCAGGGCGCCCCAGGGGAGGATCGCGAGCTGGACGCACTGGCGGCCGGTGGTGGGGGTGGCGGGGCGGTAGATGCGGGGCCAGGGGCCGAAGCCGCGGCGGGTCAGCTGCCATTTCGCTTTGGTGAGCTGCTTGATGACCGGGTGGTCGTCGGGGAGGCGCAGGCCGCGGCGGTCTTCGAGGACCAGGGGGAGTCCGAGTGCCTCGGTGGCGGCGGGGGTGAGGACGAGGAGGGGGTCGCCGTCCTTGCCGTTGCGGTGGAGGCGGGGGGAGCGGAGGTTCGCGGCGGGGGTGAGGGCCCACTCGATGAGGGCGGGGAGGGTGGCGGGGGGTGTGAGGACCGCGCCTCCGGCGGCGTGGGCCTTTCCTGTGCCGTCCAGTACGGCCAGGGGGCCGTTGCCCTCCGGGAGGGGTGGGGGGGTCCTGGTTGCACCCGTGCGGGGGGTGGCCGTTGCCGTTGCCGTTGCCGGCTGGGGGGTGGGGGGTGCGGGGTGCTGGTGGGTGGGGGGTGCGGTGGGGCCCTGCGGGGCTGTTCCCCTACCCGCCCCTTCCCGAGACTGGGGCTCCGCCCCAGGCCCCGGTTGCGGGGGTGCGGCCTCGGGGCCGGCGTTCCCGGCGTGGGGGGTGGCGTTAACGGCGTTAATGGGTGCGGGGGCGTTGGGGGTCGGCCCGGCGGGCTGGGGGGTGGCGGGGGCAGGGGTCGCAGCCTGCGGTGCGGCAACCTCCGGTGCGGCAAGCTGCTCTGCCGCAACCTGCCCTGCTGAGGGCTGTGGGGTGTTAACGGCGTTAATGCCGTGGAGGTCTGCCAGGCCGTTGAGGAGGCGCGCGTAGGCGGCGCGCTTGGGAGGGCGGGGGGCCGTGCGGCCGGTTTCCCAGGAGGTGACCGTTTCGCGGCGGACAGCCAGGGCCTGGGCGATCTGGTCCTGGCTCAGGCCCGCGGCCTCGCGGAGGCGCTTGCGCTCGTCCGGGTGGGGGAGGGCGTCCTGTGCCGCGGCCTCTTCCAAAAGGGCATCGACCGCGGCGAAGAGCGTGGTCTGTTCGTTTTCGTGCGCGTTGGGCATGGGCACCTCCAGTCGCAGCTTATGCGAACCGCACCATGGAACGCACGTGAAACACACGTGGGGGCGTGGTGGTCCGACCGGGCCAACGCCCCCTTCGTGTCGGGCGGGGTCTGGGTTGGTCCGGGTCAGATGCGGGTCAGGAGGAGTTCCGTCACTGCCTTCAGGTCGTCCGGGGTGAGGTGGGCGGTGAGGGCGTCCGCGATCGTCTCCGGGGAGTCCGCCGCGATGGTGATGCGGCGGGGCGAGGGAGAGGGGGAAGGGGAGGGGGAGGAGGAAGGCTCGGGGGGTGGGGTCGGGCGGGTGCGTTGGCGTGGGGGGTTAACGGCGTTAACGGCTTCGTCTGCCGCGGAGGCCTGGTCCTCCTGGGGGAGGCGGCCGATGCGGCGGGCCGGTTCCACCTTCAGTTCGCCGGTCTCCACCTTGTCCTGGAGCTCCGGGGTGAGGTTCAAGAGGGTCAGGCGCTGGGAGACCCAGGCCGGGGTCTTGCCGAGGCGCTTGGCGACCTGGGCCTGGGAGCCGTGGACCTCCACGAGCTGCTGCAGGGCGCGGGCCTGGTCCATGGGCGCGACGTCGACGCGGTGGACGTTGGCGATGAGCGCCGACTCCAGGATGTCCGCCGCCGAGGAGGCGAGGGAGTCGTTGACGTGGATCTGCATGGTGCGAAGGCCGGCGCGCTGGGCCGCCGCCAGGCGGCGGTTGCCGTCGATGACCACGTACGGGGCGCGGCCCAGGCCGTCGGTGTTGCCGGGGTGCGCCTCCATGAAGGCCATGCGGGTGGCGACCGCCAGGGGCTGCAGCTGCCCCCGGGTCGTCAGGGACACGGCCAGCTCGTGGATTTCGGTGAGGTCCTCGCGGAGGTTGAAGGGGTTGTGGGCGAGGGCCTCGATCGGCACCTCTGAGGGCGGGACCACGCCGGAGGTGGGGGCGCCGGTGGCTTCGGCAATGGCCGCACGGCGGGAACTGACGCCTACGGGCTGGGCGCGGGCGAAGGAGCTCGAGACTCCGAGTTTGTCGGCCTTGCTCATGAGATCTCCCTTGCGAGGGCGCGCAGCGCGACCGCCTGCTCGCCCTTCGGTGCGTAGACGAACAGGGGCTGCTTCACGCGGACCGCTTCGCGCTGTTCCTTGAGGTCGGGGACGATCGCCACCACGCGCGGATCCTTTATGTCCATCCAGGCCTGGAGGGAGGAGGTCGCGATGTAGCCGCGTCGGCCGTCGTAGAGGTTGACGACGAGACCGAGGTAGTCGATGTCGAGGCTGAGGTCGTCGCGGAGGTCGTTGATCTGGGAGGTCAGGAGGTCGTAGGCGTCCGCCGAGGAGTCCTCCGCCTGGACCACGATCAGCGCGCCGGAGGCTCCGGGCTGTTCGGCGTCACGGCGTCGGCCGTAGTAGATGGCGGCGTCCATGCTGAGGCCGAGGCTCGGCGGGCAGTCGATGAGGATGACGTCGTAGTCGGCCTCGACGGGGGCGAGGGCCCGTTCGAGCGCGGCCTCGCGGGCGCGGACCGTGGAGAGGCGGACGTCGAGCAGGAACGCGTCCGTGCACGCCGGGAGGATGTGGAGGCGGTTGCCGAAGCGCTCGTCCGGGATGGGGACGATCAGGTCGGCGAGGGGGCCCTTGGCCTCGCCCGCCATGTGGCAGGTGAGGCTGTCGCCGCCGATGGGCAGCGGCTGCCGGCCGAGCTGCTTGGTGAGGTGGCCCTGGGGGTCGAAGTCGACGAGCAGGACGCGCATCCCGAGGCCGGGCAGGTCTTCCAGGTCGACGGGCGGGGCGGACGCGGTGGCCTCCTGGCCCGTCTCGTCGCCATCCTCCACGGCCGATTGCCGGGCCAGTTGGCGGGCCACGCGGACCGGGTGGAGGCTGTCGGGGTCCTCGGCGAGGGCTTCGGCGGTGCCGGCGGTGATGGCGGTCTTGCCGACGCCGCCCTTCTGGTTGCACACCACGATGCGGCGGACGACCGAGGGCCGCTTCACGGTGGGGGCCGGGTTCATCTCCAGCCAGAGGGAGACGGCTTGGGCGAGCCCTTGGATGAGGGAGACGCCGCGGTGCTTGGAGTCGGTGCGGAAGGACTCCCACTGGCCGGCGGGCAGCCAGGTGGAGAAGGACTCGGCGCCGGAGGTGTCGACGGGGGAGGGGGAGGAGGCGAGCGCGCTCCAGTGGGCGATGCCCTGGTGGACGGCGTCCTGGATGTCCACCCGCAACTGGGCGGTGCGGATCTTGAGCTCCTGGCGCAGCCACGGAGGGAGTTTGGAGACGACCTTCTCACGGTCGCTCGGTGACGAGGGTGAAGTCATGTGAGGGACTTTACTAACGTCCAAGGGTGTTTGTGGGCGCCACGCTTGAGTTTTGCTAACGAAGTGGTGTGGATCGGCTGGGAATCGCCGTCCGGGCGGGGACGGGGTGCCGCTCTGGACGCGTCGTCAGGCGGTCGTGGCCGGAGCGGAGTCCGGGGCCGGCAGGCCCAGTTCGGACCGGCACTCGGGGGAGCCGGCCGGGTCGAAGCGGGAGATGCGCTCCGCGGGCACGATCCCCGGGAGCACGAACTTCCACAGGTCGATGACCCGGGCGTGCAGGTCCGCGCGGCCGGTGCGTACGTGCGAGGTCGCCTGGATGTCGGAGAACGCGGCGACGAGCATGGTCGATAGGCCGTGGACGTCGACCGAGGCCAGTACTTTTTTACGGAAGTGGATCATTAACGGCGTTAACGCGGTGGGTGGGGGAGGGGCGTTAACGGCGGGCGCGGCATTAACGCCGTTAACGTGTACGGTAGACGCAGTTTAATGGCGGGTGGAGTGTGAGGGGATCTCATGGCGGACGCGGACGAGCAGTGGGGTGCGGCCGTTCGGCTGCTCTGGGGGCCGCCGGTGAAGCCCGCGCGCGGGCCCAAGCGAGGGCTAACGCTGGAGGGGATCGCCGGCGCGGGGGTCGTCCTCGCGGACGCCGAGGGGCTGGCCGGCGTATCGATGCAGGGAGTGGCCGGGCGGCTGGCCGTCACGAAGATGGCGTTGTACCGGTACGTGCCGGGCAAGGCGGAGCTGGTCTCGCTGATGGTGGAGGCCGCGATGCCGGACCCCTCGGTGCTGGACGGCCGTCCGGCGGGGGAGGGCTGGCGTGAGGGGCTCGCGGTGTGGGCGCGGGAGCTGCTGGCCGGATTCCGGGCGCATCCGTGGCTGTTGGAGGCGACGGTCGGGGCGCGGGTGATGGGGCCGGTCGAGGTGGGGTGGATGGAGCGGGCACTCGCCGCGCTCGACGGGTGCGGGCTGACGGGGGCCGAGGCGATCGACGCGGTGGTGCTGGTGTCGGGGCACGTACGCGGGATCGCGGAGCAGGAGCGTGCGATGGCGGGCGGGGCCGTGGGGGAGGGGCCGGACGCGCAGCTGACGTCGGTGCTCGGGGAGGTGATGCGGGTGCACGGGGAGAGGTACCCGGCGCTCGGGGCCGCGCTGGCCTCCGTGGCGGAGGCCGGGGGGCAGGACCAGGCGCTGGACTTCGGGTTGGAGCGGATCCTCGACGGGCTCGGGCTGCTGGTGGCGGAGCGGGTGGGTGGTGGTGAGCGGGCTTAGGCATTAACGGCGTTAACGCCTTGGTCGTGGAGTGCGGACGCCGGCGTGGGCGGCGCGCGGTCTTAACGGCGTTAACGCCGGCAGGGGTGCGGGCGTCGGTGGTGTGGGGGGCGCGGGGCATTAACGGCGTTAACGCTGAAGGGGGCTGGGTCTCCGCGGCTGCGGCTGCGGGGGAGGGCATTAACGGCGTTAACGCCTGAGGAGTGCAGGGCTTGGTCCTGGGGCGGGGCATTAACGGCGTTAACGGTGTGGGGGCGTGCGGCTCGGTCTCGGTGGTGGGGGCGGAGGCGGAGGTATTAACGGCGTTAACGCCTGAGGGTCCGGGGGTGGTGGTGGGGCGGGGCGTTAACGGCGTTAACGGTGGAGGGGGTCGGGGCTTGGTCGTGGGGTGGGGGTTAACGGCGTTAACGGTGTGGTCGGCAGTGGGTGGAAGGTGTGAGGGCATTGGGTGATGTGGAGCAGTGGGCGGAGCCGTTCCGGCTGGACGTGGAGCAGGCGGAGTTGGACGATCTGCGGCGGCGGCTGGAGCTGGCTCGGTGGCCCGATGAGCTGCCGGGGGCGGGACGGGCGTACGGGATGCCGCTCGGGGAGCTCCGTGAGCTCGCGGAGTACTGGCGCACCGGCTACGACTGGCGGGCCGCCGAGGCGCGGTTGAACGAATGGCCGCAGTACACCACCGTCATCGACGGGGCGCGGGTGCACTTCGCACACCTGCGGTCGCCCGAGCCGGACGCGACGCCGCTGCTCATGACCCACGGCTGGCCGGGGTCGTTCGTGGAGTTCCAGAAGGTCGCCGGTCCCCTGACGGATCCGCGCGCGCACGGCGGGGATCCGGGTGATGCCTTCCATCTGGTGCTGCCGCACATTCCCGGCTTCGCCCTGTCCGGGGCCACCACCGAGCGGGGGTGGGAGTTCAAGCGGGTCGCGCGGGCCTTCGGAGTGCTGATGGAGAGGCTCGGGTACGAGGAGTACGGGGTCCAGGGCGGCGACTGGGGCGCCGCCGTCTCGCGGGAGCTGGGGCGGCTCCGGCCCGGGAACGTGCGCGGGGTGCACCTGAACCTGCTCCCGGGCGGCGGGGCCACCGCCGAGCCCCGGCCGGAGGAACTGGCCGCGCTGAGCCCGGCCGAGCGGGAGCGCACGCTCGCCTCCTGGGAGCGGTACCGGGTCTGGGCGCGCGAGCGGCAGGGCTACGCCGACATCCAGGCGACCCGGCCGCAGACGCTCGCGTACGGGCTGAACGACTCACCGGTCGGGCTGCTCGCCTGGATCGGCGAGAAGTTCACGGAGTGGGCGGACCCGCGCTGCCCCGTGGATCGCGATCAGATGCTGACCAACGTGACGCTGTACTGGCTGACCGGGACCGTGGGCTCCGCCGCCCGCATCTACTACGAGCGGGCCCACGCCGACTACCAGGGCACGGCGCCCGAGGTGTCGAGCACCCCGACCGCGCTCGCCGACTTCCCCCGGGACAACTTCGTGCCGCTGCGGCACATCGCCGCGCGGACCGACCGCATCGTGCGCTGGACCTCGTACGAGAAGGGCGGGCACTTTCCCGCGATGGAGGTGCCGGAGCTGCTGGTGGGGGATGTCCGGGCCTTCTTCCGCTCCCTGTGACCCAGGTCGTTCTTCGGGTCGTGTCACGTTCCGGGGCTCCCGTCTGTCCTATGGATGACAGAGCGAAGAGCGAGCGACGAGGGAGACGGCCATGAAGGTTCTGCTGGCGGGTGCGAGCGGGGTTCTGGGGCAGCGGGCCGTACGGGCCCTGCGCGCGGCCGGGCACGAGGTCGCCGGTCTCGGCCGGGGCGCCGGGATGGACGTACGGGCCGACCTGCTCGACCGTGAGGGCCTGCTGCGCGCCGTGGACGGGCTCGGCTTCGACGTGGTCGTGCACGCGGCCACGGCGCTGTCGGGCAAGACCATGGCCCGGCACCAGGACATGGCGGGGACGAACGCGCTGCGCACCGGGGGCACCATCAACCTGCTGGCCGCCGCGCGGGAGACCGGGGCGCGGCGGTTCGTCGTGGAGTCGATGATGTTCGGCTACGGGTACGGGGACCACGGCGGGGCCGTGCTCGGCGAGGACGACGGCTTCGGTCCGCGGGGCACGAACGTCTGGCTGGAGCGGCACGTGGGCGCGATGCGGACCAAGGAGGAGCTGGCCTTCACCGCGGACGGGATCGAGGGGGTGAGCCTGCGCTTCGGGCTGTTCTACGGGGCCGGCATCACCGATGTTCACGTGCTGCCGATGCTGCGCAAGCGGGCCCTGCCCGTGGTGGCGGCCAAGGGGCGGGCGCTGAGCTGGGTCGACGTGGGGGACGCGGCGAACGCGGTGGTCGCCGGAGTGGAGTCGGGTCGGCCCGGGCAGGCGTACAACATCGCCGACGACGAGCCGCTGGGGTGGGACGCGCACATGCGGGCGGTGGCCGCGGCGTTCGGGGCGCCCGCGCCGATGACCGTACCGCTGTGGGTGCTGAAGCCGGCCCCGCTCGCGCACACCATCATGGGAACGGATCTGCGGCTGTCCAACGCCAAGGCCGGGCGTGAGCTGGGCTGGGCTCCGACGTACGCGAGCAGCGCGGCCGGGGCGGGTGCGCTTGCGGGAGCCGCAGGGGCGGCGGCAGCATGATCGTTCGTGAGCACTGCCGATCACCCTCCGGGTACCGCCTCCGCCGATGCGCTCGGTCCCTTCACCGCCCATCGCCGGCTGCTGTTCGACGTCGCCTACCGGATGCTCGGCAGCGTCGTCGACGCCGAGGACGTCCTCCAGGACGCGTGGCTGAGCTGGGACCGCGCGGACCGGTCGGCGGTCCTCAACCCGCGGGCCTACCTGGTGCGCACGGTCACCAATCTGTCGTTGAACCGGCTCACCTCCGCCCGCGCCGCCCGTGAGACCTACGTCGGGCCGTGGCTGCCCGAGCCGCTGCTGACCGCGACCCTGCCGGCCGGGACCCTGCCGGGCGTGCCCGATGGCGCGGAGGAGGCGGAGACGGCCGAGGCGGTGTCGACCGCGATGCTGGTGGTCCTGGAGACCCTGAGCCCGCTGGAGCGCGCCGTGTTCGTGCTGCGGGAGGTGTTCGGGTACTCGTACGCGGAGGTTGCGGGGGTGCTGGACCGGGCGGAGGCGACCGTACGGCAGACCGGGCACCGGGCACGGGCCCACGTACGGGCCCGGCGGCCGCGGTTCGCCACCGAGCCGGAGCAGCGCGGCGAGGTGACCCGGCGGTTCCTGGCGGCGTGCGCGGGCGGGGACCTGAACGCGGTGATGGAGCTGCTCGCCCCCGACGTGACGGCCTGGTCGGACGGCGGCGGCAAGGTGACGGCGGCCCGGCGGCCGCTGCACGGGCCGGACCATGTGGCGCGCTGGCTGCTGGGGATGCTGGCCAAGCCCTCGCTGCGGGCGGTGACCCTGGAGTCCGCGCGGGTCAACGGGGAGGAGTCGGTGGTGTTCGTGTACGGGGGAGCCGCGTGTGCGGCGTTGACCTACGACCTGGACGCGGTGGACGGCCGGGTCGTGAACCTGCGGTTGCAGGTGAACCCGGAGAAGGTGGCGGGGTTGGCGCGATGGGGAGGGGGAGCGGGAGCGGTCGGGGCCGCCGGGTCCGGGATGTGAAACCGGCGTGCCGGGGTCGCCCCGGGGCTGTGATCATCATTCGATGATCGACGAACAGCGGACCCCGCCCGTGCTGGTGGGCGACGAACGGGCCACCTTGACCAGCGTTCTCCAGTGGCAGCGGGACACCCTGATGATGAAGTGCGCAGGGCTGTCGGACGAGCAGCTGCGGCGCAGGGCGGTGGCTCCGTCGGGGCTGAGCCTGCTCGGGCTGGTACGGCACCTCGCGGAGGTCGAGCGCGGGTGGTTCCGCAACGTCGTGGGCGGCGAGGACGTGCGCGGGTACTTCGGGAAGAACGAGGCCGGTGAGTGGGCCGAGTTCCACGTGGACGACGCCGATGTCGCCGGGTCGTTCAAGATCTGGGAGGACACCTGTGCGCGCTCGCGGGCGATCGTGGACGCGGCCGAGTCCCTGGACGTGACCGGCTCCTACGAGGGGCAGGCCTACTCCCTGCACTACGTGCTGGCCCACATGATCGAGGAGTACGCCCGGCACAACGGGCACGCGGACCTGCTGCGCGAGGCGATCGACGGGACCACGGGGGAGTAGCGGCGCCCCGGGGGCGGAGGTTAGCCCGTCTCCCGGTGGCCCTAGGCCGATGCCGTGGCGCGGTCCACCTCGGCCAGGGCCGTGTCCCAGGGGAAGTGCGCGGGGGCGTCCGGGCCCGCCGGGCCGGGGGTGAATCCGCCCTCGCCGAGGAGGACCGAGACGCCGGCGCCGCGCAGGACGGCCAGGGACTGGTCGAACTGCGGGTGGGCTGCGAGGGCGGCGTTCGCGCAGGGCATGGTGACGACGGGGGTGCCCTTGCCGATGGCCTCGGCGGCGACCCCGACGACGAACCGGTCGGTCAGGCCGAGGGCCCAGGCGTTGACGGAGTTGAACGTGGCCGGGGCGAAGAGCAGGGCGTCGGCCGCCGGCCATACGTCGGGCTCGCCGGGGAACTTGTACTGCCAGCGGACGGGGTGACCGGTGAGCGCGGCGAGACCGTCGAGGCTGCCGGACAGCCAGTGGGCGGCGGTGGGAGTGAGGCCGAGGCAGACGTCCCAGCCGCGGGACTGGGCGTCCTCGACGACACGGGCCACGTCGAAGACGGGCGGGGCGGCGGAGCACAGCAGGTAGAGGGTCTTCGTCGTGGTCATGCCGCAATACGATCATATTGCTCGACCTGCATGTGAACGAGGTTGCCGACGGCGGCGCAGTGGCCGTGGCGGTCGTAGCGGTCGTAGCGGGGCGCCGGACGTGACGAACCCCCGGAACCGGCTTCGGTCCGGGGGCCTGGAGCCTGGGGCCGAGGGCCCGGGGGATCGTGGGGGTCAGCGGTTGGAGACGGTCTGCTGTGCGCTCCCCGCGGTGAACGCGGCGTACGCGCCCGAGAAGTCGGTCAGGTCGTCGCCGGCCTGGCCGGGTACCAGGCCCGCGAGGTCCTGGGTGTTCTGGACGTCTCCGACGGTGCTGGTGACGGCGTCGGCGAGCGGCGGCTCGGCGGCCATGGCGGGGGCGGCGACGGCGAGGGCCGCGGTACCGGCGATGAGGGCCGTGGTGACGATGCGCTTGATCATGTCCTGGTGAACGACCCGGTCGTACGGGGGTCACTGGGGCCACCCGGTTGCCGGAACCCGGTCCGGGACTCGGTCCGTTACTCGGTCCGGGACTCGGTCCGGGGCTCCGTGGGCAGTTCCGTGAGGAACGCCGACAGCAGGGAGTGCACGACGGCGGGCCGGTCCAGGTGGACGTCGTGGCCGGAGCCCGGGACGGAGACCGCGGTCGTCACGGTGAACGGGTCGGCCGAGCCCGCCGAGTACGCCGAGTACGCCGAGTACGCCGAGTACGCCGAGTCGAGCATCCGGATGGACTCCTCGGGCGGGACGATGCCCTTCTCCCCGATGATCAGCAGGGTGGGGCACCGGACCGCGCGCCACTGCGGCCACCAGTCGCGGGTGCTGTTCTCGGTGATGGCCGCGACCATGACCGAGCGCTCGAAGCGCGGGTACCAGCCGTCCGCGCGCTGCTCCAGGCCCGCTGCCCAGGCCTCGCCGTTCAGCCCCTGACCGGTGAGGAAGGTGCGCGCCTCGGCGAGGGTGGGGAACGGGAGCGGCCAGGAGTCCAGCCAGCCGCCGATCTCGTCCGGGGTGCCCGGGTCCGAGCGGGCGGCGCCGGCATCGACCAGCACGAGGCCCCGTACGAGGTCCGGGTGGGCGGCGGCGGTGAGCATCGCGGTGTGGCCGCCGAGCGACTGGCCCACCAGCACCGGGCGGTGCAGGCCGAGCTGTTCGCAGACGGCCCGCACGTCCGCCACGTACGCGGCGCGGGAGACGTCCGCGGGGCGGCGCTCGCTGGCTCCGTGACCGCGCTGGTCCACCGCCACCACGTGGTGGTGCGGGGCCAGGTGCGCGGCGGCGGCGTCCCATTCGCCCGCGTGGCCCGCGAGGCCGTGGAGGAGGACGACGGGGGGCGCGGAGGAGGGAGGGTGGGAGTTCCAGTCACGGCAGGTCAGGCGGACGCCCGCTCGGGTAACGGTGCGCTCGGTCCACATCATGCGAAGATCATCCGGCATTTTCTCGGTGGGACCGATGAGTTTTCGCGGAGGTCCGGGTCTACCTCTCGTACGCCGACCGCAGGAACGCGAGGAAGAGGACCGTCATGACCGAGCCGGTGAAGGGCCCCGCCAGCTACTTCCCCTCCATCGAGAAGAAGTACGGCCGTCCGATCGCGCAGTGGCAGGAGCTCATCCGCTCCTCGCCGCTGACCAAGCACATGGAGCTCGTCGCCTGGCTCAAGAGCGAGCACGGGCTCGGGCACGGGCACGCCAACGCGCTCGTGAAGCACACGCTCGACGGGCGGTAGGGGGAGCAGCCGCCCCGGGGATGGGCGTGGACGCAGGCGTATGCGGTTGAGCTTCTCGGCGATGTCGCGTCTCAGGCCGGGGGAGTTGACTGGTTCTCATGACGAAGACGACGCAGCAGACGCAGAACGACACCAACCTCCGCACGCTGGTCATCGGCGGCACGGGCAAGACGGGCCGGCGCGTGGCCGAGAAGCTCACCGCCCTGGGCCGCCCGGTCCGCGTCGGGTCGCGCTCCGGTGAGCCGGCCTTCGACTGGAACGAGCCCGAGAGCTGGGGACCGGCCCTGGAAGGCGTGGACCGGGTGTACGTCACGTACTACCCCGACCTCGGATTCCCCGGCGCCGCCGAGCACGTCGGTGCCTTCGCCCGGCAGGCGGTGGCCGCCGGGGCACGCCGGCTGGTGCTGCTCTCGGGGCGCGGCGAGGAGGCGGCGCAGCGCAGCGAGGAGGCGCTGAAGGAGTCCGGGGTCGACTGGACCGTGGTGCGCGCGGCCTGGTTCAACCAGAACTTCGACGAGAGCTTCTTCCTGGAGCCGGTGCTCGCCGGCGAGATCGCCCTGCCGACGGGCGACGCCGTCGAGCCGTTCGTCGACACCGAGGACATCGCCGACGTGGTGGTGGCCGCGCTGACCGACGACCGGCACATCGGCCGCACCTACGAGCTCTCCGGCCCGCGGCTGCTCAGCTTCTCCGATGTCGCGGCCGAGCTGTCGAAGGCGACCGGGCGCGAGATCACGTACGTCCCCGTCTCGACCGAGGCCTACCTGGAGGTGCTGCGGGAGAACGGGCTGCCGGAGGAGTTCGTGGAGCTTTTCACCCTGATCACGGACGGGCGCAACGCGCACCTGGTGCACGGGGTCGAGGAAGTGCTGGGGCGCAAGCCGCGGGACTTCGCGGACTTCGCGCGGGAGGCGGCGGCCCGCGGGGTCTGGGACGTGTAGGCGATGGGCGGTTCGGGAGCGCGCGGTTCGGCAGTGCGCGGTTCGGGGGTGCGCGGCCGGGGAGTGGGCGGGTGGGGAGTGGGCGGGTGGGGACGGGGTGGGGAGAATGGGCCGATGGATACGCTGACGGCTCTGCTCGAAGGCCCCAAGGCCCAATCGGCCTTCCTCATCAAGTGCGTGTTCAACCCGCCCTGGTCGGTCCGGATCGAGGACCGGGCCCCGCTGTCGGTGATGACGATGGTGCACGGATCGGCGTGGCTGCTGCCGGACGGGGGCGAGCCGGTGCTCATCGCGCCGGGTGAGGCGGCCCTGGTGCGGGGGCCCGGTCCGTACACCCTCGCCGATGCCCAGGACACGCCCCCGCAGATCAGGGTGGGTCCGGATCAGCGGTGCAGCAGGGTGGACGGCGGGGAGGACGTGTCCGACTCCATGGCCCTGGGGGTACGGACCTGGGGCGCGGCGGAAGGCTCGGCGGTGCTGCTGAGCGGCACCTACCAGGACCCCGGCGAGATCGGCAGCCGGCTGCTCACCGCGCTTCCGCGCGTACTGGTCGGCCCGGTGGACCCCACGCTGGTCGGGCTGCTGGGCGTCGAGATCTCCCGTACGGAGCCGGCCCAGGAGCTCGTGCTGAACCGGTTGCTGGACCTGCTGCTGATCGGCGTCGTACGCGGCTGGCTCGCCGAGCGGGGCGGCGCCGAGAACGACCCGGTCACCGGTCCGGCGCTGCGGCTGCTGCACGAGAACCCGGCGTACGGCTGGACCGTGGAGTCGCTGGCCCGCAAAGTCGGCGTCTCGCGGGCCGCGTTGGCCCGCCGCTTCACCGAGCTGGTCGGCGAACCCCCGATGGCCCATCTGACGGGCTGGCGCCTGGCCTTGGCGGCGGACCTGCTGCGCGACCCGTCGATGACGCTCGCTTCGGCCGCCCACCGGGTCGGCTACAGCTCGGCATTCGCCCTCTCGACGGCCTTCAAGCGGGTACGGGGCGTCAGCCCGCGGGAGTACCGGGCGGGGGCGGGCGCGGTGGTGGGTGCGGCGGCCGCGGGGTAGGGCGGTGGAGTCAGGGGGTCCGGAGATTCAGGACGGCCACCGTTTCGCCGTCGCTCTGTTCGCCCGTCGGGCGGAAGCCGAGGGAGAGGTAGAACGGTTCGGGGGTGCCGGCGCCCGGGTGCCAGGTGACGTAGGCGTGGGTGGTGCCCCTGCGGCGGAGTTCGTCGAGGACCGCCGTGACCGCGAAGCGGCCGTAGCCCTTGGACTGGTGGGCGGCCGATATGTTCAGGCGCCAGAGGCCGGAGCGGATGTCGGTGGGGTCCTCGGCCGGGTTCCACGCGATGTCGATGAAGGCCATCGCGAAGCCGACCACCTCGTCGCCGTCGACGATCGCCCTGGGCCAGGCGGTCTCTCCGTGGGCCTCGGCCTCCGCCAGTGACTTCGCGACCGTGGAGACGAGGTGCTCCTGGTCGGGGCGGACCGACAGCGCGCTGACGGCGGCGATGTTGTCGGGGGTGACCGGGGCGAGGTGGAGGGACTTGGTGGAGGTGCTCATCCGCGCAGCTTACGTGTGCAATACATGCGGGCGGGCGCGGGCAGGGTCCCGGGCTGGGCGGCGCTGAGGATTCACTGGCCGGACGGCGGCGGTGATGGCACGATCGACAGCCGTCGGGGGGCGGTGGGAGCCTCCCGCGTTTCGGGTTTCGGGTTTCGGACCTACGGGGGCACAGCTGATGGGATCCAACGGCACCAGACTCTCCACCGCACTGCTCGTCCTGCCGACCGTACTGGTCGGCCTGATGGCGGGGTTGTTCTTCGCCTTCGACGTCTCGGTGATGCCGGGCCTGGCGAAGACCGACGACCGCACGTACGTCACGGCGATGCAGAGCTTCAACGCCGTCATCGACGGCAACCCGCTCTTCGGGACGGTCTTCGTCGTCGCGCTGCTCGCCGCCTTCGCCGCGGCGTTCGTCGAGGCGCGTGCCGGACGCCGCGCGGTCGCCCTGTGGGCAGCGGTGGCCGCGGCGGCGTACCTCGTCGTGCTCGTCGTCACCTTCGCGGTCAACATCCCGCTCAACAACGAGCTCGCCGACTTGGGTGACGCCGCGAAGCTGACCGACTTCTCGGTCGTCGAGAAGTTCAAGGGCACCTGGGAGACGGCGAACATCGTGCGCACCCTGCTCTGCGCGGCGGCGCTGACCGCCCTGGCGCGGGCGCTCGTACTGTACGGGCGGGCGACAGGGACGGCGGCGCGGGTCTAGGGCCTGTCGTCACACTCCCGTCGTCGCCCGAAGGGCGAGGCAGACGGGAGTTTGACGACAGACCTTAGGCCGCCAGGAGGGCCCAGGACTGGCAGGCCAGGGCGGCCGTGCACAGGGCGGTACGCCAGCGGTTGGCGGGTACCCACTTCGTTTCGAACGCCGTGCGCACGGCGGCCGGATCGGCGATGCGCTCGGCGGGTCCGGCCGCCTCCAGGGCGTTGTTGAGCGGGATGTTCACCCGGCCGGTGACCGCGACGGCGAGCACGTACAGGACGAGGGCTCCCGTCAGCGCGGGGAGCGGCGCGTGCTCGCCGGCGGGCAGGTGGAGGGCCAGGGCGAGGCCGGTGAAGAGGAGCGCACCCAGGAAGGCCAGCATGAACCAGCCATTGATGATGGAGGTGTTCACGCGCTGCATGACGGAGATGAGGGTCCGGTCGTCGGAGCGCTTGAGGGCCGGCATCACCGAGACGTCGAAGGCGAAGAAGAGGCCGGCCATCAGGCCCGTGGTGAGCGTCGCGGCGACCAGGGCGGCGACCCGTGCGATGTCCATACGGCTTGTCTATGTCCTTCCTCCTGGTTCTGTCCATGGTGGAGTGGGAGCCGAGTGGTCCACGGTGGAGTAGGGGCCGAGCCGAGCAGGCCGGAAAAGGCTCGTGGTCGTGGTCGGCGGGCGGGGTATCCTCCGGCTTGGACTATTTTCGGATAATTGATTCCGCGATGCGGAAGTCTGGTCCGGAGCTTCGAGCCGCATCTCGGAGCCGGTCCCGGCGCAGAGACCTGGAGGACAGACCGTGACGGACCCCAAGGACCCGCAGGGCCGGCTGGACGCGCTGCGCGCCGACATCGAGCGCCGCAACCCCGCCCAGCCCGAGTTCCACCAGGCCGTACGGGAGGTCCTGGACACCCTGGCCCCCGTGTTCGCGGCACGTCCCGAGTACGCGGAACCGGGCGTGGCCCTGCTGGAGCGGCTCACCGAGCCGGAGCGGCAGATCATCTTCCGGGTGCCGTGGCAGGACGACCGTGGTCGCGTCCACGTCAACCGTGGCTACCGCGTCGAATTCAACAGCGCGCTCGGCCCGTACAAGGGCGGCCTGCGCTTTCACCCGTCCGTCGACATCGGCGTGGTGAAGTTCCTCGGCTTCGAGCAGGTCTTCAAGAACGCGCTGACCGGGCTCGGCATCGGCGGCGGCAAGGGCGGCAGCGACTTCGACCCGCGCGGGCGGTCGGCGGCTGAGGTGATGCGGTTCTGCCAGTCCTTCATGACCGAGCTGTACCGGCACATCGGTGAGCACACGGACGTTCCGGCGGGTGACATCGGTGTCGGCGGGCGTGAGATCGGCTATCTGTTCGGCCAGTACCGGCGCATCACCAACCGCTGGGAGGCCGGCGTCCTGACCGGCAAGGGCCAGGGCTGGGGCGGCTCGCTGATCCGCCCGGAGGCCACGGGCTACGGCAGCGTGCTGTTCGCCGCCGAGATGCTGGCGGTCAAGGGGCTGTCGCTGGATGGGCTGACGGCCGTCGTCTCCGGTTCGGGCAACGTCGCGATCTACACGATCGAGAAGCTGCAGCAGCTGGGGGCGAACCCGCTGACCGCGTCGGACTCGCAGGGGTACGTGGTCGACGAGAAGGGCATCGACCTCGCGCTGCTGAAGCAGATCAAGGAGGTCGAGCGCGGGCGCGTGAGCGAGTACGCGCAGCGGCGCGGGCCGTCGGCGCGGTTCGTGCCGGGCGGGCGGGTGTGGGAGGTGGCCGGGGAAGTGGCCTTCCCGTCGGCCACGCAGAACGAGCTGAACGCCGATGACGCGCGGACGCTGATCGCCAACGGGGTCAGGGCGGTGTCGGAGGGCGCGAACATGCCGACCACGCCGGAGGCGGTGCACCTGCTGCAGGCGGCCGGGGTGTCCTTCGGGCCCGGCAAGGCGGCGAACGCGGGTGGGGTGGCGGTCAGCGCGCTGGAGATGGCGCAGAACGCGGGGCGGGTCGCTTGGAGCGCGGAGCGGGTCGAGGCGGAGCTGGCGGGGATCATGCGGGACATCCACGCGGTGTCCTACGCGACCGCCGAGAGGTATGGCTCCGCCGGGGATTATGTGGCTGGGGCGAACATTGCCGGGTTCGAGCGGGTCGCTGACGCGATGTTGGCGCAGGGGTTGATCTGAGCTGCGGGTCTGGTGCGGTGTGGCTCTGCGGGCCTGGGCGGTCTGGCCTGTGGCGCTGATGCGCTGAGGTAGCGGGCTGGGGTGGGGTGGGGTGGCGCTGCGCGGGGGTGTCCCCTACCCGCCCTTCCTCCGTTCCCCGGGCTGCGCCCGGACCGCTGGGAGCTCGGGCTGCGCCCGGGCTCCCGGGGCTCCGCCCCGGACCCCGCGCCTCAAACGCCGGCGGGGCTGGGGTGGGCAGACGTCGGCCGGAGTGGGCCGGGCCAGGCCGGGCGGGTCGGGCTGGCCTGGGCGGGTCGGGCTGGGCGGGCTGGGCTGGCCTGGGCGGGTCGGGCTGGGCGGGCTGGGCTGGGCGGGCTGGCCTGGGCTGGGCGGGCTGGCCTGGGCGGGTCGGGCTGGGGTGGGGGTGGGCGGTCGTAGGGTGGCGGGGGTGATGGGGGATCTGACTCCTTGGGGGGATCGTGCTGACCGCGCTTACCGGGGTGTTTGGGGACCGGGGTGATGCCCTGCGGGTGGACGGGCGGGGGGCTTCGTATGAGGAGCTGCTCGGTGCGGCCCGTGCCGTGGCTGGCGATGTTGCCGGGGCGCCCGCCTTCGCGGTGACCGCCACGGCCTCGCTGGAGACCGTCGCCGCCGTGGTCGGCGGGTTGCTGGCCGGGGTGCCCTTCGTACCGCTGCCGCCCGACGCGGGGCCCGCCGAGCGGGAGCACATCCTGCGGGACTCCGGCGCGGTGCTCGTCGACGTGGACTTCGCACGGCGGGGAGATGGGGGTGTGGGCCTGGTGGGGCAGGTGGGGGGAGCTGAGCGGGCCGCGCTCGTCCTTTACACCTCCGGGACGACCGGTCCGCCCAAGGGGGTCGTTCTCACCGCCGAGGCCCTGGCCGCCGATCTCGACGCCCTCGCCGAAGCCTGGCAGTGGAGCGCCGAGGACACCCTCGTGCACGGGCTGCCGCTGTTCCATGTGCACGGGCTCGTGCTCGGGGTGCTCGGGGCGCTGCGTACCGGAAGCCGTCTCGTGCACACCGGGCGGCCGACCCCGGAGGCCTACGCGGAGGCCGGGGGGAGCCTGTACTTCGGGGTGCCGACCGTGTGGTCCCGTATCGCGGGGGCGCCGGCGGCCGCCGCCGCGCTGGGCGGGGCCCGGCTGCTCGTCTCCGGCAGCGCGGCGCTGCCCGCGCCGGTCTTCCGGGACCTGGAGCGGCTGACCGGGCTGCGGCCCGTGGAGCGGTACGGGATGACCGAGACGCTGATCACGGTGAGCGGGCGCGCGGGCGGGGCGGTGCGGCCCGGGACGGTCGGCACCCCGCTGCGGGGCATCCGTACGCGGATCGTGGCCGAGGCGGGCGCCGAGATCGGCGAGCTGCAGGTGACCGGCCCGACGCTGTTCTCCGGGTACCTGGGCCGGCCGGAGGCGACGGCGGCCGCGTACACGGAGGACGGGTGGTTCCGTACGGGCGACATCGCGGCCGTCGACGAGGCCGACGGAGTCCACCGGATCGTCGGCCGGGCCTCCATCGACATGATCAAGTCGGGCGGGTACCGGATCGGCGCCGGCGAGATCGAGAACGCGCTGCTGGATCACCCCAAGGTGAGCGAGGCGGCGGTGGTGGGGCTGCCGGACGCGGATCTCGGGCAGCGGATCGTGGCCTTCGTGGTGGCCGAGGGCGTCACGGGTCCGGAACTGACGGACTTCGTCGCCGCGCACCTGTCGGTGCACAAGCGGCCGCGCGAGGTGCGGTTCGTCGCGGCGATTCCGCGCAATGCGATGGGGAAGCCGCAGAAGAAGCTGTTGCTGCTGGGGGATGCCTGACGGCTCCTTGGATTCGGGCCGGGTCGCCCCCGGTTGCCGTCCGGGTGGCGAACGCCGAGGGTGGGGGGCGTATTTGTCCCTTTTCGGGTTCGGTGATCGGAGTGCGCGTGGACGCGGAGTCGTTGCTGGAGCAGATCGCGCAGGGCCACGAGAAGGCACGCGGGGACGAGGGGTACTGGGCCGGGATGGCGGCGTTCCGCTACGGCTACCCGCTGGTGGAGATGCACCGGAGCCTGTGGGAGTGGCACGTCGACACGAGCGCGCCCACCCACATGGGGGCGATCAACCAGGTGCACCACACCCCGCGCCGCGCGGAGCCGAAGGACACCTACTTCGTCACCCCGATCGTGGACGCACCCTACTCACGGACCTTCGTCGACCTCTCCGCCGGGCCGGTCGTGCTGTCGGTGCCGCCGGTCGCGGACCGGTACTTCACCGTGCAGCTGCTGGACATGTACACCAACAGCTTCGCCTACGTCGGCACCCGCACCGGTGACACCACCGGCGGCGACTACCTGCTCACCGGCCCCGGGTGGCGCGGCACCACGCCCCCCGGCATCACCCGCGTCATCGGCGCGCCCACCGCGCTCGTCTGCCTGCTCGCCCGCGTCACCATCCTCGACGACGACGTCCCCGCCGCCGTCGCCCTCCAGGGGCAGATCGCCCTGCGCCCGGCGGACCCCGCCGCGCCCGCGCCCGACGCGGCCGCGAACCCGCCCGCGCGTGACTTCCGTGCCGGCGACCCGCTCGACTTCTACCGGATGCTCGCCGACTGCCTCACCGCCAGCCCGCCCCCCGCCACCGACGCCGGAGTCCTGGGCCTGCTCGCGCCGCTGGGCGTCGCCCCGCACCGCCCCTTCGACCCGGACGCCCTGCACCCGGCCGCGCTGGAGGGCATGCGGCGCGCGGTCGCCGACAGCCTGCACGGCCTGTACGCCGAGATGCCCTTCGCCGGGCCCGCCCGCAACGGCTGGATCATGGTCGACCCCGACACCATCGGTGACTGGGGCACCGACTACCTCTCCCGCCTGGAAGTCGCCCAGCTCGGTCTGCTCGCCAACAAGGCGCAGGAGGCGTACTACGTCGGCGCCATGCTCGACGCCGACGGCCGGCCCATGTCCGGCGACCACAGCTACGAGATCCGCTTCGCCCCCGACGGCTTCCCGCCGGTGGGAGCGTTCTGGTCGGTGACCATGTACCTCAACCCCGAAGGGTTCCTCGTCGAGAACCCCATCGGCCGCTACCACCTGGGCTCCCTGGCCAAGGGCCTGCAGTACGGACCCGACGGCTCCCTGACGCTCTACCTCCAGCGCGAGAACCCCGGGCCGGACAGGGAGGCCAACTGGCTGCCCACCACCGAAGCGGGCACCCTGTTCCGGCTCATCCTGCGCCAGTACCTGCCCCACCCCGACATCCTGACCGGCCGCTACGCACCGCCCGCCATCGTCCGTACGGACGGCTGACCCCCGGGGAAAAGGGCAACGGGCCTTTCGGGCGGGGCGGGTAGCTTGCTCGCATGGACAAGACGTTTGATCAGGTCAGGACCGACCGGTGGGCGCTGATAGCCGCCGCGGTGACCGTCGTGCTGTGGGCTTCCGCGTTCGTTTCCATCCGCTCGGCGGCCGCGCACTTCGGGCCCGGAGCGCTCGCCTTCGGACGCTTGCTGACGGCCTCGGTCGCGCTCGGGCTGGTCCTGCTCGTCAAGCGGGTGCCGCCGCCGCCGAAGCAGGCGTGGCCCGGGATCCTGGTCTCCGGGGTGCTCTGGTTCGGGCTCTACATGGTGACGCTGAACTGGGGCGAGCAGCTCGTGGACGCGGGCACCGCGGCCATGATCGTGAACATCGGCCCGATCGTGATCGCCCTGCTCAGCGGCTGGCTGCTGAAGGAGGGCTTCCCGCCCATGCTGTTGGCGGGCATGGCGGTGTCCTTCGCAGGAGCGGTGCTGGTCGGGCTGTCCACCTCGAACGGCGGGACCGCCTCGCTGGGAGGGGTCCTGCTCTGCCTGGTCGCCGCGCTCACGTACGGGGCGGGGGTGGTCGCGCAGAAGCCGGCGCTGGCGCACGCGAGCCCACTGCAGGTGACGACGTACGGCTGCTTCGTCGGAACGGCCGTCACCCTGCCCTTCGTCGGGCAGCTCGTCGACCAGCTGCCCGGGGCCCCGCTCGACGCCGTCCTGAACATGCTCTACCTCGGGCTCTTCCCGACCGCGCTCGCCTTCACCACCTGGACGTACGCGCTGTCGCGGACCACCGCGGGGAAGATGGGCGCGACCACCTACGCGGTGCCCGCCGTCGTGGTGCTCATCGCCTGGATCGCCCTCGACGAGATCCCGGCCGCGCTGACCCTGGTCGGCGGTGCGGTCTGCCTGGCCGGCGTCGCCGTCTCCCGGAGGCGGCGACGCCTGCCGGCCTAGGTTTAGGCCGGGGCCCTGCGCTCACGCGAGGCGCAGGTCCGCGTAGGGCACGGTGTCGCCGGGCAGGACGTAGCGGTCGAACTCGGTGAAGCCCGCTCGGTGCGCGAAGCTCAGGCCCTCCGGGTTGGAGGTGAGGACGACCGTCTCGATGACCTCGCCGCCCAGGGCCCGTGCCTGGGCGAGGGCGTATGCGTACAGCTCCCGGCCGAAACCCCGTCCCCGGTGGGCGGGAAGGACGCGCGCGATGACGGTCGCGGTCGTGGAGCCGGCGGCGGGGGGACGGACCGTCGTGCACCCGACGAGGGTGTCGCCGAGGTGGGCGACGTGCAGGACGTGGCGCGCGGAGCGCTCCCGTATGTCCTCGAGGGAGAGGACGGCCGTCGGGATGACCGTGTTGTGGACGTGCTGCCAGTCGTGCAGGGCGGTTTCGGAGCCGGCGCGCACCGGGCTGATGCGGAGAGCGGAAGCCGGCGGCGGGGTGTCCCGGGCGGCGGCTTCGAGGAGGATGCGGGCCAGGTCGGAGGGGGCGGAGAACATCGGCCAGTGGCCCGTGTCCAGGGTGACGAGCTGCCAGTCCGGGCCGGTGGACAGGAGCTCCGCCACGTCGGGGTGGGGTTCGGCACCGTCCAGCAGGCATTTGACGTAGGTCGCGGGGAGCTCGGCGAGCGGGTGGGTCAGTACGGCCGGTTCGGTGAGGGTGGCGCCCGGGTGCGGGGTCGCGCCGGCGAGGAGCCTGGCGATCTGTTCCGCGGTGAGGCCCTGGCCCTCGTAGTCGGCGGCCGGTTGGGGCGGCCAGAAGCCGTCGTTCGCCGCGATGGAGGACTCCACGGCCGAGCGGCCGTCCGGCCAGGCGGAGACGAAGGATCCGTTGGGGGTGGGGACGTTGGCGTCGACGAAGACCACCCGCTTCAGGCGGGCGCCGATCCGCTCGGCGGCCTGGCCGACCGGGATGCCGGCGTAACTGTGGCCCACGAGGACCACATCGCGCAGACCGAGTCCGTCGATGGCGTCGACTATGTCCGAGACGTGCGTCTGCTGGCCGGCCGCTACGCCCTGCTTGTCCGCGAGGCCGGACAGGGTCAGCGCGTGGACCTCGTGGTCGTCGTCGCCGCCCGCGGCACGCAGTCCGGTGCGGAGCTCGGCGGCCACCTCGTCCCATGCCGTCGCTCCCAGCCACGCGCCTGCCACCAGTACGAATTCAGTCATGAACGTACGTTAATCGAACTGGATGTCGGCGGTCAGGGGCAGGTGATCGCTCGGGGTGGCGGGCAGCGTGCGGACCCCGGTGACGGTGCCCGAGCGGGACAGGATCTGGTCGATCCGGGCCAGGGGGAAGGCCGCGGGCCAGGTGAAGGCGAAGCCGGGGGTCTTTGTCGCTGTTGCTGCCAGGGCGGTGCGGACGGGGGCCAGGCCGCGGTCGTCGGCGGTGCCGTTGAGGTCCCCGAGCAGGACGACGCGGTCGGCGGGTTCCGCGGCGAGGACGGCGCCGAGGAGGAGGGCGCTCTCGTCACGGCGGGCGGAGCCGAAGCCGGAGGCGCCGAGGCGCAGGGAGGGCAGGTGGACGACGTAGACGGCGACGGGCCCGCCGGGGGTCGCGGCGGTGGCGCGCAGGCCGCGGTTCCAGTGCGGGTCGCCGGCGAGGGACGGCGGCTTGATGTCCACGGGGCGCACGTCGGTGAGCGGGTACGCCGACCAGAGGCCGACCGTGCCGTGGGTGGCGTGGTGGGGGTAGTCGGCGGCGAGGGCGGCGGTGAAGGCCGTGACGGCGGCTGGGGTGAGCTCCTCGACGGCGATCAGGGCGGGGTGGCCGGCGGCGAGGGCCTTGGCCGTGCCGGAGGGGTTCGGGTTCTCGTCGCTGATGTTGTGCTGGACGGCGGTCAGGGTGGCGGGGGTTGGGGTGGCGGGGCGGGGCAGGAGGGTGCCGAACTGGCCGAGCCAGGCTGCGGTGGGGAGCAGCAGGGCCAGGGCGGTGGCGGCGGAGCGGCGCCGCAGGGCCAGGGCGAGGAGGAGGGGGACGGCCAGGCCGAGCCAGGGGAGGAACGTCTCCAGCAAGCTGCCGGGACGGCCGGGGGTGTTGGGGACGAGGGAGGGGCGGGTGAGGAGTGCGGCGAGGAGGACGGAGAGGAGTACGGGGACGAGGGTGGAGAGGGGTACGGGGACGAGTGCGGGGAGGGCAGTCGTCCGGGTCGTGGGGAGGGCAGTCGTCCGGGCCGCGGGCCAGGAGTGTGGGCGACGGCCGGGGCGGGGTGGCCGGCGGGGGAGGAGGGGGTGAGGGCCGGGGGTGGGGTCGGGGGGCGGGCCCGGGGTCGGGCCGGGAGCCGAGCCTCGGGTTGGGCCGGGATTCGAGCCGCAGGTCGGGCCGGGAGTCGGGTCGGGGGTCGGGCTCGGCGCCGGGCTCGGAGCCGGGTCGTAGGTCGGGTCGTAGGTCGGGTCGGGGGGCGGGCCCGAGTTTGTCTGGGTCATGGGGCCGTTCCTCTGTTCCGTTCGGGGGGTGCGGTGTGACGTGCGGTTGGTACGACGACGTCGGGGGTGGGGAGCCGGTTCCCGCGGGGGTGTGCGTCCGGGGGTAAGCGGTTGCCACGGGGTGGCGGGAGTGGATCCAATGGGCGCAATGATCGAACGGGCGCGTCGGGTGGACTTCGGTCGCATCGGCGCGGGATGGAGGAGCACCGCACTGTGAACGCGTCGGCATGGTCGTCATCAGGGGAGCGGGCCGGCGGGGCGGTCGTGCGGTTGGGGGCTCTCGTGCCGTTGACGCCGCCCGGCTGGGTCGACGCCGGGCGGCACTTGCTCGCGGGACTGGAGCTGGCCGCGCGCGAGGTCAACGACGCGGGAGGGATCGGTGGTCGGCCGCTGGAGCTCGTGGTCCGGGACACCGCGGCCGACCCGGAGCGGGCCGCGGCGGCCGTGGAGGAGCTGGCCGGTCTGGGTGTGGCCGCCGTGGTGGGGGAGTACCACAGCGTCGTCGCCCGGGCCGCCGCCGCCCGGGCCGACGCCCTCGGCGTGCCGTTCCTCTGCTCCTCCGCGGTGCTCGACGCGCTCACCGAGCAGCCGACGGAGTGGGTCGCGCGCCTGGCCCCGGCCCAGTCCCACGGCTGGCGGACGTACGCGGACTTCCTCCTCGGGGCGGGCCACGGCCGGATCGCGGTGGCGACCCAGCCGAGCGTCTACTGGGCCTCCGGGACCCGCATCCTGCGGGACCGCCTCGCTTCCCGCGGCGCCGACGTCGTCGAGTTCGACGCCAACGCGCTCACCCCCGGGGGCCTGTGCGACGCGCTCGTCGAGCACGGTGCGACGGCGCTCCTCCTGCTGGTCGGATATCCGGAGCCGGCGGCGGCGATCGTCAGGGCCGTACGGGGAGACCGGCGGGTCGGGGAGGTCCTGATCGGTGCCCCGGCCGGACAGCCGGAGTTCGCCGGATGGGCCGGGGCGCTGGGCGCGGACGGCGCCGGGATCCCCTTCCTGCGCTACCTGCCCGAGCAGCTCGGTCCGCTCGGCGAGCGGGTGGGCAAGGAGCTCCGCGAACGGCTGGGCGAGGAGCCCTCGTTCGTGGCCTTCGAGGGCTGGGACAGCGTCACCGTCCTGGCCGAGGTGCTGCGTTCGCACGGCACGGACCGGGCGGCCGTCGCAGGGGCGTGGCCGAGGGTGGCGGTGGAGGGGACCCGGGGGCCGATCCGGTTCTCGCGGACGCCGGGGATCAGCGTCTGGCAGTGGGCCTGGACACCGGTTCGTGTGGTCGACCGGGATCCGCAGGACATCGGCCGCTTCCGGATCCTGGACGGGGACGGCGAAGCCGCGCGCTGACCCGGCCGGCGGCGGCGTCCTTCAGGTGCGGGTCAGGTGGGCGCGGTACCAGGGGGCCGCGGAGGGGAGCAGGGCGAGGGCCGTGGGCGTGGGGCGCAGGCCGGTCAGCCGCCAGATGGGGTCGGCGCGCTGGTGGTAGTCGCGGGCCAGCAGGGAGAACTGCCGCTCCGTCACCCGGCCGGGGCGCTCGCGGAGTCGTTCCACGCAGCGGTCCCACGGCCACTCCTCCCGCACCTCGGGCAGGATGCCTTCGGTGGCCAGGGCCGACACGAGGTCGGCGCTCTTCACCGGGGCCGGGTGGCTCGCGTGGTGGATCCCGCCGGGGAGGTAACCCGGGGCCGTGGCCAGGGCGTCGATCAGGCGGGCCAGCTCGCAGACGTCGATCAGGGAGAGCAGCGCCCGGCCGCCGTCCCAGTTGGCCGGGACCCGGTCGACCAGCTCGGCCAGGGCCGGGACCACCCAGCGGTCACCGGCGCCCAGCACCAGCCCCGGCCGCAGGACGGTCCCGCCGGCGGCCAGCACCGGAGCTTCGGCCGCCAGCCGGCTGCGGCTCGCGGCGGACACCGGGTCCGGGGCCACCTCGTCGACCTCGATGCCGCGGTGCGGGAGGTTCCCGTAGACCGCGGCCGTGGACAGGTGGACGATCCGGCGCACGCCCGCCCGCACGGCCTCCGCGAGGAGGGCCGCGCCGCCCACGACGTTGACCGTGTGGCAGCGTTCCTCGTCCCGCCCGATGTAGGAGGCCAGGTTCACCAGCGCGGCCGCGCCCTCGCAGACCCCGCGCAGCGACCCGGGGTCGCACAGGTCCGCAGGCACCCACTCCACGCCCTCGCGCGCCGCACCGGGGGTGCGGGCGAGGGCCCGCACACGGACATCGGGACGGCGGGCCAGGACGTCCAGTGCGGCAGAGCCGATGAAGCCGGTGGCTCCCGCCAGGACGATCACCCGGGGTCTCTCGGATATGTGCATGGGCTCGATTCCCTCGACGTGGGTACGGCGCACGGCAGAGTGCTCCGCCGGGTCCGTACGGCTCTTCTCGTGTTTCCCGGGTGCGGATGCCTCAGCGGGCTGTCCAGCCGCCGTCCACCGGGACGGTCGCGCCGACCACGAAGGACGCCTGGTCGCTGAGCAGCCACGCGGCCGCGTGCGCGATCTCGCGGGGGTCCGCCGTACGCGGCAGCGGGGCCATGGTGTGCAGTTCTTCCTCCAGGCCCGGGTTCAGGCCGAACCACTGGGCCATCATTTCGCTGCGCGTGGTGCCGGGAGCGATGGCGTTGACCCGGATGCCCTGGGCGGAGTACTCGGCGGCGGCCTTCGTCAGGCCGATGACGGCGTGCTTCGCCGCGATGTACGCGGCGGACGCCGGGGTGCCGACCAGGCCCGCGACGCTGCTGTTGTTCACGATCGCCCCGCCGCCCGGCAGCATCGCGGCGATCTCGTACTTCATGCAGTTCCACGTGCCGAGGACGTTGGTGGCCATCACGGCCTCGAAGTCCGCGTTCCCGGTGAGGTGCAGCGGCGCGGGCACGGTCCCCAGCCCCGCGTTGTTGAAGGCGGCGTCCAGGCCCCCGAAGAGCTCCACCGCCCGGTCCACCGCCGCCTCGACCTCTTCGGCGCGGGCCACGTCGACGACGGCGTAGGCGGCGGTGAACCCCTCGTCCGTCAGCTCGCGGGTGAGCGCGGCCAGTTGCTCCTCGCGCCGGGCGGCCAGGAGCACCGAGGCGCCGTTCTCGCAGAACACCCGGGCGGCGGCCGCCCCGATGCCGCTGCTCGCGCCGGTGATCAGGGCGCGCTTGCCCACGAGGAGGCCGGTCTTTTCCGTCATGGTGAGTCTTTCGTCTTCCGTCTCGCGCGGTCCGGTTCGGTCCGCCCCGGCGGGTTTTCAGGGAGGGTTCGCCTGCGCACTATTGGCTGGAAAAGGCTCCTTCGCGCGGGCCGGACCCGCCCAGGAGTACAGGAACCGTGCGGTGGCCGTTCGAGACGAACGAGAACTTGGGCCGGAGTTCATCGGCGGGTACGGCCAGGGCGATGTCGGGGAACCGCTCGAAGAGCGCCGACAGGGCGATGGCGACCTCCATCCGGGCCAGGTTCACGCCGAGGCAGTGGTGGGCTCCGTACCCGAACGACACGTGGTCCGCGCGGGTCTCGCGGGTGATGTCGAAGAGGTCCGCCCCGGCTCCGTGGTGGAGCGGGTCGCGGCCCGCTCCGGCGAAGCAGATGACGATCGCGTCGCCCTGCGGGATTCGCACGTCGTCGTCGATCTCGATCGTCTCGACGGCGAAGCGCAGGATGCTGTGGGCGCCGGGCGGGTCGGCACGCAGGGATTCGTCGATCACGTCCTCCCACGAGGCCTTGCCGTCCCGCACGAGTTCGAGCTGGCCGGGGTGCGTGAGCAGGGAGACGACCGCGTTGTCGATGAGGTTCACCGTCGTCTCGTAGCCGGCGGTGAAGAGAAGGATGAGATTGTCGAGCAGTTCCTTCTCGCTCATGTCCGCCGCGCCCGAGTCCCGTGCGGCGACGAGGACGGAGGTCAGGTCGTCGGCAGGATTTTCCCTCTTGTGCGTCACGACTTCGTTCAGGATCTCGTACATGGATATGCCATTCGCCACCGCCTCCTCGGGGGTGATCGAGGTGGCGAAGAAACTGTCGATGATCTTCTGTAGGGGATCGCGGGCGGACTGCGGAATTCCGAAGAGCTCGCAGACGACGGCGTGCGGGAGTACGTGGGCGAATTCCTTGCGGAGGTCCACGGGCCGTCCCGCCGGGGTCTGTTCCAGGCGGTCCAGCAGTCCGGCCGCGATCTCTTCGACGCGCGGCCGCAGGGCGGCCACGCGACGCTTGGTGAACTCCCCCGCCACCGGCTTGCGCAGGCGCGCGTGCTCCTCGCCGTAGGCGGTGACCATGTTCTGTACCGAGACCCAAATGGACAGCGGCCAGTCCTGGTCGACTTCTCCGTTGATCCACGCCGGCCAGTGCCGGTACGCGTCCTTCGACACCCGGGGATCGGTGAGCAGGCGCTTCACGAGTGCGTAGTCGGTGATGGACCACGCCTCCACTCCGCCAGGGAGCACGATCCGCGCGGCCCGGCCCAAGGAGCGTATTTCCTTGATTTCCCCGTGGATGTCCTGGCCGAGCGGATCGATGACGAACGGGCACTGCCTGCTCACAGGAGTATCCCTCCTACAACTGCTGGTGACGGTGAGTCCGATGACGTCACAGGCTGGCACGCCCACGACCTTGCCGCCACTTTGCGCAGGGGTGTCTCGGCCAGTGGATCGCAGGAAATCACCGGCCATTTCGTAGAAAAGGGAGGAGATTAGGCCGAAACGACAATTGCTTCCAGCGAGGCGTGGAAGACCCGCTGGCCGCCCTGATGGCCGGACACGCTCAGGGAGAGGGTGTCGTCCCGGTTCCGCATCACCGGCTGCGCCTGGACCAGACAGGGGGAATGGAACTCCACGTACCGGTCGAAGGTCAGGTGGAGCGAGGTGGGGTACAGCCGGGTGGTGCCCGCGACGGCGAAGGCGGCCTGGTGGGTGGCCTCGAGGAGGGCCATGCCGGGGACGTGATCGTTCTCGTGCGCGAACAGCGTCTTGTTCGTGGTGTGCGGCCGCAGGGTCCAGCACCGGGGGTCCACGGTGGGGGCCAGCAGGACGTGGCTCGGCTCGGTCCGCAGGACGAGGGAGGGGGCCACCGGTTCCGGTACGGGCAGGAGCGGCCGGGCGTCCGCGTGTTCGCCCCGCATCCGGCGGTAGGCGCCGGGAGAGGTGCACGTCAGGTTGCCGCCGCCGGTCGCGATGACCCGGTCGTCCTGCACCACGGTCATGTGGCACACCATGCCGGAGAAGCGGGTGCCGCGCCGGTTGACGTCGGTGCAGACGACATCGATGTGGATGGGGGATCCGCTGTCCGCGGTCAGCAGGACGGGATCGATCCGGTAGTGGATGTCGGACATCAGGAACTGGTGCCCGAGGGGGACTCCGTACTCGGCGTGGGAGAGCAGGATGCCCGTCTGGCGGATGGCCTCCGCGATGACGGTGGGCGAACGGAAACCGTGGAGCGCGGTATGGAACGGGTGGCTTTCAGGCCAACGCAGCGTCACGGTGAATCGGTCGGGAGCAGTGCGTTCCCAGGCCGAGAGGAACACCTCGGAGGTGTTGGGGCGGTGCACGAGCCAGTTGGGTATGGCCGGAGGCCTTGCATCTGAGACCCCGACCGATGGTCTTTGGGTGTTTTCGCTCTCATAAGACCTGATTAACATGATTTCCCCTCCGGACTTCGAGGCACATTCGAGCCACTCGTGGTATGTCTCGGTTCGCCGCAAGATACGTGCTGCCTGGTATAATTTGCAACGGCTGTTTTCGGTGACATGCTCGTACCCCCGAGGAGGTGCATCAGTGGCCGCCAGCACCGTGGAAGGAGCGAAGTTGTCTCAGAGGGAGGCTTCTCGGCGCACCCGGCAACTCATCGTCGAGGCCGCCGGCGCCGTGTTCGCGGAGAAGGGCTTCAACGGGGCCACGATCGCGGACGTGTACCAGCGGCTCGGCCTGACCAAGGGTGCTTTCTACTACTACTTCAAGGGCAAGGAAGAGCTGGCCCAGGCAGTCCTGGCCAGCCAGATCGACACGGTCGGCTTCCCGATCCTGCCGCGGAGCACCCGGCTCCAGGAGATGATCGACAAGGGCATGCTCTTCGCCGTTCAGATCCGCAGCGATCCGATCGTGCAGGGCAGCCTGAGGCTCTCCCTGGAGCGCGGCAGCCACCACGAGCACCGCCTGCGGCCCTATCAGGACTGGATCGACCACAACCGGTTCGCCCTCGGGCAGGCCCGGGAGTGCGGCGAACTCCACGCGCACGTGGACCTGGACGCGGTCGCCAACCTCATCGTCGGCGGCTTCACCGGCGTGCAGGTGCTCTCGGAGGTGATGTCCGACTGGGAGGACCTGGAAGTACGGGTATCCGTGCTGCTCAGGCACATCATGCCGATCATCGCGCTGCCGACGGTACTGGCCGAACTCGACATGGCTCCCGGCCGCGCCGAGCGGGTCGCCGCCGACCTCGAGCGGCACGTGCGGGAGCGGGCCGAGGCCGAATCCGACGATCTGGCCGAGCTCCAGGCCTAGTGCGTCCCGTCGCCGGAACCTCCCGGCGGCCACGCGTTCTTCCCCGCTTTGCTCCGCCGGGCGTCTTCGACGTCCGGCGGAGGGTTTTCCGCGACCGGGTCGGTGCTCCGGGCGGCTACATCAGATCTTCCGATGACCATTGCCTACCTTCATGCAGGTTTGTTTCCATGGGCGCGGCCCCGAGCCACACACGAGGCTCTTGACCGACCACGGAGAACCCACATGATCAAGCTCGATGACATCCGCCGGCACGCGGCGGGCGGCGCGACGCGGGATGCCTTGGTCGACGGCCAGGTGCGGCTGACCTGGGGCCAGTTCGCCGAGACCGTGGAACGGACGGCGGCCGGACTCGCCGAGCACCTGCCCCACGAGGGCGCGGTGCGGGCGGTCTTCCTCGCGGGGAACAGCTGGCAGCTCACCGTCGCGATGAGCGCCTGCGCCACCCTCGGCGTCTCGTGCACCGGTCTCGATCCGCAGAGCGGCACGGACGACCTGGGCCAGGTGCTCTCCTGGCTGGAGCCGTCCGTGGTCTTCGTGGCCTCGGAGCACCGCGCCACCCTCGACCAGCTCGTCTGGCCCAGCGGCCCGCAGGCCGTGCACGTCCTCCTGGACGGGGTCACGGCGCCCGGCGCCCCGGGCAAGCACCAGGCGCTCAACTTCGACCTGCTGACCTCGGCGGAACCCCTGCGCACCCTGCCGGCGCCCCGGCCCTACGAGTCCTTCGCGGTCAGCGGGCGCGGTGAGGGACCCTCCCGGATCGCCGTGCGCCGCACCCCCTCCGAGGGCCGCCACCTGGTCGACCTCGTCGACGAGTTCGGCCTCAACCGGGACGACGTCCACCTGGCCGCCGCACCGCCGACCGAACCCACGGCCCTCGCGCTGGCCCGCACGATGCTCGGCATCGGAGCCACCGTCGTCCTCGCCGACGGAGCCGGACCCGAGACCCTGACCGCCCTGCTGGTCGCCGAGCGCGTCAGCACCGGCGTGATCACCCCCTCCACCCTGCACGGCGTGCTCGGACTGCCGGACGACGCCGAGCCCTCGCCGCGCACCCGCCACCTGCGGTTCCTGCTCACTCCCGGCGCCCACCTGGGCCGGTGGACCGTCAACACGGCCTGGGAGCGGCTCGGTCCGGTGCTGCACACCGCGCTCGGCAGCGCCGAGACCGGACTGACCGCCGTCATGGGCCCCGAGGAGCTGCTGGTCTCGCCGCCGCGCTCGGGCCACACCACGCTCGGCACCACCGTTGCCGTCCTCGGCGAGGACGGGCAGCCGGTGGCGCAGGGCGAGAGCGGCCGCCTCGCCTTCGCGGGCCACCAGGTCATGGACGGCTACCTGGACGGCGAGACCGGGTTCGTCTCGCTGGACCTCGGCTGGGGCGAGGAGCGCTTCCTCGTCACCGACGAGTCCGGGTACGTGGACGAGACCGGCCGGCTGCTGGTCACCGGGCGGGTCACCGAAGTGCCCGTGGTCGTCCGCGATTCGGCGGTCGACACCGAGCTGTTCCGGCTGGAGTCGGACCTGCTGAACCTGCCCTGCCTGCGCGACACCGCCGTCATGCGGGTCAGCAGCCCGGTGCTCGGCGACGCGATCGTGGTGCCCTTCATCGCGGTGGCGGTCGGCCGGGAGGCCACCGGGTACCAGGCGCTCAGCGCGGCCTGCGCCCGCCGGGTGCCGTCGCTGCCCGCGCACGTCATCGCCGTCGACACCATCCCGTACAGCCCGACGGGCCGGATCCGCACCGCGGACCTGCTCGACGCGGTGCTGCCCATCATCACCCTGAACCTGCAGCTTGAGCAGTCGATGCAACAGGAGATGTCCGCGTGAACCTGCCCTCCTTCGACGACCAGCCGTACGAAGAACTGCTGGTGGAGGACTTCGAGACGGCCTTCTTCGCACTCGAACTCGAACTCCTCGACCTGCCCTGCGTGAGGGACGTCGCGGTGATGCGCACCCGGCTGCCCGAGGTGGGCGAGACGCTGGTGGTGGCCTTCGTACCGCTCCTGGAGGAGGACCAGGAGGCCGGCGGGCGCCAGGCCGCGCTGGCCGCCTGCGAGCGGCGCATGCCGTGGGTGCTCTCGCACGCGGTGGCGGTCGACGCGATCCCGCGCGCGGCCGACGGATCCGCGCGCACGGGGGTCCTGATCGACCGTCTGCTCCCGCAGATCGCCCGGGACCTCCTGTCGCCGATGGAGATGTCCGACTAGTCCGCTCCGCCCAGCCCGCCGGCCACCACGAAACGGGGGCTGACCTGTGGCCATGCCCTCCCTGCGGGCATGGCCACAGGTATGTCCGGAGTCGTGCGGGAAAGTGCAGCGTGCATCCTCACACTGCAGACATACCTGCACCGTGGTATGTTCCTGTTCTCCGAGGCTCTGAGCCTCGCAGAAGGGAGCCCCTGCCGTGCAGTTCCAGCAGTTACGCTCGTTCCGTGAAGTAGCCGCCGAGATGAGCTTCACTCGCGCCGCTCGCAACCTCCACTACTCGCAGCCCAGCGTCACCGCCCACATAAAGAACCTCGAGGACTACATCGGGGCCGAGCTGTTCCATCGCGCCGGCGGCCGGGTCCAGCTCACCGAGGCGGGCATGCGACTGCTGCCGCACGCGGAGAAGATCATTCTTATCGCCGAGGCCGCCTGTATGGACGCGGCCTCCGCGGGCAGGACCCGTCCCGCTGCCTGACCAGCCGCCGGACGGTTTTGTAATGCCTTTCCATTCGGCCCGGCCATGTATCCGAATTACCTGGATAGATGCCGGGCCGAACTTATTTCCGGGCATTCGGAATTCATCATTCCGCAATATCGAGAAACGCGGCCGGACCTTCCCCGTGGCGTCGACAAGGCTTCCCCGTCTGGTTGTTGACGTATCCCCTGGAACGTGATGGCGCCAGGGTTGGCGTAGATGGGCAATTGTTCGTGCGCAGCCCAACAAGAGCTGATCGGCGGCCGTGCCTACGCTCGGGTCAATCGAACTGTGCGCCCGGCAGCGGTCGCGTGTATTACCCCTGGAGAGGACACCAAAATGGGTCAGGTCCCGATAGTGGATCAGTCGGCCGGCGAGGCTCCGAACGACCTCATGACGGGCGACTCCTACCTGGAGAGCCTGCGTGACGGCCGCCAGGTCTTCGTGGACGGCGAGCTCGTCAAGGACGTGACGACGCACCCGGCCTTCGCCAACGCCGCGAGGTCGACGGCGCACCTCTACGACGCGCTCCACCACCCGGACACCAAGGACCTGATGACGACGGTCGACCGGTACACGGGGTACCGCGTCCACCGCTTCTTCACCCCGGCGCACTCGCCCGAGGAGCTCATCAAGGCCCGTGACGCCATCGAGCACTGGGCCCGCCTGAGCTACGGCTTCATGAACCGCACGCCCGACTACAAGGCGTCCTTCATGGCCGGCCTGGCCGTCACCCACGACTTCTACGAGCCCTTCGGCGACAACGCCCGCGCCTGGTACGAGAAGTACGCCCGCCAGGGCCTGTCGATCAGCCACGCGATCGTCAACCCGCCCGTCGACCGCAACAAGCCGGCGCACGAGATCCGCGACGTCTACCTCAAGGTCGTCGAGGAGCGCGGGGACGGCATCGTCGTCGAGGGCGCCAAGCTCATGGCCACCGCCTCGGCGCTGAGCAACGTCGCCTTCGTCGGCCAGATCCACCTGGCCAACCTGGAAGCCGGCAAGGCCGAGGACATGGCCCTGGCCTTCATGGCCCCGCTGAACACCCCCGGCATGAAGGTCGTCTGCCGCACCTCCTACGAGGGCAAGGCCACCAGCCCGTTCGACAACCCGCTCTCCAGCCGGTTCGACGAGAACGACGCCGTGCTGGTCTTCGACAAGGCGTTCATCCCGTGGGAGAACGTCCTGATCTACCGGGACACCGAGAAGATCCACCAGTACTTCCCGCGCTCCGGCCTGCTCTCCCGCGGCTTCTTCCAGGGCGCGATCCGCATGTCGGTCAAGCTCGAGTTCATGGCGGGCATCCTCGACAAGGGCACCCGCATCAACGGCACGGACGGCTTCCGCGGCGTCCAGGCCGGCCTCGGCGAGCTGCTCGCCTGGCGCCACCAGACCTGGGCCGTCACCAGCGCCATGGCCCTGGACCCCGAGGCCGGCCCGGCAGGCACCGTCCTGCCGCGCATGGACTACTCGGCCGGCTACCGGGCGCTCGCCCCGCTCAGCTGGGAGCGCACGCACCGCTTCTTCGAGGAGCACCTCGCGGGCGCGCTGCTGATGACCCCGTCCAGCGCCAAGGACCTGCAGAACCCGGAGCTGCGCCCGCTGCTCGACCGCTACTACCGCGGCACCGGCGCCACTGCCGAGGAGCGCACCAAGCTCTTCAAGCTGGCCTGGGACGCGATCGGCACCGAGTTCGGCGCCCGCCACGAGCTGTACGAGCTCAACTACGCCGGCGGTCCCGACCAGGTGCGCCTCGACACCCTGAACTGGTCGCGCGGCGCCGGTCTGCTCGACAACTACGGCGACCTCGTCCAGAGGGCCATGGACGACTACGACCTCGACGGCTGGACCCGCGGCCGCTGGGCCCAGGAGAACTGACCGTCAAGCCCGCGTACGGACGGGTGCCCGCGGCCGACGCGCCGGGCGCACCCGTCCGCGCCCAGCAGAGAGGCCCGGCCATGAACCACGACCTGCGCGATGTGATGCGTTCCTTCGCCACCGGGGTCTGCGTCGTCAGCACCTACACCGACCAGGACGGCGTGCGCACCCACAACGCGATCACCGTCAACTCGCTCACCTCCGTCTCCCTGGAACCGCCGCTGGTGTCCCTGAGCTTCCGTCACGACTCGGAATTCTTCGCCGAGCTGCTGCGGACCGGCGTCGTCGGGATCTCGATCCTCGGCGCCGAGGGCGAGTCCACCGCCCGCGCCTTCGCGCGCCGGCGGCCCGAGCGCGACCAGGCGCTGACCGAAGTGGCCGGAGCGCCGGGCGAGGCCACCGGGACGCTGCTGTTCGACGCGGCTGCCTGGATGGAGTGCAGCCTGCGCGACCACGTGGTGGCGGGCGACCACGTGATGGTCATCGGCGAAGTCGTCGCCATGGGCGCCCGCGAGACCCAGACCCCTCTGATCTTCCTTCAGGGCGGCTTCCACAGATTCGAACTGGAACAGGTGTGACGTGCGCGCGAAGAAGCTGCTGAGCTGGCGGGTGCTCCTCGGGGCGGCCCTGGCCGTATCAGCCCTGACCCTGCTGCTCCTGCCCGGCGCCCCGGCCGAGGCCACGGCGTCCACGGCGCAGGCCGCGGCGCGTACCTCGGGCCCGGTGACCGTGTGCCTGGTGACCCGGGACGCCCCGAACCGCGAGCGCACCGTCAAGGTCGCGCGGTGGGCCTCGCAGGTGCTGCTCGAGGAGACGCTCTCCTACGCCGGCCCCTGCGCCTCGTACGGCACCCCGAGCGCGCTCGGCAACGGCAACCTGCGGACGTACGCGCAGATCGCGGGCTCCAAGCCGCTGACCGTCGGCATCGTCTTCCCCAAGTCCACGCTGACCGGCCTGCCGACCACGATGACCGACGGCAACCACTGCTACGACATCGACGGTGACGGCTCGGTCAACGAGCACACCGAGTGCGTCGGCGGCCACGAGCGCCCGCTGGACCTGCCCGCGCAGTTCACCGCGCTGCCGGGCATGCCGCTCAAGTGGGCCCTGGTCAACTTCAACCCGA
Organism: Streptomyces tatrensis; assembly: GCF_049310065.1. Lineage (NCBI taxonomy): Bacteria > Bacillati > Actinomycetota > Actinomycetes > Kitasatosporales > Streptomycetaceae > Streptomyces > Streptomyces tatrensis. The sequence continues at coordinate 130,484 of NZ_JBMDLB010000008.1, read as the reverse complement.
TGGGTCACGGCCCGGAGCACATCTACGACCACCCGCACTTCGACTTCCACTACTACACGCAGTCGAAGGCGGAGCGCGACGCGATCCGCAGCGGCCCCTGCGGCCTGGCCATCAACTGCGACGACTACGCGACGGCCACCAAGCCGCTCGCCCCGCAGCACATGCCGCAGGACTACACGGACAAGGGCGTGGCCGAGGCCGCCATGGGCAACCACCTGGTCGACCTCACCTCGCCCGAGTGGGGCTCCACCGCCTTCACCCAGACCTTCATATACGGCTCCTACGACGCCAAGATCAGCTTCCTCGAGCCGATGATCACGAAGGCCTGGTTCGAGGGCATAGCCGCCGGGGTCAACCCGAGCCGCTGCTGGCCGGTCAAGCAGCCGCAGCAATGGCAGACGAGCGGCTGGTACCCGCAGGAGTACTGCATCGACTACCGCGCCAACCGCGGGGACTTCACCGTCTCGATGAAGAACTTCAAGAACTCCGCCGCCTGAGTCGTCAAGACCCAAGCCATTGGCCGACCGGCTTCACCCCCGCCGCACCGGGGGTGGCCGGCGGCTCCCACTGAATCCCCGGAGTAGGCGAGGAAAGGGCCACCGTGATCGCGGACAGCAAGGCCGGCGCACGACGACCCCGCGCCTTCCACGAATTGATTGGTGACTGACACATGTCCCGTGGATTCTCGATCGGTATCGTCGGAGGAGGCGCGGCTGCAGTCTGCTTGATCGACGCGTTGTCGCGAACACAAAGCGAACCGGGCAGCCTCACGGTCTTCGAACCGTCACCGCACCTGTGGCGCGGGCGTGCCTACCAGGTCGACACCGAGACCCTCAAGGTCAACGCGACCCCCGACGACATGTCCGTGCGCGCCGGCGACCTCCAGCACTTCGAGAACTGGCTGGAGACGCGGGACAAGGTCATAGGGGTCCGCACCGGAGTCGACCGCTGGTCGGGGAGCCGCTTCGCCCCCCGGACCGTCTACGGCGAGTACCTGGAGCAGACGGCCTACGCCGCGCTCGGCGAACTGCGCCGCCAGGGCTGGCGGGTCGACCTCGTCGGCGAGGGGGTCACCTCCGCGAGCCGCGCCGCCAACCGGGTACTGCTGCGCACCGGCAACGGCCGCGCCCGCGCCTTCGACTACGCCATCCTGTGCGTCGGCGGCGACAGCCCCAAGGATGTCTACGGTCTGGGCGACACCCCCGGCTTCGTCGGGGACCCGTACCCGATCGTCAACAAGCTGGCGGACGTCGGCGAGCGCGAGCACGTCGCGATCATCGGCAGCGGCCTGACCGCCATCGACATCATCCTGTCGCTGGCCGCCCAGGGCCACCAGGGCAAGATCAGCCTGCTGTCCCGGCGCGGCGTCCTGCCCGGCGTGCGGCAGAAGGCGGTCCCCTTCGAGCTGCGGCACTTCACCCCGCACCGGATGGAGGAGCTGGCCGCGATCCACCCCGAGGTCACCCTCGACGACATCGCCACCATCATGCGGGCCGAGTTCCGCGATGTCGGCGCCGACCTCGACGCGGTGGTCTCGGAGATCATCCGGGTCGACCTGGAGGACCCGGTCGACCGGCTGCGCCGGCAGATCGAAGAGGTCGACTCCCCCCACATGGGCCTGCGCATCCTCCAGCGCGCCGTCCCCGAGACCGGACCCGACGTCTGGCCGATGCTGCGCGAACAGGACAAGGTCCAGCTGCTGCGCGCCCACTACCGCACGATCATGAGCCTGTGCTGCCCCATGCCGCCCGGCAGCGCCGGAGTCCTCCTCGACCTCGTCGAGGCGGACAAGCTGGAGATCGTCGCCGGGCTGCAGAACATCACCCCGAACCCCGAGGCCGGCTTCGACGTCGTCACCGCCGAGGGCCACGACTTCACGGCCGACCGCGTCATCAGCGCGGTCAACGCCTCCGAGGGGCGCATCCCCACCAGCGCCGCGCCCCTGGTCACCTCGCTGATGCGCAGCCGCGTCGCCAGCCGCCACCCCCACGGCGGCCTGCACATAGCGCGCCCGACCAGCCAGCTCACCACCAACGGCCGGCCCGACCCGCGCCTGTACGGGCTCGGGAACATCGCCGCCGGCTCGCTCTTCTTCACCTTCGGCATCCCCTCCCTGGTCGACCGGAGCCAGGACATCGTCGGCGCGATCCTGCAGCACGCCGAGACCGTCACGGCCGCGACCCAGGAGAACGAGGACGTCCTGCTCACGGTCTAGCCGCGAGCGCATCCGCACCCGCATCCGCATCCGTACGCCACCGGAAACCGACCCGGAGATTCCGGAGATGAGGACCCCGAGCATGAGCATCACCGAGACCGACCGGCCCGCCTACCTGGCGGACACGCACACAGGCCTGCCGATCCCCAGCGAGCCGGTCTTCGCCACCCACGAGGAGACGCGCCGCCACCGCAAGCAGCGGCTCGCCGCCGCGCTGCGGCTGTTCGGCAAGTACGGCTTCGGTGAGGGCATCTCGGGCCACATCTCGGTCCGCGACCCGGAGCACGAGGACCGGTTCTGGGTGAACCCCTTCGGCGTCTCCTTCAACCTGGTCCGCGTCGCCGACCTCATCTGCGTCGACTCCGCGGGCACCGTCGTGGAGGGCAGGCACCGGGTCAACCCCAGTGCCTTCGTCATCCACTCGGCCATCCACGAGATGCAGCCGGGCGCCACGGCGGCCGCCCACGGCCACACCGCGCACTCCCGCGCGCTCGGCGCCCTGGGCCGCCTGCTGGACCCCATCGACCAGGAGTCCTCGGCCTTCTACAACCGCCAGGTCCTCTACGAGGAGTACGAGGGTCCCTCGGTCTCCGCCGAACTCGGCCGCGACATCGCGGAGAAGCTCGGCGACAACCGCGCGATCCTCCTGCGCCACCACGGCCTGATAACCGTCGGCGGATCGCTCGACGAGGCCGTGCACTGGTTCTTCACCTACGACAGCTGCGCCCAGGTGCAGCTGCTCGCCCGGGCGGCGGGCACGCCCAAGAGCTTCACCCACGAGCAGGCCGTCGCAGCCGGGGACGGCTTCGGCAACGAGCAGCTGGGCTGGTTCAGCTTCCAGCTCCTCTGGGACGAGATCATCCGCGAGCAGCCCGACTTCCTCGAAGAGGACTAGCCCGCGGGACGTCTCCCCGTCCGGCACGACCACCGAAGAATCACCGAAATCACCGAAAATCACCGAGGAAGAAGAGGCACCACCATGAACATCCTGCTTTTCGGAGCCAGCGGCCACATCGGCAGCGCCATCGCCGGCGAACTGCTCTCCCGCGGCCACTCCGTCACCGGCGTGACCCGCACCGGCGAGATCGCGGGCAACACCCAAGAAGGCCTCAAGGTGATCGCCGGTGACGCCACCAGCGCCGACACCGTGGCCGAACTGTCCTCGGCGGGCTACGACGCCGTCGGCTCGGCCGTCGGACCCAAGCTCGGCGTCGACGACGACCACAAGATCATCGTCGGTGCGGCCAACGCGCTCATCGAGGGCCTGACGCGCAGCGGCGTACGCCGTGTCGTGGTCCTCGGCGGCGCCGGCAGCCTGGAGGTCGCCCCGGGCGTCAAGGTCATCGACAACCCGAACTTCCCGGCCGTCTGGAAGCAGAACGCCCTCGCCCAGAGCGAGGCGCTCGGCCTCTACCGCCAGGCCGACTCCCTGGACTGGACGTTCATCTCCCCGGCCGCCCAGATCGAGCCCGGTGAGCGCACCGGGACCTACCGCGTCGGCGGCGAGCAGCTCCTGGTCGACGCCGAGGGCAAGAGCCGCATCAGCATCGCGGACTACGCGGTCGCCTTCGCGGACGTGCTGGAGCGCGGCGAAGCGATCCAGTCCCGCATCACCGTCGCCTACTGATTCCGCGTTCCCCGGAGGGGATCAGCAACATGACTTCACCCGCGACACCGAAGGGCGCCGGCATCGTCCGGTTCGCCATCATCCTCGGCGCACTCACCGCTCTCGGCCCGCTGGCCAACGACGCCTACATGCCGGGTCTCCCGCAGATCGCCGAGGACCTGCACACCAGTGCCTCGGCGGCCCAGCTCAGCCTCACCGCCTGCCTGCTCGGCCTCGGCATCGGCCAGCTCATCGCCGGACCCGTCAGCGACGCGCTCGGCCGCCGCCGTCCGCTCATCGCCGGTCTGGCGCTGTTCGCCGTCACCGCGCTGCTCTGCGCCTTCGCCCCCAACATCTGGACGCTGGTCGGGCTGCGCGCCCTCCAGGGCCTCGGCGGCGCCACCGGCATCGTCATCGCCTCCGCGGTCGTGCGCGACCGGCACACCGGGCCCGCCGCGGCCCGGTTCTTCGCGATGCTGATGCTCATCACCGGCATCGCGCCGATCCTGGCCCCCGTCCTTGGCGGCCAGCTGATGCTCGTCACTTCGTGGAAGGGCATCTTCATCGCCCTCGCGATCGTCGGCGCCCTGATGCTCTTCGGCGTCGCCGGCGCCCTGCCGGAGACGCACCCCGCCGAACGGCGCGTGCGCGGCGGCCTCAAGGCCACCGGCCCGATCTTCCGCCGGCTGCTCAGCGACCGGGTGTTCGTCGGCTACAACCTGGCCTGCGGCTTCGCCTTCGCCGCGATGTTCGCGTACATCTCCGGCTCGACCTTCGTGCTCCAGTCCATCCACGGGATGTCCCCGCAGGCCTACAGCGTCGTCTTCGGCGTCAACGCCCTCGGCCTGGTCATCGCCGCGCAGGTCAGCGGCCGCATCGTGCACAAGACCGGCCCGCGCGCCCTGCTCGCCACCGGTCTGGCCGTCTCCGCGGTCGGCGGCCTCGCGCTGCTCGCCGTCGTCCTCACCGACGCCGGTCTGGCCCCGCTGCTCGTCGCGCTCTTCCTGGTCGTCTCCAGCGTCGGCCTCGTCCTGCCGAACTCCTTCGCCCTGGCCCTCCAGGACCACGGTGACGTGGCCGGCTCGGCCGCCGCGCTGCTGGGTCTGTCCCAGCACCTGATCGGCGCGGCCGTGGTCCCGCTCGTCGGCCTCGCCGGCGAGGACAGCGCGGTTCCGATGGGCATCGTCATCGCCGTCCTCGGCGTCGGCGGTCTGCTCTTCTTCGGCCTCACCAAGGGCCACCAGGCCGCCGGCGAGGAGTCCGGCGCCCCGGCGACCGAGGAGCAGGCGCCCCCGGCCCGGTCCTCCCAGATCCACGAGCCGGTCTAGGCACCTGGCGAGACAGGCTCCCCCAGCGGATTGCCCACCGGGGGTCCGTACGGCCGCACCACCGTACGGACCCCTGGCACCCGGGGCCGCCATCCCGGGCGGCGACAGGCCCACACCTCTTCCCTTTCCACCGAAACCGATCGAGGCACAGCCACCATGACCCTCGCCACGCACGCCACGGCCGTCGACTCCTGGCGGCTGCTGCCCGCCGCCCAGCAGCCGTCCTACCCCGACCCGGTCGCCCTGCGCTCCGTGCTCGACGACCTCGCCTCCTACCCGCCCCTGGTCTTCGCCGGCGAGTGCGACCGGCTGCGCGACCGGCTCGCCGACGTCGCCCGGGGCGAGGCCTTCGTCCTCCAGGGCGGGGACTGCGCCGAGAGCTTCGACGCCGTCAGCTCCGACCAGGTCCGCGACAAGGTCCGCACCCTGCTCCAGATGGCCGCCGTCCTCACCTACGCGAGCTCCGTGCCCGTGGTGAAGATCGGCCGGATCGCCGGGCAGTACTCCAAGCCCCGCTCCAAGCCCACCGAGGTCCGCGACGGCGTCGAACTGCCCGTCTACCGCGGCGACTCCGTCAACGGCCTCGCCTTCACGCCGGAGTCCCGCACCCCGGACCCCGAGCGGCTCAAGCGGATGTACCAGTCCTCCGCCGCCACCCTGAACCTCGTACGGGCCTTCACCACCGGCGGTTACGCCGACCTGCGCCAGGTCCACGAGTGGAACCGCGACTTCGTCGCCGCCTCCCCGGTCGGCGAGCGCTACGAGCGCCTCGCCGGGGACATCGACGACGCCCTCACCTTCCTCGCCGCCTGCGGCGCCGACCCGGCCGCCGTCCACTCCTCCGAGATCTTCGCCAGCCACGAGGCACTGCTCCTGGACTACGAGGCCGCGCTCACCCGCGTCGACTCCCGGACCGGGAAGCTGTACGACGTCTCCGGCCACATGGTCTGGATCGGCGAGCGCACCCGTCAACTGGACGGCGCCCACGTCGAGTTCGCCTCCACGGTGCAGAACCCCATCGGCGTCAAGCTCGGCCCCACGACCTCCGCCGACGAGGCCCTGCGCCTCATCGACAAGCTGGACCCGCGGCGCGAGCCCGGCCGCCTCACCTTCATCACCCGGATGGGCGCCCGCAACGTCCGCGAGATCCTCCCCGAGCTCATCGCCAAGGTCACCGCCGAGGGCGCCCGCCCCGCGTGGATCTGCGACCCGATGCACGGCAACACCTTCGAGGCCCCCAGCGGCCACAAGACCCGCCACTTCGACGACGTGCTCGACGAGGTCACCGGCTTCTTCGAGGTCCACCGCGCGCTCGGCACCCACCCCGGCGGCATCCACATCGAGCTGACCGGCGACGACGTCACCGAATGCGTCGGAGGCGGCGCCGAGGTCCGGCTCGCCGACCTCGGGCAGCGCTACGAGTCCGCGTGCGACCCGCGCCTGAACCGCAAGCAGTCCCTCGACCTGGCCTTCCGGGTCGCCGAGCTGTACCGCGACCGCCAGGCGGCCGGCGCGGCCCGCCGCGAAGCCGTACCGCGCGAAGCCGTACCGGCCGCTGCCTGATCCCGAGCGACCGATCGACGTACCGTCCTGAAGCAAAGGGAGAAGCCCATGTCCGTGCGTGCCCTGCGCGGTGCCATCCAGCTGGAAGTCGACGAGCGGGGCCACCTGCTGGACGGGGTCCGCACGCTGTTCCAGGAGATGCTCGCCGCCAACGGGCTCGACCAGGAGGAACTGGTCAGCCTGTTCTTCACGGCGACCCCCGACCTGGTCAGTGAGTTCCCGGCGGTCGCCGCCCGCGATCTGGGCGTGACCGACGTGCCGATGATGTGCGCGCAGGAACTGGACATCGCCGGGTCCCTGCCCCGGGTCGTGCGGATCCTCGCGTACGCCGAGACGGAGCTGTCCAAGCGCGAGATCAAGCACGTCTATCTGGGCGGTGCGGCCGCCCTGCGCCGAGACCTGGTCACCGCCGGAGATTCCAGATGATCCGCTCCGCCGTGGTGGTGGGGACGGGCCTCATCGGAACCTCCATCGCCCTGGCCCTGTCCCGCCGCGGGGTGGCCGTCCACCTCATGGACGAGAACGACTCGGCCGCCCGCACCGCCGCCTCGCTCGGCGCCGGCACCCTCGGCGCCCCGAAGACCACCGTGGACCTGGCCGTACTGGCCGTCCCGCCGGCCCAGGTCGGCACCGTGCTCGCCGCCCAGCAGAAGCGGGGCCTGGCCCGCTCGTACACCGACGTCGCCAGCGTCAAGACCGAACCGGAGATCGGGGTCCTCGCCGCCGGCGCCGACCCCGTCAGCTTCATCGGCGGACACCCCATGGCCGGCCGGGAGCGCTCCGGCCCGCTCGCCGCCTGCGCCACCCTCTTCGAGGGCCGCTCCTGGGTGCTGACCCCCACGGCCCACACCAGCCGCGAAGCGCTCAACATGGCGCTCATGATGGTCTCGCTGTGCGGGGCGGTGCCCGTCGTCATGGACAGCGACGCGCACGACCGGGCCGTAGCCCGCGTCTCCCACACCCCGCACGTGGTCGCCTCGCTGATGGCCGCCCGCCTCCAGCACCTCCAGGAGGACGCCTGCCGGCTGGCCGGGCAGGGGCTGCGCGACGTGACCCGGATCGCCGGGGGAGACCCCCGGCTGTGGAGCGACATCCTGGAGTCCAACGCCACCGCGGTCGCCGACGTGCTGACCGAACTCGCCGAGGACCTCCAGGTCACCGTGGCCGCCCTGCGGGGCCTGGCCACCGACGACGCCGACGAACGCGCCCAGGGCACCACGCTCCTGGCCGACCTGCTCGGCCGCGGCATCAGCGGCCGCGACCGCATCCCCGGCAAGCACGGACACCCGGTACCCGCCTGCGCGCCGGTCCGGGTCCTGATCGGGGACCAGCCCGGCGAACTCGCCCGGCTCCTGGCGACAGCCGCCGAACTCCAGGTCAACATCGAGGACATGACCATCGACCACTCGCCGGGCGACGAGAGCGGCCTGGTCGAGCTGATGGTGGCCCGCGGGACCGCCGTGACCGTGTCCCAGGGCCTGATGAGCGCGGGCTGGCGGGTCCAGCGGATGGGGCCGATCGAGGCTCCGCCGGTGGCCGTCGGGGTCTGACCCCGCGCCGTCTGATCCTGCGCCGTTCGACCCCGCGTCGTCCGACCCTGCGCCGTTCGACCCAGCGTCCGCGGATCGCCGTACGACCCCCGCGTCCGCGGATCCCCGTACGACCTCCTTGGTCCGACCGTCCACCACGCCGGCCCACCACGCCGCACGACAGAGGATGACCCTTGAGCACTTTGCGATGGCTCACCGCGGGCGAATCGCACGGCCCCGCACTCACCGCCGTCCTCGAAGGCCTGCCCGCCGGGGTGGAGATCTCCACCAAGGCGGTCGCCGACTCCCTCGCCCGACGCCGCCTCGGCCACGGCAGGGGCGCCCGGATGGCCTTCGAGCGGGACGAGGTGAGCTTCCTCGGCGGCGTCCGCCACGGCCTCACCCAGGGCGGACCGGTGTCGATCCAGGTCGGCAACACCGAATGGCCCAAGTGGGAGACGGTGATGGCCGCCGACGGCGTGGACCCGCAGGTGCTGGCCGGCCGGGCGCGCAACGCCCCGCTCTCCCGCCCCCGCCCCGGCCACGCCGACCTCGCCGGGATGCAGAAGTACGGATTCGATGACGCCCGGCCGGTACTGGAGCGGGCCAGCGCCCGCGAGACCGCCGCCCGCGTCGCCGTCGGAGAGGTCGCCCGCGCCTTCCTGTCGCAGGCGTACGGGATCACCATCGTCAGCCACGTCGTCTCGCTCGGCGCGGCCACCGCCCCGGAGGGCGTGGTGCCCGGGCCGGACGACACCGAGCGCGTCGACGCCGACCCGGTGCGCTGCCTGGACCCGGAGGCCTCCGCCGCGATGGTCGCCGAGGTCGACCGGGCCCACGAGAACGGCGACACCCTCGGCGGAGTCGTCGAGGTGCTCGCGTACGGACTTCCGCCGGGCCTGGGCAGCTACGTCCACGGCGACCGGCGCATCGACTCCCGGCTCGCCGCCGCCCTCATGGGCATCCAGGCCATCAAGGGCGTCGAGTTCGGCGACGGCTTCGGCCTCGCCAAGGTCCCCGGCTCCCTCGCCCACGACGAGATCGAGCGGGACGCGGCGGGCGCCGTCCGCCGCCGCACCGCCCGCTCCGGCGGGGTCGAGGGCGGCATGACCACCGGCGAACCGCTGCGGGTGCGCGCCGCGATGAAGCCCATCGCCACCGTGCCGCGCGCCCTGGCCACCATCGACGTCGCCACCGGCGAGCCGGCCGTCGCCCACCACCAGCGCTCCGACGTCTGCGCGGTGCCCGCCGCGGCCGTCGTGGCCGAGGCGATGACGGCGCTGGTCCTCGCGCACGCCGCGCTGGAGAAGTTCGGCGGGGACTCCCTCGCCGAGACCGCCCGCAACCACCGGGGCTACCTCGAGAACCTGGCCGTCCGGTGAGCGCCCCGACGCTGGACACGCCGGCGCCGGCGGTGAGCACCCGGATCCCGGTCGGCGGGGACCGGCCGTACGAAGCCGTCGTGGGCCACGGGCTGACCGGCGAGACCGGCCGCGTGCTGGGCGCCGGACCGCTGCGGGTGGCCGTCGTGTACTCCCGCCCGCTGCTGGCCACGGCCCGGCGGATCGCCCGGGAGCTCACCGACGAGGGCCGGATCGTGGTCTCCCTCGAAGTGCCCGAGGGCGAAGCCGCCAAGGACATGACCGTGGTGGTGGGCCTGTGGCGGGCCCTCGCCGACGCCGGGTTCACCCGCTCCGACGCCGTCGTGGCCGTCGGCGGCGGCGCCACCACCGACCTCGCCGGGTTCGCCGCCGCCGGCTGGCTGCGCGGCGTACGCCTCGTCCTGGTGCCGACCACCCTGCTCGGCATGGTCGACGCCGCCATCGGCGGGAAGACCGCCGTCAACCTGCCCCAGGGCAAGAACCTCGTCGGCGCCTTCCACCCGCCCGCCGGGGTGCTGTGCGACCTGGACCTGCTGGCCACCCTGCCGCGCGCCGACCACGTCAGCGGCCTCGCCGAGGTCATCAAGGCCGGGTTCATCGCCGACCCGGAGATCCTGCGCCTGGTCGGGGAGGACCCGGTCGGCGCCCGCCACACCCGTGAGCTCGTGGAGCGCGCCATCCGCGTCAAGGCGGAGGTCGTCACCGAGGACTTCCGCGAAGACGGCCGCCGGGAGCACCTCAACTACGGCCACACCCTGGGCCACGCCATCGAGCGGGTCTCCGGCTACCGGGTCCGGCACGGCCACGCGGTGGCCGCCGGCATGGTCTTCGCCGCCGAACTCGCCCGGCTCGACGGCCGGCTGTCCGCCGCCGACACCGAGCACCACCGCGCCCTGCTCACCGCCGCCGGGCTGCCCACCACCCACGGCGGAGCCTGGGGCCCGCTGCGCGACGCGATGGGCATCGACAAGAAGACCCGGGGCAGCCGGCTGCGCCTGGTCGTCCTCGACGCCATCGCGCGCCCCGCCCTGCTCACCGCCCCGGACGAGGAGCTCCTCGCGGCCGCCTACGAACGGCTTGCCCGGTGACCCGGCCCGGAGTCCGCTACGCCCGTGCCCGCGCGATCCGCCGCGCCCACGCCGAAGGGGACGCGGCCGCGGCCGGCGCCGGGGTGCCCCTTCCGGCCCCGCTGCTGCCGCCCGACGCGGTCCGTGCCCGGGCGGGGAGGGCGCCGTTCCCGGCCCGGGCCGGGAACGCCGTCGCGGTGCCGGTCCTGCTGGGCGCCGCGGTGCCCGCCCGGGCCGGAGCACCCCTGCGCGCCTGGGTGCCCGTACCGGCCAGAGCACTCGTATGCGCCCAATCCCCCGAATCCGCCGAATCCGCCGAACAGGAAGGCCCGTCATGACCGCCGCCACCGCCCCGCAGGGCCCCGCGTCCGCCCTGCTCTGGGGGGACGCCGACCGCCGGGCCGTCGAGGTCGCCCGCGCACTGACCGTGGACGCGGTCGAGGCGGCCGGACACGGGCACCCCGGCACCGCCATGAGCCTCGCGCCCGCCGCCTACCTGCTCTTCCAGCGGCTGTTGCGGCACGACCCCCAGGACCCGCGCTGGGCCGGCCGCGACCGCTTCGTCCTGTCCTGCGGCCACGCCAGCCTGACCCTGTACACGCAGCTCTACCTGTCGGGCTACGGGCTCACCCTGGACGACCTCAAGGGCCTGCGCACCGAGGGCAGTCTGACCCCCGCGCACCCCGAGTACGGGCACACCCCGGGCGTGGAGACCACCACCGGCCCCCTCGGCCAGGGCCTCGCCAACGCGGTCGGCATGGCCATGGCGGCCCGCCGGGAGCGCGGCCTGTTCGACCCGGAGGCGGCCCCCGGCACCTCCCCGTTCGACCACACCGTCTGGGCCATCGCCTCCGAGGGCGACCTGGAGGAGGGCGTCGCGCACGAGGCCAGCTCGCTCGCCGGCCACCAGCGCCTGGGCAACCTCGTCGTCCTCTACGACGAGAACCGCATCTCCATCGAGGACGACCGGCAGATCGCGCACTCCGAGGACACCCTCGCCCGCTACCGGGCGTACGGCTGGCACGTGCAGGAGGTCGACTGGACGGCCACGGGCGATTACGTCGAGGACGTGGCGGCCCTGCACCAGGCGCTCACCACCGCCCGCGAGACCACCGACCGGCCCTCGCTCGTATCGCTGCGCACGATCATCGGCTGGCCCGCGCCGAAGAAGCGGAACACCGGCGGCATCCACGGATCCGCCCTCGGCGCCGAGGAGGCCGCGGCCGCCAAGGCGGCGATGGGCCTCGACCCCGCGCTCTCCTTCCAGGTCCCCGCCGACGTCCTGGCCCACGCCCGCCGGGTCGCCGACCGGGGCGCCGAGGCGCACCGCCAGTGGGACAAGACCCTCGCCGACTGGCGCGCCCTGAACCCCGGGCGCGCCGAGCTCTTCGACCGGCTCTCCGAGCGCCGGCTGCCCGCGGGCTGGCAGGAGAGCCTGCCGGTGTTCTCCGGGGGCGGCCAGATGGCCACCCGCAAGGCGTCCGGCGAGGTGCTGAACGCGCTCGCCTCCGTCCTGCCCGAACTGTGGGGCGGCTCCGCGGACCTCGCCGAGTCCAACCTCACCACCATGAAGGGCGAACCCTCCTTCATCCCCGAGGAGTTGGCGACCGAGGCGTACTCGGGCCACCGGTACGGGCGGACCCTGCACTTCGGCATCCGCGAGCACGCCATGGGCGCCATCCTCAACGGCATCGCCCTGCACGGCGGAACCCGCCCCTACGGCGGCACCTTCCTCGTCTTCTCCGACTACATGCGCCCCGCCGTCCGCCTCGCCGCCATGATGAAGCTGCCCGTCACCTACGTCTGGACCCACGACTCCATCGGACTCGGCGAAGACGGCCCCACCCACCAGCCCATCGAGCACCTGTGGTCCCTGCGCGCCATCCCCGGCCTGGACGTGGTCCGGCCCGCCGACGCCAACGAGACCGTCGTCGCCTGGCGCACCATCCTCGAGAACGACGACCGCCCGGCGGGCCTGTGCCTGTCCCGGCAGAACCTGCCCGTCCTGGAGCGCACCGAGGAGAGCGGGCTGTCCCCCGCCGAGGGCGCCGCGCGCGGCGGGTACGTCCTGGCCGAGGCCGAGGGCGGACGCCCCGAAGCCATCCTCATCGCCACCGGCAGCGAGGTCCCCATCGCCCTCGACGCCCGCCGCATCCTCCAGGACGGGGGCCTCGCCACCCGCGTCGTGTCCATGCCCTGCCTGGAGTGGTTCCAGGCACAGGAGGAGCAGTACCGGGAGGAGGTGCTCCCCGCCGAAGTCGCCGCCCGCGTCTCCGTCGAGGCGGGCTCCAGCCTCGGCTGGTACGCCCTGGTCGGCGCGGCCGGCACCTCGCTGGGCATCGACTCCTTCGGCGCCTCGGCCCCGTACCAGTCCCTGTACGAACTCCACGGCCTGACCGCGCCGAAGGTCGCCGCGGCCGCCCGCGCGAGCTTCGAGCGGGCCCAGCGCAGGGGCTCCGTACGGTGAGCGCCGTGACAACTCCCGTACTGGAGGCCCGGATACCCGGCTCCAAGAGCATCACCAACCGGGCGCTGCTCCTCGCGGCCGCCGCCCCCGGCCGCAGCCGCCTGGCCGCGCCCCTGGTCAGTGACGACACCCTCGCCTTCCGGGCCGCGCTGACGGACCTGGGCACCGGGGTGCGCGACATCGGCGACAGCGGCTACGGGTACGGAGACGGCTCCGGCTACGGCGACGGCTCCGGCGAGGTCTGGGAGGTCACCGGACGCGGCGCCGGACCGGCCGGCCCCGGCCGGGTCTGGTGCGCCGACGCCGGCACCGCCGCCCGCTTCCTGCCGCCCTTCGCGGCCACCGGGCACGGGGAGATCGCCTTCGACGGCTCCGACCAGTTGCGGGCACGCCCGCTGCGCCCGCTGCTCGAGGCGCTCACCGGGCTCGGGGCCAAGGTGCGCGGCACGGGCCTGCCCTTCACCCTCGGCGCGCGGGGGCTGGCCGGCGGCCGCATCGAGCTGGATTCCGGGCTCAGCAGCCAGTACCTCTCCGGGCTGCTGATGGCCGCCCCGCTGATGGGCGGACCGCTCACGGTGGACGTGCCCCGGCTGGTCAGCCGTCCGTACGTGGACATGACCCTGTCCCTGATGCGGCACTTCGGCGCCCGGGTCGAGGAGGAGGGCAGCGCGATCACCGTCCACCCGGGCGGGTACCGGCCCACCGACCTCGACATCGAGCCGGACGCCTCGACCGCCTCGTACTTCTTCGCGGCGGCGGCCGTCACCGGACGCACCGTACGGGTCCAGGCGCTCGGCACCGGCAGCCTCCAGGGCGACACCGCGTTCGTGGAGGTGCTGCGGCGCGCCGGGGCGCGGGTCACCAGCACCGCGGACTGGACCGAGGTCACGGGCACCGGAGCGCTGCGCGGCGGATTCACCGTCGACATGGGTGACATCTCGGACACCTTCATGACGATGGCCGCGATCGCCCCGCTCGCGGACGCCCCCGTCACCATCACGGGCATCGCGCACGCCCGGCTGAAGGAGTCCGACCGGATCGCCGCCGTCGCGGGGAACCTCCGCGCGCTGGGCATCCGGGTGGAGGAGGGCCCGGACCGCATCACCGTCCACCCGGGCACCCCCGCCCCGGCGACGGTCGACTGCCACCGCGACCACCGCATCGCGATGTCCTTCTCGGTACTGGGCCTGCGCGCCGCCGGCATCACCCTCGACGACCCGGCGTGCGTGGCCAAGACCTTCCCCGGCTTCCACGAGGAACTGCGCCGCCTCTTCGGCCCCGTCGGCTGAAACGCGCGGAGCGGCGCCCCCGAAGGGGCGCCGCTCCGTGGTCGCGCGGGTGCGGGTGCTTGTGCTTGTGCTCGTGAGCTTGTGCGTCTTAGCGGACGACGTCGAAGACGTTCAGCTGCAGGCCGTTGTCGTAGGCCGCGTGCTCGACGAGCTTCAGCTTCTGCGCGTCCTTGTCGGTGGCGCTGAAGAGGCGCTTGCCCGCACCGAGCAGGAGCGGGAAGACGAGCAGGTGGTAACGGTCGATCAGGCCGGCGTCGGAGAGCGCCCGGTTCAGCGCGGCGCTGCCGTGCATGATGATCGGGCCGCCCTCGGTCTCCTTGAGCGCGGCGACCTCGTCGAGGGTGCGCAGGATCGTGGTGTCGCCCCAGTCCGACACCAGGTCGTCCTCGGTGAGGGTGGTGGAGACGACGTACTTGGGCATCACCTTGTAGTCGGCGAAGTCCTCCATGCCGGGCCACACCGGGCTGAACGCCTCGTAGCTGGTCCGGCCCAGCAGCATCGCGCCGGCTTCCTTCTGCTCCCGGTCCTTGATCTCGAACGCCTCGGGCAGGAACTCGACGTCCTTGAAGGTCCAGCCGGAGTTCCGGTATCCGGGCTCGCCGCCGGGGGCCTCCACGACACCGTCGAGGGAGACGAAGGCGGAGCTGATGATCTTGCGCATCTGGGGTTCCTCGGAATCTCGTGGCTGGCTCTCGGCGGTCCGTCCGGCGCGCCCCGCGACCACGTGCGTGGTCGTCGCGGCGTGCCTTTCATGATCTAAGACCGCGGCTCCCCGGGAAACTCATCGGTCCCCTCGACATTTCTTTCGGCTCTTTCGGCGGAGGTGTCCGAGGGCGCCTCGGGCTTCGTGTGGAGGATCGCGCGGGCCTGTTCCGCGGCGCGGGCGATGCTCTCGGAGACGAAGTCGAGGAAGCGGGCGATGTTCTCCATGCGGGTGCCGGCCGGGGTGTCGGCGCCGAGCACGGCGACGCCCTGCCGTGCCGTCTCCACTATCTGGGCGGTGGAGCGGGCGCTGGCCATCATCGACTGGTACCAGATGTCGTCGTCGACGACGTAGCGCTCGCGGCGGCCTTCGTCGCGTTCCCGGCGGACGAGGCCCTGATCCTCCAGGAACGTGATCGACTTCGACACGGACGCCGGGCTGACCTGGAGGCGCTGGACGAGTTCCGACGCGGTGAGGCTGCCCGTGTCGGTGAGGGTGAGGCAGGTCATCACACGGGCCGTCATGCCGGGCATGCCCGAAGCCATCATGACGGTGTTGAACACCTCCTCGTAGGCGCGTACGGCCTCGGCGTCCCGTCCGTAGGCCTGCGGGGCCGCCTGCGGTCCGCGGGGCGCGGTGTGCTTGCGCCGGTGCGCGCGGGCTTCGGTGGCGCGGTGGGCCAGGTCGGCGCGATAGGCGCCGGGGCCGCCGTTGCGCATGACCTCGCGCGTGATGGTCGAGGTCGGCCGGTCCAGCTGTCTGGCGATCTCCGCGTAGGCGAGGCCGTCGGCCACCCCCATGGCGATCTGCTGGCGTTCCTGCTGGGTGAGCCTGCCTCCCGGCATCGCGGTCTCCTTCGTGGGTCGTCGTGTCTCCAGTATAGCGTTCACTTCCATCTCATTGCAACGTCCTGAGTGGCTGTCGTTGCATTCAATTCCAGTCCTTCGCAACGATTACATGCCTCTGACCTGCAATTATTAGGATTCATCGCAACGAACTTCTTGCTGAGACTTGGAAAGCAACGTAGCTTTTCCTTCATCGGAAACAACGAGTCGCAGGAGAGAATCATGCAGAAGTTCGCCACCACCGCCCCGATCTCCACCGTTCTGGACATCCCCGCCGGCACTGTCCGCTTCATCGCCGCGGACCGCACGGACACCGCGGTCGAGGTCCGGCCCGCAGACGCCTCGAAGAGCCGCGACGTCAAGGCGGCCGAGCAGACCCTGGTCGAGTACGCCGACGGAGTCCTGCACATCGCGGCCTCCGCGAAGAACCAGCTCCTGGGCGCCACCGGTTCCATCGAGGTGACCGTCCAGCTGCCCGCCGGCTCCCACGTCGAGGCGAAGGCGGCCAGCGCCGAACTCCGGGGCGTCGGACGCCTCGGTGACGTCGTCTTCGAGGCCGCGCAGGGCTCGGTCAAGCTCGACGAGGCCGCGAGCGCCCACCTGACCCTCGCCGCCGGCGACGTCTCGGTCGGCCGCCTGGCCGGCTCCGCCCGGATCAGCACCCAGAAGGGCGACCTGAGCATCGTCGAGGCCCTGCGCGGCACGGTCGAACTGCACACCGAGTACGGCGACATCTCGGTCGGCGCCGGCCGCGGGGTCAGCGCCACCCTCGACGCCGGCACCGCCCTCGGCCGGATCAACAACTCCCTCAGCAACACCGAAGGCGCCGCGGCCGGCCTCGCCATCCACGCGACCACCGCCTACGGCGACGTCACCGCCCGCAGCCTCTGACGCCTCTGACATCCAGTCACAAAGGAGCACCGCTCATGACCACCTGGGCCATCACGGCGAACGGTCTGCACAAGTCCTACGGCGACAAGACCGTCCTCGACGGCATCGACCTGGCAGTCCCCGAAGGAACGGTCTTCGCCCTGCTCGGCCCGAACGGCGCGGGCAAGACCACAGCCGTCAAGATCCTCTCCACCCTCGTCTCCCCGGATCCCGCCTCCGGCGAGATCCGGGTCGGCGGCCACGACCTGGCCGCCGACCCGCGGGGGGCGCGCGGCGCCATCGGTGTCACGGGTCAGTTCTCCGCGGACGACGGGCTGATCACCGGTGAGGAGAACATGCTCCTGATGGCGGACCTCCACCACCTGTCGAAGCAGGAAGGGCAGCGGGTCACCGCCGAACTGCTGGAGCGCTTCGACCTCACGGAGGCGGCGAAGAAGCCGGCTTCCACCTACTCCGGCGGTATGAAGCGCCGCCTCGACATCGCGATGACGCTGGTCGGAGACCCGCGGATCATCTTCCTCGACGAGCCGACCACCGGTCTCGACCCCCGCTCCCGCCACAACATGTGGCAGATCATCCGCGAGTTGGTCGCGGGGGGTGTGACGGTCTTCCTCACCACTCAGTACCTGGAGGAGGCCGACCAGCTCGCGGACCGCATCGCGGTGCTGAACGGCGGCAGGATCGCCGCCCAGGGCACCGCGGAAGAGCTGAAGCGGATGATCCCGGGCGGACATGTCCGGCTGCGGTTCTCCGACCCGGCCGCCTACCGCTCCGCAGCTGCCGTACTCGGCGAGGTCACCTTGGACGACGAGGCACTCGCGCTGCAGATCCCCAGCGACGGCAGCCAGCGCGCACTGCGCTCGATCCTCGACCGGCTCGACACCGCCGGCGTCGAGGCGGACGAACTGACCGTCCACACCCCCGACCTCGACGACGTGTTCTTCGCCCTGACCGGCACCGACCCCCGCCCCGGCCAGTCCACCGTCCCCGCACAGTCGAAGGAGAACGTCCGATGAGTTCCCTGTCCCTCGCCGTCCGTGACTCGTCCACGATGCTGCGCCGCAACCTGCTCCACGCCCGCCGCTACCCGTCCCTGACGCTGAATCTGCTGCTCACGCCGATCATGCTCCTACTGCTGTTCGTCTACATCTTCGGAGATGTGATGAGCGCGGGTATCGGTGGTGGCAGCCGCTCCGACTACATCGCCTACCTCGTGCCCGGTCTGCTGCTGATGACGATCGGCTCGACCACGATCGGTACGGCCGTATCGGTCTCCAACGACATGACCGAGGGCATCATCGCCCGCTTCCGCACCATGGCCATCCACCGCGGCGCGGTACTCATCGGACACGTCGTCAGCAGCGTCCTCCAGTCGATCGCCAGCGTGATCCTCGTCGGAGCCGTCGCCGTGGCCATCGGATTCCGCTCCACGGACGCGACAGCCCTGGAATGGCTCGCGGCACTCGGACTCCTCGTCCTGTTCGCCCTGGCGTTCACCTGGATCGCGGTCGGTATGGGGCTGATCAGCCCGAACGCGGAGGCCGCCAGCAACAACGCGCTCCCGATGATCCTGCTGCCGCTCCTCTCCAGTGCTTTCGTTCCGGTCGAGGGGATGCCGGGCTGGTTCCAGCCCATCGCCGAGTACCAGCCCTTCACCCCCGCCATCGAAACCCTCCGCGGACTCCTCCTCGGCACCGAGATCGGCAACAACGGATGGCTCGCCGTCGCCTGGTGCCTGGGACTCGCCGTCCTCGGCTACTTCTGGTCGGCCTCGAAGTTCAACAGTGACCCCAAGTAGCGGCCGAGGCACCGCAGGCCCCCTCCCGCACCCCGCTCCGCCCCGAGGCGGCGTACCCCGACAACACGTCGGAGTGCGCCGCCTCGTTCGTATTCAGGGTTCTTGTACGTCGCCGGCCGCGGACCGTGGATCCCAGGGGCCAGCCCCTGGACCCCGCCAGCGCCTGGCCGCGCTGGACCGGCCGCGGCATGGGGGGCTACTCGCCCCCCAGACCCCCTCGCCAGGCGCTCGGGCGCCCTGGACCCGCTCCCCCTCACGCCCTGCCCCAGCTCCCTGACGGTCGCCGGGGCACCCCTCGGGCGCTGGGCGCCCTCACTGGGCATGAGGGGCGTGGAGGAAAGACGACACAGCGCGAATCGGGCTGAGGAGGGGGGATGCGGGTCCGAACGGAGGGCACTGGCCGGAGGGGGTGACGGTGTGTCGGTTGATGTCCGGGGGAGGGAGACCGAATGGCAACCGCCCGTTGTCGGTGGGTCAGACGGAAGGTGTTCGGGGCCCGGGTCATTTGGGGGGAAAGACGGTGCCTGTTGATGCCGTCGGCCAGGTTGCTCTTAGTAAGAGGGCGCCCGCGAAATTAGGCCTCTGACCTGCTGGTTCGTTGGAGGGGATGTGTCCCCCAGGACACATTTGGAGCTTCGAAATGTAGCGCTGGCGAGCACATTTCGCGGGAAAATCAAGCCCCACTTGATTTTTGGCGACAGCGATCGATCTCCCATCGGTGCAGGTCAGAAGGTCGCCGACGAGCCGATGGGCCGGTGCAGGCATGCAAAAGTCAACCAGGCGTGGTCTTTTTGGGCGCTGGGTCGCCAGGAAACTCCACGCACCCTTGAGTTTTGCGCGGCCACCCCGGTCGAATCAGGCACCCTCGGGGGTGACTTCTGCTGCGCCTGTGCCCCAAAAGACAACTACACGTTGAGTTTCTGGCTAGCCTCGGACCGTCTGAGCAACGAGGAGGCTCTGTGACACCTGATCCGCCCGCCCGTCGTCGGCAGCGCGGGCCCCGGACCGTTCCTGCTCCCACGCTCGCGGGAGAGGGAGCGGAGTACGGAGACATCCTGGCCGTTCTGGGGCAACAGCTCGGGGAGCAGGCTGCGCAGGCCGCTGACTCCGGGGGGCGCCGTCGGCTCACGGGAGTCCACTTCGAGTACGCGCCGGACCCGAAAGCCGTCCACGACATGGCCGGAGACACTGGCTACAGCCTGGCGAGCAACTGGTTCACGCAGCTGCTGGCTCAGCTGGCCGTCGCGAACAGCATCACCAAGTCCCAGCTCTGCGTCTTCCTTTTCGTGGCCGGCGGGCAGGTGCCGGGGACCGGCATCGCCCAGTACACCCAGCAGGAGATCACGGACGGGCTGAACAGGATCGCCGTGCAGAAGAGCGGCAAGATGATCACGCGGTCCACGGTCAACCGCGCCGTGCAGGCGCTGTGCGGCTACAACTGGGTCGAGAAGGCCGGCAACGGCCGTATCCAGATCAACGTGCGCCTGTGGTTCCACGGCACCAGCACTGCTCAGCAGCAGGTGCTTGCCGAGATTGCCGAGCGCCACGACCACGACACCGGGAGGTTCCCCCACTCGGTGGGTCCGCAAGGCATCCATCAGGAGGAGCTCGACCTCGGCGTCGTCATCGAACAGACTGCTCGCGGAAGGCGGCGTACCGGGTGAGCATGCCACCGGTCCCCCGTGCGGGTATCTGCTCCAGAGGAAGGCTGTCCCATGGCTCACGTCATGTCCCCGATCATCGCGGAGCGCATCTGGGCCCTGCCTCTCTCAGGGGCTGCCGTCAAGTTCCTCCAGTACCTCGTCTCCCGCAGTGACTTCGGAGGAGTGCTCCCGGTGCGCCAGAAGGACATGGCGGCCGAGTACGGGGTCACACCCCAGGCAGTCAGCGCGCTCATGGCGCCCCTGTGCGAGCTGAACATCGTGCTCAGACCGCGCAGCGAGGAGCGCAAGGGCAACTCGTACCGGCTCCACCCGCTCGCGGCGAAGTACGAGAACCCCGAAACCATGGAGGTCGCCTTCCGCGAGGCCTTGGTCCGCATCCAGGCGGGGGACCTCCTCAACCTGAAGCTGCCGACGTACCACCAGGCCCCGCCCGCTGCGACCGGCCGCCCGAAACTGGAAGTCGCCTGAGGCAGACCAGGCCTTCGTTGCCGCCCGGCTGAGGGCATCAGCAGTCGTCACGAACCTAGTGGGGGCCCATGCATCCCCCACCGCTACTGACCGCGTCTGGTCCGAGTGAGGATGGAGTCCAGGGCTGTTGGCGAAGGGGGATGGCCGTGAGGCACACACTGAACTTGTGGCGTCGAGAGCTCGGAGAGGTACCCGAGTCGGTCTGGCATGAGACCGGGCTCCACGTGCTGATCCTCGCGGACAACGGGCTGACGTCCCTCTCGCCGGAGATCAGCCGGCTTCACCAGCTGAATACCCTGGACCTGGGCCACAACGCGCTGACCTCGGTGCCCGAAGAGCTCGGCAAGCTGACAGGGCTCAGCGACTGCCTCTACCTGCACGACAACCGGCTGACGCGGCTTCCGGACTCTGTGGGAGACCTGACCAGGTTGCGTTACCTCAACGTGGGCGAGAACTCCCTCACCAACCTGCCGGAGACCATCGGTGGGATGGGCGGCCTCATTGAGTTCAGGGCGCAGCACAACCGGCTCACCACCTTGCCCGATGCCATCGGTGAGCTCCGCAGCCTGCGCGAACTGTGGCTCCGAGGAAACTCGATCGAGCGGTTGCCCTCGTCGGCGGCCGAGCTGCACGAACTACGCCACCTGGACCTACGCGAGAACTCGCTGGCCGGGGTGCCGGAGTCGCTGGCCGGCCTCCCCCGGCTACGTCAGATCGACCTGCGGAGCAACCGCCTCGGCCGGCTGCCCGACTGGCTCGCCGAGATGCCATCGCTGGAGAAGCTGGATCTACGGTGGAACGAGGTCGATCGCTCCCTACCGCTGCTCAGCGAGCTGGAACGGCGGGGGTGCGTCGTCTTGGCATGACAGAGAGGACATCCCGTCGCGCCACGGCGCCGCCGATCAGTGATCGTTCTCAGCGCCAACGCTGCACCGTGTCCTCGCGGCCGGATGAGTGGACCGGCAAGGTCTGTCGCCGTACCCCAAGCCTTGCTGATGGGGTCGGCGCCTCGGCCTGATAGACGCGCCGTGGTTCAAGCAATGAGCAGGCGGAGACCGAGATCTGCCGCGTCGAGGTCGGCGAGGTGGCTGTTGCGCTCGGCCCACCGGCCGGAGTCGAGGTCGTCGCCGAGGCTTCGTACCGCCCGTTGCTCGGCCTCGGGCCCGATCCTCGTCCACACCGACATCGCACGGCGCACGCGATCCTCCAGATACGCCTCAGGCCGGCGCCAATACGCCTCGAACAGGCCGTCAGCGCAGTCCCACGGGACGGGGACCGGCTCGGCGCGGGCGCCGATCGCGTCGGCCATCCCTGCGAGCGAGGGGAATTCTTCGAGGACGGCGGCGAACTCGGGCAGGTAGTCGCGGGTGAGCCAGAACCGGTCCTGCCATCCGGGCTCGTCGGTGTCGAAGGTGAGCACGACCACGCGGCGGGCCACGCGCCGCATCTCGCGCAGCCCCGCTATCGGGTCCCCCCAGTGGTGGACGGTGGAGACGGCCATTGCGACGTCGAAGGAGTGGTCCTCGAACGGCAGACTCTCCGCTGAGGCGTCCAGGCACGGCGCCGAGTCGGCAGGTCGCTGCCCCCGCATGACCGCCGATGGCTCCACCGCGGTCACGTCACGATCAGCAGGCTCGTAAGAGCCGGTGCCGGCCCCGACGTTCAGCACTGTCTGCGCATCTCCGAGCGCGTCCCAGATCTGCGCGGCGATCCGCGGCTCGGTACTCCGTGTCGCGGTGTAGGCGCCGCCGATCGCGTCGTACAGCCGCGCACCGAGCATCTCCAGTTGCTCCTCCGGTGTCACCTTCAGGCCCTTCGCCCGTGCCCCAAGTTCCCTGTCGATGGCCGCCACCATGGCGTCAGCGCGATCACGCCGCTCCAGCACCAGGCCGCGCAGTCGGCGCAGGTGCGCGACCGCGTTGGTGGAAGGGTCGCCGACCAGTTCCGCAACCTCCCGCAGTCCGAAGCCCAACCGCCTATAGGCCAGCACCTCCCGCAGCCGCTCCACGTCGCCTGCCGAGTAGGCCCGGTACCTGGCCACGGTCCGCGCCGACGGACGCACGAGCCCGATCTCGTCATAGTGATGCAGCGTGCGGACACTCACACCGGCCAGCTCGGCCACGCGCCCCACGGTCCAGTGATCTTCCACGGCACCGACTATGCAGCCTGACGCCACGTGAGGGTCAAGAGCCTCCGTTGACTCCGAGCAGCGGTCGGACGGGTCGGTGTGGATCAAGGCCACCGAGCTCTTCGGCTGACGCCGACGATTGACGCGGAGCGTGAGCAGTCGGGCGCCCGGCTGAGGGTCGTCAGTAGCTGAGGCGCTGGGGTCACTGGGGCCAGTCGGCCGCCGTTTTCAGGAGGCGGTCGTTCGCGGTCGGGGTGCCGATCGTGATGCGGACGCCCTCTTCGGCGAAGGGGCGGACCATGAGGCCGGCCGCCTCGCAGGCGTCGGCGAAGTAGGCGGTGCGGGAGCCGAGGCGCAGCCAGACGAAGTTGGCGTGGCTGTCGGGGACTTCGTAGCCGTCCGCGCGGAGGGCGGCGCTGACGCGGTCGCGTTCCGCCACCAGGTCGGCCACGCGTTCGCGGAGTTCCTCCGTGGCGCGCAGGGAGGCCAGGGCGGCGGCCTGGGCGGGGCCGCTGACGCCGAGGGGGACCGAGCAGGCGCGCAGGGCGGCCGTGACCCGGGGGTGGGCCACCGCGTAGCCGACGCGGAGCGCGGCCAGTCCGTAGGCCTTGGAGAAGGTGCGCAGGACGGCGACGTTGGGGCGGTCCCGGTAGAGGTCGATGCCGTCCGGGATGTCCTCGGCGGGGCCGACGAACTCGCGGTAGGCCTCGTCGATGACGACGAGGATGTGCGGGGGTACGCGGTTCAGGAAGCGTTCCAGCTCGGCGCGGTGTACGGCGGTGCCGGTGGGGTTGTTCGGGTTGCAGACGAAGATCAGGCGGGTGCGGTCGGTGACCGCGTCCGCGAGGGCGTCCAGGTCGTGGGTCTCGTCGCGCAGGGGGACCTGTACGGAGGTCGCCCCCGCGGCCCAGGCCAGCAGCGGGTAGGCCTCGAACGAGCGCCAGGCGAAGACGACCTCGTCGCCGGGGCCCGCGGCGGCGGCGACCAGGTGCTGGGTGATGCCGACCGAGCCGGTGCCGAGCACCAGGTGGTCGGCGGGCACGCCGAGGCGCCCGGAGAGCTCCGCGATGAGCTCGGCCGCGGTGGGGTCGGGGTAGCGGTTGAGGCGGCCCAGCCAGGTCTCGACCGCGGCGATCACCGAGGGGAGCGGCGGGTACGGGTTCTCGTTCGAGGAGAGCTTGTCGACGAACTCGTCGCGGGCCGCGCGGCCCGGCACGTAGGCGGGGAGCGTCGAGACGTCGGCGCGGAGCCGGGGGAAGGCCGTGTACGGAAAGGTCGTGTACGGATCGTCGGTATCGGGCACGGCGCAATCCTTAAGTGTGGAGGCCTTGGACGGGAGGGTGCCCGGCAGGGCGTACAACACCGTCCGGCCGCGCCGGCGGGGGAGGCGGCACGGCCGGACGGTGACCGGGGAGACGGGGAAGGGGGACGGCGCGGGGCTGCGGGGGTTCAGCCGCGCGCCGGTGCCGGCGGGTTGTAGGGCGAGGGACCGCCGAACGCCCAGCGCAGCCGGGTCGCCCCGTCGATCTGCACCACACGCTCGATGTCGAACTCGCACATCCGCAGGGCTCCGGGCACGTCCGCCCGGTCCCCCTCGGCCCAGTTGATCCGAGCCTTGCCCGTGAGTTGCAGGGTGTGGCCGGACTCCCAGTCCAGGAAGAGCAGTCCGCAGTTCTCGTTGAGCTGCAGATTGCCCAGGGTCATGTAGAAGGAATTGCCGAAGTAGTCGGGCCATACGAGCCTGCGCGGTCCCGCCACCGTGACGAAACCGGGGTCGCCGCCCCGGTGCGAGGAGTCCGCGCCGTAGCCGTCGGCCTGACTGGCGATGAAGAAGGTGTCCGCCCCGGTGATCCACTTCTCCTGCTCGGGCGTGAGCGCGTCGCCGTCCCGGGTCTCCCGGGGCGCCGAGGCGGGCCCGTCCGCGACCGGGACCCGTACCTGGAGGTACTTGGGGCAGTTGCCCAGCACCTGCTCGGTGCGGATGTGCAGCGACTCCCCTTCGCGCCGGGCCACGCCGTTGATCCGGATCCGGGTCGTCGTGTGCGGTTCGAGGGCGAGCAGCCCGATGTCGGCCGTCTCCGCGAAGGCCTCGGAGAGCGGATCGCCGGGCACGGGCAGGGAGGACAGCGTGATCGTGCGCCGGCTCGTGGGCAGGGCGAAGCCGGGGTCGCCGGTGACCAGGGAGGACCACATGGCGCCCGTTGCGTCGGCGCCGCCCAGGAAGAGCATCCGCTGGCGCATCAGGTACTGGTCGAAGCCGGGCTGGATCACGTCGTCGAACATCGGCGAGCCCCAGCCGGGACCGCCTTCACCGGCCTGCTTCTGGACGGCCTGTTCACCCTCGTGATGGGGGGTCTTGATCACAGGAATCGGGAACCTCCGGTCGGGACGGGCGCCGGGGCCAACGGGCCGCCGTCGGCGGGCGCCCGTCTACGGGGCGCCCGCCAACGGGGCGTCGGTCAGCGGCCGTCGGTCAGCGAGCGCCGGTCAGCAGGCGCCGGTCAGCGGGCGCCGATCAGCAGGGCGGTGTCCACGACACGGTTGGAGAAGCCCCACTCGTTGTCGTACCAGCCGACGATCTTGACCTGGCGGCCGTCGCCGATCACCTTGGTCAGGCCCGAGTCGAAGATGCACGACGCGGGGTCGGTGACGATGTCGCTGGAGACGATCGGCTCGTCGGTGTAGGTGAGGATGCCCGAGAGGGCGCCCTCGGCGGCCTTCGCGAAGATCTCGTTGACCTCCTCGACCGTCGTCGCGCGGCCCACCCGCACGGTGAGGTCGGTGGCCGAGCCGGTCGGGATCGGCACGCGCAGCGCGTACCCGTCGAGCTTGCCCTTGAGCTGCGGCAGGACCAGGCCGATGGCCTTGGCGGCGCCGGTGGTGGTCGGCACGGTGTTCGTCGCCGCCGAGCGGGCACGGCGGAGGTCGTTGTGCGGCCCGTCCTGGAGGTTCTGGTCCGAGGTGTAGGCGTGGACCGTGGTCATCAGGCCGTGCTCGATGCCGAGCGCGTCGTCGAGGACCTTGGCCAGCGGGGCCAGGCAGTTGGTCGTGCACGAGGCGTTGGAGACGATGTCGTGCACGGCCGGGTCGTAGAGGTCGTCGTTGATGCCGAAGGCGATCGTCAGGTCCTCGTTCTTCGAGGGCGCGCTGATGATGACCTTGCGGGCACCGGCCTCCAGGTGGGCGCGGGCCTTGTGCGCGTCGGTGAAGACACCGGTGGACTCGATGACCACGTCCACCTCCAGCTCGCCCCACGGCAGCTTGGCCGGGTCGCGCTCGGCGGTCACGCGTATGGTGCGCCCGTCGATGACGAGGTTGCCCTCGACCGCGCGGACGTCGTGGCCGAGCTTGCCGAGCGTGCTGTCGTACTTGAGCAGATGGGCCAGCGTCGCGGCGTCGGTGAGGTCGTTGACGGCGACCACCTCCAGGCCGGTGCCCCGCTGAAGGGCGGCGCGGAAGAAGCTGCGGCCGATACGGCCGAATCCGTTGATGCCGACCTTGATCGTCACGTGATACCCCTCGTTCGGAAACTACATCCATGACCGCACGTGAAGCCGCGTTGTCCGGCCAGTCCTCGCCCTCAACTGTACCGGTCGACCTGTCGGTCGGCTTGCGTAAATGCGCCTGTTCATGGCCTGTTTACGCAGGAAAGCCAAGGTGAGGCCCGGTTGATTGGAACATCTGATGCCACTCGAGTACCTGCATGCAGGTATGTTTTTATGGGCTTGCTTGTCGCCATGACATGACGCTTCCAGGAGCGAGGAGAACGATGGACATGCTGCCCCTCCGCGTGCCGAGCGCATTCGTGCCGGATCGCAGTCCAGCGCTCGCCGCGCCCGCCCCCTGCACCGCGCGGGTCATCCGCACACACGGCGAGTCCGTGTACGGGACCACCGTCCGCCGCGACTACGGCGACGTCACCATCTCCCTCGTCACCGGGGAGGCCCACGAGGCCATACGCCCCGGCCGCTACATCCGACCCGACCCCTCCGAGTCCCTGCGGGTGTTCCGCGCGCTGGCCGGCGAGATCCACGTCCACCAGGACGGCCGCCGGGGCCAGGCGAGCGGCCCGCAGATCATCTGCTGCGACACCAGCCGCCCGTACCGCCTCGTGCTGCCCCGGCCCTTCCACCTGGTCGAAGTGCAGCTCCCGCACCGGCACCTCGGCATGTCGGCCGGCGACACCGCGAAGCTCACCGCCACCGGCTGGTGCGGACGCATGGGCGCGGGCGCCCTGCTCTCCCAGCTCCTCGCCGGACTCCACGACCACGGCACCGAGATCCACTCCGCCGTCGACCGGGTCGGCGCCACCGTGGCGGGCCTGACCGCGGCCGTCCTCGCCGACCGGCTGCGCAACGTGGCCGCCGAGGACGAGGTGGCCCGGCACGACCTCATGCTGGGCATCCAGGCGTACATCCGCGCACGGCTCTCCGACCCCGAGCTCACCCCGCAGGCGATCGCCGAGCACCACAACGTCTCGCTGCGCTACCTCCAGCGGATCTTCCAGGAGCAGGGGACCAGCCCCGCCCGGTGGATCCGCGACGAGCGCCTCGCCCGCTGCCGGTCGGAGCTGCGCGACCCGCGGCTCGAGCACCTGCCCGTCGGGGTGATCGGCGAACGGTCCGGCCTCTACCAGGCCTCGCACTTCAGCCGCCTCTTCCGCGACCGGTACGGCCTCACCCCGCGCGGCTACCGGACCATGCGCGAGGCGGTGCCCACGTAGGGGACGGATGGGCACCGACGGGCCCTCCGCGCGCGGCGAGCACCGCGCGGCGCGCACCGACGCGCACCGGCGACCGACGAGGCAGAGCACAGCGCACAGCGCAACGAGTACCGAGTACCGCCGAGCACCGACGACCGACGCGCACTGACATCCGAGGAGGATGACGGATTTGACCGGCACGAGCTTCGAATTCCCCGGTGAGTACTACGAGATCCTGCGGAAGGACTTCCGCAACCTCGACGCCGAGACGGAGTTCCTCGCGTCCCAGCTCCCCGACGCGGGCAACGTACTCGACCTGGGCTGCGGCACCGGCTCCAACCTCCGCGCCCTGCGCGAGCGCGGCCACCGCGGCACCGGCGTCGACCAGAGCACCGCGTTCCTGGAGTATGCCCGCGCCGCCGGCGGCGAGGGCATCTCCTACGTGGAGGCCCGTGCCGAGGAGTACCGCACCGACGAGCGCTACGACCTCGTGTACAGCCTCTTCATGACGCTGAACTACCTGGAGCGGGCCCAGCTCCCGGCCGTCCTGCGCTCCGTCCGCGAGCTGCTGGCCCCCGGCGGGCGCGTCGTCCTGGAGTTCGGCCACCTGCTGAACTTCGTCGAGTCCTTCCAGCCCAGCAGCTTCGACCACCACCGCGGGGACGGGGTGCTCATCACCCGCCTCGCCCGCCAGTTCATCAACCCGCACGCCGCGAACTGGCGCAACGAGGAGACCCTGCTGGTCCGCACCGGGGACGGCACGGTCACCATGTACGACAACTTCTTCGACCAGGCCGTCCTGACCGGGCCCGAGGTGCGCGGACTGCTGGCCGCGGCGGGACTGACCATCACCGCCGAGTACGGCGGCTTCCGCAAGGAGCCCGCGCCCTTCCACGGCCGGGGCCCGCTCATCATCGTGGCCACCGCGACCCCCGCCGACACCGCGGGCGACACCGCGTCCGACATCGAGTCGGACACCGCTCAGCAAGAGGAGAACCAGGCATGACCGGCACCGGCATATCGCTGCTCGACGGCGGGCCCGCCCCCGAAACCGGCGTCGCGCACCTCGGCGCCGCCCTCGTCCGCGCCGTGGGCCAGAGCGACGGCCAGAGCGACGGCCAGAGCGAAGGCCAGAGCGAAGGCCGCGGGGTGACGTACATCCGCGCCGACGGCACCGAGGTCCAGCAGAGCTACGCCGAGCTGCTCGAAGACGCCTCGCGGGTGCTGGCCGGCCTGCGCGCCTCCGGCGCCGCGATCGGCGAGAAGATCATCCTGCAGTCCGCCGACGACGCCGACCTCCTCGCCGGTTTCTGGGGCTGCGTCCTCGGCGGCTTCCTGCCCCTGCCCGTCAGCGCCGACGCGGTCAACGGCCCCGGCCTGCTGGAGCGCGTCTGGGCCGGCTACGGCCGCCCCCGCGTCCTGACCGGCACCGGCCAGGAGCTCGCGCCCGCCGTCACCGCCGACGCCGGCTGGACCGCCGCCCACCTGGGCGACGTGGCCGGCCTGCGCACCGCCCACGAGCCGGACCTCGACTGGCACGAGCCCGATGCCGTGGACCCGGCCGTCCTGCTCCTCACCTCCGGCAGCACCGGCGTGCCCAAGGCGGTCACCCTCACGCACCGCAACATCCTCACGCGCAGCGCGGCCACCTCCCGCGTGAACAAGCTCGACGCGAACACCCGCACCTTCAACTGGATGCCGCTGGACCACATCGGCGGGCTGATCATGTTCCACGCGCGCGACGTCTTCCTCGGCGCCGCCCAGGTCCACGCCAAGATCCAGTGGGTCCTGGAGGACCCGCTGCGCTGGCTCGACGCCGTCTCCACCCACCGGGCCGACACCACCTGGGCGCCCAACTTCGCCTTCGTGCTGGTCAACGACCAGGCCGACCGCTTCGAGGGCCGAGGCTGGGACCTCAGCCCGCTGCGCTACATCATGAACGGCGG
The DNA here is from genome assembly GCF_049310065.1 of Streptomyces tatrensis. Taxonomy (NCBI): domain Bacteria; kingdom Bacillati; phylum Actinomycetota; class Actinomycetes; order Kitasatosporales; family Streptomycetaceae; genus Streptomyces; species Streptomyces tatrensis. The sequence continues at coordinate 100,893 of NZ_JBMDLB010000008.1, read as the reverse complement.
CGAGGCCGTCCGCTCCGGCGTCGTACGCCGCTTCCTGGACCTGCTGTCCCCCTACGGCCTGCCCGCCACCGCCATGTTCCCCGGCTGGGGCATGTCCGAGACCACCGCCGGCGTGGCCGACTGCCAGTTCACCGAGGCCGCCGCAGGCGACGACCGCTACGTGCCCGTCGGCCGCCCGCAGCCCGGCACCCGCATCCGGGTCGTCGACGAGCACGGCGCGCTCGTGCCGTGGGGCGTCACCGGCCGGCTCCAGGTCACCGGCTCGACCATCACCTCCGGGTACTACGACAACCCCGTGCAGAACCGCCAGTCCTTCACGGACGACGGCTGGTTCAAGACCGGCGACCTGGCGTATGTGGAGAACGGCATCCTCACCGTCACCGGCCGCACTGACGACGTCATCCAGCTCGGGGAGATCGCGTACCACGGCCACGAGATCGAGGCCGCCGTAGAGGAACTCGACTTCATCGAGCCCTCGTACACCGTCGCCTCCCTCGTCACCGCCGAGCCCGGCGGCCCCGAGGAGCTCGCCGTCTTCTTCAGCCCGCGCACCGGCACCCTCACCGGGGAGCAGGGCGAGCGGATCCGCGAGCGGGTCCGCGAGCGGCTCGGCGTCGACGTACCGCACCTGCTGCCCGTCGACCGGTCCGAGATCCCCAAGACCGGCATCGGCAAGCTCCGCCGCGCCCAGCTCCGCAAGAGCTTCGAGGACAGCCTGGCCACCGTCCCGGCCGGCACCGCGGCCTGACCGTACGGGTGGTGGCGTCGGGGCGGGCCCGCCCCGACGCCACCACCCGTACGTCTCCATCCCCTACGCACGAGGAGCGCCCATGGCGCAGCAGGAGAGAGCCGAGCGGACGCGCCGGGCTCTGATCAACGGCGCCGCCAAGGCCATCGACCTCTACGGCTACGAAGGGGCCTCGCTCGCCGTCATCTGCGCCACCGCGGGAGTGACCAAGGGCGCCTTGATGTACCACTTCCCCGCCAAGGACGACCTGGTCAGAGCGGTGCGCACCGAAGCCGGGCAGGCGATCGCCGGCGCGCTGGGCGCGGTACCGCACCGCGGGGTCCTGCCCGTGCAGGCCGCCGTCGACATGACGCACGCCGTCGCCGGCCGGCTCGGGCACGACCCCGTCGTACGGGCGGGCGCGCGGCTGACCCGGGAGTTCGTGCACTACCCCGACGGCAGCGTCTCCTGGACCGATGCCGTCCGCGAGGAGCTGGCCGACGCCCTGGCCGGCGCGGCCGACCCCTGGGGGACGGCCGCGCAACTGGTGTACTCCCTGATCGGGATGGACGTGTGCCTGCGCGGGGAGGAGCACGACCCGGGCCGTTCCTGCGGGCCGCTGCGCGGGCACCTGACCCGGCTGTGGCAGCTGCTCCTCCCGGGGATCCTCGCGGCTCCGCACGCCGTGAAGCTGTACCGGGCCGAGGGCTCGTCGCCGTACTGCTCCTTCGTGGCCGTCCCCGAATCCGTGCGCCTCGGGCAGCGGGGATGAGCGTGGACCGTGCGGGGGCGGACATGGGGGCGAGCGTGCCCGATCCGCGGCCGCTGACCGGCGAGCCGCTCAGCCTGGACCTCCTCAACACCCACTGGCACGACCGGTACGGCCGCTACGACCTGCTGGATTCCACCGCCGGCCTCGCGTGCTGGCTGGCCGGGTCCCGGGTGGCCGCCGCGTACGCCGGCGGCGAGCTGCGTGCCGACCGGACCACTCTGACCGCCGCCCGGGCCGCCCGCTCCGCCCTGGCCGGTGTGGCAGGGCGCGCCGATGCGGGGCCGGGGGCGCTCGCCGCCTTCAACCGGCTGCTCGACGCGGGCCGCATCCGCCGGCTGCTCACGGCCGCCGGGCCCGTCGAGCGACTGGAGGCGCCCGACTCGGGCCGCCTGCTCGGCTACCTCGCGGCGGCGGACCACCTTCGGCTGCTCAGCACTGCGGGGGACCGGGTGCGGACTTGTGCGAACCCGACCTGTGGGCTGCGCTTCCACGACGTCAGCCGCAATGGCACCCGCCGGTGGTGCACGAGCACGGGCTGCGGCAACCGCGCGAAGGCGGCCCGCCACTATGCCCGCCGGACGGCGTCCACGGCCTGACGGGTGCGGCGCCGTTGCCGGGGACCAGTCCCCGGACCCCTGCGCCTCAAACGCCGGCGGGGCTGGGTTGTGGCCGGCGTCTGTGTGGATGTGGCGGGGGCTGCGGTGGGCCGGTGCCGGGGCCGGGGTGGGGTGTCGGCCTGGACTGCATGATTTAGGCGCCCCCTGCTCTACTCCGACAGGGCGCGGCCTGTTCCCGCGCCACAAATCACGCTTTACGTCCAGGCCGACACCCCACCCCGTCCCCGTCCCCGTCCCCGGCCGGGCCCACTCTGGCTGCCCCGCCCGTGGTGGGGTGTTTTTTAGCCCGGCCGGGGTGTGTTCTTTCAGCCGTCCGGCGTTTGAGGACCGGGGTCTGGGGCGGAGCCCCATGCTCCGGGCGCAGCCCGGTGCCCCCTCCTTCAGCCCGTCCGGCGTTTGAGGACCGGGTCCGGCAGAGCCCGGGGAACGGTGGAAGGGCGGGTAGGGGACATGTCCCGCGCAGCGGTGGTGCCGTCTGGCGTCATTGTGGCGCACGATGGTGTCATCGCTCTGACCAGCGTGTTCGTGTGTGCTGACATCGCCGCATCGCAGAGTGGTGCCACATTGGCTCGACATGGCGCCATGGCTGTGCCATGCTGTGGGACATGGACCTCACGCCCTACGTCACCACCCTCCGCCAAGAGCTCGCCGTCGCCGCCGAGGCCGGCGGCGACGAAGCCCGCAAGCTGGCCGAGAGGCTCACCGCTCCCCTGGAGTCGGCGACCCGACTGACCCTGCTCAACGTGCTCTCCGCCGCGATGGACGAGATCACCCGCGAACTCGCCCCCGGCTCGGTCGACGTACGACTGCGAGGTCTCGACCCCGAGTTCGTGGTGACGGTGCCGACCGTTGAGAGCCACGCCCCCGCGGAGCCGGCCGCCGCGCAGTTCGCCGAACCGCTCGCACCGCATGCGTCCGCCGACGGCGACGAGGGCGGCACCGCCCGCGTCAACTTGCGGCTGCCGGCCCACCTCAAGGCCCGTGCCGAGGAGGCCGCGAGCCGCGAGGGTCTGTCGGTCAACGCATGGCTGGTGCGCGCCGTATCGGCCGCGGTCGACGGCGGCACCAAACCGCGTACGGCAGAGAAGTCCCAGAGCGTGGGGCAGAGCTTCACCGGCTGGGTGCGCTAGCCACTCACTTCAAACCCCATCACCGCACCGCATCAGTTCTCCCACACCACGTCCCACCAGCGGGGACGCCCAGAAGACCCAAGAGGACGGGACAGCCATGCCTACTTTCGACACCTCCGAAGCGATCTCGGTCACCGCACACGTGGAGGCCGGCTCCATCCAGTTCACCGCCGGCGACCGCCTCGACACCGTGGTCGCGGTGCGGCCCCGGGACCCGAAGCGCGACAAGGACGTACGGACCGCCGAGCAGACCGAGGTCACGTTCGCGGGCGGCGTGCTGACCGTCAGGACGCCCAAGTCCAACCCGTTCGGCAAGCCCGGCATCGTCGACGTGACGGTCGATCTGCCCACGGGTTCGCACGTCGACACGACCGGCGCCTGGACCCAGGTGCTCGGCGAGGGCCGGCTCGGCGAGGTCCGGGTGAAGACCTCGTCCGGCGACGTCCGCCTCGACACCACCGGCCCGCTCAAGCTGACCGCGTCGCACGGCTCGATCACCGTGGACCGGGCCGAGGGCGCGACCGAGATCACCACCAGCTCCGGCAGCGTGCGCCTCGGCTTCGTCGACGGCCCCGCCGTCCTGAAGAACTCGCACGGCACCACGACCGTCGGCGCCGCCATCGGCGAGCTGCGGGTGAGCGGTGCCAACGGTGACATCGAGATCCGGCGCGCCGAGGACTCGGTCACCGCCAAGACCGCCCACGGCACCCTGCGGGTGGGTGAAGTCGCCCGCGGCACCGTGGAGTTGGAGACTTCCTACGGGGCCATCGAGGTCGGCGTCCGCGAGGGTACGGCCGCTTGGCTCGACGTCAGCTCGGGCTCCGGCCAGGTGCGCAACACGCTCACCGCGTCCGCGAGCCCGGAGGGGAGTGCGGACACCGTCAAGGTCCGCGCCCGGACGAAGTACGGCAACATCGACGTCCGCCGCGCCGCCGCCGGGGCCTGACCGCCCCCGCCTCCCGACTCCCGCCCCGTCACTTCAGCCTTCGAATGGAGGGCCTCATGCCTTCTTCTGTCATGTCCACATCACGTCGCGATGGCGGTCACCCGTCTCCGGCAGCCGTCTCCACCGTCGGTCTGCGCAAGTCCTACGGCGACACGACCGTCCTCGACGGCATCGACCTGAGCATCCCGGCCGGCTCCGTGTTCGCACTGCTCGGCCCCAACGGCGCCGGCAAGACCACCGTCGTGAAGATCCTGTCCACGCTCATCACCGCCGACGGTGGCCAGGCCCAGGTCGCGGGCCACGACATCGCGGCCTCCCCGAGTGGGGTGCGGGCGGCTATCGGGGTCACGGGTCAGTTCTCGGCGGTGGACGGGTTGATCACGGGGGAGGAGAACATGCTCCTCATGGCGGACCTGCACCACCTGTCGAAGCAGGAGGGGCGGCGGGTCGCTGCCGAACTCCTCGAGCGTTTCGACCTGACGGAGGCGGCGAAGAAGCCGGCTTCCACCTACTCCGGCGGTATGAAGCGCCGTCTCGACATCGCGATGACGTTGGTGGGTGGTCCGCGGATCATCTTCCTCGACGAGCCGACGACCGGTCTCGATCCGCGTTCCCGGCACAACATGTGGCAGATCATCCGCGAGTTGGTCGCGGGGGGTGTGACGGTCTTCCTCACCACTCAGTACCTGGAGGAGGCCGATCAGCTCGCGGACCGTATCGCGGTGCTGAACGGCGGGAGGATCGCGGCCGAAGGCACTGCGGAGGAGCTGAAGCGGATGATCCCGGGCGGGCATGTGCGCCTGCGGTTCTCCGACCCGGCCGTCTACTGGTCCGCCATCGCGGTACTCGGCGAGGTCGGCCGGGACGACGAGGCACTCGCGCTGCAGATCCCCAGCGACGGCAGTCAGCGTGCGCTGCGCTCGATCCTCGACCGGCTGGACTCGGCCGGTGTGGAGGCGGACGAGTTGACCGTCCACACGCCCGACCTTGATGACGTGTTCTTCGCCCTGACCGGCACCGACCCCCGCCCCAGGCAGTCCAAGGAGAACGTCCGATGAGCTCCCTCGCCCTTGCCGTCCGTGATTCGTCGACGATGCTGCGCCGCAACCTGCTCCACGCCCGCCGCTACCCGTCCCTGACGCTGAACCTGCTGCTCACGCCGATCATGCTCCTGCTGCTGTTCGTCTACATCTTCGGAGATGTGATGAGCGCGGGCATCGGTGGTGGCAGCCGCTCCGACTACATCGCCTACCTCGTGCCCGGCCTGCTCCTGATGACCATCGGATCTACCACGATCGGCACGGCGGTGTCGGTCTCCAACGACATGACCGAGGGCATCATCGCCCGCTTCCGCACGATGGCGATCCACCGCGGCGCGGTACTCATCGGACACGTCGTCAGCAGCGTCCTCCAGTCGATCGCGAGTGTCGTCCTGGTGGGGGCCGTCGGTGTGGCCATCGGCTTCCGTTCCACGGACGCGACGGCCCTGGAGTGGCTGGCGGCCTTCGGGCTCCTCGTCCTGTTCGCCCTGGCGTTCACCTGGATCGCGGTGGGCATGGGCCTGATCAGCCCGAACGCGGAGGCCGCCAGCAACAACGCGCTCCCCATGATCCTGCTGCCGCTGTTGTCGAGTGCTTTCGTGCCGGTCGAGGGGATGCCGGGCTGGTTCCAGCCCATCGCCGAGTACCAGCCCTTCACCCCCGCCATCGAAACCCTGCGCGGACTGCTCCTCGGCACCGAGATCGGCAACAACGGATGGCTCGCCGTCGCCTGGTGCCTGGGCCTCGCCGTCCTCGGCTACTTCTGGTCAGCCGCAAAGTTCAACAGTGACCCGAAGTAGCGGCGTGGGTTTCCCCCCCCCGGTGGCTCCCTCGACCGGCGAGGGCTACCGGGACTAATCGCAGTGCATCGGGCTCTTTAGCCCGGTGGTGAAGCGTTCTCAGAACTGCTCTAACCCGCAGGTCACAGCGGACGATTCTGCTGGCTCAATGTACTGACGGACGGTCGACAGCGGAGCCCCGCTGGCAGTGATGACCAGTACGGATGTTCTGATATTCAGCCATAAACTGGCCGTAGTACGGTCGTTCTCATGCAGCTCAGGTACTCCTTCCGGATGTACCCGAACGGTCCGCAGCGCTCGGCGCTGGCCAGGGCGTTCGGGTGCTCTCGGGTGGTCTACAACGATGCGCTTCGCGCTCGTGAGACCGCCCGAGCAGCCGGTGAGGCGTTCCCGAAGACCGGGGATCTGTCGAAGCTGCTGATCACCGAGGCGAAGAAGACCGAGGAACGCGCTTGGCTCGGGGAGGTGTCCGCTGTCGTTCTCCAGCAGTCTCTTCGGGACCTGGATACCGCCTACTGGAACTTCTTCGACGGTCTCAGGGGCAAGCGCCCCAAGATGGGTGCGCCCCGGTTCGAGTCGCGTAAGGACAACCGGCAGGCTGTCCGGTTCACCGCGAATGCCCGTTGGAAGATCACGACCGGCGGGGACCTGTCGTTGCCGAAGGTCGGTGATGTGCGGGTGAAGTGGTCCCGGACGCTGCCGTCCGCCCCGTCCACGGTGACCGTGATCAAGGATGCGGCCGGGCGGTACTTCTGCTCGTTCGTGATCGAGAGCGGCACAGACGAGACATTGTCCGAGACAACCGGCCAGGTCGGTATCGACCTGGGGCTGACGCACTTCGCGATCCTCTCGGACGGTACGAAGATCGAATCCCCGCGCTTTCTGCGCCGGGCGGAGAAGAAACTGAAGCGGGAACAGCAACGCCTGTCCCGCAAGGCCAAGGGCTCCAGCAACCAGGTCAAGGCCCGCGTCAAGGTCGCCCGCGCTCACGCGCAGGTCGCCGACGCGCGGCGCGAGTTCCACCACCAGCTCTCCACGAAGCTGATCCGCGAAAACCAAGCGGTCGCAGTGGAAGACCTGGCGGTCAAGGGACTCGCGCGTACGCGCATGGCCAAGTCCGTCCACGACGCCGGATGGTCGGCGTTCGTGGCGATGCTGGAGTACAAGGCTGCCCGGTACGGGCGCACTCTCTTACGCATCGGACGCTTCGAGCCGACCTCTCAGGTGTGCTCGCAGTGCGGAGTCAAAGACGGCCCCAAGCCCCTCAACGTCCGCGTCTGGCAGTGCCAGGCGTGCAACGCATGGCTTGACCGGGACATCAACGCGGCGGTCGAGCGCGGGTAAGGCCGGGATCTGTCCCGGCACGGCGCGAAGAAGCAGGAACCCCCCGAGATGGTCAGCCGACCGTGGTAGGAATCCCCTCCCTTTAGGGAGAGGAGCGGAAGTCAATCGGTGATGAAGTCGCCCATCATGGCCATGTCCTCGTGCTCGAGGTTGTGGCAGTGGATCATGTAGGTGCCGGGGTAGTCGGTGAAGCGGGTGACCACTTCGACGGCTTCGGCCGGGCGCACGTCGACGGTGTCCTTCCAGCCGTGGTCGTACGCTCCGATCTCGCGGTTGCTGCGCGAGAGCACCTGGAAGTGGTCGAGGTGCAGGTGGACCGGGTGGTGGAAGTTCGTGGTGAACCGCCAGATCTCGACCTGGCCGAGTTTGGGGCGGGCCAGTGCCTTCCCGGGTTCGTATTCCTTGCCGTTGATCGTCCAACCGTCGCTTGAGCCGCGGAAGTGGAAGTCGCGGGTGACGACGGCCCGGCCGGGGTCGAGGCGGGGCACGTCGCTGAGCTTCTGCGGGACCCTGGTGTCGTCGACGGGGGAGCCGGAGGCGATGCCGAAGCGCATGACCTGGGCGGTGGAGCCGTCCCCGAAGAGGTTGAGCAGGCGCACCTGGGTGCCCGGCCGGTAGCGGGAGAAGTCGACGACGACGTCGAAGCGCTCGCCCGGGGCGATCTCGAGGGTGTCGTGCCGGCGGGGTGCGTCGAGCAGTCCGCCGTCGCTGCCGATCTGGACGAAGCCGCCGCCGCCTTCGGGCTGCGGGTCCAACTGCAGTTTGTACGGGCGGGCGTTGGAGGCGTTGAGGAAGCGCAGCCGGTAGCGCAGCCGCTGTGTCTCGTGCACCGGCCAGGGGGCCCCGTTGACGAGGACGACATCGCCGAGGACGCCGTTCATGTAGGCGTCGGTGACACCGGGCGTGTGCAACTGGGGGTCGATCCAGGGGTACTGGAAGGACCCGTCCGCGGCGAACGAGCGGTCGGTGATCATGAGCGGAATGTCCCGGTCGCCGCGGGGCAGCGGCAGGCGCTCCTCCTCGTCGTCCTTGACGAGATGGAATCCGGCGAGTCCCATCCAGACGGCCGCGCCGGTGTAGCTCATGCGGTGGTCGTGGTACCAGAGCGTCGCGGCGCGCTGGTTGAAGGGGTAGGTGTAGCTGCGTGTTCCTTCGGTGAGGTCCATCGCGCCGTGGGCCATGGACGCCCCGTGCGGTCCGCTGCTCATGTCCTGGTGGACGCGGTGTGCGTCGTACGAACCGTCCGCCGGCAGGATCAGGGAGGTCGGGTAGCCGTCGCTGGACGCCGGGGTGTGGCCGCCGTGCAGGTGGACCACGGAGGGGCGGTCGAGCTCGTTGCGGTGGCGCACCACGGTGCGGCGTCCCGAGCGCGAGACGATCGTCGGCCCGGGGAAGGTTCCGCCGTAGGTCCAGGCAGGGGTGCGCAGTCCGGGCAGGATCTCCAGGTCGGCGTGCTGCTGGGTGATCTCGTAGGTGTCGGTGGTGCCGTTCGCCGACACCGGTTGCAGCACCCGGGGGATCGGCAGGGGCGTGCGGAAGGCGGCCGGCAGCTGGGCCTTGCTGGTCAGCACCTTGCCGGGGAGGCCCCCGCGCACGTAGTCGCTCAGCAGCGGCCAGCCGGCCGCGGCAACGACGCCGCCGCCGAGTACGGCGCCGCCGGCGCCCAGGAACGTACGCCGCCTCACCGGACCGCCTCGGGAGCCAGGGTCTCGTCCGGGGCACCGGGGGCCGGGATCTCAGCGGCCGGGGTCTCGGCGGCGGGGGTCTTGGCGACCGGGGTCTTCGCGGGCAGCGGGGTGGTGATCACGCGCTGGGTCAGCACCACGACGGCAGAGACGAGGACGACGCCGAGGAAGACGTGGACGGAGACGGCGCGGGCCAAGCCGAGGGCGATCTCGCCCACGAGCGCCACGACCAGGACGATCGCTGCGGGCAGCACCGATCTGGGCCCTCCGGCGCGGCGGACGAAGAAGGCGGCGACGGCCGTCAGGAGGGCGACCACGGTGAGGACACGGGCCAGCAGTCCGTGGAGCGCCAGCATGTCGTAATGGCCACCGAGAAAGCCTCCGGCCAGGGCGACCTGACCGAATATCAGAACCGAGAGAATTCCGGTGGTGATGCGCAGGGAGAGTAGAGATGGGCGCAAAGGCATACCGGCGATCCAACCCGAAGGCAAAGCGGCCTGCAACCCTGATGTGCCCTTGCGGCAAGACGCTTGAGTGATACTCAAGTTTCCTCGGGATGGGCAAAGGAAGAATAGAGCCAGTGGGTGGGTCGAAAACGAGCCGCATTGTGTGAAGTGCCCCGACAGCTCGGCTGTCGGGGCACTTCGGCGCTGTGCCGGAGGAGCTCAGCGGGCGATGGCGAGTGTGGCGGGGGAGTCGGTGGAGTGGAAGGAGATGTTCTCGAAGCCGGCTTCGGCCAGCCAGGCGGCGTAGTCGGCGCGGCGCCAGGTTCCACCGGTGTTGCTCTTGAGGAGCATTTCCGAGGCGAACAGGAGCGGGAAGGAGGGGCCGCTGCGGTCGTCCTCGACGATGTAGTCGCAGACGACGAGGGCGCCGCCGGGTTTGAGGGCGCGGCGGAGCTTGGTGAAGACCGCGGTGTTGTCCTCGGGGCCCTCCTGGTGGGCGATGTGCGAGTACAGGGCCACGTCGTAGGCGGCGTCCTCGAGCGGGACGGTGTGGAAGTCGCCGTCCAGGGAGGTGAACCGGTCGGCCAGGGAGTCCTGGGCGAGGAGCCTGCGGGCGATGGCGTTGATGGGCTCCCAGTCGAGCTGTGTGGTGTGGGCGGTGGGGTTGAGCCGCAGCCAGACCGAGGAGAAGACGCCCGACCCGCCGCCCACGTCGAGGATGGAGAGGTTGTCGCGTTCGGCCAGGCCCAGGACGTCGGCGGCGGTCTGCGCGGCGGTGACCGATATGCCCGCGATGGCGGTGACGACCTTCTCCCAGTGGGGGTTGTCGGCCACCTCCACCATCGGTTCGGCCAGCGGGCCCCCGGCGCTGAACACCTCGAGCCGGCCCGCCAGTCTGTCCATCTCGCCCAGCTTGAGCTGGGCGAAGCCGCTGATGTCGGTGGGCTTCCCCTCGACCAGGTACAGCTCGGTTTCGGGGGTGTTCCGGTAGGTGCCGTCGTGCGTGTGGAGCAGTCCCAGGCCGACGAGCCCGTCGAGGAGGGTCTGCACGCCGCGCTCGGCCATGCCGGTCTTCTCGGCGAGGCGGCCGGTGGTGTCCAGCCCGTCGTCGATGAGCGTGAACAGCGAGTGCTGTGTCGCCACGCCGAGGAGGCCGGTGGCCCAGTAGCCGCTGGCGATCTCCAGGATGCGGCCGGGGGAAGGCTGGTTGCCCGTCATGTTGTCCTTCTCCTCAGAGGGATGCCGGCACGGCCTGCCGGCGGCGGTCCGCGGTGATCACCGGCGCCTGGACGCGCCAGCGACCGACGGCCATTTCGGCGGTGATGCCGGGGCCGAAACCTGCGACCACGCCGGTGGCGTTCGTCGTCATGGTGTCTTCCTCGAACAGCCTGCGCAGGGCGTCGAACACGACGGCGCTGGCGATGTTCCCGTACTGCGAGAGCGTGGCGTAGCTGTGCCGGAACATGTAGGGATCGACGCCCAGGAACTTGCTCAGGTCGGAGAGGATGCGCGGGCCGCCGGCGTGGATGATGTAGAAGTCCAGGCCGGCGACGTCCCAGCCGTGGCTGCCGGCGAGCTGGCGCAGTACCGGTGCGAGGGGCTCCATCGTCCCGGGCACCCGGCGGTCCAGCTGGAAGTGGAAGCCGGTGGGCTTCACGGCGTACGAGATCCAGTCCTCGGTGTTCGGGATGATGTAGGAGGCGTTGCGCTCCAGCGAGATCCCGGTGCCGCCGCTGCCGCGCACCACGGCGGCGGCCACCGCGTCGCCGAAGAGCCCGTCGGACAGCAGCGCGCCGATGTTGTCGTCGGTGGGCTGGTAGCACAGCGAGCACAGTTCGCAGGAGACGATCAGGACGTTGCCCTGCGGGTAGGCCTTGCAGAAGTCGTGGGCCCGGTTGATCGCGGCGCCGCCGGCGGCGCAGCCCAGCTGGGCGATGGGTATCTGCCGGGTGTCGGTGCGGAAGCCCATGTTGTTGATCAGCCATGCCGTCATCGACGGCATCATGAACCCGGTGCAGGACACGAAGATGATCGCGTCGATGTCCCGGACGGTCAGAGCCGCGTTCGCCAGGGCCTCTTCGATGACCTTCGGGCATCGCTTCTTGGCCTCGACCTCGAAGGTCCGGTTGCGTTCCTCGAGTCCGGGATGGCGCAGCGTCTTTTCGATCGGCTGCACGATGTGACGTTTCTGTACACCCGTGTTCCTGATCAGCCGAAGCGCCAGTGGTAGCTGTGGCTTCCCGCGGTGGGTTTCTTCGGCGAACTTCAGGGTGTCTTCCATGGTGATGATGTACTCCGGTACATCCACCGACGGTTTGCATAGCGTAGGCATATCCGTGGAGTCCACCTTCTGAGGAGTCGGCCAGGAGTTCGCGCCTCCAAACCGTCGCCGACCCGACTTGCGATCCACTTGCCGTGGACTTGGGCTCCACCATGCCTGTAGTGGGCTGTGAACGGGCCGGCGCTCCAGCGCTACTCGTCCGGGCGTGTAGTGATCTCTTCTAGCATCCGACGCAGCGTGTCGATCGTGTCCTGGCCGAAGTGCCGGGCCCACAACCGTTCCATGTCCCCCAGGATCCGGGCGGCGGCGAGCTGGCCCGCCCGGCCCCGCTCGGTCAGCCGGATGAGCTTGGCCCGGCGGTCGCTCGGGTCCGCGGTCCGCTCGACGTAGCCGAACCGCTCGAGTTCGTCCACGACTTCGGCGATGGCCTGCTTGCTGAACCCGGAGCGTTCGGCGAGCGAGGTGAGCCGCGACCCCTCCGGGTCGACGAACCGGAAGACGGAGCCGTGCCTGAACCGGATGCCCTCGAACCCCTCCTCGTGCAGCTGCCGGTGCAGCTGTTCGACGGTGAGGTCCTTGGCCTGCGCGAGCAGCGTGGGCAACGGCACCCGATGATCGCCCGAGTTCTGCGGTTGTGTGGTGATTTGGGGCCACCTTTCGGACGCAGTCAAGTCGTCAGGGGGCTTGACTAAAAAGTAGTACGGTTGCTTGACTAACTCTAGCGGCATGGCGAACCCGGCCGCGAGATACGGCGCGACACCGGTTGTGAAGGGAAACAGTCATGAGCACTGCGGGCGAGGACAACCACGAGGCGACGGGCTTCGACAGCGAGGCCGTCGAAGCCTTACGCAAGCGGGTGACGGGGCCGGTTCTGACTCCCGAGGACGAGAGCTACGACGCGGAACGCGCCGGGAACCAGACCGCACGCTCGCACCGGCCCGCGATCCTGGTGGGTGCGGCCGACCCCGCCGACGTGCAGCAGGCGGTGGAGTTCGCCGGCCGCCACGGCCTCGCGGTGGCGGTGCAGGGCACCGGACACGCGCTGGCCGCCGTCGCCGCCGAGGGCGGAGTCCTCATCAACACCTCCCGGTTGACCGGCGTCCGCGTGAACGCGGAAGCGGGCACCGCGTGGGTGGCGGCCGGAGTCAGCTGGAACGAGGTCATCAAGGAGGCGGCGCCCGCCGGGCTGGCACCGCTGGCGGGCTCGGCCCCCGGGGTCGGCGTGGTGTCGTACACCCTCGGCGGCGGCCTCGGACTGCTCTCGCGGCGCTACGGATACGCCGCCGACCACGTACGCAGCATCGACGTCGTCACGGCCGACGGCCGGCTGCGGCAGGTCACCCCGACGGCGGACCCGGACCTGTTCTGGGCACTGCGCGGCGGCCGGGACAACTTCGGTGTGGTCACCGGGATCGAGATCGACCTCATGCCGGTCCCCACGCTCTACGGCGGTGGGCTGTTCTTCGACTTCGCGTCGGCCCCCGAGGTCCTCGAGACGTACGTCCGGTGGTCGGCCGGCCTGCCCGACGAGATGACCTCCTCGGTCGCGATCATCTCCTTCCCCGACGCGCCGGTGCTCCCGCCGCCGCTGCGCGGCCGCCACGTCGTCCACGTCCGCATCGCCTACTCGGCGGACGACCTCAGCGTCGGCAAGGACCTGGTGGCGCCGCTGCGGGCACTGGGCCCCTTCAACGACACCGTCCGCGAACTGCCCTACGCCGAGGTCGGCACGATCCACAACGACCCGCCCGTGCCCGGCAGCTTCGAGTCGGTCACCACGTTGCTGCGCGAGCTCGACGCCGACGCGGTCCGCGCCGTCCTGGACCTGGTCGGACCGCACGCGCCGGTGCCGCACGTCGTCGAACTGCGCCACCTCGGCGGCGCGCTCGCCCGGCAGGCCGAGGTCGCCAACTCGGTCGGCAACCGCGACGCGCACTACCTGGTGAACGTGGTCTCGCGGCTGGAACGCGCCGAGCTCGCCGACATCCAGCCCGCGCACGAGCGCCTTCTCGAGGCGCTCGCACCCTGGAGCACCGGGGGCCGTGCCCTGACCTTCCTCAACGGCCGCCGGGACACCGAGTACGTGCGCTCCGCCTACGAGCCCGCGGACTACCAGCGCCTCACGGAGATCAAGGCCGTCTACGACCCGCAGAACATCTTCCGGCTCAACCACAACATCCCGCCGGCCTGACCGGCGAGATCCGGAAGAGACGGCCTGGGCCGTCTCTTCCGGGGAAGGCCCGGCGGGCTCACGCTCTGGGGTCCGCCGTGGCGGGCGCCAGGGGGCCGGTCGCCCGCCCGGCCGCCCAGGCACGGCCGGCCGCCGCCTCGATCCGCAGGTGCAGACGTCCCCGGCGCATCCGTCCGGTGATCTCGTACAGTGCGTCGGCCACCAGGGCGTCGGTGAAGCAGAACCAGCCGAGTCGTTGCTTGTCCTCGTCGATCAGCCCCGCCGCGATCGCGCTGTCGAGCACCGCGAGCGCCGTGTCGATCTCGATCGACGCCACGTCGGCGACGACCTCGACGTCGAAGTGCCGGCCGGCGACGGCGGCCACGGCGAGCAGCTCGGCGGCGGGTTGCGGCAGCCGCGCGACGCGGTGCAGCACCACCTCGCGGACGGGGGCCGGCACCGGCGTCGTATCGGACCGGTCCGAGCGCTGCTCGCCCGCCAGCAGTTTGAGCATCTCGTGCAGGAGGACGGGGTTGCCGCCGGATCTGGCGCACAGACCTTCGGCCGTGCGGCTGCTGACCTCGCTGCCGACGAGGGCGCCCGCCAGGGCCTGGGTGTCCCGGGGGGTGAGCCCTCCCAGCTGGATCCGCGTCGGGTTCGCACCGGACAGTGCCGCCAGGGTCCCGGCCAGGGCCGGCGCCTGGTCCGAGCGGTAGGACGCGATCAGCAGCAGCCGGCTGTCGGGCACGGACTCGGCCAGACGGACCAGCATCCGCTGGGAGGCCGGGCAGGCGCGGTGCACGTGGTCGAGCATCACCACCAGCGCTCCGGTGGTGGACAGGCCGGTCAGGTGCCGGCCGATGGCGTCGAACAGCCCCGGGTCACCGCCCGCCGCGTCCATGCCGGCCGCAGGCTGGGCAGCCCTGTTCAGTCGCTCGGCCAGCGCCCGGGGTGCCGTGCGGCCGGGGAAGGCGGTGTCGGCCGCACGCAGTACCTGCTCCCACTGTGACAGCAGCGGTGCGGCGATGTGCTCGGCGCAGGTCCCCCACAGCACCGGGACGCCCGACCGCTCGGCGAAGCGCCGCAGGAGGCTGGTCTTTCCGGCTCCCGGTTCCCCTGACACCGTCACCACCTGTCCGCGGCCGGCCTCCGCCGCGGCCAGGGCCTCGGTCAGCTGCCGGACCGCTGCCTCGCGGCCGACGAAGACGTCCTCGGCGGTGTCGTCCGCCGGCGGTGATGTCACGGGGCCGTGCGGCGCGCGCGAGCCGCCGGCCCCGGCGGCCGCCCGCTGCGCGGGGAGGGCCGGGACGGCCGGAAGGTCAGGGAGGTCAGGGAGGGCCGCGAGGTCCGGGACGGCCGGGGCCGGCTGCCAGTCCAGAGCCGGGTCCTGGTTCAGGATCTGCTGCCTGATCTGCTGCAGCCGCAGGGTGGGATCGACGCCCAGCTCCTCGGAGAGGCGCGCCTGGATGGTCCTGAGCACTTCCAGGGCGTCAGCCTGCCGGCCCGCCCGGTACAGGGCCAGACTCAGCAGCTCGCAGCCGTACTCGCGCAGCGGGTTGGACTCGACGAAGGCCCTCAGCTCGGCCACGGCCACTTCGTGGGCACCCAGAGCCAGCAGCGCCTCGCACCGCATCTCGACGACGGACAGCCGCACCTCCTCGAGGCGCGCCACCTCCGGCACGACACACGGGACACCGCTCACCTCCGCGAAGGGCTGCCCGCGCCACAGGGCCAGCCCCGCGTCGAACTCGCGGAGTGCCGCTCGAGGATCCTCGCGGTCCCGGGCCTGTCTGCCCGCCTCGGCGTGCGCGCCGAACCGGTGCACGTCGACGTCGACGGCCCCGGCGTCCAGCACGTAGCCCCGGGCGTACGTGCACAGGACCGTCGCCTGTGTTCTCGGCGCACGGCCCGGTTCCAGGACCTTGCGCAATTTGGCCACGTACGCCTGCAGCGATGTCATTGCCGACGGGGGCGGATTTCCTTCCCAGAGGGCCTCGAGAATGACGTCCGTGCTCACCGGCCGGCCGGCCTGGCTCACCAGCAGAGCCAGGAGCGTGCGCTGTTTGGGCGCCCCCAGATCCACCATCCGGCCGGATACCCACGCCTGAACCGGGCCCAGCGCATGGAATTGTGCCGTGGCACGGCGAGGGGCCCGTCCGCCTTCGAGCGATATCGCGGTCACCGTGCAGTGCCCGAAAGCTGCGAGGTCCCGACGAGCTGGGTGTTCGTCATGATGAGCCCTTCCGGATAACCGACCGTATACGGGCTTCCGTACAGCAGCGCAGGCCGGAAAGCGCTTTGTCGCCCGCTGCCCACCCCAGATGTAAGGGATCGTTGGCCGACGTTACGGACATCGGTTAAAGGCTCGCTCGAGTATTCCTTGAAATGCGCTCGGGTGTCTCTGATTCGTCTGGTCGGCTTCGTGGTTCGGATGCTAATAACTAAAGGGTGCTTCAAGGCAATCGTGAAGAGAGGCTGATCATGAAGGCAGTACGTTTCCATTCCTATGGCGATTCCGATGTTCTGGTCTACGAAGAGGCGGACCGTCCCCGGGCCGGTGCGGGCCAGGTCGTGCTGCGGGTCGCCGGCGCGGTGGTGAACCCCGTCGACGCCTCGCTGCGCGCGGGTTGGGTCAGGCAGGTGTTCGACCTGGCTCTCCCGCACGTGCCGTGCTACGACGTCGCCGGTGTCATCGACGAGGTCGGTGAAGGGGTGAGCGGCTGGAGCGTGGGTGACGCGGTGGTGGCCTGGCTGCCGATCGACGGGCCCGGCGCCGCCGCCGAGTACGCCGTGGCGCCCGCGAGCGCGCTGACGGCCGCTCCGCGCACGGGGGAGCTGTCCGACGCCGCGGCCCTGCCGTCCGTCGCGCTGACGGCCTGGCAGGCGCTGTTCGAGCACGCCGGCCTGACGGCGGGCCAGAGCATCCTCGTCAACGGCGCCGGAGGCGCGGTGGGCGGGTACGCCGTCCAGCTCGCGGCGCAGGCCGGTGCGTCGGTGACCGCGACCGCCAGCGCCGGCAGCGCTGAGCGCGTGCGGGCCTACGGGGCCGAGCGGGTCGTCGACTACACCACGGCTCCGCTTCAGGAGACGTTGGCCGGCGAGCAGTTCGACGTCGTGCTGAACCTGGTGTTCCTCCCCGACCCGGCCGAGCTCGCGCGGCTGGTGGACCTGGTCGTCGACGGCGGCGCCTTCGCCAACACCGTTCCCCCGGGCCTGGCGCAGACCGAGCGCGGGGTGCGCAACGTGCAGGTCTTCGGACGCAGTGACGCGGCGCAGCTCGCCGAACTGGTGGCCCGGGTGGATGCCGGTGATCTGAAGATCCACGTGGCCCAGCGGCGGCCGCTTTCCGATCTGCGGGCCGTTCACGACGAGCTCGGCGCCCAGAAGCTGCCGGGCAAGACCGTTCTGATCCCCTGACCCGGTGGCTCGGCGAATGCCGCTGCCACGAGAACAAGGAGCTTTGTGCCCATGCCTTCGACATTGGAATCAGACGCTGTCGCATCAACCCTGAGCGCCCTGCTGGCAGCGGAGGACAAGCAGGATCTGGCGGCCGAATGGGCCGCGGCCGGTGTGCCCCTGGGCGGTGAATTTCCCGCCGACATGAGCGCCGCCGAGCTGGCGGAGCGCACGAAGGACATCATCATGTCCGTGTCCAGGGAGGGCGGGCGGCTGCTCTACCTGCTCACCAGGGCCGTCAAGGCGAAGAACGTCGTCGAGTTCGGGACCTCCTTCGGGATCTCGACGCTCTACCTGGCGTCCGCGGTGCGCGACAACGGCGGCGGCCAGGTGATCACGACCGAGCTGCAGGCGGACAAGGCGAAGGCGGCGAACGAGAACTTCGCCGCCGCCGGGCTCGCCGATCTCGTGGACCTGCGGCTCGGTGACGCCCGCGAGACGCTGCGGGAACTGCCCGGGCCGGTGGACCTGGTGCTGCTCGACGGATGGCTCGACCTGCGGCTGCCCATCCTGAAGGTCGTGGAGCCCCGGCTGCGGCCGGGCGCCCTGGTGGTGATCGACGACGTCTCCCTCGACATCGGCCGCGGGGTCTACGAGGAGTTCCGCGCCTACATCGACGACCCGGCCAACGGGTTCCTGTCGATCACGCTCCCGGTCCATCAGGGAGTCCAGCTGGCGCTCAAGCTGGGCTGACGCACGCGAAACGAGCCGGCCGCGGCCACCGGGTTCCTCCCCGGTGGCCGCGGCCGGCTTCATGCGCGCTACCAGCGCTACCAGCGCTACCAGCGCTACCGCGCTACTCGCCTGCCGCGAGCACCATCCGGAGGCTGTCGTCGACGATGCGCTCGGCACGCTCCCTGGAGACGGCCCCGTCGATGTGGGTGAAGTTCCACGAGAGCCGGCCCTGGCTGGTGGACACCGAGGAGCCGAAGTAGCCGACCACCGATATCCCGCCCACGAACTGTGCCCCGGACAGCCGCCAGTCGCCGAGCTCGGTGGGGAAGTCGAACCGGCCTATGTTGGACACGAAGAAGTTGAAGGGCCCGTGCTCCTCGAAGTGCCGGATGAAGCCCTCGCTGTCGGCGACGCCGGCCGGTCCCTGGGCGGCGAGCAGGCTGAAGACCTCGTACTGTTCGCCGAGCTTCTTGCGCCCGGTGAGGTCGTCCCGGATGAACCGGGCCATCGACCACAGGTCGTCGGGCCGGTAGCTCACCACCGAGTGCAGCGCCGACACGAAGCAGCCGACCTCGTCCTCGGACACCACGCGCCGGAGCTCGCCCCGCAGGGAGACCGGGGAGCCGACCGCGAAGCGCGCGGCCGGCGCGGCTCCCGCGTCGCGGGCCACGGCGCAGGCCATCGCCGCGGCCAGCACGCCGTGCAGGGTGGCGCCTTCCCGCTTGCACGCGAGGGTGAGCCGGTCGAGCGTTTCGGCTGACAGGGACCGGTGCAGCATCCGCGTCCGCCGCTGGTCGAAGGGCACGAACCGCTCCGGGTCCAGCCGGCCCACCTTGCCGCCGGCCGCCTCGGCCCCGGCTCCGTCGGCCTCGTCTCCGCCGGCCTCGGCCCCGTCGGCCGGCTGCTCGCCGGACGGCGCCGCCCCCACGCGGAAGCGCTCGGGGAAGAGGGCTTCGAACGGCTCCGGGAAGAGCTCGTCCGAGGCGGCGGCGGGGCCGCTCGCCGGCGGGGCGGCGGCAAGCCGTACCCACTGGCGCAGCAGGGACAGCGCGGTCGTCCCGTCCGCGATGACGTGCGGGACGGTGAGGATGAGGTCGTGGATCTGCTGCGGCCCGCTGATGACGACGGCGCGGGCCAGCGGGCCGGTCCGCCAGTCGAGGGGATCGGTCAGCTCGTGGCCGTCGACCTCGCCGGTCCATCGCGCGTCCTCGGAGCCGGGCAGGTACACCTCGCGCAGCGGGATCGGCCGGTTCGTGGGCACGAACCGGGGCCCGGCACCCGGCTGTTCGGACGATGCGTCGGCTATGGCGGTCCGCAGCTGGGGGTGACGGTCCTGCAGCGCGCCGAGCGCGGTGCGCAGCCGCTCGACCGAGAGTTCCCCCTCGATGCGGACGCGGGCGCAGACGTTGAGCGTGGAGAGCTGGTCGATGATCCAGTACCAGCGTTCACCCGGGCTCAACTCGCGCGGGGCGGTCGCGCGCCCGCCGGTGTGCTCTTCCGCCTGGGCCTTCGATGCGTTCATGGCCGCCACTCCCCATCAGTCTTCTCTTCGCACGTCCGATGCCACATCGGGTGGCCGCAGGAAGCTAGCAACGTGTCATCGCATATCGATCGAGCGCCGGTCAGGTCCCTCACGCAGGCGGTTGACCTGCGGTTTGTGGTCAGCGGTTAGTCGTTCCCAAGTGAACTCTGGTGGCATTTTCCTCCCGGCCTCAAGTCAGCCGGGATCCGGCCTCAAGTCAGCCGGGATCCGGCTTCGAGTCAGCCGGGATCCGGCCTCAAGCCAGCCAGGAGGAACACCGCCATGACCGACACCACGATCGCTGGGAACCCGGGCCTGCTCTTTCCCATCGACCCGTCGGGCGCCGACCGTCATGGTGAGGCGGCCCTGATGCGCGACCTCGGCCCGGTCGTGCGGGCGGTGCTGCCCGGTGGCGTCCGCATGTGGGTGGTCACCGAATACGCGCTGCTGGCCGAGCTCAGCGCCGACCCGCGGGTGGGGCGGGACTGGCGCACCTGGGAGGCCCTGCGCAAGGGCGAGATCCCCGCCGACTGGCCGCTGCTCGGCATGATCCGGCTGAACAACATGATGGCCCGTGACGGTGACGAGCACCGGCGGCTGCGCCGGCCGCTGACCAGAGCGTTCACCCGCAACCGGGTCGAGCGCATGGGGCCGCGCATCGACCAGATCGTGGCCACGATGCTGGACGACCTGCCCCGCCATGCCGCGGCGGACGGCACGGTCGATCTGCGGCGGCACTACGCCTACCCGTTCCCCATGCAGGTCATATGCGAGCTGATCGGCATACCCGAAGCGTGGTGGTCCCGCTTCCGCGAGCTCATCGACTACGTCATACGCGCCGACACGACCCCAGAGCAGTTCATCGCCGGTCATCACGAGCGGCACGAGCTGTTCCAGAGACTGTTCGCCATGCGGCGCGCCGAGCCGGCGGACGACCTGACCAGCGCACTGCTCGCCGCCGGTGCCGAGGAGGGCGAGGAGGCGTTCACGGACGAGGAACTCGAAGACACGCTGTGGACGCTGATCGGCGCCGGTCACGAGACCTCGATCAGCCTGATCGTCAACGCCACGCGCGCCCTGCTGACCCACCCGGAGCAGTTGGCGATGGTCCGCGACGGCGGCACCGCCGTGTGGGGCGAGGTCGTCGAGGAGACCTTGCGCTGGGACTCCCCGGTGGGCAACTTCCCGGCCCGGTTCACGACCGAGGACATCACGGTGGCAGGCGTCACCATTCCCAAGGGGGACGCCATCCTCGCTCCCTGGAGCGGCGTCAACCGCGACCCGAAGCAGTACGGCGAGAGCGCCGACCAGTTCGACATCACGCGGCCGGTCAAGCGGCACCTGGCCTTCGGCACCGGGCCGCACGTGTGCATCGGACCCGCCCTGGCCCGGTTCGAGGCGATGGCCGCGCTGCCGCCGCTGTTCGCCCGCTACCCCGAACTCCGGCTCGCCGTCGATCCCTCCGAACTGTCCCCGGTCCCGTCGATCTTCTCCAACTCCGTCACGGGCCTGCCCGTGCACCTCGGCCCGGAGAAGCGCTGAAGCCGGCCCACGGCCCCGCCACGACCGCCCAGACTCGAAGGGAACGTTCCATGACCGCACAAGCCACGCTCGCCCGATTCCGCGAGTACATGGTGGGACCCGCACGGTTCATGAACCTGCTGTCCTGCTTCGAACTCGGCCTCATCGACGCGCTCCGGGACAAGCCCGGCATGACCGCGGCCGAGCTCGGCGCCGTCGCCGGAGCCAAGCCCGCCGCGATCGAGCAGCTCCTGAACCTGCCGGTCAAGGAGGGCTTCGTCGCACACGACGAGAAGGCCGGGACGTACTCCCTCGACGCGCTCGCCGACGTGGAGGGCCCCGACCTCCAGCGGGTCCTCGACTTCATGGGCAAGATCAAGGCCACCACGCTGCGGCAGCTCTACTACCTCACCGAAAGCGTGCGCAGCGGCACCATCGTCGGGCTGAAGGAGCTCTACGGATTCGACGGAGACCTGTACGGCGCGATGGCCGTGCACGCGGACCTGCGCGAGCCGTGGTCGAAGCTGATGGACTCGGTCACCGACCGCATCGACCCCTGGTTCTTCGACAACGTCGACATCCCGGCCGGCTCGCAGGTCCTCGACCTGGCGGGACACACCGGACTCGGCGCGATCCACACCCACAAGTTCAAGAGCTCGCCCGGACTGCGGGTGACCACCTTCGACCTGCCGGACAAGCGCGAGGACTGTCTGCGCAACTTCCGGGAGAACGGCGTGGACGACAGGTCGTCGTTCATCGGCGGCGACGTGTTCGAGGGCGTCCCCAAGGGCTTCGACGTCGTACTGATCAAGCACTTCCTCAACATGTTCGACAAGGACGACGTACTCAAGATCCTGGGCAACCTCCACGCGTCCCTCGAGCCCGGCGCGCAGGTCCACATCCTGGTGCCGATCTACGCCGAGAACATCAAGGAATCCTGGAGCGTCGACTACTACCCCTCCTTCTTCCTCGGCTGCGCCACGGGACAGGGCGGACCCCAGAAAATGTCGACGTTCGTGAGCTGGCTGGAAGAGGCGGGATTCACCGTCACCAGGGAGATCTCCCAGAACCCGGCCGACCTGCCGCCGGACGCACTGCCGCTGCAGGGAATTCTGAGCGCAACGAAGAACGGCTGACCACACGCTTCGGGCTCCGCGTCCACACCCATGGGAGGACCATGTCCAGCCGCCTGTTCACCTCGGAATCCGTGACCGAGGGGCATCCCGACAAGATCGCCGACCAGATCAGCGACACCATCCTCGACGCCTTGCTGAGCCAGGACCCCACCGCGCGCGTGGCCGTCGAAACCCTGATCACCACCGGCCAGGTGCACATCGCCGGAGAGGTGGCGACCTCCGCCTACGCGGACATCGCCGGCCTGGTCCGCGCGAAGATCCTCGACATCGGCTACGACTCCTCGAAGAAGGGCTTCGACGGCGCCTCGTGCGGCGTGTCGGTGTCCATCGGCGCGCAGTCCCCGGACATCGCGCAGGGCGTCGACAGCGCCTACGAGGACCGCGTCGAGGGCGCCGCCGGTGACGACGAACTCGCCCGCCAGGGCGCCGGCGACCAGGGCCTGATGTTCGGGTACGCGACCGACGAGACACCCAGCCTGATGCCCCTGCCGATCGAGCTCGCCCACCGCCTCTCACAGCGCCTGACACAGGTCCGCAAGGACGGCACCGTCCCCTACCTGCGTCCCGACGGCAAGACCCAGGTCACCATCGAGTACGACGGCGAGACCCCGGTCCGCCTGGACACGGTGGTGGTCTCCTCGCAGCACGCGGCGGACATCGACCTGGAGACGCTGCTCGGCCCCGACATCCGCACGTACGTCGTCGAGCACGTCCTCGCCCAGCTCGCGAGGGACGGCATCAAGCTCGACACCGACGGCTACCGCCTGCTCGTCAATCCGACCGGCCGTTTCGAGGTCGGCGGCCCGATGGGCGACGCCGGCCTGACCGGCCGCAAGATCATCATCGACACCTACGGCGGCATGGCCCGCCACGGCGGCGGCGCCTTCTCCGGCAAGGACCCCTCCAAGGTCGACCGTTCGGCCGCCTACGCCATGCGCTGGGTCGCCAAGAACGTGGTCGCCGCCGGTCTCGCCTCGCGCTGCGAGGTCCAGGTCGCGTACGCCATCGGCAAGGCCGAGCCCGTCGGCCTGTTCGTGGAGACCTTCGGCACGCACAAGGTCGACGTCCGGAAGATCGAGAACGCCATCGGCCAGGTCTTCGACCTGCGCCCGGCCGCGATCATCCGCGACCTCGACCTGCTGCGCCCGATCTACGCCCAGACCGCCGCCTACGGCCACTTCGGCCGCGAGCTGCCGGACTTCACCTGGGAGCGCACCGACCGCGTGGACGCCCTGCGCAAGGCCGTGGAAGCCGGCTGACAGCAATCCGCCGCCAGGACCTGGCGCGACAAGAGCCAGTGGTGCGCTGCCTCCCCCGCAGCGCACCACTTTGACGACCGGAGGTACACGATGACGTCGCAGCAGGCAGACCGCGTGCTGATAGTGGGTGCCGGGATCGCGGGCATGTCGGCGGCCATCGCCTTGCGGCGCATCGGGGCGGAGGTCGACCTGGTCGACATCCAGCCCGACTGGGCGGTGGTCGGTGCGGGACTCACGATCACCGGGCCGACGCTGCGCGCGCTGCGGCAGCTCGGCGTGTACGACGAGGTCGCCGCGCAGGGATACGTGGGCGAGGGCATCCGGGTGTGCGGGGTCGACGGCACGTACGTGCGGGACATCCCGACGCCGATGCCGCCGGAGGCCGGTGTGCACGGCTCCGGCGGCATCGGCCGGCAGGTCCTCTACCGGATCCTCTCCTCGCAGGTCCTCGGCCGCGGAGTGAGCCCGCGCTTCGGCACGTCCGTCGCGAGGATCGAGCAGGATGCGGCCGGTGTCGACGTCACCTTCAGCGACGGCACGGAGGGCCGCTACGACATGGTGATCGGGGCGGACGGGATCTACTCGCGCACCCGCCGGCAGATCTTCCCCGGCGCTCCGGAACCGCAGTACACGGGCCAGAGCGTATGGCGCATGTTCGTCCCCCGACCGCCGGAGGTCGACCGCCGGCACTACTTTCTCGGCGGCCAGGTCAAGGTCGGCTGGACACCGGTCTCGGCGACGCAGATGTACATGTTCGTGGTGGAGCGGACGCCGCGGAGGTTCCGTGAACCCCACGAGCTGCCGGGCGCCCTGGCCGACCTGCTGGGGCCCTACGGCGGGCACGTCAGGACGTTCCGGGAGTCGATCGGCGAGGACACCGAGATCGCCTACCGCCCGCTGGAGTCGTTCGACCTTCCCGGTCCGTGGCACCGCGGGCGGGTGATCCTCATCGGTGACGCCGCCCATCCCACCACGCCGCAGCTGGCCTCGGGCGCCGGCATCGCGGTCGAGGACGGGTTGGTGCTCGCCGAGGAGCTCGCCCGCCACGACGGGGTCGCCGCGACGTTCGAGGCGTACTCCGCCCGGCACGAGCAGCGGTGCCGGTTCGTCGTCGAGAGCTCCATCGAAATAGGCAGGCTCGAACAGGAACAGGCACCGCCGCAGGCCCAGACGACCATCGTGGAACGCGCGCTGACCAGGCTCATGCAACCGATCTGAGGCTGCCCGGGCCCGGCCGGAGGCGGTTCACCCGCCGCGCACCGCGCGCCCGGCCGGGGCCGGCCTGCTCGGATCGGCACGGGGGTAGCTGCCCAGGACGAAGGCGGCGTGGTGTCGGGCGAGGGCGGCGACGACGACGCCGACAGGCGGGTCGTCCACGTGTCCCTCGCATTCCAGAAGGAAGGAGTAGGTGCCCAGGCCGAGGCCGCCGGGCCTCGACAGCACGGCTGTCAGGGGTACGGAGGAGCGGGTGAACTCCTCCAGCACGGAGTGCAGTTCGTGCATCTTGTCGGCCAGCGGAACGACCAGGCTGGTGCGGTCGACGCCGGTGGGCAGGCCGCCCGCCACGGGCCGGGAGACCTTCACGAAGCGGGTCACGGCGTCCTGCCGGTCTCCGATGTCGAACGCGAGGACCTCCAGCCCGTAGCGCCGCAGTGTGTTCGGCGCGGCGATGGCGGCACGATGGGGCGCGGCCGCGGTACCGACCTCCTGCGCGGCCTGTGCGGTGGAGGTCGAGGTGACGACCTCGGCCCGCGGCAAGTTGATGTTGAGCCAGGTGCGGCACTGCGCGTGCGCGACGGGATGCGTCAGTACCTGGCGGATGGAAGCGAGTGAGCCGGTAGGGGGAACGGCGAGCGCGAACTCCACCCGCAGGAGCGTCTCGGCGACGATCCACAGGTCCCTTCCGGCGGTGAGCGAGTCGACGGATTCGGTGACGGAGCCTTCGACCGAGTTCTCCCACGGGACGACGCCGGCCGACACCTCGCCGCTGCGAACGGCGTCGAGTGCCTGTCGGACCGTCGGGTACGGCACCGCCGCCTCGTGCGGTACGTCCAGCCCGCTCAGTGCTGCTTCGGTGAACGAGCCGGACGGGCCCAGGTAGGCGATGGACATCAGGGGATACCTCCGGTCTCGACCGGTCAGAGCTCGCTCCAGGCCCCGGCGACGGCGACGGCCTGTCGGGGGTTGAGGCGCGGGTCGCACAGCGTGGTGTAGCGCGTGTGGACCTCGGCCCACTGGCCCTCGCTCCAGACGCACTCGGTCACGTCGTCCGGCGTGGTCTCCAGGTGGAGCCCGGCCGCGATCCCGCCGGCCGCACCGACCGCCTGCTGGAAGGCCACCACCTCTTCGATGATGGTCTGCACCGACCGGGTCTTCATCCCGGAGAGCGTCTTGATCGTGTTGCCGTGCATCGGGTCGCACAGCCAGGACACCGGATGCCCGGCCTCGCGCACGGCCGTGACCAGCGCCGGCAGCCGTGCCGCGACCTGGTCGACACCCATGCGTGCGATCAGCGTCAAGCGGCCGGGCTCCTTGCCCGGATCGAGCCTGGTGCACAGGTCCACCAGTTCCGCGGGGGACATGGTGGGGCCGACCTTGCAGGCGACGGGGTTGGAGACCTGGGCGAGCAGCCTGACGTGCGAGCCCTGCGGATCCCGGGTGCGCTCGCCGATCCAGGGCAGGTGGGTGGAGGCCAGGTACCTCTGACCGCCGGCCGTGCGGCGCACCAGCGGCCGCTCGTAGTCCAGTACCAGCGCCTCGTGGCTGGTCCACACGGGTGCTCCGGTCGGAGGCATCCACGCACCGGTGCGCTGGCGCAGGAGCGTGGTGGCCTGGTCCGCAGCCGCGTAGCAGGAGAGCATGCGCTCGGGGTCGGCGCGGCGCTCCTCGGCCGTGGCGCCGGGGCCGTTGACCAGATGGCCGCGGTAGACCGGCAGTTCGCGCCCGTCGACGATCTCGGTGGGGGAGCTGCGCGGCTTGGCGAACTGCCCGGCGATGCGGCCGATCCGGATGACCGGCTTGCCGGTGTTGATCTTCATGACGCCTGCCAGCGCGTCGATCAGACCGATCTTGCGGTTCACCGCCTGCGGTCCGCACTCGGCAGGGTCCTCCGCGCAGTCCCCTGCCTGGATGACCTGGTAGGTGCCGACGGCCGCCTCGGCCATCAGCATGCGCAGCATCTGCACCTCCTCCCAGCCCACCAGGCCGGGCCGTGCGGCGAGCTCCGCGCGCACGTCGGCAGCGCGTCCCGGGTCCGCCCACACGGGCTGCTGTTCCGGAGCGGCGATCCGCCCCGGGGCGACGGCGGTGGCCGCCGCCGGCCGGAAGTCGCGGTCGCGAACGGGAGATGCGACAGGCATCGCGGACATGATCATGCTCCTTGGGGCAGAGGGGAGTCAGTTCCCCGGGGGTGGGGCACTCAGGTCGGGGCGCAGCGCCGCCGTGGCACCGAGGTACACGTGGTCCATGGCGTAGCGGGGTCGGGGGCTGTGCACGTGCGCCAGAATCCGGATGACGCGATGCAGGGAGCCGGGGACCGCGATCTCGGCGGTGCACAGCAGCGGTACATCGGTCAGGCCCAGCTTCCTGGCCGCGGCCGCCGGGAAGGCGGAGCGCAGGTCGTGGGTGGTGGTGAAGACGATGCTGATCAGGTCCGCATCGCCCAGCTCGTTGCGCCGCAGGATCTCGCCGAGGAGTTCGGTGGTGGCCTGTTCGATGAGTGCGGGGTCGTCGGAGGTGACCTGAGTGGCACCGCGCACGGCACGCACGGCGAGGGCGCCGGGCGCGATCGCCTGGCTGGTCGGGGTCGTCACTGGCTGGCTCCTGTGTCTGCCGAGAAAAGGCCGGTGCGGCCGGGTGATCAGGCCGCCTGCCGGGTCAGCAGCTCGTGCAGGGAGGCGATGGTGCGCGCCTGCGGCAGTTCGTCCGGGGGCAGCGCCACCCGGAACTGCTTCTCGACCTGCGCGACGATCTCGATGACGTTGAGCGAGTCGGCCTGGTAGTGGTCGAAGAGGTCCGCGGTGTCGTCGATCTCCTCCGGATCCAGCATCAGGATCTCTGCCACGATCGCGCGGACCCTGGCGATCGAGTTGTCGGTGTCGTTCATCTGCCGTCCTTGTCTTGATGCGCTTACGGAGCGGTGGGGAGCAGGCTTGCGGAGGGGCGCGAGACGACGAGCATCGAGCCGACGGTCAGGACCGTTCGGCCGGCCGCCCGTGTCTCACCGGTGAACTCGCCGACCCCGCCGGAATGGTGGCCGAGCCGTACGTGGTGTTCCAGGACGTCGCCGGGCACTGCCGGCGCGGCGTAGACCAGGTCGCGGATGTTGACCATCAGCGGGACCTCGTCCGGCGGGCCGAGCTCGGCGAGCGACCACAGGAGGGAGACGGCCTGCCCGAAGGATTCGAGCAGGAGCACCGACGGATAGGCGAAGCCGTCGATGCCGGCACCCTCCTCCATGTCCCGGTAGCAGTCCTCCCCACCGGTGATCACCTTGGTGGCCACGAGCGAGTCGGGCGGCGTGAACTCCCGCACCGTGTCGAGCAGAAGCATGGGAGGGCGCTGGCGCAGCCGCGCGCGCACCTGGCTGTGGTCAAGCATCGGCCACCACCGGTTCGAGCGTGACGGACAGCTCCGCCGCCATCTGGCCGTCCGCGCGCGTGCCTCGGGCCCGCACCGCGACCCGGCTGTCCGTCCCGGCACTCACCAGCAGGGACAGTTCCAGTTCGTCGCCCGGAAACAGCGGCCGGGCGAAGCGGGCGCGGTCGATGCTGCGCACCCGCAGCTCCGCGCCCAGAGCGGAACCGGCCGCCTGGCGCACACAGTCGATCAGGAGGACCCCCGGCATGATGGGGAACCCCGGATAGTGGCCGACCATCTGCGCGGTGGCCCGCTCCACGGGCACCCGCACCGTGACCCGGGTGCCCCGGGGACTCTGCTCGATCAGCGGCGGGCTGTGCAGCGCGTCGAACACCTTCGCTGTTCGCGACGAGGCAGGCACGGCGCTCCTCAGCCCAGGCCCGGCTCGGAGAGGAGTCGCTTGGCGAGCTCTTCCACGTACTCGGTGATCGTCACGTCGTGGTCGAGGTACGGGACCACCTCGCGCGTGGCCTCGTACAGCTTCCGGGTCGCGGGCGACAGGCCCTCCGTGCCCCGGATGTCGACGGCCTGGGCGGCGCAGAGCAGCTCGAAGGCGACCACGTAGGCGACGTTCTCCAGGACCTCCGCGGCGCGCCGGGCCGCGACGAAGCCGAAGGACACGATGTCCTGGAAGTCCCCGGTCGAGGTCAGCGACTGGATGGACATGGGCATGCACTTCGCCCGGGTCTCCGCGGTCAGCGAGGCGGTCATGAACTGGCCGCCCATCAGCCCCAGGCGCAGGCCCGGGTCCTCGTTGCACAGGAAGGCCGGGAGCCCCTCGCTGTTGCTCTTGTCGAGGAACCGGTCGATGCGGCGGTTGGACAGGTTCATCAGCGTGGTCAGCGCGATCGCCAGGTGGTCCATCGCCATGGCGACGTACTGCCCGTGGAAGTGCCCGTTGTGGAACACCTCGGCCTCGTCGGGGTCGATCAGGGGGTTGTCGTTGGACGAGTTGAGCTCGTCCTCGACGACCTTCGAGAGCGAGGCGAGGCTGTCCACGACCGGTCCGAGGATCTGCGGTGTGCAGCGGACCGAGTAGGCGTCCTCGATGGACTGCGATCCCGCCTTCGCAGTGTCTCCCATCTCGCCCGACAGAAGGTGCTCGGTGTTGAGCTCGTCGACCGCCAGAGTGGACTCGGCCAGCGTCTCCCACAGGAAGGTGGCGACCTCCTGCTGTCCCTTGTGCGGCTTGAGCGCGTGGACCCGCGGGTCGAACGGCTTGGTCTTGCCGGCGAGGCCTTCCACGGACAGTGCCGAGATCAGCAGGTACGTCTGCAGCAGGCGCCGGGCCTTCGCGATGTTGATGCTGCCCAGACCCACCATGCCGGAGGTGCCGTTGATCAGCGCCAGGCCCTCCTTGAAGCTGAGTTCCATCGGCTCGATGCCGACCCGTCGCAGTGCCTCGGCACCCGGGAGGACCTCACCGTTCAGCCGGGCCTTCCACTGGCCGATGCAGACGAGGGCGATCGCGGCCAGCGGCCCGAGGTCGCCGCTGGTGCCCAGCGACCCCTTCTCCGGCACGCACGGTATGACGCCCGAGTTGCGTACCGCGATCAGCTTGTCCAGGTTCGTCAGGGAGATGGCCGAGTTGCCGCGGGACAGCGACACGATCCGGGACGTCATGATCGCGCGGACCGTGGTGTCGTCCAGGTGGTTGCCCACGTTGGTCGCCACGGCGTTGAGCAGGTTCTCCTGGAGCTGGCGGGCCATCGTGACCGGCACCAGATAGTTGACGAAACCGCCCATGCTGGTGTTGACGCCGTAGATGACCCGCTTCTCCTCGACGAACTTCTCCAGCGTGCCGCGCGAAGCCTGAACGCGCGCGCGAACCGTGTCGTCGATGGCCACGGGCTCGGCCGAGACCGCGGTCGACTCGACGTCGGTGAGCCGCACTCGCTGGCCGATGGACAAGGTGAAAGTCACTTCTGGCTCCTAAGCGTTCGTAACGTGTCGTACAGGCGACGTCCCCTGGGGGGAGGCCAGCTTCTGTGTGAGCAAAGTGCGGTCGACCTTGCCGTTCTCGGTCAGGGGAAGCTCCGGCAAGGTGCGGATCGAGCGGGGCACCATGTAGGCGGGCAGCTCCCGGGCGCAGAACGCGAGTGCCGCACGGACGTCGAGGTCCTCCGCGCCGTCCAGGACGACGGCGGCCATCAGCACGTCGTCCCCCGGCCGCGGGACCAGGGTGGCCGCGGCCGCCGTCACGCCGGGAAGGCGGGTCAAAGTGCCCTCGATCTCGCCGAGCTCCACCCGGTTCCCGCGGATCTGCACCTGGTAGTCGGACCGGCCCACGAAGGAGAGGTCGCCCTCCGGGCCCAGGCGGGCCAGGTCGCCGGTGCGGAGCACCTTCTGCCCGTGCCGCGGCTCGACCGGGTCGGGCACCAGCACCGAGGCCGTGGCCTCGGGGTCGTTCCAGTAGCCGGTGAACAGGGCCGGGCTGCGCAGGTAGATCTCCCCGATCCCGCCCGGCTCGGTGACCACCTCGCCCCGCTGGTCCACGAGGGTCATCTCGGCGCCGGCGTGCGCGTGGCCGATCGACAGCCGCTCCAGCTCGGCGGGCAGCGGATGGGGAACGTCGGTGAACGAGGCCGCCATCGACTCCGTGGCCCCGTAGCCGTTGACGACACGGATGGCGGGAAGCGTCTCCTGCAGCCGACGCAGTTCGGGGAGCGGGAACTCCTCTCCCGCGAAGACCACCGAGCGCAGCAGCTCCAGCTCCTTGAGCAGGTCCGGGTCGTGGCGCAGGACCGGCCGCCACAGCGACGGAACCCCGTGCACCTGGGTGGCCCCGGCATCGCGCAGGAAGCCGATCATGCGCCGCGGCGAGCCGAGGTCCTCCCGGCGGACCGGAACCAGCGTGGCGCCGCTGCTGAGGGCCACACCGATCCCGAACAGCGCGAAGTCGAACTGCAGCGGCGAGGTGGTGGCCACCCGGTCGTCGTCCGCGGCCAGCCCGTCCTCCAGCATCGCGCGCAGGAACGTCACGATCGACCGGTGGCTCATCACCACGCCCTTGGGGCGGCCGGTCGAGCCGGAGGTGAAGACGATGTACGCGGTGTCGGTGGCCAGCACGCTGCGCCGGCGGCGCACGCGCCGGGCCGGCGCGCGCTCCACCACCAGGCCGCCCGCACCGAAGTGCGCGCTGCCCTCCGCTTCCACCAGCTCCCTGCGCGCGAGGCCGTCGGCCCGGGCGTGGAGCGCGGGCTCGACCGACCGCACGATCGACAGCAGGCGGGTGTCCGGAGTCTGCGGGCTCACCGTCACGAACGGCAGGCCCAGCAAGGAGCAGGCGAGCAGCATGGCCACCGCCGGCGCCGAGGTGTCCGCCTCGATCACCACGCGGTCACCGACGTCGAGGCCGAGGCCGTCCAGAACGGCCGCGTACTGCTGGGTCAGAAGGTCGAGGCTGCGGTAGGAGGTCTCGTGGAGACCTCCGCTCCCGTCCGCCTCCACCACCGCGGGCTTGTCCGGCGTGATCGCCGCGGGCCCCATGAGCAGCCCATAGAGGTTGTCCGCCGAAGGACGCGGGCGTTCCATTACGTCTCCCTGGTCAGTTGAGTAACGGCGGCGAGCTGAGCCGCCGGTGCCGCCGTGTCGCTTCGGGGCCTTGGGAGCAAGGGTGGGACACCGCGATGGGCGTGGGACTGGAGCGCGTCTTGAGCGGCGGTGTAAAGGCAGGTCGGCGCCCCGGTACGAACGGCCGCGCGAACAGATCGAGCCGCCGCGCCGGCCGCCGCCCGCGCACCGGTGGTGCGCGCTCCAGCCGGGTGCGAGGGGCAGACGAGGGCGGCGACCTAGCGTCCACCACATCGAACCGGCCAAAGTCTGAAGGAGCCCGCATGTCCTCCGAGCACGAGTTCAAGCTGCCCGGCGCGGATCTTCCCGCCCCCGACGCCGAACTGCGCAAGAAGCGCGAGGCCGTCGTCGCGGAACACACCATCGCCGAGGGCGCCTGGGACATCGACGGCGTGCTCGCCACGTTCCCGCGCGGCGGCGTCTACCGGGTCATGGCGTACCCGGAGAGCCCGTTCATCGGTGAAGAGGCCATCAAGACGGGCTACTTCGCCGAGCTGCAGCGGGCCTTCCCGAACCCCGAGCACGACCTGTTCCACGTGCACCACACGCCGACCGCGGTGATCCTCGAGGCGCAGATGCGCGCCAAGCAGGAGGCGGACTGGCGCGGCATACCCAACCTCGGCAAGACCGTCGAGGCCCCCGTCGCCGTCTTCTTCCACTTCGACGGCGACGTCCTGATCGACGAGACCCTCTACTTCGACATGGCCACCTTCGCCCGCCAGCTCGGGGCCTGAGTCCGAAGAGCCGGGGCGCACGGATCCGGGCACCCCGGCAGCCGGCTCACTCCACCGCCGAACCGACAAGGACCCCCACCCATGAGCGTGTCCAGGACGGACCGGAAGGCACCGTCGCAGACCCACTCGGCCGGCGTGCGCCCGATCCTCCTCGATGTCGCAGGCCTCACCCTGTCGGGTCTGCTGGCCGAGCCGGCCGACCGCCCGCCCCGGGCGACCGTCGTCGCCGTCCACGGCGGCGGCATGCGCGCGGGCTACTTCGACGGACAGGCCCACGCCGACCTGTCCCTGCTCGCACTGGGCGCCCGGCTCGGCTTCACGGTGCTGGCCCTCGACCGGCCCGGCTACGGCCGGTCCGCGGAGCAGGTGCCCGACGGCCTGACCCTCGAGGAACAGTCCGACGTACTGGCCGGGGCGCTCGACGCCTTCGCCGAGGGGCACACCGTCGGCAGGGGCTTCCTCCTGCTGGCCCACTCCTACGGCGGCAAACTCGCCCTCACCACCATCGCGCGCACCCCCGGCCTGCTCGCCCTGGACGCCTCGGGCATCGGTCACCGCTACGGCATCGAGCCGGCCGAACGCCGGCGCCTGCGCCGCCACCTTGAGACGGAGCGCAACTGGGGCCCGCTCGGGCTCTACCCATCGGGTACGTTCCGTGCGGCCGAGGCCCTGGTCGCCCCCATTCCCGACCGCGAGGCCGCCGAGGTGCCCCTGTGGCCGGACATGTTCGACGAGCTGGCGCCGCGGATCGACATCCCGCTGCGGCTGACGTTCGCCGAGCACGAGGCCTGGTGGCTGCACGAGGAGCAGGATCTCGCCGATATGGCCTCCCGGCTGGCCAAGGCACCCGTCGTCCGGGTCGAGCGCCAGCCCGGCGCGGGCCACAACATCAGCCTCGGCACGGCCGCCCGCAGCTACCACCTGCGCGCGCTGGCCTTCTTCGAGGAGTGCCTGCAATCCGCCGAGGACGACCTGGCCGGCGTACGTCCCCCCAGGGCGCGCGACAAGGACGACCTAGGGCGGCCACCGGCGTCGATCCGGCTCCCCTTCATGGCTCCGTCCGTACCGGGGCGCTGACCTGCCGGTACAGCGCCGCTCCAGACGCGCTCAAGTCCCACGCCCATCGCGGTGTCGCACGGTTGGCCCCGAGGCCCCGAAGCGGCACCGGCGACTTCGCTCGTCGCCGTCACTCAACGGACAAGGGAGACGTCATGGCGAGGCTCTTGAGGCGCGCCCGATTCGCGATCGTCAGATTCACCGCTCGGCTTTGAGGACGTGGTGGGCACGGCCAACGCCCATGATTTCCTCACGTATTCGGTGTGAGTCCATCGCTGCTGGATACCCGGCACGCACATTCATACTGGAGGGCGAACGAATCCGCGGGGGATGAGCCGGCCGTTCGGTCGGCTCCTGTCAGCCCGAGGAGGTGCGCTGTTCGTGATTCCACCCCTGGAAGACCCACCCCTACGCTTGCATCACTTGTGGTCCCTGCGCGAGGACACGGCGGTCGGGTGGGACGAGGAGGGCCAGGCGCTGGTGCTCAGCGGCCCGCAGGGCACCGAGCGGATCGAGGCCCCCACGACCGTCGTCGCCGAGGCGCTGCACCGCATGGAGCTGGGCCCCATCCGGCTCGCGAACCTGCTGCAGCCCAAGGACGAAGCGCCCGCCGGGCAGGACAGCTACACGGTGGTGCTGTCGGTGCTCCGCGAGATCTCCCACCTGGTGATCAGAACGCTGTCCCTGGAAGACCTCAAGGGCCCGGTGCTGTCGGTGGTGCCGGCGGGCCGGACCGCCCGTTTCGCCATGGCCCGGGTGCCCGCGCAGCGCCGGGTGGGGCTACGGCCCAACGTGACGATCACGGTGCAGGACAACGCGTTCCTGCTGGAGTGCGGCGGCCTGGAACACCGGGTGGAGATCCACCGTCCCGAGGCGATGTGGGTGGTGTCCCTGCTGGCCTGGCCCATGACACCGGAAGCGCTGGTCGAAGTGGCCCCGCTGCCCGCCGAACTGACGCTGTCGATCCTCGGTCACCTGGCGGGGGCCGGCATGACGGTGCCCGTAGGCTGACCGGTCACACCAGGCCGGTCACACCAGCCAGCCCGAATCACGGGCGATGCGGATGGCGTCGACCCGGTTGCGCGCGTTCAGCTTGGCCACGACCGTGGTGAGGTAGTTGCGTACCGTGCCCACCGAAAGGTGCAGCTGCGCGGCCATCTCCTGAGGCTCCGAGCCCTGCGCGGCCATCTGCAGCACCTCGGTCTCGCGTATCGTCAGCGGGCTCTCGCTGCCGCCCCAGGCGGCCAGGGCCAGTTGCGGGTCGATCACCCGCTGACCGGCGACGACCCGCCGGACGGCCTGGGCGAGATCGCTGGGCGGCGCGTCCTTGAGGAGGAAACCCGAGACGTGCGCGGACATCGCCCGGCGCAGCGTGCCGGGGCGGCCGAGGCTGGTGAGGATCAGGGTCCGGCACTCGGGCAGGCGCTCGTGCAGGAGCTCGGCCGCACTGATCCCGTCGAGACCGGGCAGGTCGATGTCGATGATGGCCACGTCCGGCCGGTGCTCGCGCGCCTGGCTCAGGATCAGGTCGCCACGCTCGAGCTCGGCGACCACCTCCAGGTCGTCCTCCAGGTTGAGCAGAGCCACCAGTGCGCCGCGGACCATGTGCATGTCTTCGGCCAGGAGGATCCGGATCATCGTCGCCGTCCACCGTTCTTTCCCATACGAGAATCTTGCTGGATCCTGCCCACCCGCGCCTCCGCCGTAGGAGATTCGCCAACGGGAGGGCCGGCGCCAAGACTGCTTACGCTACGTCGTCTATCCGGCCGTAGGGCTGCTCTTTCCCCATGATCACGGTTTGGTGCGGATCGTCCGACCGTGCTTCCCGGACCGGTGCCTCGGCCGTGAGCCGGAACAGGTCCGTGTCGGAAGCGTCGGGGAGGCGTTGTGCGATCAGCAGGCCACCGATGTCCTCCAGCCGTCGTTCGAGGTTGCCCAGGCCGTTGCCGCTGTGCGGCGCGCGGAGGTGGGAGCCGAGGACCAGGCCGTCGTTGACGATGGCGAGGCGGACGACGTCGCCCTCGATGCGGGCGGAGATCCAGCAGCGCGAGGCCTTGGAGTGCCGCAGCAGATTGGTGACGCCCTCGCGCAGCACCGTGGCCAGCACGGTGGACGTCATCGGCCCCAGGCCCTCGATGGCGTCCTCGGTGTCGACGGTGACCTCGACGTCGGCGGCGGCCAGTACCGATTCCGCGGAGGTGAGCTCGGAACCGAGCGACATCTCCCGGTACCCGCTCGCGACCCGGCGCACATCGGCCAGGGCCTGTCGGGAGATGCCGAGCACCTCGTCGACCTCGTCGCAGGCCCGGTGCGGATTGGTCGGGATGAGACGGCGTATCAGCTCGCTCTTCAGGGTCACGGCGGACAGGCTGTACCCGAGCAGGTCGTGCAGATCCCTGGAGAACCGTAACTGCTCGTTGCTGACGGCCAGCCGGGCCAGATCGGCGCGGGCCTTGTGCAACTGGTCGACCAGGCTGGTCAGGCGGCTCAGGCCGTAGACGACCAGACCCGTGAGCGAGGTCGTCTGGGCCAGGTACACGATGTCGACGACGCTCCGGTCGTACAGGACCCCGGTGATGACCATGCTGAACGCCGTCAGCCCGTACAGCGTCCAGCCCGCCGCGGGACGCAGGAGGAGCAGGAGCGAGCCGGCGAAGAAGCCGGCCATGGCACCCCAGTACACCCCGAACCAGAGCAGCGGCAGATAGGACAGGACGCCCTGGGCGCCCAGGGTGAGGACCTTGGTGCGCATCCGGGCAGTGGAGGCACCGGGTGCCGAATGCGAGAGCTGCAGCAGGAAGACCAGCACCAGGCAGATCACGGCGCGGGTCAGGTCGTAGGCGCCGAGGGACAGGGAAAGGATGTTGAGGAAGGTGATGCCCAGATAGCAGCCCAGCGCGGCCAGCAGAACGCCCCGGGCGGTCCTGGTGGCCACGCTGCCGTAGTCCTGCGACTGGTTGACTTGCGAGGGGGATCTGTCCGGACCGGTGCCGTCCATCTCTCGTCTCCCGGTTTTCTTCGTTGATGACGATTCGAACAACCGGCAGTCATTCTAGGCAGGTTGGCCGATGTCCGGTGGTCATCCCCGGGACCGGATGTGTAGCCGCGCCATCGCCGTCGCCGATGGCGTCGATGCAGGCCGGGAGGGGGCGGTCGATCCACCGGACGCCCCCTGCGGGGGCCGTCGTCACGTTGCAGGCGGGGAGGCCGGGGAAGCTGTGGGGGAAGGCCTCCTGGCTGGAACTGTCCTCCCCGGCGCCTGCCGGGAAGCGGTCGACCGCCGCACGCGGTCGCGTCACACGAACAGCGGGATCGGGTTGAGCTCCTCGTACGGGGTGGGCGCGGCCAGGCGTCCGAGGGTGACGGGCACGTCGAACAGCCTGCCCGGCCCGTACCGGGTCCAGAAGTGCCGGAGCCCGGGCACGATCACCTTGACCACCGGCAGACCGATGTCCGGCCGGGTCTGGTCGAGGGCGAGCAGTTCCAGGCCCTTGGCGGCGAGGAGGTCGGTGATGGCCGTGACGTCGTCGAGCAGGTCGTTGCGCACCACGTAGTTCCAGTGGCCGGGCGTCCGGGGCCGGACGTCCGGGTCCGGTGTCAGGTAGGGCTGGTTGGCCACCGTCGCCTGCCGCCACCAGCGCACCGGGAGAGGGTCCGTGATGCCGTATCCGCCGCCGGGGCGGTCCCTGTTCACGGCCGGCAGCAGCTGACCCGTCTCGGTGAGCGCGCGTCGCAGCGCGACGGCCGGGTCGAAGTGAGCGCCGAAGCCGAAGACGATGTCCTCGCTCGGGCCGTTCGTACGCCGGGACAGTGCCACGATCGCGGGGATGCCGAGGTCCGAGGTGAGGTCGAGGGCCCACAGCTCCCGGCCCAGCTTCTGGTGTCCCTCGCGGATCCGCCCTATGTAGGGCTCGTGGAAGGAGTCCAGGTCTATCGCGGGCTGCCGGGTGCGGTTGTACCACCACAGCGCGACGGCGTCCCGTTCCACCAGTTCCATGAAGCCCTGCAGCAGGGCGTCCTCCAGGCTGCTGCCGGCCGCGTTGCCGTTGGAGTCGGCGTACGGACCCGACTCAGCGGGGGTGGAGGAGAAGTAGAGCATCGAGGTCGGCAGCAGCCGCTGGCGCTGCTCGGTCAGGGACCACACGGGCGTCCACTCCACCGGCCGGTTCTCGTCGAAGGGCTTGGGCACGTGGTGGAAGGGCGAGCCCGAGCGGTTCCAGCGGTCCCGGTCGCGGAACTGCTGGTCCGCGTACAGCTGGCAGGCGTTGGGGTGCAGGCCCTGGTCGCCGAGGGCGCGCAGGGTGTCCACCACGGTCGGCTCGTCGCCGTGCCGGGTGCCGCAGTAGCGCTCCACCGCCTCGCACAACGCGCTGGTACGGGCCTCCGTGTCGGTCAGGCCCTTGCCGCCGCTCTGCGCACGCAGTCCGGCCGGACCGCGGTCCCGCATCGCCAGGTTGTACCCCGACACGTACGTGGTCGCGAAGTCCGGGGCGCCGGGGGAGGGCTCGAGGTGCGGAATGATTCCGGTGATCGGGCTCACCAGGTGCGCGTGCCGCTTGAGCAACTGGTCCGGGCTGAGCGCCCGGTGGTCGCCGCCGCCGTGCCCCGCCTTGGTGCGCGAGACCGGGACGATCGGCGCGAGCACGCGCCGGCCCATCAGGCCGGGTTCGCCGCAGGAGGGGCACTGGGGGATCCGGGACACGGCGTGGACGCGGGTGCGCAGGTTGAGGGTGTCGACCGTGCGCACGGAGCCCTGGTCGGCGTAGCGCAGCCCGGCCAGCCACTTGGCGGCCTCCAGGACCGCGCTCTGAGCGGCCATGACGCGCCCCGCGGAGAGCGAGGCGATCGGTCTTAAGAGGGGGCGGTCCAGGCCTAAGGCCTCCTGGAGCGGTCCGTCGTACCCGCGGTGCTGCTCCAGCCGGTAGGCCAGGCAGGACCAGCAGGGTCCCTCGTCCGGCCGGAAGAACGGGCCGATCCACGGTTCGTAGCCGCACAGCCGGGTGAGCAGCCACGGTCTGCCCGCCGCCCGGTGTTCCGCGTCGACCCGCTCGAGCTCGGGGGAGAGGTAGTCGTCGCACAGGACCAGCGTGAGGTCCGTGTCCGAGTCGGTCACGCTGAGGCCGGACTCCACGCTCGCCGCGAGCACCGGTCCGGGGTCGACGCCGCCGAGCGGCAGGACCCGGAGCCGGGAGCAGGTCAGCCCCGCCGCGGCCCGGGCGCCGTCCAGGCCGGCCAGGTCCCAGTACGCCTCGGCGACCGGGTCGGTGTCCCTCGCCGACCGGGCGGGGTTGTCGAAGCGCAGGAGCCCGGCTTCGCTGAGCAGGCGCAGACCGTCCTCGGCCTCCTCGGCGGTGAGGGCCGGCGCGGCGGCGTGCAGGATCTGGGCGAGCGACCGGGTGCCGTCGAGCAGCGGGACCAGCACGTCGGCGAGGAGACCGTGCAGGGTGGTCACGCCCTGGCGGGAGACCAGGTACGTCGCCTCGTTGGGGACGGTCGCCGGGCGCAGGTGGTGCCTGAAGCCCACAAGAGTCGAGCTGTCCCGCAGGGCGGCCGGTGCGGACTTCCGGGGGACGGAGGACTCAGAGGTCATATCCAGGCCCCCGCGACTGCATCGCCGTCGACGGCCACGGGGGCCGCGGTGGGGACGAAGCTCGCGGGGGGCGGTCCTGCACACAGGCTGAAGAACGCGACGGTCGGTGCCGCGGGCACCGGAGTCGCACAGAGGCTGAACAGAGCGGGTGATCCGAAGGAGTGGTCAGGGAGCTGGACAATGAGGAGCGGACGTGCAGGAGCTGCCTCGGAGATGCGCGCCGAGAGAGAGACGGTGGCACTGGCGTGGCTCATCGGAGAAGGTCCTCACTGATGTGGTCGGCGTTGTGCTCCAATGGCCGGAATTCTTCGCGAATGAGGATTGCCACGGACAGTGTCGCCTTCACCGGTGCCGGGTGAAGTTCTCACTCAATCGGAAGCACCACCTCCGTCGGCCGCCGCCTTGAGAGGCTCCCACCAACTGCGGTTGTCGCGGTACCACTGGACAGTTTCGGCCAGCCCCTCCTCGAAGCTCTTACGAGGCTTGTACCCCAATTCCTCGCGGATCTTCGTGCAGTCGACCGAATAGCGCCGGTCGTGCCCCTTGCGGTCCTGGACGTATTCGACGCTGTCGTCCCAGGTCGCGCCGCACGCCGCGAGCAGCAGGCCGGTGAGCTCCTTGTTGGAGAGCTCGGTGCCGCCCCCGATGTTGTAGATCTCACCCGCGCGGCCCTGGGTGCGGACCAGTTCGATGCCCTGCACATGGTCATCGATATGCAGCCAGTCGCGGACGTTGTCTCCGTCGCCGTACAGCGGGACCTTCTCGCCGCCCAGGAGGTTGGTCACGAAGAGCGGGATGAGCTTTTCAGGGAAGTGGTGGTGCCCGTAGTTGTTCGAGCAGCGGGTGACCCGGACGTCCAGGCCGTGGGTGCGGTGGTACGACAGCGCGATGAGGTCGCTGGACGCCTTCGCCGAGGAGTACGGCGAGTTGGGGCTCAGCGGGTGGGTCTCGGGCCAGGATCCCTCGTCGATCGAGCCGTACACCTCGTCGGTGGAGACGTGCACGAAGACCTCGACGCCGGCCCGGTGGGCGGCGTCGACGAGCGTGTGCGTGCCGACCACGTTCGTGCGCACGAACTCGGCGCCCCCGTCGATCGACCGGTCGACGTGCGACTCCGCGGCGAAGTGGACCACCTGGGCGTGCTCGGCCATCAGCTTGTCGACCAGCTCGGGGTCGCAGATGTCGCCCTGCACGAAGGAGAACTGCGGGTGCGCCCTCACCTCGTCGAGGTTGGCGGGATTGCCCGCGTACGTCAGCTTGTCCAGGACGGTGATCGAGACGTCACCGGGACCGTCGGGGCCGAGCACCGTACGGACGTAGTGAGAGCCGATGAATCCGGCCCCGCCGGTCACCAGCACACGGGTGGTCATGACGCGCTCACCTGGGCGTCGGCGGGGGTGGCAGGTCGGATCGGAAGCATGGGACGTTCTCCTTCTCAGGCTACGCGGACGATCGGCATCGGGCGGTGGCGTGCGGCGACATCGATGACGTAGTCGCCGTAGGCCGTACCCACCATTTCCTCGCCGAGGCGCCGGCACTGGTCGGCGGTGATGAAGCCGCGGTTGAGCGCCACCTCCTCGACGCAGGCGATGTACACGCCCTGCCGCTGCTCGACCAGCTGGACGTACTGCGCCGCCTGCAGCAACGAGTCGTGGGTGCCCATGTCCAGCCAGGCGAAGCCGCGGCCGAGCTCGGTGAGGCGGGCCCGGCCCTGCGCCAGGTAGGCGAGGTTGACGTCGGTGATCTCCAGCTCGCCCCGCGCCGACGGGGAGAGGTTCTTGGCGATCCCGACCACGTCGCTGTCGTAGAGGTACAGCCCGGTCACCGCGATGTCGGAGCGCGGGTTGGCCGGCTTCTCCTCCAGCGACAGCAGCCGGCCGGCGGCGTCGACCTCCCCGATCCCGTAGCGGTGCGGATCGCTCACCCGGTAGCCGAACAGCGCGGCGCCGTCGAGCCGGCGCAGCGCGTCGTCGAGCAGCACCGAGAACCGCGGCCCGTGGAAGATGTTGTCGCCGAGCACCAGGGCGACCTGGTCGTCCCCGATGAAGTCGGCGCCGATGACCAGGGCTTCGGCGATGCCGCGCGGCTGGTCCTGCTCGGCGTACTCGATGTTCAGGCCGAGCCGGGAACCGTCCCCGAGGAGGGCGCGGAAGCTGTCCGAGTGGTCCCTGGACGAGATCACCAGGATGTCCTGGATGCCGGCCAGCATCAGCACGGAGAGCGGGTAGTAGATCATCGGCTTGTCGTAGACCGGCAGGATCTGTTTGGACAGCGCGGCCGTCAGCGGGCGAAGCCGGGTGCCGCTGCCGCCGGCGAGGATGATGCCCTTCATCTGAGCTTTCCTTTTCGTCGTGGGTGGGGTGCGGGCCTTCGACCACAGCGCCGCCAAGGCGTCTTCGGCGCCGGGACGCGGAGGACGTCTGCGGTGGTGCGGGGGCCCACGGCCTGCCCGAGTCCCGCCGCCCGATGGTGTTGCGGTCCGATCGAGTGCGGGCGGAGAAGAACTGGAGACCGGCGCGGCCCCGGGCCGCTGCCGGGACTCGACCGGCGCTCGAGCGCGGCTCCCTAGCCTCCCTGTGACGCCCTGGGCGTCGTCAGCAACGGGTCGGCGCCTCGTTACCCGACCGCGCGACGGAAGCCGTCGTCCCCCCATGGTGGAATCGGAAGGAAAGCCCTGAATGAGTACTGACAAGGTCGCCGCCGGCGGCGGTGCGGCCGGTGCGGGGAGGTCCCCGGGCCTGGCCACGCTGATCACAGCCCTCGCCACCTTCATGGCGGGGCTCGACAACCTGGTAGTCCTCGTTGCGCTGCCCACCATCAGGGACGAGCTCGGTGGCAGCCTGGAGGACCTGGAATGGACGGTGAACGCCTACACGCTGTCGTTCGCCGTCCTGATGATGTTCGGTGCCGCCCTCGGTGACCGGTTCGGTCGCCGCAAGGTGTTCATGGCCGGTCTGCTGGTGTTCACGGCCGCCTCGGCCGCGGCCGCGCTGGCCCCCGGCATCGAGGAGCTGATCGCCGCCCGCGTGGTCCAGGGCGCCGGCGCCGCGGTCATCATGCCGCTCTCCCTCACCCTGCTCACCACCGCCGTGCCCGCCGCGAAGCGCGGTGCCGCCCTCGGCATCTACAGCGCGGTCGGCGGACTGGCCATCGCGGGTGGCCCGCTGGTCGGCGGACTCATCACGGAGAACCTGTCCTGGCAGTGGATCTTCTGGATCAACGTGCCGGTGGGCCTGCTGCTCATCCCGGCCGCCTGGCGCGGTCTGGACGAGAGCCGTGGTGTGAACAAGAGCCTGGACATGGTGGGCACGGCCCTGGTCAGCCTCGGCATGCTCGGCATCGTCTACGGCCTGATCCGCGCCAACGGCCACGAAGGCTGGGGCGCCCCGATGGTCCTGGGCCCCATGGCGGCCGGCGTCCTGCTGGTCTTCGCGTTCGTCCAGTGGGAGCGGCGCAGCAGCGCGCCGATGCTGCCCATGGGCATGTTCCGCAACCGCGCCTTCAGCGCCGTCAACGCGGGCGGCCTGCTGCAGGCCTTCGCCATGTACGGCGTGGTCTTCCTCATCACGCAGTTCATGCAGAACATCCAGCACATGTCGCCGACCGAGGCCGGCGTGCGGATGCTGCCGTGGACGGCGATGCCGCTCCTCATCGCGCCCGTCGCGGGCATCCTGTCGGACAAGATCGGCGGACGTCCCGTCGCGGTCTTCGGACTCGCGATGCTCGCCGCCGGGTTCGCCTACTGGGCCCTGGTGATGAGCCCCGACTCGACCTACGTCGAGCAGCTGCCCGGCTACCTTCTGGGCGG
Source organism: Streptomyces tatrensis (assembly GCF_049310065.1). NCBI lineage: Bacteria > Bacillati > Actinomycetota > Actinomycetes > Kitasatosporales > Streptomycetaceae > Streptomyces > Streptomyces tatrensis. Next base: position 57,967 of record NZ_JBMDLB010000008.1, on the reverse strand, counting down.
CGTGGGTGTGGCCTGCTTCTTCGCCCCGCTCATCAACCTGACGATGAGCTCCGTCAACGTCTCCGAGCAGGGCATCGCCTCCGGCTCGACCTCGGCCATGCGCGAGCTGGGCGCGGCGCTCGGCGTCACCGTCCTCACCAGCGTCTTCACCCACAACGGCGGCTACGCGTCGGGCCAGAACTTCATCGACGGCTTCGTCCCCGCCCTGTGGGTCGGAGCGGTGGCCATGGCGGTCGCCGCGGTCGTGATGCTCTTCGCCGTCCGGCCCGCCGGCGCGGCTGAGCAGCACAGCGTCGAATCGGACGGTGCCGAGTCCGACAGTGCACAGCCGCACAGCGCCGAACCGGCCGCCTCGGCCACCCGCTGACACCTCGTACGCCGACCCGCGGCCCGACACGACGACATCGCGTCGGGCCGCGGGAATTCGGCATCACCTCACCTCTTCCCACGCCACCTCTCCTCACGCCACTGGCAGAAAGGCCGTGCGAGACATGAAGGTCCTCTTCGCAAGCCTCGGAAACTACGGACACGTACTCCCCCTGGTTCCGCTCGCGCAGGCGGCGCAAGCAGCCGGGCACGAGGTCTGGTTCGCCACCAGCGAGCAGTTCCACACGACCCTCGAGAAGGCGGAGCTGCGGCCGGTCGCCAGCGGGCTCACCGTCCCCGAGGCGTTCATCGAGGCGATCGGCGGCCAGGCGTTCCTGGAGGCCAACGGCGGTGCCGCGCAGGCCAGTGACATCCCGCCCGAGGTGCTGGCGGCCCTGGCCGTGAAGGCGTTCGGCTCGGTCCTGCCGCGCAGCGTGTTCGCGGACCTCACCCCTGTCCTCGCCGACCTCCGGCCGGACCTGGTCGTCTACGAGTCCTTCAACCCGGGCGCCGGCTTCGCGGCCGCGGCGGCGGGCATACCCGCCGTCTGCCACGGCATCGGCCAGGTCTCCTCGGACCCGCTGATCCCGCAGGAGCTGTTCGCCACGGCGACCGACCTGGGCGTGGTCGACAAGATCGGCCGCGGTCTGAGCCTGGGCAACCCGTACATCGAGATCTGCCCGCCCGCCGTGCAGAACGAGGGCTTCCTGGCCCCCGGTGTCCAGGTGATCCCGCAGCGGCCCGCCTCCTCCAGCGAGCCGGGCGAGCTGCCCGCGAGCGTCACCGAGGGGGAGGGCCCCCTGGTCTACCTGAGCTTCGGCACCGTGGTCACCTCCGCGGAGCTGCTGCGCACCGCGATCGACGGCCTGCTGCCGCTGAACGTGCGGATCCTCGTCGCGACGAGCTCCCTGGTGGACCCGGCCGAGCTGGGCGAGCTGCCGGACCGGGTCGTCGCGCTCCCCTGGGTGCCGCAGCCCGAGGCGCTGAAGTACGCCACCGTCATCGTCCACCACGGCGGCCACGGCACCACGCTGGCCTCGCTGGCCGCGGGGCTGCCGCAGCTGATCCTGCCGAAGGAGAACGACGGCCTCGGCAACGCGCCCGCGGTGAAGGCGACCGGAGCGGGCCGCATGCTGCTCGGCGAGGAAGTGTCCGCCGAGGCGGTGGAGGCCGAGGTGCGCATCCTGCTGACCGACGGCGCCTACCAGGAGGCGGCCGACCGGGTCGCCCAGGAGATCGCGGCCCTGCCCGGGCCGGCCGACACGGTCGCGAGGTTCGCCGAGTTCGTCGGCTGACCCACCCCGCAGGTCCCCGGCGGCCACGCGCCGCCGGGCGGCCTCGGTCCGCCCGTTCACGGACCCCCCCACGCATCGTGCCCCGCGCTCAAAGACGAGCGCGGGGCACGATGCGTGGGGGGTGATGTGGGATGCGTTCTTCGAGCACGGCCGTGAGGCGGTCGCGGGTCTCCGCGACCGCCGCAGGGCACGGCGGACGGCCCGCCTCGTTCAGTGCTGCGCGAGCGCCGCCGGGTCGGCCCCCAGCTGGCGGAAGAGGTCGTCCATGTTCAGCTGGTCCCAGTGCTCGGCGAGGAGCCCGTCCGCCACCCGCCAGATGTCGATGGACTGGAAGTTCACCGGACGCCCGCTCGCCGGTATGCCGAGGAACGTGCCCAGGTGGGTCGCGGTGTACTCCACGCGGGCAGCAACCCGGTCGCCTTCCGCGATGACGTCGTGCAGCACGGCCTTCAGGTCGGGGAAGGCGCTGAACACCTGCGTCCAGAAGCCCCGGTTGGCCTCGATGCCGTCGGCCACCCCGGGGTTGTGGTCGATGTGACCGGGAGCCGTGTGCTCCTCCATCGTGCTGACGTCATGGCTGTTGATCATGTCCACGAAGCTCTGCACGAGAGCGTGGTGATTCCTCGACATGCCGGCCTCTCTCTAGGCGGGGTGGGAGAAGAACGATGAAGTCGAAGCATCGCCACCCGCGGTCGAATCCCCCTCGAGCACGCGCCCGGGCGCGCGTTCGCGACGAGCACCAGGGCGCTCCAGCGGAGCGCGAGGGAGGGGCGAGGGGGGCGTCCTAGCGTTACGTTCCGAATCGAACGAGCCAGTCTCAAGGACACTCCACGGCCACCACACGCCGACCGCGGCGATCGTGGAGGCGCAGTTCCGCGCCGAGCAGGAGGCGGACTGGCGCGGCATCCCCCCACTGCGGCAAGACCGTCGACGCGCCCGTGGCGATCCCCTTCCACTTCGACGACGACGTGCTGATCGAGAAGACGCTCCGCTTCGACATGGCCACCTTCGCCCGACAGCTCTCCTGCCCTCGCGAAGCCGGCTCGCCCGTCATGGCCCGTAAAGTTGAAAGGAAGTAGCAGGATGCAGCCCGAGGTGAACGCCGCCGACGCCTTCCTGGCATCGGCGCTGGAGTCGATATCCCCGCTGACCCCCGACGCAGGCGCCTTCCTCAAGGAACGCGAGGAGTCCGCCTCGTACGAGGTCGAACAGGTGCCGCTGGCCTCCCTCCCGAACTGGCACCACGGTGACCGGCTCAACCGCGAGGACGGCAAGTTCTTCACGGTCGAAGGGCTCTCCGTACGGACGGACTTCGGCCCCGTCCCGCAGTGGTCCCAGCCGATCATCGTCCAGCCCGAGATCGGCATCCTGGGGATCATCGTCAAGCGGTTCGACGGCGTGCTCCATTTCCTCATGCAGGCGAAGATGGAGCCGGGGAACACCGCCTTCGTCCAGTACGCGGCGACCGTTCAGGCGACTCAGAGCAACTACCGGCGCGTCCACGGAGGCAGGGCCACCCCGTACCTGGAGTACTTCCTGGAGGGCACGCGGCCACGCGTCCTGTTCGACCAGCTCCTCTCCGAGCACGGCTTCTGGTACCTGAACAAGCGGAACCGGAACATGATCGTCGAGGTGCCCGAGGACCAGGACGTCCCCGTCGAGAACGACTTCACCTGGCTCACCCTGGGCCAGCTGCGCCACCAGCTCATGCTGGGCAACCGCGTCAACATGAACGCCCGTACCGTGCTCTCCGGAATCGCCTACGGCGCTGCCGACGACGGCGGGCCGTCCTACGCCGAGCAGACCGACGGATTCCACGCCGAGCTCCTGAAGTCGCACCGGACGCCGTGCTCGGAGACCGACCTCGCCGGCGCCCTGACGTGGCTCTTCGACCAGAAGGCCAGGTTCAACCTGGACGTCAGGCGGACCAGCCTGCGGGACATGGACGAGTGGATCTGCGACGACGAGAGCATCCGTCACCGCGACGGCCGCATCTTCGACATCATCGGCATGTCGGTCCGGGCGACGAGCCGTGAGGTCGGCACGTGGTGGCAGCCCATGCTCGAGCCCCGCCCCGGAAACGCCGTGGCCCTGGTCTGCCAGCGGCAGAACGGGGTACTGCGGTTCCTGCTCCAGGCCACCGTCCAGCCCGGCCTGACGGACCGGCTCGAACTCGGACCCACCATCCAGTTCTCCCCGGGCTACCACCGCGGCCCCGAGGACTTCCCGCCGCTGACGGAGTACCTCGACGCACCCGAATCCTGGACCCGGCTGGACGCCATCCAGTCGGAGGACGGCGGCCGCTTCTCCAAGGCGGACACGCGCCACCTGGTCGTCGAAATCCCCGAGGACCACAAGATCGAGGTGCCGGACAACTACCGGTGGATCACCCTCGGCCTGCTCAACCGCCTGACCCAGATGGGCTACCACGTCAACGTCGAGGCCCGGAGCCTGGCCGCATGCCTTCTCTGACGACCGGCGGGGCCGCGAACCGTGGTTCATGGACCACACGAACCCTCATGGAGGTACGGGCGTGAACCCGCTCATCGTGGTGCTGGGCGCCACGGGCTTCGTCGGATCCGCCGTGTTCCGCGAGCTGGCCCAGCACCCGGTCCGGATACGGGCCGTCTCCCGCAGGAAGGTGTCCGTACCGGAGAACGCCCTCGCCGAGATCGAGGTGTTCCCCGCGGACCTGACCGAGCCCGGCCAGATGGCCGCCGCCGTCGCCGGCGCCGATGTCGTCATCCATTCGCTGGCGTACCTCGCCGGGGCGTCCACGTGGCGCATCGCGGACGGCGACGCGGGCGCCGAACGCGTCCACGTGGGCCTGATGCAGGACCTGCTGAAGGCGCTCGGCGACCGGCCCGCTTCCCAGGCGCCCGCGACCGTCCTGTTCACGGGCTCGATCACGGCGGCCGGCTCCTCGGACAAGGAAGTCCTGGACGGCACCGAACCCGACCGGCCCACGGGATATTACGAGCGCCTCAAGCTCGAGGCGGAGCGACTGCTGCTCGCGGCCGACGCGGCGGGAACGGTGCGCGGCGCCTGCCTGCGCCTCACCACGCTGTACGGCTACAGCGCCGGGTCCACGGCCAAGGACAAGGGCATCGTCTCCACGATGACGCGGCGCGCGGTGGCCGGCGAGCCCCTGACCATGTGGCACGACGGATCGGTCCGCCGGGACCTGCTCCACGTCGATGACGTCGCCCGCGCCTTCTGGGCCGCCATTCCCCACATGGACGAGCTCGGAGGAAAGCGCTGGCTGATCGGCACGGGCCAAGGAGCACCGCTCGGGGACGTGTTCAGCAGGGTCTGCGCGCTGGTCGCCGAGCAGACGGGCAAGGACCCGGTGCCGCTGGTCTCCGTGGAGCCGCCGGAGTACGCCGAGGTCAGCGACTTCCGGAGCGTGACCGTCGACTCCTCCGCGTTCCGGGCCGCCACCGGATGGAAGCCGCAGGTGTCCCTCGAGGAGGGCCTGCGCCTGACGACGGAGTTCTGCTCCAGCGGCCGGGAGTCGGAGGTCTCCTGAGCCCGTGACCGCGTAAGCGTTCATCCCTGAAGGAAGAGAAGGTCGCGTGATCTACACACAGCTGGGCCGTACCGGTCTGCGGGTCAGCAGGCTGGCCCTCGGCACCGTCAACTTCGGCGGCCGGGTGGAGGAGCCGGAGGCGCACCGCCTCATGGACCATGCCCTGGACCGGGGCATCAATCTGGTCGACACCGCCAACATCTACGGCTGGCGCGTCCACAAGGGCCACACCGAGGAGGTCATCGGCCGCTGGCTCGGCAAGAGCCCCGCGCGCCGCGACCAGGTCGTCCTGACCACCAAGGTGGGCGACCCGATGGGCGAGGGCCCGAACGACCACGGCCTGTCCGCCCGCAACATCGTCGCGGCCTGCGAGGCATCGCTCAAGCGGCTGGGCACGGACTGGATCGACATCTACCAGATGCACCACCTCGACCGGTCCGTGGGCTGGGACGAGGTCTGGCAGGCCATGGACCTCCTGGTCGCGCAGGGCAAGGTGCGCTACGTCGGCTCGTCCAACTTCGCCGGCTGGGACATCGCGTCCGCGCAGGCGGCCGCGCAGCGCAGGAACAGCCTGGGCCTGGTCACGGAGCAGTGCGCCTACAGCCTGGTCAGCCGGTACACGGAGCTCGAGGTCATTCCCGCCGCCCAGGCGTACGGACTCGGTCTCTTCGTCTGGTCACCGCTGCACGGCGGCCTGCTCGGCGGTGTGCTCCGCAAGCTGGAGACCAACTCCGCCGTCAAGTCCGCGCAGGGCCGCGCTCTGGAGGCCCTGGACGCGCAGCGCGACACCATTGGGGCCTACGAGAAGCTCTGTGCCCAGTACGGCCTGGAGCCGGCGGTGGTCGGCATGGCCTGGGTGCTGTCCCGCCCCGGTGTGACGGGTGTGGTGATCGGGCCTCGCACGGAGCAGCACATCGAGGGCGCGCTGGAGGCTCTGGACTGCACGCTGCCGGAGTCCCTGCTGGCCGAGCTCGACGTGCTCTTCCCGCCGGTCGGCCAAGGCGGCCCCGCCCCCGACTGCTGGCTGACCTGACCTATCCGCCCCATCCCGCCGCCCCCGTCGAGCCCATGCTCGGCGGGGCGGTGGTGCGTGCGGCGTGCGTGCGGCGCGCGTACGGGACGCCAGGGCGTGGCACGGCTCCGGCGCACGGTGCGGCCGGGCTCCAGTGCGGCTCGACCGCCGGCCGCGATCCTCTGACCGAGCGCACAGGGTGCGGTCCTCGGCCATCGGCGCTGCTCAAGCTGCTCTTGAGCGGCGGCGGCTACCTTCGTGAGCATGGAACTCCGCAGCCTGGAAGTCAGCGAACTGGCCCTGCCGGGCGCGTTCCTGCTTTCGCCCCGGGCCGTTGGCGACGAGGTCGTGGTCCGCTACGAGACGTTCCGCCAGGACGAGGTCGAGACCGCGGTCGGAAGGCCCTTCGCGATCCGCTACAGCGAGCTGTCGACCGCGCGGCGCATGGTCCTGCGCGGCATCCACGGCACGGCCGGCGAGGGTGGCCGGCCCAGGCTCTTCGACTGCGTGCGGGGATCCGCCGTCCACGTCGTGGTGGACCTGCGCGTCGGGTCCCCGGACTACGGCCGGCACGAGATGGTCTGGCTGAACCACCGCGACCTGTGCGGGGTGTTCGTCTCCGAAGGTCTCGGCCACGCCTGGCTCGCGATCGAGGACGACACGGTGATCGCCTGTCACAGCTCCCTGCCGGAGTCGCCCGACTCCGGCTACACCGTCAGCGCCCTCGACCCCGCTCTGGCCCTGCCGTGGGGGCTCACCGGGGCGCCGGTGATGTCCGACCGGGACCTGGCCGCGCCCACCGCGGCGGAGGCACTGGCGAAAGGGATCCTGCCGGTGTACGAGGACTGCCTCGCGCTGTACGACCGCCCGGTGCTCACCGGCGACTGAACCACTGCGGGTCCGGCTTTCCCCCCGTCCGGCCGGACCACAGGCCCCGCGTGCCTCACGGCGCGCGGGGCCTCAGTCATGTCCGCCGCGGCCCCGCCCCGTGAATCGGTCACACCCCTGAGCAGGACAAACACACCCGGCCAAGCGGTAGTGACGCACTGTCTGTGCGAGGCGGCCTCATGGGAGATTCAAGGTCCGATGACAGAGACATAAGGGGGCCGCATGCGAATCTCTGTTCTGGGGTCTTTGGAAGCCGAGCTGAAGGGCGTTCCGATCCTGCCCACCGCGGCGAAGCCGCGACAGATCCTGGCACTGCTCGCCATCTACGCGAACCAGGTGCTGCCGGTTTCCGCGCTGATGGAGGAGATCTGGGGCGATTCCCCGCCCCGCAGCGCGCTCACCACGCTGCAGACCTACATCCTCCAGCTCCGGCGCTGCATGGAGAAGGCGCTGGACGGAGAACCCGGTGGCTCCAAGGAACTGCTGCTGACCCGGCACGGGGGATACCTCCTGCACACCGAGCCGGGCAGCATCGACGCCCACGAGCACGACCGGTTGTCCTCCCTCGGACAGCGCGCCTTCGACCGCGGTGAGCACGCCCAGGCCGCGGAGCTGTTCCGGGAGGCCCTCGCCCTGTGGCGGGGCCCTGCCCTGGTCGACGTACGGACCGGCCCGCTGCTCGAGATCGAGGCGATGCGGCTGGAGGAGAGCCGCCTCGGGGTGCTGGAGCGGCGCATCGACGTCGAGCTCAGGCTCGGCCGGCACGGCGAGCTGCTCACCGAGCTCACCGCGCTCGCCGCCCGCAACCCGCTGCACGAGGGGCTGCACGCCCAGTCCATGGTGGCCTTCTACCGGGCGGGGCGGCCTTCCGCGGCGCTCGATGTCTTCCAGAACCTGCGGACCCGTCTCGTGGAGGAGCTGGGCATCGAGCCCTCGCAGCGTCTGCAGCACCTCCAGCGGGCCGTACTCGGAAGCGACCCGGCGCTGGACGCCGACATCGGGGCCGGGAGCGGGCGGATGCTCGACCGCTTCGCCAGGTAACGGCCAGGGAGGAACTGTGCGTGTGCTCTTCTCGGCGGGCCTCGGCATGCCGGCGGCACTGCGCCTGGTGTTGCTGGCGAAGGAACTGCAGGCGGCCGGCCACGAGATTCGTTTCGCCGGACCGGCCCGGACCCGCCACCGTGTGGTCCGGGCCGGTCTGGTTCCGGTACTGGCCACCCCCCAGCAGTTCAGCAGGGCCTGGCGGCCCGACCTGGTGGTCCACGATCCGCTGTGCCCGGACTCGACGGCCATGGCGGCCGAGTCCGGGGTGCCCACCCTCGCCTATCTTCCGTTCGCCCACGCGCCGCTGTCGCCGCGGCCGACCGTCTGGATCGACCCCTGCCCCCCGCTGCTGCGGGACCGGCCGGAGCCCGAAGCCTGGCAAGTGCGCTGTGACGCCTACGAGTTGCCGCCCCAGCCGGCACCCTGGCTCACCGAGCTGTCGCTGCTTCCGCGCGTCTGCATCACCGGTATGCCGACCGGCAGCCGGCCCGAGGACCTGCGCCGTGCACAGCTCTTCCGCCGGATAGCCGAGGGCGTCGAAAGCCTCGGCCTGCAGATCGTCGTACTGAACGGCGACGACCATCCCTGGAGCGCGGTGCTGCGGGGCAGCGTCGTCGTCGTGCACGGCGGGGACGAAGGGATCGTGTACGCGGCCGCCCGGTACGGGGTCTCCCAGCTCGTGCTGCCGACCGGGGAGGACGAGTGGCGGGCGGGCAAGCGCCTGGAACAGGCGGGCATCGGCGTCTGTCTGACCGACGACGACCTGGAGGGCGCCTCCAGCATGCTGCGGCTGCGCTTCCACATCGCCGAGCTGGTCAACGGCGGGCGGGTGCTTCCCGCGGCCGCGAATCTGGGCCAGAGCATCGCCCGCATGCCGAAGCCCGCCGACCTCGTCCCGGCTGTCGAGGCGCTGCTGAGCTGACGGCCGACAAAACAATCGACGGGCCCGCGCCGCCGGGGGATGTACGGCGTGGGCCCGTCGTCGGGGAACGATCCCAGTCTGCCGACCTGATCTGGAGGGCGGCTGGAACTCGGATCGGAGAAACGTGCGCAGGTCAGCGGGATCCGTCGGGCCGGTCCCGGGTGAGCTGCGGCGGGGCCGTCCAGGCGAGACCGGCCTCCTCGTTGGAGGTGGCGGGGCCGGCCCAGGGGTCCACGCCGTGGATGTCGAGGATCTGCTCGCGCAGCCACTGGTCGAAGGGGTGCGTCGACTCCGCCCAGCGCTTGCGGGTCCGCTCCGGGTCCGCGGTCTCGAAGTGCACGATCACGTGGTCCCGGTCGGGCCGCGGGTCGACGCGCAGCACCTCGCTGGTGATGCCCAGCCTGCGCCGGGAGGCCTCGTACTCGAGCCGGCGCGGCCCCTGCAGCTCGACGGTGAGCTTCTCCCAGGCCAGCGGCTTGCCGGACTTGAGCGGTACGGTCCGGGTCACGGACCGGGCACCCTCCGCGGAGCGCCGGCGGCCCTTGCGCGGCGCCAGCATCCGCAGGCCGAGCGCGGCGAACATGTTGGACGCCACGTTGTGCTCCCAGCGCTCGGCGATCCTGCCCTCCTCGTCGAACCGCCAGATGACGATGCCGACGGACAGGAACGAACGGCCGGTGGGCGCGATGCCGAGCAGCTCGCCCAGGTGGGTGCCGCGCCAGGTGTTGTGGATGACGACCATGTCGTCGTGGGCGCTGATGTCCTCGATGGTGACGTTGAAGTCGGGGAACGCCTCGCGCAGCGCGGCGATGGTGTACTTCACGCCCTCGGCGCCCTCGGGCGCGCCGGGCAGGCCCGCGTGGTCGACGATGTCCGGCCGGTAGTGCTGGTCCACGATCGAAGCGTCGCCCTGGTTGACGAACTCGGTGAAGACGCGCCGGATGGTCGCCTGGTTTCGTTCCTCGGCGCTTTCACCCAGTGCTTGCGCCAGGTTGGTGGTGGCCGCAGTGGTCACAACAGCAGTCCTCTCGTCAGGGGCGGGTACGAAGGTGCTCAGGCAGCGTGGGCGGTGGCGCCGGAGCTCCACCGGGTTCCGTAGGCGACGTGATCACGTTCCGTGGACTGGAAGGTCTTGTTCCAGGTCAGGGACATCACCCGGTCGCGCAGCCAGACGGCGGCCGGGTTCTGCAGGGAGCCGAGCACGCCGATGCGGTGCGCCAGCAACTGCATCGGCCGGGTGCGCTCCTGGCGCTCGGCCTCGTAGGCGCGCAGGGCCTCGGTGACGGTCACACCGGGCGAGACGAGGTGTCCGGCCAGGACGAGGCCGTCCTCGATGGCCTGGCAGGCGCCCTGCCCGATGTTGAAGCTCATGGCGTGCGCGGCGTCGCCGAGCAGGGTGACCCGGCCCCGGCCCCAGACGGGGTCGGGCTTGCGGTCCAGGACGTCGCCGCGCAGGATGCTCTCCGGCACGGTGGCGTCGAGGATCCGACGCACCATCGGGTCGCTCCAGTCGGCGTGCCGGGCGCGCAGCATGTCCAGGGTCTGCTCGGGCGTGCCCTCGTCGCGGCCTTCGGCGGGGCCGTCGGCGACGCTCATCCAGTGCACGACGCCGGGGGCGATGTCGTAGTACGTGAAGCGGGTCCCCGGACCGAACAGGGCCTGGAACGTGCCGGGCGCGAGCTCCTCGGGGCCGATCTCGGCGTGGCCGCGCCAGGCGATGTAGCCGGTGTAGTCCGGAGGCTGGGGGCCGAGCAGCTGGGCGCGGACGGCGGAGCGGACCCCGTCGGCGCCGATCAGCAGGTCGCCCTGCTCGGAGGTCCCGTCGGCGAAGTGCAGGCTCACCCCGTCGGCATGCTCGGTGTACCCGGTGACCTCGGCGCCGGTGACGACGGGCGCGGTCACGGCGTCGCGCAGGATGCCGTGCAGGTCGGAGCGGCCGATGGCGACCGTGGGCTGCCCGTAGCGCTCGACGAACTCGCCCACCGGCCACATGCCGATGGGCCGGCCGGCCGAGGTCGCGAAGTTGCACTCGGCCTGGGCGGGGGCGATCGCGGAGACCTGGTCGGCGACGCCGAGGTGGGCCAGGGCGAGCATGCCGTTGGTCCAGATGTGCAGTCCGGCGCCGCCGTCGCGCAGTTGGGGAGCGCGTTCGAAGACGACGGAGTCGATGCCCTGCTGCTGCAGGGCCAGGGCGGTGGCGATGCCGCCGATCCCGCCGCCGGCGATGAGAACGCGGCGTATGGGACGAGGCGTCTGAGCGGACATGTCATTCTCCCGGAGAGCGGGGCGGAGGCCGGATTGCGTGGGGGTGAGGGTGGGGGTGTGGGGGGTGTCGGGCGTGGGGCTCAGCGGGTCAGCGCGGCCATCTCCGCGTCCGGATAGCGGTTGCCGGCCGTGACGCCGTACGGGGCGATGACGTCGATCGCCGCCAGGACGTCGGCGGAGAGCTCGAGGTCGGCCGCGGAGATGTTCTCCTCGAGGTAGGTGCGCCGCTTGGTGCCGGGGATGGCGACGACGTCCTCGCCGCGGGAGAGCACCCAGGCGAGCGCGAGCCGGACGACGGTGGTGTCGGCCGCGGCGGCGAGCTCGCTGAGCTGGTCGACGACCGGCAGGTTCTGGCGGATGTTCTCGTCCTTGAAGCGCGGAGCGATGCGCCGGAAGTCGAGGCCCTCGGGAATGTCGGAGGTGTCGCGGATCGTGCCGGTCAGGAACCCGCGGCCGAGCGGGCTGTAGGCCACGAAACCGATGCCCAGCTCGCGCACGGTGTCCAGCACGCCGTTGACCTCGACGTCCCGGGTGAACAGCGAGTACTCGGTCTGCACCGCGGTCAGCGGATGCACCGCGTGAGCGCGCCGAATGGTCTCCGGCCCCGCCTCGGAGATCCCCAGGTGCTTGACGAGCCCGGCCTTGACGAGTTCGGCGAGCGCGCCGAAGCTCTCCTCCACGGGGACGTCCGGGTCGACCCGGTGCAGGTAGTAGAGGTCGAGGTGGTCGGTGCCCAGACGGCGCAGGGTGCCCTCGATCGACTTGCGGATGTAATCGGGGCGGCCGTTGATCCGCCACGTCAGCTGGCCGTCGGGGCCGATCTCGTTGCCCACCTTGGAAGCGAGCACCACCTTGTCGCGGCGCCCGGCCACGGCACGGCCGATCAGCTCCTCGTTGGAGTGCGGGCCGTACATGTCGGCGGTGTCCAGCAGATTGACACCGAGCTCCAGCGCCCGGTCGATGGTGGCCAGCGCCTCGTTCGCGTCCGCGTTGCCGTACCCGAACGTCATGCCCATGCAGCCAAGGCCCTGGGCCGGGACTTCCAGTCCGGGTGTACCCAGCTTGCGGTGCTTGATCGCCACGTGATGCCTCCTGGAATCGCGCCCCACGACGGAGGCGGCGTGCAATGAATGCAATGAATGCGATGAATTGAGATGACTCGACAGGTCTGGGAAGGCGGCCGCTCAGGCCGCGGGCGGTGCCTGCCAGGTCAGCGACAGGCCGGTGTAGACGTACCGGCTGGCCTCGATGCCGAGCAGCACGATCCGGTCGCCGGCCTTGATGCGCCCCGAGGTCCAGCCCGCGTCCAGCGACAGCGGCACCGCGGCCGATCCGGTGGCCCCCACATCGGCCAGGTTCTCCACGATCCGCCCGTTGAGCGCCTGGATGTCCTCGGGGGACATTCCGGCGGACTCGAACTCGTTGGCGAAGTAGTCGGCGTTGCCCTCCGGCAGCACGATCGCGTCGAACTCCCCGAGCGTCCGGCCGTCCTTCCGGGCCATCTCCTGGATCGCACGGACGAACACCTTCGGCCCGAACGTGGTCGTGCCGGGTACGTCGATCTTCATCTGGATCAGCTGGCGCCGGGCCAGCTGCTCCGCCTGCGGCACGTCCGTACCGCCACCGATGATCTCCATGCCGGGCTTGCGCAGCCCGCCCACGCACGCGTTGACGAAGGCGAACTCGTCTCCCGGCTTGCCCGACGACTCGCCCACGGGCTCGGCCCGCATCACCACGGCCCCGGCACCGTCACCGAACGTGTACAGCGTCAGGCGGTCCCGCATCCGCACGCGCGCCGGGTCCTTGCCCAGGAAGTGCGGCGCCAGCACCGGTGATCCGGCCTCGCTGCCCACGACCAGGGCGGTGCGCGCCGTCCCGTCGGCCAGCTGCCGCCGGGCCAGGTCCAGCGCCTGCACCCAGCCTGCGCAGGCCCCGCGGATCTCGATCGCGGCAACGCTCTCGAGGCCCAGGTAGTGCTGCAGGGTGGTCGCCACGTTGGGCAGCGTGTACTCCGGCGTCGCCGTGCACACCACGATCAGGTCGACCTCTTCGGGCTCCACACCGGCCCGCTCCAGGGCTTGCCGGGAAGCACGCTCGGCCATCCGGCTGTTGTTGATCCGGTGCTCGCCCGTGACCGGGTCGATCATCCAGTACCGGGTCTTGACCTGGATGCCTTCGAGCACGTCGTCCGGCAGCGGCCCGACGTACTTCTCCAGCGTGGCGTTGTCCAGCGGCTCGCCGGGCAGGTAGGCGCCGGTGGAGAGGATCTTCACGTCGTACGCGGTGGTCATCGGACGGACTCCGTTGCGGGAAGGGGGACGGGGGACAGGACGAGCGAGACGTGGGTGCCGCCGAGGGACGAGCTGTTCACCAGGACCGGGCGGGGATCCCCGCCCTCGCGCCAGGCGCCGACGGCGAGGACCGCCGCCAGGTGGGCGCCCGCACCGACCGGCTCACCGAGGACCCGCTTCGGGGCCTCGACGCGCACCCGGTCCGTGTCGAACACCCGCTCCACAGCGGCCTGTTCGGGGCGGTCGGCGGCGGACAGGCCCGCCGCGTTCGCCCAGACCGTCGCGATGTGCTCCGGCCCGAGCCCGGCGTTGCGCAGTGCCTGGCGCATCGCCCGCTCCACACCGTCACCGGACGGGTCCCAGCGGCCGATGCCGCAGGCGTCGGACGCGGTCGCGTGCCCCAGGACCACGGCGTGGATCGTGGCGCCGCGCCGCTCGGCACTCTCCCGGCGCTCCAGCACCAGCGCGATGCCGGCCTCGGCGAAGGTGTACCGGCGCCCGGCCGCCGAACCGAACAGCGGGATGCTGCGGTACGCGGCCAGCGTGGCCGGCGAGAACGCCTCCACCGCCGGCACCAGCAGGCGCTCGGCCCGCCCGGCACGCAGCATGTCGTACGCGACACCCAGGGCGGCGGCACCCGCCGCGTGCCCCGACGTCAGCGTCGACGTCGGCCCCTTGGTGCCCAGGGCCATGGCGACGTGGCCGGCCGCGCCGCTGTACACGGTGTTCGTGAACACGGCGGGGTTCGCCTCCCGCGCGCCGTCGGCCAGCAGCGGGACGGTGAACCGTTCGCTGCTCTCCATCGGCCCGATCGCGGTGCCCAGCACCACGCCGGTCGCGGCGACGGCGTCCGCGTCGCCGTCCGCGCCCGCGGCGCCCAGGGCGGCGCGGCACGAGGCGATGGCGAGCTGGGAGACCTTGTCCATGCGCCGGCGCTCCCTGGGGGTGCCGACGGCCGTACGGTCGAACTCGGCCCGGGCCACGCGCAGCCCGTCCTCGGGCGCACCCTGCCGGCGCCCTGCCGCGTACGCCTCCCAGAGCGCCTCGGCCCCCTCGCCGGCCGAGGTGATTACGCCGAACCCGGTCACGACGACGTCGTCCGGGCCGACGGCCGGAGCCGGCGCACCGGGGCCGCCGGGGCGGGCGAAGGCGATGGTGGCGTTGGCTCCGGCGAACCCGAAGTTGTTGGACAGCGCGGTGTCCAGCACCATCGGCCGGCCCGTCCCCGCCACCGGGTCAAGACCGCACTGCGGGTCCACCTCGGTGAAGGACGCGGTGGGCGGCGCCACCTGGTCGCGCAGGGCCAGCACCGTGACGATGCCCTCCACCGCGCCGGCCGCGCCGAGCAGATGGCCGATCATCGACTTGGTGCTGGACAGCGAGACCTTCTCGGCGGCGGCCTCGCCCAGCGCGGCACGCACGGCCTTGCTCTCCGCCGAGTCGTTCTTCTCCGTACCCGTGCCGTGCCCGTTGACGTACCGGACGTCGTCCGGGGTCAGACCCGAGGCGCTCAGCGCCGAGCGGATCGCCCGGGCCGCGCCCTCACCCTCCGGGTGCGGCGCCGTCGGGTGGTGGCCGTCGGCGGACAGACCGTAGCCGAGGATCTCGGCGACGACCGGCGCGCCGGTACGTTCGGCCACCTCCCGCGACAGAAGCAGAAGCATCCCGCCGCCCTCGCCCAGCGTCAGACCCGACCGGTCCTTGGAGTAGGGGGCCGCGGGCTGCGGCGAAAGCGACCACAGACTGCTGAACCCGGCGAACGCCGACTCGGTGAAGGCATCACTGCCCCCCACGAGCATCGCGTCGGCCGCGCCCGCCCGGATCACCTCCAGGGCGTGCGCCAGCGCATGGGCGCTGGCGGCACAGGCCGTGTTGGCACTGAGCACCGGGCCCTTGAGGCCGAAAGCGGCCGACAGCGCCTCCGCGCCGGCATGGGGCGGCACGAACGTGTAGCGCTGCCAGTCCGGCTCGCCACCCTCCTGCACCTCGCGCAGGGCGATTTCGGCGCTGCGCCAGCCACCGTGGCAGGTGCCGTAGGCGACCCCCCAGCGCTCGGCCGGGATGTCCGTGCCGACCCGCAGGCCCGAGGAGGCCATGGCCTCCTCGGCGGCGGTCAGCGCGAAGTCGATCGACCGGTCACGGGCCTCGGAGTCCGGCGCGTAGTCGTACGCGGGCGAGCAGGGTTCGGTGATCTCACCGCCCAAGGTGGTCTGGTACTCGTCCATGGGCAGGCGGCGCACGGGCGAGATCGCCACCCGCCCGGCGCGCACCCCGTCCCACAGGGCCTCGGCCGAACCGCCGTGCGGGGTGACCGCACCCACTGCGGCGATCACCACGCCGACGGTCTGGTCAGGAACGTCAGTCATGCGTCAGCTTCCTTCTCTGCACGGGCTGCTCAGCCGTTCACACCGGCCTGGACAGGGTCAGGGCCACGGCCTGTCCCTCGATGCCCCGGGCCAGCGCCATCGCATGGGACGGCCTGGTCTCCCGGGCGCTGCCGCGGACGTGGTCCAGGGCGCACACCGGGTCGGGATGGTCGAGGTTGAGCGTCGCGGGCACGACCCCGTGGTGCAGCGCCAGCGCGGCCACGGCGGCGTTCAGCGCACCACCGCCGCCGAGGAGGTGGCCGGTCTGCGGCTTGGGCGTGCTGACCGGCACCGACGAGGCCGCCGTGCCCAGCGCGGTCCGCAGGGCGATGGCCTCGCTCGAGTCGCCCATGCGGGTCCCGGAGCCGTCCGAGGCGATGTAGCCGAGGTCGTCGGCGGCCAGGTGGGCGTCCTCGAGCGAGCGCCGCACCGCCCGGGCCAGACCGCGGCCCTCGGGGTCCGCCGCCGGCGGCGTACGGGCGTCGTGGCCGGCGCCGTAGCCGGTCACCTCGGCGTAGATGCGAGCACCGCGCCGCAGCGCCGCCTGCTTCTCCTCCAGCACCAGCAGGGCCGCGCCCTCGCCGGGGAGACCGCCGCTGCGGTCCCGGTCGTAGGGCCGGTACGCCCCCTGCCCGCGGTCGTTGCGGGTGGTCAGGATTCCGAGCCGGTCCAGCAGCGTCATCGACCACCAGCTGGTGGCGTCGTCGTAGCCGCCGGCGATCGCCACGTCCGCGTCCCCGCGGCGCACCGCGCGCATGGCGCGGCCGATCGCGGTGGCGCCGGCGTCCGCGTAGCCCGCGAAGAAGGTGCTGGAGCCCCTGATGCCGTACGTCTGCGAGATGTTGAACACCGCGCCGGCCGGCAGCCCCTCGACGAAGAACAGCGGCGGCATGATGACATCGCCGTGCTTGGCGAGGTGCGCCAGGTCGGCCGTGCCGTCCGGGCGGCGGATCACCTTCAGCTCGTCGATCAGCTGCTCCATGCGCCCCAGCGACTTGTTGCCGCCCAGGTACAGGCCCGTCCGGTAGCCGAGCTCGTCACCGCCGTCCTGCTTGTGCGGCAGGCCCGCGTCGTCGAGCGCGATCCGGGCCGCGGCCAGCGCGAGGCGGTCACCGCGGTTGATGGTGCGCAGCTGGCGCTTGGTGGCGTACCGGGTGGCGTCGAAGTCGGGGATCTCACCACCGAGCCGGGTCTGCAGCGGCTCCGGGTCGTACGCCTCGATCGGGCCGATCCCGCACTCGCCGGCCACCAGCGACTTCCAGTTGGCCTCGGGGCCCTCGCCCAGGGCGGTCACCAGGCCGATGCCACTGATGACGACCTGACGTCCGCTGTCGTTCATCGCGCTCCTCCATGTCGCTGTCGGGTCGTCATCGCTTCTCCTCGTAACGCCCCACGACCAGGCCGACGTTGGTGCCGCCGAAGGCGAACGCGTTGATCAGGGCGTTCCGGACCTCCTGCTTGCGTGCCGTGTTCGGGACGAAGTCGAGGCCGAGCCGCCGGTCGGGCGTCTCCTGGTTGATGGTCGGCGGCACCACGCCGTGGTTGATCGCCCCGATCGCGGTGAGCAGGCTCAGCGCGGCGGAGGCGGCGGTCAGGTGACCGGTCATCGACTTCGGCGAGCTGATCACCAGCCGCTCGGCGTCGTCGCCGAACACCTTCTTGATCGCCGTGGTCTCCGACAGGTCGTTGCCCGGGGTGCTGGTGCCGTGCGCCACGACGTAGTCGATGTCGGCCGGTTCCAGGCCGGCGTCCGCGATCGCCGCCTCGATGGACTCGATGGCGCCGCTGCCGTCCGGCGGCGAGTCCGTCATCCGCCAGGCGTTCAGGCTGGTGCCGTAGCCCAGGACCTCGGCGAGGATCCGCGCCCCGCGGGCGCGGGCCGACTCCAGCTCCTCCAGTACCAGCACGACGCCGCCCTCTCCGAGGACGAACCCGGAGCGCTTGTCGTCGAAGGGGCGGCTGGCCCGCTGCGGATCGTCGTTGTAGTCCTTCGTCAGCGCACCCAGCAGGCCGAAGCACAGCACGTCGAGCCAGGTCGTCAGCGAGTCGTAGCCGCCCGCGAGCATGAGCTTGGCATCGCCCTCCTGCAGGGAGCGGAACGCCTCCCCGACGGCGTGCCCGGAGGCGGAGCAGGCGGTGGACACACCCAGCATCGGGCCGGTGGCGTCCAGCATCCGGGCCATCGCCGCGGACGCGATGTTCTGGCTGTAGGCCAGCGAGGCCGAAGGCGCGTAGGTGGTGAACGCGTCGTCCCGGCCGGTCTTGTCGCGCAGCGCCCCGACGTCCACCAGCCACTGCAGGTCCGGCCGGTCCACACACGCGCCCATGGCCACGCCCATGTCCGCGCCGTCGTACGTGTCCCCGTCCACCCCGGCGTCGCGCAGCGCCTCCCAGGCCGCGCCCACGCCGAAGGTGCCCGGCCGCAGCAGCCGGCGCAGGCCGACCGAGGCGGGCACGGCGTCGTCCAGCCGGTAGTCCTTGACCTCGCCGGCGATCGTCACGTCGAAGCCGGTGGTGTCGATCGTGGTCAGCCGGCCGACTCCGCTGCGCCCGTCGACCAGTCCCTGCCATGTGCTCGGCGCGTCGTTGCCCAGCGGCGTGACGGCGCCCACGCCGGTGATGACCACCCTGCGGCTCATCGCGGTGCCTCCGTCTCGTCAGGCCTCATGCCGTTCGTCTCCTTCTCCCGTGTGCGTGGTGCGGACTGGTGCGTCGTGCGGTGCCTCGGGCAGGCACACCATGACGGCGTGCGCGACGGCGAGACCGCCGCTGTGGCTCATGCTGACGTCGATGGAGTGCATGCCGAGGGCCCGGGCAACCACCTCGACCTCGCCGTGCAACCGCACCTGGGGGCGGCCGGCGCGGTCGTTGACGACCTCGATGTCCGTCCACTCCATGCGCGGGCCCATGCCCGTACCCAGGCTCTTGAGCACGGCCTCCTTCGCGGCCCAGCGGGCGGCGAGGTGCTCACCACCCCGCTTGCGCCGGTCGCAGTAGGCCAGCTCCCGAGCGGTGAACACCCGCTCCCGAAGCTCCGGTTGCGAGTTCATCAGCTCATCGACCCGGGAGACCACGGCCAGGTCCATGCCGGTACGGACCCGCAGCGGAGGCGGGGCGGCGCTGTCCCGGTACGGTGGCCCCCCCGCCCCTCGCTCACGCAGCGGCCGCGGCGAGGGCGGCACGCTCAGCCACCAGATCCGTCAGGTTCTGCACGGTGAACAGCGACAGCACCTCATCGGCCGTAAGCTTTCCGGCCAGCTCCTGCACGTCGATCTGCGGCAGCGACTTCTTCAGCTGGGCCAGACCGACCGCGTTGATGATGTCGTCCTCGTCGGCGAACTCCTCGTCGGGTATCCCGCCCTGGAGGAGCTCGGCGATGTCCGAGACCTTGATCTTCACGTCCGCGGCCTTCTCGATGCGAAACAGGACGTCCAGCAGGTCGATGGACTCGGCGTCCAGATCGCCCAGCAGCGTGGCTTCGGGCACGGCCTCCTCGATGTCGATGCCCAGTGCGTCGGCTACCGCCTCCTGGACGATGGCGCCGAAGTCCTTACCGTCGTACGACATGTGTCTTTCAACCTTTCGTAGATATCGCTCGTGGATATCGCTCGAGATGGACGAACCGGGGCGGTGCGCCAGGCGGAGCGTGCGGCGTCAGGACGCCACCGGGGCCTGCCACTTCTCCGGTGCCAGTTCGCCGTGCAGCGCCGTGAGCCGGCGCGGGTCTCCGGTGGAGCGGGTGCGGGCCTCGCCGAGGGTGCGGCGGGCGAGCCCGCTGAGCACCCGGCCGGGCCCGAGCTCGGTGTACGCGCCCACCGGGTGCCGGGCGGCCGTGCGCAGCACCTCGACCCAGCGGACGGGGCCGGTGAGCTGACGCCGCAGCAGCTGCCTGGCCTCTTCTCCCGAGCCGATGTAGGTGCCGGTGACCGAACTGATCACGGGCAGCTCGGGATCGGCGAACGGGTGGGCGGCGAGTGCCTCGGTGAACTCCTCCTCCACCGCCGACATCAGCGAGCAGTGGAAGGGCGCCCCCACGTCCAGCCGTACGACCTGGTCGGCGCCGGCTTCCAGCGCCGACCGGCCGGCCGATTCGACGGCGGACGCGTGCCCCGAGATGACCGTCTGCAGCGGCTCGTTGTAGTTCGCGACCTGGACCAGGCCGTGACCCTCGACGCTGTCGCAAGCGGCCAGCACGTCCTCCGCGGACAGGCCCAGTACGGCAGCCATCGCGCCGGGCACCTCGCGGGCCACCTCGCCCATCAGCTGGCCGCGCAACCGCACCAGCTGCAGGGCCGACTCCAGGGACAGCACCCCGGCGGCCACCAGCGCCGGGTACTCGCCGAGGCTGTGGCCGGCGGTCGCCGCCGGCCGGTAGCCGTCGGACCGCAGCAGTTCCCATACGGCCAGGCTGGTCGTGGCGATCGCGGGCTGGGTGATCTCGGTGCGGCCGAGCTCCGCGGCACTGCCGGTCACACAGATCTGCGACAGCGGCAGTCCCAGGATCTCGTCGGCGCGGGCGAACAGCTCCCGGGCCGCCGGATAGGTTTCCAGGAGGTGCTTGGCCATGCCGGGCCGCTGCGAGCCCTGTCCGGGGAACATGGCCAGGCAGCCCGACGTCGCACCGTCGCCGCCGGGGCCGGTCCAACCGGTCATCGGGTAGTCCTTTCATGGGTCGTTGCGTAGGTGCGCTGCCAGCCGGCCGCGTCCGGGGCTTCGGCGGGCAGCGACCGCTGCCAGCCCTCCAGCCGGGCCCAGCGGCGCTCGTCGCCCGGCGGCGGAGCCAGCTCGCCGGGACACCCGCGCAGCGCGGCGAGCACGACCAGCAGCCCTGCCAGCTCCTCCGGTGTCGGGTTGCCCCGCAGCACCGTCAGCGGGACGCTCCCCGGCGCGCTCACAGCGGCTCGTTTCCGTGCTTGCGCAGCGGCTGCCGGGCCCGCTTGGTGCGCAGCATGTCCAGGGACTTGATCAGCACCCGCCGGGTCTCCGCCGGGTCGATGACGTCGTCGACGTGGCCGCGCTGCGCGGCGACGAAGGGATTCATCAGCTGCTCGGTGTACTCGGCGACCAGCTCCTTGCGGAGCTTCTCCGGCTCCGCCGCCTCGCGCAGCTGCCGCCGGAAGATGATGTTGGCAGCGCCGTCGGCGCCCATCACGGCCGTCTGGTTGGACGGCCAGGCGAAGGACAGGTCCGAGCCGATCGACTTGGAGTCCATGACGATGTACGCCCCGCCGAACGCCTTGCGCAGGATGACCTGCACACGCGGCACCGTCGCCTCGCAGTACGCGTACAGGAGCTTCGCGCCGCGCCGGATGATCGCGTTGTGCTCCTGGTCGGTGCCGGGCATGAATCCCGGTACGTCGACCAGAGTCACGAGCGGGATGTTGAACGCGTCGCAGGTGCGCACGAACCGGGCGGCCTTCTCCGAGGAGTCGATGTCCAGCACCCCCGCCATGGCGGCGGGCTGGTTGCCCACGATGCCGACCGCGCGACCGTCCAGGCGGGCCAGGGCGCACACGATGTTCGGCGCCCAGTTCTCCTGGATCTCCAGGTAGTCGCCGTCGTCGACGATGTGGCCGATGACCGTCCTGATGTCGTACGGCGCCCGGTCGTCGACCGGCACCAGCTTCAGCAGCTCCTCACAGCGCCGGTCCGGATCGTCGTGGGGCCTGCTGTACGGCGGCATCTCGGCGTTGTTCGACGGCAGGTAGGAGAGCAGCTCCCGTACGCCCTCGAAGCAGAGCTCCTCGTCCGGGGCGACGAAGCTCGCCACGCCCGTGCGGGTGCCGTGGGTGTACGCGCCGCCGAGCTCCTCCTGCGTGACCTTCTCGCCCGTCACCGCCTGCACCACGTCGGGTCCGGTGATGAACATGTTGGCCATGCCCTCGACCATGAACGTGAAGTCGGTCAGCGCCGGCGAGTAGACGGCGCCGCCCGCACAGGAACCGAGCACGACGCTGATCTGGGGCACCACGCCCGAGGCGCGGACGTTGCGGGCGAACAGCTTGCCGAAGCCGGCGAGCGCGTCGATGCCCTCCTGGATCCGTGCGCCACCGCCGTCGTTGAGGCCGATGACCGGTGCGCCGACGGAGTCGGCGAAGTCGAGCAGCTGGTGGATCTTCGCGGCGAACGTCGCTCCCAGCGCGCCGCCGCGCACCCGGGCATCGTGAGCGAAGACGAAGACCGTACGGCCGTCGACCTCGCCCCAGCCCGTGATCACGCCGTCGCCCTCGGGATGCGTGTGCTCCATGCCGAAGCCCACCGCCCGGTGCTCGGCGAACAGCCCCAGCTCGGTGAACGTGCCCGGGTCGAGCAGTTTCTCGATGCGCTGGCGGGCCAGCAGCTTGCCCTTGGAGAGGTGGCGGGCGTCGGCCTCCGGGTCGTGCCCGAAGTGTGCCTGCGCCCTGCGGGTGGCGAGCTCGTCGGCCAGATCGGCCATCGTGGCTGCACGCGCCGGTGTCGGTAGCCGAACTTCCGTGTCGGTCCTGCCGAGCTCCGGCAGCACGGCCTGGGGAGAGTCAGGAGGCGTCATTGCGGTCCCACTCCTTCCTGCCCTGTCGCGTAGGTGGCTTCGGATACGACTCTCCGGTACAGGGGTGGGAGCTGGACTGGAGTGCGTCTTGAAGGCGGGTGTATCACCAGGTGGGCCGCGTCAGACGGCCAGACGGACGGCCCCCTCCAGGGCGCCGGCCCGGCCGGAGACGAGCTCCTGGGCGAAGCTGCGCCGCAGGCCGTCGAGGCGGTAGCGGGTGGGAAGGTGGGCCCCCGCGGGCTCGACCACGCTCAGGAAATGGGCCTCCACCAGCTGCTCGCAGGCGTCCTCGACGGTGGCGAAGTCCTTCCCGAGCACCGGGCAGGCCAGCTGGGCGTCGAACTCGGGCACCGGCAGGTGGCCCAGGCAGCACAGCGCCTCGCGGGCGTCCTCGGGCAGCGCGTTGTACGAGGCCGTGAAACTGGCCCGCACGCTCAGCGAGCTGTACGCCAGCTCGTCCAGCCGCCGGCCCTCGTCGCCGAGCCGCTCCGCGTACCGGCTCAGCGACCAGTGGGGGCGGCTGTTGAGCCGTAAGGCCGCCGCACGCAGGGCCAGGGGCAGCCCGCCGCAGTACCGCGCGATCGTCGCCGCCGCGGCCGGCTCCCGCTCGATCCGCTCCGGGCCCAGCATCCGTGCCAGCAACCGCACACTGTGGCCGTGCGGCAGATCCGGCA
Organism: Streptomyces tatrensis; assembly: GCF_049310065.1. NCBI lineage: Bacteria > Bacillati > Actinomycetota > Actinomycetes > Kitasatosporales > Streptomycetaceae > Streptomyces > Streptomyces tatrensis. The sequence goes on along the minus strand of NZ_JBMDLB010000008.1, from coordinate 34,786 downwards.
CCTGCAGGACGCGGGCGCCGAGCGGCGTACTGAGCCGGCCCCTGCTGGTGACCAGCACCGCGGCGTCCGAACTGCCCGGCAGCAGCGGCTGCACCTGTGCGTCGTCGGCCGCGTCGTCGAGGATGAGCAGCACCCGGCGCCCCGCGAGCGCCAGCCGGTAGACCTCCGCACGCTCGTCGGGGTCGGCCGGGAGCCGGTCGGGGTCCGTCCCCAGCACGCGCAGCAGCCGGCCCATCACCGCGTACGGGTCCGCCGGCCGGGTGCCGCTGCCGCGCAGCGCCGCGTACAGCTGCCCGTCGGGGTAGGCGGATCCCAGCCGGTGCCCCAGGCGCACGGCCAGCGCGGTCTTGCCCACGCCGCCACCGCCGACCAGCACCACCGCGGGCGGCTGCGCGGCGGTGGGCTGGGTCAGGGTCCGCTGGATCACGTCGAGTTCGCGTTCGCGCCCCGTGAAGTCGGGGAGGTCGAGCGGGAGCATCTGCGGGACGTGCGGGGAGGGCCGGGGGCGCTCGAGGACCTGCAGCGTGCCCACGCCGTGCGGGTCGCCGCTGCGCTCGGGCGGCGGCACGGGGTCGGCCGCCTCGCCGCGCAGGATCGTCTCGTACAGCCGCTGCAGCCGCCGCGATGGATCCGTGCCGAGCTCCTTGGCGATCAGCCGGCGCATCGCCTGGTAGTACTCCAGAGCGTCGACGCTGCGCCCCTCCAGGTAGAGCGCGAGCATCAGACGCTCACAGAGCTGCTCGGAGAGCGGATCGGTCAGCAGCGCGGCACGCAGTTCCGACAGGACCGTACCGGGCCGCTCCAGGCGGATCTCGGCGTCCGCCCACTGACTGAGCGCCTCGTGGTGCAACTGCCGCAGCGTCTCCCGCAGCCGGGCCGCCCAGTCACCCTGCATGCCGCCGAGCGCGTCGCCCCGCCACATGTGCAGCGCCTGCTGGAGCAGCGTGCTGCGCTCCTGATCGCCGAGACCCTCCTGCTGCGCGCTCTTGAGCAGCCGCCGGAAGCGCACCAGGTCCACGGCGCCGGGATCGGCCGAAATCTGGTAGCCGGCCGGGGTCCGAACCAGCCCGATCGGCTCGGGCAACCCGGCCGAGGCAGTGGCCAGCGCCCGGCGCAACCGGGTGATGTACGTGTGGACGACATTGCGGACCCCCGCGGGCGGCCGGTCCCCCCATACCCGGTCCACGAGGGACTCCAGTGGCACCGGCCTTTCCGGATCGACCAGCAGGACGCCGAGGATGCTGCGTTGCCGCGCGGGGCCGAGATCGGCCAGGGCACTGCCTGTCCAGAGTTCTATCGATCCGAGTATCCGGAGCTCCATCGAAGATCACCCGTATCCCTTCAGTGTCCGAAAAGCTAACTCCGGCCGGTGCAGCGCCCCTTGATTCCCGCTCTGTCGCACCGGCCCCGGTAGGCGCGACAACGCACGTCACCCGCCCCGCGGAAATTCGCGGGGCGGGTGACGGATGCTGCGTACCGGGCTCTCGGGCAGGGCGGCGGATTCAGGCCGTCACCGCCCGCTTGCTGCGGCGGGCACGCTGACGACGGCGAAGACCGGACCCTTGAGGGATCGCCCGGCAGGTTCCCCGGGCCTCATCGGTGAGCACACGAAGGCCCGAGCCGGTGCTCCGGCTCGGGCCATTTGCTGTCCGGGGGCCCGACGGCCCCCACCGTAGGGCGACCGTCAGACCGAGGTCTTCACCGGCTCGGACTCCTCGGGCTGCCCACTCTCGTGGTTCTTGACCTTCTTCCCGAGCAGGATGAAGAACAGGACGAGCCCCACCGTCAGGACGATGTGCCCCAACCCTCCGACCAGGGAGAAGAGTTCGGGTACCTCGTTGCCGAGCACGGTCTGGGTGCCCCGGTAGAACATGCTCAGGCAGGTGATCGTGAGGCCGGTGTTGTAGATCCAGAAGAAGTAGTCGAACTGCTTGGTCCCGGACAGCCTGAACACCTTGTCGAGACCAAGAACTATGAGGAAGACCAGCATGCCCAGCGCGAGCAAGTGGGTGTGGAGGACGCCGAGCTGGGTCTCGCCCTCGAACTCGTTGATCTTGGTCAACTCGCGGTAGTACAACCCGGAGAGTGTTCCGATAATCATATAAACATGCGCCGCGACGTATGACTTACGCATCCCCGTGCCCCACTCCCTGCTGATCCAATCGCGCCCTAACGGTGGCCATTGAAGCACCTCGCGTAGCCTGTTCGGTGGAATCAGAAGGATCACTCGAGCCCGATTCGAGTGACATTCCACGGCCTCTCTGGCGCCACCACTCCGATGTGGAGTATTGGTCCGCTAACTCGCCGCCCGCACCCCCTCGGCGTCCGCGACGACCTCGCCGGCCGCCGCGATCCAGGAGTCGAGCTGTTCCGGTGTCGTGGACGGGTCGGCCACCAGCTCGGACAGGGCATCGTCCTGGTAGTTCGCCGTAGAGACGGCCGGGCAGCGGTGACAGGCGTCCACACCCGTCTGACGCCACCACTGGCACTGGTTGCGCAGGTGGCACCGGGGAACCGCGCGGGTCTGCTCCTTGGCCGGGACGCGCAGGACCCGCTCGACCAAGGTGCAGTCGTCGCCCCGCCGGTTGGCGCAGTCCGAGACGCAGTGCGATGCGAAGCGCAGGACCCGGGTGGGGGAGACCCCCGCCGGGATCGACCCCAGGACATCGGCCGCGGGCACGGGGTCGGCGAGGTACGTGACCTGGCCGCCCGGGCCGGAGCGCACGCCGAGGACGACGGACTCGGGCGCGTGCGCATCGCCGCTCGGACACCAGGAGGGTGTGGACGCGTCGGTTCCCACGGTGCTCACCTCCCGGTCAGCCCTGAGCGGCGGAGAGATCGGCCGGCGCGTCGGCAGCGACGACACGGCCGACCACGCCGCCGATCGGGTCGCCGCTCTGGAGCTGATCCTGGGCGATGGCCTGCTGCAGGCCGGCCTGCAGCTGCTCGGCGGACGTGATGCGTTCGGCCTTGGCGGGGGCGGCGGCCGCCGGAGCGGCGGCGCCGATGGCGATGGCGGCCGCGATGGCGGCGGCCGCGCCGGTGGCAGTGAGTCGGGTGTGCTTCATGAAGCCTCTCCTGGGTCGAGGTCCCGGACGTGACGTCCCTGGCTCGAGCGCACCCTAGGAAGCACGGGCCCGCGCGGACAGGCAGTTGGCGGCGGCAGTTGAGTTCCGCCGGTCCGCCGGCCCGGTCATTCCGCCGGTCCGCGGGCCCGGTCATTCCTCCGGTCCCCGGCCCGGTCATTCCTCGCCGGTCAGCCAGCCCCTCGCGACGGCTCGGGTGCCGGCCTGGAACCGGCTGCGGGCATCCAGCAGCTCCATCAGGTCGGCGGCGATGCGCCGGGCGGTGCGCGGCGAGACGCCCAGCCGTTTGGCGACGGCCTCGTCGGTCGCCCCCTGGCCGAGCATCCGAAGGGCCTCGGCCTCCTGGGGGGTCAGACCGCGCTGGTCGCGGTCCCGGTCACGGCCGGGCGTACCGAGCGGGGCACCGTTCTCCCAGATGGATTCGAAGAGCGCGCAGAGCGCGGTCAGGGTCCCGTTGGCGGTCAGCTCCAGGGCCCCGGCGGCACTGTTCTCGCTCTCGGTGGGCACGATCGCCACGCTCCGGTCCATGATCATGAGCCGGATCGGCAGCGAGGTCGCGGTGCGTACCTCGCCGCCCAGTTCCGAGAGCCATTTGGCGTACGCCACGGTGGCCGGGCTGTTGCGCACGCTGTCGAGGTAGAGGGTGCGCATCCTGACACCCCGGCCCAGCAGTTCCTGGTCCTGGGGCTTGGCGGCCTCCATGCTGGCGGCGCTCTGGGCACCGCCGGGGGCGAGGGTCATCACCTCGGTCCGGACCGCCCGTACCAGGACGTGGATGCGGTCGCGGATCTCCTCGATCCCGTCCAGCCGCTTCACGTCGGCCAGGACCTTGCGGGGCCGGCTGGCCGCGTAGTCGGCGGCCAGTTGCACGGCCGCCACCCTCAGCCGTTCCACCCGCTGCTGTTCGGCCACCAGCCGTTCCTGCTGCCGGGCGATGAGCGCCTGGAGGCCCAGCTCGGGGTCGACCGCACGGAACGCTTGCGGATCGTTCATCGAGGCGCGGATCAGAGCCAGTTCACTGAGCTCGTCGAGCGCCGAACGCAGCTCCTCGTCGGAGATCCCGAGCCGGCTGCGCAGCTCCTCCAAGTCGGCCTGCGGCTGGACGAGTAGGGCTTGGTATACGTTCGCGCAGGCGGTGTCCAGGCCAAGTGCGTCCAACACAGGCGTCTCCCAAACGAGTTGATGGGCCCGTATACAAACACGCCAGGGCGAACGTGAGTACGGCGCAAGCGTTTCATGTCGCAGGAATGGCCGGGCACGCCGTGCACGAGCGCCGAGGTGGCCTGTTTATGACCGGGCATACAGCGTCCCCCGGATCTCCTTGTTGGGCGCTGCGGACCCCGCGCAAGCTCGATGGATGCATCTCGTCCATGTGCGCGTCCTCATGCCGGAAGAACGTGAGTGTCCCGAGCCCCAGGACCTCCGGGACCTCCTCCGTGCCCACGCCGCTCCCGAGGAGCGGGTCGACCACGTCAGCGTCCATCCGGGCGAGGAGGGACTCGTGACGGTCGGCCTCTTCGTCACCTCCGACTCGCTGGTCTCGGCGGAGATCGTGGCGCTGGCCGTCGCCGAGCGCGTGGTGGGCGGTGAAGCGGCTCTGCGGGGGGCGCGGATCGTCAGCTGCTCCGGCGCGCTGGTGCCCGAGTTCTATGACCGGTTCCTCATCGGTGCTGGTGACGATGGACGGATTGTGCGAGTGCAGGATCAGGACACGGGTCAGAGCTAGCGGCAGGCTCGAGTGGCGCGCGAGTCTTGCTCCACCGGCAGGGAGGCGGCCCCGGAAAGCAGGGGCCACAGCCGGACACGGGGCGTCAACCGCGGGACGCCCCCGACCAGCCTCCGGAGCACCACCCGAATGTGCTCGCGATTCCCGCCCCGTGCCACCCGACCCAGGGAGAAGACTGTCGTGTCGATCCGCCTGCCCCTCGCCAAGTTCACCGCGGTCCTCGCTCTTGTCGCCGTCCCGGCCGTCGGTGTCGCCGCAGCCGTCACGGCCGGCTCCCAGGGCCCCTCCGGCAGCCGGACCACGATCTCCTCCGTCGCCGACGGGCCCGTGGCCGGTGACCAGCAGGGCGCTGCTGCCACCCCCACCCCGAGCCCCTCGCAGTCCAAGGACACCACCGGCTGGGACTAGTCCCTGCCCGCAGTCCAAGGACACCACCGGCGGGGAGCAGTCCCCGCCCCCTCAGCAAAGATCCCCGTGCGTCTTCTTCTCCGAACCCGTGGAGGGGTAGTGCTCCTGCCTTACAAGGTGAATCCGTTCGGTTCCCTTCTTCAGCTCTACAGAGCCAAGGAAGGGATGACACAGCAGCAGCTCGCGGACTTCTCCGCGATGAGCGTCCGGGCCATACGGGACCTGGAACGCGGCCGGGCCGAGCGGCCCCGGCGGGACACGGTACGGCTGCTCGCCGAGGCGCTCCGGCTTGACGACCAGCGCCGTGAGGTATTCGAGCGGGCCGCCCGGCCCGCACCCGCCGGGGACCGCGGCGAACTCGTCGACCTCCACCTGGCGAAAGACATGCCCGAGTACGAGTACGCGACCATGCTCCTCGAATCGCTGTCGCTCGACTCGGCGGACGGCGACTGGGCCGACGCGCTCAACGACATGGCCGAGCAGAAATGGCGTCTGGTCGCGGTCGACCGGGGCGTCGCCTTCATGGAACGCCGGCTCGACCGCGTCTGATCCGCGCCCTGCGCACTGTCCGAAAGCTGCCGCCCGCAACTGCCGCTCGTACGGAATTCCAGCAAATAGATTTGCTGTAGAAGGAATTCCGAAAGAATCGAGGGCGCGCCATGTCGCAGCAGCAGCAAGAGCAGGAATACCTGAAGGATTCCGGGAACCAAAGGCTTCCCGGAACTCCGCGGGAACACCTCTCCTCGGAGACCACCCGTACCGTCCTGCGCATTCAGCACCGCATGCTGATGGCAATACGCCAGCATCTCGACGACGCCGGATTCACCGAACTGCACATGCCGATCATCGGCCCGGTGACCGACCCGGGCTGCCGGGGTGCCAAGCAGGTGGACATCGACTACTACGGGCGCCGCTACAAGCTCATGACGAGCGCGATCCTCTACAAGCAGGCTTCCCTGCTCGCGTTCGACAAGATCTTCTGCATCGCCCCGAACGTCCGGCTGGAGCCGCCGGAGACGGCCAGCACCAGCCGGCACCTCGCGGAGTTCCACCAGATCGACGTGGAGGTGGCGGGCTTCACCCGTGAGCAGATCATGGGCGTCGCCCAGGGCATCGTGGTCGCCGCGGTCCGCGAGATCGTCACGACGATGCCGCAGGAGCTGGAGCGCCTCGGCCGGGACGTGGACGCCTTCAAGGACCTTCTGGAGCTGCCGTTCGACGTGACGACGCACGCCGAGGCGGTCAGCCAGGTCGACGGCGACCCGCACGCCGAGATCGACTGGGAGGGCGAGGCGCGGATCTCCTCCAAGGCCACGCGCCCCTTCTTCGTCACCGACTACCCCAAGGGCTCCCGCGGCTTCTACGACCGCGAGAGCCGCGAATACCCCGGCACGCTCCGGAATTTCGACCTACTGGCCCCCGAGGGGTACGGCGAACTCGCCAGCGGCAGCGAGCGGGAATTCGAATACGCCCGCATCGTGACGCGGATGCGCGAGACCGGGGAGAACCCGGCGAAGTACGGGTGGTACCTGGACATGGTCCGTGAGGGAATTCAGGGGAGCTCCGGATTCGGCATCGGATTCGAGCGGCTGACCCGCTACGTCACCGGTGTCCAGTACATCTGGGAGGCCAGCGCGTATCCCAAGATCCCCGGAGTCTTCTCGGCCTGATTGCACCATCTATTTCAGAGGGTTCCACGAGTTCCGCGAGTCCCATGAGGCAGAAAAAGAAAAGGTGGAGTGAAGAAGATGTCGACCGATCGTGACGAGCAGCAGTGGTGGCGGGAGCGGCTTGCCGGACATGCCGAGCAGACCGGGCCGCTGCTGCCCGTCACGGACGCGGACGGTGAACCGGGGTCCGTGGAAGCGGAGCTGGCGCCCGGTACGCCGCAGGGGCTGCGCGCGCTCGCCGCCGCGGCCGGGACGGGTCTGGACGCCGTCCTCATCGCCCTCACCGCCGCCTTCCTCGCCCGCACCGGCCACGCCACGGACCAGCTCGTCGGGATTCCGGCGCCCGGCCACCGGGCGCTGCCCGTACGGCTCGACGTCGCCCCCGGCACCACCCTGCAGGCCCTGGCCGCCCAGGCGGAGGCCGGGGCCGCAGAGGCGTCGGCGCACGCCGGCATCACCCCCGAGGACCTGGCGGAGCTGCTGCCCCTCCAGTCCGCCGGGTACGGGTCGACGGGCCCCCTGGTCCTGCTCGGCGCCGCCGCCGCGCCGGCCGGCGCGGGTCTGGCCATCGCGGTGGACCCCGACCGCGGCCGGCTGGCCCTCCACGCGGCCCCCGGCAGCGTGTCCGCGGCCGAACTCGCCCTGCTGCAAGCCTCCTTCGGCGCCTTCCTCGCGTCCGCCGCGCGATGCAGCGCCGACGCGACCGCCGACCGCCCCGACCTGCTGGACGAGGCGTCGCGCCACACGGTGCTCAACGAGTGGAACGACACCGCCCGTTCCCTGCCCGAGGGCCCCGGCGATGTCGTCGAGGCCTTCGCCCGCCAGGTCCGCCGCGCCCCCGAGGCCGTGGCCCTGCGCACCGACGACGGCCCGGTCGGCTACGCCGAGCTCGACCGCCGCGCCAACCGGCTCGCGCACCGCCTGGCCGGGCTCGGCGTGGGCGCCGAGACCGCCGTCGCCGTGCTGATGGAACGATCTGCCGACCTGGTCGTGGCGCTGCTGGCCGTACTCAAGGCGGGCGGCGCCTACGTGCCGCTGCACGTCACCTACCCCGAGGCCCGGATGCGCTCGGTCATCGAGCAGACCGGCGCGCCCGTACTCCTCACCGACCTCGCCACCACCCCCGGCGACACCTTCGACGGCCTGACCCGCACGCTGGTCGTCGACGCCGACCCCGAGCTCGCGCACTGCCCCACCACCGCGCCCGAGGTCCGTGTCACGCCGGACCGTCTGGCCTACGTCATGTTCACGTCCGGCTCCACGGGCGCCCCCAAGGGCGTGGCCGTCCGCCACCGCGACATCCTCGCGCTCGCCGCCGACCACTGCTGGGACGCCGAGACCCAGGCCCGGGTGCTGGTGCACTCCTCGCACGCCTTCGACGCCGCGACGTACGAGATCTGGGTACCGCTGCTCGGGGGCCACCAGGCCGTGATCGCCCCGGCCGGACAGCTGGACGCCCCACTGCTGCGCCGGATGACCGAGGACCACGGCATCACGAGCCTCTTCCTCACCACCGCGCTCTTCAACCTCGTCGCGGAGGAGGACCCCACGGTCTTCGACTCCGTCCGCCAGGTGTGGAGCGGCGGTGAGGCCTGCTCGCCCGACGCCATCCAGCGCGTCCTCGACCTGTGCCCGCGCACCGACTTCGTGCACGTCTACGGCCCCACCGAGACCACGACCTTCGCGACCTACCTCGCACTGCGCGCCCCGCACCGCGTCGGCGCCACCGTGCCCATCGGCCGCCCCATGGACAACATGCGCACGTACGTCCTCGACGACGCCCTGCGCCCGGTCCCGGCCGGCGTCACCGGTGAGCTCTACATCGCGGGCGAGGGCCTCGCCCGCGGCTACGCGAGCCGTCCCGGGCTGACCGCCGAGCGGTTCGTGGCCTGCCCCTTCGACCCCGGTGCGCGGATGTACCGTACCGGCGACCTGGCCCGCTGGCTGCCCGACGGCACCATCGAGTTCGTCGGCCGGGCCGACCAGCAGGTCAAGATCCGAGGCTTCCGCATCGAGCTGGGCGAGATCGAGGCCGTACTGGCCCGTTTCCCCGGCGTCGGCCTGCGGACCGTGGCCGTTCGCGAGGACCGGCCCGGCGACAAGCGGCTCGTCGCCTACGTAGTTCCGGCCGATGGGGCCACGCTCGACCCGGCCGCCCTGCGCGCGCACGCTGCCGGAGCCCTGCCCGAATACATGGTCCCCTCCGCCTGCGTCGTCCTCGACGCGCTGCCGCTCAACTCCAACGGGAAGGTCGACCGCAAGGCCCTGCCCGAGCCCGTCGCCGAGGCCGTCACCGGGCTGCGAGGCCCGCGCACGCCGGAGGAGGAGGTGCTCTGCGCCCTGTTCGCCCAACTGCTGGGCTACGACCGGGTCGGCATCGACCAGGGCTTCTTCGACCTCGGCGGCAGTTCGCTGAGGGGCATGACCCTGATCAGCCGCATCCGTACCGCCCTGGGCGCCGAGGTGTCCTTCACCACCTTGTTCCGCAATCCCACCGTGGCGGGCCTCGCCGAGGCCCTGCGGGACGGCGCGGCACGGCGCCCGGCCCTGGTCGCTGCCGAGACCCGCCCGGACCCGCTGCCGCTGTCGTACGCGCAGCAGCGCCTGTGGTTCCTGCGGGAGTGGGAGGAAGGCGGCTCGACCTACAACATCCCGCTCGCCCTGCGGCTGCGCGGACCGCTCGACCGGTCGGCCCTGCGGGCCGCGCTCGCCGATGTGGCAGGTCGACACGAGTCCCTGCGCACCCGCTACCCGGCGCCGGCCGGTGAGCCGTACCAGCACACGGACCCGACCGGCACGATCGAGCTGCACCACGCCCGGGTGCCCGAGGACGGCCTCGACGCGCTCGTACGGGAGGCGGCCGCGCACGTCTTCGACCTCGCGGCCGACCTCCCCCTGCACGCCGAGCTGCTGGAACTGGCCGAGGACGACCACGTGCTGGTCCTCGTGCTGCACCACATCGCGGGCGACGGCTGGTCGCTGGCCCCCCTCAGCCGTGATCTCGGCACCGCCTACGCGGCGCGCACGGCGGGGGAGCGGCCGCAGTGGGCCCCGTTGCCCGTGCAGTACGCGGACTACACGCTGTGGCAGCGGGAGCTGCTGGGCGCCGAGACGGACGAGGAGAGTCTCGCCGCCCGCCAGCTGGCCTACTGGAGCCGTCAGCTGGCCGGGGCCCCGGAAGAGCTGGAGCTCCCGGTCGACCGGCCGCGACCGCCGGTCGCCTCGCACCGCGGCGAGGTCGTCACCGCGCTCGCCGGCCCGGAGCTGCACGCCGGGCTGACCGCCCTGGCCCGGCAGACGGGCACCACGCTGTTCATGGTCCTGCACGCGGCCGTGGCCACGCTGCTGTCACGGCTCGGTGCGGGTACGGACATCCCGCTGGGGACGGCGGTGGCCGGGCGCGGCGACGAGGCGCTGGACGACCTCGTCGGCTTCTTCGTCAACACGCTGGTGCTGCGGACGGACGTGTCGGGTGATCCGACGTTCCGGGAGCTGCTGGGCCGGGTGCGGTCGGCGGACCTGGATGCGTACGCCCATCAGGAGCTGCCCTTCGAGCGCGTGGTGGAGGCGCTGAACCCGGCCCGCTCGGCCGCCCGCCACCCGCTGTTCCAGAACATGATCGTCCTGCAGAACAACATCGACGGCATCTACGAGTTCACCGGCACCACCTCCGAGCACCACCCGCTGGAGAAGCGTGCCGCCAAGTTCGACCTCACCTTCTTCGTGGAGGAGGCGGACGGCGGGCTGCGCTGGGACGTGGAGTACGCGACCGACCTGTACGACCGGCCGACCGTGGAGTCGATGACCGGACGCCTCCTGCGGCTCCTGGCGGCCGTCGTCGCCGACCCGGACGTTCCGGTGGCGGGCATCGGTCTGTTGGAGCCGGCCGAGGAGCGTCGGGCTCTGGAGGAGTGGAGTGGTGCGTCTGCCGGGCGGGAGGACGGGCGGTCGGTGCAGGCCGTGTTCGAGGAGCGGGTGGGCGTCGATGGTGACGCGATCGCGCTGGTGCAGGGGGCTGAGCGGGTTTCGTTCGCGGAGTTGAATGCCCGCGCCAACCGTCTGGCGCGTCATCTGGTGGCTGCCGGTGTGGGGCGTGGCGAGGTCGTCGGCGTGTACCTGCCGCGCTCCGTGGAGCTGGTCGTTTCGCTGCTCGCGGTGTTGAAGGCGGGCGCCGCGTACACGCTGCTGGATCCGGCGTTCCCGGTGGAGCGGCTCACGGCCGTGGTCGAGGACGCAGGGGTTGCGGTCGTCGTTTCGCGGCGGGAGCAGGCCCGGGAGTTGGGCGCGCTGGCCCGGTACGTGCTGCTGGACGGCGATCGGGAGGCCATCGAGCTGCTGGACGGCTCAGACCTCACACTGCCGTGCGGGGCGTGGGATGCCGCCTGCGTGATGTTCACCTCCGGATCGACCGGACGCCCCAAGGGCGTGGTGGCCCCGCACCGGGCCCTGGTGTCGACGTTCGTGGGACCCGACTACTTGGAGTTCCGCCCGGACGACGTGTACTTGCAGTCGTCCCCGGTGTCATGGGACGCCTTCGCGCTGGAGGTGTTCTCGGCGCTGTTCCACGGCGGCCGCTCGGTCCTCCCCGTGAGCCCGCGGACCGACCTGGACGAGATGGCGCAGCTCGTCGCCGACCACGGGGTGACCGTGCTCCAGCTGTCGGCGAGCCTCTTCAACGTCCTGGTCGACGACCGCCCGGAGGTCTTCGCCGGCCTGCGGACGGTGATGACCGCTGGTGAGGCGGCGTCCGTGGCGCATGTGGCCCGGGCCCGTCATCTTCACCCGCGGCTGCGGATCCTCAACGGTTACGGCCCGGTGGAGTCGATGGGCTTCACCACCTCCTTCGCCGTGGCGGAGGAGGAGGACCTGAGCGCTCGGTCGATCCCGATCGGCTCGCCGCTCGCCGGCAAGCGGGCCTACGTGCTGGACGGTCTGCTGCGCCCGGTCCCGGTGGGCGTTCCCGGCGAGCTGTACGTGGCCGGCTCGGGCCTGGCCCGCGGCTACGCGGGCCGCCCCGGGCTGACGGCCGAGCGGTTCGTGGCCTCCCCCTTCGACCCCGGTACGCGGATGTACCGTACCGGCGACCTGGCGCGTTGGCGGGCGGACGGTGAGCTGGAGTTCATCGGCCGCGGGGACGACCAGGTCAAGATCCGAGGGTTCCGCATCGAGCCCCGTGAGGTCGAGGCCGTCGTCGCGCGTTTCCCGGCGGTGCTGCAGACCACCGTCATGGCCCGCGAGGACCGGCCCGGCGACAAACGCCTCGTCGCCTACGCCGTCCCGGCCGACGGAGCAGTGGTCGACCCGGCCGCCCTGCGGGACTTCGTCGCCCGGATGCTTCCCGAGTACATGGTCCCGGCGGCCTTCGTACTCCTCGACGCGCTCCCGCTGACCGCCAACGGCAAGCTGGACCGACGGGCCCTGCCCGCCCCGGTGACCGGCGCCCCGGCAGGCCGCGGGCCGCGCACCCCCGAGGAGGAAGTGCTCTGCGGGCTGTTCGCCGAAGTCCTCGGTGTCTCGCGGGTCGGTGTGGACGACAGCTTCTTCTCCCTCGGCGGGCACTCCCTGCTCGTCACCCGGCTGATCAGCCGGATCCGCTCGGCGCTCGGCGCCGAGGTCGGCATCCGTACGCTCTTCGCGACGCCGACCGTCGCGGGACTTGCCGCTGGTCTCCGCAAGGACTCCGAGCGCCGGCCCGCCCTCGTCCGCGCCGCGACCCGACCGGACCCGGTACCGCTGTCGTACGCGCAGCAGCGGCTGTGGTTCCTGCGGGAGTGGGAGGAAGGCGGCTCGACCTACAACATCCCGCTCGCCCTGCGGCTGCGCGGGCCCCTCGACCACGACGCGCTGCGCGCCGCGCTCACCGACGTCGCCCTGCGCCACGAGGCGCTGCGCACCACCATCCCGTCCGTGCACGGCGAACCGCGCCAGCACATCGTGGCCGACCCCGAGATCCCGCTGCGGATCCGCCCGTGCACCGAGGACGAGCTGCGGGCACGCGCCGATCGGGCCGGTGAGCACGAGTTCGACCTGGCCGTCGAACTGCCCTTCCGCGCCGAACTGCTGGAGCTGGGCGCGCAGGACCACGTCCTGGTCCTGATCATCCACCACATCGCCGGCGACGGCTGGTCCATGGCCCCGCTCAGCCGTGACCTCAGCGTCGCCTACGCGTCCCGGGCCGCGGGCCGTGCCCCGGAATGGGCCCCGTTGCCCGTGCAGTACGCGGACTACACGCTGTGGCAGCGCGAGCTGCTCGGCGACCAGCGTGACGAGCAGAGCCTGGCACTGCGCCAGCTGCACTACTGGAACACGGCCCTGGCCGGCGTCCCGGAGGAGCTCGAACTGCCCATGGACCGGGCGCGGCCGCCGGTCGCCTCGCACCGCGGCGAACTGGTCACCACTCTCGTGGGCCCGGAGCTGCACGCCGGGCTGACCGCCCTGGCCCGGGAGACCGGGACGACGCTGTTCATGGTCCTCCAGGCGGCCCTCGCCGCCCTGTACTCGCGGCTCGGTGCGGGTACGGACATCCCGCTGGGGACGGCGGTGGCCGGGCGCGGCGACGAGGCGCTGGACGACCTCGTCGGCTTCTTCGTCAACACGCTGGTGCTGCGGACCGACGTGTCGGGTGATCCGACGTTCCGGGAGCTGCTGGGCCGGGTACGGGCTGCCGACCTGGATGCGTACGCCCATCAGGAGCTGCCCTTCGAACGGGTCGTGGAGGCGCTGAACCCGGTGCGTTCCACCGCCCGCCACCCGCTCTTCCAGACCATGATCGTCTTGCAGAGCAATGCCGCCTCCGCCCTGGACCTGCCCGGTGTGACGGCCACGCGCTACCCGCTCGACCATCGCATCGCCAAGTTCGACCTCACCTTCTTCGTCGAGGAGCTGGTGGGCGCCGTCGGCGCGGAGGGCGGGTTGCGCTGGGACGTGGAGTTCGCGACCGACCTGTACGACCGGTCGACGGTCGAGTCGGTGGTCGGACGGCTGGTGCGGCTACTGGAGGCCCTGGTCGCGGATCCGGATGTCCGGGTGGCGGGCATCGGTCTGTTGGAGCCGGCCGAGGAGCGTCGGGCTCTGGAGGAGTGGAGCGGTGCGTCTGCCGGTCGGGTGGACGGGCGGTCGGTGCAGGCCGTGTTCGAGGAGCGGGTGGGCGTCGATGGTGACGCGATCGCGCTGGTGCAGGGGGCTGAGCGGGTTTCGTTCGCGGAGTTGAATGCCCGCGCCAACCGGCTGGCGCGCCATCTGATGGCGACCGGCGTGCGGCGCGGTGAGGTCGTCGGTGTGTATCTGCCGCGTTCGGTGGAGCTCGTGGTGTCGCTGCTCGCGGTGTTGAAGGCGGGCGCCGCGTACACGCTGCTGGATCCGGCGTTCCCGGTGGAGCGGCTCACGGCCGTGGTCGAGGACGCAGGGGTCGGGGTCGTCGTATCGCGGCGGGAGCAGGCCCGGGAGTTGGGCGCGCTGGCCCGGTACGTGCTGCTGGACGGCGATCGGGAGGCCATCGAGCTGCTGGACGGCTCAGACCTCGGGCTGTCGTGCGGGGCGCGGGATGCCGCCTGTGTGATGTTCACGTCGGGCTCGACGGGACGCCCCAAGGGTGTGGTGGCTCCTCACCGGGCTCTGGTGTCGACGTTCGTGGGACCCGATTATCTGGAGTTCCGTGCGGACGACGTGTACTTGCAGTCGTCCCCGGTGTCATGGGACGCCTTCGCGCTGGAGGTGTTCTCGGCACTGTTCCACGGCGGCCGTTCCGTTCTTCCGGTCGGGCAGCGCACGGACCTGGAGGAGATGGCGCAGCTGGTGACGGAGCACGGGGTGAGCGTGCTCCAGCTGTCGGCGAGCCTCTTCAACGTCCTGGTCGATGACCGGCCCACCCTGTTCTCGGGCCTGCGGACGGTGATGACCGCCGGTGAGGCGGCGTCCGTGGCACACGTGGCCCGGGCCCGTCATCTCCACCCGCACCTGCGGATCCTCAACGGTTACGGCCCGGTGGAGTCGATGGGCTTCACCACCTCGTTCACCGTGGCGGACGTCGATCTGGGTGCTCCGTCGATCCCGATCGGCTCGCCGCTCGCCGGCAAGCGGGCCTACGTGCTGGACGGTCTGCTGCGCCCGGTCCCGGTGGGCGTTCCCGGTGAGCTCTACGTGGCCGGCTCAGGTCTGGCCCGCGGGTACGCGGGCCGCCCCGGGCTGACCGCGGAGCGGTTCGTGGCCTGCCCCTTCGCCCCCGGTGCGCGGATGTACCGCACCGGCGACCTGGCGCGTTGGCGGGCGGACGGTGAGCTGGAGTTCATCGGCCGCGGGGACGACCAGGTCAAGATCCGAGGGTTCCGTATCGAACCGCGCGAGGTCGAGGCCGTCGTCGCGCGTTTCCCGGCGGTGCTGCAGACCACCGTCATGGCGCGTGAGGACCGGCCCGGAGACAAACGCCTCGTCGCCTACGCCGTCCCGGTCGAGGGCGGGTCGCTCGACCCCGAGGAGCTGCGCCGCTTCCTGGGCCGCGCCCTGCCCGAGTACATGGTCCCGGCGGCCGTGGTCGTCCTGGACGCGCTTCCGCTGACCCCCAACGGCAAGCTGGACCGGCGGGCCCTGCCCGAACCCCTCGTCGGCGGCACCGCCGCGGGCCGCGGGCCGCGCACCCCCGAGGAGGAAGTGCTCTGCGGGCTGTTCGCCGAGGTCCTCGGCATCTCGCGGGTCGGCGCCGAGGAGAACTTCTTCGACATCGGCGGCCATTCCCTGTCCGCCACCCGGCTGATCAGCCGGATCCGCTCGGCGCTCGGCGCCGAAGTCGGACTGCGTGACCTGTTCGCCTTCCCGACCGCCGCCGGCCTTGCCGCCGGACTCGCTCCGCGCCCCGGGGGCCGCCCGGTGCCGACCGCGGCGGCGGTCCGCCCCGACCCGCTGCCGCTGTCGTACGCGCAGCAGCGGCTGTGGTTCCTGCGGGAGTGGGAGGAAGGCGGCTCGACCTACAACATCCCGCTCGCCCTGCGGCTGCGCGGACCGCTCGACCTGGCCGCGCTCGGCGCGGCCCTGGACGATGTGGCCGCCCGCCACGAGGCACTGCGCACGGTCTTCCCGGCCGAGGGCGGCGTACCGCGGCAGCACATCGTCGAGGACGCCCGGATCCCGCTGACCGCGACCGAGACCCCCGCCGACGCGCTGGACGTCCGGATCGCGCAGGCCGCCGCCTACCCCTTCGACCTGGCCACCGAACTGCCCTTCCGCGCCGAGCTGCTGGTGCTCGGCGAGGAGGACCACGTCCTGGTCTTGGTCCTGCACCACATCGCCGGCGACGGCTGGTCCATGGCCCCCCTCGCCCGCGACCTGTCCACGGCCTACGCCTCCCGGACCGCCTGGCACGCCCCCGGCTGGTCGCCGCTGCCGATGCAGTACGCGGACTACGCGCTGTGGCAGCGGGAGCTGCTCGGCGCCGAGGACGACGAGGAGTCCCTGGGCGCGCGCCAGCTCGCCCACTGGACCGAGGCCCTCGCGGGGCTGCCGGAGGAGCTGGAGCTGCCGGTGGACCGGCCGCGACCGACGGTGCCCAGCGGACGGGCGGAGGCGGTGTCGGCGTGGATTCCCGCGGAGTTGCACGCGCGGTTGTCGGGTCTGGCCCGGGAGACCGGGACGACGTTGTTCATGGTCCTTCAGGCGGCCCTCGCGACGCTGTACTCGCGTCTGGGGGCGGGTACGGACATTCCACTGGGCACCGCGATCGCGGGGCGTACGGATGAGGCGCTGGACGATCTGGTCGGGTTCTTCGTCAACACGCTGGTGCTGCGGACGGACGTGTCGGGTGATCCGACGTTCCGGGAGTTGCTGGGCCGGGTGCGTACGGCGGATCTGGATGCGTACGCGCATCAGGAGCTGCCCTTCGAACGGGTCGTGGAGGCGCTGAACCCGGTGCGTTCCACCGCCCGCCACCCCCTCTTCCAGACCATGATCGTCCTGCAGAACACCGAGGACGGCGTCTACGAACTGGCCGGCACCCGCACCGAGGTCCACCCGATCGAACACCACGCGGCCAAGTTCGACCTCACGCTCGGACTCGCCGAGAACTTCGACGAACAGGGCCGTCAGGCCGGCATCGGCGCCGAGTTCGAGTACGCCACCGACCTCTTCGACCGCGGGACCGTCGAGGCCATGAGCCGCGGCTTCCTGCGCCTGCTCGAGGCCGTCACCGCGGCACCCGACCAGTCCGTCGGCCGCGCCGAACTGCTCGACCCCGACGAGCTCGACCGCATCCTCACCGAGTGGAGCGCCGCCGTCCCCGCCGAACTGTGGCAGGACCTGGCGGAAGCGGGCACCCGCAACACCCGGACCGCCTACCTCCTCGACGATGCGCTGCGGCCGGTCCCGGCCGGGGTGCTCGGCGAGGTCTACCTGGCGACCGCCGCACCCGCGGCGGCCCCGGCCGGGGCGGGCGACCGCTACGTGGCCAACCCCTACGGCGGCTCCGGAACGGTCATGTACCGCACCGGACGGCTCGGCCGCTGGCATGCGGACGGCCGTCTCGACCTGGGCGTTCCCGCCACCACCGTCGATGAGGCGCCCGACACGGAGGCCCCCGGCACCGAGGCCCCCCGCAGCCGGGCACCGCGCAACCCGGCCGAAGAGGTCCTGTGCGTCCTGTTCGCCGAGGCGCTCGGGATACCCCGGGTCGGCGTGGACGACAACTTCTTCGCCCTCGGCGGCTATTCGCTGATGGCGACCCGGCTGACCAGCCGGATCCGCTCGGTGCTGGGCGCCGAGGTCGGCATCCGCACCCTCTTCGCCAACCCGACCGTGGCCGGCCTGGCCGAAGCCCTGCGGGACGGCGACGCCCGCCGCCCGGCCCTGACCGCCGCCGGAACCCGGCCGGACCCGCTGCCGCTGTCGTACGCGCAGCAGCGCCTGTGGTTCCTGCGCGAGTGGGAGGAGGCCGGAGCCACGTACAACATCCCGCTGACGCTGCGGCTGCGCGGCGCGCTCGACGCGCAGGCCCTGCAGGCCGCACTGGACGACGTCGTGGCCCGCCACGAGGCGCTGCGCACGGTCTTCCCGGCCGAGGGCGGGGTACCGCGGCAGCACATCGTCCAGGACGCCCGGATCCCGCTGCACGTGGCGGCCTGCCCGCCGGTGGAGATGACCGGACACCTGGTCCGTGCCGCCCGCTACCCCTTCGACCTGGCCACGGAACTGCCGGTCCGCGCCACCCTGCTGAACATCGGCAAGGACCACCACATCCTTGCCCTGGTCCTGCACCACATCGCCGGCGACGGCTGGTCGGTCGCCCCGCTGGCCCGCGACCTGGCCACCGCCTACGCGGCGCGTACGGCCGGGAAGGCGCCGCGATGGTCGCCGCTGCCGGTGCAGTACGCGGACTACGCACTGTGGCAGCGGGAGCTGCTCGGGTCCGAGGACGACGAGCAGAGCCTGGCCGCCCGCCAACTGGCCTACTGGAAGCAGCAGCTCGCCGGGCTGCCGGAGGAGCTGGAGCTGCCCGCGGACCGACCGCGGCCGGCCGTCTCCAGCGGCCGGGCCCAGGGAGTCCGCGCCTCGGTCCCCGCGGAGTTGCACGCGCGGTTGTCGGGTCTGGCCCGGGAGACCGGTACGACGTTGTTCATGGTCCTTCAGGCGGCCCTCGCGACGCTGTACTCGCGGCTGGGGGCGGGTACGGACATTGCGCTGGGTACCGCGATCGCGGGGCGTACGGACGAGGCGCTGGACGATCTGGTCGGGTTCTTCGTCAACACGCTGGTGCTGCGGACGGACGTGTCGGGTGATCCGACGTTCCGGGAGCTGCTGGGCCGGGTGCGTACGGCGGATCTGGATGCGTACGCGCATCAGGAGCTGCCCTTCGAACGGGTCGTGGAGGCGCTGAACCCGGTGCGTTCCACCGCCCGCCACCCCCTCTTCCAGACCATGCTGCTGCTCAAGAACGGCACCGGCGGCGCCCTGAGCCTGCCCGGCCTGGAGGCCTCGGAGCACCAGCTCGACCTGCACGTCGCCGAGTTCGACCTGCTCTTCGGCGTCGAGGAGGCGTTCACCGCGGACGGCGAGCCCGCAGGACTCGGCTGGAACATCGAGTACGACACCGACCTCTTCGACGCGCACACCGTCGAGCGGATGGCCGAACACCTGGTGCGGCTGCTGACGGCCCTCGCCGTCGCACCGGACGCCCCCATCGGACGGGCCGAAATCCTCGGCGCCGAGGAGCGCAGCCGCATCCTCGGTGAGTGGAGCGGCCGTCCCGTCGTGGAAGCCGGCCGCGGAGCCGCGGCCGGGCAGCCCGTGCACGCCTTCTTCGAGGAGCAGGCCCGCATCCGGCCGCAGGCCACCGCCCTGGTCCTGAACGACGAGCGGCTCGGCTTCCGCGAGCTCGACACCCGGGCCGACGCCCTGGCCCGGGAGCTGATCCGGCAGGGTGCCGGGCCGGAGGAGCGGGTCGCCGTCCTGCTCAAGCGGTCCGTGGAGTCGGTGGTCGCGGTGCTCGCGATCCTCAAGGCCGGCGCCGTCTACATACCCGTCGACTCCGGCCTCCCCGCCGACCGGATCGGCTACATCCTCGGCGACGCGGCCCCCCGGCTCGTACTGACGTCCTCGGACATCGACCCGCAGCTGTACGCGGGGAGTTCGCGAGCCCTGCTGCTGGACCGGTGGGCGCCCGCACCGCAGGGCGCGTACGAGGCGGCCGCCATCACGGCGGACGGGCACCGCGGCACCGCGCTGCGGCCCGAGAACCCGGCCTACCTGCTCTACACGTCGGGCTCCACCGGCCGTCCCAAGGGCGTCGCGGTCGAGCACCGGGCGCTGACGAACCTCTTCCACAGCCACCAGGAGACGCTCTTCGCCGAGCACCTCGCGGCCACCGGCCGGGAGGCGGCGACGGTCGCCGTCACCGCGCCGCTGTCCTTCGACGCCTCCTGGATGGGGCTGCTCGCCCTGTTCGCCGGCCACGAGCTGCACCTGCTGGACGACGAGACCCGGCGCGACCCGGCGGCGATGGTCCGCTACACCGGCCGGCACGGCGTGGACTTCCTGGACACCACCCCCACGTACGGGCTGGAAATGCTGGAGCACGGCCTGCTCTCCACCCCCGAACTCACCCCGCGCACCCTCACCTTCGGCGGCGAGGCGATCCCGGAACCGCTGTGGCGCCGGCTGCTGGACGAACCCGCCACCACGGCCCACAACTTCTACGGGCCGACGGAGTGCACGGTCGAGACGCTCACCACCCGGCTGGAGGCGACCGACACCCCGGTGATCGGGCGGCCCATCGCGAATGCCCGGGTGTACGTCCTGGACGAGGCGCTGCGACCGGTGCCCGCCGGTGTCACCGGCGAGCTATACATCGCCGGCGACGGACTGGCCCGCGGCTATGCGGGGCGGCCCGCGCTGACCGCGGAACGGTTCGTGGCCTGGCCGTACGGCAACGGCGAGCGCATGTACCGGTCCGGGGACCTGGCCCGGTGGCGGGTCGACGGCAGCCTGGAGTTCTGCGGCCGCGTCGACGACCAGGTCAAGATCCGCGGCTTCCGGATCGAACCGGGGGAGATCGAGGCGGTTCTCGCCAGGCACCCCGGGGTGGACCACGGCGCGGTCGTGGTCCGAGAGGACCGGCCCGGGGACAAGAGGCTCGTCGCCTACCTGGTCCCGGCCGCCGACGGCGGGGCGGACCCGGCACAGCTGCGCCGGTTCATGGCCGCCGCACTGCCCGAGTACATGGTCCCGGCGGCCTTCGTCCCGCTCGCGGTGCTGCCGGTGACCTCCAACGGGAAGCTGGACCGGCGGGCGCTTCCGGTGCCCGAGTACGGCGGTCAGGGCCGGGCCGCGCAGACCCCGACCGAACTCGCCCTGTCGGCGGTCTTCGCCGAGGTGCTCGATGTGCCGCGGGTCGCCGTGGACGACAGCTTCTTCGACCTCGGAGGGCATTCGTTCCTGGCCACCCGGGCGGTGAGCCGGATCCGGGCAGAACTCCCCGACGTCCTGGCGGAACTGAACGTGCAGGCCTTCTTCCAGACGCCGACGGTGGCCGGGCTCGCGGCCCGCGCCGCGGACGGCGGCGTGAGCGCCGGCCCCGACCTGCTGGTGCCGCTGAGCTCCCGCGGCAGCCGCACGCCGCTGTTCTGCGTCCACCCGGTCACCGGACTGAGCTGGTGCTACGCCGGCCTCGCCGGGGCACTGGAGGACCGGCCGGTCTACGGGCTGAACGTGGACCGCGACCCGCAGGGCCGGCACCCCGATCTGACCGCCCTGGCCGACGCCTACCTGGCGCGGATCCGGGCGGTCCAGCCCACCGGGCCCTACCACCTGCTGGGCTGGTCGCTGGGTGGCAACATCGCCCACGCGATGGCCTGCCGGCTGCAGGAACAGGGGGAGCGGGTCGAGCTGCTGGCGCTGCTCGACTCCTACCCGATGGGCCGCGGCAGCGGGGACGGCGGAGCCGCCTTCTCCCCGCGGGAGATCTCCGGATTCCTGGGCCGCGAGGGCGCGGAGGGCGCGGGCGCCGCACTGGAGCCCGCGTTCGTCGCCTCCCTGGCCGAGGCCGCCGCCCACACCGTCGCCCTCGTGGAGGACGCCGGGCCGGGCCGGTTCACCGGAGACCTGCTGCACTTCACGGCCACCTCCGGTCGTGAGCCCGGCGCCCCGGTCCCGGCGGACTGGGGCCCGTACCTCACCGGGCGCGTCGCCGCCCACGACATCGACTGCGAGCACCTGGACATGACGAGGCCGGCTCCACTGGCCGCTGTCGCCGAGGTCCTCGCCCGCGACCCCCGTTTCACGTGAAGGACCCCCGCACGCGAACCGCACCCGCACCTGCACGCGAACCGCACCCGCACCCACGCCAGACGCCAAGGCCTGTTCAGGAAGAGCCGAAAAGCCATGATTGAAGAGACCATCGCCCAGTACCAGTTGTCCGCCGACGAGGTGGAACAGATCAGAGAGGGCGTGGCGCGGCTGGCCGAGACCCTCGCCGACCCCACGGCCCCGCGCGGCTACGACGACGCGCCCAACCGGTTCGCGGATGCCGCACTGCCGCCCCGCCTCCGGCAGTTCCTCGAGACCTTCCGCCGCACCGAGTCCTCCGCCGGCCTGCTGATCCACGGCTTCCCCGTGGACGACGACGCGGTCGGACCGACCCCCGACCACTGGGAGGAGGTCGTGGCCCCGGGTACCACGCTGGAGCAGGAGATCTTCCTGGCCATGTGCGCGACGGCGCTGGGCGATCCGTTCACCTTCTCCACGCTGCAGCTCGGCCGCATGATCCAGAACATCCTGCCGATCCGCGGCGACGAGCAGCGCCAGAGCGGCCACGGCAGCGAGACCCTGCTGGAGTTCCACACCGAGGACGGCTTCCACCCGGGCCGCTGCGACTACCTGATGCTCTTCGGCATACGCAATCACGACCAGGTTCCGACGATCATGGCGTCCGTCCGGGACGTGAAGCTCGGCGACGAAGAGATCGACGCGCTGATGCGGCCGGACTTCAAGATCGTGCCGGACGACGAACACGTCCGCCAGCTCCAGCTGCGCTTCCCCGACCACCCCGCCCTCGCCCGCGTCGAGGCGATGCAGAGCAACCCGGTGGCCGTGCCCGTGCTGTTCGGCGACCGGAACCGCCCCTACCTGCGCATCGACCTGCCCTTCATGAGGGTCGTCGAGGGCCGGCCGGGCGCCGAGCGGGCGCTGCATGCGCTGATGGCGGAGCTGGAGCGGGTGCAGCACTCCGTGGTCGTCGAGCAGGGCAGCCTGCTGGTCGTCGACAACTACCTGGCGGTGCACGGCCGCAAACCGTTCGAGGTCCGCTACGACGGCACCGACCGCTGGCTCAAGCGGATGATCGTCAGCCGTGACCTGCGCAAGGCCGCCCAGGCGGGCGCCACGGGCGGACTGCCGGGCAGCGGCCGGGTCGTCTTCTGACCCCGCTCGCCCCCCCGCAGTCGCTCACCCCTCCCGCAGCACCCATCCCAGACAAGGAGTACGTCGTGCGTACCGTCGTCATCTCAGGAGCGTCCAGCGGTATCGGCCGGGCCACCGCCGCGCGCTTCGCCCGTGCCGGTGACCGGGTGGTGAATCTGGACGTCACCGCACCCCAGGACCCGGACCCGCAGGAGTCCGCCGTCACCTGGCTCAAGGTGGACACCGCCGACTGGACGGCGGTCCGCGAGGCGCTGGCCCAGGTTCACGAGGAGACCGGCCGGCTCGACGTGGTGATAGCCAACGCGGGGATCAGCGTCCGCCACGGCGTCCTGGACATCGAGGAGGCCGACGCCCGCCGCATCACCGACGTGAACCTGCTGGGCGTGCTCGGCCTGTGGCAGGCCGCCGCCCGCATCATGACCGTCCAGGGCGAGGGCGTCCTGCTGGCCACCGCTTCGGTCAACGGCCGCCGCGGATACCCCTTCTACGCCGACTACAACGCCACCAAGGCCGGGATCATCGCGCTCACCCAGACCTTCGCCCTGGAACTCAGCCCCGTCGTGCGGGTGGCGTGCGTCAGCCCCGGTGCCGTGCTGACCCCGATGCAACTGGCCGAGTACACCGGCGAGATGCTCGCCGCCACCAACGCGCAGATCCCGGCCGGCCGGCACGCCGACCCGGACGAGATCGCGGCGGCCTTCTGCTACCTCGCCTCGCCGGACGCGCGCTTCGTCACCGGCCAGGAGCTGGTGATCGACGGCGGTGAGACCGCGGGCGCCACCACCTCCGCCTACGGCACCGCCGTACCCCGCGACCACTGACCGGACCGGAGCGAACGGAGATTCGGAAGATCCCATGCACACCGTAGTGACCAGCACCTCGTCCGACGCGCACACCTGGAACTTGATCTACCTGGAGCTGCTGCTCCAGGAACAGGGCCACGAGGTGACCAACCTGGGTGCCTGCGTACCCGACGCCCTGGTGATCGGCGAATGCCGAAGGCACCGCCCCGACCTCATCGTGGTCAGCAGCGTCAACGGCCACGGCGCCAACGACGGCCTACGACTGATCCGGCAGATCAGGACCACCGAGGAACTGGCCCGCACCCCCGTGGTGATCGGCGGAAAGCTCGGCACCTCCGGCGACGGGGCCGCCGCCTGGGCACCCCGGCTGCGCGAGGCCGGATTCGACGCGGTCTTCGGGGAGAGCGAGGGCATCCTGCCCTTCCGCGGCTACCTCGACCGCCTGGCGGCCGGGGTGCGGGTCTGATGGCCGCGACCGGACACCGGGCCGACGACTTCGGCTCGTTCGTACGCACCTCCCCCGAGCTGGTCGTCCAGCCCCGGATGGGCTTCGGCTCACCGGCCCGGATGCGCCGCGGACTGCTCGCCACCCGGGCCGCCGACGCCACCACCGTGGGCACCCTGACCATCGACAGCTACACCCGGGTCGGTGACCAGGCCGCCGCCCGCCGCGCCGTCGAGGAGGGCGTCGACCTCAACGGCTTCCCCATCGTCACCCACGGCCCCACGGCCACCCGCCGGATGCTGGCGGGCGTCGCCGACCCCGGCTTCCCCGTCCAGGTACGGCACGGATCACCCGCGCCGCAGGCCATCATCAACGCCCTCGCCCGCTCCGGACTGCACGCCACCGAAGGCGGCCCGGTCTCGTACTGCCTGCCCTACAGCCGCACCCCGCTCGCGGAGTCCGTGCGCAACTGGGAGGAGGCCTGCCGACTGCTCGCCCGGGCCGGCGGTCCCGGACAGCGGCCGCACCTGGAGTCCTTCGGCGGCTGCATGATGGGCCAGCTCTGCCCGCCCTCGCTGCTGGTGGCGCTCTCCCTGCTGGAATGCATGTTCTTCGCCCGGCACGGCCTGACCAGCGTCTCGCTGAGCTACGCGCAGCAGATCGACGAGGAGCAGGACGAGGAGGCGGTACGGGCACTGCGGAGCCTGGCCGCGGAACTGCTGCCGGGCATCGACTGGCACGTCGTGATCTACACGTACATGGGGGTCTACCCGCGCACCCCCTCCGGCGCCCGCTCCCTGCAGGAACGGGCGGTCCGCCTCGCCGTGCGCACGGGCGCCGAGCGGCTGATCGTCAAGACGGCCGCCGAGGCACACCGGATCCCCACGGTCGCCGAGAACGTGGACGCGCTGGAGAGCTCGGCGCGCACCGCACGTCTGACGCGGCCCCGTCCGGTTGCCCAGGACGCGCGCGACAGCGAGGTGTACGCCGAGGCGCGGGCGCTCGTCGAGGCCGTGCTGTGCCTCGGCGACGACCTGGGCGCGGCACTGGTGGAGGCGTTCGCGCGGGGCTGGCTGGACGTCCCGTACTGCCTGCACCCGGACAACGCCGGCCGGTCGGGCTCCTTCATCGACGAACGCGGTCGGCTGGCCTGGAGCTCGATCGGGGCCATGCCGCTGCGACATGTAGTGACCCCGCGTCCGGCCGCCGCGCTGACCAGCGGCGGGCTGCTGGACGCCCTGCACCACGTGGAGACCCGGTTGGACCTCGGACAGTTCGCCGGGGCCGGGGCGTGAGTACGACGAGCCGGACAAGAGGGAGTGACAACGGATGAGTTCACTGCATGCCGGCGGATACCCGCAGGAGCAGGTACGGGCCCGGGCCCGGGAGGGTGCGGCCCAAGTGTTCCCGCCCGCGTCGGCCTACGGGAACGAGCTGTTCGGGGCCTCGCAGACACCGGCCGACGCCGGCGCGGACGTACTGGACCGGACCCGGCTGGTGCCGCCGGCCTTCATGCCGCAGCGCCTGGAGAAGCTGATAGAGCTGGCCCGAGAGCCCCTCTACCGCGATGTCGGCCTCGCCACCGCCATCGGCGGCTTCTCCTCCACCCTCCCGGTGTACGTCTCGGCCTTCGGCTCCACCCAGGTCGCCAGCCGGGACCTCGGGCTGGCGGCCGGACGGCAGGCCGCGCGCCTCGGCCTCCCCATGGTGATCGGGGAGAACGTCGGGCCGGTCAACGGCACCGGGCGGCTCGGGGAGCGCGAGGGCCGGACCCTGCTGGGCCGGATCGGCGCCTACCAGGACGCCCTCGAAGGACCTGGCGGGGGCATCGCCGTACAGCAGTCCACCGAGGACGCCGACGCGGAGATCTGGAACCTCATCTACAGCGACCCCTCCGTGCAGCCGCTGCTCGAATCGGGACGCCTCGCCTTCGAACTGAAGCTCGGCCAGGGCGCCAAGCCCGGACTGGGCGGAATGACCCTGATCGACGAGGAGTCCGCGCGCCGCCTGGAAGAGCAGTATGCCGTCGAGACGCTCCTGGACGACGCCGGCGCGGCCGCCGCGGGCGGCCGCCGGGTACTGCGCTCCAGCTGCCCCGGCACCTTCACCCAGGAGATCCTCTCCCACCAGGTGCGGCTGATGCGGAACAACTTCCCCCGGGCCCGGATCTGGGTGAAGCTCCCGCCCTCCCGCGATGTCCGCGAGGCCGCCGCGACCGCCTGGGCGGCCGGCGCCGACGCGGTGACCGTGGACGGTGCCGAGGGCGGCTCCGGCTGGGCCCCGCTCTCCTTCCTCGGCTCGGTCGGCCTGCCGCTCGCCGAATGCCTGCGCCGGGTGCGGCCCGGCCCCGGGCAGTGCCTGCTGGCCAGCGGCCGGATGTGGGAAGGCGGTCGCGCGGTCAAGGCGCTGGCCGCCGGAGCCACCGCGGTGGGCCTCGGCCGGGCCGCGCTGCTGGCCGTCGACGAGGACCCGGAGGCGGGCCTGGAGCGGCTGGTGCAAGCGATGGCACTCGAACTGCGGCTGCTGATCAGCGCGCTGGGCAAGTACCGCCCGGCCGACCTGGGGCCCGAGGACCTGTGGCACCCCGATGCCCCGCAGTGGTCCCAGGCACCCTTCCCGGAGCTCGTGTCGCCATGAGCGGCGGGGACCCGGCAGGCCCACCCGGCAGAACTGCTCCCGCAGGCGGCCCCGAAACTGCCCGCCACCTGCCGAAACAACTGCCGGGCCGGGCCGCCGGCCGCTCCTACGCTCGAAAAGACGCCGGCGCTCCGACACACCTTCCGGCCACAGCTGTGCGAGAGAGAAGGACAGACCCATGGCGAACCCGTTCGAGAACGAGGAGGGCCAGTACCTGGTCCTCGCCAACGACGAGGAACAGCACTCCCTGTGGCCCGCCCAGATCGCCGTACCGGCCGGCTGGCACACGGTCCACGGAGTGGACAGCCGCACCGCCTGCCTGGAGCACATAGAGCAGAACTGGACCGACATGCGCCCCGCCGGCCTGCGCCGTGAGATGGACGAGGTGGCCCAGTAGCCATGAGCGGCCAGCTACTGCAGGACGCCTCGGTGGTCCGGCCGGTGATCCGGCCCGCCGCCACCCACACCCTGGTCTGCCTCGGCTTCTGCGGCGGGGGGACCGGTCCCTACCGGGACTGGCTCGGCCTGCTGGACGAGTCCACCGAACTCGCCCTGGTCTGCTACCCGGGCCGGGAGGGCCGCTTCGCCGAGGACTTCGCCACCACCTGGGACGAGCTCGCCGAGGACGCCGCGGAGTCGGTGCTCCGCGCCGCGGGCGGGCGCCCGTACACGCTCTTCGGGCACAGCATGGGCGGCTGGATGGCCTTCGACGTGGCCTCCCGGCTCGAAGCGCGTGGCGCCCACGCGCCCGGGCAGCTGATCGTCTCCGCCTGCAACGCCCCGGACCGCGGCGTGACCGAACGCGACCGCTTCCCGCGCATCGAGGACGCCTCCGGCCGGCTGCTGGAGTGGATGCAGGAGATCGGCCTGCTGCCCCCGTACGTCCTCGAGGACCCCGATCTGAGCGAGATGGCCGTCGAGCTCATGCGCGCCGACATCGTCGTCCGGGACTCCTACCGCCCCACACCCGGCGCCACCGTCTCCATGCCCGTACAGGTCCTGTACGGCGAGGAGGACGCGGTGATCGAGCCCGCGGTGGCCGAGCAGTGGGCGCGCGTCGCCCGCGGCGGGCTGCGCGTGGACGCGCTGCCCGGCGGCCACTTCTACACCCAGCCGCTGTGGGAGGCACTTCCCGGACAGTTCGCGGCGCGAAAGGAACAGCCATGACGCTCCAGTGGACCGAGGCGCCCGGCAAGCCGGTGACGACCGTGATCGACGGCGTGGCCACGATCGAGGAGGCCGCGGCGTGGGTGCGCCAAAACCACGCCGAGTTGCGCGAGGTCCTCACCCGGCACGGCTCGCTCTACCTGCGCGGCCTGCCGATCAAGGAGGCCGGCGACTTCGCGGCCGTCCGTGACGCGCTGTTCGCGGCGCGCGCCAAGTACCAGGAGAAGGCCACCCCGCGCAGCGACTTCGGCGACGACGTCTTCTCGTCGACCGACCTGCCGCCGGCGCAGGCCATCCGCATGCACAACGAGAACAGCTACACGCTCACGTTCCCCGGGCTGCTGCTCTTCTGCTGCCTGATCGCACCGCCGGAGGGCGGAGCCACGCCCGTCGCCGACGTCCGCAAGGTTCTGGCGGAGCTGCCGCCGGAGCTCGTGGAGCGGTTCCGCACCCACGGCTGGGCGCTGACCCGCAACTACGCCGAGCACATCTCGCTCGACTGGCGCACCGCCTTCGCCACCGAATCCCGGGCGGACGTGGAGCGTTACTGCACGGACAACCGGATCGGCTGGCAGTGGGGCGAGGACGACACCCTGCGCACCCGCCAGGTGCGCTCCGCCCTGATCCGGCACCCGCGCACCGGCGAGGAAGTGTGGTTCAACCACGTCGCCTTCTGGAGCGAGTGGGCCCTGGACCCGGACATCCGGGACGTGCTGGTCGGCGAGTTCGGCGCGGACGGACTGCCGTTCAACAGTGCGCTGGGCGACGGCACCGCACTGACCGCCGAGGACGTGGCGGTACTGGACGCGGCCTACGAGCGCGCCACGGTACGGGAGGCCTGGCAGCCGGGCGACCTGCTGCTCGTGGACAACGTCCTGACCGCGCACGGCCGCGACCCGTTCAGCGGCGACCGCAAGATCGTCGTCGCCATGGGCGAGCCGGTGTCCGTCGCCGACTGCAGCCCGGCCGTACCGGTGGGCGAGGCGGCCCTGTCGGCCTGAGCCTTCCGAGGCCCCGCGCCCCGCGCGGAAATCCCCCGTCCTGATCGAGGAGCCTGTGATGCACGCGAGTCCCACCGGCCTGACCGAGGCCGTCCCCGCCGCCTGGGCGGTACCGGTCCGGGCCGCCGCCCCGGATCTGCTGGCGCGCTTCCGGGAGGCGGTCACCGCCCACCCTGGTCGTACCGCCGTCACCACGCCCGCCGGCGTGAGCCTGACCTTCGCCGAACTCGACGCCCGGGCCCGCGTCCTGGCCTCGGCCCTGGCCGGCGCCGGAGTACGCCCCGGCGCGGCCGTCGGCATCAGCCTGGAGCGCGGTCCCGAGCTGGTCTGCGCGCTGCTCGCGGTGTGGCGCGCGGGTGCGGCGTACGTACCGCTGGACCCGGCGCACCCGGGCGAGCGGCTCGACTACATGGTCGAGGACGCGGGCATCTCGGTGGTCGTCGCGGCCGAGGGCGGCCACGCCTGGCCGGCCGGGACACGGGTGGTCGAGCCCGGCGCCGGCGGGGTGTTCCCGGTCCCCGAGGCCACCGTGCCGCCCGGCGCGCCCGCCTACGTCATCTACACCTCGGGCTCCACCGGCCGCCCCAAGGGAGTCACCGTGACCCGGGGCGGAGCCGCCCACCTGGTGCGCTCCCTGGAGGAGAGCGGCATCTACGGGGCCACCGCCGGTCGCGTCGCCTGGAACGCGAGCGTCTCCTTCGACGCGTCCGTCCAGCAGTGGGCCCGAGTCTGCCGCGGCGACGGACTCCTCCTCCTGACCGAGGAACTGCGGGCCGAACCCGAGGCGCTGGGCGCGTACCTGCTGGAGCGTGACGCGACCGACCTGGACACCACCCCCTCGCACTGGACGGCGCTGCGCGACCAGGTCGTGGCCGCGGCCGCGCACCTGTCCGAGCGCCCGCTGCGGCTGTTCATCGGCGGCGAGGCGGTGCCCCACGCGATGTGGGCGGACCTGGCGGAACTCTCGGAGCGCGGCATCGTCCGCGCGGTGAACCTGTACGGGCCCACCGAGTGCACCGTCGATTCCACGGCCGGCTGGATCGCCGGGGACAGCGCCCACATCGGGCCGCCGCTCCCGGGCGTCGGCGCGTACGTCCTGGACGACGACCTGCGGCCGTGCGACGAAGGCGAGCTGTACCTGACCGGCGCCGGCCTGGCGCAGGGTTATCAGCGGCGCCCCGGGCTGACCGCGGAGCGCTTCCTCGCCTCGCCGTTCGGCCCCGCGGGCAGCCGCATGTACCGCACGGGCGACCGCGCGCGGTGGCGGGCGGACGGCGCGCTGGACTACCTGGGACGGGTCGACCACCAGGTCAAGGTGAACGGCTTCCGTGTCGAACTCGGCGAGATCGAGGCCGCCCTGACGGACCATCCGGCGGTGGCGGCGGCGGTCGTCGTCGTCCGCCAGGACGCCGCCGGCGCCACGCTCGCCGGGTACGTGGTACCGCGCCCCGGAGCGGCCCTGGACCGCGAGGAGCTGCGCGGGCACATCGCGGCACGGCTGCCCGCGTACATGGTCCCCTCCCTGACCGAACTGGCCGGCCTGCCGCTGGCCGTGGGCGGAAAGGTGGACCGCACGGCGCTCCCGGAGCCGGCCGGGCGGGCCGCGGCGGACGGCGCCGCGCAGGCCGGGGCACTGCCGGAGGGCGAGTTCGAGGTGACGGTGGCCGAGGCCTGGCAGGAGGTGCTGGGCCGGGACGGAGTACTGGCCACGGACGACTTCTTCGCGCTGGGCGGGCACTCTCTGATGGCGCTGCGCGTGGTGGCGAACCTCAAGCGGCGCCTCGGCGTGGTGATCCCGACCAAGCTGGTCTACAAGCACCCCGTGCTGCGCGACCTGGCCCGCGAGGCGGCCCGCCTGAGGGATGCCTGAGCAATGCCCGAGCTGCGTTCCGTCCCGGTGGCCGATGTTACAAAGATTTCTTTGCAACGAAGTCTTGGCAAAGAAACCTTTGCATCCTATGGTTCAGGCATGAGCGACGAGCTTCCCGACGTCGAGAGCCTGCGTCCCTGGCCGCTGGGCCCCCATCCGGCCGGGGAGGTCGCCCCCGGCCCCCGCACCCTGCGCGGCCTCGCCCATCCCCTGCGGGTGAAGCTGCTGGGGATGCTGAGGGCCGAAGGACCCGCGACCGCCACCCGGCTCGCCCAGGCCGCCGGCGTCAGCTCCGGCTCGGCCAGCTATCACGTGCGCCAGCTGGCCGCGTACGGGTTCGTGGAGCCGGACCCGCGCCCCGCCGGCGGACGCGAGCGCTGGTGGCGGGCCGCGCACCAGACCACCAGGATGCGGACCGCGGACTTCGAGGACACCGAGTCGGCGGCGCTGGCGGGGGTGTACCTGCGGAGCGTCGCGGACTACTACGCCGGGCAGACGCGGGACGCGGTGGCCGAGATGCACCTGCTGCCCGCCGACTGGCGGGAGGCGAGCACCACCAGCGACTTCGCGCTGCGGCTGACCGCCGGGGAACTGGAAGCCCTGGTGGCCGACCTCTTCGAGGTCATCGGCAAGTACCGCCGGGAGGACCCGGACCGCGGGGCGCAGGACCCGGGGACCGCCCCGATCGTCCTCCAGCTCCAGGCCTTCCCCCGGCCCGGCGCGCTCATCGGGCAGCCCTCCCGACAGCTCGCCCCGCACGACCCCAAGTAACGAAAGGTTCGCGCCGATGCCCACCCAGATGCCCCCGGAGACCGATGTAACCGCCCGCGGCCGTACCTCCCTCTACGGACTGCTGGTCGCCTACACGGTCTCGCTGTTCGGTACCCGGCTGACGATGATCGCGCTGCCCTGGCTGGTCCTGGTGACCACCGGAAGCGCCACTCAGACCGGACTGGTGGTCTTCTGCGAAGCAGTCCCCATGGTCATCGGCAAGACCCTGGCCGGCCCGCTGATCGACCGGGTCGGCTCCCGCCCCTTCTCCATCGTCGCCGACCTGATCAGCGCCGTCGTGGTCGGGCTCGTCCCGCTCTGCTACTGGCTCGACGTCCTGCCGTACGGCGCGCTGCTGGCGCTCTCCGCGGTCATCGGCCTCGCCCGGGGCCCCGGTGACATCGCCAAGCGCACGATGACCCCCGAGGTCGCCGAACAGGCCGGGGTCCCGCTGGAGCGGGCCAGCGGCCTGGTGGGCACCCTGGAGCGGCTGGCCGGCACCGCGGGTCCCGCCGCGGCGGGTGCGCTCGTCGCCTTCCTCGACCCGCTCTGGGCCATGACGGCCAACGCCCTGTGCTTCGTCCTCTCCGCCGCGGCCATCATGCTGACCGGTCCGCGCCGCGGCGAGCACGCCGGCCGCGCCGCCGCGACCGCCGCCGAGCAGAAGGAGAAGGAGGAAGAGGAGTCCCAAAGCTACTTCGAGCGGCTGAAGGACGGTGTCCGCTTCCTGCGCCAGGACCGGCTGCTGCGCTCCATCGCGGTGATGCTCAGCGTCACCAACCTCGTCGACGCGGCCTACGGCTCGCTGCTGATCCCCGTCTGGGCCAAGGAAGCCGGCGGCGGCCCGGCCGCGATGGGCGCGCTGGGCTCGGTGTTCGGCATCGCGGCGGTCGGCGGCTCCGCGTTCGCCACGGCCTTCGCGCACCGGCTCAAGCGCAGGCCCACGTACGTGATCGCGTTCCTGATCGCGGGCCCGCCGAGGTTCCTGGTGATGGCCTTCGACCTGCCGCTGTGGGTGGTCCTCGCGGTCGCCGCCTGCGACGGCCTGGCGATCGGGTTCGTCAACCCGATCCTGAACGCCGTGATGCTGGAGCGGATCCCGCGGCCGTTGCTGGGCCGGGTCTCCGCGCTCACCGATTCGGTCGGCTCCGCCGGGGTCCCGCTCGGCCCGATACTGGCCGGCGCGGCGGTGACCGCGGCCGGGCTGGCGCCGGTCCTCTTCGCCTGCGCCGGGCTCTATCTGGCCAGCACGGTGTTGCCCGCGATGCGGCCGCACTGGCGCGAACTGGACGCCAGAAAACCCGCGGAACCGGCAGTAGCCACGGACAAGACCACCGCCGAAACCGCCGCCGAAACCGCCGCCAAAACTGCCCCCCACACCCCCGCATAGCACTGACCCGACCCCATAACGATGTTCCCAACCCAGATACCTGACCCACGGAAAGAGGCGTTTCCCATGTCGAGTGGCACGTTCGCTGCGGTACAGATGAAGGGCGAATACGACGTCGAGCGGCTCGTGGCCGAACTCCGGGAGCTGGAGGCCACCCAGTGGGCCGCCCAGCGCACGTACGGGGAGAGCCTCGAACCCGGCGAGGCCACCGTCCTCGACTGGCGGGTGCTCCCGCTGCGCAGCCCCGAGGGCAGTGCCGAGCGCACCGACCCCGGCGGCCTCGGCCTCGTCGAGTACGCGTCCACCCCCTGGCTGGACAAGGCCCCGTACATCGCCTCGATCCTGGCCGACCTCCCCACCGAGCTGCGCGCGGTGCGGCTGATGTCGCTGGGCGTCGGCGCCGAGGTCGACGAGCACCGCGACGTCCCCTACGGCCTGCCCGCGGGCTGGGTCCGGCTGCACATACCCCTGGTCACCAACGACAAGGCCGTCCTCACCCTCGGCGGCGAGAAGCACACCTGGCAGCCCGGCACCCTCTGGTTCGGCGACTTCTCCCGCCTGCACACGGTGCGCAACGACGGCGACGAGCGCCGCGTGCACATGGTCATCGACGCCTACGTCAACCACGAGCTGCTGGAGCTCTTCCCGGCCGAGTTCCGCGACTCCATCCGCTGGTCCGAAGTCCTGCTCAACCGGCCGCAGCTGCCGCTGGACGAGTCCGAACTCCCCGGCTTCGCCTGCGCCTTCCCGCTGCCGGACGCCTTCCTGTACGGCGAGTCCGAGGAGCTGGCCGCCGCGGACGAGAAGAACACCGCGGACGCCGTGGCGGCGTCCGAGGACCGCGAGGGCCGGATCCGCGTGGACGGAAACCGCCTCGTACTCGACGTCGACGGAGAGCCGCGCGCGGCCCTGGTCCACCTCGGCGAGGGCGAGTTCCGTGCCACCGGCTGGACCGCCGAACGCACCCTGAAGATCGAGCCGGCCGGCGTCGGCGGCCCGCGCGTGCGGCTGCGGATGCGATGGGGCAGCCGCATGGAGGAAGTCGTCCGCGCGTCCGTCCCGGTTGCGGCCTGAGCCATGCGGACGGCAACCGGCGTACTGCTCGATCCCGTCGAGTTCGTTCCGGCCGGGTTCGCCCCGGCCGGAACGGGCCCGGTGGACGGCGCCCGCCGGCCGGCCCTGCCCCGGACGGGAGAGCCCCCACACCTCTGGCTGGTACGAGCCGAACGCCACCGCGCGTTCGTCCTGCTCAACGCGCCGGACGTGCTCGACACCGAGGAACGCACCCGCGCGGCGGCGCTACGCGTACCCGTCGACCGCGAGTGCTACCTCGCCACCCACGTCGGGCTCCGGCTCCTCCTCGGCGCCTACCTGGACCTGCCACCGCGGGAAGTTCCTCTGACGCGCACGCCGTGCCCCTCCTGCGGCGGCCCCCACGGACGCCCCTCGGTAGCCGGCAACCCTCTTCACTACTCGCTCTCGCACAGCGGCAGCCTGGGCCTGCTGGCCTTCGCGGGCACCCCGGTGGGGGTGGACACCGAGACGGTGCCCACCCCCACCGCGGTACGCGAGGCCTCCGACGCGATGCACCCGCGCGAGCTGGCGGAACTGAGCCTGCTCCCCGAGCCGGCCCGCCCCTTGGCCTTCTCCCGAGCCTGGGTCCGCAAGGAGGCCTACCTCAAAGGCCTGGGCATCGGCCTGGCCGACGACCCGGCATCCTGGTACGTGGGCACCGGCACGGAACCGGCAGAACCATCCCCCGGCTGGCAACTGGCCGACATCGCGATATCCCGCGGCTCCTCAGCCGCGGTCGCCTGGCGCTGACGAAGGAGGACAAGGACCGAGGCGCGTTCTCAGGCCGGAGAGCGAGAGCAAGACTCCGAACATTGCCACGCTCTTCGACGGCCTCCAACTG